>NZ_CP192011.1:4800000-7289990 GCF_050948385.1 Actinomadura formosensis
CGGCAGGCCCCGGCTCAGTCGGAGGTCGCGGGCTCGTGATCCTCCGCCGAGGTGATGCGCGCGATGGACTCGGTGATGTCACGGGCCAGGGCCTGCGGCGTCAGCCCGATGTCGGTGAGGATCTCGCCGCGGGACGCGTGGTCGAGGAACTCCTGCGGGATGCCGAACGTGCGGATCGGGGTGTCCACCTCGGCGTCGCGCAGCAGCCGGGCGACGGCGTCGCCGACGGCGCCGGTGCGGCCGTTGTCCTCGGCGACGGCGACGAGGGTGTGCTCGCGGGCGAGGTCGAGGAGCGCCGGGTCGAGCGGCTTCACCCACCGCGGGTCGACGACAGTGACGCCGATGCCCTGCGCGGCGATCAGTCCGGCGGCCTCGGCCGCGGGCGCCGCCATCGAGCCGGCCGCGACCAGCAGCACGCGGGTGCCGTTGGAGCCGTCGTGGCGGGCGAGGACGTCCATCTCGCCGGCCTTGCCGATCGCCTCGATGTCGGCGGCGGCCGGGCCCTTGGGGTAGCGGATCGCGGTCGGGCCGTCGGAGACGGCCACGCACTCGCGCAGCAGTTCGCGCAGCCGGGCCCCGTCGCGCGGGACGGCGATGCGCAGGCCCGGGACGAGCTGCAGGATCGACAGGTCCCACATGCCGTTGTGGCTGGCGCCGTCGTCCCCGGTCACACCGGAGCGGTCCAACGCGAACGTGACGGGCTGCCTGTGCAGTGCCGCGTCCATCAGGACCTGGTCGAACGCCCGGTTGAGGAACGTCGCGTACACCGCCACCACCGGGTGCAGGCCGCCCATGGCGAGCCCGGTGGCGGAGGTGACGGCGTGCTGCTCGGCGATGCCGACATCGAAGATGCGGTCGGGGAACGCCTCGGCGAACGGGGCGAGCCCGGTCGGATACAGCATCGCGGCGGTGATGCCGACGACGTCGCGGCGCTCCCGCCCGATCGCGACCATCTCCTCGCCGAACACCTTCGTCCAGGCGGGGCCGCCCTTCTTCGTGACGAACTTGCCGGTGGCGGGGTCGAACGCGCCGCCGCCGTGCATGCAGTCCTCGGTGTCGTTCTCCGCGGGCGCGTAGCCGCGTCCCTTGGTGGTGATGCAGTGCACGATGACGGGGCGGCCGAACCCGCGGGCGCGGCGCAGCGCGTGCTCGACGGCGTCCTCGTCGTGACCGTCGATCGGGCCGACGTACTTCATGCCGAGGTCCTCGAACATGGCCTGCGGCTGCAGGACGTCCTTGAGGCCCTTCTTGATGCCGTGCAGCGCCTCGTAGGCGACGTTGCCGACCACCGGGGCCTTCGGCACGGTCTTCTTGATGAGGTTGAGCGCGTTCTCGTAGCCCTGGGTGACGCGCAGGTCGGCGAGGTGGGACGCGAGGCCGCCGATGGTCGGCGAGTACGAGCGGCCGTTGTCGTTGACGACGATGATGACCGGACGGTCGACGCCGGCGGCGATGTTGTTGAGCGCCTCCCAGCACATGCCGCCGGTCAGCGCGCCGTCACCGACGACCGCGACGACCGCGCGGTCGTCCTCGCCGCGCAACTGGAACGCCTTGGCGAACCCGTCGGCGTAGGAGAGCGCCGTCGAGGCGTGCGAGTTCTCGATGATGTCGTGCTCGGACTCGGCGCGGCTCGGGTAGCCCGACAGCCCGCCGCGCTTGCGCAGCAGCTCGAAGTCGTGCCGGCCGGTGAGGATCTTGTGCACGTAGGCCTGGTGCCCCGTGTCGAAGAGGATCTTGTCGTGCGGCGAGTCGAAGACGCGGTGCAGCGCGATCGTCAGCTCGACCGCGCCGAGGTTGGGCCCCAGGTGCCCACCGGTCTTGGAGACCGCCTGAACGAGAAACTCGCGGATCTCCTCCGCGAGTCGAGCCAGTTGAGCGGCGTCCAGTCGTTTGAGGTCGTCGGGACCTTTGATCGACTCCAGCAGGCTCACTCGTTTCAACTCCTCCGTCGGGGACCGGGTTTCCCCTGGCTCGGGCCGTTCTGAGTTTAATCCCGTTCTTCCGCGCCGCGCCGGACGCCACCCGCCGCGCGGACGTGAAATGGCCGACCCTCCGGCGTCGATGAGGTAGGAAGGCAGCATGGGCGTCGAAGAGATCGTGCTGCTCAACGCGGACGACGAAGCCGTCGGTACCGCCCCGAAGAGCACCAGCCATCATGAGGACACGCCGTACCACCTGGCTTTCTCCTGCTATGTGGTGGACACGCAGGGTCGCGTCCTGATCACCCGGCGCGCCCTGGACAAGCGGACGTTCCCCGGTGTCTGGACGGGGAGCTGCTGCGGCCATCCCGGTCCGGGCGAGAAGCTGCGCGACGCCGTGCTGCGGCGGCTGCGCGACGAGCTCGGCATCCCGGCCGCGGAGCTGACGTCCGTCCTGCCCCGGTTCCAGTACCGGGCCGTCGCCGAGGACGGCACCGTCGAGCACGAGCGCTGCCCCGTGGTGCGCGCCACCGTCCCGGCGGGCGGGCCCGTCCACCCGAACCCCGACGAGGTCGAGTGGGCCGAGTGGTGGACGTGGGAGCGCTGCCTGGAGCTGGCCGGACGTCCCGAGTCCTCGCCGTGGTACCGCCTCCAGCTGGCCGAGCTGGCACCGCTCGGCGCCCCGCCGGACTGGCCGGACGCCGGGCCGGCCGGGTTGCCGCCCGCCCTCGCCTGGTAGGCCGCCGCGACGGCGCCCCGGGCAGTAGTCACTCCGGCACGTCAACCTCACACCCTTCTCCGGCGTCACATGGGTGATCGAAAGTGATCCGCATGGGAATCGAACGGCCCGGCAGCCGTCCCATGACGCCCATCAACCTTTCGACCCGTCCGTTGGCAATTCAGCCGAGATGCGCCTAGCCTCTCGGGCATCGTCGCGCGGCGACCGGCGTCCCGCCGGGGCCTCGGCGATCCCGGGCCGGCCGAGTACGGGGCGATCAGTGGAGGTGACCGCGTGCAGGCGATGAGTGTTCAGCAGCCCTGGGCATTCGCGATCGCACGGGGCGGCAAGACCGTCTCGAACCAGGGCCTGCCCACCGCCTACCGCGGCCCCCTCCTCGTCCACGCCTCCATGCGCGTCGACCTGAAGGCGTGCGACTCCCCGCTCATCCGGGCCGCCGGCTGGGACCCCCGCGACCCGCTCGCCACCATCGGCGCCGTCATCGCCGTCGCCGACCTCGACGACGTCTGCTCCGCCCGCGACGGGTCCTGCGACTGCGGCCCCTGGTCCGAACGCGGCTTCCACCACTGGCACCTGACCGGCGTCCGGCCCCTCCCCCGCCCCATCATCGCCCTCGGCCACCCCGGTCTCTGGGAACCGCACCCCACCCTGCTCACCGAGGTGAACACGATGTTCGCTCTCAACAATGCCTCCTGAGAGTAAACATATCGCTACGCTCAGTCCCCGAAAGTCGGGCGGGGTAACGTAGTCCCTGCATTGATCTGTGGCACCGTTGATGGGAGCAGGGCCGTGAGCGTCGCGCATGACCATGGCGGTTTTGGTCCGTACACGATGGACGATCTGCACGCCCGAGAGGATGAAGGCCGCGGCCTGGAACTCGAAGACGGGTGGCTGATCGAGTTGTCCCCGAGCGCAACCCACAATTGGGCCGCCATGCAGGTGCAGGACATCATCAAAGCGGCCGCGACGGATGCCAAGGCCACGATCTTCGTCGCCGGCGGCGGCGAATGGGAGATCAGCACACCGGGCGGCATCCGTAAGCCGGACGTGTTCGTGGTGCCCAGGAGCGTGGCCCGCGCCTCGATCGTGGAGCGCAATCCGGTCGTGATTCCGGGCCGGGAGGTTCTGCTGGTCATCGAGGTCATCTCTCCGGGCAGCGCCAGCGAACGCGCCGACCGGGTGCGCAAGCTCAAGGAGTACGCGACCCTCGGCATTCCTCAGTACTGGCTCGTCGAATTCTCGCCTCACCCCAAAGTCCAGGTCTTCGTCCTGGAGAACGGGGCCTCCACCTATCGGCGGCTCTGCACAGCGGGAGCGGGGGAAGAGCTGAAGGCCGAGGTGGAGGCGGACAGGCCGTTCACCGTGCGGTTCGACCCGCGGGTTCTCACGGAGTTCTGAGCGCTTCGGCGGCCTCGCGGAGGCGGCGGAGTTCGGCGGCGATCCTGTCGAGCGGCCAGCTCGCGTTGAGGCCGCTCGGGTTGGGCAGGACCCAGAGTCTCGCGGGGCCGAACATCTCGTCCTGCGGGCCGATCCGGGTGCGGGGGCGGCCGAAGGCGGTGCGGTAGGCGGTGACGCCGGCCACGGCCAGGTAGGCGGGGCGGTAACGCTCGACGAGGGCCTCCAGGCGGCGTCCGCCCTCACGGAGTTCGGCGTCGGTCAGCTCGTCGGCGCGGGCGGTGGTGCGGGACGCCAGGTTCGTGATGCCGAGGCCGTAACCGGGCAGGAGGTCCTGCTCGGACGGGTCGAGCAGGCGGTCGGTGAAGCCGGAGCGGTACAGCGCGGGCCAGAAGCGGTTGCCCGGACGGGCGAAGTGGTGGCCGGTCGCCCCCGAGTAGAGGCCCGGGTTGATGCCGCTGAACAGGACGTGCAGCGTCCCGCCGTCCGGGGGCAGGACATCGGGGACGACACGGTCGCGGGCGGCCTCCAGGTCGGCCTTCGTGGGACGCATCAGACCAGATTACGGACGATCAGCACCACCGCGGACGATCCGACGACGATGAGCAGCGCCACGCGCAGACGCCCGGCGTCCAGGTAGCGGCGCAGCGGTCCGGCGGCGAGGAACCCGGCGAGGACGAACGGGAGAAGCCCCAGGCCCGCGACGACCTGCCGTACCGGAAGGTGCCCGGCGAGGCCGAGGGTCACCAGGGACAGCAGCGTGCCACCGCAGAAGAAGACCGCCAGCGTCGCGCGGACGCGGGGGCCGCTCTCCCGCTGGTAGAGCAGCGCCATCGGCGGGCCGCCGATGCCGGACGCGGTGCCGGTGGTGCCGGAGATGACGCCGGCGGCGGCGAGGGTGCGGCGGTTGCGCGGCACCTCGCGCGACCACGTCGTCACGGCGAGGGCGGCGAGGACGACGAAGCCGATCACGACGCCGAGGACGCGGTCCGGGACGGCGGCCACCAGCCACGCGCCGAGCGGCGTCCCGGCGAGGCGGCCGCCGAACGCCCAGCCGAGCCCGCGCGTGTCGACGTGCCGGACCTCCTGGGCGAGCGTCGCGAACGGCAGGGCGAACGCGACGACGAGGATCGCCCCCGGCATCAGCGACGGGAACAGCATCGTCACGATCGGCGTCGCGACCAGGCCGACGCCGAGGCCGACACTGCCCTGCACGATCGCGCCGACCAGCGCGGCCAGCCCGCCGAGCAGAAGAAAATCGAAAGGCGGCACCCGCCGACGCTATAACCCCACTTATCCGGTCTAGTACTCCAGTCGCACTTAGTGATCTTTGGTGTGTTGTTGCTGGTGGTGGCGTTGTCGGGCGCGGGCTTGGTGTTGTAGCCGCCGGCAGGAGCAGCGCTGGATATGGTGAGTGTCGGCCGGTGGGCGGGTGAGCGCGGTCACCCACCCGGACGGTGCCTGGGCGGCGATGGCCCGCTCGATCATCACGGCCAGTAGTTGCGGCTTGGTCGCACATCCCACGCCGGTGGGGACCTTGGCGCGGGCCCGCCGGTCCGGATCGGCGATCCGGGAGGCGGCCGGCAGATACGACTCCCGGTCGATCAGTGCCCGTCCACGCGGGCCCGCATAACCCGGGAACACCCCGCTCTGGCAGTTGGTGATCTTCCCGGCAGTGCCGGTGTACTGCCGCTGCACCCCTGCCGAGCAGGTCCCCTTCTTCTCAAATCCGGTGTCGTCTCCGACCGGCACACCGCCGGGGTCGCCCAGGTGTTCCACCCCATAGCCGCGCACATCGTCACGGACTCCATGGCTGGTTCGCCGATCTGGTCGCCTCGGCGAAGAAGCCGGTCCTGGATTTCGTTGCCCGGTCGTTGATGGGCACCCCGGAGATCAACTCCACGAGCATGCAGCGAGCGCGGGAGATGTGGGGCGTGACCCGCACCGTTGCCGACACCTGCTGCTCCAGGCCCCCGCCGTCACCGACCCGGCCGACCCGCGCTTTTGACGGCCTTCCGCTTCCGAACGTGTCCCAACCGCCAGGTAACGGGGTGAGAGACCACACGGGCGATCATCGATTCCGCTGGGCCATCGCGGTGATTCCGTCGAGCAGGGCGCGCAGGCCGAGGTCGAACGCGTTCGCGGCCGCCTTGGCCGCGTTGCGGTTGAAGCCGCCGTTCTGCCAGGTCTGTTCGATCGCCGGGTATCGCGCCGGGTCGAAGATGGTTTCCCAGAACACTTGGCGGGCGGCCCACCAGTCGTCGCCGGACTGGCCGCTGATCCGCTCGGCATGGGTGTGTTCGGCAAGGGCGGCGGCCGCGCCGTCGACGAAGGTGACGATGGAGTCGGTCGCCGCAGACGTCTCGGCGGCGGACAGCCCGGTCATGGACAAAGCAGCCAGCAGGAAGTTGTCCCTGGCGAGCAATCCGGGGCCGAGGGGTGGTCGCACGGTCGACACAATGCGCAGCCACGGGTGGCGTTCGTGCAGGGCCACGTTCTGTTTCGCGTAGTGCTCGATCTGGTCACGCCACGAGCCCGATGGGGTCAAGTCGAGTTCCCGCCAGGCGGAATCCACCATCAGGTCGACCAGTTCGGCCTTGCCGGGCACGTGCGTATACAGCGTCATCGTGCCGACGCCGAGGGACCCGGCGAGCCGGTCCATGGTCATGGCGTCGAGTTCGTCCCGGTCCGCCAATGCCATGGCCGCGGCGACGATCTTGTCCAGGGAGACCTTTGGTGGCCGGCCACGACCCGATCGAGCCTGCGGGGAGCGCCAGAGCAGGCGCAAGGTCTCCCGAGGATCTCCGCCACCGCTGCGTTCCATCAGGCCTCCCGTTTCCCGTAGATGATACGGTATTGTTTATCCGTAGGACGTACGAAAAAGGAGGACGCGGGTGCGAGTGCTAGTGACCGGGGCAACCGGGAACGTGGGGCGGAACGTGACAACAGGCCTGGTCAAGGCGGGAGTTCAGGTACGGGCGCTGACCAGGGACCCGGGGCGGGCCAAACTGCCCGGCGCTGAGGTCGTCCAGGGAGATCTCACCAAGCCGGAGTCTGTGCCGTTCGACGGCGTGGACCGGATGTTCCTCTTCCCGGAGCCGTCGACGGCGAAGGAGATCGTCGAACGTGCCGGGCAAGCAGGCGTCCAGCGGATCGTCGTGCTCTCATCGGGCGCGGTGACCGGCGGTTTCGACACGACATTCCATCCGCCGGTCGAACACGCCGTCGAGGAGTCCGGTCTGGAGTGGACACACCTCCGGCCGGGTGAGTTCGCGGCCAACAAGCTGTCGCTGTGGGGACCGTCGATCCGGGCCGAGGGGGTGGTGCGGGACGCGAATCCGGACGCGGGCTGGTTTCCCGTGCACGAGCGGGATGTCGCCGATGTGGCGCTGAAAGCCTTGTTGGAGGACGGACATCACGGCAAGGCGTACGACATCAACGGTCCGGAGTTGATCAGCTTGCGCGAGCAGGTCAAAGCCATCGCCGATGCGCTCGGCGAAGAGGTCAGGTTCGAGGAGGTCACTCCGGCGGAGGCGCGCGAGATCTACATGAGGATCGGGGGATTCGCCGCCGAGGCTGCGGACTTCCTGCTGGGATTCACCGACTACGACGGCAATCCGGGCGATCCGGCGGACATCGAGGACTTCGATCCGAGTGTCCTGGGCCCGTTGCCCACTGCGCAGTCCGTGACGGGCAGTCCGCCGCGGACGTTCGCGCAGTGGGCACGGGATCGGGTCGAGGACTTCCGCTAGTGTCCTGCGCCAGGAATTCGATCAAGATATGAGGCGAGGCGCTCGAGAATCTCGTCGGCGGTCTTGGTCCAGGTGAAAGGGCTGGGGTCGTTCCAGGTCTTGATCCAGTCGCGGATGCCGTTTTCCAGGGCGCGCAGGGTCTTGTGCACGCCGCGCACTGCGCAACCCGGCCGGCCCGGCCTTCTCCCCATGCCACAGCCCCCACCCGATCTCGATACAGCAACCGGTGCAGGGTGACCGGGACTCGCCGGGCGATCGAAGAATGCTCCCAGGCCGCCAAGAACCAGACCAGTCTGGATCACTACCAGGCCCGGTTGCATCCGGCCCGTCACCCGGTTCTTCCGCACCGATCTCCACCAACGAGATCCGCCGTCTCTACGCCACGCCCGACAATGCCACCACCAGCAACAACACACCAAAGATCACTAAGTGCGGCTGGAGTACCAGATCAGGCGGACGCTTCGGTGAGGCGTTCGAGCTGGTCGCCGGTGAGCGTCGTGCGCGGCACCTCGATGAGCGGCGGCAACTGGTCGAGGGTGCGGGCGCTGGCGATGGGCGCGGCGACGGTCGGCTGCGCGGCGAGCCAGGCCAGCGCCACCGTCGCGACGGCGGCGCCCTGCTCCTCGGCGACGATGTCGAGCGCGGCCAGGACCCTGCGCCCGCGCTCGGTCTCCAGGTATCCGCCCGCGCGGCCGGCGCGGACGCTGTCCACCCTGGCGCCGGGACGGTACTTGCCGGTCAGGAAGCCCGAAGCGAGCCCGTAGTAGGGGACGGCGGCCAGCCCGTGCCGTTCGGCGATGTCGCGGCGCGGCCCCTCGTAGGTGCCGCGGGACACCAGGTTGTAGTGCGGCTGGATGGCCGCGTAGCGGGCCGTCCCCTCGCGTTCGCTGAACTCAAGGGACGCCTCCAGCCGGTCCAGTTCGATGTTCGACACCCCGATCTGCCGGACCTTCCCGGCGGTGACCAGGTCGTCCAGCGCCGTCATGATGTCCTCGACGGGCACGGACGGGTCGTCGAAGTGCGTGTAGTACAGGTCGATGCGGTCGGTGCGGAGGCGCCGCAGCGAGTCCTCCGCGGCGGCCCTGATGTTCGCGGGGGCCAGGCCCCGGCGCTCGGGATGCCGGCCGACCTTCGTCGCGATGACGACGTCGTCCCGGTTGCCGCGCGTCCGCGTCCATTCCCCGATGATCTCCTCGGACTCGCCGCCGCCGTTGCCGGGCGCGGACGCCATGTACGAGTCGGAGGTGTCGATGAAGTTGCCGCCGGCCGCCGCGTAGCCGTCCAGGATCTCGAACGAGCGTTCCCTGCCCGCGGTCCAGCCGAAGACGTTGCCGCCCAGGCAGAGCGGAAAGACGTCCAGGTCACCGATCTTGTTCATGTCGAACCTTCTTGTCCCGTCGGGGCGTTTCAGGGAGCATTACCCCGTGCTGACCGCCTGCCTCGCCTTCGCCGTCATGGCCGCGCTGCTGACGATCACACCCGGCGTGGACACGATGCTCGTCGTGCGCAGCACCGTCGCCGGCGGGCGGCGGGCCGGCCTGCTGTCCTCGGCGGGCGTGGTCACCGGCCTGATGTGCTGGGCGATGACGAGCGCGGCCGGGCTGACCGCGCTGCTGGCCGCGTCCGGGATCGCGTTCGGCGTGCTGCGCGTCGCGGGCGCCTGCTACCTGATGTGGCTCGGCGCGCGGGCCCTGTGGAACGCCCGGCACCGGACGCGCGAGACTGCCGAGGCCCCGTGGACACCGGCGTCCGGCCCCACCGCCTTCCGGACGGGCCTCACCACCAACCTGCTCAACCCCAAGGTCGGCGTCTTCTACATGAGCCTGCTGCCCCAGTTCGTCCCGGACGGCGCCCCGGTGTTCTGGACGAGCATGCTGTTCGCGGCCATCCACGCCGCCGAGGGCCTGCTGTGGCTGGCCGCCGTCGTCGGCGCCGCCGGGGCCGCCCGCCGCGCCCTCACCCGTCCGGCCGTCAAACGGCGCCTCCAGCAGATCACCGGCCTCGCCTTCATCGGCTTCGGCCTGCGCCTGGCCCTCGACCACTGAGCACGGTCACGCAGGCATCCGCCGCCGGCCGTCCGCCGCTCACAGAACCAGACGCAACCCCACGGCGGACGGGGGGCCATGCGTCTTCGGCGTCCACGGCCTCATGTGAGATCCACAACGATCACACCTGCAATGATGCCGATGACCAGGAGTACCTGCCCGATGATCGACCGCAGGGCAAGCCACATCATGGTTGCGGCCATGACACCGGCCGACCCGATCAGTTTGTGGTCTCGCGCCGTTGAGGCAATGGCGAGGACGAGCATGACCAACACGGATGCCAGGGCCATGTTCAAGCCTCCGCCGAGGAGGATCTATGGCATTCGGCCTGACATCTCCGCTGAACAAACCCAGTGAGGGTTCTTTGTAGCGGCGGAACGGGCCGCCCCTTCCGGAGCGGCCCGTTCGGTGGTGCCGGTTACTTGCGGATCAGGTTGCGCAGGACGTACTGGAGGATGCCGCCGTTGCGGTAGTAGTCCGCCTCACCCGGGGTGTCGATGCGGACGGTGGCGGTGAACTCCTTGTCGTCGGCCTTGACGGTGACCTCGCCGGGGACGCCGCCCTCGTTCATCGCGGTGACGCCGGTGATGTCGAACGTTTCGGTACCGGTGAGCCCGAGGGACTCCGCGGACTCGCCGTCCTTGAACTGCAGCGGCAGGACGCCGAGGCCGATCAGGTTCGAGCGGTGGATGCGCTCGTAGGACTGCGCGATGACCGCGCGGACGCCGAGCAGCGCGGTGCCCTTGGCGGCCCAGTCGCGGGACGAGCCGGAGCCGTACTCCTTGCCGGCGATGACGACGAGCGGGGTGCCCTGCGCGGCGTAGTTCTGCGCGGCGTCGTAGATGAACGCCTGGGGCGCGCCGTCCCGGGTGAAGTCGCGGGTGTAGCCGCCCTCGACGCCGTCCAGGAGCTGGTTGCGGAGCCGGATGTTGGCGAACGTCCCGCGGATCATGACCTCGTGGTTGCCGCGGCGCGAGCCGTAGGAGTTGAAGTCCCTGACCTCGACGCCGTTGTCCTGGAGGTACTGCGCGGCGGGCGTGCCGACCTTGATGGCCCCGGCCGGGGAGATGTGGTCGGTGGTGACCGAGTCGCCCAGCTTCGCCAGCACGCGGGCGCCGCGGATGTCGGTGACCGGCTCCGGTTCGGCGCTCATGCCGTCGAAGTACGGGGCCTTGCGGACGTAGGTGGACGCGGGGTCCCACTCGAACAGGTCGCCGGTCGGGATGTCGAGGCCGCGCCAGCGCTCGTCGCCCTTGAAGACGTCGGCGTAGTCCTTGACGAACATCTCCTGCCCGATCGACGACTCGACGATCGAGGCGACCTCCTCCGGCTCGGGCCAGAGGTCGCGCAGGTAGACGGGGCCGTCGGTGCCCTCGGCGATCGGGTCGTTCAGGATGTCGATGTCCATCGTCCCGGCGAGCGCGTAGGCGATGACCAGCGGCGGCGACGCGAGGTAGTTCATCTTCACGTCGGGGCTGATGCGGCCCTCGAAGTTACGGTTGCCGGACAGCACCGCGGTGACCGCCAGGTCGTTGTCGTTGACGGCCCTGGAGATCTCCGGCTGCAGCGGGCCGGTGTTGCCGATGCAGGTGGTGCAGCCGTACCCGACCAGGTTGAAGCCGATCTTGTCGAGGTACGGGGTGAGGCCGGCGCGCTCGTAGTAGTCGGTGACGACCTGCGACCCGGGCGCGAGCGAGGTCTTGACCCACGGCTTGCGGGTCAGGCCCTTCTCGACGGCGTTCCTGGCCAGCAGCGCCGCGGCGATCATCACGTACGGGTTGGACGTGTTGGTGCAGGACGTGATGGCGGCGACGGCGACGTGCCCGTGGTCGAGGACGAACTCCGTGCCGTCCTCAAGGGTGACCGGGACCCGCTTGTGCGGGCGGCCGGAGCCGTTGGCGTCGACCTGCCGGGGCTTGTCGCCCTCGGTCTCCTGGGTGATCGCCGGGGTGTCCGAGGCCGGGAAGCTCTCGTTGGACGCCTCGTCCAGCGCGCCCAGGACGCTCTCGACGTAGTTCTGCACGTCCCGCCGCCAGGTCGTCTTGGCGTTCGCCAGGGAGATGCGGTCCTGCGGGCGCTTCGGGCCGGCCAGCGACGGGACGACCGCCCCGAGGTCCAGCTCCAGGTACTCGGAGAACTCCGGCTCCACCGACGGGTCGAGCCACATGCCCTGCGCCTTCGCGTACGCCTCGACGAGCGCGGTCTGCTCCTCGCTGCGCCCGGTCAGCCGCAGGTACTTCAGCGTCTCGTCGTCGATCGGGAAGATCGCGCAGGTGGAGCCGAACTCGGGGCTCATGTTGCCGATCGTGGCGCGGTTCGCCAGCGGCAGGGCGTGCACGCCCTCGCCGTAGAACTCGACGAACTTGCCGACGACGCCGTGCTCGCGCAGCATCTCGGTGATGGTCAGCACGAGGTCGGTCGCGGTCGTGCCGGCGGGCAGCTCGCCGGTCAGCTTGAAGCCGACCACGCGCGGGATGAGCATCGAGATCGGCTGGCCGAGCATCGCGGCCTCCGCCTCGATGCCGCCGACGCCCCAGCCGAGGACGCCGATGCCGTTCTCCATCGTGGTGTGCGAGTCGGTGCCGACGCAGGTGTCGGGGTAGGCGACGCCGTCGCGGTCGAACACCACGCGCGCGAGGTGCTCGATGTTCACCTGGTGGACGATGCCGGTCCCGGGCGGGACGACCTTGAACTCGTCGAACGCCGTCTGCCCCCAGCGCAGGAACTGGTAGCGCTCCTTGTTGCGCTCGTACTCGCGCTGCACGTTGCGCTCGAACGCGTCCGGCGAGCCGAAGTAGTCGACGATGACGGAGTGGTCGATCACCATCTCGGCCGGCGCCAGCGGGTTGATCTTGGACGGGTCGCCGCCCAGCTCCCGTACCGCCTCGCGCATCGTGGCGAGGTCCACCACGCACGGCACGCCGGTGAAGTCCTGCATGATCACCCGCGCGGGGGTGAACTGGATCTCCTTGCTCGGCTGCGCCTGCGGGTCCCAGCCGGCGAGCGCGCGGATGTGCTCCGCGGTGACGTTCGCGCCGTCCTCGGTGCGCAGCAGGTTCTCCAGCAGCACCTTCAGGCTGTATGGGAGACGGGCCGCGCCCTCGACGGCGTCCAGCCGATAGATGTCGTACGACTTGTCGCCAACCTGCAGCTTGTCACGGCTGCCGAAGCTGTTCGCGGACACGGACTCCTCCTCCGTCGCCACCGCACGGCCGGTCCGGGACATGTGCGCGCGGCGCTCGTCATGGTCTTCGATGTGCCCGTCCCCGGGGCCGGCACAGGGCGGCGCGCTGCGGGACGGGCGCTCGTCTTCCTTGATCCTGCCCTAGTCGGCCTCCCGACCGGCAATCAGGGCGACCTAACTTCCGCAAGTTTTCTCTTGACGTCAAGCTATCTGCAATTTATCTCGATATCAAGTTATTCGCCCCCGGGGCGGCGGCCGTTCGGCCGTGGCCGGATGCGGCCACACCGCCTGACCGGCACGGTCCAAAAAGTTGATCTTGCGCTATTGATCATGATCCGCCGGGCTGCTTACCGTGCCCCCATGTTGATCAAGAGGAGATCCCTTCTCAAGGGCATGGTCGCCGCCCCCGCAGCCTTCGCCCTGGGAGGGGCGCTGGACGCCACCGGCGCCCTCGCCAACCCGGCTCCGCTCCCCAAGCCGTCCCTGCTCAACGTCACCTACCCCACGAAGACCGACTTCGATCTCGTCCCCGAGGACAAGGCCGCCGGCCAGACCGCCACGTGGGCCGCCCTGATCACGGCCCTCAAGCGCACGCTGCCGAGCAGCACCGTGGACGACGTCCTGAACTCCGCCAACCGCTACGGCGTCGGCGGCCTCCCCGACACCCCGCCGACGATGACGCACTGGCTCTGGCAGGACGGCGACAACAGGGACCCCTACTGGTACCCGCAGGGCCTGACCACCAGCGCCGACCACGCGGGAACCGGCAAGTACAACGGCCGCGAGGTCCAGCTCGCCTCGTGGTACAGCAAGCACACGGTGAACAAGGGCGTGCGGGTCAGCTTCGTCGACATGACCGACCCGGCCCGGCCCGCCTACCGGCACGTCCTGCTCGTCGAGCCGACCGGCAGCACGCTGACGCCGGACTTCGACCCCATCAAGATCCACGCCGGCGGCATCATGTGGTACGGCGACCTGCTGTACGTCGTGGACACCAACAGCGGCATCCGGATCTTCGACATGCGGGACCTGTTGAAGATCACCGCCCCCGGCGACGAGACCAAGATCGGCAGGCAGCCGGACGGCACGTTCCAGGCGCACAACTACGCCTACGTGCTGCCGCAGTCCGCCGCCTACTCCTCGGTCGTGCGCAACCAGCAGCAGCAGGTGCTCTACTCCTGGATCTCCCTGGACCGGACCTCGGTCCCCGACAGCATCGTCATCGGCGAGTTCCTGGAGACGCCGCAGCGGGCGAGCCGCCTGTTCAAGTGGGACATCGACTACCAGACCCGCCGGCTCAAGGAGACGAACGGCGTCGCCCACCCGTCGTTCGCCGCGGTGGTCGACATCGACCGGATGCAGGGCGGGACCTGCATCAACGGCAAGTTCTACATCACCCGCAGCAACACCAACAACGCACCGGGCAACCTGCTCACCTGGACGCCGGGCAGCCTGGTCCAGTACCCCATCAACCTGCCCCCTTACCCGGAGGACGTCTCCTACGACGGCACTAAGGACTGGCTCTGGTGCCACACCGAGTCTGAGAACTCCCGCCAGGTCTTCGCCCTGAAGGCCTCGCAGATCTGAGGGGGCCCGCGGGACGGCGTCCGCCGTCCCGCGGGGCTCACCAGCGCTGGCGGGCCTCCTCCGCCCAGCCGGTGAGGCCGTCGAAGTCGATCCAGGCGCCCTCGTCGGTGCGGGCGTGCCCGCTGAAACGCCCGAAGCACTGGTGGGTCTCGGTGCCGACGACGCCCAGCTCGACCCGCGCGGCCCGCTCATGGAACGGACGGAACTCGACCTCGACGCGCTCCCCGGTGATCGTCCAGGGGCGCAGCCAGTCGGCCCGGTCATACGTCCAGGTGAGCTCCTCGCCGATCTTGTGCAGGCGGCCGTCGACGAACAGGGCGTTCTCGGTCATGCCGGTGCCGTCCGTCCATTTTCCGCCGAGTTGCAGGGCCAGGCCGGGGCCGCTCGCCGCCGCCCAGTTCCACGTCATCCGGTACGGCCACTTGCCGCGCCCGTGGTCGAGGACGGCGAAGGCCCCCTCCCCGATCTCGTGCTCCCCCGACGGCAGGCTCAGCCGCCCCCGCACGGGGCGCCCGACGTCCTTGACCGTGTACTGGAAACGCCGGGAACTCCACGGGATCACCACACCGAGCGATTCGTGCCCCTCCGGCAGCGGAATCTCGACATCGAGATCGAGCACACCCGGCGCCAGCGCCCGCACCCGGGAGCCGGACGGGCGCTGCCGCACCCCGATCGCC
The DNA here is from genome assembly GCF_050948385.1 of Actinomadura formosensis. Classification (NCBI taxonomy): domain Bacteria; kingdom Bacillati; phylum Actinomycetota; class Actinomycetes; order Streptosporangiales; family Thermomonosporaceae; genus Actinomadura; species Actinomadura formosensis. The sequence continues at coordinate 4,815,299 of NZ_CP192011.1, forward strand.
ACTCCCCCGCCCCGCACCGACACCTCACCGGCACCGCTGCGGTCGGGGAGAACGGCACCGCGAGCGAACGGCACCACGGCGTCCTTACCGGTCTCCTCGCCGGTCTCGCGGTCCAGCACGTACACGCCGTGCACTCCGGCGTAGTCGAGCGAGGAGGCCACCAGCCCGATGATGTGCCGGGGCGTGACGATGCCCCAGTACTCCCACCGCTTCGCCCGGCTCCATCCGCGCAGGTTCGCCCGGTGCAGCGGCCGCCGCGTCCAGCCGACGGCGCCGGGGTTGAGGCGTCCGTCCGGCAGGCACAGGTCCACCGGCCCTGTGATCTCGCGCTCATGCGTGCTCGGCATTCCCCGAGGCTACTCGCCGGATGACAGAGTCGATCACATGCCCGGCATCGTCCCCTCCACCCTCGCCCGGCACGCGATCGAGACCTGGGGCGCCGACGGCCGCCGCTGGCTGGACGCGCTGCCCGCCACGCTGGACGCCGTCGCCCGCGACTGGGGGCTGCGCCTCGGCCGCCCCTTCGACCTGAGCTGCCACTGGGTGGCCGAGGCGACGCCGGAGGACGGCGGGGCCGCAGTCCTCAAGCTCGGACCGCCGGGAGCGGACCATCTCGCCGCCGAGGCCGCGGCCCTCGCCGCCTACGACGGGCACGGCGCGGTACGGCTGCTGGCCCACGATCCGGCACGCGGCGCGTTCCTGCTGGAGCGGGCCGTCCCCGGGACACCCGCGAGCGCCCTCGTCCCCGACCGCGACGAGGAGGCCACGGCCGCCGCGGTCAGCGTGATGCGGCGCCTGCACCGGACGCCCCCGCCGGACTGCCCGCTCCCCCGCCTGGAGACGGAAGGCGCCTCCCTCAAGGACCATCTGCGCCGCCACCCCGGAGACGGCCCTTTGCCGCGCCACCTGGTGGAGCGGGCGGCACGGCTCTTCGACGAACTGTGCGCCGACCCGTCCGGCACGGTCGTCCTGCACGGCGACCTGCACCACGACAACATCCTGCGGGCGACCCGCGAACCCTGGCTCGGCATAGATCCGCACGGGTACGTCGGCGATCCCGGCTACGAGGCCGGCGCCCTCCTCTACAACCCCGACCCGGAGGACCGCGACGACGCTCTGCTCAGGCTCGTCCCCGCCCGTGTCGAGCAGCTCGCGGACGGTCTCGGCCTTCCACCTGAACGCGTCGTGGCCTGGGGATTCGTCAAGGCCGTGCTGGCCGAGGTGTGGACGCTCGAGGACGGTGGAACGCCGGGCGACCGGTCCCTGGACGTCGCCCTCCGGCTACTTCCCCGGCTGCCCTGACAGCACCCTTAAATAAGTCCATACCTCGGCCAGAGTTTCTCTGGTGCCGGTCCGGTCGATCCCATCAAGGTGATCACTGAACCGCCCTGGAGCGTCGAGGAGCACGATCGCGCGCTGGACCGGCTCGCGGCGCGGGAGAACTTCCCGGTGGCGGCGGGGCTGCTGCCCGCCCGGCACCGGGCCGGTCTGCGGGCCGTCTACGGGTTCGCGCGGCTCGTCGACGACATCGGCGACGAGGCGCCGCCGGACCAGCGGGCCAAGCTGCTCGGCCTCGTGGACGACGACCTGGACCGCGTGTTCGCCGGCCGGACGCCGGACCTGCCGCAGTTACGCCGGCTGGCCGGGGCCGTGCACGCGCACCGCCTCCCGGAGGCGCCGTTCCGCGATCTGGTGCGGGCGAACCGGCGGGACCGGGCCGTCCAGCGGTACGAGACGTTCGACGAGCTGACGGAGCACTGCGCGCTGTCGGCCGCGCCGGTGGGACGCATCGTGCTGCATCTGTTCGACGCGCACGAGCGCGGCCTCGCCGCGGCGTCCGACGATGTGTGCACGGCGCTGCAGGTCATCGAGCACTGCCAGGACGCGGGCCGGGACTACCGGGACGGGCGGATCTACCTGCCCGGCGAGGACCTGCGGCGGTTCGGCTGCACCGAGGACGACCTGGCGCGCCCGATGACGCCGACGCGGCTGCGCGGCGTGCTGGCACTGGAGGCGCGCCGCGCCGCGGACCTGCTGGACCGGGGCACGACGCCGCTGATGGCGGGCCTGCCCGGATGGGGGCGGATCGCGGTGGCGGGCTACGTGGCCGGGGGCCGCGCGACGCTGTCGGCCCTGGAACGCGGGCGCTACGACGTCCTCGCGCGCCCGCCGCGCCCGCGGCGGGCCGCGCTGCCCGGCCTCTGGGCACGGACGCTCGGGCCGCGCGCGCTGAGAGGGGGACGGCGATGACGGTTTCGGAGGCGTGCGAGCGTTCCGACCAGGTGGCCGAGGCGTACCGGCACTGCGAGCGGGTGGTGCGCGAGGAGGCCCGGAACTTCTCCTACGGGATACGGCTGATGGCGCCGCCGAAACGGCGGGCGATGAGCGCGATCTACGCGTTCGCGCGGGGCATCGACGACATCGGGGACGGCCCGGAGCCGGCGTGCGTGCGGCTCGATCTGCTGGACCGGTCGCGGCAGCGGTTGCTGACCGTCCAGAAGGCAGTACGGCAGCAAGCGGACGTGCGGGCGCTGGAGGGGCATCCGGTGCTGACCGCGCTGGCGGACGCGGCGAGCCGCTACCCGATTCCGCTGGAGGCGTTCGGCGAGCTGATCGACGGCTGCGAGGCCGACGTGCGGGGCGCCGACTACGACACCTTCGACGACCTGCTGCGGTACTGCCAGCGGGTCGCGGGGACGGTCGGGCGGCTGTCGCTCGGCGTGTTCGGCTCGGCCGGCCGGCAGCGCGCGGAGGGGCTCGCCGACTCGCTCGGCGTCGCGCTGCAGCTCACCAACATCCTGCGCGATCTGCGCGAGGACCGGCTGGCGGGCCGCGTCTACCTCCCGAAGGAGGATCTGGTCCGGTTCGGCTGCACGCTGGAACTGGACGAGTCCGGCGTGTTCATCGACCCGCCGTGGCGGCTGGCCGAGCTGATCGGCTTCCAGGCGGAGCGGGCCCGGGCCTGGTACGCGGAGGGGCTGCGGCTGCTGCCGCTGCTGGACCGGCGCAGCGCCGCCTGCACGGCGGCGATGGCGGGCATCTACCGGCGGCTGCTGGAGACGATCGCGGAACATCCGTCGATCGCGCTGAACGGCCGTGTCTCACTGCCGACATGGCAGAAGGCCCTCGTCGCGGCGCGCGCGCTGTCGGGGGTGGAGCGGTGAGCGTCGTCATCGTCGGCGGCGGTCTCGCGGGCATCAGCGCCGCCATCGCGCTGCAGGAATCGGGTGTGCCGGTGACGCTCGTCGAAGCCCGGCCGTGGCTGGGCGGCGCGACGCATTCGTTCGCCCGGGGCGAGCTGAGGGTCGACAACGGGCAGCACGTCTTCCTGCGCTGCTGCACGGCGTACCAGGGGCTGCTGCGCAGGCTGCGCGCCGAGCACCTGGTGGAGGTGCAGGACCGCTTCGACGTTCCCGTGCTGCGGCCGGGCGCGGCGGCGGCGCGGCTGCGGCGGGCCGACCTGCCGAGCCCGCTGCATCTGCTGCCCACGCTGGCCCGGTACACGCCGCTGCCGCCCGTGGACCGGCTCCGGGCGGTGCGCGCCGCGATCGGCCTGGCCCGGCTCGATCCCGCCGACCCCGCGCTCGACATGGTCTCGGCGGGAAGGTGGCTGGCCGGGCACGGGCAGCGGGCGTGGGCGCGGCAGGCGCTGTGGGGCGTGTTCCTCACCTCCGCGCTGAACGCCGACCCGGACGACGCGGCGCTCGGCCTGTCCGCGATGGTCTGCAGGCGGGCGCTGCTCGGCCGCGCCGACGCCGCCGACATCGGGGTTCCGGTCGTCCCGCTGGAGGAACTGCACGGCGGACCCGCGTTGCGGCGCATCGCGGAGATGGGCGGGACCGTCCGGCTGAAGGCGAAGGTCGAGGCCGTCACCACCGACCCGAAGGTCGTGGTGGACGGCGTGCCGATCGCCGCGGACGCGGTGATCATGGCGGTGCCGCACGAGACGGCGGCGCGGCTGCTGCCCGCGCAGGCGCTGCCCGACCCGCTGCGCTGGCCCGAGCTGGACGCCAGCCCGATCGTGAACGTGCACGTCGTCTACGACCGCACGGTCATGGACGCGCCGTTCGCCGCCGCCGTCGCCTCGCCCGTCCAGTGGGTGTTCGACCGGACGGCGGCGAGCGGGCTGCGCCGCGGCCAGTACCTCGCGGTGTCGCTGTCGGCCGCCGACCGGTGGATCGACATGCCGGCCGCCGAGCTGCGCTCCCGGTTCGTCCCGGAACTGCGGCGGCTGCTGCCGGCCGCGCGGGGCGCCCGGGTGCGGGAGCTGTTCGTGACACGGGAGCGCCGGGCGACGTTCCGGCAGCGGCCCGGCACCGCGGCGGCCCGGCCGGGCGCGGCGACGCGAGCGCCGGGACTGTTCCTGGCCGGCGCGTGGACCGACACGGGCTGGCCCGACACCATGGAGGGAGCAGTGCGCAGCGGCGTCACCGCCGCGCGGCTGGTCCGTCGCCACCTGGAGGGGGTGAGGGACCGGTGACGACCGTTCCGGTCTCGATGACCGATGTCCGCGGGCTGGTCGACGGCGCGCTGCGCGCCGCGGTGGGCCGGCTCGACCCGCGCACCTACCGTGTCGCGGCCTACCACCTCGGCTGGACCGACGAGGAGAGCCGTCCGCGCAGGGCGCCCGCGGGCAAGGCGCTGCGTCCGGCGCTGGCGCTGCTGTCGGCGCGGGCCGCCGTGGCGCCGCCGGAGAGCGCGCTGCCCGGCGCCGTCGCGGTGGAGCTGACCCACGCGTTCTCCCTCCTGCACGACGACATCATGGACGGCGACCGGACCCGCAGGCACCGTCCCGCGGCATGGACGGTCTTCGGCGAGCCGTCCGCGATCCTGGCCGGGGACGCGCTGCTCGCCCTCGCCGGCGAGGTCCTGCTGGAGGCGCCGGGGCAGGGCTCCGCGCGGGCGGCGCGGGCGCTGTCGACCGCCACGCGCCGCCTCCTCGCGGGCCAGTCGCTCGACATGGACTTCGAGACCCGCAGGCAGATCAGCGTGGACGAATGCATCGCCATGGCGTCCGACAAGACCGGCGCCCTGCTGGCATGCTCCTGCGCGATCGGGGCGATCCTGGACGAGGCGCCCGAGTCCCTCTCGGACGCTCTCGAGGCGTTCGGCGCGGAGCTCGGTATCGCCTTCCAGCTCGTGGACGACCTCCTCGGCATCTGGGGCGACCCCGGCACCACCGGGAAGCCGGCGATGTCGGACCTGCGGTCCCGCAAGATGTCGCTGCCCGTCGTCGCCGCGCTGAACTCCGGCACCCCGGAGGCGGCCGCGCTCGCCGAGCTGTACGCGCGGCCCGAACCGTCCGAGGACGACCTGGCCGAGACCGCCGCGCTGGTGGAGGCGGCGGGCGGGCGCGCGTGGGCCGAGGCCGAGGCCGAGAGCCGGGTCCGGCGCGCCGCCGGGCAGTTGCGGTCCGCCCGGATGCCGGACTCCGTCCGCGCCGAGTTCCTCAGCATCGCCGAGTTCGTCACCGGGCGGGACCACTGATGACCGCATCACCTACCACCCGTACCGGCTCGTTCCCGCTCCCGGCACCGGGCCGGTACCCGAAGGAGACGTCCTGAATGGCGATGCCACTGCGCCAGAGCCTGCGGATCGGCGGGTACATCCTGCGCAACAAGCTGGCGGGGCGGGCGAAGTACCCGCTGATCGTGGAGCTGGAGCCGCTGTACGCGTGCAACCTGGCCTGTGCGGGCTGCGGCAAGATCCAGCATCCCGCAGACGTGCTGAAGCAGCGTATGCCGGTCGAGCAGGCGGTCGCGGCGATCCGCGAGTGCGGCGCGCCGATGGTGTCGATCGCGGGCGGCGAGCCGCTGATGCATCCGCAGATCGGCGAGCTGGTCGCCGAGCTGGTCCGGATGAAGCGGTATGTGTTCCTGTGCACGAACGCGGCGCTGATCCCGAAGAAGATCGACCAGTTCCGGCCGTCGCGGTACTTCGCGTGGGCGGTGCACATCGACGGGCTGCGGGAACGGCACGACGCGTCCGTCTGCAAGGAAGGCGTGTTCGACCAGGCGGTCGCGGCGATCAGGATGTGCCGGGAGCGCGGATTCCGGGTCACGACGAACACGACCGTGTTCAACACCGACACCCCGCAGACCGTGATCGACGTGCTCGACTACCTGAACGACGACCTGCGCGTCGACCAGATGATGATCTCGCCCGCGTACGCCTACGAGAAGGCACCCGACCAGGACCACTTCCTCGGCGTGCAGGAGACCCGGAACCTGTTCCGCAAGGCGTTCGCGGACGGCCGGCGCGAGCGCTGGCGGTTCAACCACTCGCCGCTGTTCCTCGACTTCCTCGAAGGCAGGATCGACTTCCCGTGCACGGCGTGGGCGATCCCGTCGTACTCGCTGAAGGGCTGGCAGCGGCCCTGCTACCTGCTGGACGACGGCTACTGCGACACCTACCGGGAACTGCTGGACACGACCGACTGGGACGCCTACGGGCGCGGACGCGACGACCGGTGCGCGAACTGCATGGCGCACTGCGGCTACGAGCCCACCGCCGTGTTCGCGACGATGGGGTCCCTCAAGGAGTCGCTGCGCGCGATGCGGAGCGTGTGACCCCTCACTCCGGCCCGTCCCCGAGTTCCTCGATCACGTCGTGGACGGCGTCCATCAGCGCGTCGGCGTCGTCCGCCAGGCCGGGGTCGAGGGACAGGCCGAAGCACAGCTCCCGGGCGACGCCCAGCCCCGCGATCGCGAACGGCGCGCCGGGCGCGAGCGGGACGATCGGGTACACGGCGGTGAGCGGGGCGCCCGCCAGCCGCAGCCGCCTGTCCGACGCGGGGAGGCTCGACACGGTGCCCTGCAGGAACCGCCCGCTGTAGGACATCCGGGCGAACCGGGCGTGCAGCGGGGCGGGCATCACCCGGCCCGCCTGCCACATCACGAACCAGGCGGCCTGCGCGCGGGTCCCGGACCGCAGCACGCGGCTGCGCTCGGCGATCAGCGCGAGCCGGTCGGTCTCGGCCATCTTCCCGAGCGGCAGATCGACCATGACGGCCGTGGTGTGGTTGCCGACCATCGCGCTGCCGGGCGGCCGCATCATCAGCGGCACGGCGACGCGGCAGGTGCCCGGACGGCCGCCCTCCTCGCTGACGACGCGGGTCAGCGCGCCCGCGACCGCGCACAGCACGACGTCGGTGACCCTGGCGCCGTGGCGGCGGCCCACGTCCCGCACGGTCGCGAGCGGCAGGTGCATGGTGCTGAAGCGGCGGTCGGACGTCCCGCTGGAGGGCAGCGGCTCCGGCCTGGTGACGGCGGTGGCGAGCTGGCCGAGCCCGATCACGGTGGCGAGCGCCTTGCGCAGCGGCCTGCGCGGGAACCGGGCGCCGAGGTCGTCCGGCGGCGGCTCCATCAGGTACACCGCCTGCGCGACGATCCCGACGCCGTCGGCGACGACGTGGTGCATCAGGTACACGACGGCGGTCCGGCCGGGCTCGGCGCCCTTCATCACGACCATCCGCCACGGCGGCCGGTCGAGCGGCAGCCGCTCGGACTGGAGCTCGGCGACCGCGGCGCGCAGCCCCGCCATGCCGTCCACCCGCCGCTCGGTGACGTGCCACGCCCAGTCGATGGGGTCGTGGTCATGCCAGACCGGGCGGCGCCACCGGCCGCGACGGACGAGCCGCTGCCGGAAACGCGGCAGCCCGGGCAGCCGCTCCTGGATCACCCGGACGAGATCGGCCCGGCCCACCTCGGCCCGCGAGGTGTCGAGCATGATGACGCCGCCGGCCTGCTGCGGCGCGGCGGGCGTCTCGACCGACAGGAAGAACGCGTCGGGCCCCTGGACGCGGGGGGCCGGCGGGCGGGCGACGCGCTCGGCGGCGTAGCCGGCGGCCACGACGAACGGGACGGCGGCGGCCGCGTCCAGCAGGTAGTGGTTCGCGGTCGCCAGGATCACATAGAGGGTCACCAGGATGTGCCCGGCGTTGAGCCACTGCACCCACCGTTTCGCCTTCACGCGGACGAGCTCGACGCCGACCCACAGTGTCCAGGCCATGTGCAGCGACGGGACGGCGGCGACCCGGTCGGCGTGCTCGACCATCGGCGAGCCCCACGATCCCCAGGTGCGGCCGCCGCGGACGGTGTCGACGAACCCGAGGTCGGGCATCAGCCGAGGCGGCATCACGGGGAACAGCGCAAAGCACGCCAGGCCGGCGAGGTTGAGCATGACGAAGGCGTTGCGGGCCGTCCGGTACCGCTCGGGATGACGCAGAAGTAACCAGGTGAGCAGGGCCAGCGCGCTCGCGACGTAGGTGATCGCGTACTCGTAGTCGGCGAGGACGCGCAGGGCGGGCTGGTGCGCCAGCCAGCCGTTGAGGGTCGGCTCGATGTCGATGCGCAGCGCCTGTTCGAGCCGGAACAGCGCCGCGCCGTGGTCGCGTGCCGCCTGCCGCCGCCCCTGCTGGGGCAGCATCGTGACCAGCGAGTACACGGCGAACAGCGCCAGGCCGAGCAGCAGCTCGTTCCTGGCGCGCGGCCTGCCGCCCGCGACGCCCGGTGTGAGGGCCGCGTCCTGCGCGGTCACCGCCTCGTGTGTGCCCATCGTCCCCCTCGAACCGGGTGGTACCCAAGATTCGGGAAATCAGACGGCGGCGCCGGACCCGGGATCTTACCGAAATCCGCTGCCGGCGAAGACCGGTCCGCCGCTCCGGATGTCCGGGAACCAACTGGCCCATCCGTACGTCTTCGATATATCGTTGTCGTATCGCGAGAGATCATAGAGAGATCTCAGAAGGTGGTGTCAGAACATGGGACACACGCATGGACGCGGGCCCTGGGGACGCGGCGACTTCCCGAACTTCGGCGCGCTGTTCGGCGGTCCGGGCCCCTGGGGCCCGCCCGGCGGATTCGGGCACGGGCCCGGACCGCGCCCGCCGTGGGCGCGCGGCCGCGGCGGGCCGTGGGGCCGGGGCGCCAAGGCGCGCAAGGGGAACGTCCGCGCGGCGATCCTCGTCCTGCTGGCCGAGGAGCCGCGCAACGGCTACCAGATCATCCAGGAGATCAACGAGCGCAGCGGCGGCGCCTGGAAGCCGAGCCCCGGCGCGGTCTACCCGGCGCTCCAGCAGCTAGCCGACGAGGGGCTGATCGCCGGGGACGAGGCCGGCGGACGCCGCACCTACCACCTCACCGACGAGGGCCGCGACTACGCCGAGGAGAACGCCGACCGGCTCGCCGAGCCGTGGGCGGAGATGACGCCCGACTTCGGCGAGGGCGTTCCCGAGCTGTTCAAGCAGGCCGCGCAGACGGGGGCCGCGGTGATGCAGATCGTCCACTCCGGGTCGCCCCGGCAGGTCGCCCAGGCAAGGGACGTCCTGTCGGAGACCCGGCGCAGCCTGTACCGCATCCTGGCCGACGACCTCGGCGAGGACGCGGGGCCGACGGCGGACGACGAGGAGTAGACATGGCACCACAGGACGAGATCCGCATCGGCGACGCCGAACGCGACGCCGTCATGGTCGCCCTGCACGACCACTTCGCGGCGGGACGGCTGGACCGCGGCGAGCTGGACGAGCGGCTGGACGCCGCACTGTCCGCCAAGACGCGCGGCGACCTGCGCGCCCCCGTCCGGGACCTGCCGTCCCCGACCGGGCTGCCCGCACCCGAAGAGGCGGCCGCCCCCTGGCCGGCGGCTCCGCCGGGGTTCGGCGGGCCGGGGCATCCCGCATGGCGGCACCACCACCGGCGGACGGCCCGATACCACCGGCACGGGCCGCACTTCCCGGCGTTCCCGCTGCTGCTCGGGGTGTTCCTGGTGCTGACGTTCACGGTGGGACCGGGGGCGGGGTTCCTCGCCGTCCTGCAGGTCGCGCTGGCCGTCTGGGTGATCCGCGCGGTGCTCGTGGCGTTCGGGACGCGCCGGCCCCGCCGCCGCATACCCGGCGCGTGACCCGGCTCAGCCCAGATCGGCGTCGCGGGCGATGAGCCCGGCCTGCGTGCGGTTCGCGCAGCCGAGCTTGTCGAGGACGCGGGAGACGTGGCCCTTGACCGTGGCCTCGCTCAGGTGGAGGCGTCCCGCGATCTGCGCGTTGGACAGGCCCTCGCCCAGGCAGGCCAGCACCTGCGTCTCCCGCCCGGTGAGGCCGCCGAGGAGCGCGCGCGTCCGGTCCCGGTCGGACGCGCGTCCGGTGGCGGTGCCGAGCAGCCGCATGGTCGCGGCGGCCGACATCACCGTGTGCCCGTCGGCGGCGACCTGGACCAGCTTCACCAGGTCCTCCGGCGGCGTCGACTTCAGCAGGAACCCGGCGGCGCCCGCGCGCAGCGCCCGGATCACATACTCGTCGGCGTCGAACGTCGTCAGCGCGACGACGGCGGGCGGGGAGCGCAGCGCGGCGATCCGCTCGATGGCGGCGAGGCCGTCCACGCCCGGCATCCGCAGGTCCATGAGCACGACGTGCGGGCGGTGGCGCACGACGGCCTCGATCCCCGCGGCCCCGTCATGGGCCTCCCCGACCACCTGGACGTCGTCGGCCGCTTCGAGGATCGTGCGCAGATGCGCGCACACCATCGGCTCGTCGTCCACCACCACGACCGTGATCTGCGTTCTCTTGCGGGAGGGCGGCCTCCCGCACTCCCCGCCGTTCATGAGGCGGGCCCCGTGACGGGGACGTAGGCGGGCAGCGACGCCTGGACGCGGAAGCCGTCCCGGTGCGGGCCCGCCGTGAACGTCCCGCCGAGCAGCTCGACACGTTCGCGGAGCCCGGCGAGGCCCCTGCCGGAGCCGCTGGCGGCCAGCTCGGCGTCGGGTTCGCGGGCGGGGGCCGCATTGCGCACGGTCAGGCACACCCCGTCGGTGGTGTAGCGGACGTCCACATGGACGGCGGCGCCGGGCGCGTGTTTGCGGGCGTTCGTCAGCGCCTCCTGGACGACCCGGTACGCGGTCCGCCGGGCGGCGGGCGACGCCGGCGGCGGGGCGCCGTGCTCGGCCAGCTCGACCGGGACGCCGACCGCCGCCGACTCCGCGACCAGCGCGGACAGGTCGGGCAGCGGTTCCGCGGGGGCCTGCCCCGGGTCCCGGCGGAGCAGGCCGATCACGTCGCGGAGTTCTTCGAGCGCCTGGCAGCCGGTGCCGCGCAGCTCCTCGGCCGCCGCGCGGGTCGGCTCGTCCGGCGCCCGCACGCGCAGCGCCCCCGCCTGCAGCACCATCAGCGTCACCCGGTGCGCGACGACGTCGTGCATCTCGGCGGCGAGCCTCGCCCGCTCCTGCACGCGGGCCCGCTCCGCCAGCAGGTGCCGTTCCCGCTCGGCCCGCTCCGCCCGCTCGGTGAGACCCTGCAGGACCCGGCGGCGCGCGGCGACGTACATGCCGAGCAGCGCCCCGCCGATCACCATGGTGAGGCTGCGGAACACCATCGCATCGACGCTGTCGGTCTCGGCGGCCGCGAACTGCCGCATGGCCGAGTGGGGGAGGACGTCGCCGATGCAGCCGATCGGGACGAGCAGCGCGACGACCGGCGGCCAGCGCGTCCAGGCCGGGCGCCCCCCGTCGCGGGGCCACGCGGTCACCGCGTAGGCGGCGAGCGGTGCGGTCGGCGGCCACCAGATCACCGGGCTGAGGCTGTGGTCGGCGTGCACCCGCAGCAGCGTGCCCGGCGCGGCCAGCTCCACCAGCCAGACCAGGACCGCGAACCCGGCGGTGACCCAGCCGGCCGTCAGCGGAGCGCGGCGGCGGAACGCCAGCGCGATGACGGGCACCAGGAGCGGCGCCATCGCCGCGCCGCCGTACCGGTGGACGATCGTGCCGGGGTCCGTGAAGGTCCGCCAGGTGAGGAACGCCCCGGCCGCCACGACGACGGCGTCGGCGGCCAGGTCGCGGGGCCGTCCGGGCGGCAGCAGCCGCGCGAGGAGGGAACGCGGCGAACGCAGGAGCACATCTGCCACCCGCGGGAGGACGACCCTCCGCATCCCCCGGTTCACTCCGCTCATCCCTTTACCGTACGCAGTCCGAGCAGGCCCGCCACCCCTACGAAAGTCGCGTTCGCCGGGTCGTTCGTAGCGGGCGGTCACGACGATCCGCGCTGCCGGCGGGCGGTGCGGGCGGGCTGGAATCGTCCGCATGATGGTCAAGCTCGTATTCCGGGGCCTGCGCGCGCACCGGGCCCGCCTGGTGCTGTCGATGGTCGCGGTGGTCGCCGGGGTCGCGTTCGTCGCCGGCACGCTGATCTTCTCCGCCACGCTGGACCGCTCGTTCGACCGCGCCTTCGCCGATCTCGGCCGCGGCACGGACGTGGTCGTCCGGTCGCCGCGGGCCTTCGAGCCTGGGCCGGGTGAGCGGGCGCCGGAGCGTCCCGTTCCGGCATCGGTGCTGAGGGCGGTGCAGGGGGTGGACGGGGTCGCGAAGGCGCACGGGGTCGTCACCGGGTTCGCCGCCGTCCTCGACCGGCACGGCACGATCGCCGGCGCCGAGCCGCAGACGGGCGTCGCCTGGGACGGGGACCGGGATCTGTCGCTGCCGCGCCTGACGTCCGGGCGTCCGCCGTCCGCCGCCGGCGAGGTCGCGATCGACGTCACCACCGCCCGCGCCGCCGGCCACCGGATCGGCGACCGGGTCACGGTCGCGCTGCCGTCCGGAACGCGGACGTTCCGGCTCACGGGCCTGTTCGAGGTGGGCGACTCGGCACTGAGCGAGCAGATCTCGATGACCGCGTTCGCGCCCGGCACCGCGGGGCGGCTGCTGTCCGACCCCCCGGGGACGTATGCGCGGATCGTCGTCCACGCGGACGACGGCGTGTCCCAGGAGCGGCTCCGGGACGCGGTGGCGGCGGTGCTACCGTCCGGGGTCGAGGCGGTCACCGGGCGGCAGGCCATCGACGAGCAGGCCGGCCCGCTCAAGGACACCCTCACGATCATCCGGACGTTCCTGCTGGTCTTCGCCGTCATCGCGGTGTTCGTCGGCTCGTTCATCATCTTCAACACGTTCGCGATGCTGGTGAGCGGACGCGTCCGGGAGTTGGCGCTGCTGCGCGCGATCGGGGCGTCGCGCGGGCAGGTGACGCGGTCGGTGCTCGGCGAGGCGGCCGGGGTCGGGCTGGCCGGCTCCACGCTGGGCCTGTCGGCGGGCCTGGGGGTCGCGATCGGGCTGGCCCGGCTGATGACGGTCGCCACGGGCGGTGAGGAACTGCCGTTCGGGACGCCGGTGGTGCCGGTCTCCGCGGTGGTCGCGTCCTTCGCGGTGGGGACGCTCGTGACGCTGGCCGCCGCGTTCGTCCCGGCCCGGCGCGCGTCGCGGGTCCCACCTGTGGCCGCGCTCCGCGCGCAGACGGCGGCGCCCCGTCCGCTGCGGGGCCGGCTGGCGGGCGGCGCGGCCGCGTTCGCGGCGGGCGGCGGGCTGGTCGCCGCCGGTCTCGCCGCGGACCGGCTCTCGCTGACCGGCGCCGGCGCGCTCATGCTGTTCACCGGGATCGTGGTGGTCTCGCCGGTGCTGTGCCGTCCCGCGATCTGGGTGCTGGCCTGGCCGTTCGCGCGGTTCGGCGGGAGCACGGGCCGGATGGGCGGGCGCAACGCGCTGCGCGATCCGCGCCGGACGGCGGCGACGGCGTCCGCGCTGACGATCGGGCTCGCGCTGGTCGCGGCGGTGTCGGTGATCGTCCAGTCGATGGCGTCGTCGGTGGACCGGCAACTGGACGCCGGCCTGACCGCCGACTACCGGGTCACCGGGCGCAGCCGGATCACGCCCGTCGGGCCGGACGCGGCACGCGCGGTGGCGGGGGTCGCGGGCGTGCGGTCGGCGATCCCGGTCCGCACCGCCCGGTTCGAGCTGGACGGCTCCGTGCGGACGGCCGCGGCCGGGTCACCGGGCGAGCTGCTCAGCCATTTCCGGCTTCCGCTCCGGTCGGGGTCCTCGTCCATCGGCGGGGACGAACTGCTCGTCGGCGGCAGCATCGCGAAGGCGAGGGGCTGGACGGCCGGAACCACCATCAAGGGCCGCTACCGGGACGGGACGGAACGCACCTTCCGCATCGCGGGCATCTACGCCGACCGCCCGTCGATCACCCCGTCCGCCCCCACCATGATCATCAGCTGGGCGGACTACCGGGCGCACGACCCGGCCGCCCCCATCGACCGCATCGAGGTCAACGTCACCACCGCGTCCCGGGCCGCGCTGGCGGCGGCGCTCGCCCCGTGGCCCAACCTGGAGCTGAAGGACCGCGCCCAGGTCAAGGACGACACCGCCGGCGACATCGGCCGGTTCCTCGACCTCGTCCTCGGGCTGCTGGTGCTGTCGGTGATCGTCGCCGCGCTCGGCATCGTCAACACGCTGGCGCTCGCGGTGACCGAGCGGACACGCGAGATCGGGCTGCTGCGCGCCGTCGGCATGCAGCGCCGCCAGCTCCGCCGGATGATCCGCTACGAGGCGGTCGTCGTCTCGCTGTTCGGCGCGGTGCTGGGCGTGGCCGCCGGGGTGCTGCTCGGGATCGTCGTGCAACACGCGATGGCGGCGGGGGACGGCGGGATGGAGGTCCTCGCGATCCCCTGCGCGCGGCTGGCGGTGTACGTCGCGGCGGGGGCGCTGATCGGCGTCGCCGCGGCGGTGTGGCCGGCCCGGCGCGCCGCCCGGATGAACGTCCTGCAGGCGATCGCGGGCGAGTAGCTCAGGCCGCCGCCCGCGTGCAGCGGTCGGGGACGGCGTCGTGCAGGGCCCGCAGGCCGCGCGCGATCAGCGGGTTGCCCCGGCTGCCCCGCCGCACGCAGGTCAGCACCAGCCGCTTCGGGACGCCGTCGCCGGTCAGCGGGACCCGGACGACCGGCTGGTCGGACGGCCCGCCCGCCAGCCGCGGTACGAGCGACACGCCGAGGCCGTTCGCAACCAGCGCCCAGATCACCGACCAGCTGGTGGCGTGGTGCGCGAACCGGGGCGTGAACCCGGCCGCCGCGCAGTACGTCAGGACCTGCTGGTGGTGGGCGCAGATCGCGGACTCGACGCTGATCCACACCTCATTCGCCGCGTCCGCGAGCCGGGCGCCGCCCCGGTGCGCGAGCGGGTGACCGGGCGAGACGATGAGGTCGTACGCCTCCTCCAGCAGCGGTTCCCGGTCGAAGCGCGGATCGCCGGGCGGCGGCGCGTCCGGGGTCGGCTCGATGACCGCGATGTCGGTCTCCCCGGCGGCGAGCAGGCCCACGGCCACGTCGGTGTCGCACTCGCGCACCTCGACCGCGAGCCCCGGGTCGTCCCGCAGCAGCGTCCCGGCGGCCGGGGCGACGAGCCCGCCGACCGCCGTCGTGAACCCGCACATGCGCAGCGGGCCGGCGGCGCCCGCGCGGTGCGACTCCAGGTCGGCGAGGGTCTCCTCCCACTTGGCGAGCAGCCCGTCGGCATGCCCGATCAGCAGGTGCGCGGCCGGGGTCAGCCTGACCTTGCGGCCCTGCGGCTCCAGCAGCGGCACCTTCAGCTCCCGCGCCAGCTCGCGCAGGTGGTGCGAGACCGCCGACGGCGTCAGGTGCAGCGCCGCCGCCGCGGACGTGACGGTCCCGTACTGGTGGACGAGCCGGAGCATGTGCAGCCGCCGCAGATCGATCATGCAATCATCTTGCATGGTTCACTGAGGAAATCTGAAATGGACGGCAACGTTCGGCCGGTCGCAGACTGCTGCCATGAGCACTCGGAGCACGCTTGTCTCCCGGCATCTGACCAGTGACGGCGTCGTCGTCTGGACCCGCTGCGCCTGTGGGCGGCTGCGCATGGACCTTCTCCCCCACGGAGGCGCCCCCAGCCTGAGCGCGGGTCCGTGCCCGCACCGCCCTAATCGAGGGTGACCTCGTAGTGGAGCGTCCTGTAGCGCTTCATCCGGTGGAACAGCGGCACCGCGAACCCCTGCAGGAACGGGTGCTTGCGGGCCAGCAGCCGGCGGATCGGCCTCGCCTCCTCCTCGGTGAGCAGCCGGACGCGCCCGTGCGTCCCCGGTCCGGTGACCTTGCCCCGATGGGTGCTCGGCGCGATCTCCACTTCGGGGTTGCGCGCCAGCCGCTTGGTCTTGAACGCCTTGTCGTAGGTGCGGAAGTAGGCGTGGTCGCCGCGCACGACGACGTTGACGGGCGTCCCCACAGGTGATCCGTCCTTGCGGTAGGACGTCAGCAGGACGGTCTTCTGCTTCTTCAGGTTCTCAAGCGTCGATGTTGTGTTCATGCCCAGGAGACGGGATGTCCGCCTCCGCATGTGACATCACCGGACGCGCAGGGCCGCCGCTTCGGAGGCGTGCTTGCGGATGAGGTCCCAGTCGCCGCCGCGCTCGGCGAGCACCAGGCCCACCCCGGCGTGGACGACCTGCTGTTCGTCAAGGTGTCCACCGCCCTGGCCACCCGCAGCCTCCGCATCGAGCCGAGCCGGCTGGGCGAGCAGGCGGGCCTGACCGGCTGCGCCGCGATGGTCCTGGACAACATCCTCTCCCCCGAGGCCATCGACACGGCGGCCCACTGACGTCCAGAAAGACGAAAACTATTCACTGGTACGTTCCGAATATCGGGACGGAAAGCGCAGTTACCACAGCCGGACGCCGGGTCACCAGGGGCGGGCCTGGCAAAAATCGGTCATGACTGGGGCCGAAACCGGTTCGAAACCGAACCGGCAAAACGATCACTGATCTAGCGTAACGGCAAAGCAGACATATCCCCAGATTAGGGAATCCTAACCGGCCGTTCCCGCTACTCTCCGCACACATCCCCGGAGAACGCCCCACGTCAAGTAAGACTTCTATGCCGATGCGGTTGGTACTCTCCGCGAAGACGCGGGCTGGCGTTCGGGGGGGTCCTATGGTTAACGTCTCCTCGGTCAACGGAAAGGCCCTGGATGATCACTTCCGGGGACTCACTCCAAAAGACCAAAAACGGGCAATCGCGGCCGGCGGACGCCGGCGGGCGAGAAGGAGGGCGGCGGGCGGACATGGCGGATTTCCATTTCAGCGTCTTCTCCGGGGCGGCGGCCCCGGAGACCGGCGACACCCGCCTGCTCGACGTCCTCGACCGGGCGCTCGCCTCGGCCCCTGGCCCGGCCCGCTGGACGGCGAACCGGAGCGGCATGTGGTTCCACGTGCTGCCGGAGGGCGGCGGCTGCCCGGCGCAGGGCTGGAAGCTGCACGTCTCCGCCACCCCGGTGTCGGCCGAGGAGGTGCTCGCCCGGTCGCTGGCGGTGCTCCTGGCGGGGAACTCCATGTTCAAGTTCGCCGCCACCCACGATCATGTCGCGGCGCTGAACGCGCGCAACACCTCGCGCGGTCATTCGGGAAAGTTCATCACCATCTACCCCGAGAGCGACGACGAGGCCGTCCGGCTCGCGGCGGAACTGCACGAGGCGACGGCCGGCCTTCCCGGCCCGCGCGTTCTCTCCGATCGCCCCTACGCGCCGGGCAGCCTCGTGCATTACCGCTACGGCGCGTTCACCGAAGATCGCCGGATCACCACCGACGGATTCTACGCCTGGATGATCCTCGACCCGGACGGCAATCCGGTCGAAGACCGGCGCATCGGCAGATACACGCCTCCCTCCTGGGTGACAAATCCCTTCCCGGATCACCGGGCGAACGGCGCGGAGCACGCGAACGAGAAAGAAAATAATAGCGGCGAAAAGCAGAACGAAATTCTGATCGGTACCCGTTTCGCCGTCCGGGAGGCTATCCGCCACACCAACAAAGGCGGCGTTTACCGCGCCGTGGACACGAGCACCGGCGACCCGGTCGTGATCAAGGAGGCGCGCCCGCATGTGGCCGCCGACGAGAGCGGAAGGGACGCCCGCGACGGCCTCCGCGCGGAGGCCCGCGCCCTGGAGGCGGTCGGGCGGCTGGGGCTCGCGCCGCGCCCGGTCGCGCTGTTCACCCAGAGCGGGCACCTGTTCCTGGCGCAGGAGATGGTCCCCGGGGCGTCGCTGCGCGAATGGATCGCCGACCTGATCGGCGAGGCCGGATGGGGCCGCCACCTGCCCGCCGCGCTGGAGATGGCCGGCCGGCTGACCGGCCTGATGGCCAGGGCGCACGATGCCGGGCTCGTCCTGCGCGACTTCAACCCGAACAACATCATGGTGCGCCCGGACGGCACGCCGGTACTGATCGACCTGGAACTGGCCGTGACCGCCGATGCCCCGGACCCCGGCCCGCTGCGGGCCGGCACCCCCGGCTACGCGGCGCCCGAGCAGATGGCCGGGGCCGGCCCCGACCCGGCCGCGGACCGCTTCGCCCTCGGCGCGACCCTCTGCCACCTGGTCACCGGCGGTCCGCCGTTCCTGCTGGAGGAGCGCCCCGCGGCGCGGCCGCTGAGCGAACGGCTCGCGGAATGGCTGACCGCGCGCACCGAGGGCCTGGACCTGTCCGCCGCCCTGATCCCGCCGCTGCTCGGGCTGATGGCGGACGAGCCCGCGCACCGCTGGGCCCTCGGACGCGTCCGCGCGGCTCTGGCGCCGGGCTCCGGCGGGCCGACCGCGGGTCCGCCCGCCCGGCCGTCGTGGCCGCGCGAGCAGAGCCGGCACGCGATCGGCGGCATCACCGGCCATCTGCTGGCGTCCATGAACACCGACCCGGCCGACGCGCTGTGGCCGGTGTCCTGCGTCCACGGGGCACCGGACCCGTGCAGCCTCCAGCACGGCGCCGCGGGGCCGCTCGGCGCCCTCGTCCGCTGCTACGAGGTCACCGGCGACGCCCGCCTGCCGGAGGCGATCGCCCGCGCGGGCCGCTGGATCCTCGCGCGGCTGGAGGAGGAGACGAGCAGGCCCTCCGGGCTCTACTTCGGCACGGCCGGGGCCGCGTGGTCGGTGCTGGACGCGGGTCTGGCGGTGGCCGACACCGACCTCACCGACGGCGCGCTGGCCGTGGCCGACCGGCTCCCGGTGGCGGTCGACAGTCCCGACATCACGCACGGGACGGCCGGCATCGGGCTGACCGCACTGCACCTTTGGGCCCGCACCGGGCACGTCCGGTACGCCGAGCGGGCCGCCGCCGCCGCCGACGCGCTGGCCGCCACGGTCGAGGACCGGTCGGGCCGGCTCGGCTGGAGCACCCCCGCGCAGTCGGAGTCCAAGCTCGCCGGGCGCCGCTACTACGGGTTCGCGCACGGCGTCGCCGGGGTCGGCTACTTCCTGCTCGCGTGCGCCCGGGCCACCGGCCGTGACGACCTCCGGACGCTGGCCGCCGCCGTCGGGCGGAACCTGCTGGACGAGGCGACCGTCACCGGACGCGCCGCGAAGTGGGGCGCCGGGCCGGGCGACGCGCCCACCGCGCCGTACTGGTGCCACGGCGCGGCCGGCATCGGCACGTTCCTGGCGCGGCTGGGCGAGGACACCGGCGAAACCGGATTCATCCGGGCCGCCGAGCAGTCCGCGCAGGCCGTGATCGACGACCACTGGCGCGCCCCCCTCGGGCAGTGCCACGGCCTCGCCGGCAACGGGGACTTCCTGCTCGACATGGCCGCGCTCACCGGCGACGACCGCTACCGGGACGCCGCCTGGCGGCTCATCCAGATCATCCTCGCCAACCGGGCGCACGTCGACGGGCGAACGGTGTTCCCCGACGAGTTCGGGCAGGTCTCGGTGACCTGGGGCGACGGAATGAGCGGCATCCTGGCCTTCCTGCTGCGGGCGCTGCACGGCACACCCCGGCCGTGGATGGCCGACGGCTCGCCGGACCACGCGACCACCGGTCCGGCCGCCGGTTCGAGGCGGGTGTCATGAGCGCCGCCGCACCGGGCCTCCCCCCGATTCCGACCCGGTTCGGGTTCGCCTTCTCCACGGCGGGCGGATGGGCGGCCTGCCTGAGCGCGCTCCAGGACGAGGTGACCCTGGAGCAGTGGGACCTGACGCGTCCGGTCCCGTCCCGGCGCACGCTGGGCGGCGGCCCGGCCGCACCTGCCGACGGCGCCCCGCTCCTCGACCGGCGCTGCGGCGTACTGCCGCTGGACGACGGCCGCGTGCTGATCCTGCGGCCCGCGACCGGCGACCACGGGGAGCCGGCCGGGCACGGGTCCGTTCTCCTGGCGCAGCCGTCCGGCGCGGGGCTGCGCGTCACCCGGGCCTGGCCGGTGCCGCCGATGCTCGCCGGGTTCCTGCTCGCCGCGCCCGGACCGGACGGAACCGCGCTGCTGGTGACGGCCGAGGACGAGCGGCACTCGCGGATCTGGCGGCTGACGGCCTCGTCCCCCGCTCTCGACCCCGTCCTGCGCATCCCCGGCGTGCTGTCGGGAGGCGTCTGGCTCGACGGCGGACGCACCCTCGCCCTCGATCACGCGGAGGCCGGGCACCGCGCCGACGGCATCCTGGTCGACCTGCGCGAGCGGGGCTGGCGGCGGATCTGGTCGGTGTCCGACACCACGGCCGACCGGATAGCCGGCTACAGCCGGCGCTCCGGTGTCCTGGCCGTCACCACCACCGCGCCGGGCGCGCAGCAGCCGGGCACCGAGCAGATCGGGCTGCGGCTCCCGGAGGACGGCCCCGTCCGCTTCCCCGAGACCCTCAACGGGCCGGACCATCTCCGGGCCCCGCTCGCCCTCGACCACGGCGGCGAGAACCTGCTGGTGCGGGAGACGCACGGCGCGACCGAGCGGCTCGCGGTCTACACGCCCGCGGCGGATCGCCTCTCCGCCGTCCCCGGCCCGCCGGGGCTGGTGTCGCCGCCCGCCTGCTGGGCCCCGGACGGCCGGATCCACCTTCGCTTCACGTCCCCGAACCGGCCCCCGACGCTGGCGACGGTGACGCCCGCGGGCCAGTGGCGGCCGGCCCCGCACCCGCACGACGCCGGCGGATGGGCGGACGCCGAACTGGTCGAGCTGCCGGGCCCGGACGGGCCGATCGAGACGATCGTCTACGGCGGCCCCGGCTGGCGGCGCCACCGCCGGCTGGTGCTCGCCCTGCACGGCGGCCCGCTGGCGGCCTGGCGGTTCGAGTTCGAGCCGCTCTTCCAGCACCTGGCCGCCGCGGGCATCGCCGTGGCGGCGCCCAACCACCGCGGCAGCACCGGCTACGGCGACCGGCACCTGCGCCCCGTCCTCGGCGACTGGGGCGGCCCCGACCTCGCCGACGTCCTGCACCTGGCCTGGGCGATCGCCGACGAGCGCGACCTCGTCGGCCTGCCGCGCCCGGTCGTCCTCGGCGGCAGCTACGGCGCCTTCCTGGCGCTGCTCGCGGCCTGCCACAGCCCCGATCTGTGGTCCGGATGCGTCGCGCTCGCACCGTTCACCTCGGCCGCGAGCCTGCACCGCACCGCGCCCGGCACCGTCCGGGACCGCGTGTCACGGCTGAGCCGGTGCGACACGCAAACCGGCATCGGGCGGGACGTCCTGCGCGTGTGCCGGGCGCTCACCGCACCGCTGCTGCTCGCGCACG
Organism: Actinomadura formosensis; assembly: GCF_050948385.1. Classification (NCBI taxonomy): domain Bacteria; kingdom Bacillati; phylum Actinomycetota; class Actinomycetes; order Streptosporangiales; family Thermomonosporaceae; genus Actinomadura; species Actinomadura formosensis. Next base: position 4,836,605 of record NZ_CP192011.1, read on the forward strand.
GTGCCCGCGACGAGGTCATCCCCGTCGCGCAGTCCAGGGCGCTGCGGGAGCGCCTTCTCGAACTCGGCAGGACCGAGGGAGTCGACTTCGACTACCTGGAGGCCGACGACGACCACCACGGCGTCGTCCAGGCCTGGTCACCGGTCCTGCGCGAAGCGGTGGTCCGCTTCTGCCTCGCGGCGGAGCGGACCTACGTCCTCGACCAGGAAGGGAGGTGAATCATGGACGCGTTCGAAAATGACATCGTGGCGGCTCTGCAGGAGCTCCCCGAGACGGACCCCGTCGAGATCGACGGGATCCAGCTCGGTGGCACCTGCGCGTGCGTCGGCCTGCTCACGCTGCTGAACACCGTGTGCGTCGGCATCTCCTGCATCTGATGCCGCGCATCCCATGCGGAATCCGGGACCCCTGAGTGAACCCCGGCCCGCAGACCCCGGTCACGGACCGGCCTCAGAGCCGGTCCGTGACCGGACCCATGCACGAGTGTAGAAGACGCCGCCGACAGCGAACGGAGCCGACACGCGTGGCCCTCACCGGCACATCGGGCGACTCCGCGGCACTGCGCGCCGGCGGCAGGCGGCTGCTGCGCACCGCCATGGGCCGCTTCCGGCTGTCGATGGGCGTGCTGGCCGTCCTCACGGCGATCCGCGTCGCCGGGACCCTGGCCGCGCCGGTCCTGCTGGCCCGCGCGATCGACGCGGCCCGCGCCCAGCAGGACGTCGGCACCGCCGCGGCATGGCTCGGGCTCGTCCTGGTCGCGGCGGCCGCGGCCGACACCGGCGAGGACGTCCTGGGCTCCTACTGCGGCAGCGAGATCACCGCATGGCTGCGGCACCGGCTGCTCGGCCGGGTGCTGGCGCTCGGTCCGGGCGGGCAGCGGCGCTTTCCCACCGGGGATGTGCTGTCCCGGCTCACCGAGTCGGCCTCGGGCCCGGCGGCGTTCCCCGTCCTGCTGCTGTCGGCCGCCGCCACGCTGGCGACCACCGCGGGCGCCCTGATCGGCCTCGCCCTGATCGACCGGTGGCTCGCCGCCGCGTTCGCGGCCGGGGTGCCGCCGCTGCTCGTGGCGCTGCGCGTGTTCGTCATCCGGGCCACCGAGCCGTTCGCCCGCTACCAGGCGAGCCAGGCGGCGATCGCGACGCGGCTGCTCGACGCCCGGCAGGGAATCCGGACGATCCGGGCGAGCGGCACCGCCGCGGCCGAGGCCGCGCGCATTCTCGCGCCGCTTCCCGAACTGCGCCGGGCGGGCCGCGAGACGTGGGCGGCGCAGGGCCGGGTGAGCCTGCGGCTCGCGCTGCTGGCCCCGCTCACCCAGGTCCTGGTGGTCGGTGTCGCCGGGGTCCGCCTGGCCACGGGCGACATCAGCACCGGGCAGCTCGTGGCGGGCGTGTCGTACGCCGCCATGGCCATGACGTCGGCGTCCGTCTTCGACACGGTCGTCGCGCTGCTCAACTGCCAGGTCGGGGCCGGGCGGATCAACGAGATCCTGACGGCCGTCCCGGCGGTGCGGCCGCCCGCGCGCCCGGTGCGGCTGCCGGACGGGCCCGGCCGGCTCCGGCTGCGCGGCGTCACCGTCCGGCTCGGCGGCCGTGCCGTCCTCGACGGCCTCGACCTCGATGTGCCGCCCGGGGCCACCGTCGCGGTCGTCGGCACGTCCGGGACGGGGAAGAGCGTGCTGATGTCGGTCATCGGGCGGCTCCTCGACCCCGACGAGGGGAGCGTCGAACTCGACGGCGTCCCCGTCACCGCCGTTCCGCTCGCGGACCTGCGGCGCGCCGTCGCCTACGCGTTCGAGCGGCCCGCGCTGCTCGGCGCCACCGTGCACGACACGATCGCCTACGCCCGTCCCGACGCGTCCCGCGCCGAGGTGCGCCGCGCCGCCCGGGACGCCGCCGCCGACGCGTTCATCCGGGCCCTTCCCGACGGATACGACACGCCCCTGGACCGGGCCCCGCTGTCCGGCGGCGAGCTGCAGCGGCTCGGCCTGGCCCGCGCCGCGCTCACCGGCGCCCGGGTCGTCCTCCTCGACGACGCCACGAGCAGCCTCGACACCGCGACGGAGATGAGGGTGACGCAGGCGCTCCGGCGGGTCCTGGCCGGCCGCACGAGCCTGGTGGTGGCGCGCCGCCCGGCCACGGCCGCCCGCGCCGACCTCGTCGCCTGGCTGGACACCGGACGGGTGCGGGCCCTGGCCCCGCACGCGGAGCTGTGGCCCGACCCCGGCTACCGCGCCGTGTTCTCCACCCGGGCGGTCCCCACCCGGGCGGCGGGCTCATGACGGCTCCGCCCGCCGCTTGCCTGCTGCACCGCCATCTTCGCGGGCAGTGGCCGGCGATGCGCCGCCTCGCCGCCTGGTCGGCCGTCGAGTCCCTGCCGATGCTCGCGTCCGGCCTGCTGCTGGCCCGCGCCGTCGACCACGGGTTCCTCGCCGGCCGCCCGCTGACCGGCCTGGGCTGGCTGGCCGCCCTCGCCGCCCTGTACGCCGCCGGGGCGATCGGGACGGGACGGGTCTACCCGTGGCTCGCCGCGACCGTCGAGCCGCTGCGCGACTCCCTGGTCGCCGAGGTCGTCACCGCGGCGCTGCGGCGGATGGCCGACCGGGCGCCGGACGCGGCGGGCGCCGGGGTGTCGCAGGTCACCGAGCAGGCCGAGGCCGTCCGGGCGCTGGTGGGGACCGCGCTGCGCAACGTCCGCCAGCTGGTGTCCGCCGGTGCCGCCGCGCTCGTGGGCCTGGCCCTGCTGTCCCCGCCGCTGGCACTCGTCGTCTTCCTGTCGGTCGCGCTCGCCCTGGCGGTGTACGCGGCGCTCGTCGGCGTGCAGGTCCGCCGCTACCGGTCCGTCATCCGGGAGGCCGAGCGGATCGGCGAGACCGCCGCCGTGATCGTGCACGGCGTCCGGGACGTCACCGCCTGCGCCGCCGAATCCCGTGCGGCCCGCACGGTCGGGAAGGTGATCGACACGCAGGCGGGCGCGCTGCGCGCGTACGCCCGCACCCGCCTCGTCCGGCTGCCCGTGCTGGCGCTGGGCGTGCATCTCCCGCTGCTCGCGCTGCTCGTCCTGTCGCCCTATCTGACCGCGCACCACGGGTTCACCGCCGGGCAGATCGCCGGTGCGGCCGGCTACCTCGTCACCGGGCTCCAGCCGGGCATCACCATCCTCGTCGACGCCGGCGGCACGCTGCTGCTCAGCCTGGCGGTGGTCCTCGGGCGGCTGGCGGAGATATGCGCGGCCCCCGGCACAACGCCGTCCGGCCCGCCGGTCACGGCCGAGTCCTTCGGCATCGAGGCCGACGGTGTCACCTTCGCCTACTCACCGCACGCCGCCCCCGTCGTCGAGGACCTGTCCCTGCACGTCCCGGAGGGCACGCACCTGGCCGTGGTCGGTCCCAGCGGCACCGGCAAGTCCACCCTCGCCAACCTGCTCACCGGCCTTCTGGAGCCGCAGCGGGGCGAGATCACGCTCGGCAAGGTGCCCCTGCCCCGCCTCGATCCGGCGCAGCTGCGGTCGACGGTCACGCTGATCCCGCAGGAGAGCTACGTCTTCGCCGGGACTCTGCGCGACAACCTGGCCTACCTGCGCCCCCACGCCACCGCGGCCGAACTGGACGAGGCCGTGGACGCCGTCGGGCTCCTGGACACCGTCGAGCGCCTCGGCGGCTACGGCACCGGCATCCCGCCCGGCGGCGGGGAACTCTCCCAAGGCGAACGCCAGCTCATCACGCTGGCGCGCGCCTACCTGTCCCCCGCGCCGGTCATCGTCCTGGACGAGGCCACCAGCCACCTCGACCCCGCCGCCGAGGCCCGCGCCGAACTGGCCCTCGCCGGCCGGGGCGGCACCCTCATCGTCATCGCGCACCGCATCACCTCCGCCGAACGCGCCGAGCAGGTCCTGCTCCTCGACGGCCTGACCCCCGTCCTGGGCAGCCACGAAACGCTCCTGGCCCGCAGCCCCCTCTACGCCGAACTCGTCGGCCACTGGCACCGGTGAACGGTCACCGCTCGTCGTTCTTGAACACCTTCTGCTTCTTCGACTCACCGGGGAAGCCGTGCCGCGCTGATCCGGAGTCAGTTCGTCATGGTCAGGTCGTAGTCCACCGCGAGCCGGAAGTTGCCGCTGGAGCCTCGGATGCCGACCGTGTGGGGGCCGGGAGACGGCGGCGGGATCATGGCCCAAAGGCCACATCCGTGTTCTTTGACCGGGCCTTCTACGGATGTCACGGGGTTGCCGGCGCTACCGGTGATCGTGATGGGGGTGGCGGCCCAGCGTTTGAGGGGGACTTCCTTGCCGTCCAGCTTCACGGTGCCCGCGGCGGTTCTCATGAATGCCGCGCAGTCTTCTTTGGAGCCGTGCAGATTGACGACCGGGGCCACCAAGGTGCGGTCATGCGGTACGGAACAGCGGCGTTTCACCGACCCGCCGAACGTGCCGGCCAGGAACCAGACTCCGGATGGTTGGCCCACGGCGCAGCGGGCCCCGGTGGCGTCCTCGACGGGGTTCTGCTTCGGCGGCGCGCTCGCGGCCCAACTCCACCAGGCCGACTGCACTTCACCGGAATTGCGCATCCCGATGGATGCGCGTTCGCTCGGCGAAGCCGGAGCGCTCGCCGTCGCGGCTTCGGCGCGTGGGGATTCGGCGGTGTCGTCCGGTCCGGTCTCGGTGCACCCGGTGGCCAATGCGAGCACGGTGAAAGGAACCACAAGTCGAGCGCGGATCATCGCCGTAGGCTAGCGCAACTCGATCTCGGTGAAGGGTCGGTTATCAGGCCGCTTTGGGGTGGGGGGCGGCGGCCGTTACGCGGCGGGCGAAGGTTCCTATTTCCTTGATGGCGGTCAGGCCCTCCCGGGAGAGGTCGGCGAAGATCTGGAAGACGTGGGCCTGGCCTTCCCAGATGTGGAGGGTGCAGGGGACGTTCGCGGCGCCGAGGCGGGCCGCCATCAGTTCGGCGTCGGCGCGCAGGACCTCTATGGAGCCCGCGTGGATGAGGGTGGGCGGGAGGCCGGCCAGGTCGGCGTGGACCGGGGAGAGCCACGGGTCGGTCGGTTCGGCGTCCGGGAAGCACATGCGGACCATGTCCCGCATGCGGAGCGCGGGGATGAACGGGTCGAGGGCCGCGTTCGCGTGCGCGATCTTGACGTCGATGTCGAGGTCGGTGAACGGGGAGAGGGCCGCTATGCCGGCCGGGCGGGGCAGCCCGTCGCGGAGGGCGTGGAGCGGGGCCATGAAGGACAGGTAGCCGCCCGCGGAGTCGCCGGCGATCACGATGTCGTCGGGTGCGTGGCTTTCGAGGAGCCACCTGTAGGCGTCGACGCAGTCGCCGATGGACGTCCGGATGGTGACCTTCGGCTGCATGCGGTAGGCGACCGAGAGGACCGGCATGCCGGCGGCCTGGGAGATCCGGGCGATCATGCGGCGGTGGGTGCGCAGTCCGCAGGCGACGAAGCCGCCGCCGTGGAAGTACAGGATCACCTGGCGGGAGCCGGCGGGGACCCCGCGGCCCCGGACCCATTCCGCGGCGCAGCCCAGGCCCTTGGCCTTGGTCGTCTTCGTGCCGCGCGGGGGCGCCAGGAGGGCCGCGCCCAGGTCGAGCAGCGGGGCGAAGCGCAGGGTGAAGGGGGTCCAGGGGAGGCGGGTGACGAGCGGCCGCATGAACCAGCGCATCAGCCGGGCGGCCAGCCGCGCGCCCCGGCCGCATCCCCGCCGTTCCTCGATCACCGGTGCGAGCGCCATCCGCCGTCCCTCCCGCCGTCGTGGCCGGGAGCTTACCAAGTAAGCGCTCGGGTATCCAAGGGATGGAGAGGATGGGGGCGCGTGTCGGATTGTGACCAACATTACCCATTTTGTGGGCCATGACCAGGTTAAACTACCCGAATGACCATGCTTGTGGCCCGCCGCCATGTCGACTACGGGCGCGTCACCAGCAGCAGCTGTTGCCGCGGGATGTGCTGACGCCGCCTTCTTTCCGGCGCCGTCCCGCGTACCGGCCGCTCTTCGCGCCGCGCACGCCACGCATCGTTCGCCCCCGTTTCAGCGGGACCCCCCGTTCCAGTGGGAACTCCGCGTCCAGACCCTTCGCCCCGCCACTCGCCCCTCCCCGAGGAGATCCATGAGTCAGCACCCCGACGCCGCCCCGTCCGCCGAGTCCGGCTGGTCGTTCGAGACCAGGCAGGTGCACTCCGGCACCGCACCCGACCCGGCCACCGGGTCGCGGGCGGTGCCGATCTACCAGACCACGTCGTTCGTCTTCCGCGACACCGAGCACGCCGCGAACCTGTTCTCGCTCGCCGAGACCGGCAACATCTACACCCGCATCATGAACCCCACGCAGGACGCGTTCGAGCAGCGCGTCGCGGCGCTGGAGGGCGGGGTCGGCGCGGTGGCGGTGTCCTCGGGGCAGGCCGCGGAGTCGATGGCGATCTGGAACCTGGCGCGCGCGGGCGACCACATCGTCTCCAGCGCCTCCATCTACGGCGGGACCTACAACCTGTTCCGGCACACGATGCCCAAGTTCGGCATCGAGGTGTCGTTCGTGGAGGACCCCGACGACCTGGACGCCTGGCGGGCGGCGATCCGGCCGAACACCAAGGCGCTGTTCGCCGAGAGCCTCGGCAACCCGCGCGGCAACGTCCTGGACGTGCGGGCCGTCGCGGACGTCGCGCACGGGGCGGGCGTGCCGCTGATCGTGGACAACACGTTCGCGACCCCGTACCTGCTGCGGCCGATCGAGCACGGCGCCGACATCGTGGTGCACTCGGCGACCAAGTTCCTCGGCGGGCACGGCACCACCATCGCGGGCATCGTGGTGGACGGTGGAACGTTCGATTTCGGGGCGCACCCCGAGCGGTTCCCCGACTTCACCGAGCCCGACCCGAGCTACAACGGCCTGCGGTACTGGCCGGCGCTGGGCCCCGGCGCCTACGGGATCAAGCTGCGGGTCCAGCTGCTGCGCGATCTCGGCCCGGCCATCGCGCCGCACTCGGCGTTCCTGCTGCTGCAGGGTGTGGAGACGCTCAGCCTGCGGATGGAGCGCCAGTCGGCCAACGCGCGGGAGCTGGCCGAATGGCTGGAGCGGCGCGAGGAGGTGTCGGCCGTCCACTACCCGGGGCTGGCGTCCAGCCCGTGGCACGAGGCGGCGCAGCGGTACCTGCCGCGGGGCACGGGCGCGGTGTTCTGCTTCGAGCTGCGCGACGGCATCGAGGCGGGGCGGCGCTTCGTGGAGGGCGTCCAGCTGTTCAGCCACCTGGCCAACGTCGGGGACGTGCGCAGCCTGATCATCCACCCGGCGTCCACCACGCACAGCCAGCTCACACCGGAGGAGCTCACGGCCGCCGGCGTCGACCCCGGGCTGGTGCGGCTGTCGGTCGGCATCGAGAGCCTCACCGACCTCAAGGCCGACCTGGAGGCCGGTTTCCGCGCGGCGAAGGGCGTGTCCTGACCGCCGGCACCGCGACCGCACCGGTCCCCCTCCCGCCGGCCTCCGGGGCCTGGCGGGAGGGGGATCCGCCGGGCCGGCGGCGGTGGGCGTCCCTGGACCGGCCGCTGCCGCTGGAGGCCGGCGGCACGCTGCCCGGGGTGCGGCTCGCGTACGAGACCTGGGGGCGGCTCGCCCCCGACGCCTCCAACGCGGTGCTGGTGCTGCACGCCCTGACCGGGGACGGCCACGTCGCCGGGCCCGCCGGGCCGGGGCATCCCACGCCCGGCTGGTGGGACGGGCTGGTCGGGCCGGGCCGCCCGCTGGACACCGACCGCTGGTTCCTCGTCGTCCCCAACGTGCTGGGCGGCTGTCAGGGCAGCACCGGGCCGTCCTCACGCCGGACGGACGGGCGGCCCTGGGGCGGGTCCTTCCCCTACCTGACGCAGCGGGACATGGTGGCCGCCGAGGTCCAGCTGGCCGACGCGCTCGGAATCGACCGCTGGGCACTGGTGACCGGCGGATCGATGGGCGGGATGCGGGCCCTGGAGTGGGCGGTGTCGCATCCGGAGCGCACCGGGTCGCTGCTGCTGCTCGCCACGACGGCGGCGGCGAGCGCCGAGCAGATCGCCATGGCCGCCGTGCAGCTGCACGCCATCCGCTCGGATCCGGGCTGGCGCGGCGGCGACTACCACGACGCCGCGCCGGGGGACGGCCCGCACGCCGGGCTGGGCACGGCGCGGCGGCTCGCCCACATCACCTACCGCAGCGAGCCGGAGCTGCAGGCCCGGTTCGGCCGCCGCCCGCAGGACGGCGAGGACCCGTGGCGGTCGGGGCGCTACCAGGTGGAGTCCTACCTCGACCACCATGCCGACAAGCTGGTGCGGCGGTTCGACGCGGGCAGCTACGTGGTGCTCACCGAGGCGATGAACGGCCACGATGTCGGCCGCGGGCGGGGCGGCACGGCCGCCGCGCTGCGCCGGGTGACGGCCCGGACGCTGGTGGCCGGCATCGACTCCGACCGGCTCTACCCGCTGTGGCAGCAGGACGAGCTGGCGTCCGGCATCCCGGGCGCGGACCGGCTGCGGGTGGTCGAGTCGCCCTCCGGCCACGACGGTTTCCTCACCGAGACCGAGCAGGTCGGCGCCCTCGTCCGTGAACTGCTCGACGGCTGAGCCCGTCCCGGGCCGGGATGCGGCAGGGTAGAAGGATGCTTCCTGTTCTCACCAGTGCCGAGGTTCCAGACGTGCCCGTGGCGGTGCTGCCGGTGGGGAGCTTCGAGCAGCACGGGCCGTTCCTGCCGCTGGCGACGGACACGGTGATCGCGTGCACGCTCGCGGCGGAGATCGCGAAGGCGCATCCGGTGCGGGTGCTTCCGCCCGTGACGATCTCCTGTTCGCATGAGCACGCGGACTGGCCGGGGACGGTGAGCATCTCGGCGGCGACCCTGCACGCGGTGATCAGGGACGTGGCCGCGTCCCTGCGCAGGGCCGGGGTGCCGAAGCTCGTGCTGGTGAACGGGCACGGCGGCAACTACGTGCTGGGGAACGTCGTACAGGAGGCGCACGGGGACATGGCGCTGTTCCCCGGGCTGGACGAGTGGGAGGAGGCCCGCGCGGCGGCGGGTATCGAGACGTCCGGCGACAGCGACATGCACGCCGGGGAACTGGAGACGTCGATCCTGCTGCACGCCCACCCGGAGCTGGTCGGGGACGGGTACGAGACCGCCGATCATCTGGCCGATGACCGGCGGCATCTGCTGACGGCGGGGATGGCGGCCTACACCGAGTCGGGCGTCATCGGGCGGCCCTCACTGGCCGGCGCCGGCAAGGGCCGGGAGGCGTTGCGGAACCTTGTCGCGGCGTTCGGGGACGTCCTTGCGGTGCTGCAGCAGCAGGGTCGCGGCGCCGGGCAGGCACGCGATGAGGGTCAGCACCCCGTACACGACGGAGACGGTCAGGCCCTGCGCTGAGCCGAGCCCCGCGGCACCGAACGCCAGGGCGAGGGCGGCCTCGCGCGGTCCCCAGCCGCCGACGTTCACCGGCAGCGCCATCACCAGCAGGGCCAGCAGCAGCAGCGGCAGCAGCCGGCCGAGCGGCGCCGTCGCGCCGGCCACGCGGGCGGCGACGACGAACAGGGCCAGATGCCCGGCCAGCGCCGCGGCGGACAGGCCCGCGATGCCCGGCCAGGCGCGCAGAGCGGTGAACGTGGACGCCAGGGCGCGGTGACGCCGGCGGGCCAGCACCGGCAAAGCCGCCAGGACGATCCCCAGGGGAATCAGGGTGGGCGCCATCGCCGACACCAGACCGGGATGCGCGAACAGCACGACGACGCCCGCGACGATGGCGACGCCCTGGCCCGCGACCCGTTCGAGGAACACGGCCCGCACCCCACGGGCGACGTCGCCCGACCGGTGGCCGTGGCTCACCGCCCGGTGAACGTCCCCCAGAACACCCGCAGGAAGCACCGCATTGAGGAACTGGGATCTGTAGTAGTCCGTGATGGCCGCGGCCAAGGGCAGGTGCAGGCCGAGGCGCCGGGCGACCAGCCGCCAGCGGGCCGCGTTGAGCACGGTCGTCACGAGCCCGATCACGAGGGCCAGGACGATGGATTCGATGTCGATGGCGTGGAGTGCGGCCACGAAGGCATCCGTGCTGTGCCACCACAGCAGCGCGGCGAGGATGCCCAGCCCGATGAGCAGGCGCCCCCACGGCCAGAGCTTCTTCATGACGCGCCCCCCGGTATGGCGAGCAGGTCCAGGTGGTGGACCTCGACGGTGAGCCGGCCCGCGGCGCATTCCGCGAGGCGGCGGCCGAGATAGCCGTCCGCGAACGGGGCGAGGTCCGGTTCCTGTTCGGCGGCGGCGCCGACCCAGCCGCGCAGCCATTCGGCGGTCAGCGCGGACTGGCCGGGGCCGAGCCGCCACGGGCTCGGACGCGTCAGGACCGACGCCCCGCGCCGTCCGAACGCCTCGGCGGCGGCGGTGACGGCGTCCGGCCCGAGGAGGCCGCCGCGGCGCTGGTGGGCGTCGAAGGCGGCGGCGAATCCGGCGTCGAGCGGCTCGGCCGGGAAGATCCGGACGCGGCCGACGACCGACAGGGTGAGCAGCGCCGGGCAGGCGGTCGCCGCGGCGATCGTCTCGACCTCGGCGGCGGTGAGCACGTCCAGCAGCGCGGACGCGGTGACGAGCGACGCGCCGGCCAGGTCGGACGCGCGCAACGCGGCGAGGTCGCCCGCGCGGGTCTCGATCGTCGCGGGCGGCCCGTCGGCGGTGCGGTAGGCGCCGGCGCGGGCGCGGTCGAGGAGGCCGGAGTCGCCGTCGTACAGGATCCAGTGCTGCGGGCCGCGCAGGCGCCCGGACAGCCAGCGCCCGAGGGAGCCGGTGCCGCAGCCGAGGTCCCAGATGACCAGCGGCCCGTCCGGCGGCAGCGCGGAGCGGAGCGGGCCGAGCAGCTCGGCGGCGCGGGCGGCGGCGTCGGCGCTCTCCCGGAGCGCGAGCCACGACGGGGAGTAGCCGGTCATCGCTCCTCCCTGCGGAGCCGGGACAGGACCGTCGCCATGCGGCGGGCCGTGTCGTCCCAGCCGGGCAGCATGCCGCGGCGCAGCCGGGCGGCGGCGCGCAGCCGGCCGCGCAGGGCGGGGTCGGTGAGCCAGCGGCGCAGCGCGGCGGCCAGCGCGGCGGAGTCGTCCGGCGGGACGAGCAGGCCGGGCACGGCGCCGGTCGGGTCCCAGCCGAGCGTGTCGGGGACGCCGTCCACCGACGTCGCGACCACGGGGACGCCGCGGGCGAGGGCCTCGGTCACCACCATCCCGAACGTCTCCGCGCGGGAGGACAGGACGAGCAGGTCGGCGGCGGCGTAGGCGTCGTCCAGCCGCTTGCCGGTCAGCGGCCCCCGCAGGTCGATCCGGCCGCCGAGGCGGTGCCGGCCGATCAGCCGGTGCAGGTTGCTCACGTGGCCGGGGTCGCGGTCCAGGGGACCGGCGCATTCGCAGTCCCAGGGCAGGTGCGCGATGGCGGCGAGGGCCTCCACGAGGACGTCGTGCCCCTTGCGCGGGGTCACCGACGCCACGCACAGCAGGCGGCCCGCGCCGCCGCTGCCGGACGCGAGCGGCGCCGGGTCGGTGCCCGGGACGACGGCGTGGACCCGGGACGGGTCGAGCCCGTGATGGGCGATCAGGTGGTCCTTCGCCCACGGGCTCGTCGCCACCACGGCCCCCGCCGCCTCCAGCACCGTGCGCTCGCCCGCGTTGAGGTCGGCCTGTCCGGGTTCGTCCGCCAGCGGGAGGTGGACGAGGACCGCCAGCCGCAGCCGCCTCGCCTCCGGGACGACGATGCCCGGCACCCCGCACGCCACCAGGCCGTCCATCAGCACGACGGCGTCGTCCGGCAGCGCGGCGAGCGCGCGGGCGAGGCCCGTCCGGGCGGGCTCGTCCGGCCGGGGCCACGTCCCCGGCACCGCCACCTCCCGGACGGGCCGCCCCGACGCCGCGAGCCCGTCGCACAGCCGCCGGTCGTAGCGGTTGCCGCCGCTCGGGGCGCCGGTGTCGTCGATGTCGCCCGGGACGACGACGCAGATCTCGTGCCCGGTCACAGGCCGCGCTCGTAACTGGCCCAGGCGACGTGCGACTCGTGCAACGTCACCGTGATGCCGGAGAGGCCGCGCGCGTTCTCGCCCAGCGCGCCCGCGTGGACGCGGTCGGCGAGCCGGTCGGCGATGACCCTGGCGAGGAACTCCGTCGAGGTGTTCACCCCGGCGAAATCCGGCTCGTCGTCCAGGTTGCGGTAGTTCAGCCCGCCCAGGACCTCGCCCAGTTCCCGGGTGGCGAGCCCGATGTCGACGACGAGCCCGTCCGGGTCGAGATCGGCCCGGCGGAACGTCGCGTCCACCACGTATGTGGCGCCGTGCAGCCGCTGCGCGGGACCGAACACCTCGCCGCGGAAGCTGTGCGCGATCATGACGTGGTCGCGGACGGTGATGCCGAACAAAGCGTCCTCCTCCTGGAAGATCCGATTCAGTGAACGATCCGGTGGCAGAGGGCGGGCAGCTCACCGCTCGCGAGCGCCGGCATGACCCGCGGCAGCTCGGCGAACGGGCTCTCCCCCGTGATCAGCGTGTCGAAGGCGGGGTTCGCGAGCAGCGCCAGCGCCAGCGCCAGCCGGTCGGCGAAACTGCGGTGCGCCCGGCGGGCGGGCGGGACCGCGCCCACCTGGCTGCCCCGGATGGTCAGCCGCCGCGAGTGGAAGAACTCCCCCAGCGGGACGCCGACCCGGCGGTCCCCGTACCAGCTCAGCTCGATGACCTCCCCCTCCGGCGCGAGCAGCTCCAGTGACCGCGCCAGGCCCGCCTCGGTCGCGCTCGCGTGCACGACGAGGTCGCAGTCCCCCGCCGCCCGGTCCGGCGGGGCGAACTCCACGCCGAACGCCTCCGCGACGGCGGCGCGGGACGGGTCGGTGTCGACCAGCTGGACCCGGCTCCCCGGGAACCCGGCGAGGACCCCGGCGACCGAGCAGCCGACCATCCCGGCGCCGACCACGGCGACGCGGTCGCCGACCAGCGGCGCCGCGTCCCACAGCGCGTTCACCGCGGTCTCGACCGTCCCGGCGAGGACGGCGCGCTCGGGCGGCACCCCGTCCGGGACGACGGCGACCGCGCCCGCCGGGACCACGTACCGGGTCTGGTGCGGGTAGAGGCAGAACACCGTCCGCCCGCGCAGGCCGGCCGGGCCCTCCTCGACCACGCCGACGTTCAGGTACCCGTACTTGACCGGGCCGGGGAACGTTCCGTCCTGGAACGGCGCCCGCATGATCGCGTGCTGGTTCGGGGGGACGCCGCCGCGGAACACGATCGCCTCGGTCCCGCGGCTGACGCCCGAGTACAGCGTCCGGACGACCACCTCACCGGGCCCCGGCTCCGGCAGGACGACCTCGCGGATCTCCCCCTTACCGGGCGACGGGATCCAGAAGGCCCGCGCGTCGCGCTCCATCCGTGCTCCTCTCTCCGCTCGCGCCGCTCCCCCGGCTCGGGCCGCTCCCCCGGCGGTCACGCCGCGCGAACAGCCACCGCACGTCCCGGCCGAACGACCACAGCAGCAGCGCGAGCGCGGCCGCCACCAGCAGGCCCCCGTGCGGGACGGCCCCCGACGCGGCCACGACCAGCACCACGCCCTGCACCACCGCGACGGCCTTGCGCGCGGCGCTCGGCCGCAGGTCGGCGCGCAGCCACGGCGCCACCCAGGCCGCCGCGCCGAACACGTACCGCATCGCGCCGATCGCGAGGACCCACGCCCCCGCCGACCACGCGACCTGGACGCTCAGCACCAGTACCAGGAGGGCGTCGGTCTCCATGTCGAACCGGGCGCCGAGCCTGGACGCCGTCCCGGTGCGCCGGGCGACCCGCCCGTCCACCCCGTCCAGCACGAGGGCCGCCGACGCGACCGCGACGAGCGCCGCCGTGCTCCCGGCACCGGCCGGATGCGCCGCGGCCAGCGCCGCGACGCCCCCGGTCAGGACCACCCGGGCCAGCGTCACATGATCGGCCGGCCCGAGCGTCCGGCGGCGGAACGCCCGGGTGAGGAGCACCCACGAGGCGAGCGCGTATCCGGCGCCCACGGCCAGGCCCACATGGCCGGGACGAAGCACCGCCAGCAGCGCGAGCTGCGCCGCCACCGCGAGCCCCAGTTCGGTTCCCCGGGTCAGCCGCGGCCGGCGCGGGGGCCGCGGCAGCTCCACCGGCCGTATCAGCGTTACGGGCCGCGTCACCAACGGACCTCACCGACCGGCGGCTCGCCGAGGACGGCCCCGTCCAGCTGCGGCAGGTCGTGGCCCAGACGGTCGCGCTTTGCGGTCAGGTACCGGACGTTGTCGGTGCTGACCGGGACGAGCAGCGGCACCCGCGACGCGACGTGCAGACCGCGGGACTCCAGCGCCCGGACCTTGTCCGGATTGTTCGACATCAGCCGCACCGACCGGACACCGAGGTACCGCAGGACGCGGGCGGCCGGGCCGTAGTCGCGGATGTCCACCGGCAGCCCGATGGCGGTGGCGGAGTCGACGGTGTCGAGCCCGTGGTCGTCCTGCAGGACGTGGGTGCGGACCTTCGCCACCAGCCCGATCCCGCGTCCCTCGTGCCCGCGCAGGTAGACCAGGACACCGGCGCCCTCGCGGACGATCGCGTCCAGCGCCGCGCCGAGCTGGTCGCCGCACTCGCAGCGGGTGGCCGCGAAGATGTCGCCCGTCATGCACTCGGAGTGCATCCGGACGAGCACGTCCCCGCGCCCCCGGACATCGCCCCGCACCAGCGCCATGTGCTCGTGCCCGTCGACCGGGTCCCGGAACGCGACGGCGCGGAACACGCCCCGCCTCGTCCGCAGATCCGCCTCCGCGATGTCCCTCTGGTCGATGCCCTGATCGCGCATCACTCCCCCTTCTCGGCTCCGCAGTCACCTCTGGTACGTGGTGACCGGGCCGGGTGGTTGCGTCCAAAACGGCCCATAACCGGTGGCACGCGGGGAAGGCGCCGCAGGGTTCACCCCAGGCGGGCACGGACCACCGGGTCGTGCAGAGCACGGCGGCCGGCGGGGGCTTCGGGAAGGTCGCTGCGGTCACGTTCGTCCTCCAGCCGGACCGTGAGCGCGGCGATGCCGGCCTGGAGGCGGGACACGCCGGGCGCGGTCTCCGGTAGCGCACCGTGCTCGGCGGCGCGCTTGGCCCCGATCAGCTCGGGCAGAGCAGATAGGACGGCCCGCCACCGGTGAGACGCGTCAGGTCGGCCTCGACCTCACCCGTCCGCATCAGATGGATGCCCGTCAGCAGCACCCGAAACGTGCGGAGCGGTGGCTTCAGCTCGCGAGACCGCTCGAACAGCCTCCACTGCGTCCGCGCGAACCCCCGGTAGCGGTGCGCCTGGACGCTCACCGGGGCATGGGCGCGGCCCATGCCGGGTTCAGGGCACGAGGTAGCGGGTGTCGCGGGCGTCGGTGATCGCCATGTGTCCGGGCGCGTGGCCGATGGCGAGCTTCGGCCGGGACGCCATCACGGCCGCCTGCGGGGTCACGCCGCACGCCCAGAACACGGGGATCTCGTCCACCCGGACCTCGACCGGGTCGCCGAAGTCGGGGGCGGCGAGGTCGTCGATGCCGAGTTCGACGGGGTCGCCGACGTGCACGGGCGCACCGTGGACGGACGGGTACCGCGCCGTCACCCGTACCGCGTCCGCGATTTGCGCGGCGGGAACCGGCCGCATCGACACGACCAGCGGGCCGCCGAACCCGCCCGCGCGGCGGCACATCCGGTTCGTCCGGTACATCGGGACGTTGCGGTTCTGCTCGATGTGCCGGATGGGGACGCCGGCCTCGCGCAGCGCGTCCTCGAAGGTGAAGCTGCACCCGATGAGGAACGACACGAGGTCCTCGCGCCAGTACCCGGTCACCTCCGGTACCTCGGCGACCGGTTCGCCGTGCTCGTAGACGACGTAGCCGGGCAGGTCGGTGCGCAGGTCGCCGGCGAACAGCGATGCGGACGTCTCACCCGGTCCGGTGACGTCCAGGACGGGGCAGGGCTTGGGGTTGCGCTGGGCGAACAGCAGCAGGTCGTAGGCGTACTCGCGCGGCACGGCGATGAGGTTCGCCTGCGTCCAGCCCGCGCACCAGCCGGAGGTGGGGACGCGGAGACCGTCCCGGAACAGCGCTCTGGCCTGCTCCGGGCTGAGCGTGCCCGGGTCGATGGGTGCGGTCATGGTCGGTCCTTTCCAAGGTTCGGCGCGGGGCACGGGCGGAAGCGGAGCCGCTGTCCGGGACGGGCCTGGGCGGCGCGCCCGATGTCGGCGGAGGCGACGACCGCGATGACGGGATACCCGCCGGTCAGCGGATGGTCGGCGAGGAACAGCACGGGCAGCCCGGACGGCGGGACCTGGAGCGCCCCGGTGACCGTCCCCTCGCTGGGCAGTTCGCCCCGTCCCGCATGGGGCAGGCCCGGCCCGTCCAGCCGCATCCCGACGCGGTCGATGTCGCTGGTCACCGTGTAGGCGGCGGTGAAGAGCACGTCCAGCGCGCTCGGGGCGAACCAGTCGGCGCGCGGGCCGGGCATGGCGCGCAGTTCGATGTCGCCGGCCGCCGGCGGCGGGGCGGGCAGGACGCCCAGCAGCGGCGCCTCGCGCGGCGGCGGGCCGACCGGGAGGAGGTCGCCGGGCTTGAGCGGGTCGGGGCCGAGGCCGGCGAGCGTGTCGGTGGCGCGGGAGCCGAGCACGGGCGGGACGGCGAGCCCGCCGCGCACCGCCAGATAGCTGCGCAGCCCGGTGGGCGGGACGCCCATCCGGAGTTCGGCGCCGTCCGGGATGTGGAAGACGGAGTAGGGCGCCTCGGGGCGCCCGTCGACCAGCAGCGGCGCGGGCGCGCCGGTCACCGCGGCGAAGATCCCGCCCCGGCCGCGGACGCGGAGTCCGCCGAAGGTGACCTCGATCGCGGCCGCACCGCCGGGGTTGCCGACGGCGCGGTTGGCGAGGCGAAAAGACACCGGGTCCGCGGCGCCCGACACCCCCACGCCGAGCGCCGCGTGACCCGATCGGCCGAGATCCTGGACTGTCGCCAGCGGCCCTGTAGCAAGAACGTCCAAGCCCCGTTTCATGGTTCCCGTTCAACGAAAAGAACTGAAATTCCTGGGCGGAGCAGCGCGGGCGGGTCGCGGTCGAGGTCCCATAGGACGACCTCCGTGCGCCCTATGAGCTGCCAGCCGCCCGGGGATTCGACCGGGTAGACGCCGCTGAAGCACCCGGCGAGACCGACCGCGCCCGCCGGGACGCGGACGCGCGGGGTGGCGCGGCGCGGGACGTCCAGCCGCGGGTCGCCGCCCTCCAGGTAGCCGAAGCCGGGCGCGAACCCGGTGAACGCGACCCGCCACGGGGTTCCGGTGTGCGCGGCGACGACCTCGGCGGGGGTGAGGCCGGTGAGTTCGGCGACCTCGTCGAGGTCCGCGCCGTCGTAGACGACGGGGATCTCGACGACGCCGGCGCCGGCGCCCGCCGGGCCCGGCCGGGTGGCGCGCACGGCGGCGGCGACCGCGGCCGGGTCGGCGGACGGGCCGAGCAGCAGCGTCAGCGTGCGGGCCGCGGGGACGACGTCGGTGACGCCCGGGGGCGGGGACGCGGCCAGCGCCGCGTACAGGCCCAGCATCATCGGCAGGTCCGGCAGTTCGACCAGCAGGGCCGCGTCGCCGCTCGGCAGGATCCGCACCTTCGGCTCAGCTCCACAGGTTGTCGAGTTCGGACAGGGAGTTCCAGCCCAGGTACAGGGAGAGCAGCCAGGCGGCGGCGCCGAGCACGAGCAGCCAGACCGGGTACCGGTAGCCGCCGAGCAGGTCGCGGCGGCGGGCGGCGGCCCACAGCAGCACCGCGAGACCGAACGGCAGGATCAGCCCGTTCAGGGCGCCCGCGAGGATGAGCAGTCTGGCCGGTGCGGTGCCGATCGCGAGGTAGATGCTCGCGGAGACGAGGATGAACGCCACGACCAGCCGGTTGCGGTGCCGCTCGACGAAGGAGGAGAACGACACCAGGAACGACACCGAGGTGTAGGACGCGCCGATCACCGAGGTGATCGCGGCCGACCACATGATCAGCCCGAAGACGCGCAGCCCCGCCTCGCCCGCCGCGTGCTCGAACGCCGACGCGGGGGCGTTGTCCTTGGCCAGGGTCACCCCGCCGGCGACGACGCCGAGGACGGCGAGGAACAGCAGCACCCGCATCACGCCGGTGACGAGGATGCCGGTGACGGCGCTGCGGTTGATCTCCCGGACGTTCTCGCTGCCGGTCAGCCCGGACTCGATCATGCGGTGCGCGCCCGCGTAGGTGATGTAGCCGCCGACCGTCCCGCCGATCAGGGTGGTGATGACGAGGAAGTCGACGGTCTCGGGCGCGATGCTCTGTTTCAGCGCGTCCCCGAGGGGCGGCTCGGACACGAACGCCACGTACAGGGTCAGCAGGATCATCGCACCGCCGAGCACGACGACGATCCGGTCCATCGCGGCGCCCGCGCGCCGGATCAGGAAGATCGCGATGGCGACCAGCGCGGAGAGCGCGCCGCCGATCTTGACGTCCAGGCCGAGCAGCGCGTTCAGCCCGAGCGCGGTGCCGGCGACGTTGCCGATGTTGAAGACCAGGCCGCCGAACACGTCCAGGGCGGCGAGGCCGTAGCCGGCGCCGGGCAGGACGCGGTTGCCGATCTCCTGGGCGCGCATGCCGGACACCCCGACGACGCGCCACACGTTCAGCTGGATCGCGATGTCCACCAGCACGGACACGACGATCGCGAAGGCGAACGCGGCGCCGAGCTTGGCGGTGAACACGGTGGTCTGGGTGAGGAAGCCGGGTCCGATGGCGCTGGTGGCCATCAGGAACATGGCGCCGAGCAGGGCGGCGCGGCGGGAGGAGGAGGTGGCGGATGCCGGGCCTGCGTCGAGGGTGGTCCGTTCCGTCATGGGGGGTGACCCTTCTGGGTGTCGGCTTTCCGTCAGCGTAGAGATTGTTCAACAATGGAGCAATCCCCTTGTTGATAGGTTCTCCTGCCCGTGGGATACGCTGGCCTCGCACACACGTTCGCGGCGGCGTACCGCCGCACCTGCGGAAAGGCGGCCGGTAACGGTGCGGGAGCGGTGGCTCGACGAACTCGCGGCGGCCCGGCCCGGCCTGGACCGGTCGAGCACCGCCGCGCGGGTCGCCGGCCTGCTCCGCGAGCAGATCACCGACGGCCGGCTGGTGCCCGGCGCGCGGCTCCCCGAGGAGGACCTGTGCCGCGCCGTGAAGGTGTCCCGCAACACGATGCGGGAGGCGTTCCGGATGCTCGCCCAGGAGCGGCTGCTCGTCCACGAGTTCAACCGCGGCGTGTTCGTGCGCCGCGTCACCGCCGACGCCCTCGCCGACCTGTACCGGGTCCGGCGCATCCTGGAGTGCGAGGGCGTGCGGTGCGCACCGGACGCGCCGCCCGAGGCCCTCGCCCGGCTGGAGGCGGCCGTCCTGGACGGCGAGCGCGCCGCCGGGGCGGGCCGCTGGGCCGACGTCGGCACCGCCGACATCCGCTTCCACCAGGCCCTCGCCGCGCTGGTGGGCAGCCCGCGGGTGGACGAGATGATCCGGCACCTGCTCGCCGAGATGCGGCTCGTCTTCCACGAGATGGGCTCGCCACGCGAGTTCCACGAGCCGTACCTCGCCCGCAACCGGCGCCTCCACGACCTGATGGCGCGCGGTGACCTCGCGGCGGCCGAACGGGAGCTGCGTTCCTACCTGGACGACGCGGAAGCGCAGCTCACGAAGGCGTACCGCGAGAACGAACGGCTTTGAACCGGCTCAGGGCGCGGGCGCGTAGTTCATGACGTGGTCGTGCAGCATCTGCGGCGCCTCCGGGTCGCCACGGCGGAACGCCTCGATCAGCTCCGCGTGCTCGGCCGACTTCGAGTAGATCTCCGTGTGGTGAAGGCGCAGGGACAGGGTGGTCCACAGCTCGATGCCGAGGCCCTCCCAGACCGAGACGAGCAGCCCGTTCTCCGCCGATTCGACGATCTCGCGGTGGAAGGCGATGCTGAGCCGCATCTGCTCGTGCAGGTCGCCGTCGTGCACGGCCTCGGTCAGCAGGCGGTTGTGCTCCTCCAGGACGTCCACGCAGCCGGCGAGGCGCGGCAGGGCCAGTTCCACGGCCGTCCGCTCCAGCCCGGCGCGGACGGGGAAGATCTCGGCGAGGTCGCGTTCGGTGAACTCGCGGACGCGGGCACCGCGGTTCGGCAGCGACTCGATCAGCCGCTGCGCCTCCAGCTGGCGGAGCGCCTCCCGGACCGGCCCCTGGCTGACGCCCAGCTCGGCGGCGATCCGGCGCTCGACGATGCGCTCGCCCGGCTCCCAGCGCCCCGAGCTGATGCCCTCCACGATGAACTCGCGGATCTGGTCGGCGAGTCCGGTGCGGAGCAGCTGAGCTGGCGTTTTCACGAAACTCGATCGTAGCGCCACGATGGGTAAGTACCTCCCGATGGGGTAGGCGAATCTTGACCGCGTGGAATATGATCGATCATAGATCAACGATGATCGGGCGTGTTGTGGCGATCCTACGACGCTGCCCCGCACAGAGGAAGGTCGCCGATGGCTGAGACCGTCAAGGCCGCTCCGGCGCGCAGCCGGGGGACACGCGGTGCCAAGGCCTCCGGGCCCGAGGCAGCCGCCACGCCGCCGAAGGGGTCCGTCCCGGCGGAGGACGCCGAGACGCTCGTCGGCTACTACCGGCAGATGCTGCTGATCAGGCGCTTCGAGGAACGGGCCGCCCGCGCCTACACCGAGGCCAAGATCGGCGGCTACTGCCACCTGAACCTCGGTGAGGAGGCCACGGTCGTCGGGCTGATGGCCGCGCTGCGTCCCACCGACTACCTCTTCACCAACTACCGCGAGCACGGCTACGCCATCGCCAAGGGCATCGGCGCGGACCGCGTGATGGCCGAGCTGTACGGGCGCTCCACCGGCGTGTCCAAGGGGTGGGGCGGGTCGATGCACCTGTTCGACGCCGAGGCGCGGCTGCTCGGCGGGTACGGCATCGTCGGCGGCCAGTTGCCGCTCGCGACCGGCGCCGCGCTCGCCGTCTCCTACAAGGGCGGCGACGAGATCGTCATGTGCCAGATGGGCGACGGGACGGCCGCGATCGGCGCCTTCCACGAGTCGCTGAACATCGCGGGCCTGTGGGATCTCCCGGTCGTCTTCGTCGTGATCAACAACGGGCTGGGCATGGGCACGACCGTGGAGAAGTCCGCCGCCGAGCCCGAGCTGTACAAGCGCGGCACCGCCTACCGGATCGAGAGCGCCCGGGTGGACGGCGGCGACGTGGTCGCGGTGCGGGACGCCGCGCGCGTCGCCGTCGAGCATGCCCGCTCGGAGAGCAGGCCGTACCTGCTGGAGACCGTCAGCCCCCGGCTGAAGGGGCACTCGGTCGTCGACCCGGCCCGCTACCGGTCCAAGGAGGAGAAGGAGGCCCTGAAGGAGGCCGACCCGCTGGCCCGGATGGCACTGGACCTGGAGGAGGCCGGGATCCTCTCCCACGACGACCGCGAGCGGCTGGACGCCGAGGTCACCGCCGAGGTGAACGCCGCCGCCGAGTTCGCCGACCAGAGCCCCGCGCCCGAGGTGTCCACGCTGTTCGACTACACCTACGCCACCCCCGTCGCGGGCGAGTACCGCCGGTTCCCCGCCGACCCCGTATTCCGTTCCTGAGAGGCACCTCCCCATGGCAACCGTGACCTACCGCCAGGCCCTCCGGGACACGCTCCGGTCCGAGATGATCCGGGACGAGAACATTTTCCTGCTGGGCGAGGAGATCGGGCTCTTCGAGGGCTCCTACAAGATCACCGAAGGGCTGCTGAAGGAGTTCGGGCCGCGCCGCGTCCGGGACACCCCGATCGCCGAGGAGGGCTTCGTCGGCGCCGCGATCGGCGCCGCCATGCTCGGGCTGCGGCCGGTCGTCGAGATCATGACGATCAACTTCTCGCTGCTCGCGCTCGACCAGATCGTCAACCACGCCGCGAAGATCTACGGCATGTTCGGCGGGCAGGCCAGCGTCCCGATGGTGATCCGCACCCCGGGCGGCGGCGGGCAGCAGCTCGGCGCCACGCACTCGCAGAACGTCGAGCTGTTCTACTCGTTCGTCCCGGGGCTGAAGGTCCTTGCGCCGAGCACGCCCGCCGAGGCGTCCGCGATGCTGAAGGCCGCGATCCGGGACGACGACCCGGTGCTGTTCCTGGAGAACCTCGCCCTCTACAACACCAAGGGCGAGCTGCCCGCCGAGATCGAGGACGTCGAGCCCGCCGAGATCGGCCGCGCCGCCGTCACCCGCGAGGGCACCGACATCACGATCATCGGCTACTCGCGGATGGCGCGCGTCGCCGCCGAGGTCGCCGACAGGCTCGCCGCCGAAGGGGTGTCCGCCGAGGTCGTCGACCTGCGCAGCCTGCGCCCGCTCGACCGGCAGACGATCGTGGACTCGGTCCGCAGGACCGGCTCCGCCGTGGTCGCCGAGGACGACTGGCTCACCTACGGCATCGGCGCCGAGATCGCCGCGACGATCCAGGAGGGCGCGTTCGACTGGCTGGACGCCCCGGTCCGCCGCGTCGCGATGGCCGAGGTGCCGCTCCCCTACGCCAAGTCCCTGGAGTCGGCGGCGCTGCCGTCCGCCGAGTCCCTGCTCACCGCCGTCCGCGAGACGCTCCGTGCGACCGGCCGTCCCGCCCTGGAGCCCACACGATGACCGAGATCCTCATGCCCCGCCTCTCCGACACGATGGAGGAGGGCGTCATCAGCTCCTGGCAGAAGCAGCCGGGAGACGAGGTCGCGGTCGGCGACGTCCTCGTCGACATCGAGACCGACAAGGCGGTCATGGAGTTCGAGGCGTACGAGGCCGGCGTGCTCGAAAAGATCCTGGTGCCGGAGGGCGAGTCCGCGGCGATCGGCGCGCCGATCGCGGTGATCACGCCGGCGGGCGGCGCGAAGCAGCCCGCACCGCCGCAGGCGGCCGCCGAACCGGAGGCCGCGCCGGAACCCGCGCCCAAGGCCGAGCCCAAGCCCGAGGCGGAACCGGAGGCCGCGCCGGCTCCGCAGCCGGCCGCCGAGGCGCCCGCACGGACCCCGGAGCGCTCCGCCGCGTCGCGTCCGCCGTCGTCGCCGCTGGCGCGCCGGCTGGCCCGTGACCACGGCATCGACCTGGCGGCGCTGACCGGATCGGGTCCGGGCGGGCGGATCGTCCGCGCCGACATCGAGGCCGCGATCCGCGCCGGCGCCCCGGCCGAGGCCCCGGCCGCCGCTCCCGCCGCCGCCGCCCCTGCCGCCGCCGTGCCGCCGGCCCCGGCCGTCCGGGCGCGGGCGGAGGAGGCCGACGTCGAGGCCGTCCCGCTGAACCGCTTCCGCAAGGTCGCGGCCAAGCGGCTGGCCGAGAGCAAGCGCGAGGCGCCGCACTTCTACCTGAACCGCGAGGTGGACGCCGAGGCGCTGCTGAAGTTCCGCAAGACGCTGAACGATGCGCTCGCCCCGGCGAAGGTCAGCGTGAACGACCTGATCGTGAAGGCGGTCGCGACCGCGTTGCGCGAGCACCCGGCCGTGAACGTCTCCTACACCGAGGAGAACCTGCTCTTCCACAAGCGCGTCCACGTCGGCGTCGCGGTGGCGGTCGAGGACGGCCTGGTCGTCCCCGTCGTCAAGGACGCGGACCGCAAGAGCGTGTCGCAGATCGGGCAGGAGTCCCGGGAGCTGGCGGGCAAGGCGCGCGAGGGCAAGCTCTCCCTCCAGGAGATGAGCGGCGGCACGTTCAGCGTCAGCAACCTCGGCATGTTCGACGTCGACTCGTTCTCCGCGGTGATCAACCCGCCGGAGGCGGCGATCCTCGCGGTCGGCGCGATCCGGGACGAGCCGGTCGTCCGGGACGGGCAGGTCGTGCCCGGCAAGCGGATGGCGGTGACCCTCTCGGTCGACCACCGCGCCACCGACGGCGCGACGGCCGCGAAGTTCCTCGCCCGGCTGGCCGAACTGCTGCAGAATCCGCTGCTGATCGTCGCCTGACGCCCGATGCCCGGCCGGCCTCCGGCGACGGCGGCCGGCCGGCATTCCTAGGCGAGCTTGTACAGGACGGGCATCAGGAAGCTCGGCTTCGTGAACTGGTGGACGGCGAAGCGGGCTAGGACGTGGTCCCAGCGCGCGCGGTTGACCAGGGTGAACGGCGCGTCGCCGATCGGCTGGAGCAGCGCGGAGTTGTCCAGGCCGGTCTCGGAGGCCGGTCTCGGCGGCGTACCAGCCGGCGAGGTGTTCCCACAATCGCCCCTTGTCGTCCGTTTGACGATATGTGATCATTGCCGGCATGTCGGTGAACGTCCCGCTCGGCCCGCTCCTCGATCCCGCCTTCCACCTGGGGGCGGTCCCCACGACCTGGGCCGAGCTGCTCGGTTTCGCGACCGGGGCGGTGAACGTGTGGCTCGTCGTCCGGCAGAACATCCTCAACTGGCCGATCGGCATCGCGAACGTGATCCTGCTCGGACTGGTGTTCCTGGACGGCGGGCTCTACGCCGACTCCGGGCTGCAGGTCGTCTACGTCGCGCTCCAGCTGTACGGATGGTGGGTGTGGCTGTACGGCGGGGACGGCCGCGACCAGCTCCCCGTGCGGCGTACCCGGCGCACGGAATGGGCGGCCCTCATCGCCGCGGGCGCGGCCGGGACCGCGTTCCTGACCTGGGCGTTGTCGGTATGGACGGACTCGACCGTGCCGTTCTGGGACGCCCTCACCACCGCGATCTCGCTCATGGCGGTCTACGGGCAGTCGCGGAAGCTGCTGGAGTCGTGGTGGCTGTGGATCACCGCCGATCTCATCTACATCCCGCTGTACTTCTCCAAGGACCTGAAGCTCACGAGCGTCCTGTACGTCGTCTTCCTGACGCTGTGCGTGTTCGGGCTGCTGGCGTGGCGCCGTGACCTGCGGACCCGTGCCGCCGACCCGGCGGTGGCAGCCGCGTGAGGCACGCGCACGGGCTGGTGATCGGCAAGTTCTATCCGCCGCACGCCGGACACCACCACCTGATCGACACCGCGGCGGCGGCGTGCACCCAGGTGAGCGTGGTCGTCGCCGCGTCCAGCGTCGAGAGCATCCCGCTCGCGCTGCGGACGGCATGGCTGCGCGAGACGCACCGGCAGCCGCACGTGGAGATCTTCCCCGTGGTGGACGACGCGGAGATCGACTACGAGTCCGACGAGATCTGGTCGGCGCACGTCGCGGCGTTCCGGGCCGGGCTCGCGATGCGCTCGGGGCTCGGGGTGACCGTCCCGCCGGTAGACGCGGTGTTCAGCTCCGAGGCGTACGGGCCGGAGCTTGCGGAACGGTTCTCCGCCGTCCACGTACCGGTGGATCCGCCGCGCGGCCGGTTCCCGGTGAGCGGCACGGCCGTCCGGGACGATCCGGTGGCGAACTGGGAGTTCCTGTCCCCGCCCGTCCGGGCGCATCTCGCGCGGCGGGTCGTGGTGGTCGGCGCCGAGTCGACGGGGACGACGACGCTGGCCCGCGCGCTCGCCGCCCACTACGCGCGGCGGGGCGGTGTGTGGGCGGCGACGCGGTGGGTGCCCGAGTACGGCCGCACGTTCACCGAGGAGAAACTGGCCGCCGCGCGCCGCGCCGCCGGCGACCCGTCGCTGTGGCTGGACGACCTGACGTGGGAGCCGGCCGAGTTCACCGAGATCGCCGAACGGCACGCCGCCCTGGAGGACGCGGCGGCACGGTCGGGTTCACCGCTGCTGGTCTGCGACACCGACGCGTTCGCCACCGCCGTCTGGCACGAGCGTTATCTCGGCGCCCCGGCGCCGGCGGTGGCGGCCGTCCACGAGCGGAACCCGCATCACCTGTGGATCCTGACCTCGCCGGAGGGCGTCCCGTTCGAGCAGGACGGCTGGCGCGACGGCGAGTCGATCAGGTCGTGGATGTCGGGGCGCTTCCAGGAAGGACTGGGGAGACGGGGCCTGCCGCACATCACGGTGACCGGCCCCCACGAACACCGCCTGGCCACCGCCGTCGCGGCGACCGACGCCCTGCTGGCCAGGGGCTGGGCGTTCAGCCCCCCGCCGGCTCCCCGCCCCATGGCTCCTTCGTCATCCGGGCCGGAACAGATTCCCGGTTAGGTGCGCGTCCCGTCGCGGTCGAGGCGGAACAGGTCCTCGTCGATCCGGTCGAGGGCGAGCCGGACGGCGCCGAGCCCCACCGACTCGTCCCCGAGCCGGGAACCCTCGATCCGGACGGGACTCAGGCACAGCGGCCGGACCCGCCGGCGCAGTTCGGCGACGAGCGGGCCACCGGCGAGCGGCCCGCCCACCACGATCATGTCGGGGTCGAGGGCGAGGGCCATCGCCGCGACGCCGCGGGACATCCGGGCGGCGAGCGCCCGCACCGCGGCCATCGCCTCGGCGTCCCCGCCGGCCGCCGCGCCCAGCACGCGCACCGCCTGGTCGAACACGGGACCGGTGCCCCCGGCGAGCGCCGCGGCGGTATCGCTCAGCCCCAGCTCGGGCAGCACGCCGAGCTCACCGGCGGCGCCGTGCCGGCCCCGGTGCAGCCGCCCGCCGATGATCGCGCCCGTCCCGGTGTGCAGCGCGGCGTAGACGCAGACGACGTCGTCGGCGTCGCGGGCGGCGCCGCGCCACCGCTCGGCCAGCGCGGCGAGGTTGGCGTCGTTCTCGACGAGGACGGGGCAGGAGAACGAGCGGCCCAGCTCGCGGGCGAGGTGGACGCCCGCCAGCCCGGGCATGATCGTGCAGGAGGTGACCGTGCCACCCGGCGCGACGACGCCGGGGGTGCCGGCGGCGATCGCCCACAGCGACCGCCGGTCGATCCGCACGGCGGCGAGGCACGCCCTGACCTCGGCGCGCACCGCCGCGATCCGCTCGCGGGGCGGGGCCTGGACGTCCAGCACGGCGCCGTGCCCGCCGATGATCTCGCCGGTGAGGTCGCAGATGAGCAGCCGCACCCGGCGGGCGCCGATGTCGATGCCGAGCACGTGCCCGGCCTCGGCGCGGAACCGGTAGCGGCGGGCGGGCCGGCCGACCCCCGCGCCCGGACGCGGCGCGCTCTCGGCGGCCAGGCCCCGCCGGATCAGCTCACCCAGCACGCCCTCGGTGGTGGGCCGCGACAGCCCGACCCGTCCGGCCAGCTCCGACAGCGTCGCCTCGCCGCCGTCGCGCAGCGCCCGCAGGGTCGCGGCCGAGTTGAGGCGGCGGAGCATCGAGGGGTCTCCCCCGTGCAGTGGACGTTGCGACACGGCACCTCTCGACGGCGATCGGCGGGCGGGAGATGCCCCGTCTCCGGCCGGCAGCGCCAAG
Source organism: Actinomadura formosensis (assembly GCF_050948385.1). Taxonomy (NCBI): domain Bacteria; kingdom Bacillati; phylum Actinomycetota; class Actinomycetes; order Streptosporangiales; family Thermomonosporaceae; genus Actinomadura; species Actinomadura formosensis. The sequence continues at coordinate 4,863,869 of NZ_CP192011.1, forward strand.
GATACCCAGGTCAGCAGGCACGAACCGGCCATGCGGAGGGCTCAGGGCCATCGGCCGGGGTCGAACCGGCACCTCCAGGACCACAACCTGGCGTGCAGACCACTACACCACGAAGGCCATGTCTTCATGTTCTTGCGTGTCGAGTGCAGGAATCGAACCTGCCTGCTGCGGGATATGAATCCGCCGGACACACCAGCATCCTCACTCGACGCGGAGGGTGCGAGATTCGAACTCGCGCAGGGGGGATGACCCTGACCACGGTTTAGCGGACCGCTGCCTTTCCACTCGGCCAACCCTCCGGGAAACAAAAAAGACCGCCCCTGATTCCGGGGGCGGTCGAGGTCAGAACGCGTGCGTCACGTCCCTCGGCGGCTCCCGAGATGGGAAAGGCTGCTGCTATGCATTCGATGGCGACGCATCATCCTTCTCCTTTCCGATCTCGCCCGCTACAACGCCCATGGTGCAGGGGCGATTCCCATGCCGGCAACCCATTTACCGGCTCATGCGCCGGCCTCGGCGGTCGGCAGACCGATTCCCGGCCGTCACACGGCGGGGCGGGGCGTGTCTAAGGCCGCGTTCAACGCGTGGAGCGCGTGGTAGACGCGGACCTTGACCACGTCCACCGGCACCCCCAGCGAGGCCGCGGCCTCGTTGACCGACCGGTCCCGCAGGACCGTCTCGGTGAGGATCTCGCGGTGCGCGGACGGCAGTGCCTGGAAGGCCCGGGCGACCACCGCGGGGCGCATCCGCTCCCCCGGCAAACCGAGGACGAACGAATCGGTGTTCTTACCCATGTGCAGTGCCACGCGACGAACCTCCCACCCCCGGCTCCCCACGGCCCCGCCTTTATGGCCGCTTTAAGGATGCGTTGAGGGAGGGGGTTCGGGGAGGGTCTGGCGCAGGGGGACGCCGGAGGCCAGCAGGGCCAGGGCGGCGGCGCCGTAGAGGCCGGCGTCGCGGTCGAGGGCGGTGGGCTTCACTTGCAGATCGCGCAGGTAGGACATGCCGGCGCGTTCGGCGATCGTCCTGCGGAGCGGGTCGAGGAGCAGGTCGTCGGCGGCCGCGACGCCGCCGCCGATGACGACGTCGCGGACGTCCAGGACGGCGGTGGTGTTGAGGATCGCGGTGGCGAGGGCGCTCGCGGCGCGCTGGAAGGCGACGAGCGGGATGCGGGCGCCGGCGCGGGCGGCTTCGGCCAGGGCCTTGGCGTCGGGGCGGCCGGTCGCGAGGGTCCAGCCCTGGGCGAGTGCCCAGCGGACCAGGCCGGGGCCGGCGGCGATCGTCTCCAGGCAGCCGCGGGCCCCACAGACGCACGGTTCGCCGTCGGGGTCGATGAGGACGTGGCCGATGTGACCGGCGTTTCCGGTGCGCCCCATCCAGGGACGGCCGTCGATGACGAGGCCGCCGCCGACGCCGGTCGACACGACGATGCCGAGGAGGGATGAGCCGGAGTGGCCGCCGCGCCACCATTCCCCGAGGACCATGCACTGGGCGTCGCCCGCGAGGGAGACGGGGACGCCGGGTACGAGGCGCTGGACGGCGGCGACGAGCGGATAGCCGCGCCAGCGGGGGATGTTGATCGGGCTGACCGTGCCGGCCACCGCGTCGATCGGGCCCGCCGAGCCGATGCCGACGGCGGTGACGGAGGGGTCGGTGAAGTCGGCGACGAGACCGCGGAGGGTGGCGGTGGGCGACTGCCCGACGGGGTGCTCGGCGCGGTCGAGGAGCGTCCCGGACGCGTCGACGCGCGCGACGGCGAACTTGGTGCCGCCGATGTCGAGGGCGAGGACGGTCATGGCCCGATCCCCGGGAGGACGCGGTAGAGCGTGCCCTTTCCGGTGAGGCTGGCGGCGGGGGCGCCCGCGGGGATGAAGGCGGCTTCGCCGCGGGCGAGGGTCAAGGTGCGGTCTGCGCTGAGCCGGGCCTCGCCGTCCAGGCACAGGAGCGTCTGGGGAAGGCCGGCGGGCAGGGGCTCGGGGTCGTCGGTGAGGTCGTGGCGGATGAGGACGAATTCGTCGGCGTTCGCGCGGTAGCGGCGTTCCGCCGGTTCGACCCGGGCGGGGGTCGACGGGACGAATTCGACCACGCGCATCAGTTCGGGGACGTCGATGTGCTTTCCGGTGAGGCCGCAGCGCAGGACGTTGTCGGAGTTCGCCATGACCTCGATCGCGAGGCCGCCCAGATAGGAATGCGGCACTCCGGCGTCCAGGAAGAGGGCTTCGCCGGGCTTGAGTTCGACATGGTTGAGCAGCAGCGCGGCGAGGATCCCGCGGTCCCCGGGGTAGGTGCGGGCGATGTCTGCGTAGACGCCGGTCAGCGCGGGTTCGACCGCGGCCAGCACCGGGCCGGAACTGTCGTCCAGCATCTGGGTGAGGACGGTGCGAAGCGCTTCGGCGGGCGGCGCGGTCCGGAGTGCAACGATCCATGGGCGCAGTTCGGGAACCGCCAGGCTTTCCAGCAGGCCGGCCGTTTCCCCGGGGTCGCGGAAACCGCACAGGCCGTGGAAGTCGGTGAGCGCGCAGACCATTTCCGGCTTGTGGAACGGGTCCTTGTAGGTGCGGGTGTAATCGTCGATCGGGATGCCGCGCGCCTCTTCGGCGGCGAAACCCGCCCGGGCCTGCGCCATGGTGGGGTGCACCTGGAGGGAGAGCGGTCTCTCGACGGCCAGGACCTTGAGCAGGTAGGGCAGTGCCGGGCCGAAGCGGGCGATCGAGCGCGCGCCCAGCATCCCGGCCGGGTCGCGGTCGATGAGGACGTTGAGCGGCGTCCCGCCCACCGAGGAGGGCGCGGCGGGATGCGCGCCCGCCCACAACTCGGCCTGCGGGCGGCCGGTCGGCTCGGTGCCGAGCAGCTCCGGCAACGCGGTCCGCGACCCCCAGTCGTAGGGGCGGATCACGGTGGACAGCGGCAGGGGCACCAACCTGCGCCTTCTCCTTACTCGGTGCGCCATGTCGGTGGGTCGGCGCGCGTGGGCAACAGCGTACAAGCGCCGGGCGCCCGCGGACGCGGGGGCCCGGGCTCGTGATCAACACGACACCCCGGGCACTGCGCGTCACGCGCGCCCCCCGGCCGCGCAGACGGCGGGGCGTGTCGTGAGCCGCGGCACGCCGGCGCCGCGCCAGTCGGCGCGGCGGGCCGGCCGGGCGTAGCAGGGCCCGGCGTCGCCGATCAGCCTCTCCATACCGGGCAGGCCCAGCGACTCGGCCGCGAACTCGTACAGGCGGACGAGGCGCGGCATGATCACGCCGTAGTCGAGGGCGCGCGGCAGCATCCCCTCCGCCGCGACGAGATCGGCGCCGCCCAGCCCGTCCAGCGGATAGCGCTCGGGAAACGCGCGGCGCAGGTCGAGGAACAGCCCGACGGAGCCGCCGCGCGGGTCGCCGAGCAGCGCGCCGAGCGGCGCGAACACGCCCAGCGCGAGCCGGGGCCGCGCCACCAGCGCGTGCGCGTACAGGACGCGGACGAGCGCGACGTTCATCACGAACCGCTCGGCGGGCAGTTCGGCGCGGGCGAGCGGCTCGCTGTCCAGGTATCCGGTGACGACGCTGGCGTTGTGGGCGCGGTACCAGGACGCCGGGGACGGGTCCCGGACGAACTCTCCCCACAGCGCGACGCTCCGCGAGGACGGTTCGCCGCCGTCCAGCAGCGCCGCCTCGGCCTTGTCGTGCAGCAGCCGGTCGTTGACGGCCCGCCACCATGGGCTGCCCGCCGGCTCGCCGTCCGGCGGGTTCAGCACTCCCCGGGCGATCTCCCAGCGCAGGAAGCTCAGCTCGGCCCGCCCGTAGCGGGCGCGGTCGCCGACGTAGAACCCGGCGGCGAGCCAAAGCCTGCGCTCCACGCCGTCCGCGGCGTCCCGCACCCGCATGGCCGCCGTTCCCACCGCGTCGATCATGCCTGGCCTCCCAGCCCCCGTTGCGGGATTCATGCCCTTACCCCCTGCACGGTGACCCACGCGGCGCAGGTTCACGCCGCTCCGGGTGAACCTCCGGCGGCCCGGCATCGAACCCATGAACGGGGACGGCATCCGGCGGGCCTGCCCCATTAGGATGAACGCCGGAGAGGTGGTGGACCGTGGGCAAGCACAACAAGCCGGCGACGCGGTCGTGCCCCGGCTGCAACGGGACCGGGACCAGCACCGCCACCCACGAGCGATGCAACGTCTGCCGCGGCACGGGACGCATCTGAGCCGCCCCACCGGACGAGCTTGGCCATGGGCCGCGGGCGGCCGGGTGGGAGACTCGTGCCGGTGCCGGGTGGTTGACTGGGCGGGTGCAGACCGAGACCGTCCAGCCGGGGCTGTTCGCCCGGCTCGCTGAGATCGGGCGCGGCTCGGCCCGTGCCGGCGCGTCCCCGCAGATGCTGTACGACCGCCACGGAGTGCTCGTCGTACGGGTCGGTGACGTGGTGGTGAAGGCGCATCAGGCCGACCGTGACCACGGGGCCCCGTTCCTCGAACGGGTACGGCTCGCGGGCACACTTCCGGATCTCGTCCTGGGGCCGCTGGGGCGGCCGCTCACCGTGGACGGCCGGACGGTCACCGTCTCTGCCTACGGTGAGCCGGTGAGCCCGAACCTGGAACTCCCCTGGGAGGAGGGTGCTCGGCTTCTGGCGGCCCTCCATGTGCGGGACGTTCCCGCAGACGCGCCGTCGTGGGGGCGTCCGGCACGTGTGGCGCGCCTTGTTTCGAAACTGGGCGACGGTCCCGCCGAGGACGCGGTGCGACGCGCGTTCGCCACGCTTCCCGCCTGGATACGCGGCGAGGGGGACGAGCCCGGGGGGCGGGAGCAGCGCCTCATCCACGGGGACTGGCACTTGGGCCAGATGGTCCGCATGCAGGACGGCCGTTGGCGGCTCATCGACATCGAGGACATGGGCCGAGGCGATCCTGCCTGGGACCTCGCCCGCCCCGCGGCGCTCTACTCCGCCGGGGTCCTGCACCCGGACGAGTGGGAGCGTTTCCTGGGCGCGTACCGGGAGGCGGGCGGCCCGGCCGTCCCCGCGCAGGGCGACCCGTGGGCGGGCCTGGACGTGCCCGCCCGAAGTCTTGCGATCCAGATAGCCGCCACGTGCGTCATATCCGCGGGAAAGGACGATCGGCCGCTCGACGGGCCGGAGCAGGCGATGATCGACGCCTGCGTGAGAATATCCGCGGCGGGGGACGCGGCATGACGTGGCGCGAAACCTGCCCTACATTTAGCCTCTACCTGGGGATCCATACCGGAAGGACGGCAAGGCGATGCACTGCCCTAAGTGTCGTGGCGTGATGCGGACCTACACCCGCAGCGGCGTCCACATCGAGCAATGTGACAGCTGCCGAGGCATCTTCCTCGACTACGGCGAGCTGGAGGCCCTGAGCCAGATGGAGGCGCAGTACCGGGCGGCGCCGCCGCCCGCCGGCGCACCGGGCTGGGGAGCGCCCGCACCGTCGGTGCACCACCATCACCACGGCGGCCACCACCGCCCCCACCACGGGAGCGTCTTCAACATGCTCTTCTCGACCTGACCGACCGCGCCACGGCCCGCCCCCGAGCAGGAGGCGGGCCGCACGCATCGTGTCGTTCCCGGGAGCCCCGGGCTCCCGGCGGAATCAAAGACGCGGGTCGACGGGCTCGGACTCCAGCGCCAGGACGGCGAAGACCGCCTGGTGGACGCGCCACATCGGTTCCCCGGCGGCGAGCCGGGCGAGCGCCTCGGCGCCGAGCGCGTGCTCGCGCATCGCCAGCGACCGCTTCCTGCCGAGGGACCTGCGGCGCAGCCGGTCGAGGTTCTCCGGCTCGGTGTAGTCCGGGCCGTAGATGATCCGCAGGTACTCCGGCCCGCGGCACTTGAGGCCGGGCTGGATCTTCACCTCGTCCGGGAGCGGCCCCAGCGGCTTCACGACCATGCCCTCGCCGCCCGCCGCGGTGAGCTTCTCCCACCACTCGGTGACGGCGGCCTCCGATTGCGGCGACCCCAGGTCGACGGTCATGAACTCCGTCCGCTGAACGAGATCGCTCGTGTCGCTCTCCGCGAGCCGCCCGGCCACCGCCATGTGCCACTCGTGGTCGCGGGCGTCCGCCCAGGATCGGCCTTCCCCGGCGAGGATCTGGAACGGCGCGAACCGCAGGCCGGTCAGGCCGTCCACCGTCCAGCAGTACCGCGCGTAAGCGTCCCGGAACAGGGACGCGTTGACGGCGCGCCGGTCGATGTGCTCACGCAGGCCGCCGAGGTCGAGGCCGCGTTCGCTCGCGCGCGCGAGAACCTCGGACGCCATCGGCAGGGCGGCGCGGGCCGCCGCGCCGGCCGCCGCGTACTGCGTGCGGATGAGGTCCATGGCCTTGGCCGACCACGGCAGCAGCTCGCCGTCGATGACGAGCCATCCGGTGTCCAGCTCGTCCCAGAGCCCGGCCGCGCCGATCGCGGCACGGAGCCGGTCCAGGACCTCGGCCGTGCGGGACGGGTCGCGGAAGAACGAACGTCCGGTGCGGGTGTAGACGGCGCCAGTCGTCCCGTCGGGCATGCCGAAGCGCTCCGCCGCGACGGCGGCGTCGCGGCAGACGACGGCCACGGCACGGGAGCCCATGTGCTTCTCCTCGCACACCACGCGGGTGATCCCCTTGTCGCGGTAGGCGGCGAGGGCCTCGGCCGGGTGCTCCAGATGGCCGGGCAGCGGCGAGGTGGCGGCGGGCGCCATGGTGGGCGGCAGGTAGACGAGCCAGCGCGGGTCCACGGCGAACCGGCTCATCACCTCCAGCGCGGCCCTCGCGTTCTCCTCGCGGACGGCGACGCGCCCCATGAGACGGGTCTCGACCCCCTGCTCGCCCAGCACGTCCCCGATGTTGAGAACATCGTTCTCCCGGTGCGCTCCCGCACTGGACGCGGCGGGCGCCTCCAGCGGACGCGTCGGCTCGTACCAGACCTGCCGTGCGGGAACCGACACAAGCTCCCGCTCCGGATAGCGCAGCGCGGTCAGCTTCCCGCCGAACACCGCACCGGTGTCCAGGCAGATGGTGTTGTTCACCCATTCCGCCTCGGGAATGGGCGTGTGCCCGTACACGACCATGGCCTTGCCCCGGTAGTCACGCGCCCACGGATACCGGACGGGGAGCCCGTATTCGTCCGTCTCCCCCGTGGTGTCGCCATAGAGCGCGAACGAGCGGACCCGTCCGGACGCACGGCCGTGGTACTCCTCCTTCAGCCCGGCATGGGCCACGACCAGGCGGCCGTCGTCCAGCACGTAGTGGCTGATGAGACCGTCCATGAAGTTCAGCGCGCCGCCGCGGAAGTCGTCGTCCTCGGCGGCGAACTGCTCCAGGGACTTCTCAAGACCGTGCCCCACCCGCACCTTGCGTCCGCGTAGAGCCCGGACGAGTTTCGCCTCGTGGTTACCCGACACGCAGAGCGCGTCGCCGGCACCGACCATGCCCATCACCAGACGCAGCACGCCCGGCGAGTCGGGCCCGCGGTCGACGAGGTCGCCGACGAAGACGGCAGTGCGCCCACCGGGATGGTCCGCTCCCACGGCACGCCCCTGCGCGTCCCGCTCGATCTCGTAGCCGAGGCGGGTGAGGAGGTCCTCCAGTTCCGCGCGGCAGCCGTGCACATCGCCGATGACGTCGAACGGGCCGGTCAGCTCGCGCTTGTCGTTCCACGCCTTCTCGTAGACGATCGTCGCGGCGTCGATCTCGTCGGCGCCGGTCAGGACGTGGTGGCGGCGGAACTGGCGGGCGAGGTCCCGCATCCCGCGCCGCAGTTCGCGCCGTTGGCGCGGGATCACGTGCGGGGGCAGGTTCCGCTCCGGTCGGACCGCGTTCCGTTCGGCGGCAAGGCTCTCCGGCACGTCCAGGACGATCGCGACGGACATGACGTCGTGCTCCTTGGCGATCCGCAGCAGCGCCTCCCGCGACCTGCTCTGCACGTTGGTCGCGTCGACCACGGTCAGCAGCCCGCGCCGCAGCCGCTTGCCCACGATGTAGTGGAGCAGGTCGAACGCGTCGCCGGACGCGGACTGGTCGTTCTCGTCGTCCGACACGACCCCGCGGCAGTGGTCGGACGAGACGACCTGCGTCGGCTTGAAGTGGCTGCGCGCGAAGTGCGACTTGCCCGACCCGGTCACACCGACCAGCACGACGAGGCCCTTCTCCGGGACCCTGATCTCCGTCATCGGGTGAAAACCCCCATCTGGGTGGGCGCGCCGACCTCGGGGTCGTCGTCGCCGACGGGCACGTGGCGGACGCGGTAGCCGTGCGCGGCGGCGACCCGGTCGGCCCACGCGCGGAACTCGGCCCGCGTCCATTCGAAGCGGTGGTCGGGGTGGCGCATCGCGCCCGGCGCGAGCCCTTCGTAGCGGACGTTGTGCTCGGCGTTCGGGGTCGTCACGATCACCACCCGGGGCGCGGCGTGCCCGAACACGACCCGCTCGACCGCGCCGAGACGGGGCGGGTCGATGTGCTCGACGACCTCCATCAGCACCGCCGCCTCGTATCCGGCGAACCGGTCGTCCGCGTAGGTCAGCGCGCCCTGGAAGACGTCCCGGACGCGGCCGTCGCCGCGGCGCGGCCCGTCGTCCCAGTGGAGCCGCCGCCAGGCGTGGCTCAGCGCGCGGTGCGAGACGTCGGTTCCGGAGATCTCGGTGAAGAAGCCGTCCTTGAGCAGCCGCGCGAGAAGTTTCCCCGTGCCGCAGCCGAGGTCGATGACGCGCTGGGCGTTCTCGTCGTGCAGCGCCCGCACGACCGCCTGGAGACGGTGCTCCGCCAGCGAGACGGGCTGCTCCTTCGGCGTCTGGTCCTCGCCGTCCTCGACGGGGGCGGGTTCCTCCTCGACCTGCACGGGGTCGAGTTCCTCTTCGGGCGCGTCCTCGGCATCGGCGAGCCGGCCCAGCGCGGAACGGACGAGCCCACGCCGGTTGGCCAGGTAGCGGCGGGTGATGGCGCCGCGGTCGGGGTGCGCGGCGAGCCAGCCCTCCCCGGCCCGGATGAGCTTGTCCACCTCGTCCGGCGCCATCCAGTAATGCTTGGCGTCGTCCAGGACGGGCAGCAGCACGTACATCTGGTTGAGCGCGTCGGCGAGCCGCAGCGTTCCGGTCAGCTTGAGCGTCACGTACCGGGAATCGCCCCACTCGCCGAACTCCGGATCGAGCGGCACCGGCACCGCCGACACGTCCCAGCCCAGTGGCGCGAAGAATCGCTCGGCCTGCCCTGGCCCGCCCTTACACGGGAGAGCCGGAAGGGCGATCTCCAGCGGAATCGGGGTCTGCGCCAATTCGGGGCGCGCATCGCACCGTCCGCGCATGGCGGTCCGGAAGACGTTCGACATCGCGGAAGCCAGCAGCGACGACGCCGCATAGGGACGGTCGTTCACGTACTGGCCGAGCGAGAAGTCCGGCGTGCCTCTGCCGCGCGTGCGCACGAGTTCGATCGGATCGACGTCCAGCAGCAGCGCCGCCGTGCAGCGCCGCTCGTCCGCGTCCGGGTAGAAGACGTGCGCCGTGCCGTGGGACTGCTCGAACCGCTGCACCCGGTCCGGATGCTTGTGCAGGAGAAATCCCAGGTCCGTCGCCTGGTCCAGGGTGGTCGTGATCGTCAGAAGCACCCCCCAAGTGTGGCGGACGATATTGAAATGCCTCACATTCTTTTTTCGGGCAGAATCCGGGACGATATGAGCAGACATCCCCGCCGGAGGACCGCGCAGGAGACCGTGGCCATCCTCGACCGCGGCGGCTACCGGGCGCCGTCCGGCCGCACCGTCTCGATCGCGGACGGCCTCGCCCGCGCCGTCGCGGGCACCGTCCTGTACCGGCCGGACGACCTGGACGCGCTCCTTGAGCGGCTTCCCGCCGAACCCGCCGCCGGGACGCGCGTCGAGGTCACCGGCGAGACCACGCTCGCCGCCGCCCGCCGGCTGAGCGGCGGCGGGACGGTCCCGTTCGCGCTCAACTTCGCGTCCGCGAAGAATCCGGGCGGAGGGTTCCTGAACGGGGCGCACGCCCAGGAGGAGGGGCTGGCGCGTTCGTCCGGCCTGTACACGTCGCTGCGGTCGGCCAGGGAGTTCTACGACTTCCACCGTGCCCGGCGCGATCTCCTCTACAGCGACCACATGATCTACTCGCCCGGCGTGCCGGTGTTCCGGGACGACGCCGGGCGGCTGCTGGAAGAGCCCTACGACGTCGCGTTCCTGACGTCCCCGGCCCCGAACCGGGGGGCGATCCGGGACGCCGCCGAGGCCGGGCGGATCCCGGACGTGCTCCGCTCGCGCGCCCGCAAGGTGCTCGCCGTGGCGCTGGCCAACGGGCACGGCCGGCTCGTGCTGGGCGCCTGGGGCTGCGGCGTGTTCCGCAACGACCCGGCCGAGGTCGCGCAGGCGTTCGCCGGGCCGCTGGGTCCGGGCGGCGAGTTCGCCGGGTGTTTCGAGCACGTCGTCTTCGCGGTCTGGGACACCGCCAAGGGCGCCCCCAGGCACGCCGCGTTCCAGAACGCCTTCGCCTAGCCGGGGCGCTCCTCGTCCTCCACATAGGAGGCGACGCCCCGGACGAGCAGGTCGAGCCCGAACTCGAAACGTCCGTCGTTCCCCTCGGCGGTGAGCTCCTCCACCATGTCGGCGAGGACGGGGTAGCGGTCGCGCGGCAGGGCGGCGAAGTACTCCCGGATCTGCCCGAAGTACTCCTGGAAGTGCGCCCACGGGTCTTCGCCCGGGGGCACCTTCGCGAGGTAGAGCGTGTCTTCGACCGCGTCGGCGTCCAGGAACATGCCGAGCGTGTCGACCGCGATGCCGGCGATCTTCTTCGGGACGCCGCCCGCCCGCATGAGCGCGAGCTGCGCCTCGGCGACGTCCAGCAGATGGGGACCGGTGGGGACGCGCCCCATCGCGACCACCGCGATGTCGCGGTGCGAGGTGTAGACGCGGCGGATCTCGCGGGCCAGTTCCTTCAGCTGCTCCTGCCAGCGCGCCGGGTCGGGGACGGGAAGCCTGATCTCGGCGGCGACCCGGTCGAGCATCAGCTCGCGCAGTTCCTCCTTGCCCGAGACATGGGCGTAGAGGGACGCGGGGCCGGTGCCCAGTTCCTGGGCGACACGGCGCATGGTGACCGCCTCCAGCCCTTCGGCGTCCAGGACGCGGATCGCCGTCTCGACGATGGCCTCCTGGGTGAGCGGCTGTTTCGGCGGCGCGGCCCTGCGGGGCTTGCGTCCGGGCGGCGTCGGCATGGGCGTCGGCATGGCCTGCGCCGGGTCGTCCGGCGCCGATTCGTCCGGCGTCGGCGCGTCCGGCTCCGGGCGGGCGGTGGGCACGGCGGGACCTCCCCATCTCGCGATACATCTTGACACTCGCGAATCGCGATATATCTTCTCTACAAGAGAGAGAAGTTTCCTGGTTGCGAACATCGTACTTGACACGAACATTGTTCGCTCCTACGAATAGTGTTCGTAATCAACGAACACCGTTCCCGAGCGGAGATCACCATGACCGAGACACTGACGTCCCCCGGGCGGGACACCGCGGGGGCGGGCTACCACTGGCGCTGGGCCGCCCTGTTCGTGATCCTCGCCGCCGAGATCATGGACATGCTGGACGCGCTGATCACCAACATCGCGGCCCCCACGATCCGGGCCGAGCTCGGCGGATCGGCCGCCACCGTCCAGTGGCTCGCCGCCGGCTACACGCTGTCCATGGCGGTCGGCCTGATCACCGGCGGCCGCCTCGGCGACCTCTACGGACGCAAGCGGATGTTCCTCATCGGCGCGGCCGGCTTCACGCTCGGCTCGCTGCTGTGCGGCGGCGCCGTCTCCCCCGGGATGCTGATCGGCGCCCGCGCCCTGCAGGGGCTGTTCGGCGCGCTGATGCTGCCGCAGGGCATCGGGATGATCAAGCAGATGTTCGACCCGAAGGAGATGGGCACCGCGTTCGGGCTGTTCGGCCCGGTCATGGGCCTGTCGTCGGTCGGCGGCCCGGTGCTGGCCGGCTGGCTGATCGACGCCGACCTGTTCGGCACCGGCTGGCGGATGATCTTCCTGATCAACCTGCCGCTCGGTGCCGCCGCCGTGCTGGCCGGGCTGCGGTTCCTGCCCGCCGGGCGCGCCGAGCACGCGTCCCGCCTCGACCTCACCGGCGCCGCCCTGGCCTCCATCGGCGCCGGCCTGCTGATCTACCCCCTCGTCCAGGGCCGCGAGCACGACTGGCCGCTCTGGACGTTCCTGATGATGGCCGCGTCCCTCGTCATCTGGGGCGTGTTCGGCTGGTACGAGACCCGCAAGCAGCGCACCGGCGGCGACCCGCTGATCGTGCCGAGCCTGTTCCGCAAGCGCGGCTTCACCGGCGGCCTGGCCGTCGGCCTGGTGTTCTTCTCCGGGATGGCGGGCCTCGGCCTGGTGCTGGCCCTGTTCTTCCAGATGGGCCTCGGGTTCTCCCCGCTCAAGGCGGGGCTCGCGCAGAGCCCCTGGTCGGTCGGCATCATCATCGGGTTCGGCGTCGCGCAGGCCGTGCAGCGCTTCGGCCGCACGGTGATCCACGCGGGCACCGTCATCATGGCCGCCGGCATCGCCGGGACCTACGCCACGCTCCAGTACGCCGGGATCGACGTCACTCCCTGGCAGCTCATCCCCGCCCTGATCGTCACCGGGCTCGGCATGGGCCTGCTGATGGCGCCGTTCTTCGACACCGTCCTCGCCGGCGTCGAGCCCGTGGAGACCGGCTCGGCGGGCGGCACGCTCACCGCCGTCCAGCAGCTCGGCAGCGCGCTCGGCGCCGCGGTCCTCGGCACGATCTTCTTCGGCCTGCTCGGCGGGCATGTCGCGAACGCGGCCGACGACGGCGCGCCCACGCTGCGCCGCGACCTTGCGGCCGCGTCCATCCCCGCCGACCGGCGCGACCGCATCGCCGGCGGCCTGCGCGCCTGCGGCCACGACCGCGCCACCGCCAAGGACGCCGCCGCCGTCCCCGCGTCGTGCCGCCGGCTCCAGAACGAGGTCAAGGCCGCCATCGCCGCCGCACCGCAGTCGGCGCCCGCCGTGGGGAAGGCGGTCGCGCGGGCCGGCGAGCACTCGGCCAAGGCCGGCTTCGGCGACGCCATGAAGATCACGCTGTGGGTCGAGGTCGGGATGCTCGGCCTGACCTTCCTGATGACCTTCCTGCTGCCGAGGCACCCGCGGCCGGAGGAGGAGATGGTCTGACGGAACGGAAAGGGCCCGCGGCCGGAGCGTCCCCCGCCGCGGGCCTTCGCCGTGGTCACACCTTGCCGAGCACCTCCGAGGCCAGCAGCTCAAGGTGGTCCAGATCGTGCATGTCGAGCACCTGGAGGTAGAGGCATTCCGCGCCCAGCTCGGCGAACCGGCCGATCTTGTCGACCAGTTCGCCGGGCGTCCCGGCCAGGCCGTTGTCCCGCAGCTCGGACGCCTGCCGGCCGATGGCGTCGGCGCGCCGCCGCACCTCGGCCTCGTCCCGTCCGCAGCAGACCACCTGCGCGGCGGAGTAGACGATCGGCTTCGTCCGGCCCGCCGCGGCGCACGCCGCGCGGACCCGGCCGAACGCCTCGCCGGTGTCCGGCACCCGGTGGAACGGGACGTTGTACTCGCCGGCGTAGCGGGCGGCGAGCCGCGGCGTCCGCTTGGCCCCGAACCCGCCGATGATGATCGGCGGGCCGCCCGCCTGGACGGGCTTGGGCAGCGCGGGCGACTCGGTGAGCGTGTAGTGGTCGCCGCTGAACGAGTAGGTCTCGCCGGTGGGCGTCCCCCACAGCCCGGTGAGAATCCGAAGCTGCTCCTCAAGCCGCTCGAACCGCTCCCCCAGGCTCGGGAACGGGATGCCGTACGCGGTGTGCTCCTGGTCGAACCAGCCCGTGCCGATGCCGAGGTCGACGCGTCCGCCGCTCATCTGGTCGACCTGGGCGACCGAGATCGCCAGCGGGCCCGGGTGCCGGAACGTCGCCGCCGTCACCAGGGTGCCGAGCCTGATCCGGCTGGTCTCGCGGGCCAGCGCGCCCAGCGTGATCCACGAGTCGGTCGGGCCCGGCTCACCGGTCACGTCCCCCATCTTGACGAAGTGGTCGGAGCGGAAGAACGCATCGAAGCCGAGGGCCTCGGTGGCCTTGGCGACCGCCAGCTGTGTGTCGTAGCTCGCCCCCTGCTGGGGCTCAGTGAAGATCCGAAGACGCATGGTTCCATCCTCGTCCCCCGCCGGCCCCGGCCGCGCCACCGGGCCGGCACCGCCTGATGATCTTCATGCGGGCGACCCGATGTCACCAACAGTGACTGTTTACTTGCGCAGAGGTGCGAGCGTGTCCAATTTGCTGCGTCACAGAAGCGGAACCTGTTGAATCGGCCGGGACCGCTCCCCGACCGATGGAGTTGACATGGCTGTCTTCGGCGTCGACTACGCCTGGGGACGCCCGGGCGCCGCCGCGCTGAAACGCGCCGGCGCGAAGTTCGCGTGCCGCTACCTGTCGCACGACACGACCGGCAAGAACCTGACCCGCGCGGAGGCCGACGAGCTGTCCGGGGCGGGCATCTGGCTGGTGGTCGTCTGGGAGGACTCCGCGCGCCGCCCGCTGGCCGGGCGGTCCGCCGGCGCCGCGGACGCGCGGGACGCCACCGCGCAGGCCCGCGCCTGCGGCATGCCGGACGACCGCCCCATCTACTTCGCCGCCGACTGGGACGCCTCCCCCGCCCAGCAGGACGAGATCAACGCCTACCTGGACGGCGCCGCGAGCGTCCTCGGCCGCGACCGCGTCGGCCTCTACGCCGGTCACGGCCCGGTGAAGCGCGCGTTCGACGCGAAGAAGATCACCTACGGCTGGCAGACGTACGCGTGGTCGGGCGGCCGGTGGGACGCCCGCGCGCAGCTTCAGCAGTACTCCAACGACCACACCATCAACGGCGTCGGGGTCGACTACGACCGCGCCGTGAGCAGCGACTACGGGCAGTGGCGCGTCGGCGTCTCGCCCGAAGGAGAAGACGACATGCCCGACTACGTGTCCGTCGGCACCGACACCGAGCAGCGGCTTTCCCCCGGCACGTGGACGAACGTCACCTGGGACCACGAGTACGCCGATCCCCGGCACCAGCACTACGACCCCGGCGGCCCGAGCCTGCTCACCGGTTCCGCCCGCTACAGCCTCACCGTGGCCGCGACCGTCACCGGCGTCCCCGCAGGCACCCTCATCCAGGCCCGCGCCGTCGAGGTCGAGATGAAGGACACGAGCAGGTACGAGGTCGGCCCCGTCCAGGACTTCCTGTCCGTCGGCGAGCGCACCAACCTGGTCTACGGCCTCCCCGCCGACACCGTCCGCGCCGGACACCGGGTGCGTTTCCAGCTCATCCAGCACGGCACCGCCCCCGCGACCGTCACGGACGGCAGCGCGAAGCTCTTCTTCTGGCGGTGACCGGGGAAGGCCCAGGGGCCTCACTTCGCGGCGGCCGCCGGCGCGGACGAGTCAGAAGTCGTCGTTGATGTAGGGGGCCAGCGGGACGGCCGAGGCGGCCGCCAGCCGGGCCGCGGCTCCCGGAGTGTGCTCCGTCATGGCGCCGATCCGGGTGAGGGTGACCGGGCTGGTGCCGCCCAGGTAGGTGGCGGCCAGGTCGGCGGCGGTCACGGTCAGGTCCGGGGGCTCGGCCGTCGGGTCGCAGGTCGCCGCCGCGCCCGTCGTCAGGCGCCAGCGGCCCTCGTTGGCCGGGATGCGGGGATCTTCGACCTCCAGGACGAAGGTGTCCCCGGTGGCCCAGGACCGGGCGCGCAGCGCGGCCGGGACGTCAATGAGGCGGAGCCACAGCGCGCCGTAGTCGTCCTTGATGGCGACCTGGTCGGGGTCGGCGGCCATGTGCGGGAGCAGGTCGTCCACGGGACGGCTCGGCGCCTGGATGCGGGACGTCAGGTCGATCGCCGCCAGGTAGCGCCAGAGCGCGGCCTCGGCCTGCGGGGTGTCGGCGACGAGGTCGACGACCCTGATCGTCTCGTTCTCGTTGGCGCGGTAGACGGCGTAGCCGGCGGGGTGGACCACGATGCGCGGCTCGGTGAAGCCGCCGGCCTCGCTGTCGACCGGGCGCAGGACGGAACGCCTCCACCATTCCGGGTCGCGGAGCAGGCCGCCGGGGCGAGCGGAGAGCGAGCGGGTGTAGATCGGGTCCAGCAGTTCGGGCGCCGACTCGGCGTCGACCAGGCGGACGGGGCGGTCGTCCGGAGTGGTGCGCAGGCCCAGCGGACGGGACGTGTCGACCTCCATCCCGATCGCCCGGGTGGCGAGGCCGAAGCCGTACCGGCCGTAGATGGCGCCCTGCGACGCCCAGAGCACGGCCACCGGGCGGCCGGCGGCGACCGCGTCCGCGTGCATGCGCTCCATCATCGCGGTGAGAATGCCCTGCCGCCGATGGGTCGGCAGCACACCGACGAAGGTGACCGCCGAGCAGTCGAGGAACGTTCCCGGGACGGCCAGCCGCATCGGCATCGACGCGAGCTGGCCCACCAGGGTCCCGCCGTCGTAGGCGCCGACACGCTCGGCGCGGCGCGGCCTCCAGGACTCCCGTTCGGGGTCCTCGATGCGAAGGTGGAAGACCATGCCGGCGAAGTCGACCATGCGGCCGGCGTCGGACTCCGGCATGTCCCTGATCTCGATCATGGTTATACGGTAGGCGGGACCCGCAACCTGTTTTCGCGGGTCCCGTCAGCCGCGCACCAGCACCGCCAGGCACTCCACGTGCTGGGTCATCGGGAAGGCGTCGAAGGCCCGCAGGGACTCCAGCGTCCAGCCGCGCTCGCTGAAGTAGGACAGGTCGCGGGCCAGGGTGGCCGGGTCGCACGACACGTAGGCGATCTTGCGGCCGGCGAGCCGCGTGATGTGCTCGACGACCTCGCGGCCCGCGCCGGTGCGGGGCGGGTCGAGGACGACCAGGTCGGCGCGGCGGACCCGGGAGCCGCCCTGGTGCCCGCCGCCACCACGCTTGTTCTGACCGCGGGACGAGCCGCCCGCGCGCCCGAACTCCAGGTCGGCGACGACCTCCTCCACGGGCCCGCGCTCGATCGACACGTACGGCAGGTCGCGCAGGTTGTAGCGGGCGTCGCGGACGGCCTGCCCGTCCGACTCGACGCCGACGACGAGGCCGTCCGGGCCGATCCGGTCGGCGAGGACGCCGGCGAACAGGCCGACGCCGCAGTACAGGTCGAGGGCGATGTCGCCCGGCTTCGGTTCGAGCGCGTCCAGCACGGCGTCGGCGAGCAACTGGGCGGCACCGGGGTGGACCTGCCAGAAGCCGCTGCCGCTGACCTGGAACAGCCGCCCGGACACCTCCTCGCGGACGTAGGGGAGCCCGGAGCCCGGCTCCGGCTTGCCGCGCACGAGCCGGACCGGCACGTCCAGCCGCGGAACCCGGATCTTGCGGCGGTCCCGGCCGCGCAGCACGACGAGACGGTCGCCGGTGGTGGCCGAGACGATCCCCTCGACGCCCGATGCGCCCGGCCAGCGCTTGCGTTCGATGCCCATCAGCTCCACACCCGGGTGGGCGATCAGGCACTCGTCGATGGGCTCGATGTCGTGGGAGCGGTGGCGGCGCAGGCCGACGACGCCGGACGCGACGGAGAACTGCACGCGCGTGCGCCAGCCGAGGCCGGGCGGCGGCGCCATCTCGCTGTCGACCGGGTACGGCACCTCCTCGACCACCACCGTGCGGGTGATCCCGGCGAGGCGCTGGAGCTGCTCCTCCACCACGGCCGCCTTGAGCGCCCGCTGGGCGGGCAGGGACGCGTGCTGCCAGTCGCAGCCGCCGCAGCGGCCGGGACCGGCGAACGGGCAGGGCGGCGGCACCCGGTCCGGGGACGCCTCGATGATCTCCACGGCGTCGGCGCGCAGGAAGTTCCTGGTGCGGTCGGTGACGCGGGCCCGCACCCGCTCGCCGGGCAGGGCGTGCCGGACGAAGACGACGCGGCCCTCGTGCCGGGCGACGCAGAAACCGCCGTTGGCGACGTTTCCGACCTCCAGTTCGAGGACGTCGGGTTCGAGTTCAGTCACGGTCCGAAACACTACCGGCACCGGGACGCGCCCCGGTCTGCGGCGGGCGCCGGGACGAGCCCGGTCCGGGCCGCTCCTGCCGTCCCTTGAGCCGGGCCGAGGACTCCAGCTGCCACGCGACGCTCGTCACCATGACGCCCGGCTGGAACAGCAGCCGCCCCTTCAGCCGCAGCGCGCTCTGGTTGTGCAGCAGGTGCTCCCACCAGTGGCCGACGACGTACTCGGGGATGAACACGGTGACGACGTCGCGGGGGCTCTTGCGGCGCAGGCCCTTGACGTAGGAGAGCACCGGGCGGGTGATCTCCCGGTACGGCGAGTCGAGGATCTTCAGCGGGACGGGGATGTCGAGCGCGTCCCACTCCTCCTGGAGCCGCTGGGCCGCCTCGGCGTCCACCGCCACGCTCACCGCCTCCAGCGTCGACGGGCGGGTCGCGCGGGCGTAGGCGAGGGCGCGCAGCGTCGGCTTGTGCAGCTGGGAGACCAGCACGACGCCGTGGTTGCGGGCGGGCAGCGCGACGTCCTCGCCCGAGGGGGTCAGCTCCTCGGCGACCCGGTCGTAGTGCCGCCGGACGGCCTTCATCAGCATGAACAGCACCGGCATCGCGATGCAGACGATGTAGGCGCCGAGCGCGAACTTGGTGATCAGCACGACGACCAGGACGATGCCGGTGAGCGTGGCGCCGAACGCGTTGATGGCGCGGGAGGTCTTCATCCGGCGGCGCTGCGCCCCGCCCTGCTCGGCCCCCAGCAGCCGGTTCCAGTGCCGGACCATGCCGATCTGGCTGACGGTGAACGACACGAACACGCCGACGGTGTACAGCGGGATCAGCCGGCTGACGGACGCGTCGTAGGCGTAGATGAGCACCCCGGCCATCGTGGCGAGGATGATGATGCCGTTGCTGAAGGCGAGCCGGTCGCCGCGGGTGTGCAGCTGGCGCGGCAGGAACCGGTTCTGCGCGAGCACCGACCCGAGCACGGGGAAGCCGTTGAACGCGGTGTTGGCGGCGAGGAACAGGATCAGCGCGGTCATCGTGGTGACGAACGCGAACCCGATCTCGAAGTCGCTGAACACGGTGTGCGCGATCTGCGCGATCACCGGGTCGACGTTGAAGACCTCCTTGCCGGTGGACGGGTCGATCAGATGGCTGCCCTGGTCCGGTTCGGCGAACTTGACGTCGGTGATGTGCGCGAACGCGATCACCCCGGCGAACATCGTCATCGCGACGAGCCCGAGCATCAGCAGGGTCCTGGCGGCGTTCTCGCCCTTCGGCTTGCGGAACGCGGGCACGCCGTTGCTGATCGCCTCGACGCCGGTCAGCGCGGCGCAGCCGGACGAGAACGCGCGCAGCAGCAGGAAGACGAGCGCGAACCCCGCGACGTTCGTCTCGTCACCGTGGATGACGTAGTCCGCGGTCTCCGACTTCAGTTCGGCGCCCGCGAGCAGCCGGGCCGCGCCCCACACCAGGGTGCTGATGACCGCGAACATGAACAGATAGGTGGGGATCGCGAACGCGACCCCGGCCTCCTTGATGCCGCGCAGGTTGCCGAGGGTGAGCAGCACGACGACGACGATCGCGACGAAGACCTCGTGCGGCTGGAGGAACGTGAGCAGGGCGCCGAGGTTCTGCACGCCGGACGACACCGACACCGCGACGGTCATCACGTAGTCGACCATCAGCGCGCTCGCGACGACGAGGCCCCAGTTGCCGCCGAGGTTGGTGGTGGCGACCTCGAAGTCGCCGCCGCCGCTCTGGTAGGCCCGGACGTTCTGGCGGTAGGAGGCGACGACGGTGAGCAGGATCACCACCACGGCCGCGCCGACCCAGGGGGTGTAGCTGTACATCACCAGGCCGCCCGCGCCGAGCGCGAGGAGGATCTCCTGGGGGGCGTAGGCCACCGACGACAGGGCGTCGCTGGCGAAGATGGGGAGCGCGATCCGTTTCTTCAGCAGCTGTTCGTGCTGCTGGGCGCTGCTCAGCGCGCGGCCCAGCAGCAGCCGCTTCGCGAGGTCCGGAACCTTTGACACGAAAGGAGAGCCTATCCCGCGATGACACCACCCTTATCTTCCCTGGCCACGCACGTGCGGGGCCGTCCGCGGGGGCGTCGCGGCCCTGCCCGGAAACTGGTTGGGTAGTACTCGCCTGGGGGGATGTGTAGGTTTGCAGCCCGGCAGGGAGCATTGACGGAAAACGGTCCTCGGGTGCGGCACGGCGTCGGCGGCGCAGCGACGAACGCCGTGCGCGGCGCGGGGGGACAGGGGGAGCGTCCCCCTGGACGGAAGAGGGAACGGCCGTGCATATCGTGATCATGGGATGCGGGCGGGTCGGCTCGACGCTCGCCCACATCCTGGAGGACAAGGGCCATTCGGTGGCCATCATCGACCAGAACCCGGAGGCGTTCCGCCGGCTGCGCAGCGGGTTCCGGGGCCGCCGCATCACCGGGTTCGGGTTCGACCGCGATGTGATCGCCGAGGCGGGCATCGAGCGCGCGTCGGCGTTCGTGGCGGTCAGCAGCGGCGACAACTCCAATATCATCTCCGCCCGGGTGGCGCGCGAGACGTTCGGCGTCGACAACGTCGTCGCCCGGATCTACGACCCGCGCCGCGCGGAGGTCTACCAGCGGCTCGGCATCCCCACGGTCGCGACCGTCCGGTGGACGGCCGACCAGATCCTGCGGCGGCTGCTTCCGGAGGGCGCCGAGCCGCTGTGGCGCGACCCGACCGGGGAGGTCGTCCTCGCCGAACTGGACTCCGGGCATCTGTGGGTCGGCGCGAAGGTCGGCGCGCTGGAGGAGCACGCGGGCACCCGGGTCGCGTTCCTGTCGCGGATGGGCGATGCCCTCGTCCCCGACCGGGACACGGTGATCCAGGACGGCGACATCGTGCACATCATGGCGGGCGCCGACGATCTGGAGCGCGTCAACGCCGCCGTCGCGGCACGGAACGGAGAGGACGCCTGATGCGGGTCGCGATCGCCGGGGCCGGCGCGGTGGGCCGGTCCATCGCCCAGGAACTGCTGGAGAACGGGCACGAGGTGCTCCTGATCGACAAGAGCCCCAAGGCCATCAAGGTCGAGATGGTGCCGCGCGCGGAATGGCTGCTGGCCGACGCGTGCGAGATCTCCGCGCTGGACGACGCGGCGCTGGAGCGCTGCCAGGTGGTGGTCGCCTCGTCCGGCGACGACAAGGTCAACCTGGTGGTGTCGCTGCTCGCCAAGACCGAGTACGGGGTGCCGCGCGTGGTGGCGCGGATCAACCATCCGAACAACGAGTGGCTGTTCAACGAGTCGTGGGGGGTGGACGTCGCCGTGTCCACGCCGCGGCTGCTGTCGGCACTGGTGGAGGAGGCGGTCAGCGTCGGCGATCTGGTCCGGCTGATGACGTTCCGGCAGGGCGAGGCGAACCTGGTGGAGCTGACGCTGCCGGAGGACGCGCCGCTCGGCGGGCAGCGTGTCGGATCGGTGGACTGGCCGCGCGACACCGCGCTGGTGGCGATCCTGCGGGAGGGCCGGGTGCTGGTGCCCTCGTCCGATGACACCCTCGAACCCGGCGACGAGCTGATGTTCGTGGCCAGCCAGGACGTGGAGGACGATCTCGCCGAGCTCCTCGGCGGGCGCTGAGCCCACCGCGGTGCTCTCGGCCCCGGGCCCGGCGGCCCACGCCGAGGGCATCGCACCGGCGGCGCGCCGGTCAGGCGGGCTCTTTGCGTTCGAGGGGGGTGCGGCCGCGGGCGAGCAGCCACACCATCGCCGCGAGCGCGGCGACCTGCAGCGGCCAGCCCATCGCGATCTTGGCGGTGCCGAGCAGGCCGCTCTGGTCACCGTCGGCGAGGTAGATCGGGTACTGGACGGCGACGCGCACGATACAGGGCAGCACCAGCAGCCAGGTGAGCCGCGAGCACAGCTTCACGATGCCGCGGTCGGCCCGCCACGCGGTCGGGTCGCCGGTGACCGACCCGATGATGAAGCCGACGACCGGCCAGCGCACCACGATCGAGAAGATCATCGCGGCGGCGTAGCCGGCGTTGAGCATGATGCCGGGCAGGAAGGCGTTCTCGGCCTTGCCCGAGCGCAGCGCGAAGAACGCGGCGATCGCGATGCCGACGAGGCTGTTCAGCACGAACTGCGGACTGGAGCGCTGCGCGATCCGCACGGCCAGCAGCACGACGGCCGCACCGATGCCGGCCGCGACGGCGAGCTTGATGTTCTCCGCCGCGACGTAGATGCCGGTGAAGGCGATCGTCGGGACGGCGGCCTCCAACATGCCGCGCACGCCGCCGAGCGCCTTGCCCAGCTGGGCGCGGACGGCCGCCTCGACGGTGTCGTGCGCGGCGGTCTCCCGCCCGGTGCTCGCTGTCACTTCGCTCACGTCGGTCTCCCGGCGGCTCGGGGCGGCTTCACGAGCCGCCGCGCAGCTCGTATCGCGGATTGAACATGACCTTGCGTCCGTCCTGCACGCTGACCAGCCCCTCGGCGCGCAGCCGGCGCCCCGGGTCGATGCCCGCGATCTTGCGGCGGCCCAGCCACACCAGGTTGACCACGTCGGTGCCGTCGTAGAGCTCGGCCTCCAGAGCGGGAGCACCGCCCCGTGGACGGAGCGTCACGGTACGTAGCGTACCCGCCACGCAGTGGCGCTTGCGTGCGGCGCAGTCGCTGATCGGCGTCGCGCCCTCGTCACCGGTGGTCTTCTGCAGTTCCTCGGCCTCAAGCTCCGCCTTACCGGCCGTCATGCGCCGCAGGAAGCGCCGCAGGCCACCCCTGCCGCGCTCGCCCGGCCCCGGACCCGCCGGGGACGGCGTGCCGGCCGAAACCTCGTCCATACCTCGAAGCGTATGACATCCCCGCCCGAATCGGCCCCTCGGCCGGGTGCCCGGCCCTGAGCGGAGCCGGTCAGGACGGCGGCGATCGTGAAGAGGGAGGCGGCCGTCCCGCACATCATGGCGGTGAGAGTGAGCACCCCCGACTCCAGTGCCACGACGCCGAGCACCTGCCGCGGGGTCGCGCCCGCGAGCCGGGTCTGGCCGAACTCGCGACGCCGGTGCGCGGCCGAGGATGGGTCCAGCACGCCGATCGGGATAGGCAAAACCCCACCATCGCCGGGCGTTCGCGGGGACTTCACCCTCGCCAGGGACGCCCGAGTCGGACTAGAGTCACCTCCGGTGCGCCGGGAAGTCTGGTCGGCAGGTCCGTACATCCGCATGCCGACCGGGAGGCTCTGTGCAGGCCACCGCCGCGATCATCATCTTCGTCTGCGCCTACGTGGTGATCGCGTCGGAGAGGGTGCCCCGGACCGCGGTGGCGCTCGGCGGTGCGGGCCTGATGCTGCTGCTGCACATCACCGACGCCGGCGGCGCCTTCTTCTCCCCCCACTCCGGGATCGACTGGAACGTCATCTTCCTGCTGCTCGGGATGATGGTGATCGTCTCGGTGCTGCGGCGCACCGGCGTGTTCGAGTACGTGGCGATCTGGGCCGCCAAACGTGCGCGGGGACGGCCCTACCGGCTGATGGTGATGCTGGTCGTGCTGACGGCGACGGCGTCCGCGCTGCTGGACAACGTCACCACCGTCCTGCTGGTCGCGCCCGTCACGTTCCTGGTCTGCGAGCGGCTCGCGCTGCGGCCCGAGCCGTACCTGATCGCCGAGGTCATGGCGTCCAACATCGGCGGCACCGCGACCCTCGTCGGCGACCCGCCCAACATCATCATCGCGAGCCGGGGCGGGCTGTCGTTCAACGACTTCCTCGTCCATCTGGCCCCGCTGGTCGTGCTGCTGCTGCTCGTGTTCTGTGTGCTCTGCCGGTGGCTGTTCCGCTCGGCGTTCCACTACGACCCGGACCTGGCGGCCGAGGTCATGGCCCTGGAGGAGCGGGAGGCCATCACCGACCGGCGGCTGCTCGCCCAGGGGCTCGCCGTCCTCGGCATCGTGATCGCGGCGTTCGTGCTGCATCCCGTCCTGCACTACGAGCCGTCCGTGGTGGCGCTGCTCGGCGCCGGGCTGCTGGTCGCCGCGACGAAGGTGACCACCGAGGAGGCGCTCAGCGAGGTCGAGTGGCCCACGCTCGTGTTCTTCGCCGGGCTGTTCGTCATGGTCGGCGGGCTCGTCGAGACCGGCGTCATCGGCGACATCTCCCGCGCCGCCGCCGACGCCACCGACGGCCGCCTCGGCGTCGCCGCGATGCTGCTGCTGTGGGCGTCCACCGTGCTGTCGGCGATCGTGGACAACATCCCCTACGTCGCGACGATGAGCCCGATCGTCGCCGACCTCGTCCAGCAGCAGCCCGGCGGCCAGGGGCACGTCCTGTGGTGGGCGCTCGCCCTCGGCGCCGACCTCGGCGGCAACGCCACCGCCATCGGCGCCAGCGCCAACGTGGTCGTGCTCGGCATCGCCGCCCGCAACGGCACCCCGATCAGCTTCTGGCGCTTCACCCGCTACGGGATCGTCGTCACCCTCGCCACGGTCGTCCTCGCCACCCCGTACCTCTGGCTCCGCTACCTGTAGCCCTGCCGATCCGGATCGGCCAGGATGAAGGGATGGAAGCGGTACCGGAGGACTGGGAGCGGGCCCTGGCGATCGTGGCGCACCCGGACGACCTGGAGTACGGGGGCTCGACCGCGATCGCCAAGTGGACCGCGCAGGGCAAGACGGTGACGGAGGTGCTCGCCACCCGCGGCGAGGCCGGGATCGACGCGATGGACCCCGACGAGGTCCGGCGCATCCGCAGCGCGGAGCAGATCGAGGCCGCGCGGCGGGTCGGCGTCGACACCGTGGAGTTCCTGGACATGCCGGACGGCATGCTGGAATACGGGCTGCCGCTGCGGCGCGCGCTCGCGGGCGCGATCCGGTGGCACCGGCCCGAGGTCGTGGTGTCGATCAACTTCCGCGAGACGTTCCCCGGCGGCGGCTTCAACATGGCCGACCACCGGGTGCTCGGGCTGGCCGTCGCGGACGCGATCAGGGACGCCGCCAACCGGTGGGTGTTCCGCGACCTGAACCTCGAACCGTGGCAGGGCGTCCGTTTCGCGCTGTTCGGCGGATCGCCGCAGGCGACGCACTACGTGGACGTCACCGGCCACCTGCGGGCCGGGATCGACTCCCTGCTCGCCCACCACGTGTACTTCGCGAACCTGGGCGCGGAGTTCGACGCGGCGGAGTTCCTCACCGGCATGGCCGAGCAGGCCGGGCGGGCCGCCGGCGTCGAGCACGCGATGACGTTCGAGATGATCGGGGGCTAGCGGCGGGCGTTGGGCCGCTTGCCCTTGTTGTGCTTGCTGCGCTTGCGGGCCCGGCGTTTACGCGTCTTCTTCGACATGTTCCGATTGACCACCCGCGCGGCGGTCATGGCAAGGGGCCGGCCGGGTTCCGGACGGCAGAACCCACCCGGCCGCACGTCCGGAACGGCGTGCGGCACGGGCGGGCGGCGGTCGGGGTCAGCGGACCTCGGTGATCTCGGGGCCGCGCTCGAACGGGTCGAAGGTCTCCACGGCCTCCTCGTCCTCGTCCTGCCCGGCCTCGCTGAACTCCTTGGGGATCCGCAGCTCCAGCAGGTCGCGGGGCGGCATCGGGGCGTCGCCGCGGACCACGACCACGCCGCGCAGGACGTCCTCCAGGACCTGCCACTGCTCCTCGTCCTCGATCGCGGCGCCCTGCACCACGGCCTGCAGGAACCAGCGGGGGCCGTCCACACCGAGGAAGCGGATGATCTGCGGCGCCCAGCCCTGCTCGACGAACTCGGCCGGGATCTGCTCGCGGACCTCCTGCGGCATCTCCGCGAGGACCTCCTCGGTCAGCGCGGCCGGGACCATCGCCAGCAGCTCGGAACCGAACGGCCCCTCGCCCTCCTGGGTCTGGCCCTGCGCCTCCTCCTGGATGTCCTTGGCGGTCTCACGGCGCACGTCGTCCCAGATCCCGCTGCGCTTCGGCGCCGCGAACACCTGGAGCTGCATGGCGCTCTCCTCGTACTGCACCAGCACCGCGACGGGCCGCCCGTCGAGCGGGTTGCCCTGCTCGTCGACCTGGGTGGCCTCGAAGTTCACCTGGAAACCCAGCCCCGGCGCCACCGGCACCTGAAGGGATCCGAAGTCAAGCCGCTGCAGTTCGGGGAAGGAGTCCTCGGAGTCCCACGGGCCGCCCTTGGCCGACTCCGCCTTGGCGGGAGCCTCCTCGGCGGTCTCCTCCGCCGGCTCCTCGGTCACCTCGGGACCCTCCGCGGGCTCCTCGGCCTGCCGGCGACGTCCAAAAGCCACGACTCACACTCCTTCTTCACTGTGCTCATTGTCCCCGATGACACGCGCGGGACCGAATCCGCCCGTCGAACCGAAGCCGTTGGTTCCGCGCGCCGATCCGGGAAGGTCGGTGACCTCGTGGAACACCGCCCGTTCCACCCGCTGCACCACCATCTGCGCAATGCGGTCTCCGCGCCGCAGCCGCACGGTGGCGCGGGGGTCGGTGTTCAGCAGGGTCACCTTGATCTCACCCCGATAGCCGGCGTCGACCGTCCCGGGTGCGTTAACTATGGTCACCCCCAACCTAGCGCCCAATCCAGAGCGGGGGTGAATGAAAGCGGCGTAGCCGTCCGGCAGCGCGATCGCCATCCCGGTCGGGACGACGGCGCGCTCCCCCGGCGGCAGTTCGACGTCCGCGGCCGCGACGAGATCCGCGCCCGCGTCACCCGCGTGAGCGTAGCTCGGCAGCGGCAGCTCGGGATCCAGCCGCCGGATCAGCACATCGACCTTGCTCACGGACTCCACCTCACGCGTACCTGCCGGAGAACCACACGACCCTATCGACGGCGCCGTGCCCGGCCGCCGCTGGAACGCTGCCGCGCGAGTCCGGCAGTTGACCCTACCCGGTCCCGGACGTGACCACTTCCGGAAGGTTTGCCCCCGAAGTGATGAATTACGCGTAGCGTCTCGTCTGTTACCCGCGGTGCTTCTGTGGGGAATTGCGCCCCGCAGGAAGGGGTCGGCATGGGCACTTCGGAGCACACGGTCACCCACCGGTCGCTGGACGGCGTGCGGGTCCGGCTGACCGGCGCCCACGATCTCGGACGCCCGTGCACGTCGGTGGCGCGGATCGCGGAGAACGGACGGCTCCACGAGATCTCCGGCGGCACCCGGGCGGACGCCCTCGCCTGGGCCGAGGACATCGGCGTCGACCGGTTCGAGCAGGAGTTCCGCCTCCAGGGCGGGCGGCTGCGGGTGGGCCGGACCGCGGCCCGCGACCGCGACACCGGCCTGAGCGACCCCGTCCTCGCCGCCGTGTGGGAGGGACGCCGCCACGCGGTGTTCACCCACCTCTACCACGGGCGCCCCGCGGACGCCGTCGCGTTCTTCGGCACGATGCGGCTGACCGAGCACGAGGACGGGATCACCGCCGTCCCGCGCGGGCGGGCCCGGCGGCCCGAACCGGCGGAGATGGTCAAGGAGATCCCCGGGCTCGGGCTCCTGGAGATCACGCCGCTGACCGGGCGGACGCGCAAACGGCTGCCGTCGTGGCGCGGCGCACCGGTCGCGGGCGGCGAACTGTTCCAGGACACCGTGGAGGGCCAGGGCCCCTACTTCCTGCTGGCGCTGAAGTCGCTGCTGGTGACCGTCCTGCCGGAGGAGGACCGGGTGCGCGAGGTCCCGCGGCGGCTCGCCGCGCTGGCGGTCGAGGCGGTCCGGTGACCGGGCTGCTCGCCGGGATCGCCGCGGTCTGCGTCCCGCTCGTGCTGCTGGCGTCGGTGTACGGCCAGGTCAGGCGGCCTGGCGCGCTCGCCGCCGCACTGCGGGCGCAGCGGGTGTTCCCGCGTGGCTTCGCCGGTGCGCTGGCGGTGTGCGTGATCGCCGCGGAGGCGCTGGCGGGAGCGGGCGGCGCCGTGGCCCTGCTGTGCTGGCTGGACGGCCCGATGCGGGCGGCCTCCGGGGCCTCGGCCGTCCTGCTGGCCTCGTACGCGCTCTACGGGACGTATGTGTCCCGTGCCCGGCGGGGCGTCCCGTGCGGCTGCGCGGGTGACGGCACGCCGATGACCGGCTGGGTCGCGGGACGGGCCGCCGCGCTCGCCGCGGCGGCCCTCATCGGTGCCCTGAACGGCCTCCCCACCGGTTCGACCGCATACGAGATGTTCATCGCCGCCGCGGCGGGGCTGGGGTTCGCAGTGATCCTCTGGGCACTCCCCCGCGCACTGCTCACCGAGAGGAGGACGGCCGGATGAGCTTCCAGAACAGCGCGCTGCTGCTGTCGTGGGTCGCGATCCTGCTGCTCGCCCTGGTCGTCGCCGGTCTGGTCCGGCAGGTCCACGCGCTGGGCCGGGGGGCGCCCCGGCCGGCCGGTCTCGGCCTCGCGCCGGGCACGCCCGCGCCCGCCTTCGACCGGCTCGGTCCGGGCCTGCTGCTCTTCCTGGACCGCGACTGCGGCGTCTGCGCCGACGTCCTGGCCGCCGCCGGTTCACCGGACCGGCCGCTGCACGCGATCTTCGCCGGGCCGCCGCCGGACGAGGCGTCCCGCCCCGGCGTGCGGGTGCTGACCGGCGAGCAGGACGGTCTGTTCGCCGACTACCGCGTCCCCGCCACCCCGTTCGCCGTGCTCGTCGGCGCGGACGGGCGGGTGCGGGCCGCCGAGCCCGTGGGCTCTCCCGAAGCCCTCCACGAGCTGACCCTGGAGGCGGCACGATGATCGAGCTGGAAGACGTCCCCGCGCTGCGCGGCCCGCGGCCCGCCGGGGCCGAGCGCGTCCGGCGGCGTCCCGTCCCCGCCGAGGGGCCGAGGCTCCGCCCGGCGCGGCGCAGCATCCTCACCGGCCTCGCCGCCGCCGGCGCCACCGCCGGGCTGAAGGCGCTCGGTGTCTTCCCGCCCGCCCGGGAGGCGATCTCCTCCGGCTTCCAGCTGGCCGGGTACTACGACATCTATCCGCGATGCCCCTCGTACGCGTCCGACCACAACTGCTCCCCCGGCTGCGGGCCGAGCTACGTGTGCAGCTGGTGCTGCCGGACGAGCGGCAAGTACAAGGGCTTCCACAAGTCGGGCGTCTCGGACCCGGGCCGCTACAAACTGCGTCCCGACCAGTGCTACGGCGGTGGCTACGACGGATGGCTCTGGGCCTATTCCAAGAGCTGCGGCAGTTGCAAGAAAGGCGTCACCTGGCGCTGCCACGACGGCTGGAAGAAATCCAAGAGGGGCAACTGGTACAAGACCATCTGCCGTAAAGCGGTGGCATGCAAGAACTGACCGCCGGGCGGCTGCGGCGGGGCCTGACCGACCCGTTCCTCCCCGTCGCCGCCCTCGCCCTCCTCGCGGTCTCGGCCGCCGCGCTGGACGCCACCGTCCTGTGCTGGTCGTCGATCGGCGCCCTCGCGGGCTTCTCGCTGTCGGGCAGCGTCTGAACGCGTAACAGCGAATCCGTGCTGTTCTCGCCAGGTTGGCGGGCCCCCGTACGGCAGGGCGAGATCCTGGCCGTCTTCACCCTCGGGCTCCTGCTCGGGGGCCTCCCCAGCGCGACGGTGATCTGGCTGCTGTCCGGCCTCGCCGCCCCGTTCCCGCCCGCTTTCCGGACGTCCGCGATCCTGGCCGCCGCCGCCCTGGGCACCGCCCGCGAACTCGGCCTGATCCGCCTTCCCCTCCCCCAGAACGCCCGCCAGATCCCGCCGGACGTCCTGCAGACCCGCCTCCGCCGGGGCACCCTCCAATTCGGATTCGAACTGGGCACCGGCGTCCGGACCTACGTCCCCGCGACAACCCCCTACGTCCTGGCATCGGCCCTTTTCCTGGCCGGCCTGCCCCTCCCCGTCACCCTCCTGGCAGGAGCCGCCTTCGCCCTGGGCCGCGCGCTGAGCGCCGCCCTCACCTACCTGGCCAGAGACGACCACCGAGACACCGCGATAGCCACCCGGATGCCCCGCATGAAGACCACCGCGGCCATTGCCGTCCTGTCCGCCCTGGCACTCCTCCTCTTGTGACACCCCGCGAAACTCAGAACGGCCCGGCCGGCCGGGCCGTGTTCGCCGATGCTCGCGTCGGGCGGGGCGGTCGGGTGAGAGACTGAGGGCCGTTCGTATCGTCGGAAAGGTTCGCCCGTGGTCTGGTCTCTGGTGATCGCCGCGTTGCTGCGGGTGTTCGCCGCGGCCGAGTGGACCGCGACGGCGCCGGGGCAGTCGGTGCTGGTGGCGCTGGGGACGCTGACCGTGGCGGGCCTGCTGGTGCTGGCGGTCGTACGGGTCGGCGCGATACGGCGGGAGCGGCGGTCCGCACTGGCGCGGGTGCGCACGACCCTCCGGGAACGGACGTTGCGCACGGCCTTCCTGCCGCAGCGCGATCCGGACGCGGCCGGGCGTCCCCGGCCGAGAGCGCCGGGAGCGGGGATCGCGGCCGCCTGAGCGCGGCCGAGACGTTCCCGATCTCCTCTACCTCCGGAAGGCCCTCCCATGTTCGATGTTCCCGTTTCGATCGCCGCTGCCCTGGTCACCGGGCTGGCGGACGCCCTGCATCCGGTCGCCGGCGGGCTGTCCACCGCGCTGGCGATCGTGCTCTTCACCATGGCCGCGCGGCTGGTGCTCGTCCCGCTGGCCGTCGCGGCGGCCCGGGGTGAGCGGACGCGGGTGCGGCTGACGCCCAAGGTCCAGGCGCTGCAGAAGCGGCACGCGAGGAATCCGCAGCGGCTCCGGCGGGAGATGGCCGCGCTGTACGAGGCGGAGGGGACGACGCCGGTGGCGGGGTGCCTGCCGATGTTCGCGCAGGTCCCGTTCTTCATGGTCATGTACCGGCTGTTCGCCTCGGCGACCGTGGCCGGGCACCAGAACCTGCTGCTCGCGCACACGCTGCTCGCGGCGCCGCTCGGGCAGAACTGGATCGGGGTGCTGGGCGGCGGCCTGTTCTCGCCGCCGTCGCTGGTGTTCCTCGGGCTGTTCGTCCTGCTGGGGGCGGTGGCGCTGTGGTCGTCGCGGCGCGTCACCGCCGAGGGCCCGATGGGGGCCGTGGCCCGGGTGACGCCGTTCGGGACGGTCGTCTTCGCCGCGTTCGTGCCGCTGGCGGCAGGGCTGTACCTGCTGACGTCCGGGACGTGGACGGCCGTGGAACGGGCCGTGCTGCAGCGCGGGATCGTCGCCGCCGGCTGATCGCCCTCGCCGGCGTCAGGCGCCTGCCCTGCACGTCTGGGGCAGGGCAGGCGCCGCGACGCGTCAGGTGGACGGCGCCAGGACGACGTCGACGGTCAGGGCGGCGGGCGCGTCCTCCAGGGTGAGGTCGGCGATCCGCCCGGCCGCCGCCAGATCCGGCCGCGCGATCCGCATGACCTCCACGCCCCGGACGACCGCGCGGGCCACGTCGGCGCGCATCGACGCCTTCGCCTGCGACTTGGCCTTGCGGACCTGCCGGAGCGCCTCACCGGTCGCCGCGAGGACGGCCGGGTCGCCGCCGGGCGGCAGTTCGGCGGCCGACGGCCAGGACGCCGCGTGCACCGACCCGTGCCGCCACCACGACCAGACCTCCTCGGTCACGAACGGCAGGACGGGCGCGAACAGGCGCAGCAGCACCGACAGCGCCGTGCGCAGCGCGGCCCGCGCCGACTGCGCCTCGGGGCCGTCCCCGTAGGCGCGGGCCTTGACCAGTTCCAGGTAGTCGTCGCAGAACTCCCAGAAGAACCGCTCTGTGCGCTCCAAGGCGCGCGTGTAGTCGTAGCCCTCGAACGCCTCTGTCGCGTCCTGGACGACACCCGCCAGCGCCGCCAGCATCGCCCTGTCGAGGGGTTCGGTCACCGGCGCGTCCGCGGGGGCGTCTCCGAGGCCGAGGACGAACTTGGACGCGTTGAGGATCTTGATCGCGAGCCGCCGGCCGACCTTGATCTGGCCGGTGTCGAACGCGGTGTCGGTGCCGGGACGTCCGCTGGCCGCCCAGTAGCGGACGGCGTCCGAGCCGTACTCGCGCAGCAGGTCGATCGGCGTGACGACGTTCCCCTTGGACTTCGACATCTTCTTGCGGTCCGGGTCGAGGATCCAGCCGGACAGCGCGGTGCCCCTCCACGGCAGCGAGCCGTGCTCCAGATGCGACCGGACGACCGTGGAGAACAGCCACGTCCGGATGATGTCGTGCGCCTGCGGGCGGAGGTCGTAGGGGAAGACGCGGCCGAACAGGTCGGCGTCGCGCTCCCAGCCGCCCGCGATCTGCGGGGTCAGCGACGACGTCGCCCAGGTGTCCATCACGTCGGGGTCGCCGACGAAGCCGCCCGGCCTGCCGCGCCGGTCCTCGGTGAAACCCGGCGGGACGTCGGACGACGGGTCGACCGGCAGCGCGTCCTCGGGCGGGACGATCGGGTCGTCGTAGCGCGGCTCCCCGGAGTCGTCCAGCCGGTACCAGACGGGGATCGGCACGCCGAAGAACCGCTGCCGGGAGATCAGCCAGTCGCCGTTCAGTCCCTCGACCCAGTTCTCGTAGCGGGCCCGCATGTAGGCGGGGTGCCACTCCAGCTCCCGCCCGCGCGCGAGAAGCTCCGCGCGGACGCCCTCGTCACGGCCGCCGTTGCGGATGTACCACTGCCGGGTCGTGACGATCTCCAGGGGCTTGCTGCCCTTCTCGTAGAACTTCACCGGCCGGCTGATCTTCCGCGGCTCGCCGTCCAGGTCACCGGACTCGCGGAGCATCTCGACGACGCGTTCCTTCGCCGAGAAGACCGTCTTGCCGGCCAGTTCCGCGTACGGCCGCGCGGCGACACCCTCCGGCGGGTCGGCGGCCAGGCGCCCGTCCCAGTCGATGATCGCGCGGGTCGGCAGGTCCAGCTCGCGCCACCAGATGACGTCGGTGACGTCGCCGAACGTGCAGATCATCGCGATGCCGGAGCCCTTGTCGGGCTCGGCCAGCCGGTGCGCGACGACCGGGACCCGGGCGTCGAACAGCGGCGTGCGGACGGTCGTCCCGAACAGTTCCCGGTAACGCTCGTCGTCGGGGTGGGCGACCAGCGCGACGCACGCGGGCAGCAGCTCCGGGCGCGTCGTCTCGATGTAGACCGGGCGCTCGTCGCCGTGGAACCGGATCCGGTGGAACGCGCCGGGATGCTCGCGGTCCTCCAGCTCGGCCTGGGCGACGGCCGTGCGGAACGTGACGTCCCACAGCGTCGGCGCCTCGGAGACGTACGCCTCGCCGCGCGCCAGGTTGCGCAGGAACGCGCGCTGCGACGCCGTCCGGGCGACGTCCCCGATGGTCGTGTAGAGGTGGCTCCAGTCGACCGACAGGCCGACCTGGCGCCACATCTCCTCGAACGCCTTCTCGTCGACCTCGGTGAGGCGTTCGCACAGCTCGATGAAGTTGCGCCGCGAGATCGGCCGCTGCCGTTTCGGGTCCGGGTCGGCCGGCGGCTCGAAGTCCGGATCGTAGGGAAGCGACGGGTCGCACCGGACACCGAAATGGTTCTGCACGCGGCGCTCGGTCGGCAGGCCGTTATCGTCCCACCCCATCGGGTAGAAGACCGCCCGACCGCGCATGCGGTGGAAGCGCGCGACGGTGTCGGTGTGGGTGTAGGAGAAGACGTGGCCGACGTGGAGGGATCCGCTCACGGTGGGCGGCGGGGTGTCGATCGAGTAGACCTCGCCGCGCGGCCGGGTCCGGTCGAAGCGGTGGACGCCCTCGTCCTCCCAGACGCGTACCCACTTGTCCTCCAGGCCGTCCAGGGAGGGCTTCGGAGGGACGTGCGGAGTGCGCGGCTGCTCTGTCATGGGGCCAATGGTATTGACATCGGCATGGGCCGCACGCCGATTACCGGCGCCGACGCGGCGATCACCTCCACCGCCGGCGGCGGGCCTTTCCGGTAGCGTCGGAGACGACAGACGAGTGGAGGACGAATATGGCGGATAAAGGCGACCTCGGCTGGCGGGTGATGGCCGGCGCCGCGGCGTTCGCGGGCGGCTTCGTCGCGAAGAAGGCGATCACGCTGGCCTGGAAGAAGAGCACGGGCAAGGAGCCTCCGACGAACCCCGAGTCTCCCGACGTCGACCTGATGGAGGCGGTCGGCTGGGCCGTGGTGATGGGCGTCGGCATGGAACTGGCCCGTCTCCTCGCCACCCGCGCCGTGGCCCACCAGTACGCCAAGGGCACCGGCCGGCTCCCGTCCCACCTCAAGATCGAAGGATGATCCGGATCGTTCCAGGGGGCCGGCCCCTGGAACGATCGCCGGGCGGCTCGGTCAGCCCAGCCGGCGCTGGTGGTCGCCGGGGAGCGGGGGTATCACCCCGGCGGACCCGCGCAGGTCGTTGCGGACCTTCAGTGCGAGGCCCTTCGTCGCGGAACGGTTGAGGGCGGCACCCGCGGCGGCGCCGGTGAGGAACGGGCCCATCGTGCTCATGCTCCGGCCGAGGGTGCGCAGCATCCGTTTGCGCAGCGCCGACTTGGCGGCGGTACCGAAGGCGCTGGTGAGCGACCCGGCCTCCAGGGGGTTGATGCCGCGCTGCCGCGCCCAGGACGTGACGAACGCGGTACCGCGGGCGGTGCCGCCGCCCTGGACGCGCACGCCGTACACCTCGTGCAGTTCGGCGATCAGCTTGACCTCGATGGCGGCGACGACCAGGGCCTCGGCGGCGAGCTGGGCGGGCGCCGACAGCAGCAGCGGCGGGGCGGCGAACTCCACGGCGGCCAGCGCTCCGCCGGCGGCGCCGATGGCGGTCGTGGCGTTGCCGGCCACCTTGACGAGCCGGTCGGCGAGTTCCTCGCCCATCAGCCCGTGATGGTGTGCCTGCAGCGTCTCAAGGTCGCGGATCGGAATGTGCGGTGCGGCTTCGACGAGCAGGTCGCCGAGCCACCTCCCGCGGCCGATCCCCGCGGCCCCCACCTTGCGGGCGCTCCGGCCGAGCAGCCCGGCCAGGCGCCGGAGGAGGCGGCCGCGGGTCTCGCCGTCCATGCCGTCGTCGGCGGTGAGCCGTCCGATCAGCTCACCGAGTTCCGTGGAGCCGTCGCCGCGCACCGGCTCCACCTCGTCATGACGTCGCTCGATCTCCGTCACCCGGCGGCCACTCCCGGTCAGGCGGCGCACTCACGGCAGATCGGCTGGCCGTTCTTCTCGCCGGCCAGCTGGCTGCGGTGGTGTACCAGGAAACACCGTGTGCAGGTGAACTCGTCCGCCTGCCGTGGAACCACCCGGAAGGTGAGCTCCTCGTTGGACAGGTCGGCGCCGGGCAGCTCGGCGACCTCACCGGCGTCCAGGTCCTCATCGATGATGCTGGCGGACTTGTCGGCCCGCCGGGCCTGGAGCTCCTGGAGGCTGTCCTCATTGAGATCGTCGTCGGTCTTGCGTGGGCTGTCGTAGTCGGTCGCCATCTTCTGTCTCCATCCCCCTCAGTGCTTTATGCGCCCCGTCGCGCGGATCTAACGCTCGGGGGACCGTTCTTGTGCCCGATCCGGGCGGGAAATTCTGTCACGGTTGGTGACCTGCGACACACGAGGCGCGACCGTTCCCACGAGTGACACCGGTCACCCGGATCCTTCCTCGCATTGTGTCTTCCGTCACATACCCGGCGGGTGTCGATGGCCTGGTCCGGAGCCGGGGCACCCGCCGGGGGATCCCGCGGCGGCGGGGATCCTATCGGTCCCGGGGCCGTTGTGCGCACCGCCCCGCCCGGCGCGGCGGGACGCGCCGCGGGCCAGCCCGACCCGCCCGCCGGGAGGGCGAACCAGATTGATCGGTGAAACGTCTGAACTAACGCGATATCGTGCCCGCCTGAGGTTGGGGCGGGCCCCCTGCGGAGGTTTCACCCGGTGATCGCCGGAACGGGGCCCGCGGTGGGTCCAGCGCACAATGTCGCGGACATCACTGCGGGTCAATGGAGGGTCAGATGCCGGATGCCGCTCCGCTGGAGCCGGGCGATCCCAGGGCACTCGGACAGTACGAGGTCATCGGACGGCTGGGTGCCGGGGGCCAGGGTGCCGTCTTCCTGGGCAAGGCCCCGGGCGGCGAATACGTCGCGGTGAAGCTGCTGCACGCGCAGATGGCGGGCGATCCCGCCGCGCGTGCCCGGTTCACCCGCGAGGTGGCGGCGGCGCAGAAGGTCGAGCCCTTCTGTACCGCGCGGGTGCTGGAGGCCGACGTCCACGGCGACCAGCCGTACGTGGTCAGCGAGTTCATCGACGGGCCGTCCCTGCACGACGTGGTCGCGCACAACGGGCCGCGCAGCGCCGCGGAACTGGAGCGGCTCGCGATCGGCACGGCGACCGCGCTGGCGGCGATCCACGAGGCCGGGATCGTCCACCGCGACTTCAAGCCGAACAACGTGATGCTGGCGCCGGACGGCCCGCGCGTCGTCGACTTCGGCATCGCCCGCACGGTCAACTCGCAGGAGAGCGCCGTCACCGCGACCGGCATGGTGGTCGGCACGCCCGGCTACCTGGCGCCCGAGCAGCTGACCGGCGCGCCGCTCACCCCGGCCGTCGACATCTTCGCCTGGGGCGCGACCATGGTGTTCGCCGCCACCGGGCAGTCGCCGTTCGAGGCCGACACGCTGCCGGTCATCATCAACCGCATCCTCAACGAGGAGCCGGACCTGTCGGCGCTGCCCGCGGGCCCGCTGCGCGACCTGATCGGACGCTGCCTGTCCAAGGACGCGGGCCTGCGCCCGCCGGCCCCGCAACTGCTGCTGAACCTGCTGGGGGCCGTCGGCGCCGCGCCCGCCGGCCAGGCGGCCGGGCAGGAGGAACTGCTCAACCAGGGCACCCGGATCGCCTCGCAGCTTCCGCCGCCGCCCCCCGTCCCGCCGGCGCCGCGGCACCAGCCGCAGCCGCAGATCACCCCGCCGCCCATGCCGATGCAGCAGGGCGCGATGGCGGGCCCGGCCACGCCGCCGCCGCAGCCGATCACGCCGCCGCCCATGCCGATGTACCAGGGGCCGGGCACGCCCCCGCCTCCGCCCTCGCAACCGCCGATGCCGATGCAACCGCCGATGCCGATGCAGCAGCCGATGCCGATGCAGCAGCCGATGCCGCCGGGGCCGGGGTACGGGCCGCCCCCGAAGCGGTCCAGCTCGGCCGGGCCGATCATCGCGATCGGCTGCGGCGCGCTGGCGCTGATCGTGATCCTGGTGGTCGTGGTGCTGGCGATCATCGGCGCCAACAGCGACGACACGGACCCGGATCCGGTCCCGTACACGCCGCCGAACACCTACACGCCGCCGACCGACACCCCGACGCCGCGCACGACGGGCGGGCTGCTGGGCGTGTGGGACGGTGACGGCAACCAGCCGGACGCCGGGGCGGGGCACACCAACTTCAAGGCCCGGTTCGCCCTGCTGTACACGAGCGGCACCGCGCGCTACACCTACCCGTCCGGCTCGCAGGACAGCTGCTACACGCGGCTCACGCTGCTGTCGGACGGCGGTGAGGGCGGCAAGACCGAGTACCAGGAGACCCCGATGGCGGGGATGGACCCGAAGGAATGTGCCTCCGGCTACGTCACGTTCACGCCCACCTCGTCCACCTCGATGCGCTGGGAGTGGCGCCACCTCCGGTCCGAGACGAACCCGTCCGCGTACGGGACAGTGACAAAGCAGTGACCCCTTCGCAAGGGTGATCCGTCCTGACGGAAACGCCCTGATCGGCCTCCGCGGCCGATCAGGGCGTTTCGCGTTCGGACGGTCCGTCAGCCCGGCGGGAGCCGGACGGTGACGATCAGCCCGCCGCCGGGCCGGGGCACCGCGTAGACGGCGCCGCGGTGCGCCAGCACCACCGAGCGGACGATCGACAGGCCGAGTCCCGCGCCCTTGGACGATTCGACGCGGTCGGCGTTCAGCCGCCGGAACGGCTCGAACAGCCGCTCCACCTCATAGGCGGGTACCACGGGCCCGGTGTTCTCGACCTGGACGGTGGCGTAGCCGTCCAGCATTCCGGTGCGGAGCCACAGCTCGCCGCCCTCCACCTCGTTGTGCTTGATGGCGTTCTCGACGAGGTTCGACACCAGATGCTCCAGCAGCACCGGGTCGCCGAGCGCGGTCCCCGACGTCAGCTCGGGATGTGCGGCGACGTCGTTGTCGTGCTCACGGCGGGCCATGTGCTCCAGCACCGTCGCCGCCACCTCGGCCAGGTCGACCGGGGTGCGGGTGGTCAGCTCCCGCTCGCTGCGGGCGAGCAGCAGCAGCCCCTCGATGAGCCGCTCGTGCCGGGCGTTGGTGGCCAGCAGCGTCTTGCCGACGGTGCGCAGGTCGTCCGACGCCTCGGGGTCGCCGAGCGCCACCTCCAGCAGCGTCCGGTTGATCGCGAGCGGGGTGCGCAGCTCGTGCGAGGCGTTGGCGACGAACCGGCGCTGCGAGTCGAACGCCTGCCCCAGCCGCTCCAGCATCGCGTCGAAGGTGTCGGCCAGCTCCTTGATCTCGTCGTCCGGGCCCTCCAGCGCTATGCGTTCGTGCAGCGTGCTCTCCGACAGCCGGCGCGCGGTCGTGGTGACCCGCTGCAGCGGGCTGAGGGCACGGTCGGCGACGAACCAGCCGAGCACCAGCGTGATGATCCCGACCCCGCCGAGCGCGAGCAGCGACCGCCCGACCAGCTGCTTCATCGTCTGCTCGACGAACTGGCGCTGCAGTTCGGCGGACTCGTCCGGGGTGATGCCAAAGCCGATCACCTTGACATTGCCGAGGATGTTGGCCATCAGGAACGACATCACGAACAGCAGCAGCGCACCGGCCAGGAAGAACAGCAGCCCGTACAGCAGGGTGAGGCGCAGCCGCACGCTCATCCGGCTGGGCAGCACCGTCAGCTCGCCGAACGGGCCGCCGCCCTCGCCGCGCCACATGCCCTTCGCGGCCGGTGGCGGCTGCGGGACCTGCTGCGGGCCCGGCCGCCGCCACCGGCCGCCGCGCCGTCCGCCGTCGCCCCCGCCGGCCGCCGCCGGCCGGGCCGTCCGCGCGGCGGCCGGGCGGGCGTCGGTGTCGGCGTCCTGCACGTCGGCCCCGTTCACGGACGTGTCGGGTTCGGCGGAGCCGTGCTGAGGTGCGGTCACAGCCGGTACCCCACGCCGGGCACGGTCTCGATCACCGGTGGGTCGCCGAGTTTCTTGCGCAGCGTCATCATCGTGACCCGCACGACGTTGGTGAACGGGTCGATGTGCTCGTCCCACGCCTTCTCCAGCAGGTGCTCGGAGCTGACGACGGCGCCGTCCGCGCTGAGCAGCACCTCCAGGACGGCGAACTCCTTGCGGGTCAGCTCGACCGGGCGGCCGTCCCGGGCGACCTCGCGGCGGGCCGGGTCGAGGGTGATCCCGGCCCGCTCCAGGACGGGCGGCAGCGGCGCGGCGGCGCGCCGGCCGAGCGCCCGCACCCGGGCGATCAGCTCGGCGAACGCGAACGGCTTGGCGAGATAGTCGTCCGCGCCGATGGACAGGCCCTCCACCCGGTCGTCCAGCTCGCCCGCCGCGGTCAGCATGATGATCCGCGCCGGATAGCGCTGCGCGACGAGCTGCTTGCAGACGTCGTCGCCGTGGACCTTGGGCAGGTCGCGGTCGAGCACGATCACGTCGTAGTCGTTGACGCCGGCCCGCTCCAGTGCACCCGCGCCGTCGTAGGCCACGTCCACGGCCAGCGTCTCCCGGCGCAGGCCGGTGGCGATCGCGTCGGCGAGCACCCGCTCGTCCTCGACGACTAGAACACGCACAGGGGGTTCCCTCTCTCGGTCGGGGCCACGGCCGGCCCACGGGCTTCCAGATATGCCACGGGCGCCGTAAGACGTCCGTAAGCAGGTGTTCAGCTCGGCGTAGACCGCACCCCGCCCGCACAGACGCAAGAATCCGCGAAAATTGCATCCGCGAACAGGTTTGCTTTCAGCTTAGGTCTGGGTAGGGCATGGAAACGATCCGGGAGGAGGCCCATGGGCGAGTTGTCACGCATGATCCAGCAGCGGCTCGACGATGCGTACGCGTCGCTGCGCACCGCCCACGCAGAAGGAGACACCTACCTGGTGGACATCCGTCAGGAGGAGATCAGCGAACTGCGCCGGATCGCAGCGAACAACGACATCGGCGTCGAACCACCCCGCTGCGACTGACCCGCCGCATATACACGAGCACCACCGCCGGCTGAGCCCGGGACGGCCCACCGTCCCGGGCTCAGCCGCGCACGGGGTCGAGCGGGACGAGAAGGGCGTGCAGGGCCTCGAACGTGCCCGGTCCGGCGGCCACGGTCAGCTCCGGGCCCGCGGGCGCCCCGTGCAGGCCCTCGACGCGTCCGCCCGCCTCCTGGACGATCAGCGCGCCGGCGGCGATGTCCCACGCCTGGACGCCGCGCTCGTAGTACGCGTCGACCCGTCCCGCCGCGAGGGAGCACAGGTCCACACAGCACGAGCCGCCGCGCCGGATGTCGCGGACGTTCGGCAGCACACCGGTGAGCACCTGCGCCTGCCGGGCGCGCCGTGCCGCGTCATAGCCGAACCCCGTGGCGACCAGGGCCGCGCCGAGCGGCACCCCGGCGTTCACGCGAAGCTCGCGGGCGCCGGAGACGGTGTGCAGGAGGGCGCCGCCGCCGCGCACCGCCGTGTACGACTCGCCGCGGCGCGGTATTTCCACGGCGCCCGCGACGGCCTCGCCGTCCACTTCGGCGGCGATGCTGACCGCCCAGTCGGGCAGGTCGTAGAGGTAGTTGACGGTGCCGTCGATCGGGTCGATCACCCAGCGGACGCCGCTACCGCCCGCACGGGTGCCGCCCTCCTCGCCGAGGAACGCGTCGTCCGGGCGAACCGCCCGGATCCGCTCGATGATCAGCCGCTCGGCCGCGCGGTCCATCTGGGTGACGACATCGGTCGGCGACGACTTGGTCTGCACGACGTCCGGGCCGCCCGCGGGACGCTTGTCGACCAGCATCCGGCCGGCCTCGCGGGCGGTCGCGGCGGCCAGTTCCAGCAGTTCGCCGGCCAGGCTCATCCGGCGTCCTCCAGGAGGTGGCGGGGCAGCGCCGCGAAACGGGGGTCGGCGCCGGGGGTGGCCGCGCGCGCGAACGCGAGACCGAGTTCGGCGGCCCGCCCGGCGGCCTCCACGTCGAGGTCGTACTTGACCTCCATGTGGTCGGAGACGAACCCGATCGGCACGACCGCGACGGCGCGGACGTCCTCGCCGTGGAGCTTCTCCAGATGGTCGGTGATCTGCGGGTCCAGCCAAGGCTGGCTCGGTGGCCCGCTCCGGCTCTGGTAGACGAGATCCCACGGCGCCCCAGGGGCCGCCTTCTGCGCGACGGTGCGCACGGCCTCCTCCAGTTCGGCCACGTACTTCTCCTGGCCGGGCTGGGACAGGGGGACGCTGTGCGCGGTGAAGACGAGGCGTGCGCCTTCTGGGAGGC
This sequence comes from Actinomadura formosensis, assembly GCF_050948385.1. NCBI lineage: Bacteria > Bacillati > Actinomycetota > Actinomycetes > Streptosporangiales > Thermomonosporaceae > Actinomadura > Actinomadura formosensis. The sequence goes on from NZ_CP192011.1 coordinate 4,905,087, forward strand.
GGCCCAGCGCGTCCTTGGTCGCGTCCACGAACGGCTCGATGAAGCCGGGCCGGTCGCAGTAGACAGGGAGCTTGTCGATCTCAGGGGCGCCCGGGACCTCTTCGCGCGCACGGGCGATGTCGGCCAGGTACTGGTCGTTCGTGGAGAAGCCGCTGTAGGCGGACGTGACGAACGCGGCCGCGCGGCGGATCCCGTCGGCCTTCATCTGCCGGACGGTGTCGGCGAGATAGGGAGTCCAGTTCCGGTTGCCCCAGTACACCGGCAGATCCACGCCATGGGTCGCGAAGTCGGTTTCGATCGCGGACTTGAGGTCCCGGCACAACTGGTTGATCGGGCTGACCCCGCCGAACAGGAAGTAGTGCTCCCCAACCTCCTCCAGGCGTTCCTTTGGGATGTTGCGGCCCCGGGTCACATTCTCCAGGAACGGGATCACGTCCTCGGGTCCCTCCGGTCCCCCGAAGGACAGCAGAAGCAACGCGTCATACGACGTCATGCCTCCATCCAACCAGCCTCCGCGCAGCGCCCGATCCTGGGGCGCCGTCCCGTTGCTCAGGCGTACCGGGCCGCGTACGCCCTGGCCAGGTTGAGGACCTTCTGCACGTACCAGTCGGCGTGGTTGTAATGCCACACCGCGTTGTAGAGCTGCTTGCCGCCGCGTCCCGCGCCGTTCGCGCACAGGTACCTGGCCGCGCCCGGGATGGCGTCGAAGGGGTTCATGATGTCGGCCTTGCCGTCCCCGTCGCCGTCCACCCCGTACGCCTTCCACGTCGCGGGCATGAACTGCATGGGGCCGAGCGCGCCCGCGCTGGACCGGCCGGCGTTGCGCCCGTGGTCGCTCTCCACCTGGCCGATCGCGGCGAGGACCGTCCAGGACAGGCCCGGGCAGGTCGTGGCCGCCTGCTTGTAGAGGTCCAGGTAGCCGCTCGAACGGCCGTCACCGGCCCGGTACCTGCTCTCGTGCAGGTTGAGCACGTTGGTGCGGGGGCCGAGGACCTTGCGGACGGCCTTGACGACCTTGGCGGGGCTGACGCCCGGCGCATTGACCAGGACCGCCACATTCGGGACGAGGCCCATCTCGCCGCCGGACCTCTCGCTGACGAGCATGTCGATGCCGGGCAGGCCGAGCGGGCCGGAACCGCCCATCATGAGGTTCGGCATCGTCCGCGCCACGACCGGATACCGGTAGCCCCGGGTGAGCTGCAGCTGCCCGGCGGCGGCCGAGGAGACCACGAACCTGTCGGCGGCCAGCGCCTCCCACAGCTCGGTCCTCTTGGCCGTGCCGGGCGGCGTCCAGGACCGGAACGAGGACGGGTCCACGGCGAACGCGTTCACCTGGCGGCCCTGCAGCTGAACGGCGCCGCCGGCGACCGCCGTCACGTCCTTGACCCTGCTCAGCCTCGCGATCCGCTTGATCTTGGCGGCGGAGATCGAGCCGGCGCCGACCGCGAGCACGTCCGGCGGCACGATGCGGCGCAGCGGCGCGACCTGGCCGCCGGTGGCGACGTTGACCGGGTCGCCGGCGCCGGTGCCGGGCCGCCGGTCCCGCGGCGAGTCGGACGCGGTGGGCCCCGCCCGTTCGGTGGTCAGCGCCGCGTAGACGCCGCCGGAGGTGCTGGCCATGGCGAGGACGGCGATGCCGCCGATGACGAACGGGAGCGCACGTCCACCCCGCCGCGTCCGCCCGTCCCTGCGCGGATTGCGCTGCTTCTTCTCCGGCCTGGGTCTCGGCGGGCGGGCGGGAGGCGCCTCGCCATCGCCGGACGCTTCCCCGATGGGGCCGGTGCGTGATGCTGATGGAGAAGCCACAACATTTCCCAACGAGTGTCGCTACGGACGGTTACCCAGCCGTGGTTACGGGATCGTACGTTATCGCCGGCTCCGCGCTCTCCCCGGGGCGAAAACATGAACTTTCCTCACGATCGATTGCCGAGTAGAGTCGCCGCATGTCCCCCGAGACCAACTCAAAATGGCAGAACTGGGCGGGAAACCAGCAGGCCACACCCCAGCGCGTCGCGACGCCGCGCACCCCCGATGAGGTGGCCGCGGCGGTCCGGTCGGCCGCCTCCGACGGCCTCACCGTCCGCATGACCGGCACCGGGCACTCCTTCACCGGCGCCGCCGTCGCCGAGGGCGTCCTGCTACGCCCCACGGCGCTCACCGCGGTCCGCTCGGTCGATCCCACGACCGGGCTCGTCACCGTCGAGGCGGGGCTCCCGCTGCACAGGCTCAACCGTGTCCTGGACGAGCATGGTCTCGCGCTGGCCAACATGGGCGACATCCAGGAGCAGACCGTCGCCGGCGCCCTGCAGACCGCCACGCACGGCACCGGACGCGACGCCGCCGGCCTCGTCTCGCAGGTCGCCGCGCTCGAACTCGTCCTGGCCGACGGCACGACCGTCACCTGCTCGCGCGAGGAGCGTCCCGACCTGTTCGACGCCGCCCGCGCGGGTCTCGGCGCGCTCGGCATCGTCACCGCCATCACCTGGCGGACCGTCCCCTCGTTCTTCCTCCGGGCACAGGAGGAACCGATGAAGTGGGACGAGGTCCTCGCGCGCGTGGACGAGTTCGACGCCGCCAACGAACACTTCGAGTTCTACTGGTTCCCCCATACCGAGGGCTGCCTGACCAAGCGGAACAACCGCGTCGAGGGCCCCGCCGAGCCGGTGTCCAAGTTCAGGTACTGGCTGGACGACCGCTTCCTGTCGAACACGGTCTTCGAAGCCGTCAACAGGGTCACGCACCTGGCGCCCGCCACGACACCGTTCGTCAACGGGATCTCCGCCAAGGCACTCGGGGCCCGCACCTACAGCGACACGTCCCACAAGGTCTTCACGAGCCCGCGGATGGTCCGCTTCAAGGAGCAGGAGTACGCGATCCCGCGGGAGGAACTCGTCCCGGCGCTGCGTGAGCTTCGCTCCCTGTTCACGAAGCGGAATTGGCGGATCAGCTTCCCCATCGAGGTCCGGGTGCTGCCCCCGGAGGACGCCTGGCTCTCGATGGCCCACGAGCGGCGGAGCGCTTTCATCGCCGTGCACGTCTACCACCGTGACCCGCATGAGGAGTACTTCCGCGGCGTCGAAGAACTTCTGACCGGGTTCGACGGCCGTCCGCACTGGGGCAAGCTCCACACACGCGACGCGTCGTATCTGGAGAAGGTCTACCCCCGGTTCGCGGACTTCCGCGCCCTGCGGGACGAGCTGGACCCTGAGCGCCGGTTCGCGAACCCGTACACGAGGCAGGTCTTCGGCGACTAACCGGCGGGCGTCTGCGGGACGTCGCCGCCCTGCCCGCCGCCCTGCCCGCCGTTCTGGCCGCCCCCGGTCGGCGCCGGCGTCCGCGGAGTGGTCGGCACCGGGGTCGTCGGCTCCTGCGTGGGCCGCTCGGTCGGCCGGGTCGTCGGCGCAGGCGCCGGAGTGGGCGCCTGCGTCGAAGGCGTCTCACTCGTCGGCTCCCGGCTCGGGGCGGTGCTCCGGGGCTCGGTCGGGCGGCCGGACGGGCTCTGCGGCGGCGGGTTGCCCGGCTGCCCGCCACCCCCGCCGTTCCACACCCTCGTGACGGTCAGCCCGCTGTTGCCGCCCTGGCCGATGGGCCCGCCGGTCGCCGCCTCGTAGGCGGTGATCCCGCCGATGACGACGGCGAACACCGCCGCCGACGAGACCACCAGCTTCACCCAGTGCGCCTTGGCCCAGCGGACCGTGCTCTGCCACGCCGTCCGGCGGACGACCTCGCGCACCGCGTCCTCGCCGGCCGCCGCGGCGAGCGATCCGGCGACCGCGTCCCTCGGGTCCAGGCGGGTGACGTTCGGATCATCGACCGGGTCGAGCCGGGTGGCGTTCGGGTCACCGCCGAACGGCGGGTCGAACCGCGTCGCGCCCGGATCCCCGGACCACACCGCGGTCCTGGTCGGATCGGCGCTCGTCGCCTCGTCCGCCGCGCCCTCGGCCACCGCCCGCCGCCGCATCGCCGCCTGCACGTGGGTCAGCTCCCTGAGCTGGTCCCGCCCCTGGTCGAGGTAGTGCTTGCCCACCACCGCCCCGGCCGTCGAGATCACGCTCATCAGGGCCGCGCCGATGATCGTCCCGTACACGCCCAGGTAGGACGCCCCGAAGGCGGCGGCCGCCGTCGCTCCCGCACTCGCGATCAGCTGCGTGGTGCTGAGATCCGGCAGCTTGCGCGGCATTCCTCCACTCACCCCTGTCCATAACCACAAATCCCCCGAACGGAAACTAACCGGAAGATCTGCGTGTTCCTGCCCAGTACGTGACACTCGCAACGTCCGGCGACTGGAACCGCACCGCCACGTCGGGCACAGTGTGGAAAAGAATGCACAAGGATCCGTCATGCCGGCCCTCGGCCGGTCACGTCCCCGGCAATCTTGGTCAGGTGTCCTCTTCCACCTCGTGAAGGGGGCTTCGAGAGCGGCGATGTTCGGACATGCCGGGTACGGTGCTGGCAGCAGGTGTGTCCGAAAGAGAGACTCGGGAACCCGGGGGAAGGGCACGCATGCGCCCTCGGTGGGCATCGGGCGGCCGACCGTGAGAGCACGGTCGCACGCTCCGGTGTCCTCCGTGCCATCAGGACAGGGCAGGAAGGACACGCATGCAGGAGCTGCGCCTCGTCGCGGTCAGCGAGGACGGAACGTACCTCGTCCTTGCCACCGCGGGCCGGGGCACCCGGTTCACCCTGCCCGTCGACGACCGGCTGCGCGCCGCAGTCCGTGGGCATTTCTCCCGCCTCGGCCAGTTCGAGATCGAAGTGGAGAGTCCCTTGCGTCCCAAGGAGATCCAGGCCCGCATCCGATCCGGTGAGACCGCCGAGGAGATCGCCGAGTCGGCGGGCATCCCGGTCGAACGCGTTCGCTGGTTCGAGGGTCCGGTCCTGCAGGAACGCGAGTACATGGCCCAGCAGGCGCAGCGCGTCGCCGTCCGCCGCCCCGGCGAGTCCACCCCCGGCCCGCCGCTCGGCGAGACCGTGGAGGAACGCCTCGGCCGCGGCGGCGTCGACCTCGAAGAGGCCGAGTGGGACTCCTGGAAGTGCGAGGACAGCACCTGGCGCGTCCGCCTCTCCTTCTTCGAGGGCGGCCGCCCGTACGCCGCCGAGTGGACCTTCGACCCGCGCCGCCGGCACGTCTCCCCGCTGGACGAGGTCGCCGCCCGGCTGACCTCGGTCGAATGGGACGACGACGTGCTCTCCGACACCGTCACTCCGCTCGTCCCGCGGCGTCCCGCCATGAAGGTCGTCGCCGGCGACCGCGCCCCGGCGGCCCGCGGCCTGCCCGCCGACCCCGGCGCCCCCGAGCCCCTCCGCGCCGCCGAGCCCCGCGAGTACCTCATCGAGCGCGGCCGGATGACCGACCCCCGCTCCCCCTTCCGCGAGACCTCCGAGCCCCCTCCGCTGCGCGAGGCCGCCCGTCCCTGGTCCCCCGAAGAAGCCCGCGAGCAGGAGATCGGCGAAGCGCGCGAAGGCGCACAGGCGGGTGGACCCGGGGCGACCGCATTGCACGACGTCTCGCAGGCGCCCGGCGACGCCCGGCCGCAGGACGAGCACGAAACGGCGCAGGCCGGCGACACGTCCCCGGCACACGACGAGCACGAACTCGGCGAAGACCGCGAAAACGCACAGGCGAGCGAGCCCGGGACGGCCGGTGACGCGTCACAGACGCGCGGCGACGTCCACCCGCGCGACGAGGACGAATCCGACGAAGCACGCGAAGGCGTACAAGCCGCCGAGTCCGGAACGGCCACACCGCACGACTCCGCGCAGACGACGGACGCCGTCCGGGCCCAGGACGAGCGCGAGTCCGACGAAGATCGCCAAAGCACCCGGGCGGACGAGCCCGGGACGGCTGCGCTGCACGGCACCTCGCAGGCGCCCGGCGACCGGCCCCAGGCCGAGCGCGACAAGGACGAAGCCGGCGAGGCGGCGCACACGGACGAGCGCGAACTCGGCGAAGACCGCGAAAACGCGCAGGCGGGCGAATCCGCGGCGGCCGAGCCGCACGACGCTCCCCAAACGCCGGGTGCCGCGCAGCCGCGGGATGAGCCCGAAACCGCGCAGATCGATGCGGACGAGGAAGCACGGGCGGGCGAGCCGCACGACGTCTCGCAGGCGCCCGGCGACGCCCGGCCGCAGGACGAGCACGAAACGGCGCAGGCCGGCGACACGTCCCCGGCACACGACGAACGCGAACTCGGCGAAGACCGCGAAAACGCACAGGCGGGCGAGCCCGAGACGGCCGAGCCGCAGTCCGGCGGGGGTGAGACGGCGCGGTCCGTCCCTCCGCGGGATGAGGACGAATCCGGCGACGCGGCTCAGCGCCAGGCCATCACACGTGCGGGCGACGGCGGCGCGGCGGCCGGGCGGTCGCGGGGTGCCGCGGCTCAGCCGCGCACGGCGGAGGCGCCGGGCGCGGAGAAGCCTTCGCCGGCCAAGAGGCCGGCGGCGCAGCGGCAGGCGGCGCGGCCGCCGGCCAAGAAGAAGCCGGCGAGCCGTCCCACCATGCCCGCCGCGCAGGACAAACCGGTCACCGGATCGCCCGCGGCCGCCGCGAACGGCGAGTCCGCGGCGGCCCAGCGGCCGGCCCGGCGCCGCAAGCCCAAGGGCAAGCGTGCCTCCGTCCCGTCCTGGGACGAGATCATGTTCGGCGCGCGCCGTCCCGACTAGGCGGCGCGTCGGCGGGCGGAGCCTCCAGGAACGGGGCCAGCCAGGCGGGGGTGATGGCGGCGGCCAGGGCGACCGCGTCCTCCTCGGCCATGTCGGCCGAGGAGTAGCCGCCCTCGCCCGCGCCGACGGCGGCGAAGAGGGTGGCGAGGCCGAGGCGGCGCTGGAAGAGGGTCCGGCGGATGCGCCAGCCGACGATGGCGCCGTGCTCGATGACGACCTGGCGGCGGCGCAGGGAGCCTGAGCGGACGCTGAGGCGTCCGCTGTCGGTGCCGTGGCCGAGCTGGCGGTACCGGTCCAGGCCCAGCGGGACGGCGAGGACGGCCAGGACGGCGCATACGTAGGCGACCCACGGCTGACCTGCCAGGACGGCCAGGACGGCGATGCCCACCGGGGGCGCGGCGGCACGGGCCACGCGGCGGCTGCGGGCGGCGGGCGGGTGGGCGACCAGGGGGCCGGGAACGGCGCCGACGATGCGGGTGGCGAGGGATTCGGCGACCGTGCGCGGCGCCGCGGGCAGGAGGCGGCCCCGGTGGGCGGCGTCCCCGAGCCCGGTGATGAGGGCACCGAGGCGGGTCACGCCGGCCATGCGCTCGAACGGGTTGTCGGTGAGTTCGACGCCGCGCAGCCGGCGGCGTTCGAGCGAGACGCTGCGCCGGGTGACCAGGCCGCGTTCGGCGACGACGGAGCCGTCCCGCTCGTGGACGGTGAAGTCCCAGTTGAACAGCGTGAACGCGATGACCGACATGACCGGCATGGCGATCAGGACCAGGAGGACCAGCGCGAGGACGAGGGCGGAGGGGAGGCCGACCACGTCGTGGCCGAGGTTCGCCACGCGTTCCCGCGTGATCAGGCCGAGGTCGTCCCCCAGGTTGTAGACGGTGCCGAGGAGGCTGCCCGCCACCGCGAACGGGGTCAGCAGGTAGGCGCCGCTGAGCGGGGCGTAGACGTACCAGCGGGGCCGCATCCGGGCGAGGACACGGCGGGGCGGGGTCCCCGCGTCCCGGGCCAGCAGGGCGCGGCGGAGCCGTTCGGCCTCGTGCCGGGAGACGGCGTTCAGTTCCCCTTCGCCGCCGTCCGCTCCGGCGTCGATGTGGACGATCGCGAGACCGAGCAGCCTGTGCGGGAGGGACGCGCTGATGTCCACGCCACGGATCCGGTCGCGCGGAATGCTTTTGACCGACCGTCCTATGAGCGCGCGCCGGAGCTCTATGCGGTCGTCATGCAGGACGTAGGTGAACGTCAACCAGCTGGCGACGTGGAAGAACAACCCCAGCGTCAGGCCGACGATGGTGAAGTAGAACGCCGTGGACATGCCGCCGACCAGCAGACCCGTGGCACCGGCGGCGAGGAGGGCGATGAGTTCACGGACGGCGCCGACGACGAACGTGAGCGGATGCAGCCGCACGTTCACGTCGCGTCGTCGCGGAGGTCGTGCGCGCGGTGCGCGAGGTCCTCGGCCAGGCGGGTCGCCACGCCTACGGGAAGGCCGGACACCTCCGAGGAGCCCGTATGGGACGCCGTGTTGACCTCGATGGTGGCGAGCCCCAGCATCCGCTCGATCCAGCCCTGTTTGGCGTCGACGGTTTGGATGCGGCCTACGGGCACCAGCAGCCATTCGCGGCTGAACCAGCCCGTCCGGGTGTAGACGACGTCGGCGCTGACCTCCCAGCGGTGGACGCGGTAGCGCCAGACGGGCGCGACGGTGACCATGAGCAGTCCGGCGGCGCCGATGATGTAGGGCAGCCAGCCGACACGCCCGGACAGCCAGCCGGGCAGGGCGTCCCAGTGCGCATCGCCGGCCCAGGCCGCCACACCCAGGGCGAGGCCGAACGCGAGCCCCCAGAGCAGCAGGTATTCGATCGCCCAATGCGCGATGGCGCGGCGTGAAAGCCGGTGTGCGGGCGGCCGGAGCCGCGGCGGGTGCGGCCCCCCGCCGTCCTTCTGGTGACCGCGCCGCACCGTCGTCACACCGCGAGTTTAGAACGCCGGAGACCCTCTCCCGCCGTTCCGGCCTGGACGAGCCGCCGGACTCAGTGGCCCGCCCCCGCGCCGTCAGCGTTTTGTCAGAGGCGCGTGCGAGGTTGAGAGCGCACATCACGCAGCCCGCGGAGCCTGAGCGGAGCGGCGGGAAAACCGAATGCGCACCGCCCCGGACAACACATATTTTGTCTGCTTCCCCGTCCGACGGGGCACAGACGTCCGGCAGACGAGTCCCAGGAGATCACATGACATACGCGATCCAGGCCGAGAGCTTGGAGAAACGGTTCGGTGAGACCCAGGCGCTGGCCGGCGTCTCGCTCACCGCCCAACCCGGAACGGTCCTCGGGGTGCTGGGGCCGAACGGCGCCGGCAAGACGACCATGACCCGCATCCTCGCCACGCTGATCGAGCCGACCGGCGGCACCGCCGAGGTCGGCGGGTTCGACGTGGTCAAGGAGGCGCACAAGGTGCGCCAGCTCATCGGCCTGACCGGCCAGTACGCCGGGGTGGACGAGATGCTGACCGGCACCGAGAACCTCATCCTGATCGGACGGCTGCTCGGCCTTTCCCGGAAGGCGGCCAGAACGCGCGCCGCCGAGCTGCTGGAGCGGTTCCAGCTCACCGAGGCCGCCGAACGCGCCGCCAAGACGTACTCGGGCGGGATGCGCCGCCGCCTCGACCTGGCGGCGAGCCTGGTCGGCCGCCCGCAGATCCTGTTCCTGGACGAGCCGACCACCGGCCTCGACCCGCGCAGCCGGGGCGGCCTGTGGGACATCGTCCGCGGCCTGACCGACGACGGCGTCACCGTCCTGCTGACCACGCAGTATCTGGAGGAGGCCGACCAGCTGGCCGACGACATCATCGTCATCGACCACGGCCGGGTCATCGCGCACGGCACGTCCGACATGCTGAAGGCGCAGGTCGGCGGGCAGGTGCTGGAGGTACGCCCGGTCAAGGAGAGCGACGGCGACACCGCGGCGCGGATCGTCGGCGAGCTGGCCGAGGCCGTCCCCGAGGTCCGCGACGGCCTGATCAGCGCGCCGATCGGCGACCCGGAGCTGATGCCCGCCGTGGTCCGCCGCCTCGATGACGCCGGGGTCGCCGTCGGGGAGCTGTCGCTGCGCAAGTCCAGCCTGGACGAGGTGTTCTTCGCCCTCACCGGTCACCACACCGACGACATCGACGCCGAGGCCGGCGAACCGGCCCGGTCCACTGACAAGGCTCAGTCCACCGACAAGGAAGGGGCGTCCGCATGACCACCGCGGCATTCGCGCCACAGGACCTGTCCAAGCGGGTCGCCCCGGCCACGGCCCTGCGCAACACGGTCACGCTGGCCTGGCGCAACCTCGTCCAGATCAAGCACAACCCGATGGAGCTGCTGGACCTGTCCATCCAGCCCATCATGTTCGTGCTGCTGTTCGCCTACGTGTTCGGCCCGGCGATGGAGGGCAGCGTCGAGGCGTACCTGCCGATCGTGATCCCCGGCATCATCGCGCAGAACGCCCTCTTCGCCGGGATGAGCACCGGTTTCGGGCTGAACACCGACATCACCAAGGGCGTGTTCGACCGGTTCCGGAGCCTGCCGATCGCGCGCAGCGCCCCGCTCGCCGGACGGATCATCGCCGACACCGTCAAACAGGCGTGGTCGATGACGGTCCTGCTGCTGGTCGGCATCGCCATCGGCTTCCGGGTGGAGACGAACGTCCTGGCGCTCCTCACCGCGTTCGCCCTCCTGCTGGCCTTCGCGATCCTGTTCTCCTGGACGTCGGTCTACATCGCGATGAAGGTCAACGAACCGGAGAAGGTGCAGATCTTCGGGTTCGTGGTGATCTTCCCGTTGAGCTTCCTCAGCACCGCGTTCATCAAGTCGACCCACGGCATCCCCGGCCCGGTGGCGTACATCATGGACAACAGCCCGGTGACCCACCTGGTCGAGGCGCTGCGAGGCCTGCTGGTGGGCGGCCCCGTCCTGGAGCACGCCTGGATCTCCCTCGCCTGGGGCATGGGCATCTCCCTGGTCTTCGCCCCCCTTTCCCTGAGGGCCTTCAAACAGCGCGCGTGATCTCGGGGGCGGACGGTCCGGCCACCGGTCAGGTGGCCGGGCCGGCCTGCGGGAGTTCGCTGGGGTCGGGCAGGGCGAAGGCGGTCAGGATGTCGCGGAAGGTGCGGGTCCGGCCGGTGTCGTAGGCGGCGGTGAAGGCTTCTTCGCCCAGGTCGGCGCGGGTCGCGGCCTCTATGGCGAGGACGTCCGGCTGGGAGAGGTCGCGGGTGCCGCGCAGGGCGTCGGCGGTGCCGAGGAGTTCGGCGGCACGGCGGGGGTCTGCGAGAAGGCGGGCGCGTTCGGCGTGGCCGGCCAGAACATGGGAGAGAACCGGGTAGTCCTGGGCTTGGACGGCGCCGCGCAACGCCTCGTCCAGGCGGGCGGCGGCGGAGTCCATGGCGCCCATCGCCATGTCGAGCTGGGCGCGCGTGCACAGGACCATGGCGCGGAACTGCGGGGGGCCTGGCAGGTCCTCGGTGAGCTCCTCGGCGCGTGCCAGGCGGCGCAGGGCTTCGGCCATGTCGCCGGAGCGGCGGGCGAACTCGCCGAGCTGGTAGTGCAAGGCGGCCGTCTTCTCCGGCCCGAGCGAGACGGAGTCGCGCATGGCGGTGTGGAGGAGCGTCTCGGCCCGCTCCCGTTCGCCGATGAGGTCCAGTTCGTTCGCCAGTCTCATGTGGACGTGCAGGAGCCCTGCGGTACCGCCGCCCAGCTCGGCGTTCAGCCGCAGCGCCTCCTCGTAGAGGGCGACGGCGCCATGGTGGTCGCCGTGGCGGCCGAGGATCTCCGCCTGTGAGGTCAGGGTGAACGCCAGGCCCCAGCGGTCGCCGGACTCGCGGAAGGCGGCCAGAGCCCGGTCGAAATCGTCCTCGATCCGGTCGAGCCGCCCGAAGTTCTGGGAGATCTGGCCCCGGATGAAGTACGCCAGGCCGCGCACCCATGGGTCGGGGTCGTCCAGCAAGGTCTCGATGCCAGGGGCGGACGACGGGTCCCAGCCGACCGTGTACATCCAGGTGGTTTCGAGGACGAGCCGCAATACCGGGTGCAGGGACGCGCGGTCGAGCCCGGCGCAGATGTCCTGGGCGCGCGTGAGCCAGGCGGAGATGCGGTCGCCGTCGGGCTGGTTGTCCAGCAGCGTCAGGGCGCTGAGCGCGAGGACACGGGCGGTGGTCTGGTCATCGGGGACGCCGGGGAGGGCGAGGATCTCCTCCAGGTTTTCCACACCGTCACCGAGCCGGCCGTGCAGGAACCAGTACCAGCCGAGCGCCGCGCAGAGCCGCATGGCGAGCGGGGCGTCCGCGGCGGAGATCGTCCAGCGGAGGGCGGCGGAGGTGTTGTCGACTTCGGTGGACAGGAGGCGCAGCCACGGCAGCTGGTCCGCGCGGTTCAGGTGCGGCTCGGCCTCCTCGGCGAGCCGCACGAAGTACTCGGCGTGCGCCCGCCTGGTCGCGGCCTCGTCGCCGGACTCGGCGAGGCGTTCCAGGCCGTAGGCGCGGATCGTCTCCAGCATCCGGTAGCGGGGTTCGGGGCCCGTGACGGTCACCAGCGACTTGTCGGCGAGCGCGGCGAGGAGGTCGAGGGTCGCGGCCCGGTCCGGGCCGGGGCCGGCGCAGACCGCGTCGGCGGCGTCCGCGGTCGCGCCGCCGGGAAAGACGGCGAGGCGGCGCCAGAGGATCCGTTCGGGTTCCTCCAGCAGGTCCCAGCTCCATTCGACGGCGGCGCGGAGGGTCCGGTGCCGTGGCAGGGCGGTGCGGCTGCCCGCGGTGAGCAGCCGGAACCGGTCGTCCAGCCGGCCCGCGATCTGCGCGGGCGTCATCGCGCGGAGCCGGGCGGCGGCCAGCTCGATCGCCAGCGGCATCCCGTCCAGGGCCCGGCATGTCCGGACGACCGGGGCGACGTTGGCCGCGGTGACCGCGAAGCCCGGCGAGACGGCCGCGGCGCGGTCGGCGAACAGCCGGACGGCCGGGTAGGTCAGCGCCTCCCGCGGTCCGGCGGTGGCCGGCGGCGGTTCCAGCGGCTCGACCGGCCAGAGCGTCTCCCCGGTGATGCCGAGCGGTTCGCGGCTCGTCGCGAGGATCCGGACGCCGGGGCATTTCTCCAGCACCCTCCCCGCGAGCCGCGCCGCCGCGTCCAGCAGGTGCTCGCAGTTGTCGAGGACCAGCACGAGCCGCCGGCCCGCCAGTGCCGAGACGAGCCGGTCGGACGGGTTCGGCGCCGGTCCGGGGCCGCCGATCAGGGTCATCTCGCGGAGCCCGAGCGCGGTGATGACGGCGGCCGGGACCTCGGCCGGGTCGGTGACGGGCGCCAGTTCGACGAGCCGGGCGTCGCCCGGCATCCGGTCGGCGGTCTCCAGCGCCAGCCGGCTCTTGCCCGACCCGCCCGGTCCGGTCAGCGTGACGAGCCGTGCCCGCGCCAGCAGGTCGTCCACCCGCTTGAGGTCGGTGTCGCGGCCGATGAAGCTGGTCAGCCGTGCCGGCAGGTTCCCCCTGGGCGGCTCGGGCGGCGTTGGGACGTCCGGCAGCAGGGACGCGTCCTGCCGCAGAACCGACAGGTAGACGGCCTCCAGCTCGGGGGACGGGTCGACGCCGAGCCCCTCCCCCAGGGCGCGCTTGGCCTGCGCGTACCGGGCCAGTGCCTCCGCCTGGTGTCCGGAGGCGTAGAGGGCGCGCATCAGCAGGGCGATGACGGGCTCGCGCAGCGGGTCGCCGGCGGCGAGGGCCTGCAGTTCGGGGATCAGTTCCGCGTGGCGGCCGAGCGCCAGGTCGGCGTCCAGCCGTTCCTCAAGCGCGGTGCGGCGCAGGGAGTCCAGGCGGGCGGTGGGCGCCTGCGCGAACCGCAGGCCCGCGGCGTCCGCGAGCGCCGGGCCGCGCCACAGCGCGAGCGCCGCACCGAGGCCGGCCGACCGCGCGGCCGGGGACGCGGCGCGCCGCGCATCGCGGACCCGCGCCTCGAAGTCGTGGGCGTCCACGGCGCGGGGCGGCAGGACGAGCCGGTACGCGCCGGGCCGCGACTCGATCAGGTCCCGGCCGATCGCGGCCCGCAGCCGGCGGACGAGCGACTGCAGCGCGTTCGGCGCGCCGCCCGGCACCCCGTCCTCCCAGAGCGCGTCGATGATCCACTCGGCCGGGATCACCGCGCCGGGGTCGAGCGCGAGCAGTGTCAGCAGGGCGCGCAGCCGGGCGCCGCCGACGGCGACGGGCTCGCCGCCGTCCGCCCGCACTTCCAGCGGCCCCAGGATCGCGATCCGCACCCGTCGATTCTTCCGCACCCCGCCCGGACGCGGGACGCCCCGGCGGTCACGGGAACCGCCGGGGCGTCATGGCGTGCGGGCCGGGTCAGGCCGCGTTCTCCTTGGTCTTGCCCCTGGTTTCGTCGAGCGCGGCGAGCTGGAAGTCGGCGCGCGGCTGCTCCACGGTCGCGAGCGAGACGGTCTCGCGCTTGAGGAACAGCGCGAGCGTCCAGTCCGCGACGACGCGCAGCTTGCGGTTGAAGGTCGGGACCTTCGCACCGTGGTAGCTGCGGTGCATGAACCACGCCGGCCAGCCCTTGACCTTGAAGCCGTAGGTCTGGGCGACGCCCTTGTGCAGGCCGAGCCCGGCGACGGCGCCGATGTTGGCGTGCACGTACGGCTTGAGGGTCTTGCCGCGCAGCGACCGGACGATGTTGTCGCCGAGCAGCTTGGCCTGCCGGACGGCGTGCTGCGCGTTCGGCGGGCAGTACATGCCCTCCTGCGTCAGGTCCGGGATGGCGGCGTTGTCCCCGGCGGTGAACGCCCGCACCAGGCCCTCGATGGTGAGGTACTCGGTGCCCTTGACGCGGCCGCGCTCGTCCAGCGGCAGGTCACCGTGCCGGACGACGGGGGACGGCTTGACGCCCGCGTTCCACACCAGCGTCCCGGCGGGGAAGCTGCTGCCGTCCGACAGCTCGATCTGCCCGTCGACCGCCGATTCGAGGTAGGTGTTCATCTTCACCGCGATGCCGCGGCCGCGCAGCTGCTCGGCGGTCCACTTGCCCATGTCGGGCCCGACCTCGGGCAGGATGCGGTCGGCGGCCTCGACGAGGATGAACCGCAGGTCCTGCGGGGTGACCTTGCGCATGTACTTGGTCGCGTCGCGGGTCATGTCCTCCAGTTCGGCGACGGCCTCCACGCCGGCGAACCCGCCGCCGACGAACACGAAGGTCAGCGCCTTGCGGCGCAGCTCGACGTCGTTGGTCGACTCGGCGATCTCCAGTTGCTCCAGGACGTGGTTGCGCAGGTGGATGGCCTCGCCGACGGTCTTGAGGCTGATGCCGTGCTCGGCGAGCCCGGGGATCGGCAGCAGCCGTGGCACGGCCCCGGCGGCCATGACCAGGTAGTCGTAGGAGATCCGCTCCGGGGGGCCGGCCAGCGGCTGCAGGATCGCCCAGCCCTCGTCGTGGTTCAGTTCGGTGACCCGGCCCTTGCGCACGGTGCACTTGGGCAGCACCCGGCGGAGCGGGACGACGACGTGCCGCGGCGAGATGTTCCCGGCGGCGGCCTCGGGGAGGAACGGCTGGTACGTCATGTACGAGTTGGGGTCGACGATGGTGACCTTGACCTCGCCGCGTCTCAGTTCTCGCTTGAGCTTCTTCTGCAGACGCAGCGCGGTGTACATGCCCACATAGCCGCCACCCACGATGAGGATGTGGGGAGCGCCAGGGGTGTCCTCGGCGGTCCTGGCCATTGCGGCCCTCCAATTAGTCACGGTCGGCTTGTGAAGACATTCACAAGCTAGCGGATGGAACGTGCCCGACACCAATGAAAAACCAGGAAAGAACCCGAAAACTTCCCATCCCGGCAAAGGGAAGAGGTGGATCGGCTGTGAAACCCGCCACTCTTTCTCAAATAGTGGGATGGAGCGGGACAAAACACGCATGACCAACGTCACAGGGATCTTCTTCGGGCGAACCGCGGGACGACACCGGGATCGGCCCGTTCCAGTCCCGGAAAACCCCTATCGTGGGGGCGGACGAGGAAGGGGGCGCCGGCGGCGGACGCGCGCGGCCGAGACGCGGGCCGAGAAGACGGCGGCCCGGCGACGTGCGGCGTACGATCTCGCCCGGGAGCGTATCGATGATGAGCAGAGACCGGCGTCCGATCCTGGCCGCGGCGGGTGCCCTCGCCCTGGCCGGGGCGCTGAGCGGCTGCGGCCTGATCGGCGAGCCGCAGAACAAGAGCGCCGAACTGTCGGAGTGGTTCACGGTGACCAGCCCGGTCTTCCATGATGGCGGCGACCTGCCCCCGCGGTACGGCTGCGCGACGTACCCTGGCGGGCAGGGCAAGACCCCGCCGCTCCGGTGGTCGGCGCCGGCGGGGGTCAAATCGTTCGCGATCGTCATGGACGACCCCGACGCCTCTGGCGGGGCCTACGTCCACTGGGTGATCGCGGGCATCGACGGAACGGTGAACGAGATCGTCGAGGGTGCCCGGCTGGACAGGACCCTCGCGGGGCTGACCACAGGCAAGAAGGCGGGTTACGCGCCCCCGTGCCCGCCCAAGGGAGAAAAGCATCGGTACCGGTTCACCATCTACGCGCTGGACGATCCGGCACCGTTCCAGAACGGCGCCGCACTGAAGAACTCGCTTCCCGCCATCGCCAAGCACACGATCGGCCGCGGCAGGATCACCGGGAACTTCGGCGGCGAACAGGCGCGTTGACCGTGGGGCCTGAGAGCACAGGGTCAGGGCGGACCCCTCGGGGGGCTGGAGCTGACGGGGGTGTGCGGGTCGGCGAGGTTGGCCGATCGGCACGCGCCGTGTGAGGGTAGATGTGCGCGAAGGGTGTGACAACGGTCATAGCGCTCGGACAGAATCGGGCTGAGCCGCGGGGGCGGAAACCCGTGATGATCGGGTCATTTGCGACAATCGGGACGAACCCGCGGTCCGCGCCGGCGACTCCCGCTGGGCCAAGGCATTGGGTGGTGGCATGACTTCTTACATCGTGGTCTTCGGCCTCATTGTGGTCGTGGTCCTGGTGGTCGTCCTCGTGGCCCTGGGCCTGCGGGCCAGCAGGGCGGGACGCGACGACGACGACTGGATGGACGACGAGCCGCAGCAGCCGCGCGGCCGCCGGGGAGTCCCGCCGCCCGAGCAGATGAGCGGCCCGGACAACTACGGGCCCGGCTACAACGACGGGTACGACGAAGGCTATGACGGCGGCTACGACCGCGCCCCCGAGCCCGTGCCGGACCGCCGTGTCGCCGGCGGCGGCCCGCTCGCCGCCCCCACCGGCTCCGCCCCGCCGCCGCCCGCCCCGAGCGGCCGGCCGTCGGACGAGATGGAGGACGACGACTACTGGGCGACGATCACCTTCGACAAGCCCAAATTCCCCTGGCAGCACGACCAGGGCGGCGGCCATGCCGAGCCGGACCCCGCCGCCGACCCGCTGAACGCGCAGCCCCCGCCGCCCGAGCAGCCACCGGTCGAGCCGCCCCAGCTGACCCAGCCGGTCTCGATGAGCGCGGACGGCACCGTCCTCAACGGCCTCGGCGGGCAGGGCGGCGGACCGGGCGGCGGCACCGGGCCGCAGCATGTGCCCCCGCCGGCGCCCGGCGGCTTCCAGGGCGGTGGGCCGTTCGGCGGCGACCCGGGCTCGACGGCGCTCGACCCGATCCCCACCGACCTTGCGGGCCCGGGTGGTCAGAGCGGTCCGAGCATGCAGCCGCCCTACGGCGGGCCGGGCGCGCCCGACCAGCCGGTGTACGGCGGCCAGGAGCCGCAGCCCGTGTACGGGGCCGCCGACTACGGGCCCGGTGACTCCTCCTACGGCGGGCAGGACCAGTACGGCGTCCCCGAGCAGCCCCAGTACGGCTCCCCCGAACCCTCCTTCGGCGACTACGGCGCCGACCCGCTGGGCGGACGTCCGGCCGCCGGGCCGCCCCCCGGTGGACTCCAGGACTTCGAGATGCCGCTCGGCTCCGGTGGCGGGCTCGGCGGCGACCAGCGGGCGTCCGACCCGCTCGGGCTGCCGCTCGGCCGTCCCGACGAGCCGGCCGCGCCGCCGCCACCGGCTCCCGCGGCTCCGGCCGCGCACGGTGGCAGCGGCGGAGGGTCCGACACCGACGGCCACAAGCTTCCGACGGTGGACGAGCTGCTGCAGCGCATCCAGTCCGACCGGCAGCGGACTTCGGACCCGGGCGGCTCCTACGGCGGCGGTTCGCTGAACGATCCGCTGGGCGACCCGCTCGGCACCGGCTCCTACGGGACCGGCTCGACCCCCGCGAGCACCGGCAACACGGGCCCGTGGCCGTCCGGCGGGCCGGGCGGCGGGTACGACTCCGGCATGGGCGGGCAGGCCGGATACGGGCAGGGCCAGCAGAGCGACGGCTACCCGACCGCCCCCGCCTACGGCGAGTCGACGCGCTACGAAGACCCGCTCGGCGGCGGTGGCGGAGTCTACGGCGACTTCAGCGGCAGCAGCTACAGCGGCGGTGACCCGCTGGCCCCGCCGCCCGAGCAAGGCGCACAGGGCGGCTACCCCGACCCGAACTCCACCCAGGCGTACGGCTCCGGCTACCACGGTTCACAGCAGCAGGGCGGCTCGCCGCAGCAGGGCGGATACCAGGATGGCCAGTCGAACGACGACTGGGAGAACTACCGCCGCTAGGCGCACGGCACGTTCGCGCGAGGGCCGCCGGATCTTCGTCCGGCGGCCCTCTCACTGTTCCAGGGCGCCGCCCCCGTCCACGCCCTGCGGCCCCATCCGCAGGCCACGCCCGCGGGGGCGGCTCGCCCGCGAACGCCGGCGAAGGCGGGGTCGGCATCGACGGGGTTCACGGCGCTTGGTATGAAAGAGCCGTGACAGGCGATGCGACCCAGCCACGTAAGACGATCCCGCCGGCCCGCTGGTGGGCCCCCTGGGCGAACCGGCGGCGTCGCGCCGACGCCGAACTCGACGCCCCCGAGGTCTCCCCGGCGGCCGTGCTGCTGGACGGCGTCCGCGAGTACCACGACAGCACGGCCCGGCTCGTCCGGCCGATCATGGCCGAGCTGGCGATGGAGCAAAAGCCCGAGCACCTGTTCATCACCTGCGTGGACTCCCGCGTCGTCCCCAACATCATCACCGCGAGCGGCCCCGGCGACCTGTTCATCAACCGGAACGTCGGCGCCCTCGTCCCCCGGCACGGTTCCCGGACGCCGGACGACTCGGTCTCCGCGACCGTCGAGTACGCCACCAACGTCCTCGACATCCGCACGATCACGGTGTGCGGCCACTCCAACTGCGGTGCGATGGCCGCGCTCCTCGCGGGCGGCACCGAGGTCGAGCACCTGACCGGCCTGTCGCGCTGGCTGCGGCACGGCAACCACAGCCTCGCCCGCCTCCTCGCCACCGACCCCGACACCTGGGACGAGCCGCCGCTCACCCGGCTCTGCAAGATCAACGTGATGCAGCAGCTCGACAACCTGCTGACCTACCCGTGGCTGCGGGACCGGGTCGAGGCCGGCGAGATCGAACTGGTCGGCCTCTACCTCGACCTCTCGTCCGCCACCGTCGAGATCCTGGACCGCTCGTCCGGCACGTTCGCGCCCGTCCCGGACGAGGCCCCCGAAACCCGGACCCTCACCTGACGAGGCGCGGGCCGTCCCCCCGCCAGGACGACCCGCACGCCCATCCCCCGATCAGCGTCCGACGAGCTCGTCGTCACGCCGGTAGTCCCGTACGTACATGCCCGTCACCCGGCGCGCCCGCCGCGCGCGCCGGTCGGGCGCCGGCAGGAACAGCGCGTCGCGCCGGCTGGCGCGCGAGAAGTCCCACAGGTACACGAGCCCCCCGAGCAGCCCGGCGAGCACGAGGGCCGCGAACACGATGCTGAACATCAGCGCTCCTTTCCACGGAGCCCAGGCCCAGCACCCCGACCCCGCCGCAGTCACCGGTCAAGCCGACCGGCTTCTACCAGGACAGTAAGCGCCCTGTTTCATCCCCTCTGTGTCCTGTGACCCGCTTCCCGGGAGTCGCGCGGCGCATGCGAAGAAGGACGGCACACGCGAAGAAGCGCCGAAGGGCGGACGAGCCGGCCTGTAAGCCGGGTTCTGTGCCCGCCGGCCCTTGCGGGCGGCGGGTGACGGCCATCCATCTCGGACCGCCGTTGCCGGCGGCCTCCAGCGGTCTACCCGCAGGCTCGGGCGGGCCGCCCTCGGGCACCTGCGCGGGGCCTCTCCCGAGGCCCCTTCTTGACCTTGCTCCGGGTGGGGTTTACCGAGCCGCCCACGTCACCGTGGGCGCTGGTGAGCTCTTACCTCACCGTTTCACCCTTACCACCGGGGACCGGTGGCGGTTTGCTTTCTGTGGCACTGTCCCGCGGGTCACCCCGGGTCGGTGTTACCGACCACCCTGCCCTGTGGAGCCCGGACTTTCCTCGACGGGAATCGCTCCCCGACGCGGCCGTCCGGCCGGCTCGTCCGCCGTAGGCCAAGGGTAGCGGGTTCTCAGGGGAGGGTGGTCAGGGCCTCGTCCAGGCGGGCCTGGGGCAGGGTGTGGTCTTCCATCTGGCCGGACAGGAAGCGGTCGTAAGCGGCCATGTCCAGGTGCCCGTGGCCGCAGAGGGCGGTGAGGATGACCTTGGGTTCGCCGGTCTCGGCGCAGCGGCGGGCCTCCTCGACGGCGGCGGCCAGGGCGTGCGTGGGTTCGGGGGCCGGGACGATGCCCTCCGTCCGGGCGAACAGGACGCCGGCCTCGAAGCACTCGCGCTGGTGTTTGGCCGTCGCCTCGAAGAGGTCCAGTTCGTACATGTGGGAAAGCAGGGGGGCCATGCCGTGGTAGCGGAGGCCGCCCGCGTGGATGGGGTCGGGGACGAAGTCGTGCCCGAGCGTGTGCATCTTGAGCAGGGGGGTGAAGCCGGCCGTGTCGCCGAAGTCGTAGGCGTAGCGGCCGCGGGTGAACGACGGGCACGCGGCGGGTTCGACGGCGCGGACGACCGGGTTCATGCGGCCCCGCAGTTTCTCGCGGAGGAACGGGAAGACCAGGCCGGCGAAGTTGGAGCCGCCGCCGGTGCAGCCGACGATCACGTCCGGGGTGTCGTCGACGAGGGCGAGTTGTTCGAGGGCCTCCTCGCCGATCACGGTCTGGTGCAGCAGGACGTGGTTGAGGACGCTGCCGAGGGCGTAACGGGTGTCGTCGGGGGCGGCGGATTCGACGGCCTCGCTGATCGCGATGCCGAGCGAACCCGGCGAGTCCGGGTCGTCCGCGAGGATCTTCGCGCCGGACGCGGTCAGCGGCGACGGGCTGGGATGCACCCGCGCCCCGTACAGCCCCATCATCGAGCGGCGGTACGGCTTCTGGTCGTAGGAGGCGCGCACCATCCAGACCTCGCAGTCCAGGCCGAACTGGGCGCACGCGAAGGCGAGGGCGCTCCCCCACTGGCCGGCGCCGGTCTCGGTGGTGAGGCGGCGGACGCCCTGGCGCGCGTTGTAGTACGCCTGCGGGACGGCGGTGTTCGGCTTGTGCGACCCGACCGGCGAGCCGCCCTCGTACTTCACGTAGATGCGGGCGGGGGTGCCGAGAGCGCGTTCGAGGCGGTGCGCCCGGATCAGCGGTGTCGGACGCCAGAGCCGGTAGACCTCGCGGACCTCTTCCGGGATCTCGATGTACCGGTCGCCGCTGACCTCCTGGGCGATGAGGTCCGCGGGGAACAGCGGCGCCAGGTCGTCCGGCCCGACCGGCTCGCGCGTGCCCGGGTGCAGGGGCGGGGGCGGCGGCGCGGGCAGGTCGGGGACGATGTTGTACCAGCGGTCCGGGAGCTTCGACTCGTCCAGCAGGATCTTGGTGATCACGCGGTCCCTCCCCAGGTCAGGCGCCTACCGGGCAGGGTAGGCGCCGCCGGGTCATTAGGGAAGGTGGTGGACGTCGTTGAAGGTGCGCAGTGTCGCGGGCCCATCGGCGTACCAGTCGATGGACGAGAGCGCCGCCACGTCCAGGTGCATCCGGTACAGGGATGACATGGGAGCGCCCAAGGCGTCCTTGACCAGGAGCTTGATGGGCGTGACGTGCGAGACCACCAGCACCGTCTGCTCGCGGTAGCGGACTTTGAGCTTGTCCAGGGCCGTGCGGACGCGGCGGGACACCTGGGCGAAGCTCTCCCCACCGGGCGGCGCGGCGCCCGGGTCGGCGAGCCACGCCTTCAGCTCGTCCGGCCAGCCCTTGCCCGCCTCGGCGAACGTGAGGCCCTCCCACCGGCCGAAGTCGGCCTCCCGGAAGCCGTCCTCAACGCGCACGTCCAGGCCGGTGACGGCGGCGACCTCGGCGGCGGTGTCACGGCAGCGGGACAGCGGCGAGGTGACGATCGCGTCGAGCCCGCGGTCCTTGAGCGCGAGCGCGGCGGCGCGGGCCTGGGCGACGCCGTTCGCGGTGAGCGGGGTGTCGCCCGTCCCGGCGAAGCGCTTCTCGACCGACAGCGGCGTCTCACCGTGCCGCAGCAGGACCGTGGTCATCGGGGTGGACGAGACGGGACGCGGCGGCGGCTCGGACTCCCCCGGCGTCTCCTCGACCTTGCGGGTCCAGTGCTCGCCGCGGGCGGCGGCGTCCATGGCCTCGTTCGCGAGCCGGTCGGCGTGCGCGTTCCGGTTGCGCGGGATCCAGCCGTAGGACACCGAGCCGAGCCCCTCGGCCAGCTCCCGCGCCCGCAGCGCCAGCGGGACCATGTCCGGGTGCTTGATCTTCCAGCGGCCGGACATCTGCTCCACGACGAGCTTGGAGTCCATCCGGACCTCGACGCGGGCGGACGGGTCGATCGCGGCGGCGGCCGTCAGCCCGGCGATCAGGCCCTGGTACTCGGCCACGTTGTTGGTGGCGTGCCCGATCGACTCGGCGACCTCCGCGAGCACCTCGCCGGTCAGCGCGTCCCGGACGAGGGCGCCGTACCCGGCCGGGCCGGGATTGCCGCGCGAGCCCCCGTCCGCCTCGATGATCAGCTTGCGCGAGCCCCCGCCCCCGGTGCGGGACGGCTCCCCGCGGCCACCGGCACCCGCGCTCACAGCCCCGACTCGGGCGTGCGGACGAGGATGCGCCGGCATTCCTCGCAGCGGATGACCTCGTCCTCCGCGGCGGACCGGATGTTGTTCAGGTCGACGGTGTTGAGCGCCAGATGGCAGCCCTGGCACGCGCCCCGGAACAGCTTGGCCGCGCCCACGCCGCCGAACTGGCCGCGCAGCTTCTCGTAGAGGGCGAGGAGGTCCTCCGGGATGTCCTTGGCGACGGCGGTGCGCGCGGTGCTCGTGGTCCCGGCCTCGTCGTCGATCCCCCGCTGGGCGGTGTCGCGCCGCTCGATGAGCCCCGCGAGCTCGTCCTGCACGGCGGACCGCTCGGCGCGCAGCGCGGCGACCCTCCCCTCGGCCTCCTCCGTGCGCTCCATGATCTCCAGCACGACCTCCTCCAGGTCGGACTGGCGGCGCTGCAGCGACTCGATCTCCGTCTGCAGGCCGGCGAGGTCCTTCGCCGAGGTCACCAGGCCCGAGTCGAGCCGCTGCCGGTCGCGGTCGGCGCGGGTGCGGACCTGGTCGACGTCCTGCTCGGCCTTCTTCTGCTCCCGCTGCAGGTCGCCGAGCTCGGTCTCGGCCGCCACGATCGCGTCGCGCAGCTCGGTCAGGCGTCCCTCCAGCCGCTCGATCTCCGCCAGTTCGGGCAGCGTGCGGCGGCGGTGCGCCAGCCGGTCCAGCGAGCTGTCGAGCTCCTGCAGGTCGATCAGGCGAAGCTGGGCTTGCGGTGCGGCTTTCACATTGCTCCTTCTGCGTGGAGGCGCCACGCGTCGGTGACGAGCGTGGACACCCGTGTCTCCAACTTGCCCGCTTCCGGGGAGGACGCGGCCAGCCGGCGTTCGGCATCGGCCAGCCACGGCCATTCGGTCGCCCAGTGCGCGGCGTCCACCAGCGCGGGCCCGCCGTACTCGGCGAACTCCGACGCGGGATGGTGCCGCAGGTCGGCGGTGAGGTAGGCGTCGACACCGGCGGCCCGCGCGGTGCCGAGGAGGGAGTCGCCGGCGCCGCCGCAGACGGCGACGGTGCGGACGGCGGCGTCCGGGTCGCCCGCCGCCCGGACGCCCCAGGCGGTGGACGGCAGCCCGGCGGCGGCCCGCTTCGTGAACTCCCGCAGCGTGACGGGCTCGTCCAGCTCCCCGATCCGGCCGAGGCCGCGACGCGGGTCGTCGGCGGCGGGGACCATCGGACGCAGCTCGCCGGTGAGGCCGACCGCCCGCGCCAGCGCGTCCGACACGCCGGGATCGGCCCGGTCGGCATTGGTGTGCGCGGTGTGCAGCGCGATCCCGTTGGTGATCATCCGGTGGACGAGCCGTCCCTTGGGGGTGGTGGCGGCGACCGAGTGCACCCCGCGCAGCAGCAGCGGATGGTGCGTGACCACCAGGTCGGCACCCCACTCCAGCGCCTCGTCGATCACGGCGGCGACGGGGTCGACCGCGAACAGGACCCGGCCGACCTCCTGATCGGGGTCTCCGCAGACCAGGCCGACGGCGTCCCAGGACTCCGCCCAGGCGGGCGGGTAAAGCTCCTCCAGAACCGTGATGACATGGGATAGGCGCACGTCCCGCAGGCTACCGCGCTGAGCCGCTTCCAACGAGCCACCGAGCGTCACCTCGGGACACCGCCGTCTGTAACGATATGGACGGGACAGTGCACGATGGAGGGGAGAGCGCCATGTCGGCCGCCGGTGCCGCGGGACGGGGACCAGTCGAACCCACTGCGGAACGTCCGTACATGCCCGGCTACGGCATCCGGGGACCGGATGAGGGAAGCGGCCTGCTGCCGTGGTCGTGGGCCGTGGAGCGGCTGCGCGCGGCGCGCAACTTCTGGGTGTGCACGGTGCGGCCGGACGGACGTCCGCACGCCATGCCCGTGTGGGGCGCCTGGTCCGGCGAGGCCCTGCTGTTCAGCAGCGCCGTCCCGTCCCGCAAGATGGTGAACCTGCGCGCGAACCCGCAGGTGGTGGTGGCCACCGAGGCGGCGGAGAACCCCGTGGTCATCGAGGGGCGGGCCGAGATCGTCACCGCGCCCGGGGATCTTCAGCGGTTCATCGACCTGGTCAACGCCAAGTACGCCACCCGATATCGTGTTGATTTCCTGGACCCGGAGGTGAACGCGACCGTAGCGGTGCGTCCACAGTCGGTGTTCGGGCTCCGCCAGGGAGATTTCACCGGTTCTCCCACTCGGTGGTCGTTCGTACCCTGAATGTCCGCCGGGATCATTCTGGAGCCTCATCGCGTTGGAGAGTGTGTGAAGTCACCCTTTCGCCGCCGTAAGCGCGTCAAGGGCCGTCCGATGGGCAACCGCCCCGAGGCGGCCGAACCGGAGATCATCGAGTGGCCTCGCGAGGGGACGGGCAAGTCGTCCCTGATGGGCGCCATCCGCGGCGACGGCGAGACCGGCGCCGGCTTCGGCGGCGGCATGTTCGAGGACCTCGCGTCCGCGTTCGAAGGCTCGAAGAAGGTCAAGCTGGAGGAGCAGCAGCGCCAGCAGGTGCTGCGCCAGGACGACCACGAGCAGACCGGATCGGGCGCCACCCGCGACGACCTGGATTCGGGCAGGATCCGGATCCGCCGGACCCCGCCACCGGAATAGCGTCCGTTTTGTCTCGAACATAGGTTCTAATACGCGTTATCCTGCCCTCGTGAGCACCTACGTTCCGCCCGGCTGGCCCGCGCAGGTGCACCCACCGGGCACCGACCGCTTCGAGGACACCGCTCTCGCCTG
This sequence comes from Actinomadura formosensis, assembly GCF_050948385.1. Classification (NCBI taxonomy): domain Bacteria; kingdom Bacillati; phylum Actinomycetota; class Actinomycetes; order Streptosporangiales; family Thermomonosporaceae; genus Actinomadura; species Actinomadura formosensis. The sequence goes on from NZ_CP192011.1 coordinate 4,930,481, forward strand.
GCTGCTGGATCTCCTCCCGCCCGAGTACCGCCGCTACGGCGTCCTGCGCCGCTACCCCATCGCCCTCGCCCGGATGGCGCGCCACCACGTGGGCGCGTCCGTCGAGGCGGCCCGCGAGGGCTTCCGCACCGCCCGCGTCGACCTCGGCGACACCGTCCCGCCGCACGGCATCGAGTCCGTCCTGGACGCCTACCGCCGCGAGGGCGCCCGCCTCGTCGCCGTCCTGCGCGCCATCGAACTCGTCGAGACGGCCCTGCGCGGCCTCGCCGAGCCCGACGACCCCGCCCACCGCCGTCCTTTCACCCCCAAGCTGTGACGGTCCCGCCACCTCACCCGGCTCGGCCTCGGCGCCTGGACCAGCGATCACCTCCTGACCGCCCGCCCAGGTCGGCGGGGGCTGCGTCAGGTTCGGCTGTCCCGCATGTTCGCGTCGCCGGAGGCGGTCGTCCAGGCGACGACGTAGCCTGCGAGTTCGCGGGTCTCCACGGTGGTGACCGTGCCGTTGGCCGCGATGAGGAGCCGCTCGGCGTCAGCGACGGTCACGACCGGTTCGGGACGGTCCGGACCCGTGTTCATCGACCGCAGTACCGCCTGCTTGGCCGCGCGTATCCGCGCGTTGTTCTCGTTCACGGCGAGTCCGATGCCGGCCGGTGCGTGACCGGGCCGCACCAGCGCCACGCCCAGTTCGGCGTCCGAAGCGATCGAGACCGTGAGGGGCTCGTCGAACGGTCCCGTTACGGCCGGTCCCTCCTGGACTGTGAGTTCTGCGGGGAACAGGGGTCCGTGGCCGTTGCGCCATAGGTGGTCCCTCACGGCGTCCTTGGCCGCGATCCGTCCGAGCAGCCACGGCCCCTGCGCGAACGGCGGGAGGCCGTCGTACTCGGCGCGTTCGGCGGCGCACAGGTACTGGCGCATGAGCAGGTCGCGGGACGCGGCTCCGTCCCAGCGTTTGCGGGCCAGCGTCCAGCCGCCGGGCTGGGGCTCCCCCGTCCCCGAGACCTCGGGGGTGAACTTCATCCGCCAGAGGGCCTCGTCCGTGTAGAAGCGGCTCGTGGTCCATCCGTCGATGCGTCCCCACACCGTTCCGTTCTCCCGGACCATCTCCGCCGAGCAGCGCATGGTCGTGTCGGTGAGGGACTGGTTCCAGACGGTCGTCTCCAGGCGTTCCCCGGCAGGCGGCAAGGGCCCGTACATGAGGACCCTTTCGACCCCCACCGGGAACACCGTCTGGTTGGTGTCGCCGTACACCTGGATCCAGTGCGCGCACAGTTGCCCAGCGCTGTCCATGAGCGCACCCGGCGTCGGCAAGGAGGTCAGGACGGCACGCACACCGTCCTCAGCGAGCGCCCTGATCTCGCTGATGCCGTGGAAGAGCGGACCTTGGAACATCCAGCGTTCCTCATACAGCCGCTCAGCGGTGACTATGGGCGGGCCCTCGATCGTGAGCGGAGTGCGGTCCGGGGCGGGCGGGCTGGGGTAGCGGTCAGCGAGCAGGACTGTCCCGTCCGCATGGTCGGGTATGACGACCTTCACCCTGCGCGGGCGGTCCCCGTCATCGACGAGATAGGCGCGGATGTCCACGGTCGTCGGCGGGGTCGCCACGACCCACCGGACGGCGCGGACGTTCTCGAATCCGATGACCACCATGTCGGGCAGCAGCTCGCGGGCCGTGTCGGCCATCACCTCCGCCAGCGTGGCCAGCGGAACGATCGGAAACCTGTCCGACATGTCGGGCCAGCCGGGGGGCTGCGGGACCACGCAGTGGTCCGCCAGATAGGGCATCGCCTCGACGGAGAAGACACGGGAAATGCTCAGCTCGGCGGACATCGTGGACGCCTCTCCCGCCGGGACCGGCGACGGGCCGCCCCCGAGCGCCTCCAGCACGGACTGCGCCCCGGCCGCCGCGTCGTTGAGCAGCGCCTCCAGCTCCGCCAGCACGGGAGCGCCGGCCGGAAGCGGCGGCACCGCGGGAGCCAGCCGCAGCGGCTCCACGGCCCCGTCCAGCCTGACCAGCGGCGTGCCGAGGTCGAGCCGCATCCCCGTGGCCGGCGGCGGGGACGCGCCGTGGCCCTCGGCCCACAGCGCGGCGGCGACCCGGCGGGGAGCGGGTGACGGCGGCTCCTGCAACACCACGTGCGCGTTGACGCCGCCGAATCCGAACGCGTTGACCACGGCCCGCCGCGGGCCGCCCCGCCGCTCCCACTCGGCGGGTTCCCGGACGAGCCGCAGCCGGCCGTCCGCCAGCGCCGGATGCGGGTCGTCGGCGTGCAGCGTCGGCGGCAGGACACCGTCGCGCAGCGCGAACGCCGCCTTGATCAGCCCGGCGATCCCGGCGGCGGGCATCGCGTGCCCGATCATCGACTTGACCGTGCCGAGCCCGATCCGCGGGCCGTCGGTGCCGAGGACGCGGCGCAGCGTCGCCAGTTCCGCCTCGTCCCCCGCCGGGGTGCCGGTGCCGTGCGCCTCGACGAGCCCGACCGCGCCGGGCGCCGCCGGATCCAGGCCCGCGTCCCGCCAGGCCCGCTCGACCGCGAGGACCTGCCCGTCCACCGGCGGGCTCAGGATGCTCGCGGCGCGGCCGTCGCTGGACGATCCGGCGCCCAGAATGACCGCGTGGACGCGGTCGCCGGCCCGCTCGGCGTCCGACAGCCGCTTGAGCAGCACCATCCCGGTGCCCTCGGCGAGGAGCGTCCCGTCCGCGGCCCGGTCGAACGGGCGGATCGTCTCGGTCGGGCTCAGCACGCGCAGCCGGTTGAACACGCTCCAGACGGTGGCGTGGTGCGCATGGTGCACGGCCCCGGCCAGCATCGCGTCGGCCTGCCCGCCGCGCAGCGCCCGCACGGCGTGCTCGACCGCGAGCAGCGACGACGCGCACGCCGCGTCCAGCGTGTACGCGGGGCCGCGCAGGTCGAACCGGTCGGCGATGCGGGACGCGGTGAAACTCGGGACCAGCCCGGCCGAGGCGTCCGGGCCGTCCGGCCCGAGCCGCGCGCAGAACGCCCGGCGGATCTCCGCCAGCCGCCGGTCCCCGAGTTCGGGGACCAGGTCGGCGAGGATCGCGGCGACCTGATGGGACGTTCTGACCCGCTGGTCGTGGCGGGCGGCGCCCGGGGCGAGGTAGCCGCCGCGCCCGATGACCACGCCGATCCGGGACCGGTCGGGCAGCCGCTCCGCGCCGCCCGCGTCCGCGATCGCGTCGCCGGCCGTGCGCAGCGCGAGGAGCTGGTCGGGCTCCATGCCCGGCACCGCCGCCGGCGTGATCCCGAACCGGGCCGGGTCGAAGGTGGCCAGTTCGTCGACGAACCCGCCGCGCCGGCAGTAGAACCGGTCGCTCTGCGGCGCCCGGCCGTAGGCGCCCGGGTCGTAGTAGAGCGCGGGATCCCAGCGTCCGGGCGGCACCTCGCTGATCGCGTCGAACCCGGCGAGGATGTTGCGCCACAGCTCGGCCGCCGATCCCGCGCCGGGGAACACCGCCCCGGCGCCGACGATCGCGATCGGCTCCCGGGCGTCGCTCACCGGACTTCTCCGGTCAGCACGACGTGCGGTTCGTCCCCGTGCGTGATCTCCCTGAGCAGTGCGGGCGCACCGGCGTCCGGGCCGAGCAGGGTCTCGGCGACGAGCACGCGCCCGCGCAGCCGCCTGCGCCACACGTGCGCGAGCGTGCCGCACGCGTCGTTGGCCGCCGCGGCGCCGGCCCCGCCCCGCTCGCCGTCCGCACCGGACAGGACGGCGAAGAACCCGAGGTCGGATCCGGCCGCCTGGGCGAGCGCGCAGGCACCGGCCACCTTCGTCAGGTACACGTCCTCGAAGGACCCGGGCGTTGTGCCGCCGCCGGGGCGGGGCTCCGCGAGCGCGGCACCGTGGATCATGCCGTCCAGCCGCCGGTGGGTCAGGTAGATGTTCTCGACGACGTCCCGGACGGCCCGCGGGTCCCGCACGTCCCCCGCGTGATACCGGACGGACGCCGCGTGCTCCAGCAGGGCGTCCACCCGGATCTCCCGTTCCGGCGTGCGGCCCATGAGCTCGATGTGGCAGCCGCTCGTCCTGGCCAGTTCCAGGGCGAGCCGCGCGGTCATCCCCCGCTCGCCGCCGGTCAGCAGGACGACCGCGTCCCGTGCGAGGTTCAGGGGGGCGCCGCCGGGCGGCCCGGACGGCACCAGCTCCAGCCCGTAGCGCAGGCCGCCCTCGTGGCCGATCACGACCGGCGCGTCGGCGGTCAGCAGCTCCGCCATGATCCGCTGGGCGAGCGCCCGGGGGGTGTCCTTGGTGTCGACGTCCAGCGCGCGCACGAGGACCTCGGGATGCTCCCGCGCGATCGTCCGGGCGAGTCCGCGCAGGCCCGCACCCGGTGCCGGATCGCCGACGCCGCCGTCGAACCGGTGCCCGAACGTGCCCCCGGCCCCGCTCGCGAGGACCAGCCAGCGCAATCCGCCGGCGAGCGCCTGCCGGATCGCGCCGAACGCCGGGGGCAGGACGCTCGCCGCCCCCGGGCGCAGCGCCGCCAGGTGGACGAGCCCGTCGCAGGGGCCGTCGACGTCCGGCGGCGTCCGCACCTGCGCACCATGGCGTTCGAGCAGGTCGCCCAGCTCCAGCGCGATCCCGCAGCCGTCGTCCACGATCAGGAACCGCAGGCCGGTGAACGCCGTCCCCGACTCCGGCGGCACCGGCAGCGGATCGAGTTCCACGACCCGCGGCACCCGCCGCACCACCCCGGCGGCGGCCTGCGGCTCGGGACGCGGCCACACCTGCGCGCCGGCCCCGCGCGGGCGCGGCGCGGGCCGGGCGTACCGCGGCGCCGCGGGCGTTCGGTCCCGGGGGCCGGGGACGCGGGGCTCCCGGACAGGGCCGCGGTCCGCACGTGCGCGCCGGCCCGCGCCGCGGCCGGCGCGGCCAGGTGCCGCAGGACGGCATCGCGCTGCGCGGCGATCAACTCCCGGCTCGTCCGCAGGTACTCCAGCACGGCGGCCTCCGCCGGACGGCCCGTCGCCGGCGTGCCGGACGCGGCGGCCGGGCGTCCGCCGGCGGCGCTCCGGACGGAACGGCCGCTGACGAGCAGGCGGGGCCGGGCCGGGACGTCGGAGAGCGGCTGGGCGCCGCGCCCCCCGAAGAGGGGCAGCGGGTCCACACCGGCACCGGCGGCGGCCAGCGCGGCGAGCGCGTGCAGGAGCGTCACCAGCGTGTTCTCACCGGGGGCGGCGCAGCTCACGGCGGTGTGCGGGCGGTCACCGAGGACCGTCCCGACCAGGCCGGTCAGGACGCCTCCCGGGCCCGTCTCCACGAAGGTCCGGGCGCCCGCCGCGTACATCGCCTCGATCTGCTCCGCGAACCGGACGGGCGCGCCGGGCTGCCCGGCGAGGTCGGACGGCTCGGTCTCGTACGGGCCGGCCGCCGTGTTCGCCCAGACGGGGAAGGCGGGCGACCGCAGGTCGCCGGAGCGCAGCCCGGCGCGGCCGGCGCTGATCTCGATCATGGCGGTGTCGTCGATGACGCCGGCGGCGCAGAGCGCGGCGAGTTCGCCGGGGCCGTGTCCGGCGGCGAGGTCCGGGTGGACGCCGACGGCGGTGAGCAGGCGGTGGACGGCGAGCCCGGCGGCGGGCGGCGGGAGCGTCCCCTCGGGGTATCGCCCGCCGGCCAGCCGCAGCAGGCGCTGGAGGCGCGGGAAGGCGACGAAGAGGTCGGTGAACATGCCGGGGCTCCCGTCCTCACCCGGGAAGAGGAACGCGACCTTGCCCGGCCCGCCGGACGCGGCGAACACCCCCGGCGCCGGACGGGCCTGCGCGGCGAGGGCGAGCTTCGCGCGGAGATCGTCCAGTCCCGCGGCCACGAACGCCACCTGGACCGGCCCTTCGGACGAGGCCGCGGTCCGGGCGAGGTCGCGTAGCCGGGGATCGCCCTTGAGCAGGCGCGACAGCCGGCCGATCTCGGCGTGCGCGGCGGCCCGGCCGTCCCCCCGGATCAGGAACAGCTCGGCGGGCCACGCGGCGAGCCCGGACACCGGTTCAGGACCGCCCCCGTAGCCGGAGAGGACGGCGTGGAAGTGCGCGTCACCGGATCCGTACTCGCTCACCCCGGCGAGCCGCTCGCCCGGACGGACGACCCACGGGCGGGAGGGGTGCGGCGGCCCCGGAAGCACGCCCGTGTGCAGCGCGTACGCGGTCTTGATGAGCCCGGCGATCCCGGCGGCGCATCCGGTGTGCCCGATCTGCGAGGTGACCGATCCGGGCGCGGCACCGTCCGGGGCCGCCGGCTCGGGCCGGTCCGCCTCCACAAGGCCGATCGACGGCGCCCGGATCCCCGCGCGCTCGTGGGCGCGCTCCATTGTGAGCCGCCGCCCTCCGGCGACCGAGGTGACGATCGCGTAGATCCGGTCGCCGTCGCGTTCGGCGTCCGCGAGTCGCCTGAGGACGACGCACGCCACGCCCTCGCCGGGCACGGTGCCGCCGGGGCGGTGCCCGCCCGGCCCCGGCCGCAGATCGGCGCCGCCGCAGAGCACCATGTCGCTGGAGCGGGTCAGGAGATCCTTGCAGGCGACATCGAGGGCGGCGAGGGACGAGGCGCCGACGGTGCAGGTCATGCCGCCGAGGTCGAGCCGGGCGGCGATGGCGCCGGGCAGCGCGTCCTCGCCGTCCGGCTCGACCTCGGCGGCGAGGAACACCGAGGCGCGGGAGCGGTCGAACGGGCGGTCGGCGTAGCCGGCGTCCTCCAGGGCGCGGGACGCGACCTCCACCGACACGAGCTCGATCGGGGCGCCGTCGCCGGGCGCGTCGAGGGGGATCTCGGGGATGACACCGGCCCGCTCCGCCCCCGCGGCCCGCGTGATCGAGTCGACACCGCCGACGATGTTCGCCCAGAAACCGTCGGCGTCGCGAGCCCCCGGAAAAACGCAGCCCATCCCGATGATCGCGATGTCGGCCCGGGAGGCGGCGCCCTCACCGGCCTCCCGCACCCCGATCTCGGCGGCGCGGGCGGCCAGGAAGGCGGTCCCGCCGGACGTGACCTCCTCGTGGAGGGCGGCGATCCCGACCGTGGACCGGCGCAGCGCCGCGACCTGCCCCATCGCGTACAAACCCTCGGCATACTGCCGGGCGGGCTCGACCGGCGTGTTCAGGCGCAGCCCCTTGCCGGCGACGCGCAGCCGGCCGAGGTTCAGCTTGTCCAGGCGGCGGCGCACCTCCTGCGGCGGTGTCCCGGCCTGTTCCAGCTCGCGCCGGGTCTCCGCGAACGTCTCGACGTACGGGGTGCGGGCGCAGCGGATCGCGTGGCCGGGCGCCGTCTCCAGCAGCGCCGTCCCCGCACAGGTGAGCGCGACACTCTGGTAGCCGGGCAGGATCGCCCCCACCGCGACCGCCTCGGGCGTGAACAGGTACGCGGTCCCCATCAGGACGCGGACGTCGGCGCCCCGCTCGGCCAGCGGACCCGCCAGCGCGGCGACCATCGCGGCGGACCGCGCGTCGTGCACGCCGCCCGCGAACATCACCGACAGCTCCCCGGCGTCCTCGCCGACCGCCATCAGCCGCTCGACCTGCGCGTCCCACAGCGGGAAACTCGCGTACGGCCCGACGTGGCCGCCGGACTCGCCGCCCTCGAAGACGAACTTCCGCACGCCCGCGTCGAGGAAGCGCCCGAGCAGGGCCGGGAACGGGACGTGCAGGTAGGTGCTGATCCCGGCGGCCTCAAGCGGCGCCGCCTCCGCCGGGCCTCCGCCGGCGATGATCGCGTACGGAGCCCCGGTGTCGCGAACGGCGGCGAGTTGCTCCGCCCGCAGTTCCGGTGGCGCGATCCCGAGGACGCCGGCGCCCCAGGGCCGTTCGCCGAGCCGCTCGGCGGTCTCGCGCAGCAGCGCCCGCACCCGGCCGCCGTCCAGCAGGCCGAGCGACAGGAACGGCAGGCCGCCGTCCTGCGCGACCGCGCCCGCGAACGCCGACCCGTCGGTGAGCTGCGCCATCGGCCCCTGCACGACCGCCGGATCGGCGCGCGACACCAGCGGCTCGGTCCGGACGGCGGCCCGGATGTGCAGGCGGATCTGCTCGCGGACGGCCTGCACCACTCCCCCGGCCGTCTTGTACCGGCCCGCGAGCGCGGCGGCCGGCGAGCCGGGCCGCGTCGGAACCGGCCCGCCCAGATCCATCTCCCGGACGAACGCGAACTGCTCGTCCAGCACGACCCCGGCCGCGCCTCCGGCGACCGCCGCCGCGGCCGTGTGCGGGCCGATGTCCCCCGCCGCGTGAACCGGGACGTCGACGTCGGCGAGAAGCCGCTGGAGCAGGACGAACGCCGTCAGCTCGCCAGAGCGCGCGATGAGCCCGACCTCCCCGGTGAGGCCGCGCGCGACACGGACGACGGCGGCGGCCTCCGCCGGGTCCGCGATCTCGATCAGCAGGCGGCGGCCGCGGGCGAATCCGGCGACGTCGAGCCAGTCGTCCGAGCGCAGCGCGGCGGCGCCCACGAGCACGGTGCCGACGGCGGGCGGGAGCTCACCCGGCCGGACCCGGCAGCCGGGCGGGACGCGGACGCCGAACGGACCCGGCCACCAGCGGCGCACATCGGCCAGCGCGGCGAGTCCGGACGCCCGGTCGGCACCGAGGTCGAGCACCCCCGTTCCGCCCGCGCGCGCGACGGACACGGCGAGATGGGGGACGGGACGGCCGAACGGGGTGACCCCGATGATCTCCGGCCGCTCCCCCGGGCCCGTGCCGTATTCGCCCTTGTCCGCCGTCATGCACTGCCCCCCGACGTACCGTGCGGCACCAACGGTGCGTCACATTACGGTCGGCGACGCATTGATCACCGAGATGACACACCGGCGGGCGCGCTGATGGCGGCATCGCAAAGAAGATTGGACCGTCCCTTGGTGTGCGCAAGACCTGCGGCAGCGCCGGTCAGACGGTGAGCGCGGTGCGCTGCGCCCGGATCCCGTGCCTGACGGTGCCCTCGTCGAGCCACCGGTCCAGATGCCGCCACGTGGTCGTTCTGGCCTCCGGTCCGGTCAGCACGCCGAGGTGGCCGCCGGACGCGATCTCAAAGCGCACCTCCGGCGCCCCGCCCAGCAGCCGCCCGAGCGGCCGGACGGCCCGGGCGGGCGCGAACGCGTCACCGCGTCCCGCGATGGCCAGCACCGGCACGCCGACCCGGCCGAGATCCACCCGCCGGCCGCCGATCTCGACGTCCCCGCCCATCAGCCCGCCGTCCCGGGAAAGGGACCGGTAGATCCGCCGGACGGCGTGCCCGGGATAGGCGATCTCCAAGCTCGCGAAATGATCGACCGCCTCGATCTGCTCCAGAAGATCGGCGTTGTCGAGATTGACCAGCATTTTGCAGGGACGCAGCACGTATCTGCCCACGCCGGCCGGCAGCCGGACCCGGTGCGCCGGCGGCGCCGCGTGCGCGTCCACCGGCGCGGCGATGGCGGTGACCGACGCGATCGGCAGGCCGGGGTCGGCGGCGGCGGCCAGCAGCGCGACGATCCCGCCGAGGCACCAGCCGACGAGCTGGACGGGCTGGCCGCCCGCGTCCCGGCTGACCGCCCGGACCGCGGCCGGCAGCACGTCCCGCACCCAGCCCGCGAAACCCCGGACACGGTCGCGGTCCTCGGCCGGACCGTGATCGAGCAGGTAGCTGAGCCGCCCGGCGCGCACCACGTGCTCGGCGAGGCTGCACCCCCGGCGCAGGTCGTAGCAGCGCGCCGGCATGCCCGGCGGCGGGACGAACAGCACCGGCGGCCCGGCCGGCACCACCCCCTCCGGGGGACGGTAGCGGCACACCGCCGGTCCATGGCCGTCGCCGATCGGCTCCGCCGGCATCGGGCGCAGATCGGCGACATGACCGTACAGCGCCAGCCGGAGGAGATTGGACGCGGCGTCTCGCGCGCCTCGCGGGGTGAGGATCATTCGTCAGTGTCCATCCGCATTCGACGGTGACGGCGGAAACGCGGTGACCAAAGGCGGTCTCCCCCGTCCAGGCCATTGATACACCGGTCACCGCCCGGCGAAATCACCGCGCCGTTAATCCTGCGTGAACTCGGTTTGACAGCACGGGAGGGAGACGGCCGCGAGAATCTCGCGCAGGACGACGGCATCCCGCATAATGGTGATCACGTTCCGTGGCGGCGGGAGCGGCCCGTACCCCGTGCGGGCCGCCTCCGCCGGCGGTCAGCGGCGGACACGTCTGAACGGGCCGTCCCCCGGGAACTGCCGCGCCGCCCCCACCACCGCCGACAGCAGCGCGACCACGGCCGTCCCGCCGGCCAGGTTCAGGCCGGAGGTCGCGAGCGCCGCGTCGAACGGGCCGCGCACCGTCAGCGGCAGCACCGTCAGGACGAAAACGGCGATCGCGCCGATGCACACGAACGCCCGGACGGGACGCGCCGCCGTCGCGAGCAGCAGGTGCATCAGCGCGGTCGCCTGGATCGTCACCGCCATCGCGCACAGCGCGTAGCTGGTCGCGGCGGGCGTCGCGGGGGTGTGGCCGCCCGCGAACACCGGGACCTGCACGCCGAACACCGTGCGCAGCGCCATCACCGCGGCGAACGCGAGGCCGCCGCCGAGCAGGGACGCGGAGATCCCCGTCCACCACAGCGGCCGCAGCGGACGGTCGGCGTCCTCGGAGATCTCCTCGTGCAGCGCGACGAAGTCCTCGTAGCGCTTCGGCGGCGCCTCCGGCGGGCGCCGACGCACCGTGGAGGGACACCGGAACGACCGTTCCCAGGGCCGTGGCGCAGGGCGGCCGACATGCCTGCCGGGCGGGCCGCCGGAGTACCACCCGAATGGCGAATCGGGCATGTTCCCTCCCCCGGGTGCGAACGTAGGGGGTGCTACCCGGGACCGATAGGCGGAACTCACCCCAGACCCACAATTTGCAGACGTTTGGCCACCTCACCCGGCACGGCGAACATGCCGATCCCCCGCAGAGCCGGGCTCTGCGGGGGATCGTCGTCGCGTCCGGTCAGACCTGGCCGGCCTTCTCCAGCGCCGCGCAGCAGGTGCTCGTGATCAGGCGGGTGACCACGTACGGGTCGACGTTGGCGTTCGGGCGGCGGTCCTCGATGTAGCCCTTCTTGTCCACCTCGGCCTGCCACGGGATCCGCACGGACGCGCCGCGGTCCGACACGCCGTAGCTGAACTCGCTCCACGGGGCCGTCTCGTGCATCCCGGTGAGCCGGCGCTCGATGTCGGCGCCGTAGTTCGCGACGTGCTCGTCCGCCTTCTCGGCGAGCGCCTCGCACGCCGTGATGATCGCGTCGTAGCCCTCGCGCATGGCCTTGGTCGAGAAGTTCGTGTGCGCGCCGGCACCGTTCCAGTCGCCCTCCACCGGCTTCGGGTCGAGGGTCGCGGACACGTCGTGGTCCTCGGCGATGCGGTAGAGCAGCCACCGGGCGACCCACATGTGGTCACCGACCTCGACCGGGCCCGCCGGGCCGATCTGGAACTCCCACTGCCCCGGCATGACCTCGGCGTTGATGCCGGAGATCTTCAGCCCGGCCGCCAGGCAGGCGTCCATGTGGGCCTCGACGATGTCGCGTCCGAACACTTCGTCGGCGCCCACACCGCAGTAGTAGAAGCCCTGCGGGGCCGGGAAGCCGCGCTCGGGGAAGCCCAGCGGACGGCCGTCCTTGAAGAACGTGTACTCCTGCTCGATGCCGTACCAGGAGTCCTGGTCCGCGTATTGCTCGGCGATGGGACGCAGCTTGGCGCGGGTGTTGGTCTCGTGGGGCGTCCCGTCCACGAGGTAGACCTCGCACAGGACCAGCTTGTCGTCGCCGCCGCGGATGGGGTCGGGGCACGAGAAGACCGGCTTCAGCACGCAGTCCGAGTGGTCGCCGGGCGCCTGGTTGGTGCTGGATCCGTCGAAGCTCCAGTCCGGCAGGTCGGCGCCGTCGGCGAGGATCTTCGTCTTCGACCGCAGCCGCGCGGTCGGCTCGGTGCCGTCGATCCAGATGTACTCGGCCTTGTAGCTCAACGTCGGTCCCCTTCGTGTCCGCCTGGCCTCGTGGGTTCGGCCCTACAGAAGGTGCCAACCGGGCATTTCGCCACTGTTGCCCGTTTGTGAACGGCATGTAACACGCAACCTGACCGCCGAGACGTTCGTCACACACCCCGGACCCCGTCCCCGGCACCAGCGAAACCGAAATATTCCAGCAAATACCCAAATCCCCCACCCCCCTGCAATCTTCGGGTGTTCTTTACTCCACTGAAATCGTCGGCATGAAGTGTCCGTTCCAAGATGATCGAGTGATCTCATAGCGGCACCGCCATGAGATTTAGCACCGCTGAAAAGAAACGGGGGAAAGGAATGAAGCGGACTTTCGCGGTCTCGCTCAGCGCGGTCGTCGCCGCCGCCGGACTCGCCGCATTCGGGCCGGCCGCCCAGGCCTCGACACACGGCTGGAAAGGCGGACACTGGAAGGGCGGACATGTCCATGTCGTCCGGCCGGGCAAGTCGATCCAAGCGGCCGTCGACCACGCCAGACCCGGTGACGTCATCCAGCTCAAGGCGGGGTACTACGACGGAGGCATCTACGTCAACAAGCGCCTCACGATCCGCGGCGCGGGCTTCAAGACCGTCATCCGTCCCGGCCGCAAGGACCACTGCGCGAAGGCCGGGGTGCCCGGCATGGGATTCTGCGTGGTCGGCAATTACAAGCACCTGGTCCGGGGCGTGACGATCAAGGACCTCACGGTGTGGAGGTTCAAGGAGACCGGCGTCTACGGCATGTACACCGACCGGCTGACGGTGGAACGCGTCCTGGCCAAGAAGAACGGCGAGTACGGCATCACCGAGTTCAGGTCCATCCGCGGCCGGTTCGTGCACAACTGGGCCATCGACAACGCCCTCGACGCCGGCATCTACGTGGGCGACATCAAGAACGCGCGCGGGACGATCGTCGCCGGGAACTACTCGTCCGGCAACACGCTGGGCCTGCTCGTCCGGCACGCCCACCACGTCAAGGCGTGGGGCAACAAGCTCGTCTACAACTGCGTCGGCGCCGCGCTCGTCAACGACGACCAGAGGGGCGGCCAGGGCCACACGAAGCTCTGGAACAACTACATCTCCAAGAACAACCGGTCCTGCCCGGCGCACGAGGAGGTCCCGCCGCTCGGCGGCACCGGCGTCCTCGTCCTCGGCGGCGACCACAACCTGATCACGGAGAACATCGTCACCCGGAACCGCGGGACGCTGCCCTCCTCCGGAGGCGTCGTGCTTCTCCCGAGCCCGGGCGGCCGGCCCGCACGCCACAACCTGATCAAGAACAACATCGTCCTCGGCAACTCACCGTACGACCTGGTCGACCAGAGCGGCAGCAAGACCAACCGCTTCCGCCACAACGAGTGCCGGACCTCCGACCCGCAGGGTCTCTGCTGACCCGATCGTCATGAACCCCCTGGTCCCCGCCATGGGATCAGGGGGTTCACCTACCCGCCGCAGCACGTCCCGCTCAAGCCGCGCAGGCGGGATCCCTGATCACCGTGCAGGGCCGCCTCCACTGCGCAGAAACCGTTCGCCGAGGGGCGTCAGCGCATGATGCACCGTCTTGCCCCGGCGTTCGCTGGTGAGGAGACCGGCGCCGCGCAGGGCGGTGGCATGCTGGGACGCCGACGCCGCGCTGACCCCGAGCCGGGCCGCCAATGCCCCGGTCGTGAGCTCCCCGTCCGCGCCGACCAGCCGGATCACGGCCGCCCGGGTCCGGCCGAACACCTGCGGCAGGGCGTCGAGGGCGCCGCCCGTTCCGCTGAGCGGCCGGGACGCGGGAAGCACCACGGTCGCCGGGCCGTCGCCGCCGATCAGGACACGCGGTCCCGTGACGAACAACGAGGGGATGAGCAGGAGCCCGCGCCCCTGGAGGCGGACGTCGCCGCCGCACAGCGTTTCGATCTCCAGCACCGGGGGCGTCCAGCGGATGGCGGCGTGCAGGTTCCCCAGCAGGGCGCCGATTCCGAGGTCGGCCATCGTCCGGGCATGACCGGCCGCTTCGGCGCCCAGGTGAGCGCTCAGGTCGGACCACAGATCCGCCAGTGCGACCCGGTGGAAATCGCCGAGCCCGCGGATCAGCGTCCGCACCGTCTCCCCGTCCCCGGCGCCGAGGCGGGGCAGCCACGAGGCCGGGGGCCGCGGGCCGTACGACCGCTCCAGTTCGGCGCGGATCCGCCGTGCGGGCGTCGAGGCGACGGCGTCGAGTTCCGATTCGATCCCCGGCACGCGTGTGTACGGCGTCAGGAAGTCGGGAATCCAGCGCCCGGGCGGCACCAGGTCGAGCAGCAGACGGGACGGGCCGGTGAGCCTTGCGCGCGTACGCGATCGCCACGAACCGGCAATCGGCTCCGGCCCGCCCTCACGCAGCGCCTGAGCGCTGAGAACGGTCTGGGCGATCGGTGAGAGGCCGGGAGTGATGCGGATCCGGGTCAGGTCCTCATAGTCGAGCCAGAGCCGCAGCATGGCCGGAATATACGACATTTCAGCTATTTCCAAAATCATTGCGCTCGGCGCAGAACCTCATGGAAGGTGCGCCCATGAACCGACTCCGCCTGTTCTGTCGCACCGTTCCGCTGATGGTGTTCGCCGCCCTGGTCACGGTCGCGCTGCCCGCTCGCGCCGACGCAACCGTTCGTGAGGGCAGCATCGACGGGGTTCCCTACCGTGTCGAGGTCCCGAGTCACTGGAACGGGACGCTGCTGCTGTGGAGCCACGGCGCGTACAGCCTGGAGTTCCCCCCGCCCTCGGAGATCGCGCTGACGAACCACCCGGCCACAAGGCAGTGGCTGCTCGATCAGGGGTACGCGCTGGCGGCCTCGCAGTACCGCATGGTGCGCGGCTGGGGGGTGGTCGAGTCCGGGGCGAAGGACCAGATCGACCTGCTCGACTGGTTCACCGCGAACGTCGGCAAGCCCCGGCGCACCATCTCGGCGGGCGCGTCGGCCGGCGGGCTCCTCGCCCTGCTGCTGGCCGAACGCAACCCCCGCCGCTTCACCGGCGTCGCCTCCCTCTGCGGAGTGGTCGGCGGTACGACGGGCCACTTCAACAGCGCTCTCGACGCGAACCACGCGATCAAGACGCTGCTCGCACCCGAACTCGAACTGGTGCGCATCAAGGATCCGGAGGCGAACACCGCGGGCGCCCGCCGGGCGCTCAGAGCCGCGCTGAACGACCCTCGCGGACGTGCCCGGCTCGCCCTCGCCGCCGCGCTCGCGGACGTTCCCGGCCGCTACACATCACGGGCACCGGCACCGGAAACGGTCGCCGACCAGGTGCGGCAGCAATACTTCTACGCCGCCTATGACCGGGGCGCCTTCTGGGGTGTCAACCGCACCGACATCGAGAACCGCGCCGGGGGAAATCCGTCCTGGAACACCGGTGTGGACTATCGGGCGCTCTTCGCCCGCTCCAGCCAGAAGGCACTGGTGAAGCGCGCGTACCGCGAGGCCGGCCTGAGCCTCCGCGAGGACCTCGGGCGGCTGAACGCGGCGCCACGCGTCAAGGCGGACCCCGCCGCCGTCCGCCACCTCGACCGATACGGCACCCCCACCGGCCGGACGCCCTGGCCGGTGGTCACCCTGCACTCAACGGAAGACGGCAGCGTCCCGCCGGAGAACCAGCGCTGGTACGCCGCCCAGGTGCGGCGCGCGGGCGACCCCGCGAACCTGAAACAGCTCTACGTCGACCGCGGCTACCACTGCACCTTCACCGCCGCCGAAGAGATCGTGGCGCTGCGAACCCTGCTCACCCGGATGAACACCGGCCACTGGGGCGACACCCGACCGGCAACGCTCAACGGCGCCGCGGCAATGTTCGGCCCCGACCATCAGACCGTGTTCGACCTAGACCCCGAGCCGGGCCTGCACCCCACGACCCCGTCCTTCACGCACTACAACCCCGGCCACTACCTCCGCCCATAGCCGCCCCACCCCTGTTCAGAACAGAGCTAATGGCACGAGCCCCCTGTTCCCAGGATCGGGAACAGGGGGTTCACGCAGTGGGCGCGGACGGTGCAGTTCATCTGGACGATCAAGAGCACCGCTACGGCAGCTGTAGATCGTGAATTTGGGGATGTCGCTGCTGGTCAGCGGGGCAGCTTGAGATGATCACGATCGGGTGGAGTCCCGGACATGCGGGACGGCCGCCGTGATCTTTGCTTTGTGTGACGAAAACCAAAACCCCGACGACCGTCGGGGGCACGATAGCGCATGCCGAACAGCAGCGGCGGGCCCGGTTTCTGGACGCGGTGATGACCCGGATCGCGGGGTGTTTCCGCAGGTGTGAGCCGCGACGGCTGGCCCGGGAGTTCGTGCTGGGCCTGCTGATGGAGCTGGAGGACCACAACTGCTGGACCTTGGGCGAGGCGCTCGGGCACACAGGCCCGCACCGGCTGCAGCACCTGCTGTCGAGGGCGAAATGGGACGAGCGGCAGGTCCTGGACGAGGTCGCGGCCTGGGCCGTTGAACACTTGACCGGCGGCGACGGTGGCGCCGACGGTGACCAGGACGCGGTGTTCATCGTGGACGAGACCGGCGACGCCAAATCCTCCACCGATTGTGTCGGGGCGGCGCGCCAGTATTCGGGGAGCCTGGGCGGGGTCGCGTTGTGCCAGGTGACGGTGAATCTCACCTACGCCACCGGCCATGGCCACACCATCATCGACCGCCGCCTGTACCTGCCCAGAGACTGGGCGGCCGATGAGGAACGCCGCGAGCTGGCCGGTGTCCCCGAACAGGTCGAGTTCGCCACCAAACCGCAGTTGGCCGCCGCGATGCTCGCCCGCGCCCGCGGCCGCGGGATAGGCGCCGGGTTCGTGGCCGGGGACGAGGTCTACGGCGGCCGAGACCTGCGCACCTGCGTCCGGAGCCTGGGCATGGGCTATGTGATGGCCGTCAAGCACGACCACACCGTGGCCCTCGGCCCGCACACCACCACCGCCCGCAGGGCCGTCCGGCTGATCAGTGACGGCGGGTGGCAGCGCATGCGCACCGGCACCGGGACCAAAGGCGTCCGCTCCTACGACTGGGCCATGCTCGCCATCACACCCGACGACACCCCCGACAGCCACCAGGCCGGTGACCAGGCCGGATGCACGGTCCTGCTGGTGCGCCGGCACCGCTACACCCGCAAACTGTCCTACTACCGCTGCTACAGCCCGACCCCGGTGCCGCTGGCCCGGCTGGTGGCCATCGCCACCGTCCGCTGGAAGATCGAAGAAGACCACCAGCTCGCCAAACAGGCCTGCGGCCTGGACAAAGGCCAGACCACCCGCTGGGTCTCCTGGCACCGCTGGACCTGCCTGGCCCTGCTCGCCTACACCTACCTCGCCGTCACCACCGCCACCGAACGCCACCCCGGCGACCCCGAATTGATCCCCATCACCGTCCCCGAACTGCTACGGCTCATCCGGGGGACCGTCGTACCCCCGCCCCGCACCGACCCCCAGCACCGACACGCATGGTCACTATGGCGCCGACGCCACCAGCAACGAGCCCGAGCCTGCCACCACGCCTGGCACACCTACGCCGAAACCACCCCATGATCACAGCAGGTCAGAGCCGAAATTACAGCTGCCGTAACCGCGCAGAAAGGATTCCCGGCCCCCCACAAGCCGGGGAGGATTTGGCACTCCGATGCGTAACGAGATCGGCGGGGCGACCGTTCAGGGCGCACGGGAAACCCATGCTCGCCCCCACCGCGTCGATGTACCGCTCCTCACTTACTCCTTTGGAAGGATCTTAGGTGTCTCCTTCTGGGGGATATCAGGCGTTGGCATGCAGGAGGGAGGGCCGCACCAATCCTGCGGACTGCACGACTGCGGGCAGGCGATCGGATTGCAGACGTGCGAGTTCGGCGGGCATGAGGAGATGTCGGGGTCGCAGCTCTGCGGGCAGGGGTCGCAATGAGCGGACGGGGGTGGCGTCTTCGGCAGCCATGCCTCCTCGAAGATCGCCTTTCGGGTGCTGCGCAACTCCCCACCCGTCACGATGCGGGCGAGTGTCTCCGTCAGCGCATTGCCGACCGGCCACTGCCTCGCCATCACGCACGGGTAGGCCAGGCCGTCGGGCGCGATGCAGAGTTTCCCGTTCCAGCAATGACCGCAGAGGGCCGACATGCTCCCCTGCTGCCCGGTCAGAGCTTCACCCCGTCCGAATTCACGGACCCGGGACGTGCGCACGCTTCCCACGCCGAGATCTTCCAAGAACCGCTGGGCCTCCTCGGCCGCCGTCGCGTCCTGACGGATATCGACAACGGCGGCGCGCGTCTCGACGCCACTGGTGATGAGCCGCCGCAGATTCTTGATCGTGCGCACATGGCTGGACCGAACGCCGGTGACACCGTCATGCGCTTCCGGGGCCCGGGAGTACACCGAGGTCGCGAAACGCACACCGTGCCGGGTCGCGAAGCCGAGGGTCTCCTCGGTGAGGCGGGTGAGGTTCGTGAACACCTCGACGAACTCGAAGCCCGTCTCCTTCGCGTACCTGAGGAGCCTCATGAAGTCCGGAGATATCTGAGGTTCGCCGCCGATGAACTGGATCTTCCGGCATCCCAGCTCATATGCCTGGGTCATGACCGACTCGTAGTCGCGGGCGGTCATGATGTCGCGTCCTCCACTGCCCGGATGAGACTCCGTGTAGCAGTGGACACATTTCAGATTGCATCGGTTGGTGAGTTCCAGCCAGAGGAACCCGAGCCCCCGCCCGGCCGGCCCCATGGCCGATTCGTGATCGACCTGATCGACGTCATGCACAGCGCTCCCCCTGAGGCTGACCGCTACCGGCTCTTGTAGATCTTCCATCCCGCCTTGGTGTCCACCAGGAAGTAGATCAAGAGCGAAGACCGTGGAGAATTCTGCAGCTTTCCGCTGCTCGTGTAGATCTCTTCGACCAGAACGGCGATGCCGGTCTCCGACGCTTCGTGGAAGTACAGGATCTTCGACGTCATGCCGTCGACGGACAGGTAGCTCTCGCTGAGCCCCGAAGGCAGCTCATGGAGCTGAGTGGACAGGAACTGCGCTACGTCCTTATTGCGCACGGACTCGTCTCGGAGCCGGAACAGAGCTTGGATCTCATCCCTCATGATGGCCCCCAGGTGCGAAATGATCGCTTCGACTTCCAGCAGGAGGTGGCAGAGTCCAAACAATATCCGGCCAGAAGTCAGTTCATCCCCCTCATGGCCGTATCCGGTCGCCACAAATAAACGGATAGATACCCCAAATTGGGCAATATTGCCTCACCCTCAACGAGGCAGGACACCCTGGTGCGCAATCCGATCACCAGATCCATCTGCTCACCGACTCCGACAGGTGATCGCGGCTGCGAGGGTGAGGAAGCGGTGAACACCGCCCGATCGTCCCCCGCAGCCGTCCCGCAGCACGGCCGGCGCGGCGTGAACTCCGGGATCAACGGCTCGACAAGATTCCCGCAGGCCGCACACCGTCCACGTGAGACACGCGAGGTACGTCTGGCAGCCCGTCCGCAAGAAGGCGACGCCAAGACTGTCTCGTCATCGGTGGTGACCGGCACCGGGCTACTCAACACGGCGGCCGGCGAACGTTCGCGGTCACCGCGTTAGTCACTCACAAGACCAAAAGGCCATGATCCACGACGGCGGACCATGGCCTCTACCTGTGTGGGCGCGGACGGTTTCGAACCGCCGACTCCTCGCTTGTAAGGCGAGTGCTCTACCCCTGAGCTACGCGCCCGCGTGCTCGTTGCCGGGAAAGCGTACCCGGTTCGTGAGGGGGAGCGCGAAACGGTATCAAGTGGGTGGGCGGCGGGGCCCGCGCCCACCGTGACGACGCCGCGCATCACAGATGCCGGTTGAACCAGTCGGCGGCCTGCATGGTCACCTCCTCCAGCGCGCCCGGCTCCTCGAACAGGTGACTCGCGCCCGAGATGACATGGATCTCGGAACGGTCGAGCATCTTGCCCGCCCGTTCGTTCAGCTCCAGGACCTCGGTGTCCCGGCCTCCGACGATCAGCAGCACGGGGGCCCGCACACGCGGCAGCGACGGTCCCGCCAGGTCGGGACGCCCGCCACGGGACACCACCGCGGCGATCCGGGGCCGGGCCGCCGCGGCGGCGAGCGCGGCGGCGGCGCCGGTGCTGGCGCCGAACAGGCCGACGGGGAGACCGGCGGTGTGCGGGGCGGATTCCAGCCCCTCCGTCAGCCGGTCGATCGCGCCGATCAGCCGGAGGGTCAGCAACTCGATGTCGAAGCGGAGCACGGCCGTGACGCGGTCGATCTCCTCCTCGTGCTGGGTGAGCAGATCGATGAGGAGCGTCCCGAGGCCGGCGGCGTTCAGGCCCTCGGCCACGGCCCGGTTGCGCGGGCTGTGCCGCGAGCTGCCGCTGCCGTGCGCGAACAGCACGATGCCCATGGCACCGTCCGGTATCGCCAGGTCGCCGGCGAGTTCGGCGTCCGGCAGCTTCAGCGTGATCACGTGTTCGGCGGTTCCGCGCTGATGTCGGCGAGGGCCGAGTGCTCGTCGCGCTGGACGGCCAGGTCCCCGATCGACACCATGCCGATCGGGCGGTCGCCCTCCATCACGGGAAGCCGGCGGATGGCGTGCTCGCGCATCAGCCGGACGGCCTCGTCGGCGTCCTCGGCGGGCCCGATCGTGACCATGTTTGTGCTGCAGATGTCGGCGACGGTCGTGGTGGCCATGTCCCGCTGTGCCGCGACGGCGCGGATCACGATGTCGCGGTCGGTCACCAGGCCGCGCAGCCGCCCCTCGTGGACGACGAGGACGTCGCCGATGCCGTGCTGCCGCATGAGGTCCCCGGCCTCCACCAGGGACGTGTCCGGGGACACCGCCACGGGCACCGGGGTCATCACCTCGTTCACCTTCTGGGCCATGAGCGAACCTCCCTTCTCGGGCGCTCGCCTACCCAGCGGCGGACGGGATATGTCTACCCGGACGCCTCGGGCCCGTCCTGCTCGGCGAGGAACTTCTCGAACTGCGCACCGAGCTCCTCCGCGGTGGGCATGTCCTGCGACTCGGCGAGGAGGTTGTCGCGCTCGGCGGCACCCGCGAACGCGTCGTACTGCTGCTCCAGCGCCCGGACGACCTTCTCGACCTCGTCGTTGCCGTCCACCTGCTCGGCGATGTCGGCGTCGGTGGCGGCTGCCGCGTCCCGGAGCCGGTCGGCGGGCAGCACCAGCCCGGTGGCGGAGACGATGGCCTCCAGCGCGGCGACGGCGGCGGCCGGGTAGGCGGACTGGGCGAGGTAGTGCGGGACGTGCACGGCGAACCCGATGGCGTCGTGCCCGGCCTCGCCGAGCCGCAGCTCCAGCAGGCTCGCGGCGCTGCCCGGCACCTGCACCTTGTCGAACCAGGAGTTCCGGGTGACCAGCTCGGGCCGGGTGGCGTGCGCGGTGGTGCCGACCGGGCGGGTGTGCGGGACGCCCATCGGAATGCCGTGGAAGCCGACGACCATACCGACGTCCAGCCGCTCGACCAGGTGCATGACGGATGCGGTGAACCCCTCCCACAGCCGGTCGGGCTCGGGCCCGGTCAGCATCAGGAACGGGCTGCCGATCTCGTCGCGCAGCAGCCGGACGACCAGTTCGGGCGCGTCGTAGGAGGCCCAGTGGTCGCGGTCGAACGTCATCGCCGGCCGCCGGGCCCGGTAGTCGATCAGCGAGTCGACGTCGAAGCGGGCGATCACGCGGTGCTCAAGTGACTCAAGGAGGTGCTCGCGCACGAGCTGCCCGGTGGAGCCGGCGTCCACGAAGCCGTCGAGGCTGTGCAGCAGGACCGGACCCGTCATCTCCGGCAGGTCGGCGTCGAGCTCGTACAGATCCTCTGGGTTAAGCAACTTCTCCCCCACCTCTACATGTCTTCGCCCCAACAGTACTCATTGCGCCGCCTTCGGCGTCGGGCCCTGAAGCCCTCCTCCGGCGGGCGATGCGGCGATCGCCGCATCGCTCCGGGGCACTGGTGGTCGAGGTGGTGGCCGAGGCCGCAGCCCCAAAAAATTACGAAAAGACCCTGCTGGCCAGGAAGTCTTCCGGGTGAAGGGTGGTGAGGGCTTCGCGGTCCACTTCGCCGCCCGCGGCGAGGAGGCGGTTGGCGTGCCGGAGGCGGGCCCGTTCGATGGCGTTGCGGACGGAGCGGGCGTTGGCGAAGCGGGGCTGCGCGCGGCGGCGGGAGAGGTAGTCGCGGAAGACCGGCTCGGTCTCGGGGGCGAGGCCGTAGCCGTCGCGGTCCATCATCAGGTGGCCGATGGCCTCCAGTTCGTCGGGCTCGTAGTCGGGGAAGTCGATGTGGTGGGCGATGCGGGAGCCCATACCGGGGTTGGAGGTGAAGAAGGAGTCCATGCGGTCCTTGTAGCCGGCGAGGACGACGACCAGGTCGTCCCGCTGGTTCTCCATCACCTGGAGGAGGATCTCGATGGCCTCCTGCCCGTAGTCGCGCTCGTTCTCGGCCCGGTACAGGTAATACGCCTCGTCGATGAACAGCACACCCCCCATGGCGCGTTTCAGGACCTCCTTGGTCTTGGGCGCGGTGTGGCCGACGTACTGGCCGACGAGGTCGTCGCGGGTGACGGAGACGAGGTGGCCGCGACGGATGTAGCCGAGGCGGTGCAGGAGTTCGGCGAGCCGGACGGCGACGGACGTCTTGCCCGTCCCGGGGCTGCCGGTGAAGCACATGTGCAGGTTGGGTCGTCCCGAGTCGATGCCGAACCGGGCGCGGACACGGTCCACGAGCAGCAGCGCGGCGATCTCCCGGATGCGTGTCTTGACCGGGGTGAGGCCGATGAGCTCGGCGTCGAGGGTGTCCAGGACGGAGTCCACCTGCGAGTCGGCGCGTTCCTTGGCGAGGTCGACGCGGGCGTCCGCGGGGAGCGGCTCCCCGGTGGCGGGAACCGGGGAGGAATCCTCCGGGGAGCCGTTCGGACGCATCCCGAAGCCGGGCCGTTCGCTCAACGTCCCGCCCCGTAACGGTCGCCCTCGGGACGGTCCAGGGCGTACGGGTGGACGGTGTAGCGGACACGCCGGTCGGAGGTCTCCGCGCGGCCGAGCCGGAAGCCCGGCTCCTCGGCGGGACGCTGCACGATGAACTGGAGGGCGGTCGTTTGCCGTCCGTAATGCGCGTCGTAGGCGTTCAGCCGGATGTAGTGGTCCGGGTACGCCTTGCGGCATTCGTTGACCTCGTACAGGACGCCGGCCGGGTCGGCGAGGTCGAACATCGGCAGGCCCCACATCTCCCAGTAGGAGTTGCGCGGGTGCGGGTCGTCGGTGAACTCGACCGAGCACGGCCAGCCCTGGTCCAGGGCATAGGCGATCTGCTTCGCGATCTCGTCGTCGGTCAGGTCGGGCAGGTACGAGAAGGTTCCTTGGGTGATCCGCATCAGACGCTCACAGGGGTCTCGACGACGTCCGGGGTGTCGGTGGATTCGTACGTGAAGGTGATGTCGCCCCAGGTGGACAGGGCGATGTCCAGTTCGCGGCTGTTCTTGGCGGCGGCGCGCAGGATCTCGGGGCCCTCGGCGAGGTAGTCGCGGCCCTCGTTCCGCGCCTTGATCATCGCTTCGAGCGCGACGCGGTTGGCGGTGGCGCCGGCGGCGATGCCCATCGGGTGGCCGATCGTCCCGCCGCCGAACTGGAGGATCGAGTCCTCGCCGAGGTAGTGCAGAAGCTGGTGCATCTGCCCGGCGTGGATCCCGCCGGACGCGACCGGCATCGTGCCGGGCAGCGACGCCCATTCCTGGTCGAAGTACAGGCCCTTGACCGGGTCGGCGGCGACCTTGTCCAGGCGGAGGGTGTCGTAGTAGCCGCGGACGCTGTTCGGGTCGCCCTCCAGTTTGCCGACGACCGTTCCCGCGTGGATGTGGTCGACGCCGGCGAGCCGCATCCACTTGGCGATGACGCGGAAGTTCACACCGTGGCTCTTCTGCCGCGTGTACGTGGAGTGCCCTGCGCGGTGCAGATGCAGGAGGACGCCGTTCCTGCGCGCCCACTTGGCCATCGACTGGATCGCCGTGTAGCCGATGGTCAGGTCGATCATCACGATGACGCTGCCGAGTTCCTTGGCGAACTCGGCGCGCTCGTACATGTCCTCCATGGTCGCGGCGGTGACGTTGAGGTAGTGGCCCTTCACCTCGCCCGTGGCGGCCTGCGCCCGGTTGACGCCCTCCATGCAGTAGAGGAAACGGTCGCGCCAGCGCATGAACGGCTGGGAGTTGATGTTCTCGTCGTCCTTGGTGAAGTCGAGGCCGCCGCGGAGGGCCTCGTAGACGACACGCCCGTAGTTGCGGGCCGACAGGCCGAGCTTGGGCTTCACGGTCGCGCCCAGGAGCGGGCGGCCGAACTTGCCCAGGTACTCGCGTTCCATGACGATGCCGTGCGCCGGCCCCTGGAACGTCTTCACGTAGTGGGGCGGGATCCTCATGTCCTCCAGGCGCAGCGCCTTCAGCGCCTTGAACCCGAAGACGTTCCCGATGATGGACGACGTCAGGTTCGCGATCGACCCCTCCTCGAACAGGTCGAGGTCGTAGGCGATGTAGGCGATGAACTGGTTCTCCTGGCCCGGGACCGGCTCCACCTTGTAGCACTTGCCCTGGTAGTTCTCGTAGGAGGTGAGCCGGTCCGTCCACACGACCGTCCAGGTCGCGGTGGACGACTCGCCCGCGACGGCCGCGCCGGCCTCCTCCGGCGGCACGCCCGGCTGCGGCGTGATCCGGAAGGCGGCGAGGATGTCGCTGTCCTTCGGTTCGTAGTCCGGACGCCAGTAGCCCATCTCCGCATAGGGGATCACGCCCGCCGACCATCTGCCCGAGCCCATCGCCGCTCTCCCTTCGTGGGCGACGGAACACGGTGCCCGCCCCGGTGAAGGACGGCATGTCCCAGGGGTTTCGGAGCGGGCACCGCGTCCCGGTCGCGTGGAACCGTGACGCCTCAAGCTTCACCTCCCGATACTTGTGATGTCCATCAAGTGTTCTACGGTGAAGATTGAGCATTCACTTGAATGAGGAGGCCGGACGTGACGGAGGCGCGGCTGCGGACGTTCGTCGCGCTCGCCGACACCGGGTCGGTGCGGGCGGCGGCGCGGCGGCTGTATGTGACCGAGTCGGCGGTCTCGGCGGCGGTGGCCGCGCTGACCCGCGATCTCGGCGTCCCGCTCGTCCGGCGGGTGGGGCGGGGGGTCCGGCTGACCGCCGCCGGGGCCGTCTACGCCGGGTACGCGCGGCAGGTCCTCGGCCTGCTGGAGGAGGGGCGGGCGGCGGCGCGCGGCGCGGCCGATCCCGGGCGGGGGCCGCTGCGGCTGGCGGCGGTCACGACGGCCGCCGACCAGATCCTGCCCGAGTTGCTCGCCTCGTTCCGGGCCCGCTGGCCGGAGGTCGAGCTGACGCTGGAGGTGGGGCCGCGCCGCCAGGTGTGGAGCAGCCTCGCCGCGCACGAGGCCGATCTCGTGCTGGCCGGCCGGCCGCCCGCCGAGGTCGCGGCGACCGTGCTGGCCAGGCGCCCGAACGAGCTGGTGGTCGTGGGCGCGCCGGACGTCGCGGACGGGTTCGCGCCGGCCCGCACCCCCTGGGTGATGCGCGAGCCGGGCTCGGGGACGCGGGCGAGCGCGGACGCCTACCTGGCCGACCGCGAGGTGGCGCCGCCCCGGCTCGTGCTCGGCTCGAACGGCGCGGTGATCGCGGGCGCGGCGGCCGGGCTCGGGGTGGCGCTGGTGTCGCGGGACGCCGTCGGCGCGGAGCTGGCCGCCGGGCGGCTCGTGGTGGTCGACGCGCCGGGGATGCCGCTCGACCGGCCCTGGCACGCGGTCGCCGGGGCGGTGCCGACCGCGACGACGCTGCTGTTCGTCCGGCACCTGCTGGACGCGCCCGGCTGGAGGCCCGCTGCGGCGGGCCCCACAGCGACACCGGTGGCGGGCCCGGCCGGACCGCGGTCAGGATCATCGCGGCGCCCCTAGAGGAGTGCCGTCGCTCACATCGCCGTCCCCTCGCGCATGCCCGGCCGCCGACGCGACAGAATCAGGTTCGGACCCGTGAAAGGGGTGCATCGATGACCGCCGACCGCCCGTACGACATCGTCCTGTTCGGCGCCACCGGCTTCACCGGCGCCCTCACCGCCGAGTACCTGGCCCGGCATGCCGATCCCGGGACGCGCTGGGCTCTCGCCGGACGCGACCGGGGCAGGCTCACGGCCGTCCGCGGCCGGCTGGCGGAGATCGATCCCGCGTGCGCCGGGGTGCCGCTGCTGCACGCCGACACCACCGACGCCGCCTCCATCGAGGAGCTGGCGGAATCGTCGCGGGTCGTCATCACCACGGTCGGCCCCTACGTCAAGTACGGCGAGCCCCTGGTCGCGGCCTGCGCGCGCGCCGGTACCGACTATGTCGACCTCACCGGCGAGCCCACGTTCGTGGACCGCATGTACGTGAAGTACCACCGGGAGGCGGTGCGCAGCGGCGCGCGGATCGTGCACGCCTGCGGGTTCGACTCGATCCCCCACGACCTCGGCGTCTACTTCACGGTCAAGCGGCTGCCCGAGGGCGTCCCGCTGCGCGTCGAGGGATTCCTGCGGGTGCGCGGGGACGCCTCCGGCGGCACCCTGCACTCGGCGATCGGCATCTTCGGGGACGCGGCCGGGATGCTGCGCGCCGGACGCGAACGCCGCCGGCTGGAGGACCGGCCCGCGGGCCGCCGGGTGCGCCTCGCACGCGGCCCGGTGCCGAAGGCCCGGGTCGGGGACGGCTGGACACTGCCGCTGCCCACCATCGACCCGCAGATCGTCGTCCGGTCGGCGGCGGCGCTCGACCGCTACGGCCCCGACTTCTCCTACGGCCACTACGTCGCAGTCAGGCGGCTCGCGACCGCCGCCGCGATGGCGGCGGGCTCGGGCGCGCTGCTCGCGCTCGCCGCGCTCCCGCCGACCCGGAGCCTGCTGCTGCGGCTCCGCGCACCGGGCGAGGGGCCGTCGGCGCGGCGCCGCGCCCGCAACTGGTTCAGCGTGAAGTTCGTCGGCGAAGGCGGCGGCAGGCGGGTCGTCACCGAGGTCGCGGGCGGCGACCCCGGCTACACCGAGACGGCCAAGATGCTCGCCGAGTCGGCGCTGTGCCTCGCCCATGACGACCTGCCCGCGACGTCCGGGCAGGTCACGACCGCGACGGCGATGGGCGACGCGCTGGTCGAGCGGCTCGTCAAGGCGGGGATCACCTTCCGCGTCCTGGAGGAGCGCTGATCCGGGTACCGCCGGCCACCGCCCGATGAGGGCGGCGGCGGGACGGTTCAGCCGCGGCGGCCGGGGATGGGGATGACGGCCTCCACCGTCGTCCCGGCGCCGGGCCGGCTCCGCACCGCGACCCGGCCGCCGAGCAGTTCGGCGCGCTCGCGCATGCCGCGCAGGCCGTAGGAGTCGGGGCGGCGGCCCCGGCCGCCGCGGGCGAGGACGTCCCGCATCGAAAAGCCGAGCCCGTCGTCGGCGATCTTCAGCCGTACCCGGTCGCTGGAGTGCTCCAGCAGCAGGTCGACGCGGTTCGCGGACGCGTGCCGCAGGCTGTTGCCGACCGCCTCCTGCGCGATCCGGTACAGCGCGGTCTGCACGTGGTCGGGCAGCTCGTCCTCCAGCTCGCCCTCGACGGTCACCGTCACGTCGATCACGCCGGACGGCCCAGGACCGTCCCCCGCCTCCCGGGCCAGGGTGGCGAGCGCCGCCGACAGGCCGAGATCGTCCAGGACGGGCGGGCGCAGCCCCCCGATCGCCGCGCGGGTCTCCCCCGCCGCCAGCTCGCACAGCCGCCGCGCCATCATGATCTGCGCCAGCGCCTCCGGATGGTGCTCGGGCAGCGCCCGCTCGGCGGCCGACAGGTGGAAGCCGAGGCTGGCGAGCCGCTGCGCGATGCCGTCGTGGATCTCCCGGCTGAGCCGCGACCACTCCGCCTCCTGCGCCTCCACGGCCCGCTCGGCGAACCGCTCGGCGGCGTGCTCGCGCTCGCGGGCGGTGCGCAGCCGGCGGCACGACGACAGCACCGGCGCGAACAGCTCGGCGAGCGCGGTGACGAGCGCGAGATCCTCCGGCAGGGCGGGCCCGGCGGACCGGACGTCCACGACCGCGATCACGCCGCCGTCGCCGTGCACCGGGATCGCGGCGCCGCGTCCGTCCGCGTGCGCGCGGACCCGGCCGTGCGCGGCGGCCCAGCCGGCATCGCCCTCCCCCAGCGGGACGGGCGGGCCCGGCCATTCGAGGGCGCGCTCCTCCTCGTCCAGGACGTACACGTCGCAGAACGTCAGCGCCCGCGCGGACCGTACGACGAGCCCGGCCAGCTCCTCGGCCATCCGCGGCAGCTCCCGGTCGGAGCAGGCCGCGGCCACGACGCGGACGAGCAGATCCGTCCCGCGGCCGGCGAGCAGCTCCAGCGGGGACGTCACCGGAACAGGCCCTCGCGCAGCGCGACCGCGATCGCCGCCGACCGGTCGGTGACCTCCAGCTTGCGGTACAGGGCGCGCAGGTGGCTCTTGACGGTCTCCTCGCTCAGCACGAGCCGCGCCGCGATCGCCTTGTTGGACAGGCCGCCGACCAGCAGCGACAGCACCTCGCTCTCGCGCTGGGTGAGGCCCCGGTTGGCGCCCGGCCAGAACTCGCCGCGGGTCAGCCGGGCCGCGGTCACCGCCATCCGGCCGGCGAGCGTCGGGTCGACGACCGTCTCGCCCTGCGCGACCTCCTCCAGCCGCCGGACCAGCTCGGGGCCGTCCACCCGCTTGAGCAGGTAGCCGCCGGCGCCCGCCCGCAGCGCCTCGAAGACGTACTGCTCGTCGTCGTACACCGACAGGAACACCACCCGCGCCTCCGGGACGCGCCCGCTGATCAGCCGGCAGAGATCGAGGCCGCTCTCCGGGCCGAGCCGCACGTCCAGCAGGACGACATCCGGGCGCAGCGTCGTGACCAGGCGGGCCGCCTCGTCCCCCGTTCCCGCCTGGCCCACGACGCGCACCCGCCCGGAGAACCCGGCCAGCATCGCCTGCAGCCCGGCGAGGATCATCTCGTGGTCGTCGACCAGGACGACGCGTACGGGTGCACTCATTCCCGCACGATAACAACCGCGATCCGCCTGCCGGCGGCCCCGGTCCGGGGAGTGCCTCCGGTGCTCTCACCCCCCCTCTCCCCTGATTGGGGGACGCGTCCGCGACCGGGTCCTCGTACCGTCTTCTACGAAAACCGGATTTCGCAGGACGGAGGTGCCAGGTGCCCCATCGGATCGTGCACATGCTCCGGGCGCGCGGGTCGGGCCGCCGCCCCGTCATGCTCGCCATCGCGGGCGACAGCGCGGCGGGCAAGACCACCCTGACCAGGGGGCTCGTGGAGTGCCTCGGGGCCGACCGGATGACCGCGGTCTGCGTGGACGACTACCACCGCTACGACCGCGCCGAACGGGCCGGCAAGCCGTTCACGGCGCTGCACCCCGACTGCAACCACATCGACATCATGGAGCAGCACCTCCAACTGCTGTCGATGGGCGAGCCGGTCCTGAAGCCCGTCTACGACCACTCGACCGGCGAGCTCGTGCGGCCGGAGCTGGTCGAACCCCGCGACTTCGTGATCGTCGAGGGCCTCCTGCCGCTGCACACCAGGATGGCGCGGGCCTGCTTCGACATCACCGTCTACCTCGACCCGCCCGAGCCGCTGCGGCACTCCTGGAAGGTGCACCGCGACTGCGACAAGCGCGGCTACAGCCCGGAGCAGGTCATGGCGGAGCTGGCCCGCCGCGAACAGGAGAGCGCCGCCTACATCCGCCCGCAGCGCAAGCACGCCGACATCGTCGTCCGGTTCGCGCCCGTCGCCGGCCGCCTCGACCCGCCCGGCACGCCGCTCTCCGCCGAGCTGCTGCTGCGCCCCACGATCGACCATCCCGAGCTGGCCGACGTCCTGGACAGCGGCTACGGTGACACCGAGACCGCCATGCACCTGCGGCTGCACCGCGACGACGACGGCCGTCCCGTCGACGCCCTGCACGTCCACGGATACGTCTCGCCCGAGGAGTCGCAGGTCGTCAAGAAGGCCATCTGGGAGCGGCTCGGCCCGCGCGCCGGCGCCGCGCTGCCCGACCCCGACGCCCTCGGCCGGCTGGGCGACGCCGGGACCAGCGACCCGCTCGCCATCACCCAGCTCCTGCTGCTCTACCACCTGCTCGACGCGGACCACCGCCAGGCGGCGTAGGGGCCGCCGCCTGGCGGCGCAAAGGCTCCGCATGCGCGCGGGGAGGCCCCGGGGTTTCCCTGGACCTGTGCCCCGGGCCGCGCGCAGGCGGCCGCCGGGAGGGCGCCCGCCGCGGGCGCCCTCCCGGCACCGGTCAGAGCTCGCCCCAGGGGATCACCGGGCGGTCGGGGGCGACCACCGCCAGGGACTGGCCGCCGCGGACCATCTCCCCCGGCATGGACGTGAGCCGGAAGCGGGCGTTGGGACGGTGCGACTCGCCGACCGCGAGAAGCGTGCTGCCCCGGCGGAGCAGGAAGATCGCCACATCGAGGCGGGACCATTCGCCCGCGTCCTCGGGGACGTCCACGCGGTACAGCGTGCCGTCCGTGTCGAGGGTGCTCGCGAGGTTGTGGTAGATGGCGGCCACGCCCGGGTTGCGGATCGCGACCGCGACCACCGCCGGGTCGTCGATGTCGACCGGCTCGATGTCGGCGCTGACCAGGTTCAGCGCCTCGGTGATCTCCGTGCGGCGGCCGCCGTCGCGCAGCCCGGCCAGCAGATGCGCGGACGGCTCCCCGCACCGCCGCAGATAGGCCGACACGCCCAGCATGACGCGGACGGTCTCGTCGTCGGAGCGTCCGACGACCAGTACGGTCCGCGCCTTCTCCAGGCATGCCCGCTCGTAGGCGGTGTCGTCGTTGGCGACCACCTCGTAGAGGTCCGGGTCGGGGTTCTCGCCCGTCAGCTCCTCCGGCCAGAAGAGCGCGACGACGGGCGTCTTCACGAACTCGGGGTCGGCGCGCAACTGGCCGATGATGGCCCGCAGCGCGTCGCGGTCGTAGCCGACGACCACGATGTGGTCCCGCCGGTGCAGTTGCGCGTGGCCGTTCGCCTTCATGGTCCTGCCCTTCGCCATCCAGAGCGTCAGCTCGGCGAACAGCACGAGCCCCGCGGTGAGCCCGGCCACGATGATCAGCACGCCGCCGACCCGCCCGCCGGGCGTGGCCGGGGCGAGATCGCCGTACCCGGTGGTGGTGCCGCTGACGAAGAAGTACCAGAAGTACTCGTGCGGCTTCTTGATCTTGGCGCCCGGATCCTCGAACACCGCGATGAGCAGCCAGCCCACCAGGAACGCGGCGAGGAGCACGAGCGCGGGGGCGCGCCAGGTCCGCGCGGTGAAGCGGCTGACCAGGCGCAACAGCACGATCGGCATTCGCGCAGCGTTGCAGCGGACAAAACCCCACGTCAAGCGCGGTTCGGTCACGGTGTGCGACGCTCACCGGCCGGACCCGGCCACCGGGCGGCCGGGGCTCAGCCGGCCGGGCCCCGCTTCAGGACGCGCGACAGCGCCGCCGCCACCTCCTCCGACAGGCCGCCGTCGGACGGCCGCTCCGCGCCGGAGTGCACCAGGGCCGCAGTGCCCGGCTCGTCCCGCACGGCGTCGCGGGTGTGGCCGCAGGCGCGGCACTCGACCTCGCCGAGCCGGCACACCAGCGCGGTCGAGCCGCAGGCCGCGCAGCGGTCCAGGTCGTCCGCCCAGTCGCCGCCGGCCTGGCAGCCCGGGCAGATCAGGACCTGGTGGTCCGCCCGGACCCCGCGCTTCCACGGGCTGGCGCCGCGCACGGGATCGGTCTGCCGCACCCCGCAGCGGAAGCAGGGCATCAACACCTCCACAGGTGCGTGGACCGGTTCCGGCCACCGGCTCGGCCAGGCCCGGGACCGGTCCGTCCGCTCAGAGCCCGGCGAGCGCCTTGCGGTACTCGCCGATGTCACGTGCGTCCGGGATCGCGTTCACGACCTTCCACCGGACCACGCCCTCGGTGTCGATGATGAAGGTGCCGCGCAGCGCGACCCCCTTCTCCCCGTCGAAGACGCCGTACCGCTCCGCCGTGCCGCCGTGCGGCCAGAAGTCCGACAGCAGCGGGAACGGGAACTTCTCCCGGTCGGACCAGGCCCGCAGCGCGAACATCGAGTCGACCGAGACGGCGAGCACCTGCACGCCGTCCTCGCCGCCCAGGGTCGGGAGTTCGTCCCTGAGCCGGGAGAGTTCGCCCGCGCACACGCCGCTGAACGCCAGCGGATAGAACACCAGGACGACGTTCTTCCCGCCGCGGAAGCCCGACAGCCGTACCGGTGCGCCGTGCTGGTCCTGCAGCTCGAAGTCCGGCGCGTCGTCGCCCACGTTGACGGCCAAAGTCCTACCGTCCCCGGCTACTTGTGGACCTTGGGTGCGACCAGCCGCGTGCCGGACCACTCCTTGGCGGCGCTGATGCTGCTGGTCTGCGACAGGCCGGCCGTCTGCGCGGCCTCGCCGATGTCACTCGGCTCCACATGCCCGTCCCGGCCCGCCTTCGGCGTCAGCAGCCAGATGTTGCCGCCGCCGGTGAGCGGGATCATCGCATCGGTCAGGCCCTCGAACAGGTCGCCGTCCTCCTCGCGCCACCACAGCAGCACGATGTCGACCACGTCGTCGTAGTCCTCGTCGACCAGCTCGTTCCCCGTGAGCTCCTCGACGGAGCGGCGGAGCTCCTCATCGACGTCGTCGTCGTAGCCGATCTCCTGCACCACCTGGCCCTGCTTGATGCCGAGCCGTTCGGCCAGGCTGCGCTCAGACTGCGCCTGACCCGCGGTCGCGCTCACGAAAGTCCTCCCCTGTCGTCAGTCCGCACGATGCCGTGCGCTTGCTCGTTCGGCCCCCCGGGACGGGTGGCCCGCCCGCACCTGTGCGGTGTTTGCGGGACAGTCCACACAAGTGAGGGCTCCAGCGCAAGTGCCTTCCGCGCTTTTTGGTGGCCTCATTGGCCCGAATACGGATCTCTCCGTCATGACACGGCCACCGAGAGCGACTCCACGCGCTCATCCCTTGATGAACGACAGCCGGATCTGGCGATCCGGATTGTCCACGTTGAGGTCGACCAAAGCGACCGACTGCCATGTTCCCAGCGCGAGCCGCCCGCCCGCGACCGGCAGGGTCGCATACGGCGGGACGAGCGCGGGCATCACGTGCGAGCGCCCGTGCCCCCGGGACCCGTGCGCGTGCCGCCAGCGGTCGTCCGCCGGCAGCAGGTCGCGCAGCGCGTCCAGCAGGTCGGTGTCGCTTCCGGATCCGAGCTCGATGATCGCCACGCCGGCGGTGGCGTGCGGGACGAAGACGTGCAGCAGCCCGTCGCCGCCCGCCGACGCGGCGAACCGCTCGCATTCGGCCGTGATGTCGTGCACGGTGTCGCTCGTACCGGTGGCCACCCGGACCACGGTGCTCTCCATGATCCCGTGTCTACCCGATCCGCGGCACCGGACGCATCCGGGGCCGCACGGATCCGGGGCCGCACGGATCCGGGGCCGCACGGATCCGGGGCCGCACGGATCCGGGGCCGGTCCGCCGGCTAGTGCGGTACCCGCCCGGCGGGCTCGATCACGGCGTCCGGCCCCGGGTAGACCAGGGCCTCATGGCCGTCGTCGAACCGCACCAGGTACGGCGGGCCGCCGTTCTGGCCGCGCACCTCGATGATCTCGCCTTGCCGGTCCGGCTGCCCCACGACGTTGCCGTGAACGTGCAACCGGTCTCCTATCCGCCCGTACATGACGCCTCCGCTCTCGCCGGGAAAATCAGTTCTCCCAGGGGTGGGTACCCCGTTGACCGGGGAAAATGGTTACCGGCTGGTAGAGATGCGTTCGCCGCCATAAACGGCGACGATGGGTCGCGAGACGAGCGACGAACAGTCTGCCGGGGACCGGTGGCCTCCCATGCGACGGTCCCGGTCTCACCAGCAAAGACGGCATGGACAGAGGGGACCCCGTGGCTTCCGGACGTCAACGCTTTTCGATCATCAGCGACGGCCTGCCGAGCCAGTTGCCCGACATCAACCCGGATGAAACCCGGGAATGGCTTGAGTCTCTGGACACGGTCATCAAGACCGAGGGCCGCGGCAGGGCGCGGTACGTGATGCTCCGGCTCCTGGAAAGGGCGCGGGAGCTGCAGGTCGGCGTGCCCGGCCTGCGCAGCACCGACTTCATCAACACGATCCCGCCGGAACACGAGCCCTGGTTCCCCGGCGACGAGCATGTGGAACGGCGCATCCGCGCCTACATCCGGTGGAACGCGGCGATCATGGTGTCGCGGGCGAACCGCCCCGAACTCGGCGTCGGCGGGCACATCGCCACCTACGCCTCCGCGGCCTCGCTGTACGAGGTCGGCTTCAACCACTTCTTCCGCGGCAAGGACCACGGCGAGTCCGGCGACCAGGTGTTCATCCAGGGGCACGCGGCGCCCGGCATCTACGCCCGCGCGTTCCTGGAGGGGCGGCTGCCGGAGGACAAGCTCGACGGGTTCCGGCAGGAGCACTCGCACCCGGGCGGCGGCCTGTCGTCCTACCCTCACCCGCGGCTCATGCCGGATTTCTGGGAGTTCCCCACGGTCTCCATGGGGCTGACCGCGATCGACTCGGTGTACCAGGCCCGGTTCAACCGGTACCTGTACAACCGCAGGATCAAGGACACGTCGCGCTCGCACGTGTGGGCGTTCCTCGGCGACGGCGAGATGGGCGAGCCGGAGTCGCTCGGCGCGATCGGGCTCGCCGCCCGCGAGGAACTCGACAACCTCACCTTCGTCGTCAACTGCAACCTGCAGCAGCTGGACGGCCCGGTGCGCGGCAACGGCAAGATCATCCAGGAGCTGGAGTCGTTCTTCCGCGGCGCCGGCTGGAACGTCATCAAGGTCATCTGGGGCCGCGACTGGGACCCGCTGCTCGCGCAGGACGTCGACGGCGTGCTCGTCAACCAGATGAACACCACCCCGGACGGGCAGTTCCAGACCTTCTCCGTGGAGTCCGGCGACTACATCCGGGAGAAGTTCTTCGGCGCCGACCCGCGGCTGCGCAAGATCGTCCAGCATCTGTCGGACGACGAACTGCGCAAGCTGTCGCGCGGCGGGCACGACTACCGCAAGGTGTACGCGGCGTTCAAGGCGGCCCGCGAGCACGTCGGGCAGCCGACCGTGATCCTCGCGCACACCATCAAGGGCTGGACGCTCGGCTCCGACTTCGAGGCCCGCAACGCCACGCACCAGATGAAGAAGCTCACCAAGGCCGAGCTGAAGGAGTTCCGGGACCGGCTCTACCTGGACATCCCCGACTCGGCGCTGGAGGCGCCGCTGCCGCCCTACTATCACCCGGGCGAGGACTCCGACGAGATCCAGTACATGCGCGAGCGCCGCGCCGCGCTCGGCGGGTTCCTGCCGAAGCGGGTCGTGCGGGCCAAGCCGCTCAAGCTGCCCGGCGACGCCGTCTACAGCGAGATGAAGAAGGGCTCCGGCAAGCAGAACGTCGCGACGACCATGGCGTTCGTCCGGCTGCTCAAGGACCTGATCAAGGACGAGAACATCGGCGCCCGGTTCGTGCCGATCGCCCCGGACGAGTACCGCACGTTCGGGATGGACTCGCTGTTCCCCACGTCCAAGATCTACTCCCCGCACGGGCAGACGTACGAGGCGGTGGACCGCAAGCTGCTGCTGTCGTACAAGGAGTCCGAGAGCGGCCAGATGCTGCACGAGGGCATCAGCGAGGCCGGCTCGATGGCGTCCACGATCGCGGCGGGCACCGCGTACGCCACGCACGGCGAGCACATGATCCCGGTGTACATCTTCTACTCGATGTTCGGGTTCCAGCGGACCGGCGACCAGATGTGGGCGCTCGGCGACCAGATGGGCCGCGGGTTCCTGCTCGGCGCCACCGCCGGCCGCACCACGCTCACCGGCGAGGGCCTGCAGCACGCCGACGGC
This sequence comes from Actinomadura formosensis, assembly GCF_050948385.1. Taxonomy (NCBI): domain Bacteria; kingdom Bacillati; phylum Actinomycetota; class Actinomycetes; order Streptosporangiales; family Thermomonosporaceae; genus Actinomadura; species Actinomadura formosensis. Next base: position 4,966,374 of record NZ_CP192011.1, read on the forward strand.
CACTCCCCGCTGCTCGCGGCGTCCAACCCGGCCTGCGTCCACTACGACCCGGCATGGGCGTTCGAACTGGGCCACATCGTCCGGGACGCGCTGCGCCGCATGTACGGGTCGTCGGAGGAGCACCCGGACGGCGAGGACGTCTTCTACTACCTCACCGTCTACAACGAGCCGTACCAGCAGCCCGCCGAGCCCGCGGACCTCGACGTCGACGGCCTGCTCAGGGGCCTGTACCGGTACCGGGCCGCCCCGCAGATCGATTCTCGCAACGGCGAGCCGCCGCGGGCGCAGATCCTCGCGTCCGGCGTCGGCGGCCGGTGGGCCCTGGAGGCGCAGCGGCTCCTCGCCGAGGACTGGGGCGTCGCCGCGGACGTGTGGTCGGCGACCTCGTGGAACGAACTGGCCCGCGAGGCCCGCGCGTGCGACGAGTGGAACATGCTGAACCCGGACGCCGAGCAGCGCATCCCGTACGTCACCCGGACGCTCGACAACGTCGCCGGGCCGATCGTCGCGGTATCGGACTTCACCCGCGCCGTGCCCGACCAGATCGCGCCCTGGGTGAACGCGGACTTCGCCTCGCTCGGCACCGACGGGTTCGGCTTCTCCGACACCCGCGCCGCCGCCCGCCGGTTCTTCCACGTGGACGCCGCGTCGATCGTCCTCGCGGTGCTCACCAGGCTCGCCCGGCACGGCGAGATCAAGCCGGAGGCGCTCCCGCGGGCGATCGAGCGCTACCGCCTGAACGCCCCGGTCAGCGAGGTCTTCGCGGGCGGCGTCGGCAGTCCCGAGAGCAACACCGGCGGAGACGCGTAGTTCATCGCAGTGGTGTTCACCACGGTGATCGCGGAGGTGTAGGCCGCGATCACCCGCGCGGAAAGGGCCCCGAGTCGTCTCGGGGCCCTTTCCCGTGTTCCGGTTTCCGTGCGCCGGTCAGGGGGCCGCGGGGGTGAAGACGCCGAAGCGGTTGCCGGCGGGGTCTTCCAGGTAGGCGAACTTCAGGCCGCTGGAGGCCGTCGCGGCGGGCATGGCGACCTTGCCGCCGTGTTCCTCGGCCTGCGCGCAGGCGGCGTCGACGTCCTCGACCAGCACCAGGAACATGGCGTGGTTCTCCGCCGGGCCCGAGGTGTGGGCGATCCCGCCGCTCGGGCGGTCGGCGCCCGGGTAGCTGATGAGGTCGTAGCCGTCGTCGTCCGGGTCGAGCGCGAACCTCCAGCCGAACATGTCGCCGTAGAAGCGGCGGGCCTCCACCGGCGCATCGGCGCCGACCTGGAACCACGTGACGGTATTGAACGCGGGGACTGTCATGGCCCTCTCCTCTGCCTTCTCAAGCGGTGACGAGAACCAGCGTCGGCGAGGGGCACGACAGCCCTGTGTCGGTGTTTTCCATGTTTCTCACACGAGTTCGAGCGGGCGGACGACGTGGTCGGGCGGCGGCGGGCTCATGTCCTCGAAGCTGCGTTCCGGGGCGGGCTCGTCCAGCAGCGCGGCGCGGCGGACGCGGTCGATGCGGAACACCCGGGCGCCGTCGCGCAGGCGGCACCAGCCGATCAGGTACCAGCGCAGCGAGACGGCGGTGAACGCGACGGGTTCGACGTCGCGTTCGGTCTCGGCGCCGTCGGCGTCGACGTAGCCGAGCCGGACGACGCGGCGGGCGGACATGGCCTCCTCCAGGACGGCCGGGACGGAGGCGGGCTCGCCCGCGTCCGGCGGCGTCACGAAGCGGACCCGCTCGGCCAGTTCGCGGGCCGAGGCGCTGTCGGCCGCCGACATCGCCGCGACGATCTTGTGCAGGGCGGTGCGGGCGGCCCGGGAGTACGGCGAACCGCCCGCCCGGGACAGGGTGATCGCGACGGCCACGGCCTCGGCGGGCGTGAAGTTCATCGGCGGCAGCGTCCGGCTCTTGTCGAGGGTGTAGCCGCCGCCACGGCCCACATCCGCGTAGATCGGCACACCGGCCTGCTGGAGCGCGCCGATGTCGCGTTCGATCGTGCGGACGCTCACCTCGTACCGCGCGGCCAGCTCCCGCGCGCTGAGCCGGCGCGGCGCGCGGGCGCGCAGCTCCTCCACCAGTGCGTACAAGCGGTCGGTGCGGTTCACGCGCCGACCGTACGCGCCGGGTGCGACATTCCGGTCCCGGTCAGGACGCGCGGAGGAAAGCCGCTCATGACGGACGCGACGGTCGCCCCGCACGGGTGCCGGCAGGGGCGGGTGGCCGTCAGAGCTTGGAGCGTGTCCAGGCGACCAGGTCGCCGGCCGGGAGCGTGTTGACGATCCGGGACACAGGGACCCCGCACCGGGCGGCCCGCTCACAGCCGAAGGGCAGCCAGTCGAGCTGGCCCGGCGCGTGGGCGTCGGAGTCGATCGAGAAGCGGCAGCCCGCCTCGACGGCCAGGCGCAGCAGGCGCTTGGGCGGATCGAGGCGTTCCGGACGGGAGTTGATCTCGACGGCGACGTCGTAGGCGGCGCAGGCGTCGAAGACCAGGGCGGCGTCGAACTCCGATTCGGGGCGCAGGCCGCCGCGTTCGCCGCCCGCCTTGACGATGCGCCCGGTGCAGTGGCCGAGGACGTCGACCCGCGGGTTCGCGATCGCGGCGACCATGCGCCTCGTCATCGCGACGCGGTCCATGCGGAGCTTGGAGTGGACGCTCGCGACGACGACGTCCAGCCGTTCCAGCAGGTCGGGGTCCTGGTCGAGGGTCCCGTCCTCCAGGATGTCGACCTCGATGCCCGTCAGGATGCGGAACGGCGCCAGGTCCTCGTTCAGCGACGCCACGATGTCGAGCTGGCGGCGGAGACGGTCCGCCGAGAGGCCGCCTGCGATCTTCAGGCGCGGCGAATGGTCGGTCAGCGCGAGGTATTCGTGGCCGAGGGAGCGGGCGGCCTCGGCCATCTCCTCGATCGGCGACCCGCCGTCCGACCAGTCGCTGTGGGTGTGCAGGTCGCCCTTCAGCGCGGCGCGCAGCGCGGCCGTGGACTCCTCCGGCGGCTCGCCCTCGGTCGCCTCCAGGCGCCGCAGGTAGACGGGGGTCTCGCCGCGCAGCGCCTCCTCGATGACCAGCGCGGTGACCTTGCCGATGCCGGGCAGGGCGGTCAGTGTGCCGGCACGGGCGCGGCCGGCGAGTTCGCCGGGGGAGGTCCGCTCGGCGAGGGCGGCGGCCGTGCGGAACGCCCGGACGCGGTAGGTCGGCTCCTGGGCGCGCTCCAGGAGGAACGCGATCCGGCGCAGCGCTTCGACGGGCTCCACGCCTCGCACCGTACCCGGGTCCGGCCGCACCCCGGTTCGACCAGGGCGTGGGGCGGGCCTGCTTCGGCGCGGACCCCGCCGGCCCGGCGAACCCCGGAAGGCCCACCACTCACGTTGGGTAACCTGCAAGGGTTGCACTCCGTGCCGAACCGGCCGGAATGGCTCATGGTGCGCATTCCGTGACCGACCGGCAGGTCGCACGGCCGTGCTCGCCGCGATCCGGGCCCTGGCCGCCCGGTTCGGACGCGGGCCGTCCCACCCGCACAAAGATCTTGGATGGTAGACATACCCACGATGCCGCCGCACCGCACGATTCCGGGGACACCCTCCCGGCGGCCGCGCCTCCGGCGGCTGCGGAAGGCTCTGGCCGGTACCGCGTCCATCGGCGTGATCATGATGACCACGGCCGGGACCGGCCACGCCGACCCCTACGCCGCGCCGGTCGCCGTCCCCACGATGGCGCCCTCGACGCTGGACGTCCGGTACACCGCCGAACGCCAGTCCATCGAGAAGGCCCTGAAGACGGCGCAGGCGGTCGGCGACGTCGACCGCGGGAAGGCGCTCGGGGCGTTCCTCCAGCCCGGACGCCGTTTCCTCTACTTCGACCCACGCGGCCGCGGGCGCGCCATCGAGGTCATCGGCGACCTCACCAGGGCACGGCGTGTCGCGGTGCTCGTCCCGGGTGCGGACACCACGCTGTCGGCGTTCGACAACCGCGGCGACAAACCGTGGTCGACACCGGGGGGCGGCGCGCGCGCCGTCTACGCACAGGCTGGTTCCATGTCGCCGAGCCCGGGGCTGGCGGTCGTCGCCTGGCTCGGATATGCGGCGCCCAAGACGTTCAGCAGTGACGTCCTCACAGATGAACGAGCCTCCGAAGGCGCCGGGCAGTTGAGTCGCTTCCTGAAGGGCGTTCATCGAGTCAACCCCGGCGCGAGCGTGAGTCTGCTCTGCCACAGCTACGGATCGGTGGTCTGCGGCCGTGCCGCATTGGACAGCCACCACAGCGCGGCCTGGCGGAAGGTCACCGACATCGCCCTCTACGGCAGTCCAGGGACGACGGCACTATCGGCCTCCAAGCTGAGCAGCACGGCCCGTATCTGGGCGGGACGGGGGTCCACGGACTGGATGGAGGACGTCCCCCACGTGCGCATCTTCGGGCTCGGGCTCGGTGCGGACCCGGTGTCGTCCTCGTTCGGCGCGCGGGTCTTCGACGCCGGTTCCGGCGGCCACAGCGACTACCTCGCCCCCGGCTCGACCTCCCTGCGCAACCTCACCGGCATCGCGCTCGGCGGTGTCGCAGGCGTCACACCCGGCTGACTCTTTCGCCACTTGAGGCCGGGTCACCTTGGGGTGATGGCACTCTGGGGTGGTGAACAGCGCGAACGAGGCCGAAATCCGCGAGCAGACCACCCGGCGCCTGGAGAAGGCGATGGGGACGTTCGGCACCGCGGCCCTGAGCAGCATGGAGGAGCAGCTCCCCTGGTTCCGGCGGATGCCCGCCGACCAGCGCTCCTGGATCGGACTCGTCGCCCAGGCCGGCATAGCCGCGTTCGTCGAATGGTTCAAGAACAACGAGAAGACGCGCCCGGCCATCGCCGGCGAGGTGTTCGGCACCGCGCCCCGCGAACTGCTGCGCTCCATCAAGCTGCACCACACCATCGACATGGTCCGCGTCATCATCGAGGTGGTGGAGACCCGGCTGGACGAACTGGCCGCGCCCGGTGGCGAGGCCCAGCTCCGCGAGGCCATCCTCCGCTACACGCGGGACGTGGCGTTCGGCGCCGCCCAGGTCTACGCGCGCGCCGCCGAGACACGCGCCGCTTGGGACGCCCGGCTGGAAGCCCTCGTCGTCAACGCGGTGCTCCGCGGCGAGGTCGATGACGGCATGCACTCCTGGGCCGCCGCCCTCGGCTGGAGCTCCAAGCCCGTCACCGTCATCGCCGGCTTCACCCCGGAGGACGAGGAGCCCGAGGTCACCATCGACCAGATGCAACGGGCCTCACGCCGCGCGCGCGCCGACGTGCTGGCCGGCGTCCAAGGGCACCGCGTCATCGTCATCGTGGGCGGCGACACCGACCCCATGGAGGCGGCCCGGCCCATCGCCGCCAAGTGCGGGCCCGGACCCGTCGTCGTCGGCCCGCAGGTCACCGACCTCTACGGCTCCACACACTCGGCGAAGGCCGCCGTCGCCGGGCTGCGCGCCGCCACCGGATGGCCGGACGCGCCCCGCCCCGTCCAGGCGACCGAACTGCTCCCCGAACGCGCTCTCGACGGCGACGAGGACGCACGCCGCTACCTGGTCGAAAGCGTCTACAACCCGATGCTCGCCGCCGGTGCCCCCCTCCTCGACACGCTCACCACCTACCTCGAACAGGGCTCGTCGCTGGAGGCCACGGCGCGGCTGCTGTTCGTCCATCCCAACACCGTCCGCTACCGTCTCCGCCGCGTCACCGAACTGACCGGCCTGGCCCCCACCGACGGCCGCAACGCCTTCACCCTCCGGATCGCCCTGGTCCTCGGCCGTTTCGAGACCCGCTCCGCCTACGGATGACGGATTGGCAGGTGTGCCGCCTCTGAGCGGCCGCATCTTGTAGGGGTCGTACAAAGCGTTCGGACAAAGTTCGTGGTGATCGGTATCGAGTCCACGCGGCATTGACGGCAGGCTGGACGCTGTGATTCTCCTCGCATCGCCCGGCCAGGGCGCCCAGACCCCAGGCTTTCTGCAGCCATGGCTAGAGATACCCGGAGTCGCCGACCGCCTCGCCTGGTGGTCTGCGGTCACCGGGATCGACCTGGTCAGGTACGGGACCGAGGCGGACGCCGAGGAGATTCGCGACACCGCCATCGCCCAGCCGCTGCTGGTCGCCGCCGCGCTCGCCGCCTACGAGGTCCTCTACGGGGAGACGGTGCCGGGCGCGGTCGCCGGGCACAGCGTCGGTGAACTGGCCGCCGCCGCGATCGCCGGGGTGCTGTCCCCGGAGGCCGCGCTGGTCCTCGTCCGGGAGCGGGGACGGGCGATGGCCGAGGCCGCCGCGATCACCGAGACCGGCATGACCGCGGTCCTCGGCGGGGATCCCGAGGAGGTCCTCACCGTGATCGACAAGCACGGGCTCACCCCCGCGAACGTCAACGGCGCCGGCCAGATCGTCGCCGCCGGGACGATGGAACGGCTTGCGGCGTTCGCCGACGAACCGCCCGCAAAGGCGCGGCTCCGTCCGCTGTCGGTCGCGGGCGCGTTCCACACCGAGCACATGGAGCCCGCGGTCGAGACGCTCCGCCGGCTCGCGGCCGGCGCCCCCGTCGCCGACCCGAGGACGAAGCTGCTGCAGAACCGCGACGGCGCCGTGGTCGAGGACGGACGCGACTTCGTGGCACGGCTCGTCGACCAGGTCAGCGCCCCCGTCCGCTGGGACTCGTGCATGGCCGCCATGCGGGACCTCGGCGTCACCGCGATCATCGAGCTGCCGCCCGCCGGGACGCTGACCGGCCTCGCCCGCCGCGAGCTGAAGGGCGTCGAGCTGGTCGCCCTCAAGACCCCCGCGGACCTCGACAAGGCCCGCGAGCTGATCAAGGCGGACGCGGCATGAGCGCCGCGCTCCAGATCCCCCAGGCGACCGCCGGCGCCCGCATCCTGGCGTTCGGGGACTACCGCCCGGCCCGCGTCGTCACCAACGACGAGCTGGCCGGGATGGTCGACACCAACGACGAGTGGATCCGCAGCCGCGTCGGCATCTCCGAACGCCGCATCGCGGGTGAGGACGAGGGCGTCGTCGAACTCGGCGTGCACGCGGGCGGCAAGGCCCTCGCCAACAGCGGCCTCGCCCCGTCCGACATCGACCTCGTGATCCTCGCGACGTGCTCGGCGGAGTCGCCGATGCCGTGCAACGCCACGATCGTCGCGCACCGCCTCGGCATCGACGCGCCCGGCGCGTTCGACCTCAACGCCGCCTGCGCCGGCTTCTGCTACGCCCTCGCCACCGCCAGCGCCGCCGTCCGCGCCGGCAGCGCCCGCAACGTGCTGGTGATCGGGTCGGAGAAGATGTCCCAGTGGGTCGACTGGACCGACCGCTCCACCTGCATCATCTTCGCCGACGGAGCGGGCGCGGCGGTCGTCACCGGCAGCGACTCCCCCGGCATCGGCCCGGTCGTGTGGGGCAGCGCCGGCGACAAGGCCGACAAGATCATCATTGATGACCGGCACTCGTTCATCCGGCAGGAGGGGCAGGCGGTGTTCCGCTGGGCCACCACCGCGATCGCCCCGGTCGCGCTCCAGGCGTGCGAGCGCGCCGGGATCAAGCCGGAGGACCTCGCCGCCGTCGTCCCGCACCAGGCCAACCTGCGCATCATCGAGGCCATCGCCCGCAAGATGAAGGCCACCAACGCCATCGTGGCCGACGACATCGTGCACTCGGGCAACACTTCGGGAGCCTCCATCCCGCTGGCCCTGTCCCGCATGATCGAGCGCGGCGACGTACCGTCCGGTGCCCCGGCCCTGCTGGTCGGATTCGGCGCCGGACTGTCCTACGCTGCCCAAGTCATCCAGATCCCGTAGGCCGTCACGCCTGCTCGCAGGCTCTGGACCAACCCACCGAAGGAGAACGCAGAACCATGGCAGTCGCCACCGAACAGCAGATCCTGGACGGCCTCGCCGAGATCATCGACGACATCGTCGGCATCGACAAGGCCGAGGTGACCCCGGAGAAGAACTTCATCGACGACCTCGACATCGACTCGCTGTCGATGGTGGAGATCGCCGTGGCCGCCCAGGACCAGTTCGGCGTCGAGATCCCCGACGACGAGCTGCGCAACCTGAAGACGGTCCAGGACGTCATCAACTTCGTCCAGAAACTCCAGAGCTAGAACCGCGGGTCCGGCGCGCCGCCGACCGGCGGCGGCGCGCCGGACCTCCACACCTCACAGTCCGCAAGGAGCATCCACCATGAGCCAGAGCCAGACCAGAGTCGTTGTGACGGGTCTCGGTGCAACGACCCCTCTCGGCGGAGACCTCCCGTCGACCTGGTCCGCCCTGCTCGCCGGCGAGTCCGGAGTCCGCAAGCTGGACTGGGAGGACGTCGAGAACCTGCCGGTCCGCTTCGCCGGGACGCTGAAGGTCCAGCCGTCCGAGGTGATGCCGAAGCAGATACTGCGCCGCCTCGACCGCAACCAGGCGATCGCGCTGATCTCCGCACGCGAGGCGTGGACGGACGCCGGGTTCGCCCCGTCCACCGGCGGCAAGCCGCAGAAGGGCATGGAGCGGGCCGGCGTGGACGGCGGCTTCGTCGTGGACGGCGAGCGCCTCGGCGTCGTGTTCTCCAGCGGCATCGGCGGCCTGCACACCGCGCTCAACAGCTACGACGTGTACAAGGAGAAGGGCTGGGCGCGGGTCTCGCCCTTCACCGTCCCGATGCTGATGCCGAACGGCGCGTCCGGGCACGTCGGCATCGAGTTCGGCGCGATGGCCGGCTCGCACGCCCTGGTCAGCGCCTGCGCGTCCAGCGGCGAGGCCGTCGGCTACGCCATCGACATGATCCGCGCGGGCCGCGCCGACGTGGTGATCTGCGGCGGCACCGAATCGTGCATCCACCCGCTGCAGATGGCGTCGTTCGGTTCCATGCGCGCGATGTCGACCCGCAACGACGAGCCGGAGCGCGCGTCCCGGCCCTACGACAAGAACCGCGACGGGTTCGTCCTCGGCGAGGGCGCCGCCGCGATGATCCTGGAGTCGGAGGAGCACGCCCGCGCCCGCGGCGCCCGGATCCACGGCATCGCGGCCGGCTGCGGCTACTCCGGCGACGCCTACGACATCGTGCTGCCCGACCCGTCCGGCGCCGGGCAGGCCAAGGCGATGCAGCGCGCCCTCAAGGACGCCGGGCTGGAGCCCGCCGACATCGTGCACATCAACGCGCACGCCACCTCCACCCCCGCCGGCGACGTGGCCGAACTCGCCTCGATCAAGGCGGGCCTCGGCGAGGAGGCCGCCCGCCAGGTCGCCATCACCGCCACCAAGTCGATGACCGGGCACCTGCTCGGCGGCGCCGGCGCGCTGGAGTCGGTCTTCACGATCCTCGCGCTGAAGGAGGGCCTCATCCCCTTCGTCGCCAACCTGGAGGACATCGACGACGAGGCCGACCTGGACATCGTGCGGGACGAGCCGCGCAAGCTCCCGGACGGCCCCGCCGCGGCGCTCAACAACTCGTTCGGCTTCGGCGGCCACAACGTCTCGGTCGCCTTCCAGCGCGCCCTCTGATCGTCCGGCGCACGCGAACGGCCCGGCGGCCTCTCGGCCTGCCGGGCCGTTTCTCGTTGTCCCGCGGCGGGCGCCCGGCGCGTGGAACGCGGCCGGGGGCGGCCGTGCGGCCGCCGGCCCGCAGCGCGCTCGCGGGGGGCGGGCACGCTCCGGGCCGGCGGCTCAGACGGCGGCGTGGAGCCAGCGGACGGGGGCGCCGTCGCCGGCCCTGCGGAAGGGCTCCAGTTCGTTGTCCCACGGGGTGCCGAGGAGGCGTTCGAGCTCCTGATCCAGCGTGACCTTGCCGAGGGCGGCGTTGGCCATGGCGGAACGGAGCCGGTCCTCGGGGATCATGATGTCGCCGTTGGCTCCGATGACGCCGGAGAACACCCCGAGGGACGGGGTGAAGCTGAACCGGACGCCGTCGCTGCCGGGCGTCGGGTCCTCGGTGACCTCGAACCGCACGAGTTTCCAATTTCGCAGCGCGGAGGTGATGCCCGCGGCGGTGCCGGGCCTGCCCTCCCAATGAAGCTCCGCGCGCAACGTTCCCGGCGCGGCCGCCTGATCCGCCCATTCAAGGGAAACGGGCACGCCGAGAACACCTGCGGCGGCCCACTCGATGTGCGGGCTCAGCGCAGGCGGCGCAGAGTGGACGTAGAAGACGCCACGTGCGGTCACCGGACCTCCTGGATCTGTACCGAGGCTCGTCTTCCCCTACGGCCTCGTACGTCCCAAGTCGGCTTCCGCGTCCCTCATTGTGCATCATCGGCACGTCTCGCACCACCGGGAGACCACGGTTTATCGACCGCTTGACCATACGATGCGCGGCGGTCACCGGGGTTGAACGACAAGATAGGCGTTCACGGTCCCCTGCGAGGCAAAAGTGTCCGAGGCCGTGACCCGGCGAGAGCGAGGACCGATGTTAGATCAGCAGGCACGGCTGGAGCGGGTGCTGGCACGCCACCCGGACGCGACGGTGGTGGAGCCGCTGCCGGGACGGCCGGCACTGATCCGCCGGGACGAGATCCTGGTCACCGGGCCGGATGCCGGAGCCGCCGAGGACCTCGTCCGGCGCTGGTACGACTCGCGGCAGGACGGGTCCGGTGTCACGCGGATCCGGCTGCGCGCCCCCGCGAAGGTGGACGTGTGCGAACTCACGGCCCTGCTCGGCACGGGCGGGCGGCATCGCCGGCTGAACGCGGCGCCGAACCATCTCGTCCTCGGTCAGCCGATGTGGTGGAGCGGGCCCGCGGACCTGCCCCGCCCGGCGGCTCCCCTGCCCGCGCCGCGGGCCGCCGCGGCGCGCCGGGAGGTGACGGTCGCGATCCTGGACACGGGCCTGTCGCCGCACCCCTGGTACGCGGACGCCGGCTGGTACCGCGAGCAGCGCGACGAGGTCGCGGAGGTCCTGGACGCCGACCTGGACTTCGAACTGGACGCGCAGGCCGGCCACGGCACGTTCATCGCGGGCGTCGTGCTGACCCGGGCGCCGGCGGCGCGGCTGCGGGCCCGCCGGGTCATCGGCGGCGACGGGGTCGGCGACGAACTGGAGGTGATCCGGGCACTGGAGTGGCTCGCGGAGTGGGGCCGGGCGGACATCGTGAACATCTCGCTCGGCTGCCACACCTACGACGACCGTCCCTCGCCGGTGCTCGCGCGGGCGGTCGCCGCGCTCGGCCGCCGGACGGTCGTGGTGGCGTGCGCGGGCAACGCGGCGACCGACCGCCCGTTCTGGCCCGCCGCGATGAAGCCGGTCGTCGGCGTCGCGGCGCTGGACGGCGATGACCGGGCCTGGTTCTCCAACCACGGCTGGTGGGTGGACGCGTGCGCGCAGGGTGTCGATGTGACCGGCACGTTCGTGTCGTTCGACGGCGTGCGACCGCCCGTGAACGGCATCGATCCCGACCTGTTCGAGGGGTTCGCGACATGGAGCGGGACGTCGTTCGCGGCGCCCGCGGTCGCGGGACGCATCGCCGCCCGCGCGGCCGCGGACGGCGTCGACGCGGTCACGGCGGCCGACCGCGTGCTCGATCCGATCGCGCATCCCGTCCTCCCGGATCTGGGCGTGGTCGTCGATTAGCCGAAAACCACCGAACGTCAGCGTCCGATGGCTTAGAGTTAGCCGCCGATGGCGGGGGGCCTCGGGAGGAGGACTTCGGTGGCCCAAGGGGACGGAACGGACGAGCTGGTGGTCCGGGCACGCGAGGGCGACGGTGACGCGTGGGCCCGGCTGGTCGAGCGGCACAGCGCGCTGCTGTGGTCGATCGCCCGCTCACACGGATTGAACGAGGCCGACTCCGGTGACGTGGTGCAGACCACGTGGCTGCGGCTGGTGGAGCGGATCGACGGGCTGCGCGATCCGGCCGCGACCGGGTGCTGGCTGGCCACGACGGCGCGGAACGAGAGCCTGCGGCTGGTGCGGCGGCGCAGCCGCGACGTGCCGCTGGTGCCGGCGCCGCGGCGGCCGGAGCCCGGCCCCGACCGGGTGGTCGCGGCGCGTGAGCGGCTCGGCCGGGTCGGGGCCGCGCTGGACACGCTGCCGCACCGCTGCCGGACGCTGCTGCGGCTGTTCGCGCTGGCGCCGACGCACGCCGAACTCGCCGCCGCGCTCGGCATCCCGGTGGGCAGCGTCGCCCCGACCCGGGCGCGGTGCCTGGAGGCGCTGCGGAGGCTCGTCCCGTGAACGACGACGAGCTGATCTCCGGCGTCCGGGACGCGTTCGAGATCCTGGACCCGGTGCCGCCGGACGTGCTGGCGGCGGCGCGCGCGTCGATCGCGTGGCGGACGCCGTCCGCGACGCTGGCGGAACTGTCCCACGACCGGGCCGGGCGGACGGCGGCCGGGGTGCGCGGCGGGACGGGCCGGACGCTGACGTTCACCTGCCCCGGCTCGACCGTGGAGATCGAGGTCGCCGAGCAGGGCCGGCACCGGGAGATCACCGGGCGGCTCGTTCCGGCCGCGGCGGCGGTGGTCGAGGTCCGGCATCGGGACCTGCCGCCGGACGGGCTCACGTCGCGGGCCGGGCCCGCCGGGCTGTTCCGCGTTCTCCGCGTCCCGCAGGGCCCGGTCAGCCTGGTGTTCCGGCTGGAGGACGGCACGTCGATCGTCACGAGCTGGATCCGGCTGTGACCGGGCGGGACGAGCGTTCCCTGCTGCGGATGGCGGCGACGGACCCGGCGACCGCCTTCACCCGGGCGCTGCACCTGCTGGAGGACGGCGGCGGGGTCGTCGCGCTGCGGGTGGCCGGGCTGGCGGCCAAGGAACTGGGGCGGCTGGAGGAGGGCCTCGGTTTCCTGAACCGCGCCCTGGAACTGGCCGAGGGCTATGCGGCGGCCCAGGTGCGGATGAACCTCGTCGGCCTGCTCACCGCGCGCGGTGATGTCACCGGGGCGCTCACCCGTGCGCGGGAGGCGGAGACCGTTCTGCACGGTGCCGACGCAGACCGGCTGGCCGCGAACAAGGCATGCGCTCTGGCTCGCGCCGGGCGGCTGGACGAGGCACGCGAAGTGGCGGCGCACGCATTGCCTCGCCTACGCCAAGGCAACGAGCCGGTCGTTCTCAACGGCCTGCTCACCAACCTTGGTCTTGCGCTGGCCTTCCGTGGCGATTACGACGATGCCGAGGAGGCCCTGGCGGAGGCCGCTGACGTCGGTGAGGCCGCCGGGTTGCGTCATCAGACGGCCATGTCGAAGGGCAATCTGGCCTTTGTGGTGTCGCGGCGCGGGGACGTCCCGCGCGCGCTTCGGCTCTTCGCCGAGGCCGAACCCGGCCTGACCGGCGAGCGCCTGGCCCAGTGCCGGTTCGACCAGGCGGAGACCCTCATCATGGCCGGTCTGCCGGGTGAGGCACGTCCCGTCCTGACCGCCGCCTTGGAATCGGCCATGGCGAACGGGTACGCATGCGATGTCGCGGACGGTTTCCTCCTCCTCGCCCACGCCGAACTGGCCGACGGCAATCCCGAGCAGGCGACGGAGGCGGCCGAACACGCCCGCACCACGTTCGCCGCGCAGGAACGCACCGGATGGATGCTGCTGGCCGAGCATGTCCTGCTGAAGGCCAGGTGGGCCTGCGGTGAACGATCCACCGTCCTGCTCAGTTCGGCCGTCGCCACGGCGGAACGGCTGGAAACCGGCGGCTGGCCGCATGCCGCCGACGAGGCGCGTATCGTCGCGGCCCGTGTCGCGCTGACCCTGGGCAGGCCGGCCGGGCACCTGCTGTCCGCCGTCGGACGTGCACGCGGCCCCGCGTACACCCAGATCGCCGCATGGCATGCCCTGGCCCTCGAACGCGCGGCACGTGACGACCGTGAGGGCGCGGTGGAGGCCGTCAGTTCCGGGCTCCAGGTGACCGAAGAGCACGCAGAGGTGCTCGGCGCGCTCGACCTGCGTGCGCGCGCGGCGGGATTCGCCTCCGAACTGGCCGGGTTCGGGCTCGGCCTGGCCGGTTCGGCGCGGGAACTGCTCGCCGTGGAGGAACGGCGGCGGGCGATCGCGCGTCCGGTCCGGGTCCGTCCGCCCCGGGATCTGGAGCGCGCCGCCGCGCTGGCCGCGCTCCGCGCCCTCAGCGCCGGCCACACGGCCGACACCGCGCAGGGCGGTGCGCCGTCCGCGCTCTCGGCGGACCTGGCGGAGTTGGAGGCACGGGTCCGCTCCCGGACGCGCCGCCGTCCGCCCGGCGCGTCCCCGCCCCGGCCCGCCGAGGCGGCCGAGCTCACCGCGGCACTCGGCGACCGCGCCCTCGTCGAGATGATCGCGATCGGTGGTGAGCTGCACGCCGTCACCGTCGCGGGCGGCCGGACCGAACGCCGTCATCTCGGGGAATGCGGCTACATGGGCGAGCAGACCGGCCTCCTCCGGTTCGCCGCCCGCCGCCTCGCCGAGACGGACGACCCACAGGCGCTCGCCGCCCTGGCCGACACGGCCGGGCGCCTCGACCACCTGCTGCTCGGTCCGCTGGGCCTCGGCGACCGCGAGCTCGTCATCGCCCCGACCGGCGCGCTGCACGGGTTGCCCTGGGCCGTATTCCCGTCGCTGTCCGGACGCCCGTTCACGATCGTCCCGTCCGCGGGCGCCTGGCTCCACGCCCGCGCGGCCGCTCCGCCGGACGGGCACACCGTTCTCGTGGCGGGCCCCGGCCTCGATCACGCCGAGCGCGAGATCGCCGCCCTGCACCGCCTCCACCCGCGGGCCGTCGTCCTGGACGGCGCCGACGCGCGCGCGGAACCCGTCCGGGACGCCCTCGACGGCGCGGCCCTCGCCCACATCGCCGCCCACGGCGAGTTCCGCGAGGGCAACGCGCTGTTCTCCCGGCTGCGCCTCACCGGCGGCCCGCTGATGGTGTACGACCTCGACGAGCTGACCGTCCCGCCGCACCTGATCGTCCTGTCCGCCTGCGACGTCGGCCGCGCCGACGAGGGCGACGCCGTCCTCGGCATGGCCGGCGCCCTGCTCGCCCTCGGCACCGCCACGGTGATCGCCAGCGTCACCCCCGTCCGGGACGAGGCGACGCCGGAGTTCATGTCCGCCTTCCACACCGCCGTCGCGTCCGGCCAGAGCCCGTCCCGGGCCCTCGCCGCACTCCCCCGCACCCCGGCGACGGCCGGTTTCCTGGCGATGGGTGCCGGCTGATGCCCCGCGGGTCAGCTCTCGCCGGTGGCTATCGGGTTGGACGGGTCGGTCACCCAGTTCGACCAGGAGCCGACATAGAGGGCGGCGGGGATGCCGGCGAGGTTCAGGGCGAGGATCTCGTGGGCGGCGGTGACACCGGAACCGCAGTAGGCGCCGACGTCGAGCGCGTCGGTGACGCCGAGCTTGGCGAAGCGCTCGCGCAGCAGCCCGGGCGGCAGGAAACGGCCGTCCACGCCGACGTTGCCGGACGTGGGAGCGTTCCGGGCCCCCGGAATGTGCCCGGCGACGGGGTCGATCGGCTCCTGCTCACCGCGGTACCGCTCGGCGGCACGGGCGTCGAGCAGGACGCCCGCCCGGGCCAGCTCTCCGGCGCCCTCCGCGTCCAGGACGGGAAGGCGGCCGGGGTTCGCAATGAAATCACCCGGTTTCACCTCGGGTTCGGTGGTGCTCACCGGGTGGCCCGCCTCCGTCCAGGCCCGGTAGCCGCCGTCCAGGACACGGACCCGCTCGTGCCCGAAGTAACGCAGCGACCACCACACACGGGCCGCTGACGTGGAGTCGGCGTCGTCGTAGACCACGACCACGCCGTCCTGCGACACGCCGGCGCGGCGCATGGCCGACTCGAAGGCGACCGGATCGGGAAGGGGATGACGGCCGCCGGGACCGGGCGGCCCGGCCACGTCACGGTCGAGGTCCACGAAGGCGGCGCCGGGCAGGTGTCCCCTGCGGTAGGACTCGATCCCCGGCGGCCCCGCCAGATGCCATCGGACGTCCAGCAGGACCACGGGTGTCCGCCGCAGCAGCCGGTCCAACGCGGACACTTCGATGAGAGGGTGCACACGGCCAGTTTGACCGCCGGTGCCCGGATTAGGGAGAGGCGAATCCTGGTTCATCTCACATCCGCAGGGTGTCAGGGGCGGGACGTGGTGAGCAGCGGGACGAGCTGCTCGGCCGGCACGAGGGAGCCGTGCATGCCGACCATCCGGTCCAGCCACGGCTCACGTTCGGACGCGACGATCGCGAGGTCGGTGCGCGGGACGGCGATGACGTCGCCGATGCGGTCCGCCATCCCGTCGCCGAGGGGACCGAACCAGCCGTCCGCCACGGCCTTCTCGCGCGGGACGACCCAGGCCCGGTCGCCGAGGACGGCCGTCCAGGCGGCGAGCACGTCGTCGTGGGCGCCCGGTTCGCTGTAGACGTAGCGGCAGCGCGCGTCGCCGCCGAGGAGCGCCACGCCGTCCCGCAGCTCGGGGACGGTGTCGGCGTCCACCCGCTCGGACGGGTCGACCATGCCGTGGTCGGCCGTCACATGCAGGGCGGATCCGGGCGGCAGGACGGCCGCGATCTGCTGGACGAGCATGTCCACGAACCGCAACTGGTGGCGCCAGTCGGCGGACCCGGTACCGAAGCGGTGCCCGGTCGCGTCGAGGTCGGCGTGGTACACGGTGACGTACGCGCGGTCGCCCCGGCGCAGCGCCATCTCGGCCCGCCCGACGAGCTGCCCGAGGCCGTCGGCGGCCAGGTAGTCGGCGCCGCGGGCGGTGGCGCGGCTCAGCCCGGAACGCTTGTACCGGCGCAGGGACACGTACCCGACCTCGACGCCGTCCGCCGCCGCCCGCTCGTACGCGGTCGGGACGGGCTGGAACACCGCCGGGTCGGGATCGTCGTCCTTCCAGTGCAGGCAGTTCAGCAGCCGGCCGGAGCCGGGGATCGCGACCTGCAGGCCCAGCAGCCCGTGCCCGCCGGGCGGCACGCCGGTGCCCAGCGAGGCGAGGCTGGTGACGGTCGTCGCCGGGAACCCGGCCGTGATCGGGCCGCCGTCCATCGCGTTCAGGTACGGCGCCTCGTCCGGGTGCGCCCTGAGCTGCTCCCAGCCGAGCCCGTCGACGAGCAGGACGCAGGCGCGCGGCAGGGCGGGCAGGCCCAGCACGTTCACCGCGTCCGGGACGCCCAGCGACGCCAGCACCGAGGGCGGCAGGTCGGCGAGCGCGCCCGTCCCGTACCGGGGGACGGGCGGCTCCATGGCGGGGGCGGTCACTGGGCGGTCGCGGCGGACAGTTCCTCGGCGAACGCCAGCACCTGGGCCACCGCGTCCGCCCCGTCCGCCGCCTCGCTGACCCGCAGCGACAGGTCGTCGGCCGTGACGCTGCCGGTGTAGCCGTGGTCGGCCTCGCAGTTCTCGTCGCCGCACGTCGCCGGCTCAAGGTCGATGTGGGCGATCGCGCCCCAGCCGATGGTCAGCACGACCTCGGTGGGCGGCACGCCCGGCACGTAGGACGCGGGGTCCGGGACGACCCGCGTCACCGCGACCGACTGGACGCGTTCCAGCTTGACGGCCTCGGTGGTGGTGGACGCGTGCGGCTGGGCCATCCCCTCTCCGGGCGGGTGCTCGTCGGTGTGGCACACCAGCAGCCGGGTCGCGGACAGCACGAGCACGGTCACATGCCGCCGCACCTCCATCGCGGGGTCGAACGTCGCCTCGTGGTGAACGACATAGGCGACGACACGCTCGTCGCCGACGGCCGACTCGACCGCGTCCGCGACCAGGGCCGGGTAGTAACCGCTGCGCTCGATCGCCGTGCGCAACCCGCTTGCGGTCGCTCGGGTTTCCCTCATGGCCCCATCCTGCCCTGTCGGGGGGCGGACGCGCACATGACCCGTCCATGCGGGCGGTCATTCGCGCGCGTGCGGGGTAGGGGACGGGCATGGACGAGCATCCCCTGCCGAGCCCGCCGCCGGTGCCGCCGCCCACCCCCGACCCGGCCCCGCCGCCGCAGCCGCCGGTGCCGCCGGAACCGCCTCCCGGCCCCGCCCCGGGACCCGCGCCGCAGCCTCCCGGTCCCGTGCCGCCGGGGCCGTCGCCCGAGCCCGTGCCGCCGGGGCCGCCACCGGAACCCGTGCCGCCCGGTCCCCCGCCGGAGCCGGCACCGCCCGCTCCGCCCCCCGAGCCGATCCCGCCGGAACCCGGCCCCATCCCGCCGACGCCGGAGCCCAGCCCGCCACCGCCTCCCGGCTAGAGGCGGCGCGGCTAGAGGCGGCGCGGCCCCATCTCGGTGCGCGGCCCGAGGGGGCGCTCCAGCGTCAGCCTCGCCGCGCACACCGCCGCGCCGGAGCCGTTCGCCATGACCGGGTTCAGCTCCAGCCGCGCCACCTCGGGAAGGTCGTAGCCGAGCCGGGACGCGCGCAGGAGCAGCCGTTCGAGGGCCGCCACGTGCACGGGCTCGGCGCCGCGGTGGCCGAACAGCAGCGGCGCCGTGCGGATCGCGCGGATCATCTCCGCCGCGTCCACGTCCGCGAGCGGCGACAGCCGGTAGGCGCGGTCGTCGAGCAGGTCGGCGGTCTCCTCGGCGATGCCGAACGAGATCAGCGGGCCGAACGAGCGGTCCTCCCGGACGACGATGCGGGTCGGCACCCCGTCCCCGGCCTCGGCGATCTCGATGCCGTAGCAGGCGAGAAGCTCCGCGGCCCGCTTCGGCGGGACGTCCACCGGGCCGCCGTCGCCCAGCCATTCGGCGACCAGCAGGCGCGCGCGGTCGCGGTCCACGTCGTCGAACACCGGCATGTGGCCGGCGGGCCGCTGCCGCCACTGCGCGTACCGGATCACGTACGCCAGCGCGCGGACGGCGTCCTCCGGCGAGGGGTAGGACGGCACCGAGCCTTCGGCCGGCATCCCGTCCGGCCCGGTGATGCGCAGGTCGGCGGGCACGCCCTCGGTGCCGAGGTACGTCGCGACGATCGGCTTGCCGCTCCCGGCCGCGAGCCGGAGGATCTTCTCCGGGACGCGCACGTCGAAGCCGCCGATCGTCGGCGGCGTGAACAGCGCCACGACCGCGTCGACCGTGTCGTCCGCGAGCGCGGCGGCGAGGGCGGCCTCGTAGTCGTCGGCGTCCGCGCTCGGGCCGAGGTCGAGGCGCGGCCTGACGTCCAGGCCGAGCGCGACGGCCTCGTCCTGCGCCAGCAGGCCCAGCGAGTTCGAGTTGTCGATGACCGCGATGCGGTCGCCCGCCGGGAGCGGCTGGTAGGCCAGCACCTGCGCCACGTCGAACAGTTCCGACAGGTCCTCCACCCGGATCACGCCGGCCTGGTCGAACAGGGCGCTGACCGCGTGGTCGGGCAGGGTCAGCGCGCGCGCCGCGTGCCCGAGCGGGACGCCCTGGGTGCTGCGCCCGCTCTTCACCGCGACGATGGGCTTGCGGCGGCCGAGCCTGCGCGCCAGCCGGGCGAACTTGCGGGGGTTGCCCAGCGACTCCAGGTACAGCAGGACGGCCTTGGTCGCCGGGTCTTCCTCCCAGTACTGCATGAGGTCGTTGCCGGAGACGTCCGCCCGGTTCCCCGCGGAGACGAACGTCGACAGTCCGAGGCCCCGTTCGGCCGCCCGCTGCAGGATCGCGATACCGAGCGCACCGGACTGGGAGAAGAACCCCACTGGGCCTCGTCCCGGCATGGTCGGCGCCAGGGTCGCGTTAAGGCGCACATCCGGGTCGGTGTTGGCGATGCCCAGGCAGTTGGGGCCCACGACACGCATCCCATAGGCGCGTGCGAGGCTCACCAACTGTTCCTGGCTGGCTCGTCCTTCGTCCCCCACCTCGCCGAAGCCGGACGACACGACGACCAGCCCGCGGACCCCCTTGCCCGCGCACTGCTCCACCACCTCGTGGACGGCGTCGGCACGGACGGCGACGACCGCGAGGTCCACATCGTCCGGGATCTCCAGGACGGACGCGTACGCGCGCACCCCCGCCACCGCCACCGCCGACGGATGCACCGGGTAGACGGGCCCGCTGAAGTCCCCCGCCAGCAGGTTGCGGAGGACGGTCTGCCCGACGCTGTGCTCCGCCCGGCTCGCCCCGACCACCGCGACCGACCGGGGGAACAGCAGCCGCTGGATCGACCGGGACTCGGCCCGGTGCTCGCGAGCCGTCATGACCTCCAGCGACGTGTCGGTCGGCTCCAGGTCGAGGACGAGCTCGATCACGCCCTCCTCGAACCGCTGCTCCGCCCGGTAGCCGGCCTCCCGGAACACCCGCGTCATCCGCCGGTTGTCGGGCAGCACGCTCGCCACGAACCGCCGCACGCCCCGCTCCCGCGCGGCCGCCGCGATGTGCTCCAGCAGCACCGCGCCGAGGCCGCGCCCCTGATGCGCGTCCTCCACGAGGAACGCGACCTCCGCCGTCTCCGGCCGCTCGCCCAGCCGGTCGTAGCGGACGACCGCCACCATCTCCCCCGCGATGGTGGCGATCAGCGCGACCCGCCGGTCGTGGTCGACGGTGGTGAAGTGTTCGACATCACGGTCCGACAGCTGCGGGCGCGGCGAGAAGAACCGGTAGTAGATCGACTCCGGGGACAGCCGCTCGTGGAACATGCGCAGCAGGTCGGCGTCATCGGGTCGGATGGGGCGCAGATGGGCCGTCCCGCCGTCGCTCAGGACGACGTCGGCCTCCCACTGATCCGGGTAACGCTCGGTCACGTACCCGAGAGTAAGGCACGGAGCCCCCCGGGGCCCGCGCCGGAAAAACCGGGCTTCCTCGGTTTCGCTGCGCGTTCGAGACCTAATCGGGGCTCAAGAGCTGTTACGGTCGAGCACACGCCCGGAATTGCCGCTCGCGCGGGCCGTGTTGATCGAGGTGATGACTCCATGACGCGCGTGGTCGTGGTCGGCGATCTCATGACAGACACCGTCGCCCGTGCCGCCTACCCCTTGGCCAAGGGGAGCGATACGCCCGCCGCCGTGACGACCCACGGGGGTGGTTCGGGCGCCAACGTGGCCGCCTGGCTCGCCCTGGAGGGGGTCGAGGTCGCGTTCGTCGGCCGCCGCGGCTCCGACATCGCAGGCCGGAACCGGGACATGGAGATGGTGGGGTACGGCGTCGACGCCCGCCTCGTCATGGATCCCGAGCGTCCCACCGGCACCTGTGTGGTGATGGTCACCCACAAGGGTGATCGGACGATGCTGTCCGACCCGGGTGCCAACGGCGCGTTCCTCCCCGAGGACATCGAGCGCTGCAAGGAGCTGTTCGTGCAGGGCATCCACCTGCACCTGTCCGGCTACTCGCTGATCAACGAGGGTTCGCGGCAGGCGGCCATCCACGCGCTGGACCTCGCCCGCAAGGCGAAGATGTCGGTATCGGTGGACGGGGGCTCGTCCTCCCCGCTCAAGCGGATGGGCGCCGAGCCCTTCCTGGAGTGGACGCAGGGCGCCCGCCTCCTCGTCGTCAACGCCAAGGAGGCCGAGATCCTCACCGGCCGCGACACGCCATCGCAGGCCGCCAAGGTCCTGACCGCCTGGTATCCGCAGGTCGTCATCAAGAACGGCGCCGAGGGCGCCCTCTGGTACACCAACGGCCGCCCCGAACCCGTCACCGTCCCCGCCGAGCCCGTCGACAAGATCGTCGACGGCACCGGCGCGGGTGATGCGTTCATCGCCGGGTTCCTTCCGCCCTGGCTGGAGGGCCAGCAGCCCGCCGACGCGCTGACCGCCGGCTGCCGCCTCGCCGCGCGGGCCATGAAGCACCTGGGTGCCCGGCCCACCCTCGCCGTGGTCAACAACCAGATCAAGTAGCGGCGTATCCGCCGCCCCCCGGGGGGCGGCGGATCAGGCGAGGGGTGTGTAGGTGCGGACGTCCTCCTTCACCGCGTCCCAGAGGCGGTTGAGAGGGTGGTCGGCGCCGTAGCGTTCGAGGTCCGCGCGGCGGACGAAGGCTCCCGTCATGAGTTCCGCCTTGGGCTCCAGATCGTCGTGCAGTCCGATGGCGCGGAGCGGCACGGTGGCGGGGTCGTCCTGGGCGGCCATGCCGCGGCCGATCGAGCCGGTGACGATCATGCAGCCGCGGACGAAGCCGGAGCGCAGCAACGACAGGCCGTAATGGACGTCGTCGATGTAGGCGACGACGTTGAGGCGGTCGCGGAAGCCCGGCCCGTACCAGGTGGCGAGCAGATCCGCGACGAGACCGGCCGGCGGCACCACGAGCGGGACACTGCCGAGGCGGCTGGTCTCGACGGGCGTGTCCGGCAGTTCGCTCTCCGGCAGGTTGGTCAGCAGCAGCGCCTGGCCCCGCGCGTACTCGATGACCTCGTACTCCTCCAGGCGCAGGTCGCCCTCGGGGGTGCTGACGATGCTGCCGCAGATGAGGTCGACCTGGCGCGTCTCCAGGCGTGACCACAGGTCCCTGGTGCGGACGTGGGCGACCTTGAACTCGACCTCGCGCTGCCGGAACTCCTCCGAAACGCGGTCCCGGGCCCGGGAGACGATCGGCAGGGTGAACTCGGTGGTGCCGACGGTGAGCATCCGGCCGAGCCGGCGCCGGCTCCAGTGAATGGACTCCAGCCATTTGTCGAACGTCATGCGCGCCAGTTCGACGGTGGCCTCCCCGGTGGGCGTGAACAGGAAGTCCCTGCCGCGGCCCTGCCGGACGGTCAGGACCTCACCGCAGAGAATCTGGCTGTTGCGGTTCAGGATGTCGAGCTGTTTCTGGACGCTCGACTGCTCACGCCCCAGGGCACGCGCGGCCCTCAGCGCGGACCCCGTCTCATGCACCACCAGGAAGGTCCGCAACTGGTCGAACGTCGTGTCGAGCAGCGCCGACGGGCAGTCCAGGAGCGCATCGAGGGTGGGTGACACGGTGAGGGACATTACTACCTGTTCCGCCGTCCCGCGGAAAATGGCCGCACGGCCAGTCCAGCGGGAAATGATGACATTTCCCGCTGAACTTATCTCAAGATGTTCTTGCAAACAACTGGACAGAGTTTTCTAACCTCTAGAACACTTTCTTACGAGCCGCTCCTCGCCGCCGTCACCCGTCCCCTCCAGGACGGCGGCGTTCCCGGGCGCGCCCCGGCGGTGCCGGCCGCCGGGGCCGCCGCCCGGTGCCACGACTCCCGTTCGCCGCGGCCCTTCTCCGCCGCGGCGCCGGGGCAGGACGCCGGCTCGTGCGCGGGGCCGCGCGCACGAGCCGGTCAGATCGTTCCGCCCGCGCCCGCGGGGGCGCGCGGGCGGCACACGATCGCCCCCGGCCGGTTCGTCCGGACGAGCCCGGCCGGGGGCCGGGCTAGTTGGGGGTCGCCAGGGTCAGCGGGAGGACCGTTCCGGCGCCCGCCTGCTTCAGGAGGCGGGTGGCCGCCGTCATGGTCCAGCCGGTCTCCACCCGGTCGTCCACCAGGAGGACGGGGCCCGGGGCGCCCGGGAGGGCGGCGACCAGGTCTTCGGGGACGGCGAGGGCGTGCCAGACGGAGCGGAGGCGTTGGGCGCTGTTGTGACGGCGGGGGACGGGATCGCCCACGGGGGTCAGCTCACCCAGGTACGGGAGGCGGCCTATTTCGGCTATGCGGCGGCCGAAGGTCGTGACCAGGCGGGGACGGGAGCGGGAACCGACGGTGATGACGCCGGTGGGGCGGGCGGGCCAGTCCCAGGCGGCGAGGACCTTCACGACGGCGTCCACCAGGTCGGCGGGGACGTCGGTGTCGGCGGACGCGAACAGGTCGCGGAGGCGGTTGCCCCAGCCGATGTCGGTGAGGCGGCCGAGGGCCCGGCCGGTCTCGGCCTGGAGATCGATGCGACCGGAGACGCCCAGGTCGTCCTTGACGCCGGTGGGCCACATGCGGCGGGGCGCGATGTCGACGCCGGGGCGGTGCAGGCGGTCGCGGGCCTGCGCCGCGCTCTCCCCGGTGACGTCGGTGGGCCAGTGGCGGCCCGTGCAGTTGTCGCAGCGGCCGCAGGGGGCGGCGGCCGGGTCGTCGAGCTGGCGGCGGAGATACTCCTCCCGGCAGGTGGCCGCCGATATGTAGTCGAGCATGGCCCGCTGTTCACGGCGGCGTTCGGCGGTGACGCGCTCATAGCGTTCGCGGTCGTAGACCCAGGGTTCGCCGGTGGACGTCCAGCCGCCCTTGACGCGGCGGACCGCGCCGTCCACGTCCAGGACCTTGAGCATCATCTCCAGACGGGCCCGGTTGAGGTCCACCATCGGTTCGAGCGCGCTCGTGGAGAGCGGGCGGCCGGCCGTTTCCAGCACGTCGAGGGTGCTGCGGACGAGGGGTTCCGGCGGGAACGCCAGACCGGCGAAGTAGGCCCAGATGTCACGGTCCTCCCGGCCGGGGAGCAGGATGACCTCGGCGCGGTCGACACCGCGGCCGGCCCGTCCGATCTGCTGGTAGTAGGCCACCGGCGACTGCGGGGCGCCGACATGGACGATGAAACCGAGATCGGGTTTGTCGAAGCCCATGCCGAGGGCGCTGGTGGCGACGAGCGCCTTGAGCTTGTTGTCCTGGAGGTCCTGTTCGGCCTGGAGTCGCTCGGCCTGCTCGGTCTGACCGGAGTAGGCGGCGACCTCGTGGCCCCGGTCGCGCAGGTAGCCGGTGATCTCGTGGGCGGCGGCGACGGTGAGCGTGTAGATGATGCCGGAGCCCGGCAGGTCGGCGAGGCGCTCCCCCAGCCAGGCGATGCGCTGCTCGGCGGTGGGCAGCGTGGCGACGGCGAGGCGCAGCGACTCGCGTTCGAGCGGGCCGCGCAGGACGAGGGCGTCGTCGCCGGCGAGCTGCTCGGCGACGTCCTGGGTGACGCGGGCGTTGGCGGTCGCGGTGGTGGCGAGCACCGGGACGCCCGGCGGCAGCTCGGCCAGCAGGGTGCGCAGCCGCCGGTAGTCGGGGCGGAAGTCGTGGCCCCAGTCGGAGATGCAGTGCGCCTCGTCGACGACGACCAGCCCGGCGCCGGCGGCGAGCCTGGGCAGGACGAGGTCGCGGAAGTCGGGGTTGTTGAGCCGTTCGGGGCTCACCAGCAGGACGTCCACCTCGCCTGCCTCGACCTCGGCGAAGATCTGCTCCCAGTCGCCGGTGTTGGAGGAGTTGATCGTGCGGGCGTGGATGCCGGCGCGCACGGCGGCCTCGATCTGGTTGCGCATCAGCGCCAGCAGCGGCGAGACGATCACGGTGGGGCCGGCGCCGCGCTCGCGGAGCAGCCGGGTCGCCACGAAGTAGACGGCGGACTTGCCCCAGCCCGTGCGCTGCACGACCAGGGCGCGGCGGCGTTCGACGACGAGCGCGCTGATCGCCGTCCACTGGTCGTCGCGGAGCCGCGCGTGGTCGCCGGCGAGGGCGCGCAGGCAGCGCTCGGCATCGTCCCGGAGAGTGCTCATGCGTCCTTGGTACCAGCGGCATGGAAGACGCCGCACCTGAATGGTGTTCTGTGGAAAGGCGGGTGGGAAGCCGCGGATTCGCGGGGCCGGACCCCTGGGTAGCCTGCCATTCAAGATCGGTGACGAGGCGGGAAGGGGCACGGGCGGGGGAATGCGCACGGCCGAACGCTTGCGGCGGACATGGCAGGTCCTGATGGACGGGGCACCTCCGGAACCGCCCGAGGAGGAGCCCGGCGAGATCGTCGATCCCCGGGCGCTCGACCTGGTGCTGCGCGTCGGTGAACTGCTGCTGGCCAGCGGCGAGACCACCGAGCGCGTGAACGAGGCCATGCTCAGCCTGGCCGTGGCCTATGAAATCCCTCGGTGTGAGGTTCAGGTCACGCTGACGAGCCTTCTCGTCTCGGCCCACCCGGGGAAGGGTGCGGCGCCCGTGACGGGGAGCCGGGCCATCCGGCGGCGGACTCCGGCCTACTGGCGGCTCACCGCGCTGCATCAGCTCGTCCAGGACGCGTCCATCGGCATGCTGGAGCTGGACGAGGCCCACAAGAAGCTCGCAGAGATCAAACAGGGGCGCGCCCCCTATCCGGCTTGGCTGATGGTGGTGTCGCTGGGGCTCATCGCCGCGTCGGGCAGTGTGCTGGCCGGCGGCGGACCGCTCGTGGCGACCACGGCGTTCATCGCCACCCTGCTCGGCGACCGCACCGCCGCCGCACTGGCGCGGCGCGGGATCGCGGAGTTCTTCCAGCTGACGCTGGCCGCCGCGATCGGCGCCGCCGCGGCGGCCCTGGTGGTGGCGATGGGCAATCCGGGACATGCCGCGACGGTCGTCACGGGGGCGATCCTGGCGCTGCTGCCGGGGCGTCCGCTGGTCGCCAGCATCCAGGACGGCATCACCGGCGACCTGATCAGCGCGGGGGCGCGGCTACTGGAGGTCTTCTTCCTGATCGCCGCGATCGTCGCCGGGCTGGGCGTGGTCGTCTACGCCGCGGTCAACCTGGACGTGCCGATCGACGTCAAGCATCTGCCCACGCCGGCGGCGGAGCTGAGACCCGTCGCGATCATGGCGGCCGCCGTCATCTCGCTGACCTTCGCGATCTCGCTGGCCGCGCCCAGGGCGGTCCTGACCGCCGCGGCCCTGGGCGGGGCGCTGATCTGGGTGCTCTACGTCCTCGCGCGGGTCTGGCACGTTCCACCCGTGCTGGCGGCGGCGGTGGCCGCCACCGTGGTCGGTACGCTGGCGAACTGGCTGGCCCGCCGGCACCGGCAACCTGTCATGCCGTACGTGGTCCCGGCGATCGGCCCTCTTCTGCCTGGGACGGCGCTGTACCGGGGGATGGTCGAACTCAACACGGGTTCACCGAACGCGGGGGTGCTGAGTCTCATCGGGGCGATTTCCGTGGCGCTCGCCCTGGGCGCCGGGGTGAACCTCGGCGGTGAGTTCATCCGGGCGTTCCAGCGGGTCGGGCTCGGCGCCTCCGGACGGTGGGCCCGTCCGGCGGCCCACCGCACCCGCGGCTTCTGACCCCGGTCCACCGCGCTCGTTCTGTCGGTGGCGGACGTTACGTTCGCCGCATGTACCGACAGGGAGACATCCTGATCCTGCCCGTGCCCGAGGAGGCGGTCCCGCAGTCCGTCCGCGAGCTGCCGCCGGCTCCGCGCGACGGCCGGGGGCGCATGGTGCTGGCCCTCGGAGAGGCCACCGGGCACGCGCACGCGCTGTCCGCGCCCGGCTCGCTGCTGCGCGTCCCGGATCCGCTCGCCCCGGACCATCTGCATCTGCCGTCCGGCGGGCGGCTGGTGCACGAGGAGCACGCGGCGATCACCCTGCCCAAGGGGTGGTACCGGGTGATCCGCCAGCGCGAGTACGTGCCCGGCGCCGTCCGCGTCGTGGCCGACTGAGGGGGCGGGATGCTCACCGGAACGGTACGCGAACCCCACTACGTGGTCGGCGACTGGCAGTCGGCGGCGTTCGGCACCGGCCCCGCCGACCGTGCGCGGGCCGAGGCGGGCGTGGCCGCGGCCTACACCTCGGCCGGGCTGGAGGTCCCCGAGCGGTACGTGTGGGTGCCCTCCCCCGCGCGCGGCGCCGTCATGGCGGCCGTCCTCGCGGGGCACGGCGACGCCCTGGAGGCGGCCGGCCTGGACGGCCTGCTTGAGCAGGCCCGCGCCGACCTGGGCGAGGGCCGGGCGGGCGAGAGCGTTCTCGCGCGGGTGCGGACCCGTCCCTGGGAGGCGGAACGTGCGGCGGCCTGCTCCGAACAGGGGCCGGAGCAGTGGCCGCGCACATGGGCCGGGACGGGGGGCCTGCTCTGGGACCAGGTCCAGTCACTGGTCACCCGGGTTCGCGCCGCCATCGGGGAGCAGGCGCACGGCCGTTCCTCCGCGGCCGGCAACCGGCGGCCGTCCGCACGGGAGGAGCGGGCCGGGTCCCTGCTGCGGGCCGCCACCCTCGACGCCGTCCTGGGCCAGCATGACGCGCCCTGGCTGGCGCTGTTCGAGTCGCTCGGACGGCTGGACGGCCCGCTCACCGGTCTCGCGGAGGCCGCCCGTTCGGCGGGCTGGTGGTGGCCCTACGAACGGCTGGTGGTCCTGTCGGAGCGTCCCAGTGAGCTGTATCGGGACGAGCCAGGCCGGCTGCACCGCGGCGACGGTCCCGCCCTCGCCTACCCGGACGGGTTCGCCCTGCACGCCTGGCGCGGTATGCCGATCCCACGCGACTTCGTCGCGTCCCTGACCGGCCTGACACCCGACCGCATCTCGGCCGAGGAGAACGCCGAGCTGCGCCGGGTGATGCTGGAGATCTTCGGCTACGACCGCTACCTGGCCGAGACGGGCGCGCGTCCCCTGCACCGGGACGAGACGGGCGTCCTGTGGTCCATCGACCTCCCCGGTGACGAGCCCGTGGTCATGGTGGAGGTGGTCAATTCCACGCCCGAACCCGATGGGACGTACCGGACCTACTATCTGCGCGTCCCGCCCGACACCCGCACGGCGCGCGCGGGCGTCGCCTGGACGTTCGGTGTGGACGAGGCCGACTACCGCCCCGAAAGGCAGACCTGAGCCGGCGGGCGCGTCAGGGCCGGTCCAGGAGGGCCGGAATTCGTTCCAGGACCCCGCCCGCGAACGTGTCGTAGAGGCCCAGCGGTTCCAGGTGGACGTAGCCGATGTGGCAGTCGCAGGTGTCCAGGGGGCATGGGCGGGGCCTGAGTGCGGCGCGGAAGGAGCCGTCGTAGAGGTTTCCCAGCACGGACGGGACGAAGTGGCAGCGGCGGACGGTGCCGTCACCGTCGACCGAGACGACCGTTTCGCCCGTCCGGCAGGGGAGGCCGCGGCTGGCGTGCGGGCGGCGGCTGAGCGGGAACAGCGGGTCGATGCCGGTCCAGGCGGCGGCCTCGGCGTCGGTGTAGGTGCGGCCTTCGGCGGCGTTGACCCACAGGTACGTGCCGGTGGGCAGGTCGGCGCGCAGGCGGCGGGCGGCGTCGAGGTGGTCGGGCTGCCCGACGATGCCGACGCTGTGGCGGACGCCGCGCTCCGCCAGGTCGCGGCATTTGCCCAGGAAGCGTCCGTAGGGGACTTGGCCGGGATGGTAGGTCGCCCACAGCGCGAGCCGGGTCAGGTCCGCGCCCGCCGTCCAGGAGACGCGGTGGCTGAGGTTCGTCTGGATCGCCACCCGTTCGACGTGCGGGAGGTGGCTCAAGGCCGTGAGCGCGTGCCTGTACCAGGAGCGCACCAGGCCCTCGCCCCAGGGGGTGAACAGGACAGAGAGGGGGTGGCCGTAGGCGGCGGCCCATTCCGTGAAGCGTTCCAGTGCGGCGCGGTCGTCGCGGAGCTGGGCCGGTGTGTCGCGGCGCTTGGCGAAGGGGCAGTACGGGCAGTCGTAGTCGCAACTGGCGAGCGGGCCCCGGTAGAGGATCGTCAGGTGGTCCATCAGCGCGCCTCATAGGCGTCCATGAGCTTCTGGACGCGGGACGAGAAGAGGGCGGGGCCGATGGCGTCGGAGTAGGCGAGCCCTTCCGGTGTCAGCCGCAGGGTGCCGCCGGAGGCTTCCAGCCATCCGCGGTCGGCGATCGATGTGAGGTCGGCGGAGAAGTCGTCCAGCGGGTCGGTGCCGAAGCGCGCGCGGTACGAGCCCCGGTCGAGACCGCGTGCTTGCAGGAGTGACTGGAGGAGATGGCGGCGGCGTTGTTCGTCGTCGTCCAGGGTGAAGCCCACGCGGGCGGTCGTGAAGTCGTCCTCCCGCACGTAGGAGTCGATGAGGGAGCGCACCTGCCCGGTGCCGACCGCGTACTCGAACGAGTAGTGCAGGCGGGAGGTGTAGGAACGTGCTCCGCATCCGAGGCCGACCATGCCGTCGGTCTGGCAGCAGTACTCCGTTCCGCCGGAGGTGCCTGTGGGCAGCCGGAACATCCGCATCGACACCTGCTCGTAGCCTTCGGCCAGGAGATGGTCGCGGCCGATCCCGTAGAGGGTGAGGCGCTGGTCGTCCCAGTCTTGGGCACGGCGTGCCAGCCCGGTCAGCGGACGGACGTAGAGGGGGTACAGGTAGATCTCCTCTGGGCGCCACGTGAGAGCGGCATTCAGGGAGTGCATCCACGTCGCGGGTGTCTGGCCGTCGATGCCGTAGATGAGGTCGATGTTGAGGGTCGGGAAGCCCACGGCCCTGATGCGGTCTAGCGCGGCCTCCACTTCGCTGCGTTTCTGGGGCCGGACGGCAGCGCGGGCCTCGTCGTCCAGGAAGCTCTGCACGCCGATGGAGATCCGGGTGGCGCCGCGTTCGGCGAGGACGGTCAGCCGGTCGGTGGTGGCGGTGGCCGGGGACGTCTCCACGCCGAGCGGACCCGAGCCGAAGCCGCGGAACCGCCCGGCGATGTCACAGAGGCGTTCCAGTTCGGACGCGGTGAGGTAGGTCGGGGTGCCGCCGCCGAACGCCGCCGTGGCGAACGACGCGTCCCCCAGGACGTCCAGCACGGCGGTGGCCTGCCGGTCGAGCGCGCCGAGGTAGGCCGCGGTCAGCTCTTCGGGCGCGCCAGTGCGGGTGAAGAGGTTGCAGAAGCCGCACCGCATCTCGCAGAAGGGCACGTGGAGGTAGAGGAAGAGCGCGTGCAGTGATTCCCCGGCCCATACATCGCGCAGTGCCGGCGATGGGTGCAGCGGACGGTAGGCGGTCTTGTGCGGGTACGCGTACACGTATCCCTGGTAGGGCTTCACGGCAGAACGAACTCCCCGTACGGAACTGTCCAGACGACCTCGTGGCCGATGCGGTGCCCGGTGTGGCCGTCCTCTCCATAGGCCGTCCCGTGGTCGGAGCAGACGATGACGAAGCAGGGGCGGCGCATCAACGCGAAAAGCCGGCCGATGTGGGCGTCGACATGGTGGAGGGCGGCGGCGTGGCTGGCGCGCGTGTCCCCGTCCAAGCGGGTGGCGCCGGGCAGGTAGAACCAGTTGGGCTGGTGCAAGGACGCGACGTTCAGCAGCAGGAACAGGCGGCGGTCGGCAGGCAGCCGGCCCATGATCTCGGCGATGCGGTCGATCTGGTTGGGCAGCGACTCCGGGTCGGTCACGCCGAAGCGGCGTTCCCAGTGGCTCTCGGCGAACAGCGACGGAAGCGCGGACCCGAGCGGCGTCAGCTTGTTGAAGAACCCGACACCGCCCACGCAGACGGTGTGGTAGCCGGCGGCGGCGAGTCCGGACGGCAGGTCGGCGGCGTCGAACGTCCACGTATGGGACGCGGTGGATTCGCTGCCCGGGAACGTTCCGGCGAAGAGACGTGGGTGCGGCCCAGGGGACGCGGGGGTCGGCATGAACCCGGCCAGCATCGCCGCATGCGCGGCATAGGTGAAACTGCCCGGCGTGTGGCGGCGCTCCCAGCGGCCCCCCGGGAGCAGGCCGGCGAGAGTGGGGGTCTCGCCAGAAGCGGCCAGTTCGGCGGCAACGTCATAACGCAGCGTGTCGAGAGTCACCAGCAGCAGATCATGACTGCCGATGATGTCGTTCATGTCGTACATCGAATTCCCGGCAACGACGCTCTGACCTGGGCGGCATAGGTGTCGATCCCTTCGGCGGGCCCGCCCGGCAGGCCGGTCAGCCCCGGCAGCAGGTCACCGAACGCGTTCACCTCGCACACCGCGAACCGTTTCAGCCCCGCGCCCACCAGCAGGTCGACGCCGACCATCAGGCTGCCGGGGAAACAGGAGGCGGCCCGCGCGCACACGTCGAGCGCCCGGCGCCACCCGTCCTCCCCGAGCGCGCGCTGCACCGCCCCGAGGTCTCCCCTGGCGCCGCCCAGATGAAGGTTGGTCATCGGGGTCCGGCTCGTCCGGGCGACCGCGTGCGTGGGTTCACCGCCGATGACGACGACGCGCAGGTCGAACACGCGCCCGTCCAGGGTCGCCTTGGGCAGCCACCGCTCCACGTGCAGGCCGTCCGGGGCGAGCAGGCCGATCAGCGCGGCGACCTCCTCCTCGGACGCGTAGGAGCGGACGCGCAGCGCGTTCACCAGCCGGTCCCCCGCCATGAACGCCGAGGTCACGGCCCTCACCCGGCCCGGCGCCGTCTGCAACGCGACGACGCCGGACGCGGACGAGCCGTGCGCGGGCTTGACGAACACCCGCCGCTCCCCCGTCTCGTCCATCCGCGAGCGAAGCGCCGTATAGCCGTCGACCCCGGGCAGCGCGACCGGGACGGGAACCCCCGCGGCCAGGAGACGCGCGTGTGCCAGCCGCTTGTCGAACATGACCGCGATCTCCTCGACGTCGCCGAGGAGCCGGGCGCCGGCCTGCGACACCGCCGCGGAGAGCCGCCGCAGCGCCGCCGTGAACGTCCGGTACCAGCGCGCCCCGCCGCCGACCCGCGCCGGTTCACCGGGGCCGCGCAGCAGCACATCGGTCTCGGGGTCCCCGCCCGGCGAGTCGACGCGCACCAGATCGCCCGCCTCCAGCGCGAGCGGGGCGCCGCGCAGCACGTCCGTCCAGGCGATCAGCCGGGGCTCGGGCAGCCCGGCCGCCCGGCACGCCGCCGCGAACAGCGCGGGGCGGCGGTCGCCGGGCGCGCCGACCACGACGAGGCTCATTCGGCCACCGCGATGTAGGTGGTGATGTCGAACCGTCCTCGCGACCGGCGCGGCGGCCCCTGCCCCTCGTCGAGGTTCACCTGGACGCCGGGCGTCCCGGCCCGCACCCGGGCGGTCATCTCCTCGCTCAGGAAGTGATGGTGCAGGTCGAGTTCCTTCAAGTGCGTCAGGGGCTGCCCGGAAAGGAGCGCCTCCGCGCCCCGGTCGGTGAGCGTGCCCATCGCCAGGCTCAGCGACTCCAGCCGCGCCACGACGGGCGCGCCGGCCAGGGCCTCGGCGATCTCGTCCGCGCAGTCGGCGTTCTCCAGCCCGAGGCGCCGCAGCGCGGGCAGCCGCTCACCCGTCCAGATCCCCGCGAGCTCGTCGAGAGGCGGGGCGTCCATCAGGTACTGGCCGAGCCACATGTCCAGGCGCTCCAACCCCGGCAGATCGCTGGCGGCCACCGCTCCCACGACCTCCTCCGGCAGCCGGGCCGCCTCGAACCGCAGCGTCCGCAGCCGCGGGGCGCGCATCGGTTCGAGCCGCAGGCCGTCCCCGCCGCGGATTCCGACGTGCTCCAGACC
This sequence comes from Actinomadura formosensis, assembly GCF_050948385.1. Taxonomy (NCBI): domain Bacteria; kingdom Bacillati; phylum Actinomycetota; class Actinomycetes; order Streptosporangiales; family Thermomonosporaceae; genus Actinomadura; species Actinomadura formosensis. Next base: position 4,999,227 of record NZ_CP192011.1, read on the forward strand.
CGGGAACGCCGCGAACAGCGGCGAGACGTCGGAGTGCCTGATCCAGGAGATGTGCAGATCCCAGTCGCGGATGTCGCCGAGGAACACCGCGCGCAGGTCCGGGAACCGGCCGGCGGCCTCGACCAGCCGCCCGACCGGGTCGAACTCCTCGGTGTCGAACCCCCAGAAGCCGATGACGAGGTGGGTGACCCGCGCGGTGTCGACCGTCCGGAGGAACAGCTCGAAGTTCTCGGGGACCTCGGCTCCCCACGCGCCGTTGTCCTGGATGCGGTGGTAGATGCCCCAGGCCACCTCGTCCTCGGCGGGCCGCGGACCGCCCTCGGGGTCCCCGTCGAAGGTGTGGACGGGGAGCCCGGCGAACGTCGAAAGCCGTTCCCGGATCATTCAGATACCGCGATGTAGTGCCAGTCGCCGTCCGGTTTCTCCTGCTCGTCCAGGTCGACCTCGACTCCGGGCAGCGCCGCCCGCACCCGCTCGACCATGGCGTCGGACAGGAAGTGGTGGTGCAGGTCCAGTTCGCGCAGGTGGGTGAGCGGCTGCCCGGCGAGCAGCGCCTCGGCGCCCTGGTCGGTGAGGATGCCCATCGCCAGGCTGAGCGACTCCAGCCGCGCCACGACGGGCGCGCCCGCGACCGCCGCCGCGATCTCGTCCTGGATCTCGCTGTCCTCCAGGCCGAGGTGGCGCAGCGCGGGCAGCCGCTCGCCGCTGAGGAGCGGGGCGAGGTCGGCGACCGTCGCGTCACCGCCGTAGTTGTCCTCGCCGAGCCACAGGTCGAGATGTTCCAGGTTCGGCAGGTCGCTGGCCCCCACGGCCCGCACGACCGGCGCCGGCAGCCCGCCCGACTCGAACCGCAGCACCTTGAGCCTGTCGCTCCTGATCGGGTCGAGGACGAGGCCCTGCGCGCCCCGCACGTCGAACCGCTCCAGGTCGGGGAACGCGGTGAACAGGGGCGTGATGTCGGAGTGCTCGATCCAGGAGATCTCCGACTCCTCGCCGGTGATGTCGCCGAGGAACAGCGCCCTGAGCCTGGGGAAGGACGCGGCCGACTCGGTGAGCAGCGCCACCGGGTCGGCGGCGCCGCTGTCGTAGGAGGCGCCCCAGTAGCCGATGATCAGCGCCGTGATCTCGGTGGTGTCGATCGTCTGCAGGAAGCGGGCGAAGACGCCGGCGAAGTCCTCCTCGTCGAAGGACGTCCCGACGAACCAGGCGGCCTCCCCGGCGGACGGGAAGTCCTCCCCGGTGACGGGATCGCCGGTGCCGCCGTCCACCTCGTCCGGCCGGGTGTCCTCGTTGAACGTGGCCACCGGAAGGCCGGCATATTCCTCAAGGTGCTGATAAACGCCCATGGATCCCCTTATGCGAGTTCGTCGGCACATGTCCTATCAGGACCGGCGGACAAACCGCGGCGGTTTCCGCCCGGACGGCGCCTGCCGGGCCGGAAAACCCGGACGGTGCCCGGCGTGTCACGACGAGCGGGACGGTGACGGCGTGCGGCCCGCCGCGCTAGTCGTCGCGGTAGTCGACGTAGCTGTCGCCGGAACCGCTGTGGACGGTGATCTGACCGGGGGCGCGGTCGTCGACGACGGCCGGGTTGATGTGGGCGGTGCCGGCGCCCGTCCAGTTCCGCACGCGGTAGTGCGAGCCCGGTGGGACGATGATCCTCGTGGTGCCCGATCCGGCCGCCGCCTCCACCGAGTCCGGGGGCTCGGCGTAGCGAAGGTCGAGGGACCCGGACCTGATCCGCGCCCGCGTCTGCGGCGAGGTCAGCCCGGTCGCGGTGATCGCGCCGGACCCGGCCAGCAGCCGCAGCCGGCCGCGCGCGCCGGCGACGCCGATCACGCCCGACCCGGTCCGCAGATCGAGGTCGCCGGCCAGCCCCCGGACGTTGATCTCGCCCGACCCGGCCACCGCCGACACCCGGGTGCCCACCGGCACCCGGACGGCGAGGTCGGCACCGCAGCCGCCGATCACGCCCGTCCCCGAGCAGCGGACCGTGACGAACAGGGTGTCGCCCACCAGCGATTCGGTCACGCGGGGCTTGCTCAGCGCCCACCGGAGATCCTTGTAGACGCGCGCCTGCCCGTCAGGTCCGGGGCTGACGGAGACGGCCGCGGCGCCCATGTCGAGCCGCAGTTCCCTGATCGCATGGTGGTAGGGCGTGACGGACGCCGACGTCTGCCGGACGGCCCGCCCGAACGCCATCAGCAGGACGGGCACCACCACGACCAGCGCGGTCCCGATCGCCAGCGCGATCCAGACGCCACGCCGCCGGGGCCGCCGCGCGGCACCGGCGGTCACGTCTCACCGCCCAGGAAGCGCAGGACCGCGAGGACGCGGCGGTGGTCGCCCTCGGCGTGCGGGAGGTCGAGCTTGGCGAAGATGCCGTTGATGTGCTTGGCGACCGCGCTCTCGCTCACCACCAGCGCGGCGGCGATGCCCGCGTTGGAGCGTCCCTCGGCCATCAGGGCGAGGACCTCCTTCTCGCGCGGGGTGAGCCGGTCGAGCGGGCCGCGGTGGCGGCGCAGCAGCAACTGCGAGACGACCTCCGGGTCGAGCGCCGTGCCGCCGGAGGCGACCCGGCGCAGCGCGTCGAGGAACGCCGAGACGTCCGCGACCCGGTCCTTGAGCAGGTAGCCGATGCCGCGGGTGCGGGTCGACAGCAGGTCCGCGGCGTACCGCTCCTCGACGTACTGCGACAGCAGCAGGACGGCCACGTCCGGCGCCTCGTGCCGCATGACGAGCGCCGCGCGGACGCCCTCGTCGGTGAAGCCGGGCGGCATCCGGACGTCCACGATCGCGGCGTCCGGGCGGTGCGCGCGGACCGCGGCGAGCAGCCCGTCGGCCTCCCCGACGGCCGCCGCGACCTCGAAGCCGGAGGTCTCCAGCACCTTGATCAGCCCGGCCCGCAGCAGGACCGAGTCCTCGGCGATCACAACGCGCACGGCAACTCCACGGTGACGGTGGTCGGTCCCCCGGCGGGGCTGGTGATGCGGAACGTGCCGTCCACGGACCGGACGCGGCGGGCGAGCCCGGTCAGGCCCGTCCCGCCGGACGGGTCGGCGCCGCCCCGCCCGTCGTCGCGGACGGTGACGCCCAGCACCTCGCCCCGGCGCACCACGGCGATGTCCACCTCGTTGGCCTTCGCGTGCTTCACGACGTTGGTCAGGGCTTCGGAGACGACGAAGTACGCGACGGCCTCGATGGTGGACGAGGCGCGCGGCTCGGCCTCGACCCGCAGCCGGACCGGCAGCGGCACCCGGGCCGCGACGCCGGACAGCGCCGCGTCCAGCCCCCGGTCCTCCAGCACGGCCGGGTGCAGGCCGCGGATCAGGTCGCGCAGCTCGGTCAGCGCCTCCTTGGCCTCCTCATGCGCCTCGATGATCACCCGCATGGCCTCCGCCGGGACGCCGGTCAGCGTCTCGCGGGCCAGTCCGAGGTTCATCGCGAGCGACACGAGCCGCTGCTGGGCGCCGTCGTGCAGGTCCCGCTCGATGCGGCGGCGCTCGATGTCGGCGGCGTCCACGACGCTGGCGCGCTGCTCGGCGAGGTCCTCCACGCGCCGTTCCAGCTCCAGCGCGCGGTCGGGGCCGAGGAGCGCGACGGCGGCGCGCGCGTCCAGCCGGCGGACGCCCGCCGCCAGCCACGGCGCGCCCGCCAGCAGCAGGACGCCGGTCCCGGTGAGCGCGCCGGACTTCACCGGATTGCCGAACAGGCCGACGTGGGGCAGCGCCCACGCGTACAGGGGCGCGGCGGCAAGGACGAACCCCGCGGCCCACGCGAAGATCACGGCCAGCCCGCCGGCCGCCAGGCACGGCCCGGCGAGCAGGTGGTACCGGATGATCCGCCAGAGCACGGGCGAGCGGAGGTTGCGGAGCGCGTCCCACGGGCCCCCGTCATCGAGGTCCGGCACGCGGGGGATGTGCAGGCCGAGCACGGCCCAGCACCGCTCCCGCTGCCAGGCCGTCAGCGGGCGCAGCGCGAGCAGCAGCAGAACGGTCGACGCGCCGGCCAGGATGAGGATCGGTGTGACGTCCGCGGGTGTCCAGGCCGTCCAGACCGAGCCCAGGAGCAGCCATCCGGTGACCTGCAGCGGCACCCCGGAGGCGACGAAGACGGTGTCGCGCCACGCCACCGCCGACCACGGAGCGTGCACGCGGGCACGGTCGGCCGCGGAGATGGATGCCATGGGGGCAACCGTATTGGTGCGGTTCGCCCGCCACCATGAACCAGGCTGCAGAACGAGGGGTGAACCTAGTGCCACCCCAACTCGGATATGCGGGTTACCGACCGCGGCCGAGCCGGCGGCGAGGCTTGAAGGGCACCGATCACCTTCAGCAGGGAGCCCCCCATGGTCGCCGCCACCGCGCCGCTCGCCTCTCGTCCCCGCACCGTGAACCGGCTCGCGGGCGGTCCCCGGCTCGTCCGGGCCGGCGGGAACAGGTGGCTGGGGTGGGGGATGATCGGGGGCGCGGCGGCGCTGGTGCCCTGGATGTGGATGCTCGCGGCCACGATGCCGTCCAGCGCGGTGGTGGCGAACTGGTCGACCGCCTGGGTCGGGCTGGACGCGATGGAGGCCGCCGCGCTGCTCGGGACGGGCGTGCTGTACGTCCGCGGCGACCGCCGGTACGGCCTGGGCGCCGCCGTCACCGGGACGCTGCTGATCGTGGACGCGTGGTTCGACGTGACGACCGCCACGCCGGGGCCGGGCCGGACCGCGGCGATCGCACTCGCGGCCGGTGTGGAACTGCCGCTCGCGGCTCTCTGCGCGGTCCTCGCCGGCCGGGCGTTCACACAAGGTGCAGTGGTGATCCACGATGCGGTGAACAGCGGATGGCAAAGCATTGACAGGAGTACTCCAGACGGGTGAAACCAGACGAGCCGGACCTCTAGAGTGAGTGCCACGTGGGGGCCCTCTGCTGGGAGGGCCCTTCGCCCTGCCTGCACCATCCAGGCCTGCACGATCCAGAGGTCCCGAACATGAACGACTACGAGGTGCACGAGGAGTGCATGCGGCTCCTCCGGGACGGCCTTCCCGTCCCCCCTCCCGCCGCCTTCGAGGAAGGACGGGACTTCCTTCCGCTCGGTCTCGATATGGACGGCGATGTCGCCGTCGTCACATTCCTGCACCAGTGGGGCGAAGCCTCCGGGTACATCGAGGGTTGGACGTTCCACCGCCGCGACGGTGAGTGGCGGGAACTGGGCGGCGGCGGCGGGTCGGCGCCCGACGAGCCGCTCGCGCGCCGCTCACTCGGTGAGATGGGACGCCACCTGCTGAAGTACGGGTCGGGCCGGACGGTCCGCAACTCCAACCGGCTGCTGCCGTGGGGCGCCAAGTTCGTGAACGAGGCGCGCCTGCGGGCCTCGGCGGAGGTGGCGCGGGTGCGGGTCGGCAAGCGGATCCTGGACGTCCCGGCGCACGGGCACGTCGTCGTGGTGTGGGGCGCCCGCCAGGGCCCGGTCGTCGAGGCGCTCGCCGCCGACGGATCGGTGCTGGACGTCCTGGATCTGAGCCGCCCGGCCGTGCCCGCACGCGCGGAAGGCTGATATTTGACCGTTCGTTCTTGAACGGGTTACCGTCCTGCCCATGGCACGGACGAAGGAGTTCGACCCCGACGCCGTCTTGCAGCGCGCCCTGGAGCTGTTCTGGGAACGCGGATACGAGGCGACGTCCATGGCCGATCTCGTGGAGCGTCTCGGCATCGCCCGCGCGAGCATCTACGCCACGTTCGGCGGTAAGCACGACCTGTATCTGAAGGCACTGGAACGCTACCTGCGGACCGCCGACCCGAGCCTCGCCGAGACGCTGTCGCGGCCGGGGCCCGTCCTGCCGGCGGTGCGCGCGCTGATCGAGCGCTATGCCGAGGAGTCGGCGGGCGACCGGCGGCGACGCGGGTGCCTGGTGGTCAACACGGCGGTCGAGCTGGCCGCGCGCGACGCCGAGGCGGCCCGGCTGGTGGAGTCGAGCTGGAGCTTCCTCGAGGCGTCGCTGACCTCGGCGCTGATGCGCGCCCGGGCCCAGGGCGAGCTGCCGCCGGAGAAGGATCCCCGGGCGCTGGCCCGGTTCCTCCTCGTCCTGCTCCAGGGGATGCGGGTCCTCGGCCGCGCCCCCGCAGGCGAGGAGCGCCTCCGGGACGCGGCGCGCGAGGCGCTGTCCCTCCTCGCCTGACCGCCTTCCCCGGCCACCGAGCGGGCCGGGGTTTTTCCCGCCCCCATTCAAGAACGATCGATCTAGTATCCTGGAGTCAGCTCATGATGTTCGATGGCAAGATCGTCCTCATCACCGGCGGCGCGGGCGGCATCGGCCGCGCCACCGCGCACGCCTTCGCCCGCGAGGGCGCCACGGTGGTCCTCGCCGGACGCGATGTGACCGCGCTGACCGAGGCCGTCAAGGAGATCGGCCCCGGCAGGGCCGATCACGTGGTCGCCGACGTGACCGATCCCTCGTCCGCCGCCCAGATGGTCGAGACGGTGGCCGGACGCCATGGCGGCCTCCACGTCGCGGTCAACAACGCCGGAGTCCTCGACGCCGTCGGGCCGGTCGCCGACATCGACACCGGAGCCTGGGACGCCGTCCTGGCGGTGAACCTGACCGGCGTGTTCCTGTCCATGAAGTACGAGATCGCCCATATGCGGACCCACGGCGGCGGGACGATCGTCAACGTCGCGTCCAACATCGGGGCGCACAACCGGCGACCCGGGATGGCGGCGTACGCGGCGTCCAAGGCGGGGGTCAGCATCCTCACCAGGACGGCCGCGCTCGACCACATCGCCGACGGCATCCGTATCAATGCGGTCAGCCCCGGGGCCAGCGACACACCCATGTCGCTCCTACCGGGCGAGAGCGAAACCGACCGCGCCGTCAGGATGCGTACGGCCATCCCAGCCGGCCGCGTGGCGGACACCTCCGAAGTCGCGTCGACCGTCCTGTGGCTGGCGTCGGACACTTCGACCCACGTGGTGGGTCACGACCTCGTCATCGACGGCGGCGCCGCCGCCTGACGGCGCTTTTCCGGGCGGCTCACCGGGCATGCCTAGGGCATGGCCCTCACACCCGACCGTGACTCCGGACCGGAGCGTTTCCGCCTCGCCGGAAGGGTCACCAGGAAATACCTGATCGGGGCGCGGAGCCTGCACGACCACGTCGCCTCGAAGCTGCTGAACGCGGGCGCGTCCCTGGTCCTGGACATCGGCTGCGGGGAGGGCGCCCTCGGCGCCGCCCTCCCCCACCCGCCGCCGCCCCGCCTGGTGGGGCTGGACACGTCCGCCGAGCCGCTGCGCGCCCATCCGGGTCCGCGCGTCCGTGCCGACGCGCTCCGCCTGCCGTTCCGGGATGCATCGTTCGACGCCGTCGTGGCCGTGAACATGCTCTGCCACCTGGACGATCCCGGGCGGGCGCTCCACGAGGCCCGCCGCGTCCTCGCGCCCGGCGGACTGCTGCTGGTCTCCGCGGTGTGCCGGACCGACAGCCCCGAGCTGTCGCCCGTGTGGCGGCCCGAACCGACCGCGTTCGACGCCGAGGACGCCCCCGCCCGCGTCTGCGAGGTGTTCGGGGAGGTCGAGGTGGAACGCTGGGACGCCCCGCTGATCACGCTCCCCGACCACGCCGCCGTCCGCGACTACCTGATCGCCCGCCGCGTGCCCCGCCCGCAGGCCGCCGAGGCCGCCACCCGGCTCCGCACACCGCTCCCGGTGACCAGACGAGGCGCCCTCGTGCTGGCCCGCCGCTAGAGCCAGCCCAGGTCGCGGGCGGTCCGGGCGGCGGCGTGGCGGTTGTCGGCGCCGAGTTTGGTGACGGCGGCGGACAGGTAGTTGCGGACGGTGCCCTCCGACAGGCCGAGGTCGCGGGCGATGCGGGAGACCGGGGCGCCGCCGGCGGCGGCACGCAGGGCGTCCAGCTCGCGCGGGGTGAGGGGGCATTCCTCGGCGGCGAGGGCGTCGGCGGCGAGCTGCGGGTCGATGTAGCGGGCGCCGGCGGCGACCTGCCGGATGACCTCGGCGAGCCGGCTGCCGGGCGCGTCCTTGCCGAGGAAGCCGCGGACGCCGGCGGCCATGGCGCGGCGCAGGTTGCCGGGCCGCCCGTGCGCGGTCACGATCACCAGGCGGCAGCCGGGCAGGTCGCGGGAGAGGCGTTCGGCGGCGGCGAGCCCGTCGAGGCCGGGCATGTCGATGTCGAGGACGGCGACGTCGGGTTTGAGGGCGAGGGCGCGGTCGACGGCCTCGTCCCCGCGCCCGACGTCGGCGGCGACCTCGATGCCGTCCTCGGTCTCCAGCAGCAGGACGAGCGCCTCCCTGATCAGAAGGTGGTCGTCGGCCAGCAGCACGCGGATCATGCCTCTCCCTTCCCGGGGGGCCTCGCGGGGACGGCGGCCGTCACCCGGAACGTCCCGTCGCCGGCCGGTCCCGCGGTGAACGCGCCGCCCGCCGTGGTGATCCGCTCGGCGAGACCGGCCAGGCCGCTGCCGGCGTCCCCGGCGGCGCGGCGCGCGGCACCGTCGTTGACGATCTCCATCTCGACACGGTCCCGGCTGGCCCGGACCGTGATCTCACACCAGGTGGCACTGGAGTGCCGCAGGACGTTGGTCGCCGCCTCGCGGGCGACCCAGCCGAGCGGCTCGTGGACGTGCGCGGGCAGCGACGGCGACACCTCGGGACGTTCGCAGCGGATTCCGGCGGCGCGCAGCACGGCGGTCATTCCGTCCAGTTCGGTGCGCAGGGACGTGGCGCGGTAGCCGCGGACGACCTCGCGCACGTCCCGGACGGCGTCCCGCGCCATCGCCTGGATCTCGGTCAGCTCCTTGCGGACGCGCCCGTCGTCGCGTTCCACGAAGCGTTCGGCGACCTCGGCGCGCAGCGCGACCGCCTGGAGGCTGTGGCCGAGGACGTCGTGCAGGTCGCGGGCGAAGCGGAGCCGCTCCTCCCGCACCGCGGACCGGGCCAGCTCGGCGCGCGCCTCCCGCAGTTCCTGGACGACATGGAACAGCCAGACCGTGACATATCCGGAGAAGGCGCCGAGCGGCACGCCCGTCGCCTCGTACAGGACGGCCAGGGCGGGAAGCCCGAGCAGCACCCCGTAGACGGGGGTCAGCACGGTCGCCGCCGCCGCCACGGTGACCGACTGGCGGACCGGGAGGACGACGGCGATCAGCCCGGCCGGGACGAGCAGCGCGTTCCCCCAGCCCGGACCGGTGCCGAGCAGCGCCGGCATCGCCCAGCAGATCAGCGCGATCGCGGCCAGCCCGAGCCGGTGGACGGGCGCGGTGCGGCGCATCAGGTTCTGCCACAGCAGCCGGGTGTAGAGGGCGAACACGGTGCCGACGCCGGTGAGGGCGAGGAGCAGGTGCCCCGTCTCCCTGCGGTTGACGATCTCGTACCAGAGCGCCGGCAGCAGGAGCCCCGCCAGCGTCAGCACCGTCATCCCCACGATGATCGCGGCGATGGCGGTGGGGCGCGGGATCCTGGGCTGCACGCGCCCAGCGTATGCGGCCGGCACGGGACGCGCCGCCGGTCAGGCGGCGCGGAGCCGGGTGGCGTCCCGGCCGGTGACCAGGCGTCCCTCGTCCAGTACGCCGACGCGGTCGGCGCGGCACGCCTCGCCGGGGTCACGGGTCGTGACCACCGCGCTGACCCCGTGCGCGGCCAGCGTCAGCAGGACGGACCACACCTCGCGGGCGGCGGCGGCATCGAGCCCGGCGGTGGGCTCGTCGAGGAAGAGCACGTCGGAGCGTCCGACCAGGGCCAGCGCCACGTCGAGCATGCGCCGCTGCCCGGGGGTCAGCCGCTCGAAGGGGACGTCTGCGGCGTCTGTGAGGCGGGCCAGGCGCAGTGCCTCGTCACGCGTGAGCGGGTCGAGTGTCCAACGTCGCCATGTGTCGATGACCTCGGTGACGGTCAGCCCTGGGAACAGGCCACCGTCACACCACACGGCCCCAGCGCGCGCGGAGTCGCGGTCGGTGTAGGGGTCTGCGCCCTTTAGCCGGACGGTTCCGCTTGCGGGTCGGCGTAGGCCGGCCAGCATTTCCAGGAGAGTGGTCTTTCCGGACCCATAGCAGCCCAGGAGTGCGTAGACCTCGCCCTCGGCCACGGTGAACGAGACGTTCCGCACGGCCTCGTTCAGGTCCAGGTCGCGTACCTCGATCACGGGTGCCTTCATGACATCCATGCTGCCGGGGGACGGTGCGGGCGTGCAGTCACAGGCGTCAGGAAGCGATCATGAGGAATGCCCGGACGACCCATGACGAATGTCATGCTTCGGCGATCGCCCATCCCCCCGGGGGAACGGTGGCTCTGTCAGGGGTGAAGCGCGCTTCACCGGCTGCACACGTCCAGTCCGCGGCGGGCAGTTCTGCGGTGGCGGGCTCGTCGTCCAGGTTGAGGACGACCGCGAGCCGCTCTGTGCCGTGCCCCACTGTGTAGGAGAGAGCCGTGTTGGTCAAGGTCGCCACCACGGTCTGGGCGCGGACGAGCCAGGGGTGGCGTCGTCTCAAACCGATCAGGTCTTGGTGCAGGCGGTGGTAGGGGGCGGCGTAGCCGGGTGTCTCACCGGGGCGTTGCGGGAAGACCGGCCGGATGGCGTCGTCCCCGCCTGCGCGCTCTTCCTTGATCCCCTCGAAACCGAACTCGTCGCCGGCGTAGATGGACGGGACACCACCGACGGTCAGCAGGATCACGAGCGCATGCTCTTCATGCCGGTGCTCGTTCAGGCGGCTGGCGATCCGGGTCACGTCGTGGTTGCCGAGGAAGGTCTGCGGAGCGAACGTGTCGAGCATCCCGTTGTGGCGGTCGAGGGCGTGGGCCAGTTCGAAGAAGTTGCGGTCGTTGAGGGAGCTCCAGATGGCCTTCCAGAGCTCGTACTGGGTGACGGAGTCGAATCCGGTCCGTTCCACAAGGCCCGTGTAGTCGCCGTGGATGACCTCGCCGACGAACCAGGCGTCGGGGAAGCGCACGCGGACACGGTCTATGACCGTCCGCCAGAACTCCGGGGGGACGGCGTAAGCGGCATCAAGACGCCAGCCGTCTACACCGCGCTCCAGCCAGTGGGTCATGACCTCGGTGACGTAGTCGGCGACCTCCGGTTCGGCGTGGTTCAGCGTGACGAGGTGGGCATGGCCTTCGAAGGTGCGCAGATCCGGATGGAACCACTTCCGGTACGGGGAGGCGTCACCCTTGGCGGAAACGTCTTTGAACGGTGCGAAGTCGCGTCCGACGTGGTTGAAGACGCCGTCGAACAGGATCCTGACGCCCTTCTGGGACGCCTCGTCGATGAGCCGTTGCAGGTCGTTCTCGCTGCCGAGCCTTGGGTCGATGCGGTAGTGGTCGATGGTGTCGTAGCCATGAGTCTCGGACGCGAACACCGGGCCGAGCGCGAGCCCGTTGCAGCCCAGTCCGATGAGGTGGTCGAGCCAGGCGGTGAGCCTTGTCAGTCTGGGGGTCGGGGGTGTGCCTTCGGGGAGGGCCTCACGTTCGGCGCCGACGAAACCGAGCGGGTAGGCGTGCCACCAGATGGCGTGATCGGGCCAGCGCATGCCGATCTCCCTACCCGGGAAGCACCGGCAATCACGACGTGGCCGCGGGGCCGCCGCCCCGGAAATGATCGCGCGGCCTAAGCGCGCGCAAGGATCTCCTGAGTCAGCTCGTCCGGAGTCCTGATCCCGGAAAGCGCCATGGTCAACTCCAGTTCGGCCTGGAGACAGCGCAGAACATGCTGAACACCCGCCTGGCCGGCGAGCGCCAGCCCATACGCATACGGTCGCGCGACCAGGACGGCCTTGGCTCCGAGCGCGAGCGCCTTCGCGATGTCCGCCCCCGTCCGGATACCACTGTCGAACAGGACGGTCGCCTGGTCGCGGACGGCCTCGACGACACCCGGCAAGGCGTCCAGTGAGGCGATGGCCCCGTCCACCTGGCGTCCGCCATGGTTGGAGACGATGACCGCGTCCATGCCGGCGTCCACGGCCTGGCGCGCGTCGTCGGGATGCTGGATGCCCTTGAGCGCGATGGGCCCGTCCCAGTGGTCGCGCAGGAAGATGAGGTCGTCCCAGGTCAGGCTCGGGTTCCCGAAGTTGGCGACCCAGTGCAGGATCGCGGTGTCCCGGTTGGCGTCGGTGATCTCCCCGCCCACGGCCTTCCGGAAGACCGGATCGCTGAAGTAGTTCGCGACACCGATCCCGCGCAAGAACGGCAGGTATGCCTGATCCAGGTCGCGTGGGCGCCAGGCCAGTGTGAACGTGTCGAGCGTGACGACAAGGGCCGTGTACCCCGTCGCCTTAGCACGTTCCAGGAAGCTGATGGCGAGTTCCCTGTCCTTGGGCCAGTACAGCTGATACCAGCGGGGCCCGTCCCCACTCGCCTCGGCCACGTCCTCCATGGAGTACGACGACGCCGTGCTCAGCACCATCGGCACTCCCTCGGCCGCCGCCGCCCGCGCGACGGCCAGCTCACCGTCCGGGTGGAAGATCGACTGGACGCCGATGGGCGCGAGCAGGACGGGGGACGGCATCGCGGTTCCGAGCACGTCCGACGACAGGTCACGTTCGGCGACGTCCCGCAGCATGCGCGGCACGATCCGCCACCGGCCGAACGCCTCCCGGTTGGCCCGCGCGGTCGCCTCGCTGCCCGCCGACCCCGCCACGTACCCGAACGCCCGCGCCGACAGGGCGCGCTCCGCGAGACCCTCCAGTTTCGTCAGGTCCGTGGGCAGCGCCGGGAGGACGTCCCCGAGCCCCTGCAGATAGATCGAGTTCTGGAAGTCGGCGAGCCCGCTCAAGGGAACCTCCACCCGGGGAATCGAAACCGTCCGTGCCCAATCTGCCAGGTTCGTCACGGTGACGGAACGGCACCGATCCGCCGGGTCGGGCGGCACACCCGGCGGGACGGGCGAAAGATGTCCCCGGAACCGGCCACAATGTGTGGCATGGCACGACGCGGATCCCAAGCCACCCCACCGCCGGACTTCGAAGAGAACATCATCGACGTTGATGTCTCCGACGAGATGCGCGGCAGTTTCCTCGAGTACGCCTACTCGGTCATCTACCAGCGGGCGCTTCCAGACGCGCGGGACGGCATGAAGCCCGTCCAGCGCCGGATCCTGTACTCGATGAACGAGATGGGGCTCCGCCCCGACCGCGGGCACGTCAAGTGCGCCCGCGTCGTCGGCGAGGTCATGGGCAAGCTGCACCCGCACGGTGACAGCGCCATCTACGACGCGATGGTGCGGATGGCGCAGCCCTGGGCGATGCGGATGCCGCTGGTGGACGGGCACGGCAACTTCGGCTCGCTCGGCGGCGACGACCTGCCCGCGGCCATGCGGTACACCGAGGCCCGGATGTCCCGCGAAGCGATGCTGCTGGTCGAGTCGATCGACGAGGACACCGTCGACTTCCGGCCCAACTACGACGGGCAGGAGCAGGAACCGGAGGTCCTGCCGGCGGCGTTCCCGAACCTCCTGGTGAACGGCGCGGCCGGCATCGCGGTCGGGATGGCCACGAACATGGCGCCGCACAACCTCGGCGAGGTCATCGCCGCGGCCCGGCACCTGCTCGACAATCCCGATGCCTCGTTGGACGAGCTGATGCGCTTCGTCCCCGGCCCAGACCTGCCCACCGGCGGCAAGATCGTCGGCCTGGACGGCATCCGCGACGCCTACCAGCGCGGCCGGGGGACGTTCCGCACCCGCGCCACCACGACCATCGAGAACGTCACGCCCCGCCGCAAGGGGATCGTCGTCAGCGAACTCCCCTACGCCGTCGGGCCGGAGCGCGTCAAGGCCAAGATCAAGGAACTGGTCAACGCCAAGAAGATCCAGGGCATCTCCGACCTGAAGGACCTCACCGACCGCAATGTCGGCCTCCGCCTGGTCATCGAGATCAAGAACGGCTTCAACCCCGAGGCCGTCCTGCAGGACCTCTACCGGCTCACCCCGATGGAGGAGACGTTCGGCATCAACAACGTCGCCCTCGTCGACGGCCAGCCCCGCACCCTCGGCCTGCGCGACATGCTGCAGGTCTACGTCGACCACCGCATCGAGGTCGTCCGGCGCCGCTCGATGTTCCGCCGCAAGAAGCGCGAGGACCGCCTCCACCTGGTGGACGGCCTCCTCGTCGCGCTGCTGAACATCGACGAGGTCATCCAGGTCATCCGGCAGAGCGACGACGCCGCCCAGGCCAAGCAGCGCCTCATGCAGATCTTCGAGCTGTCGGAGATCCAGGCGCAGTACATCCTGGACACCCCGCTGCGCCGCCTCACCCGCTACGACCGGCTGGAGCTGGAGAAGGAGAAGGAGCAGCTCGCCAAGGAGATCGCCCGGCTGACCGCGATCCTCGATTCGGAGAAGAAGCTCCGCGGCGTGGTCTCCAAGGAACTGGGGGACGTGGTCAAGGAGTTCTCCACGCCCCGGCGGACGATCCTTCTCGAATCCTCGGGCCACACCGCGGCGGAGGCCGTGCCCCTTGAGGTGGCGGACGACCCCTGCACGGTGCTGCTGTCGTCCACCGGCCTCCTTGCCCGCACGCACGACGCGTCGCCCCTGCCCGACAGCGGCCCCCGCGCTCAGCACGACGTCCTGACCTCGGTCGTCCCCGCGACGGCCCGAGGCCAGGTGGGCGCGGTGACGTCCCACGGCCGGATGATCCGCATAGACGTCCTGGACCTGCCGACCCTGCCGCCCTCGGCCACTCCCCCCTCCCTGGCGGGCGGAGCCCCCGTGGCGGAGTACGTTGACCTGGCACCGGACGAAACGGTCGTGGGCATAGCCGCCGTGGGCGAGGAAGGCGGCGGCCTCGCCCTGGGAACCGCGCAAGGCGTGGTCAAACGAGTCGTCCCCGAATTCCCGGCCAACCGCGACGAATTCGAGGTCATCTCCCTGAAGGAGGGCGACCGGGTCGTAGGCGCCGTCCAGTTGCTCTCCGAAGACCAGCACCTGGTCTTCATCACGACCGACGCCCAGCTCCTGCACTACGCCGCGTCCCTCGTCCGTCCCCAGGGCCGGGCGGCCGGCGGCATGGCGGGCGTCAAACTGGGCGCGGACGCGCGGGTCCTGTGGTTCGGCGCCCTCGACCCGGCCCGCGAGGCCCGCGTGATCACCGTGGCGGGCTCGTCCTCGGCCCTCCCCGGTACCCAGACGGGCGCGATCAAGCTGGCCGACTTCGCCGACTTCCCGGCCAAGGGCCGCGCCACCGGCGGCGTCCGGGCCCACCGCTTCCTCAAGGACGAGGACGTCCTGCTCCAGGCGTGGGCGGCGCCGACGCCCCTGCGCGCCGCGGCCGCGAACGGCAAGCCGGCCACGCTCAACGTGACCATGGGCCGCCGGGACGGCTCCGGCGAAAAACTGGACAAGCCCATCGTCTCCATCAGCGGCCCCATCGGCCCCGCCCCGGAGGACACGACCGAAGAGTGACGCACGCGGCCCCGGGCCCCAGGCCCGGGGCCTCCGCCGGCAGGGGGCTATCCGGCCCTTGTCATGGCTGGGGCAGATTGCTGCGAAGTCGGGTGTTCAGGTCCTTGTCGGCCACGCCCAGCGGCCCCGGGCCTCGATCTCCCGGGGATGGCGCAGGTCGATGACCGTACCGATGCCGCGACCATCGGCGCCTTGGCGCCCGCCGAGATACCCTCCCGTGGTGCGGGAGGCGGCCACCGGTCAGGTTTCGATGTCGCCGGGGCCCCAGTGGGCCTCCATTCGGGTGATCTTGCCTTCGTCGTTGAAGGTCATCACGTCGATGGCGCGGACGCGCATACCGGGGACGTCGATCGTGAAGGCCATGGCGGCCCGGGCGCCGTGGGAGCCGCGGATGGGGGCGTCGAGGGCGAGTTTGGCACCGCTGGCGATGGCGTTGGCGTAGAACTCCTCGATGGCGGCGCGCCCGGCGATCGGGGGGTGGCCGACCGGATCCTCGATGACGGCGTCATCGGCGTAGAGGCCGCAGACGGCCACCAGGTCGGCGGCGTTGAAGGCGTCGACGTAGGTCTGCAGTGCCTGCTTCATGTGCTCCTGGGACGGCATGGACGAAGCCTAACAAGCGACCGCTTGGTTATGGGCCGAGCATGGTGGGCGGTCTCCGCCTCCGAGCGGACGCGGCCGGATGTGGCCGCGTTATCGATCTTGTTTCAGACACGCCCATGTTTTTGAATCGGGACGCATCATATGGACCGCTCCAATCGCGGTCCCTCCCCGAGAAAGGCCCCCGACCCCTGTGAAGCTCAGTACTCGCGCCGCCTTGGCGGCGGCGCCCGTCGGCCTCGCGCTCGGCATGCTCGCCGTCCCGGCCCATGCCGCCGCACCGCAGGCCACCCCCCTGGCGGCCCCCCGCAGGACCTGCCTCCGGACGTGCCGGAATTCGACTTCGCCGAGCAGTGCCCGCCGCTGCCCGCCGGGCAGGACCCCAAGCTCGCGACCTGCCTGCAGCTCGTCGTGACGGGCGGTTCGATGAAGCTCGGCGGCCTCACCCAGGAGATCACCCAGCCGATGCGGACGGTCATCCAGGCCGTCCAGCCATCGTGGGACGAGCCGGCCACGTACACCAGCGTGAAGATGACCGGCAAGCCGATGACCGTCCCCGGCGGCGTCCTCGGCCTGCTCGGTTTCCCCCTGTCCGGAGCGGACGGCCTCCCCTACAACAAGGTGCAGGTGCAGGCCAAGTACGCGGGCGGGTTCGACTTCGCCCTGCCGACGACCGCGCTGGGCCTGAAGATCAAGCTGATCAACGGCGCGATCGGCAACGGCTGCTTCATCGGATCGAACAAGGACCCGATGAAGCTGAACCTCCTCATCGACTTCAACAAGATCACCAGCGTGTCCCCGGGCGACTACACCAACCCCTTCGCCGACCCGCCGATCCTGAAGATGCCGACCGGGGACACCACGTTCGCGGTGCCGAAGACCTCCGGCTGCGGAATCTTCGGCCCGGTCATCGACTGGAAGGCCGGCCTGCCGTCGCCGTCCGGGCGGAACGCCGCCTCGTTCACCGTCTACATGGCCACGGCCCCGTACAAGCCGGCGTACGCGGACGTCGCCGCCAGGCGCACCCAGGACCCGGTGCAGACGTTCCGGAAACTGAAGATCCACGGCTGAGCCACAGCCGCTCCGGGGCCGTCCTTGGACGGCCCCGGCCCCCCGCCGGCGCTCAGGTGTCGATGCGCTCGACGTCCAGTTCGGCGGCGCCCGCGGTGATGAACGCGCGGCGCGGGGCGACCTCGCTGCCCATCAGCAGCTCGAACACCTTCGCCGCCTCCTCGGCGTCCTCGATGCGGACACGCCGGAGCACCCGGTACCGGGGGTCGAGCGTCGTCTCCGCGAGCTGGTCGGCGTCCATCTCACCGAGGCCCTTGTAGCGCTGGATCGGCTCCTTCCAGCGCCGGCCCTTGCGCTCCAGCTCGACGAGCCGCTTCCGCAGCTCGGCGTCGGAGTAGGTGTAGATGTACCTGTCCTGGCCCTTCCTCGGTTTGACCAGCTCGATGCGGTGCAGCGGCGGGACGGCGGAAAAGACCCGTCCGGCCTCCAGCATCGGGCGCATGTAGCGGTGGAAGAGGGTGAGGAGCAGGGTGCGGATGTGCGCACCGTCGACATCGGCGTCGGCGAGGATCACGACGCGGCCGTAGCGGGCGGCGTCCACGTCGAAGGTGCGGCCCGAGCCCGCGCCGAGCACCTGGATGATCGCGGCGCACTCGGCGTTCTTCAGCATGTCCGCGACGGACGCCTTCTGCACGTTGAGGATCTTGCCGCGGATCGGCAGCAGCGCCTGGAACTCGGAGTTGCGGGCGAGCTTGGCGGTGCCGAGCGCCGAGTCGCCCTCGACGATGAACAGCTCGCTGCGGTCGTCGGCGGTACGGCAGTCGACGAGTTTGGCGGGCAGCGCCGAGTTCTCCAGGGCGTTCTTGCGCCGCTGGTTGTCACGCTGGGTGCGGGCGGCGATGCGGGTCTTGGCCGCGCCGACGATCTTCTCCAGCACGGCCCGCAGCGGCTGCTTCTGCCCGCGCGACGGGTTCTCGAAGATCGCGCGCAGCTCGTGCATGACGACCTGGGAGACGATGCGGGTGGCCGCGGACGTGCCGAGGACCTCCTTGGTCTGGCCCTCGAACTGCGGCTCGGGCAGCCGGACCGTCACCACCGCGGTGAGGCCCTCCAGGACGTCCTCCTTGATGACGTCCTCGTCGCCGTTCTTCAGCAGCTTCGTCGCGCGGAGCTGCTCGTTGATCACCTTGAGCACGGCGCGGTCGAAGCCGCGCACGTGGGTGCCGCCCTTCGGGGTGGCGATCACGTTGACGAACGACTTGGTGATCGTGTCGTAGCCGGTGCCCCAGCGCAGCGCGATGTCGACCTCGAGGTCGCGTTCGACGTCGGTGGGCGTCAGATGGCCCTGATCGTCCAGGACGGGGACGGTCTCGGTGAAGTGGCCCCGGCCCCGCAGCCGCAGCACGTCGATGAGCGGGACGTCCTTGGCGAGGTAGGTGCAGAACTCGCCGATGCCGCCGTCGAAGCGGAACGTCTCGTCGACGATCTCCTCGCCGCGCTCGTCGCGGACGTCGATGGTGAGGCCGGGGATGAGGAACGCGGTCTGCCGCATCCGGTCGAGGACGAGGGCCTGGTCGACCGTGGCGTCCTTCAGGAAGATCTGCAGGTCGGGCCAGAAGCGGACACGGGTACCGGTGGCCTTCCCGGCGACCTTGCGGATCTGCCGCAGACCCGACCTCTTGCGGAACCGCGCGTTGGGGCGCCCCTCGTCGGCGAACTCGCCGGGCAGCCCGCGCCGGAAGCTGATCGCATGGGTGTACCCGTCGCGGTCGACCTCGACGTCCAGCCGCGCGGACAGCGCGTTGACCACGGACGCCCCCACGCCGTGGAGACCGCCGGACGCGGTGTAGGAGACGCCGCCGAACTTGCCGCCCGCGTGCAGCCGCGTCATGACCAGTTCGACCCCGGGAAGGCCGGTCTTGGGCTCCAGGTCGACGGGGATGCCGCGGCCGTTGTCACCCACCTCGAAGGACCCGTCGGCATGGAGCGTCACGCTGATGTGGGTGCAGTGGCCGGCCAGGGCCTCGTCGACGCAGTTGTCGACGATCTCCCACAGGCAGTGGGCGAGCCCCCGGCTGTCGGTCGACCCGACGTACATCCCGGGTCGTTTCCGGACGGCCTCCAGCCCCTCCAGCACCGACAGGTGCCGGGCGGAGTAGCCGTGCGGGTCTTCGGTTGTCGCTTCGGCGGTCACGGCGGTCAACGTGCGTGCGCTCCTCGGGGGTAGGACGGTCGGCAGAAGGGTACTCCCGGCCGCCGACAATGCGCCGAAAGGCTCGCCGCCGCCGACGTTCCGCTTGTCCGCGGGCGGCGCGGTCCGGCACGCCAGGCTACCGGGACCCCCGACTTCCCGACTTTAACGCCCACCTTCAGGTGGGTGTGCAAGTCTGCTTCGCCCCCTAATGTCCCCGGCATGGTGCAAACGATCGAGGTTTCGGGTCTCCGTAAACGCTATGGGGACGTCCAGGCCGTGGACGGGGTGACGTTCGGCGTCGAGGAGGGCGAGTTCTTCGGCATCCTCGGCCCGAACGGCGCGGGCAAGACGACGACCCTGGAGATCATCGAAGGGCTGCGCAAGGCCGACGAGGGCGAGGTCTCGGTACTCGGGCTGTCCCCGTGGCCGCGCAACCCCGGGCTGTTGCCGAGGATCGGCGTCCAGTTGCAGGCTTCGTCGTTCTTCGAGCGGCTGACCACGCGTGAGCAGTTGCGGACGTTCGGCTCCCTCTACGGCGTCCCGGTCAAGAAGGCCGACGCGATGATGGAGCTGGTGGGGCTGGAAGGCAAGGCGGACGTCCGGGTGGAGAAGCTGTCGGGCGGCCAGGCGCAGCGCCTGTCCATCGCATGCGCGCTCGTCCACGACCCCGAACTCCTGTTCCTGGACGAGCCCACCGCCGCACTGGACCCCCAGGGCCGCCGCAACCTGTGGGACGTGCTGCGGCAGATCAACACGCAGGGCCGCACGGTCGTCCTGACCACGCACCACATGGACGAGGCGGAAATCCTCTGCGACCGCGTCGCCATTATGGACGCGGGCAAGATCCTGCGGCTCGGTCCACCGGCCGTCCTGGTGCGCGGCCTGGACGTCCCCGCCCGGATCAGCGTCGCGAGCGGCGTCCTGGCCGTGGCGGACGCACGGCTGCTGCCGGGTGCCGACGAGGCCGCCGACGACGGCATCTCGCTGACCATCACCACCCGTGACCCATCGGCCGTGGTCGCGGCCATGGCGGCGAAGGACGCGCTGACCGGCGTCCAGATCCATGGCGCCACCCTTGAGGACGTCTTTCTGGAGCTCACCGGACGGGAGTACAGGGCATGAGCACGTTCGGAAGCTTCAAGAGCCTGTCACGGGCCATGTTCCTCGGGTTCGGGCGAGACCGGGCCGCCCTGTTCTTCACCGTCCTGTTCCCCCTGATGTTCCTGGTGCTCTTCGGCGGGATCTTCGGTCATCAGACGACGTCCAAGGTGAACGTGCTGGAGGTGGGCCGGGCCGCGATCCTGGATCAGGCCGTCGCGGGCGGAGGCGGGGAGCTCGGCAAGGTCATGAAGGTCACCAGGACGCCGAACCGTGCCGGTGCCCTGCGCAAGCTGGAGAAGGGCGACGCGGACGCGGTCGTCGAGCAGAGCGGCAACGAGCTGGTGGTCCACTACTCGGCCGCCGACCAGGTGAAGTCGGGGACGGTGCGGGGGCTGATGAACTCGATCGTCCAGTCGGCCAACCAGTCGGCCACCGGCAAGCCGCCCGCCTACTCGATGACGACCCGGCAGGTGGAGGACGGCTCCCTCAAGGCCATCCAGTTCTTCACCCCCAGTCTGCTGGGTTGGGCGCTGGCCTCGGCGGGGGTCTTCGGGGCCTCGCAGACGCTGGTGACGTGGCGGACCAAGGGCATCCTGCGCCGGCTCCAGCTCTCCCCTGCCCCGCTCCCCACCGTGTTCGCCGCGCGCGTCGCGGTCAGCCTCGCCATCGCGCTCGTGCAGTTCGCGTTGTTCGTGCTGGTGGCGCAGCTACCGATGTTCGGGCTGCGGCTCAGCGGCGCCTGGTGGATGGCGATCCCGATGGTGATCGCGGGGGTGCTGGCCTTCCTGTCGATCGGGATGCTGATCGGTGCCTGGGCCAAGACCCAGGAGACCGCGCAGGCCATGACCCAGCTCGTCGTCCTGCCCATGGCGTTCCTGGGCGGCTCCTTCTTCCCCCTGGACGCGGCACCGGGCTGGTTGAGGACGGTGTCCTACATCTTCCCGTTGCGATATCTGAACGAAGGAATGCTCAACGTGATGGGACGCGGGCTCGGGCCGATGTCCGCCCTGCCCCAAATCGGCGTCCTGATGGGCGTTGCGGTGGTCGGCGCGATGATCGCCATGCGCCTGTTCCGATGGGACGCCGTCTAATGTGACCTCGGTCACCAATTGGGCCATTCTGCTGTGGGCGTACGAGGAACCAGGTTGGGAACGTCAACGTCGGGTTAGATGTTGTCCTAAGTACCGACCCCGAGCATGAGGAAGGTGCCGTGACTGGAGCCCTTGCCCCAACCAAGCCGCTGACCGTCGCCGACCGATGCGACCGCTGCGGCGCTCAGGCCTACGTCCGTGCAGTCCTTGTAGGCGGCGGCGACCTTCTGTTCTGTGCCCACCACGGGCGCAAGTACACGGAGGCCCTCCGCGCCAACGGGGCCGACATTCAAGACGAGACCGACCGGCTCACCGAAACCCCGGCCGTCGCCCCTGACGACGAGCGGTAGATCTCCACATAGAAACCCCAGGACGGCGGTCATCGGAGACGATGGCCGTCGTTCGCATTCCGTCCGCTTCCGCCCACCGCCGAGGCAATGAGACGTCACTTCGCAGCGTGATTAGGTGATCACAAAAAGCGATCACGGAGCCCGTATTCGTGATGCGGATCACGAAGCGCACGAGGTTCTCACCTTGCAGTGACATTCTTCACTCGGTAGTGGTCGCATCTTCCGTCACCGTTTTCGGGGGGATCGTGCACATCCTGCTGCCGCCGTCGGAGAAGAAGACCGCCGGCGGGGACGGTCCGCCCCTCGACCTGGCGTCGCTGAGCTTCCCCACGCTGAACCCGGTGCGCAAGCGCGTCCTCTCGGCCCTGGTCAAGGCATCCCGGCGGGCCGACGCGCAAGACGTCCTGGGCCTGCCGCCCGGCCAGGCGGACGACGCCCTGACCCGCAACAAGGCGCTACGGAAGGCGGCCACGCTTCCCGTCGCGAGGCTCTACACCGGCGTCCTCTACGACAATCTCAATCTCCCCGAGCTGGACCAGGACGCCGCGGCCGAGCAGGTCATCGTCTTCTCGGGCCTGTGGGGCGCGCTGAGGCTCACCGACCGCGTCCCGCCCTATCGGCTGGCCATGGGGGTGTCGTTGCCGCCCGTGGGCCGCCTGGGGACGCTCTGGCGCCCGGCGATGCGCGAGGCTCTCCGGCTGGACGGCGGCCTGATCGTCGACATGCGGTCGGGGCCGTACGCGTCCGCATGGAGGGCGCCCCAGCCGGCCGTCGCGGTCCGCGTGTTCCGGGAACGGCTCGCCGGCGGCGTCCCCGAGCGGACGGTCGTCAGCCACATGGCCAAGGCCACCCGCGGCCGGATCGCCCACGACCTCCTCAAAACCGGCGCCGCGCCGCGCACCCCGGAGGAACTCCAGAAGACCGTCGCCGACCTGGGGCACACGGCCGAGCTGAACGGCTCCAACCTCGACATCATCCTGCACGGCTGATGAGCCCGGCGCCGTCCGGGGGAACCGAAGCCGGGGCAACGCCGGCACAAAGCAGGACCCCGGGCAAAGGCCCGGGGTCCTGTTTCTCGTAGGTCAGTCCAGGTAGTCGCGCAGAACCTGGGAGCGGGACGGGTGGCGCAGCTTCGACATGGTCTTGGACTCGATCTGCCGGATGCGCTCCCGGGTCACCCCGTACACCTTGCCGATCTCGTCCAGGGTCTTCGGCTGGCCGTCGGTGAGGCCGAACCGCATGGACACCACGCCGGCCTCGCGCTCGCTGAGCGTGTCCAGGACGGAGTGGAGCTGCTCCTGCAGCAGCGTGAAGCTGACCGCGTCGGCCGGGACGATGGCCTCGGAGTCCTCGATGAGGTCACCGAACTCGCTGTCGCCGTCCTCACCGAGCGGGGTGTGCAGCGAGATGGGCTCGCGGCCGTACTTCTGGACCTCGACGACCTTCTCCGGGGTCATGTCGAGTTCCTTGGCCAGCTCCTCCGGGGTGGGCTCGCGGCCCAGGTCCTGGAGCATCTGCCGCTGCACGCGGGCCAGCTTGTTGATGACCTCGACCATGTGCACCGGGATGCGGATGGTGCGGGCCTGGTCGGCCATCGCGCGGGTGATCGCCTGCCGGATCCACCAGGTGGCGTACGTGGAGAACTTGTAGCCCTTGGTGTAGTCGAACTTCTCGACGGCGCGGATCAGGCCGAGGTTGCCCTCCTGGATCAGGTCCAGGAACAGCATCCCGCGCCCGGTGTAGCGCTTGGCGAGCGAGACCACCAGGCGGAGGTTGGCCTCCAGGAGGTGGTTCTTGGCGCGGCGGCCGTCCTCGGCGATCCACTCGAAGTCCTCGAGGTCCTCCTCGGACATCGCGGCACCGGCCGCGGCGAGCCGCTCCTCGGCGAAGAGCCCGGCCTCGATGCGCTTGGCGAGCTCCACCTCCTGCTCGGCGTTGAGCAGCGGGACCTTGCCGATCTGCTTGAGGTAGTCCTTGACGGGGTCGGCGGTGGCGCCGGCCGCCGCGATCTGCTGCGCGGGCGCGTCCTCGTCGTCGTCGCCGAGGGTGAAGCCCTCCTCCTCGGCCGGAGCACCGTCGGCGGCCTGCTTGCCGCTGGGGGCGGCCTTGGCGGTGGGCGCGGCCGGCGCGTCCTCCTCGTCGGTGTCGGGCTCCTCGACCTCCGCCGTGTCGTCCTCGACGAGCTCGACGTCGAGCTCGGCCAGGTCGTCGTCGAGATCGACGTCCACCTCGTCGTCGACGTCCGGCTCGGCGGCCTTCTTGGCCGGCGCGGCCTTCACGGCCTGCGCCGCGGGCTTCTTGGCGGGCGCGGGCTTCTTCGCCTTGGCGCCCTTGGCAGGTGCGGCCTTCTTGGACGCGGTCTTCCTGGGCGCGGGCTTGGCGGCCGGGCGCTGCTCGGCGGCCTCCTCCGGCGCGTCGTCGCCGACGACGGCGGTCACCGTGTCGGGCTGCTCCTTGGCCGCGGCGGCGGTCTTGGGCCTGCGCGCCGGCGGCGTCGCGCGCTTGCGCGGACGCTTGGGCGCCGCGGAGTCGGCAGCGCTCACCATGACGGTCACACCCTCCTTGCTGAGGCTCCGCAGAATGCTGGAGGCCTTCGACACGGGGATGTCGGCCTCCTCGAACGTACGGCGTACGTCGTCGGCTTCGAGGTAACCCTGGGACCGTCCACGCTCGATCAGTTGCGCGATGACATGATCGTGCAGATCCGACGCTTTCGAGGTCGAGCTAGCAGGCGACACAAATACCTCTCGAACGAACGTGTGGCTGGTTGACCCAAGTGCCCTGACGGGCCCGGCCTCACACTGGGTGGGACCACACACGGAGTGGACCCCCGGTGCGGGACCGCAGCGTACCCGCTCTGCCTGGGTCAAGCATTCTGGCACTGCTGCGCATTCCGCCCTGAAGTCCTACCCGGTAACTCTCCACCTTAGAGGGCGCGGGACGGTCCTTCGAACCGGCTACTCGGTCTTCGCCCGGTTCCAGGCGGGTGTCACGCGGGCTCTGGCGGGACGTGCAGGGCGAGCACGGTCACATCGTCCACCTGCTCATATCCGGCAAGCATCCGATCGACCAGGAAGTCGACGAGTCTTTCGGGATCTCCTACCACTTCAGGTGGGGCGTCCTCGGCCACGGCGACGAGCTCGTCCAGCCCTGCGTCCACCCCACGCCTACGGTTCTCCACAAGTCCATCGGAATAGAAGACCACAGTGTTGCCGATTTCGATGGAAAAACTTGTCTGCTGCCGCTGGCTCGGCCAGCCGAGCGGCGTGCCCGGCTCCCGCGTGCTCACGCGCGCGGGCGTGTCGGGCGAGATCAGCAGGGGTGGCGGGTGGCCCGCGTTGCTGAACTCCCCCTGCCCGGTCTCGGGGTCGATGACCGCGTACGCGACCGTGGTGAACTGCTCCTCGTCCTCGGTGGCGCTGAACAGCCGGTCGAGTCCGGCCAGGACGGCGGCGGGCCGCGGGTCGTTCAGCGCGAGCGCGCGCAGGGCGTTGCGGACGCGGCCCATTCCGGCCGCGGCGAGGACGCCCTTGCCCATGACGTCGCCCACGGCCACCGCGAGCCGGCGGTCCGGGAGGTGGAACACGTCGTACCAGTCACCGCCGACCTGGACGTGACGCGTCGCGGGGTTGTAGCGGGCGGCCAGCACCATGCTGGGAAGCTGCGGAAGGTCGCTCGGCAGGAGGCTTCTCTGGAGTTCCTCGGCGGTCCGGTGCTCGCGTTCGAACAGCAGGGCCCGCTCCACGGCGAGGGCGCACTGGCCGGCGAGTGCCTCCAGGAAGACCCGTTCCTCCTCAGTGATCTCCCTGGGCCGGGTGAAGGAGAAACGGAGTGCGCCTATCGGGGCGCCGGCGGCGAGTAGCGGCAGCCCCACCCAGGCGCGTTCCTCGGTGTGCTGGGCGAACAGGTCACGCTCGCCATGGCCGAGTTGCAGGCGCAGGCTGTCGGGATGCTCGGCCAGGAACGGCCGGCTCTCGCGCACCGCCACCGACATCACGGTCTGGTCACTGACCTTGATGTCGTCGCGGGAGGCGGGACTGGCCTCGCCCTCGGCACCCGGCTGGGACGGCGCCACGATGCTCAGCCGCAGCTTGTCGTCGTCCAGCAGCGCCACGGCGGAGTAGTCGGCGCCTATGGCGGACCGTCCGACCTCGGTGATGACCAGGACCACCTGGGAGACGGTCAGGGCCTCGGCGAGCATCGAGGTGGCCTGCTGGAGGCGCGCGGTGCGCAGCGCCGCCGCGGACAGCTGCTCGGTCAGCCGGCCGCGCATCTCCTCGGCCTCGCGCTGCCCGGTGACGTCGGTGTTGGCGCCGACCCACTCGATCACCGCGTCGCCCTGCCAGATGGGCACGGCCCGGACGTCGAAATGCCGGTAGGTGCCGCTCTTGGTGCGGATGCGGTAGTTGGTCTCGAAGACCCGGTTCTCCGCGACGCACTCGTCCCAGGCGGCCTCGATGCGAGGACGGTCCTCGGGGTGGACGGCCGCCAGCCAGCCGCCGACCGCGTAGTCGTCGGGCGTCTGCCCGGTGATCGTGCGCCACTCGGGCGCGTCGTCGATCACGCCGCCGTCCGGGGCGGCGACCCACACCACCTGGGCGCTGGCCTCCACAAGCGAGCGGTAGCGCTGCTCCTTGCGGCGGATGACCTCCTCGGCCCGGCGCCGCTCGGTCACCTCCAGCGCGGTCAGGACGACGCCCAGGAGCTCGCCGTCGGCGCCCCTGGCGGGCAGCCACGTGCACGCCAGGATGCGCTCCTCGACGGCCGTGGCGACACCGGGCACGTCCCCGGTGTCGTCGCCGGGCGCCGCGGGCTCGCCGGCCGGGACGACCAGGTCGAGGTCGCTGACCGGGCGGTCCTCGGCGATCACCTTCCGCAGCGCCGTCTCGAACGCCGCCGCCGGCGCCTCGGGCAGCACCTCGGAGGGCCTGCGCTGCTGCAGATCGCGCACGGGCACCCCGAGCAGCGCGGCGAGCGCGTCGTTGACCCTGCGGCAGCACAGATCGCGATCGAAGAACGCCAGCCCGCCGGGCGCTTCCTTCAGCAAGGTCGCGTACAGCGCGGCGTCGGACGCATCCATGGGCTGCCCCTCCACCCCTGAGACGCGGGGATGCGGGACGGACATCTCGGTGCTCATGGGCAACACCTCCGCCCCAGAGGGTCCCGTACCGCGCGGCAAGTTTTCATCACTATGAGTGAATGGGAGCAGGCTAGCGCTCCCGCCTCCATCACAACACCGGTCGGAGTCAGGTATTCATCATCCCGATGGTTCGCCGCGTACGGAACCCCTGATGAACATCCTTGTCCCTTCGGCCCCGGACGAACGCGTCGGATTTGAGCACCATCGCGGGAGGACGCGGGACCGGGCCCGCCCGGACGGTGAGGAGACGATGTTACGACGCTCCGGCGTCACGGCGCGTCAACCCTCCAGGTCCGGGTGTGTCTCCGGCCGCACCGCCCCAGGCTCGTGCGCTCCAGGTCTTAGGGCGGCTCCAGGATCTGTCAGGAGTCTTACGTGCGTCGCGGAGCCCTGGAATGGTTCAAAGCCACGATGCTCAAATGAAGAGGTGAGCGAAGAGGAACGGGCGGAGGGCAGTCCCGTCGGACGGCGGGTCGTGCTGGGGATGCTCGGCCTCGGTGTCGCGGGGGTCGCCGTGGGAGCGTCCGTCCAGGACAAGGTGAGCAGGACCCTGGCGCCGGTGGGGCCGATCGGAGACGTCCTCCCGGCGGCCGGCGGGTTCCGGTACTACTCCGTGACCGACAGCGTGAAGCGGCACAGCGTCGCAACCCACCGGGTGACCGTCAGCGGCCTCGTCGACAGGCCCCGGGCGTTCCGGATGGCCGACCTCGCGCGGCTTCCCCAGACGGTCCTCGATCGTGACTTCCAGTGCGTGACGGGCTGGCGGGTGCCGGCCGTGCGTTGGGTCGGCGTCGCCCTGCCCGACCTGCTGGACGCGGTCGGTGTATCGCCGCAGGCCCGAGCCGTGCGGTTCACCTCGTTCGACGGCGTCTACACAGAGTCGCTGACGCTGGAGCAGGCGCGCCGCAGGGACGTCCTGGTCGCGACCCAGATGGACGGTAAGCCGGTCACTCATGACCACGGTGGGCCTACACGGCTCTATGTGGCGCCCATGTACGGCTACAAGTCGCTCAAGTGGCTCAGCGGTATCGAGCTGACCGACAAGGGGGAACCCGGTTACTGGGAGAACCTCGGATATGACGTGGACGCCTGGGTCGGGCGGTCGAACGGGCGTGACGATGTCCCCACATGAGACGCGCCCGGATAAGACACACCGAGGTGACGGGCCTGAGTGGCTGGTGCGGTTCACGCGGGCGGAGCGGGCGGTCCACCATGTGACCGCTCTGCTGATGCTGACCTGCCTGCTGACTGCGGCGCTGCTCTATCTGCCGATGCTGTCGACCCTGGTGGGACGCCGGGAGATGGTCAAAACCGCCCACGTGTGGTGCGGGTTCGCTCTGCCCGTGCCGATTGCGCTGGGTCTGGTGTCCCGTGCGTTCAGGGCCGACCTCCGGCGGCTGAACAGATTCGCTCCGCACGACTGGGAGTGGCTCAAGCGCAGCGACCGCAGGGCCGTGCAAGGTGGACGCGGGGTCCTGCCCGTGGGCAAGTTCAACGCCGGGCAGAAGCTCAATGCGGCGTTCACGACCGGCGCGATCCTCGTCATGCTCGGCACCGGCGAGATCATGACGTTCCCGGACCCGTGGGGCGACCGGTGGCGGACGGGCGCCACGTTCGTCCACGACTGGCTCTTCCTCGTCATCGTCGTGGTGACGGCGGGGCACCTGTGGGAGGCGCTGCGCGACCGTGACGCGCTCACCGGGATGCTCACCGGGCGTGTCGACCGGGAGTGGGCGGCGCGGCATCACGCGGGATGGGCCGGCACCGAACGGACTTCTGAAACCGGTTCGGAATTTGCCGGTTCAGAATTTGTCAAAGGACGCCCCGGCACGTCTTGGCTCTCCCCGCGAAAACGCTGAAATGGGACATCGAGGCAGGGTCCACACGGAAGCTCCCATCCGGGTCGAGCCGTGCCGCCGTCCGGGCGGGCGTCCGGCGGAGGGGCGGCCGGCCGAGCGGCCCGCCGGGCCGGGCGCGGATCTTCGGCCGTCCTGCACATCGCCCGCGCGGGATCTGAGAGGGTGGGAGGGTGAGTCCGCGCAGCCGCACCCCCTCCTCCGGAGACCCGGCCCGGGACGGACACACACCCCCGGACGAGGTCTCGGCGATCTTCGACGGGATGCTGCGGCACGCCCGCGAACTGCTCGCCGTGCGCAGCCCCTTGGACGCCGAGCTCATCGTCAGCGAGATCCTCGGGTCCTGGTGGGGGCACCGGATACCCGGCGGCGACGTCGAGGAGATCATCGGCGAGGCCCTGGTGGACCACGCCGCGGCGGCGCGGACACCGGCCGCGCTGGCCCTGCTCACGGGGATGGCCTACCTGGGCACCCCGCGGCAGGCGGCCAAGGCCGAACGCGCGGCCTTGGAGCTGATGGCCGACGGCGTCGCCAGGCCGGGCTGGGCCGACCGTGTGGGGATGGTCGAGCCCGAGGGGTGCTTCGTCTCCAGGGACGTCTACGGCGACCAGGACTCCATCGTCTGTACCTACACCTATGGAGGCACCGAACGGCACGCCCTGGTCATCCTGGTCGACCGCACCAAGGCGGGGGCCGTCCAGCCGTCCGGTGACCCGTTCGCCCCGGCCGCACGGGCGGGAGGGCCGCCGGCGAGCGGGCTGGTCAGGGACGCGTGGGTCTCCTCCAAGGTCGACACCCTTCTCGACCAGTGCCGGCGGGAAGGCCGCGAGAATCCGCTGACGCGGTTCGAAGAACTCGACCCGCGCGACGCCAAGGCGATGTTGCGGAGCGCCCTCGACCTCACCGACGACATCGACGACCCCCCGGTGAGCGAGAATTTCGGCTCGTACCACGCGTTCGTCCGCGCGCGCGTGGACATCCTTCCGCCCGGTGGGCGGATGCCCCAGCCGCCGGTGTACGGACGGGACAGGCGTGCGACGATCGCGGCCCGGTTCCTCGCCTCGGACGAGGCGGAGGGACTGTCCGATCTTTCGGCCGCGAGCCGGTGCGTGGACCGGATCATCGACTACGGCTGCACCCACGACTTCGGACGGCCGCTGCGGGTCTCGCCGGTCAAGTGCGAGATGTTCCTCCTCGACTGGCTCCCGAGAAAGATTCTGCTGTCCCCGACGGAACAAGAAGCGGTCCCCCACGTGCTGGCCGCCTGGGTCCGGTGGGCGGGCAGGCGCACCGGCCTTCCGGAGGAGGGCATCAGGGCCACCCTGGATGCCCTCTGGGACGCTACGGCGAAGTTCGCCGACGCCTACCGCGATCCGTCCGCATTCGGCCTCGACCGTGCCGTGGTCGACCGGCTGCTACCCGACGGCGACCTGGAGGCACTCCCCCGGCGCGCGTTCGCCCTGCCCTTCCTGTCGGGCACCCACCGGCAGTCAGGGCGGCACGGGTTCATCAACCTGTCGAAACTGGATCCGGCCGACCCCGACGACCGCCGCGTCCTCCTGGAGTTCGAGCACCCCGGCGCCGGCGAAGCGCACCTCGACGCGCACGAACGCCTCACGGAGATGCTGTGGGACGGCCGCCCGCCCCAGCTGTGGGAAACCGCCCAATCACTCCTGGACGTGGGCTACGAACGTCACGAGGTCCTGCACAAACTCATCGACGTCCTGGATCGCTCTGGGGACGATCCGGAGGCACTCCGCACGGCCCTGCGTATGCTTCGTCACGAACCCCCGCCCGAGTGAACTCCCGGTTTGCGCGCGGCGTCCCCTGCGACAATCATCGGGACCCGGGCATCGTCTCGCGGGGTCTCGGGGAGCCGGGGGCCGGCCCCCTGCCGTAGGGAGTGATCTTGTTGGAGTGGTCCGAGTTCGCCCGGCGGCTGGGACGTGAGCTGGCGGGGCTCGAACGCGACACGATCCTCATCGTGCGCGAGCGTGATGAGAGCCGTCACTACGTCCAGGCCATGCGCGAGCCCGACCGGCTCTACGCCGAGGCCGTCAGCAACAACTTCCTGGACGGGCCGCTGCTCCTCACGGCGGCGGACGAGGAGGTCATGAGCGACGCGGGCTGGCGTCCGCCCGCCGACCCCGCACCGCGCAACTGGTGGACGGAGCTGCCCGCGGCGGGCCTGCCCGGCGGGATGCTGAACGTGACCGACGGCGACTACGCGCGGCTTGCCGGGGTGATGGTGACCGCCCTGCGGGACGTCCAGGGCGTCAGGCGCCCGTCCGACCTCGTCTACGAGTCGTTCCACCGGCACGGGACCGGCCTCATCGAACTGCTCGACTTCGGTATCGACGTCGCCGACCCGTCACGCGTGACCATGCGGCGGGCCACGTCCGGTGGTGCCCCCGCCGGCGCGGACGCCGACACCCTCGAATCCCGTCTGGCCGAGGCCAAGGCGAACGGCGACAACACCACCTACTTCAGGCTGCTGGCGGGCGCCGACCTGGTGCTCCCGGCGACCGCCTCCGCCGTGGAGGATCCCGACCGCGCCGAATACCCCACCATCGCGATCGGCGGCGACACCTACGTCACGGTGTTCACCTCGCCCGGTGCCCTGGCGCGCACCGGCGACCGGCACCCCGGCCTGTACCGGCGCACCTCGTTCGCCCGGCTGGCGACCGGCTGGCCCGATCCGGCATGGCGGCTGGCGATCAACTGGGGACTGCCCAGCGAGGTTCTGCTCGACTCGTCCGTCCTCGGGCGCCTGGACGACGTGCCGGACGTGCCACCCCCCACCGGGCCGGACATCTCCAATCCGTCCGCCGGGCCGGACGTCTCCAACCCCTACGGCACGGTCGACCCCCACGCGCTCTCAGGGCCGAACCCCGTCGCCGGCGGCTCGGCCGACGTGAACGTCCCGTACGACGCCTCGCACACGGCGATCGACCCGTACACGGCGGCCGATCTCCAGGCGGCGATCGAAACGGGCACCGCCGGCCCGGAGACGCGCGAACCGGCCCCGGCCGCCGGCCCGCCGCTGAGCGCGCCGACGAGCAGGCCGGCGAACCAGACGAACCAGGCGCCGGATCAGGGCCCTGATCAGGGCCCGCCCCGGGCGCCCGCTCCGGAGAGGCAGGCGCCGGGCGTCCCGATACGGCCGCCCCACGGCACTCGTCTCTGGCGCTCGGCCGAGGACGGTGACGAGACGCCCCTCGCGGTCTACGACGCGATCGGCGGGGTCTGGGCTCAGGTAAGGGCGGACGCCGTTCCGGCCCCCTGGACCGAGTGACGCACCATTCAGCTACCGTCGAGTACAAAATTCCCGCCCGCGGACGTGAAAGTGGATCCCGAGTGGACTGGAACGACTTCGCCAAACGGCTGACGTTGGAGCTTTCACGACTGCCGGTCAGGTCGTTCCTCATCGTGCAGGGGCCGAGCGGGCTGCCCTACGTCCAGGCGATGCGGTCCGAGGGCGTGCTGGACGCGGAGGCCGTCGGCAGCGCGTTCCTGCCCCGGCCGCTGGCCCCGCGCCAGGAGCGGCGGCTGCGGGCGCTCGGCTGGGAGCCGCCGGACGAGGAGGAGCGCAAGAACTGGTGGGACCGGTTCACCTGGCGCGACCGCGGCGGCCGTGTCTCGGCCGAGTACCTGGAGGCGTGTGCGCTGCTCGCCGGGCAGATGATCGGCGCGTTCCGCGACGTGTACCGCATCGAGTCCCCGCTGGGGCTGGTCTACCAGGCGAGCAAGGCGGGGCCGGACGGCGGGCCGCTGGCGCTGCCCGGCCTCGGCATCCCGCTGGCCGTCCCGGAGGAGAACCGTCCCGCCGCCTCCTCCGCACGTCCCGCCCGGCCCTCCGGTTCCGCTCTGGAGGCGGCCCTCACCGACGCCCGGGAACGCGGCGACCAGCACGGTTATCTGGAGCTTCTCGCGCGCGCGGTCCTGTACCTGCCCGCGCCGGGCGATCCAGGGGCCGGGCAGCAGTTCGCCACGGCCCAGTTCGGCGACGGCACGTTCGTCCTGGCGTTCACCTCTCCCGAGGCGATGGACCGCTCTCTGCAGGGCCAGGCCGTCCACCATCGCGAGGCGTCGCTGGCGGAGCTGTCCCGCCGCTGGCCGCACCCGGACTGGCAGCTCGCCGTCAACCCGGGCCTGGCGAGCGCCTGCTATCTGGACGCGGGCGCGCTCCTCGAACCCGAGGAGCCGCGGAAGGCCGCCCCCACGCCGCCGGTCCCGACGGACGTCCACGTGGCGGGCGCGTCGACCCGGACCCGGGCCCGGGCCCGCGGGGTCGAACCGCCGCGCGGCGGCCCCGCCGCCCGGCGGCGGGCCGCTGAGCCGCCGCAGGGCCCCGGCTCGGCGCAGACCCGGCCGCAGCTGACCTCTCCCGCTCCAGCGCCGCCACAGGCGCCTTCAGGCCCGCGCGACGGCTCCGGTGCGCCGCGTCCGCCCGCGCCGCGTCCGCCCGTCCCCGAGGCACGGCCGCCGGCACGCGCCCCGCAGCCTCCGGCTCCGGCGCAGGCACCGCCTCCACAGGCACCGGCGCCGCGGCCTCCGGCACCGGCCGAGCGTCCGCCGGTTCCCCCCGCGCGTCCGCCGGCTCCCGCGCGGCGCCCCCCCGAGACCCCGGCGGCCCGCAAAACGCCGAGCGACCCGCATGGTCTCCCGGTAGCGCCGCTCTACGGCCAGGGCAAGCGGAGCGACACCGCCACCCGCGGCGAGCCCGTGGCCAGGCCCCACGAGGTCCCCGAGGGGCTTTCCGAGGTCGTGGTCATGCAGAAGGTGGTGCGGCCGGAGCATGTGCAGCACTACCTGGAGGGCGGCTATGACCTGGTCGCCGGTTACGTGCACCGGTTGCAGGACGTGCGGGAGATCCGGTCCCCCGCCGCGATGATCCGGGCATTGGGCCTGGTGTACGAGGGATCCCCGTTCTCGCACGCGGACGAGCAGATCTTCATGATCCGGTGGCCCGCGGTGAAGCCGGCGCTGTTCCGCCGCCCGCTGGGCGGGATCGACGAGTGGAGCATGGGGATCATCCCCGGCGGATGGGTGATCGAGCGTGCGCCGTTCCCGGGTTCGGGATACGCGCCGGGCGAGGGTCCCGCGATCCCCGAGTTCAAGATCGAGAGCCAGCGGCTTCCGCACGGTGCCGAGCTGCACCGGCTGGACGCGCGCGGTGCGCGGACGGTCGTCGCGGTTTACGATGCGGACCTGCGCAGATGGCTGGTGAAGCTGCCTGGAGGACGAGGGTGAGCATCCGGCACGGCTTCTATGCGGGCTGGCGGGGCGCCGAGTACGAGGCGAGCCCCGACGGCGACCGGGTGCGGCTCTACACCGCGCGGCGCACGGACGGGTTCCAGCAGATCTCGCCCGACCGGTACGTCCAGGTGGTGCCCCTGTCCGAGGTGGAGCGGCTGCGGTACGTGACCACGCACTGCACCTGGCGCGGCGAACCGTTCGTGGTGCTCGGCGAGCACGAGGGCTGGCTGCGCGTGGAGTACGGCGGCGGCAGGGCGCCGGTCGCCGAACGGCTCGGGCTGGAGCTGTTCGACCGCGGCGTGTACCAGGCGTGGGCCTCCCGGCACGAGGTCGAGGACCTGCACGAGGAAACCGTCTGAGACGGAGAACGGTGGGAGGGGCCTGGGCATGGCGGTCATCGACATCAACGCCGACCTCGGCGAGGGATTCGGCGTCTGGGAGCTGGGCGACGACCTGGCGCTGCTGAACGTGATCACGAGCGCGAACGTGGCGTGCGGGTTCCACGCGGGCGATCCGCTGATCATGCGGCGGGTGTGCGCGGCGGCCGTCGAGCGCGGCGTGACGATCGGCGCGCAGGTGTCGTACCGGGATCTGTCCGGTTTCGGACGCCGCGAGATGGACGTGGCCGCGTCCGAGTTGACCGCCGAGATCCTGTACCAGCTCGCGGCCCTGGACGGGATAGCGCGTACGGAGGGCGGCCGTGTGGCTTACGTCAAGCCGCACGGCGCGCTCTACAACCGGGTCAGCCGTGACCCCGTCCAGGCCCGTGCGGTGGCCGAAGCGGTACGGGCGTACGACCCGTCACTTCCGCTGCTGACCCTCCCCGGCTCTGTGATGCACGACGTCGCCGAGGACCTCACCGTGGTCGCGGAGTGTTTCGCCGACCGTGCCTACACCCCGTCCGGGGAACTGGTGTCCCGCCGTGAACCGGGGGCCGTGGTCCATGACGAGGAGACGGTCGTCCAGCGGGCGATCAGGATGGCCATGGAGAACACGGTCGTCGCGCGAGACGGCAGTGAGATCGTGCTCAAGGCCCGTTCCATCTGCGTGCACGGTGACACACCCGGCGCGGTGGCGCTCGCCAAGTCCGTCCGGTCGGCGCTCTCGGAGGCGGGCATCGTCCTGGAGCCGTTCGCGTGAAGGTGCTGAGGGCCGTCCCGGACGCGGCGCAACCGCGTCCCGGGCAGCAGGTCCGCTTCCGCCTCTAAACCGGTCCGCCGTCAGGCCAGGCGGTGGGCGAGCTCGGCGAACGCGTCGCGCACGTCGTCGGCGGTGAGGAGCGTGAGGTCGTCGGGGGTGGCGCGGTCGCCGAGCCCGGCCACCCTCAGCGCCCGGCACGCGCACGCCTTCTCGTACATGGAGCGGGCGAAGCGCCCGTTGCCGAACTCGTCGATCCGGCCCGTCCCGCAGACCCGCTGGAAGACGAGGGCGAGGTCGTCCAGGGCGCCGTCCTCCCAGCGGTCACCGCCCTGCTCGGCGATCAGCTGGGCGATGCGGAGCAGCTCGTCCGGCCCGTAGGAGGGGAAGTCCACGCACACGTCGAACCGTGAGGCGAGCCCCGGGTTGGACGCCAGGAAGCGGCCCATGTCGGCGTCATAGCCGGCGAGGACGACGACGAGCCGGTCACGGTCGTCCTCGGCGCGTTTGAGCAGGGTCTGCACCGCCTCCGCGCCGAACGCGTCACCGCCGGAGTAGCCCGGGTTGCTCAGCGCGTACGCCTCGTCCACGA
Source organism: Actinomadura formosensis (assembly GCF_050948385.1). Lineage (NCBI taxonomy): Bacteria > Bacillati > Actinomycetota > Actinomycetes > Streptosporangiales > Thermomonosporaceae > Actinomadura > Actinomadura formosensis. Next base: position 5,034,949 of record NZ_CP192011.1, read on the forward strand.
ACAGGACGCCGCCGAGCGCCGAATCGATCACCTTGTTGGTCTTGAGGGCCGTCGCCCCGAGGTGCTCACCCACGAGGTCGGCGCGCTGGGCCTCGACCACCTCGGGCCTGGCGAGGAGCCCGGCGGCGGCGAAGATACGGCCGAGCACGCGTGCGACGGTGGTCTTTCCGGTTCCGGGAGGCCCGGTGAAGACGAAATGGCGTGTCGGCGGGCGGGTCACCAGCCCCTGTTCCTGGCGCATCCGGGCCACCTGCAACTGCGCGGCGATCTCGCGGACCTGCCGCTTCACCGGTTCGAGCCCGATCATCGCGTCGAGCGAGCCGAGCGCCTCGTCCAGCGTCGGTGTCTCGGCGTAGCCGCGGTACCGCTCGGTGACCTCGGCGAACGCGGTCTCGACGTCGTCCGCGCGGAGGGTGACCAGGTCGTCGGCGCTGGGCGTGCCCGGCCCTCCGGACGCCGCCACCGCGTCGACGACCCGCACGTCCCGCGCGCGCGCCGCCGCCTCAGCCAGGGACCGGACGAACCGCCCGTTGCCCAGTTCGTCGACGATCCCGCGCCGTTCGACCTCCTCGAACCGCGCGGCGAGGTGTCGCCGGGCCTCCGGGTCGAGCCGGTCCTCGCGGAGCCCGGTGTGGTACTCGGCGATCTGGAGCAGCTCGGACGGGCGGTAGGAGGGGAAGTGCACGCGCGTGCCGAACCGTGAGGCCAGCCCGGGGTTGGAGTCGAGGAACTCGGCCATCTGCGCGTCGTACCCGGCGAGGATGATGACCAGGTTGTCGCGGTCGTCCTCGGCGCGCTTCAGCAACGCCTGGACGGCCTCGTCACCGAAGCGGTCGGGCTGCCCCTCAGCGGAGTTGGCCAGGCTGTATGCCTCGTCAATGAACAAGACCCCGCCCAGGGCGGAGTCGATGAGCCGGTTGGTCTTGATGGCCGTGGCACCGAGGAACTCACCCACGAGATCAGCACGGTGAGCCTCGACCACGGCCGGCTCTGGCAGCAGCCCGAACGCGTAGAAGATTTTGGCCAGCACGCGCGCGACGGTGGTCTTGCCCGTTCCCGGTGGGCCGACGAAGACGAAGTGCCGCATGGGCTTCTCGGTGGGGACACCGGCGGCGGCGCGCATGTGCGCGGCCTCGATGGACGCGGCGATGGAGCGGACCTGCCGTTTGACCGGCTCCAGCCCGATCATGTTCTCCAGCTCGGTGAGCGCTTCCGCGACGGAGATGTCCGGCGAGGCGTCGGCCCGGCGGTCGGGGGGAGGCGTGCGCTCCGGCACGGGGGCGGCCTGCGCCGCGGCGCGCTGCTCGTGGGCCGCTTGCGCGGCGCCCGCGGCACCGGCCTCCTCGCCCGCGCCCCGCCGGTCGGACCGGCCCGGCCGGTCCCTCCTGTCGGGGTCGGCCGGGTTCTTACGCGGTCCCGTCATGGCATCCCCCTTCGGGCTCGCCTGCTCCTGCACCCAGCCGGTCTCGTACGCCTCGGCGGGCACCGTCCGGCGTGCCCGGTCCCACCGGTACCCGAGGACGGCCAGGGCCGCGGCCCAGCCGGGCGCCGCGTTCGCCGCCGGCAGCGGCTGGGCGAGCACCGCCGTCGCCACCCCCGCGGCGGCCAGCGCGAGCAGGGTCGTGCGCCACGGCGCGTACCCGCGCAGGCGGTAGGCGGCGAGCGCCACGGGCAGGGCGAGCACCGCCAAGAGCGGCGTGGGGCTCAGGTAAAGCGGACCGCCGGCGTCCGGATAGAGCCCGCCGAGGGGCACCGACAGGGCGAGCCAGGACGCGATGACCGCGACGACCACCATGCCCGTGGGTGAGCGCAGGGTCAGATGGACCACGATCACAAGGATCACCGTGCCCGCCGCCACACCGAGGATCGGCCCGTCCAGGACGACCGTGCCCGCCAGGACCAGCGCGATCAGCAGTGATCCCCCCAGGAACCGCAGTCCCGGCGCGATCTGGAAGTAGCGCACCCGCAGGCGCTCGAAAAGATCCCGTGCCGCGGCGTCCTTCGCCGGGCGGGAGCGGGACCTGCCGAACAAAGCCATCAAGAGCGAGTAAAGCGCAGGACCGCCCGGAACGGGACTCCCCGCGCCCGGTTCGTTGGCGTCCGCCCCGCCCGCCTGCTGCGGAACGGGTGCGCCGCGGTCCCGAGACCAGGACATTCGTCCTGTCCGGAAGTGGAGATCCGAATCTACAGCCGGCACCGGCCGAATCCGTACCGTCGCCGTCATGGAAGTCAAAGCGACGCAAACGGCCACCGCGGTGGATATCACCGGTGTGACCAGGAGTTACGGGACGGTGCGGGCCGTGGACCGGCTCGACCTCCGGCTCGGCCGGGGGACGTCCGTGGCGCTGCTCGGTCCTAACGGCGCCGGCAAGTCCACGACGCTCTCGATGATGCTCGGCCTGATCCCGCCCGACTCGGGCACCGTGACGGTCCTCGGCGCGTCCCCGGAGCGGGCCGTGCGGGACGGGCGCGTCGGCGCGATGCCGCAGAGCGGAGGGCTGATCGGCGGGGTGACCGTCCGCCGGCTGCTCGGCTTCGTCCGGGCCTCCTACGCGGCGAGGGCGCGCGGCCGTACCGTGCCCCCGCTGGACGAGCTGATGCGGACGGCGCATGTCACGGACCTGGCCGGACGGCGCGCCGACCGGCTGTCGGGCGGGCAGGCGCAGCGCGTCAGGTTCGCCATCGCCATGGCGGGCGCACCCGATCTCCTCGTCTTGGACGAGCCCACCGCCGGACTGGACATCGAGGCAAGGCGCGAACTGTGGGCCGGTGTGCGCTCCTACGCCGCGCAAGGGCGGACGGTGCTCTTCTCCACTCACTACTTGGAGGAGGCCGACGACTACGCCGACCGGATCGTCGTCATAGATCGCGGCCGCGTCATCGCCGACGGCACCAGCGAGGACATCAAGCGCCGTATCCCCGAGCGGACGGTCGGGTTCGACCTGGACGGTCCTATCGCGGCGGTGGACGGCCTGCCGGGCGTGATCGGCAGCGAGGTACGGGGCACCCGCGTGCACCTGCACACCACGGACTCCGACGCGACCGTACTCGCGCTGGCCCGGGCGGGTCTGGTCCGCAACCTGGAGGTGACGGGCGCCGGGCTGGAGGAGGCGTTCCTGGCCCTGACCGGATCCCGGGGAGGCACGCGATGATCGTCGACTATGTGCGGCTGGAGATGGTCCGGCTGCTGCGCGACCCCGGCTACCTCGTGCTGAGCCTGGTGTCGCCGCTGACGATGTACCTGGTGTTCACCAGCCTCGACCTGACCGGGCGACCCGGCCCGCAGGGTGCGGCGTACTCGATGGTGGGCATGGCGGGTTTCGGCGCGGTCGGTGCCGTGATGGGCAACGGCGTGTCCATCGCCGAGGACAAGCGGCTCGGCTGGATACGCCAGCTGCGTCTTCTGCCCCTCCGCCCGTTCGAGGCGGTCGCGGGAAGGACGCTGTGCGCGATGGCCGTCACTGTCCCGCCGATCGTCTCGGTCTGCCTGGCCGGAGCCCTGGTGAACGGGGTGTCGCTCAGCGTCGGCCAGTGGGCGTCGGTGCTCGTGCTGCTCTGGGTGGGCATCGCGCCCATGGCCGTGCTCGGCATCGGTCTCGGTTACCTGCTCACCGGGCAGCAGGCCCAGATGGCCGGTCTGGTCTGCTACATGGGTCTGTCCCTGCTGGGCGGCCTGTGGGCGCCGATCACGCGGTTCCCCGGCTGGCTGGAGCGCGTAGCGACCGCCACCCCGCTCAACCGGTACGGGGAGCTGTCCTGGCGGGTCATCGGTGGCGACGCTCCGGCGCCGGCCGGCTGCCTGATCCTCGTGGGCTGGGCCGCCCTGTTCGCGGTGTTCGCCGCCTACGCCTACCGGCGCTCGGCCCGCACGGTGTGAGATGTCCGTCCATCTACCGTGGTCTCGTGATTGAGGAGAACGACAGGTGATCCCCTGGAAGGGCACTCCGCAGCGGCGTATACCCGACCTGGACCTGGAGCAGGTGGACCGCAGCGGTCCCGGCGGCCACGCGTTCGTGTTCTGGCTCGTCGTCCTCCTCTGGCCGGGGTGGGATCTGGTGAGGGGCCGGACCCACCCGCTGTGGCTCGCGGTCGTGGCGCTGGTGGCCTTCGCGTTCCTGCATTTCGCCGTGGTCCGCACCGCTTTCGACGGGCGCTTCCCGATGCGGGTGCCGATCACGCTGCTGGCCGCCCAGACTGCGGTCGCGTCCGCCGCGGCACTGGCCTTCCACGGCCGCTGGTTCACCATGTTCCCGCTGCTGGGACTCGCCGCCGGGGTCGTCGTGGGGCACCTGCCCCGCAACGCGAAGGGCCCGGAGCTGCCGCTGCTCGTCGGCATCGGCGGCATCTCGTCCGTGAGCCTCCTCATCGGCTGGGCGGCCGGCGAGGACGGCGCAGCGCTGGCCGCCAACTGGTACGGGACCGTGACGGCGGGTGTGGTCACCGCCGTGATCCTGCGGCTGTTCACCGTCATCGGCCTGCTCCGGGAAGCCCGGGAGGAACTCGCCGACGCCGCCGTGGCGCGCGAGCGGCTCCGCTTCTCCCGCGACCTGCACGACCTCCTCGGCCACACGCTGTCGCTCATGGTGGTCAAGGCGCAGGCCGTCCGCCGCGTCGTCGAACGCGACCCGGCCGTGGCCGCCGGGCAGGCCGCCGACATCGAGACCGTGGGACGGCGGGCCCTGGCCGAGGTGCGGCAGGCGGTCAGCGGCTACCGCGGCCGTGGCCTGGCCGACGAACTGGACGACGCGCGGGTGGCGCTGTCGGACGCAGGCGTGAATCTCACCGTCCGGCGCAGCGGGCACGCGCTGCCGCCGGAGCCGGACGCGCTGCTCGGCTGGGCGGTACGGGAGGGCGTCACCAACGTGATCCGGCACAGCGGCGCCGCGCACTGCGAGATCACGGTCCGGACCGACGAGGACGGGGCCGTCCTCCAGGTGAAGGACGACGGCCCGGGAAAGGGCGGAATCGGCGGATCCGGCGGTCACGGTCTGCGCGGCCTCTCCGAGCGGATGGAAGCGGTGGCCGGCACCGTCGAGGCCGGTCTCGTGCCGGGCGGCGGCTTCCTGCTCACCGTCACCGTGCCCGGCGCGGCGTCCGGCGGGACCGGTGGACAATGAGGCATGTGATCAAGGTTCTGCTCGCCGAGGACCAGGGCATGATGCGCGGCGCGCTCGCCCTGCTGCTCGGCCTGGAGGAGGACGTCGAGGTCGTCGCCGAGGTCGGAGACGGGGCGCGGGTGCTGCCCGAGGCGCTGCGGACCGTCCCGGACGTCGCCGTCCTCGACATCGAGATGCCCGGCCGCAGCGGTCTCGACGCGGCCGCCGACCTGCGCCGTGAGCTGCCCGGCTGCAAGGTGCTGATCATCACCACGTTCGGGCGCCCTGGATATCTGCGCCGCGCCATGGAGGCGGGGGCGAGCGGGTTCCTGGTCAAGGACGGCCCCATCGAGGACCTCGTCTCGGCGCTGCGGCGCGTCCTGGCCGGGGAACGGGTCGTGGACCCGGCGCTGGCGACGGCGGCGCTGGCGGTGGGCCCGAACCCGCTGACCGGCCGGGAACGGGACGTGCTGACCGCCGCGGCCGACGGGTCGACGATCGCCGACATCGCCGGGCGCCTGCACCTGTCGGAGAGCACCGTCCGCAACTACCTGTCCGCCGCGATCGGCAAGACGGGGGCGCGCAACCGCATCGAGGCGGTGGGCACCGCGCGGCACAACGGCTGGCTCTGAACCGGCATGTCCGCCGCCATCGTACGATCGACGGCGCGGGCCGCTTCCTCCAGGAGACCCCGGAGGACGGCTCGGCCACGCGATCGCGGCGTTCATGCGTTCTTAGGAGCCTCTTTGACCGACCCCACCGACGCCCTGCCCGGTCTTGATCCCGCCCCTGCGGGTTCCAAAGGGGTCTCGCGTGCCGCGGGCTACGAGATCGAGGACGAGCTGCGGGCCGCACGTCCGGTCCGGATCGCCGGAGTGGACGAGGTCGGACGCGGCGCCTGGGCCGGCCCGGTCGTGGTGTGCGCCGCGGTCACCGACCTGAGCCCGCCGCCCGTCCTGCCGGGGCGCGGGAAGAGGACCATCGCGCTGACCGACTCCAAGCTCCTCACCGAGGCGCACCGCGAGTCGTTCGCCGAGCTGCTGCCCGGCTGGCTCGCCGGGCACGCCATCGGCGCGGCGGGTCCCGAGGAGATCGACGAGGTCGGCATGACCGAGGCCCTGCGGCGCGCCGCCGTCCGGGCCCTGGAATCTCTGCCCGCCAGGCCCGACATGGTCATCCTCGACGGCAAGCACGACTTCCTGGGCGGGCCTTGGCGGGTCCGGTGCGAGGTCAAGGCCGACCAGAGGTCGGTCACGGTCGCGGCCGCCTCCGTCCTGGCGAAGGTTCACCGTGACGGGCTCATGGCAAAGCTGGACGGCGAGTTTCCCGGATACGGGTTCGCCGACAGCGCCGGATACCCGTCCCCCGTCCACCAGAAGGCGCTGGAGGAGCACGGGCCCACACCGCACCACCGGATGTCCTGGTCGTACCTGGACGACCTTCCACGCTGGCGGCATCTGAAGAAACACCGCGACCCCCTCGCGGGCGAAGGGCAGCTCAGTCTCCTTTGACGCCATCCCCGTGCCGTTCATGAGTCATCTCCGTCCGGCCGGGTAGGCGCTGTTCACGGGAGGTACATGCCATGGATGCCGTCGTGAAGAACCTGCTGCGCGAGTCCGGTCAGACGTTCGCCGAGGAGGCCGGCATAACGCTGAAGGACCAGCCGGGCCCGCTGTTCAAGCTCCTCGTCCTGGTGAACCTGCTGAGCGCGCGCATCTCGTCCGACATCGCGGTCGCCGCCGCCCACGAGCTGTTCGAGGCCGGGGGCGGCACGGCCCGCGGGATGGGCAGGATGTCGTGGCAGGACCGGGTGGACGCCCTCGGACGCGCCCACTACGTCCGCTATGACGAGAGCACCGCGTCCCGCCTGGGCGACACCGCCGACCTGGCCCAGGACAAGTACAACGGCGACCTGCGGCGCCTCGCCATCGAGGCCGGACGCGACACCGGGAAGGCCCGTGAACTGCTGCAGGAGTTCCCCGGCATCGGCCCCACCGGCGCGGACATCTTCTGCCGCGAGGCCCAGGCCATCTGGCCGTGGCTCCGCCCCTACATCGACGACCAGGTGAAGAGGGGCGCCGAACGGCTCGGCCTGCCCGCCGACCCCGGCGAGCTCGCCGGGAAGGTGCCGGACAAGGACCTGGCCCGGTTCAGCGCCGCCCTGGTCCGCGTCGCCCACGACAAGAAGCTCGCGGACCATCTGAAAGCCGCATGACCTCGTCCACCCGCGCGGATGGACGAGGTCACCGCATCGCCCGCGGGACGGTTGGTGCCGGTCAGTCCTTGCCGCGCGAGGCGACCCACTCCAGATTCCAGCCGTACGCCTGGTCGACGCTCATCTTCCCCCAGCGCGGACGGCCGGGCGGCGGCAGGATGAACCGTCCCTCGCGGCGGACGACCAGCTCACCGTTCACGTTCTCGATGAGCGCCAGGACCGCGTCACGGGACGCGTCCATGCAGTCGTCCATCCGCATGTCGATCGGCGGCGCGCCCACCGGGAACAGTGTGGCGATCGCGTCCAGGCCGCGGAAGTCGTCGGCGCCGTCGTAGATCTCGGCGAACACCAGGATCCGCTTGAAGTCACGGGTGTGGTCCAGATTGATGTGAAGGTTCTCACCCGTCTCGATGGCGCCGGTCCGGTCGTCCTTGTCGAGCTTGATGAACGGTGCGCGGTCCAATGCGCCCATGTCGCCGAGCGCGTGGATGATGCCCTTGCGGCCGTCCTGCAGCTCCCAGAGGCAGCACAGGTCCAGGTCGAGGTCGACGCCGCGGCGCCGCTTGCCGAGCCGCCCCTTGGCTACGCCCTCACGCGCGGTCCAATTGAGGTTGACGCGCATGTGCCCGCCCGTCGCGCCGTGCTTGGTGAGCGACACCGAGGGCGCGTTCTTCGTCAGGGAGATCTTGCCGCCGCTCTGCTGCGGCTGGGCCGCGCCAGGCGGAGGCGCGTACTGCCCAGGCGGGGGCGGGGGCGCGTACTGCCCGGGCGGAGGCGGAGCGTATTGGCCCCCTGGCGGAGGCGGGGGCGCGTACTGCCCCGGGGCAGGAGGCGGCGGGGGTGGAGCGTACTGGCCGGGGGGTGGAGGCGGAGCGTACTGGCCGGGCGGAGGCGGCGGCGTGTACTGGCCGCCGGGCGGAGGCGGCGGAGGCGCGTACTGCTGCTGTCCCGGCGGGACAGGCGCCTGCGGGGGCGGGGGCGGCGCCTGCGGCTGCGGGGGCGGGGGCGCGGCCTGACCGGGGTCGTCGACCGAGATGCCGAAGTCGGTGGCCAGCCCGGCGAGCCCCGAGTCGTAGCCCTGGCCGACCGCGCGGAACTTCCACGCGCCCTGCCGCCGGTAAAGCTCACCGAGCACGAACGCCGTCTCCGTGGTCGCGCCCTGGCTGTCGAACCGGGCGACCTCCGTGCCGCCCGCCGCGTCCACGACCCGCACGTACAGCCCCTGGAACCGGCCGAACGTCCCGCCGTCCGCGGACGCCGCGATCACGATCCGGTCGATGGCCGGCTCGACCCGGTCCAGGTCCACCGACAGGACGTCCAGGACCGTCGGCCCCTGCCGCTTGCCCTCGTACCGGACCGCGCCGGACTTGTGCGCCGGCTGGTTGTAGAAGACGAAGTCGTCGTCCGAGCGCACCCGGCCGGTCTCCGCCAGCAGGAGCGCCGACGCGTCCGCGTCGGGCACACCGGGACCGGCCTGCCAGCCCAGCTCGATCCGCACCGAGGGAACCGGCACCGGGGTGTTGGCGCCCTTCTGCATCGACATGAACGCTCCTCATCATCGGCCGACGTGACCAACCTACGGCGTGCCGCCCGGCCCCGCGACCTGCCATGAGAGGAGGACGCGCGGCGGCACCCCGGGGTTCCGTCCGCCCACGCGGGGCGTCAGGGGACGCGGGCGGTCCATTCGCGGGTGCTGAACTTGTCCGTGACGTACTTGTGCGCCAGGCGCAGCTCGTCATCGGTGACCCGGTCGCCGGTCAGCCCGTACCGGGTCCGGAAGTGCCCGATCATGCGGTCGATGATCTCCTCGCGGGCGAGCCCGGTCTGCCGCCGCAGCGGGTCGACGCGCTTCACCGCGCTGGCGATGCCCCTGTCGGAGATCTTCTCCCGGCCGATCCGCAGCACCCGCAGCATCTTGTCCGCGTCGATGTCGTAGGCCATCGTCACGTGGTGCAGCACCGTGCCCGCCGCGAGCCGCTTCTGCGCCGCACCGGCGATCTTGCCGTTGTCGGACGTGATGTCGTTCAGCGGCTGATACCACGCCCTGATCCCGAGTTCGCCGAGCGCGCCCAGCACCCAGTCGTCCAGAAACGCGTAGCTCTCCGCGAACGACATGCCCGCCACCAGCGTGTCCGGCGCGTACAGCGAGTAGGTGATGGTGTTGCCGGGCTCGATGAACATCGCGCCGCCGCCGCTGATGCGCCGGACCACCTCGACCCCGTGCCGCTCGGCGGCCTCGGCGTCCACCTCGTTGCGCAGTGACTGGAAGCTGCCGATGACCACGGCCGGGGACGCCCACTCCCACACCCGCAGCGTCGGCGGGCGGCGGCCCGCCCCGACCTCCTCGGCCAGCACCTGGTCGATCGCCATGTGCAGGGCGGGTTCCCGCGGCGGCTCGTGGATCAGCCGCCAGTCGTGGTCGCGCCAGTCCGACGCCCGCGTGACGGCCCGCCGCACCGCGATGCCCACGGCCTCGGCGGTGATCCCGAGCATCACCGTGCCGCGCGGCAGTCCCGCCTGGACGCGGGCACCGATCGCCCTCGCGTCGAGCCCGACGGGCAGCCCGTCCAGGACGCCGTTGATCGCATCGAGCGCCTCATCGGGTTCGAGGAAGAAGTCACCGCTGATCCTGGGGGCACGCAGCAGACCGTCCACGACATCGACGTCGGCGACGACGAGCTTGCCACCGGGAACCTTGTACTCACCGTGCATCACGTACACCTGAACCCTGGCGCCGTACACCCCATTCCATGAGCTTCGACCGCGCGGACGAGGAGGTCCGCCGGCCTACGGGAAGCGAGCCTCATGCCGGACGGGAAAGTTGACCGAGTTGGCGATGAAGCACAGCTCGCCGGCCCGTTCGTGCAGCCCGGCCGCCCGCTCGGCCTGCCCGGGGTCGGCCAGCGTGACCCGGGGCCGCAGGACGACCTCCTCGAACCGCCCGCCACCGTCCGATGTCTCGGCCATCGTCCCGCACGGACGGTCCTCATACTCCGTGACCACGATCTTCTCGACGGCGCACAGATGCAGAAACCACAGCATGTGGCACTGCGCAAGGGACGCGACGAGCAGTTCCTCCGGGTTCCACCGGGAGGGATCACCCCGGAACGCGGGGTCGGAACTTCCCACGATGGCGGGCTTGCCCGATGCCTGAACCTCGTGAGCCCGCTCATAGGCGCGGTAGGAACTCGTCCCAGACCCGGTGTTCCCCGTCCACGTCACCGTCACTTCGTACTGATGGCTCTTCATCTCGGGCTCACTTTCGTCTCTCGCACCCGATCATTCTCCGCCACGGCAACGCGCTCCCCGACATCTCGGTGAGCCGCTCCCCCGGCGTCCCTCCCCCGCCACCGCCCCACCTGCGACGTTCGCGATACCGGCCCGCAGGCCGTCATACTCTCCGTCGAACCGGGCCCCATCCCCATTGCTGAAGGAGTCGACGGCATGCGCTCACGACCGCTGTACGACGGCGTGGCAGTCCTCACGCGGCTCGGCGTGGGCGTCATCTTCATGGCGCACGGCTGGCAGAAGATCGAGGCCGGCATCACCGCGACCGGCCGCTCGTTCGGCGCCCTGGGCGTGCCGTTCCCCACCGCCGCCGCCGTCTACTCCACGTTCATCGAACTGCTCGGCGGGGCCGCGCTCATCGCCGGGCTGGCCCTGCCCGTCACCGGCATCCTGCTGTTCGTCGACATGGCCGGCGCGTTCGTCTTCGTCCACGCCGACCAGGGCCTGTTCCTCGTGGACGGCGGCAGGGTCCGCGACGGCTACGAACTCGCCCTCGTCCTCGGCATGGCCGGCCTGCTGTTCGCCGCGGGCGGCGGTGGCAGCCTGACCCTCGACCAGTGGGTCATCGGCAAACGCCTGCGCCGTCCGGACGACGACGAGGACGAGGAGGACGCCGCGAGCTTCGTGGAGTCACTCCGCCAGGCCGAACCGAAACCCGCGCAGAAATCCCGCCGCCCGGCGAAGACCCCCGCCGCCGCGCCCGAGCCCGCCAAGCCCCCGAAAGAGCCCGCCAAGGACTCCGGGGACGACCTGGTGGGGGCCGGCCGCCACAGGTCCTCCCGCCGCCGCCGCGCCGCGGCGACCCAGCCGGTCAAGCAGCCGTCCGCCGACGACGAGCCCCGCACCCCCTGACCCGAAGAGGGCGGGAAGCCACCCGCTCCCCGCCCTCTCACCGGATCGTACTGGGGCAGCGCACTTATTCGAGGGTGCGGTATTCCTACGGATCAGGCGCCTTCAGTCCAGTACCTCTGCAGCCTGGCGACGGCTTCCTCCTTGGTCATCATCGCGACCTCGGCCTCATCGAGACCGACCCTGGAGATCAGCAAGTGGACGAGGTCGGCGGGCAATGCCTCCGATGGCGGCGTGGGCGTTCCGCGATCCGGCACGACCTTGTCCTGGACACACCCCCAGAACGTTGCCTCGTCCACCTGAAGCTGATCGCGGAGGATATGGCCCCAGATACCGGGGCCATAGGTGCTCCGATCGACCGGGTGGGAGATGCGAGTCCTCAGGATCCGGCCGTCGGCAAGATCCAACTCATAGATGACGTGGTGAGTCCCGGTTCGCCCGCGGGCATTCCGCACCGGGCGCCACCCTTCCGTCCGGCAGAAGCGGTCGTGGTCATCACGCGTGGGCTGGGGCCAGGTCACCGAGCCTTCCCCACCAGCCAGTCACGCAACTGCTCATCATCGCTGAGGCTGATCAGCTGGACGAGCCCCCAGTTCTCGCGGTGGTTCGAAGCATCGAGCAGATGGTCCTGCCAGTCTTCGGCGTACTCACGCAGCGCATCGATCATCTCCGTGACGGCCTCGTCGAAGGTCCCTCCGTCCGCAGCGATGGGCAACCCGGGGATGAAGATCGACCAGCCGTCGGCTTCCGAAACCACTTGCGCACGTGATGGACTGACCATTGCGAGGTAGTGGCGCAATCGCTCGACGTCCACCATGGCGGTTGTGGACGACTCACGACGCACCGTGGCCACCCGTCCTGTTTCAGCTGCGTCAAGGAGCGCCTTGAGATGCGCACGGGCCTCCGTATAGCTGTCGAAGTGAACAGCGGTCATGGCAGTACCTCCGTCGCATCGTGCCTCCAGAGTGACGCCCGCAGGTAAGTACGTCAAGTACGTCACGTACTTATGATGCCACATGCACTGAAGAGATCGCGTTGCACTGGATGCAACATGATCCCCTCGGCGCGGTGGAGCGATGCCCCGTCCCTCCATCGCTCCACCGCTCTGAACTGGCCTTTCATGCCGTATCGAGGCCCGGTTTCAGCTGCAGCCGCTGGTGGAGCCGCAGCCCTCGCAGACGTAGCAGCTGCCCGCCGGGCGCATCTTGGTGCCGCAGGTGAGGCAGAGCGGCGCGTCGGCGGTACGGCCCTGGCGGCTCTCGATCGCCTCCACGGACGAGTGCGCCTCGGCGGACGGGGCCGGGGCGGGCGCGGCCGGCCGGGTGATCGCGGCGGACTGGGCGAGCGACTCGTGGTCGACCTCGTCCTCGGCGTGCAGGGCGGCGGGGTCCTCGCCGTTGGCCTGCATCGCACGTTCCTCAGCGGTGAAGATGCCGAGGCCCGCGCGCTCCTCGTAGGGGAGGTGGTCCAGCGCCAGGCGGCGGAAGATGTAGTCCATCACCGAGGTCGCCATGCGGATGTCGGGGTCGTCGGTCATACCGGCGGGCTCGAACCGCATGTTGGTGAACTTCTCCACCCACGTCTCCAGCGGGACGCCGTACTGCAGGCTGATGGAGATCGCCATGGAGAACGCGTCCATCACGCCGGCGAGCGTGGAGCCCTGCTTGCCGAGCTTGAGGAAGACCTCGCCGACCCCGTCGTCCGGGTAGGACGAGGCCGTCATGTAGCCCTCGGCACCGGCGACGGAGAAGCGGGTGACGGTCGCGGGACGCTGCTTCGGCAGCCGCCGCCGGACCGGGCGTGGGGCCGTGACCTCCGCCGGCGCCTCCTTCTCCTTCTCCTTCTTGCCGGCCACCGACAGCGGCTGGCCGACCTTGCAGTTGTCGCGGTAGATCGCCAGGGCCTTCAGGCCGAGACGCCAGCCCTCGAAGTACACCTTCTCGATGTCCTCGATGGTGGCCTTTTCTGGCATGTTGACCGTTTTACTGATGGCGCCCGAGAGGAACGGCTGGACCGCCGCCATCATCCGGACGTGTCCCATCGGGCTGATCGCCCGCTCGCCCATCGCGCAGTCGAACACCTCGTAGTGCTCGGGACGCAGGCCCGGCGCGTCCACCACGTGGCCGTGCTCGGAGATGTACTCGACGATGGCCTCGATCTGCTCCTGCTGGTAGCCGAGCTTCTCCAGGGCCCGCGGCACCGTGTGGTTGACGATCTGCATGGACCCGCCGCCGACGAGCTTCTTGAACTTCATCAGCGCCAGGTCGGGTTCGATGCCGGTGGTGTCGCAGTCCATCATCAGCCCGATTGTCCCGGTAGGTGCCAGAAGGCTCGCTTGGGCGTTTCGGTAGCCGTGCTTCTCGCCGGCCTTCAGGCACTCCGTCCACTGCTTGGCGGCGGCGACGTGGACGGCCTTGTCCATCACGTCCAGCGTGCGGATGCCGTCGTTGGCGGCGGCGTGCTTGCGCATGACGCGCTTGTGCGCCTCGGCGTTGCGGGCGTAGCCCGCGTACGGGCCGACCACGCCGGCGATCTCGGCGGACCGGCGGTAGGCCACGCCCGTCATCAGCGACGTGATCGCCGCGGCGAGGGAGCGCCCGCCCGCGGAGTCGTAGGCGTGCCCGGTCGCCATGAGCAGCGCGCCCAGGTTGGCGTAGCCGATGCCGAGCTGGCGGTAGTCCCGCGTCGTCTGCGCGATCTTCTCGGTCGGGAAGTCGGCGAACGTGATGGAGATGTCCATCGCCGTGATGATCAGCTCGGTGAGCTTCACGAACTTCGCGACGTCGAACATGCCCGCGTCCGTGAGGAATTTCAGCAGGTTGATGCTCGCGAGATTGCAGGACGAATTGTCCAGACTCATGTACTCGCTGCAAGGGTTGCTTGCGGTGATCCGTCCGGTTTCGGGGTTGGTGTGCCAGTCGTTGATCGTGTCGTCGTACTGGATGCCGGGGTCGGCGCACTCCCAGGCGGCCTTCGCCATCAGCCGGAACAGGTCCTTGGCCTTGACGGTCTCGATGACCTCGCCGGTCAGCCGGGCGCGCAGCCCGAACTCGCCGTCCGACTCGACGGCCCGCATGAACTCGTCCGACACCCGGACGGAGTTGTTGGCGTTCTGGTACTGGACGCTGTTGATGTCCTTGCCGCCGAGGTCCATGTCGAACCCGGCGTCCCGCAGCGCGCGGATCTTGTCCTCCTCGCGCGCCTTGGTCTGGATGAACTCCTCGACGTCGGGGTGGTCGACGTCCAGCACGACCATCTTCGCGGCGCGGCGGGTCGCGCCGCCCGACTTGATCGTCCCGGCGGAGGCGTCGGCGCCGCGCATGAAGGAGACGGGCCCGCTGGCCGTGCCGCCGGAGGAGAGCAGTTCCTTGCTGGAGCGGATGCGGGAGAGGTTCAGGCCGGCACCGGAGCCGCCCTTGAAGATGACGCCCTCTTCCTTGTACCAGTCGAGAATGGACTCCATCGTGTCGTCCACCGACAGGATGAAACACGCGCTCACCTGCTGGGGGGACTTGGTGCCCACGTTGAACCAGACGGGCGAGTTGAAGCTGAAGAGCTGGTGGGCGAGGGCGTACTTCAGTTCGTGGTCGAAGATCTCGGCGTCCTCCTCGGAGGCGAAGTAGCCCTCCCGGATGCCGGTCTCGGTGTAGACCTTCACCACGCGGTCGACGAGCTGCTTCAGGCTCCATTCCCGCTGCGGGGTGCCGACCGCGCCGCGGAAGTACTTGGACGTGACGATGTTGACGGCGTTCAGCGACCAGAAGTCGGGGAACTCGACGCCCCGCTGCTCGAAGTTCACCGAGCCGTCGCGCCAGTTGGTCATGACGACGTCACGACGTTCCCAGCGCATCTCGTCGTACGGGTGCACGCCGGGCGTGGTGAAAATGCGCTCGACCTTCAGCCCTTTGCGGCCCCCCTTGCCGCGCCGCGTCGGCGAGCCGCTCACCGTCTCCGTCATGGCCTTCCCCCTTCTCGGGCCCTCCCGCCGGGCCCAGCTCAGGAACAACCGCGCCGCCGCACGGGCCATGCCCGCGCGGAAGCGCCTTTACATGTGCTGGCGTGTGTTTCTGGAACCGTCCCTACCGGGACGGGCCGGGCTCCCCCGAGGAACCGGCCTTCCGCAGTGCTTCGATCTCCTTGGCGAAGTCGTCCAGCGACTCGAAGCTCCGGTAGACCGAGGCGAATCGCAGATAGGCGACCTCATCGAGTTCGCCGAGCGGCCCCAGGATCGCGAGGCCGATCTCGTGCGAGGGGATTTCCGCGGATCCGGACGACCT
Source organism: Actinomadura formosensis (assembly GCF_050948385.1). Classification (NCBI taxonomy): domain Bacteria; kingdom Bacillati; phylum Actinomycetota; class Actinomycetes; order Streptosporangiales; family Thermomonosporaceae; genus Actinomadura; species Actinomadura formosensis. Next base: position 5,050,674 of record NZ_CP192011.1, read on the forward strand.
GATCGCCTCTTCGACCCGCTGTCCCAGCTTCGCGAGCGCATCTTCGTCCACCGGTCGGCCCTGGCAGGCCCTGCGCACACCGGCGATGATCTTTTCTCGGGAGAACGGCTCGGTGACGCCGCTGCGCTTGGCCACCATGACGAGCACATTCTCCTGCGTCGTGAATCGCTTGCCGCATTCGGCGCACGAGCGGCGGCGCCGAATCGCGGCGCCGTCGTCGGTCGAACGGCTGTCGATCACTTTGGTGTCAGGGTTGCGGCAGAACGGGCAGTGCACGCTTGATTCCTCCCCTGACGAAAACGAGTTACACCGATGTGAGTGCCATATATAGGGAACTACATCGATGTGACTACTAGATGTTGTGGTCAACCGTACGGCTCGGCACAAGGGTTCGCAACCTGATCAGGCGCCTCACGGGTCACCCCCGACACGTCCGCGCAGGTCATCTCACCGGTCCCGATTTTCCGTCCCGGCGTGTCGCGGCACGGCGTCCGCCGCGATCGCGGAACACCCGGCCGGATTCGGTGCGCGGGTCAGCCGGCGGGAAGGCGGATCTCCTGGCCGGGGTGGACGGTGGGGTCGCCGCCCAGGCCGTTGAGGTCCATGATCCGCTGGACGGCGCGCCGGGGGTCGCCGCCGGGGTCGGCGGCGGAGGCGATGTCCCAGAGGGTCTCGCCGGGTTCGACGACCACGGTTCTCGCGGGACGGGACGGGCCGTGGCGGCTCTCGCGCGAACCGGCGAAGGCACCGGGCCCGACGGTGGCCCAGAGGGCGGCGAGGGTGACGGCGGCGGCGAAGGCGACCACGACGGCGCGGCCGCGCCGGGTCAGCCGGATCGGGACGTGGTCACTGTGCGGGGAACCGGGCATCTCCGCTCCTCGACGTCGAATGAATTTTCGATCGAACGCCTGTACGATGTTCTATCAAGGGAAGGCCAGAAAAAGCGAGTGCATCTTCGAACAATTGTTTGATCATTTGGCCGGGACGCGATAGCGTTCCATGACGAGGAGTGACCGATCGAGGCGCCCGGGAGGCGACGAGCGATGAGCAAGGTCCGGCAGCTGCCCGACGGGCCGATGGACGAGACGGGCCTGACCCAGCGGCAGCGCATGGTGCTGGAGGTGATCCGCGACTCGGTGCAGCGCCGGGGGTATCCGCCGTCGATGCGCGAGATCGGCGAGGCCGTGGGGCTGACCAGTACCTCCAGCGTGTCCCACCAGCTCAGGTCGCTTCAGCGCAAGGGCTTCCTGCGGCGCGATCCCAACCGGCCGCGCGCGGTCGAGGTCCGGGTGCCGGGCGCGACGCCGGTGCGCACGGACGAGGAGCCCTACGACACCGCCACGGGCCGGCCGGCCGCGGCACGGCCCGCGCCCGCGTACGTGCCGCTCGTCGGCCGGATCGCCGCCGGTGGGCCGATCCTCGCCGAGGAGGCCGTCGAGGACGTGTTCACGCTGCCGAAGCAGCTCGTCGGCGAGGGCACCCACTTCCTGCTGAAGGTCACCGGCGACTCGATGATCGACGCCGCGATCGCGGACGGCGACTGGGTGGTCGTGCGGCAGCAGCCGGTGGCCGAGCAGGGCGACATCGTGGCCGCCATGATCGACGGCGAGGCCACGGTGAAGACGTTCAAGCGCCGCGACGACGGCCACATCTGGCTGATGCCGCAGAACCCGGCCTACGAGCCGATCGCCGGCGACGAGGCCTCGGTCCTCGGCCGGGTCGTGGCGGTCCTCCGCAAGATGTGACACGCCCGCCGAAACGGCCGCCGGACGGTTCCGGCGGCCGTTTCGGCGTGCCCGGTCAGCGCTTGGGAACGATGTTGACGATCTTGGGTGCACGGACGATGATCTTGAGAATCTCGGCGCCGCCCAGGGCGTCCCGAATCTTGGCCGAGGCCAGGGCCTTGCGCTCCAGCTCTTCGTCGGCGATGCCGGGCGCGACCTCCAGCCGGTCGCGGACCTTGCCGGCGATCTGGACGACACAGGTGACCGACTCCTCCACCAGCAGCGCCGGGTCGGCGGACGGCCAGCCCGCGCGGATCACCGGTGCGGTGCGTCCCAGCAGTTCCCACGCCTCGTCGGCGGTGTAGGGCGCGAACAGCGACAGCAGGACCGCGATCGTTTCGGCGGCCTCCCGGACGGCCGGGTCGGCCGGGCCGGGGCCGGAGTCGATGGCCTTGCGGGTCGCGGTGACCAGTTCCATGATCCGCGCGATCGCCACATTGAACCGCTCCGTCTCGACCAGCGTGGTGACCTCGTCGATGGTGCGGGCGGTGGCGCGGCGCAGCGCCGTGTCACCGGATGCGGAGTCGGCGCCCGGCGCCGAGGAGACCTCGGTCGCGATGCGGTGCACGCGGGACAGGAACTTCGCCATGCCGTGCGGCGACACGTCCGCCCAGTCGATGTCGTCCTCGGGCGGGCCGGAGAACAGGATCGCCAGCCTGACGACGTCCACCCCGAACTCGGCGATCTGCTCGCCCAGGTCGACGCCGTTGCCCAGCGACTTCGACATCGCCTTGCCCTGGTTGATCACCTGGCCCTGGTTCAGCAGCCGGCGGAACGGCTCGGTGAACTCGACCATGCCCATGTCGTACAGGACCTTGGTGAAGAACCGGCTGTACAGCAGGTGCAGGATGGCGTGCTCGACACCGCCGGTGTACTGGTCGACCGGCATCCACCGGCGGACCTGCTCGACGTCGAACGGGCCGCCCTCGTAGCCGGGCGAGCAGTACCGGAAGTAGTACCAGGACGAGTCGACGAACGTGTCCATGGTGTCGGTGTCGCGGGTGGCGGCGCCGCCGCACTTGGGGCACTCGACGTTCACCCAGTCGGCCGCGGCGGCCAGCGGCGAGGTGCCCTTGGGCGCCAGGTCGGCGCCGCGCAGCCCCTCGGGCAGCGTCACCGGCAGCTGCTCGTCGGGGACGGGGACCTCCCCGCACGCCTCGCAGTGGACGACCGGGATCGGGCAGCCCCAGAACCGCTGCCGGGACACCAGCCAGTCGCGCAGCCGGAAGTTCACCGACGCGCGGCCGGTGCCGCGCCCCTCCAGGATCTCGATGATGCGGGCGATGCCGTCGGCCTTGGTCAGCCCGTCGATCGGCCCGGAGTTGACGATCGCGCCGTCGCCGGGGGTGGCGACGCCGGTCTCGGCCGGGTCGGCCAGCCCGGTCTCGACGACGACGCGGACGGGCAGGCCGAACTTCAGCGCGAAGTCCAGGTCGCGCTGGTCGTGCGCCGGGACCGCCATGATCGCGCCGTGCCCGTACTCGGCCAGCACGTAGTCGGAGGCCCAGACGGGCAGCCGCTCGCCGTTGACCGGGTTGACCGCGTAGCGGCCCAGGAACACGCCGGTCTTCTCCCGCTCGGTCGACAGGCGCTCGATCTCGCTTTCGCGGGAGACCTCCTCGCGGTACGCCTCGAACGCGGTCCGCTGGTCGGGGTGGCAGATCTCCTCGGCCAGCGGGGCGTCGGCGGCGACGACCATGAACGTCGCGCCGTACAGGGTGTCGGGGCGGGTGGTGTAGACGGTGACGGGCTCGTCGCGTCCTTCGATGACGAAGTCGACGTCGGCGCCGGTGGAGCGGCCGATCCAGTTGCGCTGCATCAGCAGGACGCGCTCGGGCCACCTGCCCTCCAGCTGCTCCATGTCGTCCAGCAGCCGGTCCGCATAGTCGGTGATCTTGAAGTACCACTGGGTCAGCACGCGCTTTTCGACCAGCGCGCCGCAGCGTTCGCAGTGCCCGCCGACGACCTGCTCGTTGGCCAGGACGGTCTGGTCCTTCGGGCACCAGTTGACGTGGCCGCCCTTGCGGTAGGCCAGGCCCCGCTCGTAGAAGCGCAGGAACAGCCACTGCGTCCACTTGTAGTACTCGGGGTCGGAGGTGTGCAGGCGGCGCGACCAGTCGAACGACGGCGCGTACCGCTGGAACGAGGACGCCTGCGTCTCGATGTTGGCGTAGGTCCATTCGGCGGGGTGCGAGTCGCGCTTGATGGCGGCGTTCTCGGCGGGCAGGCCGAAGGAGTCCCAGCCGATGGGGTGCAGGACGTTGTAGCCGCGCTGGAACCAGTAGCGCGCCGGGACGTCCCCGATGGCGAACGCCTCCGCGTGCCCCATGTGCAGGTCACCGCTGGGGTAGGGGAACATGTCCAGCGCGTAGCGCCGCTCGGCGGTGGTGTCCTTCTCGTCGGCCGCGAACGGGTCGAGCTCCGCCCAGCGGGCCTGCCACTTGTCCTGAACCGCCCGTGGATCGTATTGCTCGTCGCTGCTCACGCTTACAGACTCCGGTTCCTAGCTGCAGGGTCGTAGGCCGTCCGCCGACATGAAACGGCCCCTCGCACAGGAGGGGCCACCACGCTGACGTCAGTGCGTCAACGTGGTCCTTCGAGGAGCAGCCTGGCTGACATACATCAAGAGTAGCGCAACCGCAAGCCCGGTCGCGGGGATTCAGCGGCCGGAGTCCTGGCGCGCCAGGGACACGACGCCGGTCACCTGGACGCGGGTGAGTTCGAGGTCGGCGCCGACGGCGGAGAGCGTCTCCTCCTCCGACACGGTGAGCGGACCGTCGATGAGGGCGATCTCGGCCGCCGCGCGCAGGATGCTCTCGCGCGCCTCGGGGGCGAGGGCGGAGGCGGCGCGGCCCATCTCGGCGCGGACCTCGTCGAAGGGACGGCTGAGGTCGGCGGTCAGCCCGGCATCGTCGTAGCCGCCGTCGCCCGCCTGCCGGACGACGGCGACGGCGCGGGACCGGGCGGCGGCGTTGGTGTAGTCGCCGGAGCGCAGCACCTGGGCGATGGCCATGCGCAGCAGCATCGCGGGCATGTGGGCGAGCTGCGCGGTGGTCGGCACGTTCAGGACACCGGTTTCCCAGCGCCCGTGGCAGGTGTCGCACTCGATGAACTCCCCGCCCGTCTTGTTCAGCGGAATGACGGGGACGAAGAACAGGGTGAAGAAGTTGCGCCCCTGCCGGCGCCGGTAGTCGCGGTCGCCGCCGCAGCTCGGGCAGTGGAAGACTCCCCTGGTCAGAGTGAAGAACACCACCCGCCAACCGAAGATGATCAAGATCGCGCACCCCTTTTTCCGTGAGGCGGCACATCGTAGCGGTCCCCGCCGACGGAAATCCGCCCGGACGTGCGTAAACTCGGCGGTAACTAACCGGCCGGTCACCTTTCCGCGCGAGGAGTGCCATGCTCAACCTGTCCGTGCTGCTGGAGGACGCCGCCAGGGAGACGCCCGAACGTGACGCCGTCGTGTTCGGCGATCTCCGGCTCTCCTACGCGTTCATCGACTCGGTCGCGAACCAGGTCGCGAACCTGCTGCGGTCGCGCGGCATCGGGCCGGGCGACAAGGTGGCGCTGTCCAGCCCGAACCTCCCGTACTTCCCGATGGTGTACTTCGGCGCGCTCAAGGCGGGCGCGGTCATCGTCCCGCTGAACGTCCTGCTCAAGCCGCGGGAGATCGCCTATCACCTGGGCAACTCCGAGGCGAAGGCGTTCTTCTGCTTCGAGGGCACGCCCGAGCTGCCGCTCGGCGAGATGGGGCACGCCGGGTTCGAGCGGGCGGACGGCTGCGAGCACTTCTTCCTGCTGCCCGCCAACCCCGCGGCGACCGAGTCGCCGATCGAGGGCGCGGAGCTGTTCTGGGCCGCGCTCGCCGGCCATCCGGGCACATTCGACACCGCGCGGACCGGGCCGGACGACACCGCCGTCATCATCTACACCAGCGGGACGACCGGGCAGCCGAAGGGCGCCGAGCTCACGCACAGCAACCTGCTGTCGAACACCATGGTGGACGACACGCTCTTCTACCGGACGCTGCACGACACGTCGCTGGTGACGCTGCCGCTGTTCCACATCTTCGGGCAGACGTGCGTGATGAACGTCGGTTTCTACCGCCGGGCGACGCTCGTCATGCAGCCGCGGTTCGACGCCGGGCAGGCCGTCGAGCTGATGGTCAAGGAGAAGGTGAACATCTTCGCGGGCGTCCCCACGATGTACTGGGGGCTGCTGACCGACGACACGTCCGCCGAGGACATCGCGGCCATCCAGGAGAACCTGCGCGTCGCGGTGTCGGGCGGCTCGGCGCTGCCGATGGAGGTCCTCAAGGGGATCAAGCAGAAGTTCGGCGTGGACATCCTGGAGGGCTACGGCCTGTCGGAGACCTCGCCGGTCGCGTCGTTCAACCGTCCGGACCGTCCGACCAGGCCCGGGTCGATCGGCCTGCCGATCTGGGGCGTCGAGATGAAGCTGATCGACGACGGCTGGAAGGAGATCGAGGGCGAGGGGCCCGGGGAGATCGCCATCCGCGGGCACAACATCATGAAGGGCTACTACAGGCGGCCCGAGGCGACCGAGACCGCGATCAAGGACGGCTGGTTCCGCACCGGTGATGTGGCCCGCCGCGACGAGGACGGCTACTACTACATCATCGACCGTTCCAAGGACATGATCATCCGGGGCGGCTACAACGTGTACCCGCGGGAGCTCGAAGAGGTTCTGATGACCCACCCGGAGGTGTCGCTGGCCGCGGTCGTGGGCGTCCCGCACCCCTCGCACGGCGAGGAGATCAAGGCGTACGTGATCCGGACGCCGGGCGCCACCGTCACCGAGGACGAGCTGATCGCGTGGGGCAAGGAGCAGTTCGCCAACTACAAGTACCCGCGGATCGTGGAGTTCCGGGACGAGCTGCCGATGACCGCCACCGGCAAGATCCTCAAGCGCGAGCTGCGCTGACCCGCCGCCGGACCGGTGGCCTCGGCCGACGCCGAGGCCACCGGCGAGGCCGGCCGGGAGGTCAGAACGTGTAGGGCAGGCGCTTGATCCCGTTGATGAAGCTGGACTCCAGCCGGTCGGGGTCGCCGGCGGCGCGGATGCCGGGAGTGCGGTGCAGCAGTTCGCGGAACATCACGGTGATCTCGCGCCTCGCCAGGTGCGCGCCGAGGCAGAAGTGCGGCCCGGGGCCGCCGAACCCGACGTGGGGGTTCGGGTCGCGCAGGATGTCGAACTTCTCCGGGTGGGTGAAGACGGACTCGTCGCGGTTGCCCGACCAGTAGTACAGGAGGAGCTTGTCGCCCTCCTTGATCTCGTGGTCGTTCAGCGTGGTGTCGCGCGTCGCGGTGCGGCGCATCCAGATGACCGGCGAGACGTACCGGACGATCTCCTCGACCGCGCCGGGCATGCGGTTCTCGAAGTCCCCGGTGAGCAGGGCCCGCTGGTCGGGGTGGCGGGTGAACAGGTCGAGGCCGTGCGCGATGGCGTTGCGGGTGGTCTCGTTGCCGGCGACGACCAGCAGGATGAAGAACGAGCCGAGTTCCTGGTCGCTGAGCGACTCGCCGTCGATGTTGGCGTTCACCAGCGCGGACGTCAGGTCGTCGGTGGGGTTCTCACGGCGCCGCCGGCCGAGGTCCTCGACCAGGCCCTTGAGGGTCTCGCCCGCACCGAGCAGCGCCATCGCGTGTTCCTCGGCGCTGCCGGAGGGGACGAATTCGGCGTCGTTGCCCGCGAGGATGACGTTGGTGGCGTCCAGGACGGTCTGGTAGTGCTCCTCGGCGATGCCCATCATGTCGCAGATGATCTTCAGCGGGAGCCGCGCGGCGACGTCCGCGACGAAGTCGCCGGTGCCGCCGCCCGCCGCCATGTTCTCGACGATCTGCGCGGCGACGGCCTCGACCCGGTCCTCGAACCGCTGGATCATCCGCGGTGAGAACGCCCGGGACACGATGCGCCGGATCTTGGCGTGCCGGGGGTCGTCCATGCTGATCATCGAGCCGAAGTACTCGTGCATGTCGCCGGGCATGTCCGGGATGCTGATGGCGCCCTTGCCGGAGCAGAAGTCCTGCGGGCGGCGGGACGCCTCGACGATGTCGGCGTGCCTGGTCAGCGCGTAGTAGCCGGGGCCCTGCGGCACGATGACGATGTCGGGTTCCTCGAAGCGGATCAGCTCCGGGTGCCGGCGCAGGGCCTTGAACGCCTCGTGCCGGTACTCGTGCGGCCGCCGCCAGAACTCCCAGTCCGTCAGGTTGATGTCCTCGACCTTGAGCACGCGCCCACCACCTCGTCACATTCCGAACCTAATTCGGTTTACAGGCAGCCTCTCAAAGTAAAGTCGCCGGCGCACACCGATCGAAGGGGTGACCCACCTCACATTAACGGCGCCGGGCCCGGGACGACGCCCCCCGCGACGCCCCCAGGCCCGGCCGTCCGGTCAGAGCCGGCCCCACGCCTCCGTGAGCACCGACCGGAGGATCTGCTCGATCTCGTCGAAGTGGCCCTGGTCGCACACGAGCGGCGGCGCCAGCTGGACGACGGGGTCGCCGCGGTCGTCCGCGCGGCAGTACAGGCCCGCCTCGTAGAGCGCCTTGTCGAGGAAGCCGCGCAGCAGCCGCTCGCACTCGTCGTCGTTGAACGTCTCCCGCGTGTCCTTGTCCTTCACCAGCTCGATGCCGTAGAAGAAGCCGTCACCGCGGACGTCCCCCACGATCGGCAGGTCGAGCAGCCGCTCCAGCGTGCCCCGGAACGCGTCCCGGTTGCGCATGACGTGGCCGTTGAGGTCCTCGCGGTCGAACAGGTCGAGGTTGGCCAGCGCCACGGCCGCCGCCACCGGATGCCCGCCGAAGGTGTAGCCGTGCGCGAACATCCGCGTCCCTTCCTTGAAGGGCTCGAACAGGCGGTCGGTGACGAGCATGCCGCCGAGCGGTGCGTAGCCGGACGTCACGCCCTTGGCGAAGGTGATGATGTCGGGCGTGTAGCCGAACCGCTGCGCGCCGAACGTCGTGCCCAGGCGGCCGAACGCGCAGATGACCTCGTCCGACACCAGCAGGACGTCGTGCCGGTCGCAGATCTCCCGGACGCGCTCGAAGTAGCCGGGCGGGGGCGGGAAGCATCCGCCGGCGTTCTGCACCGGCTCCAGGAACACGGCGGCGACGGTGTCGGGGCCCTCGAACTCGATGACCTCCTCGATCCGGTCGGCGGCCCAGCGCCCGAACGCCTCGGGGTCGTCGCGGTGCTCGGCGGCCCGGTAGAGGTTGGTGTTCGGCACCCGGAACGCGCTCGGCACGAGCGGCTCGAAGGGGGCCTTCAGGCCGGGCAGCCCGGTCAGCGACAGGGCGCCGTGCGGGGTGCCGTGGTAGGCGACCGCACGGCTGATCACCTTGTGCTTCGTGGGCTTTCCGGTGAGCTTGAAGTACTGCTTGGCGAGCTTCCACGCGCTCTCGACGGCGTCGCCGCCGCCGGTGGTGAAGAAGACCCGGTTCAGGTCGCCGGGCGCGAGGGCGGCGAGCCGCTCGGCCAGCTCGACCGCCTTCGGGTGCGCGTACGACCAGATCGGGAAGTAGGCCAGCTCGGCGGCCTGCTTGGCGGCGGCCTGCGCCAGTTCCTCGCGCCCGTGCCCCGCCTGAACGGTGAAGAGCCCGGACAGCCCGTCCAGGTAGCGGCGGCCGGCCGCGTCGTACACGTACGGGCCGTCCCCCCGGACGATCATGGGGATCTCGGCGCCGCCCTGAGACCCCGAGTGGCGCGCGAAGTGCATCCACAGATGGTCGCGCGCCGCCCTCTGCATCGCGTCGTGCTGCTGGCTGGTCACGTCCGGCTCCATCATCACGTTCCCTTAGTGCGATTGATCCAGTTGTCAAGATGCTAGATGAGCACGGAATCCGCTGTAAATAGCTACTGATACTCCGATATCCGAAGCTTAGCGGACCCGGTCGGCGGATCTTGCCGGCCGCCGGGTAGCGTGCGCCGCGAACCGAGGAGGCGGACATGGGCGACATCACGACCGGATCGGTCACGGCGAACGGGCTCGGCTTCGGATATCTCACGGCGGGCCCCGAGGACGGTCCCCTCGCGCTGCTCCTGCACGGCTTCCCCGACTCGGCCCGCACCTGGCGGCACCTCATGCCCGAACTGGCCGCCGCCGGATACCGCGCCGTGGCCCCCTTCACGCGCGGCTACGCGCCCACGTCCGTCCCCGCGGACGGCGCCTACCAGACCGGCGCCCTCGCCGCCGACGCCGTCGCACTGCACGAGGCCCTCGGCGGCGGCCCCGACGCCGTCGTCATCGGCCACGACTGGGGCGCCTTCACCACCTACGGCGCCGCGAACGTCGCGCCCGGCCGCTGGCGCAGGGCCGTCGCGATGTCCGTCCCGCCGATGTCGGTGATGACGACCGCGTTCTTCGACTACGAGCAGCTCAAGCGCTCGTTCTACATCTTCCTCTTCCAGACGCCGCTCGCCGGGATGGCGCTGGACCGCGCGTTCGTCGAGGGCCTCTGGCGCGACTGGTCCCCCGCCGGGGCCGACCACGCGGCGGACGTCGACCACGCCATGGAGTGCCTGGCCACGCCCGCCAACATCGAAGCGGCGATCGGGTACTACCGCGCCATGCTCGACCCGTCCAAGCACGTCGAGCGGTACGCGGCCGAGCAGGAGGCCGCCTCCGCCGCCGGGGAGGTGCCCGTCCTCTATCTGCACGGCGCCGAGGACGGCTGCCTCGGCACCGACGTGATCCACCTCGACGCCGTCCAGGCCGCCCTGCCGCCCGGTTCCGCCGCGCACCTGGTCCCGCGGGCCGGCCACTTCCTCCACCTCGACCGCCCGGAGGACGTGAACGCGCGCATCCTCGACTGGCTGTCCTGAGCCGGTCCCGGGCCGCGCAGGTCCCGCGCGGCCCGGGACGGCGCCCGCTCGCGAACCGGCCCCGGACGTGGACGGGCCGGCCGGAACAACGTCCGGCCGGCCCGTCTTCGTCGCGGGAGCGGTTCCGCCGTCACGCTTCCCAGTCGGGGCGCAGCGGCATGTGGCTCACGCCGCCGTCGTCCAGCTTGACCCCCAGCGTCTGGTGCAGCTGGATCCAGTTCTGGTTGAAGCCCAGCACGCAGCCCGCCATGTAGACGCGCCACACGCGGGCGGTGCCCTCACCCACCTCGGCGACGGCCTCGTCCCAGTGCTCGTCGAGGTTCCTGCACCAGGCGGTGAGGGTGCGTGCGTAGTGCTCGCGCAGGTTCTCCTGGTGCCGGATCTCGAAACCCGCGTCGTTCATCTGCATCTGGACGTAGCCGGGACCCTCCAGTTCGCCGTCCGGGAACACGTACCGGTTGATGAACCCGTTCTCCTTGCGGGACGGGGCCGTGTTGTCCGGGCGTGTGATGGTGTGGTTCAGCATCCGCCCGCCCTTGCGCAGCTTCCCGTGCAGGAACGAGAAGTAGGACGGCAGGTTCGCCTTGCCGATGTGCTCGGTGAGGCCGATGGAGCTGATCGCGTCGAAGCCGGTCTCCGTCACGTCCCGGTAGTCCATGTGCCGGACCTCCGCGAGGTCGGACAGGCCCCGGTCCGCGATCGCCTTCTGCGCCCACTCGGCCTGCTGCTTGGACAGCGTGACGCCGAGCGCCTTGACCCCGTACTCCTTCGCGGCGTGCATCACCATGCCGCCCCAGCCGCAGCCCACGTCCAGCAGCCGCATCCCCGGCTTCAGCGCGATCTTCTTCGCCACCAGGTCGTGCTTGTGGAACTGCGCCTCCTCCAGTGTCGCCCCCTCGTGCGGATAGCACGCGCACGTGTACGCCATGGAGGGGCCGAGCACCCACTCGTAGAAGGTGTTGGACACGTCGTAGTGGTGCGAGATGGCCTTCGCGTCCCGCCGCTTGGAGTGCCGCAGCCACGACGGGATGCGGCTGAACGGCGCCTCCTGCGGCGGCGGGTCCAGCCGGCGCGAGATCGCGCCGCGCAGCAGCGGGTCCCCGAGCACCGCCGCGGCGACCCGCGCCTTGTCCCGCGGTGTCACCTCGCCGAGCATCTGCTGCATCGTCGTCAGCGCGGTGATCATGTCCCCGTCGACGTCGACCATGCCGGTGACGTAGGCGCGGGCAAGCCCCAGCGCGCCCGGCGAGTGCAGCAGGTACGACACCGCGTACGGCGAGCGGACGTCGAACCGGATGTCGGCACCGGGCACCCCCGCCCGCGATCCGTCGTACGCCGTGAACTCCACTGGCGTCTCAGCCCCGGCAAGCCGCTCGAAGACCCTGGCCAGCGTCATGTTTCCCTCCTGTCTCTCCGCCCGGGCCCGCCCTGCCGGCCGGCTGCCCTCCGGGCTCCCCCGATACGGCGGACGCCTGTCAGCGTCCGCGCACGCACTTGTCGTAGAGGTCCAGCAACCGCTCGCCGGGGTCGTACCTCTCCTTGAGCCGCCGGTAGGTCTCCCCGTCGTAGTAACGCCAGAACTCGTCCCGGCCGTAAAAAGCCGTCGAGTAGAGGGACTTGTGCCCGTCAAGGGCCGCGACCTTACGTTCGATGAGCCGGTTGTGATGCTCGGGGATCTGGCCGGGCGGGATGCGGACCGTCCCCCAGAAGCCCGCGTTCACATACGTGCGGCCCACTTCCAGCGGGTACAGCGGCCACCGCTCCTTCGCACGCAGCGGGCACAGCCAGACGGGGCTCATGCCGACCTTGCCGTGGAAGAACTCCAGGAACTCGGGCAGCCGTTCGATCGGGACCTCGATGTCCTGGATGACGTCCTCGCGCGGACGCAGCCCACGCCACCGCTCCACGCGCGCGACGATGTGGTAGCGGCGGTCGTAGGCGACGAGCTTGCGGTACACGTCGGAACGCTTGTACCTGTCGGGCCACAGCCGCCGGACGGTCGGGTTCTGCACGCCGAACGCGCCCGAGCACCAGAACCAGTCGGTGTCCCAGCGCCAGATGTAGTCGCGGATCGTCAGGAAGTCGACCGACCGCTCCTGGATCGACCGGTAGTAGATGCCCTGGCCGGTGTAGTCGGAGGTGTACGGCGCCGAGTCGGCGAAGAACCCGAGCGTGATGTACTGCTCGTCGGCGCTGAAGACCGTCCCGTCCATGAAGTCGACGGACTCGCCTTCGAACGTTCCCGACTCGGTGATCTCGCCCATCGCCTTGGCCAGTTCCGCCGCGTCGGCGAACCGCAGATGCCGCAGCCGGACGTACGGGCTGACGCGGCGCAGTTCGATCTTCAGCCGCAGCGTGTAGCCGAGCGTCCCGTAGGAGTTCGGGAACCCGTAGAACAGGTCGGCGTGCTCGTTGTCGCGCGTCGCCGTGACGACCTCGCCGTCACCGGTGAGGACCTCCATCTCCAGGACGCCCTCGTGCGGCAGCCCGTCCCGGAACGACGTCGACTCGATGCCGAGGCCCGTCACCGCCCCGCCCAGCGTGATCGTCTTCAACTGCGGCACGACCGTCGGCATCAGCCCGTGCGGCAGCGTCGCATCGACCAGGTCCTCGTAGGTCGTCATCCCCTGGACCTGCGCCGTCATCGCATCGGCGTCCACGCTCAGCACCTTGTCGAACCCGGACACGTCCAGGCCGGGCGCCGCCGAGGGGTCACGCCACCGGAACAGATTCGAGGTCCGCTTCGCCAGGCGCACCGGCGTACCCGCCGGGATCGCCGCGTAGGACCTCCTGAGCGCGTCCACCGCCCGCTGATGATCGCCCTTGACCGCAAGCTCCGTCATCTACCCCTCCCGGGCACAGTTAATCGATCATCCTATGGACGGGTCCACACAACCCGGACGTTGCAGGAGTCACAGGCGGGAAAGGGAATAAAGCCACAGGTCTATACATCGGTGTCGTTTCGTCTCCTGAAGGCGACAGAACCGCTACAGGGCGGCCACGTCAACCTTTCCCCCAGGCCGCACACCGACAAACCCGTGTCACCTCACCAGACGCAGGATCCACGGATAGCGGAACGTCTGCCCGGCCAGCGCGAAGACCGCCGCGACCACGGACAGCACCCACGCCACCGCGTAGGCGATCCCGCCGACCCCGAACGTGACGATCGTGAGTAGCAGCAGCGTGACCTGGTAGTTCACGGCCTCCGCCGCCTGCTGCCGGACGTACGCCGACCGCTTGCCGCTCACCAGCATCAGCACCAGCGGCCCCACGAACAGCGTCGGAACCGCCACCGCATGGGCCGCCGCCGCCAGCATCCGGTCCTCCCCCGACACGTTCCCGGCGACCGGCTGCCGGGGCGTCAGGTCACCGGTGACCGCCCCCAACTCGTTGCGCGTCCTGGCCGTGATCGCCAGTTGCACGCGCACGTCGAACTCGTCTTCGTCGAGGCGCCCCTCCGCGTAGGCCTCCTGAAGCCGCTGGACGACCGCTTCCCGCTCGGCGTCCGAGACCCGCAGATCCCCCACCGCATAGCTGCTTTCCATAACTCCATGCTGAACACGGCCCCACCCACCGGCCATCAGGGAAGACCCTGAGCCTCCCCTGAGTTCAGCTGGAGATACTCCTTCCCAGGTGTCAGTCTCCCGCCGAACAGCTCCGACACGGTCACGAACACATAGCCCTCGGCCGCCAGCCGGTCAATGATCCTTGGGACTGCCTTCACCGTCGTCGGATGGATGTCATGCATCAGCACGACATAACCGGGCTTCACCGACTTCAGGACCCGCTTTTTCACGTATTCGCTGTCGCGGTGTTCCCAGTCCAGCGGATCGACGGTCCACAACACCTGCGCCAGCCCGATCTTCCGCGTGATCCCCGTCAGCCTTTTCGACATCGACCCGTACGGCGGCCGGAAAAGCACCGGCGTGACCCCGGACACCCGCCGGATGGCGTCCTGGGTCCGCGTCAACTCCGACCTGGCCTTCTCCTTGGACGCCCTTCCGAGGTCGGCGTGCGTATAGCTGTGATCTCCGATCTCGTGCCCGGCCTCATGCTCCCGGCGGACGAGTTCTGGATACCTCACAACGTTCTCCCCCACCACGAAGAACGTCGCCTTCACCTTCCGCGCCGCGAGGACGTCCAGTAACTTCCCCGTGCTCTCCGCCGGGCCGTCGTCGAATGTCAACGCGACGCACTTGACCCGCGAACAATCCGGCGGCGGCGGCACCGGCCTGGGCTTCACCTCGGGAACCGTGCGCCGCACGGTGACCGGTCTCGCCTGGCCGGGAACCGGCGTGAGCGTGCTCAGCCCCCCGAACACCGCTGCCGCGAGCACGCCGGCAGCCCCTCGCCGGACAAGGTACGGCCCGTCCATCAACACCCCCGCTGCTGTTCACCCAAGTCCGCCAGTCTAGGGCGCGGGGCCTTTTCCGCCGGGGATGCCCATCGCTGTGTCGGGTAACCACCGCACCCGGAAAGTCGTTATTGTCGTACACCGCATCCGCACCAGACAACGGGGTAGGCGAATGAGGTTCCGGGACAGATTCGGGATTCGCAAGAACCGCGGATCCACGGTGACGAAACTCGACCGTGAGGCGACCGACGCCGACATAGAGGCGCTGATCGCCTTCGCCCGCGCACGCCGCGGCGTGGAATTCTTCGTCGAGCCGGAGACCTTCGCCACCGACACCACCGCCGTCGCCGTCGCCCACGACGGCGAATGGACCCGCCGCCGCGTGGGCTCCCCCAAAGTCATCGGTAAGGTCGCTCGTGATCTGGGCCTCCCCGTCTACGACGTCCAGATAGTCGGCTACCCGCCGCGAATGCGCGCGTGGAACGCCCGGAACCCCAGCCGCCGGATAGACCCTGGCTCCCCCGGCCAAGCGGTGGCTCCCTGATCCGGCCGCGCCCGCCCCGGCAGCCGCCCGCTGTCAGCCGGCTTTCCTTTCGTCGTCGTAGGCGGCGGCCAGTTGGTCGGAGGTCATGTGGAGGCGGAGCCGGGAGGCGGGGATACCGCTGTTGATCACTTCACGGAGGATGACGGCCATCGAGTAGGCGGGGTCGGCGTCCAGGGCGCGCTGGAGGGCGACGTTGGCCAGGCCGCCGTCGCCGGCCGTGTAGGCGGCGAAGGCCAGGAGTGAGGCGGGAGCGGGGGCGTAGGGTTCCTCGACGCGGCGCAGGATGTCGCGCCAGAGGGCGATGTCGGCGGCCGGGGCGCCCTCGTCGATGCGGATCCACGCTTCGTCGCGGAGGCGCAGGTCGGTGAGGACGAAGCCGAGCATGGCGGCCTCGTCGTCGGTCGGGGAGACGCCCGCGCGAGCCCGGGTGAGCAGGGCCCGCAGGAAGCCGAGGTGGTCGTCGCGGCGGGCCAGGTGGCGTTTTTCGGCGCGGGCGGTGGCCTGGCGCATGGAGGCGCGGGCGGGGCCGTCGACCGGCTGGACGGAGCGGACGAGTTCGGCGCGGTCGGCGAGGGCGACGTGACCGGCGTAGGTCGCCTGGGCGGCGAGGACGCTTGCGGAGATGTCGTACGGGGTCCCTTCGCGCGGGCAGCAGTCGTCGTGGCAGGTGAGCGACCACCAGCGGCCGCCGGCGACGCGGATCGCCTCCGCGGCGGGGACGCCGGCGGCGGCGAGGGCCGCGCGCATGGCCCCGGCGGATCGCCCGACCTCGTCCTCGGAGCCGTAACCGAGCAGCAGCGAGCGGGCGAAGCCGTTGCCGGCCAGGAGGGCGGCGACCCGGCCTGCGGCGCCCGTGGCCGGTAAGTCGAGCCGGATCGCGCATGTGCCGTGGTCGCGGCCCTCGAAGCCGATCACGACGAGGCTGCGGGACGGGTGGAAGCCGAGGAGGTACGGGACGGCGGCGATGGCGTCCAGGGCGGAGCGGATCACGAGAGGTGCCATGCCGTCGACACTCGCAGGGCCGGGAGGCGGCCGACGAGTTTCCCGTGGTTGTGGATAACCCGGATCGGACGCTCCAGGTTTGATGTGGTCCATCCTGGAATGGGGTGATCGGCGGGGGCCGGTCTCGCCGGGTGGGACGCGGGTGTCCGTCGCGGGCGGTAGCGTTGGGCGACGTGCCCGCCCCTGATCTGCTGACCGGCAGCGACACCCAGATTCCGGACACGGCGACCTTGCTCGCCGCGGCCGTCGCGTCCATCGGGGGTGCCGAGCGCCCCGGCCAGGTCCAGATGGCGCGGGCGGTGGAGAAGGCGATCGGGTCCGGGGAGCATCTCGCCGCGCAGGCCGGCACCGGAACGGGCAAGTCGCTGGCCTATCTGGTTCCGGCGATCCGGCATGCGGTGGACCAGCAGACGACGGTGGTCGTGTCGACCGCGACGATCGCGCTGCAGCGGCAGCTCGTCGAGCGTGACCTGCCCCGGCTGGCGGAGGCGCTCGGGCCGATGCTCGGGACGGAGCTGAAGTTCGCGATACTCAAGGGCCGCCGCAACTACCTGTGCCTGCACCGGGTACAGACGGGCGTGCCCGAGGAGGAGGACGGTCCGTCCCTGTTCGACCCGCAGCAGTTGTCCGCGCTCGGGCGGCAGGTCAAGCGGCTGAACGAGTGGGCGGAGGAGACCCGGACCGGGGACCGTGACGAGCTGGTGCCCGGGGTGGGCGAGCAGGCGTGGCGGCAGGTGGCGGTCACGGCGAAGGAATGCCTGGGGGCGCAGCGGTGCCCGCAGGGAACGGAGTGCTTCGCCGAGCTGGCACGGGCGGAGGCCGGTGAGGCTCACATCGTGGTCACCAACCATGCGCTGCTGGCCATTGACGCTCTGGAGGAATTCCAGGTCCTGCCTGAGCACGATGTCGTCATCGTGGACGAGGCTCATGAGCTCGTCGACCGGGTCACGTCGGTCGCCACCGGGGATCTGAGCGCGGCCGGGGTGGAGACCGCCGCACGGCGTTGCGGGCGCCTGATCGAGGATGCCGTCGCGGACCGGTTGAAGGAGGCCGCCGAAGGGCTCGGCATCCTCCTTGAGGAGCTGCCCCAGGGCCGTATGGACGTCCTCTCATCAGCTCTGGGCAACACCCTCGCCACCGTCCGGGACGCCACGCACGCCTGCATCACTGCGCTCGGCCCGGACAAGAAGGACTCCGACCCAGGTGACATGGCCGCGCGCAAGGCCGCACGGTCGTCGCTGGAGGACCTGCACGACACGGCCGTACGGATGCTGGAGGCGTTCCAGCCCGAGATGGCCCAACGCTTTGACGTGGTGTGGCTGGAGAAGCCCTTCGTCCAGGAGGGGCGCCCCAAACGGCCGCCGGCGCTGCACGTGGCACCCATCGGGGTCGGCGGCCTGTTGCGGACGACCCTGTTCGAGCAGCGCACCGCGATCCTGACGTCGGCGACGCTCACGCTGGGCGGGTCGTTCGAGCCGCTGGCCCGCCAGTGGGGCCTGCCATCGCTGGAGGAGGGCGCCCCGCGGGACGCCAGGACGGCCGCCGAGGGGCTCGCGCGGACCGCGACGCAGAAGGGCGAGGAGACCGAGGTCGTGTGGTCCGGGCTGGACGCCGGCTCCCCGTTCGACCATCCGAAGGCCGGCATCCTGTACGTCGCCCGGCATCTGCCCCAGCCGGGACGGGACGGTCTCGCCGACGCCTACCTCACCGAGATCACCGAGCTGATCGAGGCGGCGGGCGGGCGCACCCTCGGCCTGTTCTCCTCGATGCGGGCCGCGCGGCAGGCCGCCGACGAGCTGAAGGACCACCTGTCGCATCCGCTGCTGTGCCAGGGTGAGGACTCGACGTCCCTGCTGGTCAGGCAGTTCACCGAGGACGAGCGGACCTGCCTGTTCGGCACCCTGTCGCTCTGGCAGGGCGTGGACGTCCCCGGCCCGTCGCTGCAGCTCGTCATCATGGACCGCATCCCGTTCCCGCGTCCGGACGACCCGGTGTCCTCGGCCCGGTCGCGGGCGGTCGCGGCACGCGGCGGCAACGGCTTCATGTCGGTCGCCGCGACGCATGCCGCGCTGCTGCTCGCCCAGGGCGCCGGGCGCCTGCTGCGTTCGATGGACGACCGCGGCGTCGTCGCCGTCCTGGACCCGCGGCTCGCCACGGCACGGTACGGCGGCTTCCTGAAGAACTCGCTGCCGCCGTTCTGGGCCACGACCGACCCGGACGTGGTCCGCGGCGCATTGCGCCGCCTCGACACCGCCGCCGCGGAACCGTCCTGACGGGCCGCTCGCGGCCGGCGGCTCAGCGGCGGTAGGCGGCCAGGAATTCGCCTATGCGGCCGACCGCGTCCTCCAGGTCGTCGGCGTACTGGAGGGTGACGATGCGGAAGTGGTCGGTGGACGGCCAGTTGAAGCCCGTTCCCTGGACGACGAGGAGCTTCTGGTGTTCGAGGAGGCCGAGGGCGAAGGCCATGTCGTCCTCGATCGGATACATCTCGGGGTCGAGGCGCGGGAAGACGTAGAGGGCGCCCTGCGGCTTGACGCAGCTGACGCCGGGCAGGTCGTTCAGCAGCTTCCAGGCGCGGTCGCGCTGTTCGCCGAGGCGGCCGGTCGGCAGGACGAGGTCGTCGATGCTCTGGTGGCCGCCGAGCGCGGCCTGGATGGCGTGCTGGCCGGGGACGTTCGGGCACAGCCGCATGTTGGCGAGGATGTCGAGCCCCTCGATGTAGGACTCGGCGTGCTCCTTCGGCCCGGACAGCACGACCCAGCCCGAGCGGAACCCGGCGACCCGGTAGTTCTTCGACAGCCCGCCGAAGGTGAGGCAGAGCAGGTCGGGCGCCAGCGACGCGATCGGGACGTGCTCGGCGCCGTCGTACAGGATCCGGTCGTAGATCTCGTCCGCGAAGACGATCAGCCCCCGGCGGCGGGCGACCTCGACGACGCGGGACAGCACCTCGCGTGAGTAGACGGCGCCGGTCGGGTTGTTCGGATTGATGATGACGATGGCGCGGGTCCGGTCGCCGATCTTGGCTTCGATGTCGTCCAGGCTCGGCTGCCAGCCGTCGTCCTCGTCGCACAGGTAGTGGACGGGCGTGCCGCCGCAGAGCGAGACGGACGCCGTCCACAGCGGGTAGTCGGGCGTGGGGATGAGGACCTCGTCGCCGTCGTTGAGCAGCGCCTGCAGGGTCATGACGATGAGCTCGGACACGCCGTTGCCGAGGTAGACGTCCTCGACGTCGATGCCGGTGACACCGCCCGCCTCGAACTGCTGCACGATGGCGCGGCGGGCGGGCAGGATGCCCTTGGAGTCGCTGTAGCCGTGCGCCTCCGGCAGGTTGCGGATCATGTCCTGGAGGAGCTCGGGCGGGGCCTCGAACCCGAACGGGGCCGGGTTGCCGATGTGCAGCTTGAGGATGTTGTGCCCCTCGGCCTCCAGCTGCTTGGCGCGCTTCAGCACCGGCCCGCGGATGTCATAACAGACGTTGGTGAGCTTGCCCGACTGGTTGACCTGCATGGGGTCACCATATCCGGGAGGTGCGGGCCCGCCGCCCCGTTTCCCCGGCGCGGCGGGACAACGGCGCGGCGGGGAACGGGGCGGCGGTGTCACGGCGCGGAGATCGCGGACAGGATCGCCAGCCGCGCCGCGCGCCGGGCGGGACGGATCGCGGCGAGCGCCCCCGCCACCGCGCCGACCGCCGCGATGACCGCGAGCTGGACGGCGGACGGCGCGAACGGGTTGCCCAGGGCGGTGCCGAGCCCCCAGCCCAGGAACACGCCGAGGCCGAGCCCGCCGCCGGTGCCGAACAGTGCCACGATGACCGATTCCCAGCGGACCATCGACCGGATCTGCGGGCGGGTCGCGCCGACCGCGCGGAGCAGCCCGAGTTCGCGGGTCCGTTCGTGGACGGCGAGGGACAGCGTGTTGGCGATGCCGAGCAGCGCGACGACGATGGCCAGGATGAGCATCCCGTAGACGACGGTGATGAAGCCGGCCATCTCCTCGGTCTGCGCGGCGACGAAATCGTCCCGCGACTGGACCTCGGGTGCGCCGTAGGGTTTGGCCAGCGCCGTCAGGGCCTGCCGGGTGGACGCGGCCGACGCGCCGGGGTTCAGTTCGACGAAGGCACGCGTGTCCAAGGGCTGCCTGGTGTGCGCGTTCCATACGGTGCGCGGAACGAGGTAGTCACCGGTCAGGTCGGTATTCTCGTAGACGGCCCCCACGGTGAGCTTCTGTGAGGTGCCGTCCGCGAACGTCACGCCGACCGGGGTGCCCACCTGCCAGTGGTTGTCATCCGCGGCCTTCTTCGATACGGCGAACGTGCTCGCGTCGCTGAGGCCGCCCTGCGTGACGCCCAGGTCGAGGACACGCCGCAGGCTGGACGGGTCGGCCACGCTGACGGTGGAGGGGGAGCCGTCCACCCGCATGCTGCCCGTGCCGAGCCCCGCGACCTCGCGCACCTGGGGCAGTTTCGCCGCCTCCCGGACGAGGGACGTGCTGAACCCGCCGGTCTCGTTGTTGCCCGCGTTCACCACGATCGGGCCCTTGAACGACCCGGCGACGCCGTCCTCCAGGGACGCGCGCAGCGACCCGATGAACACCGTCATCAGCGTGACGACGCCGACGCCGATCATCAGCGCGGTCGCGGCGCCGGCGGTGCGCGCCGGGCTGCGGGAGGCGTTGTCCCGCGCGAGCGTCCCCGGCACCCCGCGCAGCCGCGCCGCGGGCCCGCCGAGCAGCAGCGCGACCGGCCCGGCGGCGACCGGCCCGAGCGCCACCATCGCGGCGGCGGTCACGACCGCGCCCGCGGCCGCCATCGCCGTCTGCCCGGTGACCGCGCCGAACACGACGGTCCCGATCGCGACCGCCGCGAAGACGCCGCCGACGACGACGCGGGTGTCGGACGGGCCGGACGCCTCCGCCGCGACCTCGCGCAGCGCGGCCAGCGGCGGCACCCGCGACGCCTTCAGCGCGGGACCGAGCGCCGCGATCAGGGTGACCAGCAGCCCGACCGGCACCGCGATCATGATCGAGGTGGGGGCGACGGTGAGGCCCTCCATCGCGATGCCGATCCGGAACCGGGTGAACAACTGCCGGAGCAGGGCCGCGAAGCCGAGCCCGCCGGCGAGGCCCGCGAGGGTGGCGGCACCGCCGACGACCAGGGCTTCGAAGCCGACGATCGTGACGACCTGGCGGCGTCCGGCGCCGAGGGCGCGCAGCAGCGCCGACTCGCGGGTCCGCTGCGCCATCGTGATCGCGAACGTGTTTTGACATCCTCCCACTCCTTAGTGGAGGGGGATTCCAACCCAAGTGGGTTGAGGTTCACGGACGCTCGACCGCTTCCTGGGCGGTGTCGTCCCTCCGGCACGGGCTCGACGCCCGGGACGGCTGTGGCCGCCCTGTCCTGCCGCGACATTGATCGCTGCATTCTCATCCGCATTGCAGGTAAAACCGCAGGACACGCAGCGGAACTCGGCTTGGCTCTTGCGCGAGTTCTTCTCGATCCATCCGCAGGTGCTGCAACGCAGGGAGGTGTACCGGGCTGGGACGTCTTCGACCCTGCCGGGGGCCTTCTGCCCGGTGCGCTGCCGCAGCAGACCCCAGCCCTGTGCAAGGATCGTCCGGTTCAGCCCGGCTTTCCGCCGCACATTCCGCCCTGGCCGCTCAACGGTCCCCCGGGCCGAACCGGTCATGGTGGCGATGCTCAACTTCTCAAAACGCACCAGGTCATAGGTCCGGGCAAGCATCGTTGACGTCTTCTCGCACCAATCCTTGCGCCGGTTGACCTCACGCGCCTTCAACTTAGCGGCCTTGGCGTACTCGACCACCTTGGCGGAACTGCCCCTCTTGGCTCGTTCCGCCCGCCGCTGGTGCTTGCGGAGCCGGGCTTGTTCCCTGGTGGTGAGCTGCGGGCAGTTCAGCTTGCGTCCGTCCGACAGCGCGGCGGTAATCGCAACACCTCGATCGACGCCGACGACCGCACCGGTTCCCGGAGCTGGCACCGGTTCAGGGATAACCGCGAAGGCGATGTGCCACTGGCCGTTCTTGAACGTGACGCGGAAGGTCTTGGCATCGGGCAGTTGACAGCGGGTGAGCCGGAACCGTACCCAGCCGCAGCCGGGAACCTTGGCCTGAGCCCAGCGGCGGTTGAGCTTGCGCACAACTACCCTGCGGTTCATCACCTGCTTGCCCTTGGCGTTCAGCACCGGGCTGCCGTCCGGCCGGCGAGCTGGCACGCGGTCGGTGCCGATAACGCGGAAGCCCTCGTGCACATGCTTCTTGCGCCAGGTCGGCGCACCGAACCCGGAGGCGAACATCGCAGCCTTGGCCTTGGCGAAGTCCTTCAACGCCTGCTGCTGTACGTCGACGTTCCCCTCCCGCAGCCACTCACTTTCCGCGCGGGCCTCAGTGAGCTGGCGACACTGCTCAGCAAAACCAGGAGCAGACCTGCGGCCGGGCTTCCAGTAGGCGTGCTGCTCGACAGCCAGGTTCCACACGTAGCGAGCGTGCGCGCAGTGCAGCACCATCTGCTGCTCCTGCTCGCGTGTCGGGTACATGCGGAACCGCGACATGGCCTCAATCTAACTTCATAATGGCCTCATGGTCAATTTCACACTCCGCATTCCGGAAGACCTCTACACCCAGCTCAAGGAGCTCGCCGCGTCTCAGGATCGTTCCGTCAACTCCCAGCTGCTGCATCTGGTGCGGCGCGCCGTCGAGGACAGCCAACACAGTTCCGCCCGGAAGGCGTAACCGCTTCCCTCGCCCTCTCCCCGGCTGGGAACTCCACGGTGACGTCGTCGAGCGCGCGCACCGCCATGTCACCGGACCCGTACACCTTGCCGAGGCGGACCGTGCGGGCGCCGCCCGCCGCCGTCCCCTCGCTGATCGTTCGCTTTGCTTCTGCCGCATTTCCCATAGCGGGATCGTGGCGGCACGACGCGGGAGCCGTCGTCCGGCCAGGAGAGTCACCCGCACTGCTCCCCGCGCAGCACTCCGGTCTCCCCTCCTACGTCCGCCGCGGTATGCGGAGAGGCCAATAAGACTCGATGTCCAATTGTGATGCGGGCAACATACATGCAGGCTTGATTGCTTGTATCTGCGCTCGTACGGTCGGAGACATGGCAGTAAGCAGCCACCGACGGCACCGCTACGGCGCCCCGAGCCGCCGTACGCAGCAGGAACGCCGGTCGCGCACGCGGGCCAGGCTCCTGGAGGCGACCATGGAGTGCCTGGTGGACCTCGGCTGGTCCGGGACGTCCACCACGGAGGTCGCCCGCCGCGCCGGCGTCTCGCGCGGGGCGCAGCAGCACCACTACCCGACGAAGATGGTGCTGGTCGCCGCCGCGCTGGAGCATCTGCTGGAGGCGCAGCGGCTGGCGTACGAGACGGCGTTCGCCGTCCTGCCGCCCGAGCGGCGCAACGTGTCGGGCGCGCTCGACCTGCTGTGGGAGGTGTTCCGCGGCCGTCCGGCCAAGGCCCTCACGGAGCTGGCGGTGGCGGCCCGCACCGACGACGAGCTGCGGCCGCTGTGCCGCGACCTGAACGAGCGGATCCTCCAGGTGATCCTGGAGACGTTCGAGCGGCTGTTCCCGGAGAACACGCTGCCCCCCGACTTCGTCCCGGCGATGCTGCGCGGCGTGTTCGCGATGTTCGTCGGGCTGTCCATCCAGAACGCGCTGGACGACGACGCCGAGGGCCACCAGGCCGCGGTGCTGCGCCAGGTCAAGGACGTCGCGCAGCTGATCGTCCCACAGCCGGGCATCCCGGCCGGCCCGCCCATGCCCGACACGCCCGCGGAGGCGTCGTCGCCCGGATCCGAGCAGTGACCCCGTCCCCGTGACCCCCGTCGGCGCCCGCCGACCGCACCGCCCCGAGGGAGCGCCTCACATGCCGAAAGCCCCCACCGAACTCGCCGACGAGCTCCGCGAGCAGGTCAAGGACAAAAAGTCGTACATCGGTGTCATCGACCGCCTGAACAAGGCGTCGGTGGAGAAGCACTGGGAGGCCTACGCCGACATCCCCTGGGACGACCCCGAGTTCGCCGTGGACAAGAACGACCCGCGCTGGGTGCTGCCGCCGTTCGACCGGCTCGGCGAGACGGCCTGGTACCAGGCGCAGCCGCCGGAGATCCAGGCGCAGATCGGGCTGTGGCGCATCGCCACCGCGATGAAGATCGGCCTGCAGTTCGAGAACCTGCTGAAGCGCGGGCTGCTCAACTACGCCTACCGGCTGCCGAACGGCCGTCCCGAGTTCCGGTACGTCTACCACGAGACGACCGAGGAATGTCATCACGGGATGATGTTCCAGGAGTTCGTGAACCGGACGAAGATGCCGATCCGCGGCATGCCGCGGTCGCTCAGCCTCATCGCGCAGGCCGCCCCGTGGATTCCGCTGGTCAGCACCGAGATGTTCTTCATATTCGTGCTCGGCGGCGAGGACCCGATCGACTACGTCCAGCGCAAGTCCCTCAAGGGCGGGCACGTCAAGCACCCGCTCGAAGAGACCATCATGAAGATCCACATCGCGGAGGAGGCCCGGCACATCTCCTTCGCCCGGCACTACCTCAGGCACCGGGTGCCGAACATGAACCCGCTGCGCCGCCGCGTCCTCGGCATCGCGACCCCGGTCGTGCTCGGCGTGATGGCGCGGATCATGCTGGCCCCGCCCGGCCCGATGGTGCGGCACTTCGGCATTCCGAAGGACGTCGTCCGCGCCGCCTACAAGAACGAGGCGTCGCAGGCGGAGATCTCCAACTCGGTCGGCAAGATCCGCGACCTGATGGCCGAACTCGGCGTGATCAGCCCGGTGAACAGGCAGGTCTGGAAGGCGTTCGGCATCTGGGACGAGCCGAGGCAGCGCCGCGCCGGCACCGGGCGGAGCGCGCGATGAGCATCGCGATCGTGACCGGAGGCGCATCCGGCATCGGCCGCGCGATCGCCACGTCCCTGGTGGCGCGCGGCGACACCGTCGTGGTCACCGACGTCAACGCCGCGGGCGCCGCGCGGGTGGCCGACAAGCTGAACACCCTCGGCAGGGGCAAGGCCACGTCCGCCGCCCTGGACGTCACCGACGCCGGCGCCGTCACCGACCTCTACAAGGGCGTCAGGGCCGACCACGGACGGCTCGACCTCGTGTTCAACAACGCGGGCATCGCGATCGGCGGCCTGGCCGAGGAACTCACCCTCGACCACTGGAACCGCGCCATCGACATCAACCTCAAGGGCGTCGTGCACGGCGTCCACGCCGCCTACCCGATCATGCTGGAGCAGGGCGGCGGCCACATCGTGAACACCGCGTCGCTCGCCGGGCTCGTCCCGATGCCGATCGGCATCCCCTACACCGCCACCAAGCACGCGGTCGTCGGGCTCTCCCTCGGCCTGCGCGCGGAGGCCGCCGGACGCGGCGTCAAGGTCAGCGTCGTGTGCCCGTCCTTCGTCGACACCCCGCTTCTGCACAACGTCAACCCGGACCTGCCGGAGACGGCGCTGAGCGGCGACGCGACCGGTGACATCGCCAAGGCGTCCCCGCGCCTCTACACGGCGGAGAAGCTGGCCCGCGACATCATGCGCGGCGTCGCGAAGAACCAGGCGCTCATCGTCGCACCCGCGCACGGCCGGATCGCGTGGCGGGGCGTCCGGCTCAACCCCGGCGCGGCCGTCCGGGTGGCGCAGCTCGCCGTGAACCGGATCCGCGCCGGGAAGTGAGCCCGTTCAGGCGGGGGCGCGCCGGATCACCAGCAGCGCGACGTCGTCCTCGGTCCGCTCGCGGCCGATGAGCGCCGACATCACCGTGGCGCTCACCTCCTCGGGCGGACCGGCGAACACCACCTCGCAGAGCCGGTCGATGCCGGTGTTCACCGAGCTGCCCCGCCGCTCCACCAGCCCGTCGGTGTAGAGGGCCAGCAGGCCGCCCGGCGGGAGCGTGACGGTCACGGTCTCGCGCGGGGTCTCGATCCCGAGGCCGATGAGGACGTCGGGTTTCGTGTCGACACACCGCGCGGGACGTCCCGGCAGGGCCAGGGCGGGCGGCAGATGGCCGGCCGACGACAGCCGGACCCGCTCCAGCCCGGGATCGAACACCGCGTACAGGACCGTCGCCGTCGCGTCGGGCTCGAAGTGCTGCATCTTGCGGTCGAGCCTGCGCAGCACCTCGGCGGGATCGGTGCTCTCCAGCGCGTAGGCCCGCAGCGCGCTGCGCATCCGGCCCATCACGACGGCGGCGCCGAGCCCGTGCCCGGCCACGTCCCCCATGACGATGCCGATCTCGCCGGACGGGAGCGTGAACACGTCGTACCAGTCGCCGCCGACGCTCGCCTTGCCGGGACTGTAGCGAGCGGCGAGCTCGGCGCCGGGGATGTCGGGAAGCGCGGTCGGTATGAGGCTGCGGGTCAGTTCCCGGGCTCCGGCGCGTTCGGCCCGGCTGACCAGCGCCTGCACCGCCAGCGCCGCACGCGAGGCCGCGAGCTGCAGCAGTTCGGCCTCGTCCTCGGTGAACTCGCGGTGGGTGAGCGTCCCGACGTGCAGCACCCCGACCACCCGGCCACCGCCGATGAGCGGCACGCCGAGCAGGGAGCGCAGGCCCCGCTCGGCGAGCAGCGGGTTGAACACGGCGGCGCTCGGCACGTCCGCGATGTAGACGGGGCGGCGCTCGGCGGCGACACGCCCGGAGAAGCCCCGGCCGACCGGGACGCGCGCGGCCTGGCTGACCTCCTCCTCGATGCCCTTGGCGGCCGTCGCCTCAAGGAAGCGCCCCTGCCGGTCGAGGAGCAGGACGACGGCGGTGTCGACGTCCAGGATCTCGCGCACGCGGTCGAGCAGCGTGTCGAGGAACTCGTCCATATCCATATGGGCGAACGCCTCATCGGTGAGCGCCCGGATGTTCTCAAGCCTCCGGGCGGCGTCCTCCGAGTTCTCCAACATGCCACCTGTATGTACTAGATCTACTGATTCACTGCTGTTCCCCCAGGTCTGGGGGCCGATCCTAACCGGGGCGCAGAGTACGGCGCGACGGTCCCGCATAGGCTGGGCGACGTGGAACGCATCCTGGTCAGCTCCTGCCTGGCGGGCCGCCCCGTCCGCTACGACGGCGCGGCCAGGCCCGTGGGGAACGGCCTGTTCGAGCGCTGGCGTTCGGAGGGGCGTCTCGTGCCATTCTGCCCGGAGGTGTCGGGTGGCCTGCCCGTCCCGCGCCCTCCGGCCGAGATCGTCGACGGCGACGGCGCCGACGTCCTGGACGGAAGAGCCCGCATCCTCACCGACACCGGCGAGGACGTCACGGACCGGTTTCTCCAGGGCGCCCGCCTGGCCCTGGACACCGCCCAGCGCACCGGCACCCGAATCGCCCTCCTGAAGGAGGGCAGTCCGTCCTGCGGCACCCACCGCATCTACGACGGCACCTTCACCGCCACGAAACGCCCAGGCTCCGGTGTGACCACGGCCCTCCTGGAACGCGCCGGCATCACGGTCTTCACCGAGAACGACCTGGAAGCCCTCCAGACCCACCTGGCCGTCCTCGAAGACCGGTCCCTCTAACCAGGGTACGTGGCTACCAGAGGTCGAAGGGCCGGACCCGCACCCCCTTGCTCTTCCAGGGCTCCGGCGAGTCGTCGGACGAGAGGCGCTCCAGCCACCGGAGCTGCTCCACGAAGTAGGCGTGCGAGGACGTGCCCTCGCCGAAGACGATGATCGGGCCATGGGTCCCCCGCCGGCCGTGCCCGTACATCATGACGCGCACGACCCCGTCCACCTCCTCCATCGCGAACGAGCAGGGGAAGTCGAAGAGGTACAGCCGGAGCCGGGGCTCTTCGTCCGACGCGGCACGGAGCGGCCGGATGATCTCCCGAACGTAGCGCTCGGGGTCTTCCATGGCCGCGTCCGCTGGTTCGATCCGGTAACGGTCCTTGCGGGACTCGCAGTAGGGGTCCATGACATAGACGTTGACGTCCATCGTCCGCGCCTTCTTCTTCAGGACGGAGAGAACGGTGTCACTGGCGTAGAACGATCGCGTCAGGCCGAACAGGTTGATGCGCTCCCGGGCGGCCGAGATCCGCTGGACGAGATCCTGTTCGGACTCCTCACTCGTGAACGGGAACGCGTCAACGATCCCCGCGCGCTGAACGTGGGCCACGTCGCCGGGACTGTGGTCGGTCCCGAATCCGAGCCGATCGGGCCTTGTGCGGTAGAGGCGGCAGAAGTACTCGATGCGTTCGTTGCTCGGGCGGCGATCGCCCAATTCCCACCGGCATAGGACGGCTGCGTCTATGTGCGGCGGCTGGAGACCGTCCGCCTCGTACAGGGCGTCGAGTCTCGCGGAAACCTCGCTGCGGTCGTAGCCGCTGGCGAACCGCCATGCCTCCAGCGGCGTAATGTCCGAAATCTTACGAGTAATCCCTTCAACGATGGCTTCGACGGTAAGGCCGCGACGGATTCCATCCAGACGAATCTCGTTGGCTTCACGTTCAATCTGCCGGCGACGCTGCACATTCGCCCTGGTAGCAGCCACTGCTCACGCTCCCATTGTCGCCATACGGCAATGCCGTTGCCTTGATCAGACATTGGCTTTATTGCCGCATAGCGGCAATCTTGACCCAAGTCTAAGCGCTCTCCGAATCAGAGAAAAGAGAAAGATCGCGCCTCTCCTCGCTGGACCGCCTCACCTTCCCCCGAAAGCGAAAGAAGGGCGCAGAACGGAGATACAAGGCGGCCCCGGACCGGTGTCATCACCACCGCGTCCCAGGGCCTGGGCCCGACTGGAAGGAGTCGGACTTATGGGAAATATTACGACCAACCCATTAGCGGAGTTGGCAGCGCGGCTCATGCGGTGGAGACGCCGCGCGGCGGTGCACGGGACGCCCCTGATCACATCGCTGAGAGTGCGTGGCGAGCGGGTGATCGCGTGCAACGGCCGCCTGTTCCGCCTGGGCGGCGAGCGCGGGCATGTGCTCGGCGAGGCCGGCGACGGGTCGGCGACGGCGGAGCGGGCCGTACCGGTGCTGCGGCAGTTGGCGCGGCGGTCGTGATGGGCCATGGCAGGAGGAGCGCGATCGTCACCGACAGGCTGGACATGACGTTCCTGGCGGCGCGGACGGCCCCGGGTCAGGTTCGGACACTGGTAGACCTCCGGCTTGCCTCGTGGGGGCTGGCCGGGCTGCGCGACGACGTGGCGCTGATCGCCAGTGAGCTGGTGACGAACGCGATCCTGCACACTCCCGAGCAGCAGATTCGCGTGCAGTTCACGCGCGAGCCGTGCGGGGTGCTGCTGATGGTGTGGGACTCCTCGGACGCCCTGCCGGTGCGCAAACCGCCGATGCACACCGCGCCCATGAGGGCGGACGGCAGGGGCCTGCCCATCGTGGAGGCGCTGTCGTCCAAGTGCGGCATCTCCCCGACCAGACCATGCGGGAAGTGGATATGGGCACGTGTGCTGGCGTGACGCACTCGGGCCGTGCCGGGCACCCGAACGGACCGAAACGGGAAGAGCAGGCAAGATCACGCAAGGCGTGCGTCCGTTGCGCGGGCCTGCACGACAAGCGGGAGTTCCGATCCGAGGCGGGGAACGGACGCGGCGGATCCATCTCCCCATGCGGCAACGTGAAGGCGGCGGCCGAGCGGGTCAGGACGCCGGCTCCCGCCGGGGGCGTGGCCTGGCGCGGATGTGCATGCGCTCCCCCTGACGGCCGAACAGGCTGAGGACCTCCACCGGAGACTCACCGGTGGGGCCGAACCAGTGCGGCAGGCGAGTGTCGAACTCGGCGGCCTCACCCGGTCCCAGGATCAGGTCGTGGTCGGCCACGATGAGCCGCAGGCGCCCGGATAGCACGTACAGCCACTCATACCCCTCGTGTGTGCACGGCTCGGGCCGGTTCTGCTCGGCCGGGATGATCGACTTCCAGGCTTGCAGGGGGCCGGGGTGGGCGGTCAGCGGAATCATCGTGCGGCCATTGCGGACGCGGGGTTTCCAGCGGATTCGCGGGTCGCCGACCTCGGGCGCGCCGACCAGCTCGTCCAGCGGGAGCTGGTGGGCTTGGGCGATGGGCAGCAGGAGCTCCAGGCTCGGGCGGCGCCCGCCCGTCTCCAGCCTCGACAGGGTGCTCTTGGATATGCCGGTGGCCTCGGCCAGCGCGGACAGGCTCACGCCGCGCTGGGTGCGGATGCGCTTGAGGCGTGCGCCGACCTGGGCCAGCGTGGCGGCGATCGGAGATTGCTCGTTCATCCCCCCATTCCATCCCTGCGTCCCAGAAATGGCAACAGAAGTTGTCGGAACCTCACCAGGGCCGCACCATCGGGCGCGGAGGTGATCGCCATGATCAATGCGGTGAACGACCAGCCCCCCGGCGCGCGGCGCGCCGCCGGCGACGGGGTTTACGACGTGGTGGTGATCGGCGCCGGCGCCGCCGGTCTGAGCGCCGCCCTGGTGCTGGGACGGGCCCGGCGTACGGTAGCGGTAATAGACGGCGGTGAGCCGCGCAACGCGCCCGCCTCGCACATGCACGGCTTCCTGTCCCGTGACGGACTGGCCCCCGCGACACTGCTCGAACTCGGCCGCGCCGAGATCTCCCGGTACGGCGTCCGGCTCATCCAAGGCCGGGTGGACCGGATCGACCACGGCTACTACGTCCGGATGGCCGGGGGGCCGACACTCAAGGCCCGCCGCGTGCTGGTCGCGACCGGGTTGCGCGACGAGTTGCCCGACATCCCCGGCGTGCGTGAACGGTGGGGCAAGGACCTGCTGCACTGCCCCTACTGCCACGCCTATGAGGTCCGTGACCGGCCGCTCGCCGTCCTCGGCTCCCATCCGGGCTCGGTTCACCAGGCCCTGCTCCTGCGCGCGTGGAGCGACGATGTCGCCTTCTTCCCGCACACGCTCAAGCTGACGGCGCAGGATCGGGAAAGGCTGGAGGCACGCGGCCTGCGCATCATCGAGGGCGAGATCAGGCATCTGGTCATCGACGACGACCGGCTGCAAGGCATCGAACTCACCGACGGTCGCCACATCCCCCGTGCCGCCGCCTTCCTCGTCCCCCGCATGGTTCCGCAGGACGAGTTGCTGACCCGGCTGGGCTGCGACAAGGACGACGACGGCTGGGTCACCGTCGACCGCACCGGCCGCACCGGCATCGCCGGCGTCTGGGCCGCCGGTAACATCATCGATCCGTGCGCCCAGGTCATCACCGCCGCCGGCCTGGGCTCCACCGCCGCCTTCGCCATCAACACCGACCTGCTGGACGAAGACGTCGACCGCGCCGTCGAACAGCACCGCGCCACGGCCCGGGGTGATGGCCGATGAGCGTGGACACCACCCGGCAGCAGGTGCCGGTCCCTCACGGAAGGCTGCCGCTCGGCGTCCACCTGCTCGCGTTCAGCCTGTTCGCGATGGGCAGTGCGGAGTTCCTGCTGGCCGGGACCCTGCCGGCGATCGCCGACGACCTGAAGATCAGCCTGTCCTCCGCCGGCGCGCTGATCTCGGCATTCGCCGTCGGTGTCGTGATCGGCGGGCCTCCCTTCGCCATCATGACGCTGCGCTGGCCGCGACGCACCACGCTGGTGACCGCTCAGGTCGTCTTCGCCGTCTCGGTGACGGCCGGCCTTCTGACCGGGAGTTACGCGGTGCTCCTGGCCACCCGTTTCGTCTGCGGCCTCGCCTATGCGGGGTACTGGGCGGTCGCAGCGGTCACCGCGACCGGCCTCGTCCCCCCTGGCCGCACCGCACGCGCCTCCGGAGTCGTCGTCAGCGGCCTCAGCCTGGCGATGATCGCCGGTGGCCCGGCGGGCGCGCTGCTCAGTCACTTCACCGGATGGCGGGGCGGGTTCTGGGGCGTGGTCGCCCTGAACGCCGGCGCGGGCCTCACGTCCGTCACCTGGATCGGCGCCGTCCTGGCCGCGGCCGTGGTGCCGGCCGTCCTGCTCGACCGGGCGGTCTCTCGCCGCCCGGTCGCAGATGACGGTGGACGAGGCCGGTTCGCCGGGCTGAGCCCGAGGTCTCCGCCGGTGTAGACGTCCGTCCGGACGTCGGCGGTGGCGGCCCGATGACGGCTGGGGATGGTGCGAGGCTGTACTCGAACCGGCGGGTCAGCGGAGGCCAACCCGTTCGGCGAGCGCCGCACCGGCGACCTCGTCTCGGGAGGAAAAGGGATGAGTGCCGTGACGTCGCCGGTCCGGCTCGTCGCGAGCGGCGTCACCCGCTCGGCGGCTGAGCAGCGGGCTCGAATCGTTCCCCGGCGGTGGACGCGGCCGGCCGGAACGCGTGCAGTCTCCGGGCCGCGAACACGACCAGGGCAACGGTGCCTGAAGCCAGCACAACGTTCATGACGTAGTCACCCGTGGTCTTGGGGCCCGACTCCGGCTGCATCCCGAACCCCATCCAGGCATAGGTCAGCACCGCGCCCGTGGCGAGAGCAAGGCGATGAGCACGGCTCCAGTTCCGCTGCCGCGACCAGCGGCCGACCACGATGATCGTGACGGCGATCACCACTGCAACCGCCGCGGCGCTCCACCATCCGGGCAGGTCGGCCGTGCACGAGAACGCGCCACCCGCGACGAAGGCGACGACGCCGACGATCCACGGCTTCGGGGCGATGCCGGCGAGCCGCGACGCGGGTGGACGGCGGAACGCCACGATGACCAGTGCCACAATCGCGGCCGCGGTGCCGAGCAACTGCACGGGCGCGGCGAGGAACCGCTCGTCCTGGTAGCCGCCCCAGGCGACGAGAGCCGAGCCGGTGGCGAAGATGACCGCGGTGACGCTCAGGCCGGTCCGGCCCAGCCACGGTGTCTCCGCCCGATCAGGCACGAAAGCCTCCACCAGCGCGATACCGACGTTCGTACTCCATACCGCGTGCATCGTCAGGACACCGAGGGTCAGCCAGCCGCCCATCCCGAGCACGGGAATGTAGGTGTCGCCCATCTCGTCGTGCCCGGCGTAGTACCGGTTGAAGAGCATCTGATCCGCCAGGCCCTCCTCTACGAGCCCATAGGCCACGCCGAGGATCAGCATCGTCGTCGGCCCACGCCCGGCCCTCCGGGTCACTTCCCGGATGAGCAGGGCGCCGCCGCCGTACATTGGGGCGAGGATGGGCAGGAAGAACGGCAGTTGCGTGTACGCGAGGTTCCCCAGCAGCAGTTCTCCGACCGTCGGCGCGAGGAGGAACAGCGCTATGGCGGGAGCGGCACGCCGGCTTCGCCGCAACCGGATCCCGCCCGTGTTCGGCCCGCTCATTCGGATTTCTCCGGAAAGCGTCGTTTCTTCGCCACATCGAGCCAGATGATCAGTGTGGCACTGAAGACGATGACACCGGCCGACGCGATCCACCAGAAGGGGCTCGGCAGGTACATGGGCAGGCAAAGGAAGCTGCTGTCCCAGCCGAGAGCTTTGTTGATGAACGGCCGGACACCCTCGATGACGCCGAGGAAGAGCAACAGTCCCGACAGGCGATCGTAAGACTTTGAATCCTTCATGACTACGATCGTGCCGAGCCGGTGCCCCTGCCGATAGCGACAATGGTCTAGGGCGAGCGGTCCATCGGTCGAGTGGGGGCCGTTCTTCTTACCCTTCGAGCAGCCGACACCCACCAGATGCGAGCTGGTCCCGGGCCGACGGTCAACACTGTGCCGATGTGTCTTCGGCGTCGCAAGAACGGCGGGAGCGGCAGGAAACCCTAGAAATGAGAAGACCCCGCCGGTAACGGCGGGGCCCTCCACAATATGAGTCCGGCGGTGTCCTACTCTCCCACACGGTCTCCCATGCAGTACCATCGGCGCTGAAGGGCTTAACTTCCGGGTTCGGGATGGGACCGGGTGTTTCCCCTTCGCCAAAACCACCGAACGACCAACCCCAACACCCCACCAAACGGGGGTGCGGGAAGACTCGTCCGAGCGTCAGGCTCGGTATTCACTTTTTGCTGCGGTACCCGGTTGTTTTCCGGGAACCACACAGGGACGCGAACAACTACACGCAACACATGCGGCGATTTGGTTTGAACGGATCATGTGTTCAAGCCACTCGGCCTATTAGTACCGGTCGACTCCACACGTCACCGCGCTTCCATCTCCGGCCTATCAACCCGGTCGTCTACCGGGGGCCTTACACCCCACAACGGGGGTGGGAGAACTCATCTTGAGGAAGGCTTCCCGCTTAGATGCTTTCAGCGGTTATCCCGACCGAACGTAGCCAACCAGCCGTGCCCCTGGCGGGACAACTGGCACACCAGAGGTCCGTCCGTCCCGGTCCTCTCGTACTAGGGACAGACCCTCACAATTCTCCTACGCGCGCAGCGGATAGGGACCGAACTGTCTCGCGACGTTCTAAACCCAGCTCGCGTGCCGCTTTAATGGGCGAACAGCCCAACCCTTGGGACCTACTCCAGCCCCAGGATGCGACGAGCCGACATCGAGGTGCCAAACCATCCCGTCGATATGGACTCTTGGGGAAGATCAGCCTGTTATCCCCGGGGTACCTTTTAGCCGTTGAGCGACACCACTTCCACACGTAGGTGCCGGATCACTAGGCCCTGCTTTCGCACCTGCTCGACACGTCCGTCTCACAGTCAAGCTCCCTTGTGCCCTTGCACTCGCCACCTGATTGCCAACCAGGCTGAGGGAACCTTTGGGCGCCTCCGTTACACTTTAGGAGGCAACCGCCCCAGTTAAACTACCCACCAGGCACTGTCCCCCACCCGGATCCACGGGTGCGGGTTAGACGCTCAAAACGACCAGAGTGGTATTTCACCAGCGACTCCACCGGCACTGGCGTGCCGGCTTCACAGTCTCCCACCTATCCTACACAAGACGCTCCAAGCGCCAATGCCAAGCTATAGTGAAGGTCCCGGGGTCTTTCCGTCCTGCTGCGCGAAACGAGCATCTTTACTCGTACTGCAATTTCGCCGGGCCTGTGGTTGAGACAGCGGGGAAGTCGTTACGCCATTCGTGCAGGTCGGAACTTACCCGACAAGGAATTTCGCTACCTTAGGATGGTTATAGTTACCACCGCCGTTTACCGGCGCTTAGATTCTCAGCTTCGACCCCCAAAGGGATCTAACCGGTCCTCTTAACGTTCCGGCACCGGGCAGGCGTCAGTCCGTATACCGCGTCTTACGACTTCGCACGGACCTGTGTTTTTAGTAAACAGTCGCTTCCCCCTGGCCTCTGCGACCCCACCCAGCTCCCACCGCAAGGGCGTTCACCGGGCGTGGTCCCCCTTCTCCCAAAGTTACGGGGGCAATTTGCCGAGTTCCTTAACCACAGTTCACCCGATCGCCTCGGTATTCTCTACCTGACCACCTGAGTCGGTTTAGGGTACGGGCCGCCGATACACTCGCTAGAGGCTTTTCTCGACAGCATGGGATCACTCACTTCACCTAAAACGGCTCGGCATCACATCTCACCCTCAACGGCGCACGGATTTACCTGCACACCGGGCTACATGCTTACCCCAGGACAACCATCGCCTGGGCTGAGCTACCCTCCTGCGTCACCCCATCACTCACCTACTACCCCCTCGGGCCCCACGCTCCCCGCAGACCAGGCCCGAAGGCCCAGACCACAGCTCGGGTGGTTAGCATCAGAGGGTTCAGCGTTGGCGCATACCAGCGGGTACGGGAATATCAACCCGTTGTCCATCGACTACGCCTGTCGGCCTCGCCTTAGGTCCCGACTTACCCTGGGCGGATTAGCCTGCCCCAGGAACCCTTGGTCATTCGGCGCACACGTTTCTCACGTGTGACTCGCTACTCATGCCTGCATTCTCACTCCCACAGCCTCCACCACTCGATCACTCGGCGGCTTCACCGGCTGCAGGACGCTCCCCTACCCATCAACACATCACATGTCAATGCCACGGCTTCGGCGGTGTGCTTGAGCCCCGCTACATTGTCGGCGCGGAATCACTTGACCAGTGAGCTATTACGCACTCTTTCAAGGATGGCTGCTTCTAAGCCAACCTCCTGGTTGTCACGGCAACTCCACATCCTTTCCCACTTAGCACACGCTTAGGGGCCTTAGCCGATGATCTGGGCTGTTTCCCTCTCGACTACGAAGCTTATCCCCCGCAGTCTCACTGCCACGCTCTCACTTACCGGCATTCGGAGTTTGGCTGACGTCAGTAACCTTGTAGGGCCCATCAGCCATCCAGTAGCTCTACCTCCGGCAAGAAACACGCGACGCTGCACCTAAATGCATTTCGGGGAGAACCAGCTATCACGGAGTTTGATTGGCCTTTCACCCCTAACCACAGGTCATCCCCCAGGTTTTCAACCCTGGTGGGTTCGGGCCTCCACACCGTCTTACCGGCGCTTCACCCTGCCCATGGCTAGATCACCCCGCTTCGGGTCTACAGCATGCGACTGAAAACGCCCTATTCAGACTCGCTTTCGCTACGGCTACCCGCCACCGGTTAACCTCGCCACACACCATAACTCGCAGGCTCATTCTTCAAAAGGCACGCCATCACGAACACCACCCGAAGGCAGTGAGGACGCTCTGACGGCTTGTAGGCACACGGTTTCAGGTACTATTTCACGACCCCTCACCGGGGCACTTTTCACCTTTCCCTCACGGTACTGGTCCGCTATCGGTCATCAGGAAGTATTCAGCCTTACCACGTGGTCGTGGCAGATTCACACGGGATTTCACGGGCCCCGTGCTACTCGGGAACACACCCAAGAGACGTCATGATTTCACCTACCGGGCTCTCACCGTCTACGGCCGGCCATCCCATACCGTTCGGCTATCACAACATTTTGTAACTCTCCGACCCAGCGGCAGCTAGATCAAGGCGGTCCCACAACCCCGCACACGCAACACCTGCCGGCTATCACACGCGCACGGTTTAGGCTCCTCCGCTTTCGCTCACCACTACTCACGGAATCACTATTGTTTTCTCTTCCTGCGGGTACTGAGATGTTTCACTTCCCCGCGTTCCCACCAACCTGCCTATACATTCAGCAGGCGGCGACACCCCATGACGGGTGCCAGGTTTCCCCATTCGGAAATCCCCGGATCAAAGTCTGGTTGCCGACTCCCCGAGGCATATCGCAGGCTCCCACGTCCTTCATCGGCTCCTGATGCCAAGGCATCCACCGTATGCCCTTAAAAACTTGAACACACGAAACGATCAAAACAAATCGCAGATGAGAGATACATGACCCGAAAGCCACAACCCCTCACCAGAGATGCTCGCGTCCACTGTGCAGTTCTCAAAAAACAACCGGGCCCACCAGACCCCCACCCCCGCGAAGGAGCGCGGTGTCTGGTCCCGCAGTCCGAGGCCACCGGGCTTACGCCCGTTCCCTCAGGACCCAACAGCGTGCCCAGCCCACCACCGGCCCGAAACCGCCGTTCCCACTCCCCACAGACCCAAAGGCCCCTGGGGCGGTACTTGCCGGCTCACACCAGTGGTGAGCTGAATAGCCAGTGCTCCACATCTATGAGCAGCCACCTGACGGACGTGCGCCGTCAACGGCGGCCACCGACCATCGCATCCCGCGGACGGGATCAGCGACGGCCAGTCGATGCTCCTTAGAAAGGAGGTGATCCAGCCGCACCTTCCGGTACGGCTACCTTGTTACGACTTCGTCCCAATCGCCGGCCCCACCTTCGACCGCTCCCCCCACACAAGGTGGTTGGGCCACGGGCTTCGGGTGTTGCCGACTTTCGTGACGTGACGGGCGGTGTGTACAAGGCCCGGGAACGTATTCACCGCAGCGTTGCTGATCTGCGATTACTAGCGACTCCGACTTCACGAAGTCGAGTTGCAGACTTCGATCCGAACTGAGACCGGCTTTAAGGGATTCGCTCCACCTCACGGTATCGCAGCCCTCTGTACCGGCCATTGTAGCATGTTTGCAGCCCAAGACATAAGGGGCATGATGACTTGACGTCATCCCCACCTTCCTCCGAGTTGACCCCGGCGGTCTCCCATGAGTCCCCACCACTACGTGCTGGCAACATGGAACGAGGGTTGCGCTCGTTGCGGGACTTAACCCAACATCTCACGACACGAGCTGACGACAGCCATGCACCACCTGTCACCGGCCCAAAAAGGACCCACCATCTCTGATGGTTTTCCGGCAATGTCAAGCCTTGGTAAGGTTCTTCGCGTTGCGTCGAATTAAGCAACATGCTCCGCCGCTTGTGCGGGCCCCCGTCAATTCCTTTGAGTTTTAGCCTTGCGGCCGTACTCCCCAGGCGGGGCGCTTAATGCGTTAGCTGCGGCGCGGAATCCGTGGAAGGACCCCACACCTAGCGCCCAACGTTTACGGCGTGGACTACCAGGGTATCTAATCCTGTTCGCTCCCCACGCTTTCGCTCCTCAGCGTCAGTACAGGCCCAGAGAACCGCCTTCGCCACCGGTGTTCCTCCCGATATCTGCGCATTTCACCGCTACACCGGGAATTCCGTTCTCCCCTACCTGCCTCTAGTCTGCCCGTATCCACCGCAGACCCACGGTTAAGCCGTGGGCTTTCACGACGGACGCAACAAACCGCCTACGAGCTCTTTACGCCCAATAATTCCGGACAACGCTTGCGCCCTACGTATTACCGCGGCTGCTGGCACGTAGTTAGCCGGCGCTTCTTCTGCAGGTACCGTCACGTTAGCTTCGTCCCTGCTGAAAGAGGTTTACAACCCGAAGGCCGTCATCCCCCACGCGGCGTCGCTGCGTCAGGCTTCCGCCCATTGCGCAATATTCCCCACTGCTGCCTCCCGTAGGAGTCTGGGCCGTGTCTCAGTCCCAGTGTGACCGGTCGCCCTCTCAGGCCGGTTACCCGTCGTCGCCTTGGTAGGCCATCACCCCACCAACAAGCTGATAGGCCGCGAGCCCATCCCCAACCGAAAAACTTTCCACCACCACCAGATGCCCGGAGTGGTCATATCCGGTATTAGACCCAGTTTCCCGGGCTTATCCCAGAGTCAGGGGCAGGTTGCTCACGTGTTACTCACCCGTTCGCCGCTCGAGTACCCCCGAAGGGGCCTTTCCGCTCGACTTGCATGTGTTAAGCACGCCGCCAGCGTTCGTCCTGAGCCAGGATCAAACTCTCCATTAAGGTCCAACGACCACACCAGGGAACAAACCCCGGCCGGCCAAACCTTGAAGAAAATCCCAGCACACACAACCCCCCAAGGGGGCCGTGTATTGCCTCAAAGAAATCCCCACCACCCCCACAAAAGAGGATGGCCACGGGGCGACCCGGCCAAAAAGGCCGAGCCGATAAAGGCACTGGCTTTTAACACGCTGTTGAGTTCTCAAGAAACGGACACCCACCGCGCCGAACCCCGCTCCCGCGGACCCCGGCTCCGGGGCAACCCTACTAACTTACCCGGTTCGCTCCCGTTGTCAAGCCGATCAGCGAAGATCTTTTTGACGATCGGAGGCGTCCCAGCCCCCCACGCGACGACTCACCCCCAGGCCGAAGACCTGGCGAAGACCATCTCGTAGGAGGTGCCCTGCGGGTCGGCCACCTTGCGGTGTCCTGCATCCCGTCCGAGCTTGCCTTTTAAGAGTACCTCGGCCCGGAGCAAGCTACGAACCGTTCTCTCTGTTGGCTTCCCCCCGGGGCCGTCCGCCTGTCGGCGTCCCGCATCCCCTTGGGGCACGACAGACATTAGCAGCCGCGGACGGTCCGTCAAATCGACACGGCCGTACAACGCCCGGCAGAGGAGGTCGTTGACCTCTCTACGCGTCCGTCGCCTCATCGCCCCGGGCATCAGCGGTGTTCTGGCGTGTACTCGGCGAACTTGCTGGTCGTCGCGGTATCGAGCGGTCAAGATCAGTAGCGCGTCAGCGGCGTGTCAGCGGCCGGGCGCCGATGTACGCGGCCTGTCAGCGCCTTCCCCGACGGTGGTGACCGTCACAGAAGATGCCCAGGCGGAAGGCAGGCAGATCGATGGACGAAGTGATCCGGGCCGAAGGGCTGCGCAAGAGGTTCGGCGAGACACGGGCCTTGGACGGTGTCGGCATCACGGCTCGCCGAGGCACGGTGCTCGGGGTGCTGGGGCCGAACGGCGCCGGCAAGACCACCGCCGTGCGGGTGCTGGCGACACTGCTCAAGCCCGATGCCGGACGGGCCGAGGTGTGCGGCTACGACGTGGTCGAGGACGCGGCGCGCGTCCGGGCGAAGATCGGGCTCACCGGGCAGTACGCATCGGTCGACGAGGAGCTGACCGGCACCGAGAACCTGGTGATGATCGCCCGGCTGCTGGACTTCGGCAGGCGGGAGGCGAAGGCCAGGGCACAGCAGTTGCTCGACCGGTTCCGGCTGACCGACGCCGCGGCGCGCGCCGTGAAGACGTACTCCGGCGGTATGCGCCGGCGGCTCGACCTCGCGGCGAGCCTGATCAACCACCCCGAGGTCATCTACCTGGACGAGCCCACGACCGGCCTCGACCCGCGGGCCCGCAACGAGGTGTGGGACACAGTGCGCGATGTCGTCGCCGACGGCGCGACGGTGCTGCTGACCACGCAGTACCTGGAGGAGGCCGACGCGCTCGCCGACCGGATCGTGGTGTTCGACCACGGCCGGGTCATCGCCGAAGGGACGTCCGACGACCTGAAGGGGCGGGTCGGGCGGCAGACGCTCGTGGTGCGCACGGCTGAGCCGTACCGGATCTCCCAGCTCACCGCGATCGTCGCCGAGCTGACCGGGGAGCAGCCCGAGGTGCAGGAGGCGGCCGGGCTCGTCACTGCGCCGGTGGACGACCGGCGGCTGCTGTCGGTGCTGGTCCGGCGGCTGGACGAGGCGTCCATCGTGGCGGCCGAGCTGGCGCTGCGGATGCCGAGCCTGGACGAGGTGTTCCTCACGCTGACGGGCCACCTCGCCGAAGAGACCGGATCCGAACTCGAAGGGAGCCTGGCATGACCGCGATGACCGTTGACGCTCGCCGCACCGCGGCGGAGCCACCCGGACGCGTCAGCCCGCGGCGGACGCTGCGGCACGGCCTGACGCTCGCGTGGCGCAACGTCGCCCAGCTGAAGCACTCGCCGGAGAAGCTGCTGGACACGACGCTGATGCCGATCGTGTTCCTGCTGCTGTTCCTGTACGTGTTCGGCGGTGCGGTGGCCGGCGACACGCACTCCTATCTGCAGCAGTTGCTTCCGGGGCTGGTCGCGCAGATGGCGATGTTCGCGACGATGGGGCTTGGGACGGCCCTGAACGAGGACATCCACAAGGGGGTGTTCGATCGGTTCCGGAGCCTGCCGATCGCGCGTTCGGCTCCGCTGGTCGGGACCGTCCTCGGGGACACGGTCCGGTTCCTCGTCGTGATAACGGTGCTCGTCGGGTTCGGGTCGCTGCTGGGGTTCCGGTTCCACACCGACCCGTTGTCGGTGGTGGCCGCGTTCGCGCTGGCGTACGTGTTCTACCTGGCCGTCTCCTGGCTGTCGGTGCTGGTGGGCCTGATCGCGCCGACACCGGGGACGGTTCAGGGGTTCTCGTTCATCTGGCTGATGCCGTTGACGTTCGGCAGCAGCATCCTCGTCCCGGACACCTCCACCATGCCGGGCTGGCTGGAGGCGTGGACGAAGGTGAACCCGGTCACGCATCTGGCGGAGGCGGTGCGCGCGCTGACGGTCGGCGGCACGGTCGGGAACCACGTCTGGTACACGCTCGCGTGGGCGGCGGGGATCGTTCTCGTCACGTTCCCGCTGGCCATGCGCATGTACTCACGGAGGGTCTGAAGGAGCCGTCAGACGGACTCCACCAGGTCGGCGCCCTGGGCGAAGACGTCTTCCCGCGTGACCCTGCGGCCACGGTCGTAGGCGGCGGTGAAGGCGTCTTCGCCGAGTGCGCGGGTCGCGGCGGGCACCGTCCGGCGGACTTCGTGGCAGGCCGTGTCGCGGTAGCCGTGCAGGCTGTGCGCGGTGCCCAGGAGTTCGGCGGCGCGGGCGAAGTTGCCGCGTGCGGCGGCGTAGGCGGCGAGTCCCTCGACGAGGGAGGCCACCGTCGGGTTGCCCATGAGCGCGCCGTCGGTCAGGCCGGTGAGGGCCTGGACGTGCCGGCGTTTCGCCGTTTCGAGGTCGCCGTCCTCCTCGGCGAGGCAGCCGAGGCGGCTGTAGGTGCGGCGGGCGGTCTGCGCGAAGTCGGGGCGGTGCGCGCGCGACTCGACCCACCGGTGGGCCCGGTCGGCGTGCGGGCGCGCGGCCTCGCGGTCGCCCTCCCACAGGGCCAGTTCGCACAGCATCAGCGACGCGCCGGCCGCATCCGCGAACTCGCCGATCCGTTCCAGCTGCGCCATGGCGTTGCCGAGGTCCGCGCGGGCCCGGGCCATCTCGCCCCGCTGGGCCCGCGCCCGCGCCAGATGGACGAGGAGCGTCCCGCCCTGTTCGGGGCTGACCCCGCTGGTCGCGTAGCCGTACGCCTCCTCGCCGAGCCGGACGGCCTCCGCGAGTTCGCCGCGGGCCATGGCCACCTGCATCAGCCCGCTCAGCCCGAGGATCATCCCGAACCGGTCGCCCAGCGCGCGGAAGCGCGCGTAGCCGTCGGCGGTCTGCGTGGCGGCCTCGTCGATGTTCCCGGTGTTGACGCCGATGTGCCCGAGGATGACACGGACGACGGCGCGGACCCACGGGTCGGGGTGGTCCTGGCGGCGCCGCAGACGCCTCCTCACCTCGTTCATGTCCCCGCTGAAGAGGCAGCTCGCGGTGTCGGCGAGGGCGAGGACCGGATGCACCGGTGCTTCGGGCACGACGGCGGCGGCCTCGGTCAGTGTCGCGCGCAGTGTTTCCGGGGTCGGCCCTTCGTCCCTGGACATCTCGCTGAAGAGGCTGGACGAGATGACGCACAGGGCGTACTCCTCGTCCAATCCGGGCGGCGGGGTGTCACCGATCATGGCGCGGACGACGATCGACCAGCCGCCGGCCTCCCGCTCCATGTCCCGCAGGATCCAGAACCACACGAGCGCCGCGACGAGCCGCAGGCCCGTCCCGGCATCACCGGTGTCGGCCACATGGCGGAACGCGACGGCGATGTTGCCGCGTTCCGCGGCGATCCGTTCGGCCCAGCGCAACTGGTCGCGGCGGCGCAGCTCCGGCTCGGCGCGCTGAGCGAGCCCGACGAGGTGGGCGGCGTGCGCGTCCCGGACGCGCCGGGTCTCGCCGGCCTCCTCCAGCCGCTCCCCCGCGTACACGCGGACGGTCTCCAGCAGCCGGTAGCGGACGTCGGTGTCGCCGTCCGCGATCACCAGCGACTTGTCGATCAAGGCGGCGATCACGTCGATGACGTCGTGGGGTTCGGGCGCGTCCGGCGCGTCCAGCCCGCACACGTGGACGGCGGCGTCCGGGGTGGCGCCGCCG
The DNA here is from genome assembly GCF_050948385.1 of Actinomadura formosensis. Taxonomy (NCBI): domain Bacteria; kingdom Bacillati; phylum Actinomycetota; class Actinomycetes; order Streptosporangiales; family Thermomonosporaceae; genus Actinomadura; species Actinomadura formosensis. The sequence goes on from NZ_CP192011.1 coordinate 5,094,475, forward strand.
GCGAACACCGACAGGCGGCGCAGGACGGCGCGTTCGACATCGTCCAGCAGGTCCCAGCTCCAGTCGACGACGGCGCGCAGCGTCCGGTGGCGGGGCAGTGCGGCGCGGCTGCCGCCGGCGAGCAGCCGGAACCGGTCGCCGAGCCGCGCCGCGACCTGGCCGCAGGTGAGGGACCGCAGCCGGGCGGCGGCCAGTTCGATCGCGAGGGGGATGCCGTCGAGCGCGCGGCAGATCGCGACGACGTCGGCGACGGTTCCGGCGTCCACGCCGAAGCCGGGGCGGACGGCCGCGGCGCGGTCGGCGAACAGCCGCACCGACGCGTGGCGGAGCGCCTCGGCGGGGTCGGTGACATCGTCGTCCGGCAGCGGCAGCGACGGGACGGGGCACAGCGCCTCGCCGGTGATGCCGAGCGGTTCGCGGCTCGTCGCGAGGATCCGGACGCCCGGTACCTTCGCGAGGACGTGGTCGACGAGCCGCGCGACGGCGTCGATGAGGTGCTCGCAGTTGTCGAGGACGACGACCATCCGCTTGGCGGTGAGGAAGTCGGTCAGCCGGTCGAGGGGCCGCACCACCACCCGCGTCTCGCCCGGACGGACGGCCTCGGGCACGCCGAGCGCCGACAGCACGGCCTGCGCGACGTCGCCCGGATCGCTGACCGGCGCGAGCGGGACGAACCACACGCCGTCCGGCATCTCCTCCACGACCGCGGTGGCGCTCTCCCCCGCCAGCCGTGTCTTGCCGGCGCCGCCCGGGCCGGTGAGGGTGACGAGCCTGGTCTCGCGGAGCAGCTTGCCGACGCGCCGCGACTCCTCCTCCCGTCCGACGAAGCTGGTGAGCTGCGCGGGCAGGTTGGTGCGCGGTGAAGACGCGGCATCCGGGGCGGCGGGCGCCGGTGCGTCGCGGCGCAGGATCGACAGGTGCACGGCGGCCAGTTCCGGGGACGGGTCGACGCCGAGCCGGTCGGCGAGCGTCCGCCGCGTCTCCTCGTACACCTCCAGCGCCTCGGCCTGCCGTCCCGCCGCGTAGAGGGCGCGCATGAGCTGCCCGCGCAGCCGTTCGCGCAGCGGGTTCGCGGCGGCGAGCGGCTCCAGTTCGGCGACCGGCGGGACGGGCAGCCCGGCGGCGAGCTCGGCGTCCACCCGGTCCTCGACGGCGGCGAGCCGCAGTTCCTCCAGGCGGGTGATGGTCCCGTAGGCGAAGTCGGCGTCGGCGACGTCGGCGAGAGCCGGGCCGCGCCACAGCGCGAGCGCCGCCCGCAGCCCGTCGGCCCGCCGCGCGGGATCGTCCTGCGCGCGTGCCGCCGCGACGCCGCGTTCGAAGGCGACCGTGTCGACCCCGGCCGGGTCGATGCCGAGCCGGTACCCGCCGGGGCCGTGCTCGACGACGTCCCGTCCGGCGGCGCCGCGCAGCCGGGAGACGAGGGCCTGCAGCGCGTTGCCTCCGCCGGCGGGCGGCGCGCCGTCCCACAGGTCGTCCAGCAGCCGCTCGGCCGACACCGGCCGCCCCGCCTCGACCGCGAGCCGCACCACCAGGGCGCGCAGCCGCCGGCCGCCGACCTCGACGGGCCGCGCCGCCTCGTCCCGCACCATGAGCGGGCCCAGGATGCCGATGCGCACAAGTCCCCTTCCCGGGTGTCATTGTCTCTGATGTGTGGACCACGCGTGCCGGGTACTTGTCCGGATATGCCGAGAGCGCAGATCAAGGACGAGAAGACGTACCAGAAGCTCCGCGACAAGGGCGAGAGCAAGGAGAAGGCCGCGCGCATCGCCAACGCCTCCGCGAGCCGCGGCAAGAAGAACGTCGGCCGCAAGGGCGGCAAGAGCCCGTCCTATGACGACTGGACGAAGGACGAGCTGCTGAAACGGGCCCGCGAGATCGGCGTCAAGGGGCGTTCCTCGATGAGCAAGTCCGAGTTGGTCAAGGCGCTGCGCGACCACTAGATGGAGCTCGTTTTCGTGCTGGGCCGCCGCACTCGGCTACGCGCGTCCGCGGCAGGCCGCCGAGAGCTGGCGTCCCACTCGCCCCAAGCGTCGCTTTCTTCATGTTTGCCCCAACAAAAACGGGTACCGCCATTCCCATGGATCTGGCATTCCTCAAGACGCTGTATCAACATCCGGGCCCGTACGCGTCGGTGTACGCCGATCTGACCCGGACCACCGAGGACGCGGCGAAGGCGGCCGAGTTGCGGTGGCGGGCGCTGCGCGCGGACCTGGAGGACCAGAACACCCCGAAGCCCACCCTCCGCGCGATCGAGCGGGTCATCGAAGAGGATCTGGGTGAGCGCCGTTCCGAGGGCATCGTGATCTTCGCGGCGGACGGCGAGGTGGTGCACAGTGAACGGCTCCCCCGGCCGCCCCGGACCACGCGCGCCGTCCTCGCGCCGCTCCCGGACGTCCTGCCGTATCTGGCCGAACGCGGCGAGAGGTTCCCGCACCTGCTGGCCGTCGTCGACCGCCGCGGAGGCGCGATCGACTGTGTGACGGCCGACGGGCGCCACCAGCACATCGACGTGCGGGGCGACGAGGACTATCCCATCCGCAAGGTGAAGGCGGGTGACTGGAACCAGTCCCGCTTCCAGCGCTCCTCGGAGAACGTCTGGAAGACCAACGCGAAGAAGGTCGCCCACGAGATCGACCGCGCCGCCGACCGCTGCGGCGCCGAGGCCGTCGTGATCGCCGGCGACACGCGCGCCCGCAGCGCCGTCATGGAGGAGGTCTCGGAGAGCGTCCTGGAGCACACGGTCGAGGCGGACAAGAACACCACGGTCGACGACCCGGACCTCGACGCCGAGGTGCGCCGTCTCCTGAACCTGAAGACCACCGAACGCGTCATGACGGTCGCCGAACGCTTCGACCGCGAACTGGCCAACGGCGAGCGAGCCGTCTCGGGCCTATCCGAGACCACCACGGCTCTCCGTCACGGCCAGGTGGAGACACTCATCCTGACCGACGACCGCGATTCGGACGCCCGCCTGTGGATCGGCCCAGACCCCGCCCAGGTGGCCGCGACCCCCGGCGAACTCCGCGAGGAGTTCGGCATCACCGACCCGTACGAGGACAGAGCGGATGCGGCTCTGGTGAGAGCCGCCGCGGCGACCGACAGCGATCTGGTGGTCCTCCCGCCCAACGGCGCCACCCGGGTGGGCGCCGTCCTCCGCTACACGACGACCCCCGAACCCCGAACCTGAGCCGCCAGGGTACGGGGGCGGAGCCTCCTACCAGCAGCGGAGAGGGTCGGCGCGCAGATCGCTCTCCCCCCGGGACCACGGCCGGCCCCGCCGAAGGCGCCGAATCCTCCGAGTAGCGACCGGTACCCGAAATACCTCCGCGGGCCCTGGTGCTCGTCGGCCGGCGGCCGACGAGCACCAGGGCCCGCACCACGCGGTGTGTCGTGGGGAGAGGTCGACCCGCGCTACGGCGACGCGGGGATACTGCTGGCCACCAGCGTGGACGGACGCCCCCTGGACGCCGAGGGGCCCCAGCTGGTCGTGCCCGGAGACACCGCGGGCAGCCGGTACGTGTCCCGGATCACCTCAATCTGGACCGGTCCCGCCACCGCTTTCACCTGATCACACTCCGCGCGTCCCACCGGTACGGCTGCGATCATCGCCATGATGAGAGCGGACACGGAGCCCGAGCAGGGACACCTCCTCGGAGGGTCGCTTAAATGCGAACATCTTGACCTCTCCAAGGGTGCACATGCCCGGCTCATACCGCGTGAAGCATGGATTGTGCGAGAGTAGGGTGAGGATTGTGGCGGAGTATCGGATCAACGAGGTCGCGACGGTGCTGGGAGTCAGCCCCGACACCGTACGCCGCTGGATCGACGCCGGCCGGCTGCCCGCACGCCGGGACCAGGGCGGACGGCGGATGGTCCAGGGCACCGACCTGGCCGCCTTTGCCCGCGCCCAGATGGCCCCCGGGCAGACCGAGTACGTCATGTCCTCTGCGCGTAACCGCCTGCGGGGCATCATCACCGAGGTCGTGCGCGACCACGTGATGGCCCAGGTCGAGATCGCCACGGGCCCCTACCGGGTGGTGTCGCTGATGAGCCGGGAGGCCGCCGACCAGCTCGACCTGCAGGTCGGCGTGATCGCCGAAGCGGTGATCAAGTCCACCAACGTCGTCGTCGAACGCCCAACCCCCGGCTGACCTATCGCCTTCCCCCCATTCGGAGGAGTTCGCCGTGCCGCTCAAGCACCTGATCACCCGCCTGGCCGCCCCCGTGGCCGCCCGGTTGACCATCGGAGTCACCGGCCTGGCCCTGCTCGCAGGAGCCGCCGCCGGCTGCGGCGGCACCTCCTCCGGAGGCGGGAGCGGTAAGACGGTGACGGTGTTCGCCGCCGCGTCGCTGACCGAGACCTTCACCACGCTCGGCAGGTCCTTCGAAGGCTCCCACCCGGGGGTCAAGGTCCGGTTCAACTTCGGTGGCAGTTCCGCCCTGGCCCAGCAGATCACCCAGGGCGCCCCGGCCGACGTGTTCGCCGCCGCCAGCCCGGCCACCATGAAGACGGTCACCGACGCGCATCTGGCGGACGGGCAGCCGCAGATCTTCGCGCGCAACCGGCTCCAGATCGCCACCCCGGCCGACAACCCCGGCAAGGTCACCGCGTTGAAGGACCTGGCCAGCCCCAAGGTCAAGGTGGTGCTGTGCGCCGAACAGGTTCCGTGCGGAGCGGCTTCCAACAAGGCTCTGGCCGCCGCCGGCGTGACCGTCAAGCCTGTCTCGCTGGAAAAGGACGTCAAGGGTGCCCTGAACAAGGTCACCCTCGGTGAGGCGGATGCCGCCCTGGTGTACCGCACCGACGTCAAGGCCGCCGGCGCCAAGGTGCACGGCATCGACTTCCCCGAGGCGGCCAAGGCCATCAACGACTATCCCATCGTCACCTTGGCCAAGGCCCCGCAGCCCGCCCTGGCCAAGGAGTTCCTCGGGTTGGTGGTCTCGGCGCAGGGTCGGACCACACTGACCGCGGCCGGCTTCGACACCCCCTGAGCCCCCCGCCTCCTGGAACCTCGTCTTCCATGATGCGGCCCGCCGCTCGGCGCCGAAGCGTCCGGGGCGTCGACCGCCTTGGGGCGAAAACAGGGCTACAGGCGGACGGCCAGGGCGAAGAACCGGTGGGGCGGGTCGTCGTAGCGGTCCAGGCGCCATTCCGCGGAGGCCAGCAACGACTGGAAGCAGGTCTCGGCCAGGGGCTCATCGGGACGCAGGGTACGGCCGTGGCGGGCGGCCAGTGCGGCACGTCCGGAGGGGTGGAAGATGACCAGCCTGCCACCGGGCCGGGTGATGCGGGCCAGTTCGGCCGTCCCGGCGGCGAGGTCGGGCAGGTGGGGGACCAGCCCGGCGGCGAAGACCGCGTCGAATCGGGCGTCGGCGAACGGTAGCCGGCGGGCGTCGGCCAGGACCAGGGCGGCGTGCTGCGCGCGGCCCGTCGCCCTGGCGACCGTGAGCATTTGGGGGGTGATGTCCAGGCCGATCACCTTCCCGGTGGGGCCGACGGCATCGCGCAATGCGGGCAGGGCGCGGCCGGTACCGCAGCCCGCGTCCAGGACGGCCCCACCGGCCGGGATGGCGGCCTGGCCGACCGCGGCGGCGTAGGCGGGCATGTCGTCACCGAACCTGGCGTCCCAGGTGGCGGTGCGGGGGGCGAAGAACGCCCGGCTCTCGGTGATGTACCAGTCGCCGTTCCCGGCCAGGCGCAGCGCGACGTGGCGGATCACCGGCCAGGAAGTATCGTGCAGGTCGATCACGATGTCCGCGTCGTTCTCGGCGTCCCCGTCGGGGGCACGGTGGGTGCGCAGCCAGATGACCACGTCCCACCCACCCGCCGGTGGACGAGCACGCCAGGCGGGGCCCGCGGCGATCGTGACCGTACCCGGGAACCGCTCGGCCACCGTGGAGCAGCCGCCGGCCGGCCGGACACAACGGCGCCCGCTGACGCTCAGGTGATCGGACAGCCGTTCGGCGACCACGGCCCCATCATCACGGTCCAACCATCACCGGTGAAGCCCACCGGGTTCGGCGAAGTCCTTCGAACCAGTCATGATCTCGGCTGGCGGGGAAAGATCACCGCGAAGCCCTGAGCACCGCAGACCGGCCCGACCGCGTCCCTCGGCGCCGACAGGCGACCTTACGGGATGAGAACCTCTCAGGCGACCTCTGATCAGGGCGTTCAGCCACCCGGGCGAAGACTGCCCCTGCAAGGCCCCCGGGTCGAGACACAGGGAAACACTGGGTGGAGCTATGGGGATTCGAACCCCAGACCTCCTCCATGCCATGGAGGCGCGCTACCAACTGCGCCATAGCCCCTCGGTCAAGGAAAAGCTTAGTGCACATTGGGAGCGCTTGAGACGCGCGGGCCGTGTGCAGCCCCCGTTGAAGGTGGGGACCTTGATGCCCCATTCCCCCAGCCAAGGGGGGCAAGGGGCGAAGCCCCAAAACCCCGGCGAAGCCCGGGGAAACCCCAAGCACCAAAGACCCGAGCGAACACACCACCCGAAACCAGCAGGGGGCAAGGGGCGAAGCCCCAAACAAGGGGGCAAGCGGCAGCGGCCCGAGCGGACGCAGCAAGGGAACCGGCAGGGGGCGTGGGGGCGGAGCCCCCACACCGGGGGTCCGGGGGTCGCCCCCCGGGCAAACACGACGAAGGAGTGGCGGGGAAGGAGCCCCCAGGCTCCGACCACACCACTCCCAACTCCGAGTGGAGCTATGGGGATTCGAACCCCAGACCTCCTCCATGCCATGGAGGCGCGCTACCAACTGCGCCATAGCCCCGCCGCTGCGTGGACGTTCATCCCGCAGCGCCCCGCCAGTGTATAGGACGGACGGGGCTGGTCTCGAATCGTTTGCGGGTCAGGTTCCGGCGTCGGGCCGGTCGTCGCTGAGGACGGGTTCGGGGAGGGTGCCGGCGTTGTGTTCGGCGAGGCGCCAGCCGCCGTCGCGCATTTCGGTGACGACGGACCAGCAGCAGTTGGACAGGCCGCCGAGGCGTTCCCAGGTCTCTTCGGGGAGGCCGATGAGGTGGGACATGCCGAGGCGGAGCGCGGCGCCGTGGGAGGCGACGACGAGCTGGCCGGTGGGGGGCAGGTCGTCGAGGGCGCGTTCGAGGGCGGCGCCGACGCGTTTGGCGACCTGGGCGCTGGTCTCACCGCCGGGCGGCTGCCAGGCGGCGTGTTCGGCGGGGTAGCGTTCGCGGATCTCCTGGGCGGTGAGGCCCTCCCATTCGCCGCCGTCGCGTTCGATGAGGTCCTTGTCGTAGCGGACGGGGAGTCCGGTGATGTCGGCGAGGGCCTGGGCGGTTTCGGCGGCGCGGCGGAGCGGGGAGGCCAGCAGGTGGGTGGGGCGGAGCCCGGCGAGGAGCCGGGCGGCGCGCCGGGCCTGCTGGACGCCGGTCTCGTCGAGCGGGATGTCGGTCTTGCCTTGGAATCGGCGTTCGACGTTCCAGGCGGTCTGGCCGTGCCGCCAGAGGACGAGGCGGCGCCGGCCGGGTTCGCGGGTGGGCCGGGTGTCACTCACTCGGGCTCCCGACGGCGCGGGCGCGCTGTGCCTGGTGGGCGGTGACGCTCTCCGGCAGCTTCATGAGGGGGCAGTCTTTCCACAGCCGTTCGAGGGCGTAGTACATGCGGTCTTCTTCGTGCTGGATGTGCACGATGATGTCGGCGTAGTCCAGCAGTACCCAGCGGCCCTCGCGCTCGCCTTCGCGGCGGACGGGTTTGGCGTCCGCCTCTTCGCGGAGGCGTTTTTCGACTTCGTCCACGATGGCGCGGACCTGGCGGTCGCTTGGGGCGGAGCAGAGCACGAACGCGTCGGTGATGACGAGCTGCTCGCTCACGTCGTAGGCAAGAATGTCGTCGGCCAGCTTGTCGCCCGCCGCCTCGGCGGCGATCCGGACCAGCTGTACCGCCCTCTCGGATGCGGTCACGGTGCGCTCGCGATCCTCCCTGTAGGGGTCATCTCCGTTGACACCCTCTCATGGGCGGCGGCCGGCTGACCCCTGTGTCGCTGTACGACCGCAATGCTCATGCGGCCCTTCCTCCTCCAGGGTAGGCGCCCCGGTCCGCCCGCCTCCGCGCCGTGCGGTGGCCGGTCTCGCCTCGCTAGTACAGCCCGCGTTTGTTGATGTACTGGACGATGCCGTCGGGGACGAGGTACCAGATGGGTTCGCCGGCGTGGACGCGTTCGCGGCATTCGGTGGAGGAGATCGACAGGGCGGGGACCTCCATGAGGGAGACGCGCCCGTTGGGCAGGCCGGGGTCGGCGAGGCGGTGGCCGGGACGGGTGACGCCGATGAAGTGGGCGAGTTCGAACAGTTCGCCGGTGTCGTGCCAGGTGAGCATTTTCTCCAGCGCGTCGGCGCCGGTGATGAAGAACAGGTCGGTGTCGGGGCCCTGGATCGCGCGCATGTCGCGGAGGGTGTCGACGGTGTAGGTGGGGCCGGGCCGGTCGATGTCGATGCGGCTGACGGAGAAGCGGGGGTTGGACGCGGTGGCGATGACGGCCATGAGGTAGCGGTCCTCGGCGGGGGCGACTTTGCGTTCTTCTTTGTGGGCCGAGACGCCGGTGGGCACGAACACGACCTCGTCGAGGGAGAAGAAGTGCGCGACCTCGCTGGCGGCCACGAGGTGCCCGTGGTGGATGGGGTCGAACGTGCCGCCCATGATCCCCACCCGCCGCTTTTGCGTCATGGCGACGAGAATAGTCAGCCGGGTGGATGCGCGGCACGTCCGGGTCATCTGAGGCCGGGTAGCGGCGGGTGGCCGTCCTCCCAGGACACGACGCGGACGGCTTTGCCGACCTCGACCCTCGGCACGGTGCCGGCGGGCAGCAGGAACACCTCGGCGGTCAGGCCGAGCGCCTCGTGCAGCGCGTGGACGAGACGGTCCTTCGGGTCGCCGGACAGGGCCTCGCAGGCGATCAGGAGCCGGACGGACGGGCTGCGCCGGTCCACGATGAGCTGGTAGTGCGGCCGGACGAGCCCGGAGCCGAGCAGGACGCGTTCGACCTCGCTCGGGTACACGTTGACGCCCCGCACGACGAGCATGTCGTCGGCGCGTCCGACGACCTTGCTCATCCGGACCAGGGTCCGCCCGCAGGCGCATTCGGCGCGGTCGAGGGAGGCGATGTCGCCCGTCCGGTAGCGCAGCAGGGGCAGGGCCTGCTTGGTCGGGGTGGTGAAGACGAGTTCGCCGGGGGTGCCGTCCTCGACGGGTTCGCCGGTGGACGGGTCGACGGCCTCGACGATGAAGTGGTCCTCGTTGACGTGCAGGCCGTCCTGTTCCAGGCATTCGGTGGCGACGCCGGGGCCGATGACCTCGGAGAGGCCGTAGATGTCCATCGCCTTGATGGGCAGCACGTCCTCGATGGCGGTGCGCAGCTCCTGCGACCAGGGTTCGGCGCCGAACAGCCCGGCTTTCAGCGCGGGCAGTTCGACGCCCTCCGCGGCGACGGCCTCGCCGAGCCGCAGCGCGTAGGCGGGGGTGCAGGTGAGGATGTCGGCGTGCAGGTCGATGAGCATCCGCACCTGCCGGTCGGTCATGCCGCCCGACATCGGCACGACGGTCGCGCCGAGCGCCACGGCGCCCTGGTGGATGCCGATGCCGCCGGTGAACAGCCCGTACCCGTAGGCGTTGTGGACGATGCTGCCGGGCGACGCCCCGGCGCACGCCAGGGAACGCGCGCACATCGCCGCCCACAGGTCGAGGTCGGCCTTGGTGTAGGCGACGAGTGTGGGGCGTCCCCGCGTCCCGCTGGAGCCGTGCACGGCGGCGGCCTGGTCCCGCGGGGCGGTGAGCATCCCGAACGGGTAGTGCTCCCAGAGGTCCTGCTTGGTGGTGAAGGGGAGGTCGCGGAGGCTGGCGAGCGTCACGTCCGAGCCGCCGGTGACGCCGGTCTCCTTCAGCCGCCGTCCCTGCACGCCGCCGGCGGCGAGGAGCCGGTCGACCAGGCCCCACAGCCGGTGCCGCTGCAGTGCGGCCCGTTCGTCCACGGACATCGCCTCGGCTTTGGGGTCGAACATGGCTGCCTCCCAGGCGCGGCCGGAGCGGGCCGAGGGCTCTGCGGCGGGGGAACCCTCCGGCACGGCGGTTCGTCGGAACTACCATGCCAGATATGACGGAGAACACACCGGATCGAGCACGCACGCGCTTCCCGGGGATCAGCTCCCGGGCCTACGAACACCCGGCGGACCGATCGGCGCTGGTGGCGCTGCGGTCGCTCTCCGGGTTCGACGTCGTCCTGCGCAAGATGTCGGGACTCATCAACGAGCGGTCGCTGCGCCTGATGTTCCTGGGCGGGACGGTGCGCGTCGGTGAGGACCAGTTCCGCCACATCCACGACATGGTCCGCGACGCCTGCTACATCCTGGACATGCCGGAGGTGCCGGAGCTGTACATCCGGCAGGACCCGGCGCCGAACGCGATGGCGCTCGGCTCCGACCACCCGTTCATCGTGCTGAACACCGGCCTGATCGACCTGCTGGACGACGAGGAGCTGCGGTTCGTCATCGGCCACGAGGTCGGGCACATCCTGTCCGGGCACGCGGTGTACCAGACGATGATGCAGGTCCTGCTGCAGCTCGGCGCGCGGCTGGCGTGGCTGCCGCTCGGCAACGTCGGCATCGCGACGATCATCATCGGGCTGCGGGAGTGGTTCCGGAAGGCGGAGCTGTCCTCCGACCGGGCGGGGCTGCTCACCGGGCAGGACGTGGACGCGGCGAAGCGGGTCAACATGAAGCTCGCCGGCGGGGTCCGGCTCGGCGAGATGAGCGCCGAGGCGTTCCTGCAGCAGGCGCGCGAGTACGACGCGGCCGGCGATGTGCGGGACGGCATCCTGAAGTTCCTGAACCTGCTCGGGCAGTCGCACCCGTTCGCGGTGATCCGGTTCGCGGAGATCGACCGGTGGGCGCGCAGCGGCGAGTACGAGCGCATCCTGGCCGGGGACTACCCGCACCGCGGCGACGACGAGGACGCGTCCGTCCGGGACGGGATCAAGGACGCGGCGCGCTCCTACCGGGAGTCGTGGGAGCGGACCGCCGACCCGTTCGTCGGGAAGGTGCGCGACATGGCGGACGCGGCGGCGGGCGCGGCCGGCGGGCTGTTCGACCGGTTCACCCGGCGGGACAACGGGCCCACGGACCGCAACTAGCGGGCCGTGACCCGGCGGGAACGGGCCGGGGCCGCCGCGCCAGCGGCGCGGCGGCCCTTCGCGCCGCTAGAAGGGGGCCGGGACGAGAAGCTCGACGTTGCGGTCGGCGGCCTCGCCGCGGCGGTTGGCGTCGCGGTCCTGCCAGTCGTTGCCGGCCAGCTCGCGGGACAGTGACGCGAGCCGGACGGGGTCGGTGAGCCGTCCGCCGTAGGACGCGGGTCCGGCCGAGTCGAGGATCGTCGCGAAGATCGACAGGGTGCCGTCGCGGTTGTCGGCCAGCTCCACGATGCGGCTCTGCTGCGGGAAGTCGATGTGCGCGGCCGTGTTGACCTCCCAGAACCCTCCCCCACCCGCCACCCCTGCCCCCTTCACGCGGGCGTGCGGGATGACCTCGTTGCGGTGCGTGTGGCCGTTCACCCACAGGATGACGTTCGGGTAGCGCAGCAGAAGCGCCCGCACCTCGTCGCCGAGGACGCGGTCGCCGCCCAGCGAGTTCTCCAGCGAGCCGATCGGGTGGTGGCTGAACAGGACGAACAGCCGGTCCTTCACCGCGTGCCGCACGGTGGAGCCGTCCGGGGCGAAGTAGCGGCCGCTGCCGGCCTTCAGCTGCGCCTCCAGCCACGCGAACTGCTTCCTGTCGAGGGAGCCCTCGGAGTAGCCGTTCGGGTTGACGGTGTCGAGGACGAGACCGCGCACCACGCCCCTGTCGAACGCGTAGTAGGCCGTCCCGTCGCGGAGGTTGGCGGCGGTGAAGCCGTGGCCGCGCAGGGCCGCGCTCGTCTTGAAGTGTTCGGCGACGACCTCGGCGCGCGACAGCATCCGGCGGTTCGGGTCGGGTGTCACGGGACGGAGCAGCCCGCCGGCGCCGCCCTGCTCTCGGCTCAGCCGCACGAGCTCGGCGGAGTCCGCATTGGTGATCATGCGGGCGAGGCGTTCGGCCTGGCCCGCGTCCGCCGGGGCGCCGATCTTGATGCCGCCGGTGGCGAGGCCCGAGACGAGCGGGTTCACCGGCAGGTTGCCCTGGATGAGGCCGTCGTGATTACCGAAGACCGCGAGCCACGGCATGCTCAGGCCGGTCGCCTGGAACGGCCGGCGTGCGGCCTCGATCAGACCTTTCACCCGCGGGAACCCGTACTTGGCGATCGCGACGTCGGCCTGGGCGCCGGACGGCGGGCCTTCGGGATGCCAGTACGCCCGGTCGTAGGACGCCCAGTCCATGACGCCCTCGTACCGGTTCGGGTCGCCGGAGTCGGGACGGATGCGCCCGCCGTCCAGCAGGTCGATGATCCAGCGGATCTCGTTGTACTGGACGTTGTCGGCGGCGTCGCCGGTGTTGATGGTGAACGCCAGGCGCAGGCCGGTCGCGGGCCCGCGGCCGACCCCGTTCACCGCCCGCACCATCGCCTCGGCGACCTGCGTCGACAGGATCTCCTGCGGCCGGTACGCGCCCTCGATGGGCAGCATGTCGACCGCGTCCTTCAGCCGGTCGACGAACTCGACGCGGGCCGGGGACTGCCCGTCGATGACGTGCACGTCGGTGAGATGACCGAACGCCAGGACGCCCCGCCGGGTCGCGGCGCGCCGCACGGCGGCGGTGCCGCCGAGGTCGCGGCGCAGCAGATGCGGCTCGGCCGGCCCGATGGTCACGGGCCGGTAGCCGCCGGTGCCCGGCGCGCCGAGCACATACGTCCGGTCGAGGGTGGTCCCGGCGGCGGGGCCGCGCAGCGCGGGCGCCGCGGCGGCGGTGGCGGGACGCGCGGGGAACGCGGCCAGCCCGGTGGAGGCGATCCCGGCGCCGAGGGCGGCACCCTTCAGCACGCGGCGGCGGCTGTACTCACGAGTCACAATCGTGAATCAGACCACACCCACAACGTGACAGCAATGGCAAAAACGTCACAAGTTGGAGGCTCAGCCGCGGGTATGACCCTCACCTGTCACGACGTACTTGGTGGACGTCAGCTCCGGCAGCCCCATCGGGCCGCGGGCGTGCAGCTTCTGCGTCGAGATGCCGATCTCCGCGCCGAACCCGAACTCCTCGCCGTCGGTGAACCGCGTCGAGGCGTTCACCATCACGGCCGCCGAGTCGACCAGCGCCACGAACCGCTTCGCGGCGGGCTGCGACGCCGTGACGATCGCCTCGGTGTGGCCCGATCCGTACGTGCGGATGTGCGCGACGGCGTCGTCCAGGGAGCCGACCACGCGGGCGGCGATGTCGAGCGACAGGTACTCGGCGTACCAGTCGTCCTCGGTGGCCTCCACGACATCGCCGCTGTACGAGCGGACGCGGTCGTCGCCGTGGACGGTCACCCCGGCGGTCCTGAGCGCCTCAAGCGCACGCGGGAGGAACGTGTCCGCGATGTCGGCGTGCACCAGCAACGTCTCTGCGGCGTTGCACACGGAAGGACGCTGCGTCTTGGCGTTCAGCAGGATGTCGACGGCCATGTCCGCGTCGGCGGCGGCGTCCACATAGACGGCGCAGTTCCCGACACCCGTCTCGATCACGGGGACGGTCGACTCCTCCACCACCGAGTTGATCAGCGACGCGCCGCCGCGCGGGATCAGCACGTCCACCAGCCCGCGCGCCCGCATGAGGTGCTTCACCGACTCGCGGGACGTGCCCGGGACGAGCTGCACCGCATCCGCCGGGACCTCGGTCTCGGCCAGCGCACCCTGCATCACCTGGACCAGCACCGTGTTCGAGTCGTGCGCGGACGACGAGCCGCGCAGCATCGCCACGTTGCCGCTCTTCAGGCACAGCGCGGCGGCGTCCACGGTCACGTTCGGGCGGCCCTCGTAGATCATCCCGACGACGCCGAGCGGCACCCGCACCTGCCGCAGTTCCAGCCCGTTCGGCAGCACGGTGCCGCGCACCGTCTCCCCCACCGGGTCCGGCAGCGCCGCGACCTTCCGGACGGCCTCCGCGATCGCCTCGATGCGCTGCTCCGACAGGCTCAGCCGGTCGATCATGTACTCCGAGGTGCCGCTCTCCCGGGCCCGCGCGACATCGGTCTGGTTCGCCTTGATGATCTCGGGAGCGGCGGCGACCAGCGCTTCCGCGATACGGTGCAGCGCCGCGTCCTTCGCCGCGCGCGGCAGCGGCGCCAGCCCGGCCGCCGCCGCCTTGGCGCGCCGCGCCACCCGGAGGAACTCCTCGCGCTCGTCGCTCATCACAACGCTCCTCAATCGACTCATTCCGGGGGACGCCCTAAACCCCCGCCATTCCAGTCATTCCGAGGGGACGGCCCCCAGACCCCCGCTATTCCAGTATCACCAGATGGTCCCGGTGAATTATCTCGCGTTCGTACCCGGCGCCCAGCTCACGGGCCAGCCAGCGCGTCGAGCGGCCCATCAGGTCGGGGATCTCGGACGCGTCGTAGTTCACCAGGCCGCGCGCGACGACGCGGCCGCCGGTATCGCACAGGTCGACCGGATCGCCCGCGGCGAAGTCGCCGTCCACGCCCGTCACCCCGGCCGGCAGCAGGGACTTGCGGCGCCGCACGACCGCCTCGACCGCGCCCGCGTCCAGCATGACCCGCCCCTGGCCGGTGGTCGCGTGCGCGAGCCACAGGTTCCGCGTCGACATGCGGCGGCCCTCACCCGGGTGGAACAGCGTGCCGACCCGGTCTCCGGCGAGCGCGTGCGCGGCGGACGCGGCGTTGGTCAGCACGACGGGGACGCCCGCGATCCGGGCCGCCTCGACCTTGGTGACCATGCCGCCGGTTCCGACGCGTCCGGACCGGCCGAGCTTGACGTCCTTCAGGTCGTCCGGCCCGTGGACCTCGTCGACGCGGCGGGCGCCGGGCTGGCGCGGGTCGCCGGTGTAGAGGGCGTCGACGTCCGACAGCAGGATCAGCGCGTCCGCGCGGATCAGGTGCGAGACGAGCGCGGCGAGCCGGTCGTTGTCACCGAACCGGATCTCGTCGGTGGCGACGGTGTCGTTCTCGTTCACGATCGGCAGGACGCCCATGGCGAGGAGCTGGCCGAGCGTGCGCTGCGCGTTGCGGTGATGCGAGCGGCGCATCATGTCGTCGGCGGTGAGCAGCACCTGCCCGACCGTCAGCGCGTACCGGGCGAAGGACGAGGTGTAGCGCGCGAACAGCAGCCCCTGCCCGACGCTCGCCGCCGCCTGCTGGGTCGCGAGGTCCGGCGGACGGCGGGTCAGCCCGAGCGGGCCGAGACCGGCGGCGATCGCACCGGACGACACGAACACGATCTCGGTGCCGTCGGCGCGCCGGGCGGCGAGGACGTCGACCAGCGCGTCGATGCGGCCCGCGTCGATCGTCCCCCGCGGGGTGGTCAGCGACGACGAACCCGCCTTCACCACGATGCGGCGGGCCTTCGCGATCGCCGCGCGGTCACTCATGACTCCGCTTCCTATCGTCCGTCCAGGCGCCGGTCGGTGCCGCGCGGGCCCATCGCGCCCTCGCCGGCCGGGACCTCCGGCTCCCAGTCGAAGACGATCGAGTCGTCCATCGTGCCGATCAGGACCGTGGCGCCCGCGCTGGCGCCCGCCCCGGCCAGCGCGTCCTCCACACCGAGCCGGGCGAGCCGGTCGGCGAGGTAGCCGACGGCCTCCTCGTTGGCGAAGTCGGTCTGCCGCAGCCACCGGACGGGCTTGGTGCCGGTGATCAGGTAGGTGTTGTCGCCGAGGTCCCGCACCTCGAAGTCGGTGTCGCCGCCGACCGGCTCCGGCCGGATGACGATGCGGGTCGGCTCCGCCGGCGGCAGCGACGCGCGGTGCTCGGCCACCATCGCCGCCATCGCGAACGACAGTTCCCGCAGGCCCTCGTGCGTCGCCGCCGACACCTCGAACACCTTCAGCCCGCGCGCCTCGAATTCGGGCCGGACCATCTCGGCGAGTTCGCGGCCGTCCGGTACGTCCACCTTGTTCAGGACGACGATGCGCGGCCGGTCCGACAGCGGACGGTCGCCCAGCACCCGGTCGTACGCCCGCAGTTCCCGTTCGACGACCTCGAAGTCGCTGACCGGGTCACGGCCCGGCTCCATCGTGGCGCAGTCGAGGACGTGCGCGAGCGTGGAGGACCGCTCGATGTGGCGGAGGAAGTCCAGGCCGAGGCCGCGTCCCTCGCTCGCCCCCTCGATCAGGCCGGGCACGTCCGCGACCGTGAACGTGGTGTCACCCGCGCTGACCACGCCGAGGTTCGGGATCAGCGTCGTGAACGGGTAGTCGGCGATCTTCGGCTTCGCCGCGGACAGCGCGGCGATCAGCGACGACTTGCCCGCGCTGGGGAACCCGACGAGCGCGACGTCGGCGACGCTCTTCAACTCCAGGACGACGTTCCGCTCCTCACCCGGCTCGCCGAGCAGCGCGAAGCCCGGCGCCTTGCGTTTGGCGGTCGCCAGTGCCGCGTTCCCGAGCCCGCCGTGGCCGCCCTTCGCGACCACGTACCGGGTGCCCTCGCCGACCAGGTCGGCCAGCACCCGGTCCCCCTCCTTCACGACGGTGCCGTCCGGGACGGACAGGATCACATCGCCGCCGTCCGCGCCCGTCCGGAGGTTGCCCTGCCCCTGCTTGCCGTTGCCCGCCTTGCGGTGCGGGCGCCGGTGGTACTCCAGCAGGCTCGCGGTACCCGAGTCGACGACGAGGACGACGTCGCCGCCGCGGCCGCCGTTCGCGCCGTCCGGGCCGCCGAGCGGCTTGAACTTCTCCCGGTGGATCGAGGCGCACCCGTTGCCGCCGTTGCCCGCGGCGACGTGCAGCACCACCCGGTCCACGAACTGCGCGCCCGATCCCGCTCCAGCGGCCACGGTGACTCTCCTCAGTGAAACCCTCGGTGAAAACGGCGAAGGGGCGGACCGGAACCGGTCCGCCCCTTCAACGAACGTTCAACGCGCAGGCGGACTACTCCGCCGGCGGGACCACGCTCACCGCGTTGCGACCGCGGTAGCGGCGGAACTGCACCGCGCCCGCGACCAGCGCGAACAGCGTGTCGTCGCCGCCGCGGCCGACGCCCGGCCCGGGGTGGAAGTGGGTGCCGCGCTGGCGGACGATGATCTCGCCGGCGTTGACGACCTGGCCGCCGAACCGCTTCACGCCGAGCCGCTGGGCGTTGGAGTCGCGACCGTTACGGCTGGACGATGCGCCCTTCTTGTGTGCCATGAGACCGCTCTCCCTTACTTCCCGGCCTTGATACCGGTGATCTTGACCTCGGTGTAGGGCTGACGGTGACCCATCCGCCGCTTGTACCCGGTCTTGTTCCGGTAGTGCATGATGTTGATCTTCGGGCCCTTGACCGCGCCGAGGATCTCGGCGGTCACCTCGTAACGCGCGAGGTCGGCCGCGCCGCTGACGACGTTGTCGCCGTCCACGACGAGCACCGCCGGGAACGTGACGGTCGAGCCGACCTCACCGGCCAGCTTGTCGACGGTCAGCACGTCGTCGACGGTGACCTTCTCCTGCCTGCCGCCTGCGCGGACAATCGCGTACACCGCGGAAACCCTTCGTCTGCGCGCGCTTCCGGACTGAACCGGTCCCGCGCGTGGCTAACCAGCCCCCGGATGGGGGCCTGCCCCCGGCACCGGGCCGAGGGCGGCACACCAGGAGCGACCCTGGCGCTCTCTGCTTGGCCTCACCGGATCGGCGAGGTGAGCACCGGCCGATCCCCGGACGGGGTTCGCGGTGCGAGTTCGGGTGACGCGCCCACGACGCGCCGAAGCCCAAGGGTACCGGATGCCCCGAGCGGAACGCGAACGCGTCCGCCCGGGGCCCGGTGACCCGTCAGTCCGCGGACTCGGCGGCTTCGGCGGCGGCCCGGGGGCGGCGGGTCCGGCGGCGGCGGGTGGCCGTTTCGCCTTCCTCGCCCTCGGTGGGCGCGGAGCCGTTCGGTTCGGCGGCGGGCACCTCCGCGGACACCTCGGCGCCGTTCAGGTCCGGGCCGGAGCCGTTGCCGTTGACCGGGACGGGCTCGGCGGAGTCGAGGGCGCCCGGGGAGGCTTCGGCGGCCTCCTCGGCGGCGTCGGCGGCCTCCACGGCGGCCTGGGCCGGGGACTCGTCGACCTCCGGGGGCGGGCCCGCCGGACGCTTGGCCGGGCCCGACTTCTTCCGGGAACGCACCGGCTTCGGCTTCGTCTCCGCGGCGGGGACCGGAGCCTCCGCCGGAGCCTCGGCCGGGGCCTCCTCCGCTTCGGTCTCCTTCGGCCTGACCTCGTGCCGGGCCAGCTTCTCCTCGACGGCCTTCTCGACCTCGCCCTTGCGCTTGCGGCGGCGTCCGCTCTCCTTGCCGGCCACCTTGTCCGGCTTCGGCTCGACCGGCGTCAGGTGAACGTGGATGCCGCGGCCGTTGCAGGACTCGCAGGTCTCCGAGAACGCCTCCAGCAGGCCCTGGCCGACGCGCTTGCGGGTCATCTGGACCAGGCCCAGCGAGGTGACCTCGGCGACCTGGTGCTTGGTACGGTCCCGCGACAGGCACTCCACCAGCCGGCGCAGCACCAGGTCCCGGTTGCTCTCCAGCACCATGTCGATGAAGTCGATCACGACGATGCCGCCGATGTCGCGGAGCCGCAGCTGGCGGACGATCTCCTCGGCCGCCTCCAGGTTGTTGCGGGTGACGGTCTCCTCCAGGTTGCCGCCCTGCCCGGTGAACTTGCCGGTGTTGACGTCGATGACCGTCATGGCCTCGGTGCGGTCGATCACCAGCGAGCCGCCGGACGGCAGCCACACCTTGCGGTCCATCGCCTTCGCGATCTGCTCGTCGATGCGGAACGCCGACAGCGCGTCCTGGTCGCCCGTCCAGCGCTCGACGCGGTCGGCGAGATGCGGCGCCACGTACTGGACGTACTCGGAGATGGTGTCCCAGGCCTCGTCCCCCGACACGACGAGCTTGGAGAAGTCCTCGTTGAAGATGTCGCGGACGACCCGGATCGTCAGGTCGGGTTCGCCGTACAGGAGGGAGGGGGCGGAGGCCGTCTTGACCTTCTTCTGGATGCTCTCCCACTGCGCGGCGAGGCGCGACACGTCGCGGGCCAGTTCCTCCTCGGTCGCGCCCTCGGCGGCGGTCCGGACGATCACGCCGGCGTTCTCCGGCATGACCTTCTTCAGGATCGACTTGAGGCGGCTGCGCTCCTTGTCGGGCAGCTTGCGGCTGATGCCGGTCATCGAGCCGTCCGGCACGTACACGAGGTAGCGGCCGGGCAGCGACACCTGGCTGGTCAGCCGGGCGCCCTTGTGGCCGAGCGGGTCCTTGGTGACCTGGACCAGCACCGACTGGCCGGACTTCAGCGCCGACTCGATGCGGCGCGGCTGCCCCTCCAGGCCGGAGGCGTCCCAGTTGACCTCGCCCGCGTACAGGACGGCGTTGCGGCCCTTGCCGATGTCGACGAACGCCGCCTCCATCGACGGCAGGACGTTCTGGACCTTGCCCAGGTAGACGTTGCCCACGTACGACTGGTGCGTGGCGCGGTTGACGTAGTGCTCGACGAGGACGTCGTCCTCCAGGACGGCGATCTGGGTGCGCTCGCCCTCCTGCCGGACGACCATGACCCGCTCGACCGACTCGCGGCGCGCCAGGAACTCCGCCTCGGTGATCACCGGCGGACGGCGGCGGCCCTGCTCGCGGCCCTCGCGGCGGCGCTGCTTCTTGGCCTCCAGCCGGGTCGAGCCGCGCACGGACTGGACCTCGTCCTCGGCGGCCGCGCGCTCCTCGCGGGCGGTGCGCACGTGCACGACGGTGTTCGGCGGGTCGTCCGAGCCGCCCCCGGCGTCGGTGTCGGCCCCGGAGCGGCGCCTGCGGCGGCGACGGCGGCGGCTCGTCCCGGACTCGGCGTCCTCACCTTCGCCCTCGTCCTCGGCGGTCTCCTGCTCGGCCTCCTCGGCCTTGGGCTCCTTCTTGCCGGACTTGGCTCCCCTGGCGGCCTTGGCGGGCTTGGCTGCCCTGGCGGGCTTGCCGCCCTGCTCGTCCTTCGGCTCCTCGTCCTTGGGCTCCTCGTCCCCGGGCTCCTCGGTCAGTGCCTCGTCCTCGGCGCCGTCCTTGCCCCGGCCGCGGCCGCGGCCACCGCGGCGGCGGCGCCGCCGGGACGGACGGTCCTCGGACTCGTCCTCGTCCGACGGGCCGTGCTCGTGGTCGTCGTCGCCGGTGTCGCGCTCGGCGGGCTCGGTGTCGGCGGGCTTCTGGCGCGCGGGGGCCTCGGCCTTCGGCTCCGGCGGCTGGAAGACGACCATCGGCGGCTGGAACATGACGCCCGGGACGCCGACGCCGCTCGCGGGTTCGAGCTCCGACACCTGCTCGGCGGACACCTCGGCTCCCGCGACCGGGGCGGCGGGGACCTCCGGCACCGGCGGGACGGCCGGCACCTCGGCGGCGGTGGAGCGGCGGCGGGTCCGGGTGCGGGGCGCGGGCGCCTGCTCGGCGGGCCGCTTCTCCGCCGCCGCGGCCTCGGGTGCGGCCTCGGGTTCGGCCTCCGGGGAGGTCTCGGCGCCGGTCATCGGAACGGGCTCGGGCGTCTCGGCGGCGGCCTTCTCGCTTCTCGTGCGGGTGCGGGTCCTGGTCCGCTTCGGCGGCTCGGGAGCCTCGGCCGCTTCCGGCTCCTCGGCCGCGGGCTCCCCGGCGGTCTCCGGTTCCCCGGTGGTCTCGGATTCCTCGGCGGTCTCCGGTTCCTCGGCGGCCGCGGGGGGTTCGGCGGGCGCGGCGGGTTCGGCCGGGGTGTCGTCCACGTCGGGCGGCGGGCCGGCGGGGCGGCTCGCCCGGCGGGGACGCGAGGTCACCCGCGCGCTCGCGCTCTCCGCGCCCCCGTTCCGGGTGGTCGCGGTATCGGTCGTCTCCTCGTCGGTGCCTTCGGCCGCGGCCGAATCGACTTCGTTCTCAAGCATCCGGGCAATCTCCCGTCAGGCTCCCGGGCGCGTCCGCCCGCTCCGCCCGGGGACGGATCGGTGCGGTGCGCCGCACGAGAGCACCTCATCAGTCATCGGCGTCAGCACCGCCGGACCGTGGTCCGGCCATGCCGACGAAGTCGTCGGGGGCGCGCCCGCCGTACCCTGCGGGACCGGTTCCGTGCTCCCACGGCTTCGGTCCCACGGTCAGGCGCTGACGGCATCCGCGCTCGCGGTGTCCCCGGGCCTCGGCCGCTCGTGGCCGTGTGCCGTCCCGGCGTCGTCGCCGGACGGCAGGCCGGTCTCCCGGTCGGGATCCAGGGGATCCGCGAGGCCACCGGTGTCCGCGTCGAGGGGCCCCTGCGCCAGCCTGGTCACCAGCGGCGGTGACGGCGGCGCGAGGTCGGCGACCTGGCGCAGTCCGGTGAGGATGTCGTCGGGTCGTACGGCCGGTGTGGAATGCCGAACAACCATTCGAAGTATCGCACAAGGGGCATCCGCCGCCTCCGCGGCGCGCCGGTCCAGCTCGCAGGCGGACACGGCGGCGCGCACGTCGAAACGGCGCCGTCCCTTCTTCGTGAGGCGTTCGACCTCGATGATCGCGGCGGCCATGAAGGCGGCCACGGCGGCGGCGGCGTCGCTCTCGGCCACGCCGTCCAGCCTGATCCGCCATTCGGACGCCTCAAGCCGATCGGTGAACGCGCCCGGCTTCGCCGCCGCGTCACCGCGTCCCGTCCCGACCGGCACGACATCGACGATGTCGAGCCCGGGGGGCAGGGCCGCGTCCAGATCGGCCCGGACCCGCGCAGGGTCGCGGGTCTCGGTGAGCCCGATCTCGAGGTACTCGGCCTCACTGGCCACCCCTGTCGCCGCCGCACCCGCGTACGAGATCTTCGGGTGGGGGGTGAATCCGCCGCTGAACGCGACAGGGATCCCGGCGCGCCTGACGGCGCGTTCCACGGCCCGGGAAATGTCGCGGTGGCTCGTGAACCGCAGCCTGCCCCGCTTGGCGTAGCGGACGCGCAGTCGCTGGGTCACGGGGGCCGGCGCCGGACCCTCCGGCATGGGTGCCAGGGTTCTGGTCCTTCCTACTCGTGTTGAGTCGAAAAACAAGGTCTCCCTATAGAGTACGGGTCCCCGAGCCTCGTTCTGCCAAGCGCGGGTCATGTAGAGGCCGGGCCCCCGCAGCTCAAGGCGTTTCCGCAACCGCTTCCGGCAGCGGGACGCCCGCGCGGGTCGCCCGGCCGCGCGCCGGTCAGACCACCGACAGCGGGAGGAGTTTCCTGCCGGTCGGGCCGATCTGGATCTCGGTGCCCATGGTCGGGCAGACGCCGCAGTCGTAGCAGGGCGTCCAGCGGCAGTCCTCGACCTCGGTCTCGTCGATGGCGTCCTGCCAGTCCTGCCAGAGCCACTCGCGGTCGAGACCGGCGTCGAGGTGGTCCCAGGGCAGCACCTCGACCTCGTCGCGCTCCCGGACGGTGTACCAGGCGAGGTCGACGGGCTCGTCGGCGAACGCCTTCTCGGCGCAGACCGTCCAGCGCTCGTAGGAGAAGTGCTCGCTCCAGCCGTCGAAGCGGCCGCCGTCCGCCCAGACGGCGCGGATGACCTTGCCGACGCGGCGGTCGCCGCGCGACAGCAGCCCCTCGATGATGGACGGCTTCCCGTCGTGGTAGCGCAGGCCGATGGCGCGGCCGTACTCCTTGTCGCCGCGCAGGGCGTCCTTGAGCGCGTGCAGGCGGCGGTCGACGGTCTCGTGGTCGCACTGGGCGGCCCACTGGAACGGGGTGTGCGGCTTGGGCACGAACCCGCCGATGGACACCGTGCAGCGGATGTCCTTGCGGCCGGTCGCCTCGCGCCCCGCCGCGATGACGCGGCGGGCCATGTCCGCGATCGCGAGGACGTCCTCGTCCTCCTCGGTGGGCAGGCCGCACATGAAGTAGAGCTTGACCTGACGCCAGCCGTTCTCGTAGGCGGTGCTCACGGTGCGGATCAGGTCGTCCTCGGTGACCATCTTGTTGATCACCTTGCGCATCCGCTCGGAGCCGCCCTCCGGCGCGAACGTCAACCCGGAACGCCGGCCACCGCGCGAGAACTCGCCCGCGAGCGTGATGTTGAAGGCGTCCACGCGGGTGGACGGCAGCGACAGCGAGGTGTTCGTGCCCTCGTACCGGTCGGCGAGACCCCGGGCGATGTCGCCGATCTCGCTGTGGTCGGCGCTGGACAGGCTGAGCAGCCCGACCTCCTGGAAGCCGGACTCCTTGAGGCCCTGCTCGACCATGTTCCCGATCGTGGTGATCGACCGCTCCCGCACCGGACGGGTGATCATCCCGGCCTGGCAGAACCGGCAGCCGCGGGTGCAGCCGCGGAAGATCTCCACGCTGTACCGCTCGTGCACGGTCTCGGCCAGCGGGACCAGGGGCTTCTTCGGGTACGGCCACTGGTCGAGGTCCATGACGGTGTGCTTCTCGATCCGCCAGGGGACGCCCGGACGGTTCGGCGCGACCCGCTGGATGCGGCCGTCCGGCAGGTAGGTGACGTCGTAGAAGCGGGGGACGTACACGCCGCCGGACGCGGCGAGCCGCAGGAGCAGTCCGTCCCGCCCGCCGGGCTCCCCCTCGTCCTTCCACTCGCGGATCACCTCGGTGATGGCGAGGACGATCTCCTCGCCGTCGCCGAGCACGGCGGCGTCGAGGAAGTCGGCGATGGGCTCGGGGTTGAACGCGGCGTGCCCGCCCGCGATGACGATCGGGTGGTCATCGGTGCGGTCGGCGGCCTCCAGCGGGATGCCGGCGAGGTCCAGCGCCGTGAGCAGGTTGGTGTAGCCGAGTTCGGTGGAGAACGACACGCCGAACACGTCGAACGCCGCGACCGGGCGGTGCGCGTCCACGGTGAACTGCGGGATGCCGTGCTCGCGCATGACGGCCTCCATGTCGGGCCAGACCGAGTAGGTCCGCTCCGCGAGCACGCCGTCGCGCTCGTTCAGGATCTCGTAAAGAATCTGGACGCCCTGGTTCGGCTGCCCGACCTCGTAGGCGTCCGGGTACATCAGCGCCCACCGGACCTCGGCCTCGTCCCAGTCCTTGAGCTGGGAGTTCAGCTCGCCGCCAACGTACTGAATCGGCTTCTGCACGCTCGGGAGCAGCGGCTCCAGGCGCGGGAAGAGCGACTCGACCGGCATGACGGAACCCTCCGTGCAGGGGACGTGGGATGAACGCCCAGCCTACGCGGTCGCCCGCCGCTAATCGAATGCGCGGCGGCGCACGTGCACGGCCTGCAGCAGCCCGAAAGCGATCATGTTCGCGAAGGTGGCGGAGCCGCCGTAGGACACGAACGGCAGCGGCAGCCCGGTGATCGGCATGATCCCGATCGTCATGCCGACGTTCTCGAACGTCTGGAACCCCAGCCAGCACACGACGCCGGTCGCGACGAGCGTGCCGAACAGGTCGGCGGCCTGGGTCGCGATCCGCAGCCCGCGCCACAGCACCACGCCGAGCAGCGCGACGATGATCGCGGCGCCGACGAAGCCGAGTTCCTCCCCCGCCACCGTGAAGATGAAGTCGGTCTGCTGCTCGGGCACGAAATGCCCGCTGGTCTGCTCGCCGTGGAACAGTCCCTTGCCGAGCGCGCCGCCCGACCCGATCGCGATCCGCGCCTGCTGGGCGTTGTAGCCGGCGCCGCGCGGGTCGGCCTCCGGGTTGATGAACGCGGTGAACCGGTCGATCTGGTAGGACTCCAGCAGCCCGAAGAACCAGACGGCGGCGGCCGCGGCGACTCCGCCGCCGACCAGGCCGAACAGCCAGCGCTTCTGCGCACCGGAGATCGCCAGCATGCCGAGCACGACCGCGATGAACACCAGCGTGGTGCCGAGGTCCGGCTGCAGCATGATCAGCAGGCCGGGCACCCCGGCGAGGGCGAGCGCGAGCAGCACGTCCCGGCGGCCCGGCCCGATCTCGCCGTCCCGCGGCTCGCCCAGGATCATCGCGAGCAGCACCACGAGGCCGACCTTCGCGAACTCCGACGGCTGCACCTGGAACCCGCCGCCGATCACGATCCACGAGTGCGAGCCGTTGATCGTCGAGCCCAGCGGGGTCAGCACGGCGAGCAGCCCCACGCACGCCAGCCCGTACAGGATCGGGACGTAGGCGCGCAGGAGCCGGTAGTCCAGGACGGTGATGACGCCGCCGAGCACGAACCCGATGATCAGGTTCAGGATGTGCCGCTTGAGCAGGCCCTCCGGGTCCTTGCCCTGCTCGGTCAGCAGGTGGAACGTGGCCGAGCGCACCAGC
The DNA here is from genome assembly GCF_050948385.1 of Actinomadura formosensis. Classification (NCBI taxonomy): domain Bacteria; kingdom Bacillati; phylum Actinomycetota; class Actinomycetes; order Streptosporangiales; family Thermomonosporaceae; genus Actinomadura; species Actinomadura formosensis. The sequence continues at coordinate 5,119,729 of NZ_CP192011.1, forward strand.
ATCGCGCCCACCACCGACAGCGCCAGCACGGCGACGAACAGCGGCCAGTCGAGCCGCCGCAGCCCGGCGAGCCGGCTCCCCCACGTCCGCCGCGCGCCGTATCCCTCAACGGACCCCACGCCCGTACCGGTGATCACGGGGCGGCTCCCACGCCGGGCATCTTCGGCAGTTCGGAGGGGAGCCTTCCGTCCTTGAGGAGGGGCTTGCCGCCCTTCGTCCCGTACATGGCCTCCCAGATCTCCCGGACGGCCGGCGCGGCCGTCTGCGCTCCCTGGCCGCCCTGCGAGACCATCACGACGACCGCGAAACGCGGGTCCTTCACCGGCCCGAACGAGGCGAACCAGGACGTGTCCTGCTTGCCGTACACCTCCGCGGTACCGGTCTTGCCGCCGACGTCGACGCGCTTGAAGTCGAACCCGGAGAACGCGCCGGACGCCGTACCGCTCTTCGTCACGTCCCCCAGGGCGGCGCGCATGTACTTCAGCACCTTCCCGTCGACGGGCAGCCGCTCCGGCGGCGGCGCGTCGATCCTGCGGACGAGCGTGCCGTCCGGCCGCACGACCGCGACGCCGAGCCGGGGCGCGAACAGCTTGCCGCCGTTCGCGACCGCCGCGTACGCGCGGACGAGCTGCAGCGGCGTCACCAGCACGTCGCCCTGCCCGACGGAGAAGTTCGCGGCGTCACCGGGCCGCCACACATAGCCCTCGACGCAGTTCTCCGCCGCGACCGCCTTCAGGTAGGCGGCGCGCGCCGGGTCGGTCTTCGCGACCTCGGGGTAGCCCTCCTTGGCCCCCTTGCAGTTGGCCTTCTTGGTGATCTCCCAGAAGTCCTTCTTCCAGCCGCGGTCGGGGATGCGGCCGAAACTCTCGCTGGGGAGGTCGATGCCGGTCTTGGCGCCGAACCCGAAGCGGCGGGCCATCTTCACCATCGGGTCGGACGGGTTCTTCTTCGGACTCGTCCCGCCGTCGCGCTGCCACTCCTCGTAGGCGAAGCGGTAGAAGATCGTGTCGCAGGACTTCACCAGCGCCGTGTGCAGCGTCATCGGGCCGAGTTCTTCGCCCTCGAAGTTGCGGAACGCGCGGTTGCCGACGTTGTAGGAGCCGGGGCAGTCGTAGATGCCGTTCAGGCCGTTGCCGTCCGCCACCGCCGCGGCCACCGAGGAGATCTTGAACGTGGAGCCGGGCGCGAACTGCCCCTGGGTGACCCGGGAGATCAGCGGCTCGCCCTCCTTCTTGCCGAGCAGCGCGTCGTACTGCTCCTGGGAGATGCCGCCGGTCCAGATGGTGGGGTTGTAGGTCGGGTAGCTGGCCATCGCGACCATCCGGCCTGTCCGCACGTCCATCACGACCGCGGCGCCGGCGTCGGCCGGGCGGCCGGCCCTGCGCGCATTGTCGATCGTACGCTTGAGCGCCTTCTCCGCCGCACCCTGTACGCCGGCGTCGATGCTGGTGACGAGGTTGCTGCCGGACGTCGGCGGCTGCTCGGCGGCGGTGCCGGTGACGCGGCCCTGGCTGTCGACGAGAACCTTGCGGAATCCGGGCTCGCCGCGCAGCGCCGCGTCGTACTGCGCCTCCAGCCCGGCGCGCCCGACGAGGTCGACGCCGCTGTACCCGGTGACCTTCAGGCCCTTGCGCTTGTCGAGTTCCTCCTGGGTGACGGGCTGCAGGTACCCGAGGACCTGCGCGGCGTTCGCGCCCCCCGGCTCCGGGTAGTCGCGGACGGCCTGGAGTTGCGCGGTGACACCGGGGAAGTCCTCCTGGCGCTCCATGATCTGCAGGGCGCGCTTGGGGTCGACGTGGTCCTCGACGGGGATCGGCTGGTACGGGGAGCCGGGCCAGCACGGCCGCTTGACGGTGGGCCCGCACAGCCGGATCCGCTTGGAGATCTCCTGGTAACTCGTCCCGAGGACGCCGGCGAGCCGTCTCAGGACGGTCTCGCCCCCGTCCTTGCGCCGCATCAGCGTCGTCCGGTTGACGGACACGACGAGCGCGCTGCGATTGCGGACGAGGGGCTGGCCCCGGTCGTCCAGGATCATGCCGCGGACGGCGGGGACGACGATGTCGCGGGTGCGGTTCTGGGCGGCGATCTCCTTGTAGTGCCCGCCTTCCATGACCTGCAGTGCCCACATGCGTCCGACCAGGATGAGCAGCATCGCGCCGACGAGCACGTAGAGGACGACGAGGCGGAAGTGGGTCCTCGGGTTCACAGGTTCCCGCCCCGCCCCGACATCGCGCGGTAGCGGGCGGCGGGCACCGCGAGACGGTCGCCGCGGGACCGTTCGCCGCGCTCGTACCGGCGGGTGACGCGCAGCACCGCCCACACGACGAACGGGCTTGCGAGGACGTCGTAGAGGACCTGCAGCGGGACCATGCTCGACACCGTCGCCCACTCGGCGCGCGGGTCGCCGAGGATCATCCCGGTCGCCGCGTACAGCACGGTCCCGGCGGTGGCGCCGGCGGCGACGGCGAAGAACGGCACGACGGACTGGCGGTCCATCTCGGCGGACGCGGCGCCGCACAGGAACCCGATCAGGCAGTAGACGAGCGCGTACCGGCCGAGGGTGTGGTCGGCGGGCGGGACGATGTCGGCGGCGAGCCCGGCGAGGAACCCGGCGACCATGCCGGTCATCGACCCGGCGACCAGGGCGAGCGCGACGACGGCGAGCAGCACCAGGTCGGGCTGGACGCCGCCGGGCAGCGGGAGGCGGTTCGCCACCGACACCTGCAGGATCAGCGTTACGGCGATCACCACCGCGGTGACCGCGATGCGGCCGGCCGGCGACGCCTCGGGCGGGTTCAGCACGTCACTCCCCCGGAGTCGGATTCGTGGTCGGGCTCTTGGAGCCGCGCGGCCTCGCCTTCGGGCTCCCGCTCGCCTTCGGGCTCGTGCTCGGGCTCGGTGTCGCCGTCGGGCTCGGCTTCGGCGGCAGCACCGCGTCCCGCGGATCGGTCTTCGGCGGGGCGACCACGACGGCGACGACGTCCAGGCTGGTGAACCGGACGAACGGCCGGATGTAGGCGGTGCGGGTCAGCCCGCCGGTGGGCTTTTCGATCCGCTCGACCACGCCGATCGGGAGGCCGGGCACGTACGGGCGCTGGCCCTGCGACCCGAGCGTCACGATCCGCTGGCCGACGTGGATCGGCGCGGCGGCGTCCAGCAACTGGAACCGCAGCGGCGTGTCGCCGCCCCGGCCGATGCCGCGGCGGCCGCGGCCCTGGGTGATCCCGATCTCCTTGGAGTCCTCCAGGCGGGAGCCGATGGAGGAGGTCTGGTCGGTGGCGAGCAGGACGGTCGAGGTGGCGGGCCCGACGCGGGTGACGCGGCCGACGAGCCCGTCCGCGCTCATCACGGTCATGTCGGGCTTGATGCCGCTGCTGCTGCCGACGTCGATCGTGACGGTGTCCTCGAAGCCCTGCCCGGCGGAGATGACCTGCGCGGCGTGGACCTTGTAGCCGCCCATTCCCGCGGTGCCGAGCAGCCGCTCCAGCTGCGCCGACCGGTCCTTGTCCAGGTGGGCGGAGCGCAACTGCTCGCGTAGCCGCTGGTTCTGCCGTTCGAGCTGGTCGGCGCGGCGCCGCTCGCCGGGCGCGTCGGTGATCGCGCCGAGGGTGTTGCCCACCGGCCGGACGATGGACGCCGAGACCCGCTCCACCGGGCCGAACACGGTGGCGCCGAAATCGCGCAGGCCGCGCAGCGGGGAGTTCGCCCCGCCGCGGTAGTCGACAGTGATCATCATGAGCGCCACGACGAGCAGCCCGCCGAGCACCATGCGGGTGCGCCGGGTGTCCTTCACGCAGCGACCTCCGGTTTCCTAGTCCGCCGGGAGCTCAGTGCCGCGGCTCCGGTACGAGGACCTGGCGCAGCGACTCGAAGTCCTCCACGCACTTGCCGGTACCGAGCACGACCGAGTCGAGCGGGTTGTCCACCAGGTGGATGGGCATCCCGGTCTCCTCGCGGAGGCGCTCGTCGAGGTTCTTCAGCAGCGCACCGCCACCGGTGAGCGCGATGCCGCGATCCATGATGTCGCCCGACAGCTCGGGCGGGCACTTGTCGAGCGTGGTCTTCACCGCGTCCACCACGGCGTTGACCGGTTCCTCGATCGCCCGCCGCACCTCCTCCGCGGAGATCACCACGGTCTTCGGCAGCCCGCTCACGAGGTCGCGGCCCCGGATCTCGGCGTGCGGCTCCTCGTCGCCGCCGGGATAGGCCGACCCGATCGCCATCTTGATCTCCTCGGCGGTACGTTCCCCGAGCATCAGGGAGTACTCCTTCTTGGAGAACGAGATGACGGCCTGGTCCAGCTCGTCGCCGCCCACGCGGACGGACTGGCTGGTGACGATGCCGCCGAGCGAGATGATCGCGACCTCGGTGGTGCCGCCCCCTATGTCGACGACCATGTTCCCGGTCGGCTCGTAGACCGGCAGCCCGGCGCCGATCGCGGCGGCCATCGGCTCCTCGATGATGTAGACGCGGCGGGCGCCGGCCTGGTAGCCGGCCTCCTTCACCGCGCGCTGCTCCACCCCGGTGATCCCGCTCGGGACGGCCACGACGATCCGCGGCTTGGCGAAGTGCCGGCGCTTGTGGACCTTCTGGATGAAGTACCGCAGCATGCGCTCGGTGACGTCGAAGTCGGCGATGACCCCGTCCTTGAGCGGGCGGACGGCAACGATGTTGCCGGGCGTGCGGCCGATCATCCGTTTCGCCTCGATGCCCACCGCGACGATCTTCCCGGTGTTGGTATTGATCGCCACCACGGAGGGTTCGTTCAGGACGATGCCACGCCCGCGCACGTACACCAGTGTGTTGGCGGTACCGAGATCGACGGCCATGTCACGGCCAAGAAACGACAGCTTGTTGCCCATGAAGAAAGGGAGCCCTTCATGATTGACGGGCGTGTATAGCGGCGCGTCCATCGTAACGTGCGCCCCCACCCGCGGGCAGTCACCCCGCCGTCGCGCGTCGCCGAAAAAACACGTTCTGACCAGCTCGATTTTGGCTAAAGAAGACGCGGGCCGGAAGATCCGGCCCGCGCTCGAGCGTCGCCCCTCCGGGCGCTCCTCAGCCCAGTTCGGGGAAGAAGAGCTTGATCTCGCGCTCGGCGGAGTAGGTGGAGTCGGAACCGTGCACGATGTTCTCACCGATCTCCAGGGCGAAATCGCCGCGGATGGTGCCGGGGGCGGCGCTGACCGGGTCGGTGGCACCGGCCAGGGAGCGGAACGCCTCGATGGCGCGAGGGCCCTCGACGACCATGGCGACGAGCGGGCCGCCGGTGATGAAGTCGACCAGCTCGCCGAAGAACGGCTTGCTCGCGTGCTCCTCGTAGTGGGCCTCGGCGGTCTCGCGGGCGAGGGTGCGCAGTTCCAGCGCGACGAGCTTCAGGCCCTTGCGCTCGATCCGGGAGATGACCTCGCCGATGACTCCGCGGCGGACGCCATCGGGCTTGACCAGGACAAGAGTGCGCTCGGACACGGGTGGTTCTCCTTGCGGAATTTCGGATTCGGTGAGCGCGCGAATACTACCCGGCTCGCGGAGCGGAGGCGGAATTCCCGGGGCGCCGCACGCCGGGAGTCCCGCCGCGAACACGGGGAGTGACCACGTCGGGGGGCGCGGCGACGGCCACGGCCGTGCGGGACGCCGGAACGCGCCGGGCGGCCGGTCTTCGCCTGCGGACGAGGGCGCGGCCGGTTCCCGCGGAGGGACGCCCGCCGGACGCGCATTTCCCGGACGAGAGGGGTGTCCAAATTATGGCGATAACCGTAATTTGCGGTAATCAGCGGTGAAATGGCCGCCGCCCCGCCGGACTCAGCGCGGCTGCGCGCTCATCGCCTTGCGGCCGAGCCAAATGGCCGTCCCCCAAAGCGCCCCGAACACGGCGCCGAGGAAGAACATCGCCGGCACCATGAACCCGGTCGCGATGATGAGCACCTGCAGGCCGGTGCCGGCCGGGATCGCCCACGGGCGGCGCAGCAGCCCGGCCAGCACCAGGCAGGCGGCCGCGAGGCTCCCGCACACCGCGCCGGCGGTCGCGCCGTCCACCTTCAGCACGGCGACGGCGACCGGGATCGCCAGCGCGATGACGATGGCCTCGCATCCCAGCACCGTGGCGAACAGCCGCCGTGCCGGGTTCCCGGCGGTATCAGAGCTCATGACCGGTCCTCCACACGCAGCAGGGTTCGGGCGTCGCCGGCGGTGACCACCGACCCGGTGACCAGCACCCCGGCGCCCCGGTACTCGCCGGTCTCCTCGGCGAACCCGATCGCCCGGTCGATGGCGTCGTCCAGGCGCGCCGCGACATGCACGCGCTCGGGGCCGAACACGCCCTCGGCGATCTCGGCCAGTTCCTCCGGCGGCATCGAGCGCGGCGAGGAGTTACGGGTCACCACCAGTTCGGCCAGCACGGGTTCGAGCTGGTCCAGGACGCCGGCGACGTCCTTGTCGGCGGCGATGGCGAGCACCCCGGCGAGCCGGGTGAAGCCGAACGACTCGGTGACCGTCGCGACGGTCGCCGCCATCCCGGCCGGGTTGTGCGAGGAGTCCAGCAGGACGGTCGGGCCCGTCCGCGCGACCTCCAGCCGTCCCGGCGAGGCCGACTTGGCGAAGCCGCTGCGCACCAGCGCCGGATCGAGCTGCCCCTCGTTCCCGCCGAGATAGGGCTCGCCGGGCGCGACGCGGGTCGCGGCCTCCAGGTCCGCCTCTCCCCTGGTCGGCGCGCCGCTCGCGAACGCCTCCACGGCGGCGAGGGCCGTCGCGGCGTTGCCCGCCTGGTGCTCGCCGAACAGCGGCAGGAAGATCTCGTCGTAGACGCCGTGCAGGCCCTGCAGCCGGAGCTGCTGGCCGCCGACGGCGACGTCCCGGCTCAGCACGCCGTACTCGATACCCTCGCGTGCCGCCGCCGCACCGGTCTCCACGATCCGCCGCAGCAGCACCTCGGCCGCCTCGACCGGCTGCTGCGCCAGCACCACGACCGCGCCGGTCTTGATGATCCCGGACTTCTCCCCGGCGATCTCCTCCAGCGTGTCGCCCAGGTAGCGGGTGTGGTCCAGCCCGATCGGGGTGATCACGGCGACGGTGCCGTCCGCGACGTTCGTGGCGTCCCACGCGCCGCCCATGCCCGCCTCGACCACGGCCACGTCGACCGGCGCGTCCGCGAACGCGGCGAACGCCATCGCCGTCAGGACCTCGAAGAACGACAGCCGCGCCGTGTGCTTGCCGTCGACCAGCTCCACGTAGGGCAGGACGTCGTTGAACGTCTCGACGAACCGTTCCTCGCTGATCGGCTCCCCGTCGATCGCGATGCGCTCGCGCAACGTGGTCAGCTCGGGGCTGGTGTACAGGCCGGTGCGCAGCCCGCGCTCGCGGAGCAGCGACTCGATGAGCCGGGCCGTGCTGGACTTGCCGTTCGTCCCGGCGATGTGGATCACCGGATACGCGCGGTGCGGTTCCCCCAGGACATCGACCAGATCGCGGATGCGGTCGAGGGTGGGATCGATCTCCCACTCGACCCCACGGGCCATGATCGCGCCTACGGTCGCCCGGTAGCCGGCCGGTTCGGTTCCCTGACTCACGGTCTCAGAGCCTACTCGGCGACGGCCGGGGCTCCGTCCGGCCCCATGCCGCAAGCCCCACACTGGAAGGCATGGACGTGTTCTTCCGGGAATGGGAGCGGCGTGCGCCGGGCGAGACCCGCGACATCGGACGGGCCCGCGCCCTGGCCCGCGCGCTGGGCGTCCTCGCCCCGGGCGCTCCCGTCCTGACGGTCGTGGGGTCCAAGGGGAAGGGCACGACCGCGATCTACGCGTCGGCCTTTCTCGCCGCCGCCGGGCGTCGCGTATGCACCGTCACAAGCCCCGGCCTGCGCACGAACCGGGACCGGATCAGGATCGACGGGCGCGCCGTCTCGCCGGAGGAACTCGCCTTCCTGGCCGGCGCCCTCGACGCGGCCATCGGCACTCTTCCGCCGGCCTCGGGCGGTTATCTGTCGCCGTCGGGCCTGTTCACCCTCGCGGGCGTCCTGCACGCGCGGCGGGCCGGCGCCGACGCGCTCGTCCTGGAGGCCGGGATGGGCGGACGCTCGGACGAGGTGAGCCTGTTCCCGCCCGCCGTCGCCGCGATCACGCCGATCTTCCGGGAGCACGCCGGCGTGCTCGGAGACACCGAGGCGGAGATCGCGGAGGAGAAACTCGGCGTGGCCGGGCCGGAGACGGTCGTGCTATCCGCGCCGCAATCGCCGCGGGTCGCCGAGGTGCTGCGGGACGCCGAGATCGTCGGGCCGGGAGGCAGCGGGCTGCCCGCCGGCCTGCTGCCCGCCGGGCTCGGACGGGCCGGCGCCGAACTCGGCGTCGCCGCGGCCCGCCGCATGCCGGAGGTGCCCGAACCGCCGGCCGGGACGCTGCGGGAGGTGATGTCCTCGATCGTCCTGCCCGGACGGCTGTCCTGGCACGACGTGCCCGGGTCGGCGACAAGGCTGCTCGTCGACTCCGCCATCGACCGCGCCGGCGTCGCCGCCGCCCTGGCCGCCGCGCGGGACGCCTGGGGGACGATCGACCACGTCGTCGTCTGCCTCCCCGACCACAAGGACCTCGCCGGGGCCATCGCCGAACTCGGCACGCTGCCCGTGACGTCCGTCCGGCTGCCGCTGCCGCACCTGCGCTTCACCCACCCGACGCCGCCCGGCTGGGACGTCGTCGGCGCGGGCGCCATCACACCGGAGTCGCTCGCGACGCTCGGGCACCGCGTGGTCGTGCTCGGCACCGGCTACTTCACCGGGCGCGTCCTCGGCGTGGTCGGCGCCGACACCGAGCGGCTCTTCGTCACCTCGGCCGCTCGACGTCCCTCCTGATCCGGTGCATCACGTCGGCCATCAGCGAGAACTGGGGGTTCAGCGTCGGCCGGTTGGACGCGACGATGCCGTAGGAGTCCGCGGTCGCCCACGCGCAGTACGTGTGGGTCTCGGCCAGGACGGCGAACGTGCCGCAGACCGCCTTCCCGCCCCTGCCGCCCGGCGCGGCGTCCTGCCCCGCGATGAACGTGGTGGGCTGCGCCTTCTGCAGGAAGTCCGCCGGGTCGCCGACCGCGCCCGTCCCGCCCATGAACAGGACGTTGATCCCGCGCACCGGCCCCTCGGCGTAAACGGCCGTACCGTGCTCGGCGACCGGGACGCCGCCCGCCTCGACCGCACCCGCGATGAACGGGTACGCGGCGCTCGCCTGCGGCGCCACCAGGCCGTCCCTGTGCAGCCCACCGGCCACCGGACCGGCATTGATGATCTTCTTGGACGCGGGGACGGCCGCCCGGCGGGCGTCCTTGGCGTCGCCGCCGCCCGCCCGGAAGGCGAGCGCGCCCGCGAGCAGCAGCACCACGGCGACCACGGTGATGCCCGCGACCGGCAGCAGCCTCGGGAGCCCCCGCTCCCTCGCCGCCGGGCCGCCGGGCGCCACCGGCGGCGGGCCGGTGCCGGCCACGGGATGCGCGCCCGAGCCGCCCACCCGCGCGAACGGGCCCGTGCCGCCCGGCGGGCGGGGCAGGACCTGCGGCCCGGTGCCGTTCACCACCGGACGCGGGCCCGTCGCCTCACCGATGTCGGCCGACCACCACGGGCGCATCCGGCCCCAGGGCGCCGAAGCCGCGGCCCTCGGCGCGGACCCGTCCTCGCTGACCTCCGCCGCGCCCAGGTCATCACCGGACGCGAAGTCCGGCGTGCCGGACCGAGGGGGTGATTCGGCCATTGCACTCCCGATGGTTCATGTACCGCCAAAGCCCGCGGGCCCAACCGGATCGTAACGGCGGCGGGCCCGCCGCGCCGACGGTTCACGCGCTCGTGACCTGCCCGATGGCGAGACGGCCGGTTCAGCCCGCCGGCAGCGCGGTCAGCTGCGCCTCCAGCCGGCTGATGTCGGCCTCCGCCTGGGCCAGCCGATCGCGGTTCTTCGCGACGACCGCCTCCGGGGCCTTCGCCATGAACGCCTCGTTGCCGAGCTTGCGCCGCGCCTGGTCGACCTCCTTGCGGGCGGCGGCCAGGTCCTTCTCCAGCCGCTTGCGCTCGGCGGCGACGTCGATGGCGCCGGCGGTGTCGAGCCGGACCGCGGCCCCCTCGACCGACAGCGACGCGGTCGCGGCGAACGCCTCGCCCGGCTCGGTGAGCCGCAGCAGGACGCGGACGCCCTCCTCGTGCGCGGCCAGCGGCGAGCCGTGCCACTCCAGCGCGGCGGCGACCCGCTGGCCGGGCTTGAGGCCCTGGTCGGCGCGGAAGCGGCGGACCTCGGTGACGAGCCGCTGCAGCGACTCGACGACGGCCTCGGCGCCCCGGTCGGCGCGGCCCGGCTCGGCGGCCGGCCACGGCGCGGTGACGATCGTGTCCCCGCCGGTCAGGGACGTCCACAGCTCCTCGGTGACGAACGGGATCACCGGGTGCAGCAGCCGCAGCAGCTTGTCGAGGACCTCGCCGAGGACACGGCGCGTCGCTTCGGCGCGCTCGTCGGCCAGCTGGACCTTCGCCAGCTCCACGTACCAGTCGCAGACCTCGTCCCACGCGAAGTGGTAGAGCGCCTCGCACGCCTTCGCGAAGTCGTAGGACTCCAGGTGCTCGTCCACCTCGGCGATGACGGCCTGCAGGCGCGACAGGATCCAGGCGTCCACCGTGGTCACGTCCGCCGGCATGTCGCCGCGGACGTGCGCGCCGTTGATGAGCGCGAACCGGGTCGCGTTCCACAGCTTGTTGCAGAAGTTGCGCGAGCCCTGCGCCCACTGCTCGGCCACCGGGACGTCGCCGCCCGGGTTCGCGCCGCGCAGCAGCGTGAAACGGGTCGCGTCCGCGCCGTACGCGTCGACCCAGTCGAGCGGGTCGATGACGTTCCCGAACGACTTGGACATCTTCTTGCCGAACTGGTCGCGGACCATCCCGTGCAGGGCGATGGTCTGGAACGGCTGGACGCCGTCCATCGCGTACAGGCCGAACATCATCATCCGGGCGACCCAGAAGAACAGGATGTCGTAGCCCGTCACCAGCACGGACGTCGGGTAGAACCGCTCCAGCTCGGGGGTCTTGTCCGGCCAGCCGAGCGTGGAGAACGGCCACAGCGCCGAGGAGAACCAGGTGTCGAGGACGTCGGTGTCCCGCGTCCAGCCGGCGGGCGGCTCCTCGTCCGGCCCGGGGCAGACGACCTCGCCGTCCGGCCCGTACCAGACCGGGATGCGGTGCCCCCACCACAGCTGCCGGCTGATGCACCAGTCGTGCATGTTGTCGACCCACTCGAAGTAGCGGGGCGCCATCTCCGGCGGGTGGATGGCGACGCGGCCGTCGCGGACGGCGTCGCCGGCGGCCCGCGCCAGCGACTCCACCTTCACGAACCACTGCAGCGACACGCGCGGCTCGACGACCGTGGCGCAGCGCTGGCAGTGCCCGACCGAATGCTTGTAGGGGCGGATCTCCTTGACGATCCGGCCCTGCTCGCGCAGCGCGGCCACGACCGCCGGGCGCGCCTCGAACCGGTCGAGGCCCTCGAACGGGCCGGACGCGGTGACGACGCCGCGCTCGTCCATGACGGACACCGACGGCAGGTCGTGCCGGCGTCCGATCTCGAAGTCGTTCGGGTCGTGCGCCGGGGTCACCTTGACCGCGCCCGTCCCGAACTCCGGGTCGACGTGCTCGTCCGCGACGACCGGGATGCGGCGGCCGGTCAGCGGAAGCTCGATCTCCCGGCCGACCATGTGCGCGTACCGCTCGTCGTCCGGGTGGACGGCCACGGCGGTGTCGCCGAGCATCGTCTCCGCCCGCGTGGTCGCGACGACGATCTCGTCGTCGCCGGAGCCGTACCGGATCGAGACCAGCTCGCCGTCGACCTCCTCGTGCTCCACCTCGATGTCGGACAGGGCGGTCAGGCAGCGCGGGCACCAGTTGATGATGCGCTCGGCGCGGTAGATCAGCCCGTCGTCGAACAGCCGCTTGAAGATCGTCCGGACGGCCTTCGCGCGGTCGTCGTCCATCGTGAACGCCTCGCGCGTCCAGTCGACGCTGTCGCCGAGGCGGCGCATCTGGCCGAGGATGCGGCCACCGGACTCCGCCTTCCACTGCCAGACCCGCTCCACGAACGCCTCGCGGCCGAGGTCGTGCCGCGACAGGCCCTCCTTGGCCAGCTCACGCTCCACGACGTTCTGCGTGGCGATGCCCGCGTGGTCCATGCCGGGCACCCACACGGTCTCATGCCCCTGCATGCGGCGCCGCCGGATGAGGGTGTCCTGGATGGAGTGGTCGAGGGCGTGCCCCATGTGCAGCGAGCCGGTGACGTTCGGCGGCGGGATCACGATCGAGTACGCGGGACGCTCCGGCGCGCGCCGGGGGTCGGCGGTGAACAGCCCCGCCGATACCCACCGCTCGTAGAGCCGGCCCTCTACCTCGGCCGGTCGGTACTGGGTGGGCAGGTCGACGTCCGCGGCGGCCCCCTGGCCGCGCTCACTGCTGGGCTGTGTCACGGCTGACGATTCTACGGGGGCGGCAAGGGTGGAACGCCCCGGGGACGTGCGCGGGCGCCCGGCGTCCGCGAGGGCGCCGGAGACCGGGAATCCCGCGCCAGAGCGTTTTCCCGTCGCGGTCGGGACACAGGTCACCTGACACCGGGTCGCCTCACCCGCAAAGGTGGCTGCGGAAGGCCCGCGCACCGGGGCGGAGAGAGAGGGACGGGATGCGAGCGGTACTGGCACGCGCCGCCGTGCTTGCCGGCGCGTTCACCGCGGGGGCCGTGGCGGCACGTGCTGCGACCATCCCTCACCTCCACCGGCTCACCGCCGACCTGCAACGTTCCAGGGAGCAGATCCTCGCCAGCCGGGAGGAGGAGCGCCGGCAGCTGCGGCACGACCTGCACGACGGGCTCGGGCCGACGCTGGCGAGCCTCGCCATGTCGCTGGACGCGGCCCGCATCACCCTCGCCTGCGAACCGGAGCGGACCGATCCGCTGCTCGCCGACGTCCGGGACCGGCTGGCCACCGCCGTCGGCGAGATCCGCGAGCTGGCGCACGGGCTGCGGCCGCCCGCGCTGGACGACCTCGGTCTCGTCGCCGCCATCGAGTCGTTCGCGGACGGCTGCTGCGAGCGGGTGGACGTCCGGTTCGACGGCGAGCCCGCGGGGCTGCCCGCGGCCGTGGAGGTCGCGGCGTACCGGATCGCGCAGGAGGCGCTGACGAACATCCGGCTGCACGCGCCCGGGAGCCGCGCGACCGTCCGGCTGAAGCGCGACACCGAACTGCACCTCATGATCGCCGACAGCGGGCCGGGCCTGCCGGACGCCGCGCGGGGCGGCGGCCGGCCGAAGCCGCGCCGCGGTCTGGCCGCGATGAAGGAGTGGGCGGCCGAGGTCGGCGGCAGCTGCGTGATCACCTCCCGGAACGGCGGTGGCACCATCGTCGCCGCCCGGCTGCCGCTCGCCGCCGCGCAGACCGCCGCCGGGTACCATCGTCCTTCGGTCGGCAGAAGGCGGGCGTAGATGACGGAGACCATCCGGGTCCTCATCACCGACGACCATCCGGTGTTCCGGCAGGGCCTGAAGGGTCTCCTGCAGGCGCTGGGCGTGGAGGTCGTCGGCGAGGCCGAGAACGGGCCGGACGCGGTGAAGCTGGCCGCGGAACTGCAGCCGGACGTCGTCGTCATGGACCTGCACATGCCCGGCGGCAACGGCATCGAGGCCACCCGCACCATCACCCGCACCAGCCCGCGCATCGGCGTGCTGGTGCTCACCATGTTCCGCGACGACGACTCGGTCTTCGCGGCGATGCGCGCCGGCGCCCGCGGCTACCTGCTGAAGGAGTCGGGCGCCGAGGAGATCGCCCGCGCGGTGCGCGCGGTCGCGGCGGGCGAGGCCATCTACGGGCCGGAGATCGCGCGCCGGGTCCTCACCTACTTCACCGACATGCCCGACCCGAGGCAGGCCGCGTTCCCCGAACTGACCGAGCGGGAGCGCGAGGTCCTCGAACTGATCGCGCAGGGCCGCAGCAACGCCGAGATCGCCGGGACGCTCTTCCTCAGCCAGAAGACCGTCCGCAACCACGTCTCGAACATCTTCATGAAGCTGCACGTCGCGGACCGCGCCCAGGCCATCGTCAAGGCCCGCGAGGCCGGCCTCGGCGAATCCACCCTCCGCTGACCACCGGGACCGAGAACGCCCCCGGCCGAGGCGGCCGGGGGCGTTCCCCGTGTTTACGCGCTCTTCTCCCGCGGTTCGCGCTTGGGGCGGTCCCGCGGGACGAGCGTCGGGTTGACGTGCTCCAGGACGGCCTCGCGGGTGATGACGACGCGGGCGACGTCCTGGCGGCTCGGGACCTCGTACATCACCGAGAGGAGGACCTCCTCCATGATGGCGCGCAGGCCGCGGGCCCCGGTGCCGCGCAGGATGGCCTGGTCGGCGATCGCCTCCAGCGCGTCGTCGGTGAACTCCAGGTCGACCCCGTCGAGTTCGAAGAGGCGGTGGTACTGGCGGACCAGCGCGTTCTTCGGCTCGGTGAGGATGTTGATGAGGGCGTCGCGGTCCAGGTTGTGCACGGACGTGATCACCGGGAGCCGGCCGATGAACTCGGGGATCATCCCGAACTTCAGCAGGTCCTCGGGCATCACGTCGCCGAGCACGGCGGACGACTCCTCGAAGTCGGACTTGGAGCGGATCTGCGCACCGAAGCCCATGCCCTGCTTGCCGACCCGGGACTCGACGATCTTCTCCAGCCCGGCGAACGCGCCGCCGCAGATGAACAGCACGTTGGTGGTGTCGATCTGGATGAACTCCTGGTGCGGGTGCTTGCGGCCGCCCTGCGGCGGGACGCTCGCGGTGGTGCCCTCCAGGATCTTCAGCAGGGCCTGCTGGACGCCCTCTCCGGAGACGTCCCGGGTGATCGACGGGTTCTCGCTCTTGCGGGCGACCTTGTCGACCTCGTCGATGTAGATGATCCCGGTCTCGGCCTTCTTGACATCGTAGTCGGCCGCCTGGATCAGTTTGAGGAGGATGTTCTCGACGTCCTCCCCGACGTATCCCGCCTCCGTCAGCGCCGTGGCGTCCGCGATGGCGAACGGGACGTTGAGGAGTTTGGCGAGCGTCTGCGCGAGCAGCGTCTTGCCGGATCCGGTCGGGCCGAGCAGCAGGATGTTCGACTTGCCGATCTCGACCGGGTCGTCCCGGCCCGTGTCGCCCGACTGGATCCGCTTGTAGTGGTTGTAGACGGCGACGGACAGCGCCTTCTTCGCCGTGTCCTGCCCGATGACGTAGGAGTCGAGGAACTCGTAGATCTCCCGCGGCTTGGGCAGGTTGTCCCACTTGAGGTCGGAGGTCTCGGAGAGCTCCTCCTCGATGATCTCGTTACAGAGATCGATGCACTCGTCGCAGATGTACACGCCCGGACCCGCGATGAGCTTCTTGACCTGCTTCTGGCTCTTCCCGCAGAACGAGCACTTGAGCAGATCACCACCGTCGCCGATGCGTGCCACCCAACCGTCTCCTTTTCGTGGGGCCGCCCGCCTTGGAGGATGCGGCGCAGCTCAGTTGCGTCCCGAAGGCTCTCGACGTTGGACTCGACGTTACCGCCTCCAACGGACTTGGAAAGCCCCTCGCCCGGAAGTGTGGCGTCCGGGCTTGGGACTCCCGCGTCCTCGTGCCGTCTCAGGACGACACTACCTCGGCCTTCCGCTTCCTGCTGGCGAAGACGTCGTCGATGAGACCGTAAGCCTTCGCCTCGTCCGCCGTGAGGATCTTGTCGCGCTCGATGTCGCGGCGGACCTGGTCGATGCTCCTGCCGCTGTGCTCGGCCAGGATCGTCTCCAGCAGCTCGCGGATCCGCATGATCTCGCGGGCCTGGATCTCGATGTCGCTGGACTGGCCGTAGGTGCCCTCGGTCGCGGGCTGGTGGATCAGCATCCGCGCGTTGGGCAGCGCCGCCCGCTTGCCCGGCGTGCCGGCGGCGAGCAGCACGGCCGCGGCGGACGCCGCCTGGCCGATGCACACCGTCTGGATGTCGGGCTTGACGAACTGCATCGTGTCGTAGATCGCCGTCATGGCGGTGAAGGAGCCGCCGGGCGAGTTGATGTAGATGCTGATGTCACGGTCCGGGTCGATGGACTCCAGCGTGATCAGCTGGGCCATGACGTCGTTGGCGGACGCGTCGTCGATCTGCACGCCGAGGAAGATGATGCGCTCCTCGAACAGCTTGTTGTACGGGTTCATCTCCTTGACCCCGTACGTGGTGCGCTCGACGAACGACGGAATGATGTAGCGGTTGTCGACCGGCATCGGACCGGCGCCCGGTCGGACGATATCGGTGAAACCGGGTCGAATCAGGTCGCTCATGGTTGTGCCTCCGATGAGTATTCAGGCGTCAGGAGACGGGGCCCTCGGAGGGCACCTGGTTGGCGCTGAGCACCACGTGGTCGACGAACCCGTAGTCCTTGGCCTCGTCGGCGGTGAACCAGCGGTCGCGGTCGGAGTCGCGCTCGATCTGGTCGAGCTCCTGGCCGGTGTGCTCGGCGATCTTCTCGGCGAGCGTCCGCTTCACGTAGAGCATCTGCTCGGCCTGGATCTTGATGTCGGAGGCCGTGCCGCCGATGCCGCCGGACGGCTGGTGCATCATGATGCGCGCGTGCGGCAGGGCGTAGCGCTTGCCCTGGGCGCCCGCGCACAGCAGGAACTGCCCCATCGACGCGGCGAGCCCCATGCCCACCGTGACGATGTCGTTCGGGACGTACTGCATGATGTCGTAGATCGCCATGCCGGCGGTGACCGAGCCGCCTGGCGAGTTGATGTAGAGCGTGATGTCACGGCGGCCGTCCTCGGCCGACAGCAGCAGGAGCTCGGCGCAGATGCGGTTCGCGATGTCGTCGTCGACCTGCTGGCCGAGGAAGACGATGCGTTCGCGCAGCAGCCGCTGGAACAGCTGGTCGCCCAGAGGCAACAGGGGCGCCTCGGCGACCCGCGCCTGGATCCGCGACGACTCGTCGAAAGTCGGAGGCATGCTCACCGGGTGTTCCTCCGGTCCTTTTTAATCGGTTCGGATGATTGGACATTAACGCGCTCGCGGGCCCGCTTAAGCCCGGGGGGCCGCCTTTTCGCCAGGGGCGTACCCGGCCGGCGCCCCCGCAGCCCTGATCCGTTCCGCTCATGGCAGAACGCCCCGCACCCGGGGACGGGTGCGGGGCGTTCTCGATGCGCCGGAGGACGGCTCAGGCGTCCTTGTCCTTCGCGTCCTTCTCCTCGGCCGGTTCCGCGGCGGGAGTCTCCTCAGCGGCGGCCTCAGCGGTCTCCGCGGGGGTCTCCTCGGCCTCGGCCTCGGTCTCCTCCTCGGCCTGGGCGGTCTCGCCGTTCAGCTCGCGCTGCACGGCGGCGAGGTCGATCTCGTTGCCCGACTCGTCCTTGACGGTGACGTGCTCGACGACGAGGTTCAGCGCCTTGCTGCGCAGCACCTCCGAGACGACCGCCGGAAGCTGGTTGTTCTGCGTCAGGTACTCGGCGAGCTGCTGCGGCTGCACGCCCATCTGCATGGCCTGCGTGACGACGTACTCGCTGAGTTCCTCGTTCTCGACGCTCAGCTCCTCCTGGACGGCGAGCTGGTCGAGCACGAAGCCGCCCTTGACCGCGAGCCGGGCCGCGTCGGCGACCTCGGTGTCGAACTCCTCCTCGGACTTCTCCTCGTCGGAGAGGTAGTCCTCCTTGGTCATGCCGGCCATCTGGAGCTGCTGCTCCAGCTGCTGGTTGCGGCGGCTGATCTCCTCTTCCACGACCTTCTCGGGAAGCGGGATGTCGACCTTCTCCAGCAGGGCCTCAAGGGCCTTGTCGCGCGCCTCGGACAGCTGCTGCAGCCTCACCTGCCGGCCGAGCCGGGTGCGGACGTCGTCGCGCAGCTCGCCGATCGTGTCGAACTCGCTGGCGAGCTGGGCGAACTCGTCGTCCAGCTCGGGCAGGTTCTTGACCTTGACGCTCTGCACGGTGACGGTGATCTCGGCCTCCTCGCCGGCGTGCTCGCCGCCGGGCAGGGTGCCGGTGAACGTCTTGTCCTCGCCGGCGGACAGGCCGATGAGCGCCTCGTCCAGGCCCTCGATCGCCGACTTGCTGCCGACCTCGTAGGAGTAGCCGGTCGTGGACGCGTCCTCGACCTCCTCGCCGTCGATCTCGGCGGCCAGGTCGACGGTGGCGAAGTCGCCCTCCTCGACGGCGCGCTCGGCGGTGGTGAGGGACGCGAACCGCTCGCGCAGGTTGCCGATGGTCTCCTCGACCTGCTCGTCGGTGACCTCGGCGGCCTCGACGACGACCTCAAGGCCGTCGTAGTCGGGCACCTCGAACTTCGGCCGGATGTCCACCTCGGCGGTGAACGCGAACTGGGTGCCGTCCTCCAGCTCGGTCACCTCGACGTCGGGCTGCCCGAGCACGAAGATCTCGGACTCCTCGACGGCGCGGCCGTACAGCTCCGGAAGCGCGTCGTTGACGGCCTCCTGCAGGACCGCACCCCGGCCGACGTACTTGTCGATCAGCGGGGCGGGGACCTTGCCGGGCCGGAAGCCCTTGATCCGCACCTGCTGCGAGATCTCCTTGTACGCCTTGTCGAGGTTCGGCTTGAGCTCGTCGAACGGAACCTCGACGGTGAGCTTGACCCTCGTGGGGGTCAGCTCCTCGACATCGGTCTTCACTGGGGTTGGTCTCCTTGATCGGGCGCTGTGTCGGCCGCGGCGTTCGACGCGTGCTCAGTCAGGGGCGCGGGCACGCCGAAGAAGGGCTCCGCGCCTTCGCGCGCCAAGTCTATGGGGTCGCGGCCCCGGCTGCGGACATAGGAGGCTCACAAGGCCGGCGAATCCGCGTCAACACTCCTGCACACGGAGTGACATGAGGAGCCGGAAGCCCCATACTCGTCCGGGATGAACGGGATAGCCGCGGCTTTCAGTGCGACCGGTCTCTACTACCTCGGGTTCGCCGTCTTCAAGCTGGCGGCGGACCGGATGCCCCCGGTACGAGGCAGCCGCATCCCGCACCTGGCGTGGACGACCGCCGGCAACTGGATCTTCCTGATCGCGCTCGGCCTCGTGCTCGGCGGGCTCGGCCTGCAGATCCTCGCGCTGGGCAGGCTGCCGCTCTCCACCGCCGTGCCGATCTTCATGTCGGGCATGGTGCCGCTGCTGGTGATCGCGCTGGTGTTCTTCGGGGAGCGGCTCACCCCGCGCGAGTGGCTGAGCCTGGTGCTGATCGGCGCGGCGATCCTGCTGCTGACCGCGTCGCTGAGCGGGGACGAGCCGATCGGCTCGGCGGACGCGCCGCTGTGGAAGATCGTGGTCGTGGCCGCCCCGGCGGTCGCGGTGCCGGTGCTGATCTTCGTTCTCGGCGACCACCGGCCGGACGGCCGGCACGCCCGCCCCGTCACCGGCATCGCCTACGGGCTCGGTTCGGGTTTCCCGGTCGGCACCGCCGAACTGGCGATCAAGGGGTGGAGCGACGACCCCGGCGCCACCAGCCTGAAGATCGCCGCGACGCCGTGGCCGTACCTGACCGTCCTCGCGGCGGCCGCCGGTTTCGGGATCATGGTGATGGCGTTCCAGCGCTGCCGGGTGTCGATCGTGTCGACGGTCATGACGGTGAGCGCCAAGTCCTACCTGCTGACCATGGGCACGTTCCTGTACGGGGAGCCCTGGCCGCAGGACCCGGCGCACTCCGCGATGCGGCTGGGCGCGCTGATGCTGGGGGCGATCGCCGTCCTGCAGTTCCCCCAGCACCGGCCGGTCGCGCAGGAGCCCCAGGCCGCGTCCCGCGAGGACGTGCACGCCGCGCGTGACCCGTTCGGCGACCCGGCGATCGGCGGTCCGGTACTGGGCGGTCCGGTACCGGGCGGCCCCCGGCTCGGGCAGGCGCAGGTGCCGCCCCGGCGTTCCTCGCTCGCACGCGGGCCGCTGGGGCGGGAGGGCGGGCACGACCGCCGGGACGGGACGCCGCCGCGCCGTCCCGTCCGCCCGCAGAGCCCCACCGAGACCGGATCGGACGGACGCTGGCGCGGCTTCAGCGACTGATCATCGCGCCGGGGCGCGGGGCGCCCCCGCGCCGCCACGGCGCGAGGACCCCCGGCCTCCGGTCAGAGGCCGGGGATCGTCCGTCTCAGCGGCCCTTGCGGTCCTTGCCGGGCAGACCTTTGTCGAGGCCCGCGCGGCGGAGGGCGTCGGCCATGGCGCCGCCGCCCGAGAAGCCGCCGCCCTGGCCGCCACCACCCTGACCACCGCGGCCCTGGCCGCCACGGCTCTGGCCACCACGGGCCTGACCGCCGCGGCCGGCGGCGCGCTGGTTCTGGCCGCCGCGGTTCGGGCGTCCGTCACGGTCGCGCTGCTCGCCGCGCCGCCCGCCGCCCTGCTGCCGCCCGCCGCCCGGCTCGTCGTCCAGACGCAGCGTGAGCGAGATGCGCTTGCGCTGGAGGTCGACGTCCAGGACCTTGACGCGGACGATGTCGCCGGGCTTGGCGACGTCGCGCGGGTCCTGCACGAACTTGTCCGACATGGCGGAGATGTGGACGAGGCCGTCCTGGTGGACGCCGACGTCCACGAACGCGCCGAACGCGGCGGCGTTGGTGACGACGCCCTCCAGGATCATCCCGGGCTCGAGGTCGGCGATCTTGTTGACGCCCTCCTTGAACGTGGCGGTCCGGAACGCCGGGCGCGGGTCGCGGCCGGGCTTCTCCAGCTCGGCGAGGATGTCGGTGACGGTCGGCAGCCCGAAGGTGTCGTCGACGAAGTCCACCGGCTTCAGGGAGCGCAGGACGGCGGTGTTGCCGATGAGCCCCTTGATGTCGTTGCCGGCCGCGTCCAGGATGCGGCGCACGACCGGGTACGCCTCCGGGTGCACGCTGGAGGCGTCCAGCGGGTCGTCGCCGCCGGGGATGCGCAGGAAGCCGGCGCACTGCTCGAACGCCTTCGGGCCGAGCCGCGGGACGCCCCTGAGCCCGGCGCGGTCGCGGAACGGGCCGTTGGCGTCGCGGTGCGCGATGATGTTCTCCGCGAGGCCCTCGCCGATGCCGGACACGCGGGTGAGCAGCGGCACGGACGCGGTGTTGACGTCCACGCCGACGGCGTTCACGCAGTCCTCGACGACGGCGTCCAGGGAGCGGGACAGCTTCACCTCGGACACGTCGTGCTGGTACTGGCCGACGCCGATCGACTTGGGGTCGATCTTGACCAGCTCGGCGAGCGGGTCCTGGAGGCGGCGGGCGATGGAGACGGCGCCGCGCAGCGACACGTCCATGCCGGGCAGCTCGCGTCCCGCGTACTCCGACGCCGAGTACACCGACGCGCCCGCCTCCGACACCATGATCTTGGTGAGCCCGAGGTCGGGGTGCCGGGCGATCAGGTCGGCGGCGAGCTTGTCGGTCTCGCGCGAGGCGGTCCCGTTGCCGATCGAGACCAGGTCGACCTTGTGCTCGCGGGCGAGGCGGGCGAGCGTCTCGATCGACTCGTCCCACTTGCGGCGCGGTTCGTGGGGGTAGATCGTGTCGGTGGCGACGACCTTGCCGGTGGCGTCCACGACGGCGACCTTCACGCCGGTCCGCAGGCCCGGGTCGAGGCCCATGGTGGCGCGGGTCCCGGCGGGCGCGGCGAGCAGGAGGTCGCGCAGGTTGGCGGCGAACACGCGGACCGCCTCGTCCTCGGCCTCCTGCCGCAGCCGGGTGCGCAGGTCGATGCCGAGGTGGACGAGGATCCGGGTGCGCCAGGCCCAGCGGACCGTGTCCGACAGCCACCTGTCGGCCGGACGGCCCTGGTCGGCAACCTGGAACCGGCGCGCGATCTCCACCTCGTAGGAGCTGCGCGCGGCCGGGTCGTCGCCGGCCTCCTCCGGCTCCAGGTCGAGGTCGAGGACCTCTTCCTTCTCGCCCCGGAACAGCGCGAGGACGCGGTGCGAGGGCAGTTTCGCCAGCGGCTCGGAGAACTCGAAGTAGTCGGAGAACTTGGCGCCGGCCTCCTCCTTGCCCTCCCGGACCCGCGAGACCATGCGTCCCCGGGTCCACATGCGCTCGCGCAGCGCGCCGATGAGGTCGGCGTCCTCGGCGAAGCGCTCGACGAGGACGGCGCGGGCGCCCTCCAGCGCGGCGGCCGCGTCCGCGACGCCCTTCTCGGCGTCCACGTAGCCGGCGGCCTCGGCCTGCGGGTCGCGGGACGGGTCGTCCAGCAGCAGGTCGGCGAGCGGTTCGAGTCCGGCCTCCCGGGCGATCTGCGCCTTGGTGCGCCGCTTCGGCTTGTACGGGAGGTAGATGTCCTCCAGCCGCGCCTTGGAGTCGGCCTGCATGATGCGGGCCCTGAGCTCGTCGGTGAGCTTGCCCTGCGACTCGATCGACTCCAGGATCGCGGCGCGGCGCTCGTCCAGTTCGCGCAGGTAGCGCAGCCGCTCCTCCACCGCGCGGAGCTGCGCGTCGTCGAGCGCTCCGGTCACCTCCTTGCGGTAGCGGGCGATGAACGGGACGGTCGCCCCGCCGTCGAGCAGGTCCACCGCGACCCGGACCTGGCCCTCGCGGACGCCGATCTCGTCGGCGATGCGCTGGGTGATGGGCGGCGTGTCCTGCCCGGCGGACGTCTGGTTGATGGTCGCTGTCACAGCTTGGATTCGCTTTCTCCCCTGAGTGTCGCCAGAGCATTGTCCAGGCAATGGCCCCGCTTGTCTCCTCACCACCTGAACGAAGCTCACGAGGGTAGAGGTAACTCCACCCGGTCGTCACCGAGAAGGCGATCGGCAAGCACACCAACAGCATCTTCGGCAAGCTGGGGCTGCCGCCGTCCGGGGACGACAACCGGCGGGTGCCGGCCGTCCTCGCCTATCTCGGCGTCTGATCCCCCTTCCCGGTCACCTGGCCCAGGGCGGAACGATGCGCTCGTCCCCCTGGGGCGCGAGGTCGCACTTGTCCGGGTCGATGATCGCGTCCGGGTCGTAGGCGAGGCAGCCGGCGTGGGCTGCGACGACGGCGGTGAACCCGGTGCCCGCGGTGGTCATCTGGCGCGGCCGGCCGGCGGGCAGGACGACGGTGTCGCCGGCGCTCGCCTCCAGTTCGCGGCCGTCCAGGTCGATGGTCGCGGTGCCGTCCAGGAACGTCCACACCTGCTCGGTGTCGAAGGCGTGCAGCGGGCCGGTCTTGCCCGGCGCCATGTCGACGCGCCACACGGCGAGACCCTCGGTGCCGCCCTGGGTGGGCGTGGCGAACGTCGTCATGACGCCGTTCGGCGTCTCGGTACGGCGGCTGTCGGCGTTGCGGATGAGCGTCATGGCCCCGATCCCCTAACTTAGACAAAGTGGTTGTCCATATAGTCAACGAGGTTGTCTTTCATGTCAAGCGACACCCCCGGGTTCGAGCTGCCGCTGCGGCTCTTCCTCGCCTTCCGCGTGATCATCGACGAGCTGCACGCCGAACTGGCCCGCGAAGGGCATCCCGGCCTGCGCCCGATGCACGGCTTCGTCTTCCAGGCCATCGGGCCGGACGGCACGACGGCCGTGGAGCTCGGCCGCCGGCTCGGGGTGTCCAAGCAGGCCGCGGGCAAGATGATCGAGTCGCTGGAGCGGGCCGGGTACGTCGAGCGCGGCGCCGATCCGCGGGACGCCCGGCGCAAGATCGTCCGGCTGACCACGCGCGGGACGGACTCGCTGGCCCGGTCCGCGCAGATCTTCGACCGGATCCGGGACGACTGGGTCCAGGCGCTGGGCGCCGATCGCGTCCGGGCCCTGGAGGACGACCTGCGCCGGATGACGCCCGCCGACCTGTGGCGGCTCGACATGCCCGGCTGGTTCGGGACGGCCTGAACCTCCCGCGGAAACCTTCTCCCGGGACGGCGACCGTACGGGTCCAGGCAGGCGCTCAGACCACCCGCGGCGGGGTTCACGGGCTCACCGCAAGCCCTTGAACACGCCGTTCCGCCCGGTTACCATCCTTCCAATTCTTAGGAAACTTTCCTAAGAATTGAGCGGGGATTCCTGTTTGCTCGGGGGCCGGACGAACGGAGAATCATGTCAGGACCGGGCGGACGGCGGGCCATCGCGCTCGCCGGCGCAGCAACACTGGCGGTGGCCACCGCCCTGCTCACGGCGCCGCCGGCGTCGTCGGCGGGGACCGTCACCGCCACCTGTAAGAAGAGTTCCGACTGGGGCACCGGCTTCGAGGGAAGCTGCACCATCACCAACGGGACCGGCTCGGCCGTCAACGGCTGGAAACTCGAAGCGGACATGCCGTCCGGAACGTCCATCGGGAGCATGTGGGACGCCGCCAAGGCCGTCTCCGGGAACCACTACACCTTCACCAATGCGAACTGGAACGGCACGATCGCCGCGGGCGCCAGCGCCAGCTTCGGGTTCGGCGGCACCGGCTCCGGCTGGTTCACCGGCTGCACGATCAACGGTGCGCCCTGCGACGGGTCGGGTGCCCCCGGCGACGACACGCAGGCTCCCACCGCCCCGTCCGGCCTCACGTCCACCGGCAAGACCGCCACGAGCGTGTCGCTGTCGTGGAACGCGGCGACCGACAACGTCGGTGTCACCGGCTACGACGTCTACAACGGCGGCACCAAGGCGACGTCGGTGACCGGCACCGGCGCCACCATCGGCGGGCTGTCCGCCAAGACCGCCTACACCTTCACCGTCAAGGCGAAGGACGCCGCCGGGAACACCTCCCCGGCGTCCAACAGCGTGTCGGTCACCACCGACGACGGCACCGGCGGCGGGGACCCCGGCTCCGGCGGCAAGGTCATCGGCTACTTCGCCGAATGGGGCGTCTACCAGCGGAACTACCACGTCAAGAACATCGAGACGAGCGGCTCCGCCGGCAAGCTGACCCACATCAACTACTCGTTCGGCAACGTCACCGGCGGCAAGTGCGCCGTAGGCGACGGCTTCGCCGCCTACGACAAGGCCTACACCGCCGACCAGAGCGTCGACGGCGTCGCCGACAACTGGGACCAGCCGCTGCGCGGCAACTTCAACCAGCTGCGCAAGCTGAAGAAGCTGCACCCGAACCTGAAGGTGCTGTGGTCGTTCGGCGGCTGGACGTGGTCCGGCGGCTTCGGCGAGGCCGCGCAGAACCCGGCCGCGTTCGCCGAGTCCTGCTACAACCTGGTCGAGGACCCCCGCTGGGCGGACGTGTTCGACGGCATCGACATCGACTGGGAGTACCCGAACGCCTGCGGCCTCACCTGCGACACCAGCGGACCGGACGCGTTCAGGAGGCTCATGTCCGCGCTCCGGGCCAAGTTCGGGTCGGGCAACCTCGTCACGACCGCGATCGCCGCCGACGCCGCCGACGGCGGGAAGATCGACGCGACCGACTACGCGGGCGCCGCCCAGTACGTCGACTGGTACAACCCCATGACCTACGACTACTTCGGCGCCTGGAACGCCCAGGGACCGACGGCGCCGCACTCGCCGCTCACGTCCTACCCGGGCATCCCGCAAGCCGGGTTCGACTCGGCCGACACGATCGCCAAGCTCAAGGCCAAGGGCGTCCCGGCGGGCAAGCTGCTGCTCGGCATCGGCTTCTACGGCCGCGGCTGGACGGGCGTCACCCAGTCCGAACCCGGCGGCACCGCGACCGGCGCCGCGCCCGGCACCTACGAGGCCGGTGTCGAGGACTACAAGGTCCTCAAGGGCAAGTGCCCCGCCACCGGCACCGTCGCCGGTACCGCCTACGCCAAGTGCGGCAGCGAATGGTGGAGCTACGACACCCCGTCCACCATCCGCGGGAAGATGGCCTTCGCCAAGGACCAGGGCCTGGCGGGCGCCTTCTTCTGGGAGCTCAGCGGCGACACCCCGGACGGTGAGCTGATCACCGCGATGCGCGGCGGTCTCGGCTGACCGCATGAGCGGTCTCGGCCGGGCTGTTCGCAGGAAGGGACTCCCCCAGCCCCTCAGACGGCCGAGACATCGGGCCCCTGACCAACCGGACGCCGGTCAGGGGCCCGTCCATTCTCCCGGCACAATGGGCCCGTGCTGACGACGGTGCTGTTCGACCTCGACGGGACGCTCCTCGACCACGAAGGGGCCGCGGGCGAGGCGATCGTCCGGTCGTTCCCGGACGCGGACGCGGGGTGGCTCGTCCGGCGCTGGATGGAGCTGACCGAGGAGGCCGTCGACCGGTACCTGGCGGGCGACCTGGACTTCACCGCCCAGCGCCGCAGCCGGATCGTCCGGCTCGCCCGGGAACTGGGCCTCGGAACGTGGGGCGACGCCCGCGCCGACGCGTGGCTTTCGGAGTATGTGGCGCTCTATGAGGCGGCGTGGCGTCCGTTTCCCGATGTCAGGGCCGCACTGGACGTCCTGGCGGGACGCGGCCTGCGGCTCGGGGTGATCACGAACGGGGACGCCGCGCAGCAGCGGGCGAAGGTCGAAGGGCTGGGCCTCGCGGACCTGCTGCCCTATGTCGTGGCGTCCAGCGAGGCGGGCTCCGCCAAGCCGGCCGCCGGAATCTTCCGGACGGCCTGCGCGGGCCTCGGCGTCCCGCCCGGCGAGGCCGCCTACGTCGGCGACCGCCTCGTCACCGACGCCCGGGGCGCCGCCGCCGCGGGGCTGAGGGGCATATGGCTCGACCGTTCCGGCGATCCTCCGCCCGACCTGGAGGTCACCCGCATCACGTCCCTGACCGCCCTTCCCGGGCTCCTCGGCTGATCACCGGAAATTCATGTGCCGTCACGCGAGGTGCGGGATAGCGTGATCTGTGATGGACATTCACGAGGTGGGACGGCGAGCTAGCCGCGCCGGGCTGGGGAACGGGCAGTCGTGCCCGGCCCGGCTCGGCGGTGTGCGCCGTCATCCCATCGACCTCGTGAGGCCGTCCCATGCTTTCGACTGACATCCGCTCGACCTTTCTGGACTTCTTCCGAGAGCGCGACCATCGCGTCGTGCCGTCCAGCCCGCTGGTTCCGTCCGATCCCACGCTGCTGCTGACGAACGCGGGGATGAACCAGTTCAAGCCGTACTTCCTCGGCGAAACCACGCCGGAGCCCCCGCGGGCGGTATCGGTGCAGAAGTGCGCGCGTACGTCCGACATCGAAAACGTCGGCCGCACCACGCGGCACGCGACGTTCTTCGAAATGCTCGGCAACTTCTCGTTCGGCGACTACTTCAAGGCGGAGACGATCGCCTGGGCGTGGGAGCTGTTCACCCGGCATTACAACCTCGACCCGGAACGCCTATGGGTCACCGTGTACCTGGACGACGAGGAGTCCGTGCGGCTCTGGCGGCGCATCGGCGTCCCCTCGGAGCGGATTCAGCGGCTCGGCATGGGGGACAACCACTGGTCAATGGGCATACCCGGCCCATGTGGGCCGTCCACCGAACTGCACTACGACCGGGGCCCGTCCTTCGGGCGAGAGGGCGGACCCGCGGTGGACGGCGAGCGCTACCAGGAACTGTGGAATCTCGTCTTCATGCAGAACCTCCGCGGGGAGGGGTCCGGCAAGGGCGAGTATCCGATTCTGGGGGAACTTCCCACGCGGAACATCGACACGGGGCTCGGTCTCGACCGTCTCGCGGCTGTATTGCAGGACGTGGACACGGTCTGCGAAACCGACCTCCTCTCACCCACTTTCCAGCTCGTCCAGGAAATGGCGGGACGCCCCTATCCCGGACGGGACGGCAGCGACGACTCCAGCTCTTTCCGCATCGTCGCGGAACACTCCCGGTCGATCGCGTTCCTCATCGCCGACGGCGTCATGCCCGCACGCGACGGCCGCGGCTACGTGCTGCGCCGGCTGATGCGCCGCGCGATCCGGCACGCGCGCCGGCTCGGCATCGACCCGGCGCTGCCGGACCTGACGTCCAGCGTGATCGGCACCCTCGGCGGGACGTGGCCGGAACTGACCCGGCGGTCCGAGCTGATCCGCCAGGTGGTCACGGCCGAGGAGGAGGGCTTCGAGCGGACGCTGCGCCAGGGCTCCCGGCTCCTCGACGCGGCGATCACCCGCACGACCTCGACGATCTCCGGCCGCACCGCGTTCGAGCTGCACGACACCTACGGCTTCCCGATCGACCTGACCATCGACGCGGCGCGCTCGGCGGGCCTCACCGTCGACACCGACGCGTTCGCGGAACTCCTCGACGAGCAGCGCCGCCAGGCGCACCGGGCGGGCCAGGACCGGAAGGGCGACGCGGTCGCCCGCCAGGAGGTCTACCGCCGCGTCACCGCCGAACACGGCCTCACGGACTTCGTCGGCCACGCCGCGGAAACAGCGGAAACAACCGTGCTCGCACTCCTCGGCCCGGGCGGCGAACTGCGCGGCGCGGCCGAGGGCGACGAACTCGAAGTGATCCTCTCCCGGACCCCGTGCTACGCCGAATCGGGCGGCCAGGTCGGCGACACCGGCACACTGCACACCCCCACCGGGAAGGCGCGGGTCCTCGACACCCGCCCCGGCCTGGACGGCCTGCACGTGCACACCGTCCGCATACTGGACGGCGAGCTGCGTCCCGGCGACGAGGTGCAAGCGGTCATCGACGCGGACCGCCGGCAGGCGACCGCACGATCGCACAGCGCCACCCACGTCCTGCACGCGATGCTGCGCCGCCTCCTCGGCGACCACGCGACCCAACGCGGCTCCCGCGTAGAGCCGGGACGCCTGCGTTTCGACTTCACGCACCTCTCCCCGGTCGAGACGGGCTCCCTGCAGACCCTCGTCAACGACTACCTGCTCGACGACCCCGGCGTCCGCGTCTGGGAGGCGGCCAGGGCGGACGCGGAAACCGCCGGCGCGATCGCGCTGTTCGGCGAGAAGTACGGCGAGCACGTCCGCATCGTGGACATCGGCGACGCGTCCCGCGAACTGTGCGGCGGCACCCACGTCGGCCACGGTTCGCAGGCGGGCCCCGTCCACATCGTCGGCGAGTCGTCCATCGGCACCGGCCTGCGCCGCATCGAAGCCCTCACCGGCGCCGACGCGCTCCGCCACCACGACCACCAGCGGCACCTGCTGGACGAACTCGCGGCCCTCCTGAACGTCCACCCCGACCAGGCCCCGGCCCGCCTGCGCCAACGCTTGGAAACACTCGCGGAAACCCAGCGACACCTGGAAACCCTCCGCGGGGCGGAACTGAACGCGCATGCGGACCGGCTGGCGTCCCAAGCCGAACAGACACCGGGCGGCTGGCTGGTCGCGCAGACGATCCCGGGCTTGACCAGCACGGACCTCCGCACCATCGCGAGGGGCATCCTCAACCGCCGCGCCCCCCGCGGCATCGTCGTTCTGGGCACCGAGTCCGGCGGCAAAGCGGCACTGCTGGCGGCAGTGGGCACGGACATCGCCGTCCCGGCGCGCGACCTCCTGACCCGCGCGGCACGGCAGGTCGGCGGCGGAGCAGGAGGCAAGGGCCGGGTGGCGAACGCGGGCGGCCGCCACCCAGAGCACCTGCCGGAGGCGATCGGCACCGCGGCGTCCGACGCCCGCGCATTCCTGGAAACCCTCTGACCGGCACCGGGCCGCCGGCCGGGCCCGCCCAAGGCGGCGCGCCCGGCCGGCGGCCCAATCGTCCCTGTCGGGCTGGCGGGATTTGAACCCACGGCCCCCGGCACCCAAAGCCGGTGCGCTACCAAACTGCGCTACAGCCCGCACGTCACCGCCGAGCGCGGTGACGGGAGAAGTCTAGTCCCGATCAGCCCCCGCCCGCTGCGCCGAACCCGCATCCCGCCCGCCGGACCCGTCCGCCCCCGGAACCCTGTACGCT
Organism: Actinomadura formosensis; assembly: GCF_050948385.1. Classification (NCBI taxonomy): domain Bacteria; kingdom Bacillati; phylum Actinomycetota; class Actinomycetes; order Streptosporangiales; family Thermomonosporaceae; genus Actinomadura; species Actinomadura formosensis. Next base: position 5,149,398 of record NZ_CP192011.1, read on the forward strand.
ACGGGATGGCGATCGAGGGCCACCCGGCTCTCCATCCGCTCGCGGGCGTAGCTCAATGGTAGAGCCCCAGTCTTCCAAACTGGCTACGCGGGTTCGATTCCCGTCGCCCGCTCCAAAATTTCCGCAGGCCAGAGACATAAACTCTGCGATCTTGCTCTCACTCCAAGATTTCCATCACTGGGCTCGTACGCGATCATGGTGGATCCCCCGCGCCGACCCGGCTGTCATCCAGTGCTTGGCGCCTTCGCCGCCGGCGCCCGCCCACAGGCCCAATCACCCACACGATCTTCAGGACAGTCCCGGCGATGCCAAATGGCCCGCCCGGTTCGGTTTGAACACCGGGGAGATCGAAGATCTCTGGAGTGAGCAGACACGGGTGAGCCCTCTAGAAACGTGTACTTGTCTGAACGCTCTTGCGGGTGCGACGGGTGGAAAGGTTCAGGGCCGTCAGACCAACCGGTCTGACGGCCCTGTTCGGCCGGTTCATGGTCAGGTCTTGTTGTAGGTGTGCTTGGCCCAGAGGTAGGAGACGGCGGCGATGCCCGCGCACCAGGCGGTGGCGATGGCGGCGTTGTCGCCGATCGGGGTGCCGAGCAGGAGGCCGCGGACGGTTTGCATGACGGGGGTGAAGGGCTGGTATTCGGCGAACCAGCGCAGGGCGGTGGGCATGGAGTCGGTGGGGACGAAGCCGCTGCCGAGGAAGGGCAGGAAGACCAGGGGCATGGGTGCGTTGCTGGCGGCCTCGGGGGTCGGGGACTTCAGGCCGAGGGCGACCGACAGCCAGGTGATGGCCACGACGAACAGGGTGAGCAGTCCGGCGGCGGCCAGCCATTCGGCGGCGGTGGCGTCGGGGCGGAAGCCGATCGCCAGGGCGACGCCGATGACGACGGCCATGCCGAGGAGCTGCTGGATGACGCTGGCGACGACGTGGCCGGTCAGGATTGAGGCCCGGGAGATCCGCATGGTACGGAAGCGGGCGATGATGCCTTCGGTCATGTCGGTGGCGACCATGACGGCGGTTCCGGTCGCGGCCATGGTGGCCGCCATGAGCAGGATGCCGGGGACGACGTAGTTGACGTAGGTGTCGCGGCCGCCGCCGATGCCTGCGCCGAGGGTGCCGCCGAAGACGTAGACGAACAGCAGCAGGAGGATGACGGGCGTGATGACCAGTTGCACGGTCATGGACGGGTAGCGGAGCAGGCGTTTGAGCTGGCGCCGGACCATGGTGGAGGAGTCACGCATGGCGAGGGTGAGAGTGCTCATCGGACGGGCTCCTTGTCCTGGTCGCTGTTCTGGCCGGTGAGGGCGAGGAAGACGTCGTCGAGGTCGGGGGTGTGGACGCCGAGGTCGGCCGGTTCGATGCCCGCCGCGTCCAGCCGGGCGAGCAGGTCGCGCAGTGACGCGACTCCGCCGTCGGAGGGGATCTGCAGCGTGAGCCGGTCGTCGTCGGACGGGTCCACGAAGCCCCTGCCGAGCACGCCGAGCGCGTCCTTGAGCGCGTCGTCGTCGGTGAATCGCAGCGACACGTGGCCGCCGGGGATGAGCCGCTTGAGCTGATCGGCGGTGCCTTCGGCGATCAGCCGTCCGTGGTCGAGCAGGGCGATGTGGTCGGCGAGCTGGTCTGCTTCCTCCAGGTACTGGGTGGTGAGGAAGATGGTGACGCCGCCGGCGACGAGGTCGCGGACGATGCCCCACATGGTGCGGCGGCTGCGTGGGTCGAGGCCGGTGGTGGGTTCGTCCAGGAAGATCAGGCGTGGGTCGCCGACCAGGGTCATCGCCAGGTCGAGCCGGCGTTGCATGCCGCCGGAGTAGGTGCCGGCGGGTTTGCGGGCCGCGTCGGCCAGGTCGAAGCGCTCCACCAGTTCGGCGGCCTTGCGCTTACCGTCTCCGCGGGACAGGTGCTTGAGGTCGGCCATGAGGAGCAGGTTCTCCTCGCCGGTGAGCAGCTTGTCGACCGCCGAGTACTGCCCGGTGACGCCGATCGCGCCGCGCACGTCGTCGGCCTGGCGGTTCAGGTCGTATCCCGCGACCTGGACCTGGCCGCCGTCGGCAGCGATCAGGGTGGACAGGATCTGCACGGTGGTGGTCTTGCCGGCGCCGTTGGGGCCGAGCAGGGAGAAGATCGTTGCTTCGGGGACGGCCAGGTCGATGCCGTCGAGCACGACCTTGTCGCCGTCCTTGCCGGGGTAGGACTTGCGCAGCCCGTTCGCGGCGATGGCCAGGTTCGTCATGGCTCTGCTCCTTTAGAGGCTGCGGGCGGCGATGTCGCCGTGGGAGGTGGTGGCGCGGATGTCGAGTTCGGCGGTGCCGTCGTTCTTGAGGGTGTTGGTGATGCGGCCGTAGGAGGTGCCGGCGTCCAGGGCGGCCGAAACTCCGGCGGCGGCGCCGACGGAGATGTCGCCGGCCTGGGTGCGCAGCACGACCGTGCCGCCCGTGGCCTCGGCGATCTGGATGTCGCCTCTTTGGGTGCTGATGTCCGCGGGGCCGTTCAAGCGGCCTACCTCGACGTCGCCGTCGGTCGCGGTGAGGTGGACGCCGGCGGCCTCGTCGATCTTGATGTGGCGGTAGGCGCCTGCAAAGGCGATGTCGCCGAGGCGGCCGACGGCCCGGAACTCGGCGCCGGCCGTCTTCGCCTCAATGCGGGAACCGGCGGGCAGCTTGACCGTCACCTCGACGGATCCAGAGGGGGCGAAGGACTGGTCCTTGGCCGAAGTCTTGATCCGCAGGACGCCGTCGGCATATTCGACCGTGGTCTGCTCCGCCGCCTTCACGTCGCGGCCCTTGGAGGCGTTCGCGGGCAGGACCTCGACCCGGGTGCCGGCGCGGTCGGCGGCGATGAACTGGACGCGTCCGGCGGGGATGTCCAGGACGGCGGAGATCGGGGCGGGGGTGTCGAACTTCTGCATCGTGGTTTCCTCGCACTGCTGCTCGTTGTTTCGAACACCAGAAACGCTACGTTGCTTTCTAAATCACTGCAACGCATACGTTGCATAAAATCAATGTCTATGCAGGTAGAAGCTTGAAAACTGTTGCAACGGCATTCAAGATTAACGCAACGACCGTCACCCGATCATTGCAATGGATGGGAAGTGAACGCTATGGTGGAGGGGTCGGGGACCGCCACGAATGATCATCAAGGAGATCGTGATGCCGGGAGGCAGGCTCACCCAGCAGGACCGCCGGCAGATCGCGCTGGGGCTGGCCGACGGCCTTCCCTACGCCGAAATCGCCCGACGCCTCAACCGTCCGACCTCGACGGTCACGCGTGAGGTGATGCGCAACGGCGGCCCCGCCGGCTACCGCGCCGACCTGGCCCACCACGCCACCGAACGCCGCGCCCGCCAGCGCAGGCAGACCGCGCCCCAGGGGGCGCAGGCGGCGGCGCAGCCCTACGGACGCGACGCCGAGGCCGTCCGCGAGTACGCCGAGACGCTCACCACCGTCTTCATGACCTCCGGCCTCCCCAAGATGATGGCCCGGGTGCTGGCCTGCCTCTACACCACCGACTCCGGCAGCCTCACCGCGGCAGAACTCGCCCGGCGACTGCAGGTCAGCCCGGCGTCCATCTCCAAAGCGATCACGTTCCTGGAGAACCTGGACCTCGTCCGCCGCCAGCGCGACGAACACCGCCGTGACCGCTATGTCGTCGACGACGACCTGTGGTACCAGTCGATGATCCGCAGTGCCCGCTCCAACGACCAGTTCGCCGAGGCCGCGCGCCAGGGCGTCGCCCTCCTCGGCCCCGGCACCCCGGCCGCCACCCGCCTGGAGAACGCCGCCCGCTTCCTCGACTTCGTCGGCGAGAGCCTCCTCCGCGCCGCCGAGCAGGCCCGCGAGGTCCTCTACACCACCACCGGAACGGCCTCGGACAGCACCGCCGAACCAAGTTCGGATCACGGGCGGACAGCCGCCCCGAGGGATCACGCGGCCGGTGGCTGAATCCGTATCCAACGGCACAGTCGGGTATCAGAACTGCCTGAACGCCCGTGCCGATCAAGCGCTGGGGTCCTCTGGTGGTGGCAGGTAGGGGCCGAAGTGGTCGGCGACGATGTCGGCAATGGCCGTGGCGTCGCGGGATCCGTCGACCTCGATCACGCGGATGCCGAGGCGTTGCGCGGAGCGGACGGCGTCGTCGGCGACGAGGCGGTCTCGCTCCAGCCGGTTGCGTTGGGCCCGTTCGGGGTCGCTGACGCCATGGCCGATGCGGGCGGCTCGGGGGAGGTCGTGGAGCTGGCGGTCGCGGAAAGCCTGGGTGGGCACCATGACGACCATCTGCCGGGGCGAGTCGATGATCGGGGCGACCAGTTCGGGGCGGAGCCCCCAGCCTTCGGCGATGATGGGGCGCCCGGAGACCAGGGCGCGCAGGTCGTCCAGGGCCCATTCGAACCGGACGGGGAAGTCGGCCAGCGTTTTGGCGGCCATGTCCTCCGGGGTGGTGTTCACCCAGGTCCGGTCGGGGTCCGGGTCGGCGGGAGGTTGGCCGAGCTTGACGCGGCGAGCGATCCGGCGGTCGTTGTGGCCGCGGGCATCCTGGTAGTCGTAGTGGTAGGCGGTCAACCCGTAGCGGAGGGTCAGCAGCCGGGCGACGGTGGACTTGCCGGCCCATTGCCCGCCGCTGATCCACAGGACCCGGCGAAGCGTGCCGAAGGGATCCCCCACGTGCTTTTGGGTGTCGTTCCTGGTCACAGGTCTCCTCAGGTGCGGCGGCCAACGTCTGCTGCGTAGGTCGTCCAGTCTCCGGCACAAGCGCGTGCCATTGGACTGCGACGTTGATGTGGACGCCAAGTATGCGGGCGAGTATCGCGGCGGGGAGTTGCGCGGCCGGGGTGAGCCGGGCGCGGGTGGGTGGGATGCCGATGGTGTTCACTCGATGGTCCAGGCCAGTCGGCGCCGGCCGTGGTGCCGGTGACGCTTTCATCCTCGGGTGACCTCTTAGTTCTGCAGGACGGCGGCGGTCAGGGCGTGGGTGCTGCCGGGCATCGCCCCGGGCGTCCGCACGATCGTGCCGTCGGGGCGGGGCCGTTGGTCCTGGGATGTGTGTATGGACGGCCCTGTCCTGCCGGGTGGCGGCAGGACAGGCTGAAGACATGGCTACCAAGTTTCCGTACAAGGGCATCACCCGGCTCGCGGGCACGCGGACGGCTCAAGACCAAGCCGAACGCACTCATGGTCCGCCCGTCCCGGTTCTGGCGGATCGGGCGTGCTGCTGCCTGGCCAAGCCCGTCGTGATCGCGGTCATGCCGATCATCGGCCATGACCTGAGCCCCGTGGACATCCACCTGTGCGCCCATCACTACCGGCAGTCGCGCAAGGCGCTGGCCGAAGCGGGGGCCACCGTCTTCGACGGCTCGGGCATGCCCGTCACCGGCCTGGACCCGTACGAGCTGCTGCGAACCGCCCGCTGACATGGGGGCCGGCGCCTGTGGTCAGGCCCGGTGGGTGAGGTAGGTGACGCAGGCGTCGAGGGTGGCCAGTTCCGGGTAGTCGTCCTCGTCGATGCGCAGGCCCGATCCTTCGCTCAGTTCTTCCACGAAGCCGAGGAAGTCGAGGGAGTCGAGGCCGAGATCTTCGCGCAGCGAGGCGTCTCCGCCGACCGTCCCGGCGTCGATGTCCGGGGCGACCTTCTCCAGCGAGCGGACGGCCAGTTCACGCGCCTGTCGGGGTGTCATAGCTCCTCCGGGTGTTGCAGCAGCCGGTCCACGGCCTCCAGGATCCGCGCACCGGTGTATCCGTCGGTGGCGCGGTGGTCGGCGGCCAGCGTGGCGGTGACCACCGGGCGGACGCCCAGCAGCCCGTTCACCGCCCACGGACGCTGGACGATCCTGCCGAAGCCGAGGAGCGCGACCTGCGGCGGGAAGATGACGCCGGTGACCGATTCCACGCCCTGGTCGCCCAGGTTGGTGACGGTGATCGTGGCGCCGTCCAGCTCGGAACCGCGCAGCCGGCCCGACCGGGCGCGGACGAGCAGGTCCTTGAGGGCGGACATCAGGTCGTCCAGGGAAAGTTCGTCGGCGCGGCGCAGGGTGGGGGTCACCAGCCCGCCGCCGCGCAGCGCGGTGACGATGCCGAGGTGGACGCCGTCGCCGGGGACGAACTTCTCGTCGAGCCAGTGGCCGTTGAGTTCGGGTACCTCACGGGCCGCCAGGGCGCTGGCCTTGAGCAGCATCGCGGCCGGGAGAAGGCGCCGCGCCACCGGCAGTTCGCGGTTGCGCCGGCGCAGCCAGCCGGTCGCCTCACCCATGTCGATGGTGGTGCCGAGGTAGTAGTGCGGTATTTCGCGTTTGCTTCTGGCCATGAGCCGGCCGATCGCCCGCCGCATCGCCGCCTGCTTCTCGTCGGCCGCGGGGCGGGGCTCCGCGGGTCGCCGGGGGGCCCGTGCGGCGGCGCGGACATCGTCGGCGCGGATGACGCCGCGGGCTCCCGACCCGTACACGTGGTGCAGATCCACGCCGAGTTCGGTCGCGAGCCGGCGGGCCAGCGGTGACGCCTTCGGCCGGGTCGCCCGTTCGATGTCCGCGCGGACGATCCTGCCGCCGTGTCCCGTGCCGTTCACCGAGGTCAGGTCGATGCCCCGTTCCTCGGCGAGGCGCTGGACGAGCGGAGTCGCCGGTTCGGGGCGCCGGGGAGCGGGGGCCGGTTTTCCCCGCTCCGGCTCCGGGTGGCCCGCGGGCACGGGCCGCTTCGGCTCCGCGGCGGGCGGCTTCGGCTTCGCAGCCGGGGGCTTCGGCTTCGCAGCGGGAGGCTTCGGCTTCGCAGTGGAGGGCGGGGCGCTCGGGGCGGCGGCCGGGGAGGTCAGCCTGGCGAGCGGGGTTCCGACCGGCACGTTGGCGCCGGGCTGGACGAGAAGGGTGTCGATCACGCCGTCGTCGAAGCATTCGACCTCGATATCGGCCTTGTCGGTCTCGACGACGGCGACGATGTCCCCCTTGTGCACCCGGTCTCCGGGTTCGACCAGCCATCGGGTGAGGGTGCCCCGCTCCATGTCGGCGCCGAGCGAGGGCATCGTGAAGTCAGGCATCGCCGCTCACCGCCCGGTGCGCGGCGGCGACGATGTCGTCCGGCTGCGGTAGCGCCGCCTCCTCCAGGTGCCGGGCGTACGGGATGGGGACCTCGGCGCCGCACACCCGGCCGACCGGCGCGTCGAGGTCGTAGAACGCCTGCTCGGTGATGCGGGCGCTGATCTCCGCGGACAGGCTCCCGGACCGCCACGCCTCGTCCACGATCACGGCGCGGTGGGTGCGGCGGACCGAGCTCATGATGGTGGCGTCGTCCAGCGGGCGCAGCGATCGCAGGTCGATGACCTCGGCCTGGACGCCCTCGGACGCGAGCCGCTCGGCGGCGTCCAGGGTCTTCGGCAGGGTTCCGCCGTAGGTGATGAGGCTGACGTCCGAGCCGGTCCGGCGGACCGCGGCGCGGTCGATGTCCACCGCGCCCGCGCCGGGCGGCAGCTCACCGGCCATGCCGTACAACGAGCCGTGCTCGGCGATCAGGACGGGGTCGGGGTTCTCCAGCGCCGTCCACAGCATGCCCCGGGCGTCCTCCAGGGTCGCGGGGGCGAGGATGCGCAGGCCGGGGATGTGCGCGTACCAGCCTTCGAGGCTGTGGGAGTGCTGGGCGGCGAGCTGCCGGCCCGCCCCGGTCGTCATGCGGATGACGAGCGGCACGCCGACCTGCCCGCCGGACATGTGCGACAGGGTCGCCGCGTTGTTGAGGATCTGGTCGAGCGCGAGCAGGCTGAAATTGACCGTCATGATCTCGACGATGGGCCGCATCCCGGCGAGGGCCGCGCCGATGCCCGCACCGACGAACGCCGACTCCGACAGGGGCGTGTCGCGGATCCGCTCGGGCCCGAACTCTTCCAGCAGCCCGAGGCTGACGGCGAAGCAGCCGCCGTAGCGCCCGACGTCCTCTCCCATGAGGAAGACCCGGTCGTCCCTGGTGAGCGCATCGCGCAGGGCGGCCCGCATGGCCTCCCGGTAGGTGATGGGCTCGTTCCCGGCGGCCTTGTCGGCGTCGCGGGTCTTCGTCGTCGTCATGGCCGCACCGCCTCTTCGGAGTAGACGAACCGGGCCAGATCCTCGACCGGTTCCAGCGGCGCCGCCTTCGCCGCCTCCACGGCGGCGTCGATCTCGGCGGCGATCTCCTTCTCCATCGCGGCGACATCGTCGTCGCCCAGTTCGCCGGTGTCGCGCATCCGGGTCGTGAGGGCGTCGATCGGGTCGTGCCGCCGCCACTCCTCGATCTCGCTCTTGTCGCGGTAGAGGTCCGGGTCGTACATCGAGTGGGCGCGGTACCGGTAGGTGCGCATCTCCAGGAAATGCGGGCCGCCGCCCCAGCGCACCGCCTCGGCCGCCCGCCGCGCGGCGGTGGAGACGGCGAGGACGTCCATGCCGTCGACCGCCCAGGAGACCGTCCCGTAGGACGAGGCGCGCAGCGCCAGATCCGTCTCCGCGTGCTCGCGGGCGAGCGCCGTGCCCATGGCGTAGCGGTTGTTCTCGCAGACGAACAGGACCGGCAGGTGCCACAGCGCGGCCAGGTTCATGCATTCGTGGAACTCTCCCTCGGCGACCGCCCCGTCACCGAAGAAGCAGGCCGTGACGCGGTCGGCGCCGCGCATCCGGTCGGCGAGCGCCAGCCCGACCGCGAGCGGCAGCCCGCCGGCGACGATGGCGTTGCCGCCGTAGAAGCGGGTCGCGGTGTCGAACAGGTGCATCGAGCCGCCGCGGCCGCGGCTGCACCCGGTGGACCGCCCGAACATCTCCGCCATGATCGCCTCCGCCGACACGCCGCGGGCGAGGGCGTGCCCGTGCTCGCGGTAGGTGGTGACGACCGCGTCGTCCGGTCCGAGCGCCGCCATCGTCCCGGCGGCGACGGCCTCCTCGCCGATGTACAGGTGCATGAACCCGCGGATCTCGGCCGCGCTGTACAGCTCGACGCAGCGTTCCTCGAAGCGCCGGATCCGCAGCATCTCGTGGAGCAGGCCGCGGCGCTCCTCGACGGCCGCGTCCGGTGCGCCGGCGGCCGCCGCGGGCCCGGTGTTCCGCTTCTCAGCGGTCTTCTTCCTGGTCATGATGCTGCTCCAGTGTCGACACGTCACCTTCGGGCAGGCCCAGCTCACGCGCCTTCAGCAGCCGGCGCATCACCTTGCCGCTGCGGGTGTGCGGAAGGTTCTGGTCGAAGGCGATCTCCTTGGGCGCCAGCGAGGCCAGCCGCCGCCGGCCGAAGGCGATCAGCTCACGGCGCAGCTCCTCCCCCGCCCGGTAGCCGGGACGCAGGGTGACGAACGCCTTGACGATCTCCCCGGCCACCGGATCCGGCCGCCCGATGACCCCCGCCTCGGCGACGGCCTCGTGCTCCATGAGGACGCTCTCGACCTCGAACGGCCCGATCAGATGCCCGGCCGACTTGATCACGTCGTCCGCGCGGGCGACGAACCAGTAGTAACCGCCCGCGTCCCGGCGGGCGATGTCGCCGGTGAGGTACCAGCCGCCGGCGAACGCCTTGGCGTAGCGGGCGTCGTCGTGCAGATAGCCGCGGAACATGGACGGCCAGCCGGGACGCAGCGCCAGCTCGCCTTCGGCGTCCGGGCCGCGTGCCACCGTCACCTGCCCGCCGGGCGACACGAGGGCGCGCCCGTCGGCTCCCCGGTCCAGCAGCGCGACCTCCACGCCGGGCACCGGACGTCCCATCGAGCCGGGCCTGATCTCCATGGACGCGTAGTTGCTGATCATGATGGCGCCGGTCTCGGTCTGCCACCAGTTGTCGTGGACGGGCAGCCCGAACGCCTCCTCGCCCCACACGACGGCTTCGGGGTTGAGCGGCTCCCCCACGCTGGCGACGAACCGCAGGGCGGACAGGTCGTGCCCGCGAGCGGGCTCGGTGCCGTACCGCATCAGCATCCGCAGCGCCGTCGGGGCGGTGTACCAGACCGTGACGCGCTGCTCCTCCAGGGTCCGGTACCAGCGCCGGACATCGAACTCGGCGGCGTCCACCAACAGTGTCGCCCCGTGGGTGAGCGGAGCGATGATCCCGTACGAGGTGCCGGTGACCCACCCGGGGTCCGCCGTGCACCAGAACACGTCGCCCGTCCGCAGGTCGAGCGCGTAGGCGGCGGTGACATGGTGCGCCACGACCGCCTCGTGGACGTGCACCGCGCCCTTCGGCCGCCCCGTGGTGCCGCTGGTGAAATGCAGCAGTGCCATGTCCTCGGGGTCCGTCGGCGGTATCTCGAAGCCCGGGGCGGCGCCGTCCATGATCTCGCGGAAGGACACCGTGCCGGGCGGCGTCTCGTCCCCGCCCACGATGAGGACGTGCTTCAGCCCCGGCAGCTCGTCCCGGATCTGGGCGATCTTCCTGGCGTACAGTTCGGGATCGGTGACCAGCACCCTCGCGTCACCGAGGCGGAGCCGTTCGCGGATCGGCTCCGGCCCGAACGCGGGGAACAGCGGTGAGAAGACACTGGTGTTCTTCAACGTTCCGAGGGCCGTCACGTACAGCTCGGGTACCCGGCCCAGCAGTGAGAACACCCGGTCGCCCTTGTGCACCCCGAGGACCCGCAGCACGTTGGCGAACCTGCCGGTCTCGTCCCGCAGCCGCGCGTAGCTGAGTTCGGTCACCGCGCCGGAACGGTCGAGGCAGCGCAGCGCCACCCGGTCACGCAGTGGTCCCGCGGCGTGCCGGTCGACCGCCTCATGGGCGATGTTCAGGCCCCGCCCGTCCGGCAGGCCGTCCATGGCGGCCCGGGCGTCCTTCCAGCTGAAGCGGGCGCACACCGCGTCGTAGTCGTCCAGGTTCGGTGGAGAGCCGGAGAGTCCGGCCTTGGTGATCGGTTCCCAGCCCATAGGGCTCACCTCGTTGGAAGACGATTCCGCCTCCATCGTCCAGCGCGGGCGGCGGGCGCCCTAGGGCCGGAGGTCCCTCCCCCTGGGGGCCAACGACCTGCGGCGGAGCAGGCCGCGACGGCAGAACATGGAGGTGAGGACGCGGAGGTGAGGACATGACCATCCTTGTCGGGTACGCAAGCGCACACGGTTCCACGCGGAGCATCGCCGAGCGGATCGGTACGGTCCTGGCCGAGCACGACATCCGCGTTGAGGTCCGCCCCATGGACGGGGTGGAGGACGCAGGCGGGTACGAGGGGTTCGTGCTCGGCAGTGCGGTCCACAGCCGTGCGTGGCTGCCGGAGGCGCTCGACTTCGTGACACGCGCGCACGACGTCCTGGCCGGCCGCCCGGTGTGGCTGTTCAGCGTCGGGATGCCGGCCGCGCTTCGCGGTCCCTGGCGGAGTTACGGCCCCAAGGAGGAGGCCCTCCTGACGGAGGAGCTTCACCAGAGGCTCGCCGCCCGGGAACACCGGCTCTTCTCGGGGGTCTTCCGGCGGGAGCACATCCCCCTCACCGGGCGTCTGATCTGCAAGGTCATGGGACTGCGATACGGCGACTACCGGGACTGGCCGCAGATCGAGGGCTGGGCTTCGGCGATCGCCGACGGGCTGGGGGCTCGCGGCCCGGTATCCGCGGCGGGGCCGGCCGCCGGAGCCGCCGTGCCGCCCCGGGGCCGGGTCTCCCGGGGAGGACGGCCCGGCCGGGACAAGCGCGCCGAAGACGGCGGCCAGGCCCGCGGCGATTCCCGGCCGGGGTGAGGCGTCGGCCGGTCATCGGCTCCCCTCGCCGTGCAGGTGGACGATGTGCCGCAGTTCCTCGGCGAACGCGCAGGGGTCGTTGCGGTGCGGTTCCTCGGGGGGCAGCATGGCCCAGCGCCTGGCCAGGTCGAGGCATGCTTCCCGCAGGGATCGGTGCTCCTGGCGGGCGGTCGCCAGGAACGCCTCGGCCTGCCGGCGGGCCGCGCGGGCGTCGTCGCGTTGCGAGGCGACGGCGCGGACCGCGTTCTCGGCCCGGCCCTGCCGCGCTTGCCGCGCCCGTTTACGCACGCGCCTGCGGCGCCTCCCCACGGCGACGACCGCGGTCATGGCCATCGTGATCAACAGCAGGACCATCCAGGGGTATTCAATGCTCATGCCCTGTGCTCCTCTCCGCGGAGGCGGACACCGCCCCCCTCCGCATGGTCGCCACGAGGTCGTGCGCAGGGGGCCAATTCACCCGGATCGTATCGCCCTGAGCACGCAAGCTGTCACCGACCGTACTTACACCTCTGCAACAAGAAGCGTTAGAACGCGTTTTAAGTAAGTAAAACTTTCAAAGAGCCATCATTGAACGCACTTTTTCTGAGAATCTCAGACGAAAAAAGCGCCACTGCTCGCCAAAGCCCGTTCCGGGTCGCTAAAGTTCTCGGCCATAGTCCCGGCTGCTGTGACCGGCTCACAAGGAGAGGAACGCAGCGAATGGACGGATGCGGCACTCCCAGCTTTCCCCCGGCGGCCCGGCGGCACCTCGGCCAGGCGATCCGGCGGCACCACATCGAACTGTGCTCCGGCTCCAGGGCCGGCCTCGTCGCCGAAGGCGGCCCCTCCCTGCCGGTCATCAACAAGATCAAGACGCCCGGAGCCGCGCCCACACCGGCCGGGCGGTCCTCCCGCTGAAGACCCGGCCGGCATGGCGAGCCGGCGGCGCCCACGGCATCCCGGAAGGCCGCGGGGCGACCTGCCTCACCGTCCCCCTCGTTCCGGCCGCAGGGCCCGCGGAGCGCCACCCGGCGGAGACGGCACCGACCCGCTCCTGAGATTCCGCCGTCGCCCTCCGGCACCACCGGAGGGCGACGGGCGGCCACGATCGGGGGCCTGCGCAGGCGCCCGGCCCGCCCCGGCCGGTCGGCTCCAGCCGCAGGCACCCGCCCATGTACAGCCTCCAAAAGCCGCCCCACAAACGCTTCTACGGTCAGGGTCTCCACGACCATCACCGGGCCGACGCACCACCCAGCGCGCGTCCCCCGGTGCGGATCCACGTCCGCGTCCCCGCACGCGGGCACCCGAGGGGAGGACGCATGAACCCCGACGACCAAGACCTCCGCAGCATGATCACACGCCTGACCCAGGAGAACGCCCGGTTACGCAGCCAGCTGGCCGTGGCCCAGCAGTGGAACCCGCCCGCCGAAATGGAATACGCCTTCCGGACGGCCACCGGGTGGAAATGCCTGTCGGTGCCGCTGCCGGAGGGCCGGCCGACCCTCATCCTGATCGCCGGGACCGCGCCGGGAGCACCCGCGCCCGATCCCGACGCCGCCGGCCAGGTCTGGCGGCACCTGCTGACCGCCGCGCCGACCCGCGGCAGGATCGGCCCGTTCGCCCGCGCCACGATGCCCGCCCCGCTGCTGGGATACCTCGGCGAACAGGACGGCAGAGCGATCATCGTCCTCAGCAAGGACCTCGTCCGCGGTCAGCTCGCGCGCGCCGCCCGGCTCCTGCGCTCCAACGCCAACGCCTGCCACCCCCGGCCGCGCCTGCTGGAACTGGCCGTACTCCCCCTGCTATGCCTGGCCGACATCCTGCGTGACGCCGGCACCAAGACCGTGCTGGCCGCCGCGGCCCCGGCCGCGGCCGTCACGGTCTCGGCCGCCGTCGTCCTCAGCCCCGCCCCCGCCGAGCCCGCGCCCTCCCCCGCCGGCACCGCACCCGGCCGGGTCGGCACCGCCCGGGCCGACTGGCCGCGCCCGCGCCCGCGCCCCGCCGCGTCCTCCCCCAGGCTCCGCTCCCCCAGCGCCCGGGCCAAACCGAGGCCGTCCCGCAGTCCCTCCTCCCCGCCGATCACCACACGCACCCTCCGGCCGAGCACCGGCCGCCCGCCTTCGAATCTCCTGCCCACCGCCGCGCCGTCATCGTCCGTGCCGCCGTCGTGCCGGCAGCAGCCCGGAGCCCGCCGCGGGCAGTCCCAAGACCGCAACACCAGTGATCAGGACTCTTGCGATCCGGACCAGTGAAACTGGATGCCGGGCAGCTCAGCGGGCGTGCCGTGATCGTGCCCGGCTGACGCGTCAGGGTTGCGGGGCGGGCTCCGGATAGGACATCTCCAGGAGCCGGATCTGGGCGGCCTGGAGCCGCTCGATGACGAGTTCGGTGAAGCGGCGGGTCAGTTCGTAGCCGAGGGCGGGGTCGACCGCGCAGAGCGTGCGGATCAGCCGGCCGTCGAACTCGATGGCCGTGAGATCCGAGATCGCCACCGCGCCGAACCGCCACCGGTACGGGCGAAACAGCCAGGACCAGCCGAGGACGGAGCCGGGCCCGAAGGTTTCGACGACGACCGTCCCGCGGTCGGGCATGCGGAGATCGAGCGCCACGGCCCCGGCCTGGACCAGCCAGAATCGCTCCGCCGACTCCGACTCCGCGATGATCCGCCGTCCCGCCGGGATCTCGACGACATGGGCGGCGGTCGCCAGTCTCCCCAGGTCGGCACTCCGCATACCGCGCAGGAAGGGTTCACGCGCCAGGTCGGCAGCGGTAAGGGTGCTCACCGGTTTCGCCCCCGATCATGTGGTCGACAATGCGCACACCTCCATCTCACCGGCTGCGTGATCGTTCACACAGGGCCGAAGGACCCTTCACGGCGGGACCTCCGCCGCTCCCCGGGCCGAAAGTCCCGGGCGGACGGGCCGCTCGGCACTGATACACCGGCGCCTTCGCGGGGAGGGTGGAGATAGCCGAGCCGAGGACGTGAGGTAGCGATGGGCGACGCCGCAGTCAGCGAGACCCACATCGGTGTGGTCTTCTTCGTCGGCGACCGCGCCTACAAACTCAAGAAGCCCGTCGATCTGGGTTTCCTGGACTTCAGCACGCGGGAGCTGCGCGAGCGGGCCTGCCGGGAGGAGGTGCGGCTCAACCGGCGCTTCGCCCCCGACGTCTACCTCGGGGTCGCCGACGTCCACGACCCGGACGGCGAGGTCTGCGACCATCTGGTCGTGATGCGGCGGATGCCCGCGGACCGGCGGCTGTCCCGCCTGGTGCAGGAGGGCGCCCCGGTCGAGGACGCGCTGCGCGACGTCGCCCGGACCATCGCCGCCTGGCACGCCCGCGCACCGCGCGGCCCCCGCGTCGAGGCCCAGGGACGGCGCGACGCCCTGCACGCCCGCTGGCGCGACAGCTTCGAGCAGGTGCGGCCCTTCCACGGCAGTGTGCTCGACACGGCGGCGGCCACCGAGATCGAGGACCTCGTCACCGCGTTCCTCGCCGGCCGCGAGCCGCTGTTCGACGCCCGCATCGCGGCCGGACGGGTGGTCGACGGCCACGGCGACCTGCTGGCCGGGGACATCTTCTGCCTGGACGACGGCCCCCGCGTCCTCGACTGCCTGGAGTTCGACGAGGCGCTGCGCTCGCTGGACGGGCTCGACGACGCGTCCTTCCTCACCATGGACCTCGAACGCCTCGGCGCCCCCGGCCTCGCCGAACGCTTCCTCGGCTGGTACGCCGGGTTCGCCGCCGACCCGGCCCCGCCTTCGCTGCGGCACCACTACGTCGCCTACCGGGCGTTCGTCCGCGCCAAGGTCGCCTGCCTGCGCCACGAGCAGGGCGCCCCGGAGGCGGCCGCCGAGGCGCGCGGCTACGCCGACCTGGCACTGCGGCATCTGCGCGCCGGGCGGGTCGGGCTGATCCTGGTGGGCGGGCTGCCCGGCACCGGCAAGACCACGCTCGCCGGCGCCCTGGCCGACCGGCTCGGCTGCACCCTGCTCAGCAGCGACCGCGTCCGCAAGGAACTCGCCGGGCTCGCCCCGCTCGACTCGGCCGCCGCCGCCTACGGGACCGGCCTCTACTCCCCGGAGCGGACCCGGCGCACCTACCGGGAACTCGCCGACCGCGCCGCGACCCTGCTCAGGCAGGGTGAAACGGTCATCCTGGACGCCTCCTGGACGTCGGAGGGCACCCGGGCCCTGCTCGCCGAGGTCGCCGAGCGCGAGCACGCCCCCCTGTACTCCCTGCGCTGCGAGGCCCCGGAAAGGATCACCATCGAGCGGATGCGCGCCCGTCCGCAGGGGCTCTCGGACGCCGACGCCGACATCGCCGCGGCCATGCGGGCGGACGCCGCGCCGTGGCCGGAGGCCGTCGCCATCGACACCGCGGGCCCGCCGGCGAAGTCCCTGGAACAGGCGCTCACGGCCGTCCGGCCGCACGGCGCCGAGCACGTGTGGCCGCGCCGCCCGTTCCTCTCCCCCGACTAGGCCGATGCCGGTTTCGGGACCTTGGTCTTCCGAAGGCGGGACGACCAAGGAGTGTGCCGCCGCGCGGGGACCGGGTAACGTCCAATCCGTCACCGACGAGGCGAAGGACGATGCCATGACCGCCGAGGATGCCAAGACGATCCGCGTGTTCCTGCTGGACGACCACGAGGTCGTCCGCCGCGGGGTGGCCGCGTTGCTGTCGGCCGAGGACGACATCGAGATCGTCGGCGAGGCGGGAACCGCCGAGCACGCGCTCGCGCGCATCCCCGCGGCCCGTCCCGACGTGGCGGTGCTGGACGTCCGGCTCCCCGACGGCGACGGCGTCAGCGTGTGCCGCGAGATCCGCTCGCAGATGCCCGATCTGGCCTGCCTGATGCTGACCTCTTTCGACGACGAGGACGCGCTGTTCGAGGCGGTCATGGCGGGGGCGGCCGGTTACGTCCTCAAGCAGATCCACGGTTCGGACCTGGTGGGCGCCGTCCGCACCGTCGCCACCGGCCAGTCGCTGCTCGATCCCCGCTCCACGGCCCGGATGCTGCAGCGCCTCCGCGACCGGCAGGAGAAGCAGGACCCGCTCAAGGGCCTGACCGAGCAGGAACGCCACATCTTCGACCTCATCGGCGAGGGCCTGACCAACCGGCAGATCGGCGAACGCCTCTTCCTGGCCGAGAAGACGGTGAAGAACTACATCTCCAACATCTTCGCCAAGCTCGGGATGAGCCGCCGGACCCAGGCCGCCGCCCTCGCCGCCCAACTCAAGGCCGACCGCAAGGACGAGCGGCCCTGACCCTCGCCCAAGGGCCTCCAAAACGGGCCCCGGCACGGGCCGGGCCGCGTCACCGCGGGCGGATCACCGCGACGGGGCAGTGCGCGCGGTGCAGCATCGCGTGGCCGACCGATCCGAGCAGCAGCCCGCTGAACCCGCCGCGGCCGCGCGACCCGACGACCAGCAGGTCGGCGTGGGCGGACGCCTCCGCGAGCGTCCGCACCGCCCGCCCCCGCACGGCCTCGGCGACGACCTCGACGTCGGGATGTTCGGCACGCCATCCGGCGAGCGCCTCGGCCAGGACGCGCCTCTCCTCCTCCTCGACGAGACCGCGGTCGTAGACGAGCGGCTGCATGTCGCCGGGGCCGGTGGAGACCGGATACGACCACGCCATGACGGCCCGCAACCGCGCGCCCCGCAGGGACGCCGCCTCGAACGCGAACCCGACCGCGCCGGCGGCGGCCTCGGACCCGTCCACGCCGACGACGATCTCCCCGTGAGCGGACGGCCCGGTCTCGCGCACGACCACGACGGGGCACCGCGCGTGCGAGGCGACCTGCATCGCGACCGACCCCAGGGCCAGGCCCGTCAGCCCGCCCTTCCCGCGCGACCCCGTCACGAGCATGGCCTCCCCGGCGGCCCGCTCGATGAGGACCCGCGCGGGCTGGCCGCCGCTCTGCTCGCCCGTCACCTCAAGACCGGGCACACGGCCGCGGGCGCGGGCCACGGCGGCGTCCACGATCTCCTGGCCGCCGGCCAGCAGCAGCCGCCGGACCTCGGCGGCGTCCGGGTCGCCGGGGACGTCGAACAGCCACGACGTGACGGCGTACACCAGGTGCAGCGGCATGTCACGGCGGGCCGCCTCGTCGGCGGCCCAGTCCACGGCGAGCAGGCTCGGATCCGAGCCGTCCACCCCGGCGATGATCCGGTTCACGCCGTCACCTGCTGCAGTTCGCGGGCGATGCCGGCGGCCCATTCGGCGACGTGGTCACGGTCCCGGTAGTCGCCGGCGGACTGCTTCGCGACCTTGGACGCCATGAAGCCCTTCGCGCCGGGGTCCAGCCGCCCGCCGAAAGTGGCGTGGCCGCGGGCGCCCACCCGGTGCGCGAACTTGGCGACGCCCCGCACGGGGGCGATCTCCTTCTCCTCCGCGGTGTGGTCCAGCGGGCCGCTGCTGAACAGCCACACCGGCCGCTGCGCCAGCGCGCCGACGTGGTGCCGGACGAAGCGCCGCGCCTCCCGGTGCCAGCGTCCCGCGTACAGGGCGCCGCCGACGACGACGGCGTCGTACCCGTCCAGGGTGGTGACCTCGCCGGCCGGGCGCACATCCGCCTCGGCGCCCGTCCGGCGCAGTTCGGCGCCCACCCACTCGGCGATCTCGGCGGTCCCGCCTCGCTCGGAGGCGTACGCCACCAGCACTCGCATCATGACGACTCCTTCTCGTGCGCTCACCCCCAGCCTCTCCAGGCGCCGGTGCCGCGGTCAGGGGCATGGGTCGCAGATCCGCGGGACCTTCGACCCTGGGAGCATCGAAGCGGAGCACCGGAGGGTGAAGGTGACAGGAGGTACGGGATGACGACGGTTCTCGCGCCCTACCGCAGGCCCGCCGAGGACGTCGTACGCGACCTCGGCGGCGATGCGTCGCGCGGCCTCGCCGTGGCGGAGGCGGCCGCCCGGCTGCGGCGGGAGGGGCCCAACACGCTGCCCGCCGCGCGGGGCCGCGGCCCGGTGCTGCGGTTCCTGCTGCAGTTCAACAGCCCGCTGATCTATGTGCTGCTGGCGGCGGCGCTGGTGACCGGCCTGCTCGGCGAGCACGTGGACGCCCTCGTGATCCTCGGCGTGGTGATCGTGAACGCCGTGGTCGGGTTCGTCCAGGAGTCGCGTGCGGAGAAGGCGCTGACCGCGCTCGCCGCGATGACCGAGACGATCGCGGTGGTCGTCCGGGACGGGGAGCGGCAGCGGGTTCCGGCGGCGGACCTGGTCCGCGGCGACCTGGTCGAGCTGGAGGCGGGCGACAAGGTCCCGGCCGACCTGCGGCTGCTGCGCACCGACGAGCTGGCCGTGGACGAGTCGACGCTGACCGGCGAGTCGGTGCCCGTCGCGAAGGACCCGGCGGCGCTGCCCGAGGTCACCCTCGCCGACCGCACCGGCATGGCGTTCTCCGGGACGCTGGTGACCGGCGGACGCGCCACCGGCCTGGTCGTGGCGACCGGCGCGGACACCGAGCTCGGCGGCATCCACCGGCTCGTGCGCACCACCACCGCGGTGCAGACCCCGCTCACCCGCAAGATCGCCCGGTTCAGCAAGATCGTGACGGTGGCGATCCTGGCGCTCGCCGCGTTCACCTTCGTGATCGGTGTGCTGCGCGGGCGGGGCGCCGCGGAGATGCTGACCGCGGCGGTCGCGCTCGCGGTCGGCGCGATCCCCGAGGGCCTGCCCGCCGTCGTGACGATCACGCTGGCGCTCGGCGTCGCGCGGATGGTGCGGCGCGGCGCCATCGTCCGGCATCTGCCCGCCGTGGAGACGCTCGGCGGCACCACCGTCATCTGCACCGACAAGACCGGCACCCTCACCCAGAACCAGATGACCGTCACCGCGATCACCGCGGGCGGACACGACTACACCGTCACCGGCATCGGCTACGCCCCCGCCGGCGCGATCGAGCAGGACGGCGGTGCGGTCGATCTCGCCGGGCATCCCGTCCTGCGGGAGACGCTGCTGACGGGGCTGGCCTGCAACGACGCGCAACTGGCGGAGAAGGACGGCGGCTGGCGGCTCACCGGCGACCCGACCGAGGGCGCCCTGCTGACCAGCGCCGCCAAGGCCGGGCTCGACCAGGCCCCGGCCCGCACCGCCACGCAGCCGTTCACCGCCGAACGCCGCTACATGGCCACGCTGCACGAGGACGGCACCGTCTACGTCAAGGGCCCGGTCGAGCGGATCCTGGAACTGTGCGACGACGCCGCCGGCCCCGACGGGACGGCGACCGCGCTGGACCACGGCACCGTCATCGCCCGCGCCGAAGCCTACGGCGGCGAGGCCCTGCGCGTACTGGCCTTCGCGCGCGGGCACGCCGACTCGCTGGAGGAACTGCCCCGGCTGACCTTCCTCGGCCTGCAGGCGATGCTGGACCCGCCCCGCCCGGACGCCGCGCAGGCGGTCCGGACCTGCCACGACGCCGGCATCCAGGTCAAGATGATCACCGGGGACCACGCCGCCACCGCCGCCGCCATCGGCGCCCGCGTCGGGCTGGCCGGCGAGGTCATGACGGGCGCCGAACTCGCCGAGGCCCCCTCCCCCGAACGGCTCCGCGACACCACCGTCTTCGCCCGCATCTCCCCAGAGCAGAAGCTCCGCCTCGTCCAGGCACTGCAGGATTCCGGGCACATCATCGCGATGACCGGGGACGGCGTCAACGACGCGCCCGCCCTCAAGCAGGCCGACATCGGCGTCGCGATGGGCCGCACCGGCACCGACGCCGCCAAGGAGTCGGCCGACATGGTGCTGACCGGCGACGACTTCGCCTCCATCGAGCAGGCGGTGGAGGAGGGACGCGGCGTCTTCGACAACCTGGTGAAGTTCATCGTGTGGGCGCTGCCGTCCAACATCGGGCTCGGCCTCGTCCTCGTCGCCGCGATCGTCGCGGGCACGGCGCTGCCGATCCTGCCGCTGCAGGTGCTGTGGCTGAACATGACCGCGGTGCTCGTCCTCGGGCTGCCGTTCGCCGTCGAGCCGAAGGACGAGCACATCATGAGCCGACCGCCGCGCGACCCGGCGCTGCCGCTGCTCACCGGCGCGATGACGACCCGCATCCTGCTGGTCTCGGCGATCCTGCTCGCCGGCGCGTTCAGCCTGCAGCACTGGGAGCGGGCGCACGGCGCGTCCTCCGAGGTCGCGCAGACGATCGTCGTCAACGTGTTCGCGCTGACGCTGCTGACCTACATGTTCAACTGCCTGTCGCTGGAACGGCCGCTGCTGTGGGGCGGCATCCGCCGCAACCCGTGGGTCCCCGTCAGCGTGCTGGCCCTCGTCGCGATCCAGATGTTCTACACCTACACGCCCGCGATGAACAACGTGTTCCACTCCGCGCCGCTGGACGGGGCCGCCTGGGCGCGTATCGCGGTCATCGCCGTCGTGTCCTACCTGCTGGTGGAGGCGCTGAAGTTCGTCCAGCGCGCCCGCTGACGCCGGACGGGGGCCGAAAGGTCCGAAAGGCGGGGACCAAGGTCCTTGGCCGGGACGGACGGTCGTGCGTAAGGCTCTGATCACGGTACCGGTCGACCCGCGACCCGCGCCGACCGGTCGTTCCCGTGACCCCTGGGAGGAGCCGACATGACCCTGGCCGAGCCGTATCGGATCAAGAGCGTGGAGCCGCTGCGGGTGCCGACGCGGGCCGAGCGGGAGGAGGCGATCGAGCGCGCCGGACACAACACGTTCCTGCTGCGCTCCGACGAGGTCTTCATCGACCTGCTCACCGACAGCGGCACGAGCGCGATGAGCGACCGGCAGTGGGCGGCGCTGATGCGCGGCGACGAGGCCTACTCGGGCTCCCGCTCCTTCTACCGGCTGGAGGAGGCGGTCCGCGAGGTGTACGGGTTCCGGTACACGGTTCCGACGCACCAGGGCCGCGGCGCCGAGCACATCCTCGCCCAGATCGCGATCAAGGACGGGCAGTACGTGCCGGGGAACATGTACTTCACCACCACGCGCGCCCACCAGGAACTGGCCGGCGGCGTCTTCACCGACGTGGTGATCGACGAGGCCCACGACCCGACGGCTCAGCACCCGTTCAAGGGGAACGTCGACCTGGACAAGCTGGCCGCCCTCATCGACCGCGAGGGGGCGGCGAACATCGCGTACGTCAACGTCGCGGTCACCGTGAACATGGCGGGCGGGCAGCCCGTCTCCATGGCGAACCTGCGGGCCGTCCGGGACCTGTGCGCCCGGCACGGGATCCTGCTGTGGTGCGACGCGACCCGGTGCGTCGAGAACGCCTACTTCATCAAGGAACGCGAGGAGGGCCACGCGGACCGCCCGGTGGCCGAGATCCTGCGGGAGATGATGTCGTACTTCGACGGATGCACGATGTCCGGCAAGAAGGACGCCCTGGTCAACATCGGCGGATTCCTCGCGCTGAACGACGAGACGCTGCTGCAGCGGGCCCGCGAACTGGTCGTCCTGTTCGAGGGCATGCCCACGTACGGGGGGCTGGCCGGACGGGACATGGAGGCGATGGCCCAGGGCATCTACGAGATGGTCGACGACGCCTACATCGCGCACCGCATCCATCAGGTGCGGTATCTCGGTGAGCGGCTCCGCCTGGCGGGCGTCCCCATCGTGGAGCCGATCGGCGGGCACGCCGTGTTCGTCGACGCGGCCCGTTTCCTGCCCCATCTCGACCAGGAGCAGTTCCCCGCGCAGGCGCTCGCCGCCGCGCTGTACACCGACAGCGGCGTGCGCTCGATGGAGCGGGGCATCGTGTCGGCGGGACGGGACCCCAAGACGTCCCGCAACCGCAGGCCGCGGCTGGAACTGGTCCGGCTCACGGTGCCGCGGCGCGTCTACACCGACCGGCATCTGGACGTCGTCGCCGACTCCGTCCAGCACCTGTACGCGCGCCGGGACGCCGTGGGCGGGCTGCGCATGACGTACGAGCCGCCGACGCTGCGCTTCTTCACGGCCCGGTTCGAACCACTCGGCCGCCCATCGGACTGAACACGCCCTGCCGGCCCGCAGGACGAACGGAGGAGACAGATGACGACACCCGGCACAGCCGGGCGGTCGGGCACGCGCACCGACCTCGCGGCCCGTTTCGTGATCCGCGCGGCGACGCTGGCGCCATCGGTGCACAACACCCAGCCGTGGCGCTTCGGCATCTCCGGGGACGCGTTCCAGTTGTACGCGGACGTTCGGCACCGCCTGCCCGCGACCGATCCGGCGGGCCGGGAGATGGTCATCAGCTGCGGCGCGGCGCTGTTCAACCTGCGGCTGGCCATGCGGATGCTCGGCTTCGCCGCCAGGGTCACGCCGTTCCCCGACCCGGGGCGGGACGATCTGCTCGCCGAGATCCGGTGGGGCTGGAACAGGCCGCCGTCGCTGCATGAGCAGTCGCTGTTCCGGGTGATGAGCCGGCGCCACACGCACCGGGGGATGTTCCTCGACACCGCCGTGCCGGCTTATCTCCTCGCCGCGCTGGAAGGGGCGGCCCAGAGCGAGGACGCCCGGCTGGTCTTCGTCCAGGACGAGCCCCGGCTGGACCGGCTCGGCGCGCTGGTGGGCGAGGCCGAACGCCGGGAGCGGGCCGATCCGGGCATCGCGGCGGAGTTGGCCCGCTGGACTCCGGCGCCCGGCGACGGGCGGCTGGACGGGGTACCGGCGCACGCCTATCCACGGCAGCCGGACGGCGCACGGCTCGCCACCCGCGACTTCGCCATGGGCACCGCCCGGGGCCATGTGCCCCGGGTGCGGCGGTCCTGCCCGGCGACGCAGGGGGTCGTCGCCGTGCTCGCCACGCGCGGGGACCGGCGCCTCGACTGGCTGCGGGCGGGATCGGCGCTGCAGAGCGTGCTGCTGCACGGCGCCGCGCACCGGATCAGCGCCGCCTTCCACACCCAGCCCCTGGAACTGCCGGACCTGCGCGCGCACATCGAGCACGACATCGGCACCGGCGGCCACCCGCAGATGCTGTTGCGGCTCGGCTACACCGACCGGACGCGGAGCACTCCGCGCCGCCCGGTCGGCGAAGTGCTCGTCGACCGGGCGGTGTAGCGGCCCGGGTCTTTCAGGTCCCGGCGGGCGGCGGGGCCTGCGTGGCCTGGACCCCCGTGGCCTGGATCTCCGTGGCCTGGATCTCCGTGGCGACGCGCTGCAGGAGCGTGCCGAGGACCTCTTCGGCCTGGTCGGGGTCGAAGTCCTCGCCGAGCCGCTTGCGGACGCCCGCGTCGCTGAGCCGGTGGTGGAGGTCGGGGGTCACACCGTGCCGGGCGAGGCAGTGCCGGGCGCATTCCAGGGCGCATCCGTCGATCGCGATGATCGTGCGTCCGCTGGTGGCCTTGCGGACGAGGCTGCGCACGTCGCCGCCCACACCCGCGATGCAGGACATCTCGGCGACGCCGCGCCGATCGAGCTGGATCGCCAGCCAGTTCGTCATCTGGGCGGCGCTGGAGCAGCCGGAACACGAGTAGACGAGCGGGCGCTCACGACGGTTTCTCACGGGTTCTCCTTTGCTGGGCGGCAACTCGGGTGCCGGGCCTCAGGTGCTGGGCCTCAGGTGCTGGGCAGGGCGGTGGCGATGAGGACGATGCCGACCGAGCCGGTGAGCGAGGCGACCGCCAGGGCCCGGGCGAGGGACGGGCGGCGTGAGCTGGCCCAGCCGTGCAGGCCGGCGACGGTGATGACGGCACCGAACAGCAGCAGCTTGGCGGCGAGGATGCGTCCGTAGCCGGGCTGGGTGAGCGACGTCCAGGTGACGCCCTTGTGCCAGGCCATGGCCACGCCCGTGGTGATCTGCACCGGCAGGAAGACCGCGCCGGTGAAGATGCCGAAGCGGCGGCCGACCTCCCGCGCCACCCCGGCGCACTGCTCCGCGGGGAGCATCCGGCGGGCGAGCGGCAGGAGCACCAGGGAGATGGTGAGCTGCCCTCCCACCCACAGGGCGGCCCCCGTGACGTGCAGGAAGCGGATGACCGACCACCAGGTCATCGGGTCACCTTCAGGATGCCGTGGGCGCCGGCTTCGCCGTGCCGCATGTCGTGGTCCACGAACGGGTAACGGCCCGCCTCCGGAACCACCGTCTCCACGAACCCGCCCTGGCCCGGCGCCAGATCCAGGATCTGCGCGCCACCCGGATCACCCCGGCGCAGCAGATACGCCCCCTCCTTGTAAAGCGTGTCGAACTGGGCGCCCACGACATGGAACGCCGTCCCCGACGAAGGCCCGGCATCCACCACCCACACCCGCACCCGATCCCCCGCACGAGCCGTCAGCGGGGCACGGTCATAACCCGAGGCGGTGCCGTTGAACATCCACCCGTCCGGGCGGCCCCCGGCCATCTTGGCCACCTGCCCCGCCGACCCCGGCACCCCGAGATACAACTCCCCCTGCACCAGCACATACTCACGATCCACCCGAGACAGACCCGGCGGATCAATGATCACCGCGCCGTACATCCCATTGGCGATGTGCTGCAACATCGGCATCGTCGAACAGTGATACAACCACGCCCCCGCCCGCCCAGCGGTGAACCGGTACGTCAACCGCTCCCCCGGCCGAATGGTGCGCATCGGCACATCGGGCGCCAGCGTCCCGGCATGAAAATCGATCCCATGCCCCATCGCGCCGTCGTTGACCAGCGTGATGACGAACACATCACCCACCCGGCCGCGCAGCACCGGACCCGGCACCGTCCCACCGAACGTCCACATCGTCTGCCGCACCCCCGGCGCCACCTCCAACCCCCGCTCCGAAGCACGCAACTCCACCCGATGCACCCGACCCCCGGGCGCGGGCTTGAGCGCCGCGTCATAGGGCCTCCACCCCGCCGACATCGACCCCATGAAATCGATCGGACCCGGCCCCACCGCCCGATGACCCATCGACGGCATCGACGGCGCACGCCCCGCATGCCCCTCGTGCCCCGTGTGCCCGCCGACCGTCTTGATCTGCATCGTCATACCGGCGGCACGATGACCGGGCACCGTGCACCAACCCTCAACCGTCCCCCGCACCGACGGCACCGTCAGCGTCGCCGACTCCCCCGGATCCAGCATCGAAGTCGCCTGACCCGACGCCAACCGCAGATCATGACGCATCCCATCCCTGTTCGTCACCCGCAACACCACACGCGCACCAGGCGCCACCTCAACCGTCCCCGGACGAATACGCATCCCGACCAAACTCACCTCCACCACGCGAGTACCCGAGGCCGCAACGCTCGTGTTCGAGGACGGCCCGGTCTGGCCGCTCGACGCGAACACCACCGCGACGGCCGTCAGCAGGGCGCCGACCACCACTCCGGCGACGGCGGGGGACGGGCGCCGGCCGAGCGACCGGACGATGGCGGCGACGGCGTGCCAGGCCGCCCGCGGGCGCGACGGTGCCCGCACCGGCGATCCGCCGGTCACGGCACATCACCCGCGCGGAGAACGATCACGACCCCAGGGTCCCGGCCGGGCCCGGCGGGCAGGAGGGTCCAAGGTCCCGGGACCACGGTCCGAAAGGCCCGGAACCTCACGTAGGGACCGCCGGACGTACCGTCCTTGGTCCCCTCCGTTGCAGGACTTTCGGCCCTGGGGGGCCCGCACCGGTGACCGGGAGCCTGTGGGGGCACAGCCCGTGGAGGTGGCCATGCCTCACCCATTCGCGACGCATGTCGGGGTCCGGCGGCTGGTGACCGCGGCCATCGCGGCGCCGTCGGTGCACAACACCCAGCCGTGGCGTTTCCGGCTCGCGGACGCCGCGGCCATGGAGCTGCACGCGGACCTGGATCGGAGGCTGGGCGTCATCGACCCGCGCGGCAGGGCCCTGCACATCAGCTGCGGGGCCGCCCTGTTCAACCTGCGGCTGGCGATCCGGGTGACCGGGCACCGGCCCCTGGTCGAGCCTTTCCCGGACGCCGCGGACCGGCCGGCGCTGCTGGCGTCCGTCCGCGCCGAGGACGCGACGATGCCGTCGCCGAGGCAGTCGGAGCTGTACGCGGCGATCCCGCACCGGCGCACCAACCGCAGTCCGTTCAGCAAACGGCGGCTGCCGCAGGTCGTCTGGGAGGAGCTGACGACCGCGGCCCGGGAGGAGGGGCTGGTCCTGAGCCTTCCCGGCCCGCAGACCACCGCGTACCTGCTCAGCCTGATCGCCGCGGCGGACGCGAAGCTCGCCGCCGACCCGGACTACCTCGCCGAGCTGGCCCGCTGGACGCCGGACCGCACCGGCAGCGACGGCATCCCCTGGTACGCGTTCGGACCGCGGCCGAGCGGACGGGGCCTGCCGCTGCGCGACTTCGGCCTGGCCGGTTCCCGGGAGGGGCGGGAGGTGGCCGACTTCGCCGCCCGCCCGCAGCTCGGCGTCCTGCTCACCAAGGGCGACGAGCCGCGGGACTGGCTGCAGGCCGGGCAGGCGCTGCAGCGTGTCCTGCTCACCGCCGCGCGGCGCGGGGTGTCGACCTCGATGCTGTCCCAGCTGCTGGACATGCGCCGCCGCGGGCCGGACGGGCGGCGGCCGCACGGCCACATCCAGGCGATCATCCGGTTCGGCTACGGGCCGCTCGTGCCCGGCACGCCGCGCCGGCCGTTCCCCGAGGTGCTGGAACGCGCCTGACCACGGATTTCCACGTATCACTCCATGAAGAAAGGCGACCGATGCCCACACTCGTCCAAGAGTTCACCGAGGTCTTCCGGACCGAGCATCGCGGTGTGCGCGACCTCCTGCTCGACCTGGTGCAGGCGTTCCGGCTCGGCGACACCGAACGGGTGCGGGAGCTGGTCGGCGCCGTCGACGCCGCCACCGGCCCGCACTTCCGGTACGAGGAGGAGTCGATGTACCCGCAGCTCGTCGCCATCTTCGGGGACGAGTACGTGGACAAGCTGCTCGCCGACCACGACGGCGCGATCCGCAACGTCCGGCTGCTCCACGAGCTCGCCGGGCACGACGAGCTGACGCCGCTGCAGGCCGAGCGCGGGATCGAGCTGACCCGGCAGATCCTTCCGCACGTCAGCGACTGCGACGGGCTGTCCATCATGGTGGAGACGTTCCCCGAGGCCACGGTCGGCGACATCCTGTCGACCCGGCGCACCGCGCGCGCCGCCGGCCTGCCCCTGCTGACCTGGGCGATGACCACGCGGAACCGGGATGTCTGAGCCGGACCGGCCCCGCATCGTCCAGGGCGGCATGGGCGCGGGCGTCTCGGGGTGGCGGCTGGCGCGCGCCGTCTCCCGGACGGGACAGCTCGGCGTGGTCTCCGGGGTCGCGCTGGACGCCCTGCTCGCCCGCGGCCTCCAGGACGGGGACGAGGGCGGCCACCTGCGCCGCGCGCTCGCGCATCTCCCGCTGCCGGGGGTGGGCGAGCGGATCCTGGAGCGCTACTTCGTGCCCGGCGGCATCGAGCCCGGTGAGCGGTACCGGCCGGTCCCGAAGCTCGGCCTGCGGCCGAACAAGACGCGCGACGAGCTGACCATCGCGGGGAACTTCGCCGAGGTCTGGCTCGCCAAACAGGGACATGACGGGCTGGTCGGGATCAACTACCTGGAGAAGATCCAGCTCGCCACCCCGTCCGCCGCCTACGGGGCGATGCTCGCCGGCGTGGACTACGTCCTGATGGGCGCGGGGATTCCGAGCGAGATCCCCGCGCTGCTGAACGCGCTGGCCGACGGGTCCCCCGGGCGGCTGACGGTGACGGTCGCCGGCGCCGAGGAGGGCCGCCCGTTCGCGTTCGACCCGGCGTCGCTGGCCGAGCCCGCGATCAAGGCGAAGCGGCCGCGGTTCCTGGCGATCGTGTCCTCGTCCGTCCTCGCCATGTACCTGAACCAGTCGCCGGTCACCCGGCCGGACGGTTTCGTGCTGGAGACGGCGGTCGCGGGCGGGCACAGCGCGCCGCCGCGCGGAAAGCTGCACCTCGACGACGACGGCGAGCCGGTCTACGGCAAGCGGGACCGGATCGACCCGGCGAAGGTCGCCGCGCTCGGCCTGCCGTTCTGGGTGGCGGGCGGCTTCGCCCGGCCCGGCACGCTGGCCGAGGCGCGCTCCGCCGGCGCCGCCGGGATCCAGGCCGGCAGCGTCTTCGCGCTGTGCCGGGAATCGGGGCTCGATCCCGGGTTGCGGCAGCAGCTCGTCAAGCGGGCGCTGGACGGCACGCTCCGGGTCCGCAACGATCCCCGGGCCTCGCCGACCGGGTTCCCGTTCAAGGTCGCCGCGCTGCCGGACACGCTGTCGGAGCCGGACGTCTACGTGAAGCGTCCCCGGTTGTGCGACCTGAGCTACCTGCGCACCCCGTACCTGAAGGCGAACGGAACCGTCGGCTACCGCTGCCCGGCCGAGCCCATCGACGCCTACGTCCGCAAGGGCGGGGACATCGAGGACACGACCGGACGCCGGTGCCTGTGCAACGCGCTCGTCTCCAACATCGGGTACGGCCAGCACCGTCCGGACGGCTATGTCGAGCCGCCCATGCTCACGCTCGGCCAGGACCTCGGGTTCCTGCCCGACCTCGTCCGCACGAGGGGCGGCGACTACTCCGCCGCCGACGCCGTCGACTACCTGCTGGGAACATGAGACAGATCCGCGCTCCTCGCCATGATCCCGCCGACCGCCCGTTCATCGTGATCTGGGAGGCCACCCAGGCGTGCCCGCTGGCCTGCCGGCACTGCCGCGCCGAGGCCAGACCCGACCGCGACCCGGGCGAGCTGTCCACCTCCGAGGCGTTCGACCTCATCGAGCAGGTGGCCGCGTTCGGCAGTCCGCCGCCGCTGTTCGTCATCACCGGCGGCGACCCGTTCCAGCGGCCGGACCTGTTCGCCCTCGTCCGGCACGGTGCCCGCGTCGGCCTGCCCGTCGCGGTCTCCCCGTCCGGCACGCCGACGCTGACCTCGGAGAACCTCACCGGGTTGACGGAGGCGGGCGCGCGGGCGATCTCGCTGAGCCTGGACGGTTCGAACGCGCGCATCCACGACGACTTCCGCGCCACGCGCGGCGTCTACGGCTGGACGCTGGACGCCTGGCGGGACGCCCGCGAACTCGGGCTGAAGGTGCAGATCAACACGACGGTCGCCGGGCACAACCTGACCGACCTGCCGGAGATCGTGCGTGTCGTGCACGAGATGGGCGCGCTGACCTGGAGCGCGTTCCTGCTCGTCCCGACCGGCCGGGGCAAGCTGCTGCCCGGGCTGGACCCGCATCAGGTGGAGGACGTCCTCAACTTCGTCTACGACGCGGGGGCGCACATCCCGGCCCGCACCACCGAGGCCCACCACTTCCGCCGGATCGCCGTCCAGCGGGAGATCCTGCGGCGGCACGACGCCGACCACGTCGCCGCGCTGGGCCTGGGGCCGCTCTACAAGGAGCTACGGCACCGGCTGGAGGAGCTGGAGCTGCCGGTCCGGCGGGCCCGGCGTCCACCCATGGACGTCAACTCCGCGCGCGGGTTCGTGTTCGTCTCGCACCGGGGCACCGTGCATCCGAGCGGCTTCCTGCCGACCCCGGCGGGCAGCGTCCGGCGCGAACGGCTGGCCGACATCTACCGGAACTCGCCGCTGTTCGTCGGGCTGCGCGACCCCGGCAGGCTGACCGGACGGTGCGGCGCCTGCGAGTTCCGGACGATCTGCGGCGGCTCCCGCTCGCGCGCCCTGGCCACGTCCGGCGACCCGTACGCGGAGGAACCCTGGTGTTCCTACACGCCCGGTTCCTTCCCGTACCAGGACGAACTCGGCGCCTACGGCGCGCTCGCGTACGAGTGAGGACGGACGCCGCGGACTTCGGGACGAAGGTCCCTACGGGCGAGGCGGCTGCGAAGCGAACCCTGGATTCGACACCCGCCACCGTGGGGCGGCGTGACGAGGACGAAGGAGCTTCACGATGGCAAGGCAGATCGTCACCGGCGCCGGTCCCTCGGTACAGGAGTTGGAGCACCGCATCGCCGTCCTGGAACGGCAGGTCGCGGAGCTGACCGAGACGACCCGCGCGCTGGCGGCCGCACTGGAGCACGCCTCGCCGGCCATTCCGGGCGGCGGCGCCCCCGGTCTCGTCGTGGTCCCGGCGCCCACCTGCTGACCCCGGCCGGGGCCACATCCGGGACATATCCGCCGTGAGCTGGGTAGATGAAGACTCGAAGAAGGCTTCCCACTCCAACGGCTGGATGATGGACATGTTCGAGATCGAGGACATTCGGCAGTGGCGTGGCCGCGCGGTGATCGACGAGTCCGGCAACAGGATCGGTGAGCTGGAGGCCGTCTACGTCGACACCGCCACCGACCAGCCGGCCTTCGCCACCGTCAGGACCGGCCTGCCCACCCGGCGGCGGCTGGTGTTCGCGCCGCTCGCCGGGGCGACGGTCGGGCCGGAGCACCTCCGGGTCGCGCGCCCGAAGAAGGAGGTCAGGAACGCCCCCGCGATCCACACCGACGGGGAGCTCCTCGCCGCCGACGAGCACGCCGTCTTCGCCCACTACGGCCTGGGCTACGAGGCCGCGCCCGACGAGCGCCGGCTGGCGCGCCGCTGAAGGGATCGTCCCGTGGCACTGTTCCTGTTCCTCCTGCTCATCGCGGTGGCGCTCGGCATCGTCGGCGTCGTCGTGCACGGCCTGTTCTACCTGCTGATCATCGGCATCGTGCTGTTGCTGCTCGATCTCGTGCTGAGCGGGATACGGCTGGGCCACCGGCGTGGCTCGCGTCCCACCCGGTGAGCCGTCCCCGTCCGGCAGGCATGGTCCAGCAGGCATAACGGACATTTCGCCGGGTAGCCCGTAGCGCGATGGCCGGACGACCCGGTGTCGGGGCATCCGGCGATGCACATCATCGAGGGGGGACCCCATGGCCGACGTCTTCGAGGTTCTCGGACGTGACCACGCCGAGGTCAGGCGGATACTGACCGAACTGGAGGCGGGCACGCCCGAAGGCAAGAGCCGCCTCCAACTGCGCAAGAAGATGGTGGAAGAGCTCATCATCGAGGAGTCCAAGCACGAAGCGGTGGAAGAGGAGTACTTCTGGCCGGCCGTCCGGGAGCTGGTCCCCGACGGGGACCGGCTCGCCGACAAGGCCATCGAGCAGGAGCAGGCGGGCAAGTACGTCCTGAACGATCTCCTCGGCAAGGACCCGGCGGACGAAGGCTTCGAGGACCTGCTCTCGACCTTCATCACCGACGGCCGCGAGCACATCGAGTTCGAGGAGGTCCAGGTCTGGCCCAAGCTCCGCACGGTCCTCACCGCCGAACGCGCCGAGGACCTGGGGCGCAAGCTGGACCAGGGCAAGAAGATGGCCCCCACCCGCCCGCACCCGCATACACCTCCCAAACCGGGCATCCTCAAGGCCACCGGTCCCGCGGTGGCCGCCGCCGACAAACTCCGCGACAAGCTGACCGGACGGGGGCGAGGCTGACCGCCCCTCCCCGGCCGCGCGCCAGGAGATGACCGGCGGCACACGCCGGTGCCCTCCCGGACGGCGAGGTCGGCTCGCACGACACGGTCGCGGGCGGCCCGCGCACCGCGCGGGCATGCACCGTCGCGCCGTGACGCGTGGAACGTCTATCGTGGGGAATCGCTCGCGACCGTATCGTCCGAAAGGCTGGGGTGTGAGTCAGCGACGACCGCGGCCGTCAGGCGGCGAACCGGCGGACGATGGGGCGGGCGGCGTCCCCGACGACGTCGCGGCCGCCGTGGAACGGGTGCTGAGCACGACGGCGTTGCTGTGGAGCCGCGCGGAGCAGGGCCTCGAACCCGCCATCTCGCCGATCCAGCTGCGCGCCGTGGAGGCGATCTCGCGGTTCGGGCGGCTGAACCTCGGCGGGCTGGCCGAGGAGCTCGGGGCGATCCCCTCGTCCGCGAGCCGGCTGTGCGACCGGCTTGAGGCCGCCGGGCTGATCGTGCGCGAGCCCGCCCGCGAGGACCGGCGGGAGATCATCGTCCGGCTCACCGACCAGGGCGAGCGGCTGCACACCCAGCTGGTGCGCCGGCGGCGCACGGCGGTGCGGGACGTCCTCGCGCACATGTCGCCCACGTCGCGGGCCCGGCTGATCGACGCGCTGACGGAGTTCGGCCAGGCGTGCGAGCGGCGGGACTCCGGCGAGGCCAGGGTGGTCGGGTCCCGGACGGCCTGACACCGCCGATCCGACTCGACATCAAGTATTTGCCATAGGGCAAACTCTTTGGCAGTCTTCCCCTGCGGTCCTCCGTCCGCGCCCACGAACAAAGGCGGGACGGACCGGAACGGGGCGTGGCCGCGTCCGGTATCGGGGGGCAGTAACGAGATGGGGTCGCGATGAGAACGCAGGGCCGCCCGGCCGGGGCCGGACAGGGCCGCCCGTCCGGGGGCGAGCCGTCCAGGGACGCCGGCGACGACCGTCCGCTGCGGGTCGAGCGGGCGCTGCGGGCCGCTCCCGCGCACGCGGTGCCCGAGGCGCTGGCCGCCGCGCTCCGCCGCGCGTACCCGCAGGTCTCCGGCGCCCGGCTGCTGGTGTGCGACTACCACTCCCGCGTCCTGCTGCCGGTCGAGCCGCTCACCGCCGGGCCCGCGGACGGCGAGGGGCCGGCCGCCGGCGCGCTCGCCATCCGGCAGAGCAACGCCGGGCGGGCGTACCTGTCCCGCCGCGTGCTGCTCTCGGCGTCCGAGGACGGCGACCTCCCGAGCGCGACGACGACCTACATACCGATCACCGCGCGGGGCGAACGGCTCGGCGTCCTCGAAGTGAACTCGTCCGGCGCCTGGGGCGACGCGGACGCGCTGGCGGAGATCGGTGAACTGCTCGGCACCGCGCTGAAGGTCGCCTGGAACTGGACCGACCGGTACGAGCGGGCCCGGCGCCGGCAGCGCCTCACGCTCGCCGCCGAACTGCAGTGGCAGCTGCTCCCCGGCCACGCCTGCACCGACCGGGGGTTCAGCCTCGCCGGTCATCTGGAGCCCGCCTACTCGATCGGCGGGGACAACTTCGACTGGTCCGCCGAGCACGACCATCTGGCGTTGACCGTCACCAACGGGGCGGGCACCGGCATCAGCGCGGCACTGCTGACCTCGCTGACCGTCGGCGCACTGCGCAACGCGCGCCGCTCCGGCGCCGATCTCGGCGAGCAGGCGAGCCTGGCGAACGACATGGTCCACGTCCGGTACGGGGGCCGGGAGTTCACCGAGACCCTCGTCATGCGGATCGACTTCGCGGACGGGACCGTCCACATCATCGACGCGGGCTCGCCGCGCATCCTGCTGCTGCGCGGCGCCGAGGTGACGCGGGTGCCGCTGGAGCAGCAGCTTCCGCTCGGCATGTTCCCCGACACCGAGTACCGGCCCCAGCGGTTCCGCCTCGAACCCGGTGACCGGATGGTCATCGTCAGCGACGGGGTCTTCGCCGCGCGGACCGCGCGCGGCGAGTTCGGCGCGCACGCGCTGGAGCAGGCGACCCGCCGCAGCCGCCTGCAGGACGCGGCGGAGGTGCCGCTCACCATCATCAACGAGCTGATCGACTACCACGATGGCACCGGCCTGGAGGACGACGCGGTCGTGGTGTGCCTCGACTGGCACCCCTCCCCGGACGACGGCACGGCCTCTGTGCAGCGCCTCCGCGACGAGCCGGAGCCGTAGCGGAGGCCGCCGCGGGGCCGCCGCCGACCGGCGGGTAACCTCCGGCTATCAGATCACCCGGCGAACCGAGGAGCCCCCCATGCCGGAACTGAGTGCCGCGGAGACCGTGCGCGCCACCGACAAGACCATCCACGACATCGGATCGAAGTGGATGCTGGACCCGGTGATTTCGGAGCGCGGGAAGGAACTGGGGTACGCCAACCCGTTCGCGTTCTACTTCGCCGGCCGCGGCGGCGTGCTCGGCGATGTCGACGGCAGCGTGGTCTCGGCCGCGCTGGGCTGGTTCGAGCCGCGAACCGTCCGGGCCATGTGGGACGAGGGCGTCGCGGTCGCCGGGGCCAGGGAGGCCGCGCGGCGCTACGCGCGGGCGTTCACCGCCTGGGGCGAGGAGCGCCTCCCGGACGACCCGCGCCTGTGCGAGTTGGCCGAGCGGGTCGCCGGCGCCACCGAGGGCTCGGGCCTGCCGCTGTTCTGCGGCTGGCGCGCCGAGCCGCTGCCGGACAGCGGCCCCGGCCGGCTGCTGCAGGTGCTGCAGGTGCTGCGGGAACTGCGGGGCGGCCTGCACCTGGTCGCCACGACGGCCGTCGGCCTGGCGCCGGTGGAGGCGATCTTGACCGGGGACGGGGAGGGCACCGCGAAGTTCCTCGGCTGGCGGGGCGACTTCCCCGACTGCGCGGCGCTGAAGCCCCGCCGCGCGGAGGCCGAGGAGATCACCGACAGCCTCGCCGCCGCGGTGTACGAGCGGGCGCTGTCCCCGTCCGAACGCGCCGAGTTCGCCGACCTGGTCGCGAAGGCGGGCGCCGCCGTCCTCGGCTGAGCGCCTTGTTTCACGGGCCGCGCGGCGGGTAGGTGGACGGCGCGCCGAGGTGAAGGGCGGTGGGGCGTGGGCGTCCGTACATGGATCGGGTCATGGCCCGTCTACCGCCAGTTCACCGGCGATGACCCGCTCGGCCGCGGAGCCGCGGCCAAGAGCGCGGGGACCGAGCGGATCAGGGCGAGGGTGAGCACGGCCGACCAGGTCGTGAAGTCCGTCTGCCCGTACTGCGCGGTCGGCTGCGGGCAGGACGTGTACGTCAAGGACGGCAAGGTCGTCCAGATCGAGGGCGACCCGGACTCGCCGGTCAGCCGGGGCCGGCTGTGCCCGAAGGGCTCGGCCAGCCTCCAGCTGACCACCGGGTCGGCCCGCGAGCACCAGGTGCTCTACCGGCGCCCGCACGGCACCGGCTGGGAGCGCCTCGACCTCGACACGGCGATGGACATGATCGCCGACCGGGTGATCGAGACGCGCCGGCGCGGCTGGCAGTGGGAGGAGCAGGGCCTGCGGGTGCGGCGCACGCTGGGCATCGCGAGCCTCGGCGGCGCCACCCTCGACAACGAGGAGAACTACCTGATCAAGAAGCTGTTCACCGCGCTCGGCGCGGTGCAGATCGAAAATCAGGCGCGCGTTTGACACTCCTCCACCGTTCCCGGTCTGGGAACCTCGTTCGGACGCGGCGGCGCGACCACCTTCCAGCAGGACCTGCAGAACTCGGACTGCATCGTCATCCAGGGCTCGAACATGGCCGAGTGCCATCCGGTCGGGTTCCAGTGGGTGATGGAGGCGAAGGCGCGCGGCGCGAAGCTGATCCACGTCGATCCGCGGTTCACGCGGACGAGCGCGCTCGCGGACGCGCACGTCCCGCTGCGCGCGGGCAGCGACATCGCGTTCCTCGGCGGGATCATCAACTACGTCCTGGAGAACGAGAAGTACTTCCGCGACTACGTGGTGGCCTACACCAACGCGCCGGTGATCCTCACCGAGGACTTCCGCGACACCGAGGACCTCGACGGCGTGTTCTCCGGCCTGGACCCGCAGAAGCGCAGCTACGACCACACGACATGGCAGTACGAGGGCCTGGAGGTCCAGTCGGCCGCCGGCCGGCGCGACATGGAGCACGGCGAGCGCGTCACCTCCCTCGCGGAGGCGGCCCGCGGTGAGGCGCACGGTTCGGGCGGCGCGGCGCTCGGCGAGGGCGACCCGCGGCGCGACCCGACGCTGGAGCATCCGCGCTGCGTGTTCCAGGTGCTCAAGCGGCACTTCTCGCGGTACACGCCGGAGATGGTCGAGCGGATCTGCGGCGTCCCGCGCGACCGGTTCCTCCGGGTGTGCGAGACGCTCACCGAGAACTCCGGCCGGGACCGGACGTCCGCGTTCGTGTACGCGGTGGGCTGGACGCAGCACTCGGTCGGCGTCCAGTACATCCGGACGGCGGCGATCCTGCAGGGGCTGCTCGGCAACATCGGGCGGCCGGGCGGCGGCATCATGGCGCTGCGCGGGCACGCGTCCATCCAGGGGTCGACCGACATCCCGACGCTGTTCAACCTGCTGCCCGGCTACATCCCGATGCCGCACGCGCACACCAACCAGGACCTGGACTCGTTCATCCAGGCCGAGGCCGCGCGCAAGGGCTTCTGGGGCGACATGCGCGCCTACCTCGTCAGCCTGCTGAAGTCGTACTGGGGTGACGCGGCGACCGAGGACAACGAGTACTGCTTCGACTATCTGCCGCGGCTGACCGGCTCGCACAGCACGTACGAGACGGCGATGGCGCAGATCAACGGCGTGTGCAAGGGCTACTTCCTGATGGGCGAGAACCCGGCCGTCGGGTCCGCGAACGCCAAGATCCAGCGGCTCGGGATGGCGAACCTCGACTGGCTCGTCGTCCGCGACTTCTCGCTGATCGAGTCGGCGACGTGGTGGAAGGACGGCCCGGAGATCGAGTCGGGTGAGATGCGCACCGAGGACATCGGCACCGAGGTGTTCTTCCTCCCGGCCGCCGCGCACACCGAGAAGGACGGCAGCTTCACCAACACCCAGCGCATGCTGCAGTGGCACCACAAGGCGGTGGAGCCCGCCGGGGACGCGCGCAGCGACCTGTGGTTCACCTACCACCTGGGCCGCATCATCCGGGCGAAGCTCGCCGCGTCCAGCGACGAGATGAACCGCCCGATCCTCGACCTGACGTGGGACTATCCGACGCACGGCGAGCTGGACGAACCGGACGCCGAGGCGGTGCTGGCCGAGATCAACGGCTTCGACGCCGACGGGAACCCGCTGTCGTCCTATACGCAGCTGAAGGACGACGGGTCCACAAGGTGCGGCTGCTGGATCTACTGTGGCTGCTACGCCGACGGCGTCAACCAGCCCGCCCGCCGCAAGCCCGGCAAGGACCAGCACTGGGTCGCCCCCGAGTGGGGCTGGGCGTGGCCCGCGAACCGCCGCATCCTCTACAACCGGGCGTCCGCCGACCCGGACGGCAACCCGTGGAGCGACCGCAAGGCCTACGTCTGGTGGGACGCCGGGAAAGGCCGATGGACGGGCCACGACGTGCCCGACTTCATCGCCGACCGGCCGCCGGACTACAAGCCGCCGCGGGACGCGAGGGGCCCGGACGCGCTCGCCGGCACCGACCCGTTCATCATGCAGGCGGACGGGAAGGCGTGGCTGTTCGTCCCGGCCGGGCTGACGGACGGCCCGCTGCCGGCGCACTACGAGCCGCAGGAGTCGCCGTTCACCAACCCGCTGTACAAGCAGCAGCGCAACCCGGTCCGGCATCTGCTGCCGCCGCATCCCGACAACCGGTACGGGCCGAGCGGCGACGCGCCGGGCGCGGAGGTGTACCCGTTCGTGGTGACGACGTACCGGCTCACCGAGCACCACACGGCGGGCGGCATGTCGCGCTGGCAGCCGTACCTCGCCGAGCTGCAGCCGGAGTTCTTCTGCGAGGTGTCGCCGGAGCTGGCGGCCGAGCGGAGCCTGGAGCACGGCGGCTGGGCGACGATCGTCAGCCCGCGCGCCGTGATCGAGGCCCGCGTCCTGGTCACCGACCGGATGCGGCCCCTCGTCGTGGACGGCCGGACCGTCCACCAGATCGGCCTGCCCTACCACTGGGGGCCGAACGGCTACAGCCGCGGTGACGCCGCGAACGAGCTGCTGCACCTCGCCCTCGACCCGAACACGCACATCCAGGAGGCCAAGGCCATCTCCTGCGACATCCGCCCCGGCCGCCGCCCGCGCGGCGCCGCCGCCGGCGCGCTGGTCCGCCGCTACCGGGAGCGGGCCGGCATCACCGCCGAAACGGGCACCGAGATCTAGCGGACGACGAGGGGGGTGTCGCCGGCGGGGACCAGTTCGCCGATGACGGGGGCGCCGGGGATCTCGCCGGCGATGAGGAGGCCGCCGGAGGTCTGCGCGTCGGCGAGCAGCAGCCGGTCCTCCTGCGGTGTCGCGCCGAAGTCGGTGTGCGGGGCGACCCAGGCGAGGTTGCGGCGGGTGCCGCCGCTGACGTACCCGTCGCGGAGGGACGCGCGGGCGCCGTCCAGGTAGGGGACGGCGGCGGCGTCGACCACGGCGGTGACCCCGGACGCGCGGGCCAGTTTGTAGAGATGGCCGAGCAGCCCGAAGCCGGTGACGTCGGTGGCGCAGACGGCGCCCGCGTCGAGCGCGGCGGCGGACGCGTCCCGGTTCAGCTCGACCATGGTGGCGACGGCGTGGTCGAACACCTCGCCGGTCGCCTTGTGCCGGTTGTTCAGCACCCCGAGGCCGAGCGGTTTGGTGAGGGTGAGCGGCACGCCGGGCTTGCCGGTGTCGTTGCGCAGGAGCGCGGCGGGGTCGGCGACACCGGTGACGGCCATGCCGTACTTGGGTTCGGGGTCGTCCACGCTGTGGCCGCCGCCGACATGGCAGCCCGCCTGCGCGGCGACGTCCAGGCCGCCGCGCAGGACCTCGCGCGCCAGGTCGAACGGCAGCACCTCGCGGGGCCACGCGAGCAGGTTCACCGCGACGATGGGCCGGCCGCCGACCGCGTAGACGTCGGAGAGCGCGTTGGCGGCGGCGATGCGTCCCCAGTCGTAGGGGTCGTCGACGACGGGGGTGAAGAAGTCGGCGGTGGCGACGGTGGCCAGGCCGTCGCGGAGGCGGACGACGGCGGCGTCGTCACCGGTGTCCAGCCCGACGAGCAGTTCGGCGTTGGGCTGCGCGGGGGCGGTGTTCAGGCCGGCGACGACGTCCTCCAGCTCACCTGGCGGGATCTTGCAGGCGCAGCCGCCGCCGTGCGCGTACTGGGTCAGCCTCTTCATCATGTCGTCCTTTCGGTGCAGCGGCGGCGGAGGTCGTCCACCCTGACCGTGTAGCCCCGCTCGTCGAGGTGCTCCAGGAGCGGGACGGCGACGCGGCGGGTGGTGCCGAGCGCGCGGCGCGCCTCGCTCAGCGTGAACGGGCCGCCCAGCTTCGCCAGGAGCGCGGCGGCGCGGGCGTCGTCGCCGGGCAGCAGGACGATGCCGGCGCCGACCTTGAGGAGCGCGCCGGTCGCCGCGGCGGCGGCGAGCATCTTCGGGGTCAGGCCGAGTTCGGCGAGGCGGCCCGCGTCCGGGGCCTGGAACGGGGCGCCGGTCAGGTCGCGGCGGACGGCGTCGACGGCCCGCCGGACGGCCGGCGGCAGTTCGGGGGCGGTCGTCCGGCCGTAGATGCGGCCGTCGCGCCGCCGCAGGCCGGCGGCGAGGGCCTCGACGAGCGCGCGGTCGGGCAGGCCGAGGGCGCGGCGGGCGGCGTCGGCGGAAAGGCCGGGGTCGGCCGGGTGGGCGGCGGCGTGCTCCTCGACGGCCGCGATGAGGCGTTCGCGGAGGTCCGCCCAGTGGCCGGGGTCGGCGAGCCAGTCCCCCGCGACCGGCTCGGCCGGGACGGGCACGCCCATCGCGACCAGGTCCGTGCGCGTGATCAGCCTGCGGCGGCGGAGTTCGCCGGCACCGTCGGGGCGTCCGGTGATCGAGGCGAGTTCGCGGGCCCGCGCCGCCGCCGCACCGCGCCGCGTGAACGGCTCGGGGCGGACGTCCAGCACGGTGACCCCGGCCGGGACGCGATGCCGCCCGGGGTCGCGGAGCAGCGCGCCGTCACCGATCCGCAGCGGCAGCGCCCGCCGCAGCGCCAGCCGCGCGGTGTCGTCGCCGAGCGGACGCACATGGACCGGCACCGCCGCCGAGCCCACGTGCAGGATCAGCTCGCGCGGCAGGTCGCGCGCCGGTTCGCCGCGCAGCCGCACGTCGACGACGTCGGCGGTGAGCCAGCGTCCCGGGGTGAGCAGGGCTTCGCCGCGGCCCGCCCCGCCCGCGCCTCCGTGCAGGTTCACCGCGACGCGGGCGACCGCGCCGACCCGGTCGCGGTCCTCCTTGAGGCTTTGCAGGCCGCGCACGCGCACGAGGTCGCCGCCGCAGGCCAGGCGGTCGCCGACGCTGATCGTCCCGGCGCCGAGCGTCCCGGTCACGACCGTGCCCCTGCCCCGGATCGTGAAGACCCGGTCGATCCAGAGCCGCACGTCGGCGTCCGCGTCCGGGGCGGGAAGGGACGCGGTGAGGCGTTCCAGGGCGGCGCGCAGGTCGTCCAGGCCCTCGCCGGTGGTGCCGCTCACCATGACGGACTCGACTTCGCCGAGCGAGGTGGCCGCGATGCGGGAGAGTGCCTCCTCCCGCGCCAGGTCCGCCATGCCGGCGCCCGCGAGGTCGCGGCGCGTCACGACGAGGAGCCCGTGCCGCACGCCGAGCGCGTCCAGCACCGCCAGGTGCTCCTCCGACTGCCGCTGCCAGCCCTGGTCCGCCGCGACCACGAACATGACGGCCGGGACGGGCCCGACACCGGCCAGCATCGTGGCGACGAGGCGCTCATGCCCGGGGACGTCGACGAACGCGAGGCGATCCCCGCCGGGGAGGGTGGTCCAGGCGAAGCCCAGTTCGATCGTCAGGCCGCGCCGCCGCTCCTCCTCCAGCCGGTCGGGTTCCATCCGGGTGAGGGCGCGGACCAGCGTGGACTTGCCGTGGTCCACATGCCCGGCGGTCGCGACGACGTGCATCATCGCGCCGCCTCCCGGACCGCTTCGGCCAGGTCGTCGTCCTGGCCGGGCGGTACCGAGCGCAGGTCGAGCAGGCATCGCCCGTCCTCGACCCGCCCCATCACGGCCGGGACGCCGCGCCGCAGCCGCGCCGCGAACGCCTCGGGCACCGCCACGGCCGCGCTCGGCAGGACGACACCGGGCGCGCCGCCGCCCCCGACCGCCGCCTCGCTCTCCACGGCCCTCGCGTCGATCCCCTCGCCGCGCAGGAGCGCGG
The DNA here is from genome assembly GCF_050948385.1 of Actinomadura formosensis. Taxonomy (NCBI): domain Bacteria; kingdom Bacillati; phylum Actinomycetota; class Actinomycetes; order Streptosporangiales; family Thermomonosporaceae; genus Actinomadura; species Actinomadura formosensis. Next base: position 5,190,672 of record NZ_CP192011.1, read on the forward strand.
CCAGGCGCCCGGCACGCTCCCGCAGCGTCCCGGCGGCGGCGTGCAGGGCCTGTTCCGTCGGGGTGCGCGGGCCCCGGACGGTGGCCTCCAGCGCGGCGAGCGTCATCTTGTCGACGCGCAGCGCCCGCGCCAGCGGATGGCGGGCCAGCCGCCGCACCAGGTCCCGCCGCCCGAGGACGAGCCCGCACTGCGGGCCGCCGAGCAGCTTGTCGCCGCTGGCGGTGACCAGGTGCGCGCCCGCCTTGAGCATGGACGCGGCGTCGGGCTCGTCCGGCAGCAGCGGTTCGGGCGCGAGGAGACCGGAGCCGATGTCGGCGACGACCGGGACCCCGAGGCCGGTCAGCTCGGCGACGTCCGCGGCCCGTGTGAAGCCGGTCATGCGGAAGTTCGACGGATGCACCTTGAGGATGAAGCCCGTGCCGGCGCCGACGGCCGCCGCGTAGTCGTCCGGCGACGTCCGGTTCGTGGTGCCGACCTCGCGCAGCCGGGCGCCCGTCGCGGCGAGCAGTTCCGGGATCCGGAAGCCGTCCCCGATCTCCACCATCTCGCCGCGGCTGATGACGATCTCCCGGCCGGGCGCGAGCGTGGCCGCGGCCAGCACGAGCGCCGCCGCGCCGTTGTTGACGACGTGCGCGGCCTCCGCCTGCGGGACCCGCTCCACCAGGGCCGCCAGCACGGACCGTCCGCGTCTCGCCCGCCGGCCCGTCTCCAGGTCGAGTTCGACGTCGGTCGCACCGGACGCCACCGCGACCGCGTCCCGGGCGGCGTCCGACAGCGGCGCCCGCCCGAGGTTGGTGTGCAGCAGGACACCGGTCGCGTTGATCACGGGGCGCAGCCCCGACGCGGTCACCGGCAGCGCCGCGGCGGCCGCGTCCGCCACCGCGTCCGGCGCGATCTCCCCCGTCCGGGCCCGCCGCTGTGCCGCGACGACGGCCGCCTTCACCACGCCGCGGCCGAGCCGCCCGGCGGCCTCGGCGAGCCGCGGGTCGGCGAGCAGCGTGTCGGTGCGGGCGATCCGCCGCCGCCCGTCCTTCCCCACGACGGGCACGGCTTCACGATCCATCAGGCGACCTCCGGGAGACACCGCTACCCGTCAGCATCGCACGCAAACGGCCGGCCGTGGCGGCGTGATCCTTCGCGTAGCCGGTGGCGGACTCGAAGGCCGGAATGTCTGGTCGGTCGCCTAGTGTCGCGGTCATGAGCGAGTCACTCCGGCACGCCGAGCACCCCCGGGCCGAACGGCCGCGCCTGGTCACGCGGCCCGTGGCGCAGGTGTTCGCGGCCACCTTCACGAGCCTGTCGGGTGTGTTCCTGCTGATGTCGGTCGTCCCGATGTACGCGGTGGCCGGCGGGGCGGGCCGTACCGGCGCCGGTGTCGCCACGGGCGCGCTGATGCTGACGACGGTGCTCGCCGAACTCGCCCTCCCCCGCCTGCTCACCCGGTTCGGGTACGTGCCGGTGCTCGCGGCGGGGCTGCTGCTGCTCGGGCTTCCGCCGCTCGTGCTGACCGCCTCGTCCGGCATGGCGGCGATCACCCTGGTGAGCCTGGTGCGCGGGCTCGGCTTCGGGGTCGTCGTGGTCGTCCCGAACGCGCTGGTGGCGGCGCTGGCCCCGGCGGGGCGGCGCGGCGAGGCGCTCGGCGTGTTCGGCATCACGGCCGGCCTGCCGGCGGTGCTCGCGCTGCCGTTCGGGGTGTGGCTCGCCGAACGCGTCGGCTACCCGCCCGTGTTCATCGCCGCCTCGGTGATCCCGCTCGCCGCGCTGGCCACGCTCCCCGGCCTGCCGCGCCGTCCCGCGCCGGCGTCCGCCCAGGAGTCCTTCGGCATCGTCGCGGGGCTGCGGTCGCCGGCGCTGCTCCGCCCGGCGGCGGCGTTCGCCGCGACCGCGATGGCGGCGGGCATCCTGATCACGTTCCTGCCGACGGCGGTCCCGGCCGGGGGCGTCGCCGCGGCGGCACTGTTCGTCCAGGCGGCCGTGACCACGCTCACCCGCTGGTGGGCGGGACGGATCGGCGACCGGCACGGCACCGCGCGCCTGCTGATGCCCGCCATGGCCATGGCGGCGGCCGGCATCGCCCTGCTGTGCCTCGTCCCGCACCCGGCCGCCGTCTTCGCCTCGATGCTCCTGTTCGGCGCCGGTTTCGGCGCCACCCAGAGCGCGACCCTGCCCATCATGTACGAACGGGTGCCCGCCTCGGGCTACGGCACGGTCAGCGCCCTGTGGAACGTCGGCTACGACGGAGGCATGGGCATGGGCAGCGCCGCCTTCGGCCTGGCCGCCACCCATACCGGCTACCCCTGGGCGTTCGCCCTGACCTCCGCCGTCATGGTCCTCGCGCTCCCGCTGGCGGCCGGAGCGGCGGGGAGGAGGCCGGAGGTCTCCAGGTAGTGGCGGCCGCGGGGGGTGATGCTCGAATCTGACAAGCCGTTGCAAATTGGTGGAGTCTTCATTAATGGTTCGCCGGGCCGGCGACGCGCCGCCCTACCCTCCCGCCATGCGCCGAACAGCAGCAGCACTCGCGACCGTCCTGACCGCCGGCCTCGCCGCCGGCGTGCCGCCGGCCGCCGCGGCGGAGCCGTCCACCTGCGGCACCCCCGCCGACCACCAGATCGCCGACGTCCAGGGCAGCGGGACCGCGAGCCCTCTCACCGGGCGGACCGTCCGGGTCGAAGGCGTCGTCACCGCCGACTTCCAGCGGCCCGACCAGCTCAAGGGCTTCTTCATCCAGGACCCGACGCCCGACCGCGACCCCCGGACGTCCGACGGGTTGTTCGTCTACTCCACCGAGGAGGTCGCGCCCGGTGACCGGGTGCTCGTGACCGGCACGGCCGTCGAGTACAACGGGCTCACCGAACTGTCGCCCGTGTCCGCCGTCGACGTGTGCGGCACGGGGCGGATCGCTCCGGCCCGCGTCCGGCTTCCGCTGCGCGACGGCGCGGACGCTCCAGGCGTCCCGCCCCTGGAGCGGTACGAGGGCATGCTGCTGCGGTTCGGGCAGCGGCTCACCGCCACCGAGGTCTACCGGCTCGGACGGTACGGGGAGGTCACGGTCTCGGCGGGCGGCCGGCTCTTCCAGCCGACCGACGGCCACGGCTCGACGCAGGCGGGCAACGACGCGCGCAGGCTGCTCGTCGACGACGGCTCGAACGTCCAGAACCCGGACACGATCCCGTACACCGACCCGCGCGTCCTGCGGATCGGCGACTCGGCGTACGGGCTGACGGGCGTCCTCGGTCACGGGTTCGGCGAATACCGGCTGGAGCCCACCAGGACGGTGCGTTTCGCCGCCACCGACCCGCGACCGGAGAAGCCCCGGCATGTCGGCGGGGACGTGCGCGTCGCGAGCTTCAACACGCTCAACTGGTTCACGACGCTGAACAGGCGCGGTGCCGACACGGCGGAGGAGCAGGAGCGGCAGCTCACCAAGCTGGCCGCCGCGCTCAAGGGGCTGGACGCCGACGTCGTCGGGCTCATGGAGGTCGAGAACAACGGCGACACCGCCGTGCGGGCCATCGTGGACCGGCTGAACCGGGACGCGGGCGCCGCGACGTACGCGTGGGTGCGGCACCCGTACCCGGGAACGGACGAGATCCACGTCGCGCTCATCTACCGGCCCGCGCAGGTCGCCCCGGTCGGCGCGGCGCGCTCCTCGCAGGACCCGGTCTTCGACCGCCCGCCGCTGGTGCAGACGTTCCGGCCCGCGTCCGGCGGGACGGCGTTCACCATGATCGTCAATCATTTCAAGTCGAAGGGCTGCGGCGGCGCCACCGGGCCCGACCGGGACCAGGGCGACGGCCAGGGCTGCTACAACGCCCGCCGCGTCGCCCAGGCGGAGGCGATCGGCGCGCTCGCGGCGGAGTCGGAGAACCCGCTCGTCGTCGGCGACCTCAACGCCTACACGGCCGAGGACCCGGTGAAGGTGCTCACCGGCGCGGGGCTCGTGTCGCAGACGCAGCGGTTCGTCCGTCCCGGTGAGCGGTACAGCTACGTGTTCGACGGGCAGTCGGGCGAGCTGGACCACGCGCTGGCCGGAGGGTCCCTGTCGCAGCGCGTGACGGGCGCGACGATCTGGCACGTCAACAGCGACGAGCCCGTGTTCCTCGACTACAACACCGAGTACAACCCGCCGCGGTTCTACCGGCCGGACGCGTTCCGCTCGTCCGACCACGACCCCGTGCTGCTGGGTCTCGATCTGCGCTGACCCCGTGCCGGGCCGGCCGCCGGAGAATGGCGGCCGGCCCCTCGCGCACTGCGGGCACGAAGCGTATGATCCGGGTCACATTTCTAGAGATCGGTGCTGAGATGACCGGAACCGTCGCTGCTCCCCCGCTCGCCTTCGGTATCGGCCCGGACGGAACCTACACCCGGTTCGGGCAGGTCGCCGCGTTCGTCCTCGGGCTCCTCACGACGTTCGTGTTCCTGCCGCTGGTCGTGGTCGCCGCGCTGCTGTACACCCGGGCCGAGACCCGGTTCGCCGAGGACCCGGCGCGGGCCCGCGCGCTCGTGAACTGGTCCTGGCTCTGCGTCACGGCCCCCATCGTGATCGCCGCCGTCGCCATCGCCGCCCTCCTCGCGCTGAAGGGCTGACGGGAAGAGGACCCGCACCGGGCGGGTTGGCACACGGTATGAGCGTGCGCTTCTCCGTCCTCGACCTCGCCCCCGTCGTCAGCGGCTCCACATCCGCCCAGGCCCTGCGCAACACCCTCGACCTGGCCCGGCACGCCGAGCGGCTCGGCTACCACCGGTACTGGCTCGCCGAGCACCACGCGATGCCCGGCATCGCGAGTTCGGCGACGGCGGTGCTGATCGGGCAGGTCGCGGCGGTCACCGCCACGATGCGGATCGGGTCCGGCGGGATCATGCTGCCGAACCACGCGCCGATGGTCGTCGCCGAGCAGTTCGGCACGCTGGAGGCGCTGTATCCGGGCCGCATCGACCTCGGCCTCGGCCGCGCGCCCGGCACCGACCAGGCCACCGCGCTCGCGCTGCGCCGCTCCCCGGACGCACTGTCGGTGGACGACTTCCCCGAGCAGGTCATCGAGCTGCGGAGCTACTTCGGCGCGGACGGCAAGGTGACCCCGGCCGCCGGCAACGAGCCGCCGGTGTGGCTGCTCGGGTCCAGCGGCTACAGCGCGCGGCTCGCCGGGCTGCTCGGGCTGCCGTTCGCGTTCGCGCACCACTTCAGCGCCGCGAACACCGTGCCCGCGCTGACGCTGTACCGCGAGTCGTTCCGTCCGGGCGCGCTGGACGAGCCGTACTCGATGATCGGCGTGTCCGTCACCGCCGCGGACACCGACGAGCGGGCGCGCGAGCTGGCCGCGCCCCAGGCGCTGGCGTTCCTGCGGCTGCGGCAGGGCCGTCCCGGGCCCCTGCCGACGCCGGCGGAGACCGCCGCCCACCCGTACACGCCGCTGGAACGGCAGATGATCGACGAGCGGCTGGCGGACCAGGTGGTGGGCGGCCCGCAGACCGTCCGCGCGCAGATGGACGCCCTCATCGAGCGGTCGGGCGTCGATGAGGTCATGGTGGTGACGCAGGTGTTCGACCACGCCGACCGGCTGCGGTCCTACGACATCCTCGCCGACCTCTACAAGGACGACTTCGCGGCAGGGCCGACGACGGAGTGACGCGCTTCGCGGCCGGGCCGGGTCAGTCGGCGAACGCCTCCTCCAGGACGTCCAGCCCCTCGGACAGCAACTCCTCCGGGATGACCAGCGGGGGCAGGAAGCGCAGCACGTTCCCGTACGTACCGGTCGTCAGGACGAGCAGGCCCCGCTCGTGGCAGCGGCGCGCCACCCGCGCGGTCAGCTCGGGATCGGGGTCCTTCGTGCCGGGCCGGACCAGCTCGATCGCGATCATCGCGCCGCGTCCCCGGACGTCCCCGATCGAGGGGTGCCGCTCGGCGAGCGCCCGCAGCCGGGGCAGCATGATCTCCCCGATCCGGCGGGCGCACTGGGTGAGCTTGCCGTCCTCGATCTCCTCCAGGACGGCCAGCGCCGCCTCGCAGGCCAGCGGGTTGCCGCCGTAGGTGCCGCCGAGCCCGCCGCCGTGCACCTTGTCCATGATGTCCGCGCGTCCGGTGACGGCCGCGAGCGGCAGCCCGCCCGCGATGCCCTTCGCGGTCGCGACCAGGTCAGGGACGATCCCCTCGTGCTCGCAGGCGAACAGGTCGCCCGTCCGCGCGAAGCCGGTCTGCACCTCGTCGGCGATGAACAGGATGCCGTTGGCGCGGCAGAACTCGGCGAGCGCGGGCAGGAAGCCGGGCGCGGGCTCGATGAAGCCCCCCTCGCCCTGGATCGGCTCGATCAGCACGGCCGCGACGTTCGTCGGGCCGATCTGCTTGGTGATCTGGTCGATGACCTGCGCCGCCGCCTCCGGGCCGCAGTTGTCCGGGCCGGTCGGCCAGCGGAACGGATACGCCAGCGGCGCCCGGTACACCTCGGGCGCGAACGGGCCGAACCCGTGCTTGTAGGGCATGTTCTTGGCGGTCAGCGTCATCGTCAGCAGCGTCCGGCCGTGGTAGCCGTGGTCGAACACCACGACCGCGTCCCGGCCCGTCGCATAGCGGGCGATCTTGACGGCGTTCTCCACGGCCTCCGCGCCGCTGTTGACCAGGAAGGACCGCTTCTCGTGATCGCCGGGCGTGAGCCGGTTGAGGTGCTCGCACACCGCCACGTACGACTCGTAGGGCGCGACCATGAAGCAGGTGTGGGTGAAGCGGTCGGCCTGCGCCTTCACCCGCGCGGCGACCCGCGGGTTGGCGTTGCCCACGTTCGTGACCGCGATACCGGAGCCGAAGTCGATCAGCGAGTTGCCGTCCGCGTCGACGATCACTCCGCCGCCGGCGTCCGTCACGTATACCGGGAGGACGCTGCCGACGCCCGGCGGTACCGCCGCGACGCGCCGTGCTTGCAGCTCCCGGGAGCGGGGGCCGGGGATCTCGGTGACGACACGGCGTTCCTGCGGCAGACGTCCGCCGCTTGCCCCAAGGGCAGTGTCCTGGCTGGTCATGGCCTGAACATAAGCCGGGTCCCGCCTACGATGAACCGTACGGGGCGGCGAAATCCGCCCAGCGAGGTAGACACTTTGCACAAGGATTGCGATGCCGCCGACGCTGGCCACCGTGGCCGCCCTCCCCCAGCTCGGCCTGCGGTCGCTCACCGGGCCGCTGCCGGACGCGCCGGTCGTGTGGGTCGCCGTCAGCGAGCTGGAAGACCCGACACCGTTCCTCGAAGGCGGCGAGCTGGTGCTGACCACCGGGATGCGGCTGACCCCGGCGAACGCCGCCGCGTATGTGTCCCGGCTGGTCGGACGGGGTGTCGCCGGGCTCGGTTTCGCGGTCGGGGTCATCCATGAGGACGTCCCGGCGGAGCTGCTCGCCGCCGCCCGCGGCCAGGGGCTCGTGCTGCTGGAGGTACCGCGCCCGACCCCGTTCATCGCCATCGGCAAGGCCGTGTCGCGGATGCTCGCCGCCGAGTGGTACGAGGACGTCACCCGCGCGTTCCAGGCCCAGCGGGAGCTGACCCGTGCCGCGCTCGCCGGGCCCGGCGCCCTGGTCACCCGGCTGGCCCGGCTGCTCGGCGGGTGGGCGCTGCTGCTGGACGCCTCCGGGGCCGTCCAGCACGCCGAACCCGCCGGGGCAGGCGGCCGGGCCGATGCCCTGGCGCCCGAGCTGGCCCGGCTGCGGCGCCGGCCGGGGAGGGGCGGCCCGGCGGCGAGCGTGGCGCTGGCCGGCCCGGACGACCACATCGCGGTGCAGCGGATCGGGCTCGGCGGACGGCCGCGCGGGTTCCTCGCGGTGGGAACGGACACGCCGCTCCCCCCGGCCGCGCACACCATCGTGGGCGCGGCGGTCGCGCTGCTGACGCTGCAGTCGGAGACGCCGCGCACCGGCCGTGAACTGCGCGCCTCGCTCGCGGCGCTGCTGCTCGGACGGCCGGGCGAGGCGCCTTCGGCGCCGCGCGGGCCGGTCCGGGTACTGGCCTGCACGGGCGGGACCGCGGTGCTGGACGCGCTGGAGTCCGATCCGGCGGGGGCGCGCTGCCTGGCCCTGCCGCTGGGCGGGCACAGCGCCGTGATCGTCCCGGCCGAGCTGAGCGGGACGGTCGCGGCGCTGCTGACCGGCCCGGTCGGCGTCAGCGACCCGGCATCGGGCGACCTGGCGGCCGCGCTGCGGCAGGCCGAGGAGGCCCTCGCGGCGGCCGGGCGGGCGAAACGCGACGTCCTCCACTACTCCGAACTCCCGGGACAGGGCGTTCTCGGGCTGCTGGAACCCGGCCTCGCGCACGCCTTCGCCGACACACTTCTCGCACCACTCCGCCAGGAAGGTCTGGTGGAGACCGCCCGGGCCTATGTCGCGGCCAACGGGCAGGGTGAGGCGGCGGCGCGGGCGCTGGGCGTCCACCGGCACACCCTCCGGACCCGGATGCGCAAGGTCGCCGGTCTTCTGGGACGCGACCCGGACGACCCGGCCGTCCGCGCCGAACTGTGGTTCGCGCTCGCCATCACGTCCAAACAGGGCGACGGGATTGGACACCGTGGAGACTCGCAATCGGGGCCGCCGGGGCTAGCGTGAGCGCCATGAACGTGACCCCATTCTGGCTGGCCGGCCGGCCCGAGACCGGTGACGGTGAGCTGACCGTTACGCATCCCTACGACGGCCGTGTGGTCGGGACGGCGGCCGTCCCGACGCCCGCGCAGGTGGAGGAGGCGATCGCCGCCGCGGACGCGATCCGCAAGGAGGCCGCCGCGCTGCCGCTGCACGTGCGGGCCGAGGCGCTCGCGCACGTGTCCGCGCGGATCGCCGAGCGGTCCGCGGAGATCGCCCGGCTGATCACGGCGGAGAACGGCAAGCCGCTGCTGTGGGCGCGCGGCGAGGTCGCCCGCGCGGTCTCCACGTTCCGGTTCGCCGCCGAGGAGGCCCGCCGCTTCAGCGCCACCACGCAGCGGCTCGACACCGACCCGGCCGCCGAGGGCCGGATGGCCTACATCACCCGCGTGCCGAAGGGCCCGGTGCTCGGCATCTCGCCGTTCAACTTCCCGCTGAACCTCGCCGCGCACAAGGTCGCGCCGGCGATCGCGGCGGGCACCCCGATCATCCTCAAGCCCGCACCCGCGACGCCGCTGTCGGCGCTGCTGCTCGGCGAACTGCTCGCCGAGACCGACCTGCCCGCCGGCATGTTCTCGATCCTGCCGGTGCCGAACGAGCGCGCCTCGGCCCTCGTGGACGACCCGCGCCTGCCGATCGTGTCGTTCACCGGCTCGGTTCCGGTCGGCTGGGCGATCAACGACCGGGCGCCGCGCAAGCACGTCACGCTCGAACTCGGCGGGAACGGCGCGGCCGTCGTCCTGCCGGACACCGACCTCGACTGGGCCGCCAAGCGCATCGGGCTGTTCTCCAACTACCAGGCCGGGCAGAGTTGCATCGCCGTCCAGCGCGTCTACATCGACCGGTCGGTGTACGAGGAGTTCGTGCCGAAGCTGGTCGACACCGTCTCCTCGCTCGTCACCGGCGACCCGTGGGACGACAAGACGCAGGTCGGCCCGCTCGTCAGCCAGGAGGCCGCCGAGCGCATCGAGTCCTGGGTGGACGAGGCCGTCGCGGCGGGCGCGAAGGTCCTCACCGGCGGCACCCGGGAGGGCGCCGCGTACGCGCCCACGGTGCTGGCCGACGTCCCGTCCGACGCCAAGATCTCTTGCGAGGAGGTCTTCGGCCCGGTCATGCTCGTCCAGCCCGTGGACGGTGTCGACGAGGCGTTCGCCCTGGTCAACGACTCCAAGTTCGGCCTGCAGGCGGGCGTGTTCACCCGGAACCTCGACATCGCGTTCCGCGCCTACCGCGAACTGGACGTCGGCGGTGTCGTGATCGGCGACGTTCCGTCCTACCGCGCCGACCAGATGCCGTACGGCGGCGTGAAGGACTCGGGCGTCGGCCGCGAGGGCCTGCGGTCGGCGATGGCCGACTACACCGAGGAGAAGGTCATGATCTTCACGGGCCTGCCGCTCTGACCCTCACCTCCCGGGCCCTGCGTACAGCCCGGTGCGCAGGGCCCCGGCCGCCTCGGACAGCGCCTCCCGGAAGCGCCCGCCCAGCGACCACATGTTCGCGAATCCGTGGATGAGGTCCTCCTGCCGCCGCAGCGCGACGCGCACCCCGGCCTCCGCCAGCCGCCTCGCGAACTCCTCCCCCTCGTCCCGCAGCGGATCGAACCCCGCGGTGACCAGGTACGTCGCCGGGAAGCCGCGCAGGTCACCGGCGAGCAGCGGCGACGCCTTCGGCTCCGCGCGGCGATCCAGCGGGCAGTAGTGGTCGCTGAACCAGGTCATGTCCTCGTCGGTGAGGTAGAACCCCGCCGCGAACAGCTCCCGCGACCGCCGCCGGACGGATATGTCGGTCACCGGGTAGAACAGCAGGGCGAAATCCGGTGTGCGCTCGGCGAACCTCCCCACGACCGCCGCGAGGTTGCCGCCCGCGCTGTCGCCGCCGACCGCGATGGCCGACGGATCGGCGCCCAGCTCCCGGGCACGCGCGACCGCGTACCCGTACGCCGTGAGCGCGTCGTCCGCCGCCGCCGGATACGGATGCTCCGGGGCGAGCCGGTAGTCCACCGACAGCACCCGCACCTCGGCATGCACCGCCAGATACCGGCACACCGTGTCGTGCGTGTCGAGGTCGCCGATCACCCATCCGCCACCGTGGTAGAAGACGAGCAGCGGCGACCCGTCCGCGAGCCCCTTCGGCGTGTAGAGCCGCGCCGGCACGCCGTCCGCGTCGACGTTCCGTGTCGCCACCGGCCGCGCGGGCACCTTCGGCAGATACACCTTCGCCCTGGCGAGCCCCCGCCGCGCCTCCTCGGCCGTGCTCCCGCCGAGGCGCTGCCCCTCCAGCCGCGTCATGAGCAGCAGCAGCTGCGCGTCCAGCGCCAGCTCCTGCCCGTCCCGCCGCACCGGCGCACCCGCGATCAGCCGCTTGACCGGCTCCGGCAGCGTGAACAGCCCCCGCAGCACCCGCCCCGCCGCCGAAGGCGGCACCCTCTCGACGATCGACGCCACACAACCCTCCAACCCTGCGATTCCGGCCACCGTACTCCCCGGTAGCCGCACAGGAGGCGCATGACCTGCCATCACCGCCGGTCGATCGCGACTCACCCATCACATCCCGAGTGACCACCCGGTCGACTGGGTAATCTGTGTCATACATCGTGCCTACGATGTATGACGTGATGGAGGCATGAAGTTCGAGCTTCGCTCGACTGGGACGAGTCCAACACCTGGCATTCGGGCGGTCATGGAATCACCCGCACCGAGGTCGAACAGGCGGCACGCAACGACCATGAGATCTTTCGGTTACCCGGCGGCGGCCATGACGAGGACCGCTACCTTCTGCGCGGCACGACGGACGGCGGGCGGCGGATCATCGTGATCTTCGCCTATCCGGTCTTCGTCCGGCGTGACTGGGGCGTGCAGGAACTGGACATGGCGCGACCGATCACGGCCTACGACAATCCGCGAAAGGAGTGAGCACCATGGCGGAGAAGAACGAGGTCAAGTCCTTCCGGGGCATGACATCGGCGGAAGAGGCCGAGTACCACCGGGCCAACGCCGACCGGTACGCCGAGTACATGGAGACCGCCGAGCCGGTCCAGCTCGACCGGGTGGTCTCCACCCGGTTCGCCTCCGACGAACTGGAGCAGGTGAAGGCGGCGGCGAAGGCCGCGGGGGTCAGCGTGTCAGAGCTGATCCGCAGGGCCACCGTCGCCTACTTGGCTCCCGCCGGACGCGACGCGGCCGACAGAGAGCCCGCGGTGCCGGCCAGCGCCGTCATCGATCTACTCGGCGACTACGGCGTCACCGTCAGCGAAGTGGAGGTGACGTCGAGACGCCGTCGGCGGGGGAAGCTCTCCGAAATCCGGAATTGGGCCCAGCGCAACCATGTCGTCCTCAAAGAGACAGACGGCACGGAGACCGGCGGATTTGAGGGCGGGAAGGCAGCGGACGCCTGAGGGCGGTCAGGGTTTGCGGACGATGAGGTTGCCCGCCGGGAAGCGTTCGATCTCGCTCGGGCGGCGCAGGAAGCGCGCGACCTCGGTGAATCCCGCCTCGCGGGTGAGGGCGGCGATGTCGTCGATGGGCCAGCGATAGGCGAGGGCGACCTTGTGGTCGAACGCCTCCGGCCCGCCTTCGCCGGACGACTGGAAGGCGAGGAACAGGTGGCCGCCGGGGGCCAGGACCCGGTGGAGTTCGGTGAAGACCGCCGGGAGTTCCGGCGGGGCCATGTGGATGATCGAATACCAGGCCAGGACGCCGGCGAGGGCGGCATCGGGAAGGTCCAGGGACCTCATGGAGCCCTCGGCGAAGCGCAGGTGCGGGTGGTCGGCGCGGGCCTGGGCGATCATCCCGGGCGACAGGTCGATGCCGGACACGTCCACGCCGAGGGCGTGCAGGAACGCCGTCAGGTGGCCGGGGCCGCAGCCCAGGTCGGCGACCGGGCCGGGACGGACGAGTTCGGCGAACGCGGTGAGCAGGGAACGGTCGAGCGGCAAGTCGTCCAGCACGTTGCGGAAGGTGTCGGCGTAGAGGACGGCGACGGCGTCATAGGCCGTGCGGGTGGCGGTTTCGGTCACGGGAGACGACGGTAGTGCTCCTCCGGCGGCGCCGCGGCCGAACGGGTCACCGGTACCGGGCCTGGCGGGCGGCCGGTCCGCCCGGTGCCAGCCCGGACAGGCCCGCCTCGATCGCGGCGGCGGCGCGGCGGCAGAACTCCTCCGGCTCGTCGGCCGCGTCGGGGCGCTCGTCCACCAGCGCGTCGGCCACACCGTCGCGCAGGAGGTCGGCCGACCGGACGCCCTGGGAGGCCGCCATCTCGTCCGCCCGGGAGGGGACGCGGTGGACGATCACCGACGCACCCTCGGGCGGCAGCGGTGAGAGCCAGGCGTGCCGGGCCACAAGGACGCGGTCGGCGGGCAGCAGGGCGAGGGCCGCGCCGCCCGTCCCCTCCCCGAGGAGCAGGCACAGCGTCGGCGCGGGCAGCGTGATCAGGTCGGCGAGGCAGCGGGCGATCTCGCCGGCCAGCCCGCCCTCCTCCGCCTCCGCCGACAGGACCGCGCCGGGCGTGTCGACCACGGTGACCAGCGGCAGGCCGAGCTGGGCGGCCAGCCGCATACCGCGCCGCGCGACCCGCAGCCCGGCCGGGCCGAGGGGATGGCCGGTGCGCTGGCTGTGCCGGTCCTGGCCCACGAGGACGCAGGGCGCCGCACCGAACCGGGCGAGCGCGAGCATGAGCCCGGGATCCGCCTCGCCCTGGCCGGTGCCGGAGAGGAGGGTGACGTCCGACGCGCCGTGCCTGAGCAGGTCACGGACGCCCGGACGATCGGCGCGCCGGGACCGTTCGATCGACTCCCATGCCGTCCCGGACGCGGGCGTGCCCGCGGGGAGCCGAGCCACCGTCGCCGGCGGCGGTTTCCCGCACAGCACGTTCAGTGCCCGCGACGCCACCTCGGCGAGGTCGTCGATGCCCACCACGGCGTCCAGCAGCCCCTTGGCCGCGAGGTTCTCGGCGACCTGCACGCCGGGCGGGAACGGCTCCCCGTACAGCCCCGCGTAGACGCGCGGGCCGAGGAAACCGATCAGCGCGCCCGGCTCGGCGGCCGTGACGTGGCCGAGCGACCCCCACGAGGCGAACACCCCGCCGGTCGTCGGATGCCGCAGGTAGACCAGATAGGGCAGCCCGGCCGCGCGGTGCGCCGTGACCGCCGCGGTGATCCGGGCCATCTGCACGAACGCGGCCGTCCCCTCCTGCATCCGGGTACCGCCCGAGGCCGGCGCCGCCAGCAGCGGCAGGCGTTCGGCGGTGGCGCGTTCCACGGCCGCGACGATCCGGTCGGCGGTGGCGAGCCCGATCGAGCCCGCGAGGAAACCGAACTCCGACACCACGAACGCGACCCGGCGGCCCCGCAGCAGCCCCTCCCCGGTGAGGACGGCCTCGTCGCATCCGCTGCGCTCCCCGGCGGCGGCCAGTTCCCGGCCGTAGGCGGAGTCCGGGGCGGGTCCCCCGCGAGGCGGCGTGTCCCAGGACGCCCGGCCGCCCTCGTCCAGCACGCGGCGCAGCAGTTCCCGCGCCCCGACCCGTTCCGCCACGCCGCCCCTTCCACCGGTCTTCCCAGCATGATGACCTCAAGGCGGGGCCATCCGGCATCCGGGGGTGGCCCCTGGGGGAACCCGGAGAAAGGGGAACGCACGTGTCCGAGGAGATCTGCTTCGCGTCCGCCCGTGACCTGGCGCGCCGGATCCGCGCCCGCGAACTGTCGGCCCGCGAGGTCGTGCAGGCGCATCTCGACCAGATCGAGCGGACTGATCCGCAGGTCAACGCGATCGTCACCCTGGTCGCGGAGCGCGCGCTGGAGCAGGCGCGCGATGCCGACGAGCGGCTGGCGGCCGGGGAGCGGCCGGGCCCGCTGCACGGCCTGCCCGTCGCGCACAAGGACACGCACGCCACCGAGGGCGTCCGCACCACGTCCGGATCGCCGATCTTCGCCGACCACGTCCCGGACGAGGACGAACTGATCATCGAGCGGATGCGGGCCGCGGGCGTCATCACGCTCGGCAAGACGAACGTGCCGGAGTTCGCCGCCGGGTCGCACACGTTCAACCCGGTCTTCGGCCTCACCCGCAACCCCTACGACCTCTCCCGGTCGGCGGGCGGCAGCAGCGGCGGCGCGGCCGCCGCGCTCGCGTGCGGGATGCACCCGCTCGCGGACGGCAGCGACATGGGCGGCTCGCTGCGCAACCCCGCGTCGTTCTGCAACGTCGTCGGGTTCCGCCCATCGCCGGGACGGGTGCCGTCCTGGCCGGTGCCGGCGGGCTGGGCCACGATGGGCGTGCAGGGCCCGATGGCCCGCGAGGTCGCGGACGTGGCGCTGCTGCTGTCGGTCCTCGCCGGCCCCGACCCGCGCAGCCCGATCGCGCTGGAGACGCCCGGCTCGGCGTTCGCCGGGCCGCTCCACCGCGAGCCCGGCGGGCTCCGCCTGGCCTGGTCCCCCGACCTCGGCGGGACGGTCCCGGTCGATCCGGCCGTCACCGGCGTCCTCGAACCCGCCGTGCGGGTCTTCGGGGAACTGGGCTGCGCGGTCGAGGAGGCGTGCCCCGACCTGGCGGGCGCCGACGAGGTGTTCCGGACGCTGCGCGCCTGGCACTGGGACATCGCCCTGCGCCCCCTCCTCGACGAGCGCCGCGGCGATTTCAAGCCGTCCCTCGCCGAGAACATCGACGCGGGCCGCACCCTCACCGGCGCCGACCTCGGCCGCGCCGAAACCCTGCACACCGCGCTCTTCCACCGGGTCCGGGAGTTCTTCGAGCGGTACGACGCGCTGCTCCTGCCGGTCAGCCAGGTCCCGCCGTTCGACGCCGGCATCGAGTATCCCGAGCAGGTCGCGGGGCGGCCGATGCCGGACTATCTGGAGTGGATGCGGTCGTGCTTCCTCATCTCGGCGACCGGGTGCCCGGCGCTGTCGGTGCCCGCCGGTTTCACCCCGGACGGGCTGCCGGTCGGCCTGCAGATCGTCGGCCCCCACCACGCGGACCTCGCCGTCCTGCGGATCGGGTACGCCTTCGAGCAGGCGACCCGGCACGCGGCACGGCGCCCGCCGCTCGCCCTGCGGGACTACGGGCCCTGAAGGGCTACGGCTCGGCGAGCGGGATGCGCAGGACGAACCGGGCGCCCCGGTCGCTGTCCGCCGCGACGAGCGTCCCGCCGTGCGCGCGGGCGATGTCGCGGGAGATCGTCAGCCCGAGCCCGGTGCCGCCCGCGTCCCGCGCCCGGGCCTCGGGCAGCCGCTGGAACCGCCAGAAGATCCGCTCGCGGTCCTCGGGGGCGATGCCCGCGCCGTCGTCGAGGACCTCCAGCACGGCCTCCCGCCCCTGCGCCGCCACCGTCACCCAGACCCGTGACTTCGCGTGCCGCTCGGCGTTGTCCAGCAGGTTCGTCAGCACCCGCACCAGATGGTGCGGGGCGATCCGCACCATCACGCCCGCGGCCGCGTCGATCTCGATCGGGATGCGCCGGACCCGCCGGGACGTCTCCGCGCGCACCAGCTCGCCGAGGTCGACCCGCTCCCGCTCGACGTACACGCCCGCGCCCAGTTTCGCCAGGACCAGCAGGTCGCTGACGATGCCCTGCAGCCGGTCGGCGTCCGCGAGCGCCGCCCGCGCGACCGCCGGCCAGTCCTCGTCCTCCGGATGCTCCAGCGCGACCTCCAGCTCGGCGCGCAGCCCGGTCAGCGGGCTGCGCAGCTCGTGCGAGACGTCGGCGACGAACGCGCGCTGGCGGTTCAGGACGTCCTCCAGCCGGTTCAGCGTCACGTTCACCGACTCGGCCAGCCCGGAGACCTCGTCGTTCGGGCCCGGAACGGTGACCCGGCGGTCCGCCCCGCCGGTGATCTCCGCCAGCTCGGCGCTCATCAGCCGTACCGGCCGCAGCGCCCAGCGCACCGACAGCGACACGGCCACCGCGAGCGCACCGACCGCGGCCAGCACCGACGCCACGAGCAGGCCGACCAGCAGGCCCTTGTACCGGGTGTACCGGGTGACGGGCGCACCGACGTACACGATCCGCACGCCCGCGCGGGTGTTCAGCTTCTCCGAGATGAGGTAGACGTCCCTCTCCCCGTTCAGATGGACGACGCGGTACTCCGGCCGGTTCGGCACGTGCGGGAGCGGCGCCTGCAGCGGGCCCTGGCCGTACAGGGACTCGCTCGACGCCAGGACCTCCCGGTCGCCGCTGATGACCTGGAGCAGCGTGAAGTCGGGATCCTGGACGTGCAGCGTCCCGCGCGGGTCGGTCTCGCGGACGATGGTGGCCAGGTCGGCGGTGACGAAGGCCCCGCGGTCGTGCAGCCCGCTGTACACCGTCTGCCGGACGGCCGCGTAGAAGAAGACGGCGCCGGCCGTGAGGAGCAGCGCCACGATGAGGGTCGCGGCGACGGTCACGCGGGTCCGCACCGACCAGCACGACGGTGACAGCAAACCCCCGAGTCTCCGCACTGCGGCGGCCCTCCCCCTTTCCGGCTCGCATGCGGGCCGTCCGGCACGCGCGCCGTCCGGCGCCGGGGGGTTGGCGCAGAAAGGGTTGTTACCTGGTCATTGCCCTGCGAAACCTCGCCGCGCCAGGCCGCCGGAGTGTCACGTCGGCCGCCCTGGATCGCGTTTCCGCACTTCCTCGGCGAACCCGCCATAATCCGCCGCCGAACGGGGATGGACGGGACGGCAGAGATCCGAGGGAGCCAGGAACACCGCATGGACGGAGACATCAGACCGCTCGAACCCGCCGACCCGCGCCAGGTCGCCGGGCACCGGCTGCTGGGCCGCCTCGGGTCGGGCGGCATGGGGACGGTCTATCTCGGCGCCGACCCGGTGTCCGGCGGGCGCGTCGCGGTGAAGACCATCCACCCGCACCTGGCCGGCGATCCGCTCTACCGGCGGCGGTTCACCGAGGAGGCGCACCTCGCGAGCCGGGTCGCGTCGTTCTGCACCGCCCGGGTCATCGCGCACGGCGAGGAGGACGGCCGGCCCTACCTCGTCACCGACTACGTCGGCGGCATCTCGCTGCACAACCGGCTGGTGGCCGAGGGGCCGCTGCCGCCCGCCGACCTGCACGGCGTCGCCGTCGGGGTCGCGTCCGCGCTCGCCGCGATCCACGCCGCGGGGCTCGTGCACCGCGACATCAAGCCCGCCAACGTGATGCTCACCCTGTCCGGCTGCCGTGTCATCGACTTCGGCATCGCCAGCGGACAGGACTCCCCGGACGCGGCGGGCGCGTCCGGCCAGGTCCTCGGCACGCCCGGCTGGATGGCGCCGGAGGTCCTCCTCGGCGGGCCCGCGACCCCGGCCGCCGACATCTTCGCCTGGGGCTGCCTCGTCGCGCACGCCGGGACGGGCCAGATGCCGATCGGCGGCGACCCGGCGACGCTTCGCATCGGGGATCCCGACCTGTCCGGGTTGCCGGATTCGCTGGTGCCCGCGGTCCGGTCCGCGCTCGCGCCGGACCCCGCCGACCGCCCGACCGCGTCCGAACTGCTGCTCGCGCTCGTCGAGCAGCAGCAGCCGCACGCCGGGGGACGGCCGGCGGTCCCGGCGCGCTCGGAGCGGGCCGGGCCGGCGGGCTGGGAGGAGACCGACACCCAGGCGTTCACGCCGCCCGGCATGGCCGGCACCGCGCCGTCCACGCGCACCCGGCTGCTGGCGGGCCTCGGTGCCGCCCTCGGCACCGTCCTGATCGGGGCCATCATCATGGGGCTCGCGCAGGGCGAGGACGACACGCGGTCGGCGCCGTCCGTTCCCGCGCCATCGGCGCCCGCGGTCTCGGCCACGCCGACGAAGAAGGCGAGCGCCATCAGACCGGGAACGTCCAAGCGGCAGCCGCCCAAGGCACACAAGTCCCAGCAAAAACCCAAGTACACCCCTAAGTACCAGCAGAAACCTCCGCCGAAGCACGGCAAGAACAGGGGCAAGCGCAAGCGCGGCTGAGCCCGCCCTCGCAGACGCGGCCCGTCAGGTGCGCCAGATCAGCACGAGCGCGCAGTCGTCGTCGCGGGCCGCCGCCATCGTCTCGACCAGTTTCCGCGCCCCGGTGCCGAAGCCCTGCGGGACGAGCCGCTCGGCCTCCCCGAGCAGCCGGTCGATCCCCGCGTCCAGATCGGAGCCGGGAGACTCCACCAGCCCGTCGGTGTAGAGGAGCAGCGCGTCGCCGGACCGCAGCTTCCCCTGCTCCGGGACGCAGTTCAGGTCGGGTACCACGCCCAGCACCACGCCCTTGGCGGAACCGACCCGCCAGACCCCGCTGCCCGCGTCGAACTGGACGGCGGGCGGATGCCCGGCAGACTCGACCGTGTACTCCCCAGTCTTGAGGTCGACCACGACGTGCACGGCCGTGACGAACCCCTCGTCCCAGCCCTGCCGGTGCAGGTAAGCGTTGCAGGCGGGCAGGAAACGATCAGGCTGGACCGATCCAAGAAGGCCACCGAACGCGCCCGACAGCATCAGCGCGCGGGTTCCGGCGTCGGTGCCCTTGCCGGAGACGTCGACGAGCGCCACCTCCAGCGTGTCACCGTCGCAGGACGACACCACGAAGTCGCCGCCGAACGACGACCCGCCGGCCTGGAGCATCACGACCTGCGATCTCCAGCCCTCCGGCAGCTCGGGCATCTCGCTCTGGCGGCGCAGCCGGTCGCGCAGCTCCAGCAGCATCGAGTCGCCGCGCAGGCCCTGCACGCCGAGCTGCTGGCGCGTCCGGGCCAGGGTGAGCGCGAGCACCGCGGTGATCGTCAGCGTGGCGACCATGCCGGGGCCGATCGTGGGCACGTCCTGGGAGGCGTTGTAGGCGGCCATCGCGACCACGACGCCGAGCAGCAGGACCAGGCTGCGCACCTTCAGCAGCAGCCCGCCGCCCAGCACGATCAGCACCAGCGCGCCGGACGGGGCCAGCCCGCGCGAGTCGCCGGTGGTGGCGAGCCCGATCGCGATCGCGAGGAGCGCCAGCACCGCGAAGACGTGGCGCTCCCGCGTCAGCTTCCCCTGCCGCGCCCATCGGTACAGCGCAACGAGCAGCGGGATCCGGCGCAACACGGCGCGGACCCGCGGCGGAAGGAGCTGCACAAGTCGTTGAAGCATGACCCCGGCACTGTATCGAGCAATCACACCGGACGGTCGGTATCCCGGGCGCCGGAAACTCCTTGCAACGGTCCAGGACCGTTTCATACGGGTACATGTCACCGGGAGGACACCTGGCGCGCCGGTAAGGATGAGCTGCGGGGAGAGCCTCCGGATGAGAGGAGCGGCGGATGGTCCAGTCCGGCATGCGGATCACGGTGGACGCGGCGATGCGCGCGCGGGACGTCTCCCGGCCCCGGCCCGAGGGCGGGGAACCGCCGGCCGCCCGCCCGGCGCAGGGCGGATCCGCCGAACCCGCCCGGCGGACGAAGGCCGCCAAGAACGAGCGGCGCCGCCAGGGCAAGCGCGGCGGCGCCCGCAAACCCCCGGAGAACGGCCTGTGAGCCGGCGAGCCGGGCGTGTCGCGCGTGCCCGCTCTAGTGCGGGAGCGGCGGGAGCTCGCCCGTGTGCTCGTACTCGCTGAGCATCCTGATCCGGCGGGTGTGCCGGGGCTCCTTGGAGTAGGGCGTCGTGATGAACAGCTCCACGAACCGGGTCGCGGTGTCCAGGTCGTGCTGCCGCGCGCCCAGCGCCATGACGTTCGCGTCGTTGTGCTCGCGGGCGAGCGTGGCGGTGTCCTCGCTCCACACCAGCGCGGCGCGGACGCCCCTGACCTTGTTGGCGGCGATCGCCTCGCCGTTGCCGGACCCGCCGATCACGATCCCCAGCGCCCCCGGCTCCGCCACCGTCCGCTGCGCCGCCCGCAGGACGAACGGCGGGTAGTCGTCCACGGCGTCGTACTCGAACGCACCGCAGTCGACGGCCTCGTGCCCGTTCTCCTTCAGCCAGGAGACCAGGTGCTCCTTCAGCTCGAAGCCGGCATGGTCGGATCCAAGAAACACGCGCATGTGCCCGATTGTCGCAGGCCCGCGGACGGCGTGTGCGCGCGGGTCAGCTCTCGCCGGCGTCCCGCTTGCGGTCGATGACCGTCCGGTCGGCGAGGTCGAGGTCATCGTCCGCCGAGTCCTGCGGTGAGTCCTGCGGCGCGTCCTGGGCCGCGTCCTGCGGGGGCTCCTTGGGCTCGGCCTCCGGGGCCTCGTCCTTGTCCTCGGGAGCCGCCGGAGGCACCTGCTCGGGCGGCGGCGCGGACGGCTGCGGCGGGATCGGCGGCGCGGACGGCTGCGGCGGGATCGGCGGCGCGGGCTGCTGCGGCGGGACGGGCTGCTGCGGCGGGTACGGGCCGGGCTGCTGCGGAACGGGCGGGCCGGCCCAGGCGTGCTGCTGCGGCTGTCCCTGCGGCGGAACGTACGGCGGCTGCATCGGCATGCCCGGCTGCATGGGCTGCATCGGCTGCTGGGCCATCGGCTGTCCATAGGGCGGCTGCATCGGCATGCCCGGCTGCTGCGGCGGATACGGGCCGGGCTGCCGGCCGGCCACGCCGCGCGTCCGGGTGATCAGATAGCCCAGCAGCATGCCGAGGCCGGCGAGCCAGCCGTACCCGAGGCCGAAGGACGCCCCGTGGGAGACCGCCTCGAAGACGTTGGGGCCGCCGTTGGGCAGGTCCAGCGCCCAGTTCAGCAGGGCGCCCTGGACGAGGCCGGCCACGCCGCCCGCGACGGTCGTGGCCCACCAGCCGGTCACCAGCGCGCCGAACCCGCCGCGGTTCGGCTCGACGGCGCGGGCGCCCGCCGTCCCGAGCAGGATCAGCAGGACGAAGAACAGCACGGTGGTGAAGTCCAGCGCCACGGTGAACTTCCAGCCGACCGGCCCGCCGGTCAGCCGCCAGTGCGGGAACTGCAGCCACCACAGCGGCGGCGCGAGTCCCTCGTCATAGTGCAGCCCGGTGTCGTTGATCGCGTCGACGACCCATTGGTTGTCGAGGAGGAGCGAGAGAAGGGCGATGGGAAGCACCGCACCGCCCGCCATGACCAGCATCCGCCGCATCGTCATGGCGGGCAGAGTAGTGCCGATCGTTGTCCGCCGGTAGGGGCCGGACTACCCGGCGTAGGCGCCCGCCATGGCGGGCGGGAAGCGGAAGTCCGGATCGACCTGGGCTTCCAGGTCCTCCCCCGCCGCGCGGCTCGCCCAGCTGCGCGCGTTCTTGACGTGGAATTCAACGGCCTGCCGCTGGAACCCGTCCCAGTCCTTGACGCGTCCGTCGACCTCGGCGCGCATGCGGTCGAGGGCGGCGACGTTGCCGTCCTCCAGTTCGATGCCGTGCCGCCCCTGCTCCAGCGCCCGGACGGCGGCGGACTGGCCGAGCCACGTCAGCAGGTCGTCACCGACGTGCTCGCGCAGGTAGGCGACATCCTCCTCGCTCTGGACCTTGTTGCCGACGACGCGGATGGCGACCTCGTAGTCGCGGGCGTACTCGGTGTACTGCCGGTAGACGCCGACGCCCTTGCGGGTGGGTTCGGCGACCAGGAACATCAGGTCGAACCGCGTGAACAGCCCGGAGGCGAAGGTGTCCGCCCCCGCCGTCATGTCGACGACGACGTACTCCCCCGGACCGTCCACAAGGTGGTTGAGGTAGAGCTCCACCGCGCCGGTCTTGGAGTGGTAGCAGGCCACGCCGAGGTCGTCGTCGTTGAACGGACCGGTGGCGAGCAGCGTGACGCCGCCCACCTCCTGCCCGGCCTCGTGGAACGGGTCGTCGCCGCGGAACCGCAGCAGCCGCGACCCGCGTCCCGGCGGGGTCGTCTTCACCATCGCGGACGCGGACGAGATGCGCGGATTGTCGCCGCGCAGGTACTCCTTGATCTCGGGGAGCCGGCCGCCCAGCGCGGGGATCTCGGCGGCGCGGGCCTCGTCCAGGCCGAGGGCCACACCGAGGTGCTGGTTGATGTCGGCGTCGATGGCCACCACCGGCAGTCCGCGCCCGGCCAGGTGCCGGACGAACAGCGACGACAGGGTGGTCTTGCCGCTGCCGCCCTTGCCGACGAACGCAACCTTCACGAATGCCTCATTTCGGATATGAAAACCGTTACCAGTGTCGGGACATCCGAGTCTGGCGAAGGGTGGCCGGCGAGGCAAGCGGAATGGCCGAACAGCCCGTGGATCAGGGCCGTGGATCAGGGGCGGGCTGCGGCGGCCGGGTCGAAGCCGAACGGCAGTTCAAGGCGGTGGGCCGCCAGCAGGTCGGCGTCCATGAGCAGGTCCCGGGTGGGACGGTCCGCCGTGATCACGCCGCCGGACAGGATCACCGAGCGCGGGCACAGCTCCGCCGCGTACGGGAGGTCGTGCGTGACCATCAGGACCGTCACGTCCAGGCTCAGCAGGATCTCGGCCAGCTCACGGCGGCTCGCCGGGTCCAGGTTGGAGGACGGCTCGTCCAGCACGAGGATCTCCGGCTCCATCGCCAGGACGGTGGCGACGGCGACACGGCGGCGCTGCCCGAAGCTGAGGTGCTGCGGCGGGCGGCCCGCGACATGCGCCATGCCGACCCGCTCCAGGGCGTCCATGACACGGCGGTCCAGTTCGGCGCCGCGCAGCCCGAGGTTGGCGGGCCCGAACGCGACGTCCTCGCGGACGGTCGGCATGAACAGCTGGTCGTCGGGGTCCTGAAAGACGATGCCGACACGGCGGCGGATCTCGCGCAGCGCCTTCTTGTCCTTCGGGTCGACCGCCAGGCCGCCGACCCTGACCTCGCCCAGGCCGCCGTGCAGGATGCCGTTCAGGTGCAGGACGAGCGTGGTCTTCCCGGCGCCGTTCGGCCCGAGCAACGCGACACGCTCACCGCGCTCGATCGTCAGGTCAACGCCGAAGAGGGCCTGTGTGCCGTCCGGATAGCCATACGCGAGGCCCTCCACCTCTAGCGACGGGCTCATGGGGACATCCAGGCAGCCAACGCGACCAGGGCGGCGGCCAAGGGCAGCACGGCGGCGAGCGTCCACTGCATGGCCGTCGCGCCGACGTCGTACAGGACGGGCATGCGGCCGTCGTAGCCGCGGCTCACCATGGCCAGGTGGACGCGTTCGCCGCGCTCGTACGAGCGCAGGAAGAGCGCGCCGACCGACTTGGCGAGCACGCCCGTCGCGCGGATGTCGCGTGCCTCGAAACCACGGGACGCGCGCGCCACCTTCATCCGGCCCAGTTCCGCCGTGACGACGTCGCCGTACCGGAGCATGAACGTGGCGATCTGGGTGATGAGCGACGGCATCCGCAGCCGCTCGATGCCGAGCAGCAGCAGCCGGGGCTCGGTGGTCGCGGCCAGCAGGATCGAGGCGACCACGCCGAGGGTCCCCTTGGCGAGGATGTTCCAGGCGCCCCACAGCCCGCTCTCGCTCAGCCGCAGCCCCAGCACGGTGATCTTCTCGCCCTCCGCGACGAACGGCATGAGGAAGGCGAACGCGACGAACGGCACCTCGATGACGATCCGCCGCGCGACCGTCCGGAACGGGACCCGCGCGGCCACCGTGACGGCCGCGAGCAGCAGCGCGTACACGCCGAACGCCCAGATCCGCTCGCGCGGCGTGGCGACGACCAGCAGCACGAACGCCAGGACGGCGACGAGCTTGCACTGCGGCGGCAGCCGGTGCACCGGTGACGCGCCCGGCAGGTAGAGCCGGTGCGCGTGCCCCGCGCCCATCAGCCCTTCCGCGCCGGCTCGGACGGCGCCCGCTCGTCCCGCCCGGCGGCCTGCTCCGGCTCGGTGCCGCGCCGTCGGACGCCCCAGAACAGCCCGCCGCCGACGAGCAGGACGGCGCCCACGCCGATCACCCCGGACAGCCCGCCGGACAGCCGCGCGTTGCCGACGCCCTTGACCCCGTAGTCACCCAGCGGGGAGTCCTTGAGCGAGTGGTCCTTCTCCTTTGCGCTGATGCCCTTGTCGGCGGCGATCTTCTCCAGCCCGTCGGGGTGGCTGGACGCGTAGTAGCTGACGAACCCGGCGAGGACGAGCGACACGAGCAAGAACCCGGCGAGGAAGCGCTTGGTGGTCATGTGAGTTCCCCTCTCACGCGCGGGACGGCTCGGCGGGGCCGTCCGCCTTCCGCGCGGCGACGCGCAGCTCCAACGGCTTCATCAGCCCGCGCGCCCCGTACACGAGGTCGGGACGGACGGCGAGCACACTGGACACGGTCGCGGCGGTGATCAGCGCCTCGCCGATGCCGATCAGCACGTGGACGCCGATCATCGCGGTGGCGACCTTGCCGATCGAGACGTCCGCCGTCCCGCCGGCCGCGTAGATGATCGTGAACGCGGCGGCCGCCGCGGGCACCGACACGAGGGCGGCCACGAACGACGCCGCCGCCACCGACGCCCGCGTCTTGGGCAGCATCCGCAGCAGGAGCCGGAACAACCCGTAACCGGCGAGCACCGTGACGAGCGCCATCGTGGTGATGTTGACGCCCAGCGCGGTCAGGCCGCCGTCCGCGAACAGGAGCGCCTGCATGAGCAGGACGACCGAGACGCACAGGACGCCCGTGTAGGGCCCGACGAGGATCGCCGCGAGCGTCCCGCCGAGCAGATGCCCGCTCGTCCCGGCCGCGACCGGGAAGTTGAGCATCTGCGCGGCGAACACGAACGCGGCCGTCAGCCCGGCGAGCGGCGCGGTCCGGTCGTCCAGCTCCCGCCTCGCCCCGCGCAGGGCGATCCCGATCCCGGCCACCGCGACCGCACCGGCCGCGATGGACACCGGGGCATCGATGAATCCGTCCGGTACGTGCACGCCCCACTCACCGTCCTACCTGGATGTATCGGCAGAACCAGTGTGATGCCATATCCTCGTAGTTGCAAGATATTCGCAACAGACGAATGTCACGGAGGGTGAGCAGGCTCAGTCGAAGACCGGGTCGCGGTCGCGAGTGCGCTTCAGCTCGAAGAAGCCGTCCGTCGAGGCCACGGCGACGACGCCGTCCCACAGCTTCGCGGCGGCGTCGCCGCGCGGGATCGGGGACACGACGGGGCCGAAGAACGCGCTGCCCTCGACCTCGATGACGGGGGTGCCGACCTCCTGCCCGACGCGGTCGATGCCGTCCTTGTGGGACGCGCGCACGGCCTCGTCGTAGTCGGTGGAGTCGGCGGCGTCCGCAAGCATCGGGTCCAGGCCGGCCGCGGTCAGCGCCGCCTCGAAGTAGGCCCGGTCGAACTTCTGCCCCTCGTGGTGGCGCCGCGTGCCGAGCTCGGTGTAGAGACGTCCGAGTACCTCGGGGCCGTACTTCTGCTCCGCGGCGATGCACACGCGCACCGGCCCCCAGGACCCCTCAAGGCCACGCCGGTACTCCTCCGGGACGTCCTTGTCCTCGTTGAGAACGGCCAGGCTCATCACGTGCCAGCGCACCCGGATGGGACGCAGCTTCTCCACTTCCAGGATCCAGCGGGACGTTATCCACGCCCAGGGGCACAGGGGATCGAACCAAAAGTCCACCGGGGTGGGGGCGTTCTCAGCCAACATCGCCTCCAAGAGCGTGAAACGGGATGCCTGAAGGCGACAACCGGCATGTACCCGCCCCGATTCCCCATGCCGGAAGATGATCGAAGCCGGTGTCAAAGCCCGTGGCGGGCGGACCGGGACGGCGTCCGGTTGGTAGACATGACTTCACCAAGCGAATAAGCCGACCAAGGAGTACATGTGGCAGGCAACCTCACGCGCGACGAGGCGCGGGAACGGGCCCGGCTGCTCACCGTCGAGTCATACGCGGTCGAACTGGACCTCACCACCGGTGAGGAGCGGTTCGGTTCCACCACCGTGGTCAGGTTCGGCAGCGCCGAGGCCGGCGCGTCCGCGTTCATCGACCTGCACGACGCCGTCGTGCGGGAGGTGACGCTGAACGGCAAGGCGCTGGACCCCGCCTCCTATGACGCCGAGAAGGGCCGGGTGCCGCTGCCGGACCTGGCCGCGGACAACGAACTGCGGGTCGTGGCCGACTGCGCGTACACGCGGTCGGGCGAGGGCCTGCACCGGTTCGTGGACCCGGTGGACGGCAGCGTGTACCTGTACTCGCAGTTCGAGACGGCGGACGCGCACCGCATGTTCACCTGCTTCGACCAGCCCGACCTGAAGGCGACCTTCGAGTTCACCGTCAGGGCGCCCGAGGACTGGCAGGTCGTCACGAACGAGCCGGCCGAATCCGCCGAGGGCGGGACATGGCACTTCCTGCCGACGCCGCAGATCTCCACCTACATCACCGCGCTCGTCGCCGGGCCGTACCACGTCGTCCGGGACGAGTACCGCCGCGACGACGGCACGGTCATCCCGCTCGGCGTGTTCTGCCGGGCGTCGCTGGCCGAGCACCTCGACGCCGACGCGATCGTGGACGTGACCCGGCAGGGCTTCGCCTACTTCGAGAAGGTCTTCGGGCGCCCGTACCCGTTCACCAAGTACGACCAGCTGTTCGTCCCGGAGTTCAACGCGGGCGCGATGGAGAACGCGGGCGCCGTGACGTTCCTGGAGGACTACGTCTTCCGGTCGCGGGTCACCGACGCCGCCTACGAGCGGCGGGCGGAGACGATCCTGCACGAGATGGCGCACATGTGGTTCGGCGACCTCGTCACCATGCGCTGGTGGGACGACCTGTGGCTGAACGAGTCGTTCGCCACGTACGTGAGCGTCCTGTGCCAGGCCGAGGCCACCAAGTGGACGGGCTCGTGGACGACGTTCGCGAACCTGGAGAAGGCATGGGCGTACCGGCAGGACCAGTTGCCGTCCACGCACCCGATCTCCGCCGACATTCCCGACATCCGCGCGGTGGAGGTGAACTTCGACGGGATCACCTACGCCAAGGGCGCGTCCGTCCTGAAGCAGCTCGTGGCCTATGTCGGTCTCGACAACTTCCTGGAGGGCGTGCGGCGCTACTTCGACCGGCACGCGTGGGGCAACACCGTCCTGACGGATCTGCTGGGCGCGCTGGAGGAGACGTCCGGGCGCGATCTCGCGTCGTGGTCGAAGGAGTGGCTGGAGACGGCCGGCGTCAACACCATGCGGCCCGAGTACGAGCTGGACGGCGAGGGGAACTTCTCGTCGTTCGCCGTCTTGCAGGAGGCCAAGGCCGACTACCCGACGCTGCGGTCGCACCGCCTCGCGATCGGCCTGTACGACAGGACGGCGGAGGGGCTCGTCCGGCGTGAGCGGGTCGAACTGGACGTGGTGGGCGCCCGGACGGAGGTTCCGCAGCTCGTCGGCCAGAAGCGGCCCGACCTCGTCCTGGTCAACGACGACGACCTCACCTACGCCAAGATCCGGCTGGACGAGCACTCGCAGCGCACCCTGATCGAGAGCATCGGCGACGTCAGGGAGAGCCTGGCGCGCGCGCTGTGCTGGTCGGCGGCGTGGGACATGACGCGCGACGCGGAGATGGCCACGCGCGACTACATCCGGCTGGTCGCGAAGGGCATCCGCGGCGTCACCGACATCTCGGTCACCCAGACGCTGCTGCGGCAGGCGCGCACCGCGATCCAGCAGTACGCGGACCCGGCCTGGCGCGAGGAGGGCCTCGCGCTGCTCGCCGACACGCTGTCGGGGCTGGCGCGCGAGGCCGAGCCCGGCTCGGACCTCCAGCTCGCCTACACGCAGGCGTTCGCCGCGTCCGCCGTGAGCGAGGAGCACCTGGCGTTCGTCCAGGCCCTGCTGGACGGCTCGCAGGTCCTCGACGGCCTCACGGTCGACACCGACCTGCGCTGGGCGCTGCTACGCCG
This sequence comes from Actinomadura formosensis, assembly GCF_050948385.1. Classification (NCBI taxonomy): domain Bacteria; kingdom Bacillati; phylum Actinomycetota; class Actinomycetes; order Streptosporangiales; family Thermomonosporaceae; genus Actinomadura; species Actinomadura formosensis. The sequence continues at coordinate 5,218,947 of NZ_CP192011.1, forward strand.
CCTGGTCGTCACCGGGCGGGCGGGCGAGGCCGAGATCGACGCCGAGCACGAGCGGGACCGCACTGCGGCCGGCGAGCGGCACGCCGCCGCCTGCAGGGCCGCGATCCCGACCGCGGAGGCCAAGGCCGCCGCGTGGGAGCGGATCGTGTCCGGCGACCTGCCCAACGCGGTGTACCGGGCGACGCTCGGCGGCTTCGTGGAGCCCGACCAGGCCGAGCTGCTGCCGCCCTACGTCGACCGCTACTTCGCCGAGGTCGGGCGGATCTGGAAGGAGTGGTCGAGCGACATGTCGCAGACGTTCGCCGAGGTCGCCTACCCCTTCCTGGTGATCGAGCAGTCCACGATCGACCGGACCGAGTCCTACATCGCCGAGCAGAACCCGCCGGCGGCGCTGGCCCGGCTGCTGTCGGAGGGACGCGACGGCGTCGCCCGCGCGCTGCGCGCCCGCGCGAAGGACGCCGCGTCGGCCTGATCCGGCCTGACCGCCCCTGTCCCCGGCCCCCGTGACCGTGGGATCGTTGCACGGTCATGGGGAGGGGGCGGCCACGGGGAGGGACGGTATGGAAACGGCTCATGACGTGCTGATGGCGCTCGCGCGGCGGTACGCGTTCGGGGATCTGGCGGCGCTGATCACGCAGGGCACCCTGGCCGCGGACGGCCGCCCGGCGCGGATCGCGGCGCTGTGCGCGTTCGGGCAGCGCGTCCTGGACCTGGACGCCGAGGACTTCGGCATGCCGGAGGACGCCGGGGAGGTCCCGCGCGACCTGCTCGACCGGGCCCGCGCCAGCCGGATGCCGCAGACACCGTGGGAACGGCCGCGCGGCGCCCTCGCGAGCCTGCGTCCCGCCTACTCCCTCCTGCTGGAGGTCATCGCGATCCGCTGGCATCGCCGCGACATGGCCGCGCTGGTCGCCGCCGTCCACATCGCCGCCGAATACCTGCCGATGCTGGCCTGGGAGCCCGTCCTCGGCCACGCCGGCGATCCCGCGCTGATCGGCGCGTCGGTGTGCGGGGAGGGCAGCCGGTTCGGCGTTCCCGTGGAGCCCGGCTCGGCCCGGATGTGCGACCACACGCGGGCGGAACGTTCCGCCTGCGAGCGGACGCTCCGCGTCGCGAAGGAACCGGGGCCGGGCTGGCGCGCCTACCTGGACCGGCAGCACAGCCAGGTCGCGTCCGCACTCGGCGACTGCGCGGCCCGCTGCCGGACGCCGTGCACGGTCATGACCCGCCTGGACGGCCTCGTCCGCGCCGACCTGTCCGACCGCTGCAGGCTCGCCTGCGACTTCACCGACGGCGCCCTCGTCAAGCTCCGCCATGCGGCGCCGGTCGGGCACGGGTTCGGCGTCCCGTCCCCCGAAGAGGTGCAGACGGCGTGGAAGCGGGCGCTGAGGTCGCTGTCCCGCCACCCGCTCGGCCATAAGGCGCTGGCGGGCGCCGACGACGACCCCTACCCCCTGCGGGGCCTGCCCGCGCTCTTTTCGGCCATCGCCGGGGCCGATCTGCATCCCGACACGCTGCTTCACGACGTGACCGAGCGCATCGCGTCCACCCTCGCCTGAAGGTCCTCCAGGAGGACGGGACGTCCTTCGGCGTCGGCGAGCGGGACGCGCCAGTTCGGGTACTCGTCGATGGTCCCGGGCTGGTTCTGGGTGCGGCGTTCGCCGACGGCGTCGGTGAGAGAGATGCCCCTGAGCCGGGCCGGGGTGCGGGCCAAGAAGGTGTGCAACGCCGTCACGATCTGCTCGTCATAGGTGGTCGCGCCCTCCGCGAGCGCCTGCATGACCTCGTCGGGCGGGGCCGCCAGCAGTTTTTCGTCGTGCAGGAGGGCCAGCCAGTCGTTGAGCTGACGGCGGTGGTCGTTCTCCTCTTCGGAGCGGGGACGGGCCAGCAGGCCGAGACGGTCACGGAGGGCGATGTGGTCGCCGTGGACGAATCCGGTGATCGGCGGCATGTCGTGGGTGCCGACCGTGGCGAGCGACAGTTCCCGCCACTGGGCCGCGGGCTTGGGGCGTCCCTTTGCGTCGCGTTCGAACCAGAGGAGGGACGTGCCGAGGATGCCGCGGTCGGCCAACCGGTCGTGGAACTCGGCTTCCACGGTGCCAAGGTCCTCGCCGACCACGACGGCGTCCGCACGTTCGGCCTCCCAGGCGAGGCAGCCGAGAAGCGCGTCCCGGTCGTAGCGGACGTAGCAGCCGTCGGCCGGGGAACCGCCCTCGGGCACCCACCACAGCCGCGACACCTGCATGGCGTGGTCCAGGCGCAGGCCGCCCGCGTGCCGGAGCACGGCGGCGAGCATCTCCCGGAACGGGGCGTAGGCGGCGCCCGCGAGGCGCCGCGGGTGCCAGGGCGGCTGCCCCCAGTCCTGGCCGCGCTGGTTGAACTCGTCCGGCGGCGCCCCGACGCTCATGCCGGGCGCGAACAGGTCCCGGTAGATCCAGGTGTCGGCGCTGCCGTGCGCGACCCCGACCGCCAGGTCGTGGACGATCCCGACCGGCATCCCGGCGTCGCGGGCGGCCCGCTGCGCGGCCGTCAGCTGGCCGTCCAGGCGCCATTGCAGCCAGGAGTGGAAGTCCACGCGGCCGGCGAGCCGGGCGGCCTCGTCCGCGACGGCCCGGCTCCCGGCGTCGCGCAGTTCGGCGGGCCAGCGCCGCCAGTCCGGGCCGTGCTTCTCGGTGAGCGCGCACCAGGTGGCGAACGCGGTGAGGTCGCCTCCCTCGCGGGCGCGGAACGCATCGAGCCCGCGCTGCGCCTCGGGGCCGCGCGGCAGCCGGTGCAGGGATTCGAGGGCCTGGAGCTTGGCCGTCCACACCGCGTCCCGGTCCAGGGCGCCGCCGGGGACGCGCAGCGGCTCGGCGAGGGCGGCGAGCCGGTCGCGGTCGCCGGGCGGCAGCGCCGCGTACTCGGGCAGGTCCTCGACGCGCAGGTAGATCGGCGCGGCGAAGCGGCGGCTCGTCGGCGAGTACGGCGACGCCGTCACCGGCGGGACGGGTTCGGCCGCGTGCAGCGGGTTGATCAGCGTGAACCCGGCACCCAGCTCGCGCGCGCTCCACGACGCGAAGTCGGCGAGGTCGCGCAGGTCCCCGAGACCCCAGGACGCACGGGAGCGCACCGAGTACAGCTGGGCGGTGAACCCCCATCCGCGCTCCGGCGTGCGGAGCCTGCGCGGGGCGACCAGCAGCGGCGTGCTCCGCGACCCGGCGCGCAGGCGGTGCCAGCCGAGCGGGAGTTCGGCCGTCGCCGGGAGGGTCCGCCCGGTCGCGAGTTCGACGGCCGCGTCCTCCGGGAGGGCATTCGGGAGGACGGCCGGGAGGGCGTCGCCGCGGCGGATGACGACGACCGGCGGGAGCCCCGGCTCCCGGGCGCGGTCCAGTTCCGCCCGGACGGCGGCCGGGGTGGAGGCGTCCACCCCGAGCGCCGACAGTACGGCGACCAGCGTGTCCGGTGCGACGGCCACCTTCCGCCCGCGCCAGTCGGTGTACCGGGCCGCGGCCCCGTGCCGCTCGGCCAGCCTGATCAGTTCGTCGTCGCCCACGCCCGCACCATGCCCGGTGCGGGCGGGGTCACGCCATCCAGATCTCCGGCTTGCGGCCGATCCAGGGGCGCGCCTCCTCCAGCTGCGCGGACAGCGAGATGAGCGTGCCCTCGCCGCCGAGACGCCCGGCGAGCATGACCCCGATCGGCAGCCCGTCATCGTTCCAATGCAGCGGAACGTTCACAGCGGGCTGCCCCGAAACGTTGTACACCGCCGTGAACGGGGTGAAGTGCGTCTGGCGCCGGAAGTTCTCCTCCGGCTCCTGGCCGTGGAAGTAGCCGACGGGGACGGGCGGCATCGCGAGCGTCGGATGCAGGATCGCGTCGAACTCGTCCATCAGGGGGAACGCCGCACGCAGCGCCCCCTGCAGCGCGGCCTGCGCCTGGAGCAGCTGCGGCGCGGTAGTGGCCTCGCCCAGGCCGCGGAGCCAGCGGGTCAGCGGCTGCAGGAGGTGCTCGTCCTCCTGCGGGACGGGGGTCATCGTCGCCATCACGCCCCAGAGGGTCGCAAAGTGCGGGAGCAGATCGGAGCCGAGCACCGGCGGCAGCTCCACGATCTCGTGGCCCAGTTCCTCCAGGAGCGCCGACGCCTCCTCGTAGGCGGCGACACAGTCCGGGTGGACCTCGACACCGGGCACCGGAGGCTCCGCGCCCCGCGCGATCCGCAGCCGGCCCGGCGCCCGGTCGGCGTAGGACGAGAACGGTTCACCGGCCTGGGGCGCCCTGTACAGGTCTCCGGGCATGGGACCGGACATCACGTCCAGCAGCAGGGCCGCGTCGCGGACGGTCCGGGCGATCGGCCCGTTCGTGGCCAGCCCGAACAGGTCGGGGAAGATCGGGCCCTGCGAGACGCGGCCGCGGGTCGGCTTGATCCCGAACAGCCCGCACGCGCTGCTCGGGATGCGGATCGAGCCGCCGCCGTCGCTGCCCTGCGCGACCGGCGCCAGCCCGGACGCGACCGCCGCCGCGGCGCCGCCGCTGGAACCGCCCGCCGACCTGGACAGGTCCCAGGGCGTCCGGGCCGGGGGCGCAACGTCACTCTCCGTGTAGCAAGGCAGCCCGAACTCGGGTGTCGTCGTCTTGCCGATGAGCACAGATACGGCAGCTGTAATTTCGGCTCTGACCTGCTGTGATCATGGGGTGGTTTCGGCGTAGGTGTGCCAGGCGTGGTGGCAGGCTCGGGCTCGTTGCTGGTGGCGTCGGCGCCATAGTGACCATGCGTGTCGGTGCTGGGGGTCGGTGCGGGGCGGGGGTACGACGGTCCCCCGGATGAGCCGTAGCAGTTCGGGGACGGTGATGGGGATCAATTCGGGGTCGCCGGGGTGGCGTTCGGTGGCGGTGGTGACGGCGAGGTAGGTGTAGGCGAGCAGGGCCAGGCAGGTCCAGCGGTGCCAGGAGACCCAGCGGGTGGTCTGGCCTTTGTCCAGGCCGCAGGCCTGTTTGGCGAGCTGGTGGTCTTCTTCGATCTTCCAGCGGACGGTGGCGATGGCCACCAGCCGGGCCAGCGGCACCGGGGTCGGGCTGTAGCAGCGGTAGTAGGACAGTTTGCGGGTGTAGCGGTGCCGGCGCACCAGCAGGACCGTGCATCCGGCCTGGTCACCGGCCTGGTGGCTGTCGGGGGTGTCGTCGGGTGTGATGGCGAGCATGGCCCAGTCGTAGGAGCGGACGCCTTTGGTCCCGGTGCCGGTGCGCATGCGCTGCCACCCGCCGTCACTGATCAGCCGGACGGCCCTGCGGGCGGTGGTGGTGTGCGGGCCGAGGGCCACGGTGTGGTCGTGCTTGACGGCCATCACATAGCCCATGCCCAGGCTCCGGACGCAGGTGCGCAGGTCTCGGCCGCCGTAGACCTCGTCCCCGGCCACGAACCCGGCGCCTATCCCGCGGCCGCGGGCGCGGGCGAGCATCGCGGCGGCCAACTGCGGTTTGGTGGCGAACTCGACCTGTTCGGGGACACCGGCCAGCTCGCGGCGTTCCTCATCGGCCGCCCAGTCTCTGGGCAGGTACAGGCGGCGGTCGATGATGGTGTGGCCATGGCCGGTGGCGTAGGTGAGATTCACCGTCACCTGGCACAACGCGACCCCGCCCAGGCTCCCCGAATACTGGCGCGCCGCCCCGACACAATCGGTGGAGGATTTGGCGTCGCCGGTCTCGTCCACGATGAACACCGCGTCCTGGTCACCGTCGGCGCCACCGTCGCCGCCGGTCAAGTGTTCAACGGCCCAGGCCGCGACCTCGTCCAGGACCTGCCGCTCGTCCCATTTCGCCCTCGACAGCAGGTGCTGCAGCCGGTGCGGGCCTGTGTGCCCGAGCGCCTCGCCCAAGGTCCAGCAGTTGTGGTCCTCCAGCTCCATCAGCAGGCCCAGCACGAACTCCCGGGCCAGCCGTCGCGGCTCACACCTGCGGAAACACCCCGCGATCCGGGTCATCACCGCGTCCAGAAACCGGGCCCGCCGCTGCTGTTCGGCATGCGCTATCGTGCCCCCGACGGTCGTCGGGGTTTTGGTTTTCGTCACACAAAGCAAAGATCACGGCGGCCGTCCCGCATGTCCGGGACTCCACCCGATCGTGATCATCTCAAGCTGCCCCGCTGACCAGCAGCGACATCCCCAAATTCACGATCTACAGCTGCCGTAACAGATCCCGCTTGCGCCAGCTTTGACACGACATGGTCGTCCGCGAACCCGGTCAGTTCGGAGAAGGCGGACGAGCCGCAGGTCATCCGGACCCCGTGCACCATGTTCAGGTCCTTGATCGGGACCGGGACGCCGTGCAGCGGCGGCAGGTCTGCCGGGTCGGCCGCGCCCAGCACCGCCTTCTCGGCCTGCCGTGCCTCCTCCAGAGCCCGCTCGGCGGTGACCGTCACATAGGCACCGACCTGCGGGTTCAGCCGTTCGATGCGGTCCAGGTAGTGCTCGGCGAGCTCGACCGGAGATACTTCCCCGGTGCGGACGGCGGCGGCCATCCGGGTGGCGCTGAGGTCATGGGTTCGTGTCACAAACCGGAACGCTAGACGCCATGTACACGGGTATCCAAAAGGACAGGGACACTGCGGGGGGAAGGGAGAAGAGTATCGGCGTACCCCTCCGTACCGTAAGTTACCCACTGTCCTGATGGCAACAAAACTATTAACCCTGCATGACTAGTCGCCGACCGGCCGGATGATTACTCTGCGCACGGAGGATCATGCCCCCGATAGGAAAGGAATACGGAGCGTCACTTATGGCGATCACGGAGCGGGGCAACACGCAGGGATCCGGGGGCCGGCCCCAGGCCGAATCCGAGGAGACGCGGGCGGACGAGGCACGGCCGGAGGAAACACGTGAGCACCATCACCCGGCGCCGTTGAAGGAACGGCCCGACGAGCGCGCCGCGGCCGCGCTCGACGACCCCCAGGTACGCCGGTGGCTGTGGCGCGCCGGCGCGGCCGTCGCCGCGGGCATCGCCGTCACGCTCGTGACCGGCTGGCGGCTCGGGCTCGCCGTGGCCGTCCTGGTGGTCATCGGCGACGTCGTCCGGACGTCCCGCAGGAGTTCCTCCGTCACCGCCTGGCAGAAGTCCTCGGCCGCCGAACGGCGCACCGAGCGGCAACTGAGGTCCCTGGAGCGCAACGGGTACCTCGTGCTGCACGCGCGGGCCGTTCCCCGAGACGACGAGGGCGTCAGCGACGGGCGGATCGACCACCTGGTGATCGGGCCGAGCGGCGTCTACGCCATCGACTCCGAGAAGTGGGACAAGCGTCTCCCCGTGCGCACCATGTCCCACCTCAAGCTCTTCCACGGCCCCTTCAACAAGAAGGACCGGCTGGACGAGGCGCGCTGGGAGGCCCAGATGGCGAGCAGCATCCTCGCCGAACGTGTGGGCTTCGACGTGCCCGTGCAGCCCTCCGTGGCCATCTACGGCCCGTCCATCCCGTGGAAGGTCATGCGGGTGCGGGACGTCGACGTCTACGCGGGCAACCGGGCGCGCGCGTACCTGCGCCGCCGCCCGAAGATCCTCACCGACAGCGACGTGCAGCGCATCTTCCAGGCGGCCGAGAAGGCCCTGCCGCCGAAGTACCCCGACTGAGTCACCGCGAGGGCCGCGGGCGGCCTGCTTCCCCGGGCCGCCCACCCGAAGGCTCAACGACGAGCCCCGGCAGCGCCGGTGTCCGCCCCCCGGAGACCGGCGCTTTTTCCATGCCCTCCCGGCGGTTGGTAGCATCGAGGGTCACCGGCCGGCCCATGCGCGACCTCCGCAGCGCCGGCGGCAGCGTCGCGATCCGCCGCTGCGAACGACGCTCCCGGAACAACTCGCCGGCACGGCATGTCACAGGTTGGAGAGGTCTCGATGCCACCGCTCAGGTCACGCACGGTCACGCACGGCAGGAACATGGCGGGCGCCCGCGCGCTCATGCGGGCCAGCGGCGTCGAACGCGAGGACTTCGGCAAGCCGATCGTCGCGGTGGCCAACAGCTTCACCCAGTTCGTGCCCGGCCACGTCCACCTGAACGAGGTCGGCAAGGTCGTCGCCGGCGCGGTCCGCGAGGCGGGCGGCGTGCCCCGCGAGTTCAACACGATCGCCGTGGACGACGGCATCGCGATGGGCCACGACGGGATGCTGTACTCGCTGCCGTCCCGCGAGGTGATCGCCGACGCGATCGAGTACATGGTGAACGCGCACTGCGCCGACGCCCTGGTCTGCGTCTCCAACTGCGACAAGATCACCCCGGGGATGATGCTGGCCGCGCTGCGCCTCAACATCCCGGCCGTGTTCGTCTCCGGCGGCCCGATGGAGGCCGGCAAGCCCGTCGAGGGCGTGATGGGCGGCAACAAGCTCGACCTGATCGACCCGATCATCGCGTCCGCGGACGGGTCCGTCGCCGACGACACGCTGCTGGCGATGGAGGAGAGCGCCTGCCCGACCTGCGGGTCCTGCTCCGGCATGTTCACCGCCAACTCGATGAACTGCCTCACCGAGGCGATCGGGCTGGCGCTGCCGGGCAACGGCACCGTCCTCGCCACCCACACCGCCCGCCGCCGCCTCTACGAGGACGCCGGCCGCACCGTCGTCGAGATCGCCAAGAGGTACTACGAGGGCGACGACGAGTCCGTCCTGCCGCTGAACATCGCCACCCGCGACGCGTTCGAGAACGCCATGGTGCTGGACATCGCCATGGGCGGTTCCACGAACACGATCCTGCACCTGCTCGCCGCCGCGACCGAGGGCGGCGTCGACTTCGGCCTCGCCGACATCGACGCGCTGTCCCGCCGCGTCCCGTGCGTCTGCAAGCTGGCCCCGGCGACCGGCAAGTACCACGTCGAGGACTGCCACCGCGCCGGCGGCATCCCCGCCCTGCTCGGCGAACTGAACCGGGCCGGGCTGCTGAACAGCTCCGCCCACTCGATCCACTCGGCGTCCCTGGACGAGTTCGTCGCCAAGTGGGACATCCGCTCCCCCGGCGTCCTGCCCGAGGCCGTGGAACTGTTCCACGCGGCGCCGGGCGGCGTCCGCAGCACCTCCGCGTTCTCGCAGAGCGCCCGCTGGGAGGAACTCGACCTCGACCGCGAGAACGGCTGCATCCGCTCCGCCGAGCACGCCTACACCGCCGACGGCGGCCTCGCCGTCCTGCGCGGCAACATCGCCCCCGACGGCGCGATCGTCAAGACCGCCGGGGTCGAGGAGGAGCTGTGGACCTTCACCGGCCCCGCCGTCGTGTTCGAGTCGCAGGACGACGCCGTCGAGGGCATCCTCAGCGGCAAGGTCAAGGCGGGTGACGTCGTCGTGATCCGCTACGAGGGCCCGAAGGGCGGCCCCGGCATGCAGGAGATGCTGTACCCGACGAGCTTCCTCAAGGGCCGCGGGCTCGGCAAGGCGTGCGCGCTGATCACCGACGGCCGGTTCTCCGGCGGGACGTCCGGGCTGTCCATCGGGCACGCCTCTCCCGAGGCCGCGAGCGGCGGCATCATCGCGCTCGTCGAGGACGGCGACCGCGTCGTGATCGACATCCCGAACCGGCTGCTGGAGCTGGACGTCCCGGCCGACGAGCTGGGGATCCGCCGAGAGAAGCTGCTCGCCGACCTCGGCGGCTACCGCCCCCGCGACCGGCACCGCCCCGTCAGCGCCGCACTGCGCGCCTACGCGGCGATGGCCACCTCCGCCTCCACCGGCGCCGCCCGCGACGTGTCGCAGCTCGACCGCCTCAACGGCTGAGCATTACCCGGCGGGTAATCGCCTTCGTTCTCACTCCGCACGAGAGTGGTGGGTGCAGGGCCGCCCTGCACCCACACCTGCCGAAGGAGCCCGCGATGACCGCCTACGCCCTCGCCCACCTGCACCCGCAGCCGCCCCTGCACGACGACGTCTTCACCTACATCGAGCGCATCCAGGACACGATGGACCCGTTCGGCGGCCGTTTCCTCGTCCACGGAACGACCCCCGAGGTCATCGAGGGGCCGGTGGACGGCGGCTACGTCCTGATCGAGTTCCCCGACATGGAAAAGGCCCGCGCCTGGTACGAGTCGGACGCCTACCGGGCGATCCTGCCCATGCGCACCGACAACATGGAGGGCACCGCCGTCCTCCTGCAAGGCGTCCCCACGAGCTACGACGCCGCCGCGACCGGCCGCGCCATGCGCACGGCCCAGGAGGCTCAGACCGGCTAGGAGCAGCAACCCCCGCCGCAGCAGCCGCCGCCGGCGGGCTTCGGCGGGGGCGCCGTGGCGCGGGACGTGCCGGTGACGGCGATCGTGGACAGCAGTTTGACCGTGTCGTCGTGGCCCTCCGGGCACGGGGCCGGATCGGATGCGTTGATCATCGGGCGGGAGACCTCGAAGGTCGACCCGCACGCGCGGCAGCGGTAGTCATAACGAGGCACGTCACCAGGATACGGGGTCGCCGGTCACGCCGCGGGTTCGGTGACGTAGGCGGCCCACTGGGGATCGCCGTCGTGGACGAGGCCGATGAGACGCCAGTGCGCCCCGCGCGGGACGGCGGGCGTGACGCTGAGCGTCCAGCCCAGCTCGGACAGGAGACGGTCGGCCTTGCTGTGGTTGCAGGTCATGCAGGAGGCGACGCAGTTCTCCCACACGTGCTTGCCGCCCCGGCTGCGCGGATGGACGTGGTCGATGGTCTCGGCGCGGCGCCCGCAGTAGACGCAGCGGAAGTTGTCGCGGCGCATCAGGGCCGCGCGGGTCAGCGGGACCCGGGTCCGGAACGGGATGCGGACGTAGCGGCGCAGCCGGATGACGGACGGCACCTCGATCGTCATCGTGGCCGAATGCAGCTCGGCGCCGGAGGTGTCATGGTGGACGATCTCCGCCTTCTCCCGGAGCACGAGGCAGACCGCCCGCCGCAGCGGCAGCGTGGTGAGTGGTTCGTACGTCGCGTTCAGGAGGAGGACCTGCCGCATCAGACGGCCTCCACCGGGTTCTGCCGGTCGTTCGCCTCGGCGGGCGCGGCCGACCGCGCCTCGAACCGAGGCCCGAGTATTGTCTCCGGTTCCTGCGCACTCGCCATGAGGACCTCCCCAGGGGCGAACCGACCCACCTCAGTGTGGCGTCTGAGGAGCGCGTCCGCTACCCCAATATTCCCCCATCGGAGGCCGGATCGAACGCGACCGCGCGTTCGGGCGGGTCGGAATGTACGGGACAGGCAGGGCGGCGGGGCCAATACAGTGCATCCATGACGCCGTACCCGCCCGCGCCGCGCCAGGACATCGTCGAGACCATCCACGGACACCGGGTCGCGGACCCGTACCGCTGGCTTGAGGACGCCGACGGCGACGAGACCAAAGAGTGGCTCGCCACCCAGGACACGCTTTTCCACAAGGCCGTGGACGCGCTGCCCGGGCGGGACGTCCTGCGCGAGCGCCTCGGCGAACTGCTCGGCGCGGGCAGCGTCGGCTCCCCCGTGTGGCGGGGTGAGCGGCGGTTCTTCACCCGCCGCGCCGCCGACCAGGAGCATCCCGTCCTCTACACGGCCGGCCCGGACGGCACCGAACGCGTCCTGATCGACCCCATGGCCCTCGACCCCGGCGGGACGACCACGCTCGACGGCTGGCAGCCCGACAAGGAGGGACGCCTCCTGGCGTACAAGATCTCGACCGGCGGGGACGAGGAGTCGCTGCTCTACATCATGGACGTCGCGACGGGCGAGCGCGTCGAGGGGCCGATCGACCGGGTGCGGTACTCGTCGGTGGCGTGGCTGCCCGGCGGTGAGGCGTACTACTACGCGCGCCGGCTGCCCGCCCGGGACGTCCCGGAGGGCGAGGAGCAGTACCACCGGCGCGTCTACCTGCACAAGGTCGGCAGCGAGCCCGACACCGACGACGTGCTGATCTTCGGCGAGGGGCTGGACAAGACCAACTACTACGGGGTCGGGGTCAGCCGGGACGGGCGCTGGCTGACGATCTCCTCCTCGCAGGGCACGGCGCCGCGCAACGACCTGTGGCTGGCCGACCTGTCCGCCTCCTCGCCCGAGGCACCCGACCTGCGCGCCGTCCAGGAGGGTGTGGACGCCGGCACCGGCCTGCACGTGGGACGCGACGGCCGCGCCTACGTCTTCACCGACCGCGACGCGCCCCGATCCCGCCTGTGCGTCGCCGACCCCTCCGACCTGTCCTACGACCGGTGGCGGGACCTCATTCCGGAAGACCCCGAGGCCGTCCTCACCGACTTCGCGATCCTGGACGCCCTGGACCGCCCCATCCTGCTGGCGGGCTGGACGCGGCACGCGATCAGCGAGATCACCGTCCACGACCTGGAGACCGGCGAACGTGTCGGAACCGTCCCCACCCCCGGGCTCGGCTCGATCGGCGGGATCATCGAGCGGCCCGAGGGCGGGCACGAGGCGTGGTTCGGCTACACCGACAACGTCACGCCGTCCTCGGTGATGCGCTACGACGCGCGCACCGGCGAGACGACGCTGTGGGCGTCGGCTCCGGGCACGGTCTCCGTCCCCGAGATCGAGACACGCCAGATCACCTACACCTCGCGGGACGGAACCGAGGTGCGGATGCTGGTCGCGTCCCGTCCCGGCCTGTCCGGGCCGCGCCCCACGGTCCTGTACGGGTACGGCGGCTTCAACGTCTCGCTCACGCCGTCCTACTCGGCGAGCATCCTGGCCTGGGTGGAGGCGGGCGGCGTCTACGCGGTCGCGAACCTGCGCGGCGGGTCCGAGGAGGGCGAGGAATGGCACCGCGCGGGCATGCGGGAACACAAGCAGAACGTGTTCGACGACTTCCACGCCGCCGCCGAGAAACTGATCGCGGACGGTCTGACGACCCCCGCCCGGCTCGCGATCTCCGGCGGCTCCAACGGCGGCCTGCTCGTGGGCGCGGCGCTGACCCAGCGTCCCGACCTGTACGCGGCGGTGGTGTGCTCGGCTCCGCTGCTGGACATGGTCCGCTATGAGAAGTTCGGCCTGGGCCAGACCTGGAACGACGAGTACGGCACCGTCTCCGACCCCGAGGAGTTCGGCTGGCTCATCGGCTACTCCCCGTACCACCACGTCCACCCCGGCACCGCCTACCCGGCCGTCCTGTTCACCACGTTCGGCAGCGACACCCGTGTGGACCCCCTGCACGCCCGCAAGCTCTGCGCCGCTCTCCAGCACGCGACGGCGTCCGACGCGCCGATCCTCCTGCGCAACGAGGCGGAGGTGGGCCACGCGGCCCGCTCGGTGAGCCGCTCGGTCGACCTGATGGCCGACACCCTCACCTTCATGGCCGCCCGGACCGGCCTGACCTTCGGCTCTTCGGCGGAGGAGGCCGCGGTGGGGGCACCGCGGCCGGCGGGTCAGGGCAGGGGCTTTTCCAGGTAGACGTTGACTATGCCGCCTATGGTCTCGCGGCGGGTCTCCGTCCAGCCGAACTTGCGGTAGAGGGCCAGGGCGGGGGTCTGGAGTTCGGTGGTGTCCGCGCGGAGGACGCGGTAACCGTATTCGGCGGCGCGTTCCTCCAGGGCCTGGACCAGGGCGGCTCCGTAGCCGCGGCGCTGGACGGCGGGCAGGACGCGCAGGCGCACCATCTCCACGGCGTCCAGGGCGGAGGGTTCGGGAGTGTAGGCGCCGAAGGCGCGGGCGTGGCCGCCCGGGATGAGGTCGGCGCGGCGCAGGCCGCCCATCGCGACGATCCGGTCGCCGAGTTCGCCGACGAGGAACTCCCCGTCGTTGCGGAGGTAGATGTCCTCCATGCGGAAGAAGTCGTGGTCGTAGTAGACGCCGTCGCCCGGGCGCAGGCCGACCTGTGCGAGGCCCTCGCGGTGCAGGGCCAGGACGGTGGCGTGGTCGGCAGCGCGGTAGCGGCGGAGCCAGAGGTCCCCGAACCGCCATATCGGGGGTTCGGCCTGGACGCGGACGAGGTGGCTCTGCCAGGAGGCGCTGTCGGGCGGACCCATGCCGGGTCAGACCTGCTCGGCCGGGGGCATGGGGGCGGGGCTCGTCACCGAGGGGCCTGCGAGCGCCTCGTAGAACTCTTTCAGCGCCGGGATCTCGCCGTGCTTGGCCGCGACGGCCGCGCCGATCTGGCGGGCGCGGTGCACGAGGATGTCGGAGCGGTGGTCGGCCGGCAGGTCGAGGATGGCCTCCTGGCCGGCCGCCAGCGCGGCGTCCGGGTGGCCGGCGTGCAGTTTGCACATCGCACGGTCGAGGCGCACCAGGGTCAGGTCGACGCGGTCGGTGGGCGAGTAGAGGGTGAGGGCGTGGCTGAGCACCTCGTCACCGTGCTTGTGGTCGCCGAGGTTGGTGAAGGTGTCGCCCTCGTAGAAGGCCATCTGCCGGTCGGTGAACCCGAACACCAGGTCACTGGTATCGGCCTTGGACAGCTGGTCGAACACCGAACGGCCGCGGACGAGCGCGCGGCGGGCGCTGGGGGCGGCGTCGCCGCGTCCGCGCAGCGCGAGCATGCCGAGCGCACGCGCCTCCACGGCGGGTGCCATGGCGGCGGCGACGCCGGGGGTCCGGCCGGCGAGGTCCTGGGCCTTGCGGGCCAGGTGCAGCGCCTCGCGCGGGTCGCCGTAGTACATCGGCACCAGCGACTCGCGGACGGTCACCCAGGCGCGCAACTGCCGGTCTCCGGTCTCGTCGGCGGCGGTGCGCGCGGTGCGGAAGAACGAGCGGGCCAGCCGGTGGTCGCCAAGATTGATCATGATCAGCCCGGACAGCCCGGCCAGTTGCGCCGCGATCCGGCACAGCCGCTCCTGCAACTCGACCGGCTGCCGCTTGTCGCACATGCGCCGCACCTCGCTGAAGTCCAGCAGGACGTCGCAGAGCATCCGGAGGGACGGGGTCGCCTGGTACTGCCGGCCGTAGCCGTAGGTCGTCTCCTCCCACTGGTCGAGCATGGTCGGCGAGACGGTCGCGCCGACGAGCGTGTCGTCCATCTTGCGGCGCAGGCCGTCGACGGCCCCGAGGAACTGACCGTCGAGCGCCACGCCCGCCCCGGCCAGAAGTTGCAGAAGGGTCCTACGAAGCACGATGTCCTCCTCACCCACGTCAATGGTCAGGGGGCCGTCGGCACGGGCGGGGCCCCGTGCGTCGTTCACGGTCGCCCAGGGACGCTCCTCGGCCCTGGGCACGATCGCCCCGACGAGCGCGTCGGGGTCGGGCGCCGGACGCCGATCCGCGGCGCGCGGCTGGGGGACGCCGGGGGCGCCCGTACGGCCCGCGTGACCGCGGCCGCAGATGCAGGGCCCCTGGTAGTCGAGCGCGTCGGGCTCCACCCAGTACACGGCGCAGAGGTAGTGCAGGTACTCGGGACCGGGTCTTTTGTACCCGCTCTCATAGGCGGACAGCAGCGTCTCCCCGAGCCGGGGCGGCGGCTTGCCGTCGACCTCGTAGAGGGCCCGGACCTGCGCCACGATGTCGGACAGCGCGACCCCGTGGGCAAGGCGGTGCGCCTTGATCCGGCTGGTGCCGAATAACGGCCCGCACTGCTCATGGATGTCCTGCGCGATCCGGACCGGCCCGTGACCTCGCGCAAGGCCGTGCGCACGGATGCGGCGAGCCACGTCCGTTTCTTTCGGGGGGGGATCCGACATCGACTCCGGCCTCCTCATCGTCGTGCCGGGACGCCGTGCCCTGGGGGGAAGAGCGGCCGGCCGTCCCTGCCACGGCGACCGGTCACTGGTTGGCCACGACAGATAATCTCTCGCGCACGCAGCGTAACCCTCGTCACAGTGGCCGCCAAGCGGTTTCGGCGAAGAGGGGCCGACGGGGCGGTCTCCCGCCCCTCACGGGTAGAGATTTTTCCCCCGGGGGAGAGACCCCTTCCTCTGAGGTGGGGCAATCCGGTACCGCGCGGGCCGGACGGGCCCTTGACTCACCAGTGTGAGAATTGCAATTCTCGCTGGGAGTGACCGGACGGATTCAGAGAGTCGATCATATCGGTCGGCACATGGTCGGTGCTCGCTCATGGAGGGGGTGGTGAAGGTGGCCAGCGACAGACGCGTCAGCCACCTGGAGGAGCTGGAGCACGAACTCGACACGCAGGGGCTCGTCGCCCGCGTCGTCCGGACCCGCTCGGGCCCGGCCTTCTTGCGGGTCGTCAACCCGGAGGCCGCGAGCCTCGCGGAGGACGTCACCTGCGCGCCGGCCCCCGAGGGCAAGGACCACTACTTCTGGTGGTCGTGGGGGGAGCGCATGCACCGCGTGGACGACGTCGGCGGCGCCGCCATGAAGCTGGCGCACGTCCTGCAGCCGCTCGGTCGCGAGGCGGGCGGCCACCGCTGAACACGACACCTCCTCGATCGAGCACCACCGCACCGGGCTCTTCCTGAGACCGGCGTCCGTCCTGCGGACGCCTCCTCGGCCGGGCGTGTCCCGCGGGCCGTGGCCGGAACGGCGTGGCAGCCGCGGGCCGCGGGGCACGTTCGCCGGACCATCCTCTCCCCCACCGGTCAGCGTCATCTCACCCGGGTGCCGTACGAACCGGTCCGAGCCGTCCCTTACGATCAGGCTCGTACCCGCCGCGAGTCCACTGTGAGGCGGCAAGGCAGCACAATGGCCGGGGAGGGGCTGCACCATGTCACTGGCCGCGTCGTCGATCGCCGCGTCGCTCACCACGTCCACCACGGCACTCGCCGGCAGCCCGCTGCTGCCCTGGGCCGAGAAGGGCACCCCCGAGCTGGCCTGCAAGGACCAGACACCGACCACCGCGTGCCGGCTCGTGTGGAACGTCTCGCACAACACCGGCTTCACCGGGTTCTTCGCGACATGGCTCGACAAGCCCCTCACCACCCTCCTGTGGATCATCATCACCTTCGTGGTCGCGCTGATCGTGAAGAACATCGCGCACCGGATGATCACCAAGGTCACCCTGCGGATGGCCGAGGGGACGATGTCGGAGCGGGCCCGGGAACGGTCCCGGACGATCTTCGAGGGCAGCCCCGTCCTGCTGAACAAGCGGCGGGCCCAGCGCGCGCAGACGCTCGGCTCGGTGCTGCGCTCGATCGCGTCCGTCCTGATCATGGGGACGGCCCTGTTCAGCATCCTCGGGTCGCTCGGCCTCAACCTCGCCCCCATCCTGGCCAGCGCGAGCGTCATCGGCGTCGCGGTCGGCTTCGGCGCGCAGAACATCGTCAAGGACCTCCTCGCCGGGCTGTTCATGCTGCTGGAGGACCAGTACGGCGTCGGCGACCTCATCGACGTGGGCAGCGCGAAGGGGACGGTCGAGGCCGTCACGCTGCGGGTCACCCGGATGCGGGACGTCAACGGCATCGTCTGGTACGTCCCGAACGGCGAGATCAAGAAGGTCGGGAACGAGTCGCAGAACTGGGGCCGCGCCGTCCTCGACATCCCCGTCGACATCCGCGAGGACACCGAGAAGGTCAAGGAGATCCTGCAGACCACCGCCGACGAGATGGCCGCGGACTCGCCGTGGCAGGACCTCGTCCTGGAGAAGCCGTCGGTGTGGGGCGTGCAGGCCCTCGCCGGTGACGCCATCGTGATCCGCATGGTGCTGAAGACCGCACCGGGCAAGCAGGGCGACGTCGCCCGCGAGCTGCGCGAACGCGTCAAGCGCGCGTTCGACGATGCGGGCGTCATGGTGGCCACCCCGGCGCCGTAACCGATCAAGGTGGGGATCGGGGGGCATCTCACATAGGGTGGGGAGCGCTATGGCTGAACAGGTGACGTTCTACGAGGCGGTCGGCGGCGAGGAGACCTTTCGCCGGCTGGTGCACCGCTTCTACCGGGGTGTCGCGAGCGACCCCGAGCTTCGTGCCATGTACCCCGAGGAGGATCTCGGGCCCGCCGAGGAGCGGCTGCGGCTGTTCCTGATCCAGTACTGGGGCGGCCCGAACACCTACAGTCAGCGGCGCGGCCATCCGCGGCTGCGGATGCGGCACGTGCCGTTCGTCATCGGCGAGGCCGAGCGGGACGCGTGGCTGCGGCACATGCGGGTCGCGGTGGAGGAACTGGAGCTGCCCGAGCCGCTGGAGAAGCAGCTCTGGGACTATCTCACGATGGCGGCGCGCAGCCTGGTGAACTCCCCCACGTGACCGGCGCGGGGTAATCGGGTAGATCGGCGTGTATGACGCGAATCCCGTGGTGGCGCCACGCCGTCGTGTACGAGGTCTACGTCCGCAGCTTCGCCGACTCCGACGGCGACGGTGAGGGCGACCTCCAGGGGATCCGGTCCCGGCTCGGCCACCTGCGCGACCTCGGCGTGGACGCGCTGTGGCTCACCCCCTTCTACACGTCCCCGCTGGCGGACGGCGGCTACGACGTGGCCGACTACCGCGACGTGGACCCGCGCTTCGGCACGCTTCACGACTTCGACGCCCTGGTGGCGGACGCGCACGCGCACGGGTTGCGGCTGATCATCGATATCGTCCCGAACCACTCGTCCGACCGGCATCCCTGGTTCCGGGAGGCGTTGGCCGCGCCGCCCGGGTCACCTGCGCGGTCGCGTTACATTTTCCGCCCTGGACGGCCAGGGGAACGTCCCGGCGAGATACAGCCCCCGAACGACTGGCCGTCGGCGTTCGGCGGCCCGGCCTGGACGCGAGTGGACGACGGCGAGTGGTACCTGCATCTGTACGCGCGCGAGCAGCCGGACTTCAACTGGCGCAACCCGGAGGTCCGTTCCGAGTTCGAGGAGATCCTGCGGTTCTGGCTCGACCGCGGCGTGGACGGGTTCCGCATCGACGTGGCCGCCGGCCTGGTCAAGGACGAATCGCTCCGCGACCTCAACGGGCGGGACAGCCGCGCCCTGAACGGCCCCGTCTACAGCCGTCCCGAAGTCCACGACGTGTACCGCGGCTGGCGCCGGATCCTGGACGAGTACGACGGCGACCGCATGGCCATAGGCGAGGTGTGGACGGACGGCCCGGAAGACCTCGCGCTCTATCTGCGTCCCGACGAACTGCACCAGGTGTTCCAGTTCGACCTGCAACTGGCCCCGTGGTCGGCGGCGGCATTCCGCGAGGTGATAGACGCCGCGTTGAAGGCCGTCGCGCCCACCGGCACCGCACCCACATGGGTGCTGTCCAGTCACGACTCGATCCGCCACGTGACCCGGTATGAGCGGCCGGAGAGCGTCCCTGGGATCGGACATGCGCGGGCCAGGGCGGCGCTGCTGCTGCTCTTGGCGCTCCCAGGATCGGCCTACCTGTACCAGGGTGAGGAACTCGGCCTGCCCGAGGTGACGGACCTGCCGGACGAGGCCCGGCAGGACCCGATCTTCGAGCGCACGAACGGGGAACTCGCCGGACGGGACGGCTGCCGCGTCCCGCTGCCCTGGTCGGGCGACACCGAACCGTACGGGTTCTCCCCGGGCGGTGTCCGGCCGTGGCTGCCGATGCCGGCGCGGTGGGCGCCGATGACCGCGCAGGCGCAGGCGTCCGACCCGTCCTCCATGCTGACGTGGTATCGCGACGCGCTGGCGCTGCGCCGCCGCCTCCTGGACGACCTGCCGGAGGACATCGACTGGCTCGACTCCCCCGGCACGGCGCTCTGCTTTCGGCGCGGCCCGCTCATATGCGCGCTGAACTGCGGCGAGAACCCGGTGCGCCTCCCGCCCGGCACCCCGCTGCTGACCAGCACGCCGCTCTACGGCGACCTGCTCCCCGGCAACTCCGCCGCCTGGCTCACGCCCTCCTGAGACGCTCACGCGGTGCGCCGGTGCGGGCCAGGGGTCGGGACGCGCACCGGCACACCGCGGGCATTCGGCGGCGGTCTCCGGCTACAGCGGCGGACGCTGGAGCTGGAGCGGGTCGTCGGCGCGCGGAGCCTGCTTGAGGGCCTGCACGCCGGCCTCGACGTCCGCCCAGCGCCGGACGTCCGCCATCGCCTTGGCCTGCTCGTCCGCGGGCAGCCTGGCGATGAGGCGGGCGCTGTGGTTCATGCCGGGCGCCACGTAGACGGCCGAGTCACGGGCGCCCTTGCCGAGGCGGAACGGCTCGGCGCCCCACGGGTCGTTCGCACCGTAGAGGAACAGCATGTGGTTCGAGTTCTGGCGGACCCAGCCGTCGATGTCGCGCATGGCACGGCCGCGGTCGAACCGCATCGGGATGTCACGCGGGACGTAGGTGCGCGGCTGGTAGCTGCTCTCGTAGCGCAGCAGCGGCCGCAGGTGCTTGAACTTGGGCGACGGCCAGCCGAGCTGGGTGCCCGCCTGGTAGTAGTACGGGATGTACGGCTCAAGCCCCTGGTCGCTGTAGAAGGACAGCCCGGAGACGGTGTCGAGCGACTCGTAGAGCGCGTCGTCGGAGGCGTCCACCGGCGGCAGGGACGCGCAGTCGGACTGCAGGCTGTACTGCCAGAAGCCCCACTCGTAGTCCATCACCGAGTTCTCGAACGCGCGGTCCTGCGTACGGAGGATGGTGAACGTGAGGCCCTGCCTGTCCGCGGCGGCCTTGAAGCGCTTGAGCATCTCGGGGCGGCGTTCGAGGAACTTGCGCGCGAGCGCCTTGAGGTGCGCGCGGCATCCGGGGTCGCTGCCGACCGTCTTGAAGAACTTGTCGTAGGCGATGTCGTCGTTGTTGTCGACGTCGTTGGGCGCGACGTACACGACGCTGCCGTCCACGTCGTGCGGGTAGAAGCGCTTGTGGTAGACGGCCGTCATGCCGCCCTTGCTCGCGCCCGTCGAGATCCACTTGCCCTGGTAGATGGTCTTGAGTGCGCCGATGAGGCGGTGCTCGTCGGTGGCGGCCTGCCAGATCGTGTCCTTCTTCCAGTCCGCCGGCTCGGGACGGGACGGGGTGAAGTACCGGTACTCGACCGAGATCTGGTTGCCGTCGACCAGTGCCGTCGGCTCGGAGGTGAACATCACTTCCGGCGTGTGGTAGCCGCTGGTGTAGAGCACCATGGGCTTGTCCGCCGACTTGTGCTGCAGCATGACGCGCTGCTCGAACCACTGCCCCCCGGGGTTGCGGTGGTCGACGGGCTGCCGGTATTCGAGCCAGAACCAGCGGGTGCCGGGAATCTTCGAGGTCTTCTCCGTCACCTGCATTCCGGGAATCGCCTTGAGCTGGGCGAGAATGTCGCCCGCCTCGGCCGCACCCGCCCGCGCGGTGACCGCCGCCTGCGCCGCGGTGGCGCCGGCTCCGGTCATTCCCGCGGCGAGCAGCAGTGCCATCGCTCCTCGTGAGACGCGCCGCATTGTGCCCCTTTCACGTGGGTTCTCCACATTCGCGTCGCGACACTAGAGGAAAAGGGGGCGGAAAGCGGATTGCTGTCGCGCTTGTTACCTATCCGTGACGGCTCGGCTGTCGCCGGGCTGATCAGGACGGGGCACCGTTTACCCCGGCGAGCGCCGTCATGCGGTGGGCGCCACGTAACGCCCGATGAACTCCCGCTCCTCCGGGGTGAAGCGCCGCAGCCGGTTCGACTCGACGTCGAACGCGACGAGCGTCGAGGTCGCCTCCGCGTACACGTTCTCGTCGTCCCGCACCTCGTAGGCCAGCTTGAACGAGGCCGCGCGGGCCTCGGTCACCCACGTCTCCACGCGGATCGGGTAGACGGTCGGCAGCAGCGGCAGCCGGTAGTCGATCTCGTGCCGCGCGATCACCATGCCGCGGACGGGCTTCTCGCCCTTGCGCACCGGGTCGCCGTGGAACATCTCCAGCCGCGCGTCCTCCAGGTAGCCGAGGAACTTGACGTTGTTCACATGGCCCTGGGAGTCGATGTCACCGAACCGGATGTTGAACTCGTAGACGTGCCGGTACTCGGCCGGAGGCATCCGCTGCATGTCCTCGCCCGGGGTTTGGGAACAGGGGTCGGCCCGATGTTACCCGTCGCGGAAGGCGCCCGGTGGGAGGCCGGCGGCGGCGGTCCTGAGCAGGGCGACGAACTCCGCCAGGCAGGTGATGCACTGGGCGGCGTGGCGGCTCGACTCCTGGATCTGCGTGTCACTGAGGACCCCGTCCGCGGGGACGGTCTCCCGGACGTGCGTGCACCGATCCTTCCCCGTCCGCCCGAGGGCGGGGGGACGCGGCGGCGACTCCCGCCGGCCTGCACTGATACGGCAAGTCAAGATCGAAACAGAATGGAAACTCTCGAAACAGACAACCATTCAAAATCGCCACGAACCAAATTCGGCTCGCTCGCGTCAGGGGTGCGCGAAATACGCGCGTGCTCAGCGCGACGGCCGCGTGATCGGCGGGATCACGCGGCCGTCGGGGAAGCGGGGGCGGTCAGTCGCGGGTGAGCTTGCGGTGGGTCACCCGGTGCGGACGGGCGGCCTCGGCGCCGAGACGCTCGATCTTGTTCTTCTCGTAGTCGGCGAAGTTGCCCTCGAACCAGAACCAGTTCGAGCCCTCCTCCCACGCGAGGATGTGAGTGGCGATGCGGTCCAGGAACCACCGGTCGTGCGAGGTGATCACGGCGCAGCCGGGGAATTCGAGGAGCGCGTTCTCCAGGCTGGACAGGGTGTCGGTGTCCAGGTCGTTGGTCGGCTCGTCCAGCAGGAGGACGTTGCCGCCCTGCTTGAGGGTCAGCGCCAGGTTGAGGCGGTTGCGCTCACCGCCCGACAGGACGCCCGCAGGCTTCTGCTGGTCGGGGCCCTTGAAACCGAACGCCGCGACGTAGGCGCGGGACGGCATCTCGACCTGGCCGACATTGATGTGGTCGAGACCGTCCGAGACGACCTCCCACACCGTCTTCTTGGGGTCGATGCCACCGCGGCTCTGGTCGACATAGGAGACCTTGACGGTCTCGCCGAGGCGCAGTTCGCCCGCGTCCGGCTGCTCCTCCCCGACGATCATGCGGAAGAGCGTGGTCTTGCCGACGCCGTTCGGGCCGATGATGCCGACGATGCCGTTCGGGGGCAGGTTGAACGACAGGTCGTCCATCAGGAGGCGGTCGTCGAACCCCTTCGTGAGCTTGTCGGCGACGATCACCGTGTTGCCGAGGCGCGGGCCCGGCGGGATCTGGATCTCCTCGAAGTCGAGCTTGCGGTGCTTGGCGGCCTCGGCGGCCATCTCCTCATACCGCTCCAGACGGGCCTTGCTCTTGGTCTGCCGCGCCTTGGGGTTGGACCGCACCCACTCCAGTTCGTCCTGGAGTCGCTTCTTGCGCTTGGCGTCCTTGTTGCCCTCGACCTTGAGCCGGTCGGCCTTCTTCTCCAGGTAGGTGGAGTAGTTGCCCTCGTAGGGGTAGCAGCGGCCCCGGTCGAGCTCCAGGATCCAGGTGGCGACGTTGTCGAGGAAGTACCGGTCGTGGGTGACGGCCAGGACGGTGCCCTCGTACTTGGCCAGGAACTGCTCCAGCCACTGCACGCTCTCCGCGTCCAGGTGGTTGGTGGGCTCGTCCAGCAGCAGCAGGTCGGGGGCTTCGAGCAGGAGCTTGCACAGCGCGACGCGGCGGCGCTCACCACCCGACAGCTTCGTCACCTCGGCGTCCGGCGGCGGGCAGCGCAGCGCGTCCATCGCCTGTTCGAGCTGGCTGTCGAGGTCCCACCCGTTGCGGTGGTCGAGCTGCTCCTGGAGCTTGCCCATCTCCTCCATCAGCTCGTCGGAGTAGTCCGTCGCCATCTTCTCGGCGATCTCGTTGAACCGGTCGAGCATCGCCTTGGTCTCGGCGACACCCTCCTGCACGTTCCCGAGGACGTCCTTCTCCTCGTTCAGCGGGGGCTCCTGCTGGAGCATGCCGACGGTGAAGCCCGGCATGAGGCGCGCGTCGCCGTTGGAGGGCTGTTCCAGACCGGCCATCATCCGCAGCAGCGTCGACTTACCGGTGCCGTTCGGCCCCAGGACGCCGATCTTCGCGCCCGGAAGGAAATGCAGGGTGACGTCGTCCAGGACGACCTTGTCGCCATGTGCCTTGCGCACACGCTGCATCGTGTAGATGTACTCGGCCATGCCTTAAGACTAGGGGGTCCGCGAGGCTGTTTTTCGCGTCGCCCCAGCCCGGCCCGCCGGTTTCAGGCGCCGGACGCCGCGGGACCGTCCAGAGCGGGGAGGCACACCCGGTCACGGCCGGACGACTTGGCGCGGTACAGAGCCAGGTCGGCGGCGGCCAAGAGCTCGAGAAGGTCCTGGCCGTGGGTGCGGAACAGGGCGACCCCAACGGAGACCGTGACCGTGACCGTGCCCTCCTCCGTGGGGACGGCCAGCCTGCGGACACGGCCGCGCAGGCGTTCGGCCACCCGGCACGCCTCCACCGTGTCGGCACCCGGCAGCAGGACGACGAACTCCTCCCCGCCGAACCTCCCCACCACGTCGTAGTCGCGGAGCTGGTGGCAGAGGGTGCTGGCCACCCCGACCAGGACCTGGTCGCCGATCAGGTGGCCGTGGGTGTCGTTCACGCGCTTGAAGTGGTCGATGTCGATCAGCAGCAGGGCCACGGCGCCGTGGCCGCGCTGGGCCCTCGACAACTCGGTGTCGGCCTCCCGCTGCCAGGCCGCGGCGTTCAGGAGGCCCGTCTTGGCGTCCGTCCGGGCGGCGGCCTGGAGCTGCTGGTACATCAGGCTGCGCTGCAGGAGCACCACGGGGGGCAGCGCGAGGAGCAGGAGACCGAGGGACAGCGCACTGGTGATCGCCACGAGGACGCCCACGCAGAGTTCCACCACGTCCAGCAGCAGGCTTTCCCGGGTCCACAGGACGTCCCGCCACCGGCTCTCGGGGTTCGCCGCGTGGGCCGCCACGGCGACCAGCGCCGCGTTCACCACGGTGAACAGGGCCGCGCAGCCCAAGGCGGCGGGGATGCCCGGATAGGCCTCGACGACCCAACGCGGCGCCCCCTCCAGCGGATCGGGCACCACCAGATGGAACACCACGGACGCGCACGCGCCGGCGATGCCCAGTGCCGCGGCGACCAGCGCCCGCCGGTAGGCCAGCGTGCGGCGCACCCGGAACTGCAGCAGCGCCTGAAGCGGCACCGGGATCAGCAGGGCGTACACCGGCGGCAGCAGCAGCGCCACCGGCAGCCACCAGGCCGACAGCAGGTCGCGGGCGACACCGGCGGGCATGCCCAGCCGCCGGGTCGCCTCGATGCACACCGCCCCGCACGCCAGCAGGGCCGCGAACGTCATCAGGTCATCGCCCCGGAACGAGGTCGTCAGCAGCCCCGCCACGGTGAGCCCCAGATGAACGGCCACGACCACCGGCACATAGACCACGAGCAGGGACGGACGCCCCCATCGCGCCCGGCGACCCGGCCTGCCGGCCAGCTCCCCACCACGGTCCTCGGCGGACGACTGCACAGCCGTCATCCTTCCCCCTTACGCGCCTCACGATGTGTAACACGATAGTTGCAACGCGTGCGGAACGGACGTGAAACGGGTACCTTCGGGACGGCACATGCCGGCGACCGACCGGTCACCGGCATCGGGACCGCGAAATCGCGGTGCTCAGCACGTCCGCGGGGGAATCCGAGGGGGAATCGCCATGCGCGCCGTCTCCTGGATCTGACCGGAGCGTACGCCCCTGACCGCCCCGCCCCTGGCGGCGGGGGCGCCGACCGCCACCGGCCCGCCGGCCGCAACCCGCCGAACCGGCCTCGCCGGGACGCCGCGGGCAGGCGGCACTCCGCCGGTATCGCGGCATCGGCGGTGCCGGGTCAGGCGGCCTTGGGCTCCTCCTCTTCCGCCGGAGCCGTCAGGGCCCACTGGTCGGCGGTTTCACGGGCCAGCCTGCGGTCTTCGTCGGTGAGGGGGCCGCTGCGCTGGGCGGGGCGGAAGTCGACGGTGCCGCGGTTCAGGTCGGGCCCCACCGTCGTGGCCTCGACCTCGGCGGAGAAGCGCCACTGGTCGTCGCGCTCGTACTGGCGGACGCGCAGGCGGCCCGTGACCAGGACGGGGGTGCCCCGCTGGAGTTCGGAGGCGTTGACGTTGTCCGCGAGGTGCCGCCAGCAGTTGACGGTCACGAACAGTGACTCGTCGTCCTGCCACTGGTTGGTCTGCCGGTCGAAACGGCGGGGCGTGCAGCCGACCCTCAACGACAGGAAGGGCGTTCCGTTGGCAGTTACGGCGTAGCGGGGCTCCGCGGCGACCCAGCCGGTGATGGTGACATGTGCCTCGTTCACTGCGACCTCCATCGTCTCGCTTACGCGTCAACGGTGGCGCGGCGCGGGCGGGCGGCGAAGGTCTTCGTGGAACTGTGGATAACTCAGCGGCCCAGAGCCACGTCCACGTCCTGGCGGAAGCGGGCGTAGACCTCCAGGTCGTCCTCGATGGGCTCGATGACCTTCTCGAACGCGACGCGTTCGATGCCCTGGCGCATGTGATGTTCCATCTTGTCGCCGTGTTTGGCGGACGACAGCGCGACCAGGTTGCGGCAGGCGGATGCCGTGAGCCACCCCATCCCGAGCGTGCACACCACGAGGACGGCCACGTACGGGATCAGGCCGGCCTGCCCGATGAGGCCGCTCCGGTCCTCGCCGTCGGCGCCCAGCAGGCCGTAGGCGACGAGGAAGCCGATCCACACGACGCTGAGGACGGCCACCAGGACGAGGAAGTACTGCCAGGTCTTGACCAGCCACCACCAGCGCGGCACCGCGTTGAACGCGGGCAGCGCCCCCTTCAGCGACTCGCCGAGCGCTTCGGGGATCTCGGTCGCGTGGGAGCGGGCCGCCGCGCGCACGGACCGCCCCCAGTGGGCCGGCAGTTCGGTGGCCACTCCCCCGGTGACGGCCTGCAGCGCGTTGTCGACGTCGCCCTGCTGGGCGCCGACCGGGCCGGTGAAGGCGCCCCGGAGTTCCTCGCGCAGTTCGGTGAGGCGCATCCGGCGCAGGGGGTCCGACCGCAGCCGGGCGATCATGGCGGCGACGGGCCAGCCGACGAAGTCGGCGGCGCGCAGCTCGTAGGCGCTCTCCATGGCCTCGGCGACGGCGGGCGCGCCGGCGGCGTCCGTCAGGGCCTGGATCAGCTCGGCGCGGCGGTTCTCCTCGACGGTGGTGGGCGGCTCGGCGTCGAAGCGGTAGGCGGTGAAACGCTCGGCGACCCGGTCGACGTCGGCGGAGAGGCGCTGGGCACGGGCGCGGCGGGCGGCGACGGTGTCGATGAGGACCTCGCGGAAGCCGTGGACGCCGTCCTCGGCCACCGCGGACGCCGTCACGATCCGCGGGTCGGCGAGGCCCTCGGCCTCCAGGAGGCGGCGCAGGTCGGCGACGCAGTCCTCGATCTCGTGCGGGGCGAGCCGGTCGACCTGGTTGAGGACGATCAGGGTGACGCCGGTGTGCCGGGCGAACGGGACGATGTAGTTGCGGTGCAGGGCCGCGTCGGCGTACTTCTGCGGGTCGACGACCCAGACGAGCAGGTCGGCGATGGCGACGAACCGGTCGACCTCGGCACGGTGCACGGCCTGGATGGAGTCGTGGTCGGGCAGGTCGATCAGGACGAGGCCCTGCAGGCCGGCGTCGCCCCGCTCCAGGTCGAGGGCGCTGGCACGGGCGTAGCGGTGCTGCTTGTCGACGTCGAGCCAGTCGAGCAGCGGCCCGGCACCGTCCAGCCCCCAGACGCAGGAGTGCGCCTTGGACGTCATCGGGCGGCGCAGCCCGGTGGGTGACAGCTCCAGCCCGCAGATGGCGTTGAACAGGGACGACTTGCCGCTGCCGGTGCCGCCGGCGAGGGTGACGACGGTGTGCTCGCCGGACAGCCGCAGCCGCTGCCCGGCCCGGTCGAGCAGCGCGCCGGCCTCCTCCAGGACGGGCTGGTCGAGCCGCCCGACGCCGGCCCGGACGAGCCGTTCGAGGCCGCCCAGCCGGTCGACCAGCCCGGGCGGGCCGGCGGACGCCGCGGCGGGCGCGGACCCGTTCGCGCCGAGGGACGGAACGCCGCCGGTTCCCGCCGGCGAGTTCGCGGGGAGGGCCGAGGTGGTCATCGGGCAACCTCAAGGTTGTAGGTGGCCTGGTACAGCTGTACGGGGACGGTCTCGTCGGGGATGCCCGCGGAGTCGAGCACCTGCCCGAACCGGATGGCCTCCTCATCGAACAGCATCCCGATGCGGCTGCGCAGGTCGGCGCGGGCCTTGGCGCCCATGCCGCGCAGCGACTCGGCGCCGAACAGCGCCTTGAGCAGCCGCTGCGGGACGGCGCTGTTGCCGCCCTCGACCGCGACGTCGGACGTGCCGTAGCCGAGCAGGCCGATCATCAGGACGAGCGAGACCGCCTCGGTGTCGAAGGAGACCAGCTTCGCGACCGAGCGCTTGGTGACGCCCTCGGTGCGGATCAGCTCCTGGACGTGGTCCTGCCAGGAGCTGACGGCCCGGGTGACGCGGCGCGACAGCTCCGGGGAGACGTGCGCGAGGTCGCCCTCCATCCCGGCGAGGACCTGGGCCCCGGCCGGGTGGGCGCGCCAGCGCTCCAGGACCTGTTCGGCACCGTGCTCCGCGGACGCCATGATCAGTGATTCGAGCCCGCTGCGCAGCGCCGCCTTGAGCGCGCGCACCCGGGCCGGGCTGCGGCGGGCGGCCCGCCGGCTCGCGGCGCGGCCGCGCCGGGGCCGCTGGGCGTGCAGCGAGCGCAGCAGGTCGCCGGTGCCGGCGAAGTCCTGCCAGCGGGCGAGGACCTCGCCGCGCAGCAGGGAGCCGTTGCGGGTGGCCTCGTCCAGTTCGGCGAGGGCGGTGCCGTATCCGGCCTCGACCTCGCGGGCCAGCTCGGCGCGCTGCTCGACCTGCGCCTCGACCTGCCGGGCGAGCTCGGGGACGCGGGTGCGGAGGCTGTCCAGGACGGCGGCGAGCGTGTCGCTGATGACGATCTCGCGGTCCTCGACGTCCTCGGCGACGCCGATCAGCCACTCGCGGATGTCCGCGACGGCCTCCTCGGGGAGCCGGCTGTTCTCGATACGGGTCTCGGGAATGGTGAAGCGCTGCGCGTCGCCGACCTCCTGCTCGTCCAGCATCTCCCCGAAGTGCTCGACGATCTCGGCCCCCGCGCCGTCCGGCACCCGGGACAGGACGACGCCGATCGTGGCGCCGTTCTCCTTGGCGCGCTGGAGCATCTGCCACACCTGCGCGTCGGCGTACCGGGCGGCGGTGGTGACGCACAGCCACAGGTCGGCGGCGGCCATCAGCTTGGTCGCGAACTCGTAGTGGTCTTCGAAGACGGAGTCGAAGTCGGGGCTGTCGAGGAGCGCGAGACCGGGCGGCAGGGCGTCGCTGCCGATGACGACCAGCTGGTCACCCGCGATGGCGTCGGGCGCGGGGCCCCGGACCCGTCCCATGCCGGGCAGCAGCGGCCCCTCCATGAACCACCGCGTGTGGTCGGGGTGGCAGACCAGGATCGGGCTGCTCGTGGTGGGCCGCAGCACGCCGGTGGCGCTCACCCGGGCGCCGACGAGCGTGTTGACCAGCGTGGACTTGCCGGCGCCGGTCGATCCGCCGAGGACCACCAGCATGGGGGCGCCGGCGGCCTGGATGCGCGGGAGAACGTAGTCCGCCAGCTGGCCGCGCAGCTCGTCGCGGGCCTCGCGGGCCTGCTGGACGCCGGGAACGTCCAGCAGCAGGTCGAAGGAGCCGAGCTGCTCGCGCAGCGCGGTCAGGGCCCGGATCAGCTCGGCCTTGCGGACGGTGCCGCCGCCGGCCGCGCCGCCGCCGCGGGGGGCGCGGCGCCGGCCGCCCTTGGCCCTGCCGGGCTCGGCGGCCTGCTCGGGAGCATCTTCCCGGGGCGTCTCAGGGGAGTCTTTCTCGGACACGGCGTCCTTCTCGGGCACGGCATCCCGGCCGGGCGCCGCGGAGTCCTCGACCCCGCGTTCCGGGCCGGCGGCCTCCTCATCGTGGACCGCGCTTCGCTCTGCCGGGGGTGTCACGGATCCCGTCCCATGTCCGCTCGAATCATGTCGATCTCTCGTGCCACATTGACGACGTCGCCCACGACCACGATCGCCGGGGGCCGGACCTCACCGGCGGCCATCTCACCCGCTACTGTGCCCAGCGTCGCCGTCAGCGTCCGCTGGCCGGGCAGGGTGCCGTCCTGGATCACGGCCACCGGCGTGTCGGACGACCGACCATAGCGCATGAGGGCCGATGCGATGAGTGCCATCCGTTCCACCGCCATGAGCAGGACGAGCGTGCCGTTCGCGCGGCCCAGCACCGCCCAGTCGACGGTCGAGTCGGGATGGTCCGGCGGGACGTGCGCGGAGACGACGTGGAACTCCTGTGACACGCCCCGGTGGGTGACCGGGATGCCGGCGGCGGACGGCACGGCGACCGCGCTGGTGATGCCGGGGACGACCGTGACCGGCACGCCGTGGCGGGCGCAGTACAGCGCCTCCTCGCCGCCGCGGCCGAACACGAACGGGTCGCCGCCCTTGAGCCGGACGACGAAGCGGCCCCGCCGGGCGTGCTCGACGAGGCAGGCGTTGATGTGGTCCTGGGCGACGGTCCGCCCGTAGGGGATCTTGGCGGCGTCGATCACCTCGACGTCGGCGGCCAGCTCGTCCAGCAGGCCGCCGGGAGCGAGCCGGTCGGTGACCACGACATCGGCCATGGCGAGCAGCTGCCGCCCGCGCACGGTGATCAGGCCGGGGTCGCCGGGGCCGCCGCCGACGAGCGCGACACCGGCGGGCTTGCGCCGGGAGTGCCGGGATTCGAGCGCGCCGTCGCGCAGCCCCTCCACGACGGCGTCCCGGATGCCGGCGGCCCGGCGGGGATCGCCGCCGAGCAGGACCCCGACGGTCGCATCGCCCGCGTGCCCGCTCGCCGGCGTCCAGGCCGGGGACGACTCGGCGTCGTCGGCCCGCACGGACCAGATCCGCGCGGCGTCGGCCTCCGCCACCACGTCCCCGTTCACCTTGGCGTCGTCGGTGACGGCCTGCACCAGCCAGGCGCCCGCGCAGTCGCCGGGCTCGAAGGGGCGCCGGTGCCAGGTGATCCGGCCGCGTTCGGCGAGGCCCTCCAGGGTGGCGGTGACGTGCGGCGAGACGACGACGACGTCGGCGCCCGCGTCCAGCAGCGCGGGCACGCGGCGCTGGGCGACCCGGCCCCCGCCGACGACGAGGACGCGTCGCCCGCCGAGTCGCAGGCCTAGCAGGTACGGGGGCACGTGGTGGTTCTCTCGATCGGGTGACTGGTGGGGGACGCGCGGGCTGTTCGCTTGCGGACGGCTTGCGGACGACGGTGACCGGCAAGTTTCTTTGTGGAACAAAGGTACTCGGGTTGCGGAGTCCATGGAGAGGGGCCGCGCCCAGTCGATAGCCGAGCGTGACTCAACCCGTGATCACGTCGTTACGGCCGCCCGGCGTCCTTCTCGCTGACGCCCGCCGAGTCGAACGTGGCGACCTCGTGCAGGACCCGTACCGCACCCTGGACCAGCGGCAACGCCAGCAGCGCGCCGGTCCCCTCGCCGAGCCGGAGCTCCAGGTCGACGAGTGGGCGCAGGCCGAGGGCCTCGATGGCGGCGGTGTGGCCCGGCTCGGCCGAGCGGTGCCCGGCGACGCACCCGCCGAGGGCGTCCGGGGCCAGCGCGGCGGCCACCAGGGCGCCGGCGCCGGCGATCACCCCGTCCAGCACGACCGGGACGCGCAGCGCCGCCGCGCCGAGGACGAATCCGGCGATCGCGGCGTGCTCCAGCCCGCCGACCGCCGCGAGGACCTCCATGGGCTCCTTGCCGTGCCCCGGGAGGAGGCCGTGCCGGGTCAGGGCCTCACGGACGACCTCGACCTTGTGGGCGTGGGTGGCGTCGTCGATGCCGGTCCCGCGGCCCGTGACACGTTCCGCCGGCAGGCCGGTGAAGGCGGCGATCAGCGCGGCGGACGCGGTGGTGTTGGCGATCCCCATGTCACCCGTGATCAGGCAGCGCGCGCCTCCGGCGCTGTTCGAGGGGGGACCCCCCACACCCCCGGCCTCAGCGGGGGCGCCTTTTGTGACCAGCTCACGGGCCACCCGGATACCGGCCTCGACGGCGCGGCGGGCCTCGTCCGCGGTCATCGCGGGGCCCCGCGTCATGTCGGCGGTGCCGGGCGCGATCTTGCGCCGGAGCAGGCCGGGGGCGGCGTCCAGGTCGGTGGCGATGCCGACGTCGACCACGGTGACCCCGGCGCCGACCTGGGCGGCGAACGCGTTGACCACGGCGCCGCCGGCCAGGAAGTTCGCCACCATCTGGGCGGTGACCTCCTGCGGCCATGGGGAGACGCCCCGGGCGTGGACACCGTGGTCGGCGGCGAACACGGCGACGGCGGCGGGCTCGGGCAGCGGCGGCGGGCACTGCCCGGCCAGCCCGGCGAGCCGCACCGGCACCTCTTCCAGGACGCCGAGCGACCCGGGCGGCTTGGTGAGCCGGGACTGGTGGTCGCGGGCGTCCCGCATGGCCGCCTCGTTCAGCGGGCCGATGGCGGCGATGGTCTCCTCGATCAGGTTCACAGGGTCCTCTCCGAAGTTCACATGCCGAGGGTCATATGCCGAGCTCACCGAGCACTTCCAGCAGCCGGTCGTTGGACTGGCGGTCGCGCACGGCGATCCGTAGCCAGTCGGAACCGAGTCCTGGGAACGTGTCGCCGCGCCTCACGGCGTAACCACGCTGCCTTAGCAGGGCCCTGATGCCGAGAGCGTCCGGCACGCACAGGCACAGGAAGGATGCTCGTGCCTCCGGGACGACATAGAGGCCGCGTGCGGTCAGTTCCGCGGCCAACCGGTCGCGTTCGGCGCCGAGTTCGACGGCCCACGCCTCCGCTTCGGCGACGGCCTCCGGCGTGGAGCACGCTTCGACGGCGACGAGCGCGGGGGTGGACACCGCCCAGAGCGGCTGCGCTTCTGTGAGCCGTCCCACCAGATGAGGATCGGCCAGGACGTACCCGGCGCGGAGCCCAGCGAGGCCCCATGTCTTGGTCAGGGACCGGATGACCACGACCCCCGTCGGCAGCCGGCCTGCGAGGGACTCCGGTTCACCTGGGACGCAGTCCATGAACGCCTCGTCGACGACGACCGTCCGGCCTGGCTTGGCGAGGGCGGTGATGGCGCCGGACGGGTGCAGGACCGAGGTCGGGTTGGTCGGGTTGCCGACCACGACGAGGTCGGCGTCGTCCGGGACCAGGCAGGGGTCCAGGGTGAAGTCCTTGCTGAGGATGACCCGCTCCACCTCGTGCCCGGCGGCCCTCAGCGCGGCCTCGGGCTCGGTGAACTGCGGGTGGACGACCACCGCCCGGCGCGGCGTGAGGACCCGCGCGAGCAGCACGAACGCCTCCGCGGCACCGGCGGTGAGCAGTACCTCCTCGGCGGATCTGCCGTGCCGGCGCGCGACCGCCCGGCGGGCGGGACGCGGGTCGGGGTAGGCGGCGAGGCCCGCGACGGACGCCCTGATCCGCTCGGCCAGCCATTGCGGCGGCGTGCCCGTCCGGACGTTGACGGCGAAGTCGGCGAGCCCCTCGCCGACCTCCGCGTCTCCGTGATGACGCAGACCGGGGTTCATGCGCGTCCCACCTCGTAGTACAGCAGCGCGTTGACGGCCGCCGCGGCGACCGCGGACCCGCCCTTCTCCGAGACGTTGCTGAGCTGCGGCAGCCCGCTGGCGCGCAGCGCCTCCTTGGCCTCGCAGGCGCCGACGAAGCCCACCGGCATGCCGATGACCAGCGCCGGGTCCACCCGGCGGGCGATGATCTCGAAGATCGCCTCGGGCGCGGAGCCGACCACCCAGACCGCGCCCGGCCCGACCTCGGCGTACGACAGCCGGACGGCCGCGGCGGACCGGGCGATGCCGGCGGCGCGCGCCATCCGGGCGGCGGCCGGGTCGGCGGTGTGGCAGATCGTCTCCCGGGCGGTGATCCCGGCGGCGACCATGCCCTCGTCGGTGACGATCGGCGCCCCGTCGCGCAGCGCGGCCCAGCCCCGGGTGAGGGACTCCTCCGTGGTCAGCAGGTCCACCGCGTACTCCAGGTCGGCGGTGGCGTGGATCACCCGTTCGGTGACGGCCCGCCACAGCGGCGGCATCGGGGACAGGTCGACGCGGGACCGCAGGATCTCATACGACCGGACCTCGATCGGGTGGGGCTGACGGACGGTCAACTGCGCTCCTCCAGTGCACCGGATGCTTGTCCCGGACGGGGTACCAGGGTGTCACGCCTTGCGGGGAGGTATGTCCGCCTCGCCGGGCAGGGCGGGGATGGTCTCGATGGGACGATGCGTCCGGGACGGCCGCGCCGCGGCGCTCCGAGCGTCCCGGCTTCCCCAGACGACGATCACCGGGTCTCCGGGCGGTTCCGGCGGGTTCAGGCGCGTGGCCTGGAGCCGGATGGCATCGGGGAGGTAGCCCCGCTCGTTCAGGACGTCCAGGACCGCCTGAACGTCGCCGGGCGCCACGACGGCGACCATGCGGGCGGGTTTCAGGGCGGCGCAGACCCGGACCTTCTCCGCTCCGCCCTGCCCCAGGAACACGGCGTCGGGTCTGGGCAGGTGCTCGGCGGTGGACCGGACGTCCCCGGCCGCCAGCGCGACCTTGACCCCGTACAGGCGGACGTTCTCCCGAACACGCTCACACGTCGCGTAGTCGCGGTCGACGGCGACCACGGCGGCGCCGAAGCGCGCGCACTCGATGCCCACCGAGCCGTCGCCGGACTCCACGTCCCACACCATGTCGCCGATTCCGGGGCCGAGCTTGGCCAGCACAAAGGCCCGGACGTCAGGACGCAGGCCGGGGCCGTCACCGAAGGCGTCCTCCGGCAGCGCCCAACCGGCGGGGGCGCGCGGGGGCCCCGAACTCCAGCCCGCCTCCCCCAGCGCGCGACGATTGTCCAGGACGAGCACCACATCGGGGTTGTTCCAAGGACGAGTGGTCGCCTCCGCCGGACGGACGTAAACGACCCGCTCCCCAGGCCCGCCCAAGTTCTCGCAGACCACGAACGAGCGCGGAGTGACGGGGAACAGCGCGCGCGCCAGTTCTGCCGGCCCGGCGCCGGGCCCGGTCAGCACGGCCACCTTCGGATGAGCACGGCACGCGTTCACGGCCTGCCTCAGATGCCCGTCCCTGGCAGAGACGACCAGGGCGTCCTCCCAGGGCAGTCCCGCTTGGGCGAAAGCCCGCGCCACCTGGGGCGTGGCCGGGAAGGCTTCCGGCGCGTGCCCCTGTTCGAGGAGTTCGCGGACGACACCGAAGTAGCCCGGATCACCGTCCACGACGAGCACGACATCCTGCTCGACGACATCGACCCCTTGCAGCGCTTCTATGACGTCCGTGGTGGCCACCCGGCGAACATTCGGCGGTAGGGGCAGGCCGTCCAGCAGGCCAGGTTCACCCACCACCAGGTCAGCGCTCTCCACAGCCGCCTGGGCCGCCTGAGAGAGCGGCGAACCATCGCGGCCGACGACCGTAAGCATCGTCCTGCCCGCCCATCATCTACCGGGCCATGCGCCCGTACATGCCGACCATGCGCTCGCCCGACGCGTCCACCAGAACGACCTGGGCGGCGACCGGGCTGTGCGGCACGCCGGCCGCCTCGGCGGTGAGGCGCTCCAGCGCTCCGGCCGTCCGGCGGCACAGTTCCCGTCCGCACGGCCCGAGCCTGCCCGCGCCCTCCCACAGCCTGTAGGCGTCCTGGACCGACGCGGCCCGCGCCACCGCACCGGCCAGCGCGACCCCGCAGTCCATGTCGAGCGTGATCGACTCCAGCAGGCCCGCCGCGCCGCCCAGCACCGCGACCAGGTCGTCCATGCCGGCGACCAGGACGACCTGCGTGAGCCCGTCCTTGGCCGCGTTCCCGGCCGCCGCACGCACGCGCTCCGCGCCGGCCGGGACGAAACACGCCTCCGGCAACTTCGGCAGCATCCGGCGGGCGGTCTCGCGCGCGCCCTCCCCGTACAGAACGAGCGTCCGGTCCGTGGCGGTCACTGGTGCCCTTCCCCCTCTTCGTCGGCGACGAGCCTCGCGGAGGCGCCGTCCGGGCGCGGACGCGGCACGCCGCGGCACGGCGGATCGGACGCGATCCGGCTGAAAACGATCATGTCGCGGCTGATGCCGTCCGCGTCGCGTTCGGCACCGCGGGCGACCCCCTCACGCAGGTAGCCCGCCTTCTCGGCGACGCGGATGGAGGCGTGGTTGGTGACCATCGCGCGGAGTTCGATGCGGAACAGCCCGCAGTTGTGCAGTGCCCAGTCGGAGACCAGTGAGAGCGCCTCAGTGGCGTAGCCGCGCC
The DNA here is from genome assembly GCF_050948385.1 of Actinomadura formosensis. Lineage (NCBI taxonomy): Bacteria > Bacillati > Actinomycetota > Actinomycetes > Streptosporangiales > Thermomonosporaceae > Actinomadura > Actinomadura formosensis. The sequence continues at coordinate 5,254,951 of NZ_CP192011.1, forward strand.
CGCGCGCGCTTGGCCGCATCCCGTAGCCGACCTCTGACGTCAGATGCGTCCAGTCCACTTTGAACAGCCCAATGGTGCCGACGAGGTCGCCTGTGTAGCGCTCTGTCACGGCCAAGTGGATGCCCATCCCGAACTGCTGAACCTTGTGGACGCCCTCCCGCAGGAACCATGCGATGGGCTCGGCCTCAAGGACGGCCGGGAAGTTGGGCGGCAGGAAGTCCTCCTTGGCACGGATGACCTCGATCAGCGCGGCGGCGTCGTCCAGGCCGAACGGGCGGAGGACGAGCCGGCCGCCCACCAGGCGCACGGTCCCCTCGAAGGCGTTCACGCGCGCTCCCCCTCACCTCGCCCGCGCCGCGCGGGCCGCCCGCACAGAATAGGCCGTCGAGGTGAGCCACCGGCGCCCGTCCCCGGGGGACGGCGCTATGCGGGCCCCGCCGCCGGGCGAGCGGCGCCGGGGACGGCGAACCAGACGGCCTTGCCGCGGACGGGCGGGCCGAGCCGGGACAGCGTGCGCCGCAGCCCCCAGCGTCCCCCGGACAGTTCCCGGACGATGCTCAGCCCGCGCCCGCAGTCGCCGGACGTCCACGAGTAGCCGGGCAGCGCGGCGTCGGCGAGCGCGTCGAAGACCGCGCAGCGGACCTCCCGGGTCTCCCCTTCGTCCAGGTAGAGCCACAGTTCGTGGGGGCCGTGCGCGCCCGCGTGCTGGTGCGCGTTCGTCGCCAGCTCGCTCACCATGAGCTGCGCGTCGGCGATCGCGTCCGGCGGCACGTCCAGCGAGGCGAGCGCGTCATGCAGGACGCGCCGGGCGTGGCCCGCGCAGCCGGGGCCGCCCGGCAGCGCCCACGCCCATCCGGGCCCGCGGCCGGCCGGAGCCTCCGCGCGGGTCCCCGCCGCCTCGGCCGCGGACGCCGCGTCCGCCATGGTCCTCACGTCGGTCTCGGTGGTCGCGTCGGCATGGGTGTCCGCCGTAAAGTCGGCCGGCGTACTTTTCACGGGTCCTCCCGCGGTCTACGTGCCCGGTGCGCGACCGCCCGCTGTCACTGTGCGTCCTCAGCCGGTCACTCGTTCCAGACTCTCGTGAGATTCTCACGATCGCAACCATCTCCGTGGAATTCCCCCGTCCTACCTGCCGTGTTTCCCAATCGCGTTGTGACGCGGGTCAAGAGTCGTAAGACTCCACTGCCATGACCTACCGCCCCACCGTCCGCGGTCGCCGCCTCGCGCGGGAGCTTCGCAAGCTGCGCGAGGAGCAGGGCCTGACCCTGCAGGAGGTGGCGGACCGGCTGGACTGGTCGCGAGCCACCGTCTCCCGCCTAGAGACCAGCCAGACCCGCCCGAAGCCCGGCGACATCGCCGACATCCTCGACCTCTACGGAGTCCCGAGCCCGGATCGCGACGCGCTCATCACCCTCGCCCGACAGGCCGGCCAGCGCGGCTGGTGGACGGCCTACCAGGACGTCTTCGCCGGCAGCTACGTCGCGTTGGAGGACGAGGCGTCCCATATCCGGACCTGGGACCCGCAACTCGTCCACGGGCTGCTGCAGACCGAGCCGTACTCCCGCGCCGTGATCACGGCGGGCCGGCTGCTGCCCGCCCAGGAGGACATCGAGCGCCGCATCGCCGCCCGCAAGATCAGGCAGTCGCTGCTGGACCGCGCCGACGCGCCGCGGCTGCACGTCATCTTCGACGAGGCGGTGCTGCACCGCCCGATCGGCGGCGAGAAGGTGATGCGCGGCCAGCTGGACGCCCTCGCAACCGCCGCGAAAACCCACCCAACCGTGATGATTAAGGTACTTCCGTATACGGCTGGGGAGCATGCGGGCCTAGACGGACGTTTCACCATCCTGTCGTATCCGGACCCCGCAGACCCCGATATCGCCTACGTAGAGGGCACCATGGGTGACGTTTACCTTGAGAGTGCCGAGGCAATAGCAAAACATAGGGACCGCTTCGATCGGATCGAGGCGGCAGCCCTGTCCGTCGAGGAATCCGCGCACCTCATAGCCGAGGTAGCAAGGAGTAGCCCGTGACCAACCTGCAGCGCGCCCTCACCGGCGCCGTCTGGCGCAAGTCGTCCCACAGCGGAAGCGGCGACCAGTGCGTCGAGGTGGCGCCACTGTCCCACCATCTTCGCGCGGTGCGCGATTCCAAGGACCCAGGCGGCCCGGCCCTGGTGCTGACGCCGTCCGCATGGCGGGGCCTGCTGGACGCGATCAAGGAAAGCTAGCAATCGGCCGGGGGCCGCGGCGAGCCACGCCGCGGCCCCTCACCGTGTCCCCTTCCAGAAAAATAGAACGTGTTCTAGTATCGCCGTGCGTCGACGACCGGAGGGTGGACCGTGACCGCGGAACTGAAGCTCGGCATCAATGTCGGCTACTGGCAGCGCGACCCCGACGACCAGACCGAGACGGTGCTGGCCGCCGAGCGCTGCGGCTACGACTCGGTGTTCACCGCCGAGGCGTACGGCTCGGACGCGTTCACCCCGCTGACCTGGTACGCGGCCCGCACGTCCCGGATCAAGCTGGGTACCGCGGTCGTCCAGATGTCGGCGCGGACCCCGGCGGCCACCGCGATGCACGCGCTCACCCTGGACGCGCTGTCGGGCGGGCGGATGATCCTCGGTCTCGGGGCGTCCGGCCCGCAGGTGGTGGAGGGCTGGTACGGGCAGCCGTTCCCCAAGCCGCTCGCCCGCACCCGCGAGTACCTCGACATCGTCCGGCAGGTGTGGCGGCGGGAGGCCCCGGTGACCAGCGCCGGGCCGCACTATCCACTCCCCCGTCCCGGCGGCGCCGGGCTCGGCAAGCCGCTGAAGTCGATCGTCCATCCCCTCCGGCCGGAGATCCCCGTCTACCTGGGCGCCGAGGGCCCGAAGAACGTCGCGCTGTCCGCCGAGGTCGCGCAGGGCTGGCTGCCGCTGTTCGTCGACCCGTCCCAGATCGAGCCGGTGTTCGGCGAATCCCTCCGGAACCGGCCGGACGGCTTCGAGATCGCCGCGACCGTCACCACCATCGTCACCGACGACCTCGACTCGGCACTGGCGTTCGCCAAGATCCCGCTCGCGTTCTACATCGGCGGGATGGGCGCCCGGGAGCGCAACTTCCATCTCGACCTGATCGGCCGGCTCGGCTACGCCGAACAGGCCGAACGCGTCCAGGAGCTGTTCCTGGACGGCCGCCGCGACGAGGCGGTCAGGGCCGTCCCGGACGAGCTGGCCGACGCGATCTCCCTCCTCGGCCCGCTCGGCCGCATCAAGGAGCGCCTCCAACTCTGGCGCGACAGCCCGGTGACGACCCTCCTGATCGCCGGTGTGAGGGACGAGCCGACCCTGCGCGCCCTCAAGGACCTGGCCGACTCCTGACGCGCGCCGGGGCCGGGCGAGGTGAACCCCCGGTCAGGCGCGGCAGAGGATTTCGCCGTGGGTCACCGAGTACCAGCCGTCCTCGGCGGCGGCCCACCGCTTCCAGCCTTCGTAGATGTGCTGGAGTTCCGCACGGGTCGCGTGGCCGCCGGCGATGGCGTGGTCGGCGACGGATGATCTGAGCAGGCGGCCGCCCCAGGATTCGCTCCACCATTCGCGTTCCTCGGGGGTGGCGTAGCACCAGGCGGAGGCGGACGCGGTGATGTCGGCGAAGCCGGCGGCGCGGGCCCAGGAGACCAGGCGGCGGCCGGCCTCGGGCTCGCCGCCGTTACCGCGGGCCACCTTGTAGTAGATCGGCAGCCAGGAGTCCATGCCGGGCGGGTTCGGGTGCCAGATCATGGCGCCGAAGTCGACCTCGCGCACGGCGACGACGCCGCCGGGCCTGGTGACGCGGCGCATCTCACGCAGGGCCTGGACAGGGTCGGGGACATGCTGCAGGACCTGGTGGGCGTGGACGATGTCGAAAGCGCCCTCCGGAAAGTCCAGGGCGTGGACGTCCGCCACCGCGAACTCGACGTTGTCCAAGGTCGCGGTGTTCTTGCGGGCCTCGTCCAGGACGCTCTCCGCGGAGTCGGCGGCGACGACGCGGCCCGGTGCGACACGTGCGGCCAGGCCGGCGGTGATCGTGCCGGGGCCGCAGCCGACGTCCAAGACGCTGTGCCCTGGGCGCAGGTGCTCGATCAGGTAGGCGGCGGAGTTCTCCACCGTCCGCCACTGGTGCGCGCTCAGGACGGTCTTGTGGTGGCCATGGATGTAGGGCGACATGGCCACCACGGTACGAGCCTTCTCGCAATTTGAGAAGGATGTATCAATATATGAGATGTATGGACGCGAAAAAGGGGATCGAGATGGCTCGATCCCCTGTTCGGTGTTCGGGTCAGGCCGCGACGGCGACGTGGCTGGCGGGGCGAGGCCGCGAACGGACGGGCCGCGGGACGGGCAGGGCCTCGACCGGGGCCAGCGGCGGCGTGGGCTCGGCATAGGCGTTCAGCGACGCGTGGGAAAGTTCGGTGAGCCACGGCTCCACCACGGTCCGCTCAGCGGGCCCGTCCAGCCGTGGGCGGGAGAGATGGAACGTGTCGGTCACTGCGCTCATGCCAACACCCCTTCCTTGAACCCCGGTGGGCCGCTCCAGTACGGGTACCACCGGTATGCCACATACCCTAAGTACGTGATTACAAGCCACTTGGTTCGACGCGTGTTCCCAGGTGTCTCCTAAATCACGTGGTCAACGCTACGCCGCACCTCTGACATTTTCGAACGTTCATTCGGCTCAGTCGGGGCGCGGGGCCGGGTCGAGGGTGACCGCGCGGAGCAGCGGACGGCTCAGCGCGCTCGCCCCGAGGACGCCGCCGAAGCCCAGCACGGCGAACGCGGCGAGCCCCACCAGCCCGGAGAAGCCGAAGCCCCGCGCGAACGGCAGCCCGAAGAACAGGCCCGTGAGGAGGGAGCCGCCCCCCATGACGACGAGCGGGATCAGCGTCTCCTGGCGTCTCGCCCGGTCCAGGACGGACAGCGGGGTGCCCGCCAGGCGCAGCATCGCGTAGGCCTGCCGGCGGTCCAGGACGGCGGACGCCCCCGTGATGCCCGCGCTGGTGATGGCGATCAGGAACGAGACGACGAGCACGGTGAGCGCGCCCGTCCGCAGGTCGGCGAGCAGCCGGTCGCCCGGCACGCCGTCGTCCGCGGGGGTGGTGGCGACCTTGCCGGGGACGAGGCCGGTCAGCGCCGTGCGGGCCCGGTCGACGGCGGCCGTCCCCCCGGGGACGGTGATCGTCACGACACCCGTAGTGGTGACGGGGCTGTGCGCGGCCGGCGGGTCGTCCTTCGTCTCGATCTTCCGCACCGAGACGGCGGCGGCCAGGCCGGTGAGGCGTTCGCTCGCCTGGTCCGCGACGGTCGCGGAGTTCACGTACGGGACGTCCACCCGCAGTTCGTCCGAGCGGCCGGACACGCCCGGCGGCGCGTTCAGCAGGGCGAGGAAACCGGCGATGAACCCGGTGAGCGCGACGCCGGCGACCGTCCGCCAGGCCGAGCGCGGGTCGTCCACGAGCCGGCGCCCGGCGAGCAGCCGGGCCGGGCGGCGTGCCATGCCGACGGTGAGGCGGCCGATCAGCGACACCGCGAACGGGCCGGCGAAGTTGATCGCGAGGAAGGCCGACACGAGGAAGACCATCAGCACGATCATTCCCGCCCGGCCCATGTCGATCAGCCCGCCGCCGGCCACGGCGAACGCGACCACGACGGCGAGCAGCACCACGATCCGGACGGCCCGCAGGCCCGGCGGGGTCTCCCGGCGCGCCACGCCGAGCGGGCTGACGACGATACGGCGCAGGCCGATCACGGCGCTGACGCCGACGAGGACGGGCACCGCGGCGAGGACGGCGGCGGCGAGCGGCAGGCCGGGCCACAGGTCGGCGGCGAACCAGCCGCCGCCTGCGATCGTTATCCGGGTCAGCGCCGGGATCGCCGCCGTGTACAGCAGCAGCCCGGCGACCGCGCCCGCGACGGCGGTCAGCACCGCCTCGGCCGTGGTGATCGCGACGACCTGGCCGGGGGTGGCGCCGACCAGCCGGAGGGCGGCGAGCCGGGCGTCGCGCCGGGCCACGGTGAGGCGTGCCGCCGCGCCGCCGAACACCAGCAGCGGGACGACCATCAGCACCGAGGCCAGTCCGGCGAGGAGCAGGTAGATGTCCGCGGCCCAGGAGGCGTCGGTCTCGAACCGGTCGATGCGGGACGGGGCGCCGGTCGTCCCCATGTGCTCGTTCTCGTCGCGGTGGGCGGTCATGGCGGGATCGTCCGCGGTCCGCCCGATCACGGCGACGAGTTCGCCGGGGTGGACGAGGGCGTCCCGGCCGAGCGTCCCGGCCGGGGGCGGGAACCGCCTGGCGAGCCGGTCGGCGGGCAGGTCCTTCATCAGGCGGGCCAGCGCGGGCGATGTCCAGGTCTCCCCCGGCCTCGGGAAACGCGGCATACCGGGAGGAACTGGAGCATCACCGTTGAGGGCCGCCAGCTCGACGATCGTGATCGGTTCGCCCCGGACGTAGTCGGTGGACAGCGCCTCAATCGCGGTGGGATTCGCGACCGATGCCCCTGGATGCCGCCAAGCGTCGGCATGGGCGCGCTGCAAGAACGCGTGGTCGGCGCCCACCGCGAACAGCAGCAGCCCCGTGGAGACGGCGACGGCGGCCAGGGTGAGGAGCGATCCCAGCATGCCGCGCCGACCCCCGCCGCGAAGCAGCCGCCAGGACAGCCCCAGTGCCGTGCGCATCAGGCCGCCCTTCCCAGCACGCGGCCGTCCCGGACCTCGATGATCCGGTCGCACCGGCCCGCCACGGACGGGTCATGGGTGACGACGATCAGCGAGGCTCCGTTGCGCCCGGTCGCGTCGGTGAGCAACCGCATCGTGTCGTGACCGGTCGCCTGGTCGAGCGCGCCGGTCGGCTCGTCGGCGAACACGACGGCGGGACCGGTGACGAGCGCGCGGGCGATCGCGACCCGCTGCGCCTGGCCGCCGGACAGCTCGCCCGGCCGCCGGAGCTCCATCCCGGCCAGGCCGAGCGGCGGGAACCACGTGCGCGCCGCGCGCACCGCATCCCGGCGGGCCGTGCCGTTCAGCATCAGCGGCAGCGCGACGTTCTCCACGGCGGGCAGTTCGGGGAGCAGCTGCCCGAACTGGAACACGAAGCCGAACCGGGTGCGGCGCAGCGCGCTGCGGCGCCGCTCGCCCAGCGTGTCGATCCGCTGGCCGAGCAGGTGCACCTCCCCCGTGTCCGGCTTCATGATCCCGGCGAGGCAGTGCAGCAGCGTCGACTTCCCCGAGCCGGACGGACCCATGATCGCGACGGCTTCGGCGCGGCCCACGGCCAGGTCGACACCGTCCAGCGCGACGGCCGTCCCGAACCGCTTCACCAGCCCGCGCCCGATGAGGACGCTCTCCATCATGTGCGGGGAGCCGTGCGGGGAACAGAGATCAGGTACATGCCCCCAGCCTGCGCCGGACGGCCGGCCGCCCACATCGGACACAGGTTCGGACGGGACCGGGCGGGATCGTCCGAATGGCCGATCCGCCGGTCGGCCAGGGGTCGTACGCTGCCTTGACGTGAGCGACATCGGGGCCCGGCTGGACCGCATCCACTCGGTGGGCGGCTGCGTGGTGCGCGCCGCGTACTCGGCGTTCGCGGCCCTGTACCTGCTGGTCAGCCTTGTCGCCGCCGCCCGGGCCACCTCCGGCGTCGCCGCCAACCTGTGGATGGTGCTCGTCGCCGCGGTCGCGAACATCGCCGCGGTGTCCGGACGCCTCGTCCCCTGGGCGGCCGCCGCCGGGACGCTGTCGGCGTTCACCACCCTGTACCTCGGGATGGCGGTCCGGCCGCACTTCAACGCCCCCAGCCTGTTCGCCGAGATCGGCGGCCTGCTGATCGTCATCGCGCGGGTGGTGTGGAAGGCGCGCCGCGAGCAGCTCGTCCCGCTCACGTTCCTGCTCGGCACGGCGGTCCTCGCGATACCGCTGCGCTGGGCCGTGTTCGGCGCGGTCCTGTACAGCGCGCCGCTCGGCATCACCGTGGCGATCGCCCTCGGCATCGGCCTCTACCTGCGGGCGCTGGACGCGCGGCGGTCCCGTTCGCTGGCGGCGGCGCGGCGGGACGAGCGGCTGGAGCTGGCCCGCGACCTGCACGACTTCGTCGCCCACCATGTGACGGGCATCGTCGTCCAGGCGCAGGCCGCCCGGTTCGCCGCCCAGGCGGGGGCGGGGCAGTCGCCGGAGCAGCTCGACACGATGTTCGGCGGGATCGAGAAGGCCGGCACCGAGGCGCTGACCTCGATGCGCCGCATGGTCGGCCTGCTGCGCGACGCCCAGAACGTCAACGCCCCGGACGGGGAGGCCGTCGCGGACGGCGGCGCCACGACCCGTCCCGTCGGGGACCTCGCGCAGCTGCGCGCCCTGGTCGAGGGGTTCGCCCATCCGCCGGCCGCGCTGACGCTCGCGCCCGGCCTCGGCCCGCTGCCGCCCGAGGTGGTGGCGTCGGCGCACCGCGTCGTGCAGGAGGCGCTGACCAACATCCGCAAGCACGCCGCCGACGCCGCGACCGTGCGGGTGACGCTCGCGCGGATCGGCGGCGACGTCGAGGTGGCGGTGCGCGACGACGGGCGGGGACGCGGCCGGCGGCTGCCGTCCGGCGGGTTCGGGCTCCCCGGGCTCGCCGAGCGGGTCGGCGCGCTCGGCGGGCGGCTGCGCGCCGGTCCGCGCCCGGAGGGCGGCTGGGAGGTCGTCGCGTGGTTGCCCGCCGGAGGGACGCCGGGCCGGGAATGCTGACAGAATCGCTCTCGTGGCCATCCGCGTACTTGTCGCCGACGACCAGGAGATGGTCCGGACCGGATTCCGGATGATCGTCGATTCACAGCCCGACATGGAGGTGGTCGGGGAGGCCGCCGACGGCGCCGAGGCCGTCGCGCTGGCCCGCCGGCTCCGTCCCGACGTGTGCCTGTTCGACATCCGGATGCCGAAGGCGGACGGGCTGGAGGCGACCCGCGCGCTGGCCGGCCCGGGCGTCCCCGACCCGCTCCGCATCGTGATCGTCACCACGTTCGACATGGACGAGTACGTGTACGGGGCGCTGCGCGGCGGCGCGGTCGGGTTCCTGCTGAAGGACAGCGGGCCCGCACTGCTGGTGGAGGCGGTCCGCGCGGCGGCGACCGGCGGGTCGCTGGTGTCGCCGTCCATCACCGTCCGGCTGCTGGAGCGGCTCGCGAGACCGCGGCCGGCGCCCGTGCCGCCGCGCGAGCCGCTCACCGACCGGGAGCTGGACGTGGTCAGGCTCGTCGCCCGCGGCCGGACGAACGAGGAGATCGCCGGGGAGCTGTTCGTGTCGCTCTCCACGGTCAAAACGCATCTCGGGAGCGTCCACCGCAAGCTGGGCACCCGGAACCGGGTGGAGACGGCCGCCTGGGCGTGGGAGTCGGGCCTCATGACCTGACCCGCGGCGAACGCACGGGAAGACGGGATACGGGGCACTCGGGGGAAGGAACACGGCACTGGCACCGGAGTCGCTGAACGGCATGCCCGTGACCGTCCTGGTCATCTGGGGTCTGTGCGGCATCGGCTGGGGCGTCGTCCTCCTGCGGCTGCGCAGCGGCCTGCACGGCCCGGCCCGCGGGGCCGCGCTGTTCGCGCACACCGCGACCCCGGTCGCCGTCGTCCTGTTCTTCTCGCTCATCGGGTTCGGTTCGCTGTACGCGACGATCGCGCTCACCGCGCAATGGTGGGCGCTGCTCGCGGTGACCGGTTTCCGCCCCGAGCGGCTGGTGGCCACGGGCGGCCTCGGCAGGCTCGCCGCCTGGGCGGCCGTCACCGCCGGCTTCGCCTGTTCGGCCGCGGAGTTCATGTTCCGCGTGTGACGATCGGTGGGCCCCGTCCGCGAACCCTCGTGAGGCCGCGGCAGTCAAACGTACGTAGTATCCGAAGCAGCTAGGCGCAAAGGCCGAGGGAGGCTGATCATGCCGTGTGCGTTGTGCGGCGACATCATCCCGACCGAGGTCGACCGGTGCCCGGCGTGCGGCGCGTGGGCGCGGCGCCGCGACTTCCGCGCGGTCGGCGTGGCCGTGTTCATGCTGCTCGGCTTCAACGCGTTCGTCGCCCTCGGTTCGGGGATCAGCCTGCTGAGGATCGCGCATCCGCTGCGCGGGGCGACGCACGACAGCTATGACGCGGTGACCACCGGCAAGGCCCTCGCCCCCTACACCGACGTGTTCACGATCGGGACGATCATGGCCACGGTCACCGGGCTGCTCTACCTGACCTGGCTGTGGCGCGCGTTCCGGCAGTCGCCCGGCCCGCACCGGCACCACCGCGCCTGGGTGCTGCTCGGCTGGTTCATGCCCGTCGTCAACCTGTGGCTGCCGCCGCGGATGGTGTACGAGGTGTGGGTCAACAGCGGCCGGTACCGGATGACCGAACGCCACGCCGCCGGGTTGGTCGTGGCGGGCTGGTGGGTGTGCGCCCTTCTCGGCCTGCTCCTCAGCCACATGTTCGCCCACGGCAGCGTCGACACCCTCGCCGACGCCCGCTTCGACGTCCACGTGGGCGTGGCGGCGGCCGCTCTCCAGGCCCTCGCCGCCGCCCTCTGCATGGCCACCGTCTTCCAGATCACCCGCCTCCAGCTCGGCCGCGAAGGCTAGGGGCGGCGCCGGAGCCGCGGCCCCGGGGACGCACGCGTCAGTCCCACATCCGGGAGAGCAGCCAGGCGCCCGAGGCCGCGTCATGGCGCAGTTCGTAGACGCCGATCTCGCTGTCCGGGGTCGCCTCGACCCGCCAGAACTCCCGCTCCCCGGCGGCCTCGCCGGCGGGCTGCTGCTCCCGCCACCAGTCACGGGTGGTGACCCAGTGCTCCAGCACCCTCCGGACGGCGTAGAGCCGGCCGCGCCAGACGAACCGGACCGGGCGGCCGTCGTTCGTCCAGACGTCCACCGGATCACCGAACACGCGTGTCATCCGCCTCACCCTCCCGCTCACCGCACGGGGGAAGGGCATGCGGCTTCGAACAAATGTTCGCATCAAAGTCTAGGGAAGCCGCCGCTCCGGGAGCAAGGCGGGGGTCAGTCCAGCAGAGCCTTGATGCGGTCGGCGGCCAGGAGGAGGTCGGTCACGTCGGCCATGCCGCCGTTCGCCCACAGGTACGACCAGCCCTCGCCGGTCGGGGTCGCGACCACCATGAGGCGGCGGCGGGTCCGCGGGCCGTAGACGACCAGCAGGGCCTGGCCGGGCCCCGCGAATCTGCAGGGCAGGCCCCGGGCCTCGATCTCACGCGCGAGCGCCACGAGGTGACGCCGGCGCACCTCGGCGATCTCTTGTCCACCGACTACAGACATCAGCCGCCTCACCGTGGTCCGAGCCGCCCCGATGACCTTGGGCGATCATCCGGCGACGAATGGTGACCGGTTCTCAGCATGACTCGAAAAACGCGGTTGTGCAGGGAGAATCCGCAGAGTGGGACGGCCGGTACGGCATTCTCACGATCCTGGTGCCCGGAATGAGAGTGAAGCGTGTTCTCCCGGTGCGCCAATTACCGTGGAAGGTGTCTTCCGGTGGCCGGAACCCGCCCTGCATGCGGAGGCTCCGTCCGTGATAGAAGCCTCTGTGAGCCGGGCGGCCCGTGCCCGTGTCAGGCGGATAGAAGGAGCGAGCCGATGAGCGCCGTCTCTGCCGGCGACCCGTCAGGCCCCACATCAGGCCGCACGTCAGGCCGCGTCCCGGCGCCGGACCGCGCGCTGGCCGGGCTTCGCGAGCGCAAGAAGCAGCGGACCCGGCTCGCGCTCATCGACGCCGCCCTCGAACTGTTCCTCGCCAAGGGCTACGAGGCCACGACGATCGACGAGATCGTGGCGGCGGTGGAGGTGTCGCAACGGACGTTCTTCCGTTACTTCGCCACCAAGGAGGATGTGGTCACGAGTTTCCTGACCGAGCACGACCAGATCCTCGCGGACGCGCTGGCGGCCCGCCCGCCCGGGGAGCGGCCGTTCACCGCGCTGTTCGAGTCGATGCGCGTGGTGCTGCAGACCATCGCGGAGGGCGCCCCCGCGGACGGCGTCCGGTTCCGCCGCGTCCGCCAGGTGATCGAAAGGACGCCGTCGCTGATGGCGGCGCAGATGGCGCGGTACTCGGCGGCCGCGGAGGCGCTCGCCGCGCAGATCGCGCGGCGCGAGGGCGTCGACCTGGAGCACGACCTGCGACCGCGGATCGTCGTCGCGTTCTACCTGGCCGCGGTCAAGGTCGCGTTCGAGGACTGCGCCCGCCAGGACATCTGGGACGCCGGGACGGTCGCGGCCCGGGTGGAGGAGGCCGTCGCGCTCGTCGGCCGGACGATGCGCGACTGGGTTTGACCGCCGCGCGGGTGGAATAACCGCCGCCGGCCCCCGGTTTTTCGAGATCGTCATTTCCGAGCCGCAGGAGGACGACATGCGCGCGATCGTCATCACCGAACACGGCGGACCCGAGGTCCTGACGCCGGCGGACCGTCCCGACCCGGAGCCGGGCCCCGGCGAGGTGCTGATCGACGTGGCGGCGGCCGGCGTCAACTTCATCGATGTCTACTACCGGACGGGCGCCTACCCGCAGGAACTCCCGTACACGCCGGGTGTGGAGGCGGCGGGGACGGTCGCGGCGGTCGGCGGCGGCGTCCGCGAGTTCTCGGTCGGCGACCGCGTGGCCTGGGCCAACATCCAGGGCGGCTATGCGGAGAAGGCCGTCATCCCGGCGGACAAGGTCGTCCCCGTGCCGGGCGGCGTCGGGCTTGAGGACGCGGCGGCGTCGCTGCTGCAGGGCATGACCGCGCACTACCTGACCCGTTCGACCTATCCCGTCCAGGCGGGCGACACCGTCCTCGTGCACGCGGCGGCGGGCGGGATGGGCCTGCTGCTCACCCAGACGGCGAAGGCCCTCGGCGCCCGCGTCATCGGGACGGCGTCCACCCCGGAGAAGGAGAAGCTCGCCAAGGACGCGGGCGCGGACGTCACGATGGGATACGACGGTTTCGCCGCCCGGGTCAGGGAGCTGACCGGCGGCGAGGGGGTCGCCGCCGTGTACGACGGTGTCGGGGCACCCACGTTCGACGGAAGCCTGGCGAGCCTGCGGCGGCGCGGCACGCTGGCGCTGTACGGGTCGGCGGGCGGCGCGGTGCCGCCGTTCGACCCGCAGCGGCTCAACAAGGCCGGTTCGGTCTACCTGACGCGGCCGTCCCTCGTCCACTTCGTCGAGAAGCGCGAAGAGCTGCTGGAGCGGGCCGCCGAGGTCTACGGCTGGATCGGATCCGGCGCGGTGAAGCTGCATGTCGGGCACCGCTACGACCTCGCCGACGCCCGCACCGCGCACGCCGATCTGGAGGCGCGGCGCAGCACCGGCAAGCTCCTGCTGATCCCCTGACCGGCCCACCGGGGCCCGCCCGCTCCCTTAGGCTGGACGGCAGAGACGATCTTCCAAGGAGTGCCGCCCCCCATGACGACGACCGCCGCCGGACCGCTCGAGCGCGACGAACCCCGCGTCCTCGGCCCCTACCGCCTGCTCGGGCGGCTCGGCCGCGGCGGCATGGGGACCGTCTACCTGGGCGCCGAGCCCGACGGGCGCCGGGTCGCGGTGAAGGTCGTCAACCGGGACCTCGCCGGGGAGCCCGCGTTCCTCGACCGGTTCCGCCGCGAGGTGACCGCCGCACGGCGCGTCCACCGGTTCTGCACCGCGCCCGTGATCGACGCCGAACTCGACCAGGACCCGCCCTACATCGTCACCGAGTACATCGACGGGCCGAGCGTGGAGCGTGCCGTCGCCGAGCGCGGCCCGCTGCCCGGCTCCGACCTGGAGGGCCTCGCGGTCGGGGTCGCCACCGCGCTCGCCGCCATCCACGGCGCCGGGATCGTCCACCGCGACCTCAAACCCGCGAACGTCCTGCTGTCGTCCACCGGACCGCGCGTCATCGACTTCGGCATCACCCGCGCACTCGACGCGCCCGGCGGCCCGACCCGCACCGGGCAGTTCACCGGGACGCCGAACTACATCGCGCCGGAGGTGCTGCGGGGCGAGCCGGTCGCGCAGGCGTCGGACGTGTTCGCGTGGGGCTGCGTCGTCGCCTACGCCGGGACGGGACGTCCCCCGTTCCAGGGCGGGACGGTCGCGGAGACGTTCCACCGCGTCGGCCACGAGGAACCCGACCTCACCGGCCTCGACCCGCGGCTGCGCGAGATCGTCGCCGCCGCGCTCGGCAAGGAGCCCGGGAGGCGGCCGACCGCGCGGGAACTCCTCACCCGGCTCGTCGGTCCGGAAAAGGCCGAGTTGGAGCGCGCCACCGAGACGATCTCGATGTCCTGGCGGGGGCCGGAACCGGTCCGGGCATCGGTGCCCGAGCCCGTCCCGGACGCTCCCGCGGTGCACGCGGAGGCACCGCGACCGGGCCCCGTCCCCGAGCCGGCCCCCGCACGGGAGCCGGCGCCGGACGGGCGGGCCGTCACGGTCGACCTGCCGTTCCCTGCCGCCTGGCGGGGCCCGAGACGCTGGCTCACCCCGCTCCGGGGGCTGCTGGTCATCCCGCACCTGGTCGCGATGCTGCTGATGTACGCGGCGCTGGTCATCGTGATGCCGCTCAGCTGGCTGGTCATCCCGTTCACCGGCCGCTACCCGCGCCCCCTCTACGCGCTGGCCGTCGGCTGCCAGCGCTGGTCGAGCCGCGTCGTGGCGTACGCGTTCGGACTCACCGGCGAGAAACTGCCGCCGTTCCGCACTCTTGCGCGGGCACGGCGAACCTCCTGACGACTTGGCGCGTCCGAATGACGGCAGGCCGCTAGGGTGCTGCGAAAGACTCCCCCCGACTCCCTTCCAGGATCACGATGACCACGCACGCAGGACAGAACGGTGAGGCCCTGCGCCCCGAGGACCCCGCAGAGCTCGGCCCGTACCGGCTGATCGGGCGTCTCGGCCGGGGCGGCATGGGAACGGTATACCTCGGTGAGGACGCCTCCGGGCGCCGTGTCGCGGTGAAGGTGATCAACCGGGAGCTGGCCGGGGAGGGCGCGTTCCGGGAGCGGTTCCGCCGCGAGGTGACCGCCGCGCGGCAGGTCCGCCGGTTCTGCACCGCGCCCGTGATCGACGCCGAACTCGACCAGGACCCGCTGTACGTCGTCACCGAGTACATCGAGGGGCCGAGCCTGGAGAGCGCGGTCGCCGAGCGCGGCCCGCTGCCCGGCTCCGACCTGGAGGGCCTCGCGGTCGGGGTCGCCACCGCGCTCGCCGCCATCCACGGCGCCGGGATCGTCCACCGCGACCTCAAACCCGCGAACGTCCTGCTGTCGTCCACCGGACCGCGCGTCATCGACTTCGGCATCGCCCGCGCACTCGACGCCTCCGACGGGCCGACCCGCACCGGGCAGTTCGTCGGGACGCCGAACTACCTGCCGCCCGAACTGCTGCGCGGCGAGCAGGTGACGCCCACGTCCGACGTGTTCTCGTGGGGCTGCGTCGTCGCCTACGCCGGGACGGGGGCCGCGCCGTTCGCGGGCAACACCGTCCCGGAGATCTTCTACCGCGTCGTGCACGAGGAGCCGAAGCTGGACGGGCTCGACTCCGGCCTGCGGGACGTCGTCGCCGCCGCGCTCGACAAGGACCCGCGCCGCCGCCCGTCCGTCCAGGAGGTGCTCGGGCGGCTCGTCGGCAACGGGACCACGGACCCGGCGACGCTCGCCGAGACCGTCCAGGCGGGCTGGCACCGGCCCGCCGCCGGACCCGCCACGCAGCCGGCCGCCGCGCCCACGGCGTTCCAGCAGCCGGCCGCCCCGCACGGCACCGACACCACCCGCCGCGACACCCGCCCCGGTCCCGGCCCCCGGCCGGGCGGCGGGAGTCTTCCCCGCCGCCCGCTGCTCATCGGGGGCGCGGCCGTCGCGGTGCTCCTGCTCGCCGTCGTCGGGCTCACCGTCCTGCGTCCGGACGGCCCGCCCGACGACCTCGCGACCGCGTTCAGCGACGCGTTCTCCAACACCGGCTCCAACTGGGGCGACATGTACGACAACACCTACGGCTACGAGAACGGCAAGTACCGCATGCAGACCAGCACCACCGCCGGTGAGGTCGCGCGCTGGGTGCCGAAGGCCAGGGTGGAGGACTTCCCCGACCCGATCCTGGCGACCGTGACGGTGTCCGTCGAGCAGGGTGCCGCGGACAGCATGTTCGGCCTGCTCTGCCGGGCGACCGGAGAGGACAAGAACAAGAAGCAGTACATGTTCCTCGTCCGCCACGACGGCAAGGGCGCGGTGCTCCGCAAGGTCAACGCGGACCGCGGCACGAAGGACCTCGCGACCCCCGACTCCGTTCCCGGCTTCGACGCCAAGGGGCCGAACAAGGTGCAGGCCGCCTGCGAGGGTCAGGAGAAGGACGGCCCGAAGGTCCGGCTGCGGCTCTGGGTGAACGGCGAGAAGGTCATCGACGAGACCGACACCGACCAGCCGCTCCCCAACGGGTGGGTCGGGCTGCAGATCCAGCGGGGCGGCAACGCGGCCGAGCAGATCGTCGCCGACTTCGACGACTTCGACATGTCGAAGATCCGCGGCTAGGCCCCGGCGGGCAGGTAGCCGTTCGTCCAGCGGGTCAGCTCCTCGAACACCCGGGTGCGGGCGGGTTCGGCGGACAGCACCAGGTCGTGCAGGCCGCCCTCGATCCGGACGAGCGTGACATGCCATCCGATCCTGGGCGCCCAGCGGGCCATGTGCTCGACGTCCAGGACGGCGTCGGCGCCCGTCACGTCCAGCACCCTGCGGGTCGGGCGGATGCTGCGCGCCGACGCCATCACGAGGACCGGCACGTCCACGTCCAGGCCCCGGTGCAGGCGGAGCTGACCGCGGCGGACCGCGGCGAGCCACGCCGCCCGCACCGGGAACCCGAGCAGCGGCTTCCAGCCGAGGTCGAAGTCCCACTCGCCCTCGTGCTCGCGGTGCAGGCTGCGCGGATACAGGTCGGACACGCCCGCCGGCAGCTTGGCCTTCGGGAACCGTGACCGCAGCGCCCGCGCGAGCCCGGCGCCCGCCTTGCGCATGAGGAGCGGCTCGGCGAGGTCGAAGAACGGGCTGTTGAGGAACAGGCCGTCCACCAGGCCCTTGCCCCGGACCCTGTCGGCCCACAGCACGGCGATCAGGCCGCCGGTCGAGTGGCCGTTCAGCAGAAGCGTGTCGTGGCCGTCCACGTCCCGGATGATCCGGACCGCCTCGTCGATCTCCGGGAAGTAGTCCGACAGGCTCTCGACGTAGTTCGGCGTCTGGTGCGGACGCAGCGACCGCCCGTACTTGCGCAGGTCGAGCGCGTAGAAGTCGAAGCCGAGGTCCATGTAGAAGTCGGCCAGGTGCTTCTGGAAGAAGTAGTCGATGAAGCCGTGCACGTACAGCACCGCCCGCCGGGACGGGTCGGTGCGGCGCCGCCGCACGAGCGTCGCCACGACCTCGCCCTCGGCGTCCCGGCCCATCGGCAGCTCGATCGCCTCGTATCCGGGGCCGAGCACGTCGTCCGTCACGTCCACGCTTCCTCCCATCCGCAGAGTCCCAGCGTACGGGTGGAGGGCCGGCGTCCCACAGCCGGGCGAGGCGGGGTTCAGTCCTTGCGGCCGGTGGCGGCGATGGTGACGCCGAGGCCGATCATCATCAGGCCGCCGGTGCCGCCGAGCACGGCGAGGCGGCGGGGCGAGCGGGCGAGCCAGTCGCGGGCCGTCCCGGCGGCGATGCCCCACACGCTGTCGCTGAGTAGCATGATGACCGCGAAGACCGCCCCGAAGACCGTCATCTGGAGCGGGACGTGCCCCTGCTCGCGGACGACGAACTGCGGCAGCACGGCCGCGAAGAACACCGTCGTCTTCGGGTTCGTGACGCCGACGACGAAGCCCTGCCGGAGCGCCCGGCCACCGGCGGCGCCCGGACCGTCCGCGCCGATGGCCTCCCGCAGCGAACGCCGGTGCCGGATGGCCTGGACGCCGAGGTAGACGATGTAGACCGCGCCCACGATCTTCAGCGCGGTGAACACGACCACGGAGCGTTCCACGAGCGATCCGATGCCGACCGCGACGGCGACGGTCAGCACGAGCGCGGCGAGCACCCCGCCGACGACACCGGCGAGTGCGGTGCGGCGGCCGTGCGCCAGCGCCCGGCCGACCACGAACAGGACGGACGGCCCGGGGATGACGATGATGGCCAGCGCCACCGCCGAGAAGGCCAGTAGCTGATGCAGCGAAACCATGTCGGCACAAACTACGCCGCATGTCCGGCGTTCCCCACCGGTTATCCGAGCGAGCGGAGCGGCATGCCGGCACGGCGCGTGCCGCCCCCTCCGTGGTGCCCTTCAGCTCGGGAGGACGTCCCACACACCGCCGCGGCGCACCATCAGGTTGTGGGTGAGCAGGTTCCCGGCGGGCACCTCCCACGCGGGGTCGGCGGCGTCGCGGTCCTGGGCCCACACCTGCGCGACCGCCCAGCGCAACCGGTCGATGCCGTCCGGATGGCCGGTTCCGGACGCCACGAACACATCGCGCGCGGGCACCGCGACGACGAGATCGCCCTCCACGTCCTGGGCCAGCTTCTCCAGGAACCCGTCGTCCAGCAGAAGCCCCGACTCCAGGGTTCCGCGCCCGGCCGCCCCACCGAGCGACACCGTCACGGCGCGGACGTCGGGGTACCAGCTGAGGCCCAGCTCCGGCCGCAGGTCGCGCAGGTTGATCACCGCGCGGCGGCGCAGCTCGCCCGGCGCCACGCCCAGCTCGGCGCAGTGCCGGCGGGCCACATGCTCGTAGCGGCGGCCGGACGGGGCGCCCTCGTCGGCGATCTCCAGCGCGTAGGTGATGTAGAGGTCACCGGCGAACGGGTCGCGGATCGGCTCCTCCTCCGCGGGCAGCGGGAACTCCAGCTGGATCTCGGCCGGCACCCGTGCCTTCAGCAGCGGGACGATGAGACTGGACCGCGGCTCGGTCACGGAACGTTCCTCCTGATGCCTGTTGCGGCCTGAGTGGCTCACCCTACCGCCGCGGCGGGGACGTCCGTGCGTGACCGGACGGCGCCTCCGGTGCCCCGCCGGGAGGGACTACCGGCAGGCCCGGCGGCGCGCCCCGCTCGATGATCCGCCACACGGCGCCGGTGTCGAGGTGCTCCTCGACGAGATCGCCGAGCGCGTCCAGGGTCGCCTCCCGCAGCGCCGCGAACGACACGCCGGGCGCGGGGGTGAAGTCCCTTTCCGCCCGCTCGGCCACGTCCTTGAGGAACGCCCTTCTGAACCCGTCGTTCTCCATGGCGCCGTGCCAGGTCGTCCCCCACACGGCGTCCTTCCGGCAGCCGTCCAGGAAAGGTTCTCCCTGCGCGGTCACGATTCCGTGGTGGATCTCGTAGGCATGGACGTCCTCGCCATAGGCGCGTCCCGTGGGCCGCCCGAGGGTCTTCTCCTCCCCGAATTCGACTCGCGCGGGCAGGAGCCCGAGACCTTGGACGCGTCCGGCCCTGCACTCGACGTCGTCCACGATCTCTTCGGCGAGCATCTGGTAGCCGCCGCAGATACCGAGCACGGGCCGCCCCTCTTTGGCCCGCTTCTCGATCTCGTCGGCCATTCCCCTGTCGCGAAGCCAGGCCAGGTCGTTCACCGTGGCCCTGGTGCCCGGCAGGACGACGAGGTCGGCCTCGGCCAGATCCCCCGCGCTCGCCGCGTACCGGACGACGACCCCCGGTTCGCAGGCCAGGGCGTCCATGTCCGTGAAATTCGAGATGCGCGGGAACCGGACGACGGCTATTCGCAGCGTCTCTCTCCCGTACGGCCCCTTCGCGTCCGGCCTCGGCGCATCCAAGGCCAGGGTGTCCTCGGAGTCGAGATACAGCCCGAGCTTCCACGGCAGCACGCCCAGCGTCGGGCGCCCGGTCAGCATCCGCAGCTGTTCCAAGCCCGGCTCCAGCAGTTCGTGCGCGCCCCGGAACTTGTTGATGACGAACCCGGCGACGAGAGCCTGATCCGCGGGCTCCATCAGGGCGACCGTCCCGTACAGGGACGCGAAGACACCGCCCCTGTCGATATCGCCGACGACGACGACCGGCAGTTCCGCCGCCCGCGCCAGCCCCATGTTCACGATGTCGCCGGCCCGCAGATTGATCTCGGCCGGGCTCCCGGCGCCCTCGCACACCACGACGTCGTACTCGGCGCGCAACTCGGCGAGACTCTCCAGGACCACGCCCTTGAGCCGTTCCTTGTGCCGCCCGTACTGCAGCGCATCGACCTCCGCCACCGGCCGCCCCAGAAGGACGACCTGACTGCGCCGATCACTGCCCGGCTTGAGCAGCACGGGATTCATGACGGCCCTGGGCTCGACCCCCGCCGCCTGGGCCTGCATGTACTGCGCCCGCCCGATCTCCGCCCCGTCCCCCGTCACCATCGAATTCAGCGACATGTTCTGGGCCTTGAACGGCGCGACCTTCACCCCCTGCCTGGCCAGCCACCGGCACAACCCCGCCGTGACGACGCTCTTCCCCGCATCGGACGTCGTCCCCGCCACGAGGAGCCCGCTCACCGCAGCACCCCGATGACGGCCGCCGCCGCGAACGTGACCGCCGCCGACAGCCGGACGGCCCTCCTGATGTCCCGCACCTCGGGAGCCCTGCCGTCCCCCATCTCGGGCCGCCGCTCGACCCGCCCCCCGTAAGCGTTCACGCCCCCGAGCCGCACACCGAGCGCCCCGGCGAACGCCGCCTCGACCCGTCCGGCATTGGGACTCGGATGCTTCCTCCCGTCCCTGCGGAGAACCCGCCAGGCCCCGCCCCCCGAGCAGGCCACGACCAGCGCCCCGGTCACCCTCGCGGGAACCCAGTTGGCGGCGTCGTCAAGCCGGGCCGCCGCCCACCCGAACCGCTCATACCTCGGATTCCGGTACCCGACCATCGCGTCGAGCGTGTTCACCGCCCGGTACATCAGCAACCCGGGAATGCCCGCCACCGCCCCCCACAGCAAAGGAGCCACCGAAGCGTCCGACGTGTTCTCGGCGACCGACTCCACAACCGCCCGGCTCACCCCGGCGGCGTCCAGCCCGTTCGGATCCCGTGCGCACAGATGCGGAAGCCGTTCCCTGGCCGCCTCCAAATCCCCCCGCTCCAGCACCCGGGCCATGACGAGCCCCTCACGCCCGAGCGACGTCCCCCCGAGCACGGCCCAAGTGACCCCGGCCGTGGTGAGAGCGTGCACGACAGGCCGCCGGCTCACCTTCTCCAACACGACACCGACCGCACCCGCGCCCCCCACGAGAACCCCGGCATGGACGATCCCACGCCACCGGGAATCCGCGTAAACGCACCGCTCGACGACCCCGGCGACACGCCCGAACCCCGCGACCGGATGCCACCGCCGCGGATCCCCCAGAAAGGCGTCGAGCACGGCCCCCAGCACGAGCCCCTCAGCAGAGACACGCATCAAGCTCATCCCAGTGCCTCTCCAGCCAGTCCTGCGCCCGCCGAATCCGCGGCCCCGCGCCGCCCTGCCAGATCCGGGCCCATCCCCCACCGCGCTCCGCCCTCTCCCTCATCGCCCGATACGACCGCTCGAACCTCACCCGCGCCGCCGGCAGCACGTCCCGCCGCAGCTCACGCTCCAACCCGTACGCATCACAGAAGACCCGCAGCCTCCGCCCCACATCGGCCCGGTACAACAGCGCATCCCGATCGGCCGGATCCTCGATGGGCCCCCAATGCCGCAACGCCGTGACCACATCGAACAACCGCGTAGTGGGCCGCGCCAGATCGAAATCGATCAGCGCCGCGGGCACACCGGCCCGGAAGACGACATTCTCCGGGGTCACATCGCAGTGCCCGACGACTTCGGGCTCCCCGTCCATATTGGAGGTGTCCTCGTCCCAGTACGTCCCCTCCGGCACCTCATAGGACGCGACCGCCTCGTGGTACCGCCGCAGCAGCCGCCCGACACCCCGAAGCGCGTCCTCCGAAACGACATACGCCGCGAGCGGCCGATGCGGTACCTCCCCCGGCACCCAGCTGAGCACCTCCCGCCCCCGCTCATCGACCCCCAGCACCCGCGGCGCCGCGTCGAACCCCACCTTCTCCAGATGCCGCAGCAACCCGTGCACGGCCGGGCTGTGCGCCCGCAACGGCCTCCGCACCGTCTCCCCGACCCGCACCACACCCTCCGACACGTCCCCGCCGGAGAGCGGCACCTCAATGTCCACCGCCACAGCACCCAAAGATAGATCCCCAACCCCATCCCCACGGCCCGTTCACCCATGGTGGTGGCGTGATAGATGTGGAGCTGAAGGACCCGCACCCTTACACTGTGTCCCGGCGTCCCGCCGGGCGCCGGGCGCCCGTAGCTCAGCTGGACAGAGCATCGGACTTCTAATCCGACGGTCGCGGGTTCGAATCCTGCCGGGCGCGCCCCTCTTATCAGCCGATCAAGGCTTTGACCTGCGAGGATCTCTCTCGCGCCGGTTCCGCCGGATGCAGCCGGATGCCACCGAAGGCAGCCGCGCGGCACCGCTCCCGGAATATACGCGGAATGACCTGGGCCGCGTTTGCCCAGGTCAGCACACAAGAGAAGAGAGGCCCCGAAACGCCCCGGAGCCTCTCCACCACAGTTGCCGATCATGCCGCCAACGGGGACTCGATCTGTTCGGGCATGAGGGCCAGGGCGCGAGCCCGCTTCCAGACCTGCGCGTAGGCCGAGCCAGAGAACGACCGGCCGCTACTGGTGACGAACAGCCGTCCGTCCTCGGCCGTCCCGAAGGTGTCGAGGTGTTCCCGGAGAATCGCCACCAGCTCAGGCGGGATCGGGACCGGCCGGACGATGTCATCGTCCCGATGCTTGAGGCCCCGATCGTCGAAGGTCTCCCCCGAGTCGGTGTACCGCTTGTTCGTCTGGGGCCGGGTCTTCTTGAGGTTGATCAGGCCCCAGCCGGTTGCCGGAAGTTCGCAGTCCTGCCGCCGCAGGCCCGCCGCCTCAGCCGGACGAAGGCCGGCGAAGTACATGCACGCGAACATCGTCCGCAGCCGAGGGCCGCGCAACCGGCCGACATAGGACACCGCCGTCAGCAGTTCCCGAGCTTGGGCCGGGTTCACCACGACGCGCCGGTCAACGGCCCCGTTCTGCTTTGGCGGACGCCACTTCACGCGGTCAAGGGGCGGCGGCGCTCAGACCGCTGCGCGGCCCCGCGCGAGGCCGCCCGGAGCGTGCGGCGTGGGCGCCGGTCACCGGACGGCCGCGCCGGACCGCGCATCGCGCCACGCCCGCCGGCCCCGCCCCGAACGGCCAACGCGGGGGCGCGCCGCCGCCACTCATTCAGCGAAGCCACCTGCGCCAAAGAACCCATGTGCACCACAACAGAGCTGCCCCGATGAGAGCCTCCAAGCAGCGCACCCACCACAGCGCTTCCCCGGCCAATGCCAAGACCAGCACCAGAACCAACCCCAGCCAGCCGACCAGCACAACCGCTATGCGTCGAAGCACGCGAGACAGCATTCCGGGAGCCTAACCCGCGGCAGCGCATCGTTGATAGCCGAGCTGGAAGGGTGCGGGGCTCCCCCCGACCCGGGGTGTTGAGGATGGCGGCGGCCGGAACCTGTCAAGGGCGCCCTTCGGGCGTCACTACGTGATGGCTACGCCACCCTTGACAGAACCCGTCCGCCGCTAGGTACAGGTCTCGACGGGTCGGGGGAAGGAAGGTGGGGAAGAACAGCGGCTACGCCGCTACCCCATCCACAGGATGTCGATGATGCGCAGCGTCTCAGCCTCGTCGTCGACCAGCAGCGTGAGCATGCCCTCGCCGTTCGCGCTGAAGAAGGCGTGTCGGATGGCTGTCTGGCCTGGCCGTTCAGGCACCGCATCCCATGGCGTTTCCAGGAGGTCAAGGAGGCGCTCAAGTAGTGGGCCGTCGCGGACTTCGTTGGGGAGCCCGTTCAGCTCGTACAGCGCGCGTCCGTGGAAGCCGTCCCAGCGGTACGTCACACCCGGCCTTCCCAGCCCGGAGGGGTGTAGCGGACGAAGCTGTCTTCCCTGCCCTGTAGGGCGTCCTGCACCGCTTCTTCGTAGCCGGGACGGTCGTAGGCGATGGCCCGCAGGCGCCACCGGCGCAGCAGGGCTTGGACCTGCTTGAACCGCGCCAGGTCGTGAGCCGCGTCGAGCGCCTCGTCATACTCGGCCCGGAACTGGTCACGATGCGCCGGCGGGAGCGCATCGAAGATCGCGGCCGGATCCTCACCTGGATCGCGCGGCGCGGTCGGTTCCTCGGGCTGAGCGGTCATGATGTCCAATCTACCTGTGAGCCCGGCAGGGCGTGGAGACTCCCGCGGAGCAGAGAGTGGCCTCACGAGCAAGATCCGGAACATGCACGAATGATCTTGCGTGGCGCACGGTACTGCCGGAGAGTACGCGCAGGTGGGCGCGGACACGGAGCCACCGGAGAGCTTCGGACTTCTAAGACGTCATCTCATTTGGTTTGGTGGCGGTAGCCTGCGGTCGTGGAGATGGTCGAGCGGCTGGTGCCCGAGGA
The DNA here is from genome assembly GCF_050948385.1 of Actinomadura formosensis. Lineage (NCBI taxonomy): Bacteria > Bacillati > Actinomycetota > Actinomycetes > Streptosporangiales > Thermomonosporaceae > Actinomadura > Actinomadura formosensis. The sequence continues at coordinate 5,279,407 of NZ_CP192011.1, forward strand.
GTTGTGGGAGCTGTTCCAGCGGGTGGTGCCGCCCGCTCCGACGCGGCCGCAGGGGGGTGGCCGGCGCCGGTACGGGGATCGTGAGGTGCTGGCGGCGATCATCTTCGTGGCCACCACGGGTTGTACGTGGCAGCAGTTGCCGCCGGTGTTCGGGCCGTCGGGTCCTACCGCGCACCGGCGCTTCACCGAGTGGACGGCCGCGCGGGTGTGGGGCAAGCTGCATCGCCTGGTGCTGGACGAGCTGGGCGCGCGCGGAGAACTCGACTGGTCGCGGTGCGCGATCGACTCGGTCAGTGTCCGCGCCGCCAAAGGGGGGAGCTGACAGGCCCGAATCCTGTAGACCGCGGCAAGCGTGGGGCGAAGATCCATCTGCTGGTCGATCGTGCCGGCCTGCCGCTGTCTGTCGGGATCTCGGCGGCCGGCACCCACGACAAGCTCGCGCTGGAGCCGCTGGTGCGGGGCATCGCGCCGATCCGCTCCCGGCACGGGCCGCGCCGGCGCCGCCCGGCCAAGCTGCACGGCGACAAGGGCTACGACTACGCCGACCTGCGGCGCTGGCTACACAGGCGGGGCATCACCCCGCGCATCGCCCGACGCGGCATCGAGTCCTCCGACCGGCTCGGGCGGCACCGCTGGGTGGTGGAACGGACGGTGTCCTGGCTGAGCGGCTGCCGCCGACTGCACCGCCGCTACGAACGCAAACCCGAGCACTTCCTCGCCTTCGTCGGCATCGCCGCCACCCTCATCTGTCACCGCCGCCTCGCCAAATGAGATGACTTCTTAGTGCCCGGCGAGCGAACCGAAGGCTCAGGTTTTCGGGGTGCCGGGTCGAGGTCTTTGCGCGGAGGGTCCTGCGGCTCGGTTTCGGCCGGTACGTGTACCAGCCAGATGGCGCACACGGCGGTGACCGCGGCCATGAGGACCAGCAGGACCCGGTAGTCGACGACTAGGGGCAGTGCCGTGCCGAGGGCGATGGAGACGGTCTGCGGAGTGCTGACGACGCCCATCGCCGCGGTCAGTGCTCGGCCGCGCAGGGCGTCGGGCGTTCGTCGCTGCACCGCCATGACCAGACCGACGGTCGTCCAGCACATGCCGAAGCCGAAAAGGAACGCCCCCACCGCCACCGGGGGGATGGCGGGCGCCAGATAGACCAAGGACGCCACCGTGACCAGGGCGATGCCCAGCATCACCGTGCGCAGGTCGCCTACGCGGCGGATGGCGGCGCCCGCCGCCAGGCCGGCACAGATCGCGCCCGCGCCCTGCACACTGCTCAGCACGCCGACGAACACGGGAGCGCGGTGAAGCCCGTCGTCGACGATGGAGAAGATGAGAGTCTGAGAGAAGCCCGTCACCAGCATGGCAAGGCCCAGTGCGCCCACCAGCGTGCGCAGTGGCGGGACCGGTAGATGTGGCGCAGGCCCGACAGCACCTCTTCGCGCAACTCCAGTGCACCGGTGACGTGACGCTGGTCACCGAGCGCCCGGATGAGCCACACGCATACCGCGGCCACCAGGAACGTCGCCGCGTCCAGCAGAGCCACTGCGTGGCCGCCCACCACTGTGAACAACGCCGCGCCGAAGAGGGGAGCCAGCAACTTCACTCCGTCGGCGGAGGTCTGCAGCGGGCCGTTGGCGTCGGGGAGTGCGTCCTCGTCCACGATCGCCGGAACGAGGGCGGCCTGGGTGGCGGTGATGATCACAGCGGCGATGCCGTAGCAGAGGATGGTCGCGTACAGCAGCCAGACCTGGCCCTCGCCGCGCACCAGCAGGCCGAGCAGCATGACGCCCGCCATCGCCAGGTTGGTCACGATGAAGATCTGGCGCCGCGGGAACCTGTCGATGGGCACCCCGGCGAACGGGGCGAACAGGAACGGCAGGGCGACGAAGAAGAACGCGCCACCCGCCGCGGCATTGCTGCCGGTCAGCTCTTTTACCCAGATGCCGAAGGCAATGATGAGTGCCCGGTCACCCAGGGTCGACAAGGACTAGCCGATGATCAGGAGCCGGAACCCACGATTGGTCAGCAGAACCCTCACAGGCGACCTCCTCGGCGGTGAGGCGGAACTACAAGATCATGCCATAGCGGAGCGTGCGGGGATATGGAAGGCCGGTGGCCGGATCCGGCACTCGGCAATTCCGCCTTGCCCATTTACCATCGGTAAAGATCATGTTTCGGATGATCTATCGGAAACCTGAGCGACAGCGCCGTCGCCCTCTCGGCAACCCCGTCCGGGATGCGACGAACGGGCCTGAGGCCGCTCGCCGGTAGCCGTCCGTGCGAGGAGGTCGATATGTCGGAGGCGCCGGCCGCAGACCCGGCCGCGGGACTCGCGGAGCCCGCGGCGCTGCTGGATCCCTACTCCCTCTTCGGCCGCCTGCGCGAGAGCGCGCCCGTCTACCGCAGCGCCTTCCTCGACTCCTGGGTGGTGACCCGGTACGACGACTGCGCCGCGGTGCTGCGCGACACGGAATCGTTCGCCTCGGACTGGCGCCGGATCGGCGAGGTCGTACCGGAGCCGTTGCTGAGCATCCAGTCACTCGACCCGCCCGAGCACACGGCCATCCGGCACTTCATGGTCGACGCGGTCCGCAGTCTCGACCTGGGCATGCTGCGCGAGCGCATCGCCGCGCAGGTCCGCGCCCGAGCCGAGCGGCTGCGCGCGGCCGGGGAGTTCGACTGCGTGTCCGACCTCACCGCGCCACTCGCACTGGACACCATCACCGCGGTGCTCGGGGCGCCGCCCATCGACGCCGCGTGGTTCCTGCCCGTGTCGCAGACGATCGTGAACGGCATGGACGCCGGGATCTGGCCGGAGACCGCCGGACCCGCCGTGCGAGCCCGCGCTGAGCTGGCCGAATACACCGGCCGGTGGCTGGACGACCCGCCGGCGGACGGGCTGGTGGCGCATGTGGCGGCCAAGGCGCCCGGCTCCGGCATCGCGCGCCCGGTGCTGCTGAACACGCTGCGGGCCGTCCTGCACGCCGGGTTCGAATCGGCGGGGCGGCTGCTCAGCAACGCTCTGGTCGTCCTGCTGAACGCGCCGGACATTTTGGCACGTTTCACCCGGGCTGACCTGTCACTCGCAGTGGAGGAACTGGTCCGGTACGTGACGCCGGTGCAGGCCGACGGGCGGGCGTGTGTACGGAGGACGCGCGTCGGCGGCCATGTCATCGCGCCCGGCGAAGCGGTGACGCTGCTGCTGGCCGCCGCGAACCGGGATCCGGCCAAGTTCGCCGAGCCCGACGAACTGGACTTCACCCGCCATCCCAACCCGCATCTGGGGTTCGGCCGGGGCGCCCACTCGTGCCTCGGGCAGTCGCTGGCGGTCCTCCAGGCACAGGTCTTCCTCGGCCTGCTCGCGACCGAGTTCCCAGGCATCCGCCTTGCCGACGAGCCCGTCTACCACCGGAACCTCACGCTGCGAGGCGTGGCTCGACTCAGAGTCCGCCTCAGCTGACCGACCTCAGATCCGTCTTGGCAGAAAGGAGGTGGCACGGATGCGTTACCTCCACTGAGTGACATAGAGGGTGCCCGGCATATCGGGGCACGCTTCCCACCCGCCCCGATATGCCGGGCATTCATTATTCACCGCGCGGCCAGCCTCAGAGACTATCTGCGCATATCAGCATGGTTTCTGTTTCTTGGCATTACATGTCTTCCTCTGGAGCGCTGATGAGGGTGTTCGTTCGCACAAAATCCGTATTGGTGACCGGCCTCGTCACCATAACCGCCACCATCCTTTCGGTCGCTCCACCGTCCGCCACCCCCCATGCCGCCGCAACCTCACCCCACGCGACATCGGCCCACGCGGCGTCCGCCCACGTGGCGGCAGGTCGTTCGGGCGGTAGGTCTGGGGAGCTGTGGCTGGCGCGGCTGTTGGCGGGGTCCACCCGTGGCGGCGACGCCTGGCGGCACCTGCGTGTCCTCGACCAGATCGCCGCACGGAACGGCGGGGTGCGCGCCACCGGCACGCCGGGGTTCGAGGCCTCCGCGCGCTACGCCGCCCAGGTGCTCACCGCCGCCGGCTACCGCGTTCACCAGCAGCAAGTGCCGTACACCGACTATCGGGTCGACGCGGAGAGCGCGACGGTGACCGCGCCCGCCGCCCGGCAGGTGCGCGCGCTGGTCATGCGCTGGTCACCCGTCACCCCGCCCGGCGGTCTCGACGCCCACCTCGTCGTGCCCCGGGCCACGACGGGCGACACCGCCGGATGCTCCGCCGCCGACTACGACGGGCTGCCCGTGGCCGGATCCATCGTGCTCGTACAGCGCGGATCCTGCGGCTACACGGCACAGCAACGCGTTGCCGCCGGGCTCGGCGCGCGGGCGATGCTGATCTACCTGTCCACGCCGAGTCCGAACAACATCTACCGGCTGCACGCGTTCAACCCGCAGGCGTTCACCATCCCGGTGGCCAGCGTCACGCAGGCGCAGGCCGAACAGCTCGCCCAGGAGGCCGCGCAGCACCAGGTGCGGCTGCGTCTCGACCTACGCGGGCACGAGGTCGCGGGAGTCACCACCAACCTGTTCGCCGAGACGCGCGGCGGCAGCGACGACCGCACCGTCATGGCCGGCGCCCATCTGGACAGCGTGACCGAAGCACCCGGCATCAACGACAACGCCGCCGCGGCCGCCGCGCTGATGGCGACCGCGCTGCGGCTGGCTCCCCATCAGGACAAGGTGCGCCACAAAGTACGGTTCGCGCTGTGGGGGGCCGAGGAGCTCATCGACATCGGCTCCAACTACTACGTGCGCAACCTGCCACCGGCCGAACGCGCCAAGATCGCGCTCTACCTCAACTTCGAACTGATCGCCGCGCCGAACGGGGTGCGGTTCGTTCTCGACGGGGATGCGAGCGAGCAGCCGCCGGGCACCCCGCCGGGCCCGGCGGGTTCGCAGGTCGTGGAGAAGGTCTTCAAGGACTACTTCGACCGCGCCGGCCTCCCCTACGAAAGCCACGACCTGCGGGCCGTCGGCTCCGACCACGAGCCGTTCATGGCCGCGGGCATCCCGGTCGGCGGCCTGAACGGCGGCGTCCTCGGGGTCAAGACCGCCGCGCAGGCGGCGCGGTTCGGCGGGACGGCCGGGCAGCTGTACGACCCCTGCTACCACCAGCCATGCGACACGATCAGCAACCTCGACCGCCGGGCTCTCGATGAGAACGTGCCCGCCATCGCGTGGGCCGTGGGCCGCTTCGCCCTCGACGTCTCCGATCTGCCCGCCGGCGGCGCCCAGGAGCAGCGACCATGACGACGTACCACCAGGCCATCGAATCGCTGGCGGATCCGCCCGCCGCCTACCCGCCGTCGTCGCCGATGCGGCTCAGCTTCGACGTCGACGCGCTGCGCGCCGACCTCGACCTGCTGCGGCACCGGCGGTGGCGCGCCCAGCGCGCTTACAGCCAGGACGGCGCCGCCACAGAGTCCGGCGTGGACTGGCGCATCCTGCCGCTGCGCAGCGTCGGCGGCGATCCGGTACGGACCGACCCGGGCGGCGCGGGCCTGACCGACTTCGCCGACACCCCGTGGCTGGCCGGCGCCCCGGCCCTCGCACAGGTCATCGACGCCCTGCCGGCGCCGGTCCGGGGCGTACGGCTGATCGCCCTGGGCGCGGGTGCGACCGTGCACGAGCACCGCGACTACAAGTACGGGTTCGAACGCGGGCTCCTGCGGCTGCACGTGCCGATCGACACCAACCCGGACGCCGTCGTGGTCATCGACGGCGTGTCCGAGCACTGGACGGCGGGACGGTTGTGGTTCGGCGACTTCGGCCGAAGGCACTACGTGGCGAACGGCGGGGACCGCCCTCGGGTGCACATGGTGCTCGACTGCCTGGTCAGCCGGGAGGTCGTCGGGTTGTTGCCGGACGAGTTCCGGGAGCTGCTGCCGCTGAGCGAGGTGATGTTCGCCCGCGATCCGGTGCCGCTCACCGCGTCCGAACGCGACCGGCTGTGCTGCCGGTTCCGGCTGCCAGGCGACTTCGCGCAGTGGTCAGAGGAGGAGGTCGAGGCCAGGCCCGACAGCGACGCCGCGGTCCTCGTGCACGAGGACCGGCTCGTCCTCGCCATCGACGGCGAGCCCGCCTTCGGCCTGGTGCATCTCGGGCTGGGCGAGTTCCGCCTCAGCGGCTGGAGCGAGGAACGCACCATCGCCATCGAGTCCACCGGCCAGGTGCGGATCAGGGAACGCGCCGGCCGCGCTCTCCGCGAGTGGACACGCCCGGCGCAGCCCACCCATGGCGGTCGGACGACGACGGCCACGCACGATCATCTGACGACGCGCCCGCGTAACGACCAGACAGGCAGGTGACTCGCATGTCCTCCCCCGCCCGGGTCGCTCCGCTCGGCACCGACCCGTACGCCTTCCAGCCCGGTTACTACGATCTCTTCCGCGCCTCCCGCGGAGAGGGCGCCCTCCCCGACCCCCGGTTCTTCGCCGGCCGCGCACCCCAGGGTGGACACGCGCTGGAGATCGGCGCGGGTACCGGCCGGATCACGCTGGCCGTGGCCGAGCGAGCCGCCACCGTACTGTGCCTGGAGCGGTCCGCCACCATGCGCGCGGTGCTGCTGGCCAAGCTCGCCGAACGCCCGCACCTGCGCGCCCGCGTCACCGTGCTCGACCGCGCGGCGCCCCACTTCGACCTGGCCCGCCGCTTCGACTTCGTGTACCTGGCGGGTGTGCTGGAGCACGTGCCGCACCCCGAACGGCCTGCTCTCTTCGAGGCGATCGCCGAACATCTGGCCGAGGACGGCGAGGTGGCGATGGACATGGTGCTGTCAGAACCCGTACCGGACTGGCCCGAGCACGTCGCCGACGAGGCCACCCTCGGCGACTGCCGGTACGAGATGTCATGCGAGGCGCGGCCCGACGGCGACGACCAGGCGCACCTGCGGTTCGTCTACCGCACGTACCACCGAGGCGATCTGGTGGCGACCGAAGTGGTGGAACGCGCCCACTACCTGCACCGGCCGGACGCCGTCGCCGCCGACCTGGCGGCGGCCGGGCTGACCCCGACGGCCGGAACCGCCCTCCACCCCGTCGCCAACGGCGAAGACCCCGGCACTCTGGTCGCCCGCCGTACGACCTGACCGACCCAAACGTCATCACGCTTCATCCTGAGGAGAGTTCGCGTGCAGGTCATCGGCGTCGGTTCCAGCAGTTCGCATACCAGCCGCCGGTGCTCGCCGCGCGGGGCGACGTCGCGGTGGATGAGGAGCGGTTCCCGGACGATCGCCTCCGCCGTCATCCGCGGGTCGAGCGAGGTGTACGGGTCCTGGAAGACGAGCTTGATGTGCCTGCGGGCCCGCCGCAGTTGCCTGCCTCGCATGTGGTCGATCCGTTCACCGAGCACCGAGATCTCCCCGGAGGTCGGGTGGTCGACGGCGGTCAGCAGGCGGGCGAGGGTCGATTTTCCGGAGCCGGACTCTCCCACCACGCCCAGCGTCTCACCGCGGCGCAACTCCAGGTTCACGCCGTCAACCGCTCGGACGGTTCCGGTGGCACGCCGGAAAAGGCCGCCCTGGGTGACGTGGATGTGTCTGACGAGGTCACGCGCCTGAAGGACCACGGGTGCGCCGCTCATCGGACGGTCACCTCCGTCCAGCGGTGACAGGCGCTGGAGCGTTCGAACGCCACCTCGTACAGTGGCGGGTCCGTCGCGCAGGACGCGTCCGCCAGCGGGCACCGCGGCTGCAACGCGCACCCGGCGGGCCGGTTCGCGGGATCGGGTGGCGCGCCTTGGAGGGACGGCCAGTGGCCGCCCGCGGGAGCCGCGTCCGGGGATGGCGTTCAGCAGCGCTCTGGTGTAGGGATGCGCCGGTGCGGTGCACAGGTCGCGGGCGGGGGCCCGCTCGACCACGCGCCCCGCGTACATGACCATGACCCGGTCGGCGACGTCGGCGACCACGCCCATGTCGTGAGTGATGAGCAGCAGGCCGATTCCGTGCTCGGCCTGGAGGTCGGCGAGAAGTTCCATGATTTGTGCCTGGACGGTCACATCGAGGGCCGTGGTCGGCTCGTCGGCGATGAGCACGTCGGGGTTGAGCGCGAGCGCCACCGCGATCATGACGCGCTGCCGCATCCCGCCGGAGAACTGGTGGGGATGGTCGCGGACGCGCCGTGCGGCGGCCGGAATGCGCACGCGCTCGAGCATCTCGATCGCCTTCCGGTGCGCCTCCCGGCGGGACATCCGCCGGTGCACCCGGAAGACCTCGGCGATCTGGTAGCCCACCGGCAGCACCGGGTTCAGCGCGGACAGCGCGTCCTGGAAGATCATCGCGATGCGGTCGCCGCGCAGCCGCCGTCGCCGCCGCCGGTCAAGCCCCAGCAGGTCGACGCCGTGCAGCCGGATCGCTCCGGCCGCGATCCCGGCCCCGGGCGGCAGGATGCCCATGACCGCGCGGGCGGTGATGCTCTTGCCGCAGCCGGATTCGCCGACGACGGCGAGAGTCTCGCCGGCCGCGACCGCGCAGTCGACACCGTCGACAACGCGGATCCGGCCGTCCCGATCACCGAACTCGATCTGCAGTCCCGCGAGTTCGAGCACCGCGGCATCGGCGTCATAGCCGGGGAGCGTGGTCAGCGGATCGGCCCGCACGGACGGAGTGGCGGACGGAATGGTCGTCATGGGTCACCGCAGCTTCGGGTCGAAGACGTCGCGGAGGCAGTCACCCAGCAGCACGAAGCTGAGCACCGCGACCGAAAGGAATAGAGCCGGGAACACGAGCAGGTGGAGGTCGGACGAGAAGTACTGCTGGGCCGTGTTGAGCTGGACGCCCTACGAGATCGCGGGCGCCCTCAGCCCCACGCCGAGGAACGTCAGCGCCGCCTCGGCGGTGATGACGCTGCCGATGTGCAGGCTCGTCAGCACGGCCACCGGCATGATCGAGTTCGGCACGACGTGCCGCGTCAGCACGCGGATGGGGCCGGCCCCGAGTTCGCGCGCCGCAGTGACGTAGTCCAGATTGCGGGTCACCAGCACCGAGGATCGCATGATCCGGGTCAGCACCGGCCAGGAGAAAAGCGTCAGCACCAGCGAGACGCTCAGCACACTGCGCACGTCGAAGGTCTGGAGCACCACGATCATCCCGACGAGCATCGGGAAGCCGAAGAAGACATCCATGACGCGGCTGACCACCACGTCGACGACGCCACCGGAGTATCCGGCGACGGAGCCGAGGACGACAGCGACCACGAGGCTGTGGTCATCGTGGCCGGCCCGAACGGATACATTTCACCGTCCCTGTACAGGGCCGGCCCATACGTGCCGACCTGGAACTTCGTCGTCGTGCACCTGCGCGGCCGGCCCGAGCCGCTCGGTCCGGAGGAGACCTATCGGGTCCTCGGTCGTACCGTCGAGCATTTCGAGGGGGCCCGGCCGCACCCGTGGCGGATGGACACCGTGGAAGGCTATGCGCGCTCCATCGCCCCGCACACCGCCGGTTTCCGGTTGCGCCCCACGAGGGTGGTGGGCGATCACAAGCTCAGTCAGGACAAGCCAGCAGAGATCGTCCAGCGGGTTATCGACGGTCTGGGAAGCACCGACTCGCCCGGGGACACCCGGCTGGCCCGGGAGATGCGGCGCGTGCACACGCCGGGTGCGGTCGTGAGCCGCGGCATGCCCGGAGCGCTGCTGCTGCGCGAGGTACGGTTGGCTCGCGCGGACCGGTGGCGAACGTGCTGATCAGCAACGGCCGCATCGCGGCCATCACCGAGGACCTCCCACCCGGTCCCGTCGATGAGGCCGTTGACACCGGCGGCTGCACTCTGCTGCCCGGGTTCTGGGACGCCCATGTGCACATGACGCAGTGGGCGAGCGCCCGGCGCCGTGTCGATCTGTCCGGCGCGGTCACCGACGAAATCTGGACCAAGGCCGCAAGGCACCACGACGAACGGCAACTGGGAGCCCCGGTGCTGATGGTGGCGATCACCAACTTCCTCAACCGCATCAACACCACCCTCCGGGTGCCCGCCGGAACCAGCTGGCACTGACACCAGACCCGCGACCCGCCACATCGGCGGCACACGAAGCAACAGCAGTCGGCCCACCCCAGACGTCGGTGCACCGGCCTGGTCGGTGTGCTCGCCGCGGTACGGGCCGGGCTTCGAAGACCATTTCCCGTTGACCTGCCGCCCAGCCCGGCGAGCGGTCGTGCGGCCGGCCTCCGTTGCGCGCAGTGTGTCTCAGGCCGAGGTGGCAGTGGTGAGGGCTCGAACACGGGCGGCGAGGGCGTCCCTCTGCTCGGTGTCGATCCATCGGCGGTCGATGCCGGCTTCGACGACGAAGCCGGGTTGGCGGTGGTCATCGATGTCCGTGGCGGTGATGGCCACCGAGACATAGTCGGGGTCGGCCGCCATGGGCTCGTCGACAACCCGCGCCGTGCCGCGAACCGTGAACGCGATGTCGTTCTCGGCGAGGACGGTCAAGGCGACGTGTGGACGCTCACGCAGCCGGGCGAGGGAGCCGCGGGTGCGGTGCAGGGCCAGCAGGACGGTGTGGTCATCGGCGCGGACGGGCGCGGAGACCGGGATGGCGTGCGGGCCGTGGTCGGGCGGACCGCTCAGGGTCGTGAGGATCGCGATGGTGCGAGGCGGCCAGGACGGCAGGGTGCCGGTCATGGACGGCTCATTTCGGGCCCGGGTTTCCTGGTTCCCGACCGCCTGACGCCGAACCGTTCGTGCAGCCGGCGCAACCGCGGCATCACCACCAGCATCACGATCGGCACCACAACGGTGGCGACGATCATGGGCCGCACTATCGCCGGAAGCCGGCCGAGCACATGTCCGAGGGACATCTGGACGGCCGTGAGCGTGGGCAGGACCGCGGCCCACACCATCAGCGTCTGCATTCCCGTCGATGGCGGCGCCGCCTCATCACGGTGTACTTCGGGCATTCGGCCTGCTCCCGTCCGGTGTCGGTGAGCGGCCGGGTCCGCCGCTCCTGCATCGCAACCTTGCCTGCCTGCCTCGCAAAAGTCCAAGATATGAACGCTATGGCGTTAGATAAGGGAAACTTATGGAGCTGCGGCAACTCGCCTACTTCGTCGCCGTTGTCGAGGAGTCGAGCTTCACCCGCGCGGCAGCCCGCGTCCACGTGGCGCAGCCGGCCATCAGCCAGCAGATCGCTCAGCTCGAACGCGAACTCGGCCACCGCCTCTTCGACCGTTCCGACCGGCCCGTCCGCCTCACCCCCGCGGGCGAGGCCTTCCTACCGCACGCCCGAGCGGCCCTCGACGCCACCACCGCAGGACAGGACGCGGTCGCCACCCTGCACGGCCATCTCGCCGGACGCCTCGCCGTCGGCACCATCCCGTGCCCACCCGAATGGCTCACCACACGTCTCGGCGACTTCCAGCACCACTACCCCAAGGTCCGCCTCGTCCTGCACACCGGCGACCCCGAAGCCCTCACCGACGACATCTCCTCAGGCGCCCTCGACGCCGCCCTCATCAGCCTGTCCGCCGACCGGCTCCCCGCCGGACCCGCCGGCCGGCACCTCCCGCACGTGCTGGCCTCCCAGACCGTCGGCACCGAACCCCTCGTCCTGGCCGCCGCCCCGGACCATCCACTCGCCCAGTCCGCCACCACCACGCTCTCCGATCTCCGCGACCAGCCCTTCCTCACGCTCACCCAGGGCACCGGCCTGCGCGCCGCTCTCGAAGCCGCCTGCGCCGACGTCGGCTTCACCCCTCGTGTTCAGGCCGAGACCAACGACCTCAACACCCTCACCGACCTGCTCCGCCACAGCCGCGCCATCGCCCTGCTACCGGAGACCGCCGTCGCCCGCGCCGGCACATCCCTCCGGACGATCCGCCTCACCCGGCCTGCGATCCACCGGCCCCACGTCCTCATCTGGCACCGCCAGCACATGACCGCGCCCACAAAGGCATTCCTCCGCCACGTCCAAGCCCACGACGAAGCCATCCCACCGACGACCGAGCGATGACCTCACCACCCGGCCGGCCGGATGCGGGCTCTTCCGCGGGGGTTCGCCCAGCTCACCAGGTTCCACCAGGAGAGCCGCACCCGTGCTCGCCGGCGGTCGCTGGTCGGGTAGAGGCGGGCCTGTCAGGACCGCCGGATCGCCGCGGCCTCGAAATCCACGACCACTCTCGGGCTGATCATGACCTTGGTCGCCGCGTTCCCGTTCACACCCCAGTCGTTGCGGTCGATCGTGACGCCGCCCTTGAAGCCGACCCGCACGCCGTTCTCGCTGCCGGTCACCTCCACGTTGACGGTGACCGATCTGGTCACGCCCCGCATGCTGAGATCACCGGTGACTTTGAAGGCGGCGTCGGTCTGCTCCACCTCCGTCGAGATGAAGGTGATGACCGGGTGGTCGGTCACGCCCGGGAACTTGCCGCGCAGGAGGTCGTCGCGCTGCGCGCTGCGGGTCTGGATGCTCTGCGTCCGGATCGTGAGCCGTACGCCGGACTTCGACGGGTGGTCGCCGTCCAGGTACACCTCGCCCTCGAACTCGTCGAATCGCCCGCGCACCCTGGTGGCCATCGTGTGCCGGGCGACGAACCCGATCCGAGTGCGGACGGTATCGAGGACGTAGTCGCCCGTCAGCCCGCTGAGATCGGTCATGCTCGGTCACTCCCGTAGGGAAAAGAGGTGGTCGGGACTTCAATCTCCGGGCCGGATCGCGCTTCGTCCGAAGTTCGGTACGGCGGTGCCGACACCGGAGCACGTGGTGCCGCCTCTGCTCACGGTTCAGCGGTCCGACGACACAGCCACCCGGAATGTGAGGCGGGCACGCCGACCCCGCACTTGGTTGCGATGTCCCGCCGGACGAGTGGAAGCAGACGCGACCGAGGGAGCCGGGCTCATCGGACACGCCCTAGTGGGCGTCTGCGGACCGGGTGCCTTCTTCGGCGAGCGCCAGCGCGGCCCGTTCGGCTTCGCCTCGGCCTGGTCGAGTACCCCGGGCCGGGTCGGTGGTGATCGTCGTGGTTCTGCCGCTCTGGGCGGATCCGCCGTGGGCAGATCGGGCTGTGGCCGGTGCGCACGGTGGCGCAGAGTGAAGGCATGAGCGAGGAACAGAAAGTCCCGTTGTTCAACGAACGAATGCGGCGTGAGCTCTACCAGGAACGTGTTCTCGTGCTCGACGGCGCACTCGACGACGACAATGGCACGCTGCTGGCAACGCAGCTGATCACCCTGGCGAAAGAGGATTCGTCGTCCGATATCGCGCTGTGGATCCATTCCCCCGGCGGATCGGTGCCGTCGATGCTCGCGATCCGCGATGTCATTCGGCTCGTCCCGTGCGACGTGTCCACGATGGTGCTCGGCATCGCCTACAGCGCCGGCCAGTTCCTGCTGTCGTCCGGAACCCGCGGCAAGCGCCGTGCCATGCCGCACGCACGCGTGCTGATGCACCAGGGCTCCGCCGGCATCGCCGGCGCCGCCGTCGACATCGAACTGCAGGCGGGCGACCTGCGCCACACCCGCGACACGGTGCTCGGACTCATCGCCGAAGACACCGGCCAGCCCCTCGAACGGGTCTTCGAGGACTCGCTGCACGATCGCTGGTATACGGCGCAGGAAGCGCTCGAATACGGGTTCATCGACGGGATCGTCAGCAGTTTCGACGAAGTCATGCCCACCAGTCATCGACCCATCGGGCTCGGCTTCCCGTCCGAAGGAGCCGTCCGATGAGCACCTACACGATTCCGAACGTCATCGCGCAACATCCTCGCGGTGAACGGATCATGGACGTCTACTCGCACCTGCTGACGGAGCGGATCATCTATCTCGGCACCGCCATCGACGCGGGTGTCGCGAACGCTCTCGTCGCGCAGTTGCTGTACCTGGAATCCGACAGTCCCGACCGCGATATCCAGCTGTACATCAACTGCGAGGGTGGAGACCCGAGCGCGATGCTCGCCGTGTACGACACGCTGCGCTACATCCGTCCGCAAGTGGCGACGACGTGCGTGGGGCAGGCGGTCGCGGTCGGCGCCGTGCTCCTTGCCGCGGGCACTCCCGGCAAACGCGCCGCGCTGCCCCACACCCGCGTCGTCCTGCACCAGCCGGTGGGGCAGGGGCGAGGAGCGATCCCGGACCTCATTCTCCAGGCGGACGAGGTCGTCCGCGTGCGCGCGGACATCGAGAGCATCCTCTCCCGGCACACCGGGCGGGACGTGGCGACGCTGCGCGCCGACACGGATCGCGATCGTGTGTTCACCGCGACGGCGGCGCTGGACTACGGTCTCATCGACCATGTGATCGAGGAACGGCAACCGACCGCCGGGTAGGGAGAACCCGCCTATGCGGCCAGCGCGTAGGCGGCCCGGCAGGTCGGGGCCGCCGGAGCGGTTCCGATCGGCGCGGCCCGCAGGCTCGTGGCGACCTCAAGCGTCAGCTCACCGAGCGTCACGTCCAGGGCGCCGGCGACCGCGGCGATCATCTCGCTCGAAGGCTCCTTGACACCGCGTTCCATCTCGGAGAGGTACTGCGGCGAGACCCCGGCACGGCGGGCGGTCTCGATCAGTATCTCGCCGCGTTCGAGGCGCAGGCGCCTCAGGCACTGGCCGAGCGCGTCACGCCACAGCGGCTCCGCCGGCCGGCGGGGCGCGGTCGGCTCGTGCGGCGTCTCGCCGGCGGGTACGGGCGGGCGGGTGGTGTCGGGCATGCGCACATCGTAGGTCGGTGGCGCGGTCCGTTCCCATGCGTTCCGCCCACCGCAGAACAAGGGACGCCGTAGCAGCGGCCCTGGCCCTCGCCTGTCTTCGCCGTTCTGACGCGCGAGCGGCGGAGGGGTTGTCCCGCAAGCCACGACCGGCCACCGCCGAACCCTCCCCGCAACCGAACGGGTCCTAGTGATCAGGAATGTTCGGATATCGGAGGCGCATGGGGAGAAGATGGACAACTCTCGGGGTGATCGGCGTCGTGACCGTGGTGAGCGCGGTGGGCGGTGCGGGAGACCCGGCGGGGGCCGAACCGGGGCCGGGCGGTGCGCCGGCGCGAAGCGGGACGGCCCGGTCGGTGACGCTGCTGACCGGTGACAAGGTCTTACTGCGGCGGGCGGCGGACGGGACGGACGCGGTCGAGGTGCGCCACGGCCCCGGACGGGACCGGATCCGGTTCGGCATCACCGCTTACGGCGGCCAGGGCACCATGGTCGTCCCGTCCGACGCGCGGGCGCTGCTCGCGTCCGGCCGGCTCGACCCGCGCCTGTTCAACGTGACCCGGCTGCTGGCCTGCGGGTACGGCGACGCGTCCCGCGCCGACCTGCCCGTCCTGGTGCAGGGCGCCGCGCCGCGGGCCGCCGGCGGGACCGTGCGGACGGCCGAGGCGCCCGGCCTGGGCTTCACCGGGCTCAAGGTCGCCAAGAACCGGGCGCCGGACGTCTGGCGGTCGCTGACCGGCGGAACCGCCGGCATGCGCACGCTCGGGCCCGGCACGGCGAAGATCTGGCTCGACGGGAAGGTGCACGCGCTCGACGACAAGAGCAACGCGCAGATCGGCGCCCCGGCCGCCTGGCGGGCGGGCTATACCGGCAAGTCCGTCGGGGTCGCCGTGCTCGACAGCGGATACGACCCCGGCCACCCCGACCTGAAGGGAGTGGTGACCGCCTCGAAGAACTTCACCTACGAGGCGGACGTCCGGGACCATCTCGGCCACGGCACGCACGTGGCCGCCACCGTCGCCGGTTCCGGTGCCGCCTCCCACGGCCGCTACCGGGGCGTGGCGCCCGGCGCCCGGCTGGCGATCGGCAAGGTGCTCGACGGCGAAGGCGTGGGCTACGACTCCGGCATCCTGGCCGGAATGGACTGGGCGGCCAGGACCGTGCACGCGAAGGTCGTCAACATGAGCCTCGGCGGAACGGACGAGCGCGGCCTCGACCCGGTCGAGCAGGCCGTGAACACGCTCAGCCGGCGGACCGGCACGCTGTTCGTGGTGGCGGCCGGCAACGAGGGTCCCGCCGCGGCGACGGTCGACTCCCCCGCCAGCGCGGACGCCGCGCTCGCCGTGGGCGCGGTGGACGGCCGGGGCCGGCTCGCCGGATTCTCCAGCCGCGGTCCCCGCAAGGGAGACTCGGCGGTCAAGCCCGACATCACCGCACCCGGCGTCGGCATCATCTCCGCCTGGGCCAAGGGCACCCCGGCCGCCGACCCGGTGGGCACCTCCTACCGGCGGGCGTCGGGCACGTCCATGGCCACGCCGCACGTCGCCGGGGCCGCCGCGATCGTGGCCCAGCGGCACCCCGGCTGGACGGGCGAGCAGATCAAGGCCGCGTTGATGAACACCGCCAAGCCCACCGCGGCGCCGTTCCTGCGGGGCGCGGGCCTGGTGGACCTCGCGCACGCGGTCAGCGAGCCGATCAGCACCTCCCAGGGTTCGCTCAACGCCTACCTGCGCTGGCCGCACACCGCGGGGCAGAGCACCGTCCGGACCCTCACCTACCGCAACGATGGGACGAGTCCGGTGACCCTGTCCCTGAACGTCCGGGCCGCCCGCCGCGGCGGCGGCGCCGTGCCCGCCGGCATGTTCGCCCTCTCGGCGAGAAGGCTGGCGGTGCCCGCACACGGGCAGGCTCAGGTCCGGCTGACGGTGAGGGCCGGCGGCGCCCGTGCGGGGGCCTACGCGGGCGCGGTGACCGCCACGCACGGCGGAGCCGGTACCGCGGTGCGGACCATCGTCGGCGCCTACGTCGAGCCGAAGGCCACCGACCTCACGGTGACCATGCTGGACCGGCGGGGCAAGGCGCCCCTCGACGACGGCCAGCAGACGATCGAGCTGACGAACATGCGGTCCGGCGAGGTCGACGAGGTGCCCCTGCGCAGGGGGAAGGCCCGGGTCCGCCTGCCGTCCGGCCCCTACTTCGTCGGCGCGACCGGGGAGAACGCCGCCTCCGACGGGTCACTGGTGCTGTCCCGGCCCCTCGACGTCCGCCCGGGGACGCAACGGCTGCTCCTGGACGGGCGCAAGGCCGTCCGCACCGGCCTGACCGTGGACGCTCCCGGCGTGACCATCTCCGACAGGGGCCAGTTCGTGCAGCTCGCCTACCGGCGGGGGAAGGTGCGCGCGGAGATGTACTTCGGCGGTGACCCGCTGTACGTCCTGCCGTTCCGCGCCGCCGGGACGACGTTCCTCGCGGAGTCCGACTGGGCCAAGACCGGCGAGTGCTACGCCGTGGCCGACGTGCATACCGGCGGGGTTCCCGCCAAGCTCGTCCGCAAGGTCGCGCGGAAGACCATGGCGGTCGTGCCGTCCGTCTACCGGGCTCCCGACAACGGGAAGGCGCAGCAGTACGCCACGCTCCTGCACGGCGTCCAGCTGCCCGGCTCCGCCGGCATCGTCCCCTACGACCCCTGCGCGACCGGCACCCTTCCGGCGAAGGTCAGCTACTACTTCTCTCCGCTGCCCGCCGGCGCCTCCTGGTGGCGGATGGCCTATTTCAACCACGCGGACCAGCGCAAACAGAGCGTTCAGCTCGCCCTGCCACGGAATTTCACCGGCCGCCGCCACCCGGTCGAAGTGTGGGGCGGCGCCGTGGCGGGGCCGTCGATCGCGATGGCCGGCGCCCGCCGCACCGGCAATGAGATGAACATCCCGCTGCCGTCCATGTTCTCCGACGGCGGCGGGCACCTCGGCGACAGCGACGGCCCCCACACGATCACCCTGGACGCCGACGGGCGGCGGATCGCGCAGGCGGCTGACACCTACGGGCTGACGGCCGGGGTGCCGGCCCGGGACGCCCGCTACACGCTGACCGTCGACCACCGCCGCGCGCTCCCGATGTCGACCCGCGTCACGTCGGTGTGGACGTTCCGTTCCGGCCCCGCCGGCCCCGCCGGGCGGGCGCTCCCGCTGCAGGCGGTGCGGTTCGCCCCGCCCGGACTGGACGGCCGCAACCAGGCGAAGGCGGGCACCACGCTGAACGTCCCGGTGCGCGTCGAGGGCACGACGACGGCGAAGGTGAAGCGGCTGACCGTCCAGGCGTCCTTCGACGACGGGCGGACGTGGACGCCGCTGCGCGCGCGCCCGGCCGGCGGCGGCTGGCAGGTCGCCGTCACCAACCCGGGACACGCCGGATTCGTCTCCCTGCGCGCCACCGCGCAGGACCCGGCGGGCGACACGGTGACGCAGACGATCCTGCGCGCTTACGCCGTGACCTGAGGTCTGGCCAGTCGAGCTCGCGGCCCATGCCCGCGTAGCACCACTGACGGCCCGCGCCCGGGGGGAGGGACGCCCCCGGGCCGGGCTCGTGGGGCCGTGCATTGTCAAACCTCGTCCGTGCAGGTCAGGCGGCCTGCCGGATCGGGCCGCGGTGATCGTGCGGGGCCGGTCCGGGCGCGGCTCATCCGGCAGGTCCTCTGGCCGGCCGGCCGGGAACCGCGAACGCCGGTCGACCGGCTTGTCGGGGGGAGGCCGGGGGGTTCGGCAGGAGCGGGCCGGCCAACGCCGTCGTGATGACGGCCATCAGCACCATCATGGTGAACATCTGGTCGTCGAGGATCCCCAGACCGACGCCCGCGTTGAGGATGATCAGCTCTGTCAGGCCGCGCGTGTTCACCAGCAGGCCCAGGGTGCCGGCCTCGCGCCACGGCATCCCGGTGAGCCTTCCGGGGATCGCCGCGCCCAGTATCTTGCCGGCACAGGCAACGAGAACGATGGCGACCAGTTCGACGGCTCCGAGGCCGGAAATGGCGCTGATATCTACGTTCAGGCCGGTCACGATGAAAAAGACCGGAAGCAGTACCATGCTGATTCCGTCGAACGGCTGCTTGACGCCGTCGGCCAGTGTCTCGAACGGCTTGCGCGGCATGATGAAGCCGAAGGCGAAGGCACCGAAAACGGCATGGATGCCGATCCACGTGGTGGCGTACGACGACAGGAAGAGCCCGGCGACGAGTACGATGACATAGACCGGCGGCATCCGGTTACGGACCATCCGGCGGGTCAGGTAGGCCAGCAGCGGGCGCATGACCAGCGCCATGACGGCCACGTACAGCACCGACAGCGCGCCGATCTGCACCATGTCCTTCACGGTGCCGCCCGCGGTGACGATCGCCGCGGTCAGCGCAAGCAGGCACCACGCCAGCACGTCGTCGAGGGCCGCGCTGGCCAGCGCGAGAGCGCCGACGCGCGTGCCCATCATCCGGTGTTCGGTCAGCATCCGGGCCAGCACGGGAAACGCCGTGATGGACATCGCCGCACCCATGAACAACGCGAACGCGGTGAAGGGGACATGGTCGCCCTTCACCGTGTCGTGGTAGGGGTACAGCAGCGCGGCGAGGCCGGCACCCAGCCCGAAGGCGAGGGCAGTGGAGCTGATCGAGATCGCGCCCGCCGCCCCGCGCCGCCCCCGCAGAAGCCCTTTGTCGAATTCCCAGCCGATTTGGAACATGAAGACGAGCAGGCCGACCTGCGCGATCGCCGACAGGTACGCCCGCGTCTCAGCCGGGAAGATGTGCGCGGTGAGGTCGCCCGGAAGCAGCCCGAGAAGGCTGGGGCCCAGCGCGATACCGGCGACGATCTCACCGACGACCGGCGGTTGTCTCAGATACCGGGCCAGCCGGCCGAGAACGGCGCCGGTCAGCAGGACGATGGCGATATCGGCCATCACGACCGCAATCACCAGATCGGAATGCTGAGCGAGACTCTTCATCAAAGGCTCCCCGGAAATGCCTGCCGATACTGCGCCTAACGTGGCGCACGCCAGGTCCGTCAGCGTGATGATGTGCTGGTGATGCCACTCCCACGATCGGTTCCGTGGAGGGTGAGATCGTCCGCGAAGCGGCGGATGGGCCTCGTGAAGCAGGTCATCCAGGGGACGCTGTGGATCCGGGGACGACCGCGCTGTCCCGGTCGGTGAGTACGTCGTCCTCGGCACGGGCTCTCGACCGGCCCGCGGCGAGGTAGAAGGCCGACGCGGCGAAGACGGCGATCATGGCGAGGAGGATGAGGCGGTAGTCGATATAGGCGACCATCGCGGCGCCATACGCGATGGACAGCATCTGCGGCGTGTTGGTCAGGACGTCGAACGCCGCATAGGTCCGGCCGAGCAGCTCACTCGGCGTCCGCCGCTGGAGCAGCGTGGTGAACCCGACGATCGCCCACGGCAGGCCGAAGCCGACGAGCAGGACCCCGGCCAGGACGGCGGCCGTGGCCGACGGGATGAGCAAGGCGCTTCCGACAGCGAAGGCGCCGAGGGCGAGGGCCGTGGTGACCGTCTCGCCGAACCGGTTCACCGCGCGGCCGGCGACCGGGCCGGACAGCACCGAGCCCAGGCCCTGGACGGTCATGAGCACGCCGAAGAAGGTGGGCGAACGGTCCAGGCCGTCGCCGATCACCGCGAAGAGCAACGACTCGAAGATCCCCCAGACGGCCATCGCGACGGAGATGGCGATGAGCATCCGCCGGAGTTCGGCCCGTCCCACCAGGTACCGGAATCCCGTCGCGACCTCCGCTCTCCAGGAGGACTGCTCGGTGCGCCGGGGAGGCCGCTCCTTCAGCCGCATCAGCAGCAGGGCGGCGGCGGCGATCAGGAAGGTCGCGCAGTCCAGCGTGATCACCGACTCGGCACCCCAGGCGGAGAACATGCCCGCTCCGATCAGCGGGGTGATCAGGCGCAGGGCCTGGCGGCAGGTCTGCAGCAGGGCGTTGGCGTCGGGCAACTGGTCGTCCGACAGGAAGGCCGGCATGAGCGCCGTCTGACCGGCGTCGAAGAGGCTGTTGAACGAGCCGTAGACGAACAGCACGACATAGACGAGCCACAGATCGGATTCGTCGCCGACCGCGAGCAGCGCCAGAATGTACACGGCGCTGAAGAGATTGGCGGCGATCAGCAGCGGACGGCGCCGGACCCGGTCGATCAGATGGCCCCACAGCGGACCCATCAGGGTGCCGGCCATGAACGCGAAGAAGACCAGGCCAGCCTGGGCGTTGCTGCCGGTGATGACCTTCACCCAGACGCCGATCGCAAGCCAGAGCGAACTGCTGCCCGTGATGGAGAGGCACTGGGCCATAATATAGAGCAGGGCATTGCGGTTGCGAAAGACTTCCCGCATGAAATCTGACCTTCATTGTCAGAGGCGATTCGCCTGTAGTGGATGATCCTGATTGCCGGAGCGCAATTCCAGCCGTGCTGGAACTAAGAAATATGGATCACGACAGCCCGGAAAAGACTCTATGACTCCACTCCGACTTTCTGCTGTCAGGGGCGTTCTACGCTATCACACCACCGCGCCCATCCCGCGGCGCAGCTCGTCCTTGAGTGTTTCGGGCGCGGAAATGAACCGGTAATGGCCGCCCTCAAGTTCCCGGAAGGCGACCTCGCCGCATTCGCTCCAGCCGCCCATCAGCGCGCCGGGCACCTCCTTGTCTTCCCGCCAGCTCAGCGCGGTGATGGGAACGGGCAGGACAGTCGGCTCGGCGGGCTTGTAGCGACGGTTCGCCGCGATGTCCGCGAGGAGAGTGCCCATGGCCACATCGATGATATCGGGACGCGGATTCCCGCCCATCTCGGTGATCAGCAGGGAAAGCTCGTCCGCGAGCTGCTCATCGGTCATGTCGAGGAATCTCCCATGCGGGCCCTGGTGCGGAGCGACCTGCGAGGAGACGAACAGCCGGGTGGGCAGCGGCAGCCCTCTTCCCAGCAATTGGACCGTGACCTCGTACCCGACCAGCGAGGACGCGCAGTGCCCGAAGAAGGCGAAGGGCCGGTCGAGGTAGGGCAGCAGTTGCGGGATGAGCGCCTCGGCGAGTTCCTCGTAGGTGTCGAAGGCGGGCTCGCGCAGCCGGTTCTCCCTGCCGGGCGGTTGTACCGCGCACATTTCGACGCCGTGCATGACTTCGGGCCACTGCCGGTACATGCTCGCGCCGCACCCGGAGTAAGGCAGGCAGAACACGTAGGCGTGAGAGTTTGGTTTGGGTTCGCGGGCGAACCAGCGGTTTCTGACAGCGGCCACGGCGCTCTCCGCCTCTCTATTCGGACCGGCCGGCGGCGTCCGGCCGGACACTCATCTTCATGGGAAGGCGTTTGATCCCCGCGACGAAGTTCGAGGCCAGATGCTGTCCGGGTTCGAGCTGCTCGAAGTCGCAGAAGGTACCGAGCAGCTCGGTGAACAGGATGCGCAGGGAGAGCCGCGCGACGGTGTGGCCGATGCAGTAGTGCGGGCCGATACCGAAGGCCACATGGCGGTTGGGACGGCGCGTGATGTCGAATTCGAACGAGCGCTGGAAGACGTCCTCGTCGCGGTTCACGGAACCGAGCCAGACCACGACCGCGTCGCCGGAGCGGATCGACTTGCCGCGCATCTCCACGTCGCGGACGGCATACCGCATGAAGTGGTTGGCCGGCGACGCCCAGCGCAGCGCCTCCTCGGTCCCGGTACTGATGAACCGCGGGTTCGCACTCCATTTCTGGGCCAGCTCGGGTGAGGCCAGCATCTGCTCCATGGCGGCGATCGGCGGGAAAGGTGTGGTGACATTGGCGCCGAGCAGCAGGCTGTAGCAGTTGGAGAGCACCTCTCCCAGGGTCAGGTTCTCTCCTTCGACTTCCATCGTGAGCAGGGTGCTGATGAGGTCTTCTCCTGTATTTTTCCGGCGCGCGCTGACCATGTCCTGGAAATAGCTGAACAGTTCTCGGTGCGCGGTCTGGAGTGTGGCCTCCGGACCACCGGGACCGACGTAGTCGTTGTCGTCGGGACATACCGCGGCCATGGTCAGGGAGGCCAGCCGGTCCCAGTCCTCCTCGGGGAGCGCCATCATCGTCCCGGTCACCGCCATGGGCAGCTTGATCATCGCCTGTGCGAAGTCGAACGGCTCGCCGGTGGCGCCGGGCGCCAATATCTTCTTCACCTGTTCCTGAATCCGCCCGGCATAGCGCTCGACGTTCTTCTTCGCCAGGACCCGCTGCAGCGGCTCGCGCATGCGGGTGTGGCGCGGCGGGTCGGTCGCGGCCATCTGCTTGCCGCCGGCTGGATCGTCCTTGCCGAGCAGGTTGAGCAAAGTGCCGCGCTGCGAGGTGAAGGCGGTGTGGTCTCGCAGCACGAAGTCCGCGTCGTCGAGTTTCGTGATGGACCAGAATCCGATGTCGCTGGCCACCTGATGCCAGTGGACGGGGTCGTTGGCCCTCATGTACCGCCATACGGTGTGCGGGTTCCCGGTCTGCTGCCAGAACGGGTCGATCATGTCGACCGCGTCGAGGTCGACGGCCGCGTCAGTGTTCGGTGCCGACATTCTCATCCTTGTGAGCCACCTTCGTTGTGCTCGGTCGTGCCCTGGGTCTGCGCGACGATCTGTGCCGCGAGTTCGCGCACCGTCGGGTTGAGATACAGCGTCCGCGCCGGGATCAGGATGCCGAAATCGTGCTGTACCGCGTCGAGGAGCTCCGCGGCGACCAGCGAGTGTCCGCCGAGGTCGAAGAAGTCGTCGTCGATGCCGACGTGCTCAGTCCTGAGGTATTGGGCCCACAGGCGGGTCAGCCGCGGTTCGGGCCGCCGGGAAGAGGCGTTCTCCAGGACGCCCGTCGCCGTCTCCGATTGGAGGGGATCGGCTTCGTCCGTTCTCTCCAGGGCCGCGAGGCGGTCATGGTCGATCTTGCCGGTGGGGCCGAGCGGGAAGGCGTCGACCAGCGTGATCGTGGCCGGGACCATGTAGGGCATGAGCGTCCGCGCGACACGGCCGCGGAGCCCGGCGGCCGCCCGGGCCGAGCACGGCGCGGCGCCGGCCGGGACCGCGAACGCGGCGAGCCGGACGTCGCCGTCCGCGCCGCGCCGCGCCATGACGAGCGCCTCGCGCACCTCACCGGTCCTGAGCAGCGCGGCTTCGATCTCCGCCGGTTCAACGCGATAGCCGCGAATCTTGATCTGCCGGTCGACGCGGCCGAGGAACTCCAGGTCCCCGCCGGCCGTCCACCGTCCCAGGTCGCCGGTGGCGTACATGCGCCCGCCGGGACCCGGGGAGTGCGGGTCGGGGACGAACCGTTCGGCGGTGGCCGCCGGAGCGTTGAAGTACCCCCGGGCCAGGCCGTCGCCGGACGCGTAGATCTGGCCGGTCTCCCCGGGTCCGCACACGGTGAGGTCGTCGCGCAGGAGCTGGACGCGGGTACCGCTGATGGCTCGTCCGATCGGCAGCGCCTCCAGGTCCTCGGCCGGCGGGTCCAGCGTCGTCCAGCAGGTGGTGAACGTGGTGTTCTCGGTCGGCCCGTAGCCGTTGGTGAAGGTCATTCCGGGATGCCGGTCGAGCACCATGCGCACGTGCCGCGGCGAGACCACGTCGCCGCCGACGAGGAGGTGGCGCACCGAGCCGAGCGCGTCCAGGTGCCGGTCGGCGAACCTGCTGAACAGGCCCGCCGACAGCCAGAGGACGGTGACGCGCCGCTCGGCCAGCGTCGCCGCGAGTTCGGCGAGGTCCAGCGGGCCGGGCGGCATCACGACGAGCCGGGAGCCGGTGGTCAGCGGCGCCCAGATCTCCAGGGTCGAGGCGTCGAACGCCACCGGCGCCAACTGCAGGAAGGTGTCCTCGGGGCGAAACCGGCACCAGTCCGGATCGCGCACCAGGCGGACCACCGCGTCGTGCGGTACGCAGACGCCCTTGGGCTCGCCGGTGGAGCCGGAGGTGAAGCTGACGTAGGCGAGCCGGCCCCCGAAGGCCGCCGGCGCGGCGCGAACGCGGGCGCCGTTCTCGGCGGGCGGCCGTCCAGCGTCGGCGGGGGCGTCGAGCGGGATCACGGTGTCGTAGCCGTCCAGCAGGGCGGACGCGCCGCCCGGGCTGAACGCGGCCCGGCGCTGGACGTCCTTCAGCATCAGCGTGGCCCGGCTCGCCGGCAGCTCGGGTTCGAGAGCGAGATAGGCGGCGGACGCGGTGAGGACGCCGAGCAGTGTGACCACCAGGCCGACGCAGCGTTCGGCCACGACGGGCACCACGTCGTCCGGCTGCACGCCGAGTTCACCGAGCCGCGCGGCGACCTGTCCCGCGCTCTCGACCAGCTCCGCGTAGGTGATCGCCTCGGAGCCGCAGGACACGGCTATGGCGTCAGGTGTGCGGGCGGCCTGCTCGGCCACGAGTTCATGAACGCCCGTGGCCGTCCGGCCCGGGCCGGGCTCAGGTGGCCGCGCAGCGAGATGCCGAGTTTCTCCATGCACCCTTCCACTCCCATCTCTTGCGCTTCTCAGATCCTCTTCATCGCCCTTCGGCGCTCCTGCCCAGGAGTGCGGCGGTCTCCTCCGCCGACATGGCGCGAAGGCGCGCCAGCGCGCGGCGCAGTTCCTCCGGCCGGGCGCGCTTCATCTGCCGCTCCACGACGAGCCGGGCGATTCCTCTGGCGGTGGTGTGCCTGACGAGCAGGTCCGCGGGATCCAGCTCGACGCCGAAGCTCTCGCGGATGCCGGCGATGATCTGGATGGCGAGCAGCGAATGGCCGCCGAGCTCGTAGAAGTCGTCGTCAGCGCCGACGGCGTCCACGCTCAGGTGGACGGAGAAGAGCCGCACGACCCGCTGCTCGACCGGGTTCGACGGAGGCGCGGGCGCGCGCTTCCCGCCCGGGCGCGCGGACGCGAAGTCCGGCAGGTCGGAGTAGGAGACCTTCCCGGTGGAGCCCAAGGGCAGTTCCGGCAGGAACATGTACTCCACCGGGACCATGTGGCGGGGAAGCTTGGCGAACAGGTAGGCGCGCACGTCGGCGACCGAAGGCTCGGCCTGGTCGCAGACGATGTAGGCCCCGATCCGGACGCCGCCGCGGTCGTCGCTGACACCGCGAACGGCGCAGGACGCGACGGCGGGATGTCCGTTGAGGACGCTTTCGATCTCGTCCGGCTCGACCCGCTGTCCGCGGATCTTGAGCTGGCGGTCGGCACGGCCCAGGTACTCCAGGTTCCCGTCCGGCCGCCATCGGGCCACGTCGCCCGTGCGGTAGATCCGCGCGCCCGCCTCGAACGGATGCGGCAGGAACACCTCCGCGGTCGCGCCCGGACGGCCCAGATAGCCGAGTGCGAGGCAGACGCCCGAGATGTAGAGGTCGCCGGCCGTGCCGGCCGGAACCGGGTTGAG
Source organism: Actinomadura formosensis (assembly GCF_050948385.1). Taxonomy (NCBI): domain Bacteria; kingdom Bacillati; phylum Actinomycetota; class Actinomycetes; order Streptosporangiales; family Thermomonosporaceae; genus Actinomadura; species Actinomadura formosensis. Next base: position 5,305,410 of record NZ_CP192011.1, read on the forward strand.
CGAGCCGTCGAGGACGTAGACGCGCGCACCGGGCAGCGCACGCCCGATGGGGACGCGCCCGCCGCCGGCTCCGGGCTCGACCTGGTGCGCGGTGACCGCGATCGCCGCCTCGGCGGGACCGTAGTGGTTGTGCAGCCTGCTTCCGATCAGCACCCGCTCGAACTTCGCGGCCACGTCGGCGGGGAGCTGCTCGCCGATGCAGATCACGTCGCGCAGGGTCCCGGCGCACGTCCCGGCGTCCTGGTGGGAGAGGAACAACCGCAGCGTGGACGGCACGAACGTGCACGTGGTCACCCGCTCAGCGGAGATCAGCTGAGCCAGGTACTCCGGTTCCTGGATCCGGGACGCCCGCGGCAGCACGAGCTTCCTGCCGCTCACCAGCGGCCACAGCAGTTCGCCGACCGACACGTCGAACGCGATCGGCGTGTTGTGCAGCACGGCGCCGTCAGGGTCGTCGCCGAAGAGGCCGGTCAGTCCGGCCAGATAATTGGCGAGGCCCCGGTGCGTGTTCACCACGCCCTTCGGAGTACCGGTCGATCCGGAGGTGAAGATGACGTACGCGGGGCTGTCGGGGTGCGCGGTGCTCGGCAGCGGATCCGCCGCGTTCCGTGCGATGGCGTCGGCCGCGGCCTCCAGGTCGACGACCGGAACCCCGGCTTGTGCGGCCCCTTCACGCCAGCTCTGCGGGGCGCCGGGCTCGGCGAGAGTGCCCGCCGACGTCAGGACCACGGCGGGACGCGCGTCGCGGACGACGGTTTCGAGCCGCTCGGCCGGATACTGCGGGTCGAGCGGAAGGTAGGCGGCCCCGGCCTTGAGGACGGCCAGCGCGGCCGTCGGCAGCAGGAGGGAGCGGTTCAGGTGGACGCCCACGATGTCGCCCGGCCGTACGCCGAGGCCGAGCAGATGCCGCGCCAGCCGATTGGCATCCTCGTCGAGCCGCCGGTAGCTGATCGCCGCGTCGCCGAAGACGGCGGCCGTCGCGTCGGGTGCGGCCGCCACGCGGCGTCCGAACTGGACGTCGACGCAGCCGTCGAAGACGGCCGCACCGCGGGCGCCGCTCAGCTCGTAGACGATCCGGTCCCGCTCCGAAGCCTCGACCGCGGTCAGCGCCGAGAGCCGTTCGGCGGGCGCGGCCACCGCCGCCGTCAGGACGCCGAGCAGACTCGTCCGCAGGGACTGCGCGGAGATCTCGCCGAACAGCGCGGTCGAGTACGACATGTTGCCCGACAGGCCGCCCGTCCCGGTCTCGGTCAGGTGAACCGCCAAGTCGCAGATGGTCCCCGGCAGGTCCGAGACGAAGGGCTCCGCGAGCAGGCCGCGCTGGTTCCATGGCTCCAGGTCGTGGCCGTTGTAGATGAGCATGGCGCGGATCAGCGTGTCCTGGCGCGTTCCGGTCCGCGCGGCGCGTTCGTGGACGATCTGCTCGAACGGTGTAGCGGCGTGCCTGTACGCGCTCAGCGCGGCCGTCCGGACCCGGGCGAGCAGGTCCAGGTACGTCGGGTCGCCGGAGGTGTCCACGACGAGGGGCAAGGTGTTGACGTTGTAGCCGACCTCGTCGTCGCCCGGTGCCCGCAGCGAGTACGGGATGCCGACGACGAACCGGTCCTGGCCGCTGCGGCGGGACAGCATGGCGGCGAAACCGGCGAGGAAGACCATGAACGGCGTGACCCCGGCGGTCCGCGCGAGGCGGCGCACGCCGTCCATCAGGTCCGTGCCGATCGGGAGCGGCAGCCGGTCGCCCGCGTGGGACCGCTCGGCGGTCCGAGGCGTGTCGGTCGGCAGGTTCAGGTCCGGGACGCCGTCCAGGGTCTGCGCCCAGTAGTCGAGGCCCGTCCGCGGGATGGCGTCGTCGTCGCCTGTCCGGGTTCTGGCGGACGCCGGGCCGTCCGCTGCGACGGGACGGCCCGGCGATGCGGAACCGGCGTCCGCGCCTTGGGCGGCCAGTTCGTATTCGTGTTCCATCTGGCGGACGATCCGGCTGACCGACCAGCCGTCCACGGCGATGTGGTGGAAGACGACGCAGAGCACGTGCTCGTCCTCGGCGAGCCGCGCGAGGGCGTACCTGAAAGGCTCCTCCCGCCCCAGGTCGAAGGGCCGCAGCGCCAGCCGCTCGCACCAGGCCGTCACCGACTTCTCGTCCGCGGTGCCGTCGTCGCCGGACAGGTCGACGGGCTCCAAGGGCCGCTCGGTCCACGGGCGCACGACGCACTGGAGGACGGCTTTCCCGGTGTCGGCTCCGCTGAACTCGAAGGTGGTGCGCAAGGAGGGGTTGCGTCGGCGGATCGCGCCGAGAGCGCGGTCCAGCGCATCGAGATCGAGCCGGCCGCGGAACCGGATCCCTCCGGCCAGATGGTAGGCGGCCGATGCGCCGAGCCGGTTGAGCGTGAACAAGCGCTGCTGGCCCGGCGAGGCGGCGGCGTGCCGGCCGGTTTCGGCGCCGCCGCCGTCCTCCGGTGACCGGTCCGTGGCGGCGCCCGCGCCGGCGGCTTCCCCGATGCCCGTCCGCCCGCCGCGGCCCGCCGGTTCCCCGGCGACCCCGCGGAGGACGTCGCCGAGCGGATCCATGCTGAACAGAGCCTCGAACTCCAGCCTGAACCCGAACTCCGCGTCGAGGACGGCGAGCAGTTCGGCCGCGCGCAGCGAGTCGAGCCCCTGCGCCACGAGCGGGACGGAAAGCCTCAGCTCGGAGGCGTCCCGCAGCCGCAGGACGGCGGCCACCCGCGCCCGCAGCTCCTCGGCCCGCGCCGTGGACGCTCCGGCCGCGGACGTCCCGGCGGTCTTCAGCGAGGCGAGTACGGGCAGCTCTCCGGACAGGTAGCGCGCCTTGCACGCCGCCCGCCGCACCTTGCCGCTCGACGTGCGCGGCACCTTGCCGCCGCCCACGATGACCACGTCGGCCAGCCGCACCCCGGACTCGGTGGCCACCGCCCGGCTCACCGCGTCGAGAATGCCGTCCCGGTCGCGCGCTTCGGGTCCGGCGGCCTCGCAGACGAGCACCACCTGCTCGCCCGCCCCCGGCTCCTCGACACCGAATGCGATCAGGCGGTTGGGCCGCAGCGCGGGGTGGGCCTTCTGGGCGATCGCCTCCAGGTCCTGCGGGTACAGGTTGCGGCCGCGCACGACGATCAGATCTTTGCTCCGTCCGGCGATGTACACGTCGCCGTCGTGCTCGAACCCGAGGTCGCCCGTGCGCAGGAACGTCCGTTCGTCGCCGGCGAGGCGGGCGCGGAAGAGCCGGTCGGTGTCGGCTGGGCGTCCCCAGTAGCCGCGGGCGACCGTCGGGCCGTTGACCCATATCTCACCGACCGTGCCGGGCTCGACCGCGCGGCGCGTACGCGGGTCCACGATGAGGACGGAGTCGGGGTCCCGGACGTGACCGCAGGCCACCAGGGTCTGGACGGCGGACGAGTCGTCCTGGCGATCTTCGGGGGCTTCGGTGGTGGCGTGCGCCTCGACCGCTCGTCCGGCCGCGAGCGCGTCCTTGGCGAAGGCGGTCGCCCGCGCTCCCGTCCCGCGCTCCGGGCCGGTGACGAACAGCGTCGCCTCGGCCAGGCCGTAGCAAGGAAAGAACGCCGAGCCGTCGAACCCGCAGGCGGCGAAGCGCCGGGCGAAACGGCCGAGCGTCTCCGCGTGCACCGGCTCGGCGCCGACCAGCGCGTGGTGCCAGCGGCTGAGGTCCAGGTCGTCCAGCGCCTCGTCGGGGACGCGCCGCACGCATTCCTCGTAGGCGAACGTCGGCGCCGTCGAGATGGTGGTCCCCGTCCGGCTGATGGCCCTCAGCCAGGCGGCGGGGTCGCGGAGGAAGGCCATCGGCGGCATCAGCGCGCCGGGAAAGCCGCTGTAGAGCGGTTGCAGGATGCCGCCGATGAGGCCCATGTCGTGGTACGGCGGCAGCCAGCTCACGCTGCGGTCCTGCGGCCCGAGGCCGAACACGCGGGCCACGACCGCCGTGTTGTGCAGGAGGTGGCGGTGGTGGAGGACGACACCGCGCGGGGTCGCCGTGGAACCGGAGGTGTACTGCAGGAAGGCCACCGCATCCGCGTCCTCCGCGGGCCCGGTCCACAGGTCGGCGTCGGCGTCGCTTCCCTCGTCCGCGGCTGCCCGGGGCAGATGCGCGAACGCGGCGCCGGCCGGACCGTCCGGAAATTCCGGTGCGCCGCCGGAACCATGGACCACCAGGGCCGGGGTGCAGTCGCCGGCGATGCCCGCGACACGCTCGGCGTCCCGCGCGCCGCGGGGCGGGTACGCCGGCACCGCGATCAGGCCGGCGTACAGGCAGCCGAAGAAGGACTCGACGTACTCGCGTCCGGGCGGGCACAGCAGCAGGGCCCGCTCCCCGGGGTCGGCGCAGTCGCGGAACCGGACGGCCAGCGCACGGGCCCTGCGGTCGAGCTCCCGGTAGGTCACGGAATCCTCAGCGTCACCGGCACCGAGGAAGACGTAGGCGATGCCGTCCGGACGCTCCGCCGCACGGGCGCGCAGCAGCGACGGGAACCCGGCCGGCCCGTCCGCGGGTGGGCGGGTGGACGCGTCGGTGTCGAAATCGTGCTCAGCCATCGCCGCTCACTTTCGGGTTTCTCGGAGTGCGGGAGGGACGGTCGAGCCGGCGGATCCGTGAGCGTGCCGGCGGCGCCGCCGGTTCCGGCCGCCGCTCCTCGATGAAGCCGGCGACCGCGGCGATGGTCGAGGACTCGAAGAGGCGGGCCAGCGGGAGGTTCACCGAGAACCGCTCCTCGATGCGGTCCACGACCAGCGTGCCCAGCAGGGAGTGGCCGCCGAGCGCGAAGAAGTCCTCGTTCACCCCGATGTTCTCCAGGCCCAGCACCTCGGACCAGATGGCGGCCACCTCGCGCTCGGTCTCGTTGCGCGGCTCCTGCCGTGGCGCGTCCTCGGCGGGGGCCGGTGAGTGGGCCTGCGTCCTCGGCAGTTCGCCGACCGCGATCCGGTCGTCATCCAGCAGGGGCCAGTGCGTGACCACGGTGACCTCCGGGACGAGCGACTCGGGAAGCTCGTCGAGCAGGTGCGCCCGGACGCGCGGCACCGCCGCCCGGGCGGCGCGTGCGCGGAGCGGGTCGTTGGCCAGAGGCGCCGTCACGGTACTGGGCCTCCGGGTCTCGGCCCGCGCCCTCGGCGCGGTCGGCGCCGCGATGTGGTCGCCGGTGCGGGTGAAGCGGATGTCCAGGTGACCGGGCGGGCAGTCCGCGCGGAGCGTCTCGTGCGCCGTCCATCCGCAGGAGCGCGCGATCTCGCGCACGGCGTGCACGTCCGGGACGGGCGCCGGCGTCTTGGCCATGGCGCGCAGCTCCGCGACGTCCGCGGCGCCCGCCTTCGCGCCGTTCCAGGCGGCCGTCTCGGCATGGATCCTGGCGTCGGGATAGTGACGCAGCAGGAGCGTGTCCCCGCCCGCCGCCGAGAGCAGGCCGCGCAGCGCCTCGTCGCCGGAGCAGCCGGTGTCCTTCCAGATGAGGGACTCATCGGCCCGGTGCGCGATCCCGCCGGCACGGCCGTCGGGCGTACCTTCGTCATCGTGCCGTCGTCTCTGGATGACGACGTCGTAGCGGAACTGGGCGAGTTCGTTGCGGCCCGTCTCGCGTTTCGGGAGCGGCTCGACGTGGGCGACGTCCGGCAGCACGTCGGCGAGTTGGAGGAAGTACTCGGGGGCGATGGCCAGCTCGTCCTCCTGCGTCGCCTGGCGCTCCACCAGGCTGACCAGCCTGGACGCCGGAGTCTCGGGCGGCAGCGTCTCCAGCAGCGTGGAGCAGTGCAGCACGTGGAGCATCGGCAGGCTGCGGACGTCGCCGACGAAGACCCGGCCGCCCGGCCGTGTGCGCCGTACCGCCTCGGAGAGGACGGTGAAAAGGTATTCGACGTCCGGGAAGTACTGCGCCAGCGAGTTGACGACGACGACGTCGAAGGCCGCGTCCGGGAAGTCGTCCAGCTCGTCGGCGGCCCGTTTGAAGAGCCGCAGGCCGGACGCCTTGAGCGCGAGGCGGCTCTGGTTCTGTCGCACGTAGTCGAGTGCGCGGTCGGACGCGTCCGTGGCGCTGTAGGAGGCGCAGCGCGGCGCGATCCTGAAGAGCAGCGGGCCGTTCCCGCAGCCGATCTCCAGTACGTCCTCCGGCTCGAAGGCCAGGATGCGGTTGACGGTGCCCGAGAGCCACGCCCGCATGTCCTCGGCGGACACGTAGCGTCCGGTGTAGGCGCTGTTCCAGCCCGTCAAGTTGAACTCCGGAACCTTGGCGGCGGTACGCGAGGAGTAGGTCTCGACGAACGAGGCCCGGCGCCGCGCGGCGAGGTCGTCCGCGTCCTCCCGCAACGAGACGTACAGCTTCGACCTCTCCTGGCCTCCGTCCGGCCCTGGCACGACGAGCGCCTGCTCCACCGACGCGTCCGTCGCGATCACGCCGAGCACGTCGTCGGTGTGGGCGGACGCGTGCGACTCGGGAGCGAGCAGGTCCAGTTCCCCGCCGGGCAGGAGGCGGCCGCGGTCGCCCGTCGGCACCGCTGCCCGGTCTCCGCCCGGCCCGGTGGGGCCGCAGAGCGGCGGTGTCAGGTGGATGCGGCCCGCGACACCGACCGGAACGGCGTGCCCGTACCGGTCGAGGACGCGCAGTCCGACGCCCGGCAGGACCGGGCCGACCGGCACACCGCCGGAGGCCGTGCCCGTCCGTGCCGCGGCGCCGGAGCCGTCGTCGCACACCGGACGCGCGGCGACCGGGCCCGCGGCATCGTCGAGCATGTACGCGTGGATGAGCGACGCCTCCGGGAACCGCCGGTGGAAGCGCCCTGCCAGCGCGGGCGTGAGCCTGTCGCCGGTGACCACCGCGCGGCGCAGTGAGCCGCACCCTGCGCCCGTCCCGTCCACATGGTCGAGGAAGGCGGCCAGCGCGGCCGGTCCGAAACGGCAGACGGACACCCGGTGGCGCTCCACCAGAGACGCCAGGTACGCCGGGTCGTGCCGCCGGGCCGGATCCGTGATCACCGCCGGCGCACCGGACACCAGCGGCCGGATGAGCTCCAGCAGCGACGCGACCCTCCAGAACGGGGCACGGGACAGCACGGGCCCGCCCGCGTCCAGGACGGCATCGATGCGGTCGAGGGCCGCGGCGACCTCGCGGTGGCTGAGCATGGTGTGGCGCGGCGGCCCGGGGCGTCCGGTGCTGCGCAGGACGATGGCACAGGCGTCCGGCGAGACCACGGCGGCGCCGTCCTCCGGCGGCCACGCCTCGCCGTCGCCGCTCTCTCCGGCAGCGCCCCCGTTGACGGCGAGCACGCCGGCGGAGTCCGTCACCCGGTGGCCGGCGGCGTCCCCGGTGAAGTCCGGCGGGGCCACGGCGCAGCCCGTTTTCCATACGCCGAGCAGCGCCGTGGCCAGATGGCGCGGTTGCGTCACGTCGACGCGGACGAAACCGCCGGGCCGTGCTCCGGCGGCGTGCAGACGTGCGGCGAGCGCGCGCGCCCGGGAGTCCAAGTCCCGGTAGGCGATCTCGTACCCGGTACCGGTGGCGGCGACCGCGTCCGGCGTCCGGCGAGCCTGCTGCTCGATCAGCTCGTGGAGCAGGGGTTCGGAGCGCGGCGCGACGGCCTGCTCCCGCGACGGCGCCGGAGCGGACTCGTCCTCGGCGACGAGACGGTGGCCGGAGATGGCGGCGTCGGGCCGCTGGACGCCCTGTTCGAGCACCCGCCGCAGCGCGTCGACGATGGCCTCGGCCAGTTCCGTGCTGAAGAGGTCGGTGGCGAAGTGCATGGCGCCGTCGAGCCGCCCGTCGGGGACGGGCGTGAACTCGAATTCCAGGTCGAACCTGGCCATGCCGGTCGGCGCCGTCGCCAGCTCCGCGGTCAGGCCGGGCAGCCGCAGTTCCGGGCGCGGCGTGTTGTGCAGGCCGATCATGTGGCGGATGAGCGGGGTCCGGGAGCGCGCGTCCCGTTCGGGGTTGACCGCCTGGACGATCCGTTCGAACGGCACGTCCTGGTTGGCGTACGCGGCGAGGCATGTCTCGCGCGCGTGCTCCACGAGCTGCCGGAAGGTCTGTCCTTCCCGCACCTTCAGGCGCAGCGGCAGCGCGTTGATGAAGCAGCCGAGCATCGCTTCGGTCTCGGGATGGTTCCGGTTGGCGACGGGCGTGCCGACGACGAAGTCGTCCTGTTCGGCCCAGCGGGAGGCGATCACGCTGAAGGCCGCCAGCAGTCCCATGAACAGGGTGCCGCGCACCGAGTCCGCCACCTGCCGCAGGTTCGCGACGAGGCCGGGGTCGAGTTCGAAGCCCAGCGTCTTCCCGTTCCAGGTACGGGCCGCCTGAGCGGAGAGGTCTCCGGGGAAGTTCAGCGGCCTGGCGCCGTCCAGCGCACCCTTCCAGAACTCCAGTTGACGGTCGGAGATGCCTCCGGCCTGCTCGCGTTGCCACAGCGCGAAGTCCGCGTACTGGAGGTCCGGTTCGGGCAGCGGTGACGGGGCGCCGCCGGTGTAGGCGGTGTACAGCACGCTGAACTCATGCAGCAGGACGCCGAGCGACCAGCCGTCCGCCGCGATGTGGTGCTGGCTGAGCAGGAGCAGGTGGTCGTCGTCGGCCAGGTGGAGCAGCACCGGCCGCAGCATCAGGTCGCGTTCCAGGTCGAACGGACGCCTGGCCTCCCGCGTCTTCGCCGCCCGCACGGCGGCGTCGCGGGAGCCGGGGTCGCCGCCGCGCAGGTCGTGGATCTCCAGCGGCAGGCTCGCCGCCGCGCGCACCACCTGCACGGGCTCGCCGTCGCGCAGCGCGTAGGTGGTCCGCATGACCTCGTGCCGCCGGACGATCTCGTCCATGGCGCGGCGCAGCGCGTCGACGTCGAGCCGCCCGCGCAGCCTCGCCGTGCCGACCACGTTGTAGAGGGCCGAGGTCGGATCGAGCTGGTTGAAGAACCAGATCCGCTGCTGGGCGTAGGACAGCGGCACCGCGTTCCGGTCCAGGTCCCTGACCGGACGCGGCCCGTGCGCCGGGGCGCTGCCGGGAAGGCGTTCCGCCAGCAGGGCGTCGAGCCGCTGCCGTTGCCCCGCGGTAAGGATGCCGATGTCCATTTCCCGATCCGCTCCTTTTGACCCTTGAGACTTGCTGCAGACAGGCCGAGACGGGACCGGAAAGGCCGCCTCGGCGCCGGTTCAGGAATCTCGTATCGCGCGGCGCAGACTGGCCGGCCGCATGTCCGTCCACTGCTCCTCGATATAGGCCAGGCATTCGTCCTTCGGGCGGGGCCGGCCGACGGCGTGCCACCCGGCGGGCAGTTCCATGCCGGCCCGCCAGATCGAGTACTGCTCTTCGTCGTTGATGACGACGTGATAGGCCGCTGACGATTCGTGTGATTCGTGCGCCATGGGGCTCCTTACCTTGCTTTATCGTGGGTCCGTTCCTGGTCATCCGTAAGATCGGGATCGGCCGCGGCGTTCCCGGCGGCGGGCGCCTCCGCGTCCGTGGTCTCCAGGACCTCGAGGATCACTCCGGCCACGACGTCGACGTCCATGTCCGCGCGCTCTCCCGCGGTCCGCATGTACCCGGCGAGCTCGCGGACCGTGCCGCAGCCGATCATGTCGGGGATCGACAGTGGGACGGCGAACATGTCCCGGAGCCGCGAAACGGTCTGCGTGGCGAGCAGTGAGTGCCCGCCGAGCAGGAAGAAGTCGTCCTGGACTCCGAGCCGCTCGATGCCGAGGACCGAACTCCACACGCCGCAGAGGACCCGCTCCAGGTCGTCCTTCGGCGGGACCAGCTCATGGTCCAGTGCGGAGCGGTCGGACTCGGGCAGGGGCAGGGACAGGGCCGACCTGTCCAGTTTCCCGTTCGGGAGCAGCGGCAGCCGGTCGACGATCACGAACGCGCTCGGCACCAGGTGCCCGGGCAGGCGGCGGCCGAGGAACGCGCGCAGTTCGCCGACGCCTGGCGCGGTGTCGCCCGCGACCGTCAGATGCGCGCAGAGCAGCGGCCGTCCCAGGGGGCCGGTCTGGACGGAGACGAACGGTTCGTCCACGGCGGGGTGCGCAGCCAGCGCGAACTCGATCTCCTGCGGCTCGATCCGCAGTCCGCGGATCTTCATCTGGTGGTCGATCCTGCCGAGGAACTCGACGGTGCCGTCCGAGCGGAACCGGACCAGGTCGCCCGTGGCGTACAGCCGGCCGCCGGGTTCGTTCGCGAACGGGTTGGGCACGAAACGCTCCGCGGTCAGCGCGGGCCTGCGCCAGTATCCGCGGCCGGGCGCGGCGCCGCCGACGTGCAACTGCCCCGGGACGCCTTCGGGCACCGGACGGCCCAGCCGGTCGAGGATGTACACCTCGTGATTGGGCAGAGGACGTCCCCAGGCCGTGTCCGCCCGCCCGGCCGCGTCCATGGTGACGTCGTAGGACAGCGTGCAGTACGAGCTTTCCGTCATCCCGGCCAGGTTGATGAGCCGCGCCCCGGGCACGAGGTCGCGCAGCCGCGCGGGCAGCGCGGGCGGTATCCGGTCGCCGCCCAGCCCGACCGACCGAAGCACCAGCGGCGGCGGGTCGGGCCGGCTCGTCCCGTAGCCGACCAGCAGGTCCAGGAACGCGGGTGCCGAGCTCCAGCAGGTGATCCGCTCGTCGTGGACCAGCCGGTACAGCCGCTCGGGATCGGTCGAGGTTTCCTGGCCGCAGACGACGACCGTGGCGCCGGCCGCGAGCGTGCCGAAGATCTCGTAGACCGACATGTCGTAGTTCAGCGAGGAGATGGCGAGCATCCGGTCCGCCGGCCGCGTCCCGTACACGTGGTCGAGGCCCTTCAGGGTGTTGGCCACGCGGCCGTGCTCGTTGACCGCGCCTTTCGGCATCCCGGTCGATCCCGACGTGTAGAGCATGTAGCAGGCGTTCGGCTCGCCGGCCGCGGCCGGCGGCCGGTCCGGCGGACGCTCGGCGATCAGCTCCTGCTCGGTGTCCAGGCAGAGCAGCGGCACCGGGCGGCCGTCCTCGGCGCGCAGCACCGGCCGCGGGCCGGACGCGCCGCCGTCCTCGGATGTCTCCGGCCGCAGGATCGAGGAGCGGGTGATGATCAGGGGCGTCCCGCTGTCGGCGGCCATGTAGGACAGCCGCGCCAACGGGTAGGACGGATCGAACGGAACGTAGACCGCACCGGCCTTGAGGATGGCCATCAGCGCGACGACGGCCTCCGCGCCGCGGGGCAGGCAGACCCCGACGAGGTCCTCCGTGCCGACACCGGACGCGCGCAGATGCCAGGCCAGCCGGTTGGCGCGCCGGTCGAGGTCGGCGTAGGTCAGCCGCTCCTCCGCGCAGACCAGCGCCTCGGCGTCCGGGCTCGCGTCGACGGCCCGTTCGAACAGCCCGTGGAGCGTCCCGGACGTGCGCGCGGCCTCCGGGTCCGATCCGCCGCTCCAGCGGGTCGCCAGCTCGGCGAGCCGTCCGGCCGAACCGATGGGCAGGTCGAACGCGGGCGACTCCGGCCGCTCCGCACCGGCCTCCAGGAGCACCTGGATCCCGTCGCGCATCGCGGCCACCACGGCCGGGTCGAGCAGCTCCGCGTTGAACTCGATGCGGCCGCCGACACCGCCCTTGGAGTCGACGGCGAGGTCGAGGCAGATGTCGAACTTGGTGGAGACGCTCGGATGGTCCAGCAGTTCCAGCGACAGGCCGCCGGGCAGTTCGAGCACCGGCATCGGCACGTTGCGCAGGGCCACCATCGCCTGCAGCAGCGGACCCGAGCCCAGCGCGTGCTCGGCGCGCAGATGGCGGACCATCTGGCCGAACGGGAGGGCCTGATGGTCCAGCGCCCCGACGCAGGCGTCCCTGACCCGGTCGATCACCTCTGCGAAGGTCGGGTCGCCGTCCAGGCGCAGCCGCAGCGGCAGCGTGTTGACGAACAGTCCGACGAGTTTCTCGGTCGCGGGGTGGTCGCGGCCCGCCACCGGCATCCCGATGAGCAGGTCGCGCTGCTCGGTCCAGCGGGCCAGGACGACCGCGACCGCAGCGACCAGCACCATGTACGGCGTCGCCCGCGCGGCGGTGGCGCGGCTCTCCACCAGCCCGGTGAGGTCCGGGCCGAAGTCCAGCGGGACGGACGACCCGCGCCACGATCCGGCCGTCGCGCCCGGCCGCCGCGCCGGCAGGTCGAGCACCGGGATGCGGTCGAACTGCTCACGCCAGTACGCGAGCAGGCCGCCGGTCCGCCGATCGTCGAGCGCGGCGCGCTGCCAGGCCGCATGGTCGGCGTACTGGACGGCGAGCGGCGCCGGCTCGGGCGCGCCGGGAATCGTCTCACGGGCATAGAACGCGGCCAGATCGCCCAGGAAGACGCCCATGGACCAGCCGTCCGCGACCAGATGGTGGAAGGTCACCAGAAGGACGTGGTCACCGCCGGGCAGGACCATCAGCCGGGCCCGCAGGAGCGGGCCTTCGGCGATGTCGAACGGCCGCTCGGCCTCCTCGCGGTGAGCGGCCGCCACCGCCGCGTCCGCGGCGTCCGCGCCGAGCGCGGAAAGATCGGTGACCGGCAGCGGGACCGCCGCCCGCTCCGCGACGCGGAGCCTCGGCCTCCCGTCGATGTCGGCGAAAGTGGTGCGCAGGCTCTCGTGCCGGTCGACCACGGCGGTGAGGGCCCGCTCCAGCGCGCCGGGTGACAGGTCGCCGCGAATCCTGATGCCGACGGGCATCACGTATGCGGTACTGCCTGGATTCTGCTGCTCCAGATACCACATGCCCTCCTGGGCGAAGGACGCCCGTGGGGCGGAACCGTCACTCGGCAGGCACGGAATTTCGTCGCTACGGCCGTTATCCGAAAGCTCCAGCGTCAGCAGGGCGCGCTGCTCGTCGGAGAGGCTTTCCAGATCGGCAAGTAGATCGGCGTTGACTTCTCCACCATCGGGCACTGTCGTCATCGCTGTCCCAAGAATCGATCGCCGGGTCCGCCACTGCTCTGTCAGGGTCCAGCGCGGCCCCGATGCGCTCAAGTCAGGCTTTTTCCGGACCCGGAGCGGATTGCACGCGGCCGGTGTCCCGACTCCAATGAAGTGGTCCGCGTAGATGTCCTCAAGACGTCTGCCCTTTAGCCCCAGCGACGAGGATCAGGCAACCATGCACAATACGGCCGGACCACGGGACGCGGATGGGCGTGCCGCCGACGGGCCGCTGTACCTGCCCCGCCGGTTCAACGGCCCGCGGGACAGCGCGCAGGGCGGTTACGCGTGCGGTCGCATCGCCGCGGCGACGGGACTGGACCAGCGGGCGGGCGTGGCGGTGACGTTGCTGCGTCCGCTGCCGCTGGACGCCGGCCTGGCCGTGCGCAGAGCGGGCAGGCGCTGGCACGTCTGGCATGGAGCCGACCTCGTCGCCAGCGCCGAGGCCGCGCCGTCGGACGGGCCGCCCGTACCGGCGCTGGGCGGTCACGACACGGTGGAGGGACCGGCCCCCGGCGGCGGGAGCCCGATCTTCGCGACCTGCTTCGTCTGCGGCACCGAGCGCACCGGGGACGACGGGCTGCGCCTGTCCGCACGGGCGGTGCGCGGCCGGCCGGACACGGTCGCCGTCACCTGGACGCCCGCGGCGGAGCACTGCGACGGCGAAGGGTTCGCGCGTTCCGAATTCCTGTGGGCAGCGCTCGACTGCCCGGGTGGCTGGGCGATTCCCGCCGAGCACCGGAAGCCGCTCGTCCTGAACAGGTTCAGGACGGCGGTGTACGTCCGCCCGCCGGCCGGCACGCGGATCCAGATCGTCGGCCGCCTGGACGGACGGGCGGAACGGACGGTTACGGTGAGCACCGCGGCCTACGCCGATGGCGTCCTGTGCGCCCGCGCCCGGGCTCAGTGGGTCATCGTGGACGCCGCTCAGTTCGGACCCGGCTGAGGTGGGCCGCCCCGCCCGGGGCGGCACCGTCCTGGCGCGGCATCCCCGGGGACGCCGCGGCCTTCCCGCTCTGGCCCGCCAGCACGCTCAACTCCCAGGACCACTCCCGCGCCAGCTCGCGGACGTCCTCCTCGGCGAGCACGCGCGACGCCCACTGCCAGGTCGCCGACAGGGCCGGGCCGGCCGCGAGGTTCTCGACCACGGCGGTGACCTGCAACGCGTGCGGCAGAGGCGTGTGCGCGCTGAGCCCGCTTCCCATGGCCGTGGTCAGCTCGACGTCCAAACCCCAGCCATCGGCTCCGGCGTCGCCGGAGCCGATCCGGCCGAGATGGTTGAACCCGATCTGCGGGCCGGGCGTCCTGGTCAGGACGCCCGCGGTCTCCGGATTGAGATACCGCAGAAGGCCGTACCGGATCCCGTTGTCCGGGATCGCGCGCAGTTGCCCGGCGACCCGGCGCACCGCGGCGGCGGCCTCGGAGCCCGCGTCCGTCCCGCCCGCGGGGTCGGCGCTCCCGGGATCCAGCGCGACGGGAAACGAGCTGGTGAACCAGCCGACCGTCCGCGACAGGTCGGCGCCCGCGACGATCTGCTCCTCACGGCCGTGGCGCTCGATCTGCAGAAGGACGGCGGACCCGTGCCCGCCCCGCCGGGCCCGCCATGCGCCGACGGCGCGGGCCAGGCCGGTGAGAAGCATCGCGTCCGGACCGGGCCGGCCTGCGGACGCCGGCGTGCCGGACAGCAGCGGCGCGGCCACCTCCGGAGGCACGGTCACGGTGAAGTATCGGGACGTGTCCTCGGTGTCCAGCGCAGGGTCCAGTGGGCGCGTGCCGAGCAGTGGGTCGGGCGTCCGGACGATGTCCTGCCAGATCCCCAGTTCGCGGAGGGCCGACGGCGATGTGGCGACGTCCGCCATGTCGTGCGCCCATTGCCGGAAGGACGTGCCGACGTCCTGCAACTCCCCCGGTTCGCCACCGCCGGTCGCGCCGTAGGCCAGGGCGAGATCCGGTAGCAGGATCCGCCATGACACCCCGTCGACGGCCAGGTGGTTCAGCATGATCATGAGACGGCCGGCGTCCTCGCCCGCGTCGAACCACACGAGCCGGCCCATCCCGGCTTCGGGCGATTCGAGCCGCCGCCGGGCCCGCCGCGCCTGCTCGATGACCGACTCGCGCAGTCGCCGCGGGGGAAGGCCGGCCACGTCCGTCCGGGAGAACCAGTCCGCGGCGTGGACCGTCCCGGGTTCGGCGATCTCAGTCTGCCAGGTGCCCCCGTCCACGATCATGTTGGTCCGCAGCGCGTCATGGTGGTCGATGACGCGCTGGAGCGCACGGATCAGCCGTTCCTTGTCCAGGTGGGGCGGAACCTTCAGCACCATCGCCTGGCTGACCACGACTCCAGCCGTCCCCGACGCCGCGCCCAGTTCGGCCAGCCACGCCGCGGCCGGGGTGAGAGGCATCGGGCCCACCGGCGCGACGACGTCCGCGCGGGCCGCCGCCCCGTCCTCGGCGGCCGCCGCGAGCCTGGCGGCGGTGCGGTGGGTGAACACGTCCCGCGCGGAGATCGGCAGCCCGGCCGACCGGGCCGAGGACGCCAGCTGGATGGCGGTGATGCTGTCCCCGCCCATGGAGAAGAAGTCGTCCTCGGCGCCGGCCCGCTCGATGCCCGCCACTTCCGCGAACAGGCGGCACAGCAACTCTTCCCGGGCGGTGGCGGGTGCGCGCGACGGCTTCCACGCCGGAGCCTCGATCTCCGCCAGCGCACGGCGGTCGATCTTGCCGCTGGACGTCATCGGCATGGCGGCGACGACGACCACGGCCGGGATCAGGAACTCGGGCAGGTTCGTGCCGATGAAGGCGCGCAGGGCCTCCGGATCGAGGTCGGCTCCGGGCACCGGGGCGGCATAGGCCACCAGCCGCTTCCCGCCGTTGCCGTCCCGGGAGAGCACGGCCGCCTGCGCCACGTCCGGATGGCTTGCGACGGCCTCCTCGACCTCGCCGGGCTCGACCCGGTGCCCGCGGATCTTCACCTGGTGGTCCACCCGGCCGAGGAACTCGATTCCGCCGTCGCGCCGCAGCCTGGCCAGGTCGCCGGTGCGCAGCATCCGTGACCCGGGCGCCCCGAACGGGTCCGCGACGAAACGCTCCGCGGTCAGCGCCGGGTCGTTCAGGTAGCCGCGCGCCAGGCACGCGCCACCGATGTGGATCTCGCCGACGGCGCCGGGGGCCACCGGGCGGAGGCAATGGTCGAGCACGTAGACCCGCGCGTTGGCGAGAGGTGTTCCGATCACGGCGGGCGGCGGCTCGCCGCCCGCCCTGTCCCCGCCCTTGTCGGACACCGTCGCGGTCACGGTGG
This sequence comes from Actinomadura formosensis, assembly GCF_050948385.1. Classification (NCBI taxonomy): domain Bacteria; kingdom Bacillati; phylum Actinomycetota; class Actinomycetes; order Streptosporangiales; family Thermomonosporaceae; genus Actinomadura; species Actinomadura formosensis. The sequence goes on from NZ_CP192011.1 coordinate 5,321,599, forward strand.
TCTCGGTCAGCCCATAGACCTCGATGAGGCCGGTACCGAAGCGCAGCCATTTCTCGACCGACTCGGGCAGCATCCGGTCACCGCCGACGACCGCGAGGCGCAGCGGGTCCGGCGGACCACCTCGTCCGGCCAGTTCCCGGGTCCATTCGTGCCAGTAGGCGGGCGTCAGGTCCACCACGGTGATCCGCTGCCGCTCGACGTGGGCGGTCAGGTCGGCGCCCGACGCCAGGATCCGCTCCCCGGGCAGGACGACCGTCGCACCGGCGACCAGCGGCGCGAACAGCTCCTCCAGAAACGTGTCGAAGCCGATCGATGAGAGCTGGAAGTACCGGTCCCGCTCGGTCAGGCCGAACTCGCGGCCGATGTGAACGGCGAAGTCGGCCAGCGCGCCGTGCTCGAACATCACCCCTTTGGGCCTGCTCGTCGAGCCGGACGTGTAGAGGACGCACGCCAGCCCGGCGGCGTGCGGCAGGCTCCGGTCGACGGCTCCATCCGGGCCGGGGACGACCTCGTCACGGTCGAGGCGGATCACTTCGCAGCCGCCGAACACCTCGTCCAGCTCGCCGCTCAGCGCCTCCTCGGTCAGCACGACCCGGGCGCACGCGTCCCGTGCCATCTCGGCCAGCCGCCGCGGTGGCAGGCGCGGATCGAGCGGGACGAAGGCACGGCCCGACTTGAGGGTGCCGAGCACCGCCACCGCCAGGTGGACCGACGGATTCATCGCGATCGCCACGGCGGGTTCGTGCGGAGCGTCGCCCGTCGGGCACGACCGCAGGAATGCGGCGAGTTCGTCGGTCCGCCGCCTCAGCTCCGCGTAGCTCAGCGCGTCCCGCGGGTCCTCGACGGCGACCGCCGCGGGCCGGCGCTCGGCCTGCCGGTCGATGAGTTCGTGGACGAGGCCGTCCGGCCGCTCCCGTCCGGTCGCGTTCCGAGCGTGCAGGGCCTGGAGCCGGTCACGGTCTCCGCGGAGCTCGATCCGGTCCGTCCGGCGCCGCGGATCCATGACGAACGCCTCCAGCACCTCCACATAGGACCGCCCGAAGAGATCGATCGTCTCCCGGTCGAAAAGGTCGGTGCTGTATTCGATGAGGACCGTCTGGCCGCCGCCTTCCGCGCCTTCGACCGTGATGCTCATGTCGAGCATCGACGTCCGGCTGTCCAGCCTGATCGGCTCGAACACCAGATCGCCGGACACCCACGGCTCCGTCGGCATGTTCTGCAGGACGAGCATCGCCCGCACCAGCGAGTTTCCCGCCGCGCCGTCCGCGTGCGCGGGCTCGACGCCGTCCAGCACCTTGACGAGCGGCATGTCCTGATGGGCGTAGGCGCCCAGGCACGTGTCCCGGCAGCGGGCGATCAGTTCGGCGACCGTCAGCTCGCCCAGAACCTCGGTGCGCAGGACCAGCATGTTGAGGAAGTCGCCGATGACATTCACGACCTCGGCCCTGTTCCGGCCCGCGACCGGCGTCGTTATCACGATGTCGCGCTGTCCCGAGTATCGCGAGAGAAGCGTTTGCAGCGCCGCCAGCAGGACCATGAACAGCGTGCCGCGCTGCTCCCGGGCGAGCCGCTCAAGGGCCGCGACCAGCTCGGCCGGTATGCCGAACTCGGCGGTTTCACCGGCGCTGGACCGAACGGCGGGCACGGGGCGGTCCGCCGGCAGGAGCAACGGCTGGGCGCCGGCGAGCCGGCCGGTCCAGTAGCCTTCCAATTCGGCCAGTTTCGCGCCGCTCAGTTCCTCGCGCTGCCAGACGGCGTAGTCGGCGTACTGGATCTCCAGCTCCGGAAGATCGGGCTCCGGCCCTCCGACGAAGGACTCGTAGAAGGCGGACAGCTCGCGGAACATGAGCGCGGCCGACCAGCCGTCCATTACGAGATGGTGCATGACCAGGACCAGGACGTTGTCGTCCCGGCCGAGCTCGAAGACGTGCATTCTCAGCAGCGGTCCGCGCTCGACGTCGAAGGGCGTCTCGACCAGGCGGCGCGCCGCCGCCCGCACGTGCGACGGAGGAATCTCGCTGACCGGCATGGGCAGTTCCAGCCGGTCCTTGACGACCTGCATCAGCACGCCGTCCTCCATGCGGAAGGTCGTCCGCAGCGATTCTTGCCGGTCGATGATGGAGTTCAGCGCCCGATGCAGCGCGTCGGTCCGCAGCGGGCCGCGGACCCGCGCGGCGGCCGAGATGTTGCAGGTGGGCTGATCGGGGTCCAGTTGGTGTTGCAGCCACATGCCTTCTTGGGCGAAAGAGGCCTCAACCACGAAAGCATCGTCTGTCACAGCACGCCTCGCTGGTCCCTGTAAAGGTCTCCGCATATCTAACGGAAGCCGACAACAGAGATATGGTCAGGATCGCGGCGGCGGGCCACAAGTCAGGAAAATCATTGACCACGCGCACCGGCGCGCCCTTCGTGCCTCCCGCCGGGCGGCCACGCACCGTCGCGTAGCCGCCGCCCGCCCGCGAACCCGCGAACCCGGTTCGATCACACGCGACGCCACCTGCGGCACCCTGCCTTCGGCCCGTCGCGCGGCGCGCCCGATGCGCGTAAGGAATTTTCCGGACTTGTGCCGCACTAAGCGGCTATCGACTATGTCACATTAGCGGTGTGCTGCGTTAGTTCGGCGGGCCGGCGGAAGGGAACCAATGCGTATGATCATGAAACGGCGGCGACGGCCGGTCCTGGAAGTCTCCGCGGTCGGACGAGGAAAGTCTTTCCTTGTACTTTCAGTTCGGTCATCCGCCATTCCGTCCGTTGCCGAAGCCCCCCGACACCGGACCCGGCGTCACCAGCCGGAGAAGCCTGACATGCCGTTTCGTCGTCGCTGGACCGTACCGATCGCCGGTACCCGTGGTCATGTCAGTGAGCTGAAGCGGGAGGCTGGATTCAGATGAGGACCACAGCGAACACGCTCGCGCACGCATTCCGGGAGGTGGCCGCGCGTTTCCCGGAAAGGACGGCGGTCACCGCCCCCGACGGGGAACTCACGTACCGCCGGCTCGACGAACGATCCGACGCGCTCGCCGGCCGTCTCGCCGGCCGCGGAGTGCAGCCCGGCGATGTGGTGAGCCTCCTGGCCCCGCGCGGGACGGGGCTCATCGTGGGAATGGTGGGAATCCTCAAGGCCGGCGCGGCCTACCTGCCCATCGATCCGGAATATCCGGAGACCCGCGTTTCCTGGATGGTCCGGGACAGCGGCTCGCGCGCACTGGTGTCCGTCTCGGACGTCATCGCCGGGCTGAGCCGGCCGGTCGACGCGAAGGTCGTCCTGCTCGACCCCCCGTCCGCCGAGGCCGGGACGGAACCCCCGGCCGGGGTGCCCGGTGACGCCGACAGCGTGGCCTACGTCATCTACACCTCCGGCTCCACCGGCGAGCCCAAGGGCGTGCAGGTGGAGCACCGCAGCGTGCTGCACCTCTTCGAGGCCACGAAGGACATGTTCAAGTTCCGCGAGACCGACGTGTGGAGCGTGTTCCACTCGGCCGCGTTCGACTTCTCCGTCTGGGAGATCTGGGGAGCGCTCCTCTACGGCGGACAGATGGTCCTGGTGCCGCGAGAGACGACGCGCTCGGACCGGGCGTTCCACGGGCTGCTCCGCGAGCACGGTGTGACGGTCCTGAACCAGACGCCGTCCGCCTTCCGCCTGCTCTCGGTGGCGGACGAGCACGCCGAGCACAAGCTGGACGCGCTGCGCCTGGTGATCCTCGGCGGCGAGAGACTCGATCCCCCCGCGCTCCGGCCATGGCTGGAGCGCTACGGCGACGAGAACCCGCGGCTGGTCAACATGTACGGCATCACCGAGGCGACGGTGCACGCGTCCTACCGGCCGCTCGGGCACGCCGACCTGGCGGGCGACGGGCCCAGCCCCATCGGGTCCCCGCTGCCCGGCATCACGTTCCACGTCCTGGACGACGACCAGGCGCCGGTTCCTCCCGGAGTGCCCGGCGAGCTGTACATCGAAGGACCGCAGATCGCCCGCGGCTATCTCAACCGGCCGCACCTCGACGCGGAGCGGCTGCGCGGCCCGGACGGCCCGGACGGTGTGCCGCGCCGGAGGCTCCGCACCGGCGACCGGGTGGTCATGGCACCGTCCGGCGATTACCGCTACCTGGGCCGCGTGGACGACCAGATCCAGCTTCGCGGCTACCGGATCGAGCCCGGCGAGATCGAGTCCGTGCTGAGCGGCTTTCCCGAGGTCGCGCAGGCCGCGGTCGTGCCCCGCGACTACGGCGAGGGCGACGTGCGGCTCACGGCCTACGTGACCGGCCCCGGCGCCGGACCGGCCCTCGGCACCGCGCTGCGGGAGCGGGTCGCCGCCACGCTGCCGCAGCACATGTGCCCGTCGCACTACGTCGTCCTCGACGAACTGCCGCTCACCGTGAACGGCAAGGTCGACAGGGACCGGCTTCCGGATCCGGAGCACTTGGACGGCGACGACCGCGCCGCCGGCCACCGCGGCACCGAGGAGCGGGTCTCGGAGATCTGGCGAACGATCCTGAACGTGCCGGAGATCCCACTGGACGCCGATTTCTTCCATCTGGGAGGCAACTCGCTGTCCCTGCTGCGCATGTTCACCAGGGTGAATACGGCGTTCGGCATCGACATGGACATCACCGTGCTCGTCGGCGGGGCCACGGTCCGCAACCTCTCGGCCCAGATCAACCTGGTGACGGCCGAGACGGCCGGCGCGCAAGCCGCCGGCTGAGCCGCTCACCGGGCCGCCGAGACGACATCCGATCGCGCAGAAAGGCGATAGCCATGATCTCAGAGCCGTCCGCTTTCTCCCTCAGTGCCGAGGAGCTGGCCACCTTCCACCGCCGCGGCTATATCGGGCCCTTCACCCTCTACGAGCCGGACGAGATCGCGGAGAAGTGGGGACGCACGCGGCTGGAACTGCTCGACCGCCGGGACGCGGTGTACCGCGACGACACCGCGATCTCGAACACGACCAATATCTCCAATTACGACCGCCATCTGGACCACCCGTTCCTCGCCGAGCACATCACCCGGCCGCAAATCGTGGACCGGGTGGCGAGCATTCTCGGACCCGACGTGCTCTGCTGGCGCACCGAGTTCTTCCCGAAGCATCCGGGGGACGAGGGAACCGACTGGCACCAGGCCGACACCTTCGCCAACGCCTCCGGAACGCCGCAGATCCAGTGGCCGAACGGATCGGACTTCGGCGGCACCATCACCGTGTGGTGCGCGCTCAGCGAGGCGACCGTCGACATGGGATGCCTCCAGTTCATCCCCGGCACGCACCGTACGATGTTCTACGACGAGACGAAAAGGATGCACTACCTGCCGGAGAGGAACAGCAGCGTTCTGAAGGACGGTGTAAAACGCGGCTTTTTCGGTTACGACTACCGGGAACTCCAGGTCGATCCGGACTGGAAGCCCGACGAGTCGCAGGCGATCTCCATGGAAATGCGGGCGGGGCAGTTCATCGTCTTCTGGTCCACGCTCATGCACGCTTCCCATCCGCACACGGGCAAGAGCCGGGAGATGCGCATGGGCTACGCCGCCCGGTACGTGCCCACGCCGGTGGAGATCTATCCCGGCACCTCGGTCATCGAGGAGTACGGCGGCACCGTGAGCCTGGAACGCTATGGCGCCGTCCTGGTGAGCGGCGAGGACACCTACGGCCACAATCGCCTGGCGACCCACACGACCCGCGGCGTGCCGTTCAAGAACCGCTCGGCCGCCGAGGCCACCGAGGCCCGGCGGTGACACCTCGCGTGGCCGACGCGCCCGAACAGGGCGAAGGCTCGCTGGTCAGGCTCGGGATGCGGCTCAATGACGCCGGGTCCCTCATCCGGGCCGTCCCGCATCCCCTCAAGGTGGCGGCCACCGCGCGGGCGGGCCTGCCGCTCACGGCGGTCCAGCGGCGGCTGGACCTGCTGACGCGCGGTCTCGGGCTGCCGAGACTCGACGTGGTGGCCGAGCCGGGCGGGCTGTGGGCGGTGGAACTGGCCGTCAGCAGATGGCTGGCACTGGAGGCGGACGACGCCCTAACCGACGACGGGCTCGGCGACGTCCTGCACACCGCGCTGACGGCCCTTCCCGGAGCGCCGACGCTCGTACGGTCCCACGACGGCAGTCCATTGCGATGCTGGACGGCCGGTCCCGAAGACGCTCCGGCCATCGTCCTGGTAGGGCCCTGCGGGATGCCGGTCGGGCTCATGGTCCCGTGGATGCGCGCGCTGTCCCGATCCTTCCGCGTCGTGACGTGGGAGAGCCGGGGGCTGTTCACTGGCACCGACCGTGACGCGGCGGTACGGCCCGAAGCGTGCAGCCTGGCGGCCCAGGCGGGCGACCTGGCGGCCGTACTGGACGGCTTCGGCATCGGGCGCGCCCACGCCATCGGGTTGTGCGGAGGCGCGACCGTCGCGCTGGCGGCCGCCGCCACCTCCGGCGCCGAGCGGATCACGTCGCTGAGCCTGTGGCACGGCGACTACGAGCTGGGGTCCGCGGCGCCGAAGACCGTCCACCAGCAGGACATGACGGCGTTGCTGAAGATGGCGTCCCGCAGCGTGAGCGCGGCCTCGGGACTCCAGCGGATGATGCGGCGTCCCGAGGCGCTCGACAACCTGCGTCCCGACATCGCCCACCACCTCATCTATCCGTACGCGACGCCCGAGATCCTGCACCGTTACGGCCTGCTCAACGGATCCATCATGGCCGCCGACTCCGGCGCCTTCCTCTCGGCCCGGCAGCCGGCGCTCGTGGTCACCAGCCGCGAGGACTCCGTCGCGCACCCCGCCGGCTCCGAGCATGTCGCCGCGCGTCTCCCGCGGGCCACGCTGGCGTTCCGGCCGGACGGCGACCACCTCAGCGCGTTCGACGCGGCACCCGGCCTGGTGGCGATCGAAGAGCGGTTCCTCCAGACGGTCGGCACGGGCGAAGGGAAGCAAGCATGACCGCACAGGTGGAGAGCAACCGGGCGGCCGCCGCCGTCAGCGCGCTGTGCGCGCATCCCGCGGTCGCGGACGCCGCCGTCAGGGACGGCGTCGCCTACCTGGTCCCCGATCCGGACCATGCGCCGATGCTGCACCGCGCGGCCGGGATCGAGGCGGACGGAGGGCTCGGCACGCTCGCCTGGCACGAACCGTCCGACGATCTGAGGGTGGCCGGCGTCAACCGCGCGGAGAGCGACTTCCTGTACCGGGAGATCTTCGCCGACGACACCTACTTCCGCTCCGGTGTCACGCTTCCGCCCGGCGCGGTCGTCGTGGACGCCGGAGCGAACATCGGCATGTTCACGCTGCGCGTGGCCCGCCGCGTCCGCGGCGCGCGGATCATCGCGGTCGAGCCGGTCGCCGAGCTCGCCGCCGCGGTCGAGGTCAACGCCCGCCTCCACGGCCTGGAGGTCACCGTCGCCGCGCTCGGGCTCGGCCGCGCCGAGGCCGACGCGGACTTCACCTTCTATCCGAAGAACACGGTGATGTCGGGCGGATTCGCCGACTCCGCCGAGGACCTCGCCGTGCTGCGCGCCTACTTGCTGACCGATGACCGGGCCGAGTCGGGCCGCCAGCTGGAGCGGCTCGCCACGGACCGCCTTTCCTCGGTGCGCCGGTCGATCCGCACGACCACGCTGTCCCGCCTCGCGCGCGAGCACGGCCTGGACCGCATCGACCTGCTGAAGATCGACGTGGAGAAGGCGGAGGTCGAAGTCCTGGAGGGCATCGACGAGGCGCTGTGGCCGCGCATCGACCAGATCGTCATGGAGGTCCACGACCTCGGCGGGCGGCTCCGGTCGGTGGTCGGGACATTGCGCGCGCGGGGGTTCGAGGTCACGAGCGACCAGGACCGGCGGCTCGTCCGGACGCCGTGCTTCAACGTCTTCGCCCGCCGCCCGGCGGCACCGGTCTGGGACGCCGCCACGGAGGACACCGGGCCTCCGGCGCAGGACGGGCCGACTCAGCGGATACTGGAAGTCCAGCTCAAGGAGATGCTCCGCGACCGGTTCCCGGGAGTCGAGCCGCCCGCTCGGTTCGAGGTCGTCTCCGCGGTCGGCCACGTCGTGGACCCGGCCACCGCGCCCGGCGGGACGGTCGTCCGCACCCACCGCACGCAGGCCCTGGCCGCGATCTGGTCCGACCTGTTCGGCCCGGACTCCGTCAGGCCGGACGCGAACTTCTTCGACCTCGGCGGCGACTCGCTCACCGCCGTCCGCATGCTCGGCCGCCTGGAGGACGCGCTCGGCGAGGACACGCTCGCCCCCGACATGATCTTCACGCTCGCCACCTTCGGCGCGCTGGCCGACGCCGTCGAGGCATCGGTGCCCACCGGCCCGCACCCCGACGACCCCAGCTGATCGCAGCGCAGGCGCGACCTGCGTCCCGAGCGGACAGGACGGCCGACCAATGCAGTCTCCGTACTTCACCCAGCACCACGAGGATTTCAGGAAACGCGTCCGCGATTTCCTGGAGGCAGAGATAGCGCCGCATGCGGCGGAATGGGAGGAGGAGAACGGCCTGCCGCGCTCGGCGTGGCGGCTCCTCGGCCGGGAAGGCTGTCTCGGTCTCTTCCATCCCCGGCGGGCAGGCGGCGCCGAGGAGGACATCTTCACCTCCCTGGTCTTCCTGGAGGAGCTGGGACGGCTCGGGTTCGGCGGGGTCCGGGCGGCCGTCTCCGTGCACGCCTACATGGCCACCCATTACCTCGCCAGATCGGGCGGCGCCGAGTTGCAGTCGGAATATCTCGCGCCGGCCGTCCGCGGCGAGCGCATCGCCGCCCTGGCGATCACGGAGCCGAACGCCGGCTCCGATCTGTCCCGGCTGGCGACGGCGGCGGAACAGGACGGCGACCACTTCGTCGTCAACGGCGAGAAGACCATGGTCAGTAATGGAATGGTCGCCGATTTCCACGTGGTCGCGGTCCGTACCGCGCCGTCCGGTCCTCGGCCGTGCGGGACGACGGGCCTGTCGCTACTCCTCGTCGACGCCCGTCTGCCCGGCGTGAGCACCGCCCCGGTCCAGACCCTGGGCTGGCGCGCGGCCGGCACGACCACGGTGACGTACGACCGGGTGCGGGTTCCGGGGAACCGGCTGATCGGGAAGATCAACAGCGGCTTCTACCAGCTCATGCGGGGCCTGCAACTGGAACGGCTGGTAGCGGCGACCCTCGCGCTCGGCGGGATGGACGCCTGCATGGACGACCTCCGCGGCTTCCTGGCGCGGCGCGAGGTCTCCTCCGGCCCCCTTGCGAGGATGCAGGTGCTCGCCCATCGCATCGCCGAGCTGGCGACCGAGCTGGCCGCGGCCCGGCAACTCGTCCACCACACGGCCTGGCTGTTCCAGGAAGGCGAGATTCCCACCACCGAATGCTCGATGGCCAAGCTCTACACGACCGAACTCGCCTGTCGGCTGGCGGAGGCGAGCCTCCAGCTCCAGGGAGCCCACGGCTATCTCGCGTCATCCGCGGCGTCCCGCTTCTACCGGGACGCGCGCGCCGCCACCATCGCCGCGGGCCCCAGCGAAGTGATGCGGGATCTCATCGGCCGCGCCGTCCTCAGATAGGTCGTCCGCGGAGGTCGTCCTCAGATGGGTCCGCGCCGGACGGGAGGCCCGCCGGCGGGACCACCGCGATCATCAGGTGGAGGAGCGTCCGGGGTCTCTGACGAAGCGCGGGCACAGCTCGGCCTCGTCGTAGTACCGGTGGTAGACGGGGGTGAGGCCGCCCGAGACCGGCGGGACGATCCAGCTCCAGTCGGCCGGGCAGGTCCGGCCCGACCGCTCCTCACGCTCAACGAACTCGATGAACCGCCGCGACTCGGTGTGGTGGTCGGTGATGGTCACGCCCTGGCTGTCATAGGAGTGCAGGACGGCCCGATTGAGTTCGATCATCGCCCGGTCCCGCCACAGCGTCCGTTCCGAGGACATGTCCAGGCGCATCCGCCGGCCGATCTCGGGAAGGACGTCGTACCGGTGCCGGTCGACCAGGTTCCGGGCGCCGATCTCGGTGCTCAGGTACCAGCCGTTGAACGGAGCCGCGCCGTAGTGGACGCCGCCGACCTCCAGGGTCATGTCGGCCTGGGTGGGAATGGCGTGCCAGCGCAGCCCGAGTTCGGAGAACCAGGAGAACTCCGGGTGGACGATCTCGACCTCCTTCAGCGCGTCGGTGGGCAGCGGATGCGCGCTGAGGCCCTCCCCGGTCTCGACCAGCAGCGGGAGGACATCGAACCGTCCACCGCTCCCGCGCCAGCCCAGGGACTCGGCCAGCCGGGTGATCTCCAGGTACTGGCCGTCTCCGATGAGCGTCCCGTCGGCCGCCTCGTATCCGGCGTACCGGACGAGCTGGTCGTTCAGGATTCGCGCCGTCGGGCCGTCCGGGGTGTCCGGTGCGAAGATGGTGATCATCGGGCGGAGGCGCCCGCCGCGCCAGGAGCTCCGCAGATGCTCAAAGCACTGCTCGGCGATCTCCTCGCCGGTCCGCAGGTCCCGCCGGTCCCGGACGTGGAGGCTCTGCCAGTAGAAGCGTCCGATGCACTTGGATGCGTTGCGCCACGCCGCCCGCGCGCCCCAGACGAGTTCGCGCTTGGTGTGGCGGTAGGTGCCGGTCCGCTCGATCTCCTCGGCCACGAACCGTATCCGCTTCTCGCGGTCCTCGCGCAGGCGGGGGTTCTCCTCGAAGAAGCCGTGCAGGAACTCCGTCGCGTCCTGGACCTCCACCGTTCTGCGCCGCGTTGTCGACTCGAACAATGATCCGCTCCCTTCCCAGCGTTTCCTGCCCGCTTGCCGGCGAATGTCAGTTCAGGTACCGCCGCCGGTCACCGCGCCGCCGCACGTCGAGCGTCACGCAGTGGAACGACCCGCCGAAGCTGTAGACGTGCCGGAAGTCGACGAGGACGCACCTGAAGCCCCGCTGGGTGAGCACCTCGATCAGCGGCTCCTCCTGCCGCTCGACGACGACGGTCCGCTCGTCCAGCGACAGCAGGTTCATGCTGACCCAGGAACTGCAGAGGTACATCGGCCAGCCCTCGGGAAGCGTCGGCTTGGGCGCCTCGATGATCTCCCAGTCGCGGAAGAGCGGGCTCGGCCGGTAGCGGTCCGGGTTCACCAGCAGGACGCCCGGAGCGAGCGGGCAGATCGTGGCGTCGATGTGCATCGCGTGCGGATCGTTGACGTCCAGGCAATGGATCCGGTAGTCGCTTCCGAGAGCGCGGCGAAGCCAGTCGATCCCGAAATCATTGGTCGTATGGCTGCGCTGGACGATGATGTCCTCGCCGAAGCGCATGAAGTCGGCCGCGTCGAAGACGGGCTCGAAATCCGTGATGCTCCAGCCCTCCTGCCGGTCGGTCGCCTGGAAGAGCTCGTCGGTGAGCTGCGGGTGCGGAGCGGGCAGCCAGCGCGCGCCGCCGCGGAAATAGGACTTGATGAGCGACCGGAAGGGGGCGGTCTCGTGCGCGCGGCAGCGCCACGACATCGGCGCTTCGACGATCGTGTCCCCGATGACCGTCAGGCAGTCCCGCGGCATCGCCGAATAGAGGCCGCCGCGGCTCGTCCAGTCCGGGGTCGAGAAGGGCGCCGAATGGTCGCACGGGTCCGGACGGACGACGGTGACGCCCTCGTCCCGCAACACCGCGGCGAACCCGTCCAGTTCCTCCTCGGCGGCCGCCACCAGGTCCGCGGGAAACGGAGAGCCGCCCTTCTCCCGGAACAGCGCCCAGGAGCTTTCCGGAACCGTCGGGTACATCGAGGACTGCCAGGTCGGGAAGACCGCTCCTTCCATGCGTCCGACCACGACCTCTTCAAGCGCCTCCCACTCGGTGTGCGAATTCACCGCCCCGGTCCGCTCGGCGGGTGGAACCGTGGTCGTGGACTTACCGGTCGTGGACATGGTTACCTGCTTTCTCGAATATCGATTGCGCGGCCTGTGCTCGGAACAGGGCGGTTCCGGCCGGTCGTCACCCGGTCGGGTCGTTGCCTCGTGAGAAGTTCCCCCAGCGCACCAGGTCGTAGAGGCGCTTCCCCGTGGAGGGCGGGCTGAAGAAGAAGGCGGTCTTCTCGGGCCGCCGCAGAACCCCGTGGACCACGAAGTCCCGCGCGACGGGCGTCCAGTAACGCGGGCCGAGGCTCAGCAGCAGGCGAATGTAGTCCCGGGCCCGGACGGACGGCCCGTACCAGTGGTTGATGGAGATCGAAGGCGTCAGCGCCGTGAAGTCGTGCCAGCAGCCGCGCGGTATCAGGATCACGTCGCCGGGCCGGACGATCTGCGCGTACAGTACCGCGGAGCGGAGCAGCGGATAGCCGTCGAGATCTAGGTCCATGAAATCGATCCGGCTGTTCACCAGGTTGTCGGGGAACGGGTAGGCGGCCGCACTGTCCTGCCAGCCGAGAAGGATGACGAGCTTCTCGCCCCATATCTGGCAGAACAGGTTGTCCTTCAGGTCCGAATGGAGCGCCGAGCGCGTTCCGGCCGATCCGACCCAGACCCTGGTGTCGGTGTCCGCGTCCGCCCCGGTGCCGAATATCGAGAAGTCGTAGTCGTCCTCCGGGAACAGGCCCTCCGGACGCTTGTAGGCGAGATAGCACGGGCTGTCCGCGGGGCTCGCCTGCATGGCGTCGAGGAATTCGCCGAAGGACAGGCAACGCTCGTAGGCGGCCTGGTCCTGGGGCAGCAGGACGCCCGTCGACGGCAGGTCCATCAGAGCCGTGACCTCTTGGTCGCCGTGCGCCTCCCGCAGCAGGCCGGGACGCCACCGCCGACGCGCGGGCCAGCCGTTCACGGCGCCGCGGAACACCCTCGGGACGGCGGAGGTCCCGCCGAGGTGGCGGACGTCAGTGTGCGACGGCCCGGCGGGGATCGGGCGGATGTCGAGGCCCGCCGCGGTCAGCCGCCCGATCAGCTCGTCACCGTCGAGGACACTGGTCTGCTTGGCGGAGTCGTAGGCCATGGAGGAGCCCTTCGGATACGGGGTACTGGGCATGGCGGGCGGCTACCGGCCGGACCGGCCGACGATGGTGGCGATCTCCGCCCGGCAGGCGACGACCAGCTTCTTCCGGATGCGGACGAGGTAGGTCTCGACCGTCTTCGGACTGAGGTCGAGCTTTCGGGCGATCTGCTCGTTGGTGTGGCCGTCGCTGACCAGGAAGGCGATCTGCAGCTCGCGTCCGCTGAGCAGGTCCAGCTTCAGCCGGGCCTCATCGGCTTGGGCGTGCTCCATCGGCACGGCGGCCCGCCCGCTGGTGCCCGGACGATCCGCCTGCCTGAGGCCGGGCAGCGACGCGCGGTCGCCTTCGATCCCGGCCGCGGCCGCGGCCGCGAAGGTGGCATGGCGGGCGGCGCCGGCGGTGTCGCCCAGGCAGAGCTGGAGTTCGCTGAGCGCCATCGCGAAACGCGGCATCGCCAGGTACAGGCCGCACGACTCGGACACGCGCAGCCCGCGTTCGCACCGTGCCGCCGGTGTCTCGATGCCTCCCGCCGCCTGCTCCACTCGCGCGAGCCAGTAGTAGCCGTCCAAGAACGGAGGCAGCTCGTCGTCGGTGAGCCGGTCGAACCCCCGTGCCGCCGCGGCCTGGTGGAGGCGGGCGTCGGCCGGGCGGTCCGTGCGCAGCGCCGCGGCCAGCAGCGCCGACATGTCGGCGGCGCGGCCGCCGGGCAGGTCGGGCAGGCACCGGCCGAGCGCCGCCACGTCCTCCGCGAGAGCAGGGGTCCTGGTCTCCAGGTGGATCAGCAGCCGGGCCCGGCGCAGGTTCCACTCGGCGTCGGTGCACATCGCCTTGGCCGAGAGCGCCGTGATCGCGGCGTCCAGGTCCGCGCGGGCCTGCTCGGGCTCGCCCAGGTGGTGCCGGGCCAGCGCCTGCCAGGCGATTCCATCGGCCCTTGCGCGCGGGTTCACGCCGTCCGCCATCGTCAGGCCGTCGAAGGTGGCGAGGGCCGTCCGGCACAGACCCGCCAGCACCTCGGCCTTGCCCCGGAGCAGGAGTTCCGACGCCTGCTCCGATCGGTGGGAGCCGGATCGCAGCTCCACCGCCGTCCGGACCCAGGAGGCGGCCCGCAGCGGATTGGTCCAGATGCTCTCGGCCGCGGCGCCGAGCAGCAACAGCGCGCCCGTCTCGTCGCCAATGGACGCGGTATAGGCCACGTGCGGAGCGAGCAAGCCCGAGCTCTTACCACGCTCCATGAGGAATTCAAGGGCGCGGGCGTGTGCACCCATCAGCCACCCGGGTCCCGCCGCCTGATACGCCGTCTGGCGGAGCAGGCGATTGGCGAATCTCAGCCGGGATGATGCGCGCTCGGAACGGAAGAGGTCCTCGCCGACGAGTTCGTCAATGGCGGACCATAGCTCGGCCTCGTCCACCCGTGCGACATACCGCAGTTCGTCCGGCTCGAAGGGCTCGCCGAGCACGGCGGCGGACTGCGCGACGAGCCGGGCGGCCGTCGACAGCACACGGAAATCCCGCAGGCAAGCCGTCAGGAGATTGGGCGGCAGGCAGGCCGAGCCCTCACTGGACCGGCCTGCGGCGCGCGCCGTGTTCAGCGCCACGAGCAACCCGGGATTTCCTTCGGACTCGCGGAGCAGGCGCGCGCAGCCGGAACCGCTCAGGTCGTCGGGCAGCAGGTCCAGCGCCTCGCGCTCACGCAACGGGCCGAGCGCGATACGGCGGACCACGCCGCTCCCGGCCGCCGTGTTGATCAGGCCGCTGAGGACCTTGTCGCCCTGCCGGGGACGGTGCGCGACCACGAGCACCAGGCGGTTCTCAGGAGGATGGCGGAGCAGATGTCTCAGCAGGTCCAAAGAGCCGGGGTCAGCCCAATGCATGTCGTCCATGAGCAGTACGAACCCGCACGGTGCCCCGAGGGTCTCGATCAGCTGCCGGACCCCGCGGAAGACGCCGTACGTTCCGCCGAGGCTCCTCGGCCCGGACGCGGACGCCGGCCCCAGGGACGGGAAGATCTCCGCCAGGCCGTAGTCGCCGCCGGGGCCGCGCAGGGCCGGCGACGTGTCCGCCAGCCCGCCGAGCGGCCCGTCGAACGCGTCGATCAAGGCGGCGAACGGTATGCGCGACGTGGACGCCGACCCTGCCGCCACCGGCCATCCGGCCTTGGCTGCGGTCAACGCGAAGTCCTTCAGGAGCGTGGTCTTCCCGCTCCACCGGTCGCCGCGCAGCTCTATGGCCGACAGCCCGCCGGACCGTTCGGTCAGAATACTTTCCAACTCGGCAAGCGCATCGTCATGACGATAGGTCGAGACGTCGGTCGCCGCTTCGAGATCCAGCGGTAGCATCACGTCCAGCGCCATAGCAAGGACACCCTCTTCGGTTTCTGCAATGCCTGCTTCAGTTCTCACTCGCCGCGAGGCGGCCATTGACTTCCTGGATCGGTTCTCGGTGGTTATCGGAAGCTTGTGGCAGGGCCGTCCAGGACGGGGCGTCAACCCGCCTCATTCAGAAAGTCCACATCGGTAATCTTCGGAAGAGATGCAGAAAATGAGGCGCCGCAAGTATTTCGTCGGTGGCGGCGGGCCATCAGGTCGGCCGGTCCTCATCGCGCAGGATCACGGAACGGTTCGTGCGTCGCCTCCTCGCACGCGCCCCGCTGGGGAGGGGCGCTCGGCCCGTGCCGCCACGACGGCCGCGACTCCCGCGACGACCCGGGAGAGGAAGCCGTAGTCGAGGCGATCCGGCAGATCGTCAGATGTGTGATAGGCCGCGTCCCGGAAGTTCGCGGTGTCGGTGAGGCACACCGCCGGGATGCCGAGCTCCCAGGCGTCGCTGTGATCGCTGCGCGCCAGGTTGCGCAGCGCCGGGACCAGGACGCGCAGGACGGGTCCGATCACCGCGCGGCCGAGCGGGTCGCACAGCAGGTGCGCGAAGTGCGGTCCGCCCGCCTCGCGCAGCGCCGCACGCAGGCTTTTGGCGAGCCGGCGGCTCGACGGGCGGAACAGGACCGAGATCCAGTCGGCTCGCCGGCCCCGCCGCCGGACGCTCGACACGACTCTCGGGTAGACCAGGCCGAAGGGGAAGGGAACCTGCTGCGTGCCCGGCTCGTCATGCGTCATCGCCACGCACTCCAGGACGATGACTTCGCGGATCTCCTCGTGGTGCTCCGTGAAGAAGGCC
Organism: Actinomadura formosensis; assembly: GCF_050948385.1. Classification (NCBI taxonomy): domain Bacteria; kingdom Bacillati; phylum Actinomycetota; class Actinomycetes; order Streptosporangiales; family Thermomonosporaceae; genus Actinomadura; species Actinomadura formosensis. Next base: position 5,337,663 of record NZ_CP192011.1, read on the forward strand.
CGCGCACCGAACCCGCCGAGTTCCTCCATGTCCAGCGCCACCAGCAACGGCGGCGCGGCCAGGTCGAACTTGGGAATGACTCGCGCCAACTCCAGGAGCGCCGCGAGGCCGGACGCGTTGTCGTTGGCTCCGGGAGAGCCCGCGACGCCGTCCAGATGGGCGGCCACGGCGGTCACCGGACCGGACCCGTCACCGTACCGGGCCACCAGATTCGCCCCCGGCAGATCCCGGTACTCCGTCCAGTATTCGCCGTCGGCCCCTATCTCACGCGGATCACGCAGGCCACGGCCTGACGCGGTGAACGGCTGCGCCGAAACGGTCCAGCCGCATTCGGCCAATGATGCCTCCACAGAATTGCGGACCGTCCGAAGTCCGTCGGCCTCATGCACCGCTGAACGCGGCAGGGACAGCCTTGCGACGTCCTCGCGCAGTCGCCGGGCACTGACCAGCTTCAGTATCTCCGAAGCATGACCACGGGTTGCCGTCATCACAAGCCACCATCTGCTCCCGGGCCGGATCGTCAAGGCCCATTCAACAAGAAGTCATCATGATCATTTTTTGGTCGCAATCAACAAATTATCCGAACACCGTCCGAGTGCAAGAGTTGATGTGTTGACTACCCGAGGAAACTCTTTGTGCGCTAAGTGACGACACGCTTACCGTGAGTAAAAGCGAGCAGTCCGAAATCCAGTGACATCCTGCCCGAATCGCGACAAATGAAGGTCGGGAGGAGCGCCGGACCACCCGTTTCATCGGCCGCCGGCCCGCAGAAGGCCCTCTCGGCCGGGCGTCCGGTGCCATAATCCTGGCACGGCACCGCAATGACCGCGCCGCCAATCTGGCGAAACTAACCGAGAACGCCGCCCACAACTGACCGGGTGGATGCACAGAAATCTAAGGAGATCTCTTGAGAGAAAAGAAGCGTCAGCTACTCGGACCGGGATCCGATATCGACCCCTATCCTGCCTACCGGCGTCTTCGAGAGGAGGCCCCGATCCATCGGATGCACCTTCGCGACGGTCTCTACTGCTGGTGGATCTGCCGTTACGAGGAGGCCCGGTGGGCGCTAGCGGATCCGAGGCTCAGCCGGGACCCGCGAGCCGCGGTGGCCGAGTGGAGAGCGGCCGACCGCGGCAGGAGGCTGGAGGACGAATCGGCACTCGGCACCCATCTGCTCACCTTGGAGCCGCCCGACCACACGCGGCTTCGCCGGCCCCTCTCCAGGGCTTTCTCGGCCCGCACCGTGGAACGGCGGCGCGCCCGCGTCCAGGAAATCGCCGACTCGCTGATCGACGGCTTCCGGAGCCGGGGCTCGGCCGAGATCATCGGAGAATACGCCTATCCATTAGCGATCTCCGTGAACTGCGAGATCCTCGGCGTTCCGGCCGAAGACCATCACTATTTCCGGCAGTGGACGTCCAACGCGCTGGCGAACGTGCCCGCGCCGCGGCCCGACGCCTACCTGAGGGAGCTCATCGCGGGGAAACGCCGGACCCCGGGAACCGACCTCGTCAGTGAGTTGATCCAGGGGGACCTGAGCGAGGGCGAACTCCTCTCGATGATCTTTCTCCTGCTGGTGGCCGGCCACGAGGGTAGCGTCGCCCTCATCGGCAACGCGGTCCTCGCACTGCTCCGCCATCCCGGCCAGCTGGCGCTCCTGCGGTCCCGTCCGGAACTGCTCGACTCGGCTGTCGAGGAGGTGCTCCGGTGGGACGGGCCCATGGAGCTGGCAGCCTGGCGCTTCCCCACCGAGCCGGTGGACATCGGCGGAACGGTGATCCCCGCGGGCGAGCCGGTGGTGATCTCGCTGGCGGCCGCGCACCGCGATCCCGCCCGGTTCAGAGCTCCGGACGAGTTCCGGATCGACCGCGCCGACAACCCGCACCTGGCGTTCGGACGGGGCGTCCATTACTGCCTCGGCGCGCGGCTGGCCCGCCTCGAAGGAAGGATCGCGGTCGGAACGCTGTTCGACCGGCTTCCCGACCTCGCGCTGACGGCTCCCGTCGAGGAGATCCGCAGGCAGCCGAGCTTCATCGTCCGGGGCGTCCACGCGCTCCCGGTCACCTTCTCACCAGGCGGGCACCGATAGCGTCCCGGCGACGACGTGCGCACCTTTCCCGTCCAGGTACGCACGGATGTCGTCGGCCCGCGCGTCATCGAGTTCCTCGTACAGCTCAAGCGCCGCCTCCCAGGATGCTCGGGCCCGCTCGGCGCAATCCAGCGCCTCCAAGGTCCGGGCCCGCCTGGACAGGCAGTCCGCCTCGCCCCACCGGGAGCCGGCGGCCCGCCGGGCCTCAAGGGACTGTTCCAGGCAGGACAGCGCGATCTCATGCCTGCCGTGCTCGCCGTGGAGTCCCGCCAGTTTCGCCAAGGCCAGCCCGCGACCATCGTGGTTCTCGATCCGCTCGAAGGTCGCCAACGCCTCGGCCAGCGTGCCCTGCGCCTCCTCGTAGCGTTTCCGTCCGCGGCAAGAATCGGCGATGGTGAGCAGGCATGACGCCAGTCCGTGGGCGTCGCAGACCACGGTGAAGATCGTCATGGCCTGCTGTGCACGAGCACGCGCCTCGGCCCAATGCGCCTGATCGACGGCGAGGAAGCCGAGCCCCGCCAACGTCCATGCCTCCCCGTGACGGTCCCCGACGCTGCGGCGCACCGCCAGAGCATGCTCGAAAAGCCGCTGGGCCCGGTCATAGCGACGCAGCCAGCGATATCCCTCCGCAAGGCTCGTCTCCACCCAGCCTTCGGCGTAGCGGTTGCCGATCTCCTTTGTCGCTTTGAGAGCGAGTGTCGTGGTGGCGAGCCAAATGCCGCCGGGCTTGCGGAGAAGGCGAAAGTAGTCGAACAGGGCGACCGCCAGTTTCCAGGCCGCCTCGTGCAAGCCGTGCTCGATGGCGAGTCGGGTCACCGCGACGAAGTTCGCCGCCTCCATGTCGTACCAGCGGAGCGCGCTCTTGCCGTCGCCGAACCGCAGCGGTGTGACGCCGGGCTCGGCCTCTGGCATCACCAGCGGATTGAGCCGGAAGGGCGCCAGCGACCGTCCGCCCGCGGCGGCGGTGAAGAGGTACCAGTCGATGAGGCGACGCGCCGCCGCCGCCCGGTCTTCGGGAGAATCATCGGTCTCGACCCGTTCGGCCGCGAAGAGCCGCAGCAGGTCGTGAAAGCGGTAACGGCTGACCTCTACCCCTTCAAGCAGATGGACCTCATGGAGCTTCTGCAGTATCCGTCGTGTCTGCACCACCGGCGTGCCGGTGAGCGCGGCCGCCGCCTCGACGCTGATGTGCGGGCCACGATGCATCGCGAGGTAGCGGAAGGCACGGGCCTCCGCGTCGCCCAGATCGTGATACGACCAATCGAACGCCGACCGGACGTTCGCTGAATCGTGGATGGCCAGCCCGTCGAGCCGCTGGCGCTCGGCGGCCAGTTCGTCGGCGAGGTCGCTGACCGGATGGTGAGGATGGGCCGCCACCCTCTCGGCGGCGATCCGGAGTGCCAGCGGCAGCCGCCCGCACAGATTGGCGAGCGTCGTGACGGAGTCCATCTCGGCTTTGGCGCGTTCCGCTCCGAGGGCCGAGCTCAGTACCGCCACGCTCTCGGCCTTCGACAAAGGACGCAGTTCGCCTCGCTCGACATTGACGCGCATCGCCAGCGCGCCGAGCCTGCGGCGGCTGGTGATGATGACCGCGCTACCCGCCGCTCCGGGCAGCAGAGGCTCGACCTGGCAGGACGAGGCGGCGTTGTCCAGAATGATTAGCAGACGCCGCGAAGACAGCAGCGACCGGTACAAATTCGCGCGCTGTTCCGTACGGGGCGGAACCTCCTGGACGGGAACGCCGAGTGATACCAGGAATTCCTCCAGCACATCTGCCGGACGAGACGGTTCGCCGTCAGGCGAATAACCTCTGAGATCGGCGAAGAGCTGCCCGTCGGGAAACACGTCCGGTTCGGCTCGGACGATCTCGTCCGCACAGCGGAGGACCGCGGTGGTCTTGCCGATACCAGGCGGACCTTCCACGGCCACAATGGGTGAGCTGCTCGCGCCCCTCCCGCGCATGAGAATTTTCTTAATCCATGATAAAAAGTCTTCCCGCCCGACGAAACCCGCAGATGATGCGGGCAGCTGTGCGGGCCGCGACAACGATTTCACCTCCGCGAGGGAGATGAGCTTGCCTTGCGCCTTCAGGACCTCGTCACAACGCCTGACGAGGTCGGCGGAAGGCGGAGCACCGTGCCGCACCTTGCTCAGCCAGCTGGGATGGTAGCCGGTCAGATCCGCGAGTTGCCGCCATGACAAGCGGCGTTGGGCGACCAAGCGCCCCAGCTCCTCAACGAAAGGGGACGTCAACTTGCCTTTCCCTGCACCCACGAGCGCCTCACCGATAGGCGGAGCAATGTCTACCGTCCGATGATAATGCTGTACCTATAAGATCACCTACACATACTTTCTGATAGCAGACCGGCACCGGCAGCGCTAGTACTACGGCCTGATTTCGTGATTGTTCGGGTGTGGCGTGCCGTCTTGTGGTGACTGCAGATGATCTGCGGGTGTGGGTGCGGGGGCTGTTCGCGCGGATGGCCGGCCGCTTCGGGCGGGCGAAGCCGCGCCGTCAGACGCGGGCGTATCTGACGGGCCTGCTGGCTCCAGTGGAACACGATGACCTGCGGTCATCGCTGACCTGGGACCCCGGAATCTCGCTCGCCGCCCTACGCCGCCGGGCCGACATCGCACCGCTCGACCTCGGTGCGCTCGCCGTCCCCTAACCCGTCCCCGACCGGATCGACTTCGCGCCAGAGCCGCCGCGTGGGCTGGCGCGAATGCTGGGCGGTCGGCAACGCCACGACATGGATTTGCGGGCGGCCGAAGACGCCTTCGCCAGGGCACAACATGAGTACCGCGAACGCGCGGCGTGCAGGCCGACCGCAAGAGGGATCTCTCCCTGGACGCTGAGCACGTCCCCGTGGACCAGGTGGGTGAGCGACCGGTCGACGTCAAACGGGCTGAGGGCGTCGGCGGCGCCGGCCACGTGGCGACGACCTGGTTCGCGTCGTCGGCGACGAGGATGAAGCTGCGCCCGGTGGCCGCGCCGGGAACGCGGACGACTCCCTTGGCGCCGACGCCTTCCCCGCGGAGGAGTTCCAGTGCATGATCCCCGACGGGATCGTCCCCAACCGAGCCGATGAAGCGGACGGGCATCTCCAGCCGGGCGGCCGCGATCGCCTGGTTCGCGCCCTTCCCTCCGCCGCTGTCGGCGAGCGTATGCGCCGCCACGCTTTCCCCGTCGCGGGGGGAGAGCGCGGCAGTACATACTGCTTCCACGCGCCGCCATCGGTGATCAGGTGCAACTTCCGGGCCGACAGGATCTCGCTCATGCCGATGGTGACGGCCATGCGCGGGATGGTCTGCGTGTAGCCGCCGGTGGTGCGGTGCGAGTGCGCGACGATCGTGTCCTCCAGCAGCGGCACGACGCGGGTTCTGGACGCCTTGAACTCCTCGACCGTGTAGCGGTGCCACCGGGTGGTGGGCGGTTCTGCGGAGCCGGGCTGCGGGCCGGGGCGGCCCGCGTCAGGGCCGCCGGCAACCACACCGACGTCCGCCTGATCGCGTGCGCCGAACGGGATCTGCCGATCGACGACACGGCGATGGACGCCTTCATCACCGCGTGGGAACTGGGCTTGATCGTCGGCGTCGATCGCGTCGGGCCCGAACTCGGCCACCCGGCCGCGACGCACGCGGAGCAGTTCTAACGCGCGTTCCGAGCGGGCGTGCCGGCGACGATCCACGCGGGCGAGGCGAATGGCACCGCGTCGATCCGGCAGGCGATCGAACTGCTGCACGCCCGGCGCGTCGGACACGGCGTGTCGCTCGGCGACCGAGGTGCCCGAAGGCACCGAACCGGCGGACGGCCCGGTCGCGAAGCTCGTGCGCGACCGGGGCGTCACCGTCGAGTGCTGCCCGACGTCCAACGTGCACACGGGCGGGGTGGCGACCGTCGATGACCACCCCGTCCTCCGGATGGCGCGTTGCGGGATCAGCGCGACGGTCAACACCGGCAACCGGCTCACGAGCCGGACCAGCCTGAGCCAGGAGACGGAGCTGCTCGCCACCACGTTCGCTGCCGGGCCCGACGAGATCCGCGACTTCCATGTGCGGGCTGCGGAGGCGGCCTTCCTTCCTCCCGCTGAACGCCGGCGCCTGGTCGCCCGGATCGTTCAGTTCGACGGCGGGGCCGTACCGCATCGGTGACGTGCTCATCGGAGTGACCGTCCTCGACCGCGGGCCGCCGCGCACGCTCCGGTCCGGGACGGTCGAACTCCGCTGAGGCCGATCAGACCAAGGACAGCCGCACGACCGGCGCACGATGGACGGCGGTCGGACGACCGCGGCGGGACCCGGCGGTCAGCGGGTGCCGCGAGAAGCGGCGGCGCGGTCGCGGATCGATGCCAGGACGAGCCGATGCAGGTCCTGCATTCCGGCCCTGATGTCGTCCTCGGAGCAGCCGGCGGTGGCCACGACGCCGGTGGTGTACACGATGTTGAGCGCCGCGAGTTCCCTGGCGCAGGCGGCCGCGTCGGCGACACCGTAGCCGCGGGCCACCGGTTCGATGAACTCGGCCATGAGCGCCAGGCCGCGCTGATCGACCTCGCGCATGATCGCCTGCGCCTCGTCGTTGCCGTCGTCGTGCAGCCGCAGTGAAGTGAACAGCCGGAACAGTGCCCGGCGCTTGGCGACGAGATCGGCGGCCGTCCCGTAGTAGGCGGCCAGGCGCTCGCCAGGTGAGCCGGACGGCTCGTCGGCCGCCGGCAGGCCGGCGAAGAACGCTTCGTTCCCGCGTATGAGCACTGCCCGCAGGACTCCCGACTTGCTGCCGAAATGATGGTAGATCGAGCCGACGGGAGCACCGGACGCGGCACAGATCTGGCTGATGGTCACACTCGCGTAGCCTCGCGAGCCGAACAGCCGCTCCGCCGCGTCGATGATCTGGTCACGGGTACCTTGCGGGTCGACCATGCCGGGAGCCTAACGGACCGTCGCCGTGACGCCGGCGTCGCAGAACTGCGGCATCGCCGGTGACCTGGAGATCGCCGCGGCCGCCTGGCGAAGCGGGCCGACCAGCACCTGGCCGCTGCCCGCGGACGCCGGGAACGCCACCGAGAGCGCCGCGACGGCGCGGCCGCGGACCAGCACCGGCACCGCCACGCATGCCAGCCCGTCCGCGGACTCCTCGCGGTCGACCGCGAAGCCGGCGGTCCTGATGGCGTCCATCTGGCGGCGTACCTGCTCCGCCGATGCCAGTGACGAGGCCGTCCGGCGGCGCAGCGGCTCGGTGAGGGCGCCCGCGGCGCTGCCACCTGCGGAGAAGGCCAGCAGCGCCTTGCCGACCGCGGTGCAGTGCGCCGGGAACCGGCCGCCGACCGCCGCCGGCGTGGGAACGGACCTGCGGCTGAGCAGCTTTGCCAGGTACACGACATCGGCGCCGCGCAGGACCGCCAGGTGCAGCGTCTGGCCGGTGTACCGGTGCAACTCCTCCAGGTGCACGAGCGCGGCCTCGCGCAGCGCGGCCTCCGGCGGCAGCGTCCCGAGCGAGAACATGCGAAGGCCGACGCGGTACCCGCCGTCGGCCTGCTCTATGGCGCCGATGTCGACGAGCATGGCCAGCACCCGGTGCGCGGTGGACTTCGGCAGGCCGCTGTAGCGCACGATCTGGGCCAGTGTCAGCACCCGGTTCCGGTGGCTGAACGCGCCCAGGACGGCGAACGCCTTCCAGAGCACGGACGGCGTGCCGCTGGCCGACGACTGGTCGATCATGAGTCGACCTCCAGGGTGAGCTGCTAGAACGAGCGCTCTAGAATAGATATTCCAGATGGTACGGCCGCGAGAACCGTCCGCGCAACGATCCGTTTCCGCGGCGGAGCGGGTTTCGGAAGGAGCCGTCCCGGTGCCCGGAACGGCGGGGAGCCGCCGCCGGACGGCGGCCGTAGCCTCACCGCACATCCGTCCGGCGTGGCGGCGAGCTCGTTACGGAGGTCTCAGTGGCGGCCCGGGAGCACTACCTCATCGTGGGCGGCAGCGCGGCCGGAGTGGCCGCCGCGTTCGCCCTGCGGCGAAGCGGCTTCGAAGGACAGGTGACCGTCGTGGAGGCGGGCGCGGAACTTCCCTACGAGCGCCCTCCCCTCTCCAAGGCGCTCGGCACCGGAGAGGCTGCGTCGCTCCGGCCCATCGTGCCCGCCGAGGACTACCGGGCGGCAGCGGTCGGCCTGCGCCTGCGGAGCCGGGTGGACAGGCTCGACCCGGCGCGACGCACGGCATGGCTTTGCGACGGGAGCGCGCTGCGCGCCGACCGGATCCTGCTCGCCACCGGCGCGTCCGCGAGGCGGCTGACCATCCCGGGCAGTGATCTGCCCGGCGTCATGACCCTGCGGGACGCCGACGACGCGCGACGGCTGGCGGTCGCGATCAGCGCCGGTGGGCCGGTCGTCGTCATCGGCGGCGGGTTCATCGGCATGGAGGTCGCAGCCGCCGCGCGCGCGGCCGGATGCGCCGTGACCGTGGTGGAAGCGGCCGCGCTGCCGCTGGTGGGCGCACTGGGGCGGCCGCTCGCCGAGCTGGTCACGGCATTGCACCGCGAACACGGGGTGCACGTGCGCACCGGCGCGTCGGCGGAGGCGTTCCACGGCTCCGGGACGGTGGGCGAGGTACGGCTGTCCACCGGGGAGCGGCTGCCCGCGGCCGCCGTCGTCGTGGGAGTGGGAGTCGTCCCCAATGACACGCTCGCGGCCGCGGCCGGAATCCGTTGCGACGGCGGCATCGTCGTTGATCTTCAGGGCCGGACGTCGCACCCGTGGATACGGGCGGCCGGTGACGTCACCGTGCAGCCGCACCCGCACCTGGCGACGGCCGGACGCATCGAGCATTGGGACAACGCCCTGCGGCAGGGCGCCGTGGCGGGCGCCGCCATGGCCGGTGGCCTGCGTGTCCATGACGGTTTGCCGTACTTCTGGTCCGAGCAGTACGGCCTGACCCTGCAAGTGCTCGGCAGGCCCCGCACGGGTGACGAACTGCTGCTGCGTCCGGGCGCCGGCCCGCGGCGCTTCCTGGCGCTGTGGCGACGCGGCGGAGCCGTCGTGGCGGCCGCCGGCCTGGACACCGTGCGGGACCTGGCCGCGGCCAGGAAGCTCATCGAGACCAGGACCATGGTGTCCGCCGGGAAGCTGCTCGACCCCGCGACGGACCTGCGCCTCCTCGCACGATCGTGAGCCGCCCCCGGCGCGATCGCCACGGATGCCGATGGCCGGCGGCGTCGCCGCCGGCCATGGCCAGGTGCTGCTCGCGCGTCATCGCGTGCCCGCGGGATCCGCGGGACGGGCCGGTGTACCGAAGCCGCTGACGTCGATCACGGTGCCGGTGACGGTGGCGGACTCCTGCCGCGCCGCGAGCAGGACGTAGGCGCCGACGTAGTCGGCCGGTCGCGGCGCCCGGTGCAGCGCGGAGTGCCGCCGGAGCATCTCGTCGATGGGAACCGCGTCCGAGATGGAGGTGCGATCCATGCCCAGCGCCTCCGGCCCCCGCAGATCGGTGGCCATGCCTCCGGGAGCGACGCCGTTGACGCGGATGTCGGGCGCCAGCTCGTACGCCAGTTGCCTCACCAGCCCCAGGCCCGCGTGCTTCGAGGCCACGTACAACGGCCCTCCGCCGGCGGGGTAGAGCGCCGCGTTCGACAGGGTGAAGATCATCGATCCGCGGGACGCCGCCAGCGGCGGCTGCGCGGCCTTGGCGCCGAGGAGGTACGCCTTGACGTTCACCGCGAACAGCTCGTCGAATCCGGTGGCCAGCGACGACGCGGGGGTGCCGGCCAGCGACTCGTTGAAGTCCCAGATGCCGGCGTTGCCGATGAAGGCGTCCAGCTTGCCGTACCGCTGGACGGCAAGCTCGCAGGCACGCTCGTTGTCGGCGTAGTCACGGACGTCACCCGTGATCGTGGCGATCCTTTCGCCGGCCCGGGCCTGGAGTTCCGCCAGCTTCGCCGCGGACTTGTCGATGGCCACGACCGAGGCGCCCTCCGCGGCGAACCGTTCGACGATGGCGAGGCCCAGCCCGGAGCCCGCCCCGGTCACGACGACGGAGGTGTCCTCGAGCCAACCCATATCAGCCCCCGTTCCGTTTCAGGTAGTCCTCCGGCAGCGCGGCGTACAAGTACTCGCCCACGACCGCCACACGATGCACCCTGACCGGCGCCGTCGCCGGAGGGGCGATGACCGCGCCGGTGCGCAGCGAGAACTTGGCGCAGTGCAGGGCGCACTCCACGACACCGTCCTCGGCCCAGCCGCCGGCCAGGGAGTAGTCCTGGTGGGTGCAGGTGTCGTCGATGCAGAAGAACTCGGTGCCCTGCCGGAACGCCGAGACCGGGGGCACCGTGTCGATCCGGTGCCCCTCGTCGTCCGGCACCTCACTGACCCGGCAGAGCCGCACCCACCGCCTGCCGCTCACCGACGGCAGGTCCGCGGGCCCACCGGCGCTGACGTCGGTGGTCACAGGAAGATGCTGATGCTCGGGGCCAGCAGGACGGAAGCCAGTTGCCGCCCGAGCCGTGCCCGTTGCCCGCGAACTGGCGTCCGGGCGCCTCGTAGGGCGGAAAGACCTGGAAGGCCGGATCCTCGGTGAGCGCGAGCATCGCCGACGCGTGCGCGATCGGCGCGTGGTACATGTCGCTGGCGAACTGCTCGGAGGCGAACTTCCAGTTGCAGTCGATGACCCATCTGCTGGTGCCCGGGACCAGTTCCAGCCCGCCGTCCCACCGGTCGACGACCGCGTCGAAGTAGAAGGCCATGTCGCCGAGGTAATCGGTGAACTCCGGCGTGGATTCGGACCAGCAGCCGAAGTAGAAGCCCTTGTAGTTCGCGATCCGGGGGACCTTGTGCGCGCTCCAGCGGGCCTTGTCGATTTCCCCGTGGTATCCGGCGTCCTCGGCGGGGACGTTGATCAGGTTGCCCTGCAGGTCGTAGGCCCAGCCGTGGTAGCTGCAGGTGAAGGTCTTGGCCGTGCCCGCGTCGGCGCGGCAGATCCGCATTCCGCGGTGCCGGCATTGGTTCAGGAACGCCTTGACCGACCCGTCGCGCTGCCGCACGACCAGGACCGGGTCCTCGGCCATGTAGGTCTGGACGAAGCTGCCCGGCTTGGGCAGTTGGCTGTCGTGAGCCAGGAACAGCCAGCTACGGCCGAACACGTTCTCCAGTTCGAGCTGGTACAGGTCGGGGTCGGAGTAGATGGCCGGTGGAACGATCCCGCCGCGGATCTCGGCGATGCCGTCAAGGTCGATCATGAGGTCACCTTCCCGGCGGCGGGGTCCGCGCCCGGCATGGCCGACATGTTGAAGTGGTGCCCCCACACACTCGGGGCGTCGTAGTGAGCCACCTTCCAGTCCGCGGCGTCCACCAGCCGGCCATTGCACCCGTACTCGACGGCGAATCCGGACGGGGTCACCACGTAGAAGGAGGTCATGTGGTCATTGGTGTGCTCGCCGAGACTCATCTGGATCGGGTGGTTCCCGGCGGTGGCGATGTCGAGGGCGCGGCCGACGGCCTCCAGCGAGTCGACTTCGAGCATCAGGTGCCCCAGACCGGGCGGCGGCCCGGGGATCGAGGCGAACGCGATGCTGTGGTGCCGGGGGTTGCAGTGCAGGAAGTAGCCGTTCTCCGGGCCGAGCGCGATCGTGTCGGACAACCTGAACCCGAGGTCGTCCTGGTAGAACCGCGCGGCGGCGGCACTGTCCCCGCTCAGCATGAAGACGTGCCCCAGACCCAGGTCGCCGCACACGAACCGCACCCCACGCGGGGAGATGAACGGCGCCTTGCTCAGCTCGGCGCCGACGAACATCTCGATCCGGTTGCCGTCGGGGTCCTTGAAGGCCACCACGCGCCGGACCCGCCGGGCTTCCGCCAGCCCGTCGTCTTCGGTGACGGTGACGCCCCGTGCCGTCAGGCGGCGGACGACCGCCTCGAGATCCTCCTCGTTGGCCACCTCGAAGCCTATGGCGATCAGCGTGTCCGGCCAGGGAGGGCCGTCCTGGACCTCGATGCGCCACACCCGCTCGTCGGTGCGGAACCGGGCGGGCCCGGACCCGCCGTCTCCTGCAAGCTGTGCCCCGAGGATCTGGGTGCCGAACTCGTGCCATCGGTCGAGCGGGCCGCGGACCACCAGATACCCCAGCGCCGACACTTTGTTCATCAGTGCCTCCGTTGTGGTGTTCGCCGCAGTGTGAGATGCCGGGCGCGCCGCCGCACGGATCCGTTCCGGCCAACGGAACGCCACCCGGCGTGCGCGCCAGCGGTCCATTAGGACAAAAGGACCCCGGCACCCACATTGCGAAAGAGGGATGAACCATGACCGGCACGGTGACCGAGGCGCCCGCAGAGCGCGTCATCCACCTGAAGAAGTTCCGTGTCCGCTACCGGGAGGCGGGCACCGGGCATCCCGTGGTCCTCCTGCACGGCAGCGGCCCCGGGGCCACCGGGCTGACGAACTTCAGCCCCAACATCGGCCCGCTCGCCCGCCGGTTCCGCGTCCTCGCAATCGACATGCCCGGCTGGGGAGACAGCGACACGCAGACCGCGGAGACCGGATACGACCATGCCGGGGTGCTCGTCGAGTTCCTGGACGCCCTGGGCATCGGCACGGCCGCGCTCGTCGGCAACTCCATGGGCGGCATGACGTCGATCGAAGCCGCCACGCGGCACCCCGACCGGATATCGCACCTCATCACGATGGGCGTGCCGGCCCCCGTCCACCTCGTGTTCTCCCCCGGCGACGGCCCGTCGGAAGGGCTGGCGGTGCTCTTCCAGGCATACCGGGACCCGAGTCCCGCCAATATGAGGCGGCTCGTCGAGGTAATGGTCTACGACAACTCGTTCGCCACCGACGAACTCGCCGAAGCACGGTCCCGCGCCGCTCTGGACAAGCCGGAGCATCTCGCAAGCTGGAACGACCGGATCGACGCCCAGCAGGGGTTCCCGTACTTCTCCCTGGGAACCCAGGTCCGAGGGATCACCGCGCCGACCCTCCTGATCCACGGCCGCGATGACCGCGTCGTCTCCTACGAGAACAGCCTGCACCTCGTCTCGCTCATCCCGGACAGCCGCCTCGTCCTGCTCAACCGCTGCGGGCACTGGGCCCAGATCGAGCACGCGGCCGAGTTCAACCGCACGGTGGAGTCGTTCATCGCCGCTACCGGCTGATTCCGATGCGGGAAAATTGCAAGCTGGGCTGGAAGAGTGCGGATGCGGGGTTAATCATCGTGCTTTCGGCGCACCATCTCGGTGATCCAGATGGGCGCGAACGGAGACGTGCAGTTCGGGGGGGTCGGGTAGTCCTTGAGCACCTGCAGGCGCTCACCGATGTCGATTGCACGGGCGCGGTGCTCGGCGTGCTCGATCCCGATCTGAGCCAGGCAGTGGTTCATCGCCCACTGCAGGCGATCCGGGGCGTCTTTCATCTCCGCCTCGATGACGTCGAGCAGTCCTGCGAGGTCGAGGCCCTCGGGCTTCTTCGCCACGCGCGCGGTGGTGAGCACCCAGCCGGCACTCGCGACCACCGGATCCGGATCGGCGGACCAGGCCAGGCGCAGCTCTTCGGAGTGCGGGTTCTTCTTCACCACGTAGTTCACGAGCCAGTCGTGCACCTTGGGTGTGCGCGCCTCGCGCACCATGGCGTCCAGCTCGTCACGCTCGAACGCCTTCGGGCGGCAGATCAGGATCGCCAGCAGTCTCGCCGCGGTGTCACCGGTCTCCCAGAGCCGGCACGCGAGTTCCTGCTGCGTCTTCAGCCGCTTCGCGAGCGCGCGCAGCTTGCCGAGGTTCACACCGTGATCGTCACCGTGTTTCTCGTTCACCTCGCGTATCTTCGGGTCCTCAAGCTCCGCCAGCTCGGCCATCACCCCGGCCACCGTCGTCTCGGCCACCTCAGCCCCCTTCCCGTCCCGTGCGAGATTCAGCCACGGAGACCACATATCACGCGGCGGCAGCCCCGGCATCAGGACACCATTACCCATGTCCGTTTGCGATTTTGGGCGACCGGCCGGGTGGCCTCTCTTCTCCGGGAGAGCCACCCGGCCGCGTACCGGCTACGAGTTGTCGGCGACCGCGTGGATGAGGTTCCCGCCCTGCGCGACGATGGCCGTACGCCATGCGTTGAAGGTCGGGTCGCTGACGTTGAAGGCCGTCTCGAAGTGCTGCATGTCGGGCGTGTGGATGTGTCCGGCGGGAATCTTCAGGCCCATCCGGTCCCGCAGCAGGGTGTTGCGGTAGGCGCTCTCGTTGGACAGGTAGTTGCCTCCGCCGCCGCTGTGGGAGCACGAGCCGGCGTCCGGTGGCGTCGGCGGGGCCGGTGGCGGAAACTCGGTGGGCGGCGGGTTGTTGCGGGTGACCCGGGTGGTCGATGTGCAGTCGGGGAACTCGGTGTAGTTGGTGTGCCAGACGACGCCGAAGGCGACCGAGGTGTCCGGCCAGGTGTCCCCCGGTGGGCGGGGGATCGAGGCGCCCGTGTCAGCCTTGATCATCGGGCCGACCGGCAATGTGGCCGTCGTCCACTGCGGCGGGGTGTTCAGGTCGAACGCGGCGGGTCCTCCCCAGCGGGTGACCACGCTGGTGTTGCAGCCGTGGTTGCCGACCGCGAGTTGCGGTACGCCGTTCTGGCTCGGGCACGGCTGGGACAGGTCATTGCCCGGGTAGGCGCCGTGGTACCGGCCGTTCCACTGTTCGAGGTTGAAGACGGACCCGCCGGCCTGGCTGACGGTGAGCGACGCGTCCACCCGTCGCGGACCGGGACGCATGAACGGCCCGACCGTGTCCTCGAGATAGCCCGCGGCGAACTCGGTGTAGTTGACCGGGAGCACGTACATCTCGATGTAGGTGACCTTGCCGTCGGCGGCGCGGTAGCGGGTGCCGTCCAGGGCCAGCGCGGTGGCGCCCGACGGGTTGCCGTGCCGGATGTTGTTCCCGGCCGAGCCGGGTGCCGGACCGGTCTGGCCCCCGTCCAGTGTGTAGGGGTCAAAGCCGCTGGCGATGACCCGCTTGACGCCTTTCCCGGCGGGGAAGTCGATGTCGGACATCCCCCGGGCGGCGCGGTCGAACGCGGTGATGAGCGATGCGCGGGCCCGTGAGGACAGCGAGAAGGCGGGGGTCCACTGGCGCAGCGCGGCCGTGGCCTGCAGGCGGGTCCAGTAAAGCGGCCGGTCGTCACTGGCGGGCAGGCTCCCGCGTACGTCGCCACGGTGCTGGGCGCGGTCCACGGCGGAACGCCAGAGTTCCTCGCCGGTCTGCTTGACGAGCCGGGTGGCCGCGGCCGGCGACCGGACGCGGCACAGGTGGCGGGCGAGCGCGGGGGCGACGTCGCCGAAGCCACCGCCGTCCACCATCTGCCGGGCGAAGGTCTCCGGTTGCAGGACGTCGGGGTTGTCGTTATCGGGCAACGTGTAGCCGAGCCGGCTTTCCTCGACCGACAGCGGGATGCTGCGATCGAAGCAGTCGGCCCTGGCCTGGGCGGGAGCGGCGGCCGCCACGCCCAGCCCGGCCGTGAGCAGAAGGGCGGCGCCTCCTGCGGCAACGGACCTGCGGGTGGGTCTGTTCATCCTGCTCTTCCTGGGGGAGCGCCAGCGCCCTGGGGCGGCGGCTGGGTCGAGAGAGCGGGCACCTTCCGGGTAGGCGGAGGTTCGGTTGGCGTGAACGTAGAAGTCGTAGAACAATCCGTCAAGACCACGATCATGTTGATCGTTGCCCTATCGGCAAATCCTTACGGCGTATCGACCTGTCCGACGCCACCGAAAACCGAGGCGGTCTTGAGCGAAGACTCACCATCCGGCCGCCATTCGTGAAGGCGTACGAGCCCGGGGTCGACAAGGCGGTAACCGGCGAAGATCTCCCGGACCTCCTCCTTGTCGCGGAAGACCATCGGCGAAGTGGAGTTCGCGAACGCCGCACTCCAGCCGTCCTGGATCTTCTGCGGCATGTCCTCCGTGGTCAGATGCGAGATCGCCAGGTAGGAGCCGGGCGCCTGGCGCTCCCGGAAGGCCGCCACGATACGTGCCGGGTCGTCGGCCCGGGAGATGAAGTGGAACACCGCGATGAAAAGCACCGCCACCGGCTGATCAAAATCGATCAGCTCAAGCGTGAGCGGGTTGTTGAGGATCGTCTCCGGCTCTCGCATGTCCGCGGTGACGATCCTGGTGTTCCCTCCGGACAGGAGCGCCCTGCCGTGCACGGCGACGATCGGGTCGACGTCGACGTAGACCACCTTCGAGTCGGGATCGGCCTCCTGCGCGATCTCGTGCGTGTTCCGCACGGTCGGCAGACCGGAACCGACATCGATGAACTGGCGAATGCCGCACTCTTTCGCCAAGAACTTCACCACTCGGCCGAGGAAGTGACGGTTCGACATTGCGGTGGACCGGGCGACCTCCTCGCCGACCACCTCGTACAGCTTCGCGACCGCCGTCCGATCTACCGCGAAATGGTCTTTGCCGCCCAGCGCCTCGTCATACATCCGTGCCGGAGTCGGCACCCCCAGGGGGATGTGGGAGGGAAGCTTCGGGTCACCCTTGCTCGCTGCGGAAGACTGTCCGTCCGACATTGGATCTCCTCAGGAGCGCGCCGACTTTCCGTGTTCACCCGGTCACTGTCGCGCGCTTCGAACTACAAAGGCAGCCGACTCCGATGAGGCGGGCCAAAGGTAAAAATATCAGATATACGGATCATTGCGGCAGCACGATCGGCGAACGGTGCAGCCTTTCGCGGGCGCCCGCGCGCAGCTTCGGTCACGGCCGGCTCACCGTGCGGGCCCGCACGACATGGCCGTCGCGTACCTCGACAACCAGCTCCGACCCGGACCCCAGCGGGCAGCGTACGGCCGTCGCCTCACCGTCCAGGCGACCGCTCTGGCGCACCCACTCCAGCCGTACGACGACGTCCGCCGCGAAGGCGGCGTCCGGCCCGGGACGCTCTGTGCCGGGCGGAAGGCACCCGGGCGGGAAAGCCGCAGGTGAGGGGATCGGGCGAGCCCAGCGGGCGCCGGTGCCCTCCACCCGGAGCAGCTGGCAGCGCGGTAGCCACACGGGCGAGGCCAGCGCGGCGAGCACCGCACGGGCCCGCGGCGGGCTCGGCACCACCGCCTCGCCCGTACCGGCCATCGCCCTCTCCAGCGCCGCATCGGCACCGTCGTCCGGCGCACCGTCCGGGTCGACGCGCAGGACGATTCCGGGCCGGTGGTCGCGCGGCGGCACGCAGAGCCGGCCGGCCGGGCGCTCGGGGTCGATCGGGACGGCCGGCCCGGACACCCGGGCGCGCACCTCGGCGACCAGAGTGGTCAGGCCGTCACAGGCGACCGCCGCGCCGGTCGGCCCGGTGACCAGCCATCCGCCGGCGCCGGCGGAGATCCGCAGGCCCGGCGCGGGCACGACCCGCGCGACGGCGGCCGCCACCGCGCACCGGGCCGCGAGGTCGCCGATCCAGGGACGGGCCCAGTCACCGGTCCCCCGCTCTCCGCATGCACCGCACATCCGATCGCTCCGTTCGTTCGGGCGGCCCCTACGGGCCGGCGCCATCACGGCATGACGTCGCCGGAGTTCGGGCCGAGTGTCTGGCCGACGTAGAGGTTGCCGCCGGGGTCGCTGGCCAGCAGGACGGCGGTCGGCGCCACCTCCGCCGGGGTGCCGAACCGCCCGAGCGGCAGCTCGGTCCGCTTGGCCGCCTTCCACTCCTCGGTGATTCCCGCGACCATCGGCGTCTCGATCGGCCCCGGCGCGATCGCGTTCACCAGGACGCCCTGCCCGGCCACCTCCAGCGCCAGCGACTTGGTGAACCCGATGACGCCGGCCTTGGCGGCCGCGTAGTGGGTGAGCGACCGGCCGCCCTTGATGCCGAGCTGCGAGGCGATGTTGATCACTCGTCCCCACCCCCGCTCCACCATGAGCGGCACGGTGTACCGGCAGCACAGGAACACGCCGATCAGGTCGACCGCGATGGTCTCCGCCCACATCGCCGGGTCCATCTCCACCAGCGGCGACTCGGTCAGGATGCCCGCCGAGTTCACCAGCACGTCGATCCGCCCGAACCTGCGCGCGGTCTCGGCGACCCCCGCCTCCACGCGGGCGGCGTCGGTGACGTCGATCTCCACGCCGCCGTCCGCGCCGATCTCCGCCGCGACCGACGCCGCACGAAGGGCGTCACGGTCGGCGATCACCACGTGGGCGCCCTCCCGGACGTACGCCTCGGCGATGGCCCGGCCGATGCCGCTGGCGCCGCCCGTGACGAGGGCGATCCGGTTCTCAAGAGCGCGCATATGTGTCGTCTCCTCGCCGGGCATGGTCAGGCGGGCATCCGCACAGTGAGCCCGCCGTCGACGACGAGGCTCTGGCCGGTGACGTACGCGGCGTCTGGGGAGGTGAGGAAGGCGATCGCGGTCGCGACCTCCTCCGGCCGGCCGGCCCGGCCCCACGGGATGTCCTTGCCGGCACGGGCGAGACCCTCAGGGCCCAGGGAGTTCACCGGGTCCGAGGACTGGGGAGTGACGATGAGCCCGGGGATGAGCGCGTTGACGCGGATGCCGCGCGGCGCGAGCTCCACCGCGAGGCTCCGGCACAGGCCGAGCACACCGGCCTTGGCCGCGGCGTAGTGGGCATGGTCGCCCCAGCCGTACACGCCACCGGCGATGGAGGAGACCGCGACCATTGCACCGCCCTCGCCCATCCGCCGGGCGGCGGACCGCAGCGTGCGCAGCACGCCGGTGAGGTCGACCTGCAGCATGTCGTCCCAGGCCTCGTCGGTGAGCTCATCGAGCGGGGCCCGGCGCAGCACCCCGGCGTTGGCCACGGCGATGTCCAGGCGCCCGAACTCCGATACGGCCCGCTGCGCCAGCGACTCGACCTGGGCGGAGTCGCGGACGTCCACCTCGTGCACGACGCCTTCGCCGCCGGCCTCTCGTACCTGGCGGGCGGTCTCCCCGGGGTCGTGCGGGTCCCCGGGATAGGTGCCGATCACCGTGCGCACGCAACGGCGCGCGTACTCGACGGCCAGGGCTCGGCCGATGCCGCTCGCCGCGCCGGTGATGACGGCGACCCGGCTCGGCGACTGCTGGGTTTCCACTGTTTCTCCTGTCGCTCCATCGCCCCGGGACGGGCGAGCCCGTCCCGGGGCGGCACTGGTGGAAGGCGCTCGGCTGCGATCCGGCGGGGCGCTCAGCCCTCGACCGTGTCCACCTTGCGCGCGGCGAACATCACGAAGCCGGAGACGATCGTGCCGATCGCGCCGACGATGAGGGCGGAGTGGCCCCAGTTCGAACCGGCGGCGAGCATCGCGGTGATGATCGCGCCGGCCGCGATGGCGCCCGGCTGGCTGAAGGCGTTGATGAAGGACGCCCCGGTGGCGCGGCAGCGGGTGCTGTAGCACTCGCCCATGTAGAACAGCATCGCCGAGTACGGGCCGATCAGGAAGAACATCCCGAGCGAGTACATGGCGACGACCGCGAAGGTGCCGTGCGCGGCGGTCAGCATCAGGGCGAACATGATGCCGGACAGGATCCAGCCGAAGGCGATCACGTTCCGCCGGCCGATCTTGTCGCCGGCCCAGCCGTGGAACAGGTAGCCGCAGTAGCCGACGGCGTTGATGATGATGAACAGCAGCAGCGAGTTGGCGAAGCCGATGTGCTTGCCCTTGGTCAGGATCGTGGTGCCCAGCACGCTGAACACCTGGATGCCGAACCAGTTGATGAACCACGCGATGCTCAGCACGATGGTGTTGCGCAGCGCGCTGCCACGGAAGATGTCCGCCAGCGGGGCGCTGTCAGAGTGGTCGACGCCGTACTCGGCGGCGAGCTGCCGCGCCTCGTCGCTCTTGCCCTCCTTGCGCAGGGTCCGCAGCTTCTGCTCCAGCTCGAACTGCGGGCTCTCCTTCAGGGTCCGCCGGAGCAGGGCGATCACGATGGCCGGGAAGGTGGCCAGCAGGAAGCAGCCGCGCCAGCCGACGATCGGCAGGAAGATCGCGACGAACGCGGCGGCCAGCAGCGTGCCGAGCGGCCAGCCGCCCTGCACCAGGCTGTAGACGAAGCCGCGGCGCTTCTTGATGGCCTCGTCCTCGGTGACGGCGAAGACCTCGTTGAGGTAGGTGGTGTTCACCGCCTGCTCGGACAGGCCGACGCCGCCGAGCGAGCGGACGCCGACCAGGTAGCCGGCGTTGACGGTCCCGGCCGTGGCGGCCGAGGCCAGCGCCGTTCCGGAGACGGTGAGGATCATGCCCTTCCGGCGGCCCATGCGGTCGACCAGCGGGCCGATGACGAGGACCACCACGGCGGTGCCGACGGAGATCAGCGTGGAGATCAGCGAGGCGCGCTGCTCGCTCCAGTGGAACTGTTTGGTCATCTCGGGCAGCAGCGTGCCGAACAGGATGAAGTCGTAGACGGCGAAGACCCACGCGAAGAAGGCGATCACCGTCGCCTTCCGTGTGTCGCGCTTTCCGACACGGGGCAGTTGCCGGGTGGCACCGCCCCCGGTCACATCGGGTGAGACTGCGGTCATGACAGGAGGACCCTTCTCATGAAACGGGGTGGGACGGGTGCGCCGCTCCGTTGCGGCTCTGGGGGTGCGGCTCTGAGTTGCGGAGAGGGAGGGGATGGCTCCGGCCGGGTGTGGCCGGGGACCCGCCGACGCGGTCCGCCTGTCGGGTTCTGCCGTTTCCGGGCGCGGGGTGGCCGCGAACCGGATGTGCCGCGCCCGGCCGGCGGCCGGGCGCGGACCGGACGGATCAGGCCCGTGGGGTACGGGCCTTGAAGTCGCCGGCGATCTCGTCGAACGTCGCCCAGCGGACGCCGTCGTGGCCGTTGATGTGTTCGATGAGGCGTTCGAGCATGAGCAGCGTCTGCGGACGCCCGGAGACGTCGGGGTGGATGGTCATGGTGAAGGCGGCGTAGTCCATCTCGCGGTAGACCCAGTCGAACTGGTCGCGCCAGAGCGTCTCCAGGTCACGCGGGCTGACGAAGCCGTGGCTGTTGGGGCTCGCCTTGATGAACATCATCGGGGGCAGGTCGTCGAGGTACCAGTTGGCCGGGATCTCGACCAGATCGGTCTCCTCGCCGCGCACCAGCGGCTTCATCCACTCCTCGGCCGGACGCGAGTAGTCGATCTTCGTCCAGCTGTCGCCCACCCGGACGTAGTACGGCGTGAAGTCGTTGTGCATGAGCGAGTGGTCGTAGGCGATCCCCCGCTCCAGCAGCAGTTCGTTGGTGACGCGGGAGAACTCCCACCACGGGGCGACGTATCCGGTGGGCCGGCGTCCGGCGACCCTCTCGATCAGATCGATGCTGCGGTCCAGGACGGCGCTCTCCTGCTCCCGTGTCATCGCGATCGGGTTCTCGTGCGAGTAGCCGTGCACGCCGACCTCGTGACCGCCATCGACGATCATGCGCGTCTGGTCCGGGAACGTCTCGATGGAGTGGCCCGGGACGAACCAGGTGGTGCGCAGGTCGTACTTGCCGAACAGGCGGAGCAGCCGCGGGGTGCCGACCTCTCCGGCGAACATCCCCCGGGAAATGTCGCACGGGGAGTCCTCGCCGCCGTACGAGCCGAGCCAGCCCGCGACCGCGTCCACGTCAACGCCGAATGCGACGAAAATCTCTTTGGGCATGATGCTGGTCCTTCCTTCGGGATTTCTCTCCGGTCATCCGGGCCCGTCGTGCGACCCGGCTCGGTCTTCCGGTGGGGACGGGGCGTGGCCCCGGTAGGGCGCGCCTTCGGACGCGCCGGACGGCGCCCCCGGCCGGTCGTGATCCTCGGACGGCGTGCCGGCGAATGCGCGTACGGCGCCGGTCCGGGCCCGCAACTCGGCCCGGACCCGGGCCGGGTCCCCGTAACGGCCGAGCAGCGCGATCAGCAGCATCCGAGCCTGGGAGGGGCGCAGTGTTCCGGTCGGCACGGCGCCGGCCGCGACCAGGTCGACGCCGCCGCCGTTGCCGTACAGGGCCGCGGTCCGCCCCGCGTGGACGCGTGTGGACAGCGCCACGACGATGCCCGCCGCGGTGAGCCGGGCGACCTCCTCGACGATGCCGGGGTTGGCGTTGCCGGCCCCGGTGGCCTCCAGGACCACGGCGCGGGCGCCCGCGTCCACGACCGCGCTCAACGCCGACGTGTCGGCCCCGGGATAGCAGGCCACGATGTCGGTGCGCGCGCCGTCCAGGCGGAACGCGCTCAGATCCATCGGCTTGTGCCGGACGGGGGTCGCGGTGATGGCGACGTCGCCCTCGCTCACCTGGCCCAGCGCGCCGCCGTCGGGCGCAGAGAACGCCGCGGACGCGACCGTGTGCGTCTTGCGGGTGCCCCGGGCGGCGTAGACCCGGCCGTCGAAGGCGATCAGGACACCGAGATCGCGGCTCTCGGCGGAACGCGCCACCGTGATCGCGTCGGCCAGGTTGCGGGGGCCGTCGGTGTCGGGGGCGTCGGCCGGGCGCTGGGCGCCGGTGAACACGATGGGGCGCGGATCGGCGTGGAACAGGTCCAGGAAGTACGCCGTCTCCTCCAGGGTGTCCGTGCCGTGTGTGACGACGACGCCGAGCACGCTCTCGTCGGTGAGGGCGTCGTGCGCGGCCTCCGCGATCTGCCGCATGTCCGCCGGGGTCAGCAGGTAGCTGTTGACGCAGAACACGTCCCTCGGCTCCAGCGGCACGCCCGGGTCGCCGGGCAGCCGCCGGAACAGCGCGCTCGCCTGGTCGGTGGCCCGCGCGGTCCCGTGGGCGTCATGGCGTGTGGCGATCGTGCCGCCCGTGGACAGGACGACGACTCTGCTCATCCACGCCTCCTCTGAACGTTCCGCCTGTGCACGAAAGGACGTGCCTACCTGCCGAAAGATTAAACCCAAACGTTTGGGCCAATCGTTTGGGTAGCATCGTCCACAACGTCGGGGCTGTCAAGGAATGACTGTTACGATCGCGCTACATCACTTGCCCGGGTCCTGCGGAAACACCGCTGGCCACGGGCACGAACTGCCGGAGGCCGGGCGAACAGTGGGTACGGAAGGTACGCGGCCGGTCACGCTGCAGAGCATCGCGGACCAGCTCGGGCTGCACGTGTCGACGGTCTCGCGCGTCCTCAACGCCAAGCGCGGCGAAAGCGGACGCGCGGCCTCGCCCGCCACCGTCGAGCGCATCCGCCGGCTCGCGGACGAACTCGGCTACCAGCCGAACCCGCACGCCACCAGCCTCCGCACCCGGCGCAGCAACCTCGTCGGCGTGCTGGTCCCCCGGCTGTCCGACATCGTCCTGGCAACGATCTACGAAGGGATCGAGGAGGCCGCCGCCGAGCAGGGCCTGTCGACGTTCGTCACCAACACCGGTGACGCGCCCGAGGCGCAGCGCGCCCGGACGAGGATGGTCATCGGCCGCCGCGTCGACGGCATGATCTTCGGTGACGCCCACGCCGACTCGCATTTCCTCGACGAGGTCGCCGGCCGGGGCGTCCCGTTCGTGCTCGTCAACCGGCGAGCCGGCAAGCACCCCTCGGTCACCTGCGACGACTACCTCGGGGGACGCCTGGTCGCCGAGCACCTCCTCGCCCTCGGCCACGACAACGTCGCGGTCATCGCGGGCGAGCCGTACGCCAGCACCGGCCAGGACCGCACCAACGGGTTCGTCGACCGCTACCGCGAGGCCGGAATCGATGTGCCGGGCCGGCGGATCGTGCACTCGCCCTTCGACGCGGCCGGCGGCCACGCCGCCGCCGAGCGGCTGCTGGACGACGGCGCGCGCCCTTCGGCGATCTTCGCGGTGAACGACTTCGCCGCCATCGGAACGATCGGCGCGCTGCGCGACCGCGGCATCCGAGCCGGCTCGGACGTCGCGATCGTCGGCTTCAACGACACCCCGCTGGCGGCGGAGCTGCCGCTCCCGCTCACGACGATCCGTTCGCCCATGCACGAGATGGGGCGGCGAGGCATCCAGATGCTCGCCCGCCTGCTGGCCGGAGAGCCCGTCGAACCCGAACTGCTCCGGCCCAGGCTCATCGTGCGCGCGTCCAGCGATCCCGCGCTGTACGCCCAGCTCGGCCTGGTCACCGAGGCGGCGAGACCGCGGGAATGATCCTCCGCCCGCAGGCCGGCAGCGTGCCGGCCGGGCCGCACGGCGACGTGCGCGTCCTCCCACGCGCACCAGTCACGCGCGGCCTTCTCGCGCACGGCGGGATCGGGATCGTGCAGCAGCCGGCCGTAGGCGTCGGCGAGGCCGCCGTCCCGATCGGCGGCCGGAACACCGTCGCGGAACCGTGCCCACTCGGCGGGGAAGAGCCGGCCGACGTCGCGGGTGATCCACTCCACTTCGCGGCGCCGTGTGTTGGTGACGGCGAACAGGACCAGCTCGCCGACCCGCTCCGGGTGCCGTTCGGCGTAGGCGAACCCGAGGGTGGCGCCCCAGGACCCGCCGAGCACCAGCCACTCCGCAACGTCCAGGTGGCGCCGCAGGACCTCGATGTCCGCGATCAGATGGGCGGTGGTGTTGGTGCTCAGATCGATGACCGGGGCGCCGGCGTGGGGCGTGCTGCGGCCGCACCCGCGCTGGTCGAACAGCACGATGCGGTAGGCGCCGGGATCGAAATACCGGCGCCATGCGGGCGTGCACCCGGAACCGGGACCGCCGTGGAGCACGACGGCCGGTTTGCCGTCCGGGTTCCCGCACACCTCCCAGTAGACGAGCTGCCCGTCGCCGACATCCAGCATGCCGTGTTCGTGGGGGTCGATCTCCGGATAGAGCTCGGACATTCCTTCCTCTCCCGACCGGTTCCCGCGCCCCGGTCGCCGCGAGCCCATCCGGCCTCATCGAGCCGGATGGGCGCCGGCCGCGAGTCGGGCGAGTCGAGCCTGTCGGACATCGTAGGAGGGCGGAATGAACCGGCGCGACACCGTGACGGCCGGGACGCTCATGAGACGGGCCGCAGGTCTGACGCGGCCGTCACGGTCAGTGCCGGGACTGGCCGGTGCCGGTCCAGCGCCAGGCGAGGGGGAGCATGCCGGCGGCGATGGCGATCTTGAGTCCGTCGGTCAGCAGGAACGGGGTGACGCCGGCCGCGATGGCCTTTTCGGCGCCGAGGCCGAGGGACAGGGCGAGCCAGACCGTGCCGATCAGGTAGATCAACGCGTTGCCCGCCGCCATGAGACCGACGGTGCTGAGCGCCCTGCGGTCGTTGCCGCGGCGGGCGAGTTCTCCGACGAGCGCCGCGGCAAGGACGAATGCCACGATGTAGCCGAACGTGGGACCACCGAGGCCATGCGTGTGACCGGCGTACCACGGCACGCCGGCCGCGCCGGCGACGAGGTAGAGGAGCATGGCCGCCGCTCCTCGAACCGTCCCGAGCGCGGCCCCGGTGACGAGCACCGCGAGCGTCTGGAGGGTGAAGGGCACCGGGCTGAGCGGGGTGTGGATCGACACCTGGGCGGCCAGGCCGGTGAATCCCGCGCCGGCCGCGATGAGGATCGCGTCGCGGACGATGGAGCCGGGCACGCGGTCGGCGAGGACACCCGGGCGCCGCAGCGAGACAGTGGTGGCGGTCATGGTCGTACTTCCGTTCTGGTCATCGGGTCGTTCTCAGGAGATCTCGGCGATCAGGTCGCCCTCTTGGAGGACGCCGCCTTCGCTGACGGCGAGCTTGCTGACGGTGCCGGCGGTCTCCGCCTCGACCGGGATCTCCATCTTCATGGACTCCAAGATCACGAGGGTGTCCCCGGCGGCGACGGGGCTTCCCTCCGCGACCAGGACCTTCCAGACGTTGGCGGCGAGTTCGGCGACGATCTGCTGGGCCATGGGGGGTCTCCTTCAGCTGACGGGCTCAGGGCCGCGCGCCGCGCGCATGCGCGTGAGCACCGCGGTCGTGTACGTGCCGGCGGCGAACGACGGCTCATCGAGAAGTTCGCCGTGGAAGGGCAGGTTGTGCTTGGGGCCGCTGATCGTGAACGACTCCAGCGCGGCACGGGCCCGGGCCAGGGCCGCCTCGCGGGTGTCGGCGTGCACGATCAGCTTGGCCATGAGCGAGTCGTATGACGGGGTGACCGTCGTTCCATGGGCATAGCCCGCGTCGATCCGGACTCCTTCCCCGGCCGGCTCGTTCCATTCAGTGATCGAACCGGGGCCGGGCAGGAAACGGATCGGGTCCTCGGCGTTCACCCGGAACTCCACGGCATGCCCCCTCGGCCGCAGCGCGGCGAGGTCCACGGACGGCGGCAGGCCGGACGCGATGCGCAACTGCTGTTCGACCAGGTCGAGGCCCCAGACCGCCTCGGTGACGGGATGCTCGACCTGCAACCGGGTGTTCATTTCGAGGAAGACGTAGTCCTGCTCGCCCGGCTCGCCGTGGACCAGGCACTCGACGGTGCCGGCGCTGCGGTAGCCGACGGCCTTGCCGACCTGGATCGCCGCGGCGATCATGCGCTCGCGCAGGCCCGGGTCGAGGCCGTGCGCGGGGGTCTCCTCGACGAGCTTCTGGTTGCGCCGCTGGACCGAGCAGTTGCGTTCGCCCAGCGCCGTCACGGTGCCGTCGGCGAGCCCCAGAAGCTGCACCTCGACGTGCCGCGCCTCGGGGTAGTAGCGCTCCAGCAGGATGCCGGCGTCGCCGAACATGCGCTCGGCGAAGCCGCGCACGGTCCTGACGTGCTTGCGCAGTTCCTCCTCGGTGGTGGCCACGGCAAGACCCATCCCGCCGCCTCCGGCCGCGGCCTTGACCATGATCGGGTACCCGATGCCGGCCGCGGCCGAGACCGCGGCGGCCTCGTCGGCCACCGGCTCGGTGGTGCCGGGCGCGACGGGCATGCCGGCCGCGGCGGCGGCGTTCCGGGCCCTGATCTTGTCGCCCATCAGGTCGATGACGTCCGGGTCGGGTCCGACCCAGGTCAGCCCGGCGGCGTGCACGCGGCGCGCGAAGTCGGCGTTCTCGGACAGGAAGCCGTAACCGGGGTGAATGGCGCGCGCGCCGGTGCTCTCGGCGGCGGCCAGGATCTTCTCGGCGTTACGGTACGACTCGGCGGGGGCGGCCGGTCCGAGCGGCACCGCCTCGTCGGCCTCCCGTACGAAAGGCAGCTCCGCGTCGACATCGCTGTGCACGGCGACGGTCCGGACGCCCAGCCGCCGGGCCGTCGCGATGACGCGCCGCGCGATCTCTCCCCGGTTGGCGACGAGCAGCGACTCGATCATGACCGGCGCTCCCCCTCGTCCTGGGTCACGAGCATGTCGGCCAGGGGGACGACGTCGATCCCGCTGTCGTCGAGCGCCCGCCGCACGGCTCTGGCGATCTCGGGGCCGTTGGGAGCGTCCCCGTGCAGGCAGAGCGACAGGGCATCGACCTCGAGGTCGGTGCCGTCCTTCGCGGCGACCTTGCGCTCCAGGACCATCCGGACCGCGCGGTCGGCGACGAGCTCCGGGTCCCAGGCGAGTTTCACCGGCTCGATGATGAGCTTTCCGGCGCCGTCGTAGTGCAGGTCGGGAAAACCCTCGGGGACCAGGCGCACGCCCTCCGCCGCCACCGCGCCGGCGGTGTCGCCGTGCAGCAGCATGAGGGGCAGCCCCGCGTCGACCTTGGCGATGGCCCGGGCGACCGCCGCGGCCAGGGCCGGGTCTTCGGACGCCATGACGTACAGCGCGCCATGCGGCTTGACATGCGCCAGGCGGCCGCCCGACGCGCGGACGAACGCGTCCAGGGCGCCGATCTGGTAGAGGCAGTAGTCCTCGACGTCGTCCGGTGGGATGGTCATCCGCCGCCGGCCGAACCCCATCAGGTCCGGAAAGGCGATGTGCGCCCCGATGGCCAGGCCGTGCTCCACGGCGCCCTCGACGGTACGCCGCATCGTCGCGGGGTCGCCGGCGTGATAGCCGGTGGCGATGTTCACCGACGAGACGTGCGGCATCATCCCGAGGTCGTCGCCCAGCCTCCAGCGGCCGAAGCTCTCCCCCATGTCGCAGTTGACGTCGATCCGCGGCATCACAGCTCCTCGAAGTGGTGCGGGTTCGTGGTGTAGTCGGTGCGTCCGGCGAGGGCGAGCGCCTCATCGAGGGAGACCTCCCGGAACCGGATGGTGTCGCGGCCGGGCCGCAACTGCCCCACCTTCCACAGGCCCGCGTGGACGACGGTGCCGATCACGGTGAACCCGCCCGCGGTCGGACCGTCGGGGCCGAGGATGACGGGGACGTCTCCATTGGTGTTGATCCCGCCGAGCGGGTAGCTGCCGTCGAGGACGTTGGACGGGTGGCCGCCGGCCACGCCGCCGGATGCGCGCGCCCATCCGAACCGGTGGCTTTCCAGCCGGGTGCCGACGCGGTTGGAGTTGAGATCGACCTTCCACTGGCGGCCGACGAAGTCCTTCCAGTCCTGCTCGGTCAGGTAGTCCGGGTCGGCGTGCGGGCCCCGCATCACCTCGATCTCCCAGTCGTTGACGAGCGGCGGCCGCAGCGCCATCGGAACCCGCAGCCGCGGCGGCGCCGCGGCCTTCCATCCGTGCAGGACGTCCCCCTTGGAGAGCGCCCGGCCCTCGACGCCGCCGATGCCGCCCATGGTGTAGGTGGCCCGCGAGTGCATCACCACCGGAACGTCGATGCCGCCCGCGACGGCGAGGTAGAGCCGGAAGCCGGGACCCTTGATGATGGAGCAGGCGATCTCGTCCCCGGACACGACGCGCACGGTCTCCCACATCGGGAGGGGCGCGCCGTTGAGGGTGATGCCCGAGCCCTCGGCCCCGGTCACCGCGACGGAGGTGTCGGCGAGGACGCGCAGGCGCAACCGGCCCATGGGGATCTCCAGCCCCGCGGCACCCGGGTCGTTGCCGACGAGGGCGTTGGCGATGCGGAACGCGAGATGGTCGACCGGCCCGGCGGGAAAGAAGCCCTTGGACTGCAGGCCGAGGCGTCCCGGGTAGTCCTGCACCGATGTCTGCAGGCCCGGCGAGACCACATCGAAAAGCGCGTGTCGGTCGGACATTACGGCACCTCCACCTTCTCCGCGGCGGCCTCGCGGGCGATGCGCAGCCTCTCGGCCTCGGCCTGCATGGCCGAGGTCTCCGCGAGGTAGCCCGCGACCGAGAAGGGATCGTCCTCGATCGCGTACTCGTATCTGTTCTCCAGCACGTCCGTGCGGAGGTCGAGCAGTTCCTCCTCGCTCACCCGCTCGAAGCGCACCCGGTCTCCGGGACGGATGAGGATCGGGTCGTCCTGGAAGACGCCGTGCCGTGCCAGGACGTCATAGACCGTCAGCGTGCGGCCGAACAGCTGGTATCCGCCGGGCGCCTCGACGGGGTAGATCGCCACGCACGGCCCGCCGATGCCGACCGCTCCCTCGGCGGTCCAGGTCCGCGTCGGGTTGTACTTCGGCACGGTGATGGCGTTGCGCGGATCGAGGGGGAACATGAAGGGAAGGCCGGGGAAGAAGCCGGTGTAGGCGTTCCACCACTCGGTCCCGGTCACGGTGGCGTACAGCGCCTCCCGATCGGGCAGCCCGTTGTAGTCGACGATGTAGTCGATATTGGAATTGTCGCGGATGTTCGGGGCGTCCTGCCGGATGGTGGTCCGGTAGCGGCGCACCGCCTCGCGGCCCTCGGAGTCGTCGAAGGCGATCGGCAGCGTGATCAGCCGGCTGGGGATCACCAGCGATCGCACGGACTGCTGCGCGTCGTGGACCTCCTCCACCGCGTCGACGAGGTCGCCGCGGCCGATGGTCGCCGGATCGTACTGCAGCAGGAGGGAGCGGAACCCCGGGGCCGCCTCGACCAGTCCCTTGATCGGCGAGGCGGCCAGGTGCGCCGCCATCGACGTGACGAAGAAGTTCAGCTCCAGGTCGAGCTTCATCTCCCCGTACTCGATGAGGACGTAGCGGTCTCCGGCGGCGCGCCACGTGATGGCGGGCCGGTCGCCGCTGGCCGGGCGAGCCGTGATGATCGCATTCATTGATGAGCCTCTCAGCGTTCCGCGCTCACGGCGCGGGCCAACTCCGGTGATTCGGCGGCGCAGGCGGAGCAGATGGCGGCACCGGCCGCGCTCGGGTCCCGGTCCATCTCGACGGCGACGTAGGACCGGTCACAGACGTGGCAGGCGATGCGGGCCTCCCAGACGTCCTCGACCTCGTCGCGGGGGTCGTCGCCGCGGACCCGCAGGGCGCTGGGTGCCAGTTTGAGCGCCGCGTAGTACAGCACCGCGGCAAGGGCCACGGTGATCAGGGGCGCCAGTTGCGCCAGTGTGGGATCGGCCTTCTGCTCGGTCAGCGCGATACCGGCCGCCGAGGCCGCCAGCCAGGCGCCCGCACCGGCGGACAGCGGGGCCAGCCGCCCGGGGCGGAACTCCGGCAGGCCGTCGCGGTCCGCGCCGCGCACCGCGATGTGCACGAGCGCGATCGCGACCCAGGCGGTCACGAAGACGCCCTGCCAGGCCAGCGCCCGCAGCAGGTAGCTGAGCACGTCCGTGAGCATGAGCAGGTACGCGATGCAGCCGGCCACGGCCACCCACACGGCGCGGGGCAGCCGCAGCCGGAACACCCGGGCGGCGAACGACTCCAGGTTCGTCGAGGCCAGGTAGTAGTTCGCCGTGTTGATGCGGGTCTGCGAGACGAAGATCAGCAGAACGCCGAAGAACCCCAGGGACTTGATGACGGCCTCGACCACACCGGTCTCCGACCCGCTGATGTTCCAGGCGCGCAGCAGGTAGATGCCGATCAGCCCGTTGACGCCGAAGGTGAAGGCGTAGAAGACCCACCCGAAGGTGACCGTGCCGTGGAAGCGGGCGTCCTCGACGCGGCCCAGCCGGGCATAGTCGATCGTGTACATCATCATGATCCACACGCCCATGTAGATCAGGTACGACGTCAGCCATCCCGGCAGCGAACCGTGCGCCGCGGCCGAGTGCAGCCAGTCGGTCGGATACCCCTGCTTGACGGTCGCGGCGATGACGACCGCGATCAGGCCGAGGACGTAGAAGGGAAGCAGGACGCCGTTGAGCTTGTCCAGCCAGGCGCGCACTCCGCCGATCACCAGCGGAAGCGCGTAGAGCACGGCGAACAGGTACCAGAGCTTGAGGTTTCCGCCGAAGTACTGCTGGAAGGTCACGGCGACGATCGAGCCCTCGAAGACCCCGTAGTACAGCGCGGTGGCGGCGAAGATGAGCGGCGCCAGGGCCGCACCGAGCGTTCCGAACAGCCGGCGCGACAGAAGCGCCACGGTCAGTCCGGTGCGGGCGGCGTAGCGGGACAGGACGAGGTTGACGGCCCCGTACGTCGCCGTCGACAGGACCATCCCGGCGATCGTCGCGGGCGCACCGACCGCGTCGGCCGAGGCCACGGCGACGTACAGCCAGAACATGGCGGAGAACAGCGCCCACCATGCCATGGCCAGCGACCAGCGTCCCGCCCGCCACGAGCGTGGGACGACGTGGGTCGAATAGTCCTCGGTCGCCGCCTCCTTGACGACGCGCGGATCATCCTCGAAGGACAGGTCGAGTTCCGCGGGCTGGGACGTCACGGTCATGCGGGCCTCCCGGGTCGGTACTTGCGGTACCCCGATCGCCCAAGACTGAGGGTGGGAAAACCCTGATCAGAATGCGCGATCCGCGCAGTGCCGACCCGTCGTCTGCGCATTTCGCGGACTGGCGCACCGTCGCTCTCCGTAGGCCGCGTCCGCCGTCAGTCACCGGTGCCGCTATCGATGATCGTCAACGCCGTCCACAGCTCCGCCCGCAGCCCCGGGTCGGAGAACCGCCTGCCGAGCAGTGCCTCGGCGCGTTCGAGCCGGTATCCCAGCGTGCGGCGGTGAATCCCGAGCGCGGCTGCCGCCGCCTCCGCGTGCCCGTTGTGGGCGAGATAGGTCCGTACGGTGCCGAGCAGGTCGATGCGGCACGACTCCGCAGCCGCCAGCGGCGCCAGCAGCGCGCTCGCCCAGGCGCGCGCGGTCCCCGGGTCGACGTGCGCGAGGAGCCCCAGAGCGGCCACGTCGCCGACCGTCAGCAGCCGGTGCACGGCCGCGGGGGGCAGCGTGTCGGCGAGCGCCGCGATCCGCGGCCACACCCGGGGGATCTCCGCTATGGAGAGCGGGTCGCTGACGGCGCCGCGGCTCCCGCCCACCGAGCTCAGCGCCGACTGCAGCACGCCGATGTCCCCCTCCACGGTGGGCACCACCGCCACGACGCGTCCCCGGGGATCTCCCGCGACCAGCGCCGAAACGATCTGCAGGCTGCGATTGTTCTCCAGCACCTCCAGCAGGTCACCGCGCAGTTCCGGCTCGGTCGTGAGCACCGCGAGCCGGACCGGCTCCTCGGGCAGCGGAAGACCCAGCTGGGCGGCCACCCGTTCGGCCAGCTCGTACTGCCCCGCGAGAACGAGTCCGAGCACGGCGGCCCGCTCTCGCCGCTCGCTGTCCAGGAGGTCGGCGGCACGGGCGACGTCCAGGCCGAGCAGCGCGACCGCCGCATCGATCACCCCGCGCTCGTGGGCGCTGCACGGGGCCGACCTGCCGACCGCGAGCACCCCGGAGGGCCGCTCGGCTCGCCCGACCGGGAGCACCGTCACCTGTGCGTCACCGATGTCGAACGCCGCCGCGCGCCACGAACGCTGGCGTTCCACCGCGAGCCGGACCCGCTCGGTGTGCCGCCGGGCATTGTCCGGGGCGCCGGCGAGCAGATCGCCGTTCCGTGACAGCAGCAGCACCCAGGCGTTCAGCTGCTCGGCCAGCACGACGACCAGCGAGCGATGGGCCGGCGGCGTCGCGGCCGCGCGCAACAGCGCCCGGTGCCGCGCCAACGCCAGATTCTGCTGGGACCTCTCGTCATACGTGAGGCCGTCGGCCACGGCGCGCACCACGCTGCTGAACCGCGTGTCCGGGGGCACCTCCACCACGGTCAGGCCGTGCCGTCCGGCCGCGGCCAGGAGTTCCTCGGGCACACGGCCGTGCGTGAGCCCGACCCCGAACCCCAGCGCCGGAACGCCCGCCCGCGTGATCCGCTCGGCATAGCCCGCCCAGCGCCCGGTCCCCCCCGGGGGGAGGCTCAGCCCGGTCGTCAGCAACATGGTGCCCGGTTCGAGGAACGGCGTGGGGTCCTCCTGCTCGCTGATGTCGGCCCAGTCCACTTCCACGTCCGGGCTTCCGTTGCACAGCCTGAGCGAGAGGTCCCGATTGTTCAGCAGCTTGGCAAGACTGACCGACACATAGGCAGATTACGGCACAAATCACACTCATTGCCGCAGCGGTACCATGCCGGACACCACCGAGTCGACAGCCGAGACCGCACGTGGCGGCGACGACGAAACGCGGGCCCTCGGGTAGCCACGGGGCACACAGCGGAGCGTAGAAGGCCGAGGTGGGTGGACACCGGATCGGACCCGGAACACCTCAATCCCGAACCGGGGACGCGCACAGTGGCGGATCACTGGCCGCACTGTCGCATCCGGCTCTCCCCTCAAGGTTCACAGCCGACGATGAAAGCTCGCGAGCCGCCGCCGAGTCGTGTCAGACCAGCAGGAACGGCACCCGAGCACCCCATTTCCACGTCAGGGCTACCACCGAATCATCGGCACCCGTACTCATAACCCCGTTTAGCCCGGCACAAAAGACCCAGAACCCAACAGACACGACCGCCCAGAAGATGCGCGCCGTCAGCCCCTCCGAACCGATGCGCGCGTCACCGTACCGGCGATATGCACCTTCGGTATTCGCTCTACACAATACCAACAAAAGCATTATCAACGATGATCAACCTTCCAGTAAATTACTGTTTCAAGTGGCATGAGATGTCAATAAAGCAACTATGCGAACTTCGGCATCAATTCCAAAACTCCCGAACGGGCAACGGCCCACCATGGGCAGGCTCGCGACAAGCGCCCTGTTGATCGGCGCGCTCGGGCTCGCCACAGTGACCGGCTGCGACGACGATGACCACCATTCCGCGAGCCTGCAGCGGGCAGCTAAAACGGACGGCCACAAAACGGATCGATTTACCGTCGCGGCGACCGGCGATTTTCTTCTGCACCGAGTACTGATCGATCAGGCGGCCTCCGACGCGCGCACCAAAAGACAGGGCGGGTACAACTTCATGCCGATGCTCGCCCAACTCAAGCCCGTGATCAGCCAAGCGGATCTGGGGGTCTGCCACATCGAGACGCCGTTGGCCTCACGATCGGGCCCCTTCCTCGGCTACCCGGTGTTCAACTCACCACCACAGATCGTGGACGCGATCCGCGGGCTCGGCTACGACACCTGCTCCACCGCCTCCAACCACTCCATCGACCAGGGGGAACCGGGCGTGCGCCGCACGCTCGACACCCTGGACAAGGCGGGCATCAGGCATGCCGGCACGGCCCGCGGCGCGGAAGAGGCGAAGAAGATCAACATCCTGGACGTCAAAGGGGTCAAGATCGCACATCTTTCCTACACATACGGCACCAACGGCATACCGGAGCCCCCTGGAAAACCCTGGCTCGTGAACGACGGGCTGAACCCCCACAGGATCCTCGCAGACGCGGGCAGCGCCAAGGGATCCGGTGCCGACGTCGTGATAGTCAGCCTCCATTGGGGCCAGGAATACCAGCACGAAGCCACACCCGAGCAGCGGCACCTGGCAGCAACGCTGCTACGCTCCCGCAATGTCGACCTGATCCTCGGCGACCACGTACACGTCGTTCAGCCTTTCGAGCAGATCAACGGCAAGTGGGTCGCCTACGGAATGGGCAACCAGGTCGCCAATCCGACCGCGAACGCCCAAGCCACCCACGAAGGGCTCGTCGCCCGGTTCACCTTCACCTGGAACTCCCGCGAACGGCGATGGAAAGAGCAGCCCTCTTTCGTCCCCACCCTCGTCGCACCTGGTCCGCCCATCAGACTCCAGACTCTGATCCGCGGCGATTCGGCGGACCAGGCAACCATTAACGACACGACACGAGTCGTACGCAGCCTCGGATACGACGTTCCCGACGCTTCGGATCAGGTCACCTCAATGAACCTTCAACGCCCTGCGGGGCAGTGAACCTCGAATCAAGAGAATCCTTCTCCCGGCAACAGACCGGCGGTTGGTTTCTCGTTGGTGCCGCACTCCCCCGCGAGTGCGGGTGGACGCATCACCCGGCAGGCCGGCCCTGAGGGTGATCGCGGCGTGTTCGGCCATCTCGGCACCGCAGTCCCAGGTTGAGCTTCACGTCCGCGCACCAAGCTCGTCCCTTGCCGGACTGCCACACAAGCTGACCGATGACATCGCAGCCAAGGCCCCGCGCGGAGTGCGCCCGCAGTCCGTCCTGGGCGTCGCGCTGCACATCATGGCCATCACCCAGATCCGCCGCCAGACCGCGACTTCTACCGGCGCAAAGCACCGAAGGCAAGAGCCACACGGAAGCCCCTGCGCAGCCTGAAACGATGCCTGTGCGACGTCGTCTGCCGAACCATGATCCGCGACACGGATACCTCACTGCTCACCGCCGCTTGACACGGAGTGGTGCCCTTAACTGGACAGCCCCCAGCATCGCTGCACAAGGTCCACAGGGGCGAAGATCTATCACTTCTAGTCGACCGCCTGAGTATTAATTGACTGGGGGACCCCAGTTCGGGTCGGTCAGCGACCTCGGCAGCAGGCTGGCGGTGGGTGCGTTGGTCCATTCGGCCTTCTTGACGACCTCGAAGAACTGCCGGGTCCCCGGGCGCAGGTTCGCGTTCTTGTGTCCGGGGGTGACCACGATGCCCTGGCTGGCGGTGAGCCTGCCGGTGTCGGGATCGATGAGCAACTGCCACTCGATCGTGCCGTAGTCGCGTGTGGTCTGTCGCATGGCGACGCCCTTGCCGGGGTGTCCCGAGGCGTCGGTGGCAGTGATCATCCGCACCCCTTTCACACCGGCGAGGATCCGGTAGGTCGCGATCCGCACCCGATCGTTCACGAGTCGGTCGACCAGGAGGATGGGGGCGTTCGTGAACAGGTAGAGGTCCGGATCGCGCAAGCGCTTGTGGTCGAACTTCGTGGCGTAGTTCAAAATCCAGGCGCGCAGCTTCGGCGGGTCGGCGGGCAGGTTGAAGGCGTCGTCGAGGGTGAAGTCCAGTTCGGCTCCCTCCTGTTTGAAGGGGCCTCGTTCCTCGTCCGGTTCCTGGAGGCCGAGTTCTTGTGCGCCGGGCTGGAGGTCCGCGGTCCAGGCCGCCCTGTCGGCGCGGGTTGCCGGGTGGACGGTGACCTCGTCGCCATTCCAGTGCACACCGGTCTGGTCTTTTGGGCCGTAGCCGGGAAGTTTCCCGAAGTCCTTGGCGGACTTGGCGCCGACGGAGTAGGCGTCCTGGGTGATCTGCACGGTGTAGTGGACGCCAGGGCGCAGCTTGGACGACGCCAGGACCGTTTCGCCCACGACCCGGTGCACGTACCACAGCCGTCCGTCAGAGGCGTGCCGGGTTCTTGCGTCCGCAGCCGCCAGAAGGAACCTGGAGGCGGGGCCGCTCTGTCCGGCCAGGGGTTCGGGACGGTAGAGCGGCCGGGTCTCCCACTTGTAGGCCGTCCACAATCCGGCGGCCAGTGCGCATGCGGTGGCTCCCGCGACAAAGGTCGTCATGCGCGCCGATCGCGGTAGCGGCGAAGGGCGGCGGCTCCGCCGGGACCGGGCTCTGGCGGTCTCTTCCAGCAGGCGGCGCCGAGCGGCACCGGTGGTCCGGGGGGACGGTGGCCGCTCGGTGGGGTGCATCCGCTTGACGAAGGCCAGGTCATCCACGGTCGTCCCCCTCATCGATGTGGCCGGCGGCGCGCAATGCCGCACGGACCTGCTTGCGGGCGCGGCTCAGCCGAGAGCAGACCGTGCCGTAGGCGATTCCGAGGGCTTCGGCGACCTCGGGGTAACTGAGTTCGGCCAAGGCCACCAGCAGCAGGACGTCACGGTCGCCATGTTTCAGCCGGGCCAGTACCGGGCCTAACCCCGAACTCTCCGCCGTCACCGCGCCGGCGACGCTGTTCTCGTGGCTCTCCACGACGTCATCGGTGTGCATGCGAGCCAGCGCACGGTAACGGCGCAGTTCGTCACGACGGTGACGGCTGATCAACCGCGTCGCGATGCCATAGAGCCAGGGCCGCGCGGAGACACGCGCGGTGTCGAACACTCCACGACGGCGGAACGCGATCAGAAAGGTCTCCGCGGCTATGTCGTCCGCGGCATCCGCTCCGAGCCGCCTGTCGACGTAGCGGTGTATCTCCCCATAGTGACGGTCGAAGAGGATCGCGAACCGTTCGGGATTACGGCATGCCGCGGCGATGACGTCGGCGTCCGATGGTTCTTCCGGCTGCGTTGACGTGTCGACCCCGGAGGGTGCGCCCGTCATGGCTTGACCTGCGGCGTTGGAGGGATGGCCATGCAGGACCCTTCCGGAGGCATAGAGGGTGGTCACGCTCTCTATCGCCCGAAGCCCGCACATCCCTTCTCGGGACGGAGGCCACGCCCAGGTAGATGGTGTATGAGAAAGCCACTTGCCTGGACGCAGCGCTTGCAATCCTGACGAGGGTGCTCATCGGCGGCCGTGCTGCCGTGCCTTGTCCTGTATGTCAGGCCGGTTTGTGGCCGACTCCGCACATGGAATCCACGTTCGCCGGTGTGTCGCCGATATCGGGCAGGTCCGGCCGCCACATGGAGGTGGGGACCACGCCGGGTTCCACCGGTTCCAGCCTGTCGAAGAATCGGGCTATCTGGTCGGGGCTGCGCAGATGGTAGGAGCTTGCGGAGTTGGCGTTGTAGGTCTCGATGGCGTGGTTCAGCGTCGCATTGG
This sequence comes from Actinomadura formosensis, assembly GCF_050948385.1. NCBI lineage: Bacteria > Bacillati > Actinomycetota > Actinomycetes > Streptosporangiales > Thermomonosporaceae > Actinomadura > Actinomadura formosensis. The sequence continues at coordinate 5,375,406 of NZ_CP192011.1, forward strand.
TGTTGGTGCCGTCGCTGAGGGCCAGGTAGCTGCCGGCCGGGAGCGCGTCCAGCAGATGTTCCACGATTCCCCACGGGTCGTCGGAGTCGGGAATCTGGCCCATGATGCCCAGCAGGGTGAGCGCGATCGGCCGGGTGAAGTCCAGGGCCTTGGCCGCCTTCCTCAGGATCAGTTCCGGGTCGCGGACGTCGGCGTCGATGTAGTCGCAGGCGCCCTCGGGGGTGCTGGTCAGCAAGGCTTGGGCGTGCACCAGGACGAGGGGGTCGTTGTCGACGTAGACGATCCGGCATTCGGGTGCCACGCGCTGGGCGACTTCGTGGGTGTTGTCGACGGTGGGCAGCCCGGCCCCGATGTCGAGGAATTGCCGAATCCCTGCTTCGCCGGCCAGGAAGCGCACCGCGCGGGCCAGGAAGTAGCGCTGCACGCGCGCCAGCAGCGCGATGTCGGGGAACATCTCCTGGATCATGTCGCCGACCTGGCGGTCGGCGGGGTAGTTCTCCTTGCCGCCCAGCAGATATCCCCAGACCCGAGCCGAGTGCGGTCGATCGGATCGGATCCGATCGGACGGCCCGTCCTGCGGGGTGTTTCCGGTGTTCCCGGCGGAATGATCGGTCACGATCTGAGTGTCACACGGCCGGGCGGACCGGGGAGCGAACCGGCCCAATATGGCCGGGCACGGTAAGGGTCGCGCAAGCGAGGCGGAACCGGACCATCATCGGCCGGCAGCCGCGTCAGTACACACGCACACCCGCGAGGGTGACGGTCTCCGGGAAGCCGCGTGCCGGTCTCCTGCCGCCCGTCCGCCGGGGTGGTAGACGTTGAGTATGGCGCTTGACGACGCGCTCAGCCCGTCTCCATCCGGGGACGCCGTTTCGGGTGCGCCCGGGTCGCCTGTCGCGCCGCCCTCGTCCGGCTGGGAGTTCTGGATCGATCGTGGCGGCACGTTCACCGATGTGGTGGGCCGGCGGCCGGACGGCGTACTCGTCACCCACAAGCTCCTCTCGCAGGACAGGGAGCGCTATCAGGACGCGGCCGTCGCCGGGATCAGGCACCTCCTCGGGGTCTCGCCCGGTGAACGTATCCCGACGGAGCAGATCACGGGCGTGCGGCTCGGTACGACGGTGGCGACGAACGCCCTGCTCGAACGGACGGGCGAACCGACCGTGCTGGTCATCAGCGAAGGTTTCCGCGACGCACTGCGGATCGCCTATCAGAACCGGCCGCGCATCTTCGCCCGGGAGATCGTGCTGCCCGAACTTCTGTACACGCGGGTGATCGAGGCGAGAGAGCGCATCGACGCGCACGGACGGGTCCTCGTCCCTTTGGACGAGGACGCGGTCGCACGTGATCTGCGCGCGGCCTACGACGACGGCTTCCGTTCGGTCGCCATCGTGTCCATGCACGGCTATCGCCACTCCCGCCACGAGGTCGCCATCGGGAAGATCGCGCGGAGGATCGGCTTCACCCAGATCTCGGAGTCGCATGCGACGAGCCCGCTGATGAAGCTGGTCTCGCGCGGCGACACCACCGTCGTCGACGCCTACCTCTCGCCCATCTTGGACCGGTACGTCGACCAGGTGTCCACTGAGCTGGACGGCGTGCCGATGATGTTCATGCAGTCCAACGGCGGGCTCACCGAGGCGCACGGCTTCCGGGGCAAGGACTCGATCCTGTCCGGCCCTGCGGGAGGCATCGTGGGAATGGCGCGCACGTCAGCCGCCGCGGGCTTCCAGCGGGTCATCGGTTTCGACATGGGCGGCACGTCCACCGATGTCTCGCATTTCGCCGGCGAGTTCGAGCGCCAGTACGAGACCCAGGTGGCGGGGGTGCGGATGCGGGCGCCGATGCTGAGCATCCACACGATCGCGGCCGGCGGCGGATCGGTGCTGCGCTTCGACGGCGGCCGGTACCAGGTGGGCCCCGACTCCGCCGGTGCCGATCCCGGTCCGGCCTGCTACCGCCGCGGCGGTCCGCTCACCGTCACCGACGCCAACGTGATGCTGGGGCGGATCCGGCCCGAGCACTTCCCGCACGTCTTCGGCCCGACGGGCGATCAAGCCCTCGACGCCGGCGTCGTCAGGGACCGCTTCGCCGCCCTGGCGGCCGAGATCGGCGACGGCCGTCCGCCCGAGGACGTCGCGGCCGGATTCCTGGAGATCGCGGTGGCCGGCATGGCCGGCGCGATCAAGAAGATCTCCGTCCAGCGCGGTTACGACGTCACCGAATACGCGCTGGCCACCTTCGGCGGTGCCGGCGGCCAGCACGCCTGCGCGGTCGCCGACGCCCTCGGCATGCGTCAGGTGCTGATCCATCCGCTGGCGGGGGTGCTGTCGGCGTACGGCATGGGGCTGGCCGACGTCACGGCCATGCGGGAGGCCGCGGTGGAGGCGCCACTGAACGAGGAAGTGCTGCCCGAACTGAGCGCGATACTGCAGAGGCTGGAGCGTGACGCACGCGATGAGCTGCGGGACGAGGGGACGAGCACAAAGCGCGTCCTGCACCGTGCTCACCTGCGCTACGCGGGTACCGACACCGCCCTGCTGGTCCGGGTCGACGCCGTGGAGGCGATGGTCGCCGAGTTCGAGGAGATCTACCGGCGGCGTTTCTCCTTTCTCATGCGGGACAGGCAGATCGTCGTGGAGGCCGTGTCGGTCGAGGCCGTGGGCGACATCGACCGGGCGGCCGAGACGCCGGTCCCGGGCGGCCGCCGAGGGGCGCCCGAGGCGGCGCGCGTCCGGATGCACGTCGACGGCGCATGGCGCGATGTCAGCCTCCACCGGCGGGAACGGCTGCGGCCCGGCGACATGGTGACGGGCCCGGCGATCATCGTGGAGGCCAACGCCACGACCATCGTCGATCCGGGCTGGCGAGCGGCGGTGAACGACCTCGGCCATCTGCTTCTCACCCGGGTGGCGGCCCGGTCCGGCGGGCACGCCATCGGCACCGACGCCGACCCCGTCATGCTGGAGATCTTCAACAACCTGTTCATGTCCATCGCCGAGCAGATGGGCGTCCGGCTGCAGAGCACGGCGCACTCGGTCAACATCAAGGAGCGGCTGGACTTCTCCTGCGCGATCTTCGACGCGGGCGGCAACCTCATCGCCAACGCGCCGCACATCCCCGTGCATCTCGGCTCGATGGGGGCGTCCATCAAGGAGCTCATCAGGCGGCGGCGAACCGCCGGGGGCATGCGGCCGGGCGAGGTGTACGTGCTCAACGACCCCTACCACGGCGGTACCCACCTGCCCGACGTCACCGTGGTCACCCCGGTCTTCGTCGGGGACGTGGAGTCCGCGCCGGCCCGGGGCGAGCACGCCGAGATCTCCTTCTTCGTCGCGTCCCGGAGCCACCACGCCGAGATCGGCGGCATCACACCGGGGTCCATGCCCGCCTTCAGCACGAGGGTGGAGGAGGAAGGCGTCCTGATCGACAACTGGCTCCTCGTCGAGGGCGGCAGGATGCGGGAGGCCGAGACCGTCGAGCTGCTGCGCTCGGCGGTCCACCCGTCCCGCGACCCGCTCGACAACCTCGCCGACCTGCGCGCCCAGATCGCCGCCAACGAGAAGGGCGTGCGCGAACTGCGCGACATGGTCCGTCACTTCGGCCTGGACGTCGTGCACGCCTACATGCGTCACGTCCAGAACAACGCCGAGGAGGCGGTCCGCCGGGTGATCACCGCGCTGCGCGACGGGTCCTGCACCTACGAACTCGACAGCGGGGCGGTGATCGCGGTCGCGGTCCGCGTCGACCGCCGCGCCCGGACGGCGGAGATCGACTTCACCGGCACCTCCCCCCAGTCGGCCGGCAACTTCAACGCGCCGTCGTCGGTGGCGATGGCGGCGGTGCTGTACGTGTTCCGCACGCTGGTGGCCGAGGGCATCCCGCTGAACGCCGGCTGCCTCACCCCGATCCACGTCACGATCCCGCCGGGCACGATGCTCTCGCCGGAGTATCCGGCGGCCGTGGCCGCGGGCAACGTCGAGACCTCACAGGCCGTGACCGGCGCGCTGTACGCCGCGCTGGGAGTGATGGCGGAGGGCTCCGGCACGATGAACAACGTCACGTTCGGCAACGAGCGCCACCAGTACTACGAGACGGTGGCCAGTGGCTCCGGCGCCGGGGACGGCTTCAACGGCGCCGATGCCGTCCAGACCCACATGACCAACTCCCGGCTCACCGACCCCGAGGTGCTGGAGTGGCGTTACCCCGTCCTTGTGGAAAGCCATGAGATCCGCCGCGGCAGCGGCGGAGCGGGACGCTGGCGCGGGGGCGATGGCGGCCGGCGGCGCATCCGGTTCCTCGAACCGATGACGGTGACCACGCTGAGCAGCCACCGGCGCGTCCCGCCGTACGGGATGGCGGGCGGCCGGCCCGGCGCGGTGGGGCGGCAGTGGGTGGAACGCACCGGCGGGACCGTGACGCCGATGAAGGGCTGTGACTCGCTGCCCGTCGGCACCGGAGACGTCTTCGTCATCGAGACGCCGGGCGGTGGCGGCTATGGCGCGGGGTGAGTCACGTCCTCGGCACCGGCGGCCTCCCCCGGCGAGCGCCAGGACGCCCGTGAACCCGGCCGCGCGGCGGTGGCAGCGCAGAGCCTATGCTGCCGACCATTTCGCCATCCACCCTTCATTCTGCGCCGAAATCACGTCCTCGCAATTGCCGACGAAGGCATCATCGGCCTCCGCCTCGGATTCACATTCGGTTTTATACCGTGCCAGCAGGCTGTCCAACTCCGCGGCGGTGCGGGAAAACTCGATTTCCTGATAGGCGTAGCGAGAGGCCGCCGCATGGGCGGTGACGGCGGCGACCATCGTGGTGAGCGTCGGAACCCAGGCGGAGGCCCGTTCCGCACCGAAGGCCGCCCCCGCCGCACCCAGCGTCGCCGCCGCGGCGGCAAGGGTGAACTCGATGCGGCGCATGAGGATCGTCCGCCGGCGCATGAGGTCCGCACGCGGCCGGTAATAGTCGTGAATCTGCCCGGCCAGGCGGACCGTTGCGTAGGAGTCCACATCGGAGACCGCCGGAATCGGACGCGCCACGGGTATGAAGGCAGTCGTGAGATACGTCAGATCAGCCGCGTCCATGACGATACGGTCGGCGCGGTCCAGCAGCGCCCGTGCCGCGTCCGCTGTGCGGTAGACGCCGACACAAGCCAGGTACATGTAGAGTTCGCTCTTCAGCGCCTCGCTGACCGACCGCAGTCTGGTCCAGTTCTGCAGTGACGTCGGGCCTGAACGGGCCGCGGCCAAAGGCGCGAGGCCGGCCGAGGCTGCGCCCAAGAACACCAGGGACCTGCCGACGGCCGCATTCCATGTCATGGCCTGAACACCGGCCGTGGATAACCCCGCGGCGGCGATCCCCAGGAGCAAACCGGCCATCCGGGCCCTGGCGATCGTCCGCTTGGCCGCGTCGGCCGCCTGCGACCACATGCTCTGCGACTCCCAGACCTGTTGCCCCGCTGATGCTCTCACCTTCTCCACGCCGACACATTTTGTCATGCTTATGGTGACCGTTGGTCACGACTGGACAAGAAGGGGAAGGCGACATGACCGGAGATCGGCAACGACCGCCGAACGCGCGCCCGCCGCGATCGGCTGCTCGGATTCGCCAGCGATCTTTATGGGGATACATGCTGCAGATCATCGGCTGGGCGGCCATGGCGGCCGGCTTGATCAGCGGCAGCGTCGCCTATACGGCCATACGGAACCCCAACTCCGCGTTGAGGCAAGGCTGGCCGGCAACGGCCATCGAACTGGTGATGATGACCGTTCTGCTGGGCGGCGGACGCTGGTTGGGCCGTCAGGGGCGGCGGAACCGGACGCAGGCCATGGAGCCTCTTGACGCACTCCCCGACAGCGAAAAGATCGTATTGTTCTTGCGCGCGTTCGCCGACGACGATGGGTTCGCGGCCGTTCAGGAAGGTCCGTCGAAAGGTCCATGGGCGGCGACGATGGACACCGAGGAAGAGCAACTGGCTCTCGCCGTGGCCCCGTTCGGCACGATGGTGGCGCTCGGCAAGCCCAGCGACACCCTGCCGCAGGTGGGCGCCAACAGGCACTACGCCTCGGATGAGGACTGGAAAGCCCAGGTGCTGGCCGGTCTGGATCGGGCCGGCCTCATCCTGCTGGCCTGCGGACCTGGGCGAAGCCTCCGTTGGGAGGTGGAGCAGGTGGTCTCCAGGAATCGTCCCGAGGAACTCGTGCTCATCAGCGTTCGCGACACCGAGCAGTACGAGTCGTTCAGGGCCGCGACACGGGACCTTTTCCCCAAGGGCCTGCCTCCCCATCCCGATGATCCGGTCAGTTTCACAGAGCCACCGCACAGTCACATCCAAGCGGCCATCTGGTTCGATGCCGACTGGACACCGCATCTGACCGTTCTCGGCCAGGACGATCCCGAGGTGCACGTGCACAAATTGGTCAAGTACTCCGCCTGGGTCAAGACCGCGTTCCCCCTCGCCATTTGGCCGGTCTACCAGCGAGCCGGCCTCGCCGTGCCAGGACTGCCCGCCGCACCGCGCGCCCGCCCCTGGACGGTCAACGTGAGCGTGGCGTTGACCGCACTGTTTGTGGGATCACTTCAGGCGTCCTTTATTCCCATGGACGGTGATGAGCAGATGACAGGATTGTTGCTCGTCACGCTCCCGTTCACCATGATGCTCTACGGCACATGGCGGGGCGCGTGGGTCGCCGTCCAACTCCTGAAGGGGTTGGGAGGAATTCTTTGTTTTGCATTTCTCCTGATAGCGTCTCTGTCTTTTGATTACGGCCTGCCGAACCCCCTTCTGGCCGTGCCTCTGCTGGCGTTGTGCGCCGGGGTCCTCCTGCTATTCCGCCGAGACGTCGGCGAATGGGTCGCATCCCGAGCCTGGAAGGCATCGCACGATTCGGAAGTGAGCGAGCGGTAGGGGTCCCGCCACGGAAGCCGGTGTGGTCGCCGCGGAGACCGTGGCCCGCGCCGCCGGGACCACCGGCCGGCCCGCACGACCGCAGGCGGACCCCGACTGCCCGGCATCGGCCCTGACCCGGCCTCCTCGGCCGGGGGCGCCGACGATCCAGGGCTCCGGGGAGTATTTGCCAAATCCTCCCTCGTCGCCTACCGTGCCAGACATACCCCCAGGGGTATACCATCGACCCATGAGGACCACAGATCCGCGGCCTGAGGACCGTGGCCCCTGTACCGAGGTAAAGGACCGTCGATGCTGGACACCTCCACGAGCCTGATTCTCGTGAGCCTGCGCGCCCGACTCGGCAGACCCGTCCCTGGAGGGCGCGGCGGGCGGCCCGGTCGGCGTGGGCGGCGGATTCCCGGTCATGCCGACCTCGGCCCTGCTGGGCGGGTCGCCGATGCCGGTCGCCCGCAGCAGGGCGACCACCTTCACCGTCAGGCGGTCCACCGCGTGGGGACCGCCGCTTCCCGACCCCGTACCCCACGAAAGGACACCTGAGCAATGGAGAGCCGCATGTACTTCGCTCAGCACTACCTGGAGTGCCTGTCCCAGGCTTCCTATCTGATCGGCGACAAGCAGACCGGACGCGCCGTCATCGTCGACCCGCGCCGGGACATCTCCGAATACCTCGACGACGCCGCGGCCAACGGCCTGCGGATCGAAGGCGTCATCAACACCCACTTCCACGCCGACTTCCTCTCCGGCCACCTGGAACTGGCCGCCCGCACCGGGGCGTGGATCGGCTACGGCGCGCGGGCCGAGGCCGAGTTCCCGATTCGGGAGCTGCACGATCGCGAGCGCATCAGCCTCGGCGACGTCACCCTGGAGATCCTGGAGACCCCGGGCCACACCCCCGAGTCGATCAGCGTCCTCCTCTTCGAGCACTCCGACGACACCGTGCCCTACGGCGTCCTGACGGGGGACGCCCTGTTCATCGGCGACGTCGGCCGCCCGGACCTGCTGGCCTCCATCGGCGTCACCGCCGACGAACTCGGCAAGATGCTCTACGACACCGTCCAGCACAAGCTGATGGCCCTGCCGGACCAGACCCGGGTCTTCCCCGCGCACGGAGCCGGCTCGGCCTGCGGCAAGAACCTCTCGACCGAACTGCAGTCCACCATCGGCGCGCAGCGGCTGAGCAACTACGCCTGCCTCCCCATGAGCGAGCAGGAATTCGTCGACATCGTCACCGAGGGCCAGCCCCCGGCCCCGAAGTACTTCGTCTACGACGCGCTCCTCAACCGCAGGGAGCGGGAGCTGCTGCAGATCGAGACGCACCTGACGAAGCTGTCCCTCACCGACGTCCTCGCGCGCCGCGACACCGGTGCGGTCGTCGTCGACGCCCGCGACCCGCAGGAGTTCGCCGCCGGCCACCTCACCGGTTCGATCAACATCCCCGCCGACGGCCGGTTCGCCGAGCAGGCCGGCATGGTCATCGAGCCCGGGCAGGAGATCATCGTGGTCGCCCCCGAGGGGCGCGAGGAGGAGTCCATCGTCCGCCTCGCCCGGATCGGCCTGGACACGGCCGCCGGCTACCTGGCCGACCCCGAGGACGCCTTCACCCAGGCACCCGAGCAGATCTCCCAGGCCGAGCGGATCACCTTCACCGACCTGCGCGAGGAGCTCGACGGCGCCGAGCCGCCGCTGCTGATCGACGTCCGCAACGCCGGCGAGCTGGCGAACGGCAAGATCGAGGGGGCGGTCAACATCCCGCTGGCCCAGCTGCCCGGGCGGCTGGACGAGGTCCCGGCCGACCGGCGGGTCGTCGTCCACTGCGCCGGCGGCGCCCGCTCTTCGGTCGCCGCGAGCCTGCTGCGCCGAGCCGGCCGCACCGAGGTCGCCGACCTGCTCGGCGGCTACAACGCCTGGGCCGCGGCCTACGCCCCGGCCGAAGCCTGATCCAGCCCGGCGCGCCCTGCATGGGACCTATCCCAGGCAGGGCGCGCCCCTACTTCGGGGGAAGTAATCCATGTCCACCACCTCGAACCACCACCATGTTCTGATCATCGGCGGGGGCACCGCCGGGATCACCGTCGCCGCCAGGCTGCGCCGCAAGGGCGTCAGCGGCATCACGATCCTGGACCCCTCCGACACCCACTGGTACCAGCCGCTGTGGACCCTGGCCGGCGGCGGCCAGGCAACCGTCGAGCTCTCCCGCAGGTCCGAGCGGTCCGTCATCCCGCCCGGCGTGGAGTGGATCCGCGACGCCGCGACCGCCGTCGACCCCGACGCCCGGACGATCACCACCGCGAGCGGCACCGAACTCCGCTACGAGCACCTGGTGCTGGCCCCCGGTCTCCAGCTCGACTGGGCCGCCGTCCCCGGCCTCGCCGAATCGGTCGGCCGCGACGGCGTATCCAGCAACTACTCCCCGGAGTACGCCCCGAAGACCTGGGATTTCATCCGGAACCTCAGGTCCGGCACGGCCGTGTTCACCCACCCCGCCGGCCCGATCAAGTGCGGCGGCGCCCCGCAGAAGATCGCCTATCTGGCCGCCGACTACTGGCGGCGGGAGGGCAGGCTGAACGACATCCGCATCGTCCTCGCCCTTGCCGAGCCGACGATGTTCAAGGTCGAGACCTACGCCCGCGAACTGGAGAAGGTCGCCGCCCGATACGGCATCGAGACCCGCCTCCAGACGGAACTCCTGTCCCTCGACCCCGAGCGCCGCGAACTGACACTCGCCGACCACATCACGGGCGGCAAGGAAACGATCTCCTATGACCTTCTCCACGCCACCCCGCCGCAAAGCGCCCCGGACTGGGTGAAAACGAGCTCCCTCGCCGACCCGGCCAGCCCCCACGGCTACGTCGAGGTCGACCGCCACGCCCTCGTCCACCCGCGTTACCCGAACATCCACGCCCTCGGCGACGTCGCCAACCTGCCGACGTCCAAGACAGGCGCGGCCGTCCGCAAACAGGCCCCCGTCGTCGTCAGGAACCTCATCGCCGGCATGGCGGGCCACTCCCCCACCGGTGGCTACGACGGCTACACCTCCTGCCCGCTCGTCACGGCACGCGACAAGATGCTCCTCGCCGAATTCGACTACGACCTCGCTCTCGCTCCTTCCATCCCCTTCATCAACCTGAAGAAGGAGCGTCGCGACATGTGGTACCTCAAACGTTACGGACTGCCCGCCCTCTACTGGCACGGCATGCTCAGGGGCCGCGCCTGACCGGCGGCTCAACAGCGGCACCAAGGTCGTGGACGGGTGAGCGGGCCGGCGTACCGACATCGCCTTGGCCGGTACGCCGGCCCGCCGGCCGTCCGGCGTCAGAGACGCCACGCCGCACCATCGCAGGCCACCAGTGGCGGCACCACCGTCACAACCGCACAGGCGCCGCCGTGCGGGAGCCCGCCGATCCAAGCATCGCGGTGCCCCGCCTGCCAGCCGCCGGCTGCGGCGCGCACCGGTCCTCACAGTGAGGGCGCTTACCCGTACGGGGTATAGCCGCACCTCGCGTCGCAGCATGTGCAGGTAGCAGCCGCCCTCCTCCCCCGGTCGCGGCTACTCCGGATGGCCCACGCCAAAGCAGACTCCACCGCGACACCCGCCCCTGGCGCATCGCGTCGATGCCGAGGGCTTGGCAATTGATACCCCCTAGGGGTACATTCCTCGGCAGTCGATACCCCCCAGGGGTAGGAGTGATCATGTCTGTTTCGTCCGCGGCACCCGCCGCCCGCCGCTGGTGGGCGCTGGCGCTGATAGCCCTGGCGCAGTTCATGGTGATCATGGACACCTCGATCATCGGGGTGGCGCTTCCCCGGATCCAGGAAGACCTCGGGTTCTCCCAGGGGGACCTGTCCTGGGTCTTCAACGCCTATGTCGTCGCCTTCGGCGGTCTGCTGCTGCTCGGCGGCCGCCTGTCCGACCTGTTCGGCGCCCGCCGGCTGTTCGGCGCCGGCTGGCTCATCCTGCTGGTGGGCTCGGCCGTGGCCGGAGCCGCCGGAAACGTGGCGGTCGAGCTGACCGGCCGCGCTGTGCAAGGGGTGGGCGCGGCGCTCATCGCGCCCTCGGCCCTGACCCTGCTGATGATGCTGTTCGGCGCCAACCCGCGCGAACTCACCAGGGCCCTGGCCCTCTACGGGGCGGCGGCCCCCGCCGGAGGCACCGCGGGCGTCTTCCTGGGCGGCGTCATCACCGAGTACGTGTCCTGGCCGTGGATCTTCTACCTCAACATCCCGATCGCCGTCCTGGCGCTGGTCGCCGCGCCGGTGCTGATGCCCGCCGGCGGCGCCGGGGCACGCGGCTCCGTGGACGTGCTGGGCGCGCTGACCGTCACCCTCGGCCTGGGCGGCGTGGTCTACGCGATCGTCCGCGCCCCGGAGGTCGGCTGGGCCTCGGCCCGGACGTGGGGAGTGATGGCCGCCGGTCTGATGCTGCTGGCGGTGTTCCTGGGGTTCCAGGCGGCCCGCCGTGAACCGCTGATGCCGCTGTCGATCTTCCGTACGCCCAACCTGGGCGCGGCCAACCTCGCCCAGTTGCTGCTGGGCGGCGCGTGGATCCCGATGTGGTTCTTCCTGAACCTGTACTTGCAGCAGGTGCTGGGCTACAGCGCCTTCCCCTCGGGTGCGGCGCTGCTGCCGATGACCGTGCTGATCATGATCGGGATGGTCGCCCTGGCCCCGCGCGCCATCGGCCGGTTCGGCCCCAAGGCGATGACCGTGGCCGGACTGGTGGTGCTGGCGGCGGGCATGGGCTGGCTGTCGTTCGTCCGGCCCGACGGGAACTTCCAGGTCGACGTCCTGCCCGCCTCGCTGGTGGCGGCGCTGGGCATGTCACTGGCCTTCATCCCCTCCCTGGGGACGGCCATCTCCTCCGCCCGTCCCGAGGAGGGCGGCCTGGCCTCCGGCATCGTCAACACCAGCTACCAGGTCGGTTCGGCGCTGGGCCTGGCCGCGATGACCGCCATCGCCGCAGTACAGGGCGCCGACGAGCCGGGGAATCTGCCCGCGCTCACCGACGGCTTCTCCGCCGCCTTCCTCGGCGCCGGCCTCATCGCCCTGGCCGGTGCGGTGCTGGCCGCCGTCACCCTGCGGTCCGCCCGCCCCGGGTCCGGCCCGGCGGCCCCGTCCGGCCTCCCGGCCGAACACGGCTCCAAGGCAGGGCGTTGATCAATCACGGCACCGGAGGATCGCAACGATCCTCCGGTGCCGTGCCGGCGGGCCGGCCGGGTCAGTCGATGACCGCGGCCGGTTTCTCGTCGGGCTCCTCTCCACTGAGGAGGGCGGCCGCCCGAGCCATGACGTGGGGCTTGCGGCTGCGCAGCACCCACATGTAGACGAACCCGGCGAGAATCAGCAGGACCGTCAGTACGGGCAGGTAGCTGTAGGGCGCGGCCTGACCCGGCTGGAAGTCGCCCCAGAAGGGGATGATCAGCACCAGGGCTCCGACGATCGGCGAGATCAGCCGGGAGAAGACGTGTCCGTGTTCCCCGGCACGGCGGTCCTTGAACCACTCGACGGCCAGCGCGACGTTGGTCACCACGTACATCAGCAGGAAGCCGATGGTGCCGTAGGTGCCGAGGAAGCCGGCCGCCGTGCCCGGGTCGGTGAACAGCGTGGACAGCGCGCCGATCGCCACGCTCGGCACCACGAAGCCGACGACCGCCACCCAGGGCGTGCCGAACTTCGGGTGCAGCCGGGACAGGCCGCCCCACCACAGGCCCCCGCGCGCGCCGGCCGCGATGACCCGGGAGGTCTCCAGGTTGGCGGCGATGTAGGAGCTGGTGATGCTGGACATGAACACCCAGCTGACGGCGACCGCCACGAAGGGGACGAAGGCGTGGCCCGCGGTCACGAACGGGTTGGGGTCCTTGGTCATCGTGTCCATGTGGTCCACGCCGAACGCGAGCACCAGGGCGTAGGAGCCGAGGACGTAGATGAGCCCGCTGATCGCGACGTTGGCGAGCAGGGCGATCGGCACGTTGCGGCGAGGGTTCGCGGTCTCCTCGGCGAACGGTGCCGCGGCCTCGAAGCCGCCGTAGGCGAGCACGGTGAGGGACAGCGCCAGCGCGAGGCTCTTGGGATCGGCGACTCCGTGCAGGGTGAGGGGAAGGAGGCTGAGGCCGTCCTTGCCGCCCTGGACCAGGACGCCGATCACGAAGATGGCCAGCACCACGATCTCCACCACGTAGAGGGCGATGGTGGTGCGCATGCCGAACGAGAGACCGAGGATGGCCGGAAGGAGCACCAGGACGCCGTACACGATGGTGATCAGTGCGGTGGCCCCGGTGAAGTGGACGTCACCGAGCAGGTTCTGGCGTATGTAGTCGCCGACGAAGGCGTAGATGCCGCCGAAGGCGATGATGTAGCCGAGCATCGCCACCACGCCCGTCACCACACCGACCGGGGCGCCCAGGGCCCTGGTGATGAAGGTCACGAATGATCCGGAACTCGGGTACTTGTGGGAGAACTGTGCGAAGCTGTTGGCCGTGGCGCCGATCCCGAACATGGCGATGAGGTAGACCAGGGGGGTCGAGACGCCGACCAGGCCGGCCACGAGGACCGTGCTGAAGAGGATGTTGAAGAAGGGCCCGACCTGGGCGAGGCCGGGCATCATCACGCCCAGAAGGCCGAGTTTTCCGAGCGCGGTCCCATTGCTCCCGTTGTCACCGGGGGTGCTGTGCTGCGGCAACGTGGTGCTCCTTGCTTTCAGCCGGCCGGTGAGGTGGCGCGGCGGTGTCTGGCCCAGAATTCGAGAAGAGTCGTGTTGAAGTGGTCGGGGTGCTCCCAGAGGCAGGCGTGTCCGCCTCGGGTGGTGGCCCACTCCGCGTCCGGGATGGCCTGGTGCAGCCTGCGGGAGAGCCTGACCGGGATGAGGATGTCCTCCTCACCGGCCTGGACCAGGGTGGGGACGGTGATCTGGGACAGCCGGTCGGTGGTGTCGTGCTCGCGGATGACGTTGAGCTGGGACAGGTATGCCTCCACCGGCCAGGGCATGGCGGCCATCTCGTCCTCGAAGGCCGCGAGATCGGCGCCGCGGGTCTCGAAGAAGTCCTGGGTGAAGGCCCAGAGCGTCACCTCGCGCATGATGAAGGGGACGCCCTGGGTGGGCGCCAGCTCGGCCCAGACCGTGAACAGCCGGGAGCAGAACGGGCCCGGGGCGGCGTAGGTGCAGGACAGCACCAGGGAACGCAGGTCGCTCCCGTAGTTGATGGCGTACTCCTGGGAGATCATGCCTCCCATGGAGGTGCCCATGAGGTGGAAGTCGGTGATGCCGAGATGGTCCACCAGCGCCTTGGCGTCGTCGGCGAGCATCCGGCTGGTGTAGGGGCCTTCCGGCTTGCCGGTCTCCCCCACACCGCGGTTGTCGAAGCGCAGGACGCGGTAACCGGCCTCAAGGAAGGCGGGCACCTGGTAGTCCCAGGTGTTCAGGTCGTCGGCCAGGCCGTTGACGAGGACGATCGTCTCCGGGCCATCGCCTTCGAGCCGGTAATTGATCTGGATGTCGTTGACCGCCGCGATGGGCACGAGGCTTCCTCTCTCTGTGGGGATCGACTGGTTGTCAGTCGTGGTCGGGGGCGGGCGGGGTGGTCTCTCCTTCCGGGGCCTGCCCGTCCTCACGGATCCGCGCGACCAGGTCGCGCAGGGTGGATTCGGTGGTCAGGGTGAAGTGTCCGGCGGCGATGGCCCCGGCCTCCCCGTCCCGCCCGCCGATGATCGCCTCGGCCAGCGAGGCGTGCTGGTGCAGCGCCGTCCGGCGCAGTTCCCGGCTGTACGGTTCGCTCCGGAAACCGAGGTTGACCACATGCCGTAGCCGCTGGCTCAGCTTGACCAGGTACACGTTGTGGGTGGCGCGTACCACGGCCAGGTGGAACGCCTCGTCGGCGGCCCGGGACGCCTCCCGGTCGTCGTCGGCGGCACGGTACGCCTCCAGCGCGTCCTGGATGGCGGTGACGTCGTCGTCGGTGCGGCGGCGGGCCGCCATGCCGGCGATCATCTCCTCGGTGCAGGCCCGGCAGTCCAGTACCTGCTCCATCGCCTTCCAGGTCGGCAGCAGCGTCCTGCGGATCTTCTCGGCGGAGTTCGGGCCCCAGGACGTGGTGACGAAGACGCCCCCGGTACGTCCCCGCCGGACCGTCACATAGCCCTCGGCGCCGAGCCGCTGGATCGCCTCCCGCACCGAGGAGCGGCTGACCTCCAGCATGGCGGCCAGATCCCGTTCGCTCGGCAGCCGCTGCCCCGGCACGAAACCGCCCAGCGCGATCGCGGTGACCAGCCGGTCGGCGATCAGCTCCCCGGCGGACGGCATCTGCAGCGGCTGGAACAGCGGGTGCAGATCCGGCGATTCGTCTTCGGCGAATATCTCGGCGAACAGGTCGGGGGTGCCGGTGGGCATGGCGGGGGCGGTGTCCTCACCGGCGGGAGGGTGGTCGGTCACAGAATCTCCTCGTACTCGGGGGCAGGAGAACCGGATTCGGCCAGCAGTGCGGGGATCACCCGGGCGAGGGTGCGTGCTCCGGTCACGATGCTCGCGAGTTCCACGGCCTCGTCGACTCCGTGCATGTTGCGCACCCTCGGGCCGTAGCACAGCGCGGGGCGGGCGAACTGGTTGAGGTAGAACCGCGCATCGGTGGTGGAGCCCACCACGTAGGTCCCCGGGGTGGCGCCGTGGGCGTCCCGGTGCGCCGCCGCCACCGCCTCGACCAGCGGGTGGTCCGGGTCCAGGGCGTAGCCCTCCGCGCGGAAACCGGAGGCGCGCACCGCCGGGGGATGCACCGCGAGCACGGGGTCGGCCGCCGCCTCCCGGGCGATCGCCTCCCGGACCTCGCGCTCGGCGCGGGCCGGTGACCAGGACCGGGGAAAGCCGATCCGGACCGAGGCCCGCGCCCGGGCGGGCACGCTGGAGGTCCAGTCGCCCGAGGACATCCGGCCGATGTTCACGTTGTAGGGGTGGTCGATCCCGGCGAACACCGGGTCGCAGTGCTCGTTGAGCGTGCGCTCGAAACCGCGCAACCGCTCCAGGACCCGGTTGAGGAGGAGCACGGGATTGCTGGAGCGGTCGGCTCGCTCGGCGTGGCCGCCGCCCGAGGTCACCTCGATGTCGACCCACAGCACGCCGCTGCCGCCCAGCAGGATGTCCAGGTTGGTGGGCTCCATCAGCAGGACGTTGTCGCCGAGGATGCCGGCCCGGCCGGCGGCGAGGGTGCCGTGGCCGGTGCATTCCTCCTCGACCACGCTCAGGAACCCCAGCGGGCGCGCGAGGTCGACACCGGCCGCCCGCAGTCCGCGCAGGGCCAGGACCGCCATGGCGAAACCGCACTTCATGTCGGCCGCGCCGCGTCCGTAGAGCCACCCGTCGCGCCGGGTGGGGACGAACGGCGGGGAGGACCACAGTTCCCCGTCCTCGGCGGGCACCACGTCGATGTGCCCGTTCAGCAGGAGCCCGGGGGTGTCGGTGCCGCCCCCGAGCGTGCCGTAGACGTCGTATCGGTCCCGGTAGGGCAGTTGGGGGATGCCCGCCAGCGGGTCGTCCGCGATCGCCTCCGGGATCTCCACCCGCCGCACCTCGAAGCCGAGGCCGGTGAGTTCTTCCGCGATCACGGTCTGCGCCGCCGCCTCCCGCCCCAGGGTGCTCGGCGCGGCGACCAGTCGCTCAAGGAAGACGAACGCCTCCTCCGCCTGCTCGGCGATGGCGTCGTCGATCCGCGCCGTGTCCTGGCCGGAGAGCACACCCGTCATGGGCTCACCCTTCCTAAATGGTCTAAAGCTCGGCCCATTAATCCATTGACACCCGAGGGGTGTCAAGGAGTCGGACCGCACGAATTCACGGTGATCTCCCAGGTAGCGGCGGGCCGGGTCCCGGATCGCCCACCGTTCGGGAGGGCTCACCCGTCCGTCCCGATGAGTTTTCGGCGCGGAGGAGGTCGACATGGTCATGACTACGCACCTACTCGAGACTCCCGGGGCCGACCTCGCCTACGACGTCCACGGTCCGCTGCCGACCGCCGATGGACGCCCGCCGCTGGTCATGATCGGCCAGCCCATGGACGCCGGCGGCTTCGGCACGTTGGCGTCGCACTTCCCCGACCGCACCGTGGTCACCTATGACCCGCGCGGCCTCGGCCGCAGCACCTGACTAAAGGCTCGGGCGCGGGCATGGCGGCCTTCATCTGGATGCCTCCGTGGATGCCCCGGTCTTCAGGCCGGGGAGGAAACGGACTTCTGCGGAGCAGGGCGGGGAAAGCGGGATCGCCGCCAGGGCGATCCGGTGTCTGCCGGCCACCGGCCGGCGCCTGCTGCTCACAGGGGAACGGATAGGATGTGAGGCATGGCGCGGCAGGTCAAGCGGGCGTTCAAGTACCGCTTTTACCCCACGGACGAGCAGGCGGCGGAGCTGTCGCGCACGTTCGGCTGCGTGCGCCTGGTCTACAACAAGGCGCTGGAGGAACGAACGCGGGCCTGGTACGGCCAGCGGCGCCGGATCTCCTACGTGCAGTCGTCGGCCGCGCTCACCGAGTGGAAGAAGACCGAGGAGCTGGCCTTTTTGGCCGAGGTGTCCTCTGTCCCGCTTCAGCAGGCGCTTCGTCACCTGCAGACGGCGTTTGCGAACTTCTTCGCCGAGCGCGCGAAATACCCGCGCTTTAAGTCCAAGAAGAGGTCTCGCGCATCGGCCGAGTACACCCGCAGCGCCTTCACCTGGCGCGACGGGCGGCTCACGCTGGCCAAGACGACCGGGCCCCTGGACATCCGCTGGTCGCGTCCTCTTCCAGAAGGTGCCGAGCCCACGACGGTGACGGTGTCCTGCGACAGCGCGGGCCGCTGGTTCGTCTCGATCCTGGTCCAGGACATCGTCACTCCGGCTCCCGCCACGGAGGCGGCGGTCGGCCTGGACGTCGGGATCACCTGCCTGGTGACCCTGTCCACCGGGGAGAAGATCACCAACCCCCGGCACGAGCGCCGTGACCGCGAGCGCCTGGCCAGGGCGCAGCGGGACCTGGCGCGCAAGGCCGAAGGGTCGGCCAACCGGGGCAGGGCCCGCCGCAGGGTGGCGCGGATCCACGCCCGCATCACCGACCGGCGCCGCGATTTTCTGCACAAGCTGTCGACTCGGCTCGTCCACGAGAACCAAGTGGTCGTGATCGAGGACCTGAACGTCGCGGGCATGGTCAAAAACCACTCGCTGGCCCGCGCGATCTCGGATGCGGCGTGGCGGGACCTGCGGACGATGCTGGAGTACAAGGCCGCCTGGTACGGCCGCGAGCTGGTCGTGATCGACCGGTGGTTCCCCTCCACCAAGACCTGCTCGAACTGCTGGACCGTCACCGAGCAGTTGCCCCTCAACGTGAGGGTATGGACCTGCGGCGGGTGCGGGGCCCGGCATGACCGGGACGTCAACGCCGCGAAGAATGTTCTGGCCGCCGGGCTGGCGGTGTCGGCCTGTGGAGCCGGTGTCAGACCTCAACGGGAGTCCTCCCGGACGGGGCGGTCGGCAACGAAGCAGGAAACCCAGCGGGTGACCGCTGGAATCCCCCGCCTTTAGGCGGGGGAGGAAGTCAACATGATGACCTCGTGGCGCGGCGCGGCGAATTCACCGGCGGCTACTTCGCCCGGCCCGCACCGGATCCCGCCATGTTCGGGATGCCGACCGACGACGACGGCACCCGGGACGACCCGCTTCTGTCCGACCGGTCCTGGGCGGTCAGCGGCTACCGGCCCGACGTCGCCGCGCTCACCGCGGCACGGACGCGGGTCGTGATCGCGGTGGGCGAAGAGTCCCTGGACGTCTTCACCGGACGCACCTCGGTGGCGACGGCCGCGCTGCTCGGCCGGCGGCCGACGATCTTCCCGAGCCACCACGGCGGCTTCCGGGGGGGGCGAGCACGGCTATGCCGGGCAGCCCGAAGCCTTCGCGCGCAAGCTGCGCGAAGTCCTCGACGACGCCGGCTGACGGTCGCCCTCGTCACACGGTGTTCAGCCGGCTCCCCAGCACCCGGCCCCGGCGACCCGACGGCCACGAGCAATCGTGGACAGCCGTCATCGGTGGCCGAGAACATCCGTCTGCCCGCGGCCAGCGGATAGGTAACCATCACCGCACCAACGCTCATCGGCCGCACCGACCGATAAATCACGGCGCAGCAGGTCGAGTACCGCCGAAGTCGACGGGTGGGTCCGGTAGTGCACCGGCGCCGCGGCTGGTGCCAGCCGACGATGCCACCAGCAGAACCCCGAACGCGGAACCTTCAGGATCCGGCACAGCCGCTTGACGCCGAAGGCGCGGGCGTGGTCCTCGACGAAGTACAAGCGGCTCACCAGCGCGTCTCTTTCGCGAGATACGCGGCCGCCTTGCGCGGGATCTTCCGCTCTTGCTTCGGCCCGGCAACCTCTCTGCGCAGCCACGCCGGCTCGGCGTCCTCCCTGCCCTATCAGGTCGAGTTCGTCTGGTCGTGGTCAGCGCCGGGTGTCGGCAGCCACGTTATGAGAAGCCCTGCCCGAAGAGGGCGGCCCGGTCCTTCACTGCGGGCGGGCAGGGACACCCGTGAGAGGCAGTTAGGACCTGCAGCAGGAGCGCCAGGACTACCTTGCAAGCAGAGGCTATCCCGAAAGATCTAGCCCCTAAGACATATTCTTGTGGGTAGCTCTTGCGCTTCCCTAGTGGTAATTATACCTTCTGGAACATGGCAGCAGAGCGGTACAAGCCTGGGGAGCCCATCTTCACCGAGGAGCAACTGGCCATCTTGAAGAAGGAGGGCCAGATCCTCCAGCGTCCTCCCAAACACCTGTTCTTCAAGGAGGGCGAATGGACCAACTTCGTGCTTGTGCCTCTCAAGGGGCATCTGAAAGTGACGAAGGGCGCGCCCGAACGGCTCATCGGGATCCGCAACGGCCTCCAGCCCGTCGGCGAGTCCTCAGCACGGTACGGCTCGCCGCGTTCGGCGAACGTCCTGTCCATCCGCGACGTCGAGGTCCTGCATCTATCAGCCAACCAGTGGAACAACTTCGTCGACGACAACCCTCGGGTCCTCGACGCCTTGAACTACATGCTGACCAGGCGCTTGGGCGAAGCCGATGAGCGGCTGGCTCATACGGAACTCGCCGCCGAGCCGCGCCTGGCCCTGGCGCTTCAGGAACTCATCGAGAGCGGACTGGGCGATCACACTGACGCCGGCGTGCTGCTGGAACTCGACCATGAAGAGCTTTCGCAGGTCTCCGGCCTGTCGGTGGAGTCAGTGAAGAAGATCATGAAGATCTTCCGAGACGGCAACCTTGTTCGCACTGGGCGCCGCCGGGTCATCGTCCAGGACGTCCCGTTTCTCCGCAAGATCGCTACAGGCGATCGGACCGCCTCCGCTCGAAGGGCGACGGCAGAGTGACCCATTACAGAGGCTCGCCTAGCGGACTGCTGGAGCATCCGCTGATCAGGCGGCTCACCGCCATGCACCTTGACCCCAACGACTATGTCATCTTCGGCAGTGGGCCGCTCTTGGCCCACGGTCTACGCCATAGCGTCAGCGATCTGGATGTCGTGGCCCGGAACCGAGGCTGGGACCGTGTTCACGACCTTGGGCATCACGGACGAGGACGCTACAGCGGCCACATGATCGTCTCGTTGTGGGGCGGACGGCTCCAGTTCTCCCAGCAGTGGATCCCCGGGGCCCGCCAAGCCGATGAACTCATTGACGACGCCGACATTTTCGCCGGCCTGCGGTTTGCCCGATTGCAGGATGTGCTGGCCTACAAGATGCGCCTGCGCCGCCCGAAAGATCTTTTGGATCTCCCCACACTGCTGGGACGGCTGCAAGAGGAGGCCAGCTATGGCACGTATGCCAGCAGCCAATGATCAACTTCTTGTTGATCTCCCTGATTCCTCACACATGTTCTCCAGGACCGAACGCGCCGACCTGCTGAAACGAGCACGGCGAAGGTGCTGGCCAGCTCGGACGCCGCTGTTCCGGCAGGGCGAAGAAGACACCACGGTAATGATCGTTCTCTCAGGGAAGTAGAGGTCGGCTCGGGTGACGATGACCAACTCACACACGTCCGGGGTCCTGGCTCCCTGCTGGGAGCAGCTTCAGCAATCGGACGCAAACCTCGCTCGGCCACCGCCAACGCGATAACGTCTGCGCAAGTGGCCGTGCTGCCCGCGGAGGAGTTCGAGAGGTTCCTGCTGAGCCAGCGCAGTGACATCGCATTCCGGCTCTTACGGATCTTCTGTGAACGATCCACCCATGCAGATCCGCAGCCGTTGTAGCCCACAACCGCCGAGGCGGCCTCTTGTGGTCAGCAAGAGGCCGCCGTAACGGCTACCCTCACCCATCCCATGCGACAGAATGTCTGAGAGTCCCGCCCATGAGCGTACAACGAACGCCCAGCGAAGACACTCGCCCTAATGGTGACGTGGCCGTGAACCCGCCACCAGACCAGGAGCAACGCACTGCCGCTGCCGACCAGAAGCCGATCGAGCCACAGCGGCCTGGCGTGTTCATTCCGATGCGTGTGCTGCTGCACACAACAGTGATCATCATCGCCGTCTTGGTGGCCGGGCTCGTCGCTTTCATCCCCGGCAGTGGCGCCCCGATAGGTGCGGGCATCGCCGTGGCGGCGCTCCTCTACACGATGCGAAGCCCCTGGAGACGCGACCACCCCTAGGAACGCTCTAAATGCCTTGGTGTGAGGATCTTGGGAGAAGGAGCCCGGCGGGGTCCCTCGGCCATGATCAGGGCGTGATCGGTGGGAGCGTCCAGCCGGTGTGGCGGTGAGTCCGAGGCTGGTCAGGGTGCGGAGGCCGAGGATGGCGGCGCAGTGGTGGAGCCGGCGTTCGGGCCCGCCTGCCACCTGACCTGCCTCAGTCGCGGCGGCCCGGTCGGCCCCAAGGCGAGCGTGGTCGTGTGCCGGGGCGGGCCGGCCCCGTCCGCTCCGGCACGCAACACCGTTCTCGCGCCGCCGACATTTCGGTACCCCCGCGTTCTTCCGTCCGGCCCTATTCATCGTTTATCGTCGATGGACGATGAATGGGGAGAAGGGTCCGCTCGACCGGGCCACCGCCGCCGAGTACGCGTCCTGGTTCAAGGCACTGGCCGACGCCACCCGCATCCAGATCGTCTCCCTGCTGGCCCGGCAGGGCCGGCCCATGACGGTCGGAGAGATCGTGGAAGAGGTCGAGGTCGGCCAGTCCACCGTCTCGGCGCACCTGAAGGTGCTGGCCGAGGTCGGCTTCGTGCTGGCCGAACCACGCGGCACCGCCAACCTCTACCGGATCAACGCCACCTGCGTGTCCTGCTTCCCGACCGCCGCCGACGTCGTCATGGGCCGCCCCGCGCCGGCCGCCCCCACCCGCCCGGAGGAGTCCTGACCATGACCGGCACCGCTGACCTGCCCGAAAACCTCCACCCGCGGCGCGAAGCGGTCATCGACCGCTACTCCGGCCTGGCCCGCCTCGCCCAGCGGGGCGGCACCCCCGTCGACTGTGACGGCGACGAATCCGACGGCTGCTTCGGCGCCGCCGCCTACACCGGCGGCGACCGAGCACCCGCGGGCGCACTGCGGGCCAGCCTCGGCTGCGGCAACCCGCTCGCCGTCGCCGACCTGCGCGACGGCGAGACCGTGCTCGACCTGGGTTCCGGCGGCGGGCTGGACGTCCTGCTGTCGGCCCGCCGTGTCGGGCCCACCGGGACGGCCTACGGCCTGGACGCCAGCGAGGACATGGTCGTCCTCGCCCGCGCCCACGCCGCCCAAGCCGGGGTGACGAACGCGGAGTTCCTGGCCGGCCACATCGAGGACATCCCCCTGCCGGACGAGGCCGTGGACGTGGTGATCTCCAACTGCGTCATCAACCTGTCCCTCGACAAGGCCCGCGTCCTGGCCGAAGCCTGCCGCGTCCTGCGCCCCGGCGGACGGCTGGGCATCAGCGACGTCATCGCCGACGACGGCTTGGACCCCGCCCAGCGCGCCGAAGCCGAGAAGCGCGTCGGCTGCACCAACGGCACCCTCACCGCAGCCGAATACCGCCACCTGCTGCTCACCGCCGGATTCACCGACCCCGCCGTCACCCCCGCCGCGGACGCTGGCGGAGGTCTGCACTCGGCCATCGTCCAGGCCGTCAAACCCCACCCGAGGTCATGACAGGGGCCAACGCGCTCCTCACCGAGGGGAGCGCGTGGCGATCATGGTCACTCGCGGGCGGCGGACGCGGCATCCCGGGAAACCGGGATGCTGACCGTTTCCGGTCGCGGCGGTTCCGGGGCCGAATCGGGGGGGACGCGTCTGCATAGCATTCCGGAACATGCCGGCCCGCCGGGGCGGCCGGGACGCCTGCCCGTCCCGTCGTGTCCGGAGCCGGGCCGGATACCCGCCAAGTCCCTGGAACACCATCGCCGGAAGGGGTTCGTCATGACGGTGGTCGAAGGGGACTGGGAAGAGGCGCGGGAGGCGCTCGAAGACATCGCGTCGGTACCGGGCGAACGGCAGTGGGCCGAGGCACCGGACCACATCACCATCGGCGAGCCGCTCGCCGGCGGCAGGCACGGCGCCGATGTCTTCGAGATCACCGCAAAGTGGGGCACGCTGGTCCAGCGGTACGTCGTCAAACTCGGCCCGCTGGAGGAGATGCGGACGGAGTGGCGGGCGTTTCGCGATCATCTCCGTTTCGAGAACGCCCTGTGCGCCCCGATCGTGAACGCCTCGCCCGCGGTGCGTGATGCCGAAGCCCCGGCCGACCCCGGCCGGCGCGAGGCCGTCGTGTACGGGCACGCCGGGGATTTCGCCGCGACCCCCGGCAGGCCGCTCAGGTCGCTGGAGAAGCTGGCCGTGGACGCCTGCCGGGAAGGCGGGGAGGCGGCGGACCTTCTTCTCAAGCTCATCGCCGACTTCGGTGAGAAGGCGCAGAGCGTTCTGTACGGGCAGGCCGACCGTTACGAGGAGCGTTCATCCCTGCGCCCGCTGGCGGGGACGCTGGGCGACTGGCTCACCCTTCGGGTCGACGGCATGGACGGTCCGCGCCTCGTCGCGGGCACGCCCACCGACGAGGAGCTCGCGGACCTGCGCCCGACGAGCGATGACCTCATGCGGGCACTGCTCACACCGGACGAGGCGTCCCCCCGCGAGTTCGTCTACCTGGGCTCGGTGCCCGTGCGGCGGGACGGGACGGCGCTGCGGGCCCGCCGGGGGCACCTCAACGTGCGGATCGAATCGCGCGACGGGGTGCCGGACCTGCGCGGGCTCGACCCATCGCGGGAGCACCAGATCCACGGCCGGATCGTCGGCCGGTTCGCCTCGTCCCGCCTGGAGCTGATCCGCAGGCGGCTCCCGGGCGCCGCCGTGGAGGACGACCAGATCACCGTGGCCGGCGAGCGCACCTTCCTCCCGTTCGCCCGGCTGGCGGCGATGCTGACGGCCGAGGCGCCGAACCGGCCGCGGACGCTGGCGCACGGCGACCTCAATCCGCGCAACATCATGGTGTCCGGCGACCAGCCGTGCCTCATCGACTACGCCAAGACCGCCAGGGACCTGCCGCTCGCGGCCGACCACACGTGGCTGGAGCTGATGCTGCTGCGCGACGTGCTCGGCGAACGCCTGGGCTTCGGCGACCTGCTCACGCTCCAGCGGCTGCTCGCGCTGGCGGGCCGGGCCGCCGGCGCCGTGGCGGGCGTGGAGAAGGTGATGCTCGGCGTCCTCTCCCGGACGGCGCCCGGCCTCGCGTTCCCCTTCCGGATGCTCTGGGCGGTGCGCGTCCAGTCGATGCGGAGCTACCGGTGGGACGACGGCCCGCAATGGTGGCACGACTACCTCGTGCACATGGTGATCTCCGCCAACCGGACCTTGAAATGGGCGGACGAGGCCCACGGGCGCGGGGCGGTCGCCGCCTCGGTGGCCGCCGCCGGCGCCGCCACCGAGGAGTGGCACCGGGACGCCCCGTACCGGTTCTGGCCGGAGTCCCTTCTCCGCGAGGCCGCCGTCCGGCTGCTGGAGAGCGCGGATCACGGGCGGCCGCCGGCGGTGGAGGTGGTGGCCGGCCTCGTCGCGGAGTCCGATCGGCGCGGCCGCCGCGATGCCGGGCTGGAGCGGCTGGCCTCGGGGTTCGCTCAGGGCGTCGCCAGGACGGCGTTCCGCGGGCCGGCGGAGACGATCGCCGCCCAGGCGCGGGAGAGGACGTACTTTCCGCTGGAGACGGTGACCGGGGCCGGGTCTTCGCCGGTCTGGGCGTTGCCCATGCTGGCGCGCGTCCCGCACGTGGTGCTGCTGGGCGGGCCCGGCAGCGGCAAGACCACCGTCCTTGACGAACGCCGCCTTCAGCTCGCCCAGGCCATCGCGAAGCGCGAACCAGGGCCGGTCCGGGTTCCGCTCATGGTGCGGGCCCGTGACGCCGTCGATGACGAGGACCGGCTCCGGGACGCGTGGTGCCGGGACAAGATGCTGCCCGGGGAGTGGGCCGGCCATCTCCCGGCGCTGCTGCGGCTCGGCGTCCTCTGTGTCCTCGTGTACGGCTTGGAGGAGCTGCCCGGCCAGGAGCACCGGGAGGAGATGCTGAGCTGGATGCGGGGGCTGGCGGCCGGCACGCCGCGTGCCGCCGTCGTCGGGACGGCGCGTCCCCGCGACCTCTCCGGCAGGCCGGACGGCCTGCCGGGATTCGAGGTGCACACCCTGCTGCCTCCGGACCCGTCCCGGTTCCGGAGCCACCTCGCCGGGGTCCTGCACCGCCGTGGCGTGTCCGATCCCCATGACCTCGCCGAGAGCCTGACCAGCCGGATCGACGGCGAGGAGCCCGGGTCCGCGCGGACGCTGCTGCGCCTGCTCTCCATGGTCCACCTCGTCGACGCGGCCCGGCTGCCGTCCCGGCTCACGGAGGCGGGACTCACCGACCTCGTCGGCGATTACCTGCGGGACAAGGCCGGAGGGAGGCGCCGCACACCGCCGGGCCACCCCTACCCCGACAAGGAGACCGTGCTCGGCATGCTCGCGGGCGAGTCGATCGAGCGCGGGGGCCATCCGCTGCCCGACGAGGACCTGCCCGCCGTGCTCGGCGCCGCCGATTCCGGGATCGTGCCCGAGCTTCTGGAGGACGGTTTGCTCGGCTGGGACGACAACGGCCTGGTCTTCGCCTCGCGGCTGGTGCGCGACTACTGCGCGGCGCGCCGGCTGAACACGCACCCGCGGGCCGCGTCCCGGCCGCTCGCCCCCCTGGTGTCCGACAGCGCGTGGCATGGGGCGTGCCGGATGCTCCTGGCCATGCCGGACGCCGACGCGGATCTCGCGGAGGCGTTGCTGAAGGCCGCCCTGGACTTCGATCTGGGCCTGGGCGCGGACTTCCTCGCGGCGGCCCGTCGCGTCCCGGCGGACGCCGCCGCCCGGTTCGCCGCCCAGGCGCGGGAGCTGCTCACCGGGCCCGGGATGCCGGACCATGTGCGGCAGGGCGCGGTGGCGGCCCTGGCCGGATACGGCGGAGCGCTGGCCCGCGACCTGTTCGGGGAGGTCGCCCGCGATTCCGGCGCGGTGCCCGAGGCCCGCATCACCGCCCTGTCCGCCCTGGCTCGGATGGAGGCCGGCCGCGGCGACCTGCGGGAAGCCGCCCGCGCGATCCTCGCCCGTGACGACGACGCCCGGGTGCAGGCGGCGGCCCTGGAGTCGGCGGGACGGGCCGGGCTCACCGGCCTGCTCCCCCGCATCGCGGAGCTGATCGGCCCGGCACGCCCGTGGCCGGTGACCAGGGCGGGCATGGAGGCGTTCCGGCTCCTGCGCGCCGATCCGACCGAGGCGCTGAGCGCGCGGTGGACGGCGGCCTGCGCCGACCGGCTGGCCGGGAGCTGGGACGATCTCACGGCCGCCGCGACGGCCGCCGTCCAGGACGGGCTGATGGAGGAGCGTCGCCGGCTCGTCGCGGAACTGGCCGAGGCGGGGCGCGGGGATCTGCTGCTGGGCCACCGCTTCCGGATCGACATCGCCGGCGCGGTCGCCGACCGGCTGGACGAGACCACCGCGGCCATGCCGTCCGAGGCCCGGGACGTCCTGACCGGCCCGTACGGCACCTCCGAGCTGCTGGAACGGTTCGCGCGGGGACGGGAGCCGGTGGCGGCCGCCGCCGCCCACCGGCTGCTGCGGACCGAACCGGCGGCGGCCGAGGCGCTGGTGGCGGCGGTGCCCGCGGCCGCACCCGCCTACCGGCTGCTGGCCGCCGCCGCGGCGGTCGTCGAGCCCGCGCACGTCTCCACGGCCACGCTCGACGGGGCGGCCGCGCTGGCGTCCTCCACCGCGCTGCACACCGCCGGCCGGGTGGAGGCGCTGTCGGCGCTCGTGGACGCCGTCTTCGCCGTCGACCGTGCCCGGGGCGTGCGGCTCGCGCTGCGGGCCGGCCGCGCGCTCGCACGCGACGACGTGCCCGAACGCCGGTGCTGGCCGTGGTCGGACGTGTTCGGCCGGGCGAAGGGGACACCGGCCGACCTGGAACGGCTGCTGCTCGAAGACGGTGAAGGCCCGGCGCTGGCGGTGTTCGGGTTGAGCGCGACCTCCTTCGTGCTGGACGCGTCGCCGGGCCCCGGGCACCGGATGGGCCGGGAGGCCCGAAAGCGGTTCCTGGCGGCGCGGCCCGCCCCCGACTCCCCGGACGCCGGCCCCTATGTGCTGGCCGCCGCGTCAGCGGGTGCCGGTGAGGCGCTGCCCTTCGCCCACACCCTGCTGCGGCGTCCCGGCTTCGGGCTCACCGAGTTCGCCTTCACCGCGGGCAGGCTCGGCCGGATCACCGAGACCGATCTCGGGGGCACGCTGGCCGCCGCCGGATACCTCGGGCGGCTCGCCGCGCGTCGCGGGGACCGGGCGTCCGCCGGGGAGACGGCGGCGCTGCTGCGCGGCTCCGACGTGCCGGACCCGCATCCGAGCGTGCGGCTCGGACGGCTGGCGGGGCTGGCCTACCTGGGCGAATGGCGGCCGGTCCTGGACGCCTACGCCGCCGCCGGCGGCGGCGACCCGCGGCTGCACGCCATCGCCGAGCACGCCCTCACGCTATGGCGCTCCGATCCGGGCGCGGTCGCGGCCGGGATCTCCGAGCGGCTTTCGGGGGCCGGGCTCTCGGCCGATGTCCGGTTCACGCTGAAGCGGTGGCGGCGGTCGTGCCTGGCCGAGGCCCGAAGAACGTCGTAACACGGCCGGAGGACGCCGGATGCGGGGGCCGGCGCTGGCCGAGGCCGGACGGTCTTCACCCGGCGGGGCGGGCGAGGGCGTTCTCCCGCCGCATGCGGTCGGCGGCGCGTTCGTAGCGGTCGGCGAGGTCGTGGTGGCCGCCGGCGCGCAGCCGGTCGGCCACCATCCGGCCGTCGAGGGTGGCCGACAGCCGGAGCGCGCGGCCCCCGTCCAGGGCGGCGACCGCGTCGCGCAGGGCGCCCAGCCGGACCCGCGCGTACGCCTCGGCGGCGTTGAGGTCCTCCCCCTGTTTCAGCCAGGCGTCCCCGTGGTCGTGTGCGCGTTGCGCGACGAACAGGGCCCGCCGCGCCCGGTCGGCGAGGCGGAAGGCGTCGGCGGCCGGCTGCCACAGCCGGTGCTCCAGCGCCCAGGTGCCCAGTGCGCGGGCCGCCTCCAGCCGGAGGACGGCGGCCCCCTCGCTCGCCTCCACCGCGTTCCGCAGGGCGCGCAGAACCGCGGCCCGGTCGCCGCCGGGGAAGCGGTCGTGGCGTTCGGCGAGCGCCTCCGCGTAGTCGAGCAGCAGGCCGGGCCTGATCGGCTGCGCCGGGCGCGTCCGGCGCAGCGCGGACCGGAGCAGCTCCACCGACCGGCCGAACTCCGCCCGGTCGCCGCCCGCGCGGGCGCGCAGCCGGAGCGCGGCGGCGAGGCTGCCGAGCAGGGAGGTCCGCTCGGGGGCGGACGGGCCGAGCATCGCGAGGCCCCGTTCGTAGAGGTCGATGACCCGGTCGAGGTCGGCCGGGCGGGTGTCGCGCTCGTAGCGGAGCAGGAGCGCCGCCGCGAGCGTGCTCATCAGGCCGGGCCGGTCGGGTGCCTGCTCCGGGGAGGCCGCGACCGCCCGTTCGTGGACGTCGACCGCCTCGTCCAGGGCGGCGTGGTCGTCGCGGTAGAGGTACCTGTCCTGGAGGGCGAGGCCCAGGTTGCTGAGGAGTTTCGGGTAGCCGAGCACGGTGGGGAGTTCCGCATTCGCCGCCTCACGGTGCCGCTCGATCGCGGCGTCCAGATCATCGAAACTCCCGTCCAGGACGAACCGGTCGTGGATCGCGGCCGCGGCGTTCGACATCAGGTGCGGCGCATGGTCCCGGTGGTCCAGGTCCACGGCCCTGCCCGCGAGCGCGACGGCCTCCTCGTGGGCGGCCGGGTCCCCGTCGTGCTCGTACCGTTCCATCAGGAACACCGCCAGGTGGGTGAGCTGGTCGGACGCGATCTCCTGGTCCTGCCCGGCGGCGACCTCGACCACCTCCCGCATCAGGCCGATCGCACGGTCGAGGTCGCGGCGCCGCCCGTCCCGCCGGTAGCGCATGTGCAGGAGCTGGGCCAGCCGGGTGACCCGCGAACTCCACGGCATCGAGCGCGGGTGGACCCCGGCGAGGCCCCGGCGCGCGGCGGCGATCGCGGCGGCGAGGTCGGCGGGCCGGCCGAGCATCTGGTAGCGCATGGACAGGGCGCGGGCCAGCGACGCCTCGATCCCCGTGCGGTGGCCGGGCGGCAGCGTCCGCCGGGCGAGCCGGCCGAGCCACTCGATCGCGCGGTCGATGTCGGCCGGGTCCCCGAGCACCTGGAAACGGGACAGCAGCACCTGGGCGAGGTTGGCGATCAGTGCGGGGGCCCTGGCGCCCCGCTCGTCCACCACCTCGCCGAGGACCCGGACCGCCTCGTGCAGGTCCGCGGGGTCGCGGTGCACCTCCCAGCGCTCCTCCAGCGCGTCGGAGAGGTGGTTGGCGTACACCGCGGCGTCGTTCGCGCCCGCCCCCTCGCGCACCGCCGTCCGGCCCAGCTCGATCGCGATGTCGAGATCGTCCTCCGCGCGGTCGCCGGACTCGGCGCGGGTGACGTGGCCGAGCGCCAGCCGGTCGAGGAACGCCGGCCGGTACGGCGACCCGGCGGGCAGCGCGTCCAGCGCGTCGCGCCAGCACCGCAGCGCCCGGTCGAGATCGCGCGGATCACCGTGGTATTCGTACCGGACCTGCAGCGCGGTCCCCAGGTTGACCAGGTGGCACGCCGCGTCCGGGCCGTGCGGGACGGTCCGGGCCGCCTCGTCGGCGAGCGCGACGGCGCGCTCGATGTCCGCCGGGTCCTCGTCCTCGGTGAAGCGGTCCTGGAGGGTCGTGCCCAGCTCGGTCAGGATCATCGGCCGGGGAAGGGCGCCGGGGGCGAGGAGGCCGAGTGCGTCCTCGTAGCCGCGGATGGCCCGGTCGAGCATCGGCCGCCCGCCGCCCAGCAGGTAGATCTCCTGTTCGCAGGCGGCGAGCAGCGCGAGGCAGGCCGCCCGGACGAACGGGTCGCCGGCGGTTCCCGAAGCCGTGCGCGCGATGCGTTCGGCGTCGGAGAGGTCGTCTTCGGAGCCGGTGAGCCGGTAGCGCTCAAGGTGCGCGCGGCCCAGGTCGAGGGCCTGCCATTCCCCGGTCTGCCAGAGGAATCCCTGGCCGGAGACCTCCGGTGGTTCCGTCGCGATGGCCCTGTCGAGATGCGTGACGTCGCCGTCGCGTGCCGTCCGCCGCAGCGCCGCGGCGACCCCGAGCCGGCCGGCGCCGGCGCGGACGACCTCGTCCAGGTCCCGGTCGTCCCCGTGGCGGTCATAGCGCAGGAGCAGCAGCCACAGCCGGAACTCGGCGGCGTACGGTTCGCCGCCGAGTTCGCCCTCGACCAGGGCCCGGGCGCGTTCGAGGGCGTGCTCGTCGCCGCGCTCCTGGTAGGCGCGCTCGGCCGCCCGCAGTTCCGCCACCGCGTCCATGACCACTCCCGTCATCCGGCCGGCACGTGGACCCATGCCTGTTCGGCGAAGTCCTTGTCCGGAAGTTCGGCGGTGACCTCGGTGAACGCGTCCGCCGGGAGCCGGCCGTAGCCGTGTGCGAGGACGTCGCGGTAGATCGTCCCGGAGACGATCAGCGCGAAGTCGGCCTCCGGGTGCGCGGTCAGGGCCTCGCGTGCGGGCGCCGAGTCGAGCAGGCGGTGGACGGCGATGGTGGAGTCGCCGATCCACCCGTTGACGCCGGGCGCCACGTACCCGCGGTGCAGCGCGACGCGGAGCCGGATGCGGGCGTGCTCGTTCAGGTCGTGGTTGACCTCGGCGAGCGACGTCCGCAGCCCCTCGATCAGCAGCGGTATCGCGGCCGACTCGTCCAGGGCGGGCGGAAGGATCGCGAACTGGCCGTCGCCCGACCGCTGGAACACGACCTTCCCGTCGTCGATGCCGGCGCGCCGGCGCGCGTTCTCCAGCACCGCGAGGAACCGTTCCTGGGCGCGCACCGCCTCGGGGTTGCGGAAGCGGCTGAACCGCTCGATGTCGGCCGCCATGCACAGCCGGACGGTCCCCGCCGCGGCGGCGGCGCTGCGGGGACCGGCCGTTCCCGGCACGGCCACCCGCTCGGTGACCGAACCGTCCGGCTTCATGGCGAACACCGGGACGGTCTCGCTGCGGGCGTGCACGATCCGGGTGCGGTACCGGCCGCGTTCGATCGACGCGTCCACCCGGATCGACCCCGACACCTCGGGCAGGTCGCCCGGTGCCCTGACGATCGCGTGGATCGCCAGCTCGGGCGGGAGCACGGCACCGCCGCCGACGTCCCCGAACAGCCAGCCGGGCGCCGCTTCCCCCGCGTCGGAGAACGCGACGGGCGGGGCCGCCGCACCGGACGGGTGGTCTCCGGCGTCCATATGGACCACCGCCACCCGCCGGTCGTCGAAGCACAGCCGCAGGAACGCGGCGGTGTAGCGGGCGCGGCGGGGCAGGTCCGCCAGCCTGAACCGGGCCCGGACGTCGAGATGGTCGTGCTCACCGCCGGGCATCGCGTCGCGGATCGGCTCGGGCAGGGCGCCCGGCGCGATGCGCCGGACGGCGGGCCGCCCGACGGTGACGCCGCCGACGGGGCGCGGCCGCTCTCCCGTGACGAGTCTTGTCTCGGCCAGCACCCCGTCCGGGGGCGGTCCGGCGGATGCGGCGTCCCGGCCGTGCACAGACCGTGTCACCACGTCCCCTCCTCGGGGTCACCTTCGCATACCGATCGCGGGACGGTCCACCGGACGGCTAGAGTCGACGGGCATCGCGAGCGGCCACGAGGGGGACGACGATGCCGGACGGACCGCAGCGGCTCCCGTCGTCGTGGGCCGAGGTCTGCGCGCTGAAGGACCGCCTGCGCGCACTGGCGAAGCGGAGCGGCCACCTCACCGAATGGCGGAACCTGGACGAGGCCGCCCGGCGGCGGGCCGACACCCTGCGGGAGTGGCGGGCGCTGGCCGCGAAGATCACCGAGCACGGCGTCCTGTACGGGTCCTACGGGATCCGCGACGGCCTGGACGGTGCGGACGAGCCCGTCTACCGCTGCCCCGGCGAACGGCACTGCGACCGCATCGCGCGGGCGGACGACCACGGCCGAGCCCCGATGTGCCATCTGGCGGGCACGCCGATGACCCGGGCGCCCAGCCCGGATCGGCCTAGCCGGGACTAGCTCCGCCCGTCCCCCCGGCCACGGTCGCGGCGGGGTTGCCGTACACCGAGTAGGCCAGCCATGTGGGGTCGCCCGCCTCCTCCTTGATCGCCATCCGCGCGAGTTGCGACGCCCTGCCCAGTGGCTGCCGCCGCTCGTGGAAGTGGTCGTAGAAGTGGTCGGCGAACCTGCGGGCGGACGAGGAGCGCACGGCCCACAGCGACCCGATGAACGCCCCCGCGCCGGCCCGCATGAACTGCTCGGCCCAGCCCGTGGTCCGCACGAGCCGCGGCGCCTGCCCGGCCGTCCGGCAGCCGTTGAAGAACACCAGCGGACTGTTGCGCCAGGATCCGCGCTGCACCGCCGTCTGCAGGTCGCCGGGGCAGAACGCCCCGCCGTGCAGCCGGACGAATCCGCCCGTGCCCGCGTCGAAGCCGTGATGGCCCGCGAAATGCAGGATGCCCGCCGGACCGTCGTCGATCATGTCCTGCAGGTCGTCGAGGTCGTCGATGACGCCGCCGTCGTCCAGCCCGCAGAGCCGTGCGCGGACGGCCGCGACCTCCTGCCGGTACACCTCGTGCTCGTCGCCGGGTGCCGTCCCCGGCGGCGGCACGACGTACGTGGCGCGCGGCAGGGCGAGCCTGCGCACCCGTTCCTGGCCGTAGACCCGCCGCACGATGGGCACCCACTCGGCGAGGAAGCCGTTCTCGTTGTCGCCGTTCACCGGGTAGAGGAGTTCCCAGGGAACGTCGTCGACGTTGCTCGCGACGGTGAAGGACGTGATCCGGTCCGCCTGCCTCCAGAACTGGTCGTGGACCGCTTCGGGCACGACGTCGCTCCACAGTGCGGCGCCCAGGTTCCGCAGCCGGCGGCGGACCCGCGCCGGGCCGTCCAGGTCGGCTTCGCCCGAGGCCATCCGGCCCAGTTGCCGGGTGAGCCGCTCGATGAACGCCGCCGGGTCCCCGGCGACGCGCCCGGACCGCTGCGGGGAGTGCAGCGCGTCGCCGAGAAGCTGGAACTCGTAATGGTCCGACTCCCGGCTGACCTGCAGTGTCACCTCGCCGGGCTCGACGGCCATGGACGTGATCTCGGCGGTGTGGACGGTCTCCTCCCGCGACCCGGCCGCCTCGCCGGCCGACAGCTGCACGGCCGTCTCGCCGAGGAACGTCCCGCCGCGGAAGGCCCGCACCAGCACCCGGTGCAGGCCCGCCACGGGGGCGATGAAACCGAACTGCACGGGTTCGGAGTCGGCCTCGGCCGGAACCGTGAGCTCCTGCATGAGCTCGCCCACCGCGATCAGGTCGGGCGCCCACACGGCGATGACGACCTTCGCCCCCTCCGGCGGCACGTCGAGGGACTTCAGCGGGGCCAGGCCGTCGGCGGGGCCGAGGACGATCCGCACGAACATCGGCACCCGCCGGCCGACCGTGATCTTCTCGGCCATCGCGGCCTCAAGGAAGCGCTCGGCCGGCACCGGGGCGGCACGGTAGCCCTGCTCCCGCTCGTTCTGCGCGCGCAGCCAGCGCCGTAGCTCCGGCCTTCCGGTGAGCATCCTGCGCAACCGTGCCTTGGCCGACCCCGCCGGTAGCGCGAGGGCGCGGTCGATCTTCCGGCGCAGCTCGGCCGCCTCGCCGGGGTCGGGCAGCAGCGTGCCGAGCAGCGGGCTGATCTCCTCGGCGAACCTGCGCCACTCCCCCTCGTCCCGTCCCGCACTCATCGAACCGGTCCCCCGTTCAGGTCACACGCCGACATGCCCGAACCCCGCCCACGCGGGGATGGACGCCTCGTCCCGGTCATCGGGCTCGCGTTCCAGGACGTGGTCGAGCAGGGCATCGGCCACCTCGCCCGGCGGCCAGCCGGAGTCGCCGTCCAGGGCCCGCTCCCAGACGGCGGCCTTCTCACCGTTCGTCGTGTCGCGGACCCAGATCTGCGCGTCGCGGAGGGCGCGCGCGGGCGGGTGGCCGTCGCGCCGCCAGCGCCGGTAGAACTCCGCGGCCACCATGGCGGTCACCATGTCGGGGACCGCCCACAGGGACGCGACCACCCCGGCGGCGCCCGCCTGGAGCAGCCCGGTCGGCAGGGAGACGACCTCGTCCGGCAGTTCGGTGCCGGGCAGCGAGGTCTCGCACGCGGACAGGAACGCCAGCCTCAGCCGCAGGTTCATCGCCATCAGGTCGCGCACCCGCAGGATCTCGCCGCCGGCGAGGACGAGGCCGCTGTCGAGCGGACGGTCCAGGTCGGCGAATCCGTGGCAGGCGAGGTGCACCACGTCGGCGCCGGCGATCCCGCGCTGGACGGCGGCCAGGGTCGCCGCCTCACCGTCCAGCGTGCGCGGCGCGTCCGGGAGGGCGTGCCTCGCGACGGCCGCCTCCAGGGCGGTGAACGGCATGCGCGGATAGCGGGCGGGCAGCGGCCTCGGTTCGGTGACGGTGAGCAGCGCGCGCCCCGTCCGGTCCGCCGCGATCGCCCGTGCGGCGGTGAGCGAGCGGGCGTTCGGCGCGTAGCCGATCGTCGTCGCGTCCAGTGCGTACCGGCGGCCGGTCGGGGCGCGGGCGTCCTCGGTCCAGGCGGCGTGCAGCGGCAGCAGCCCGAGCAGGCCGCCCGGCACGAGCGTCACCGCGGGTGCGCCCGGCAGGTGCCGCAGGACGTCGCCCATGGCGGCCTCCCAGGCCCAGCGGGTGACGGCGTCCAGATCGGCGGCCCAGGCCGCGTGGCCGCCGGCGCCGCGGGCGCGGAACTCGCCGTACGAGGCGAGCAGCGAGCCCACCCGGTCGTGGACGGCCGCGGCGGTCAGCCCCGGCAGCGGAACATGCTCGACATCGGCGTCCCCGTCCGCCGTGGCGCGGACGATGAGCGCGAGCCCCTCGGCGTCCGCCGCCGCGATGTAGCACAGCGGATGCTCGGCCGCGGCCGCCACGTCGTCGAACGTGGGCGCCGCCATGAAGTCCCGGTGGCCGGGGAGCCGGCGGATCTCCTCGACGACCTCGTTCAGCTCCCGCCATGCCGCGCGCAGCTCTTCGAGATCGACGCCCGCGGACGGGCCGGGGCGCGGCCCCGCCGGATCGGCCATGGCGACGATGCTACGCGTCCCCCGGCCCGGAATCGCGGCGGCCGGGCCGGCCGCGCCGTGCGGCCCGCGCGGGGCCGTGGCGTGCCCGAGCCGTTCCGGGCGGGGTTCGGGGCCGGGCGGGGGTCAGAGGTCGTTGCCGGCGTAGGAGAGGTTGAAGCTCTTGTTGACCAGGGGGAAGTCGGGGACGATCGCGCCGGTGAGCGCGACCGGGAGGGCCGGCCAGTTGAAGAAGGACGGGTCGACGATCTTCACGCGGGACAGCGTCCCGTCGGGGGCGAGTTCGACGCGGTGGACGATGGTGCCGCGCCAGCCTTCCACGATCCCGATGCCGGACGGCA
This sequence comes from Actinomadura formosensis, assembly GCF_050948385.1. Classification (NCBI taxonomy): domain Bacteria; kingdom Bacillati; phylum Actinomycetota; class Actinomycetes; order Streptosporangiales; family Thermomonosporaceae; genus Actinomadura; species Actinomadura formosensis. The sequence goes on from NZ_CP192011.1 coordinate 5,411,298, forward strand.
TGCCCCCGGTGCGGGCGGTCGGGGGCCAGGAGGAGACCAGGCCCGGGTTCATGCCGTAGGTCAGATCGCGGATGATCTCGATGGAGGTGGCGATCTCGCGGGCGCGGATCTGGAAGCGGGCCAGCACGTCGCCGGTGCCGGCGGTGGCGACGGTGAGCGCCGGGCGCAGGTCGGTGAAGGGGTGGTCGCGGCGGGCGTCGGCGGAAAGGCCGCTGGCGCGGGCGACCGGGCCGAGGACGCCGAGGTCGCGTGCCGCGCCGGCCGGAAGGGGCGCGGTGCCGGTGAAGCGGTCGGCGACGACGGTGTGGCCGAGCGCCAGGCCGGCGAGTTCGGCGATGTCGGCGCCGATGGCCTTGAGCGCGGCCGGGCCGGGCAGGGTGCGCAGGACGGCGCCGCCGAGCAGGACGCCGCCGCGCAGCAGCCGGTGGCCGGTCAGGTCGGCGTTCAGCCGCAGGAGCTGCTCGCGGACGCGGCCGAACTGCGCGTTGAGGACGGAGTGGCCGACGTCGTTGCACAGCGCGCCGAGGTCGGTGACGTGGGTGTAGAGGCGTTCGAGTTCGAGCAGCACGGCCCGCATCCGCTGGGCGCCGGGTGAGACGACGCAGCCCGCGGCGTCCTCGACGGCGAGGCAGTAGGCGAGGGTGTGGCCGACGGTGGTGTCACCGCTGACGCGTTCGGCCAGCGCGAGCCCGTCACCGGGGACGCGCCCCTGGAACAGCTTCTCCAGCCCCTTGTGCACGAACCAGAGCCGTGCCTTCAGCTTGAGGATGCTCTCCCCGACGACGGAGAACCGGAAGTGCCCCGGTTCGATCAGTCCCGCGTGCACCGGCCCGACCGGGATCTCGTACACGCCGGGCCCGTCCACCTGGACGAACGGGTAGGGGCCCTCGGGGTCGCCGAACGGGGGCGGCGGCCCGGCGTCGGCGCGCATCGGGTACCAGCCGCGCGGCCAGTGGTGGTGGCGGACGAGCCGGCGCGGCAGCGGATGATCGGCCGGGACGATCCCGTACAGGTCGCGCATCTCGCGTTCGAACCGTCCCGCCGGGAAGCTGAGCGCGGCCAGGCTCGGCACCGCCGGGTCGGCGCGGTCGAGGCGGACGTGCAGTTCGGTGCGGCGGTCCCGGTCGCCCGCGGTGAACAGGTAGACGACGCGGAGCCCGCCCGGGTCCTCATGGGCGGCGGCCAGGGCGAGGCGGTGCCCGTCCTCCAGCAGCTCCGCGGCGTGCTTGGGCAGGTGGGCGGCGTCGATGTCGCTGACGGTCGTGGTCATCAGTGCGCTCCGAGGACGGCGGCGGCGTCGAGCAGGAGGTCGTGCAGGGGGCCCAGGCCGATCCCGAGCACCGCGCAGGCCGACAGCCCGAGCAGCAGGCCGGCTGCGGCTCCGAGCGGCGGCCGGGACGGCAGCGTCGCGGCGCCCGGCCCGGTCCCCGGGGCGCCGAGCAGCATCCGGGCCGTCCCGGACGCGACGGCGGCGGTGATGACCAGCAGCAGGACGAGCGCGGCGCCGACGGCCCAGCCGAGCCCGGCGGTGAACCCGGCGCGGAAGATGGCGAGTTCGCTGGCGAACAGGCTGAACGGCGGGAAGCCGAGCAGCGCGAGCACGGCGGCGCCGAACCCGCCGCCGATCAGCGGCGAGCGGGCCGCGAACCCGCGCACGGCCGCGATCCGGCTGGTGCCGGCGGCCTGCTGGATGTGCCCGGAGGTGAGGAACGCGACCGACTTGGCGAGCCCGTGCCCGAGGACGTGCAGGAGGACGGCGGTCATGGCGAGCGGTGTCCCGATCGCGGCGCCGAGCGCGAGCAGACCCATGTGCTCGATGCTGGAGTAGGCGAGCATCCGCTTGTAGTCGCGCTGGCCGAGCAGCAGCGCCGCGGCGAGCGCGAGCGACGCGAGCGCGGCGGTCAGCAGCAGCGCGCGGGCGAACCCGGCCCCGAGCGCGGCGTCCGCGATCACCTTGACGCGCAGCACGGCGTAGAACGCGACCGACAGCAGGACACCGGACATGAGCGCGGACACCGGCGCCGGGGCCTGGCTGTGCGCGTCCGGCAGCCAGGCGTGCAGCGGCGCGAGCCCGGCCTTGGCGCCGAAGCCGAGCACGAGCAGCGCGACGGCGATCCGGGTGACCTGCGGGTCGAGGCTCCCGGCGTGGGCGGCCAGTTCCGTCCAGTCCAGGGAGCCGGACGACGGTACGTGCGCGTGCTGCGCGGCGAAGTGCAGCAGCGCGACGCCGAGGAACGCCAGCGCGATCCCGGCCGAGCAGATCACGACGTACTTCCAGGCGGCCTCGGTCGCGTTGCGGGTGCGGCGGTGCCCGACGAGGAACGCGGTCACGATCGTGGTCGCCTCGATCGCGACCCACAGCGTCCCGAGGCTCGCGGCCAGCACCGCCAGCGCCATCGCGGCCACGAACGCCTGGGTGAGGACGCCGTACCGGCGCGTGTCACGGGCGGTCGCGTGCCCGGCGGCCTCCTCGGCGGCCAGGTAGGCGGGGCTCGCCAGCATCGCGAGCAGCGCGACCGCGCCGATCACGATGAGCATGAACGCGCTGAGCGAGTCGGCGCGCAGCAGGCCGTGCAGCCCGGTGCGCGGCCCGCCCGCGGTCTGGACGGCGAGCACGATCCCGGAGGCGAGCACCGCGGCGGCGGACAGCGCGCCCGGCCAGGACGTCCCGCGCCGCCGGCCGGGGACGGCGTGGGCTCCGGCGGCCAGCAGCGGCGCCCCCAGCGGGGCGATCAGCAGCAGGGTCATCAGTCGCGCAACTCCCGCAGATCGTCCAGGTCGGTGTCGCCGAAGGCGGCCCGCATCCGCGCGGTCAGCACCTGGAGCACCAGCACCGCCAGCAGCACGTCGAGCGAGACGCCGAGTTCCACGATGAGCGGCACCCCGGAGGTGGTCAGGAACGCCACCGCGGTGATGCCGTTGTCCATGAGCAGGAACCCGACGATCTGCGACAGTGCCCGCCGCCTCGTCACCAGGACGAACAGCCCGATCAGCAGCACGGTCAGCGCGATCGGGACGGCGTGCGTCGCGGGCGTCGGGTCGAGCCGGACGATGGGGCGGCTCACCGCGTAGGCGAGGAGGCCGAGCAGCGCCGCGATCGTGAGCGAGGTCGCCACGTTGACCAGCGGCTGCGTCTCCCGGTTCGCCGCGCCCCCGGCCAGGGCGCGGCGCAGCAGCCACGGCAGGACCAGCGCGCGCAGCGCCCCGATGCCGAGGGCGAGCGCGACGACCTCGGCGTCCCCCTCGTGGACGCCGAGGACCGCGATGAGCAGCGCGAGCGCGCCGCCCTGCAGGGCGAACAGCCGCACGATCGCGGCGAGGTCGCGGCGCCACAGCACCAGCACGCCCGCGAGCAGGAAGGCGCCGCAGGCCGCGTCGAGGAGCTGGACGTAGGTGCTGTGGTTCATGGCGCGACCAGGAAGAAGGAGGAGGCGACGGCGAACAGCGCGAGCACGAACGAGCCGGCGAGCAGTTCGGGCACCCGGAACATGCGGAGCTTGGCCATGAAGACCTCGGCGGCGGCCAGCGCGGCGCCCGCGACCGCGACCTTGGCGGCGATGGCCGCGGCGCCGACCGGCAGCATCGCCGGGGAGTCCACCGCGATGCCCCAGGGGGCGAACAGGCCGGCGAGCAGGCCGAGCAGCACGGTCAGCCGCATCGCCGACGCCCACTCGACCAGTGCCAGGTCGGGCCCCGCGTACTCCAGCACCATCGCCTCGTGGATCATCGTGAGTTCGAGGTGCGTGGACGGGTTGTCCACCGGTATGCGCCCGGCCTCGGCGATCACGACGACCACGAGGGCGACGAGCGCCAGCAGGCTCGCGGGGAACACGACCTGCTGCGGGTCGTCGAGGACGGAGGTGACGATCGCGCCGAGGTTCGTGGAGCCGACCCGGACCGACATCGCGAACGTCGACAGCAGGATGGTGGGCTCCACCAGCGCGAGCACGACCATCTCGCGGCTCGCGCCCATGCCGCCGAACGCGGTGCCGGTGTCGAGTCCGGCCAGCGCGAGCGCGACCGTGCCGAGGGCCAGCAGGGCGGTCACGGCGAACAGGTCGGCGGCGCCGTCCAGCGGGGACCGCGTCGTGACGAGGGGGATCACGGCCGCGACCACGAGCGTCGTGCCCGCGAGCAGCAGCGGCGCCATGCGGAACAGCGGGCCCGTGCCGTGCGGGGTGATCGGCTCCTTGCGCAGCAGTTTGCGCAGGTCGCGCCAGGGTTGCAGGATTCCGGCGCCGGCTCGTCCCTCGGCTTTGGCCCGCACCTGGCGCATCAGCCCGACGAGCAGCGGCGCCCCGGCCGCCACCAGGACGACCTGCAGGACGGCCCCGATGATCCCGGTCACCGGATCACCGCCAGGGCGATCAGCAGGCCGGTGAAGGTGTAGAAGCCGTACCCGACATAGCGGTGCACGCTGCCGTTGGCCAGCCCGCGCGCCGCCTCGCCCGCCCGCGCGGCGGCGGTCAGGACGGGGCGGTACAGCCGATGTTCGATCCGGTCGCCGACTCGCGTCCGGTAGGTCACGCTGTTCACGAGATAGGCCGACTCCTTCAGGGGCGTGACGTCGAGGTCGGTTTCGGGTGCGAGGACGTCGTCGAAGACGCGCTGCAGCGGTTCGGCGAACGACGTCGCCGTGTACTCCATGCGCGCCGACATCGGGCCGGCGCCGCAGTCCCACAGCCGCGCCCGGCGGCGGGCCGTCCGGCGGGTCGCGGCGACGCGCAGCAGGGCGAGCAGCCCGACCACGGCGACCAGCAGGAACGCGGCGATGAGCAGCGGCGACATGGTGCCGGCCAGCCCGGCGAGGTGCAGTGTGACCGGCCCCGTCACCGCGTCCGGCCCGGGAGCCGCGACGGCGACGGACCGGGCGAGCGCCGGCAGGACGGCCCCCGGGGAGATCGCCGGCAGGACGCAGCACAGCGCGGCCACGGCCATCCCGGCGAGCATCGGTGCCGGGGCCTCGCGGGCACGTTGCGCGGCGGAGCTGCGGGGCCGCGCCAGGAACCCGACGCCGAACGCCTTCACGAACGTGGCGATCGCGAGGCCCGCCGACAGCGCCACGACGGCCACCGCCGGCGGCATCGTGACCGCCGTCAGCGTCCCGCCGGAGGGGAGCGCGTGGATGAGGCTCTGCAGGAGCAGCCACTCGCTGACGAAGCCGTTGCCCAGCGGGAGCGCGGAGGCCATCAGGGCGCCGACGCCGAAGAGCGCCGTGGTGGCCGGCATCGTCGTCCGCAGGCCGCCGAGGGCGTCCAGGTCCCGGGTGCCGGTGCCGTGCAGGACGGAGCCGGCCGCGAGGAACAGCAGCGTCTTGAACCCCGCGTGGTTGACGATGTGCAGCAGCGCGGCGGTCAGCGCCAGCGCCGACAGGGCGCGCGCGCCGGACACCGCGAACAGCCCGGACGCGCCCACGCCCACCAGGACCAGGCCCATGTTCTCGCAGGTCGAATAGGCCAGCAGCCGCTTGAGGTCGCCGGCCACGGCCGCCTGGAGGATGCCGTACAGCGCCGACGCCCCGCCCGCCGCCAGGACGAGCAGCCACCACCAGGCCGCCCCGCCGCCCAGCAGGTCGAAACCCACCCGGACGATCCCGTACACGCCGAGGTTCACCATGGCCGCGCTCATCAGCGCCGACACGTGGCTCGGCGCCTCGGGGTGGGCGCGCGGCAGCCACACGTGCAGCGGCGCGATCCCGGCCTTGGACGCGAAACCGGCGAAGACCGCGAGGAACACGGCGCCGCGGCCCGCCGCCGGGAGCCCGTCCGCCGCGGCGCGGAGCCCCTCGAACGACTCGCTGTGCGCGGCGGCCGCGAACCCGGCCAGGCCGCCGAGGATCACCACCAGCCCCAGGTGCGTCATGACCGCGTACCAGAGCCCCGCCGCCCGGACCTCGTCCCGGCTCCGGTGCTCGGCCACGACCAGCAGCAGCGACGCCAGCGCCATCAGCTCCCACGCCAGCAGGAACGTGCTCACGCTCGCCGCCGCCGGGACCAGCGTCATCGCCGCGAGGAAGACGGGCACCATCGTCTGCGGCACGCGTCCGTCCAGGCCGCCGTGGCGGGTGTAGCCGATCCCGTAGAGGGCGGCGCAGACGGCCACGGCTCCGGTGACGGCGAGGAACAGCCCGCCGAGCGGATCCAGCGCCAGCCGGGCGCCCGCGAGCGGCAGCAGGCCGGGCAGCCGCGCGCTCCAGTCCCCGCCCCGCATCGCCGCGGCGCCGGCGACGACCGCGGCCGCTCCACCGCCCGCGGTGAGGACCCCGGCCGTCACCCGCCTGGGCCCGCGCGGCAGGACGAGCCCCGCGACGGCGGCCAGCAGGGTCAGCCCGAGGGCGGCCGGGAAGGCGACGGACGTCATCGGCCGGTCAGCCCGCGCAGCGCCGCGACGATCGCCTCCGGCTCGGGTGGGCAGCCGGGGATTTCGAGGTCCACCGGGACGACGTCCCCGACCGCGCCCACGACCCCGTACGCCTCGGCGAACACGCCGCAGTTACGCGCGCAGTCGCCCAGCGCGATGACGACCTTCGGCTCGGGGACGGCCTCGTAGGTGCGGCGCAGCGCCATCTCCATGTTGCGCGTGACCGGGCCCGTCACCAGCAGCGCGTCCGCGTGCCGGGGCGAGGCCACCTGCCGCGCGCCGTACCGTTCCGCGTCGTACACGGGCCCGAACGCCGAAGCGATCTCCACCTCGCAGCCGTTGCACGACCCCGCGTCCACGTGCCGGATCTGGATCGATCCACCGAGGTCGCGGGCGCGCTCGGGAAGAACCGGTTCGGGCGCTCGGGGCGCGTCCTGCGCGACGCGCCCGGTCTTGCGGATCTTGCGGAACAGGTCTCTCACGCGGGTCCCCGAAACTCGATACTGACATGCGCAATTGCAAATTTTAGCAACTAATAAGGATGCTAGAGCCGCATCCCCGACGGCGGGCGGTCAGGCGCCCTCGCGGCCCCGCCCGCCGGCGGGACCGGAGGCGCGCATCTCGTCCAGCAGTTCCGCCTGCCCGGACAGCACCCCGGTCAGGATCTCCCGCGCCACCGCCAGCAGTTCCGCGAGCCGCGGGCTGGTCAGCGAGTAGATGACCGTCGCCCCCTCCTTGCGGGAGACGACGAGCCCCGCCCGCCGCAACACCGCGAGCTGCTGCGACAGGTGCGCCGGCTCGATCCCGACCTCCGGCAGCATCTCGGCCACCGCGTGGTCGCGCTCGCTCAGCAGCTCCAGCACCCGTATCCGCGCCGGATGGCCCAGCGTCTTGAAGAACTCCGCCTTCAACTGGTACAGCGGCGTGCTCACCGCGCCCACCCACCGGTCATCCGTGGCACCATTCCCCTAGCGTACCCGCCGAAGTAGCAACATTAGCAATTGCTAAGACTAGCAACTCCCCCGCCCCCACCTGTACGGGCGGCCCGATGACGAAGATCGGCGCGCAGGCAGCCTCCAGGGAGTGATGTTTCCGGAACTTCTCCGGGGTGGTTCGGCCCATCAGCAGGAGTGGTCGAAGAGAGCGGCGAACGGACCCCAGGTCAGGCATCGACCAGCGGAACTGGGAGTTCACCAAGATCACCGCCGGTTTCCGACCCGTCCCGCGCGGCCCGCGTCCCCCTTCCCGGACGCGGGCCGCCCGGCAGGCCCGGCCACCCGATCGATCACACGATGACCACGCACCCGGCCCCGGCGGGTCCTCGTGGATCAGTCGAGGCAGAACTCGTTGCCTTCGGGGTCGGCCATCACGATGTGGCCGGCGCCGAGCGGCGGGGCGGGGTCGTGGCGGCGGAGCCGGGTGGCGCCGTGGGAGACGAGCCGCTCGGCCGCCGCCTCCAGGGCCGCCATCCGCGCGTCGCCCGTGAGGCCGGGGGCGGCTCGCACGTCGAGGTGCACGCGGTTCTTGGCCTGTTTGGGTTCCGGTACCCGCTGGAAGAACAGCCGCGGCCCGGAGCCCTCGGGGTCGACCAGCGCCGAGGCGTCGTTGCGGTTCCCGGGGGGTACGCCCATCGCCTCCAGCGCCTGATCCCACGACTCGAAGCCCGCGGGCGGGTCCTGCAGCCGGTAGCCGAGGGCCTCGGCCCAGAACGCCGCCAGCCCGGCGGGGTCGGCGCAGTCGAAGGTGATCTGGATGTCGCGGGCCATCTCAGCTCGCCTCCCGGTCGGTGTGCAGGTACAGGTCGCGCAGCAGGCACACCTCGGCCAGATGGTGGATCAGCTCGCGGTTGATGTGCAGGACCAGCGCCGCCAGCGGACGTTCGGCGTACGGTCCCTCCGCCTCCCCGCACGGGCGGGCGAGGCCGGTTTCGCCGAGGGACTCGACCCCGGCCAGCCACGCGGCGTACTCCGCGTCGAGCTGGTCCAGCGCCGCGGCCGCGGTCGGGGCGTACTCGAACGACTGGTAGTCGGCGGGCGCGCGGCCGAAGTGCGCGGCGTTGCGCGCCGCGAGCACGCCGACGATCACGTGCCCGAGCCGCCAGGCGATCGTCGTGAACGGCGGCGGGTCGGGCACCGGCATCGCGAAGTCGATGGTCACGGCGCCGGACCCGGCCTGCACCGGGGCGGTGCCGGTGCCGCGCGGGCGCACGTTCCAGCAGCCGGGCACCGGCTCCCAGAAGTACTCGTCATCGGTGAGCCCGTCGAGGCGATCGCGCAACTGGCTGGTCCAGTGCCAGGCGAGCTGCTCGCGGAGCAGGGAGTTCCAGGTCTGGTCGGTCATGTTCCCACCCTGCCGCCTATAGCGGACAGCATCGTTCCTTGATTCGTGGAACGATGAACGCGTGACCGTCGAGGGGACGATCGAGCGGGTGCTGCGGTTGCTGGCACTGCTGCAGCGCCGGCCGTCCTGGACCGCCGCCGAACTGGCCGCCGAGCTGGGGGTCACCGACCGCTCGGTGCGCCGCGACGTGGAGCGGCTGCGCGCGGTCGGCTACCCCGTGCACGCTGCGGCGGGCGTCGGCGGCGGCTACCGGCTCGGCGCGGGCACCCGGCTGCCGCCGCTGCTGCTGGACGACCAGGAGGCGATCGCGACGGCGGTGTCGCTGCGGCTGGCGTCGGGGGGCACGGTCGCCGGGGCGGGCGAGGCGGCGCTGCGGGCGCTCGCCAAGCTCGACCAGGTGATGCCGCCCCGGCTGCGTGCGCAGGTGCGGGCAGTGCACAGCGCCACCGAGACCCTGGTCGGCCCCGGTGTCGAGATCGACCCGGAGCTGCTGGTGACGCTCGCCCGGGCCTGCCGCGACGCCGTGCGGGTGCGGTTCCGGTACGCCGGCCGCGGCGGCGAGGAGCGCGAGCGCACGGTCGAGCCCGTGCGGATGGTCGCCACGGCCCGCCGCTGGTACCTGATGGCCTGGGACGTCGACCGCGACGACTGGCGCACCTTCCGGCTGGACCGGATGCGCGAGGTGGTGGCGACGACCTGGCGGTTCCGGGCGAGGGAGCATCCGGACCCGGTCGCCTACGTGCAGCGGTCCGTGACCCAGGCGCCGTACCGGTATCTCGCCCGGGTGCGGGTGCGCGCCCACCCCGACCGGGTGCGGGAGCTGGTGCCGCCCCAGGTGGGGCGCGTCGAGGACGATCGCGACGGGTGGTGCGTGCTCGTCGTCGGCGGGGACGACCTGAACTGGCTCGCCATGCACGTGGTCCGGCTGGGCTTCGAGGCGGAGGTGCTGGAGCCCCCGGAGCTACGAGAGGCCGCCGCCCTGCTCGCCCGCCGCCTCGCCGCGATGGCGGGCACCGGCTGATCGGCGCGTCCTTCCACGGCCGTCCCGCAAGCGGTGTCGTCGTGGTGCCCTCGCCTCTGGGGTCACTCCGTTTCGGTGATCGGGTTCAGGAACACCTCCTTGGCCTCCCGGGGGGTGATGCCGGTGCGTCCGGTGAGGTCGTTGCGCGGGTCGGTGAACCGGAAACGGTAGCCGCCCGGCGGCAGGTGGCCGATCTCCCACCAGTTGCCGTCGAGGTCCTTGAGGTAGAAGGAGTAGACGCCGTGCTGGCGGACGGGCCTGTTCAGCTCCTTGACGCCGTACTCGTCGGCCACCTCCGCGATCCGGTCGTACGCCTCGTCCACCTCGGCGTCGCTGCCCACGTCGAGGCCGTTGTGGTAGAGCAGCGGCATGTCGGGCCGGTCCGGTTTCGACTCCAGGCACACGTAGGTGTGGTCGCCGCCGAGCCGGATGTAGAGCGCCGCCATCATCGGCTGGACGACTTCGAGCCCGAGCACTTCCTCGTAGAAGCGGCGGGTCGCCGTCACATCGGTGATCTTGAGCGTGCCATGCGAAAGGAAACGGGACTTGATCGCGGGCTCTTTGGTCGAACGGTGCGTGATCGCAGGCATTGACCCTCCAATTCGGCGCCTTTGTGGCGCCGGAACGGCGACCACCTCCACCATTTCACGGCAAATAGCCCTTTCAGGGAACCCTCTTTTCCGGGGCAGTTCGGGGGCGAGTGATCAGCCCGTCGGAATGGTCGCCGCTTCGCGCCGCACGGCGGGGCGCCGGCCCGCTCGCTTCACTGCTCCACGTACTCCTCCGACAGGACGCGGTATCCCGCCACCTCGTTCGGCAGCATCAGCCGGCGCGCCTGCACCGAGGCCACCATGCTGCTCAGCATGCCGTTCATCGCCTCGGGGAGGGCGCTCGTGGCGTCGCCCAGCGCCGGGTCCGCCATGTAGGTCTGGACGGTGGACATGGCGCGCAGGATCTCCTCGACGGCCTCCCCGAAGCCGAAGGAGATGATCCGGGGATGCCGGCGCCACTCCCTGTCCACCAGGGCGCGGTGCGGTTCCCGCCACGCGTCGGTCGGCCGGTCGGTCGGCGCGCCGTCGGTCAGCAGGAAGACGACCGGCCGCAGGACGCTGTAGCCCTTGTCCTGCAGGAGCGGGACGTCGAGGTCGATCCGGTCGCGGAGCAGCTCGAACAGCGGCCCGAATCTGGTGCCGCCGTGGCAGCGCAGCACCGGCATCTGCCGCATCCGCGTCAGCTCCGTCATCTTCACCACGACCGTGGGCGCGGACGAGAACGCGATGATCGACAGGTGCACGAACTCCGAGACACGGGGGTTGAGGTACAGCTCCTTGATGATTTTGGCGAGGGTCTCGTTCAGCAGGCCCTCGTGCTTCTGCATCGACTTGGAGACGTCGAGCGCGATGTAGGTGGGCATGCCCTTGCCGAGGCCGGGCGCCGCTTCGGCGGGGTCGGTCATGATGTCCTCGATTCGTCGGGGCGGGAGCGCGTCAGAGCAACGCTGAGACGATGCCGCTCACCAGCAGCAGGGCCAGCGCGCCCAGGCACGCGATGATCAGCGGGATGACGTACCGTTCGAGGCCGGCCCGGCCCGGTGCGCCGGGGTCCCGCTCGAACGGGTCGTCCTCGATGTGCGGCGCGGCGGCCGGGGACGACGGGGCGGCCGTGGAGGGCGGAGCCGGCACGGAAGGCGAGGCCAGCACGGAGGGTGGGGCGGCCGGGGGCGGCCTCTCGGTCCCCGCCGGGCGGGCGTCCAGGTCGCTCTCCAGCAGTTCCAAGAGCTCCCCGCAGCTCGGCCGCAGCTCCGGCGGGTCGTCGAGCGAGCATTGCAGGGCTTCCCCGAACGCGCCGGCGCGCAGCCGGGCGTCCAGCGCGTCCAGGGCCGGATGCGGATCGCGGCCCCGGACGCCGGTGAGGGCGCGCAGCACCGTCACCGCGACCTTGTAGCGGTCGGTGTGGACGGTGAGGCGCTCGCCCGGACGCACCGCCGGGTCGTCCCACGAGTTGCACTCGACCCACGGACGGGACGACAGGCCGCAGCTGTCCATGTCGATGAGGAAGATCCGGCCCGTGCCGCGCGCCCAGAACAGGTTCGCGTACGACCAGTCCCCGTAGACGACGCCATGGCGCTCCAGAAGCGCCGCGACGCGCAGGACGTTCCGCGCCACGCGCAGCCGCTCCCGCGAGTCCGGGACGGCCATGTCGCGGGCCTCGTAGAACTCCCGGCCGGTCTGGACGAGCTGGTCCAGGCTGAGCGGAACCGATTCGGGCGGCCCGAACGGCGTGTGCACCCGCACGGAGAACTCGGCGGGCGCCTTCGCCAGCACGACCCCTGCCGTCGTCCCGTCCGACACGACGCGGCTGACCGGCCAGCAGGTCGCCTCGTCCACCAGGGCGCGGTCGTGCGGGGTCATCGCGGCGGGCAGCCCGATCAGCCGGTCCAGCACCTCGGGCGGTTCCTCCGGGGAACCGGGCTTGTAGCGCTTGACGAGCCAGCCCGGGTGGGCCGCGCTCTCGTACACCGCCGTGGACTGGCCGTTCTCCCCGGCGATCCGCGCCCCGGCCGCGGCGACCTCCGCCAGCTCGGTGACCGGCCCGAACGGCCGGTCCGACCAGGCCCTCACCGGTCGCACCAGATCACGACGGCGGTGCGGTCGTCGAGCCGGCCGCGGGCGTCGTAGCCGACGTCGGTGACGAACGAGGCGATGTGCGGCGGCCCGGCCCAGCGTTCGGCGAACCACGGCGCGGCCCCGTCGGCGAGCATGTCGCCGATCCCGTCGGTGGCGAACGCCAGCACGGCGCCCCGCTGCACGGTGACCCGCGCCGTCCGCGCCCGGTCCGGGTGGAACGGCAGGAACTCGGTCAGGACGTCGCGGTCGAGCCCCGTCTTGTCCGCGCCGGCCAGCCGGGTCCAGCCCGCGTCCACGCGGAGCCACGCGCCCACGTCGGCGATCCACGCCAGCCACACCTCCCGGCTGCCGTCGGGGGCGGGCTCCACGGGGACCGCCACCGCGAGCGCCGCCGCCCGCACGTCGTCCTCGGTCACCTTCTGCTGGACCGCCATGCCCGACATCTGCCGCGCCGCGTCCAGGAAGAGGGCGGGCGCGTCCGGTTCCGCGCCGCGCCCGAGGTCGGCGCGGAGCCGGCCGATCAGCGCGGTGACCGCGACGTTCGCGCCGAGGTGGGAGCGGCTGCTGTCGGACATCCCGTCGGCGACGGCGACCAGCAGGTACCGCCGGTGGGGGTCGCGGCCGAGCCGGTAGGCGTCCTGCCGGTGCTGGGCGGGCTCGGCGCAGCGATGCCCCGGGCCGACGAGCGAGGCCGCCCGAACGGTCAGCGGCCCGACGCTGACCGCGTCGGCGGCGATCCCGGAGATGGCGGGCTCGTCCGGCAGCCGCCACGGCATCCGGGACTGCCGCGCGCCCGTGCCGAGCGGACGCGGGAAGTCGATCTGCGCGGGGCCGGGCGGCGCCGGCCGCAGGCGGTTCAGGAATCCCACGGCATCGGCCTCCAGTCGACCTTGGGGGTGTCGGCGCGCCCGCGCAGGTCCTCCGGCATGACGTCCTCGTCGTCGCCGTCGTCGCCGTCGTCCACGTCGCGGACCGGCTCGCCGGGCAGTGCCGGGGTGGCGTACGCGGCCGGCGGGATCGCCGGCTGGTCGAGGATGCCCGACCTGCTCTCCGGTTGGAGCAGGTCCGTCATGGACCCGCGCAGCTGCTGGAGCATCTCGTTGACCTCGGCCGGCTGGATGATCCGCTGCTCGATGGCCTGCCGGTAGAGCTCGATGATCCGTTCCTCTTTGATCTCCTCGTGCCGGCGCATGTCGAGGATCAGGGTGCCGACCCGGCTCGGATCCTGCGCCAGGTAGCGCAGGAACAGGTCGGAGCTGGTCCGGATGGAGACCCGCAGCGCGCCGACCTCCTCGTCGGTGAGCTGGCGGTTGACCCTGGCGATCTGGAACCGCTCCTGGAAGTGCCGGGTCCGCTCGTCGGGGATGGCCTTGACGTAGCAGCGGTGGACGGTGATGCCCTCGTCGTAGGTGCGGGGCTCGGCGCGGAACCGCTCGGCGAGCGCGGTCTCCATCTCGGCGACCTGCTCGATCTGGAACCGGTGGCCGACGGTCCGGGCGATGTCCAGCAGCCGGGCCCGGACGATCTCGGCGGCGTCGCCGAGGCCCCGCCTGACGACCGCGGCCGGGTCGGTCACCGACCACTCCGCCTGCACCGTCAGCTCGAACCGGGACAGCTCCGTCCGGCTCGGGACCGAGTCCACGAAGGTGTTGCGGCGCAGGGTCGTGTCCACCTCGAAGCACCACTCGTAGCGGGGGCCGCCGAAGCCGAGCATCCCGCGCTGCGGCGGCGCGGACAGCCGCACCAGCCCGCCCTCCCGGTCGGAGAAGACGAAGGCCCGCCCGGGTTTCGCCGCCTGCCGCGGCACCTCCCCGGCGGGCAGCACGGTGATGATGACCGGCTCGGACGACCCGGACTCCGCCGAGGCGAAACGTGCCGGGAAGGACTCGGGCGGCGACGGATCCGGCCCGCCGGCGGGCGGGGCCGCCTGCGCGGGCACGGGACGCATGCCCTCGGGGGACGGGGCGTCATGCCGGGCGTCTTCGGCGTTCTCGGCGTTCTCGGCCACGGAGGTCACCTTCCGTTGAGGGCGGTCAGTACGTCGGCGGAGCTTCTCCGGGTGTGCTCGTCCTCGGCCCAGCCGCGGGCCGCGTAGCGCAGGCGTCCGGCGATCAGGGAGTCGCTCGCGACGGTCCAGGCGAGGCGCGCCAGCGAACGCCGCACGAGCGGTGTCCCGTCGGCGGTGCGGGCCCACTCGGCCAGCACGTCCCAGGCGGGGTCCTGGACGGCCGTGTCCTGGAGCACGTCCCGCCAGAGCGCGGCGATGTCCCGCATCCGGTCGGTGTCCATCGCGGCGATGTGCAGCAGGCCCGGCCAGTCGAAGCCGTCGCCCGGCAGCCGCCGGACGAGCTGCGCGGCGGCCAGGAGGAACGCGAGCCGCGCGGTGGTCGCGCGGACCTCCTCGCTCCCGGCGGCCCAGGCCAGCAGCCGCTCCGGGATCCGCGCGCCGTCCCACTCGGTCTCCCACAGCTCGGTGACGGACTCGCAGACGGCGGCGGTGACGCCGATGGCGTCGTCGGAGGCGTGCTCCTCCAGCCGGTCCAGCGCGGCGGACGCCCCGCCGGCCTCGTGGGCCACCCGCCAGGCGCGGGCCGCGGTGGCGCGCAGCTGGACCGGTTCGCCGGGCCCGCTCCAGCCGCGCAGCAGGTCCTCGATGGGTTCCCGCAGGGCCGGCCGCTGCGTCACGGTGGCGTGCAGGGCGGCGGCGGCGACCGTCCGGTACCGGGGGTCCCGGGACCGCGCCATCGGCTCGATCACGAGGGCGCGGACCAGGTCGAAGCCGCGGGCGGCGAGGAACCCGGTGGCGACGGCGGTCCGGGTCCGGACGCTCTCCAGCGGATGCTCGGCGCACCAGCGCAGCCAGTCCAGCAGGTGGGGACGCTGCTCGTCGAACTCGGCCCAGAAGTACCCGAGCACCTTGCCCTGCGCGTAGGGGTCCAGGTAGCGGATCACCTCCGTGGGTGCGGTCGCCCCGTACCTGAGCCGGACCGTGGAGGGGACGGTGCGCGCGCCCAGCCTGCTCAGCCAGGTGCGCTTGGTCGGCTTCAGCGGCTCGTCGAGCCCGCGCAGCGAGTCGGCGTGCGGGTTGTCGGTCTCCAGGTCGTTCTTCAGCCGCATGGCGGCGAGCGCCACCGTCTCGTACGGCTCCCCGTTCAGCACCGCGGTGGACACCGCCATGCACTGCAGGGAGAGGCTGTCCAGGCTTTCGAACCACTCGGTGCGCTGCTCGTCGTCGCGCAGCCGCAGCGCCTGCTCGGCGGTGCGGGCGAGCGGAAGCGACTGCCGATGCGCGCCGAGCAGTTCCCGTACGACCGTCCGCGCGTGGCGGGGCGGGCCGTCCTCAGCGAGCTGCGCGTCGATGAGCTCCGGCACGCCGGGCTCGGCGAGGAGCACGCCGGCCCGCTCCTCGCCGAGCTCCAGCGCCAGCAGCCTCCGCGCGATCTCCCTGCGGTCGCCGACCCGGCCGAGCCGCAGCACGCACTCCGCCGTGCGGGGGCCGGTGAGCGTCCACGCCGGGTCCACCGTGATCACCAGCCGGGCGCCGGCCTCCTCCAGCAGCCCGCTGACCTTGTCGAGGCCGAACTCGGTGATCGCGTCGGGCCGCGCCGGGTCCCGGTACACGTATCCCGCGCCCTCGGTGAGGTCATCGCTCGTCAGCTCGTCCAGCCCGATCTCGGGGTCCACGCCGAACAGCGCCCGCTCGGGCGCGTCCCCGGTGAGGAGCCACAGCAGGCGCCGCGCCGCCGCGAACCGGCCGGAGTGCCGGCCGGCCTGGAGGATCACCACCCGGCGGTCCCCGGCGCGGCGGCACAGGTCGGCGAAGTCCACGGGCTCGACGAAGGCCCGCTCGGCCTCCGCGATGTCGTGCGGCCGGAGCCTGACGACCCGGCTGCGCCGCCCGCCCGCCGGGGCGAAGTTGTAGATGTGCTGGTCGCGGCCGACGAAGCGCTCGGCCCGCACGTATCCCGACAGCGCGTCCCGCTCGGTGCCGATCCGGTCCTGGATCGTGCCGCGCCGGCCCT
Organism: Actinomadura formosensis; assembly: GCF_050948385.1. Taxonomy (NCBI): domain Bacteria; kingdom Bacillati; phylum Actinomycetota; class Actinomycetes; order Streptosporangiales; family Thermomonosporaceae; genus Actinomadura; species Actinomadura formosensis. The sequence goes on from NZ_CP192011.1 coordinate 5,427,668, forward strand.
GCTCGGTGAGGACGTCGGTGCGGGACGGCGGCTTGTCCTCCGCGGCCTTCTCCTCCCGGTCGCCGCGGGCCTCCGGACGCTCGGGGGCGTCGTCCGCGCCGCCGTCGCTGTCCCTGGCGGGCGCCCTCTCGCCGGCTCTGTCCGGTTCGCTCACGACCGGCCTCCGAAGTTGTAGTTGACCTGGTCGCGGCCGACGTAGGTGCGGGCGTTGATCGTCGTCGCGTGGACCGAGCCGGACGGCGCGCCCTCGGACGGCGGGGTCCCGGACGGCGCGCCCTCGGACGGCGGAGGCTCGGACGGCGGGGCGGTGGGCGGGCCGGCCGGTGGCCGCCCGGCCAGGCCGTCGGGGAAGTCGAGGGTGTGCGGGTCGGGGCCGCCGGGGAACCAGACCCAGCCGTCCCCCTCCTCGGCCGGGCCGGGCACCCGCACCCGGCGCAGGGCCGCCGGGTCCAGCGATGTCATGCCCGCCTCGACCGACCCGCGGAAGACGAACGCGGACACGATCACGCCGAGATCGGTGCCCGCCGCGTCCAGCGCCGCCCGCAGCGGATCGGCGTCGCACAGCCGCCGCACGACGACCGGCGCGGTCCCGCTGTACCCGCCCGCGGCCGGGGCGGCGGGCCCGTGATGGATCGCGAGCCGCATCCGGGTCCGGGCCTGCGCGCTCGCCACCCGGTTCCGGCCGCGCAGCTCGGCGTTCAGCTCGCGGACGAACCGGCCCACGAGCACCTCGGCCCGGACGTCGTGCGGAAGCACCATGAGCCTCCCGTCGCCGCCGCTCTGCTCCTCCCATCCCGCGGCGTCCAGCCCGGCGTTCCCGGCCGCGTCCCGCAGGCACTCGACCAGGTTCGCCTGCAGCACCGCCTGCACGTTCTGCGGCCTGGACCCGTATCCCTGGAGGTCCACGGCCATGACCGTCCGGTAGCTCATGTGCCGTCCTTGGGGTCGGGGGCGACGACGGCGCTGTAGACGGTCGCGCCGAGGCCGCCGAGATACTGGTTGAGCAGGGAGCGGTTGACGCCCAGCACCCGCATGACGAGGTCCCGCTCGTCCTGGTACTCGCCGGGGAACATGCTGATCACCTCGCGGAGGGTGTGGTCGAAGTCCCGGTGCAGAACTTTCAGCTCACCGCGCAGGTCGCGCATCGTCCTGCCCTCGTCGGCGAGCAGGTCGCGGACCCGGGCGGCGAACTCCCCCACCGCGCCCTCAAGGAGCGCCAGGGCGCCGAGGGCCTTGAGGACCGACAGGGAGCCGAGGTCGCCCAGCGCCACGTACCGCTCGCCCGACGCGGCCGCCCGCGGCAGCGCGACGCCCTTGCCCTCGACCTGGAAATAGTCGCGCCAGAACCGCCGGGTCGTGGCGTCGGCGGCCGCGATGCCCTCCAGCGCCCGCCGGCAGAGCAGGTCCGCCCGCTGGAAGCGCCACCGCCGGTCCGGGTCCGTCCACACCACCGGCTCCGGCGCGGCGGCGGCCGCGCCCGGCAGCGTCCCCAGCTCGCGGAGTTCCCGCAGTTCCCGGCGCATCTCGGCGACCAGCTCGTACAGCCCCGCATCATCGCCCGCCGCGACACAGGAACGCAGTGTGGCGGCGAGATCGTCGCGGAACGTGTCGCCGTCCCAGTGCAGGACACGCGTGAACACGTCCTCGACATGGCGGGTGAAGGTGGCGGCCAGCTGTCCCGCCATCACCAGCACGACGTTGCGCGGATGCGCCCGGCTGTTCCCCACCAGCGTGGTCGCCCGGTTGCGCAGCGCGGTCAGCTCCTTCTTCTCCAGCACCGGGCCGCTCACCACGATGGCGCACTCGCCGTCGCCCCGCCGGGACCCCACCCGCAGGTCCGGCTCCCACCGGGACCGGCTGGACGGGGGGAAACGCCGCACGTGGTAGCCGAGTTCGACGCACAGCCCGGCCAGCTTGCCGCGGACGTGGTCGGGGTTGTCGGGCGCGCAGAGGGAACGGCTCGCCTCCCGGACCTGGCGGGGGCCGATGAGCCGCGTCCCGGAGGTCAGCTCGTAGGTGTGGTGGCATAGGGTGAGGGTCCGGCGCGGATGCCCCTCGGTGATCCGCCACAGCTCCTCCACGGCTTCGGGGCCGAAGGGGTACAGGTCGGCGTCCTCGGCGCCGTCCGGGTGCAGCGCGGCGCGAATGTACTCCTTGATCTGCGGCTCGGTGAGCCCGGACGGGACGATCTTGGTCTTCACCCGCTCGTGGACGCTCTGCGGCAGCGCCTCCCAGAAGTCGAGCAGCCCGCACACCGCGAGCAGCGCCCCCGTCTCGCCCGCCCAGCCGACCAGTTCCATCAGCGTCGCCGCGACCTCCGCGGGCCCGTCGCCACCGCGCGAACCGATCTGGTGCAGCTCGTCCAGTACGAGGGCCATCCGGCCCCCGTTCCAGCCGCACAGCCGGGCCAGCGTCCGCAGCACCCGCAGCGCCCGCGCGTCGCTGTCGACGGGCGGGGAGTGGACGCCGCGGTCGGCGAGCAGCCGCGCGTCCTCCGCCGAGCGCGACGCGGCGCCGCGAAGCCACTGCCAGGCCGCCGTCCCGGCCGTTCGGTGCCAGACCAGGCTGACGACGGTGGCCAGTTCCTCGTCGCCCTCAGCGATCTCCGTCAGCCGCTCGTGCAGCCGCCACATCTCGTCGACCGGCAATTCGTCGGACGCGGCGGGCGGCGGCGCGTCCGGCTCCGCCCCGGCGGCGTGCCGCAGCCCCGCGTACACGTCCTCGACCATCCGCTCGACGGTGCTGAACAGCAGCACCCCGGCCGCGGTGTCGAGCGGCCGGATCCGGCCGTCGACGCCCGATCCCGGCGGGGCGAGGAGCCGCCGGTGGATCGACAGGACGGTGTCCCTCGGCTGCCCGGACGCCACGAGCACGACGGGCCGGGTGCCGGCGATGCGGACCAGCTCGTCCATCAGCGTCCACGCGAGATGGCTCTTGCCGGTGCCGTACTCACCGAGGATCGCGGCCACCCGCCCGGAGTTGCCCGGGTCGCCGCCGTCGTCGGCCCGGGAGGTGAGGAAGTCCAGGGCGAGCCGCCGGACGGCGCGGACGGCGCCGGTCTCCACCTGCACGGTGACGCCGGTGCCGCCGAGCCTGATCTCCGGCACCTTCGGGAACGGGTTGCGCGGCCGGGCGCCTGCCACGGGCCGGGCCGTGGCGCGCGTCTCGTTCATGGTGCACCGATCCTGACCGCCGCGGCGAGGTAGTGGTGGATCGCGACCTTGGTCGCATCCGACTCGATCGCGGCCTCGAACGCCTGCCGGCAAAGGACGTGGAACCAGGTCAGGTTGTTCGGGCTGAGGCTGGCGCGGTGCCGTGCCAGCGACCGGAGCAGCACCGCCGGGTCCAGGTCGAACAGTTCGTTGAGCGCGTCCGTCCCGCCGACGCGCGCCCACAGGAACTCCATCAGCTCCCGGTCGCTGAACGGTTCCAGGGTGATGCACGTGACGAGCCCCTCGTCCGCGCTGCGCGCGATGCCCTCCCGCACCTGCCCCCAGTCCCGCTCCAGCCAGAAGGGGAACTCGAACAGGTACACGCCGGCGTTCGCGGTGGCCGCGGCCCGCGCGTACTCCAGGACCCGGGCGGCGATCGTGGGCGGACGCAGGCTCGGGTCCGGGCGGGGCAGCCGGACAACGAGGCGCCGCCCGCCGAGCGCGCGGCCGAACTCGTGGTGGCCCTCGACCGGCTCCGCCGCCCGCACCTCCCGCAGCGCCGCCCGCACCTCGTCCGGCAGCGAACGGATGTCGCGCATCCGTGCGAGGCATTCCACCGGGCCGCCGATGTCGTCGACGGCCCGGCCGGAAAGATCGACCAGCACGTACCCTGCCGCCGCGTAGCGGTGCAGGCAGCGGTGGGCCAGGACGGACTTGCCGAGATGCGGGCGTCCCCCGATGAGCACGACGCCGCCACCCGCGACGTCCGGCGGGTTCGGACGGCCCGTGAACGGGATGTACCCGTCCTGCCGTTCGGGCCCCGGGCAGGCCGGGTCGTGCGTGCCGAGGTCGGGCGGCCGCACCGGGAACGGGTTATCGGCCAAGGGGGCGGCGCCGGCGTTCATGCCGCCTCACCCCCGATCCGGATGACCTCCGGCATCAGATGGTTCAGGGTGACCTTCGGGCTCGGCTCGGCTATGGCGTTGTTGAAGATCCGGCGCATGAGCCCGTGCACGCTCTGCGGGTGCAGCGAGCACTGGCCGAAAATGTACTTCAGCCATTCGGCGACATCGGTGTCCAACGTGATCTGCTTGTGCGGGGAGCTGTCCATGACGCCCTTCACATACGTCCACAATTCGTTCGGCGTGACCGGATCCACGACGCAGCTGCGCACCTTGACGTCACGGCTCAGCTCGATCTCCTTGCGGAGCTTCTCCCAGTCGCCGGGCCAGGCCCTCGCGTTGTACTCGTAGATGAAGACGCTTTTGCTCCGCTGCGCGGCCATTCCGTACTGGAGGATCTCCCAGCCGATCCGGGCCTCGACGTCGGAGGTGTCCTGCATGATGCAGGGCAACCGCACGACCAGTTCCCCGCCCGCGCCGCACATGACGTTGCGCAGCTTGGCCGCCCAGCCGGCGTCGTCGACCTGCGCGTTGGCCATGTCCTCCTCGTCCAGGGGGCCGTTCTTGCTGCGCAACTTGAGCAGTACCTGCCGCCGCCGTGCCAGGCACTGCTGGAAGGGCCCCTCGCCCAGCAGGTCGAACGGTTTCATTCCTTGGGCGCCGTATTCGTGGAGCAGCCGATGGCCGTAGACGGACTTTCCATGGCCGGACGAGCCCGCGAGGAGCAGGACGCTTCCCCGGACCTGCTCAAGCGGGGGCGGTTCCGGCGCGTTGTCGAACAGGAGGAAGTCGTGCGCCGAGTAGGGGCAGCTTTCGCTGTTCCAGCAGGGCTCCATCCCGTCGAAGCCGCCGGCGAACGGGTTCATGGCCGGCCCCCCGCGCTCTGCTCCGCCGGCTCGGTGTCCGCTCCGGCCGGCGCGTCGCCGGGGACAGGTTCGCCGCGGACCGCCCTGCCCAGCCCGGTCTCCAGCAGGCGGAGCCGCTTCTCGGCCGCCTCCCGGCGGAACTCGTCCCGGATCAGCGTCTCGTGCGCCTGGCTGAGCAGCGCACCGAGGCGGTGCCGTTCGGCGCCCGGCAGCCCGGCCCGCAGGATCGCCGTGCCGAGGTCGACCCGGCGGCCCTCCAGCCCCGCCTCGTCCGACGGCTTCTCACGCGCGCGGGCCAGCCGGACCGCCTGCGCCGCCTTGAGGTATTCGGCGGCGGCCGTGACGAGCTGGTCGGTGAGGGTCTGGCGGCGCGCGGTCCGGGCGGCCGACCAGGTGGTGGCGAAGGTGAGGGCGGAGCCGAGGAGGAGGGTGACCACCGGGTTGGTCAGGATCCGCCGCCACAGCGGCGGTTTCGGCGCCGGGTCCTGGAGCGTCTTGGCGGCGGTCAGCGCGGCCAGCGGCTTGCACGCACGGGTGAACGCCCCGGGGGATTGCTCGCTCCACCTGTCGAGCGTGGTCACCGCCTTCACCCGGCCGTCGCGCACCGGGCGGAACGCCGTGTCGGTGCTGCCGGGCGCCGCCTCGCCGAGCCGGATCGCCGTCTTCACCAGCGCCGGGCGCTGCCTGTCGGACAGGCAGTGGACCAGCCGCGCGTTCGCGCGGACCGCGTCGGCCGGGTCGCCGCCGCCGGTCTCCCCGAGCACGACGGCGGAGCCGAGCAGGCCGGCCAGTCCGGCCACCGCGAGCGGGACGCGAAGAACGCGGAGTTTCTGGAACCTTCCGGGCATCGGCGTCAGACCATGAGCAGCAGCAGGACCGCGAGCAGCACCGGCGACAGCCAGGTCAGCGCGCCGGCCACGTCGGCGGGCAGTATCCGGCCGGGCAGCCGCAGCACGGCCTGCACGGGCGCCTCGCGCCGGGGCGGCGCGTGCGCGTCGCCATCGAAGGAGTCGGGCGGGCTCTGCCCCACGGTGTACTCGATGCAGTGCTCCGCCAGCCAGTCGGCGCGGTCCGGCTCCAGCCGCGCCGCGAGCAGGCCCAGCGCGTCCGCGATCACCGGCGGCAGCCCTCCGTTCAGGTGCCACCGCCTCAGCTGGTCCTCAAGCTCCCGGTCGCCGGTTCCCGCGGCGAACAGCGGGCGCATCAGGTCGGCCATCCGGTGCGGCCCGCCGGCCATGCCGTCCAGCCGGTCGGCGAACCAGCCGGCCTCGCCCATGGTCCGCAGGACGGAGGAGAAGCCCTTGGCGTCGAGCACTCCGCCCCGCTCGGTGCGCGCGGCGATCCAGTCCATGATCCGCAGCGCGCCGGGACCGTCCTGGGTCTCCTTCAGCATCTGGTAGAGGCGCGCGAGGTACGGGTCACCGCGCGGTGGCGCGGGCGGCTCCTGGACGGACGAGACCCAGGCCGCGGCCGTCTGCCCTGCCGTGTCCTGCCCTGCCGTGTCCTGCCCTGCCGTGTCCTGCCGTGCCCACGCCCGCTGTGCCGGGGGCTGCCGGGTCAGGGGCCGCTGCGGGGGTGTCCGGTGCACCGGGGCCGGATCGGAGTCGATGGCCTTGGTGATCGCGCTGCTGCACGCGACGGCCTCGATCTTCTCCTGGAGGGTCCGGCAGCCGCCGACCGCCTGCGAGATGAGCTTCTGGCAGCTGTCGCCGTACGCCCGGTAGGCGTCCGCGAGCAGACCCGCGGCGGTGGACAGGTGGTCTCCCCGCCCGACGATGGGATCGTCGGGACGGACCTCGCGGGGCGCGTCGTTGAGCGGCGGCCGGTCCAGACCCCGTTCACGGCACGCGAGCGCGAGTTCCTGCCGCCCGTCCCCACCGCTCAGCGGCGCCTCACAGGTGGAGAACGTGGCCCGCCACCCGTCGGTGGCGGAGCCGGTCGCATCGGTGAGCATCATCTTCAGGACGCGCCGCGCCGCCCACAGCAGCGCGAGCGCCCGGCTCTCCCGGAGGGGGCTGCGGATATCGTCCTCTGGCAGCACCAGTGTCACGGGCCGGGCCGGGTCGGCGAGCACCGCCGCGACCAGCGGCGCGAGACCGCGCACGGTGCGCGCCCGCTCGCGCATCTCCTCCTCCCCGGACGCCGACCTGTCCCGCAGGAACGAAAAGCTCAGCGGATCCATCGGCGCGCCGTACCCGACCTGCCCGAGGGGTTCGGGGAACACCTGGCGGGGGTCGGTCGCCGCGATCCCCATCGCGACCTCGGCGGTCAGCAGGCTGCCCGGGCCGACCAGGGCGCGCGCCACCACATCCAGCCGGCCGGCGCCGGCGCCGCGCGCCGGGCCGCGGTCGGACTCGACGCGCAGCGCGTGCGGATCGACGGAGCGCAGGATCAGCGCCGCCCGGTCCCCGAACGTGAGGTACACGGCACTGGACGGCGCCTCCGCGGCGGCGGCCCCGCCCCGCCCCGAGACCCCCGCGTACGGCTTCAGCAGGCCGTTCCACCCCCGGAAGTCCTCGTTGGAGCGGAACGAGGAGGCGATCCCGGTGAGGTCGTAGTCGTGGTCCCAGCGGAACTCGATCTGCTCGATGAATTCCTCGGTCATCTCAGATTCCTATGTTCTGGGCTTCGGCGGTGGTCAGCAGGCCGGTCATCGCCATCAGCGCGACGAGCGGACGCAGCACGCGCAGCGGCCGGACGCCGCGTTCGATCGCGTCGGTCCCGGTCGCCGACACGACGTGCAGGGTGGCCCGCTCGCATTCCTGGTAGGGGCGCGTCCACGCCTCCGCGTCCCGCTGGTGCAGGTAGCCGAACACGTCGGCGCTCTCCTCCAGCACCTCTGCGGAGTCGAGGACGGCCGCGTCGCGGCTCAGCCAGTGCGCGATCGGATCGTCGAACCGGAACAGGTCGGCCTTGTTCAGCGCGATCGCGGCGCTCACCTTCGGCAGCCGGCCCGACGCCCGCAGCAGGCTGAGCACCGTGTTGAACGCCGGGTCGCCGAGGCTGCCCGGCGTGAACCGCTTCGGGTCCGCCACGAAGATCAGCCCGTCCGCGATGTCGAGGAAGCGCTTGGCGTCGCCCACGTTGCTCAGCTCGCCGCCCGCCACGTCGAACAGCGCCACCGCGCGGGGCCGGTCGCCGCAGGACATCACGAAGGCGTCCGCGAAGGCGACCTCGCCCTCCCGGGTCGGCGCGAGCCGGGTCGACTCGCTGAACAGCGGGTGGACCATGTCGCGCAGGAACGCCTGGTGCCGGTCCAGGTCGACGGGCTGCGCGGTGATCCCGTAGGCGCCGAGCGCGCCGCGCTCGATCGCCGCGACCATCGCGGCGGCCAGGTGCGTCTTCCCGGACGTGGTGCCGCCGATGAACCCGAAGACCGCCGGGGACCCGTACCGCCCGTAGCCGGCGGGCAGGTAGTGGGTGCCCGTCATGTCGCCCGGATTGGGGCAGCGGACCGCGGCCGTCCGCAGCAGGCGCGCCCGCTGCTCGGCGTTGGCGTCCTTCGGGAGGTTCAGCCTGACGTACTGGGCGAGACTCTGGTCGAAGGTGTAGAGGGGGAGACCGCCCCAGTCGAGCTTGCCCAGGCAGATCGGGCAGGAGACCCGCTCGCCGGTGCCGGTGCCGGTGCCGGTGCCGGTGCCGGAGTCGGGACGCCCGGTGCCCGGTGAGGGGGACGAGGGCGGTGCGGGTGCGGCTTGCGCGGACGGGCGGGGCCGTCCCGGCGCGGAAGGGGGGACGACCGGCCCGGCGACCGTGCTGAGCAGCCGGGCGACACGCGCGGCCATGGTGTCCAGCCCGTTCAGGCCCTCGGTGGAGCGGAGCCTCCGCAGCGCGTCGGTGCCGCCCCGCCCGTACATGCGGGCGAGGAACAGCGCCGCCGTGTGGGTGCGGGGCTCGGGCGCCGGTGCCGGCGCGTCCGGCAGGAACCGCAGGAACAGTCCCGGCGGGCCGGGCACCTCGCGCCGCTCCGCGAACGTCTCGAACCCGGCCGACCATTCGGGCCAGTCCCGCAGCCCCGAGCCGAGCACGGTGCAGATGTCGTCGATCGCCCACAGCAGCGCGAAGGCGTCGCCGGTGGCGGGGGCCTCGATCGTCCCCGGCCCGGTCAGCACGTGGGACAGCAGGGCGGCGAGCGGCTCCTGCAGCGCGTCCGAGCGCGCCTTCTCACCGAGGGGGGACCGGTGCGCCCGCAGCGTGTTGGGGTTGACCATCGGGGCGCGGGTGGGCAGGTCGGGGGGCGCCCACGTCCACTCGCGCAGCTCCAGCGCCAGCCGGGGGGTGAGCACCCCGGCGGGCCCCAGCAGCAGGTGCGCGGCGGCGGTGCGGGCCGCGCCCGGCCGGACCCGCCTGATCAGCACCGCGTCGTCGCCGAACGCGGCGTAGAAGTGGCTGGACCGCGGCCTGCCGCCCGCGCCGGCGCTCAGCCACGGCTTGACCCGCTCGTGCCAGTGGCGCAGCTCGTCGGTGGACGCGGGGTCCAGCGAACTCGCCACCGGCCAGAGACCCACCTCGCTCATGTCGCCGAACCGGCCGGTCTGTCCCCACCGATACAGCGTCTGATGCAGCAGTGACGTGGCCACGGGTCACCGCCCCACGATCAGGTAGACGGCGACGACGGCCAGCGCCGCGACCCCGGCCCACAGCAGCCAGGGGCCGCCGGGCAGCCGGGGGGCCGGGGACTCGGCCGGGCGGGCGGGGGCGGAGGCGGAGGCGGACGGCGTGCGGGCCGCGGGCGCGGAGTCCCGGGCGGTGTGCGGGTGCTTGCGGTGCCGCTGCGCGAAGAACTCGGCGCGGCCCCGGGCGAACGCCGGGTCGGGCGCGAGCGGACGCGGCGGCGGGTCCGCCTCCCCCAGCCTGCGCAGCAGTGCCTGCGCCCCGGGCCGGCGCTCCGGCGGGTCGATGACCCCGGCGAGCAGCGTCTCCAGCTCCGGCCGGCCGGCGAGCCTGGCCCGGTCGTCGAGTTCCTCGCCGGTGAGCACGTAGAAGATCAGCAGCCCGGCCGCCCAGATGTCGTCGTTCGGGCCGATCACGCCGCGGTCCCAGCCGGGCGGCGTCTCGGGCCGCTGCTCGGGCGCCTGCCACGGCAGCGCCCCGGCGACGGTGCGCGGCGCCCCGATCGGCGCGGCCTGCGAGAAGTCGGTGATCTGCACGTCGTCGCCGTCCCACCGGACGGTGCCGGGGCCGATGGCGCGGTGCGCGATCCCGGCCGTGTTCAGCAGCCGCACCGCGCGCAGCAGCCCCACCTGGAAGCGCCGCCGCTGCTCGGTCGGCAGCGTCCCGGCGAAGGATCCGGCCTCCGCGCCGCGCAGCGGCTCCAGCAGCGCGAACGGCTCCGCGGCGTCCGCGTCGTAGCCGACGAGGCGGGACACGCAGCGCGGATAGGGGCGGCCGTCGCACAGGCGGGCCAGCCGCAGCCCGGCGAGGATCTCACCGTCCAGCTGCCGGTACCCCGCGGCCAGCCCGCCCGGCCCGCGGTCGACCGGGTGGACGCGGCGGACCGGGACGACGCGGTCGGGCATCTCCAGCCGGAGCCGGACGGCCTCCAGCGGCGGCCGCAGCGGCGGCTCGGCCTCACCCGTCTCGACGGCCTTCGTCTCGACGAGCGTCCCGTGGACGTCGCGGTAGTTCAGCCGGACGCTCACGCCGTACCTCCCGCCACGCCTGCGCCGTGACCGGGCTCGTCCCCGGCGCCGTCCTCGACCCAGGTCCACTCCACGACATGCGGGCTCAGCGGGACGAGCCGCAGCACCCCGCAGTGCGCCGACGACGACACGAGCACCGTGTCGGGGGGCAGGTCCCGGCCGCCCGCCGCCGACCTCGGCCCGAACCGGACGGTGCGCGGCCCCGGCGAGGTGTCCAGCAGCCCGAGGTCCTCGGGCGCGCACAGCTGCCACATCTCCCCGGCCGGGTCGTAGGACAGCTGCTCGATGAGGAAGGCCAGGTCCTCCCCGTCGACGGAGGCCACCGGCCGGGGGTCGGTGACGAACCGCACCGTCTCCACCGGGAGGCCCTGCTCCACCACGCTCTCCCAGTCGTCGAGGAACCGGCCGGCCTCCCTGCGCGCGTGCCGGTCGGCCGCGTCGCCGGGCGTGCCGCGCGACGCGGGCCGCACCGCCTCCCCGACCAGGTCGCCGAGCCAGAACCGCACGGTCTCGGCGTAGGACTCGAACGACCTGGACGGCTGCCCGAGGTCCTCCTTGTCCAGGTCGGTGGCCCGCTCGTCCAGCTTCTCCCGGACCCCGCCCAGCCCCTGCCGCAGCACGTTCAGCTCGTCCACGACGTCGAGCCGCCGGTTCAGCCGCGCCCAGCCGGTCACCGCGTGGCCGAGGAGCTGCTGCATGTCCTGGAGGGCCTTCTCCGCCTCGTCCAGGCCGTTGCCGTCCGCCCACCGGATGGCGCGTGACCGCCAGGACTGGACGACGGCGGCCAGCGCGCCGGCGACGGCGGCGGCCAGCGCGGCGGACCAGCCCGCGGCCGGCAGCCCGGCGGCACCACCGAGACCGCCGCCGATCGCGCCGGCGAGCGCGCCGAACGCGTTCAGCCCGAGCTCCCGGGAGCAGGCGTCGAGCCGGCCGCCGGGACCGCGGATCACCGTCAGCGCGACCAGCGCCGTCCACAGCAGCGCCATCACCAGCCCGCCCGCGACCCCGAGCGGGGTCAGCCCGGCGAGCGCGGCGCAGGCCGCGCCCGCCACCGCCAGCCACCACCGCGGCGGCGGCATCGGCGCCGGGTTCCCCAGCCGGTCCAGCAGCTCGTCGGGGCAGATCCGGCGCAGGCGCCGCAGGTGCGCGGCGCTGCCCTCCGGCGCCTCCGCCCAGTCCCCCAGGTGGTGATCGATGCGGATCAGCGAGGCGCCCCCGGCGAGGCTTTCGCGCAGCCACGCGTGCAGTTCCGCGCGGAACGGTCCCGCCTCGAACGGCTCCATCGGCGGCGGCTCCACGCCGTGCGCGGCGATCGCGCCCCGGCGCTGCTCAGTGATCCGGTCGTCGCCGGGCACCGCCTGGAACAGCTCGGTGAGCCGGGCCCGCACCCCCGCGAGCCGGTCCCCGGCGGCCCGCACCGGCACATCCGCCGGCACCTCCCGGAGCAGAGCGCGCGCGCTCGGCAGCTCCACGGCCGCCTCCTGGGCGTCCTCCAGCGCGTATTCGGCGTCGTCGAGCGCGCGCCGCAGCACGCCGTCGCCGGTGAGCCGCAGCGGCACCCGTCCTCCGGAACGTTCCTCCTCGCGCGGCACGGGCGGGGGCGAGACCGGGGCCAGCATCCGGCGGATCGCCGACCGCAGCGCCAGCAGGAAGTCCTCCTGCCCGGACCCGCCGGTCCCGGTGAGCCACAGGCCCGGGACGGCGACGCCGAACGGCACCTCGCCGAGCAGCCGGCAGGTGCGTTCGAAGACGCCGGGCAGCCGCAGCAGCTCCGACAGCCGGCCGAGCCCGGTGCCGTCCCGGCCGTCGCGGCGGCGGGCGCGGGCGGCGGCGCGCAGCGGCCAGTCGACCCCGGTCTCCTCGATCACCCACAGGGTGCGCCGCTGGATGTTGCCGGGCAGCCGGAGCACGGCCGGCCCGGCGCCGACGTCGCGCGCCTGCCGGCCCACCACCAGGCACAGCAGTTGCCCCACCTGCCGGGAGGCGTCCAGCGCCTCGAACGCGGCCCGGTGCCGGACGACCGCCGCGGCGGTGTCTTCGACCAGCAGCATGCCGAGGTCCTGGGACGTGCGCAGCAGCTCCGCCACCCGGGCCGCGGCCTGCTCGGCGTCGCAGTCCCTCAGGTCGAGCCGGACGACACGCGGGCTCACCGTTCACCCTCCGGCTCCTGCATGGCGGGCTTCTCCAGGGCGCGCAGGTTGGCCCGGACGGCGGACACCTCGGTGAACTCGGCGTCCAGGGCGGCCGGGTAGGTGCGCGCCCAGAAGTCGCGGAGCTGCATGGCGCGGGCCCGGCTGGAGGAGTGCAGGTCGCTCAGCATCGCCTCGATCCGGCGTATCTGGCCCTCGGCCATGTCGCGCAGCAGCAGGTACAGGTCGCCGGGCCGCTTCGGCAGGCTGCCCACCCCGTACGGCGCCTCCTGCATGAGCTGCGCGCAGAAGTCGCGGCGGATGCCCGCGTTGTCGGCGAACGTCCACAGCTCGTACGCCTGGAGCAGGCTGCCCCACGACGACGCGTGCTCCAGCGGCGTCAGCTCCAGGGTCATCGACACGCCGCCCGACAGCCTGACCGACACGCTGATCGGCGAGGCCGGGTCGCCGTCCACGGTGACCTTGTCGTTCCACATCGCGCACAGCAGCCGGTGCAGGATCTGCACGCGGTGCTCCTCGTGGGTGGCGAGGTAGCCGAAGTCGTAGCCGAGCCGCTGCCGCCACTTCAGGTAGTCCTGCCGCTGCGGGCGCTCCACCGCGTCCGCCCAGGTCCGCAGGACGTCCCGCACCTCGCGGACGTCGGTGATGCCCATCGAGGAGCGGAACAGCACCACCGCGATCGACTCGGCGGTGGTGTGCGTGAAGTCGTAGACGAGGTCGGGCCCGGCCGGGAGGTTGACGGCCTCGCGCAGGTAGGACTCGATGGCCGGATCGTCCGCCCCGGCCGGGTACGACACCAGCACCTTCAGCCGGCCGCTGCCCTGCGGGCTGAAGTTCGCGGGCACCAGCCCGGCGAGCTTGCCGCGGAACTCCTCCAGCTCGGCCTCACTGAGTTCGGCGGAGGTCTGCCCGGCGGCCTGCGCCAGCAGGTCGTGCAGCGTCGGAAGCAGCGGCGCGCGGTCCTGCCCCGCCATCCGGAAGTAGGTCTTGACCTCGGCTTTCACCCGTTCACGCAGCTGCGAGACTGCCGCCTCGGGCTTGCTGTCCCATGCCGTCCGGTAGGCGTCCCGCCAGCCGTCGGCGCCGATCAGCACGGTGAGCAGGTCCGCGCCGGTCGCGCTCGGCTGGAGCTGGCCCTTGCCGACCAGGTCGTCGGTGATGCGGCGGAGCACCCGCGTGTAGAACCGCTCCAGGTCCCCGCCGGGCGGCAGCAGGTACGACACGCCGACCCGGGCCTTGGACAGGTCGGCGGCCCGGTCCCGGAACCGGTCGCGGTCCTGCGCGGCGTGCTCGACCAGCGCCCGCGTCACCCCGCGCAGCGCCGCCTCCACCTGGTCGAGCGGCTTGCGCCAGCGCGGCGCGAGCTGCGACCACGGCTCCGTCCACTGCACGTTGGTCCGCCAGCGGTACCACCCGTCCTGGCGCTCCCGCGCCTCCACCGGATCCGGGTCGGTCCACTTCACCTTCACCATGCCGAGGGAGCGGTCCCGCAGGGTCGGCAGCGACGGCGGGTTCACGCCGAGCCCCTCCGGCGCGGGCGGCTCGACCCGGCGGCGCTGCATCAGGCCCATCGCGCCGCCCCGCTCCGCCTCGTCCGCCGAGTCGGGGTTGCCGAACAGGACCCGCACCAGCCGGAACGGGTCGACCTTGCCGAGCATGCGGGGGACGGCGTCGCGGGGGTCGAACCCGCCGACCTTCTCCGGGATCTCCCGATCGAGCCGGGTGCGCAGCCGCGACAGCGCCACCCGCATCGCCTCCGCCCGGTCGTTGAGCGCCGCGGTGACCTCCTTCGCGCCGTTGACCGGCTCCGGCTCGGCGTGCTCCTGCGCGGGCCGGGTGAAGATCTCGGAGATGTTCGCGACCGCGAAGAACTCCTGGATCAGCGCCCGGTTCGACTCCACCCCGGGCAGCGGGCCGCGCAGGTCCTCCACCCCGGCGCGCAGCAGCCGCCCGGCGACGAGATCGGCCAGCTCGTCCACCGGCACCGTCAGCGACGCCACCAGCGCGGTGGACACCCCGCGGTTGCCGATGCCGTTCTCGGCGGGGATCTGCCGGTCGACGCTGGCGTTGATGAAGCTGTCGGCGAACGACTGGTGCTGCTCGGCGCCCTTCGCGGCCCGCTGGTCCAGCTCGGTGCCGAGCAGCGACAGCATCAGCGACACCACCGAGCGGCGCAGGTCGCCCGGCTCGGCGCCCACCGGCCGGCAGAACAGGAACCCGGTCTGCGCGGTGCCGGGCCGCAGCGTGATCCGCCCGCCCGCCGGGTAGTGCACGGCCACCTCGTCGGGGTCGACGGCGGTGCGGGCGGTGTGCCCGCGCAGCTCCCGCCGCGCGCCGCCGCCGTTCTGCTGGTCAACGAGCCGGAACAGGTCCAGCAGCGCCCGGCCCGCGTTCAGCTGGGCGGGGCGGCCGCCGCCGAGCCCGTCGACGAACGCCGACGGCATCAGCACCAGCGGATAGATCTTGGGCCGCAGGTCCGTCCGCTCGAACAGCTCCCCGATCAGGTGCAGGTAGTCGTAGAAGATGCCGGCGCCGGTGCCGCCCGCCACGGAGAACGCGACGAACACGTCCACCGCGTTCTTGTTGCTCGACCGGCCGCCGATCTTGTAGAGGTCGGTGGCGGCCTGCGGACCCGAGAGCCGGCCGATCGCGGTGTTCAGCTCCGCGGTGGCGGCCTCGGCACCGCCGCGGAACGTCTCGAACAGCGCGGCGCGGCCGATGGTCGGCAGCTGGCCCGCGCCGCGCTGCAGCGGCGTCACCCGCGGCTCACCCGGGTCAGGCGGCAGCCAGGCCGCGACCTCCCGCTCGGCGGTCAGCCGCAGGTTGCGCGCCACCTCCGGATAGGTGTCCACCCGGGGCACCAGGCCCCTGACGTAGTGCGCGGTGCGCTGGACGGCGGGCACGTGCTGCGGGCCCGGCACCACGCCGGTCTGCAGCCGGTCGAGGTCGGCCTGGTTGACGTCGGCGTAGACGAACTGGACGCAGTCGGGCAGCTGGTAGGGCAGGGCGTCCTCGCGGACCCGCTGGATCGCGGTGCCGTCGGGGCCGCAGAACTCCTCGCGGAGCCGGCGCTCCAGCTCCGCCCCGATCAGGCAGCCGGTGCCGCCGAGCCCCACGAACAGGACTGGCTGGTAGAGCTTCATGGGGGTCTTCTTTCTGACCGGCCGCTAGAGCCAGGGGTCGTCGTGGTTCGGCGGTGCGGGGGTGGCGGAGGGCTCCGGCCGCTCCTCGCCGGGCCGCGTCCCGTTCCGGCCAGGGGCGGCGGAAGGGCGCGCGGCACGGCGCGACCAGGCGGACCGGCGCGGGCGCACGTCGGTGAACGCGAGCAGCAGGCCGGTCTCCCCGAACGGCTCGCCCTCCCCGCCGATCGCGACCTCGTAGCGCGGCCCCTCCGGGGGCTGGACGACGACCTTTCCGGGCGCGCCGCGCCTGACCCGCACCGGCCGGTGCCCGGTCCGCGGATAGTCCAGGCCCGGGTAGCCGTCCGCGGAGTCGTGCACGACGAGCCGGAACTCGTTCGACGGCTTCGCCGGGGCCTTCAGGACGGCGAGTTCCTCGCCGTCCCGCCGCAGGGACGCGCGGAGCCCCCGCACGTCCGCGCGGGCACGGCGGGCGCCGCGGCGCAGCAGGAGCAGCAGCCCGAGGGCGAGCAGCAGAAGGGCCGCGCCGAGGAGCTCCCACCAGTGCCGCTCGAGCCAGCCGGGCTTCGGCTTCACCGTGACGGTGAGCTGCCCGTTCGCGTACGTCTTCGACAGGTCGGCGGTGTCGGCGACCTTGACGATCAGCGAGGTGCCGCCGAGCCCGGCGTCCGCCGGGAACCGCACCGTGAACGGGGACGTCGTGGTGCCCTGCCCGATGTTCAGCTCGGTGCCGCCGCCGAGGGACGCGCGGGCGCGCCCGGACCCCTCCAGCACCAGCCGGCCGCGCACCGGGGCACCGCTGTTCTCCATCGTGACCTTGCCGCGGACCTCCTGGCCCGGATACACGACCGCGCCCGAGGAGAACTCGACGCGGCCCCGCAGGGCGGGGGGCTCCGCGCTGACCGCGACGGTCACCGGGAGTTTTTCGGCGCGGACGCCGTAGCCGCTGACGACCCCGGTGAAGGTGAGGTCGCCGGGGCGCGGCGGGGCGGTGAACGTCCCGGCGTACCGGCCGTCGCCCGCCCGGTCGTCGGGGGCCTTGCCGTCGTCGCGGATGACGATGTTCTGTGGCGCGGGCAGCGACGGCCCGGCGGCCTGGACGGTGAAGTTCAGGCCCGCGAGCGCCTTCGCGTCGGTGATCGCGCCACGCCGGGTGACCAGCGAGAGCCACACGGTGAGCCGCTGACCGGTCTGCGCGCTCTGTGGTCCCACCACCAGCGAGGAGCTCACCGCGCCCTGCCAGATCGCCGTGGCGCTGACCAGCTGCCTCTCCAGCCGGTCCGGCGCGGTGAGCCGGACCTTCCAGGTTCCGTTGCGCGGGTTGACGATGTTGAGGGTCTCGACGGTCCCGTTCTCGCCGGCCCGCCGGAACTCCGAGTCGCCGCTGCGCCCGTTGCCGGGCACGGTGTTGCCGTCCGGGTCGCGGAAGTCGACGCGGACCCGGGGGTCGCCCTTGGCCACGGTGATGCTGCCGTCGGTCGCGATGACGGGGATGTCGATCTTCAGCTCGCGGGTCTGGCCGGCCCCGAGGGTCGTCTCGTCGCTGCGGCTGACGCCGAGGCAGCCGGCCGCGGCGAACGCCTCGGCGAGCGAGCGCAGCACGTCCCCGGAGTCGTGGACGACCCGGGCCTTCGGCTTGGAGGCGGACCGGCCGTCGCACCCGCCCTGGTAGCCGCCGGTCGCGAAACCGTCCAGTGCCGTCCGGTCGATATCGTCCCCGAAACCGAGTGGCCATACCTGGACATGGGAGGAGGAGGCGAGCGCGAGTTGCGTGTCCACCTGCTTTTGCGCCTCCCGGTTCCGGTCGGATTCGACACGTCCGTAATTGGGGCTCTGGTGGACGTCGAGGCGCCCGTCGGTGAGCAGGAAGACGACCTTGAGCGCGCCTTCCGGTCCCCCGCCGCCCAGCGCTCCGAGCGCCTTGGCCAGCGCCGCCGCGTGGTCGGTGTCGGCACCCTCGTTCTCGGCGCGGCGATGCAGTTTCCGGACACAGGACGCCAGTGCGTCCTTTTTCACAGAACTGTCCAGGACGACGGGCGGGCACGCCTCGGTGATCGCGTTCTGCCCGGGCTTGTTCTGGCTGCCGAATCCGTAGATCGACACGCGGCTGCGGGAGTTCAGGCCGCCCAGCGCGATCGTGCCGGCGGCCTTGATCTCCTCGCGGACGTCGGCCTCGCTGAGGCTTGCCGACTCGTCCACCAGGATGGACACGTCCATCAGCGTCGGCTCGGGGTCCGGGGCGCGGAGCCCCGCGGCGGCCGGAACGGCCCTGCCGGCCGTGTTCGCGGCATTGGCCGCGGCGGACGCGTGCGCGCCCGTATCGGAGGTCACGAGCGGCCACATCTGGGCGGCCAAGATCGTTATTACCACGGCGATCCGCCGCGCTGGGCACGCGAAAGCGCGGCCCGTTCTTTGCATCATTCTCCAGAACCCCTGTGCAATGGCGAGTTGACCACCCCGTAGCCCCACCTTTCCCGATGATCGCCGAAGTACAACATCGGAATCGACGTCAGTTATCCGACTGTTACCAATTGCCGATCGACATTCGCTTTTAGAGTGACAATTGCCAGATGTCCGAATTGACCTACTTAGGGAGGTGATTGACCTGTTTTAAGTAGAGCCGGTTTTTAGAATTGTCTTTTAGATTTGGCTGCTCGGGTGCCGGGCGTCATCGCCGGCGTCCTCGGCCGCGGCCCCGCCCGCACCGTCCCCGGACACCTCGTCCCCAGGCGGCCCGGCCCCCGGCGGGCAGCCTCCGGACGGCTCGCCTCCGGACGGGTCGCCTTCGGGCGGGTCGTCCGCGACGGGGAGCGCCGCGAGTTCCCGGAGGAACTCGTCCAGCAGCCGGTCCGCCGCGGGCCGGTCCGCCGGAGGCTCCGCCCGGACCAGCCGCAGCCCCTCCACCAGGTAGTTCTGCGCCGTGCCGTACCGCTGGGCCCGCCGCTCCAGCCGTCCCAGCTCCAGGTGGGCCTCCACCGACGCCGGCCGGTGCTCCAGCAGGAACATCCACGTCTGCCGCGCCTCCTGCAGCGCTCCAAGCGCGGTGTGGCACCGGCCGAGCCGCAGCAGCGCCGCCGGGCCGGGCGGCGACACCGGATCCTCCGTCATGCCGAGCAGCTCCTCCAGGTCCAGCCGCGCCCGCGCGAACTGGCCCAGCCGCATCAGCGTCTCGGCCCGCGCGTCCAGCAGCGCCGTCCAGCCCCGGGGGTCGTCCGGCGCGACCTCGTCCAGCAGGCGCATCGCGTCCTCCGGCCGCCCCTGCCGGAGCAGCGCCCACGCCTCCGCGACCTTGCCGTCCGGCTCGCCCTGCGGCCTCGTGCCCGGCCCGTGCTCCGGCCCGTGCTCCGGCGCGGCACCGGCCGCGTCACCGGGGGCGGGACCGGACGCGGGGCCGCCGGTGCGGTCGGAGACATAAAGCCAGGCGTCCATGGAGAACCCCTTGGCGGGCAGCGAGCTGCGCACCCGCCAGAAGTCCTCCGCCCGCAGCGACCGGAACCCGTTGCGGATGACGTCCTGGAACAGGTGATCCGACACGATCACCGCGAGCTGCGCCTGGGGGAAGTCCTCCAGCGCGGCCTTGACCGGCGGGCCGTCCAGCAGCCGGAAGCAGTCGATCACCGCGGCCCCGTTGAAGCCCGCCGGGCCGGGAATGACGAGCCCGCTCGTCAACGCCAGCCGCAGCCGGATCCGCGCGGCCCGCGCGAGCAACCGGTTCTCCTGCCAGAGCGCGACCTCCAGCTCCGCGACCAGCGCCGGGATGACCGCGGTCTCGTCGATGTCGCTCGGCGGCAGGATCAGCACGCCGTCGCCGCTGCTCTGCACGATCCGCTCGGGCAGCCCCGCCTCCCGGCACGCCGTCATCGCCACGCTGACCAGGGCCTGCTGCGCGCGGATCTGCTCGGGGACCAGACGCCCGCTCCACCCCTTGATGTCCAGTGCCGCGCACAGCGACCGCCGTGATCCCGGCCCCCGTGATGCCGACCCCATCGCCACCCCTTCCCGTCGTGGCCTGGAGTCTCCCGGCACAGGGGGCATCACAACCCGCATCAGTACGGACAACGGGAATTCGGCTCACAAGCCGCCGTATTCGCGGGCGCTCCACCGCGGCCCGCGGGGAGCGGCGGCGGTCAGGGGCACAGCTCGGAAGGCGGTTCCATCTCGGCCAGCCGCGCCAGGCCCGGCACGTCCAGCAGGAGCACCCGGCCGCGGCCGCACAGGACGAGGTCGCGCAGCGCCGACCCCCGCAGGGCCTTCTGCACGGTGCCCTCCTGGGCGCCGATGAGCATCGCCAACTGCTTCTGCCGGAGCTTGACGACGAGCCGGCCGTGTTCCCGGTCGAGCGAGCGCCGGGCCTGGTACAGCAGGGCCCGCGCCAGCCTGACCTCGACCGCGTACGCGGCCGCGTCGGCACGGTAGATGTTGGCCAGCGTGAGCCGGTCGCCGGTCATCGCGCTGAGCGCGAGCATCGCCTCGGGGTGCTCCTTGAGGCACGTCAGGAACGACGACGCCGGGATCACCGAGACGACCGAGCGGTCGAGCGCGGTCACGGTGGCGGTGCGCACACCGTCGTCGATCACCGCCATCTCGCCCACGAGATCGCCTCGGTGCCGGATGCCGAGCAGGGACAGGGCTCCGTTCTCCACCACCCTCGTCACGGCGACCCTGCCGTCGACCAGCACGTACACCGCCGTGCCCGGCTCGCCCTGCCGCATGAGCGGCTCGTCGCGCTGCACGGTCTTCGGCAGCCCGAGCCGCAGCACCGCGTCGCGAGCCGATGGTGACAGCCTCCCCAGGAAGGAGAGGTGATGCCAGCCGGAGCTCGTCATGGACGTCTCCTCAGCACACGCGCGCGTCGCCGCACCGGCCCGAGGGGACCGGACACCGCCGGACGGGGACCAAGTATGGCAGCGTCCGCGGCGTGCAACAGGGTCACGGGACACATGTCCGGGACGTCCCGGGCGTCCGGGCGAGCGCGGCGGCCAGCAGCCCGCGCGCCCCCTCCCGGTCGCCGCGGCGCAGCGCCTCGACGGCGAGCACCCGCAGCGGCGCGCCGCCCGCCGGGTACGCCTGCGCCGCCTCGTTCACCAGCCGGTCCCCCTCGCGGCGCTCGCCCCGCCGGTAGGCGCGGGCCGCCAGCGCGAGCAGCAGGTCGTGCTCCAGCCGCTCCGGCTCGGCCGCCAGGGCCGGGCGCGCCCGGACGATGCGGAGCCCGGCGGTGAGAAACCCCCTCGCCACGTCGTCCTGCTCTTCGAGGTCCATCAGCGGATACGCGTCCGGCGTCAGCGGATAGCGCCGCAGCAGGTACCGGCACGTCTCAAGCGCCGCCCGCCGCCCGCCGAGTTCCAGATGGCACCGCCCGAGGGCGAGCAGCGGCTCCGGGCCGGGCCGGACGGCGAGGAGGTCCACCAGGACGTCCATCGCCGAGGCGTGATCGCCGCGGTGCATCAACCCGCGTGCCCGCCGCCACAGCGCCGGAACCCGCCTCCCGCCCGGTGTCTCCGCCGTCGTCCCGTCCGCCGGCCAGGTCCAGTGGTCGGGGCCGAAGGCCGTCCCGCGGACCCGCTGGAACGGTGGCAGGGACGAGGCGGTCCGGGCGACGTGCCAGTGCAGCAGATCGCTCAGCAGGATCGTGACGGGCACCTCGCTCTCGCCCGCCCGCGCCAGCAGCCGGACCGCCTCCGCGACCGCCTCGGCGCCCGACCGCGGGCCCGCCGAGCCGCCGGTGACGCTGACCCGCGTGCCCGGCCGGCCCGCGCCGTGCCGGCGCAGCGCGTCCACCAGCGTCACCGCCGCCGCGGCGGGTTCCACGCGGTGCACGAACACCAGCGTCGGGCCGGCGGCGAGCATCGCCTCCGGCCGCCCGTGCCCGATCCGCCCCATCCTCCGGGCGGCCTCCGCCCTCGCCCGTATCCGCTCGGGGGTGTTCAGCCGTTCCCACCCTCCGATCCCCAGCGCGACACAGGTGATCTGCGCACCCTCACCCAACCCGGCCTCCCGATGACGTGCCCTCCCCGCGACCTTCTCCCGGCGCGGGCCCGCGCACCCCGTTCTAGTGCGGGTTGCGTGCGGAGGCGTGCGCCCGGCCGCGCCGGCCGCCGACGCGGGGGCGGTGCGTCATCCGGCCGCCTCGGCCCGCGCGTCCCGGCGCGGGCGGGGGAGGAACGCGACGATGGCCGTTCCCGCGGCCGTGACGGCGGCGGCGGTGCGGAACGCCGTCGCGTAGCCGTCCACGAGGTCCGGGCCGGCGGCGGCCGCGGCCGCGCCGAGGACGCTGAGGCCGATCGCGCCACCGATCGTGCGGGAGGTGTTGACGACGCCCGCCACGGTGCCCGCCTCGGAGGCGTCCACGCCGCTTGTCGCCGTCTCCACCAGCGGCGTCATCAGCAGGCCGAAGCCGAGGGCCATGGTCGCGCCGGGTCCGAGGATGGAGCCGAGGAACGTCCCGCCGGCGTCCAGCACGACGCCCTGCCAGGCGAACCCGGCGGCGGCCATGAGACCGCCGGCGCCGGCGAGGAGACGCGCGTCGACGCGGGCCATGAGGGTGGGCGCGAGCCGGGAGCCGATGATGATCCCGATGGTGTGCGGGAGGAACGAAAGGCCGGTGCGAACCGCGCTGTAGTGCAGGACGTTCTGCATGTAGAGCGACAGGAAGTACCAGAGCGCGAACCCGCCCGTCATCACGACGAGCGTGGCGAGGTTGCCGACCGCCACGCTGCGCAGCCGCAGCAGCCCGAGCCGGACGAGCGGGTGCGGGGTCCGCGCCTCGACCCCGACGAACAGGACGAGCAGGACGAGCCCGGCGGCGAGCGGGATCAGGGACGCCCAGCCGTGGTCCTCGGTCTGGCCGATGCCGAAGGCGAGCAGCCCCACGCCCGCGGTGACGAGGACGGCGCCGGGCACGTCGAGGCGGACGCGGCGCGCGGTGGCGCGGTCGTCGCGGAGCCGGCGGGCGGCGATCACCGCGACGACCGCGCCGACCGGGACGTTGATCAGCAGGACCCAGCGCCAGCCCAGGTAGTCGGTCAGCAGCCCGCCGGCGAGGCCGCCGGTGGCGCCGCCGGCGGTGCCGACGGCCGTCCACATCGCGATCGCCCTGGTGCGGGCGGGCCCGGCCGGGAACGTCGCGGTGACCAGCGACAGCGTGACGGGCGCGAGGATCGCGGCGCCGAGCCCCTGCGCGGCGCGGGCCCCGATCAGCATGGCGCCGTCCTGCGCGAACCCGCCCGCGAGGCTGGCGAGGGTGACCAGGCCGAGGCCCGCCATGAAGACGCGCTTGCGCCCGTAGAGGTCGGCGGCGCGCCCGCCGAGCAGGAGGAATCCGGCGAACGTCAACGAATAGGCGTTGACGACCCATTGCAGGCCGGTGGCGCCGAGGCCGAGGCCGGCGCGCATGTGGGGCAGGGCGACGTTGACGACGGAGATGTCCAGGACGACGAGGAACTGGCCAATGGACGCGACGAGCAGCACGGCCCAGCCGGGCGTCCTCCCGGCCCGGTGCTCTGCCTCCGCACCGGCGAGGTCGGTGGTGGTCATGCCGCCCATGGTGTCTTCCCGCGCGGTGCTTGCGCGTCGGGCGGCCGAACCAGACCGGGACGTCCCTTCGACCTAGGACCACCCGGCGGTGGAAAACCGCCGTCCGTTCAGTTTCGGCGGCGGGCGAACAGAAGGGCGGCAGGTGGACGCTCTTTTTCGGCCAGAAGGAATTTCGATTACGGCGGCGCAGGACCGGACCGGCATTGACGGTTTCGTCATCGGTACCGATAGTCGGCCCAATGAAAGCTCCCATGGTTGCCCGAAGATTTCTGCGGGTCTGCGCCACGCTGCTGCTCGGCCTGGCCTTCCTGACCGGCACGGGGCTCGCGGCCTCGGCCTCGTCCGACCCACAGCCGTCCTTCGTCGTCCGCACGGTCACCTACGACGCGAGCGGCGCCGCCGAGTTCCGGGCGGCGGTCGACGAGGGCGCGCAGATCTGGAACCAGCACGTGCGCAATGTCCAGTTCGTCCCCGGAACGCCCGCCGACGTCGTCATCTACGCCGACAACGGCTGGCCGCGCGCCATGCCCACCGGCCTCGGGAGCGGCTACGTCTGGATGGGCCGGCAGGCCGTCCAGCAGGGCCACTACCCGGTCCGGATCGCGGCCCACGAGCTGGGGCACATCCTCGGCCTGCCGGACCGGCGCACCGGGCTGTGCTCGGACCTGATGTCGGGTGCCAGCGCCGGCACGTCCTGCCGCAACCCGGACCCCAGCCCCGCCGAAGCCGCCGAGGTCGAGTACAACTTCCAGAACGGCCGCACCGCGCTCGTTCCCGGCGTCACGCTCGCCGACTCGCCCGCCCGCACCCGCCACTGAGATTCCCGCCGAAGGCGCCCGCTCTTCCCGAGGCGGGCGCCTTCGGCATGCCGGAGACCGGCCGCCATCCAGCCAGCAGAAACCCGTGGTCGCGTATTTGCCGGCGCGCCGCCCGAACGGCGGCCGACCCCGGTTAGGGCACGACGTTCACGGTCAGGGGGCCGACCCGGTACGTGCCGGGCTGCGGGCGGACGGTCTCGGCGACGGCCCGGCTCACCTCGTCCGGCAGCGTGATCTCCAGGGCCTCCTGCGTCCGGTCATGGCCGAACCGCTGCCCGGGAAGCAGCACGACGGGCGTGCCGGGGCCCCGCAGGATCAGCGGATTCCCGTGCGGCACGCGGGCCGGCAGCACCCGGGTGAACTGCGGGATGTGCCGGGCGCCGATCTCCAGCGTGACACCGTCGGAGGTGTCGGCGTCCAGCTGCTGGAAGAACAGGAAACCGGTCCCGGACCCGTCCCGCCGCGACCCCTCCTGGACGGTCCTGGCGACGCCCGGCACATCGGCCAGCGACATCCGGTCCAGGTTCGTCACCAGGACCGGCAGGTGCGGCTCGATGGCACCGATGAGCCCCTGGACGTTCCACGACTGCGCCGCGTGAAGCTCATCGGTGGTGATGCCGACGAACTGCAGGAACGCCACTTCCCCCAGCGGGGTCCGCGCCCGCCCCAGCTCCGGGTCGAGCACCAGGGCCCCGGCCCGGATGGCCGACCCCGGGCGGTCCGGGTCGATCGGATCGGGGAACTCGATGTAATGCCCCGCCTTGAAGTCGTTTCCGCTCTTCGCCACGTACGACGCGAGGTTCTCCAGGTGGCCCATCGCCCAGTTCGGCGGCGCCTGCTCCTGCGGCCCGCGCGGCACCCGCAGGGTGAACTCGTAGCCGCGCTCCTCGAACGGCGCGGTCAGCGCGTACCCGACGAGATGCCAGTGCGGCACCGGCTCGTCCCGCGGATAGACCGCGATCGTGTTGGTGACGAACTGCCCCATCGGCATCGGCCCCATGGGCCGGTACGGCATCGGCGCGTCCCACACCAGCCGGTCCGCGTCCCCGTACCGCGCCCCGAGCACCCCGTCGATCGCCTTCCACCCGTCCAGATTCTGCATCTCTCCCCCTTCACGGACTGGGTCACTGCCACTTACCGACGCACCACCGCCGATCTTGGTTCAGCCCCATCCGATCCGGTCGAGGGTATCGGCGCCCTGGTCGCCCAGGCGCGGCGGCGGGCGTGGTGCCGGGGGAAATGCACCGGACACACCGTTTCACGAGAATTGCAGTGGATGTGATCTTTCTCGCGAAAAGCGATATTCGGTTCCGGGCTCACCAAAACACCACCGCAGACCAGCCCATTTACGGCCGATTTCCGGCGTCCATCCCTGTTGACCTCTTCCGGAATGCGCAAGCCCCTGGAAGAGCGCCGATGACCGCCCCATAATGTTCCCGAAATCCAAGACTCATGAGCGGCGGTCGACAGGAGAGGTGGGCGCATGGATCCCGCGCTGGCAGGGCTCGCCGGTGCGGCGGGCGCGGCCCTGGTGGAGGCCATGGCCACCGATTTCTGGGGCACGGTGAGGGCGCGGTTCACGCGAATCGTCGGCCGTGGCGCGCACCCCGCCGAAGAGGGTCTCTCCCGGCGGCTGGAGGAGTCGGCAAGCCGGTTGGGCCGCCTGTCCCCGCCGGAACGGACGGCCGTCGCGGCCGAGCAGGAGAGGTGGACGGCCATCCTGATGGCCTTCCTCGTCGAGCACGCCGAGGCGTCGGCCGAGCTCCGGGACTTCGTCGTCCAGGTGCGGCGTTCCCTCGCCGAAGTGGAAACGGCTCCCGTAGTACAGAACATCACCGCCGGCCGCAACGCCTACATAGCGGGCAGAGACCAGCACATATCGACGCCTCTGGACGGCGATGGGCGATGAACCGGAACGTCCCGCCCCCACCCAGCAGGTGTGGGCGAGACGAGACGCGTTCGTCGCGGCCCGCGACATCTACGTCACGGCGGTACTGAGCAGGACGGCGACGCGGACGCCTTTCCCGGCGGGCGGCGGCTACCGCCCCGACCGGCCGGTGTTCGTCCAGTACACGAACCCTGAAATCCTCGCCTGCTACGGCATCGACGCCAGAGAAAGACACGCCGCCCTCACCCTGACCCGGGCGTTGGAGGCGACACGGCTCGCGCTGCTGCTGACCGAACGGCACCTTCTCATCCCCGCGTCCTACATCTTCGAGATCCCCTGGTACCGGACCTTCCTCGGATGCCTGGCGCCACTGGTGCGGGCGGGCGCCCTCCGCTACGTCTCCCCCGTCCCCGACCTGGCCGACTACCGGGAGATGAAGGTCCACGAGTACCGGCGGGACCGGCTCAACCCCTATCGGCGCACCGGCGTGCGGGGGATCTGCTCCGATCCCGACTTCACATGGGCCCCCCGGCACGGCGGAGGAACGGCCGCCGGAATCGGCGACCTGTGGCGGGACGCGCTCCAGCCCGGCGGTGAACTGCACGGGATCGTCCGTGGCACCGCACGCCGATGGCACCGGCCCCGGGGACGCGCCGAACGGCTGCTCGGGAGAACCCCCGAACGGCTGGACGGCCAGGCGTTCATCGCGCGGTTCGTGGAACGCGCGTTACCGGTTCCGCTCACCCCGCCCGAAAGCACATCGCTCGCCTTCTTCCTCTCCCGCGCATATCTGCGCAGTTACCTCCTCGACCTGGACGCCGCCGTCCTGTCCGACCTTCCCGCGGGTGATCTGACCTGCGGACTGTCCCGCAGGACGCCCGGCATGGACGGCAGGCTGCTGCCGGCGCGGCGCCTCGACTCGGTACTGCACTGGCTCGGCATCCGGGACTTCGTCCACCGCGCCGCCCGCTGGGACGAACTGCTGCGGCTGCGGTCCCTGCCGGAATTCGGCCTGGTCATCGACCGGGTGTACGACGACTCCGCAGCGGACGCGCTGCGGATCGCCGTCCTGGAGGCCCGCAGATCCCACCGCTTCCGGCACGCCGGCACCTACGCCGAAGCGAAGTCGAACGTGCAGGCCGTGGCCGGCACCATGGCCGATTTCACCTTCACCGACAGAAAGACATGGAGCGACGACCCATGACCATTTCCGTGTACTGCTCCGGTTCCATCATGAAGGGCGCGGGGGACGAGAAGAAACTCTGCTGGTCGGACATCGAGAGGCTGGAGGTCGCCAAGGGCGCCGCGCCGCGCGAGGTCGTTTTCCTCAACCCGGACGACCCCATCACCGACCCGTCCAACACGCTCGGGCAGTTCGGCCGCGACATGTACCAGGTGATGGTCGCGACGGCGGTCATCGTGGACGCCCGGGAACGCCGCGGAATCGGCATCGGGGTGGAGATGACCGCCGCCACCCTGCTCGGCACGCCGATCATCGTGGTGGCCCCGCGCAACTCCAAGTACCGGGCCGACGAACTCGAATACCGCGGCGTGGTCGTCCGCGACTACGTCCACCCCCACGTCGCGGCGCTGGCCTCCGCGGTCGTCGACGACTTCCTGACCGCCGGGGAACTGCTCCCGGAACTGGCGTCGCGGAAGGCGCGCGAAGCGCCCCACATGCCCGGCTGGCTCGACGAGGCGATCACGGAGTACCGCGACAACGTCCTGCCCGGCGACCCGCCCATGCTCGCCGCGCTCGAACGCCTGCGCGGGCGGCCATATGCGGAAAGCAGATGAGAGGTGATAACCGACTCGGCGCACAGCGTCGCGGAACTCATCGGCGACGGCCAGGACGGCCCCCGCGTTTACCTCGTCCACAACACCGCGCTCGAAGGGCTGCTCTTCGACCGCAACCTCACGGGAGCCGATTTCCGCCGGGCCTGCCTTGCCTGCAGCCGGCATTTCGTCGCGCACCTGGCGGACGAGCTTCCTCCCGGCGACACCGCCGAACTGATGATCCTCAGCAAGGGCCTGATCTACCAGCTCGGCGAGGCGATGGCCGAGGAGACCGGCCGCAACCTGCCCACCAACATGATCGCCACGTCCCGGGCGGCCGTCGCGCACGGCACCGCGCGGATCGAGGTGCCCTACACCTGCTTCGACGCGCCCGCCGGAACCCTGCTCATCGGGGACACCGTGGCGTCCGGCGCGACCATCGTCGCGGCACTCCGCCGCTACCTGGAGACCTATCCGCTCCAGCGTGTCCACGTGGTCTCCTACGCCGGGACGCTCCTCGGCGCCACCAGGATCGCGGAGTTCTGCTCGGAACGGGGCATCGAGGCGACGTTCCTCTACGGGCTGGCCGCGTTCGGCCTCGGCGACAACGGCTTCGACCTGTCGTTCCTGCACCCGGAGACCATCGCCCGCGCCCGCTACGTCCAGCGGGCGCGGGAGCAGTTCTCCGGCAGGGCGGTCTCGGCGGTCGGCTGGGACTTCGGCTCCCAGTGCATGGCCCCGCGCAAGTACCGCCACCTGACCTGGGTGGAGGCCGAAGTGTGGGGCCTCCGTGACGCGGACTGCTTCACCGCCGCCGAGGAACCCGGCGACTGGTCGCAACTGGCCCACGAGCGCGCCGCCTACGAGGACGCCCTCCAGCGGTTCACCGGCGGCACACGCGAGCCCTGATCCCCCGGCCGGAGGGCGGCTTCCACGGCGGCCGACCGGCCCAGCCCGCCCGCGCCGCCGGATCGCCGGTGGTCATGCGGCGACCGGGCCCCGCCGCTCCCCCGTCTCCGGGAATCACTCGGGTCTGTCGCGAACGCCGACGGCCCAGGCCCCCGGACGGGGGCCTGGGCCGTCGGCGATGTTCTCGATGGGCTCCGGACCGTCAGTCGAGAAGATCTTCGGCCCTGTCGATGACTGCGGCGCGCTGGACCCAGCGTTCGAGCTGGTCGGTGTCGGTGCAGTTCGTGACGTGCTCGCGGACGTCGTTGGGGACGGTGATCCCGCGGGCGTCCAGCACGAGCAGGACCGCCTTCGCCTCGCCCTCGGCCTCGCCCTCCGCGCGGCCCTCCGCCCGGCCCTCGGCACGGTGGGTCTTGGCGAAGTCCGACTGCCACTCGTAGCCTGCGGTCTTCACGATCTCCTCCAGGATCTTGCGGGCGGCTTCGGAGAACCGGGTCGTCAGATAATCATGGTACAGACGGCCGGCGTCACTGCTCCTGGTGTCACCGGTCAGGGTGTCAATCGCGGCGGCCACGCTGGTCAGGACGGCTTCGCCGTCCGGGCCGTCGGCGTGAACGGGGGCGCTGAGGACCGCCAGTTCGGGAAGCCGGCGGGCCTGGTCGGGGTCGGTGATGGGAGGCAGCATCCCGGGGTGGACCGTCAGGGGCTTGAGCACCCATTCGGGGTGCCCCATGTCGATCGGCCTGGCGCAGGCGCGGGCGGCGGCCCGGTCGGGGCAGAGGACCAGCAGGGTCACCGGGCATCTGTGCCGCTGCCGCAGCAGGGACAGGTAGCTGGGCCAGCTGAAGAGCTTCCCCTCGTCGTAGCGCAGCTGCGATTCCACGATGACGCCGCACTCGGGCTTCTCGGGGTCGCCCAGAAGGACGGTGGCGTCGCAGCGCAACTCGGCCGGGTTCAGGCCGGCGAAGGACTCGGAGACCAGCGTGGCGTCTCCACCCCCGGGCATCTCCAGGTCGAAGACGGCCCGCAGGATCGCGGGGACGAGCTGCGGCCGGTTGCGGACCAGC
This sequence comes from Actinomadura formosensis, assembly GCF_050948385.1. Taxonomy (NCBI): domain Bacteria; kingdom Bacillati; phylum Actinomycetota; class Actinomycetes; order Streptosporangiales; family Thermomonosporaceae; genus Actinomadura; species Actinomadura formosensis. The sequence goes on from NZ_CP192011.1 coordinate 5,457,511, forward strand.
TCCAACGGCAGCTCATGATCGATTGACGGCACGCCGGCAACACTAGGGGCAATCATTTGCTTACCAAGTGTGTTCAGCGAATCTGGATACAGCAGTGGCCCGCATGACCCGCATGACCTGGGGTCCCGCGCGGGAGCAAGGCAAGGGTTACGACTACGCCGACCTGCGGCGCCGGCCTGGGCGGGCGGGGTATCACCCCGCGTATCGCCCGCCGCGGCATCGAGTCCTCCGACCGGCTGGGCCGGCACCGCTGGGTGGCAGGGCGGCATCACCGCCGCGGACTCACCAAATGAGACGACGTCTTAGGCGCGGAGTAGGTCGGTGGTGAGGGTGTTCAGTTCGACGGCGCCGTCCTCACCGACGACGACGGTGCCGCCGAGGTTGGCCATGCGGCCGTTCAGCACGCAGTTCGGCTCGAAGGCGAACGCCATCCCCGGGGCCAGGGGGAGGTCGCTGCCGATGGTCGGCACCTCGGTGATCAGGCCGTACTCCGCGGCCTCCGGCAGCTCGCGCAGGCCGCCGCCGAAGCCGCAGACCGTCCCGTAGGGGTCGATGCCGTGCACGAGCGGGTGAACGTTCCAGCCTCCCGCGTCCTCCATGGGCCGCTTCATCGCGGCGACGACCTCGCCGAAGGTGGCACCGGGCCGCATCGCCGCGACGCCCGCGTCGTAGGAGGCGCGCGCCACCTTGGCGGCCTGCTCGACGTCCGGGTGGACATCGCCGACCGCGATGGCGACCTGGTGCTGGGACTCGCGCATCCCGTAGGAGCTGAACACCTCGGCCAGGATCACGTCGCCGTCCTCGATGGTCCGCGGTGCCTGCGGCCGGTAGGACCACACCGGCGGACCCCAGCAGGCGAAACCGGGCCCGGACTGGATCAGCATGCCCGGGGCGGCGACGCCGAGCCGGTGCCCGGCGGCCATGCCGGCCGCGTACACGTCCGCCTCGGTCACGCCGGGCCGCGTCGCCTCCAGCATCGCCCGCGCCATCGCCTCGCCGGCGTCCGCCGCGCGGCGGAGCGCGGCGAGCTCCTCCTCGGACTGGACGAGCGTCCGGAGCAGGAAGCTCAGCCAGACGGGTTTGAACGTCGCGTCCGGGAGCTGCTCCAGGACCGCTGCCCACAGCCCGTGCGGCATGATCGGGTTGAAGTGGAACGGCGGGTACGGCTCCAGGCCGATCACGCCGATCGCCGCGCGGTCCAGGCCGTGCTCCCTGAGCACCTCGACCACGCCGGGCGCGTGCTTGGCGACCCGCATGTTGCGCGGCTCGGTCCAGCACGCCTCGCCGCGGCGGCGCGCCTCGATGTGGTCGGCGACGTGCATCGGCGACCACACCAGCGAGACCGGGTCGGCGTCTCGCGGGAACACCACGATCGCGCCGGGCCGCTCGTTGGTGAAGAACACGTCCGGCGCGAACGGCGCGGGGCCGCTCGACTCGTGCTCGCCGTACACGACGAGCGCCTCGACGCCTTCGGCGTCCATCAGCTCGCGCGCCAGCGCCCAGCGCCGGTCCCGCTCGGCGGTCGAGTAGCCGGGAAATCCTCCGGTCATCCTGCTCTCCTTGTGTCGCTCTTCTCGCTGGTCAGAACGCTACGGAGCGGAACGATGCCGAGGAATCGGTCGGATTACCGGTGCCGGGATCGCGGGGACCAGCGCGACATCAGTACCTTCCTTCCATGATTGTCGGTCGCGAGGCGGAGCAGGCCGTCCTCGGCGAGCTGCTCGACGAGGCCCGCGCGGGACGCAGCGGCGCCCTCGTCCTGCGCGGTCAGCCGGGCATCGGCAAGTCCGCGCTGCTGGAGCACGCCGTGGCGCGGGCGGACGGGCTGCGCGTCCTGCGCACCGCCGGGATCGAGTCCGAGGCCGAGCTGCCCTTCGCCGGGCTGCACCTGCTGCTCGGGCCCGTCCTCGACCGCGTCGACGCCCTCCCCGAGCGGCAGGCCGCCGCGCTGCGCAGCGCGTTCGGGCTCGGCCCCGCCGGGCAGGACGGTCCGCTGCTCGTCGGCCTCGCGGTGCTCTCACTGCTCGCCGACCTCGCCCCGCTGCTGTGCGTCGTGGACGACGCCCATTGGCTCGACCGGGCCTCCACCGAAGCGCTCGCCTTCGCCGCACGGCGGGTGCAGCGCGAAGGCGTGGCGCTGCTGTTCGCCGTCCGCGGCGGCGCCCGCGCCCGGCTGGACGGCATGCGGGAGCTGCCGCTGTGGGGCCTGGACGGCCGGGCGTCGGCGGCGCTGCTCGCTCAGCACGCCCCGGACCTCGCGCCGCCCGTCCGGGACCGGGTCCTCGCCGAGTCCGAGGGCAACCCGCTCGCGCTCATCGAACTGCACGCCTCGCTCACGGCCGAGCAGCGCGGCGGCGCGGTCCTGCCGCTGGCGTACCACCTCGGCGCGTTGCCCCTCACCGACCGCGTGCGCCGCACGTTCGGCGCACAGGCCGCCCGGCTGGACGAGGGGAGCCGCACGCTGCTGCTCGTCGCGGCCGTCGAGGAGACCGGCGACCTCGGTGTCGTGCTCCGCGCGGCCGAGGCCCTCGGTGCCCGGCCGTCCGCGCTGGAGCGGGTCGAACGCTCGGGCCTGCTGTCGTTCTCCAGGACGTTCGCCGCCTTCAAGCACCCGCTCGTGCGGGCGGCGGTCGTCCAGGAGGCTCCGCTCGCCCGCCGGCTGGCCGCGCACCGGGCGATCGCCGAGGCGCTCGGCGAGCAGCACCCGGACCGCCGGGCCTGGCATCTCGCCGCGGCCGCGACCGGGCCGGACGAGCGGATCGCCGCCGGGCTCGCGGACACCGCCGAGCAGGCCGCGGCACGGGCCGGGTACGCCGCGCAGACCGCCGCGCTGGAACGCGCGGCCGAACTCACCCCGACCCGGCCCGGCAGGCCGGCCGGCTCGTCGGCGCGGCCGAGGCCGCGCTCATGGCGGGCGACCTCGCGCGGGCGGCGCAGATCGCGCGCCGCGCGGGCCGGGCCACCCGGGACGCCGCGCTCACGGCGCGCCTCGCCCACGTCCGGGCCGGGGTGGAGTTCGAGCGCGGGTCACCGCTCGCCGCGGCGGCGATCCTGCTCACGGCCGCCGACCCGATCGCGGATCGGCAGCCGGCCAAGGCCGCGCGGATGCTGGCGGAAGCCGTCCGGAACAGTTACTTCGGCGGCGATTCGGCGCTCGCCCGGCAGGCCGCCGACCGGCTGCTCGAGGTGGCCGGCGAGACGCCCGGCGCGGTGGCGCTCGGCGGCCTCGCCCGGCTCATGGCGAACGATCCGGCCGAGGCGATGCCGCGGATGCGCGCCCTGCTCGCCGCGGCCCGGCGCGGCGGGGTGCCCGGCACCGCGGAGCGGGTCATCGCCGGGGCGATGGGCATGCTGACCGGCGACGACGAGGCCGCGTTGGAGATCTACGAGCCGCTCGTCGCCGATGCGCGCGACACCGGGCAGATCGGCTGGCTGCCGAACGCGCTGGAGCATCTGGCGGTGACGGAGATGTTCCTCGGCCGCCGCAGGGACGCGATCGTGCACGCCGAGGAGGGCATGCGGCTCGCCGAGAGCACCGGGCAGCTGCACCGCGTCGACCATCTGCGCTGCGTGCTGGCCTGGGCGGCGGCGTTCGCGGGGGACGGGGACGCCTGCCGGTCGCTCGCCGAACCGGCCGTCGCCCGCGCCCGGACGGCCCGGATCGCCCGCACCGCGGCGTGGGGCTCGATGGCGCTCGCCCTGCTGGACCTCGGCGGCGGCCGGTACGACCGCGCCCTCGACCGGCTGGAGGCGGCCTCCCGCGGCGCCGGGGACACCCCGCTCGGGCTGATGAACCTGATCCACTTCGCGGGCGACCATGTCGAGGCCGCCGTCCGAGCCGGGCGGCCGGAGCGGGCGGACGGGGCCATCGAACGCTTCGAGGGCTGGAGCATCGCGTCGGAGCAGCCGTGGGCGGCGGGCGTCCTGCTGCGCTGCCGCGCGCTCCTCACCACGGGAGAGGAGGCCGGACGGCTTTTCGTCGAGGCGGTGCGGGCGCACGCCAAGGGCGGCCGCCCGTTCGAGCGGGCGCGGACCGAGCTGCTGTACGGCGAATGGCTGCGCCGGGCGCAGCGCAAGGCCGAGGCGCGCTCACTGCTGCGGCCGGCGCTGGAGACCTTCGAGGGAATGGGCGCGGCACCGTGGGCCGAACGCGCCCGGGCCGAACTCCGGGCGACCGGCGAGGCGGGCGCGAGCACCCGCGACGACTCCGTCGCCGACCGGCTCACCCCGCAGGAGCTCCAGGTCGTCCGGCTCGCCGCCCAGGGCCTGTCCAACCGCGACATCGCGGCGCAGCTGTTCCTGAGCCCGCGCACCATCGGCCACCACCTGTACCGCGCCTACCCGAAACTAGGCGTGTCCTCCCGCGGCGAACTCGCCAGCCTCGGCCTCTGACCTCGGCTTGATCGCCGGCAGGCACATTGCCCGATCCAAGCCCAAGCGCCCGGGACGGGGGTGGGACGTGTTCGGAGGTGGACGTCCGGAGGCGGGAGGCTCGGGGGCCGGGTGGGCGCGGATTGGTGCTTGCGGGCGATCGAGAGGCGGCGTCCCGGGCAGCGGACCTCGATGAGTGATCGCCACCCCAGGACGAATGATCCGCCCGAAGCCCCGGGACGTGAGCCGGTCCAAGGATGAGAGGGCCGTACCGAGGGCGAGGGTTCGGCTGGACGGGAGGACGGTCAGCGGGCCGGGTACCGCTTGACCCGCTCGATCAGGCTGGCGAACTCCACAACGGACAGAGTGAGGTGGCCACCGTCCGGATCCTTGCTGTCCCGCACTCCGATGCCCGGCGAAAGACGTCCCAGCTCAACGCAGTGCTCATCATTTGCTCCGCCGCTGTGAGTGCTCTTACGCCACTGCACGATCATGGTTACCGCTCCGGGTGCTGCTTGATCTGCTCTACCAGACCGGCGAACTGGGCAACGGAGAGGGTGAGGTGGCCACCGTCCGGGTCCTTCGAATCCCGCACCCCGATCCCGACCCCTGGCGCAAGTCGTCCCAGCTCAACGCATACCTCGTCGGTTGCTGTGCCGCTGTAAGAGCTCTTGCGCCACTGGACGGTCATGGGCACCTCTCCAAGTAATGCTTGATCATGTCGCGCGAAGCGTCCTGAGATTCGGCCTTTGCGCCGATACGTTCGAAAGTAACAGCAAAGTCCTTGATCTCGTCGGGCATTTCGATCAAGCGACCGCCCTTCTGCGCTCCTGCGTATGCGATGTCGCGGTCCTGCAAGCCGATGAGCTGGAAGAATCCGTCCGCGCCAAGGTGTTCACCCGCCGAAAACGGCACGATCCGAAGGATGACGTACCAGCGTTGTGACAGCTCCAGGAGATACTGGAGCTGTGCCTTCATGACCTCTCGGCCACCGACCGGACGTGCGAGGACTGCCTCGTCCAGAAGCGCCCAGATGTACGGGGGATCCTCTCGCTCCATCACAGCCCGCTTGCGGCTGACCCGGCCAGCCAGCATGCCTTCGACGTCCTTGGCCGTGTTCATGCGGACGTAGGCCCGCGTGTAGTCGTCGGTCTGGAGCAGCAGCGGGACCGCCTGCCCGTGGAAGACTTTGATCTCGACCGCCTGTCGCTCGTGCTGGCTGTACTGCTTGAACCAGTTCGGGTCGTGCGCCATGCGGGCGTACCAGAGCAGCAGTTCGAACAGCCCGCCGGTCTCGAACTTGACGTCGAGCCGCCTCGCGTAGTCGACCTGGAGCTTCGCGCGTCCGGCTTCGATGTTCGAAACGCTTGACCGCGCCATCCCGATGATCTTGCCCCACTGGGCGAGCGACAGCCCCTCCTTCTCCCGCATAAAGCGCAGGTAGTACGCGAGGAAGTGCCACATAGAGATCTTGGGGTCGAGCGGGTCTCGAACGATCACCATTGCCCCTCCATGTTTTTGCTTTTCGCTGATACAAGCAAAGTTAGGACATGGCCGTGATCCTTGTCACAGGAAATCGGAATCTCAGGCAAGGACGGGGACGATGGTGATGACGGCGACCGGAGACTTGATCCTCTCCCTTATGGGCACGCCGGCCTCAGTAGGGCTCGCACGCACCCTCGTGGACGCACGAATCCGCAAATGGGACTATTTCCACATTCTCGACAACGCGCTTCTCATCGTCTCGGAACTCGTCACCAACGCGGCCCGCCAGACGCCACGCGAGGAGATCCGCCTCCAGCTCAGCCGGGACTCCTACGGGATCACCATCGCCGTCTGGGACGCGGCCCACGAACTGCCCCGCGCCAAGCCGAAGACCGAACTCACCCTCGAAGACCTCGACCTCTCCGAGGAGGCGTTCGACGACAACGGCGGCTGGGGCCTCCACATCATCCAGGCCCTCTCCACCAAGTGCGGCGTCACCGGCGACCCCGCCGGGGGCAAATGGATCTGGGCCCGCATCCCCTCGTGACCGGCCTCCGGCAACGGTCCACACGCGCACCGACCTGCGGCGTGTTGTCATCATGCAGAGGGGGCATGACGACAACACGCCGCTTCCCATGAATGCAGGAACGCGCCCCTACGCCCCCCCAAGCCCGACCCTGAACGTCTGTACGACTGGGCCATGGCCGGCCTGGGGCCGCATCCCGGCGACGACCTGGCGCACCCGAGGCATTCCAGCGCTGGCCGTTGGTGCGCCGCAGCCTCGCCGCCCAACGGACAAGGCGAACTCGAACTGGCCTTCTAGCAGTACTTCGGCCCCGCCGGCACCCCAATGCAGGAACTGGTCCGCGTCGCCGGTGTCCGCCACATCACCCTGGCCATGCTCGCCCACGCCTACCTCGCCGTCACCGCCGCCCACGCCCCAAAAGCAGCCGCGGCTTGGTCCCTGCTCCGCCGCACCCGCCAAGCCCGCGCCCGCAGCACCCACTACTGGAAACGCCGGCTCCGCCACCACCACATTCAGGTCTAGATCACAGACCCTGATAGCAGTACTAGGAGGTAGCGCGCCAGGAGTTTGCGGTTCCAGACGTCGAAACCGTTCGAGAAGGGTGATCGAGGGCGGTCGTCCGCCCGACGTGGTGTCCCCGACGAGAATCGCGTGATGCCCTGATCCTTTTGCCTTGGGCACGTCAGGTGTTCGTGGCCTATGTGGGACAAGTGTGATCAGTGAAACAAATAGGCGGTAATGCGCCAGCTAGACTCCAGCGTGTCCGCTCGTCTAGATAACCGCTGATTGCCTGGTCGGGGGCGCTCATGGACTTCGCGTCCTTTCAACTCGCCGCTCATGAAACCAGCCGCCTCAAGCTCGGCGGCCCGCAGGCGGCGATCGCTCCAATGCTCGGCCTCGCCAGCGAGACGGGCTCAATTCTCAACGTTTATCGCAAGTACTTGCGCGACGGCTTTGATTTGGCCGCGAACCGGGAGTTCTTGCGCGAGGAGCTGGGCGATCTGCTGTGGTACACAGCGGCCGTCGCCACCGCGTTCAACCTTGACTTGGAGGACATTGCAGCGGCCAACCTTCAGCGCACACGCGACCGCTATCCATCACCATCGCTTGGCGAGCCGCTGACCGGCCTTCCGGTATTTGACGCTGAGTTCCCTGAACAAGAGCGCTTCCCCAGGCGTTTGGTTCTCGCCTTCGCCGAACACCCCACCTCATCCGGTCGTCAGACGGTCCTGCTCACCTTGGTGTCCGCTGAGCCCAACGCTTTTCCCGATGGCCCGGTACGGTCCGACGGCGACAAGGTGATCGGCTATCAGGTTGGCGACACCATCGGCGATCCCTTGACGGACAACACCCGACGTACCGACGCCTACCGCTACCACGACGCGATCCATCTCGGCTTCATGGCCGTCTTGAACTGGTCTCCCAACATGCGGTCGCTGCTGCGCGTGAAACGCAAGTCCAACTCGACGACCGATGAGTGTGAAGACGGGGCACGCGCCATCTTTGCCGAGGAAGGCCTGGCGGCAATGCTCTCGCGCCTGGCGGTCCGCCGGTCCGCCTTCCAGAGCGAAACCGGCATCGACGGCGAGGTGATCGACGTGGCCAAGGCCGCGGCAGCTGATCTCGAAGTCGAGACGCTGCCCGTCTGGCTGTGGCGACGAGCCATCCAGCAAGGCTTCGGCGCGCTTCACCAGCTCGCCGCAAATGAGGGTGGTTATCTGGTGGCTGACCTCGACACCCGCACGCTGACGTATCAGAAGGTGCTGGCGTGAGCGAGGACGTCCGGTTCAAGGTGGCGGTCCGCAGCCTGCATCGTGAGAAGAACGCCGCTTACGGTCCCGCCTGGAAGCGGCGAGGCGAGCTGATCTCTGTTCTCGCGAACATCGCGCGCAAGGTGGATCGACTGGAACAGGCGGCAGCCGGTGCCCCAGCCACACGTGACGAAAACCTGCTGGACACCGTGGTCGATCTCCTCGTGTACAGCCTGAAGTATCAAACGTACTTGGCCGACCAGGACGAAGCCGTTGGTCGCGGCCTGCTGGGTGGCCGGGTTCAACCGCCCTACAGCGACGGCCGCGGTGGGTTCGAGGGGCTGCTGGAAACGCTCGACCTTACCGTGCTGGACGATCCGGACGTTACGCCTTCCTTGGCTGAAGCCGCCGGTCACGTGATCACGTCCTTCAGCGAGGTGGAGCAGTGCTTCATGGAAGCACTGCCGCCGGCACCCGTTCCTGAGCGGTTGACGCGGGCGATCAATCTCACGTACGCCACTACCGAGGTTGTTGGAGTCCTGCGGCGTGAGGCACCTGCCCTATACGTTGACTTCCTTGCCACATGGGAGGGTGAGTGATGCGCGCCGAAGACTTCGCCAAACTGCGCGAGGATCTTGAACGCGAGCTCTTCAGCGGCGCACGGTCCGTTGGCATCCTCGGCTTGACCGACGTTGCACTACGCCTACTCGATGGTTTGGCCGTCTCCGGCTTCATCGCCGCTGTCGGCGGCATCTTCACCCCGTCGCCCGAAGAGCCGCCGATCACGCCGCATGTGCCCGTGCTCCCCATGGAGGGGCTGAGCCGCGCCAACCCGGACGCGTTGGTGGTGGCGTCCGACGAAGCCAAGCAAGATCTGCTGCTTGCGGCGCTGCCGTACATCCAAGGCACACCAAAGGTCATCGTCGCCGGGTATGGGCACCTGGATTTCCGTGACCAGGTGTACGACGAAGAACGAGCGCAACTTCTGGTACCGAGCCTGGCCAATGGGTATCCGAACAGCTTGCCGCACCTGTACCAGTGCCTCATGAACGCCGCTCGACTCGACCTTCAAGGTGTCGTGGCCGAGTTCGGCATGTTCAAGGGCGGAACAACCATGTTCCTGTCCCGCGTGGCCGAACGCCTCGGCATGAGCTGGCCCGTTATCGGTTTCGACAGCTTCGCCGGATTCCCACCACGTCGAAGCCCTCTCGACATGTATGACCACCCTGATTGCGTGTTCACCGATCTGCCGGCTGTACGCCGCTATCTCAACGGCCGTAACGTCGAACTGGTTCCTGGTGACATTGTGGAGACAGCCGCGCGCCTGGAACACGAGGACGTAGTGGTGAGCTTCGTGGACACCGACAACTACAGCTCGGCACGGGCAGCGCTGGAAGTCGTCCAGGAGCGCACTGTGGTCGGCGGAGCCATCGTGTTCGACCACTTCACCGGAGTTGACCGCTTTCGGTACACCATCGGCGAACGCATTGCGGGACTGCCGCTGCTGGATGACTCGCGTTACTTCCACCTGCACGGTACTGGCGTGTTCTATCGTCAGCGGTAAGACCCGTGCCGCTTGTAATGATCATGAGATTGTAAGACAGAGAGTGATGATGCGACCACCTAAGCCCCGATCCGGCATATACGAATATTACTGGAACTTCGCTTCTAAGCGGCAAGCAGCATTTGAGCGTCGTGTTGCCGGCGCTCCTGCACCATGGACAGATGACCCGATTCTGCAGACCTTCAAGTTCTGCAACGTCTTTCGAGCCGCCGACCGCGTGAGCCAGTATATGATCCGTGACGTGTGCTACCACGATGAGGACTGCACACCAGAAGACCGGCTGTTTCAGATCCTGGCCTTCCGCACTTTTAGCAAGATAGAGACGTGGCGGAGTGTCCGCACTTTCCTCGGCCGCTACCCAACCCTCGATGACCTCGGTGACGGCTCGTTCACCGAGGCGTTAGAACGGGCCAAACAAGAAAACGGTGGCCTATATACCGGAGCGTTCATCCTGTGCGCCACTGACGCTTACGGTCAGGGTCTCAAGCACCTGAATCATGTCGAACTGTTCCGCCACATGTTCCTTAGCGACGCTCTCGGGGAGCGTCTGCTCGAAGCGACGTCGCTGCGTCAGGTCTACGATCTGCTTCATGGCTACCCGCTCATGGGTGACTTCATGTCGTACCAGACAACCATTGACCTGAACTACTCCGATCTCCTCGCCTTCTCGGAGAACGAGTTCACTCAAGCAGGCCCCGGGGCACTGCGCGGGATCAAGAAGTGCTTCGAGGATCTGGGCGACTACAGGCCTGCCGACATCATCCTCTGGATGGTCGACAACCAAGAGAAGGAGATGGAGCGGCTCGGGCTGCCGTTCAATGGTCTATGGGGGCGACCACTGCACGCAATTGACTGTCAAGGGCTGTTTTGTGAGACCGACAAGTATTGCCGGGAAGCGGCACCAGAGCTGACCAGCGCCCGCAAGCGCATCAAAGCCAGATTCACCCAGTCAGCCGAACCAATGGCGTTGTTTTTCCCGCCCAAGTGGGGAATCAACGACAAGGTGCCGTCCGGCAACGTGTTCAGCGCACCCTCTCCAGTGGATGCCGTAGTCGAACAAGCGTCGCTGTTCTAATGCGTCAAGGTGATCTGGATCAACCCCGATCCACCGATGGTGAATCGGGGGTTGATCTTTCGGCCATTTTGGTGAGGTTGTCGGGTGCTCGCGGGCAGGGGTGATCGGCTGGCCTGTCCGGCTTTCCACGTGTTCGGCCCTGGCGGGCGCGAGGGGCAGGGGCGGTGAATCAGAGTGCGCGGTGTCCCCGGAAGAACCGGCCAACTACCGTCCAGCCGGCACCATCAGCCACAAGCGTGGCCGTCCCGTGAACCGTCGCCTGCGAGCACAGCCTGAGTAAGGACCTGAGGGGTCTCTCAGCCGTAACTCAGGGGAAGGAGGTCTATGAGGACGGCCGCAACACCGCATTCAGGTGGGCGCAGTCCCTCGTAGATGAGGAACGCGACATTGATTACGACCGTAACGAGCCTCCCAACGAACTGAGTCGGCAGGGCGGATTCTTCCTATAGAGGCAAGCCCCTGATAACTGGCGCCTGAAGAAGGTTCTCGACCGAGCCGAGGCAGGTGTCCTCAAGCACGAGCTTCAGGAATGACAACGAGGCCATTCTGTAAACGGCGGCCGAAGTTTTCACCCGTCGACACCCGGAACGGGACGGGACGCACGGCGCTGATGCCGGGGCCTGGACGGGCGCCGGAGTCCGGGACGGGGATGGGACGTGTTGGGAAGTGGACGTCCGGAGGCGGGAGCCTCGGGGCCAGATGGGCGTCGATCGGTGCTTGCGGACGATCGAGAAGCGGCGTCCTGGGCAGCGGACCGCGATGGGCGACCGCCACCCCAGGACGAATGATCCGCCCGCAGCCCCCTGGAAATGAGCAGGCAACGGTGTGGTTCACCCCCGGACTCCGGAGGCTCAGGCGCAGGGGCGGGTGGACGCAGAACGCAACGCGCCCCGGGATGTGAACCGGCTCAAGGATGGGAGGGGTCCGTACCGAGGGCGAGGGTTCGGCTGGACGGGAGGACGGTCAGGGGGCCGGGTACTGCTTGACCTGCTTGATCAGGCTGGCGAACTCCACAACGGACAGGGTGAGGTGTCCCCCATCTGGGTCCTTGCTGTCCCGCACCCCGATCCCGACCCCTGGCGCAAGTCGTCCCAGCTCAACGCACTGCTGGTCACTAATGCCGCCGCTGTAACTGCTCTTCCGCCAATGGACGATCATGAGTACTGCTCCAAATACTGCTCGATGAGGGCACGCGAGGCGTCTTCGGGGAGGGCCTTCGCCCCGATACGTTCGAACTTAGCCGAAAAGTCCCTCGCCTCGATGGGTCCCTCAATCAACCGTCCCCCGTTCTGGGCACCGGCGTAGGCAACGTCCCGCTCTGGAAGACAGATGACCTGGAACGGCCCGTCGAACCCGTGGTGAGCGCCCGCCGCAGTCGGCACGATCCGCATGATGACGTTCGGTCGGCTCGCCATGTTGAGCAGGTGGTTGAGTTGGTGCTTCATAACCTCGCGTCCCCCGACAGGACATGCCAGCACGCTCTCATCAACAAGCATCCACAGCATGGGCGCGTCCGAACGCTCCAAGATCAAGCGTTGCCGCTCCACCCGCGTGGCAATCTCGGCCTCGATGTCCTTGGTCGCCTCCGTTTCGAGCATCGCGCGAATGTACCCCTCGGTCTGGAAGGGGCGCGGTATCGCCTTCCCGTGGTAGGTCTTGATCGCAGTGGACGTCTTCTCGTACTCCATGCACTGACGCGCCCAGTCCGGGTCGTGCGCCATTCGGGCAAACCAGAGGATTAGCTGAAAAAGCAGACCTGTCCCATAGTGCTTGTCGAGCAGCCGCATATGGTCATCCTGGGGGCGTCGCCTGCCCGCCTCCATGTTGGAAACAGTCGAGCGTGCGACCCCGATGATCTCGCCGCACTGGGCGAGCGATAGACCAGCCTTCTCCCTCATGAAACGCATGAAGAAGGCCAGGAACTGCCACATCGAGACCCGGGGATCCAGAGGTTCACGGACGGGGGGCATCGCGTCTCCCTAGTTTTCAACTCCCGTGGGTACGCCAAAAGACTAGGCATCTCGGGTGATCCTTGTCACAGGAAATCGGAATCTCAGGCAAGGACGGGGACGATGGTGATGACGGCGACCGGAGACTTGATCCTCTCCCTTATGGGCACGCCGGCCTCAGTAGGGCTCGCACGCACCCTCGTGGACGCACGAATCCGCAAATGGGACTATTTCCACATTCTCGACAACGCGCTTCTCATCGTCTCGGAACTCGTCACCAACGCGGCCCGCCAGACGCCACGCGAGGAGATCCGCCTCCAGCTCAGCCGGGACTCCTACGGGATCACCATCGCCGTCTGGGACGCTGCCCACGAACTGCCCCGCGCCAAGCCGAAGACCGAACTCACCCTCGAAGACCTCGACCTCTCCGAGGAGGCGTTCGACGACAACGGCGGCTGGGGCCTCCACATCGTCCAGGCCCTCTCCACCAAGTGCGGCGTCACCGGCGACCCCGCCGGGGGCAAATGGATCTGGGCCCGCATCCTCTCGTGACCGGCCTCCGGCCACAGTCCACGCGCACACCGACCTGCGGCGTGTTGTCGTCATGTAGAGGGGGCATGACGGCAACACGCCGCTTCCACGTCCGGTGCCGCCGCGCACCGCGTGGGAGGCGTGCGACGGCGAGGTCGGCCAGGGTGAACGCGACCGGGTACCCGATGCGTCCCGCCCGAAGCGGATGGCGTTTGGTCTTCATCCCGCAAGGTGCCCGGTGCTTCTTCGCACGCGCGACTCGGCTTTCGAATTGACCAAGAAAAGGGACCTGGAATGGAGGGTGGCAGCACCGGGGGCCGTGTTAGTGCGCTCGCGCACGCCCTTGCGCCGCGCGTTGTCCTGTTGCGGGATCGTCAATCGGTCCGGGTGCGCAGGCTCCGCGCCAGGGTGGGGATCATCACCGTCGCAGGGACGAGGTGCAGCCCGAGGAGGGCGGTGATGGTGGCGGTGTTCGCCCCGGAGAGGAAGGGCGGGACCAACGAGATCGCGGTCAGCGACACTGCCGTCCACACGAATCGCGCGGCGGGGCGAGCGCTCCAACGAAGAAGAGCGACGGCAATGACGACGCCCACGACCGAGAAGAAGCCGGTCACCACGGCGAACCCGGGCAACGGGATCGACTCGCCACCATCGGGGACCTCGAAGTTGACGCCGACGGCCTGGGCAAGCGCAGCGGCGAGGGTGGTGGCCACCATCGCCGCGAGCGTGGCAACGAAGCCGGTGCCGGCGAGCCCGCGGAGTCGGTGGGTGTGGCTGGTCTGGCCCGATGCCGGGCCTGCGGCGACCCCGGTGTCATTCATGCTGTTCATGTCTTCCTCCATCATTCGGTGACTGGCGTAGGGGCGCGTTGACTGGCATGTGACGGTCCTGGCCCTGGGGGTGACGATGCGCACCCGCGCCGTGCGACGGCCGGGGTTCCGCAGGGCGCGGACGCCGGTGCCGCGGAGCCAGAACCCGGCGTCGCGTCCGAGGACCGGCCCGGGCTCGCCGTCGCGCAGCTCCAGCTGCACCCGCCCGCGGGTGACGACGCCGAACGCGTCGTACCACTCGGCGGCGACCACCGCGACACGCGCGCCACCGCGTAGCGCGAGCGTCCGCACCGGGACTACTCCGTGCCGTCCGCCGGCAGGCGCTCCGGCAGCCCGAGCCGCGGGAACTGGTCGTCGTGGAAGATGACGATCTCGGTGATCGTCCCGCCGGTGACGCGCAGGACGTCGATCGTCAGCGGCAGGTACGCGCCCTCCCGCTCCCGCCAGAGGTAGAAGGCGACGGCGGGCTGCCGGTTCACGGAGGTGGGGACGGCGCGCAGGCCCTTCAAGCGCTCGAAGCCGTCCTCGACCCAGTCGTTCACCACCGTGTCGCGGCCGACCTGCAGGCCCGGCGTGGGCGGCATCGAGCAGCGGACGTCGTCCCGCAGCAGTGCGGCGAGCCCGTCGATGTCCGTGGCCACACTGGCGTCGGTAAAGCGGCGCACCAGCTCGCGCGTCCCGGCGTCCTCCTCGCCGCCGGTCCAGTCCTGCCGCTCGGCGGGCAGGTGCTCCCGCATGCCGGCGCGGGCCCGCTGCAGCGCGCTGTTCACGGAGTTGACCGAGTCCCCGAGGAGCTCCGCGACGTCCTTCGCCGGCCAGCCGAGCACGTCCCGCAGGATCAGCACGGCCCGCGTGCGCGGTGCGAGGTGCTGGACCGCGACCAGGTACGCCAGCTCGATCGTCTCCCGTGCGACGGCGACGGTCTCCGGCTCGTCCGCGTCGCCCGCGGGCAGCTCGTCGAGCAGCCGGTCCGGGTAGGGCTGCAGCCACGGCACCTCGCCGCCGGTCGCGGGCTCCGGGCGGCGCTTGGCGAGCAGGTCCAGGCAGGCGTTGGTGGCGATCCGGTACAGCCAGGCCCGGACCGTTGACCGCCCCTCGAAGGTCTCCCGCCGCCGCCAGGCACGCAGGAACGTCTCCTGCACGGTGTCCTCGGCGTCCTCGAACGACCCGAGCATCCGGTAGCAGTGCACGTGCAGCTCCCGCCGGTGCCGCTCCGCCAGCCCCGAGAACGCCGGCTCCTCGACCTCGCCCAGACCGCTCACGCCCAGCTCCTCCAGCCGCGTGTCCGCCCTCATCGCGTCATCCTTCCGCCTCGTCGTGTCCCGTCATAGTTGTGACGGGTGCGGGCGCGACAACTCATCACTGGGGCCGGTCGATGAGCCTGCAGATGTCATTCTCGTCCACCCACACGCGCTTGCCGTTATAGATCTCGGCCAGCTCCCGCATCTCGGTGGCGGCCGTCGCGGTCGAGGCGATGCGGACACCCTCCTGCCGGGTGAACGGGGCCTGCGCGAACGAATGCCCCTCCATCATCAGCCACCAGGCGTCCATGATCAGTTGTAGCGGGAACGCCTTGTGGCTCGGGAAGCGTGCGGCGTCCGGGTGGCGCAAATTCACTCGCCCGGTCAGCGTCCGGTCGTCGCGTTCGTCGAGCGACACCGTGACGCGAGAGTGCGACAGGCTGCTGCGGCACGGGCTGCGCCGTCTTCCCTGCCCTAGGTGGTCACCTGTCCGGTGGGTCGGGGGGCAGCTTCGCGGCGATCGCGTAATGGATCTGGACGTCGTGGTAGGTGACGTTCTCCTCCACCTCGTCCGGCAGGTTGGTGCGCACGCTTCCGGACGTGGACTCCTCGGCGGCGTCCTCGGTGAACACCACCGAGGTTTCGGGGACGGCGTTGAAGCGGAGTTCGTCGGCCTTCACCTTCGCCGTGAAGAGGATGTCCGCCGTCCGCCGGAGCTCCTCCCCGGGATACTCGTCACGGCCCACGATCAGTCGCCTCCCCCGCGGGAC
Organism: Actinomadura formosensis; assembly: GCF_050948385.1. NCBI lineage: Bacteria > Bacillati > Actinomycetota > Actinomycetes > Streptosporangiales > Thermomonosporaceae > Actinomadura > Actinomadura formosensis. The sequence continues at coordinate 5,473,604 of NZ_CP192011.1, forward strand.
GAGCCAGGCTGGTGGGAGACCATCCGGAGCAGCGCCCGCCCCAGGTCGCGCACGGACTCCTCGGTGTCCTGAAGAGCGGACTGGAGCGCCGTGATCTCCTGGTCGCCGCCGGCCGCCTCCCCGTCGCCAGGGTTCGCGGCCTGGTCTTTCTCCGGTTCCTCGGCAGGCTCGTCTTCTGAGCCGTTCCCATCACCGCCGGCCTGGTCGGATTCTGCGTTCCCCTCGTCCGTGGTGCCGCCTTCGTCCGCTGCGCCGGTGACGCCTTCGGCGGTCTTGCCGGCCGTCTCCGCCGTCTCCGCGACACCCTCGCCGGCCGTCTCCGCCGCACGGCCTGCGCCCTTGCCGGTGGCCTCCGCCGCCTGCCCGGCACCCTTACCCGTGGCCTCCGCCGCCTGCCCGGCACCCTTACCCGTGGCCTCCGCCGCCTGCCCGGCACCCTTACCCGTGGCCTCCGCCGCCTGCCCGGCACCCTTACCCGTGGCCTCCGCCGCCTGCCCGGCACCCTTACCCGTGGCCTCCGCCGCCTGCCCGGCACCCTTACCCGTGGCCTCCGCCGCCTGCCCGGCACCCTTACCCGTGGCCTCCGCCGCCTGCCCGGCACCCTTACCGGTGGCCTCCGCGGCCTGGCCTGCGCCCTTGCCGACGTCTTCGACCGCACCGCCCGTGCCCTTACCGACGTCGCGGACGCCCTCACCGGCGCCCTTGCCCACATCCTCGACCGCACCCCCGGCGCCCTTGCCCACGTCCTCGACGGCGCCCCCGGCACCTTCACCGACGCTCTCGACCGCGCCCCCGGCGCCCTTGCCCACGTCCTTGACGGCACCTCCGGCGCCCTCGCCGACGCTCTCGACCGCGCCCCCGGCGCCCCGGCCGACCTCCTCGACGGCACCCTTGGCGCCCTTGCCGACCTCACCCACCGCGGTGCCGGTTCCGGCGCCGATGTCGCGTGCCGCCGCCTCCACGCCGCGTGCGAGGTGCCGGAGTATCTCCGGGTTGCGGTCGAGGGTGGTCAGGACACGGTCGAGGATCACGGCCACGTTGTCGAGCCGGACCTTGAGCTGCGCCTGCGCCTCGACCCCCTTGATCTCCAGGTTGACCCTGCCGAGGAAGACGTCGGCGCCGACGTTCAGCTTGAGCAGATCGAGGACCTGGGCGACGAGGGACACGTGCGCCTCAAGGTTCTCCAGCTCGAAGGAGATCTCGTCGACCTTGAGCAGGGGGACGTCGAGATAGACGTCGGGTTCCTCGCTCGGCCTCGGCCGATCGTCCGGAGTCAGGGTCCTGCCGGTCAGGCCCTCTTCCTCCGGGTTGTTCTGCTCACGGTCAGGCTTCTTCGGCTTGCCAGACGCGGTGTCGCCCATCGTTCCCCCCGAGGCTCGCAGGCGTACATGCCCTCGCTACCCGTCGCCGATCAGCGAAAACGTCGTGGTCGGGCCTGGTGCGGGAATCAGGTGCTCTTGGCCTTCTCCTTGGGCCGCTCCTCGGATTCGGTCTTCTCGCCGCCCTCCTCGGCTTCCTGCTCCTCGCCGCTCTCGGCCTCCTCCTCGGGCTTCTCTTCGCCCTTCTCGGCCTCCTCTTCGGGCTTCTCTTCGGGCTTCTCTTCGGGCTTCTCTTCGGGCTTCTCGGCCTCCTCTTCAGGCTTCTCTTCGCCCTTCTCGGCCTCCTCGGGCTTCTGTTCCTCGGCCTTCGACGCCTCCTGCTCCTCCTTGAGGGCGTCCTCGTGGGTCTTGACCACCTCGCCGTCGCGGATCTCGCCGCGCCAGCCCTCGATCTCGTCCTGCCTCAGGATCGCCTGCGTCATCATGTGCCGCTTGATGTGCTTGAAGTCCAGGCGGAGGCGGCGTCCCTGGGCGCGCCACAGGTTCGCGGTCTTCTCGAAGAAACCGTCCGGGTGGTACTCGGCGACCAGCAGGATCCGCGTCATGTTGGGCGACAGCTCGTGGAACGTCACGGCACCGTCCACATAGCCCTTGGCGCCCTTGGACTTCCAGATGATCCGCTCGTCGGGCACCTGCTCGATGATCGTGGACTCCCAACTGCGGTGGGACAGGAAGATCTTCGCCCGCCAGTTGAGCTTCTCGTCGGACTCCTGTTCGACGCTCTCCACCTTCTTGGTGAATTTCGGGTAGTCGGCGAACTGCGTCCACTGGTCGTAGGCGACGCGGCGCGGCAGTCCGACGTCGAACTCCTCAAGGATGTTGGTGACCTTGGGGCCGCCGCGCCCTCCCTCCTTCTTGCCGCCGCCTGCGCCGATGGTCTCCTTCACCTTCTCCTTGGCGCCGGTCATACCCGCGCTGAGGCCCGCCTTGAGCGGGGATTCGCCCTCGGCGAGCTTCTTCACACCGGCGGCCGCCATCTTCGTGCCGGCTCCCGCGCCGGCGGCGTCCGTGGCGTCGTTCAGCCGCTGGGTCACCCCCTGGATCTTGCCGCTGGCCCCCGCGAGGGTTCGCACCATGAGCGCCTGGAGGAGTTCCCGTCCGGCTTCCTTGAGCTGGTCGATGGGGAGGTCCTGTACCTGGCCCTGGCCAGGGGTTCCGCCACCCGTTTCCGTCATGGTCATCACTTCGCTCGGTCGATGATGGTCCGGCTGGGAGGAGCCGTTGGGACGCGACCCTGCCGTCCCGAACGGCTTCCCCCCGCTACTGGCATAGCCCCATAAACCGACACGAAACGACCACAAAAGGCGCTGACCAGCGAAAAGTGAAGATCTACCGCCCTTTTCCGAAGCTGGAGGGGCCCTTTCCCCTGTCCCGGCCCAGCGGCCGAGATCCGGGTTCAGATCCGGCGATCGGCGTGATCCTCCTCCAGGAGCGTCAGTCCAGAAGGTCTTCGACCTTGTCGATGACAGCGGCACGCTGAAGCCAGCGCTCAAGCTGATCGGTGTCAGTGCAACCCGTGACCCGCTCACGGATGTCATTCGGAACAGCGATCCCACGAGAGTCCAGCACCAGCAGAACCGCCTTCGCCTCGCCCTCCGCACGGCCCTCGGCGATGTGGGCCTTGGCGAAGTCCGACTGCCACTCGTAGTTCGCGATCGGCATGATCTCCGCCAGAAGCGTGCTGGCGGCGGCAGAGAACCGCGTCATCAGGTAATCATGGTACTGCCGTCCGCTGTCGCCGGGGAGGGCGTCCAGGGCGACGGACACGCTGGTCAGGACGGATTTGGCGTCCGGTCCGTCGGCGTGGGCGGGGGCGCTGAGCACCGCCAGCTCGGGGAGCCGGCGGGCCTGCTCGGGGTCGGTGATGGCGGGCAGCATCCCGGGGTGGACGGTCAGGGGCTTGAGGACGAACTCGGGGTGTCCCATGTCGATCGGCTCGCCCCATCCCCCTGTTGATCAGCACTTCGGGGGGCGGCGAGCACGGTTTTCGGATGGCGGTCATGGGTGCGTCAGCCGGTGACCTTCAGGATGCCGTGGGCGCCGGCTTCGCCGTGCCGCATGTCGTGGTCCACGAACGGGTAACGGCCCGCCTCCGGAACCACCGTCTCCACGAACCCGCCCTGGCCCGGCGCCAGATCCAGGATCTGCGCGCCACCCGGATCACCCCGGCGCAGCAGATACGCCCCCTCCTTGTAAAGCGTGTCGAACTGGGCGCCCACGACATGGAACGCCGTCCCCGACGAAGGCCCGGCATCCACCACCCACACCCGCACCCGATCCCCCGCACGAGCGGTCAGCGGGGCACGGTCATAACCCGAGGCGGTGCCGTTGAACATCCACCCGTCCGGGCGGCCCCCGGCCATCTTGGCCACCTGCCCCGCCGACCCCGGCACCCCGAGATACAACTCCCCCTGCACCAGCACATACTCACGATCCACCCGAGACAGACCCGGCGGATCAATGATCACCGCGCCGTACATCCCATTGGCGATGTGCTGCAACATCGGCATCGTCGAACAGTGATACAACCACGCCCCCGCCCGCCCAGCGGTGAACCGGTACGTCAACCGCTCCCCCGGCCGAATGGTGCGCATCGGCACATCGGGCGCCAGCGTCCCGGCATGAAAATCGATCCCATGCCCCATCGCGCCGTCGTTGACCAGCGTGATGACGAACACATCACCCACCCGGCCGCGCAGCACCGGACCCGGCACCGTCCCACCGAACGTCCACATCGTCTGCCGCACCCCCGGCGCCACCTCCAACCCCCGCTCCGAAGCACGCAACTCCACCCGATGCACCCGACCCCCGGGCGCGGGCTTGAGCGCCGCGTCATAGGGCCTCCACCCCGCCGACATCGACCCCATGAAATCGATCGGACCCGGCCCCACCGCCCGATGACCCATCGACGGCATCGACGGCGCACGCCCCGCATGCCCCTCGTGCCCCGTGTGCCCGCCGACCGTCTTGATCTGCATCGTCATACCGGCGGCACGATGACCGGGCACCGTGCACCAACCCTCAACCGTCCCCCGCACCGACGGCACCGTCAGCGTCGCCGACTCCCCCGGATCCAGCATCGAAGTCGCCTGACCCGACGCCAACCGCAGATCATGACGCATCCCATCCCTGTTCGTCACCCGCAACACCACACGCGCACCAGGCGCCACCTCAACCGTCCCCGGACGAATACGCATCCCGACCAAACTCACCTCCACCACGCGAGTACCCGAGGCGGCGACCGTCTGAGGGGATGAGTCGCCGCCGCCCGCCGTCACCCCGACGGCCAGGGCGGTGAGGAGGACACCGGCGGTGATGCCCGCGACGACCGGGGACGGGCGGTGGGACCGGAGAATCGTCGCGACCGCCAGCAGGACGAACGCGGTCAGCGCGGCGAGGACAGCGATCCATCCGGCCCGGTCCGCCCATTCGGGCACCGGGAGGACGAGCAGCGGCACCGCGACGTTGATCGCCGCCACGCGGACCGGCCAGCCGCGTTCGATCAGGGCGGCGTTGGCCTTCAGCGCGGCCGGTCCGCCGCCCAGGACGACGGGCAGCAGGAACGTCAGGGCACCGACCAGGATCTGCCCCACGAACCCCACCAGGATGAGCGGAAGCAGCCCGGACAGGCTCTGCCGGGACGCGTCCGCGACCAGGGTGACGGCGAACCAGGCCGTTCCGGCGGCGAGCATCCAGGACGCGGCCGTGTGCGGGCGGCGCCGCCTGAGCGTCCGGACGAAGGGCACGAGGGCCAGCGCGGCGGCACCGGCGTACACCAGGAGACCGGCGGCGACGGCCCACCGCGACTCGGTGAGCAGGCCGCCGACCGCGAGTCCCAGTCCCGGCACGGCGGCGCGGAGGGACCAGCGCGCGATCCGGCCCGTCCCGTCCACCATCCGGGTGCGCAGGACGGTCGGCCAGAGCGTGAACAGCGTGCCGAGCACGGCCAGCCCGATCCAGCCCAGGATGTTGACCTGCTCGTGGGCGGCGTGCATCGGCTCGTGCCGGCCGGGCGGGACGCGGCCGGAGGCCATCAGCCCGCCCAGCGTCCCGCCGATGATCAGCGCGACGCCGGCCCACAGGTACCAGGCGATGACGTGCGCGAACCGTCCGCTCAGGGCGCCCCGCCCGCGCAGCGCCAGCACGGTGATGTGCGCGGCGACGGCGGCGACGACCGTCACGGCGCCGCCGGCGGCGAGCGCCGGGAACCCTTCGGAAACGCCGCACAGCACCGCGGCGATCCCCGCGTTCAGCACCGCCAGCCGGGTCAGCGGCCACCAGGGCGGGGCCGCCGGGACGCGCAGCAGCGCGGCGGCGAAGTGCTCGGTCCAGGTCACGATGGCGTTGGTCACCGCGCCCAGCAGGAACACGTGGATCAGCAGCCACCGCGGCGCGGGCAGTTCGTGCCGGGCGAGGGCGGCGGCGACGGTCAGCGCCAGCCAGCCGAGCACCACCCCGTTGGCGACGGCGTGCCACACCGACCGCGAGCGGCGCGGTGCGGGGGACGGGCCCACCTTCGGGCGGGTGCCGATGGACGTCATGACCGTTCCCTTCCGGCCAGGCGGGTCGCCGCCACGGCGCAGCCACCGAAGAGCAGGAGCGACACCTCGCCGAGCACGCCCCCGGTCGCCCGCGCGGGGGTCACGCCGGACAGGTCGCCCGCGACCCGGAGCAGAAGCGAGGCGTGCAGCAGGACGAGCGGCGCGTACAGGACGGGGTGGTACGGAAACCGGATGCGCAGGACGGCGGGCAGGATCACCGGCGCGTGCCCGAAGACCATCGACATCACGAAGCCGAGGAACACCGCGTGCAGGGCGGCGTCGTAGGCGCCGGTCGCGGACGGGCGTCCGGCGGCGAGCCAGATCGTCCCGGCGGCGGCGAGCCAGGCGTATCCGGTGAGGAGGCAGGCGGCGGCGAAGCGGGGCAGGCCCGTCCCGCGGATCGTGCGGCGCGCGACGTCGTGGCGGGCGAGCCAGCCGGCGAGCGCGACCATGCCGAGGCCGGTGAGGCGCCAGCCCGGTTCCGGCCACCAGACGGAGACGGCCGCGCCGGCGGCCAGGACGGCCGCCGCGGCGACCAGGCCGTCGGAGGCGCGGCGGCCGAGGAAGGCGACGCGGGCGAGTTCGAGGCGTTCACCGGCGATCGTGAGGATGAGGAACGCGGCGAGCCAGGGAACGATGTCGCCGACCGTCCGGCCGCCGATCCACAGCATTCCGCCGGTGTACCAGGCGATGGCGCCCGCGATCTGGACGGTGAGGTCGCGTCCCGTCCGGCGGCCGAGAACCGTGATGTATATCGCGATGAGCCAGCCGCCGGCGGCGGTGAGGAGCAGGCGTCCGGGGACGGTGAGGCCGGCGGCGGTGACGAGGGCGCCGAGGCCGGCGAGGGCGGGGGACGCGTAGGCCCAGGGGCGCCCGAGGGCGACGGCGCGTTCCAGCGCGATCAGCGTGCCGAGGAAGCCGAGGGCCATCAGCGGGCCGTGCTGCTGGGCGAACGACGTGCGCGGCAGCGGGACGGCGAGGTCCAGCAGGCCGAGCGCGCCCCACAGCCCGGCGACGAGGGAGAGCAGCGCGCCGACCACGAGCGGAAGTCGGCGCGCCGCCGGGCGGGGCACGGCCCGGGGGCTTCGGCCGCGTACCCCGGTGACCTGATTCTCCATGTCAGCTATTATAAATACAAGTAGTGTTGTGAAAAACAGTCCGGCACGAGGAGTGCAGTGCTCATGACCACATCGACCGCGGACCCGCAGCAGGAGACGGTGCGGGCCATCCTGGACCATCACGAGCGGCTCGGCCGGGCCCTGGCCGACCACACGCTCACCATCGCCCGCGCCGCCGACCAGCTCGCCGCCCCCTTCGAGCGGCGCGACAAGCTCGTCGCGTTCCTGAAGGAGGAGATCGTCCCCCACGCCGCGGCCGAGGAGGAGACGCTCTACAAGGCGGCGCAGGACGTGCCGGAGGCCCGGCTCCTGCTGCGCGCGATGCTGCGCGAGCACGTCGTCCTGCGCGAGAAGGTCGCCGAACTGGAGGCGGCCCGGACGCCCGCGGAGGCGGTCGGCGCCTCGGCCACCGTGAACGCCCTGTTCCAGACGCACCTGGAGAAGGAGAACGAGCTGATCCTGCCAGCGCTCGTGGGCGCGGGCGTCGACCTCGGCGCGCTGCTCGCCGGGATGCACGACATCCTCGGCGAGGGGGCGTCCCACGGCGAGGCGCCCCCGGGCGAGGGGCACCAGTGCACCTGCGGCGGCCACGACGAGGCCGGCGAGCCGGGCGGCACCGCCGAGGTGACGGACGGGGAACTGGACGTGCGGGTCATCGCCCACGGGCAGCGGCACCCGCAGATCTTCGCGACGTTCGAGGCGCTGACCGCCGGGACGTCGTTCGTCCTCGTCAACGACCACGACCCGAAGCCGCTCTACTACCAGTTCGCCTCCCAGTACCCCGGCGAGTTCAGCTGGGACTACGAGGAGTCGGGCCCGGAGGTCTGGCGCGTCCGCATCGGCCGCCCCTGACCTCGCGCGAAGACACGCCTGACGGCCGCGGCGCGGTGGCCGTCAGGCGTTTTCTCCGTTACGCGGGTCTCCGTTACGCGGGGTCGTAGGCGAGGTTGGGGGCGAGCCAGCGCTCGACCTCGGCGACGGGCAGGTCGCAGCGGCGCGCGTAGTCCTCGATCTGGTCCCTGCCGACGCGCCCGACCGTGAAGTAGCGGGACGCGGGGTGGGCGAAGATCAGGCCGCTGACGCTGGCGGCGGGCGCCATCGCGTACGACTCGGTGAGCTTCATGCCGAGGCGGCCGGCGTCCAGCAAGTCGAACAGCGCCCGCTTCAGGCTGTGGTCGGGGCTCGCCGGGTAGCCGAGCGCGGGACGGATGCCGCGGAACCGCTCGGCGTGCAGGTCCGCCAGCGCGGGGTCGGCGTCCGGCTCGAACCAGGCGCGGCGGGCCTCCAGGTGCGCGTACTCGGCGAACGCCTCCGCCATCCGGTCGGCGAGCGCCTTCACCATGATGGCCTTGTAGTCGTCGTGCTCCGCTTCGAACTTCGCGGCGAGGTCCTCGGCGCCGAGGATCGTCACCGCGAAACCGCCGAGGTGGTCGCCGGACGGGGCCACGTAGTCGGCGAGGCAGCGGTTCGGGCGGCCCTCCGGCTTGGCCGTCTGCTGCCGCAGCATCGGGAAGCGCGGCCCGCCCTCCAGGACGATGTCGTCGCCCTCGGAGTGCGCGGGCCAGAAGCCGTAGGCGCCGCACGCCTCGAACGCGCCGTCCTCGATGATCTGGTCGAGCAGCCTGTTGCCGTCGTCGAAGAGTTCGCGGGCGACCGGCTGGTCCAGGATCGCGGGGTACTTGCCCTTCAGCTCCCAGGCCAGGAAGAAGAACTGCCAGTCGACCATCTCGCGGATCGCGGTCAGGTCCGGCCGGATGACCCGGACGCCCTCGAACGCGGGCGCCGGCAGGTCGCCGAAATCGACCCGCTCCCGGTTCTCCCGCGCCTGCCCGATGGTGAGCAGCGGGCGGCGCTGCTTCTTCTCGTGCTGCTCGCGCAGGCGGGCCTGCTCCTCGCGGTTGGCCTCGGCGAGGGCGGCGGCGCGGCCCTCGTCCAGCAGGTCGGAGACGACGCCGACGACGCGGGAGGCGTCCAGGACGTGCACGGTCGTCGCCTCGTAGGCCGGGGCGATCTTCACCGCGGTGTGCTGGCGGGACGTGGTGGCGCCGCCGATGAGCAGTGGCAGCCGCATGCCGCGGCGCTCCATCTCGGCGGCGACGGAGACCATCTCGTCCAGCGACGGGGTGATCAGCCCGGACAGCCCGACCGCGTCGGCGTTCTCCGCGATCGCGGTGTCGAGGATCTTGGCGGCCGGGACCATCACGCCGAGGTCCACGACGTCGTAGTTGTTGCAGCCGAGGACGACGCCGACGATGTTCTTGCCGATGTCGTGCACGTCGCCCTTCACCGTCGCGAGGACGATCTTGCCCTGGCCGCGGTCCTGCTGGACGCGCCCGGCGCGCAGGGCCTCCTCCTTCTCCTTCTCCATGAAGGGCTCCAGGTAGGCGACGGAGCGCTTCATCGCGCGGGCGCTCTTCACCACCTGCGGCAGGAACATCTTGCCGGACCCGAACAGGTCGCCGACGATCTTCATCCCGTCCATCAGCGGGCCCTCGATGACGTCGAGGGGGCGGGCGGCCTTGCGCCGGGCCTCCTCGGTGTCCTCCTCGATGAAGTCGACGATGCCGTGGACGAGCGCGTGCGACAGCCGCTGCTCGACCGGCGCGTCCCGCCAGGACAGGTCCACCTCGCGGACCGTGCCCCCGCCCTTGACGTTCTCGGCGAACGCCACGAGCCGGTCGGTCGCGTCCGGGCGGCGGTCGAACAGGACGTCCTCGACGAGTTCGAGCAGGTCGGCGGGAATGTCCTCGTAGACGGCGAGCTGCCCGGCGTTCACGATGCCCATGTCGAGTCCATTGCGGACGGCATGGAACAGGAACGCCGAGTGCATCGCCTCACGGACGACCTCGTTGCCCCGGAACGAGAACGACAGGTTGGAGATGCCGCCGCTGGTGCGGGCACCGGGGCAGCGCTCCTTGATGAGGGGCAGCGCGTCGATGAACGCCTTCGCGTACCCGTTGTGCTCGGCGATGCCGGTCGCGACGGCGAGGACGTTCGGGTCGAACACGATGTCCTCGGCGGGGAACCCGGCCTTCCGCGTGAGCAGGTCGTAGGCGCGCCCGCAGATCTCGACCTTGCGCTCGGTCGTGTCGGCCTGCCCCGTCTCGTCGAACGCCATGACGACGACGCCCGCACCGAAGTCACGGATGCGGCGGGCCTGCTCGAGGAACGGCTCCTCGCCCTCCTTGAGGGAGATCGAGTTGACGACGCCCTTGCCCTGGACGGTCTTGAGCCCGGCCTCCAGCACGCTCCAGCGCGAACTGTCCACCATGATCGGGATGCGGGCCACCTCGGGCTCCGTCGCGATCAGGTTCAGGAACGTCGTCATCTCCCGCTCGCTGTCGAGCAGGTCGGCGTCCATGTTCACGTCGAGGAGGTTCGCGCCGCCGCGCACCTGCTCCAGCGCCACGTCCACCGCGGCCTGGTGGTCGCCCGCCTCGATGAGCTTGCGGAACCGCTTGGAGCCGGTGACGTTCGTCCGCTCACCGATCATGATGAAGCCGGTGTCGGGGCCGATCTCGAACGGCTCCAGGCCGCTGAACCGGCTGGCCTTCGCGGGCCGCACGACCTCGCGGGGCGCCATGCCCCGGACGGCCGCGGCGATCTCGGCGATGTGCGCGGGACTCGTCCCGCAGCAGCCGCCGACCAGGTTGACCATGCCAGCCGCGGCGAAGTCGCGCAGATGGCCGCTCGTCTGCGCGGGCGTCTCGTCGTAGCCGCCGAACGCGTTCGGCAGGCCCGCGTTCGGGTGGCAGGCGGTGTAGGTGCCGGCGATCCGCGCCAGTTCCTCCACGTGGGGCCGCATCTCCTCGGCGCCCAGCGCGCAGTTCACCCCGACGACCAGCGGCTCGGCATGCTCGATCGACCGCCAGAACGCCCCGACGGTCTGCCCGGACAGCGTCCGCCCGGACAGGTCGACGATCGTCACCGAGATCCACAGCGGCAGGTGCGGGGCGACCTCGCGGGCCGCGGCGATCGCGGCCTTGGCGTTCAGCGTGTCGAAGATCGTCTCGATCAGCAGCAGGTCGACGCCGCCCTCCGCCAGCCCGGCGATCTGCTCGGCGTAGGCGTCCTTGACCTGGTCGAAGGTGACGGCGCGGTAGGCCGGGTCCTCGACACGGGGCGACAGCGACAGGGTCACGTTGAGCGGCCCGACGGAGCCGGCGACGAACCGTCCCCCGTACTCGTCGGCCGCCTGCCGGGCCAGCCGGGCGCCCTGCACGTTCATCTCGTGCACCAGGTTCTCAAGGCCGTAGTCGGCCTGGCCGATGCTCGTCGCGGTGAACGTGTTGGTCGTGGTGATGTCGGCGCCGGCGTCGAGGTACTGCCGGTGGACGTCCAGGACCACGTCCGGCTTGGTCAGGTTCAGCAGGTCGGGGTCGCCGGTGACGTCCTTGGAGTGGTCGCCGCCGACGCGGTCGCCGCGGTAGTCCTCCGGGGTGAGCCCTGCGCCCTGGAGCATCGTGCCCCAGGCGCCGTCGAGCACCGCGATCCGCCGGTCCAGAAGCTCGCGCAGATTGTTCTGAGTCATATTTCTTCGAGCACCTCCCATTCGCGTGGGAGGCGCCCTTGCGGAAGTCGGTGTCGGGGGCCGAGCGTGGCGGGCTCTCGCCCGTTGCAGCGCCTCTCGGCCTCGCACCGAGGTTACCTTCCCCGGCTCCGCGATGTCAGTCATGTCCCACCATGCGGACCGAAACGCCTTGCCCGTAAGGCTTTCCGGCGGCGCAGCCGCCGGACGGGTCAGTGCTTTCGATGCGGGTCATTTCGCATCGAGCCGGGCGGTCGCCGTGCGGCCTTTCCATACGCCGCCGCGGCCGGTGTGGTGCCTGCGCGCGGAGTCGACCGTCATGGCGGCGTAGAGCAGCGCCACGAGCGGCAGACCCAGAGCGCGCAGGGGCGACAGGGCGTAGAAGCGGAGCATGGGGACGTAGGTGAGCGTCATGAGCCCCCAGGCGAGGGCGCCCGCCGCGAGGGCGATCGGGTCGCGGCCGATGAGGCCGGTGAGGGTCGCGGCGGGCGGTATCGCGTAGAGGAGGAGCAGGCCGAGGACGGTGCCCGCCAGCAGGACGGGCGAGTAGCGAAGCTGGTGGTAGGCGCTGCGGACGATCATCATCCACAGGTCGGCGAGGCGGGGGTAGGGGCGGCGGCTGAGCACGTCCCGGCCGAGGTCGAGACGGCAGCGTCCGCCGGCGCGCTTGATGAGGCGCCCCATCGCGACGTCGTCGATCAGCGCGTCGCGGATCGCGGCGACGCCGCCCGCCTTTTCGAGGGTGGTGCGGCGGACCAGCATGCAGCCGCCGGCCGCGGCGGCGGTGCGCGTCCCGTCCCGGGTGACCCGGCGGAACGGGTAGAGCTGCGCGAAGAAGTACACGAACGCGGGGACGATCACGCGTTCCCAGCGGGTCCGGGTGCGGAGCGTCGCCATCTGCGACACGAGGTCGCGCCGGCCGGTCACGGCCTCTGCGACCAGCCTTTTCAGGGTTCCGGGCCGGTAGGCGACATCGGCGTCGGTGAAGAGGAGGAAGTCGGGCCGGCCGGCGGCCCTGACGCCCTCCGCCATCGCCCAGACCTTGCCCGCCCATCCCCCGGGACGCTCTCTCGCGGATATGACCTGCGTGTCCTTGGCGAGGCCGGTGGCCGTTTCGGCGGTGCCGTCGGTACTGCCGTCGTCCACGAGGACCACGCGGAATTCACCCGGATACTCCTGGCCGAGCAGCGTCGGCAGGGTCTCCGGGAGGACGGCCGCCTCGTCACGGGCCGGGATCACGGCCACGACGTCGGGCCATCCGGGCGGCTCCCGGCCGTCCGGGAGGCCGGGCCCGGTCCGCCAGAAACCGCCGTGGGCGAGGGCCAGGTAGAGCCATCCCGCCAGTGCCACCAGCGCCAGGACGTCCATGACCACCATGGTTCGCAGGGTCGCACCGCGCCGTGCGGTCCGTCCACGGGACGCGTCGCTGGGCTAGAGTCTCGCGGCGTCGAGCGTGAGGGGGCAGGCGATGAAGGAGGTTCTCTGGAAGGCCGCCGACAAGCTGCGGGGGTCGGTCGACGCGGGCCAGTACAGGGACTTCGTTCTGGGGCTGGTGTTCCTCAAATACGTGTCGGACTCGTCCGGCGGAGGGGCTTTCCAGGTACCGGACGGGGCGCGGTGGGAGGATCTCACCGCGGCGCCCGGGTCCCTCGGTGAGCGGATCGACTCGGCCATGGACGCGGTCATGCGGGCCAATCCGCCGCTCGACGGCGCCCTTCCGAAGATCTTCAGCGGGGTCGACCAGCGGCGGCTCGGCGAACTCGTCCAACTGATCGGCCAGGTTCGTTTCGGCGGAAAGGCCGCGCGGGACGTGCTGGGCGAGGTCTACGAGTACTTCCTGGAGAAGTTCGCTCGCGCGGAGGGGAAACGCGGCGGCGAGTTCTACACGCCGCCCAGCGTGGTGCGGCTGCTCGTCGAGATCCTGGAGCCGTACAAGGGCCGGGTGTACGACCCGTGCTGCGGTTCCGGCGGCATGTTCGTGCAGGCGGAGAAGTTCGTCCTGAGCCACCGGGGACGGCTGGACGACATCGCGGTCCACGGGCAGGAGGCGAACGAGCGGACGTGGCGGCTGGCCAAGATGAACCTCGCCGTTCACGAGATCGCCGGGGATCTGCGCTGCTCGGACACCTTCCATGCGGACGCCCATCCCGGACTCCGGGCCGATTACGTGCTGGCCAATCCCCCGTTCAACATGTCGGACTGGTATCGCGACCCCGGCGACCCGCGCTGGAGATACGGCGTCCCGCCGGCCGGGAACGCCAATTTCGCCTGGATCCAGCACATCCTCTCCAAGCTCGGCCCGGACGGCCGCGCGGGCGTCGTGATGGCGAACGGGTCGATGTCGTCCCGCCTGTCGGGGGAGGGCGGGATCCGCGCGGCCCTGGTGGAGGCGGGCCTTGTGTCGTGCATGGTGGCGCTGCCGGACCGGCTCTTCCGCAGCACCCCGATTCCCGCGTGCCTCTGGTTCCTCGACCGGGCCCCGCGGGACCGTGTGCTCTTCGTCGACGCCCGGAGCATGGGGACGATGATCGACCGCACCGAGCGCGTCCTCACCGAGGACGACATCGCCCGGATCGCCGGCGCGTACCGTTCCCGGCGCGGCTCCGGCCATGCGGACGTCCCCGGGTTCTGCCGCTCCGCCGGCCTGGACGAGATCCGGTCCCACGACCATGTCCTCACGCCGGGCCGGTATGTCGGCGCGGCCCGGACGAGCCCCGACGGCGAGCCCATGGCCGACAGGGTCGAGCGCCTCACGAAGGAACTCTTCGCGCATTTCGAGGAGTCGGCGCGGCTCGACCGGGTCGTCCGGGACGAACTGGGGCGCCTGGATGGCTGACGTGACGCTCGGCGAGATCGTCACCTTCTCGAACGGGCGGTCACGCCCCGCCGAGGGCTCCGCCTACCGGACGTACGGCGCGAACGGCGTCATCGGGACGGCCGGTGACTTCAACGCCGGCCCCCACAGCACCATCGTCGGACGCGTGGGGTCTTACTGCGGCGCCGTCCACTACAGCGCCGAACCGTCCTGGGTCACCGACAACGCCATCATCGCCGCCCCGAAAGAGGGGGTGAACCCGCGCTACGTCTACTACCTGCTCACAAGGCTCGACCTGAACCGGTACCGCATCGGGTCGGGGCAGCCGCTGCTCACCCACGGGATCCTGAACCGCCTCACCACCGGGCGCCTGACCCGGGCGCGGCAGGACGCGGCGGCGTCCGTCCTCGGGGCCCTCGACGACAAGATCGCCGTGAACGACCGCATCGCCGCGTGCGGCGACGAACTGATCCGCGCCCGCTACGCATCGTCCGGCGCCCGGGGCGCGATACGGATCGGTGCACTCGGGGATCTCGTCCGGGCCGGCGTTCCGGCCGGCCGGATCGGCCACGGCGAGAACTACATCGCGCTGGAGCACATGCCGAAACGGCACATGTGGCTCTCGACATGGTCCGACGCGTCCGGCGTCACCAGCGCGAAGAGACGCTTCGCATCCGGCGACATCCTCTTCGGCAAGCTCCGCCCCTATTTCCACAAGGTCGGCCTGGCCTTCGTGGACGGTGTCGCGTCAACGGACATCCTCGTCGTCCGCCCGAAGGACCCCGCCCACCGGGGCTGGCTGCTCGCGGCCCTGGCGAGCGACGAGGTGGTCGCCCACGCGTCCGCCATCGGCGACGGCACCCGGATGCCCCGCGCGAAATGGCCGGACATCGCCGCCTTCCAGATCCCCTGGCCCGGCACCACCCGCGCCCGCGCCTTCAACGACTTCGTGACCCCCCTGGCCGCCCGCGTCCAGGCCGCCACCTCCGAAACCAGGGCCCTGACCGCCCTCCGAGACACCCTCCTCCCCCACCTGATCCCCTGACCAGGTGAGACCGGTGCCCGGCTTCACCGTCCGCTGTGTTCGCGAGCAAATCCGCGTTCAGTGACAACCTGAGGGCACAGAGCAATGGTGCGCAGGTCGCGGTAAGGCTCTTGCATGCGCGCAAGCCTTGGTGACTCCGCTGCGGGCACTGCGTCAGAGTGTGTGTTGTTTCACTTCCACGTCCGACTTCGACCAGGCCGAAGAGCACATGTTCGCTTACAGCCCGACACGGAGACGTGAAGCCGACGCCGCCATGAACCCATCAGACGCGTGGTGCGGGTCGCCCGCGCTATTGCCCGCTCCCTCACTCGAACTTGGAATCCCGTCCGCCTGGCCCAACGGCAAGTCGTCCGGACGGCTCATCGGAGAGATCGAACTCGCCGCCACGGCACCGGCCGTGCGGCTCGCCCGGTCCTACGTCCGGGAACTGGTCGGCCAGCACTTCGTCGCCGACCGGTCCGAACTCGTCGACCTCGAACTGCTGACCAGCGAGGCCATGACCGACTCGGTGCTGCACGCGCGGCCGCGCCGGGACGGGACGATCATGCTGGCCGTCCTGCACCTCGACCGGTACGTCCAGGTCGAGATCACCGACGGCGGCGCCGCGCCCGGGCAGCCGCGCCCCGCGGACGGGGCGCTGCCCCTGCACGGGCGGGGGCTCTCCCTGATGAAGGCGCTCGCCACCGACTTCGGCACCCGCGAGGGCAGGAACGGGACGTCCACGTTCTGGTTCGGGGTGGGCGTCCCGGAAGGATGGCGGCTGCCGTGACGCCGGGGTCGACCCTGAGCCCGGCCCCGCGGGCGGAACCGCCCGCGGCCGGGACCGGGACGTCGGCCCCGAACATCGCGAGGATGTGCGACTACCTGCTCGGCGGCAAGGACAACTACGCCGCGGACCGGGAGTCCGCTGAACGGGCACTGCGCAGGTGCCCGATCGTGCCGCGGCTCGTCCAGGCGAACAGGGGCTTCCTGGACCACGCCGCCGCACGGCTCGCCGGGGACGCCGGGCTGCGCCAGTTCGCCGACATCGGCTGCGGGCTGCCCGCGTCCGTCAACGTCGGTGACGTGGTCCGGCGAACCGACCCTGCCTGCCGCGTCGCCTACCTCGACAACGACCCGATGGTGCTCGTGCACGCGCGGGCCCTGCTCGCCGTCGACGAGAACACGGGCGTGGTCGAGGCGGACGTCCGCGATCCCGCCGCGCTGCTCGCCGACCCGGCACTGCGGCGGCTGATCGACCTCGCCGAGCCCGTGGGGGTGTTCCTGCTCGGCGTGCTGGACTTCGTCGCCGACGAGGACGACCCGCGCGGCATCGTGGACGCGCTGGCCGGCGGCCTCGCGCCCGGCAGCCACATCGTGATCAGCCACACGGAGCGGTCGCCGGAACTGGACCCGATCTCCCGGCCGCACCCGCGGCTCGGCACCCCGTTCCGGCCGCGGAGCATGGAGGAGATCACCGGCATCTGCCGCGGCCTGCGGTTGATCGAGCCGTATCCCGTCCGGCTGCCCCACGCCTCGCACGTCACCCGCCCGATGCCGCTGATCGGCTGCATCGGGCGCGTGCCGGGGTGACGCGCGGCCATGCCCACCGCAACGCTCGCCGCCATCGGTGACGGGACGGACACATCCGCGGATCGTCCGGCTCGGACGTTCGGCGCTTCGCTAAGATCAAGGCGTCGACGACTGCCGCATCGAGGGCGAGTGATGACAGCGGACGGTGAGCCGAAGTCTCTCTCCGACATCACCAGGGACATGGGCCTGAACATGTCCGACGTCGCGGCCTTCTCCGGGCTCGACGAGAGCACGATCTTCCGGTTGTGGGACAACGTCGAATGGCTCGACCGGGTCAGCGGACGGTCGCTGCAGAGCCTGATGTCGTCCGTTCCGGGGATCGCCGAGTACTCGATGGCGCACGCCGTCCGCAAGAGACGCGACGGGCTCGTCGACAACCTGCACCGCGAAGGGCTGGCCGTCGACCTGGGCGCCCTGGAGAACTCGACCGTCCCGCAGCAGCACCTGCTGAACGCCCTTGAGGCGGCGCTGCACATCGTCCGCGGGCAGGCGACGCAGAAGACGTCCTCCTTCATCGCCCGGTTCTGGGGACGCGACCAGGACCGCGCGCTCTCCGCGCTCTACTCCACCGACGCCGGCCACGGCCTGCTGGTGGACCCGCAGAAACTCTTCGACTCCTCGGTCGACCTGGCCCCCCGCCTGAACCGCAAGACGTACTCGTTCCACTCGATCCTGGCGCTCAACATCCTCACGCACCAGGTCAGCAAGGTGACCGGGACGCTGGAGACCGACCTCGGCTTCGAAGTGCCCGGACGGCAGGCCGCGTTCATGATGCGCGGCGTCGTGATGGGAACCCTGATCGGCTCGAACGACTTCGAACTCGCCGAGCGGTACCGCAGGGAACTCGACGCCACGCCCGTGTACGCGGCACTGGAGGAATGGGCGTTCCCGACCTACACCAGAGACGGCCGCATCAGCAGCGACTTCACCTTGCCGAGCTCCCTGTCGCTGCGCAACACGGCGACCGAGGTGCTGCGCGAGATAGCGGTCTACAACGACGCCTACCTGTACTACCTGGTGTCGACGTACATTCCGCTGGCGTTGAAGCGCGACCCCGCGTTCGGTGGCAAGATCACCGAGTTGATCCAGGCGCTGGAACTGCGCGGGGCCGACTGCCAGGACAGAAGGACACGACAGGCCTGTAACACGCTGGTGCGGCGGCTGAAGGTCAGCGCCTGAACCGGTGTGGGACACGGCCGCACGGAGAAATGGGGAGCCGGTGGAGGACACGGCGCAGGCCATCGCGAATCTGACCCGCGAAAGGTGGGAGGCCAACGCGCAGTATTGGGTCAAGGTGATCCGGGAGCGCCGCGACCGGTACCGGACCGAACTGACCGACGCCGCCGTCCTCGACGCCGTCGGCCCCTGCGCGGGGCTGCGCGTCCTGGACGCCGGATGCGGCGAAGGCTACCTCTCCCGCACGCTCGCCTCCATGGGCGCGGACGTCACCGGCGTGGACGCCGCGCAAGGGCTGGTCGACGCGGCCTCGTCCCATCCGTCGCCCGGCGCCGAATTCCTCCGCGCCAGTGTCGAGGACCTGCCCCTGGACGACGATCAGTACGACCTCGTCCTCTGCAACCACCTGTTCAGCCACCTGCAGGACCCGTCCCGCGCCATCGGCGAGTTCGCACGCGTCCTGAAGAGCGGCGGGCGGCTGATCCTGCTGACCCTGCACCCGTGCTTCTACGTCGAGAACTCCGAGCAGGGCGCGATGAACAGCGTCCCGGCGGCGCAGTACTTCGCCCCGCGCGGCATCGACCAGCGGTTCATGGTGGACGGCATGGAATCCCCTTCGATGATCACAAGCTGGCTCCGGCCGCTGGAGTACTACGCTGGAACGCTCCGAGACGCCGGATTCGTCATCGCGGACCTCCGCGAACCGCATCCAACGGAAGAGCAACTGCGGGACGACCCGTGGTGGCGCAAGGGCTTCCCCACGGCGATGTTCCTGCTCCTGATCGCGGAGCGCCGCTAGGGTCCTCCCCCGTGCCGCTAGGGTCCTCCCTATGGAGGACGTGCCATCCGGGCTGGCCGGGCATCCGGACAGGCTCCGGTGGAACAGCAAGTACGAGGCCGCGCCCGGCCTGTCCCCCGTCCATCCGCTGGCGGAACGGGCGCTGGCGCTGCCGATGCCGGACGGCGGGGTGCTCGACCTCGCCTCCGGGCCGTCCGGCAGCGCGCTGCTGGCCGCCGCCGCGGGACGGCACGTGACGGCCGTCGACATCTCCGAGATCGCGCTCGGCCGGCTCGGCGCGCAGGCCCGGCGGCGCGGCCTCGGCTCGCTGATCACGCTCGTCCAGGCCGACCTCGGCGGCTGGCGGCCGGAGCCGCCGGGATACGCGCTCGTCCTGTGCACCGGGTTCTGGGACCGCGCCGTGTTCGGGCGCGCGGCCGGCGCCGTCCTGCCGGGCGGGCTGCTGGCCTGGGAGGCGTTCACCGAGGACGCCCGCCGCGACCGGCCGCGGATGCCCGCCGAATGGTGTCTCGCGGCCGGCGAGCCCGCCTCTCTCCTGCCCGGCGGCTACACCGTCCTCTCCCAGGCCGACGACCCGGCCACCGCCAAACGGCACCTCCTGGCCCGGCGTCACTCCGGGCCGGCGCGTTAATCCAGATCGACCACCACGGGGGCATGGTCGGACGGCCCCTTGCCCTTGCGGGCCTCCCGGTCGACGTAGGCGGAGCCGACCCGCTCGGCCACGGGGGCGCTCGCATAGAACAGGTCGATGCGCATACCGAGGTTCTTGTGGAACATCCCTGCCCGATAATCCCAGTACGTGTAGGGGTGGGGGCCCTTCATCGGGGTGGGGACGACGTCGTCCAGGCCCAGGGCGCGCAGGTCGGCGAGTACCCGGCGCTCGGCGGGCGTGACGTGGGTGGAGCCGGCGAACGCGGCCGGGTCCCAGACGTCGTCGTCGGTGGGCGCCACGTTGTAGTCGCCGCACGCGACCAGCGGCGTCCCGCCGGCCAGTTCGGCGGCCAGCGCGTCGCGGAGGGCCGCGAACCAGTCGAGCTTGTAGGCGTAGTGGGCCGACTCCGGGGTGCGGCCGTTCGGCGCGTAAAGCGACCAGATCCGTATCCCGCCGCAGGTGGCGCCGATCGCGCGGGCCTCCGGAGTCAGCAGGACCGGCTCGGTCAGCTTCGTCTGCTCCTCCGCCTCGCCCTCGTACACGGGTTCGCCGGGAAAGCCGTTGGAGACGTCCTCGATGCCGACCCGGGAAAGAATCGCCACCCCGTTCCACCGGCCGTCGCCGTGCGCGGCGGTGGTGTAGCCGAGTTCCGCGACATCGGCGGACGGGAACATGTCCGCGGGGCACTTGGTCTCCTGCAGGCAGAGGACGTCCGGCTTGGTCTCGTCCAGCCAGGAGAGAAGGCGCGGCAGCCGGGCCTTGACCGAGTTGACGTTCCACGTCGCGAGTCGCATCCCCCCAGCCTGCCATCCGGCGGCGCTATCCTGGCGGCTTCCCCTGTCCCCTGCCGGACGGCACCGTAGACGTCGCGTGACCGGTAGATTGCGGGTCGGCCTCCTTTACACGGTTTTCACGCTGTGCTTAGCCCGGCCCTGGAAGGGTGGTCACGTTCTTGATGTCGTCAAACCCGGAGCAAGTGAGGAACCATGTCCGAGGATGACAAGCCCCGGGGCAAGCCGGCGGTCAAGGCGAAGGCGAAGATCCCGAACGCCCAGAGCATCCGCAGCCCCGAGTTCACCCCCCACGGCATCAGCGCGGGCCGCGGCAGCGGGCTGAACCGGCCGTCCGCGCTGACCGCCAAGCAGGCGCGCAAGCGGCGGCTGATGATGATCGCCGGAATCGTCGTGGCCGCGCTGGCGATCTCCGGGGGCGTGGCGTGGTGGGTCACCCGCCCCGGCCCCAGGCTTGAGGTGAGCGGCAAGTTCGGGGCCGAGCCGAAGGTGGAGATCCCCACCAAGCTGGAGCCGGCCAAGACCCTCAAGGTGACCACCCCCATCCGGGGCACCGGTCGCGCGCTCGCCGACGGCGACACCGTCTACGTCCAGTTCGCCACCTACAAGTGGGCCAAGGACAAGGACGAGGAGAACTCGCGCGTCAAGAGCAGCAGCGAGAAGGTCAGCTCCACCTATGAGCAGCAGGCGCAGCAGCCGAGCGGCCCGCGGCCCCTCGTCGTCGGCAAGAGCGGCCTGAAGGACATCGACAAGAACCTGGTCGGCAAGACCGTCGGCAGCCGGGTCGTCCTGCAGCTCCCGCCGTCCAAGGACCTCAGCCAGCTGAGCCCGCAGCAGATCGGCAAGACCGACGCGGTCATATTCATCCTGGACATCCAGGCCGCCGTGCCGAAGGACCCGCAGCCGCAGGGCACCGAGAAGAAGCTGGACGACAAGAACCTGCCCAAGGTCGAGGACAAGGGCGCCGGCAAGGAGCCCAAGGTCACGATCCCGGGCCGGGACGCGCCGGACAAGCTCCAGGTCAAGACCCTCGTCGAGGGCACCGGGCCCGCGCTCGCCAAGGGCGACGACGCCATCGTGCACTACGTGGGCAAGATCTGGAAGAGCGGCGACAAGTTCGACTCCAGCTGGGACAACAAGCAGCCGGCGAACTTCCCGATCGGCACCGGCGCGACCATCCCCGGCTTCGACAAGGGCCTCACGGGCGCGAAGGTCGGCAGCCGCGTGCTGCTCGTCCTGCCGCCCGCCGACGGCTACGGCAAGCAGGGCAGCCCGCCCAAGATCAAGGGCGACGACACCCTGGTGTTCGTCGTGGACATCCTCGCCAAGATCCAGAAGTAGGCGGGGGCGCGGCACGGCCGCGGGCGGACTCGCCGGAGAACGGGAGAGCGGCGGGGGACCCGATCGGGACCCCGCCGCTCGGCGTTTGCGAAAAGTCGCGTTGCGACATCCGTCACGACAACCGGCGGAGCCGATCGCCCGTCTCCCTATTGGGAGGCCATGGGTTGCGCATTGGGCGGCCGGCGCACGGATCCCCTCCAGGTATCGTCCGGTGAAAGAATTGATCACGGGGGGCTTGTGAGCGACAGCGGAAAGACCCCGGAGGGCGGCGCGCCCACCGGGCCCGGCGAGGCGGACCTGCCCGACACCCAGGTCGGGGCGCCGGCCGGGGCGGACGGTCCGGCGATCGGCACGCTGACCGCGCAGACCGAAGAAGCCGCCCAGAAGCCGGAATTCCCGGCCGAGGACGACATATCTCAGAACGGCGGCAAGGACCGCGAAGCGCGCGAGTCCGCCGGGGACGCGGCCGAATCGTCCGGCACCGAAACGGCGCACGAAGCATCCGGCGGCAAAGCGCCCGAGGCCGAAGCGACCGACGCCGAAACGGCCGGAACCGAAACGGATGAGGCGGGTGAAGCCGCGCCCGCCGGGGTTGAGGCACCGAGCACGGGTGATACCAAGGCCATGCCTGCCGCCTCGTCCAAGCACGGCTCCGAGCACGGCGGGCCGCCGCCCGGAAGCGGCGGGCCCGGCGGTGGCGGCGGACGGGGCCGGGGGCCGCGCAAGCCGCGCAGCCGCAAGGCGCGGTTCCTGCGCCGGACGCTGTTCCTGCTGTTCGGGCTCATCGGGTTCTGCATCGCCGCGTTCGTCCTCGCCTACGTGTTCACCCCCGTGCCGTCCCCGCAGGAGAAGGCGATCGCGCAGGGGCCGACGTTCTACTACTCCGACGGCAGGACGGAGATCGCGAAGACCGGCATCAACCGGGACGCGGTCAAGCTCGACCGGATCCCGAAGAGCACCCGCAACGCGGTCATCGCCGCGGAGAACGGCAGCTTCTACGACGACCCGGGCGTGTCGGTGGCGGGTACGGCGCGGGCCTTCTGGTCCACGGTGACCGGGCGGCAGTTGCAGGGCGGGTCGACGATCACGCAGCAGATGGTCCGCAACTACTACGGCGGCATCGGCAAGGAGCGGTCGCTCACCCGCAAGCTCAAAGAGATCATGGTCGCGCTGAAGGTGGACCGGGAGAAGCCCAAGGACTGGATCCTGGAGCAGTACCTCAACACGATCTACTTCGGGCGCAACGCCTACGGGGTGCAGGCCGCCGCCCACGCCTACTACGACAAGGACGTCTCGGACCTGACGCCCGCCGAGGGCGCCTACCTCGCCGCCGCCATCCAGCAGCCGAGCAACTTCTCCGACCCGACCGGCGACCAGCGCGTCCGCGCCGAGCAGCGGTGGCGCGCCGTCCTCGGCAACATGGTCCGGGACGGGTTCCTGACGTCCGCCGACGCCGCGTCGATGAAGTTCCCCCTGCCGGTCAAGCAGAAGATCACCGACGTCCTCAAGGGCCAGAAGGGCTACATGGTCAACGTGGCCAAGAAGGAGCTCACCGAGCGCCGCGGCTACAGCGAGGACGAGATCAACCGCAGCGGGCTGAAGATCACCACGACGTTCGACAAGCGGCTGATGGACGCGATGAAGCAGGCCGTGGCGGGCAACACCCCGGACGGGATGAGCAAGAAGATCCGCACCGGGGCGGTGTCGGTCGATCCGTCCACCGGGCAGGTGCTCGCCTTCTACGGCGGCCGCGGCTATCTGGAGGAGGCGCTGAGCAGCGCCTTCGGCGACCACGCGCAGGCCGGGTCGGGGTTCAAGCCGATCGCGCTCGCCGCCGCGCTGCAGGACGGCCGGTCGCTCGACGACACCTACGACGGCAGCTCACCGCAGACGTTCGCCGGCTCGCCCATCCACAACGACAGCGACGAGAACTTCGGGATGGTGGACCTCGTCACCGCCACCCAGCACTCGATCAACACCGCCTACGTCAACCTCGGCCAGGACATCGGCAACGAGAAGATCGCCGAGATGGCCGAGAAGATGGGCATCCCCCGGTCGCAGATGACCGCCGACCAGCGCCACGCCGCGACGTTCCCGCTCGGCATCGTGTCGCTGCATCCCGTCCAGCAGGCGGGCGTGTACGCGACGTTCGCGTCCGAGGGCGTGCACCGGACGCCGTTCGTGGTGAAGTCCGTCACCGGCGGCGAGAACGAGAAGCGCACGTTCACCGAGGAGGGGGAGCGGGCGCTCAGCGTGCAGAACGCGCGGGACGCGACGTATGCGATGCAGCAGGTCGTCCAGGGCGGTACCGGGACGAACGCGCAGCTTCCCGACGGCCGTGAGGTCGCGGGCAAGACCGGCACCACCGACGAGGGCCGGGCGATCTGGTTCAACGGGTTCATCCCGCAGATGGCGACGTCGGTCGCGATGTTCCGCAGCGACGGCAAGCCGCTGAACATCCCCGGCTACGGCGCGTACGGCGGGCAACTGCCCGCACAGATCTGGCGCTCCTACATGTCGGACGCCGTCAACATCAAGGACTACGCGCCCAAGTCGTTCGGGTCGCCGTCCACCACCCCGGGCGGCGGCTACGACACGCCGCCCCCGCAGGACTCGCCCGGCACGCCGGAGCCGCCGCCCACGACCGTGCCGTCCGAGCCGCCGCCGACCACCGAGCAACCCGACATCCCGCTGCCGCCCACGCCGACCGTGCCGCCGACCATCGTCCCGCCCGAGCCCGGCGGGGGCGGCGACCAGCCCGGCGGCGGAGGCGGTGACGGCGGGGGCGGCGGCACCGGCGGTGGAGGCACCGGCGGAGCCGGCCCGGTCTCCTCCAGGTAGCAAGCCCGGTCGCGGGCCGGCTCAGTCGCAGGCCGCGCCGATACTGGCCGGTGTCTCCTTCATCACCGTGTTGAGCTGGGAGACGTCGCCGGTGCCGACGGCGGGCGCGGCGGCGCGCAGCCTGTCCGCCTCCGCCGTCAGCGCCTTCCGCAGCGCACTGTCGTCGGCCTTCTTCGCCAGCCCGTCGACCCGTCCGGCGAGCTGCTCGGTCGCCTGCCGCCACTGCACGGGCTCGGCCGCCGGAATGCTCCTGACCTGGGTGATGTACTGCTGGAACACCTTCTTGGCGTCGGTGCACACCTGGCCGGAGTTGCCGCCCAGCATCCCGCACCCGCTCAGGGCGCCGAGCATCACCACGCCTCCGGCCAGCGCCCGAACCACCCCGTACCGCATCGCACCCTCCCGCTTGATCCCCGACCGGACCCGCATATGATTCCGCACGAGGTCATGAGCGCCAGTGTCAAGCCCCGGCTTGCCGGCCGGCAAGCCTTCGCCCGCGACGGAGTGCCCCGGGTGAGGACCTTGCCGGACGCGGTACCGCGTCCCGGCAAGCGCGGATCCCGACCTTCGCCCGGGGTCCCTGACCCCGGAAGGATCCGGCATGCCCACGCTGCTCGCCCATTCCCTCATCACGCCTGCTGTGACGCACCCCGAGGGGGTCCGGGTTCGCCGCATCCCCCGCGTTGTCGGGGCGGGCCTCCCCGTCCCCCTGCGGGCCGCCGCCCCCTGTCCGAGGGGTGGCGGGGCCGGCGCATCGGCCGGCTCGACGACGCGGTGGGCGGCGTCCGCCGAGCAGCGGCACGAGGCCGGGTCGCCGAACGTCCTCGGCGCGATCGCGCTCGCCGGGCCGGCGGCCCGCTGACCTGCGAACCACCGCGGACAGTCAGGTGAATATGCTTTTTGGTCCTGTTCGCCCATGTAGCGTAAGCAGTCGCGCGGGGACGAGCACGGAGGAAACAGGGGGTGGCGACCGTGGCCGACGCGTGGCGACCCACGTCGGAGCTTGAGCACCGGTTGCAGGAGACCGTACGGGCCGGGGACCAGGAGGGCTACTTCCGCCTCCTCGCGGACAGCGAACTCGTCGTCCCCGTCGCGCCCGATCTGGTGGACGGTGTCCTCGCCAACGAGACGCAGCCGCCATGGCCGACCCAGGAGGAGGACGGCCGTGTCCACGTCCTCGCCTACACCTCGGCGTCGGCGATGCGCGCCTGTCTCGGACCGTCCTACCGGCACTTCATGACGCTCCGGTTCGGCGACCTCGCGGAGACCTGGCCGGACGCCCGCTGGTGGCTCGCCGTGGACGCGCCCGCCCACGGCGCCGGCACCGTCCTGCCCATCGAGGCGCGGCTGCCGGCCTGGTTCGTCCGCCAGGTCGCCGAGGGCGACGGCCGCCCGCCCCGGGTCGGCCGCGCGCCCGCCCCCTGGGAGGAACTCCGCGACCAGCACCGCGACCTGCCCCGCCGGTCGCCGCGCCCCGAGTTCCAGCCCGCCAACGACGTCGAACGCGAACTGCTGCGGGCCGCCGCGAACAACGACCACGACCTGTTCCTGCAGACGCTCGCCGACACCGACGTCCTGCTGCCCGTCCCGGACGACATGGACTACGCGCTGCGTCCGGGCCGTCCCGGTTTCCCCTGGCAGACCCGGGAGGTGGACGGCGCCACGGTCGTGCCGGTCTTCACCTCCCCCGAACGCCTCACCGAGGCGTCCGGCCCGGGCGCCGAGTACATCAAGCTGCCGTTCACCGTCGCCCTGCGCTACTGGCCGAACCACGACTGGCTGCTCGCCATCAACTCCGGCTCCCCCGCCGGCGGGACCGTCCACGCCCAGCAGCTTCCCGGCCTCGCGACCTGGGCCGACCAGCGCGCCGCCCAGCGCATGACGGACCGCTTCGAACCGCAGAACGACATCGAACAGCGCCTCTTCGAGGTCGCCCGCCGACGCGACACCGACACCTTCTACACGCTCCTTCTCGGCGCCCAGGTCCTGGTGCCCGCCGACGCGGACACCCCGTGGGGCATCGTCCCCGGCGACCCCGACTTCCCGTGGCGCCCCGTCCCCGTCCACGGGCGGACGTCGATCCAGGTCTTCACGTCCCTGCGGTGGATGAACGAGGCCATCGGCTCGTCCCGCTTCATCATGCCGAGCCTGCACGAGATGATCGCCGCCTGGCCGGACACGGACTGGACGCTCGTCCTCAACCCCGGGACCCCGATCGACGCGTCCATGCCGGGCGACCAGATCCGCACCCTGCGCGGCCCGGCGACCCCGCCGTCGGCGTCCACGCCCCCGCCCCCGGAGACCCCGGCGGTCCCGGTGGCCCCCGCCGTCCCCTCGGCCGGCGACGAGCGGCACGGCACCCTGGGACGCCACGCGGGCACGCCGCACGAGGACGCTCCGAGCGATGCGGGCCCGCCCCCCGTACCGAGCAGCTCGGGTCCAGCCGGCGGGCCGGGCCTTGAGCCCACGACGCCTCCGGGCGGAGTGCCCCAGGCGGAACACCGCGCGCCCGACCTGCCCGGCCCGGCCCGGCCCGGCCGCCACGCTGGCCTCCCCGCCGAAGAAGCACTGGGCAGCGGTACACCCGATGGCCCCGCCCCAGCGGAGCCCGGTCTCCCGCCGGCCGGCGCCGAGGGCGTTTCCAGCGAGCCGATCGATCTCGCAAACCCCGGTTCAGGCGATGAGCCTGCGGCAGGACGTGAACCCACGGCCCACCCCACCCCGCAAGCGTCCGGCGGGCCGCAGAACAGCGCCCCACCTGTCGAAACGGAAGATCCCACCGGTACCACCGGTGAGCCCTCCAGCCTCCCCCCAAGCACTCCTCACGACCCCGCTTCGGGCGGCACAGGCACATTCCACACGCAGGGCCTCGCCAGTGAGCCCGATAGCGTCCCGAACGCCGCTCCAGGCGGGGAGCCTGGAGCGAGCCCTGAACCCACGGCCCACCGCGACCCCCGCCCGTCCGGCATGTCCGGCGCCCCGGAAGAACCAGGCCGCCACACGGGCATGCCCGGCCGACCGCATGGCAGCGCCGCACCCGCCGGAACGGGCGACCCCACCGGCGAACTCTCCGCCCCGGGCACAGCCCACGAAGCCGCTCCGGGCGGCGCAGGCGCGTCCAGCCCGCCGCAGGATCTTGCGGGCGGCGCGAACACCGGTCCGGACGTCCGGCACGGCACGAGCCCGGAAGCCGCGGCGCACGACGCGCCTCTGGCGCCTGACCCGTCCAGTACGACGGAAGACATCGGCATACCGGGCGTTCCCCAGGAAGGCGTGCCGATCAGCGTTATCGCCACCGAGGCGGCGGGCGGGCACGGCGCAGCAGACCTCGGAGGCCGGCACGGAAGTGAGCCGGGCGGTTCGGGCGCGTCCCCCACGCAGGACATCGGCGGCGAGCCGGGCGCGGGACGTGGACCGGTGCCGCACACCGGCCCTCGCGCGCCTGACACACCGGGAGCGCCGGAGCCGCCCGCGGGCATGCCCGGCTCGCCGCACACAGGTGCGCAGGGCAGCATCGCCGGCACGCCCACCGGCCCCGGCACGGAGGACCTCAGCCGCCGCCCGGGCTCAGCACACGAGCCCGCTCCGGGCGGCGCGGGCGCGGCCGGGACGGGGGACGTTGACGCCGATCCCGACGGTGAGCCCGGTGCGGGCCTGGAAGCCCCGGCACAGGACGCCCCACGCACGCCCAGTGCGCCGCACGAAGGCCCGCAACCCGGCGAGGCCGGTGAACGCGGCACGGACGAGTTCGGCCGGCACCCGGGCGCACTCCATGACAGCGGACCCGGCGACGGCGCGGGCAACGCGCGGAGCGTTGGCGGGGCCGGCACCGAACATCCCGGCGAGGCCCGGCAGGAGGGGGCCGCGGCCGTGCCCGGCCCGCGGGCCCTGCGGGCCGTCGAGGAGCCGGAGCCGGTGTTCGAGCCGGGCAACCGGGTCGACCAGGAACTCTACGAGGCCGCGCTGAGCGGGGACCCCGACGCGTTCCTGCGGGTGCTGCTCAACGCGAACGTGCTCGTGCCGATTCCGGATGAGGCGCCGCTCGAAGTGACGCCGATGCAGCGGGAGTTCCGGTGGGACGCGGCGCTGCGCGGGGAGTCGGCGGTCCAGGTGTTCACGTCGCTGGTGCGGCTGCGCGAGGTGCTGCCGCAGTCCCGGTTCGTCTACGCGGACTTCCGGGAGCTGATCGGCGCATGGCCCCGGGACGACTGGGCGATGCTGCTCAACCCGGGGACGCGCATCGGGGCGTCGCTGCAGGGCGACCAGGTGCGGGCGCTCAGCGAGTGGGCGATGCGGATCGGGCTCGTCCCGGCGCGGCCCGAAGTGCCGCTCCCGCCGCCGCGGCCGGAGCCGTCCGCGGCGCAACTGCCGTCCGACCCCGACGACCGCGTCTCGGCCCCGACGATCATGCAGAAGGTCGTCCCGCACGGGCACGTCGCCTGGTACCTGGAGCAGGGCTACGACCGGGTCGGCGGCTTCGTCCACTCGACCGCGGACGTCGCCGAACTGCAGACGCCCGTCCAGTTGTACGAGGCACTGGGGCTGCTCTACGCCGACTCGTCGTTCTCACTGGCCGACGAGGGCGTGTACGTCATCCGGTGGCCCGCGTACTGCCCTGATCTGTACCGGGTTCCGTTCGGCGGACAGGACGAGGCGGAGATGGCCGCCTGGGGCGAGGCCGGCTGGGTCATCGAGCGGCCGCCGTTCCTGGGCGGCGGCTTCGCGCCGGGAAGCGCCGGGTCGATCCGCGAATACAAGGTCGACAGCGTCCGGCTGCCGTACGGCGCGGAGATGTACTACCTCGGCCGCGACCGTTCCGAGCGGTTCGTGGCGATGTACGACCCCGACCGGCTCGCCTGGCTGCGGCCGGAGCCGAGTCCGGAGGTCCGGGACGGGTGGACGGAGGCCACGCAGTGATCCGGGACGGGTACGTCGCGCGCTGGCTCGGACGCGACTTCGAGGCCGCGCCGGGCGCCGACGGCGAGGTCAGGCTGTACGCGCCCGGCCCGACGGACGGGTTCGAGGAACTGCGGCCCGGACGCTTCCGCCGCATCGTCCCCGCGTCCGAGGTCGAGGACCTCCGGTACGTCCGGACGACGTGCCGCTGGCGCGGTGAGCGGTTCGTCATCGTCGGCGAGCACGAGACCTGGGTGCGCGTCGAATACATGGGCGGGCGGGCCCCGGTCGCCGAGGCTCTCGGGCTCGACCGCGTCGACCAGGGCATCTGGCAGGCGTGGGCCCCCGGCGCGGAGATCGAGGACGTCCGGGAAGAGTTCATCTGACCCCGGATGGACTTGCTTTGCCCCGGTGATCCGTGTTCGCATGATTCCCGAGGCGATCCCTCAGTAGTGAATATCTGGCACAGGCGCTCAACGGCGAGGCGACGGAGGTGCTACGGCAGTGCTCTGCCGATCGGCGGTCAAACCGGTGTTCATCGGTCTCGGTGCGGCGGCCGTCCTCGCCGCCGGCGGCACATCAGCCATAGCCGCACCCCCGTCCCCCTCAGGCTCGGCCTCACCGTCCGCCTCCCGGCCGGCCACCACGGGCAGGCTCGCGGTGAGCATCAGCCCGCATGCTTCCGAGGCGGGCCCCGGTGACAGGGTGACGTTGCGGACGCACATCGAGGCCGTGGACGGCAGAGTCTCCGGCATCAAGGTCGAGCGCATCGTGGCGACCCCGCAGTCGGCGGACGCGACGGTCGAGAGCAGGTGCCTCTCTCCGTTCCACGCCTCCGACTGCACCATCGAGAAGCTCAAGAGCGGCGAGTCCGCGAACGTCGAGTCGACGGTGTCCGTCCCCAAGTCCACGAAGAAAACGGTGACGGTGACGGTCACCGTGATCGTGAGTGCGACCGGGCTGAAGGACTCGACTCCGACCGCCACCGTCACCTACGTCGTGCCGGAGCAGTCCCCGACCCCGACCCCGACCAAGTCGCCCACCGCCTCACCGACGAAGAAGCCGACGCCGACGCCGACCAAGAAGCCGGCCAAGCCGTCACCCAGTCACACGTCGTCGTCCGGGACGTCCCACGGGGGCTCGGGTGGCGGCGGCGGGTCCTCGTCCAGTGGCGGGTCGTCGTCCACCGGGACGGGGACCAGCACGAGCGGATACGTTCCGCCGACACCGAACTCCTCATTCGACGCCAAGCCCCCCGAGGTGGCGTTGCCGCAGATCCAGGCGCCCAGCCCGTCGGTCGCACCGAGCCCGGTGCCCGGGTCGGGGACGCCGCAGAGCCGGTTGCAGGGCAACAAGGCGCCCGTCGCGCAGGACCTCACGTTCGAGCGGATGGCGAGCACGCAGATCGCCTGGCTCGCCGCCCTGCTGGTCGCGTTCTCGCTCCTGCTCACCCAACTGCGGCTCGGGCGGCGGCACACGCCGGCCGCCGCCGCGAAACGCGTGCGGGGAACCCACCGCCGCCCCCGCCGCGGCATGTTCGGCAAGTAACCGCACCGCGTCACGTTCGCACCGTTACCTGGCCCATCCGTCACGGGAGTCCCGGGTACACACAGGAATGACGACCGGCCCACGACGATGGTCTCTTCACCGTTGTCAAGCAATGCCAATCCAGCCAGACCAATTTCTCGGGTGGACAGGAAAGGCCGGGGGCACGCAAATCGCCTTGCGGGTCTTCGGGGGCGGTCCAGGAGAGTCAAGCCGCGGGCGCGGACACGGGTGTTCCCGGTGCTGGTCACCCCACCCCTCCATCAGGGCGAAATGACTGGTGGATGCGCCCGGCCGGCCGGGCGGAGAACGGAGCGAGTGCGTATTATCCGCTTTTCAAAAATGCCCTCAGTTGATCAATCTTTGGTGAGGGTGTAGCAGGCTATTGCGGCGGCGGCCACGACATTGAGGGAATCGACGCCGCGGGCCAGGGCCGTTTCTTTCATGGGAATGCGGACGCGGTGATCGGCCTCGTTCAGCCAGCGGGACGAAAGACCGTCCCCCTCGGCGCCCAGGAGCAGCGCCCGGCGATCGGCCGTTTTCACCTCGTCGATGGGTTCCGCGTCCGGGGACGGAGTCAGGGCGAGGAATTGGAACCCGGCGGCGCGGATCAGGGCCAGGTCGTTGTGCCAGTCGGTCATGCGGGCGTACGGGAGGGCGAAGACGGCGCCCATGGAGACCTTGACCGCGCGGCGGTAGAGGGGATCGGCGCAGCGGGGGGCGAGGACTGCGGCGTCGACGCCGAGGGCCGCCGCGCAGCGGAAGATCGCGCCGATGTTGGTGTGGTCGACGATGTCCTCGCAGATGATGAGGCTGCGGGCGGTGGTGAGGACGGTGCTCAGCGGGGGCAGCGGGAGGCGTTCGAGGGACGCCAGGGCGCCGCGGTGCACCTGGAAGCCGGTGATCGACTCCATGGTGGCGTCGTCCGCGACGTAGACGGGGGCGTCCAGGCCGTCCAGGACGTCCGCGAGAGGGGCGGCCCAGCGGCGCGCCATCAGCAGGGACCGGACGGGGTGGCCGGCACCGATCGCGCGGCGGATCACCTTCTCGCCCTCCGCGACGAACAGGCCGTGCTCGGCCTCCAGGCTCTTGCGGAGGTTCACGTCGCGGAGCCGTACATAGTCGGCGATCCGCGGGTCGGCGGGGTCGGAGACGGGGATCAGATCGGCCATGCCCCCAGTCTGCCGCCGCCGGGCCACCGGACGGTTCGTACCAGCTTGATCGCAGGATGTGAGAGCTGAGAGTAATGCCAGGATCGTCAGGCCATACGGTGATGACCTGCGTCATTATCACTTTTGATCTCTTTGTAACCTCTGGTTCGTACTACTACAGTGCCGGGGAGCATCGGCGGGTTTCGGGTGAATCGAGGGCAGGGCATGAGCGGACGTCATCGCAATGACTTCCCCGAGGGGATGGACGGCGGCTACGACCCGTCCAGACCCGTCTTCGGCCCGGCCAACGATGGGTCGTCCGACTGGTTCGGACCGCGGGACGGCCAGAGCGGGCCGCTCGCCCAGCCCCCGGCCGGGCCGCAGGGCGCGCCGCCCGGCGCGCCGGGTGAGGCGCCGGAGTGGTTCACGCCGCGCCAGTCGTCCGAGGAGCCGGTCTACGGTTCCGGCGGCACCTCCGATGCGGGCGGCTACGGGCTCGGACGGTCCGGTGGACACCCCCAGGGTGAACCGCGCTCCGCGTCCCCGCAGGGCCCCCCGCCCGAATCCTCGCCGCTCGCCGGCACCGGGTACAGCGAGTACGACTCGATCCGGAGTTCGGACGGCGGCCCGCCCGGTGCCTTCGGCGGTGGTTCGGGCGGCTCCGGCGGTTACGGCGGCGGTCCCGGTGGTCCGGGGCGTTCCGGCGGCTATGGCGGGGGCGGTTCGGGCGGCTATGGCGGGGGCGGTTCGGGCGGCTACGAGTACGGGCGCCGCAGGCGCAAGCGCAGCGCGACCGCGCTGATCGGGCCGATGGCCGGGGCGGTGGGTCTCGCGGTGCTGCTCGGCGTCGGCGTCTACGCGTTCGCCGAGAGCGGCGGCGGCTGCTCCGGCGACGACGCGATGAACCTGTCCGTCGCGGCGGCGCCCGACATCGCGCCGGCCGTGGAGAAGGCCGCCGGACGCTTCAACGACACCAAGCACAAGGTCGACGGCAAGTGCGTCAAGGCGACGGTGAAGAAGACCGAGTCGTCGGCGGTGACGACCCTGCTGTCCGGGCAGGCCGTGACGAACGAGCGCCCGGACGTGTGGATCCCCGACTCGTCCATGTGGATCTCGCTGGCCCAGTCGAACGCCGAGAAGGGCGCCGACCAGGGCGGCGTCGTCTCCACCAAGACCTCCGTCGCGACGAGCCCGATCGTCATCGGGCTGCCGCGGTCGCTTGCGATGCAGTTGAAGCAGCAGGGCATCACCGCCAGCCCGTCCTGGGACAACCTGCTGAAGGCCGCCGGCGGTGTCGCGGGCGGCGCGGTGACCAAGAACCAGATGATCCCGGCCGGTTCGGTGCGGCTGGTCGTGCCCGACCCGATGAGGAACGCGGCGGGCATGGGCTCGCTCATGGTCACGAGCACGCTGCTGGCGAACGACCCCAACCGCGACTCGATCTTCACCGGCATCGTCCGGACGGTCCGGGAGAGCACCGTCCCCACGGTGGAGGCGGAGTTCGCGGCGTTCCGCAAGGAGGGCGGCGGCAAGAAGCCGATCTCGCTGTCGTCCGAGCAGTCGCTCTTCCAGTACAACAGGACGAAGCCGGACGAGCCGGCGGTGGCGCTGTACCCGATCGAGGGCACGCTGTCGATGGACTACCCGTTCGCCGTCACCAGCAAGGATTCCGGCAAGCAGAAGGGCGCCCGCCTGCTGGAGCAGGCGATGACCACCGAGGCCACCCGCAAGGACGTCCACGAGCTGGGCTTCCGCACCCCGGACGGCAAGGCGCCGACCGGCTTCACCCAGGCGGCCGGGGTCAGCCCGGCCAGGCCGCGGCAGTTGCCCGCGCCGAAGCGCGAGGACGTCGCGAAGGTCATGCAGGCGTGGGCGAAGCTGTCGCTCGGGCTGCGCATGGTGACGCTGGTCGACGTGTCCGGCTCGATGGCGGAGAAGGTCGGCCCGAACGTCGACCGGCTGCAGGCCATCGCGCAGGTGTCGCAGGGCGGCCTCAGCATGATGTCGAACGACACCGAACTCGGCCTGTGGCTGTTCTCCACGAACATGAACGGCGACCTGCCGTACAAGGTGGCGGTGCCGATCGGCTCGCTCGGTGAGCGGATCGGGTCCAACACCCGGCGCGGCCTCGTCCTGTCGGCGCTCAACCAGATGCGGCCGAAGGCGACCGGCGACACCGGCCTGTACCGGACGATGCTGGCCGCGTACAAGGAGATGAACAAGACCTACAAGCCGGAGTTCGGCAACTCGATCCTGCTGCTGACGGACGGCAAGAACGACGACGACGGCGGTCCCACGCTGGCGGAGACGCTGAAGCAGCTGAAGGCCATGCAGGACCCGAACAAGCCGATCCAGGTCAACATGATCGGGTTCGGCAAGGGCGTGGACCGGGGCGAGCTGGAGCAGATCGCCGCGGCGACGAACGGCAACGTCCAGGTCGCGCAGACCCGGCAGGAGATCTCCAGGATCTTCCTGAAGATGCTGTCCCGCCGGATCCAATGATCACTCTCCGGTGATCTTACGGATGCGTCAGGTAGTTTCTGAATTTTTCCTGCCGGTCGCTGTGAACCCGGCACGGGAGTCGATCGTCAATCTAGTGGAGGCCCGACGGGGAGCGGGGCCGTCGGGCCTCCGACCTACTTTCCCACCCGGCTCGTCACGGGGAAGTGGCCGCCGGTGCGGCGGCGGGAAAGTCTTGTCGCTCCCTTTTCTTGGATCTTCCAGCCCGTCCCTGATGATGCGGACGCGGAATCCGAACACAGCCCGCGGGAGGACCTTGTGTCCGGTTGGCCCACTCTCGATCGCGCGGACGACGAACGCCTGGCACGGTCGCTGGCCGCAGGCGATCCCAGCGCGCTCATCCAGGTCATGGACCGCTACGCGGCGCGCCTGTACGACTACTGTCACGCGCTGCTGCGCGACCAGGAACAGGCGGCCGGCGCGCTGCACGACGCGCTCATCGCCGCCTACGCGCACGTGCCCGTCCTGCGCGAACCCGAGCGTTTCCGCGGTTGGGTGTATGCGCTCGTCCGTAACGAGTGCATGCGGCGGCTGCGCGACCCGGACCGTCCCCCGACGCGGCACGAGGCGCCCGAGGTCGAGGACGGCTTCCTGGACGAGGCCGAACGCGCCCGGCGGGAGGACGCCCGCCGGCTCGTGCACGGCGCCCTGTCGGGGCTGCGCGGCCGCGAGCGCGAGTCGCTCGACCTCATGCTGCGGCACGGCCTGGACGTCCTCGAAATCGGCGGCGTCCTCGGCCTCGGCGCGCAGGAGGCCGCGGATCTGACCGAGGCGGCCCACGCCCGCCTCGACGACGCGCTCGCCGCCGCCTACATCGCCCGCGCGGGGCAGGACTCCTGCCCCGCCGTCACCGCGATCGCCGGCGGCGGGGAGTGGCCGCTGCCGCCGCAGGTCGTGCGCGACCTCGTCCAGCACATCGAGTCCTGCCCGGCATGCGGGGCGCTGCGCGACCGGTCGGTGTCGGCGGCACGGCTGCTGCAGGTGCTGCCGGTCGCGATGATGCCGACCGACCTGCGCGGGCACGTCATGGCCACCGCCACCGATGCCGCGCTGGCCGCGGACATGGCCCACATCGCGAACCGTGCCGGACCTCTGGACGAGTGGGGCTGGCCCTACACCGCCGACCGGACACCCGCCCGGGAGCCTTCCGAACGGCGCACTCCGCGCGCGCTCTGGCCGGCGCTGGCCGCCGCCGCCGCGGTCATCGTGGTCGTGGCGGGGGCCTTTTATGTGATGTCGGGCTCGCCCAGTAGAGGGGCGAGCGCGCAGGGGCCGACCGACAGGACGTCGGCGACGGTGCTCGACCCGTCCTCGCCGCCCGAGTCCGAGGAACCGTCGGATACGCCGACGCCCACGAAGAGCGCCACCCCCACGCCCACACCCACGACGACCTCCCCGACCCCGACGCCGACGGTGTCGCGCACACCGTCGTCCCGCCCGCCCGAGCCGCGCCCGACCACGAAGAGGCCAGCGGCCGGGCATCTCAAGGTGGGCTCCTGCACGATCGAGGGAGCAGGCCAAGGCTCATGCAGAATGTGGGTACGGGCCGTAGACGGGACGGTGACCTGGGCGGTCACGGGCGCGTCTGCCGGGCTCCAAGCCTCCGGCGGCGGGACCCTCCGCAGTGGTCAGGCGAGCTACGTCCAGGTGACCGGGGACTGCGCTCCCCCCGGCGGCAGCGGGACGGTCTTCTTCTCCACCGGCGATCGCGGCAGCGTGACGCTGTCGTGCCCGTCGGACGGGGGAGGACCGGGCAACGGCAACAACTGGTGATCAAGTGTGGCCTAGATCACTTTTGAGCGGGCGAGTGCCGTCCGACTAGGAGAGACAGACACGCCGCGTACCGGATCCATCACGGAAACCCGCCCATCAGGGAGAAATTCCAGAAACTTGGTGGCAAGATCAGGCAACCAGAGTCGGCCGACAGGCGTCGGGGCTCACCAGGGGCATGATCGACAACACCACCGAATTCGACTGGGAGGGTTCCCGTGGCCGGTGAGCCAGGGGCCGGGCGGAACGACGACCTCAGGCTGGCGGAGACGCTGCGAGCCGGGGACGTCATCGCTCTGAGCGAGGTCTACGACACCTACGCGCCGTTCCTCTACGACTACTGTCACGGCCTGCTCCGCGACCGGGTCGAGGCGACCGGCGCGCTGCGCAACGTCATCATCGCCGCCCGCGAGCACGTGGAACGGCTCACCGAGCCGGACCGGCTGCGCGGCTGGCTGTACGCGATCGCGCGCAAGGAGTGCATGCGGCGCCGCGACAGCCCGAACCGGCACACCGGCCAGGAGGCGCCGGAGGCCGACGACGACCTGACGCCCGAGCAGCTGGCCCGCCGCGAGGAGCGCCGGCTGCTCGCCTACAGCGCGGTCGCCGCGCTGAACGGCCGGCAGCGCGAGGCGATCGACCTGTCCGCCCGGCATGAGCTGGACGAGGTCGACCTGTGCGGCGTCTTCGGGATCCCGCTGGAGGAGACGCTCGCGCTCGTCGAGAAGGCCCGCGCGGACCTCGCCACCGCGCTGCGCGCCGCCATCATCGCGCAGAACCACTGGAAGGACTGCCCCACCGTCGCGTCGCTGGCCGAGTCGTGGCCGCTGTCTCCGCAGACGGCCGCGTCGCTCGTCCGGCATGTGGCGAGTTGCCCGGTGTGCGAGCGGCAGGAGACGCCGCCGCTGCCGCCGGACCGGCTGCTGACCGTGCTGCCGATCGCGGCGATCCCCACCGACCTGCGGCTGGACGTGCTGACCGCCGCGACCGCCGAGGACCGCGCCGGCAACCGCCGCGCGATCGCCGCGTGGATCGAGCCGTTCGACGAGTACGGCTGGCCGCTCCCCTACGAGCCGACCGCCCCGCGCGCCCGCGACCGGGCGCCCCGGCGGCGCGCGCCGCTGCTCGCGGCCGCCGCCGTGGGCGTCGGGCTCCTGGTGCTGTTCGGCGGCGCGATGTCCTGGCTGAACAGCGGCAACAACGGGTCGAACGCCGCGGCGACCGGTCCGCGGACACCCGGGGACAGCGGCTCGCCCGAGGACTCGCGCGTGCCCGAGGAGACACCGACCGACCCGTCCCCCACGGTCACGTCCCCGTCCCCGACCGAGTCGAAGACGCCGTCGAAGTCCCCGTCGCCGTCGAAGTCCCCGTCCAAGACGCCGTCGACCAGCCCCCCGGCCTCACCGACGACGCGGGCGCCGAAGCCCTCGAAGCCGGGCACCCTGCGGGTGACGGGGTGCGACATGGACGACGAGGACTCCTGCACGGTCAGGTTCACCGCGGTCGGAGGCCCGGTGAACTGGCGGGTGACCGGCACGTCCGGGCCCGTCCGGGCGGGAGGCGCCGGTCATCTCGACGCCGGGGAGACGGGCGGCGTGTCAGTGTCGCGTTCGTCCGGCTTCTGCCTCGGCCGCCAGAGCGGTTCCGTGACGGTCTCGCCCGGCGGATCCGTGACGGTGTCCTACAGGTGCTGACGGGCCGCTAGGAGAAGGCGCCCGCGTCCAGGGTCCGGTGGGCACGGTCCAGCAGGAGGGGAACGGCGCCGCCGATCTGGTCGAACCCCTCGCCGACCGTCGCGTTCTGCAGGAAGCGGGCGTGGATGCCCTCCAGGATGACCGCGAGCTTGAAACACGCGAACGCGACATAGAAGTCGAGGCCGGCGAGGTCGAAGCCGCTCAGCGCCGCGTACCGGTCGGCGAACTCGCGGCGGGTGAAGAAGCCCGGCGCCGAGGTGATCGTCGCGCCGACCGGCAGTTCCTCGGCGTCGGTGGCCTCGGCCCAGTAGACGAGCGTCAGCCCGAGATCGGACAGCGGGTCGCCCAGGGTCGACATCTCCCAGTCGACGACGGCCGCGATCTCGGGACGCGGCTCCAGCCGGGCGAGCGCGTTGTCGAGCCGGAAGTCGCCGTGGACGAGCCGGGCCGGGGAGTCCGCCGGCAGCCGTTCGGCGAGCCGCGTGCCGAGCCGGTCGTACTCGGGCAGCTCACGGGTGGCCCCGGTGGCGCGGATCGCCTCCTGTGAGCCGTTCCACTGCTTGCCCCAGCGCTTGAGCTGACGCTCCATGTAGCCGCTCGGGCGGCCGAAGTCGGCCAGCCCGACGGCCTTCACATCGACGGTGTGGATCGCCGCGAGGGCCTCCGCAAGCGCGTCGCCGAGGCCGCGTGCCCGCTCGGGCGTGATGTCCGCGGCGTCCTCGCGGGTGCGCAGGACGCGGCCCTCGACGAAGTCCATGAGGTAGAAGCGGGCGCCGATGACGTCCTCGTCGTCGCAGAACGCCAGCGTCGCCGGCACCGGCACGGCCGTCCCGCCGCCGAGCGCGGACAGCACCCGGTACTCGCGCCCCATGTCGTGCGCCGTCGGGAGGACGTGCCCGAGCGGCGGCCTGCGGAGCACGATGCGGCGGCCGCCGTCCAGGGTGATCCCGTACGTCAGGTTCGAACGTCCGCCCGCGATCAGGTCGACCGCGGTGATCCGTCCCGTACCGGGCAGTTCCCGGGCCAGCCAGGCCGCGAGGCGGGGGACGTCGATACCGGGGACCCCGGCCGGGAGTTCTGCGTCAGCGGTCATGACGTCCTATTAGAACGCCGCTCGGTCCGGCTGTGAACCCCGCACGTGCACCTGCGGTCCCGGCCGGTGCGCACGCTCCCCCCGGCCACTTCCGGCCGACTTTCAGGAAGGCTTCACCCTGTCTCCAGGGACGCGATTGACCTGCGTGAACATCGCGACGTCCGGACCTGGGCGCCCGATTCGCCGAAACTTCCAGAGGAAAAAGGTGACACAAGGTGGAATCCTCGTACACCACGGGTATGCGTCTGCGGCGACACCTTCCGCAGGGCGGGGCTCAACCTGTCCGGTGTCGGCAGCCGTCATCCCGGCCCGTGAGACGGCAGGCTGGACTTATGAGTCTCGCTGGGCTAAGAGAATAGGACTAGACCATTCGGGACTAGATCGCCCGATTTGGGGGGACACACCGTGGCAGACGCATGGCTGCCGGGAGCCGGCCGCATGCCGGCGCGACAGGACGGCGGAGCGTTGCAAGGAGGTGCTCCCCGCGCCGTCTGGTGTACCGGAGAACACGATCCGCGTACCGTCTCCGCACGCTCCGTCGCCGCCGACCTCGTCAAGGAGGACCGGCCGGCGCACCTGGTGTGGCATCCCGGCACCGGCGAGATCGTCCAGCTCGTCCCGATCACCCGCGCGGCCCGGCTGCTCGGCCGCGTCGGCCGGGAGGGCCGCGTCTGCGCGCAGATCATGGTGATCGGCCAGGCCCGGACGCCGTTCACCGGCTCCCTGCTCAGCGGCGTCGACGCGATCGTCCAGTGGCTGGACGCGTGGGACGTCGCACGCCGCTGGCCCGCCGGCCCCCCGCTGCCGTCGCCGCAGTCCTACCACGCGCTCCGCGTACGCAGGGACTGGGCGCGCGGCGGGCACTACGGTGTCTCCCAGGTGCCGACGCTCGACCGCCCCGACCCGGGCGGCATCGACATCCGGCGCATCACCGGGCCCGACACCCCCGTCGCCCCCATCCCGAAGCCGCGCGCGCCGAACGCTCCCGGCGGGGCCCGGCTGCTGCCGCCGCGCCCGCGCACGCCCGACGACGTCCGGTCGCCACACGACCCGACGCCCGTGCCGTTGCGGCCCGCCTCCGAGCCCGTGACGGTCGGCCAGTCCGCCATGTCGCGCTGAGCGCGTCAGGCGCCGAGGCTCCGCACGATCTCGCAGCCCCTGCGCAGCTGGGCGGGGGTCGCGGCCGAGCCGTAGCCGATCACCAGGCCGGACGCACGGTTCTGCCCCATATGGTGGCGTTCCAGGGTCTCCACGAGCACGCCCCGTTCGGCGGCCTCCGCCGAGATCCGCCGGGCGTCGGACGCCGGGACCTCGACCACGAGATGGAGGCCGGCCGTCTCGCCGCGCAGCGCGAGCCCGTCCAGCGCCCGCACCACCACGGCGCGGCGGCGGGCGTACTCGGCGCGCATCCGGCGGACATACCGGTCGAGATCGCCTCGTTCCAGGAGGAGCCGCAGCGCGTCCTGCGGGACGGCGGCCGTGCGGTCGTTCAGCTCCTCCCGGCGCAGCGCGACCTCGCCGACCAGGCCGGGCCGGCCCACCAGCCAGCCGACGCCCATGTCCATGGTGAGGATCTTCGCCGTCGTGCCGAGATAAACGACGACCTCCGGGTCGAGGCCGTACAGGGCAGGCAGCGGGGCGACATCGAACCGGAACTCGCCGTCGTAGTCGTCCTCGGCGATGAGCGTCCCGGTGCGCCTCGCCCACGCCAGCAGGGCCTGCCGGCGCGGAACGGGCAGGACGCCGCCCATCGGGTACTGGTGCGACGGCGTCGCGTAGACGATGCGGAGATCGTCGGGAAGACCGTCGACGATGAGGCCGTGCTCGTCGACAGGGCACGGCACAAGCTCCGCACCACGTCCCTTCAGAACGGCGCGTGCCCTTCCGTAGCCGGGTTCCTCCACCCCTACGCGGTCACCTGGGCGAAGCACGGTCGCGGCCAGCAGATCAAGCCCGTTCGTCGCCCCGCGCGTGATGAGGAGGCCGTCCGCAGGGCAACTCACGCCGCGGCTACGTCTGATGTAGTCGGCGAGCGCCTCTCTCAGGCCCGGGAGACCATGAGGATCTTGGCGCTGCTGAGGAGGCATTCCCGCCGCCAGCCGCCAGGCCCTCCGCCACGCGGGCGTGTCCAAGGCCCCGATCCAGGCGAGCCCCGGCCTCAGATCGATCTCATGTGGGGCCGCCGCCCTTCGCGCCGGTCTCGTCTTCGTCTTCTGCGGTCTCGGCGTAGGTGCAGCGGCCACACCTTCGGTTACGTACGTGCCGGACCCGTGCCGTCCTTCCAGCCAGCCCTCCGCATAGAGCTGCTCGTAAGCCTCCGTCACCACCGTCCGGCTGACGCCCAGCAGACCCGCCAGCGCCCTGCTGGACGGAAGCCGTTCGCCCGCGGCGAGTCGCCCCTCCCCCATCGCCTCCCGCAACTGGCCCACGAGCTGGGCGCTCATCGGCTCCTTGGCATCACGGTCAACGACGAGAGGAAGCTCGATCGGCAAAGTGGTCTCCGGCTATACGCGCCAAGTGGCCATACCGACCAGGCCACTTTCCTCCTAGCGTAAACGGACATGACCCCACTCTCTTCGACCACCCGCACGCGCCTGGGCCGGCACGCCGAACGCTCCAGCACCGACCGTTCCGTCCTGTACGAGATCCTCGACGCCGGCATGATCTGCCACCTCGGCCTCATCCTGGACGGCACACCACGCGTCATACCCACCGGCTACGGCCGCTTGGACGACACCCTCTACATCCACGGCTCGACCGGTGCGAGCAGCCTCCTGGCAGGGCCGTCCCAAGAGGTCTGCGTGACCGTGACCCACCTGGACGGGATCGTCCTAGCCCGCTCCGTGTACCACCACTCCATCAACTACCGCAGTGCGGTCATCTACGGGACGCCCCAGGCAGTGACCGACCCCGACGCGAAGCTGACCGGACTCCGCGTCATCACCGAGCAACTGGCCCCCGGCCAGTGGGACGTGGCCCGTGAACCCACCCGCAAGGAACTCGCCGCAGTGGCCGTACTGGCGATCCCCCTGTCCGAGGCGTCCGTCAAGATCCGCCAGGGTCCGCCCAGCGACGAGGACTCCGACTACGCCCTGGACGTCTGGGCAGGCGTCCTCCCCGTCCAGCAGACGTTCGGCCCCCCGTCCCCCGACCCGCTGCTGCGCCCCGGCATCCCCGTCCCGGGACATATCGCCCATCGCGTGACCTCCTAAATCGAACGGACTCCATGCCCCGCACAGTCGTTCATGGTCGTAGGGTGAAGCCATGAACGAGCGGCTGGTCTGGATCGACTGCGAGATGACAGGACTCGACCTGCGCAACGACGCGCTCATCGAGATAGCCGCACTGGTCACCGACAGCGAGCTCAACATCCTCGACGAGGGCGTCGACGTCATCATCAAACCGCCGCCCGAGACGGTGACCCAGATGTCCAAGGTCGTCCGGGACATGCACACCACGTCCGGCCTCCTGGAGGCCCTGCCCGGCGGCATCACCCTCGCCGAGGCCGAGGACATCGTCCTGACCTACGTCCGGAGCCACGTGAAGGACGCCAAGAAGGCGCCCCTCTGCGGCAACTCCATCGCCACCGACCGGTCG
Source organism: Actinomadura formosensis (assembly GCF_050948385.1). Taxonomy (NCBI): domain Bacteria; kingdom Bacillati; phylum Actinomycetota; class Actinomycetes; order Streptosporangiales; family Thermomonosporaceae; genus Actinomadura; species Actinomadura formosensis. Next base: position 5,516,468 of record NZ_CP192011.1, read on the forward strand.
TTCCTCGCCCGCGACATGCCCGCACTCGACGACCACCTCCACTACCGCATGGTGGACGTCTCGTCCATCAAAGAGCTGGCCCGCCGCTGGTACCCGCGCGTCTACTTCGCCAGCCCGGAGAAGAAGGGCGGCCACCGCGCCCTCGCCGACATCACCGAGAGCATCCAGGAACTGCGCTACTACCGCGCCGCCGTCTTCGTGGCGCAGCCCGGACCCGACTCCGACACGGCCCGCGCCATCGCCGCCAAAGTGTCCTCCGGCTGACCCACCCGCTCGGAGCCGCTACACTACTGGGAGCCGGGAGCGATTCCGGCCGTGGTGGGTGTAGCTCAGCTGGCAGAGCACTTGGTTGTGGTCCAAGATGTCGGGGGTTCAAGTCCCCTCACTCACCCCAGTGCAAGGCCCCGGTCACTCGGCCGGGGCCTTCGTCATGTGCGGCGCGGTCCATCGACTCTCGGAGATCGGCCGGTTATGCTCCGTTCCTATAAATGTCAACGACACGCCAAGGGCAACGGATGAGTGTCGACGAGAGGGCCCCGCTGCGCGTCCTCGTGGTGGACGATGATCCCCGCGTCCGCGCGGACGTGATCTCCCTGCTGGACGCCAGCGACGAACTCCAGGTCGTCGCCGACACCCCCGACCCCGCGGCCGCCGTCACGCTGGCCGAGCGCCTGCGCCCCGACATCGTCCTGCTGGACGCCGCCTCCGCCGGCCACACGCGCCCCCTCAGCGGCACGTCCCGCGTCTTCCTCCTCTCCGACGACCCGGCCGCCGCCGAGACCGCCCTGCGCGCCGGCGCCTGCGGCCACCTCGCCCCGGGCTCCTTCACCGTCCCCGAACTCATCCGCCGCGTCCGCGACGCGTCCCGCACCACGCTCGGCCTGTCCGCCCGCGAATCGGAGGTCATGGACCTCATCGCCACCGGCCGCTCCAACGGCGAGATCGCCCGCCAGCTCTTCCTCAGTGAGAAGACGGTGAAGAACCACGTCAACCGCATCTACGCCAAGCTCGGCGTCAGCTCCCGCGCCACCGCCATCGCCCTCTGGCGCGGCATGGTGAGTGTCCTCCCCGTCCGGGACTAACCGATTCGCACTGCTCCGCAGGTCCTGATACTGTTCTTCCTGTCGCAAGGGACCCCGGCCCCGGCCGGGTGCCCCACAGACAGGCGCCGTTAGCTCAATTGGCAGAGCAGCGGACTCTTAATCCGCGGGTTCGGGGTTCAAGTCCCTGACGGCGCACCCCACAACCAGCAGCGACGGTATCCTTCGGGGCCGTCGCTGTCGCCTTTCGGGCAACACGCCGCATCACTCCGCACCCGGCGTCATGCGGGGACGCTCACTGTGGGTCGTCGTGCGGGGCGCATTCGAGAAGACAGACACCGTCCGGGTTGCGGCTCGCGGAGAGCATGCGCATTCCGGCGGCGTGGATCACACTCTCGAACTGGTGCACGGTGCGCGCCCGCCCGCCGACGAGCAGCAGGATGCGCAGGTCCTCGTCGGCCGCGGCGGCCCCGTCGGGGGCTCGCTGCTCGGCGATGACGACACGGCCGGCCGGCCCCGCCGCCTCGGCACAGCGGCGCAGGATCGCGGTGGCGTCGTCGTCGCTCCAGCCGATGAGGACGCCGCTGAGCATGTAGACGTCGCCTCCCGGCGGGAGCGGGTCGAAGAAACTCCCCGGAACCACCTCCGCACGATCCTCGACACCGGCGCCGGCCAGGGCCTGCACGCCGCCGGATTCGGCGGGGACCCGCGGTTGCGGCCGACCATCGACTGGATCAAGTCATCGCAGCGCCGGGAGCCGCTCTTCGCGACGGGCTGCCCCGCGGGCGGCTGGGGCTGGGCGATGCCCTCGTCCTGGCCGGACGTCGACGACACCTCGCTGGCCGTGGCCACACTGGCCCGGTTCGGCGTCCCCGCGGACGATCCGCATCTCCGCGACGGCGTGTCCTGGCTGCACGCGATGCGGAACGGCAACGGCTCCTGGGGCTGCTTCATCCGCAACGGCCGGACCATGTTCGACGCACCCGCTCGGCGCTGACGGCGCACGCCATGCTGGCCCTGGACGCCGTCGGCGGGCGGGAGCACCGGCTGGACCGGGCGGTGCGCTGGCTGGGGCGGCGGCAACGGCCGGACGGCTCGCTGTCCTGCGTCTGGTTCCGTGACACGGTGGCGGGCACGGCTCACGTGCTGGAAGCCCTTGGGGAAATGGGGCTGAACGACCATCCGGTCGCCCTGGGCTGCGCCCGCTGGCTGCTCGATCACCAGTCGCCCGACGGCGGATGGGGCAACGGGCACGGGGCCGCGTCGTCGGCGGAGGAGACGGCCTGGGCACTGCTCGGACTGGTCTCGGCGGGGATCACCGGCGAACCGGCCGCGGCGGCCGCACGCTGGCTGGCCGGTCACCAGCGTGAGGACGGGCTGTGGAACGGCGGCCAGGTCGGCTACTACTACAACGGGCTGACGTACTGGTGCGACGCCATGGCCAACGGCTACGCCCTGCGGGCCTTGGCCGCCTACCAGACCCGATAGCCGATACGAGGCACCGCCAGGGGGCGGACGGGGCGGGCGGATCCGAGCGGGACCGGATGGGACGCGACCCGAGCGCGCTGGAGCGGCCTGGGCTCACCGAATAGACTCGCTGCGTCGACATCGCATGGACGAAGACATCGATCAGCCGCAGTGCAGGAGTGACGCCGCTGATCGGGCCTGTGGAAGGATCCACACGTCATGGAGCTGTGGTCGGTGGTGCGCCCGGTCCGCGCGGCGATGTTCGCCACGACCTGCACCGGGCTCGCAGCCGGCGGCCACCTGGCCGCGGGCGGGACGGTGGAACCGCTCATTCTGGTCGCCTGTTTCGTCATGATGTTCGTCCCGGCGCTGGCGCTGACCCACCGTGAGCACTCGATCGTCACGATTCTGCCCGCCGTCGCTTCTTGCCAGGTGGTCCTGCACCTTGTGCTGTCCCGATGCTGCGTCATGCATGGGATGAGCACAGCCCCGGACACCGTGGCAGCGCATGGCGCTCTCCCGGGTGAGATGGCCGCGCACGGCATGCCCGCCGAAGCGGATGGTTCGCCGGGTTTCAGCATGTTGCTGATGCATGCGGTCGCGGTGCTGGTCACCTCATGGTGGCTCGAACGCGGTGAAGCGGCGCTGTGCGCCTTCGTCTCCTGCGTGGCCTCCTGGGCGCTGCGATCGCTGGTCTGGCTGCGGCCCGCCGCCGCGCACGGCCCCGCGCGGCCCAGGCCGGTCCTCTGGGCGCGCCACCCTCTTCCCGCCCAGGTGCTGCAGCACGTCATGGTGCGCCGGGGGCCTCCAGCGGTGACCGGCACCCTCGTCTCGGTCTGACCACGGCCCGATTCTCTTGGAGCGCGCACGCCGTGCCCGTGAAGGCACGGGTACCTGTACGGCGCTCGATCATGGCCGGTATCTCGATCTCTTCGATGGTCAGGGCGCTCCGATGCCCCGATGAGGATGCATCACGCCACCGGCCGGCCTCGCCACCCGGCCGTCCGCCGTGTCCCTTTTCCTGGAGCCGTTGATATTTCCCTTGCCTGCCCGCCGCCGTGGCGGCGCCCTCATGGGGCGGTCCTTCCGTGCCGATGAGATCGGGCGATACCCGCAGATCTGCAGCAGAGGGTCCAGGCGAGCCCGGGGTGCGGATGGAGCCGGGCGCGCAGGTGACGCCAGTGGCGGGCCGCACGCCACTTGCGCACCGGGCGGTCCCGCCGGTGATCCCCGCCGTTCCCGGCCGGTTCGCGGGGCCTCCTTCCCGGCCCCGGCATCCGGCCGTGCCGATCCCGCAAAGGAACGAACAGCATGAAGTCCGTCATCGACGACCAGCAGCTCACCCGGCTCGCCCTGGCCGCGCGCCAAGGGGCGCCCGCGGACGTGGAAGCGTTCACCCGAGCCGTCTACGCCCACGTACAGCGCTTCATCTCCTTTCTGGACGGCGCCCACCGGGCGGAGGACCTCACCCAGGAGACCTTCGTGCGCGTGCTGCGCAGCCTGCCCGCGTTCGCCGGGCGCTCCTCTGCCCGCACCTGGCTGCTGTCCATCGCCCGGCGGGTCGTCATCGACCAGCACCGGTCGGCCGCCCGCCGGCCGGCGATCACCGACCTCGACAACTGGCAGCGGACCGTAGAACTACGTCAGCCCGGAGTGCCTCCCGGCTGGGAGGAGGGCGTCGCGTTGACCGCCCTCCTGGCGGAGGTTCCGTGGGAACGGCGCGCTCCCTTCGTACTCACCCAGGTCTTGGGGCTGTCCTACGCCGAGACCGCCGACGCCCTGCAATGCCCGATCGGAACGGTCCGCTCCCGCGTGGCCCGAGCCCGCGCCCAGCTGGTCGGTACCATCCGCGCGGCCGAGCGGTCGGCCTGACCGCGGTCTCCCGGGCGCATCCCTGGTCAGGGTGACATGACGCCGGGACGCTCTCCTATGGCCTTGGTGACTCAAATGAGGCCACGGCGATGTGGGGCCGCCCGGTGATCGGGTGGTCACCGATGTGCGCGCGGACGCCGAAGACTTCGCCGACGAACTCGGGGGTGAGCACCTCCAGCGGCGCGCCCGCGGCCCTGACCCGTCCGGCCTGCAGCACGACCAGGTGGTCACAGTAGGCGACCGCGTGGTCCAGGTCGTGCAGCGCCGCCAGAAGGGTCAGACCGAGTGACCGGATCAGGTCGAGCAGCCCGAGCTGCGTCCGCACGTCCAGGTGGTTGGTCGGCTCGTCCAGCACCAGAAGCGGCGCTTCCTGGGCGAGCGCGCGGGCCACCAGGACACGCTGGCGTTCGCCGCCTGACAGCGTGGAGAAGAGCCGGTCGGCCGCCCAGAGCATGTCCACGCGTTTGAGGGATTCGTCGATGACGGCGCGGTCGGCGGCGTCATCGCGGTCGAACAGGCCCTTGTGCGGGGCGCGGCCCATCGCCACGACCTCGCCGACCGAGAACTCGGCGCCCAGGTCGCCGTGCTGGGTCAGGACGGCACGGTGCCGGGCGGCCTGCTTGGCGGGCATCCGCCACAGGTCCCGCCCGTCCAGGGACACCACCCCCGTGGACGGCCGCAGTGCCCTGTAGACGGTACGGAGCAGCGTCGACTTACCGCTCCCGTTGGGGCCGACGAGCCCGACGAACTGGCCGGGTTCGGCGGTCAGGTCCACGTCGGAGATGATGGGCTTGGCGTCGATCTTGGCCGTCAGGCCCGCGATGTCCAGCCGCATCAGGAGCCTCCCGTCGCACGCCGCCGCAGCAGCCACAGGAAGAACGGCACGCCGAGGGCGGTGGTGAAGATGCCCACCGGCAGCTCGTTCGGCCGGTCCACGGTGCGGGTGGCGATGTCCACGGCGACCAGGAACACCGCCCCGAGCAGCATCGCCACCGGCAGCACCCGCCGATGGTCGCCGCCGACGAGGAACCGCGTCGCGTGCGGCACCATCAGCCCGACGAACCCGATCCCGCCGACCACGCTCACCGCCGTCGCGGTGAGCAGCGATCCGACCACCAGCAGCGCGATCCGCAGTGCCCGCACCGAGGTGCCGAGCCCGGCCGCCGCGTCGTCGCCGGCCATCAGGGCGTTCATGTTCCGGCCCTGCAGCAGCAGGAACGCCGTGCAGACCGCGATGACGGCGGCCGGGACGCCCACGTCCGACCATGTGGCGCCTGCGATGCTGCCCATCAGCCAGAACATCAGCCCGTGCAGTTCGGTCGGACTCACCCGGAGCTGGATGTAGCTGGTGGCGGCCGAGGCCAGATAGCCGACGGCGACCCCGGCCAGGACCAGCCGCGAGTCCAGCAGCCGGCCGCCGCGCTGCGCGAGCACGTACACCAGCAGCACGCTCAGCACCGCCGTCAGGAACGCCGCGCCCGTCACGCCGAGGCCCCCCAAGGCGGTCGCTCCGAACGCCACGGTGAGCACGGCGCCAAGGGAGGCCCCCGAGGAGATGCCGAGGATGTACGGGTCGGCGAGCGGATTGCGCACCAGCGCCTGGAGGGTCACGCCCGCCACGCTCAGCCCGGCGCCGACCACCGCCGCCACCAGCACGCGCGGTGTACGGATGTCCCACACGACCTGCTCGCGCAGCGGGTCGCCGGAAGCGGAGCCGGTGAGCCGCGCGCCGACCACGTTCCAGACCGACCCGACCGGCAGGTTCACCGAACCGATCGAGATCGCCGCCATCGAGACCGCGATCAGGGCCACGACGAGGCCCGCGACGAGGAACCAGGTCATCGTGCCGGACACCATGTGCGGGCCGGGCCTTCGCAGGGTGTGACGGTCAGGCATCCGGCTGCACCACCCTGGCGAGCTTCTCGGCGGCGACGGCGTTCAGCGGCCCGAGGAAGACTCCCTCGGCCACCGTGGCGTAGGTCCGGGTCTTGGACGCCCGCCATTGCGGGTAGCCGGCGAACAGCCCGCGAGCCGCGGCCGCCGGGTCCTCGTTCGGCTGGAACACGCCCACCACCAGCACGTCCACCTGGGCGGCCGCGAGCTGCTCCTTGTTGATCGTGTTGACCGCGTCCGGGGATCGGCCCTCGAACGCGTTGACACCGCCGGCCGCGCGGACGACCTGGTCGGCGACCCGCCCGGTCCAGACCGCGGGCAGGCCGTTCGCGTTCATCGCGGACATGCCGGGATAGGCGATCAGCACCCTCTTCGGGGGCCGTCCCGCCGTGCGCGCCCGCACCGCGTCAAGGCGGCGCCGCAGATCGGTGGTGACCTGCGCGGCCCTGTGCTGGACGTCGAAGATCCGGCCGAGCAGCCGCAGGAACTCGAACGACGACTCGATCGACTTCTTCTCGTAGGCGCGCTTCTCCCCGGGCGTGGCCTCCGGTTTCCCATAGGCGCAGTTCACCGGGTTGACCAGCGTATTGATCCCGGCCGCGGCCAACTGCTCGCGCGTGGCCAGTCCCTTCCTGGCGTCGAACCCGCCCGACCAGTGCGAGACCACCAGGTCGGGCTTGGCGGCCAGCACCTGCTCGGCGGGCACCTCGAAGTTCCGGTTCGGTTTCAGGCCCCCGGTGGGGAGCGCCTTGATGGCCGACGCCATCGCGGGGTCGTCGGACACCCCGTACGACTGCGCGTTGGCGAGGATGTGCCGCTGCAGGCCGAGCATGATGAAGCTTTCGACCTCACCGACCGAGGTTCCGTTGAGGATGAGCACCCGCCGCGGGGGCCTGGTGAAGGCCACCTTCTGGCCGCAGTTGTCCAAGGTGAGCGGATACGACGTCTTGCCGGGCGTGGCGTCGGCTTCGACTCGTGCCGGCCCGGCGGCGGTGGTGCCGCACCCTGTGGCCGCCAGAGCGAAGACGGCGGCGCTGACCGTGGGCAGCATGAACTCGCGATCGAACATGGGAGACTTCCCTGTTTCCGGTGGTGGTCAAGGAGTGCGCGAAGGCACACCGGGCCCGCCCACCGGCTCACGGTGGGATCAGGCGGCGGCGTGCGGTCGCACCACCGGAGGCCCGCGGCGCCGTACGGCGCGGGCCAGCACGCTGCCCGACCGGGGCGTGACGGCGTCGGCCACCACGGGAGCCCACGGCGGCCGATGGGCCGAACCGGTCCGCAGGAGCGGCCAGCCGAACGCGATCGCGAAGATCGCGCCGAGCAGCCACCACAGGGCCCGCTCGGCACCCGCCAGGAGCACGGCCGCCGCGACCGCCGCCAACGCGTGGGCGAGCAGCATCGCCGGGCCGAGACTCGGCGCGGCCGCGGGCGCGGGGGCCGCGCCCATGTGGTGAGCCGTGCCGGAGGCCGTCATCGTGAAGGAGAGATGGAAGGCCGCCTGCGCCCAGCCGAGCACGATGAGGATCTTCCAGAACGAGAGCATCCGGTTCGCCAACGCGATGCTCAGGCCGCCCACGACGGCGCCTGTCAGTACCACGGCCCAGAGCGGTGGCAGGTGAGCGGGCGCCCCGCCCCCGCCCAGCGCGTGACCGGCGAGCGCGAGCGCCGTGCATGCGGCCGCGAGGAAACCGCCTCGCGCGCATTGCAGCATCACCGCATCCGGACCGATCACGAGGTAAGCCTAAATGGTGGTCACCGAAGACCCTCCGGCGATACCGGCCGTTGATCACGCCGCGACCGCGATCCAGCCTTCCGAATGACGAAATCGAAGATACCGTCGCACGCGCGCTTGTGATTCGTGCGTTTCCGCGGGAACAGGCGTCCGACCCGGGCCATACCAAGGTTGCCGAGATCTGTGTGAGTGCTGTGGGTATCATTCGTTCTCGTGTGAGCAGGGCCCGGGCAAGAGATAGCGAGAGCCCCGCACCAGGCGGTGCCGTCCCATATCTTCTGAGAAGACGAACCTATGAGTGAACGTATCCGCGTGTTCTCGGCGGCAAAGCCGAGCGCAGCGATTAAGGTCGGCGCTTTCGTACTGGTCTTGACGGCCGTCTTCACCTCGTCCTTCTGGACCGGCCGCACGGTCGGACCGATCGGCCGGGTCGCGGGCACCTACGACGGGGACCCGGCGCCGGCGGGTTCGGCACCCTCGATCCCCTCGGGTCTGCAGATCTCGGAAGACGGCTACACCCTCGCCCGGACGATGTCCGAGATCACCCCGGGCGAGCGGACCGATTTCCGGTTCGCGATGATCGGACCGGACGGCCGGCCGGTGTCCCGCTACAGCCCGGTGGACGGGGCGCGGCTCCACCTCCTCGTGCTGCGCCGGGACCTGACCGGCTTCCAGCACCTGTATCCGGCCTACGCCGGCGGAGGGCAGTGGTCCGCCAAGCTCACCCTGGCCGAGGCCGGGACCTACCGGTTCCTCGTCCACGCCAGGCCCGAGGCGGCCGCGCGGCCGCTGACCCTCGGGACCGACGTCTTCGCACCGGGAACCGCCCGGGCCCACCCGTTGCCGCGACCCGAACCGGTCGCTCGCGTGGCCGGCTACGAAGTCCGGTTGACCGGATCAATGGCCGCCGGACGGGCGCGGACGCTCACGTTCTCGATCTCCGAACACGGCCGCCCCGTCACCGGCCTGCAGCGCCATCGCGGAGGGCTGGCGGTGCTGCGCGCGGGCGACCTCGCCCTGTTGCGCACGCGGCGCGGACAGGCGCTCGGCGAGGACCGGGGCGGCACGGGCCCGGACCTCCGCTTTCGCATCGCGCCCCCCAGCCCCGGGGCTTATCGGGTCTACCTGGAGTTCCGGCACCGCGATGTGAACCGCACCGCGGAGTTCACCATCCCCGCGGAGCAGGCCGCCTCCAGCTCACCGGACGGCCCGCTCCCCGGGGAAGACGCCCCTCACGACCACTGATCGCGGCGGTGACGGGGTGACGACGCCGCGGCCAGTCTCGTAACACGGTGACCAGTCCCGGAACGCCGAGCCTCGCGTGTCATCTCTGGGGCAGCGGAACCCGCAGGACCAGCCGGGTGCCGACGTCCACGCGCACGCGGACCGCCCCAGGCGCGCTGTCCCGCCCCTCGCCGTCCGAGACGCCGCCGGTGACGAGCGCCAGCCCCCCGCTCGTGATCAACACTCTCTCGGTCTGCAGACGCCGCTGAGGGAGCGGCTGCAACGCCAGCAGCGGGCTCAGCCGGGCCAGGATCCGGGCCGCGGCCGAATGGGTCACGGCGAACAGCGAGGCAAGTCGCCGGACGGTCGCGTCCGTCCGGTAATAGCAGGCGACCAGCAGTACGCGGTCCGCCAGCGGCAGAGACCACTGCCGGCCCGGCAGGCCATCGGCGACCTCCTCGCCGGCGCCGTGTTCCAAGTCGGCCATGAGCTCGGAGAACTCATCGCCGGACAATCCGGTGAAGAGCTCGATCGCCTGAGGGTTCGCTGCGCTGACCAGATGCATATAAAGAGGGTCGGCCGCAGGTCACGCCTAGTTCCCGACCCGCGGGAATCCTGCCGAAGGACGTTCCCAGCAGGCACCCATCAGATTCCGGTCGGCATGCAATTCCTCGTTGCGAGACAAGCCGTTGAGGTGCCTTGACACCGTCTTACTGCTCCTGTTTTGATCACCTTCGTGGCATCTCATTGCCAATCAATACGATTCATCCAAGGCCAGTTTCGGGGGTGGGTTTGTGGCCAGTGCGGGGGCGATCGAGCAAGATTCGCGTGATCCGGGAACCTTCCAACCGGGGAAACGAAGCCGCGAACGGGCGGCGGTGTTGTGCGGGGTGGGCGCCTATATTCCGCCGTCCGTGGTCACGAACGCGGACCTGACCGTCCGTTTCGATACCTCGGACGAGTGGATCCGGACTCGGACGGGCATCGTCAAGCGGCATGTCGTGGACCGGGGAACGGCCACCTCCGATCTCGCCGAACGCGCGGGAGCCGCAGCGCTCAAGGCGGCGGGCGTGCGGACCGTGGACGCGGTCGTCCTCGCCACGACCACGCCCGATCACCCCTGCCCGGGAACCGCTCCCATGGTCGCCGAGCGGCTCGGGATGAGCGGCACGCCCGCATACGATGTCAACGCCGTCTGTTCCGGCTTCGTCTACGGCATGGCCACCGCCGCCGGCCTCATCGCGGCGGGAGTGGCCGACGATCTGCTGCTGATAGGCGCGGACTCCTTCACCACACTGCTCAATCCCCATGATCGCGACACCGTCACGATCTTCGGAGACGGAGCCGGCGCGGTGGTGCTGCGCTCCGGTGGGCCCGATGAGCCGGGGGCGGTACACGCATTCGATCTGGGCAGCGACGGTGCTCTCGCCGACCTCATCATGGTGCCGGCGGGCGGCTCCCGGCGCCCGCCGCGCGCCATGGCGCACGGCGCCGACGACGCTCGGAGCAGCGCATACGACGATGCCTGGTTCTCCATGCAGGGCAGGGCCGTCTACCGGCACGCGGTCCGCCGGATGACCGGCTCCTCAAGGACCGCACTGCGCCGGGCCGGCTGGACGGCTGATGACGTGGATCTGTTCGTCGGCCATCAGGCCAACGTCCGCATCCTGCAAGCCGTGGCGGGCGAGTTGGGGATTCCGGACGACCGCGTCTGCGTCAACGTCGATCAGGTGGGCAACACCGCCGCCGCCTCGATCCCTCTCGCCCTGGCGCACGCGGTCTCGTCCGGTCGGCTGCGAGAAGGCGACAAGGTCCTGCTCACGGCATTCGGTGGCGGTGCAACGTGGGGATCGTGCGCGCTGACGTGGCCGAAGACCGATCCCCCGTCCGAAGGCCCGACGTCCTTCTGAGACCTGTCACATCCAGGCGCCGACCCCGGAGGGGACCGACGTGGACAAGAACCATGTGCTTTCGATCGTGACCAAGCTGATCCGCCGGGAGGCCCCGGAGATAACCGCCCCCATCCCGCCGGCGGCGAGTTTCGAGGCGCTCGGCGTGGACTCGATGACGGTAATGGACATCGTCACGACCGTGGAAAACGAACTCGGCATCCAGATCCCCGACGACGAACTGGCCCTGCTCTCAACCGTCGAGGTGCTGGTGGATCTGGCGCTCGCGGAGCTGCCGGCGGAGCGCCCCTCCACCACTTGAACCGTTCCAAACGTCCGCCCGAAGGAGCGATCTTGATCATCGAAGCGCAAGAGGGAAAGAAGCTCGGCATGGTGGTCCGGGGGTTCACCGCCGGCACCGCGTCCGACGACGACATCGCGCGGCTCAAGGAGATCGTCTACCGCGAGAAGATCCTTCTGCTGAAGGGCCAGGATCTGAGCCCCCGGGCGTTTCTCGAACTGGGCCGCCGGTTCGGGCGTCCCGAGCCCTATTACCAGCCCATGTATCACCACCCGGAGGTCAGGGAAGTCTTCGTCTCCTCCAACATCGAGGAGCAGGGGCAGCAGATCGGTGTTCCGAAGACGGGGAAGTTCTGGCACTCCGACTACCAGTTCATGCCGCGGCCGTTCGACATCACGCTGATCTACCCGCAGGTCGTCCCGTCGAAGAACCGCGGCACGTACTTCATCAACATGGCCCAGGCGTACGAACGCCTGAGCGACGATCTGCAGAAGGCCGTCGAGGGCACACGGGCGCGGCACAGCGTGCGGCGCTACTTCAAGATCCGCCCTTCGGACGTCTACCGCCCGCTGTCGGAGGTCGAGGCGGAGGTGGAGAAGGAGACGCCCCCCTCGACCCATCCGACGGTGCTCACCCACCGGTTCACCGGCGAGCGGGTGCTCTATGTCAGCGAAGGCTTCACCTATGCCGTCGAGAACGGCGATGGCGCGGCGCGCCCCGACCTGCTTCAGGATCTTTTCGCGGCCACCGGGCAGCTCGACCTGACCTTCGAACACGACAACATCCATCTGCAGACCTTCGACAAGGGAGACATGCTGATCTGGGACAACCAGAGCCTCGTGCATCGTGCGCTGCACACCGCCACCCCGGAACCCGCCGTTTCCCATCGCGTGACCGTCTATGACGACTGAGCAGGGCGGTTCCCCGCGGCCCGTACCTGGAGCCGCGACGAAGCGGGGGCGTACAGAATGACGACACTGACCCATTCGATATACGGCGGAGACGTCGACCACGACTGTGATCACGTCATCTTGACCGAGGCACTTCGCTGCTACAAACCGCATTGCCGATACGTCACCTCGATCACCACCCGGGTGCGCGACGGCCGGCTGTCGGCAATCGCGGAGCTGCGGATCCCCGAATCCTGCTATATCGATGACACCGGCCACCTCAACGCGGTAGAGGTCAACATCTGCTACAACCAGATGCTCTACTACGTCATCGCCAAGTGCATCAAGGAGGGGCTGGTCCCGGAGTTCGGCGGCTGGACACTGCCGGACTACTGGAAGCGTCGGCTCGGCGCGGTCCTGATCGTGCGGCTGCAGAGCGCCTTCCAGCGGCCCATCGATCCGCGGCATTTCTTCGGCGAGTTCTCGCTCGGCCGCGTCCGAAGATTCCGGCCGCCCGGGCGGGCAGCCGGGGGAGACGAGAAATTGATCTCCATGGACACGTCCTTCCACTACTGGGATGAGAACAACGGCCGCTGCACGGGTCAGGTCAAGGTCTCGGTGATCGAGTCCTGACGCCCGGACCGGCGCTGCCGCCCGAAGGCTTCGAGACCCGCGGCGGTCTGGAGCCTTCGGGCGGGTCGAAGGGAGATTCCGTGTACTTCCCGCAATTGCGGACAGTGACGAACGCCATCGAATTTCATGCCGGGCGCATCCCCGATCATCCGGCGATCGTATGCGCGGGCCGGCGGTTCAGCTATGCCCGGCTATATCGAGAAGCCTGCCGGATCGCCCATGGCCTCCGCGCCGAGGGGCTGGGGACCCGCGCACGCGTCGCCTATCTGGGGCAGGAGTCCGTCCACTATTACGAGGCGTTCTTCGGGTGCGCGTTGAGCGGAACCGTCCTGGTTCCCATCAACTGGCGGCTGACCCCGGTCGAAGTCGAGCACATTCTGCGCGATTCCGGCAGCGAACTGCTGTTCGTCGACCGCGCCCTGCTGAGAACGGCCGGCAAGGTCGCGGCCGCGTCTCCGCAACTGCGCACGGTGGTGGTCTTGGACGGCACCGCCGGCGGCCGGGACGAAGACGCCGAGCAGGGCTTCGGCGGCGTCCAGGACTTCGGCGCCTGGAAGGCGGCGCAACCGGAGGGCGCTCCAGAAACCGTCACCGGTTCCGAGGATCCGATCGTGCAGCTCTACACGAGCGGCACGACAGGACTGCCCAAGGGTGTCGTGCTGGCGCAGCGCAGTCTTTTCAAGATCCGGGACGCGCTGGCCGAGGAGGGGCTGGACTGGATCGACTGGCGCCCCGGGGACGTGAGCCTGATCGGGATCCCCGGCTTTCACGTCGGCGGGATCTGGTGGGCGATGCAGGGGTTCAGCGCCGGTGTCACCAACGTGGCCATGCCGCGCTTCGACAGCAGGCGCGCGGTCGGTCTCATCCGGGATCTGGGCGTCACCACCGCGTGCATGGTCCCGTCCATGCTCCGGCTGCTCCTGGGAGAGCCGGCCGGCGGCCCGGACGCCTTCCGCGCGCTACGCAAGATCGTTTATGGCGGCTCCCCGATCTCCGAGACGCTGCTGGCCGAGTGTCTGGAGGTCTTCGGCTGCGAGATGGCCCAGATCTACGGCCTCACCGAGACCGGCAACACCGCGGTCTGCCTCCCGCCGGCCGATCACGTCCCGGGCAACCCGCGGATGCGCGCCGCCGGCCGCCCCTACCCCGGCGTCCAGCTCAAGATCATCGACTCCGGCGGGGCCCCGGTTCCCACGGGAACGGTCGGTGAGGTCTGCCTGAACAGTCCCGCGAACATGCTGGAGTACTGGCGGCGGCCGGAGGCCACGGCCGAGACGCTGGTCGACGGGTGGATCCACACCGGGGACGCGGGCTATCTCGACGCGGACGGCTACCTGTTCATCCAGGACCGGATCAAGGACCTCATCATCGTCACCGGGGAGAACATCTATCCCGCGGAGATCGAGAACGTCCTGGTCAAGCATCCCGCCGTCGCCGACGCGGCGGTCGTGGGCGTGCCCGACGACCGCTTCGGCGAGGCGGTGCACGCCTTCGTCGCGCTGCGTCCCGGCGCTCAGGCGGGGCCGCGGGACATGCTGGAGTTCCTGCGGGACAGGATCGCCAGTTTCAAGATCCCCAGCCGATTCGAGTTCGTCGACCGGGTGCCGCGCAATCCCAGCGGAAAGATCCTGCGCCGCGAGCTGCGCGACCGGCACTGGCGCGGCCGTGACCGCAGGGTGAACTGAGAAGGGTGGATCGTGGCTCAGAGCATGGACGCGGCGGACCTGCGTCGCGACGTGGCGGAACTGCTCTACCTGTCGCCGGACGAGCTCGCCGAAGATCAGGACCTGTTCGCCATGGGCCTCGATTCGGTCCGGCTGCTGGCACTCGTCGAACGCTGGCGCGAACACGGGGTGGACGTCAGCCTCATCGACCTGGCCGAGCGCCCCACCCTCGCGGCATGGTCGCGGCTGATCACCGGAACCCGGAGGGAGGCAGGCCGGGAACCCGACCGGGGCGGCGACGCGCGGTGGCCGCTGACCGAGGCCCAGCTGGGAATCTGGACGGGCCAGCAACTCGATCCGGCCAGCCCGGTCTACAACACGGCGGAGTACGCCGAGATCCGCGGGCCCGTGGAGGCGCCGGTCTTCGAGGCGGCGGTCCGCCGCGTGGTGGGTGAGACCGAGGCGTTGAGCGCCGGTCTCACCGCCGATGACGAGGGACGGCCGTGGCTGGTGCCGGGCGAGGCTCCGGCCTGGCCGTTTCACGTGCTGGATCTCAGCGGCGAAGGCGACCCGATGGCCGCGGCGCGGGCATGGATGAACGAGGACGTGGCCACGCCGATCGACCTGACCGCGGATTCCCTCTTCGGCCATGCCCTCCTGAAACTCGCCCCTGACAGGTACGTCTGGTACCACCGGGTGCATCACATCGCGCTCGACGGCTTCGGCCTGGCGCTCGTCGCCCGGCGGGTCGCGGCCGTCTACACGGCCCTGGCCGGTAGAGAGCCCCCCGGCGAGGCGGACTTCGGTTCCCTGCGCGCCGTGGTCGAGGAGGACGCCGCCTACCAGTCGTCGAGCCGGCGGGAACTCGACCGCGCGCACTGGCTGGAGCGCTGTTCCGGCGCACCGGAGCCGGTGACGCTCGCCGGCCGGCCGGCCAAGCAGTCGGCGACCTTCCTGCGCACGGTCTTCGACATCGCCCCGGCCACCGCGGAGAGCATGCGCACCCTGGCCCATGCGGCCTCGGTGGCCTGGTCCGATGTGTTCCTCGCGGCCTGCGCGGCCTACACCCACCGCTTGACGGGCGCGCGGGAGGTGGCGCTGGGCCTGCCGGTCATGGGCAGGCTCGCGTCGGCATCGCTGCGCGTGCCGGGCATGGTGCTCAACATCGTTCCCCTGCGCGTGCCGGTGGATCCCCAGGCCGGCCTGCGGGAACTCGCCGCGGCGGTCGCCTCCCGCATACGGGAGGACCGGCCGCATCACCGCTACAGGTACGAGCATCTCCGGCAGGACCTGGGGCTCAGCGGTGAACGGGGCAGGCTCTACGGCCCGGCCGTGAACATCATGCCGTTCGACTACGGCCTGGATTTCGCCGGCAACCGGGCCACCGTCCACAACGTTTCCGCAGGACCGGTGGAGGACGTCTCCATCAACGTCTACGACCGGGCGGACGGCACCGGCCTGCGGATCGCCATGGACGGCAATCCCGCATGCCTCGACGAAGCGGAACTGGCCGCGCACGGCAGTCGGCTGCTGGCGTTCTTGGGCTCTGCTCTCGCCGAGCCGGAGCGTCCGCTCCGCGATCTGGACCTCCTCCTGGCCGATGAACGGCACCGGTTGCTGGTGGAGTGGAACGACACCGCACGGGATGTGCCGCCCGAGACCGTCACGGAACTGTTCGAGCGGCAGGCCGCCCTCACCCCCGAGGCGATCGCTCTGGTCTGCGGTGAGGTCGCGCTCTCCTACCGGGAGCTCAACACGCGAGCGAACCGGCTGGCCCGTCTGCTCGTCGAGTACGGCGCGGGGCCGGAGCAGTACGTCGCCCTGCTGCTGCCCCGTTCGGCGGAACTCGTGATCGCGGTCCTCGCCGTCCTGAAGGCCGGAGCCGCCTATCTCCCCCTCGATCCCGGGCTCCCCGCGCGGCGGCTGCGCTACATGCTCGACGACGCCCGGCCCGCGCTGTTGCTCGCGCCCCGGGACATGGCCTCGGACGTGGCGGAGCCGGACGCCGTGCGCACGGTACTCCTGGACGACCCAGCGGTCAGGGCGGCCCTCGACGGCCGCGCCTCCCGTCGCCCCTGTTCCGCCCGCCCGGAACTCGACCTCACCGATGAGGATCGACGCGCCCCGCTGCGTCCGGCCGGTCCCGCTTATCTCATCTACACCTCGGGCTCGACCGGGCGTCCCAAGGGAGTGGTCGTTCAGCATGACGGTCTGAGCAGCCTCTACCACCACCACCGCCGGGAGATCTATCTCCGGGAGACCGCCGCGGCGGGAGCGGACCGCGTCCGGGCCGCGCTCACGGCGCCCCTGTCGTTCGACACCTCATGGGAGGGCCTGTTCTGGATGGTCGCGGGGCACGAGCTGCATCTCATCGAGGACGAGGTGCGGCGGGACCCGGAAGCGATGGTGCGCTATGCCGCCGACCACGCCATCGGTTTCCTGGACGTGACGCCGTCGTACGCCGAGGAGCTCATCGCGGCGGGCCTGCTCACGCCGGGGCGCCGGGCGCCGAAGGTGGTCGCGCTCGGCGGGGAGGCCGTCGGCAGAGCCCTGTGGGATCGGCTGCGCTCCACGCCGGGGACCGTGGGATACAACCTGTACGGCCCCACGGAGTGCACCATCGACACACTCTGGTGCCGCCTGGAGGAAAGCACCACGCCCATCGTGGGCAGGCCGGTCGCCAACACGCGCGCCCACGTGCTGGACGCCTCCCTGCGCCTGCTTCCGCCGGGTGCCGCCGGCGAGCTGTACCTGTCCGGGATCGCGCTCGCCCGCGGCTATCACGGCAGGCCGGAGCTGACCGCCGGCCGGTTCGTCGCCGATCCCTACGGCCCGCCGGGCTCAAGGATGTACCGGACGGGGGATCTGGCCCGCAGGCGGTTCGACGGAACCCTCGAATATCTCGGCCGCGCCGACGAGCAGGTGCAGATCCGGGGGTTCCGCGTCGAACCCGGCGAGATCGAGGCCGTCCTCCTGGAGCATCCCGGCGTTTCCCAGGCCGCCGTCGTGGTGCGGGAGGACACGCCGGGTCTCGCCCGCCTGGTCGCCTACACGGCTTCCACGGACGACCTGGATCCGGCGGCGCTGCGCGCCCATGCGGCCGACCGGCTCCCGAGCTACATGGTGCCGGCGGCGTTCGTGAACCTGCCCAAACTGCCGCTGAACGCCAACGGCAAACTCGACCGCAAGGCCCTGCCGAAGCCGGACCACGCTCTCGACACGCCCAGACGACGCCCCCGCACACCCCTGGAACAGCGTCTGTGCGAACTGTTCGCGGAGACCTTGGGGCTCGCCGAAATCGGCATCGACGACGACTTCTTCGACATGGGCGGTCACTCGTTGCTGGTGACCCGCCTGGCGGGCCGAATCCGGCGGGAACTGGGCGTCGACCTCCGCGCCGGGGCGGTGTTCGACAGACCCACCGCCTGCCGCCTGGCAGAACTGCTGGCCGACGGGCGTACCGAGGCGGAACCTCCCGTCCCCGCGGATCTGGAGGCCGAAGCCGTCCTCGATCCCGCCATCAGGGCCGGCGGCACGACGCCCGGCGGCCCCCTCGCGGCGGGCGGCGTACAACGCGTCCTGCTGACCGGGGCGACCGGCTTCCTCGGCGCCTTCCTGCTCCACGAACTCCTCGAACGGACAACGGCCGAGGTCTGGTGCCTGGTACGCGCGGCGACCCCGGGCGAGGCCCGCGAGAGGATTCACCGGGCGCTCCGGCACTACCGCCTGACGGACGCTCCCGCGGCCCCGAACCGGATCATCGCGGTGCCGGGCGACCTGGAACGCCCACGGCTCGGCCTCGACGAGCCGGCCTTCGAGCGGATGGCCGAGCAGATCGACGTCATCGTGCACAACGGCGCCACGGTGAACCACCTCGCCCCCTACTCGCGCCTCAAGGCGGCGAACGTCGCCGGCACCCAGGAGATCCTGCGGCTCGCCGCCTCCACCCGGACAAAGCCCGTGCATCACCTGTCCACCTGCGACGTCGCGGCCGACGCGAACGGCGGCCCGCGGACGCTGCCCGAGGACCGGCTCGCTCCCGCCCCGGCCGTGCTGCCCAACGGCTACGTGGCCAGCAAGTGGGTGGCGGAGCGGCTGGTGCGGGCGGCGCGCGACCGCGGCCTGCCCACCTCGATCTACCGGCCGAGCCGGGTCGGCGGCCACAGCCGCACCGGGGCCGGGGGAACCGAGGACGCGCTCTGGAACCTCATCCGCGCAATGATCGTGCTCGGCGCCGTCCCCGCCGAGTTCATGGCGGACACGGCCTTCACCGTCGACCTCGTCCCCGCCGACTATGTGGCCGGCGCCGTGGTCCATCTGGCGCTGCGGGCGCCCGGCGGCCGCAGCTACCACCTGACCCATCCGCGGCCGGCGAGCATCGCGGCGGTCGTCGGCCGGCTCCGGGATCTCGGGTACGACCTGCCGCCCGTCTCACGACGGGAGTGGGATCGCAGGCTCGCCGAAAGCGCCGAGCGGGGAGCGCTTGCGGGTGACTACTCCCTGGCCCGAGCCTCGCTGACCAGCGCGAACTTCGGCGGGGCGCCACCGCGACGTCATTTCGTCCGCGCCAATGTGCGCAACGGCCTGGCCGGATCCGACATAACCTGTCCCCCGATCGACGGCATGCTCCTGGGGCGGTACGTCGACTTTTTCGTGGAATCGGGATTCCTTCCGCCCGCCCCGAAGGCCCCCGGCGAGGCGCATGCCCCATCCGACGGGCGGACGACCGGCGACACCGGCGCGTCCGAGGGGCAGTCCCCCGCATGACGAGCAGGACGGGCTCCGCGGAAGACGCCGTCGACGCCGGTGATGCGCGCCGGCGCGCGGTGCGCGCCTGGGTGACCATCGTCGCGCTGTCGTTCGGCTCGTTCCTGTTCGTGACCTCTGAGACGTTGCCGATCGGGCTGCTTTCGGAACTGTCGGCCGATCTGCGGGTCAGCGAAAGCGCGGCCGGGCAGCTGGTGACGGCCTACGCGTTCTGCGTCGCCGTCGGCGCCCTCCCGCTGACGATGCTGCTGTCTCCCCTGAACCGCCGATCGTCGCTGCCGGCCGTGCTGACGGTCTTCGTCGTGGGCACCGCCCTGTCGGCATGGTCGCCGGGCTTCGAGTTCCTGCTGCTGGCCCGCACGGTGGTCGCGATGGCCCAGGCGGCGTTCTGGGCCCTGGCGGTCTCCCTCGCCGCGCGGCTGGCGCCGTCCGGCCGGCAGGGGAAGGCGATCGCCCTGGTGTACGCCGGCATCTCCTTCGCCCAGCTTCTCGGCGTACCGGGAGCAGCCGCCCTCGGTCACTGGCTGGGCTGGCGCAACGCGGTGCTGGTCCTGGCGCTGGCCGGGCTGCTGACACTGCTGGTGCTGGCCGTGAACACTCCTCCGCTGGACGGGCGGTCCGCCGTCAGGCCACGGCAGGTGGCCGGGCTGGCAGCGCGGGGCCGCGTCAGCGCGGCGGTCGTCGCCATGGGGGTCTCCTTCACGGGAGCCTATGTGGCCTTCACTTATCTCAGCCCGCTCCTCCAGCGCATCGGCGGCGTCGAGGCCGGCATGATCTCCCTGTTCCTGCTCCTCTTCGGGATCGCGGGCGTCGCAGGCAACGCGCTGGCCGGGATGCTGGTGGACCGGCGGCTGAACTGGGCGATCTTCCTGGCCGTGGGCGGCCTGTTCGGCACGCTCGCGCTCTTCGGCCTGGCCGCGCGGTGGCTGCCCGTCGCCGTCATCTCGGTCGCCCTGTGGGGGCTGTGCGGATCGGCCATGCCGACGACCTTCACGGCATGGGCCCTCCGGCTCGCACCGGCCGACCATGAGGCGATGACCGCGCTCCTGGTGATCGCCGTGAACGCCGGCCTCGGTACCGGCGCCCTCCTCGGCGGCCGGATCCTGGCGGGGCCGGGCGCACACGCGGTCGTCTGGGGGGCCACCGCGCTGCTCGGGACAGCGCTCGTCGCCGTGACGCTCGTGATGCGGTGTGAAAGAACGCCGGGGGGCCGCTCTGCCGCGGGGCCGCATGATTGACGGTTCCCCGCCGCTGCTCACCGAACACCGGGCCGGTTCCTCATGCCCGGTGTTCGGTGAGCAGCGGCGGGCGGATCAGAGCAGGAACACGCCCATGCCGAGGACCACCGCTATCGCCACGAGGCCCTGCACGAGGGTCGCCGCGGTCTGGGCACGGTAGGCCGTCGAGATGCTCATGCCGGAGAACTGGGTGACGACCCAGAAGTAGGAGTCGTTGACGTGGCTGACCACCATGGCGCCCGCACCGATCGCCATGACCGCGAGGACCTGGCCCATGGGAATCCCGCCGAGCATGGTGTCCAGGCCGAGCGCCGGCAGCAGGGGCTGCGCCAGCGTGGAGGTGATGATGAGCGAGGCGGTGGTGCTGCCCTGCGCGGTCTTCAGCAGCGCGGCCAGCGCGAACAGCACCAGGAGCGCGAGGGGCCCGGCGACCGAGGAGCCGTCGCCGATGAGGCTCTTGACGTAGTCCGCGATGGGCGTCTCCTTGATCACCGAACCGAACGCGCCGCCCGCTCCGGTGATCACCAGGATGATGGCGGCGTCCGACAGGCCCTCGCCCACCCAGGTCGTCAGCGTCTGCGCGTCCCAGCGCGCCGGCAGCAGGGCCAGGGCGAGGACGACACCGATCAGCAGGGCGTTGACCGGCGAGCCGAGATCGGTGAGGACGTCGCCCAGCATGCCGCTCACCAGAGTGCCGTCACCGGAGGGGAACGCCGCGACCGACCCGATCGCCATCAGCACGATCGGCACCACGATCGGCGTGAGCGCGCGGCCGAGACCGGGGATGCGCTCGAACTGGGCCTTGTACTCCTCGAACGTTTCCTCGGCCTTGTCCAGGCCGCTCTCCAGGTGCGCTGTGCGACGCAGCGCCCAGACAAGGCCGGCGCCGGCCGCGGCCAGCGAGACCGGGATGCCGAACAGGATCACCCAGATCAGGCCGTTCGCGCCGATCCCGATGTTCCCGGCGGCGGCGATCGGGCCCGGTGTCGGGGGCACGAAGGTGTGCGAGGCGTACAGGCCGGTGGCGAGCGCGGTGCCGAGGACGACCGGGTTCTTGCCGGTCTTGCGGGCGATCGACCGCTGCAGCGGCGAAAGGACCACATAGCCCGAGTCGCAGAAGACCGGGATCGAGACGACCCAGCCCATCAGCGACATCGCGATCGCCGGATGCCGGCGGCCGACGAGCTTGAGCACCGCGTCGGCCAGCGTGACGGCGGCGCCGGTGCGCTCCAGCACCTTGCCGATCACCGTCCCGAAGACGATCACCAGCCCGATGCTCTTCAGGATGGTCCCGAATCCCTCGGCGATCGTCCCCCCGAGGTCGTCGACATAGGGCTTGTCGGATCCGGCGATGGCCCCGATGCCCATCGCCGCCAGCCCGAACGCGTAGGTGGACAGGACGATCGCCAGGAACGGGTGCAGCTTGAACCGGCCGCTCAGCAGGATGATCAGGCCGATGCTCGCGGCGAGCGCGAGCAGCAGGAAGGGACCGGAGGTTTCCATGGGTCTCCTTGACTTTCGTCAACCGGGGGTGGGGATGGCGCTGCCGCTCGGGACGGCACGCACCGTTGGGGCCGGTCAGGACGTGCGCAAGCGCACGACGTGCCCGGCGAGATCGGCCAGCAGGGGACCGGCCGAGCCGATCAGCTCATCGAGTGTCCGAGGGCCGTCGGCGATGCTGAACGCGGCGGTCAGCCCGAGGTCGTACAGGTCGTCCAGCGGGGGCAGGACGGAGCCCGCGAGCGCCACGACCGGCAGGCCGCGCCGCCGGGCCAGCTCGGCGACCACGGACACGACCTTGCCGCCCGCGCTCTGGCCGTCCAGCCGCCCCTCCCCGGTGATCACCAGATCGGCGTCCGCCAGCGCCGCCGGCAGTTCGACCAGGTCGGCGACCAGGACGGCGCCGCGGGCGGGTTCGCCCCCCAGCGCGGCGACCAGGCCCCCGCAGGTGCCGCCGGCCGCACCGGCTCCGGGCAGGTCGTGGACCCGGACGCCGTAGTGGTCCGCCAGGACGTCGGCGAACCGGGCGAGTGCGGCGTCCAGCTCCCGCACCTGGCCCGGGGTCGCGCCCTTCTGCGGCCCGAACACCGTGGCCGCACCGGACGGCCCGATGAACGGATTGGTGACATCGCAGGCGACGCGGAACCGGGTCCGGCGCACCGCGTCCGGGATCCCGGAGTCGTCGATCGCGGCCACCTCGGCGAGCGCGCCGCCTCCGGGCGGCAGCGCCACGCCGTCCGCGTCGAGGAACCGCATCCCCAGCGCGCGCAGCAGACCGGACCCGCCATCGGTGGTCGCGCTGCCGCCGAGGCAGACCAGCACGTCGCGGGCACCGCGCCCGATGGCGTCGGCGATCAGCTCACCGGTCCCGTAGGTGTCGGCCCGCGTCGCCGCCCGCTCCCCCTCGGCCAGCAGCGGCAGCCCGGACGCCGCCGCCAGCTCCACCACCGCCGACCGCCCGTCATCGGCGATCGCGTACCGGGCCTCGACCGGCCTTCCCAGCGGGTCCGCGACCGTGCGGACGATCTCGGAGCCGCCGCGGGCGCGCAGGAAGCAGTCCACCGTGCCCTCACCGCCGTCGGCCATCGGCACCGCGGTCACCGTCGCGCCGGAGACCGCGCTGTGGACGCCCGATTCCACGGCCGCGCAGACGGCGGCCGCGCTGAGGCAGCCCTTGAACGAGTCGGGTGCGACGACGATGCGCACGGGTCGTCCTCCTATGGTCTTCGCTGGTCACAATGGGTGTGGGGAGACCATAGGAGCGGCGGGCCGGGCCGATCATCGGCTGGACGACCAAAGTCCGCCCGGTGCGGGGCCCGCATTTTTGTGCGGGCCGCCAACCGTCCCGCCGGGAGGCGCGGGACGATCGTCAGCGAAGGTCCGACAGGTACAGCGCGACCCGGAGCACGACCGCGTCCTCGAATCTGCGCGGATCCCGCCCGGTCAGCTCGGTGATCCGGCCGAGCCGGTAGATCAGGGTGTTGCGGTGCACGTTCAGCTCCCGCGCGGCCTCGGTGGCATGCCGGTCGTGGGCGAAGTAGGCCGCCAGGGTCCGGCGCAGTTCGCCCGGCAGCCGCCCGAGGATGCGGTCCACGGCCGCACCGCCCACCTCGCGCGGGACCTCGGCCAGCAGGACGCTCACCTCCTCCTCGGGCAGGGTCGTCTCCGGCGGCAGCGTCCGGCGCCGCAGCGCGAGCCGGCCGAGCCGCACCTTCTCCAGCAACGCGTCGAAGTCGGTGGCGACACCGGCGTTCAGGAGACATGCGCCGGGCAGGTCCTGGCGCAGCTCCAGCAGCGGCCCGCGCAACGACGTGGCCGCCGGCGCCCCGGCGACCGCCCACAGGGTCCCGGTGACGTCGGGCGCCGCCAGCACCTGTTCCGCGGGGCGCCCCAGCTGCCGGTAGAGCAGGTCGGCGGCCCCCATCACCTCGGGGGAGGTCTCGTGTCCCAGGCGGAGCGCGAACACCGAGTACGGGGCCGCCGGCCGCACCCCGGCGAGGCGCAGGCGCTGCTGCCACTGCGCGGCGGTGAGGCGGCCCGCGAGAAGGTCGGCGACGATCTGGACGCGGGCGCGGGCGCGCCACTCGGCCTCGGCCCGCATCGCCTGCTGGGTGATCATCAGCTCGGTCATCAGGGCGACGGCGCCGGCCATGTCCCCGACCTCGTCGGGTTCCCCCGTCACGCCCACCACACCGACGATCTCCGCGCCGATCCGGACCGGCAGGTTGACCCCGGCGCGGGTTCCTCGCATGCGGCGGGCCTCGGCGCCGGTCACCGCGAGCGGCGTCCTGCTGCGCAGCACCTGCACCGCGCCGTCGTGCGTCTCCCCGATCCGGCTCCGGTCCCCGCTGGCGATGATCACGCCCTTGCCGTCCATCAGGTTGACGTTCCGGCCCAGCCTCCGCATGATCTCGTCCACGATCGCCTGGGCGTCGGCGCTGACGATCACGACACCATCCTCAACGGCTCCCGCCACAGGTGACCCCCAGTCCGGCATCCTGCCCGCCGACCAGCCCGATGGAGGCAGGCTAGTGTCCCGATGCCGGCGGAGCGGGTGCTACGCGGTGATCCGGTGAGCCGTTCGCGGCGGACGATGCCCCCGATGGCGAGACTCCGCCGGGTGGGCGGGCGCGGCGCTTCACCGGCGCGGTTGGCGGTGGGAGCGGTATCCGGCCAGGTAGTCGGGGTGGCTCCAGCGGTCCAGGAAACGCGCGGCGGCCTCGCGGCCGGCGGCGTAGAGGCGGTCGCGGGTCTGCGCGTCGAGATCGAAGTCGGTCGCCAGGACACCGTCGGTGCGGGCGAACATCGTGCGGGCCACGATGGACGGCTCGTCCATCTGCACCCGGTCGGGCGCCTCCGCCATCGTCGAGACCAGCGCCCGCCCATACCCGACGGGGCCGCGGACGGCGCGCCACTGGCGGAACACGCCGTCGGACGCCGGAGGCCCGGACAGCTTCACGCCGAACGTCGGCCAGCGGGGCTCGCGGTCCTCCCGGTCGAAGATGGTGATCGGGTAGTTGGACAGCATTCCGCCGTCCACCTGCACGCATCTGCGGCCGTCCTTGCGGCATATGCGGCGCGGGCGGAAGAAGACCGGGATGGACGCCGAGGCGCGCACGGCGTCGGCCACGGACTGGTCGTCGGCGTTCAGGCCGTAACGGTGGTACTCCCATGGCAGGCGCACCATGCGCCCGCTGCTGATGTCCGAGACGACGACCACCAATGCGTACGAATGCTCGGGCGGCAGCGCGGAATCCGGGTCGTGCAGTTTGAGCTGCCCGAACGTCTCGACACCGCATTCGCGGAGCCGCGCGGAGATCCAGCGGTGCAGGGCGTCGCCCTTGTGCAGGCCGAGGGTGGTGAGGAGCGACAGGCCGCGGACGACCGCGAACCGGGATCCGTCCTGGAAGGAGCGGTAGTCCAGCGCGCGCATCACCCGGACCATCTCGGGGACCGGCATGCCGGCCGCGAGGAGCGCCCCGACGATCGCGCCCGCGGACGTGCCGGCGATACGGGCGGGCGCACCCATCCGGTAGCCCCGCGCCTCCATTTCCGCGATCGCGCCGACCAGCGCGATTCCCTTTACTCCCCCGCCTTCCAGGACGAGGTCCGCACAGCCGTTCATGGTCATTTCACCTCCGCCGATGGCGCACGGTTATTCGGCAGAGGAACGAGACGACCCCCAGGCATATGTTCCGCTTGCCTTCCTACTAGATGCCCACTGCACGCCCACGGCAAAAGACCTGCCGGAAAATTCTGACGGCCGGGATGGAGATCCACTATCACGAGTGGCCGGAGTAAACGGAAAATCATCCGCCGGGGGCACGTTCCGGCGCTCTCGGGCGGCCTGGGCACGCGGCGCCGGGGCGGCCACGACGGCCGGTGGATCGAGGCGACCGGCGTGTCCCGGCTCGTGCTCGCACGCGGCGCACCGCGCCTCGTACGGGCTCGTGCGCTGGACGGGGATCGCCGGCCGCCGAGGGCGGACGTGGACGCGGGCGGACTCAACCGCGACATCACGCTGGACGAGTGACCACAATCGGACCGCACAAAAAAACCATCCGCAATAAAGGCGAATAAGTCGGGGCAAGGTGGACGGGTCCCGCAGGTGAATGAAGGAAAAGCCGTGCGCGGGATCGGGCTCTGCGGCCAAGATGCGGGCATGACCTTCGCGTTGATGCGCGGGTACGACCACATCAACGTGGCGTCCTGCCCCGATCCGGTCGCGGCGGTCCGCGACCGGGAACTCGCCGAGCGGATTCTGCGCTATCCAAAGATCTTCCCCACCGGATCCCCCGATTTCGGTCACGCGGTGCAATTCGGAGAAGAATGGCGTATCGGGTCACTGGGGGCGGACGACCCGTCCTCGGCCCGGTACGGCCTCGCCATGGACCTGCGGACGGCCGCCGCCGGCGAGCCGGACCCGGCCACCGCCGAGGCGATGCTGAGGGCGGCCGCCCGGCTCGACCCGGAGGACGGCGAGCAGCTCGCCAAGGACGAGTGGGAGATCGGCGACCGCCGGTACCGGATCATCCGGGTCACGAAGTACATCCAGTGCGGGGACCGGGTACTGGAGCCGCCCCGGTCGACCGACGCCGGCCTCGCCGGGGACGGCCTGCTGCGCGGCCACCTGATCGACCCGTCGGCGCCGTGCGGGCGGTGGGAGGCGCAACTGCGGCTGAACCTCGTCGGTTTCCTGGCGGTCGCCGAGGACGTTCCCGGCATCGTCCGGACCGAGGCGCGGCACGCGCTCCAGGCGCACCCCGGCGTCGTGCTGCTTCCGCCGACGTTCATGGTGGTGGAACTCGACGGCGACTCCTGGGGGCCGCTCGTCTGCGGGGACGATCCCGACGACGCCCGCAAGCGGCTGGCGCGGCACTTCACCGGCCTGCTGCCCCGGATGCGGAAGCTCCATGGCGATCCCCCGTCCGCCGAGGAGTGCGCCGAGTGGACGGCGATGGCGGAGGGGATTTTGGCCACGCCCGGCCACTCGTTCAGCGTCCGGGGCCGCGAGTTCCGCACCGTCCGGGTGTCGCGCATGCTGCGCCTCGGCCGCGACGGCCCGGAGGCGTCCCGCCCGTCCGACCAGGAGCGCTACGACCTCACGACGGGCCGCTGAAACATTCCCTTTCCCGGTGACGGGCAATAACTGACACCCTTATTTGACCAACTTCGTCACAAGTATCCGCTCTTATTTCGCATGCCCGGCGCGGGTAGGTTGAGAGGTGAATCAGGGCGTGTTCTGCGCCCGCCACCGTATCGATGGAATGGATGGATCGTGCAGTCTCCCGACGAACGGGACGGGTGGATCAATGAACTGTCCGGGACGATAGCAGGATCCAGCGTCCAGGCCAGGTCCATTGCGGGAGGCGTACATATCAACATGCCGCGGCAGCCGCCGCTTCCCGCCCCCGCACAACTCCCGGCGCCCGGCCTGTTCGTCGATCGCCGCGGTGAATTGGCGGAATTGCAGACACTCACGGAACGGACGGGGCTCGTGGTGCTCACGGGACCGGCGGGCATCGGAAAGACCACCCTCGCGCTGCACTGGCTGCACCGGCTGAAGGACGGCTTCGAAGGCCAGCTCTTCGTCGACCTGCGCGGGTTCTCCGGGACCGGGCCGCTCCCGCCGGACGAGCCGCTGGAACGTTTCCTGCGGGCGCTCGGGACCGGCGCGGAGAGCATCCCGCCCGGCGCCGACGAGCAGGCCGCGCTGTTCCGGTCGATGACCACCGGGCGCCGGCTGATCGTCATGCTCGACAACGCGGTCTCGGCGGCGCAGGTCCGGCCGCTGCTGCCCGGGGCGGGGGCGTCGCTGGTCGTGGTGACCTCGCGGCTGCGGCTGTCCGGGCTGGTGCTGGACGGGGCGCGTTTCCTGGACGTCCCGCCGCTCGGGGAGCCGGGAGCGCTGGAGCTGCTGGAGCACCTGGTCGGCCCCGACCGGATCGGGGCGGAGCGCGAGCACGCCCTGGCCCTGGTGGCGCTGTGCGGGACGCTGCCGCTCGCGATCTGCGCGTCCGGCGCCCGCCTCGCCGCCAGGCGGCGCTGGCCGATCGCCCGCGCGGTGGCCGAACTCGACGATGAGGCGCGCAGGCTCGCGGCCCTGCGCACCGGGGAAGGGGACATTTCGGTGGACGCCGTGTTCAACGCCTCCTATCAGGCGCTCGCCGACGCCCATGCGCGGGCCTACCGGCTGCTCGGCGTCCATCCGGGACCCGACTTCGACCTCGGCGCGGCGGCGTCCCTCCTCGAAACCGGCGAGGAGCGGGCCGGGGAGCTGGTGCACGCCCTGGTGGACGCGAGCCTGCTGCTGGAGGATGCGGACGAGCGCTACCGGTTCCACGATCTGGTCCGGCTGCACGCGCGCGACAAGGCCGCGCATCCGCGGTTCGAGGCCGATCGAAGACCGGCGCTCACCCGGCTGGCCGACCGGTACCTCAGCACCGCCGTCGCCGCGGACCTCGTCCTGATGCCGGGGCGGTGGCGGCTCGGCGACCGGCACACGACCGTGCGCGGGGCGGACGTGTTCGACGGCCGGCCGGCGGCGCTGGCCTGGCTCGACCGGGAGCGCGACAACCTGACGGCGGTGGTGCGGGAGGCCCACGGCACCGGGCTGCACGCCGTCGCCTGGCAGTTGTGCGAGGCGATGTGGCCGCTGTTCCTGCAGCGCAAGCACTACGCGTCGTGGATCAGGACGTACGAGCTGGGGCTCGCCGCCGCCGAGAGCGACGCCGACCCGCGCGCCCAGGCGCGGATGCTGGAGGGGCTCGGCGTGGCCCATCTCAACCTGGAGGACTTCGGCACGGCCCGCGAACGGTACGAGGCCGCGCTCGTCCTGGAGCGGCGGTCCGGTCACCGGCTGGGCGAGGCGGCGGCGCTGGAGGGGCTCGGCAGCGTCGCGCTCGGCGGCGGCGACCTGTCCCGGGCGATCGACCTGTTCGGCGCGGCGCGGGACGTGCACGCCGCGCTCGGCCGTCCGCGCGGGGTGGCGCTGATGGAACGGCACCTCGGCGACGCGCTCAGCGCGGCAGGCCGGCACGCCGAGGCGGACGCCGCGCTGTCCGGCGTCCTGGAGACGTTCAGGCACCTCGATGAGCCGTACCACCTGGCGCGCACCCTGACGTGCCTGGGACGGGCCCGGCTGCGGGCGGGACGTCTGGACGAGGCCGCCGCCGCCCTGCGGGAGTCCCTCCGCGTCGCGCACCACACCGGCGCGCCCCACGTGGAGGCGGGCGCGCTGGACGAACTGGCCCGCGTGGCGGCGCGGCGGGGCGACCCGGACGGCGAGCGCCACCACCTGGAGCAGGCGCTCGCCATCTACACCCGGCTGGGCTCCCCGCAGGCGGCGCCGGTCAGGGAACGGCTCGCCGCGGCCAGTCCCGCGCCGTCTCCCGATCCTGGACCCTGACCCGGGCCACCGTGTTCGCCCGGACGAGGGTGAGCCGGGTGAACGCGGTGAGCGGGTGTCCCGCCACCAGCCAGGCGTGCACGGCCGACGCGTACGCCGCCGCGTCGTCGTCCGCGCACGTCCCGCCGAGGACGGGGACGAGCCGCACCGCGCGGTCGCCGGCCGCCACCAGGCATCCCCGCCGGGTGTTCACCGCGATGACGAGGCATCCCGGATGGTCCGCCCGGAGCCGGGCCGGTTCCCCGCCGCGGCGGACGATCACGTCCGCGCAGGAGAGCCGGGCCCGGGACGTCTCCTCGACGCCGGCCACGAGATGCTCGTCGCACGGTGTCCGGGCCGGGCCGCCGGCGGCGGACGGCGAGCGCCACAGCACCAGAACCCGGCCGCCGACCAGCACGCGTTCCGTGCCCGGCGGGGCGGGGTCGCCGGGGTCGTCCCAGACCCGCACCAGCGTGATCATCACGCCGCCCGCAGGTCGCGGGGTGCCGCGCACGGCGCCGGGACGGGTTCCACGTCCGGCGGGTGCTCCCGGTCCGGCAGCCGCATCAGCCGGTACATCTCCGCGCGGATCAGCCGGGCCGCCTCCCCCGGGCGGGAGCTGAGGTCGTCCCGGACGGCGTCGTGCACCCGCGGGGTGAAGGCGTGCGCGGCGTCGTCGAGCTGGGGGACCAGCGGCCGGTCCCAGTCGACGTGCGGGGCCAGCGCGCCGAGCCGCGCGGGATGCGAGCCGGGCGCCACGCTGTCCTCCGGGAACGCGCCGAGCAGCACCGGGACCCCCAGCGCGGCGGCGTAGCAGGTCACCGAGCCGTGGTCGCCGATCACCCGGTCGGCGGCCACCAGCGCGGCCCGCCATCCCTCCTCGGGAGGCAGCAGCCGGACGCCGAGCCGCAGCGCGTCGGCGTGCCACGCCCTTATCTGGCGCCTGCCGTACCAGGTCCAGATGTGCGGGTGCAGCGCGGCGACGACCTGGTACCTCTCGCGCGGCAGCCCGGCCGCCACGCGCAGCGCCAGGTCGGGGCGGCGGCCGAGCAGCGAGTCCCGGTCCCAGGTGGAGCTGAGCACGACGAGCCGCCGTCCGGGCCGGACGCCGAGCGCCCGCCGGTACACCTCCCGGTGGGGCAGGCTCGCCACCAGCCGGTCCAGGCAGGGGTCGCCGCCGACGAACGCCACCGGCAGCGCCTCGGGGCACTCGCGGGCGAGCGTCTCCAGGTGCCGGTCGTGCGCGAGGACGAGCGAGGACGGCACGACCCGCCCCGCGGCGACGAGCCGTTCCCTGATCAGCCCGGTGACGGGGCGGGCGGCGGGCGGCCCGGCACCGCGGAGCCGGGCGAGCAGCTTGCCGGGGCCGGCGCCGTGCGCGACCGTCAGCACCGGGCCGTGCAGGTTCTCCAGCATGCCGTGGCTCGCCGCCACGATGAGGTCGAACCGCGTGGCGGCGGCCTGCCGCCAGGGCAGCACGAGGCCGCCGAGGTCGCGCAGATGCGCGTCCAGCCCGCCGGTGAAGGCCGAGGCGGGGGCGGCCGTGTACGCGACGGCGACCCGCCGGTCGCTTTCCAGCAGCGGCATGACGTCCGCCAGCCGCGTCGCCGCCGTCAGATGGTGCGCGACGGCGAGGACCGTGCGCGGTGCGGGCACGGTCGCGCCCCGGTCGGCGTCCAGCCCGAACGGGCCCCGCACCCACGCGTCCGCTGAGCAGTGCATCTCAGCCTCCCCGGCACGCGTTCGCCGGCCGTGCGGCCGGGCTGGGGAGGCGGAACGGCGGTGAGACCGGGTCCGCGACGGGGATCGTGGCGGGCTGCGGCAGCCGCAGCAGCCCGTACATCAGCCGGCGCACGGCCCGGTTGAACCGTCCCGGCTCGGAGGTGATCCGCGCGACGACCGGCCGGACGCGGTCCGGCCGCCACCACGCGGCCGCCTCGGTCAGCTGCGGCAGGACGGGACCGGACGGCGCGAGCCGCCCGGCGCAGCGCAGCAGTCCCGGCCGGTCCCCGGCGGTGCGGGCGGCGTCGTCCGGCAGGGGTTCGGTGAGCAGCACCGGGACGCCGGTGATCGTGCCGTACCGGGTGACCGGGCCGGGCGGGCCGAGGATCCAGTCCGCGGCGACGAGGGCCGCGCGCCAGTCGGCGTCCGGCGGCATGAGCCCGAGACCGCCCCGCAGGTGCACGGCCAGGTCCGCGCCGCCGGTGCACGGGCCGGGCCCCGGTTCGGGAACGCCGAGGATGTGGTAGCCGCGCGGCGGCAGCTCGGTGAGCAGCCGGCGCAGGACCTCCCGCCACCGGCAGCGGGCACCGCCGCACGCGGCGGCCTCCGGGAGCGCCACGAGGACGAGCTTGCGATGCCGCCCGACGCCCAGTGCGCGCCGGTAGAAGTCGCGGAGCGGGAGGCTCGCGACAAGACGGTCGTGGGTGGAGTCGCCGACGACGGTGGCCGCCGGCCCGGTGCCGTCCCCCGCCGGCGCGGGACGGTCCGCCGCGTGGGCATAGGTGAACACGACCGGCGCCC
The DNA here is from genome assembly GCF_050948385.1 of Actinomadura formosensis. NCBI lineage: Bacteria > Bacillati > Actinomycetota > Actinomycetes > Streptosporangiales > Thermomonosporaceae > Actinomadura > Actinomadura formosensis. The sequence goes on from NZ_CP192011.1 coordinate 5,548,491, forward strand.
CGGCGGGCTCGTCCGCGCCCGGGGCGCGTTCCGGGCCCGTCCCGGGCAGGACGATCAGCGGCGCCCCCACCCGCCCGGAGACCGGGGTCGCGGCGACGGCCAGGCCGAACCCGCCGCCCTCCGCCTCACGCCAGGGCAGCGGCGCGATGCCCGCGTCCCTGAGCAGCGCCTCGACCGCGGCGGCGCGGGCGCCCGGAGCCGCAGTGAAGATCACGTGCAGCCGCGGGTCGGTGCCCGCGAGCCGCGCCACGTCCAGGACGGGCTGCCCGGTGCCGGGCGCGCCCACCATCACCAGCACGGTGCGCCGGTCCCCCAGGCCGCCCCACCAGCCGGGGTCGAACCCGCTCAGGGCCCGACGCCATTCGAAGCCGGTCATCCCCGTCAACGAACCTCCTTTGACCGCGGATGCGAACATCCGTTCCTCCGTCACAGGTCGAAATGACCTATCCCTTCGGATTCGAGTGTCGATCGGGGAACTTGACGAAAACTTGCAATCGTCCTGACTTGCCGAGTAGTGGCGTCCCATGGTGGCCAAGTGAACGGTGACTCGACACTGGCCGATCAGGGCCGGTGATGCAAAAATGCCTTCAGGAGGAGATTGCCGAAGAGAGTCCCACAAAGGCGGCGGCGGTGGAGTTCCGCGTCATAGGTCCCGTTGAGCTGTGGATTGACGGCCGACGGCGCGATCTCGGAACGACCAAGGAACGCTGCGTCCTCGCCGTCCTGCTGCTCAACCCGCGGCAGCCGGTGCCCGCCGAGGCCCTCATCCGGCGGGTCTGGGACGACGCCCCGCCGGCGAAGGCCCGGCAGAGCCTCTACTCCTACATGACGCGGCTGCGGCACCGGCTCGACGGGGTGGACGGCGCCGAGCTGGTCTCCCGGCAGGGCTCCTACCTCATCGACGTCGCGGACGAATCGGTCGACCTGCAGCGGTTCCGGCTGCTGCGCGACCAGGCGCGGGCGATCGCCGAGAGCGGGGACGAGGAGTACGCCCTCGACCACTACCGCAGGGCGGCGGCGCTCTGGCGCGCCGAGCCGCTCGCCGACCTCACCGGGGGCTGGGCGGCGCGTGCCCGGCACACCCTGGAGCAGGAACTGCTCACCGCCGCGTTCGAGCGCATCGACGTGGAGCTGCGCCGCGGCCACCACGCCGACCTGGTGCACGAGCTGTCGGACCTGGCCGAGCGTCATCCGCAGGATCAGCGTCCGGTGGAACGGCTGATGGTGGCGCTCTACCGCTGCGGGCGGCAGGCCGAGGCGCTGGAGGTCTACCGGCGCACCCACGACCTCTTCGTGCAGGAGTCCGGAACCGATCCCGGCCCCGGGCTGCGCGATCTCCAGCAGCGCATACTGCGGACCGATCCGGCGCTGCTGCGGGTGCCCGGCACCCAGCTGAACGTCGACCGGCCCCCGCACAACCTCCCGCACGACTCGCGCGCGTTCGCCGGACGGGACGCGGAGCTCCGGCAGCTCCTGGACATGGTGCCGAGTGCCCGTGAGCCCGGATCGGGGGTGACCGTCATCAGCCTCGACGGGATGCCGGGGGTCGGTAAGACGGCGCTCGCCGTCCGCCTGGCGCACCGGCTCGCCGAGCGGTTCCCGGACGGGCAGATCTTCCTCGAACTGCACGCGCACGACGCCCGGCGCGACCCGGTCGATCCCGCCGAGGCGCTCGACACGCTGCTCCGCATGATCGGGGTGCCGGCGACCCGTGTTCCGCGGACCCTCGGCGAACGCGCCGCGCTGTGGCGGTCCCAGCTGGCCAGCAGCCGCGCGATCCTCGTGCTGGACGACGCCGCCGGGCACGACCAGGTCAGGCCGCTGCTGCCCGCGTCCGCCGGCTGCCTGGTGATCGTGACCAGCCGGCGGCGGCTGACCGGGCTGCACGACTCGTTCCCGCTGTCGCTGGACGTCCTGCCCGTCCGGGACGCCGCGGCCCTGTTCACCGGCATCGCCGGGGCCGGGCGGGCCCGCGGCGGCGCCGACGTCACCGCGGTGGTCGAACGCTGCGGCCGGCTGCCGCTCGCGGTGCTGATGGCGGCGAGCCGGCTGCGGCACCGCCGCGCCTGGGACGTCGGCGACCTGCTCGCCCGGCTGGACGCCGACGACCGGCGGCTGGACGAGCTGCGGGACGAGAGCCGCGAGATCACGGCGGTGTTCGAGGTGTCCTACCGCGGGCTCCCGGCACCGCTGCGGGACGCGTTCCGCGTGTTCGGGCTGCATCCCGGCCCGGACCTGACCGCCCACACCGCCGCGGCGGCGCTCGCCCGTCCCGTCCGGGAGGCCGAGCGGGTGCTGGAGGAACTCCTCGACCGGCATCTGATCACCGAACCCGTCGGGGGCCGCTACCGCTTCCACGACCTGGTGCACGACTACGCCCGGCGCCTCGCCGGCGAACTGGACCCGCCCGACGCGCGGCGCGGGACCGTCCACCGCATCCTGGACTTCTACCTCGCCGCCGCGGACCTCGCGAACCGGCGGCTGTCCAGGTCCGGCGGGACCCCCGCCGGGCGGCCGCCGGCGGACCTGCCGCCGCTGGCGGACGAGGCGGCGGCCGCCGCGTGGTTCTCCGCCGAGCACGACTGCCTGCTGAACGCCGCCGCCGAGGCGGAACGGACCGGCCTGCCCCGGCACGTCACCGGGTTCGCCCGGCTGCTCGCCGGCCACCTGGAGTCGCGGGGGCGCTGGGACGAGGCGGAGCGGCTGCACACCCGCGCGATCGCCGTCCTGCGCACGCAACAGGACCGCCGGGGCCTCGCCCGCGCCCTGGCGGACCGCAGCCTCGTCCGTTTCCGCAGCGGCGAATACGACCTCGCGCTGGAAGACGCCGAAAAGGCATTGATGATCTTCCGGTCGCTCGGTGAACGGCGGGGCGAGGCCGATATTCTCGGGCATATCAGCCTCATCCACTGGCACCGGTCCAGGCTCCCCGAAGCGCTGGCCCGCTGCCGGGAGGCATTGGACATCCGCCGCTCCATCGGCGACCGGCACGGCGAGGCGCGCAGCCTCGACCACGCGGCGATATTCCTGGAGTTCGCCGGCGAATACCGGGAGGCCGAGCGGCTGCGGCTGCGCGCACTCGCCATCTTCACCGAGCTCGACGACCCGCGCGGCCGGACGATGGCGCTCAACAACATGGGTGACCTGGTCCTGCGCATGGGCAACGTCGAGACGGCCGTGGAGTACTACGAGCGGACGGCCGCCGCCGCCGCGGAACTGGGCCGCCAGCACCAGGCCATCGTCCTGATCAACCTGGCGAATGTGAGCCGCCACACGGGCGACCACGAAAAGGCACTGGAGAACTACCGCAAGGCACTCGCCATAGCGATGGAAATAGGCGACCGGAGAAACCAGGTAGAGACCCTGATCGGCATCGGCGCCACGTTCCACGACATCGGCCGCCATGGCGAGGCCCTCATTCACTACGAGCGCGCACTGGCCATTTCCCGAATGATCAGTGAACGCTACGAGGAAACGCTCGCCCTCCGCCATCTGGGCGAGACCCTGGCCGCCTCGGGCCGCTACCCGGCGGCCGTCGACCACTTCCGCCAGGCTCATGATCAAGCCGCTCGGATCGGTGTCCCCTACGAGCTGGCCAAGGCCCTGGAGGGCCTCGGAGCCGCGTTACTCCACGTCCAGGGCAGGGACAAGGCCCGCGCCTGCTGGCAGCAGGCCGTCCGCGTGTTCGATTCCATCGGCCTCCCAGAAGCCGAGACCCTCCGAACCCGCCTACGCGAACTGGACAAGGCCACCGGAACCTAGTCGCGTTTGCGCTATTCTGCCCTCTTCACGACGGGCACGGCTTCTATCCCAAGCCGTTGAGAGTTGCAGCCCGGCGAAAGTCTCATTTCTGACACGAAGCGCCGCGGTCTGCATATACGCGGCACATCGGACTCTCCGCCATCGATAGGTTCTTCACCAGATTCCGGGAGATCCCGGTTCGTAACGTATGAAAGAGATGTCGATGACGAAGCGTTTCCTCACCGTGGTCGCAGTGGCCGCCGCATGCCTGGCGCTGAACGTCGCGCAGGCGAGTGCAGCGGTTCTGGTCCACATGACCTAGGTGGAACGTTCGAGGGCCGGGTGAGGTCAGGGTCCGCCCACCTCACCTGCCACTTCTTCCAGGGGCGCCGCGTGAGCGGCGCCCTCTTCCGTACCTGGGCGCCGTGGGGACGAGCAGACCCGCGCCGGCCATCTCCGGGACCGGCTCGACGAGAACGCCCCGCCCCCTGCTGGTGCGTCTCCGCCCGCAAGTACAAGAAGTGCTGCGGCTCCCCGCCAACCGCTGACGAGAGCGGCGGCCCGTCAACCGACCGGGTTGTCCGGCGAATCCAGCCAGACCCGTTGACCCGCAGGCGTCACCGTGACTCCGAACCGGGAGGCTTCCGGCTTACCGGCCGCCGCCCACCGTTCCTCGGTTTCCTGAAGCGCCGTTTGCGGTAGGCGCTGGCCGCGTAGCGGCATGAACCGGACCGGGGCCGTGAATCGCCCCTCAGCACTCCCGTCCGCCCGGACCGCGAGCACCGCCAATGGCCCGGCCGGATGGAACGTGGCCGCCCAGGGCACCACGATCAACCCGCCTGCCTCCGTCTGCTCAATCCACGCGTAGGGGACCGTGTGAGCCGCCGCAGTGGCGAGCACCCGATCAAACGGTGCGTGCGATGGCGCACCGCGCTCCCCGTCCCCAGTGATGACGACCACATCGGGATGGCCCGCGGCGCGCAGAGCCCTGCGGGCATGGTCGGCCGCCGCGCGCTCGATCTCGACCGACACCACCTCGGCCCCCAGCGCTGCCAGACACGCGGCGTTGTACCCGGTGCCCGTCCCCACCTCCAGCACGCGCATGCCGGCCTTGAGCTGCAAGGCAGTGATCATCTGAGCCATCACCGACGGAGCGGACGAGGAGGACATGGGCCACATCCCGTCCTTTACCTGCGTAGCAATCGCCTCATCCGACGTCACCAGCTTTTCCCACTCTTCCGGCGCGTCAGTCCGCGAGAGCTCTACGAACCGGCCGTCCCGGACCCCCCAGACCGTTTCGGGGACGAACAGCCGCCGATCAACGGGCGGGAGCCCGGAGAACTCACTCATCCTTCCCCGGATCCGTTGCACGAGCCACAGGTGATCTTCTCCTCCTTGTTGTCCAGATTGACCTTCACCCACCCTTTCCCGCCACACGCCCCACAAGACTGCTTCTTGTCATGCTTTCCCATTTTCAGCCCCTTCCGGCCGATCCGGTGCCCTCTACATTGACAGGATGGCTGCGGCCATTCAATGGTCGCAGCGTATTGGACGCTTTGAGTGGATTACGTTAGTTCGCTCCTCTCAACTCGCGCTCGGCCCGAGCCACCGCGATCACCATCATGGTGACCGGAGGCCCGTCCACTCCGGGAACCCTTGTCGTGTTTCAAGGGTTGGCGCAAGCATGGCTCGGGCACGTGGCCGGATCGCCCGCAGACCCCGACACCGCCACGCCCACGCCCACGCCGCTATTTCCACCCCATTCCGCCCTTGCGCCGACGCCGCAGCCTCCCCGCCGGAGCGGGCTTGGACATCGCCCCCGTGATGTGGAAGCACCCGCAGATCTCGCAGTCCTGCACCTGCAGGGGCAGCCGCTCGAACCCCGCCGCGTCCGCGTCGCGCTTCTGCCGGTAGCGCCGCAACTCCCTTTCGGCCTCCTCCCGCGTTTCGAACGGCTTCTTACGGCACACTCGATCCTGACTCACCCGCCGCCCGCTCCCGGTCTGACCGCCCCACTTCTGCGCACGCCTACGCCTGCCCATATGACCCTCTGGTCCTCTCACTCGATTAATGTTCGCCACCCCAGCACCGGAGCAGCGCGGGACAGTACCGGGCAGCGCCGGGCAGCGGCCCCCACGCCGACGACGCTTGAGACGGAATTTCCTGTGGCGGCGCCGGCCCTGCCCGGCACGGACCCGGGGCCGCGGCCCTTCACCGCTGCGGCCGATCCCGGCGTCCCGGCCTCTCAGATGTCGACGGTGAGCGATATGCGCTTGTGGTCGGAGTCTGGCCGCTGGGGGTCGCGGAAGTCATGGACGCGGTATGAGCCCGCCACATAGGCAGCGGCCAGCGGCTCGTTGAGCAGGATCGCGTCAATCGGCAGGCATTGGCGGCCGTTGGGCCGTTCGATCTGTGTCGGGGTGTAGTCCCCGGCCAGTTCGGCGGAGTGACTGAACCCCAAACCGCCTTCTCGCTTGTGCGTGGCGGGGTTCCACCAGCCGCACAGGGCGTCCAGGGCCCGGGTGTCGTAGACGTGCGGCCCGGCCAGCGACGGCCCGCCCTTCCACTGGACCCGGTAGTTGATCTGGCGTGGGTTGTGCACGCCGGGGGTGTTCAGGTCGGTCGGCTCGAACTGGGGGCCGCTGGGGACGGTGTTCCAGTCGCCCAGCAGCGCGCACGGAATGTTCGGAGCCGACAGCCGGTCGAACCGGCGGGCGTCGGCCAGCCGGTCATCCCCGCTGTAGATGTCGCCGTGCCAGGCCACCAGCCGGACCGGGTCGGTGCGGCCGGGCAGGGTGAACACCATCAGGTTGCGGTTGCGGGCGGTGAAGTCGGGCAGCCGGTGACCGTAGAACCGGCGTACCATGACCTTGTGCGGGTCGATGTAGATCACGGGTGCGAACATTCCGCCCTCGCGCGGCAGCGAGCACGGGTGCGGGACGTAGGCGGGGCCGCCCGCCTCCCGCAGCGCGGCGGCGGCCTCGTAGGCGCCTTCCATCCCGTTCAGCTCGTACCGGTCGCCCTCGCCCACCACCAGGATGTCGGGCCAGTCCCCGTCGTGCAGCATCCCGGTGACCCGGCCGAAGTCGTAGGGGCCGCCGTCGCCGGAGTAGGCGGAGTATCCCGAGCCGGTCCGGCCGCCGTGTTCGACGTTGACGTAGCTGAGCCGCAGGTGCGTCATCGTGCGTCACCGCCGCGCATCAGGTGTTCGATCTGCTGGCGGCTGAACCTGCGCCTGCCGCCCGGTGTGCGGACAGAGGCCAGGTGACCGGCATCGGCCCAGCGGGCCACGGTCTTGGTATCGACGCGGAACATCCTGGCCACCTCTGCGGGGGTGAGAAGCTGCTCAGGGCTGAAGTCCCATCCGTGCAGGATCGTCTTGCTCACTTGGGGGGTCCGTCTCGTTGAAGGTGGCTTCGGCAGGCGGGGGGCCTTTCACCGTTGCGGCCCCCGTTCCGTGCTACTTCACGTCTCGCCCTGTTCCACCTTCACTATTTCCGCGAGCCCCACCGCCAGCAGAGCCCGAGCCGCCGCCAGCCCGTCACGCCCATACGACAGGTGCAGCCCCGCGTCCTCCAGCAGCGCACGGCCCGACTCGCCCGGCCGCTCGGTCAACTCGCGTTCGCTGATCTGCTCCACCCGGTCCATGACCGGCCCGAGCATCTGCCCGGCCAGATCCCACACGTCCAGGACCACGTCCAGCGCCGCCGCAATCTGCGCCAGGGTCAGCCCGGCCGCCGCACCGCTGGTCACCCGCGAGGCGTCCCCGGCCCGCTCCACCAGCACATCAAGCGCCCGTTGCATCCGGCCCGTCTCCGTCTCCGGCTTCGTCATCGTGCGCACCCTCCCGTGACACCGGGTCCATCTGAGCCGGACGCGTCCCGGTCCGGGACGGCGGTCAGCTGCCATTTCAGCCGCGCGTCCACCGCGGCAGCCGCGCCCGCCCGGTCCGAGCACAGCCCAAGGAACCGCTCCCGCAGATTCCCGGCGTCGGCGTAGTACCACCCGCCACGCGACGCCAGCACGGTCACCGCCAGCCCCGCATCGGCGTCCCCGCCGCCGTGCACCCACAGCACCGGCACCGGCCCCACCTCCAGCCGGTACAGCCGCACGCACCGCCAGCCCATCGCCTCAAGCGTGACCGCCAGCAGATCCAGCGCCAGGACCCGCACCCGCACGCCCCGCAGCGTGCGCCACCGCAGCACGGCCCGGCCCACCTGACCCGGCACCCGGCCCGGCCGGCCCATCACGACCGCACCTCACAAAGCTCGGGCACCATCCCGACGCCGCCAAGAACCGGGATCGCGGTCAGCGGCCCCACCTCATGCGGCCAGTGCTGCACCGGCACCAGCCCCGGCGGGACCAGCTCCAGCCGCCGCCCGAACAGGCCCGCGATCTGCTCACGGGTCCGCGCCACACCCGGTGCACTGGCACCCTGATAGACCTTCTCCACCTGCGCGAGCGCCGCCGGGTCCGCGCCCGTCGAGCACCCGTGCGACAGCGCCACCACCGAGCCCGGCACCATCCGGCCCGTGAACGCCCGCACGATTCCCGCCGGGTCGTAGTCGTCGGTGACAAAGTGCAGCACCGCGATCAGCAGCACCGCCACCGGCTTGTCCCAGTCGATCCATTCGTCGAGATCAGCGATCAGCGCGTCCACCTCGCGCACGTCCCCGCGCACGATCGGCATCCCCTCCAGCAGCGCCCGATCATGCGCCAGCACCAGCGGATCGTTGTCGACTCCGATCACCACCGCGTCCGGACGGTGCTCCCGGGCGATCTGGTGCGGGTTCGGCTCGGTCGGGATACCGGTCCCCACGTCCACGAACTGGCCGATGCCATGCCGCGCCGCCCACGCCACCACCCGGTGCATGAACGCCCGGTTGTCCCGCGCCGCCTGCGGAACCGACGGCGCCGCCGCCGCGACCCGCTCCGCCGCCGCCCGGTCAACCTCCCCGTTGTCCTTGCCCCCAAGGAACACGTCGTACATCCGCGCCGGGGACGGGACATCGGGGTCCCACGGCCCGTCCTCCCCCCGCACCGGACCGGCCGAGTCCCCTCCGGCCAGGATGCGCCACAGCACATCCGCAACCGAATCCTCATCGAACGCCCCGTCATCGCCATCGAAGCGCCGTGCCATCACGCCCGCGCCCCCCGCCCGGCCACGCGCCCCAGCACGCCCGCCAGCACCGCCGGAGCGCCCTCGACCTCATCGACCGGCACGACCCCCTCACCGGAGTCCGCCAGCACGAACCACCACCGGCCCCCCACCCGGTCGCAGCCCACCGCCACCGACCCCGAGCCGTCCGCCGCGCCGCCCACGTTCAGCACCGGCGCACCACCACGCCAGCCCATCAGCCCGCACACCAGCCCCGACCCCGGCCCCCCGACCACCGCACCCAACGCCGCCAGATGCAACCGACGCGCCCCCACCGCCGCCACCAACCGCCCCGATGGCCATTCGCCCATTTCAGTCGGTGTTGCCTGCATCTCCTGCCACTCCTTCGGTGGATCGGTTGCCTTGTGCACGGTCAATCCGACACCCGGCCGAGGCGCATCAACACCGCGTTCACAGGACTTTACGGAACGTTAGCTACATGCTAGAAACGTCCCCTAACGCCCCCTCGTGGATTGGGTTCTTCCGATGGCGAACGAGAGACTGCGGAGCACACTGATCAGCAGTGGCTATACCGAGCAAAGCTTGGCCGAGGAACTCGGCCTCGACCCCAAGAGCGTCCAGCGCTGGATAACAAGGGACATAACGCCACGCAGGACGGCCGCCTACCGGGCGGCGAAACTTCTCGAAGCCCCCGCCGCCTGGTTATGGCCGGCCTTGGAGGGGGACCATGAGGCGGTCTCACAATCTGAGATCGTCGCTCACTACGCGCATCGGGCCGACACGCCCCGTCAACTGTGGGCTGACCTGCTGGCCAGCGCCACAAGAGACATCTGGCTTCTTGCCAACGCGAGTCTTTTCCTGCCGGAGGAGAACCCGGACTCCATCGAGATCATTCGCACCAAAGCGGAGAGCGGCGCACGCGTCCGCATCATCATGGGCAACCCCGATAGCCCCCAGATGGCACTACGAGGCGTCGAAGAGCGTCTCTACGATGCCATCCCCGCGCGCATTCGCATGGCGCTCACCTACTACAGTCCGCTAGTGGGCGCGCCAGGCATCGAGTTCCTGCTTCACTGCACGTCCCTATACAACTCGATCTTCCGCTACGACGATCAGATGCTGATTAATCAGCACCTCTATGGGACGTATGGGTACATTGCGCCGGTTTTGCACCTTCGCCGCATCGAGGGCGCGGACCTCTTCGATACCTACCTCACAAGCTTCGAGAAGGTCTGGGCTACCGGTGACCCAATCGAGGAATCCAACTTCTGGAAGCAGTGGACCCAAGACGCTACGAGCCCGCCACCTGCCGGGCAGCCATGACGGCTGCAACAACCGCCGCCGTGTCCGCCAAGTCCGGAAGCACGACGTCAGGTTCCTCGGCCCTCAGCCGTTCAATGCTGTCACTGCCCGACGCCACCGCCACAACGTAGGCGCCGCCCAAACGCCCAGCCTGAACGTCCCGAGGAGTATCGCCGATCACCACCGTGTTTCCTGCGTCAAGCCGCACGCCATACTTTGCCGAGGCCCGTTCCCGGGCAATGCCGACCAGGTTGGCTCGTATGTGGTCGTCGGAGCCGTAGCCGCCAACCTCGAAGTCAAGCCCGTGGTGCAGATCGAACGTCGCCACCTTGGTGAACGCGTTCGCCCGAATATTGCCAGTCACGACCGACTGAATCACGCCCTCTTGAGCGCTCAGCGCCGCAATGGCTTCCCGCGCACCTGGCAGGGCGAAGCCCACTTCCCGTAGCCGATCAGCCCGAGACGAGAGCGCCGCCGCAAGCACCTCTCCGAACCGCTCTTGGTACTCAGCCGTCACAGTGAGTCCGTGTCGCTCGACCAGATCCGCCATGATGACCGGGTCGGTCCGGCCGTCCGTCCTGGCTCGGAGTTCAGCCTCCCGTCCCGTGAGCAACCCGAATGCTGCTGCGTAGGTCTCTTTGCTGACGCCGCTGTTCTCGATCAACGTGTGATCGACATCCCACAGCACCAGCAACGGACACCGTGCCGAGTCTTCAGTCACGCGATCAGCCTACGGGGGCTGACCCCGGATGTGTTAGCCGCTCGCGGTTTGCGTTCGATCGAGTGACGGAGCTGGCGAGGGCTCTCCCTCTTGTCGCTTCGGCCAGGGTCAACACACGGGCCGCTGAGATCTTGAGGATGTCGACCCACTGGACCCGGGTACCTGAGATTCGCGAGGCATGCGAACACTTGCAGGCCGTCATGCCCGCTGACAGTCACGACGCGCGCTAGCCCACAACCCGCAGGTTCAGCGTGTGAGGATTTCTCTGCTTAGGCGCACAGTGGTTGATCGTGCGCGCGGGCGGTGGTTCGGGGTCGCGGGAACGGGTCTTCACCGCCCGTCCGCTCCTCACGCGCGCCTTCTTCTGTACGTTGGCGAGATGAGCACATCCGCCTATTACCTCGATGCTGAACGCGGCTCTGTCCGCAAGTCCAAGAAGTGCTGCGACCTCCCTCACTGAAGAGGGTCGCTAGACCGTCATATCGTCCGCAGGACGCGATATCCCCCGCACAATCCCCCACACAGAAGGGCCTCATATGGCCGGCAACGCAAGGATCGACTCGTCCGTTCCGCATTCGGCGCGGATCTGGAATCACTGGCTGGGCGGCAAGGACAACTACCCCATCGACCAGGAGGTCGGGGACGAGTTCGTCCGCATCTTCCCCGGTCAGGTGGACATCGCCCGGCATTCGCGGGCCTTTCTCGGGCGCGCCGTCCGGTGTCTGGCGGGCGAGGCGGGGATACGGCAGTTCCTGGACATCGGGACCGGGCTGCCCACGGTCGACAACACGCACGAGGTCGCGCAGCGCGTCGCACCGGACGCCCGCGTCGTGTACGTGGACAACGACCCGCTCGTCCTCACGCACGCCCGCGCGCTGCTCACCTCGACGCCCGAGGGCGCCACGTCCTACATCGACGCGGACATCCGCGATCCCGACACCATCCTGGCCGGGGCCACCGAGACGCTGGATTTCGGCCGTCCCGTGGCACTGCTGCTGCTCGGCATCCTGGGCCACCTCACGAACGAGGAGAACCCGGAAGGCGTCCTCGCACGGCTGGTGGCGCCCCTCGCCCCCGGCAGCCACGTGGTCGTCTGCGACGGCACGGACGTGTTCGGCACGCCGAGCGGGGACGGCGACGACACCGCCCGCGCCCGCGCGATCGCCCTCTATGTCGAGGCGGGCGGTGTCGCCTACAACCTGCGCTCCCCGGAGCGGATCACCGGGTTCTTCGACGGCCTGGAACTGCTGGAACCGGGTGTCGTCCCGGTGTCGCGCTGGCGTCCCGAGCCGTCGCCGTTCGGGGAGCCGCCGGCGGTGGACGCGTTCTGCGGCGTGGCCCGCGTCCCCTGACGGCCGGGCACCGGGAGGCCGTGAGGATCTCACTGGGCGGAAGGGGAGGCCGGGGGCGCGGGCGACCGGTTACCCTACCAAACAGTTGTTAGAAAGAGGTTCTCATGGATCTTGAGTTCGGGACGGCGGACGAGGCGTTCCGCGCGGAGGTGCGCGAGTGGCTGCGCGCGCACCTCCCGGCGGAGCCGCTGCCCTCGCTGGAGACCGAGGAGGGGTTCGCGGCGCACCGGGAGTGGGAGCGGACGCTCGGCGAGGCGCGCCTCGGGGTGGTGTCGTGGCCCGAGGAGTACGGCGGACGGGGCGTATCCATACTCCAATGGCTGATCTTCGAGGAGGAGTACTACGCGGCGGGCGCCCCCGGGCGGGTCAGCCAGAACGGCATCAACCTGCTGGCGCCCACGCTCATGAAGCACGGGACGCCGGAGCAGCTCGCGCGGATCCTGCCGCCGATGGCCGCCGGTGCGGTGATCTGGGCGCAGGCGTGGTCGGAGCCCGGCGCGGGCAGCGACCTGGCGGCGCTGCGCTCGACCGCGACGCGGGCGGACGGCGGCTGGCTGCTGGACGGCCAGAAGACCTGGAGCTCGCGGGCCGCGTTCGCCGACCGGGGTTTCGGGCTGTTCCGGTCCGACCCGGAGTCGTCCCGGCACAAGGGCCTCACGTATCTGATGTTCCCGCTGGACGCGCCGGGCGTGACCGTCCGCCCCATCGGGCGGCTGGACGGCAAGCCCGCGTTCGCCGAGCTGTTCCTCGACAAGGTCTTCGTCCCGGACGAGGACGTCATCGGCGCGCCGGGCGAGGGCTGGCGGGTCGCGATGGCCACCGCCGGGAACGAGCGGGGGCTGACGCTGCGCAGCCCCGGACGGTTCACGGCGGCGGCCGAGCGGCTCGTCGAGCTGTGGAGGGAGCGCGCCGACCCGTCCGGCACGGCGCTGCGGGACCGGGTCGCGGACGCGTGGATCAGGTCGCGCGCCTACCGGCTCAAGGGCTTCGAGACGATCTCGCGGAGCGACGACATCGGCGCCGAGTCCAGCCTCAACAAGGTCTTCTGGTCGGAGCTGGACGTGGCCCTGCACGAGACGGCGCTCGACCTGCTCGGCCCGGACGGCGAACTGGAGTCGCAGTGGCTGGAGGACTACGTGTTCTCGCTGGCCGGCCCGATCTACGCGGGCACCAACGAGATCCAGCGCAATGTGATCGCCGAGCGGCTGCTCGGCCTGCCGAGGGGGGCGCGGTGAAGTTCGTGCTGGACGCCGAGCAGCGGATGTTCGGCGAGACGCTGCGCAAGCTGCTGGCCGACGCGGGCACGGCGAAGGCCGCCCGCGCCTGGGCGGCCGGTGACTCGGCGCCGGGGCGGGCGCTGTGGTCGGCGGTCGCGGAGGCCGGGGTGTTCGCGGTGGCGGTGCCGGAGGAGTTCGGCGGCGCCGGGCTGCTGCCGGTCGAGCTGGCCGTCGCGGCGGAGGAGCTGGGCCGGGCCGCCGCTCCCGGCCCCTACGTGGAGACCCTCGCCGCCGCCGAGGCGCTGGGCGAGTCGCCGTGGCTGCCGCGGATCGCGGAGGGCGAGGCGCTTGTGTCGCTGGCCGTCCCCCACGCGCTGGACGCCGATGTCGCCGACCTCGTCCTCACGCCCGACGGCGTGGAGCGGCGGGCCGGCGAGGCGCTCGCGTCGATCGACCCGGCGCGGCGGCTGTTCCGCGTCGCGGAGGGCGGGGGGTTCACCGACTTCGGCGCGCTGCTGTGCGCGGCGCAGCAGATCGGGCTCGGCCAGGCGCTGCTGGAGGTGTCGGTGGAGTACGCCGGGACGCGGCAGCAGTTCGGGCGTCCGATCGGCGAGTACCAGGCGATCAAGCACCATCTGGCGGGCGCGATGGTCGAGCTGGAGTTCGCGCGTCCGCTCGTGTTCGGGGCGGCGCTGTCGTACGGGACGCCGGACTTCGCGCGGGACGTGTCCGCCGCGAAGGTCGCCGCCTCCGAGGCGTCCTACGCGATGGCCAAGACCGCCTTGCAGGTGCACGGCGCGATCGGCTACACCGACGAGTACGACCCGTCGCTGTGGATCCGCAAGGCGCGCGCGCTGTACTCGGCGTGGGGTTCGGTGGCCGAGCACAGGGCGCGGGTCATCGCCGCTCTTTGAGTTCCACGCGCCTGACCTTGCCGGACGCGGTCTTCGGGAGGTCGTCCACGACGACGACCTCCCGGGGGACCTTGAAGTTCGCGAGCCGCTCCCGGCAGTGCGCGATCAGCTCGTCCTCGGTGGCCGTCCTGCCCGGGCGGAACCGGACGTAGGCGCGTCCCACCTCGCCCATGCGCCTGTCGGGAACGCCGACCACACCCGATTCGGCGACCGCGTCGTGGCGGGCGAGCACGTCCTCGACCTCGGCCGGGTACACGTTGAAGCCGCCGACGACGAACATCTCCTTCGTCCGCCCGGTGATGGCGAGGTTGCCGCGTTCGTCGAGCCGCCCGCGGTCGCCGGTGTCGAGCCAGCCGTCGCGGATCGTCCCGGCCGTCGCCTCGGGGTCGTCCAGGTAGCCCTTCATGACGTTGTAGCCGCGGACGAGGACCGCGCCGTCGGTGCCGGGCGGGACCTGCTCGCCCTTCTCGTCCACGATCTTGATCTCGACGTCCGCGATGGCCTTGCCGCAGGTGGTGGCGATGGTCTCGTCATCGTCGTCCACCGAGCACGCGGACACCGTGCCGGACGACTCGGTCAGCCCGTAGGCGGTCACGACCTGCGGGAACAGCTCCGCGCGGATGCGCCGCACCAGCGCGACCGGCACGTCCGCCGCGCCCGTCACCGCGAGCCGGAGGGAGGACAGGTCGTGGTCCTCCTTTCCCGGGGCGTCGAGCAGCGAGGTGTAGATGGTCGGCGGGCCCGGCAGGACGGTGATCTTCTCCTGTTCGATGAGCCGCAGCGTCTCCGGGACGTCGAACGTGCGTTGCAGCACCATCGTGGCGCCCTTCAGCACGCACGCCAGCACGCCCGCCTTGTAGCCGAACGTGTGGAACATCGGGTTCACGATGAGGTACCGGTCGCCTGCCCGCACGCCGGTGCGTCCCGTCCACGCCGTGTAGGTGCGGACGTTCTGCTCGTGCGTGCACATCACGCCCTTGGGCTTGCCGGTCGTCCCGGACGTGAACAGGATGTCGGCGATGTCGCCGGGCTGGACGCTCGCGGCCCGCGCGTCCGCCTCGTCCGCGGGCGCGGCCGTGGAGACGAACTGCTCCCAGGTGCCGACGCCCGGACGCGCCGGCCCGTTGAACGTGACGACGGACTCCAGCGCGGGCAGGCCGGGGACGGCGCCCGACTCGTCCAGCCCGAGCATGCCGGGGTAGTCGATGCCGAGGAAGCCGTCCTCGACGAACAGCACCTTCACCTTGGCCCTGGTGAGCGGCCAGCGGGCCTCGTCGCCCTTGAAACGGGTGTTGAGCGGGACGAGCGTCGCGCGCGCGCCCATCGCGCCCAGCACGGCGACGATCCACCGCAGCCCGTTGGGCGCCCAGATCGCGATGCGGTCACCGGGCCCGACACCGGCGCCGACGAACGCGGCGGTGGCCTCGCGGACCCGGTCGCGCAGCCCCGCGTAGGTGACCCGGACGTCGCCGTCCACGACCGCCTCCGCGTCCGGGAACTCCTTCGCGGCCCGCGCCAGCAATGCCGGAATCGTCAGCTCGCTCATAACCCTCCATGATGAGCGCGCCGGGAGATGCGGGGCCGCGGCGTCCCGCTCACCGGTACCGCGCCAGTTCCTCCCGCAGCCAGTGGTAGGACGCCTTGGGGGTGCGCTTCTGCGTGGCGTAGTCGACGTGGACGAGACCGAACCGCTGGTCGTAGCCCTCGGCCCATTCGAAGTTGTCCAGCAGGGACCAGACGAAGTAGCCGCGGACGTCCACGCCGTCGCCGATGGCGGCGTGCAGGGCGCGCAGGTGGCCGTCCAGGTAGGCGATCCGGTCCCGGTCGGGGCGGCCCGGCTCGTCGCGCGCCGAGCAGCCGTTCTCGGTGATCAGGATCGGCGGCAGCGCGGCGGCGTAGGTGTCGCGCAGGCCGGTGAGCAGTTCGCGCAGGCCGTCCGGGACGACCGGCCAGCCGAACGCGGTGACGGGGTGGCCGTCGATGGGGACGTCCTCGAACGGCAGCCCGGCGTCGTCGAGGTGCTCGCTCACCTCGCGCAGGACGGACGCGCCCGGCGCGGGGACGACCCCGGTGGTGGCCCGCCCCCGCGGGGCCGCCACCCGGGTCGGGCTGTAGTAGTTGACGCCGAGCAGGTCCAGCGGCGCGGAGATGACCGCGAGGTCGCCGTCCCGGACGAACGGCGGTTCGTCCGGGACCCCGTAGGCCGACAGGTCGGGCAGGCGGCCCAGCAGGACGGGATCGGTGAAGAGCCTGTTCTGGAGGGCGTCGAACGCGGTCGCGGCGGCCCGGTCCGCCGCCGAGTCCGTCGCGGCCCATACCGGGCTGTAGTTGTTGGTGAGCGCGATCTGCCCGGCGGTGCGCTCGCGGAGGGCGGGCACGGCGAGGCCGTGGGCGAGCATCAGGTGGTGCGCGACCGGGAACGCCTCCAGCAGGAGCGCCTCACCCGGCGCGTGGGTTCCGATGCCGTAGCCCTCGGTCATGTGGACGAACGGCTCGTTCAGCGTGATCCAGACGCCGACGCGGTCGCCGAGCCGGTCGGCGACGAGGCACGCGTACTCGGCGAACCTGTGCGCGGTGTCGCGGTGCGTCCAGCCGCCGGCGTCCTGGAGCGCCTGCGGAAGGTCCCAGTGGTAGAGGGTGAGCGCGGGCGTGATGTCCTGTTCGGCGAGGGCGTCGACGAGCCGGTCGTAGAAGTCGAGCCCCTTGGCGTTGGCGGGGCCGCGGCCGTCCGGCTGGATCCTCGGCCACGCCACCGAGAACCGGTAGGCGTTGACGCCGAGGCCGGCCATCAGCGCGACGTCCTCCGGCCAGCGGTGGTAGTGGTCGCAGGCGACGTCGCCGGAGTCGCCGTTCTTGACGCGGCCGGGCTCGGCGCAGAACGCGTCCCAGATGCTCGTGCCGCGTCCGCCCTCCTTCACCGCGCCCTCGATCTGGTACGCCGCGGTGGCCGTACCCCAGAGGAACCCGTCGGGAAACCGGGGAAGCATGCGTCACCTCTCTCGCCTGGCCGAGCCCTCGTACGCGAGCTCTAACATGAGTGCGCGTCACATTAAAACATGAACCAGTGTCACGTTTGCGAGGGGACCATGGCGGACGGAGTGCGCCGCAGACCGGCCCAGCGCCGCAGCGCCGAGCGCTTCGAGCGGCTGCTCGACGCCTGCGCGGAGCTGCTGGCCGAGCACGGCTTCGAGGCGCTGACCACGCGGGAGGTCGCGCGGCGGGCCGGCGTGCCCATCGGGACGCTGTACCAGTTCTTCGACGGCAAGTCGGGCCTGCTGTACGAGCTGGCCATGCGGAACCTGGCGATCCTGGACGCGCGGGTGCGCGAGCGGCTGGCGGAGCGGGAAGGGGACCGGCCGGTGCGGACATGGGCGGACGCCGCCGTCCTCGTCTACGAGGAGAGCCTCGCGCTGCGCCGCACCGTGACCGCCTTCTTCGTGGCGGACTTCCGCGACACCGGCGCCATCGACGCGGGCCTCGTCCGGCGGATCGACACCGAGATGGCCGCGCGGATGTACGAGCTGGGCACGAAGGCGGGGCTCGCGCCGCTGCCCGACCACGAGCGCGTCCTGCTCGTCGCCATCACCGCCTCGGACGGGCTGCTGCGGCTCGCCCACCAGACGGCGGAGGACGGCGACCCGGCGGTGATCGCGCTCGGCGCGCGGCTGCTGCGCGCGTACTTCGCGGAGATCATCGGCCCGAAGTGAACATGAGCCTTGTTCACTTTTTGCCGGATCGGTGATATCACTGCGCTCAGACCGTTGCCCTCTCCCCCCGGTCGAGGTGCTCCATGCTCTTCCGTCGCTCCCCCCGGCGTCCCGTCGTCGCAGCGGCCGCCACCCTGCTCGCCCCCCTGCTCGCCGCCGCGCTCGCCGTGGCCTGCCCCACCCCGCCCGCGCACGCCGCGGCCCCCCGCGACGCCGGCACCGGCATGACCGGCGGCCCGGCCACGGGGACGGCCGCGGGGACGGCCGCGGGCGGCGAGGTGCGCGGCTACATCGACGCCCACAGCCACCTCATGTCCTACGAGGCGTTCGGCGGGCAGCTGCTCTGCGGCAAGCCGTTCGACCCGCGCGGCATCCGGGCGGCGCTGGCCGACTGCCCCGACCACGCCGGGAACGGCGCGCTCGCCTGGTTCGAGAACTTCACCCGGCACGGCACCCCGCTCGGCACGCACGACCCCGCCGGCTGGCCGGCCTTCAAGGACTGGCCCGCCTGGGACTCCCGCACCCACCAGCAGGCCTACTACGCGTGGCTGGAACGGTCCTGGCGGGCCGGGCAGCGGATCCTCGTCAACCAGCTGGTCGCCAACCGCCAGCTCTGCGAGGTCTACCCGCTGAAACGCACCGCGTGCGACGAGATGACGATCATCCGGCTCGAAGCGCGGCGGACGCGCGAGATGCAGTCCTACATCGACGGGCTGAGCGGAGGCCCCGGCCGGGGCTGGTTCCGGATCGTGCGCGGCCCGGCGGAGGCGCGGCGGGTGATCCGGGACGGAAGACTCGCCGTCGTCCTCGGCGTCGAGACGTCCGAGCCGTTCGGCTGCCGTGAGATCGGCGGCGTCCCGCAGTGCACCCGCAGCGACATCGACCGGGGCCTGGACGAGATGCGGCGCCTCGGCGTGTCCTCGATGTTCCTGTGCCACAAGTTCGACAACGCGCTCTGCGGCGTGCGGTTCGACCCGGGCACGACCGGGGCGGTCGTCAACGCCGGCAACCTCCTCGCGACCGGGCGGTTCTGGCAGGCCGAGACGTGCACCGGGCCCGTCCACGACAACACCATCGCCCCGGCCGGCGCGGTGAGCGGCCAGGTCGCGCAGATCCTGCGGCTGCTCGGGCGGGCGGGCATCACGCTGCCGCTGTATCCGCCCGCGCCGCACTGCAACGTCAAGGGGCTGACCGGCCTCGGCGCCCACATGGTGCGGGGCCTGATGAAGCGGCACATGCTCGTCGAGATCGACCACATGAGCGCCAAGGCCGCCGGGCAGACCCTCGGCCTGCTGGAGCGGGCGGGCTATCCGGGCGTCGTCTCGTCCCACAGCTGGGAGGACCCGGCCTACGCGCGCCGCGTCTACCGGCTCGGCGGCATGGTCACCGGCTACGGCCACTCGGCACCCGCGTTCGTCGCGGAGTGGCGGCGCAACAAGGAGTCCCGCGACCCGCGCTACACGTTCGGCTACGGCTACGGCCTGGACGCCAACGGGATGGGGCCGCTGCCCCCGCCGCGCGCGGACGCCCGCGAGCACCCGCTGCGCTACCCGTTCGCGTCCCCCGTCGACCCGTCGGTGAAGCTCGGCCGGCTGCGCACCGGGCTGCGCACCTGGGACCTCAACGCCGACGGCGTCGCGAACTACGGGCTCGTCCCCGACTGGATCGCCGACATGCGCGCCTACGGCGGCCAGGAGATCCTGGACGACCTGGCGCGCGGCGCGGAGGCGTACCTGCGGATGTGGCGGCGCGCCGAGACGGGCGGTCGATGAACGAGCTGACGACCGCCGAGCGCGGCGCCACCGGCGAGGTCGGGCGGACCTGGCTGCTCGGGTACGGGGCGGCCTGGTTCGGCTACTGGCTGGTGATCCTGCTCCCGCCGCAGTTCATGACCCCGCACCTCATCGGGACCATCGCGGCGGAGCACAAGGTGGACGTGCTGTCCTACCTGATGGTCCAGAACTCGCTGGTCGTGGTGGTCTGCGTGCCGCTCGCCGGGATGCTGTGCGACCGGACCCCCGCCCGCCTCGGCCGCCGCCGCGTCTGGGCGCTCGGCGGTTTCGGCCTCGCCACCGTCCCGTACGCGCTGGTCGGGACGCAGACGAGCTGGCCGGTGGTGGCCGGGCTGATGGTCGTCGTCTCGATGGGCGCGGCGGCGGTGCTGGCCTCGCTCAGCGCCGTGATCGCCGACCGGGTGCCGCCGGACCGGCGCGGCGCGGCGTCGGCCGCGATGGGCGTCCCGCAGGTGATCGCGCTGGTCGTCGGGATGGTGCTGGTGACGATGGTGGTCACGTCCATCCCCGGAAGCTGGGCGCTCATCGCGGCGCTCGCCGCCGCGTCGGCGCTGCCGTTCCTGCTGATCCGCACCCGCTCCCGCCCCGCCCTGCGGGCCGCCGCGCCCGGGGACGGGACACGCGTGCCGTTCCCGCGGAACGCCGACTACTACTGGGCGCTGCTGTCCCGGGTGCTGATCAACGCGGGGAACCTGGCCGGGACGACCTACCTGCTGTACTTCCTCACCGACGTGCTGCACCGCCGCGACCCCGACGGGTCGCTGCTGATCCTCACGCTAATCTACCTGGTCTGCTGCGCGACGACCGGCTACCTGGGCGGCCGGGCGTCGGACCTGCTCGGCCGCCGCCGCGACCTCATCGCGGTCGCGGGGGCGCTGCAGGCGGCCGCCGCCGCGCTGCTCGCGGTCGCGCCGACGTGGCCGTCCGCCATGGCGGGGGCGGTGCTGCTGGGCGCGGGCTACGGGGCGTTCCTGTCGGTGGACCAGGCCCTCGTCACCGACGTCCTGCCGGACCAGCGCAGCCGCGCCCGCGACCTCGGCGTCATCAACGCGGCGCAGAACGTCCCGCTGGCGTTCGGCGTGGCCTGGTTCGTGCTCACCTTCGTGGGCGGCTACCGGGTCCTCTACGCCGTCTCCGCGGTCATCATGCTACTGGGCTCCGCGGCCGTCTACCGGATCAGAAGCGTGCGTTGAAAGGCGTGCCATGAAAGCGATAATGGTCATGTTCGACACCCTCAACCGGCGTTTCCTGCCGCCGTACGGGGCCGCGGACGTGCACGCCCCCAATTTCACCCGGCTCGCCGAGCGGACCGCCACCTTCGACAACTGCTACGGCGGCAGCATGCCGTGCATGCCGGCGCGACGCGAAATGCACACCGGCCGCTACAACTTCCTGCATCGCGGCTGGGGGCCGCTGGAACCGTTCGACGACTCGGTGCCGGAGATCCTGAAGGAGAACGGCGTCCACACCCATCTGGCCACCGACCACCAGCACTACTGGCTGGACGGAGGCGCGACCTACCACCCGCGCTACAACACCTTCGAGTTCTTCCGGGGCCAGGAGGGCGACGAATGGAAGGGGCATGTCGCCGACCCCGACATTCCCGACTCCGTCCCGCATTCGGCGAACCCGCTGCGCCGCCAGGACTGGGTGAACCGCCTCTACATGAAGGACGAGGCCGACCATCCGCAGACGCGCACGTTCGACGCGGGCCTGCACTTCATCAGGACCAACCATGCCGAGGACAACTGGTTCGTCCAGATCGAAACGTTCGATCCGCACGAGCCGTTCTTCAGCTACGACCATTACAAGAAGCTCTACCCGGACGACTACGGCGGCCCGCACTTCGACTGGCCCGACTACAAACGCGTCACGGAGACACCCGAGCAGGTCGCCCATCTGAGAAACCAGTACCTGGCGCTGCTGTCGATGTGCGACCGCTCCCTCGGACGCGTCCTCGACATGATGGACGACCTGGCGCTCTGGGACGACACCCTCCTCATCGTCTGCACCGACCACGGGCTGCTGCTCGGCGAACACGACTGGTGGGGGAAGAACGCGCCGCCGTTCTGGGACGAGACGATCCACACCCCCCTGTTCGTCTGGGACCCGCGCAGCCGGGTCGCGGGCGAACGGCGGTCGAGCCTCGTCCAGACGATCGACTTCGGGCCCACCCTCCTCGACTTCTTCGGCGTCCCCCGGACCGCCGACATGCAGGGCGTGCCGCTCCGCGAGGTCATCGAACGGGACGCACCCGTCCGGGAGGCGGGCCTGTTCGGCTGTTTCGGCGGCCACGTCGGCGTCACCGACGGCCGGCACGTCTACATGCGGGCCTGCACGGAACCGGGAAACCGGCCGCTCGCCGAATACACCCTCATGCCCACGCACATGCGCGGCCGCATTCCCGTGGCGACACTCCGGGACGCGACGCCGGCCGAGCCGTTCCCGTTCACCAAAGGGGTCGCGCCATTGCGGCTTCCCGGTTACGCCTATACCGACCCCTACGCCTTCGGCACGCTCCTTTACGACCTGGAGAACGACCCGGAGCAGCTCTCCCCTCTCCTCGACGACGAACTCGAACTGCGCATGGCGACGCTCATGGCCGGCCTGATGCGCGCCAATGACGCGCCCCCGGAACAGTACGAACGCCTGGGCCTGCCGCCCTCGGGTCCGGTGACGTCCTCCCACCTGCTCGCCGGAAGGCAATGGGACCAGGTGGTCGCGTCCGAACACCCGCCGCTGACCGCCGCCGAGTTCCCCCGGTCGCGCCTCTCCGTGACGACACCGACCCGCCTGCTCGTCGCCGAACCGGCGGCCGAGACCGTCCTCCGCAAGCATCTGGGCGCCCTCATGGACAGCCCGCTGCTGCCCGAGGCGATGCCGTTCTCCCTCCTGGAGATCGCCGGAACGGCGGTGGGCGTCATCAGCCGCGAAACCCTGCACGCCATCGCCGACGACCTGAAGGACCTGTGAAAACGCTACGTCTCCCGGGCGGCCCGTTCCTGATGGGCAGCGAGGACCCGGACGTGAACCCCGGCGACGGTGAAGGCCCGATCCGGCGGGTCACCGTCACGGAATTCGCCATCTCCCCCTGCACCGTGACCAACGACGAATTCGCCGCGTTCACAGAAGCCACCGGTCACCGCACCGACGCGGAACGATTCGGCTGGTCCCACGTCTTCGCGGGTTTCCTCCCGGGCTCCCTCCGCCGGATCTCACCCCGAGCCGGCCGCGCGCCGTGGTGGTGCGCCGTCCAGGGCGCGTGCTGGCGGCACCCCGAAGGCCCGGGCTCCTCCCTGGACGGCCGGGGCGACCACCCCGTGGTCCACGTCTCCTGGAACGACGCCACCGCGTTCTGCCGCTGGGCCGGCGGCCGTCTCCCCACCGAAGCCGAATGGGAGTACGCCGCACGCGGCGGCCTGACCGGCGAACGCTACCCGTGGGGGGACGACCTCACCCCCGGCGGCGAGCACATGTGCAACATCTGGCAGGGGCATTTCCCGACCCGCAACACCGCCGAGGACGGCTACCGGGGAACGGCCCCGGTCACCGCCTTCCCGCCCAACGGATACGGCCTCCACAACATGGCCGGGAACGTCTGGGAATGGTGCGCGGACCCCTGGGGCGACGGCAGATCCCTGCGCGGCGGCTCGTACCTGTGCCACGAGTCCTACTGCAACCGGTACCGCGTCGCCGCCCGCACGAACAACTCCCCTGACAGCTCGTCCGGCAACACCGGATTCCGCTACGCGGCGGACTGAGCCGCGGTACTCCGCCGGGCGTACCGGCCGCGCCCGCCTGCGCCACGCGGCGTACACGCGATGCCGCCGCGCAGGGGACGACGCGCGCCGCGCACAGCCGCCATCGTCGGTCGTGGTCAAGGACGGCACGACCCGAGCCGTCCCGAGCACGGGAGGGACCGCGCAGATGGCGGCGGCAGACGTGAAGGACCGCGCGGGAACCCGGGCCCGGCCGGACGCCCGGTTCCGGCTCGGCAGGAGATGGCGGAAGACGACACTGATCGTGCACCTCGTGTCCGCCGGAGCGTGGATCGGGATCGACGTCATGGTGGCGGTCCTCGTCCTGACCGGACACTTCGGCGCCACCGCCGATGTGCGCGGCCTCGCCTACCGGGCACTGGCGACGTTCGTCGTGTGGCCGATGCTGACGTCCGGTCTCATCTGCCTGGTCACCGGGCTGATCCTGGGCCTCGGCACACGCTGGGGGCTGCTGCGCCACTGGTGGGTCGCGATCAAGCTCGTGCTCAACCTCGTCCTGTGCGCGCTCATCCTGCTGCTCCTGCGTCCGGGCATGGACCAGGTCGGCGACTACGGCCGGACCCTGACCCCCGGCGCACCCGAACCGGAGTTCATCTCGAAGCTCTTCTACCCGCCCGCCGTGTCGCTCACGGCACTGACCCTCGCGACCGTCCTCTCCGTGGCCAAACCGTGGGGACGCGTCCGGGACCGGCATCCCGGAAAGCGGGACAGGTACCCTGCGCCCCGGCAAGACTGAACACGGCAGTGATCAACACGCACGGGAGCAGTCCATGGACGAGAAGGCGCCGCCCAAGATCGATACGACCGTGCCCCACCAGGCCCGGGTCTGGAACTACTTCGTCGGGGGCAAGGACCATTACGACGTGGACCGGGCGTTCGCCGAGCAGCTCCTCCAGGCGTATCCGGGGTTCGACGCGGTGCCGCGGTACTCCCGCGTCTTCCTCGGACGGGCCGTCCGGCACCTCACCGGGGAGGCCGGGATCAGGCAGTTCCTCGACATCGGGACCGGGCTGCCCACGCACGACAACACCCACGAGGTCGCGCAGCGGGTCGCGCCCGACTGCCGGATCGTGTACGTCGACAACGACCCCCTCGTCCTGACGCACGCCCGCGCGCTGCTGACCAGCACGCCGGAGGGCGCCTGCGACTACATCGACGCCGACGCCCGTGACCCCGAGAGCATCCTGCGGGCCGCCGCCGCGACCCTCGACTTCGGTGAGCCGGTCGCGCTGATGCTCCTCGGCGTCCTCGGCACGATCCGCGACGACGAGGAGGCGCTCGCGATCCTGCACCGCCACCTGGACGCCCTCGCGCCGGGCAGCTACCTCGTCCTGGAGGACGGCACCAGGACGGTCCGGCCGGACGCCGCCGAGGAGGCCGACCGCGTCCGGGACGAGTCCGGCTACGACTACGAACTGCGCACCCCGGAACGCATCGCCCGCTTCTTCGACGGCCTGGAACTCCTCGACCCCGGCGTGGTCTCGGTGTCACGCTGGCGCCCCGAGCCGAGCCCCTTCGAAGAGCCCCCCGAAGTCGACGCCTTCTGCGGCGTGGCCCGCAAGCCCTGACCCGGCCCCGCGTGATCGTTTCTGCCAGACTCGACGGCATGATGCGAGACGCCGGAATCGGGCTGCTGATCGCGTGGATGGTGCACGACGCGGAGGAGGTCGCGGTCGGGCCGCGCTGGATCCGGGCGCGGCTACCGGAACTGCGCGAGCGCTTCCCGCAGGCGCCCGCCGGCGTGTGGCGCTGGATGGAGTCCGTCGACGAACGCGAGTTCGCCATGGCCGTCGCCGTCATGGGAACGCTCGTCGCAGGCGCGGCGGCCGACGGGCAGCGCACGGGCGGTCGATCGGCCATGTACCAGGCCGCGCTCACCGGATTCGGGCTGCACGGGCTGGTGCATCTCGGGCAGGCCGCCGCACTGCGGCGGTACACCCCCGGCTCGGTCACGTCGGCGCTGGTGGTCATCCCCTACACGGTGTGGGCACGCGCGCAGTTGCGGCGCCGGGGCATCCTCCGCCCCACCCGGCCACGGGACGTCACGCGGGGCCTGGCACTCGCCGTGGCCGGTGTCGCCGGCGCCCACCTGCTGGCCCACCGCCTGACCGCCCGCCCGGGTGCGGCCCGCACTGCCGGGGACCACGCGCGCATCTCATAGGCTCCCGCAGTGCGGACTCCCGCGCCCCTACCGGCGAGGCGAGCGGGGGGCGAAAGGTTTCACGGCCATCACTTAGCGGACGGCCGTGACCGGTGGCCCGCGCCCTGCTGGGGCACGGCACGGTCGAGCAAGCTCAGATAGTCGCTGAGCTGTGTGGCCGCGTTGAGCATGGCGAGACCTCGCGCGGTCAGCTTTCGCTGCCACTCGTCCAGGGCACCGGACAGCGCGTCGGTGCCGCCGGCCGTCCGGATCTGCTGGACCACGGTGGCTATGTAGCCGAGCAGGTAACCTCCGCGCCGGAGCAGGTGGGCGAGCTCGGCGTCGCGGATGTCGCTCGCGCGGAAGACGCGGTACCCGGTGGCCGGGTCCCGCGCGGGGGCGAGGATGCCGGCCTCCTCCCAGTTGCGCAAGGTCGCCGGGGTGACACGGAGCCGGTGTGCGAGTTCGCCGATGGTCCGGGCAGCGGAGTCCGCCGGCTGCTCCGGAGCGGCGCCGGGCTCCGCCGTCAGGTGGTCCACCGCCTGCCTCACCGCATTGAGGGTCTCCCGGTCCCGGAGCAACTGCCCGTGACCACGGTCGATGACCGACAGGGCGGCGTCGAGGCCGTCCTCGTGAAGTGCGTTCATGATCTGCCCTCCGGCCGCGTGCCCGTACGCCGGGACGAGCGAGAGGTAGGCGCGGAGGGCCGCCGCATGAACCTCGGTGTAGATCCGGTAACCGCTGCGTGTGCGCTCAGCGGGCGGGATGAACCCGTCCCGCTCGTAGTTACGGACCGCCTGGGTCGAGATGCCGTGCTCGCGCGCGAGGTCGGTTGGCCGCAAGGTAATCACCCGTTTGAGACTTTACAGCAATAAACTCCACCCAGAACAGCCAAAGTCTCAATCGACCTTTCAGAGATACGATTGAGACTCATGATTCACCACATCCGCGACTTCGTCACCCCGTCATGCGCCCTCCTGGCGCTCGGCGAGCCGACGCACCGGGCCCCGGCCTTCGGGTGGGCCCGCAACGAACTGTTCGCCCAACTGGTCGACCACGGCTTCCGGTCGATCGCCCTCGAAACCGATCGCGTGGCCGCGCTCACCGCGAACGACTTCGTCCAGGAGGGAGCCGGAAGCCTCGACACGGCGATGAGCCAAGGCTTCTCCCACGGCTTCGGCGACCTGGACGCCAACAGGCGGCTGATCGCCTGGATGCGCGACTACAACGAAGGCCGGCCCGCAGAAGAACGACTGGCCTTCCACGGCTTCGACGCCCCGATGGAGACCCTCAGCGCTCCCAGCCCGCGGCCCTACCTCGAACACGCCCGCGACTACCTGAAACTCGACCTCGACCTCACGAGCCTCGTCGGCGACGACGAACGGTGGAGCCGCTCGGAGGCGATCTTGGACCCGGCCATGTCACCCGGCGCCACCCCCGAGGCCGAGAGGCTGCGATCGATCGCCGACGACATGCTCGTCACGCTCTACGCGCGCACGCCGGAACTGATCGCAGCAACATCACGCGCCGAGTGGTTCAGGGCCAAGACACACCTCACCGCGGGTCTCGGCCTGCTGCGGTATCACAAGCAGTCGGCACAGCGCCTGGAGCAGAGCGCGCGGGTGTCCCGCCTGGCCGCCACCCGGGATGCGCTCATGGTCCAGAACCTCCTGGACATCCGAGACATCGAGGCCCGGCGGGGCCCGACCCTGCTCTTCGCCCACAACGCCCACCTGCAGCGAACCCCGTCCAACATGCGCATGGCGGACATGGACCTCACCTGGTTCGGCGCCGGCGACATCGCGGGGTCCCTGCTGGGCGATCAGTACATCTTCATCGCCGGCAGCCTGGGCCGCAGCGAACCCATCGGCCTTCAAGAGCCCGAACCGGACACCTATGAGGGCCATCTGCAGCGCCACATCACCACCTGGGGCCTGACGACGCCCACCATGGTCACTTCCGCACGCACGCGCACCGACACCACCCCGGAGCAGGGATACTTCCCTCTCGACCAGGCGATCCTCGACGGGGCTGACGCGGTCCTGCACATCAGCGACGGCACGACCATCGTCACCCGCTCATAGGACGGCCCCCGCCGGTCACGCGGCCTGGAGCCAAGGCGGCGGACGTCCGCCTGCGGCGATCGTTCTTTCTCGGGGCGCGGGGACGCGGTAGGTGTAGCGGCCGTTCGCGTCTTTGGCTATGTGAAGCCGGTCGGGCCGAGCGTGCTTGAACCTGTTGTGCCATCCGCAGCACAGGGCGAGCCGGTCGATGTCGGTGGGGCAGCCGAGGACCCAGCCGTCCACATGGTCGACCTCGCACAGCGTTCCCGGAACCTCGCACCCCTGCACGGCACACGTCGGGTAGAGGGTTTCGAGGACTTGGCGTTGGGCACCGCTCGCGAAGCGGACCCGGTATCCGAGGTACAGCGGGACGTTGCCCGGACCGAGGAGGAGGGGTGAGACTCCGGCGTTGAGGGCGATGCGGCGGGCCTGCTCGGCGGGAATGGGGGTGCCGTCGGTCAGCCTGGCCGGGGCATCTCCGCCGGTCAACGTCTCCAGGTCGCAGATGACGGTGACCTTGGTGGCCTTGTGCCCGCCCGACAGGACACTCGTCAGCGCCGCCGCCGTCCGCTCGGACAGGTCGCGGTGGTCGTCGGCCCCGGCGGGTTTGGCCAGCGGCCCGAGCGTCCCGTCCCAGACGGCGGCGTCTTCGGCGTTCAGCCACCCCTTGATGTAGCGGCCACCGTCCAGCGAGCGGGTGGAGTCGATCCAGGAACGCTCGTACCCGCGCCGGGTGTCGGCATCGGGAACGGCTTCGGTGCCGTCGCGCTCGGCAATCACATCACGGATGCGTTTACCGAACGTGGCGACCTTTCCGGCCGAGAAACCCTGCTCCACCATGCCCAGCAGAATGTCCTCGGCCGCCCGGCAGTCGGTGTCGTCCAGCCGGGCGATCGCATCGGCGATGGTCGCGGCGTACCCGAAGGACAGGTCACCGGTGGCCCAGCGGTCCGACACCTCCGCAAGACGGTGCCGTTGCCGTGCCAACGTCAGCCGCTCCTTGGCGCGGGCCTCGCGCATCCCAAGCCGGGAGCGCAGCCAGCTGCGGGTGGAGGGATAACCCCACCGTTGCACTTCCCGGCCGGCGTCAACGACACCGACGAATCCGGCAAGGGCGGCCTCTTGCATGTCACCGGCGGCGGCGAGGGTCTCGGCGAGTTCCATGCAGGCCGCCGGAGATTCCGGCGGAGTGCGGCGAGCGAGCTCGGCCGCAATCGCCGACGCGGCGTTCACCAATTCCATGGTGGACGCCTTCGCCAGGTCGATCGCAACCGCTTCCATACCCCCATTTTATCCACCCACCCCCACCCCCGCATTCCAAATAAGGCTTGAATTTTGTCACCACAAAGACACACCAAAATTTGACGACATCCAACAAAACGGCAAATAAGAAAATTCGGACACCGGTCACCACTTCGATAACCACGGACTCGACAGCAGACGAGTAACGACCACCCCGGCGATCGGGACATCAGGTCGTTAACGAGAGGCGCAATGACACCGGTCATTCAACGGTTCTTGGCTGGCGGTGGGGGCGGCGCGTCGGGCAGGGGGCAGGCGGAGCCTGCCCGACGAAAAGCTGCACCCAGGGGCCGCAGAGGCTCCAAAGTCAAGGGTGGGACGAAGTCCCATCGCGAAGCGACGCCGAAGGCGCCCTTGACTTTGGAGGGGCGGCCCCGTACGCAGCGCCGCCCCCACCGCACGACAACGAATATGCCTTGCACGATCAGGCCCACAGCCCCAGACGAAACCAAAAAGAAAGCTCTCCATCAATCCGACCGTATCGCCACCCCAAAAGACAACACCGTCTCATGACCACCACCTTGCGCACCTACGACAACGGAGCCGTCCAGCCAGAAGAAATTGATCCAATATTGCATGGCCAGACAAGCGAAAATCACACATGCGATCTACACCCCGGTAAGCGAGCCGCGACACGAGATCAAGGCGACGGCGGTGAACGGGCACCGGATCGGGGGACGCCCGGCTCGGCCGCCGCCAGCCCCGGCAGAGGCATCCGGCCTCGTAGACGCGACGACCACCGGATGGCCGGTCGGCCGCCCGGTGGTCGCCTCACCGGACGGTGCGGCGCGGCGATGTCAGCAGGTGCCGAGCATCGAGGTGAGGGCGCTCTTCTCGGCGCTGTCGACGGTGAGGCCGTAGTACCACTTCACCTGGACCCACGCGCGGGCGTAGGTGCAGCGGAACGCGCTGCGCGGCGGCTGCCACTCCGCGGGGTCCTTGTCGCTCTTGGCCTGGTTGACGTTGTCGGTGACGGCCCACAGTTCGGGGCCGCCGAGGTCGTTGGCGTACGCCTGGCGGCGGGACGTCGTCCAGGCCCAGGCCCCGGACGCCCACGCCTCGGCGAGCGGCACCATGTGGTCGATGTCCAGGTCGGACGCGGCGGTCCAGGTGGCGCCGTCGTAGGGCGAGTACCAGCGGCCGGACGTCGGGTAGCAGGAGGAGTCGGTGACGACGTTCGTGCCGTCCCGTTTGAGCACGGTCTCCCGGGTGTTGCACGTCCCGGAGATGGTGATCCAGTGCGGGAACAGTGTCCGATCGTAGGTGCTGGCGTGCGATTCGGCGGCGACGGTGAGTTCGGCCAGGCGGCTCGCGGCCGTGGCGGCGGACGGGATGTTGGGCGGGGTGGCGGACGCCGGCACGTCCAGGACGGCGATCAGCGCCGCGCTCAAGACGGCCGGGAGCAGGAACCGCAACAGACGTCGCATCGGGGGGAGCCCTTCCGCGACCGTTCCGGCCAGGGCGGGGGGCGCCCCGAGGGGGGACCGGAAACGGCGACACTGCGACGGTGACATTTACGGCAAACATGGATAAATATCACGCTTTGCCCAGATAGGGACCCGCCGTTGGTCGGATGCTGCCGTACGTCCCGCCCCTCATCCCCCGCGACCTGCGACGTCATTGCCGGTGATGCGGCGGATATCGCCGGCGGCGCGGCAGAGGAAAAAGCGCGCACCGGTCTCGCGCCCATCAGCAGACGCGAGACCGGTTCTGCCGGTCAGACGAACCCTCAGCCTGCCGGCCAGGCGAAACAGCCTCGGCCTGCCGACCAGGCGAAACCCTCGGCCTGCCGGTCAGGCGAAGCGGACCCGGCCCGCGGAGATGACCGTCTTTCCGTCCACCGCCGCTTCGAAAAGGGTCGCCTCGGCGTCTTTCCAGGTGTCGATCTGCAAGGCATCACCAGGGAACACAGGGGCGGCGAAGCGTCCTTCCAGTTCGGTCAAGTCCGCTGGGTGCGCACCCAGAGACGACGCCAAGGGGAGGGTCATCGCCGCCAGGGTGCACAGGCCGTGCATGATGGGGCGCGGCATTCCGGCCGTCTTCGCCGCCTCCGGGTCTATGTGCAGGTGATGGCGATCGCCCAGAAGGCGGTAAAGAGCCGCCTGATTGGGGGCCGTCCGGACGGCCAGTGAGCCGGTCGGGGACGTTTCGGGACGCCGACGGGCGGAGGGGCCCCGGTCACCGCCGAAACCACCGCGGCCGGGGGCGAACAGCGACCAGGTCGCTTCGAAGTATTCGCTTTCCACCGCCACGTCGAAGACCGCCGCCGAGCCCTTGTCCCAGACTTCGGCCACCCGGGCCTTCATCTCCACCGAGCCTGAGCGCGGGAGGGGTTTCAGGACGCGGAGACGCTGAGTTCCGTGGACGGCCGTCCGGATGTCGAACGCGCCGGCCGAGCCGAGAGCGTCCGGGGCCCACTGGGCGAGGGTCAACGCGAACGTGGGAAGGACGCGAAGGCGCTCCTCGAAGACCAGGTCCAGGTCGGAGGCGTCCGCGCCCACCGCGAGCGCGTAGAGGATGGGACGCGTCTCGTCGTAGGTGACGGTCTTGGTGCCGAGCTCTCGGCCGCGCCATTCCCCCGTGCTCCCCATGGAGGGGCCGCCCACCGGCTCGCTCCGCCCGCTCACGCGTCCGCTCCCAGGATCAGGCCGCTGGTGGGGACGCCCGTCCCGGCGGTGACCAGCACGTTGTGGACGTCACCCGGCTGGTTCACCGAGGTGCCGCGGATCAGGCGGACGCCCTCCGCGATGCCGTTCATCCCGTGGATGTACGCCTCGCCGAGTTGCCCGCCGTGGGTGTTGAACGGGAGCCGCCCGCCCAGTTCGAGGTTGCCGTCCGCGACGAAATCCTTGCCTTCACCCTTCGGGCAGAAGCCCAGCTCTTCGAGCTGCGGCAGCACCAGAGGCGTGAAGTGGTCGTAGAGGATGGCGGCCTGGACGTCGCCCGGCGTCAGGCGTGACTGCGCGTAGAGCTGCCGTCCCACCAGCCCCATCTCGGGGATGCCGGTGATTTCGGAGCGGTAGTAGCTCGTCATCATGTGCTGGTCGTTGCCGGACCCCTGCGCCGCCCCCCAGATCAGCGCCGGAGGATGCGGCAGGTCGCGGGCCCGGTCGGCGGAGACGACGACGAGCGCCTGCCCGCCGTCGCTCTCCTGGCAGCAGTCCAGCAGCCGGAGCGGCTCGGCGATCCAGCGGGACGCCTGATGGTCCTCCAGCGTGATCGGACGCCCGTAGAACCACGCGGCGGGGTTCTTCGCGGCGTGCGCCCGGTCGATGACGGCGATGCGGCCGAAGTCCTCGCTCGTCGCGCCGTATTCGTGCATGTAGCGGCGGGCGAACATGGCGACCCACTGGGCGGGGGTCGACAGCCCGAACGGGGTCATCCACGAGTAGGCGGCGCGGTCCGCACTGACGTCGACGGGCCGGTCCGCCTGGCCGAGGCCGTACCGGGTCCCGGACCGCTCGTTGAACGCGCGGTAGCAGACGACGACGTCGGCGACGCCGGTCGCGACGGCCATCGCGGCCTGCTGGACGGTGCCGCAGGCCGCGCCGCCGCCGTGCCCGATGCGGGAGAAGAACTTCAGCTCGCCGATGCCGAGGTTCCGCGCGATGTGGATTTCGGAGCTGGTGTCGGCGGTGAACGTCACCATCCCGTCCACGTCGGACGGCTGGAGACCGGCGTCGGTGATGGCGGCGAGCACCGCCTCGCAGGCGAGCCGCAGTTCGCTGCGGCCGGACTCCTTGGAGAACTCGGTGGCGCCGATCCCGGCGATCGCCGCCGCCCCCGGCAGGACGCTCATGCCGCGCTCCCTCGCAGTTGCAGGACGCTCATGCCGCGCTCCCCTGTGCTCGTTCGGCGGGCAGTTGGACCACGACCGCGCCGGTGACGTGCGGCCCGATCCGGTTCACGCCGCGCACGGCGATCTCGACCCGGCCGCCGGACCGCTTGCCGGTGACGGTGCCGGTCAGGACCATCGTGTCGCCCGGGTAGTTGGGCGCGCCGAGCCGGATCTTGATGGCCTTCACGACGGCGGCGGGCCCGGCCCAGCTCGTCACGTACCGGTCGACGAGGCCGTTGGTCGTCAGGATGTTCATGAAGACGTCCTTGGAGCCGCGTTCGACCGCGAGCGACGGGTCGTGGTGGACGTCCTGGTAGTCGCGGCTCGCGATCGCGGTCGCGACGATCATCGTGCGGGTCAGCGGGATGCTCAGCTCGGGGAGCTCCTCCCCCACCGCCACGTCCTCGTACCGCCGGTTCACAGGGCGGCCCCCAGCAGGTCGAGGTCGAACGACGCGCCGCCGAGCGTCCCGGAGATCTGCTTGCCCCACAGGAAGTGGCGGTGCACCGGGTAGTCGACGTCCACGCCGATGCCGCCGTGCAGGTGCTGGACGCGGTGGACGACGTTCAGCCCGCCCTCGTCCGCCCACCATTTGGCGACCAGGACGGCGGTCTCGGCGTCCTCCCCGGCGGCGATCAGGGAGACCGCGTGCCAGAGGCAGACGCGCAGCGCGTCGATCTCGATGTAGCAGTCGGCGAGCTGGTGCTGCGCGGCCTGGAAGGTGGCGAGCGGACGGCCGAACTGCTCGCGTCCGGCCAGGTAGTCGGCGGCCATGCGCAGCGCGCCGTCGGCCACGCCGACCTGGAGCGCGGCCAGCGAGACGCGGACCGCCCGCAGCACCGATTCCAGCGCACCGGGGCCGAGTGCCTGCGCCGGCGCGCCGTCGAGGGTGAGGTGCCCGGCGACGTCCCGGCCGGTGGTCTCGGCGCGCTCCCAGGACCCGGCGGACGTCTCGACCAGGAACAGGCCGGGCCCCTGCGGGGACGACGCCGAGACGAGCACGTGACTCGTCCCGAACGGCGTGGGCACGACGGCCTTCGTCCCGGTCAGCAGCCACCCGTCGCCGTCGCGGACGGCCGCGCACCGCGGCGCCGCCGGATCGGACGGCCCGAACTCCTCCAGCGCGACCGTCAGCCGCGCGGTCCCGTCCAGAACGGAGGGCAGGACCTCCTGCCGCACCGCCGGCCCGTGCGAGGCGAGCGCCAGGGCCGCGACGACGGCCGGCCAGATCGGGACGGGTGCGACGGTGCGCCCCTGCTCCTCCAGCAGGACGGCCAGCCCGGCGATCCCGAGCCCGGCCCCGCCGGCGGATTCGGGCGGCGCGACACCGAGCAGGCCCGTTTCGCCCAGTTCCGCCCACAGGCTCTCGTCGAAGCCCCGCTCGGACTCCTCCGCGGCCTTGATCCGCGCCTGGGTGGCCCGGTCGGTGAAGATCTGCCGGGCCAGGTCCCGGACGGCCTCCAGTTCCTCGCCGAGGGTGAAGTCCATCAGCGCTCCTTAGCGTCAGCGTCGGCCGGACGGAACGCCGGCAGGGACAGGTCGGGGTCCGGGTCGATCCAGTCGAGGACGACGGCCATGCCGATCTCCACGTCCGCGGGCTCGACCCCGGTCAGGTTCGTGATCAGCCGGGTGCCCTCGGTCAGCTCGACCACCGCGATGACCAGCGGGTAGCCGAACGCCGGGTGGCGGGGGTGGTGCGCGACGACGTAGCTGTAGACGTGGCCTTCGCCCTTCGCCTCGACGGTGTCCCATGCGAACGAGCCGCACTGCGGGCAGCAGGGGCCGGGCGGGTGCCGCAGCGACTTGCAGTCGGCGCAGCGCTGGATGACGAGCCGGTGCTCGCGCGCGGCCTCGAACCAGAACGCGTTGTCGTGATTGATCGCGGGCCGGGGCCGCAGCGGCCTCGCCTCCGCCTCCTCGCCCTCCGGCTTCCCGGCGGGCTTCCCAGCGGGCTCCTGGGCGGGCTTCTCGGCGGGACGGAAGCGCAGCAGCCGCCACCGCTGCGTCGCGACGACCTCGCCCGCCGCGTCCCGGTAGGTCCGGACGGTGGTGATGAAGCGTCCCGCGCCGAGCCCGGTCTTCTTCTCCGGGGAGATCGCCTCGACGACCTCCTCGACGCTGACGCGGTCGCCCGGCACCAGCTCGCGCTCGAACTCGAACTCCGAGTCGGTGGCGACGACGGAGGTGTACCCGCCCTCGGCGAGCAGTCCGGTCAGCTCGTCCATCCCGGTCGGCTCCCCGTCCGGGCGGACGGACGCCGCGTATCCGCGCATCGTCCATGCCTGCGCCATCGACGCGGGCGCGACGACGCCGTCCCGCCCGGCCTCCCGGGCGGCCGACTCGTCCAGGTAGATCGGGTTGTCGTCCGCCATGGCCTCGACCCAGTGCCGGATCATGGGGACGTTCACCGGGTCCTGCCCGAAGCGCCGGGTCAGCAGTTCCCGCCCGACCCACGCCTGGAGCCTGTCCTCGTACTCACCGGAGCGCGCACCGGAGCGCGCATCGAAGTGCCCACCGGAACCGTGATCGCTCATGACCGCCTCGACCTCGGCAGACCCAGCCCCTGGACGGCGACCATGTCGCGCAGCACCTCGTTGACGCCGCCGCCGAACGTGTTGACGATGCCCTGCCGGGACAGTTGCTCGATCTGCCCGTGCAGCACCGCGCCCGGCGATTCGGGCCGGATCCGCCCGGCCGCCCCGAGGATGCCGGTCAGCGTCCGCTGGACGTAGATGTGCGTCTCCGTCCCGTACGCCTTGGCGGCCCCGGCCTGCGCGCCCGTCAGCGTCCCGGCCTCGACCGCCATGGTCATCTTCCAGTTCATCAGCCGCATCGCCTCAAGCCTGGCGTGCGTGCGGGCGAGGTCGGCGCGCACCCAGGGCAGGTCGAGCGCGCCGTTCTCGCGGGCCCAGTCCCGGACGTCCTCCCACAGCCGGATCATCCGGCCGCCGAGCGCGGCGAGCCCGATGCGCTCGTGGTTGAGCTGCGTGGTGATCAGGTTCCAGCCGCCGTCGACGTCCCCGACGACCGACGACGCGGGCACCCGGACGCCGTTGTAGTACGTCGCCGTGACGACCATCCCGCCGACCGTCGGGATCGGGCTCCAGGAGAACCCCTCCGCGTCCGTCGGGACGATCAGGATCGAGATGCCCTTGTGCTTCGGCGCGTCCGGGTTCGTGCGGGCCGCGAGCCAGATGTGGTCGGCGGTGTTGGCTCCGCTGGTGAAGACCTTGCTGCCGTCGATGACGAAGTGGTCGCCGTCCCGGACGGCCTTGGTCCGCAGCGAGGCGAGGTCGGTGCCGGCGTCGGGCTCGGTGTAGCCGATCGCGAAGACGACGTCGCCGGACAGGATGCCGGGAAGGTACTTCTTCTTCTGCTCGTCCGTCCCGAACCGCATCAGCGTCGGGCCGACCGTGTTGACGGTGACGAACGGGAACGGCAGCCCGGCCCGCTGCACCTCGTCGAAGAACACGTACTGCTCGGCGACCGACCTGCCCTGCCCGCCGTACTCCTCCGGCCAGCCGTAGCCGAGCCAGCCGTCGTTGCCGAGCATCTTGACGATCTCGCGGAACTGGTCGCCGCCCACGCCCTGCTCGCCGGCCCGGCGCCGCACGTCCTCGGGCAGCAGGCCCGCGAAGTACGCCCTCAGTTCCGCGCGCAGCTCGCGGTGCGCGTCGGACTCACGCAGATCCATACCTGCCCTTTCGTGAACTCACGGGAGAAAACTCACGGGAGGAAACGGCGGCGGCCGGCGGCGATGAACTCCGCGCGCAGCGCCGCCTTGTCCGCCTCGGTCATCAGGACGTATTCGGGCGCCCCCGCCCCTTTGACCGCGCGCCCGGCCCACCGGAACACGGGATCGGTGGTGCGCCAGCCGTCGAGCTGCAGTTCCTTCTTCTTCAGCTTGCCCGAGCCGGTCGTCGGCAGCGCGTGCGAGACCCGCACGAACCGCGGCGCGCCCTTGGTGCCGAGGTCGTCCTGGACGGCGAGGAACGCCGCGAAGTCCAGGTCCTCGAACGCGACGCCGGGCGGGATCTCGATCGCGGCCATCACCTGGTCGCCGGAGCGCGGGTCGGGGACGCCGAACGCGACCGCGTCCACGATCTTCGGGTGGCGGCGGACGACGTTCTGGGTGAGCAGCGCGGAGATGTTCTCCGAGTCGACCCGGATCCAGTCGCCGGACCGCCCGCCGAAGTACAGGAACCCGGCCTGGTCGATGTAGCCGAGGTCGCCCGTCCAGTACCAGCCGTGCCGCACCCGCTCGGCGTCCGCCTCGGGGTTGTTGTAGTAGCCCTCGAACCTGGCGGCGCCGTGCACGTCGACGATCTCGCCGACGGCGGCCTCGGCGTTGGTGACGCGGCCGTGCTCGTCCAGGATCGCGGGCGCGCAGGTCTCCAGCGTCTCGGGGTTGACGATCCGGACGCCGTCGTGGGCGGGGCGCCCGAACGCGGTCGGCGGCGCGTCCGCCGCCCGCTTGATCATGCCGGCGCTCTCGCTGGAGCCGTAGCCCTCCATGAGCGTCGCACCGAAGCGGCGCAGGAACTCGGCCTTGTCCTCGGGGGACGCCTCCGTGCCGAACCCGTGCGTGAGCGTGTTGTCGCCGTCGTCCGGGCGCTGCGGCGTGGCGAGGATGTAGCCGATCGCCTTGCCGACGTAGTTGAAGAACGTCGCGCCGTAGAACCGGACGTCCGGCAGGAACCCGGAGGCGGAGAACCTGGGCGCCAGCACGACGGTCGCGCCGGCCGCGAGCGACGGCGCCCACAGCGCCATGAGCGCGTTGCCGTGGAACAGCGGCATCGAGCAGTAGCAGACGTCGTCGCGTTTGATGTCGTACTTGGCGCTGTTGTTGCGGCCGAGCTCGGCGAGCCTGCCCTGCGAGCAGCGCGCCGCCTTGGACGCGCCCGTCGTCCCGGACGTGAACAGCAGCAGCATCTGCGTCTCGGGGGTGACCGGCTCGCCGGCCGCGGGCTCGCAGGCGTGGGACGCGACGAGCGCCGGATAGCCGTCATCGTCGATGAGGAGGAAACGGTCGCGCGGGACGCCGATGTCGAGCCCGTCCAGGAGCTTCAGCCCGGCCCGGTCGGTGACGAGGAGCTGGAGGTCGGTGTGGCGGACCTCCTGCTCCAGGTAGGCGCCGGTCCGGGTCGAGTTGATGCCGACGATCGTGGCGCCGCTCAGCGCCGCCGCGCCCAGCCACAGGACGTACTCGGGGACGTTCTCCAGCAGCACGCCGATGTGGAACGGGCCGTCCCTGCGCAGCTCGCGGGCCAGTGCCCCGCGGGCCGCGCTCTCCCGGACGACCTCGTCCCACGTCCACGTCCGCTCGCGGCTGCGCAGCCCGGGACGGCCGTCGCCCAGCCTGGCCAGCAGCAGCGCCGCGATCGTCTCGTCACGCACTCGCGCTTCCCCAGGCCGGTTCGGTGGACAGGACGCAGTGGGTGCCGCCGTAGATCGCGGTCATGCACTTGTTGCAGTGGATGCACAGCGACCTGGTGTCCGGCTCGTCCTTGATCCGGTTGATGAGGTCGGGTTCGCGCAGCAGGGCGCGGGCCATCGCGACGAACTGGAAGCCCTCCGCCATGGCGGTGTCCATGCCGGCCCTGTCGGTGACGCCGCCGAGCAGGATCATCGGCAGCTTCACCGCGGCGCGGATCTGCCGGGCGTCCTTGAGCAGGTAGAGGTCCTCGTAGGGGTAGGACTTCAGGAAGTGCCTGCCGACGAGCTTGATCCCGAGCTTGGTCGGCTGCTTCATGACGGAGGCGAACTCGTGCAGCGGGGCTTCGCCCTTGAACAGGTACATGGGGTTGAGCAGGGAGCTGCCGGCGGTCATCTGGAGGGCGTCGACCGAGCCGTCGGCCTCCAGCCACCGCGCGACCTGGACGGCCTCGTCCAGCCAGAAGCCGCCGGGCACGCCGTCGTCCATGTTCAGCTTCGCGGTGATCGCGATGCGGTCGCCGACGGCGTCGCGGACGGCGCGGCCGATGTCGCGCGCCAGCCGGGCGCGGTTCTCCAGCGACCCGCCGTACTCGTCCTTGCGGTGGTTGACCTTCGGGCTGAGGAACGAGCTCGTCAGGTAGTTGTGCCCCATGTGGATCTCGACGGAGTCGAACCCGGCCTCGATCGCCATCCGGCCCGCCCGGCCGTGCGCCTCGACGACGCGCGCCAGGTCCGCGTGCGTGGCGGCCTTCGCGACGGTCTGCGTGGTCAGGTGGAAGTGGCGGCTGGGCGCGAGCGCGGGCAGCTTGTTGCTCTTGGGGTTGGCGACCGGACCGGCGTGCCCGATCTGCGCCTGGGCGGCCGCTCCTTCGGCGTGCACGGCGTCGGTCAGCTTGCGCAGGCCGGGCAGCGCCTCGTCCCGCCAGTGGATCTGCCTGCGGTCGGTGCGCCCCTCCGGCGCGACCGCGCAGTACGCCACGGTCGTCATCCCGACGCCGCCGCGCGCGTGCCGGACATGGAAGTCGATCAGCGCATCGGTGACCTGGCCGTCCTTGGTCAGCCCCTCGTACGTCGCCGCCTTGATGACGCGGTTGCGCAGCGTGACGGGCCCCAGCTTCGCCGGTGCGAGCACGTCGGGCTTCGGGTCGTTCATTCAGAGTCCTCCATCCGGACTAGACGTTAATCAGCGGGATGTCCGGGCACTCCGGACATCCCGCTGACCGGGAGCGTCGACCGCCGTGGCTATCCCCTGTCGCGCAGCGCGGCGGCGATCTGGTCGGCCTGCGCCTGCTGCTCGACGAGCTGGCGCAGCAGCCACAGCCGCAGGACGCGGGTGACGGCCGCGGCGAGGTACAGGGCCGCGCCGAGGACGGTCACCGCCAGGAACCCGACGGCGAGCGTCTGCAGCGAGCCCACGTCCCGCATGTCGTCCTTCGTGAGCGAGACGTTGTAGGCGATGAAGACGCCGGCGACACCGGCGACCATCGCGACGATCCCGGCGATGCGGAGCATCCCGTCGTGGCGGGACTGGTCGGTCTTGAGCTTCTGGTTCGCCACGTCGTCCTTGAACCGCCGGCGTCGTTCCTCGGTGAGCATGCGGGGTCAACCTCCCAGGTAGTCGCTGGACAGCCGGTCTTCGATCTCGCCGGGCGGGCCGGCCGCCACCACGCGCCCGTGCAGCATCAGCGCGGCGGTGTCGGCGATCGGCAGGATGGCGCGGGCGAACTGCTCGGCGACCAGCACCGACAGTCCGCCCTCGACCAGCTCGGCGACCGTCTCGTACATCCGGGAGACGATCATGGGCGCGAGGCCCATGGACAGTTCGTCGAGCAGCAGCACCGCCGGATCGGTGCCGAGCGCGCGGGACAGCGCGAGCATCTGCTGCTCGCCGCCGGACATCGATCCGGCGAGCTGGTGGCGGCGCTCGCCGAGGATCGGGAAGCGGGCGTACGCCTTCTCCTCCAGGTCCTCCAGCCGGGCGCCGGTTCCGGTGGCGGCCCACAGGTTCTCCCGCACCGTCAGGTTGGGGAAGATCCCGCGGCCCTCGGGGATGGAGCACACGCCGAGGCGGGCCGCGTCCTGCGCCGAGATGCCGTTCACCTTGCGTCCCGCGAACCGCAGTTCCCCGCCGGTCGGCGGATGCAGGCCCGCGCAGACGCGCATCGTGGTGGACTTCCCGCCGCCGTTCGGGCCGAGCAGCGCCAGCAGCGAACCCGGTTTCAACGCCAGGTTCACGCCGTGCAGGACCTCGATGGCGCCATAGCCCGCGCGGACGTCCACCAGTTCGAGCAGCGGCACGGCGTCCTGCGCGGTGCCCCGCCCGGCGGTGTCGTCGCCCGCCGTGCGCGGCTCCGGAATCACCTCACTCATGTGACGCCTCCTCTGTGCCGATGTAGGCGGCGATGACCTCCGGGGAATCCTTGATCTCCGCCGGCGTGCCGGACGCTATGAGCGCGCCGTAGTCGAGCACGTGGATGGTGGAGCACAGCTTCATGACGAGCGGCAGATCGTGCTCGACAAGGCAGATCGCGAGACCCTCGCCGGCGAGGCCCGCGAGCATCTCCGCGAACGCCTCTGTCTCGCGTTCGGTCTGGCCGGACGCGGGCTCGTCCAGCAGCAGGACGCGCGGTGAGGTCATAAGCGCACGCGCCACCTCCACGACGCGGGCCCGTCCGATGGGGATGTCGGACACATCGCGGCCGGCGATGTCGGTGAGCCCGGTCCGTTCGAGGATCTTGTCGGTCTCCTCGTCCAGGTCGAAGCGCTTGCGGGTCGAGCTGCGCAGGATGTCGCCCGCGACGCGGACGTTGTCGCGGACTGAGAGCGACAGGAACAGCTCCATCCGCTGGAACGTCCGCGCCATGCCGCGGCGCGCGCGCTTGGCCGGGGACAACTTGGTGATGTCGGCTCCGTCCAGCATCACTTGGCCGGACGCGGGCTTCTGCAAGCCGGTGATGGTGTTGAACATCGTCGTCTTGCCGGCGCCGTTAGGGCCGATCAGCCCGGTGATCTGCCCTTCGGTCATGGCGAGGCCGACATCGTTCACGGCGGTGTTGCCACCGAACCGGACGGTGATGCCCCGCGTTTCGAGCAGGGGGTCGCTTTCAGGCACGGGCCACCCCTCCCTTCTCAAGGGCCGGCAGGCCGAGTTCGCGGTCGAGCCGTGCGCGCAGTTCGTCGGTGTAGGGCTCGTCCACGCCGATCAGTTCCAGCGGCGCCGGACGGGCGCGCCGCTCCCCGTCCCCGCCCCGCTCCTCCAGGTACATGCGCCCGAAGACGGGGAGGAGCATGATCACCGACAGGGCGGCGAGCGCGAACGTCCAGGTCCCGATCACGCCGGTCAGCGCGAGGACGTACAGCACCGCGCCGAGCGCCCCCGCCCCGTACAGGACGGGTCCGGCGCCGCGGACCGCCCGGTAGCCCTCGATGAGGTCGTGCACGAAACCGCTCGGGTTCTTGCCGACGCCCATCCCGAGCAGCGCCGTGCTGACCACGATGAGGTGACCGAGCGTGGTGTAGACGGTGGCCATGCCCGCGTTCTCCAGCGCGAGGTCGTTGAACGTCGCCACCAGGACGGTCGCGCCGACGCCCGCCATCAGGCCGCCGAACAGGGCACCGCTGATGTAGCCGGTGCCCGCCACCACGACCAGCATCAGCAGGGACAGGCTGCCGACGAACGAGAAGTTCTCCTGGGCGACGGTGCCGGTCGCCGCCGACATCAGCACGCCGCCGAGTCCCGCGATCGCCGCGGAGATCATGAAGACGCTCAGCTTCAGCCGGACGAGGTTCTGCCCGAGCATCGCCGCCGCGGCCGGGCTGTCCTTCATCGCCGCGAGCCGCCGCCCGTATCCGCTGCCGCGCAGGGCGGCCAGCCCCACCGCGATCAGCACGAAGAGCACGGTCGCGGTCATCAGGGACGTCGTCCCGTCCCGCAGGTTGAGCGGGCCGATCCTGAGCGGCGGGACGACCAGCGACCCGCCGGGGAAGAGGGTGAACTTCATCCCGAACAGCTCGTGCTCGGTGGTGTCGCGCAGCACCATGTTCGACAGGAACTCGCCGAACGCCATCGTGGCGAGGGCCAGGTAGAGGCCGCGCAGCCGCAGCGCCGGCAGCGCGACCAGCCCGCCGATCAGCGCCGCCGCGGCCACCCCCAGCAGCACGCCCTGGATGCTCATGTAGGACGCGAGGCCGGTGCCCGCCACGCCGACGTGGAACGCGACCACGGTCGCGACCGCGCCGAACGCCAGCGGCGCGAGGTTCAGCTCGCCCGCGTAGCCGGTCAGCACGGTCAGCGACAGCGCGATGATCGCGAACGTCATGCCGAGCGCGAACGTGGTGACGGCGCCGTCCGACAGCAGCAGGCTGTACAGGTACACCACCGCGATCAGCACCGCGCCCCACACCGCCGCCGAGCGGACGGTCGGCACCCGGTACCGCTCGCGGGTCCGGATCGCGGCCCCGCGCAGCCGGTCCTGCGGCAGCACCACCAGCACCACGAACAGCACGATCATCGGCAGCGAGACGCGCAGGTTGCCGGTGAACGTGCCCGCCGACGGCAGGTAGGCGAGCACGTAGTTGGCGGCGAGGCCGAGGACCATCGCCCCGGCGAACGTGCGGGGGATGCTGCGCAGCCGGCCGAACATCGCCGCCGCGAACGCGTCGATCACCAGCAGGGTCAGCGCGTTCGCGTCCAGCCCGCCGCCGCTGATGGGCACGATCAGCACCCCGGCGAGGACGGCGAGCGTCGAGCCGAGCGCCCATGACAGCATCGCGGCGCGCTCGGGGTCGTGGCCGCTCAGGCGCAGCAGGTCGGGGTCGTCGACCGAGCCGCGCATCACCACGCCCGTCCGGCTGCGGGTGAACAGCACCCGCAGCCCGACGGCGATCGCCACGGCGGCGACCAGGCAGACGATCTCGTGGTACCGGACCACGACGCCCGCCACGGTGATCTTCGCGCCCGCACCGAAGAACATGTCCACGGTGTGGGCCTCGTCCGGGTTCCAGATCCACTGCGCCAGGTACACGGTGCCGAGCAGCACCGCCACCGTCACGATGATCTTCGTGACGTCGGCGGTGCCGCGCAGCCCCCGCATGATGGCGGTGTGCAGCGCCGCACCCATCGCGGGACCGACGAGCCCGACCACGACGATCAGCGCCGGCCAGACCGGCCAGCCCCACCGTTCGGTGAGGTGCCAGTACAGGAACGTGCCGAACATCGCCTGCGCACCATGGGCGAAGTTGAAGATGCCCGAGGTGTTGTACGTCAGTACGAGCCCCGAGGCCGCGATGAAGTACACCGATCCCAGGACCAGGCCCAGGGTGGTGTAGGTCAGGAACGTCGTCATGTGTTCACCGTCATGTGGTCGCCGTCATGTGGTCGCCGTCATGTGGTCGCCGTCATGTGGTCGCCGTCATGTGGTCGCCGCCTCCGGCGGTCGGATCAGGAGGACTGGGGCTTGATGACGTCGCCGGTCAGGAACTTCGTCGCGATGCGGTCGTCGTTCAGCTTCGTCCCCCAGCTCTTCGGGTCGGTCTTGACCAGGTACTCGTCGCTGCAGTCGAACTCACCGACGTTCTTCGGGTAGACCTGCTCGTACTTGGTCTTGTTGAGCTTCACCATCAGCGAGCAGGAGCCCGGCTTGTTGGCGCCCGGGTCGGTCGGCGTGTGCAGGCCGCCGCCCGTCCACTCGTGCACCTTCGACAGCTCGTTGATGACGCACTGCCGGGTCAGGTCCGAGCCGCACTTCTGCGCGGACTGCGCCCACAGCAAGAACGCGGAGGTCGCCTGCATGCCGAGCATCGCGACCTTGCCCTTCCTCGCGTTGACGAGGTCCATGTACTGCTTGACCGCGGGGATCTTGCCGGCGTTCTCCAGCGGCTGGAAGAACATGCTCACATGGAGGTTGTCACCGGCGCCCGCGGTGTTCCACTGCGCGACCTGCCGGCTGTACCAGGTCGACTCGAACACGTACTTCGGCTTCGCGCCGACCCGCTCGATCGACTCCAGCAGGCTGAACTGGCCCGGGTCGGGCGAGTCGGACGACCACAGGTAGCCCGCCCCGCACTTCTTGATCTTCTCGGCGAACGGCATGTAGCTGCTCTCGCCCTTGTCGTTCAGCCGGACGCCGCACTTCAGCGGCTTGACGCCCATCCCCCGCAGGGCGCTCTCGATCTTGCTGGTGCCGGTGCTGACCGCCGGGGAGGTGGACAGCAGGATGTCCGTCTTGTCCTTGAAGTCGGGGAACAGCTTCTCCGCGATGCGCAGACCGCCGATGTTCATCAGGTCCACCGGGTACGGGACGGCCTCGTACTTCATCGGGCCCATCGTGGCGTTCGGGCCGACCGTGAACCCGGCGACCGTCGGCAGCTTGCAGCCGACCCGGTACTGCTCGGCGGCCTCGTCCATCGCGAAGCCCTGCCCGACGAGCATGAAGTCCTGCTT
Organism: Actinomadura formosensis; assembly: GCF_050948385.1. NCBI lineage: Bacteria > Bacillati > Actinomycetota > Actinomycetes > Streptosporangiales > Thermomonosporaceae > Actinomadura > Actinomadura formosensis. The sequence continues at coordinate 5,593,357 of NZ_CP192011.1, forward strand.
GCAGGACTCCTGCATCACCTTCGCGGACTGCATGTAGGCGGCGTCGTACTGGTTGCCCTTGATCTTGCGCCCGTTGATGCCGCCCTGCTTGTTGCACCAGTCGATCATCGCGGCGACGGCGTCGCCCATCTCCTTGGACAGGCCGGGCGCGGCGGTGAAGCCGCGGTCGTCGCCGAACCCGATGCTGATCTGGTCATCGGTGACGCCCTGGTCGGTCTTGCCCTTGGCGTCGCCGGGGCCGCACGGGGACGGCAGCGTCCCGAACGACTTGCTCGCCCCGGCCTGGCCGCCCGAGCCGTTCCCGCCGGACGTGCCGTCCGTGCCCGAACGCTCGCTGGAACAGGACGCGGTCACGAGTGCGACCGCCAGGGCGCCTGCCGCGAGGCGCCCGATCTTGTCGACCTTCATCGGTCGTACTCCTTTCACCGCACAGCGGTGCTGTTTCAAGCAGGCGGGGGACGGGGTTGTGGGTACGGTCCAGCACCGGCGGTCCTCTGGTGACGCCGGCCGGTGGTGGTGACGGGAGGCGGTGACGGGAGGCGGTGACGGGGTGTGGTGAAGAGGTGAGGTGGGACGGGGTCAGCCGAAGTTGGCCTGGCCGCCGTCCAGCGGGATCGTCGCGCCGGTGAGGTAGCGCATGGCCGGCTGGACGAGCGCCACCACGGCCCGGCCGATGTCGGTTTCGCAGTCGCCGATGTAGCCGAGCGGGATCGTCTTGCGGAACTCCTCGGCCGCCTCGGGGTTGTTCTCCGCCCACCACTTCAGGCCCGGTGAGAGCGCGTGGGGGGCGATGTTGTTGGCGCGGATGCCGTCCGGGCCCCATTCGGCCGCGGCCGTCCGGGTCAGCGAGCGAAGGGCCTGCTTGGCGGCGGCGTAGGCGCCGTACGTGGCCGGGTCCCAGCGGACCATGGCGGACGTGACGAGGTTGATGATGCTGCCTCCGCCGCGCGCCTTCATGTGCGGGTGGCACGCCTTCATGAACGCGAACGCCGCGAACGGGCCGGTGACGAACCCCTTCTGGAACTTCGCGTCGCTCATCTCCAGCAGCGGGCCGTAGGAGCCGGAGTAGGCGTTGTTGACGAGGATGTCGATCCCGCCGAAGGTCTCGGCGATCCGCTCGACGACACCGGGGATCGCCTCGGTGCCGGCGATGTCGCACACGAACGGCTCCGCCTTCGCGCCCCGCTCGCGGATCAGCGCGCAGGTCGCGTCCAGTTTGGCGGCCGTCCGGCCGAGGACGGCGATCGCGGCGCCCTCGGACGCCAGCGCGAGCGCGATGCCCTGCCCGACGCCCTGGCCCGCTCCGGTGACGATGGCGACCTTGTCGCTGAGACTCTCCATGGGTACTCCTACTCAGTCCTGCTTGCGCGCCCAGCCCGGTCCGCCGGGTCATGCCCGGCCGGTCCGGTCTGCTCAGTCCTGGTGCGGTCATCGTGATGTGACGCGGCGCACGTAAAAGGTTCAGTCCCGCTCAGCGGGAACGCGTTCGTCACGGGACGCTCCGTGACGGTCCCGCTGAGCGGAATGCCCTGGTGAAGCCGGGGATGCGGCGGCCGACAATGAGCCGTCCGGCGAGGAGGAGGGGTCCGATGGAGACGATTCGGAAGCTGACCGGTCCCGGCGGCGAGTTCGAACTGAGGGAGGAGGACGTGCTCGGCGCGCGGCTGCCCATGTTCGCGGGCCGCGCCCGCAGCCTCGGCGAGGTGCTCACCCGCTCGGTGTCCTACGGCGACCGGGACTACCTCGTCACCGCGTCCCGCCGGATGAGCTTCGCCGAGCACGCCGCCGCGGTCGCGTCCATGGCCAAGGCGCTACGGGACGATCTGGGCGTGCGCCCCGGCGACCGCATCGCGATCAACGCCGCCAACAGCCCCGAGTGGATCGTGTCGTTCTGGGCGACGATCGCCGTCGGCGGCATCGCGGTCGGCTACAACGCCTGGTGGGCGCCGCGCGAGATCGAGTACGCGCTCGGGCACACCGACCCGAAGGTCGTCATCGCCGACGAGAAGCGGGCCGCGCTGATCTCCGAGGACGTGCTGACGATCGAGAAGGACGTCCCGTCCCTGATGGCCCGCTACCCGGACGCCCGCTTCGAGATACCGGAGGTCGCCGAGGACGACCCCGCGGTCATCCTGTACACGAGCGGCACGTCGGGACGGCCCAAGGGCGCCGTCCACTCGCACCGGAACCTCACCTCGGTGATCGAGTACCACCGGTTCAACGACGCCATGATGGCCGCGTTCGGCATGGACCCGTCGACGCGCCGCTACCTGCTCGCGCTGCCGCTGTTCCACATCGCGTGCCTGCACAACCTCGCCGTCCCGCGGCTCGCCACCGGCACCGCCGTGATCCTCCACGAGGGCGGCTTCGACGTGGACAGGGTGCTCGGCCTGGTCGAGAGGGAACGCGTCACGAACTGGGGCGCCGTCCCCACCATGGCGCACCGCATGGTCGAGCACGGCGACCTGTCGAAGTACGACCTGTCATCGCTCACCGCGTTCTCGCTGGCCACGGCGCCGTCCTCGCCCGCGTTCAAGGCGCGGCTCCAGACGGCGTTCCCGCCCGCGAAGGGCGGCCTCGTCGACAGCTACGGGCTGACCGAGTCGTGCACCGCCATCTCCACCGCCACCCCCGCCGATCTCGCCGAGGCGCCCGGGACGCTCGGCCGTCCCACGATCGGCGTCCAGCTGGAGATCCGGGACGCCGGCAACAGGCCGGTTCCGGAGGGCGTGGAGGGCGAGGTCTGCGTCCGCAGCGCCTACAACATGATCGGCTACTGGCGCGATCCCGAGGCGACGGCGCGGGCCTTCGACGAGGACCGCTGGATGCACACCGGCGACATCGGCGTGATCGAGCAGGGCCGGCTCCGCCTCACCACCCGCCGCTCCGACCTCATCATCCGCGGCGGCGAGAACGTCTACCCGGCCGAGATCGAGAACGTCCTCGCCGAATACACCGGGGTCCGGGAGTGCATCGTCATCGGCGCCCCGCACCCGGACCTCGGCCAGGAGGTCGCGGCGGTCGTGGTCGCCAACGGCCCGCCGCCTTCGCCGGAGGACCTGGCGGCCTTCGCCCGCGAGCGGCTCGCCTACTTCAAGGTCCCGACCCGCTGGCACATCACCGCCGACCCGCTCCCCCGCAACGCGACCGGCAAGGTCCTCCGCAAGCAGGTCGAGGAGGCGGTGTCCTGACCCTTCAGGACCGGCCGCGAAGGCCCCGGGCGAGTTCACCGACGACCGCACGGTCCTCGCCCGGGACCTCCCCGCCGGGGGGCCGGCCGGCCTCGACCGGGCGGCCTACAGCCATTCCGCCTGGAAGAGCTGGTGCGGGATGCCGTCGCTCCAGCGGCCGGTCGAGGCCAGGGACGCGGTGAGGCGGCCGAGTTCGTCGGCGGCCATGACACCGCGTTCGCCTTCGACGACGACGATGAGGTTCTCGTCGGCGTGGTCGATGTACGGGTGGCCGGTGTGGTTGCTGGAGACCAGGCATGGCCTCACCCGGGCCTGGCCGAACGCCGCGGCCGTTTCCGCGGGGAGCAGTTCCCGCAGGAGGGTGAGCGTCGGTGCGATGTCGTCGGTGGAGCCGCCGGTGCGGACCCACGCGGAGATCTCGTCGCGTGTGGTGAGGGGGTTGCCGAGCAGGCTGTCGCCAGAGCACTTGATGTACCAGCGGCCGTCGGGGTAGCGCAGTGGCGACATGACGATGCCGCCATAGAGGAGCTTCTGGCCGCGCTGCTTGAAGTACATGATCGCGGGCAGCTCGACCGCCGCCGGGTCGGGGACCTCGACCAGGACGACGGTGGCGCCGAAGGTGTCCATGGCGAGCCTGCGGGGCAGCAGGCCGCCCGCGTTGGTCGACGCTCCCGTGGCGACGACCACCGTGTTCGCGGTCCACGACGAGCCGGACCGGGCGGTCAGCCTCCGGCCGGGTCCCTCGGCCGTGATCGCGGTGATCTCGTCGCGGACGAGGGTGGCGCCGGCGGCCGTGGCGGCGGTGAGTTCGGCGGCGGTCAGGCCGCGCGGGTTGACGATCAGGGCGTCCCGCTGCACCACGCATTCGTGTCCCGGCTCGAAGGTCAGGCCCGGGTACCGGTCCCGGAGCCGGGCCGCGGAGAGGTGTTCGACGGGGTGCCCGACGTCCTCGGCGTTCCGCTTCAGCCTGCCGAGGTCGAACCACTCGGACGGCTCGCGGCCGTCGAGGGCGGCGGGCATGACGGCGAGCGAGTGGACCGGATGGGTGAACTCCACACCCGTGCGTTCCGTGAGTTCGCCGAACCGCCGTATCGAGCGGGCGGCGAGCAGCGAGGCGACGAGCGGGACTTCGAGGATGTGCCCGAGCCTGCCCTGGTCGTAGTGGCCGGACCACACGCCGTCGTGGCCGGCGTAGTCCGGGGGCTCCGCGGGGCCCACGATCAGGACGTGTGCGCCTTGGTCGGCGAGGTGCCGGGCGGTGGCGGCGCCGATGGGGCCGGCACCGACCACGGCGACGTCGAATCCGGTGGGTTGCTGCACGGGAATGCCTTTCGTTAGGGGGCGCCGGAGCACGGATCGGGGCTCTCGGGCCCCGGGCTCAGAACACGCGGCGGGTCTGGGCGGTGGTGTGATGCAGGGCGAGGCCGAGCCGCGGCATCACCTCGTGCAGGAACGGCTGCGGGTCCACGCACGCTTCGGGCGCGAGGACGCCGGTGCGGTCGATCTCGCCGTCGACGAGCCGCCGCAGGAAGGCCGCGGCGGGAATCGCGGTCATGTCGGCGCCGTCCTCCAGAACCCGGTTCGCCATGTCGTGGTGCGTCTCGATGACCACGGACGCGGCGGCGCCGTCCTTCTCGCCTTCGGCGCGGATGTGGAAGACCGAGCCGATCGGGGCGTCGGAGACGTCGATCTGGACGGCGCGCCCGCCTTCCGGTGTGCAGAAGTGGCGGGCGAGGAAGGACTGCGGCGACATGGGGAGGTCACCGCGTTCGGAGCTCATCAGGCCGAGTCCGGCAAGCCGCCGGTAGATCTCGTTGCCTTCGCTCTGCCACCAGGTGAACCGGCTGGTGGCCTCCTTGAGGCCGGGGATGAACCGGGGCAGCGTGATCGGTTCGGCGTGTCCGAAGTAGCCGAACTCGCGGCGGCCGTACGGGGCGAGCAGCTCGAACGTCTTTGGATCGCTCCAGGCGGGCACCTTGCGGTACTCGCCGTCGAGGAACTGGGTGATCTCGCCGCTGAGCGAGTGGAACATGTGCTCCAGGATGGTCGGCCCGAGGTTCGCGACGAACGGGAGGCCCATGACCACGTGGACGGCGTCCGCGCGGTCGAGCCCGTCGCACGCCCAGCGCGCCATGAGGTTGGTGGCGCCGGGCGCGACGCCGCAACCGGTGAGGACGGCGACGCCCGCGGCCTTCGCCCGCTCGTCGTACGCGGGGTCGGTCACCAGAGCCTCGGCGACGTCGAACTCGTCGCAGATGTCGATGTAGTGCGCTCCGGCGTCGATGGCGGCGCCGACGATCGGCAAAGCGAAGCGGTAGAACGGGCCCACGCCGTTGAAGACCACGTCGGCGTCCGCGACGACCGCGGCGATGCTCTCCGGGTCGGTCGCGTCGAAGCGTGCGTGCCGGGCGCCGATGGCCTCGCCGAGCGCCTTCGCGCGGCCGGCGTCGAGGTCGGCGACCACCAGGTCGCCGACGCCGTCGAACGCGGCGGCGCTGCGGGCGACCCGGCTCGCGACCGAACCGCAGCTGAGAATGGCGACCTTCATGTTTCCTCCGTGGAAAGGGCGATGGGGGCGGGGCCGGCGGGTGGCCGGGCATAAAGCCGCGCGTATAACCGTGGCCGTGGAACAGCCCCGAAGGCGATGCCGATCACGTCCCTGCGGCCTGGCCACCACGGGGCGTAGTTCATGATGGGACCAGGACAGCGCTAAAGTCAACAGTGAGACCCTTTAGGGGATGAGATGAGCGACGGCACCACCCGGCGGGCAGCCCCGCCCTCCCGTCCAGAGGGCGCGGCGCCAAGCGACGCCGCCCAGACGCCGCGTGAACGCGTTCGCACCGGCGGACGCAGCGAACGGGTCCGCCAAGCCGTCGCGCAAGCCGTCCTCGACCTGCTCGCCGAACGCGTCGTCGACTTCGGTCCCAGCGAGGTCGCCGCCCGCGCGGACCTCAACCGCAAGACCATCTACCGCTGGTGGCCCACGTTCGCCGACCTGGTCCGCGAGGGGCTCAACGCCCATTCACGCGGCGTCGAAGTGCCCGACACCGGCTCGTGGGAGCAGGATCTCCGCGAACTGGCGCACCGCCTCGCGCTGTTCTTCGCGAGCCCCGTCGAGGTCAGCACCAACGCGATCATCGCCTCGCGCCGCACACCCGAGTTGAGCGCGCTCATCTTCGAGCACTTCGAGCCGGTCCAGGAGTCCTGGCGCGCCGTCGTCACCCGCGGCATCGCCCGCGGCGAGGTCCACCCCGGCTGCGCGCCGGGGACGGTGCTGAACATGCTGGTGAGCCCGCTCATCCTCACCCCCCTCACGCTCCATCGAGCCGCGACGCGGCAGGAGGTCGACACCCTCGTGGACCTCGTTCTCCGCGCGACCCGTCCCTGAGCGACCCGTCCCCGAGCGGACCGTTCAGGGACGGCGGGTGTGGGACAGGAGCGCGGCGGCCGGCCCGGACGGGGTGGTGCCGGTCCGCCAGACGGCGCGCAGCGACCGCTCCAGCGTCACCCCGTCGATGGGGATTTCGGCGAGCACGCCGGTGGCCAGGTCGGCGGCCACGACGAGTTCGCTGATCAGCGCCGGGCCCGCGCCCGCGACGACCGCGTTCCGCACGGCGGTGCCCGAGCCGAACTCCAGGAGCGGCGGGGCGAGGCGCAGACCGTGCGCGGCCATCGCCTGAAGGGCGGCCTGCCGGGTGCCCGAGCCCGCCTCCCGGCTGATCAGCGGGGTGGCGGCGACCTCGGCGGGCGGGACGGGACGGTTCCGGCGCGTCCAGCGGTGGCCGGGCGGCGCGACGAGGACGAGCCGGTCCCGCGCGACGGTCCGGGAACGCAGCCCGGCCGGGCGGCCCGGCGACTCGATGAAGCCGATGTCGACCTCGCCCCGCCGCGCGAGCTCGCAGACGTGCGCCGAGTTCGTCACCCGCATGCCGACGTACAGGTCCGGGTCGGCGCGGCGCAGGTCCCCGATCCAGGCGGGCAGCAGGTGCTCGGCGATGGTGAGGCTGGCCGCGACGGTGAGGTTGCCGGTGTGCTCGCGGCGGAGCGCCTCGACGCCGTCGCCGAGCGCGTTCAGGGCGTCCAGGACGCGCTGCGCCCACCCGGTCACCAGCGTCCCGGCGGGGGTGAGGGACGAGCCGCGCCGGGTCCGCTCGACCAGCCGGACCCCGAGCCGGCGTTCCAGCCGGGCCAGCCGCTTGCTCGCGGACGGCTGGCTGATCCGCAGTTCCCCCGCGGCGGCCGTCAGGCTGCCCCGCTCGGCGACCAGGACGAGCAGCCGCAGCGAGTCGATGTCGGGGTGATAGGTCATGCCCGCAGGCTATGACGTAAGGCCGAACCGGCCGGTACCGGGACCGCGGACGGCGCGCAAGCCTCGAAGCATGAGCACAGTGGAGGCGGCTCGCCCGGAACGGGCGAAAGCATGGTGGGACCGGACGGGGCCCGGGATCGCGGTGGCGGCGGGCGGCGCGGCCGTGGCGATGGCGATCAACCGGCTCGTCCCCGCGCTGAGCGCACTGACCGTCGCGGTGCTCCTCGGCGTGCTGGCCGGCGGGGCGCTGCCCGCGGTGCTGTCCCACGGCCTGCGGTGGGCGACCCGCGCGTTCCTGCGCGCCGGCGTGGTCCTCCTCGGCCTGCAACTCAGCCTGACCGAGGTGGTGCGGCTCGGGCCCGGCATGGTCGCCGTGGTCGTGGCCACCGTCCTGCTCGCGTTCACCGGGACGCTCGCGCTCGGCCGGCTGACCGGCGTGCCGCGCGGCCTGGGGCTGATGGTCGCGACCGGGTTCTCGATCTGCGGGGCCTCGGCGATCGTGGCCATGGACAGCGTCGCCCGCGCCAGGAAGGAGGAGGTCGCGACCGCCGTCACACTGGTGACGATCTACGGCAGCGCCGCCATCGCCGCCGTCCCGTTCCTCGGTTCCCGCGTGTTCGGGCTGGAGCCCGAGACGCTCGGCATGTGGGCCGGGCTGAGCGTCCACGAGGTCGCCCAGGTCGTGGCGGCCGCGTCCCCCGCGGGCGCGGCGGCGGTCGGCACGGCCGTGATCGTGAAGCTGACCCGGGTGGTGCTGCTGGCGCCGATGGTGGCGGGGATGGGCGTCCTCGAACGCAGGGCCGGCCGTACCGCCGCCGGGAAGCGCCCGCCGATCATGCCCCTGTTCGTCGCCGGCTTCCTGGTCATGCTGCTGCTGCGCAGCGCGGACGTCGTGCCCGTCCCCGCCCTGACGGGGGCGAAGGACATCTCGACGGTGCTGCTGGCGGCGGCGATGTTCGGGCTGGGGACGTCCGTCCGTGTCGGCGCGCTGCTGCGCACGGGCCGGCGCGGCCTCCTCCTCGGCCTCCTTGCGACCCTCCTGGTCGGCGCGGTCTCCCTCACCGCCCTCACGATCATCGGCCGCTGAGAACTGTCGGAGGCGGATGGTCGACTGGTCGGCCATGAACGAAGAACACTTCTGGGACGTGATCGAGGCGGCCTGGGCGCCGCTGGGCGGCGGGGTGAACCGGGCGCGCCGGGCCCTCGCGACCCGTGACCCGGGCGGCGACGTCTGGGAGATGCCGGAGTTCGCCCGCGTCGAGAGCTCGCTGAAGGAGTTCCTGGAGAACCTCGCGGCCGCGACCGGGGACCTGTCCTCGGCGGAGCTGACCGACCTGGACCGGGTACTCGAACGCAAGCTCCACGACATCGACCGGGCCGACATCCACGCGGTGACGGACGGCTCCGACGACGGCTTCCTCTACGCCCGCGGCCTGATCGTCGCCCTCGGCCGCGCCTTCTACACCGCGGTGGCGGCCGACCCCCGCATGGCGGTGCCGGACGGCGAGTGCGAGGAGATGTGCTACCTCTTCGACCGCCTGCACCGCGAACGCTACGGGACGCACACCGAGACGGGCTCGGGCATCACCCGCGAATCATGCTCGAACCCGTCCGGCTGGCCCACCTCCTGATCGAGCCCCGCGAATTACAGTGCTGACTACCCGCTCGGGTCGAGTTTCCAGCATCCGGCACGGGCGACCCACGACTCCGACCATCCGATCGCTGGGAGGGAGACCGTCCGCTGAGGCGGTCTCCCGCATGAGAGGAGAACAATGCGTGCCTCACGCGCATGTACGCGCATCATGGCCGCGGGCACCACGGCGCTGGCCGTTGGCGGCCTGACCGGCGCACCCGCGCTGGCCGCGGACGCGCACCCGCCCGGCCGGGGCCGTCCGGTTCCCGCGGGCTTTCGCGCGCAGTCCACCACGTGGCCCTTACCTCGGTACGGCTGGGTGCTCGGCAGCGCGCCGTGTCCGACCGGGCAATGCACCACCGTCGTCACCACCCGGGACGGCGGCGGCACCTGGTCGGCGGTCGGCGCGCCGGCCGCGCCGCTCGCGCCACCCGGCGAAGCCGGCGTCACGGAGATCAGGTTCGCGGACCCCCGGCACGGCTGGGCGTTCGGGCCGTCCTTCTTCCGGACGTCCGACGGCGGACGCGACTGGCGCGAAGCCCCACTGCCCGGGAACGGACGGCGCGTGCTCTCCCTCGCCGCCGGCGCCGGAACCGTCTACGTCGCGGTCTCACCGTGTGCGCCGGGCGAGGAACCCTCGGCGTGCCGCAAGCCGCCCTCCGTCTGGCGCGCCGGTGTGCGTCACGGAAAGTGGCGGCGCGTCCCGGTGAAGCTGCCGGTCGGGGCCGCGGACGGCGTCGTCATCGCGCTGCACCACCGCACCGCCTACATCGCCGTGCCCGGTCCGGCGGGACAGCCCGACACGTTCTTCGCGAGCGTCACGGGACGCCGCTGGTCGCCCCGGCCGTCACCGTGCGACAAGCGGCAGGCCGAGGCGCTCGTGGACGTCGCGCCGATGCCGCGCGGCCGGGTGGCGTTGCTGTGCGTCGGCGACGCGGGCTTCTCGAAGGCCACCAAGCACGTCTTCCGCTCCGCCGACACCGCCAGAACGACGTCGGACGCGGGCACCACACCGCGGTTCGGCATCCAGTCCGGGCTGGCGGCCACCCCCGCGGGCACCCTCGTGGTCAGCTCCGTGTCCTCCGGGAGCTGGCTCTACCGCAACACCCGCGGCCGGAACTGGGGCACGGTCCTGGACATGGCCGACGGGGGCAGCGGCTGGAACGACCTGCTGTTCACCACCGGCAGGGACGGTTTCGTCGTGTACGGCCCGGCCGCCGGATCGGACCGGGCCGGCGTCCTGCTCGCCACTCACGACGCGGGCGGGCACTGGGCCCCGGTGAAGATCGGCCCCTCCGCGGCCGGAGGCGGCCGGTAGCCGCGGCTTCGATCATCGGCGCCAGGCGGCCATCACGTCGGCCGGGGTCCAGGTCAGGGCGACGCTGTCGGTGATGTCCGTACCGGAGAGCGAAACCACGACGAGCCCTGTGGTCGCCGGGTCCAGGCCGGGCACCTCGGTGGCGGCTCGGCGGAGGTTCGCCAGGTCGTGGTCGTCGAACGGGCCGTTGAGCCATTTGATCGAGCCGACGAAATGGATCCGGTTCGCCACGGGGGCGCGGTCGGCGCCGACGAGGTCGATTTCGGGATCGAAGCGGCGGTTCCACCAGCCGCCGACCGCTCCGACGTCCGGCCAGGGCAGGTCCGCCAGTTCCAGAGCCTGGCGGATCAGTGGTTCCACGGCCCGGCCGCGCCAGGACGTCCAGCGGCGTTCGATCAGCCGGAAACCCGCTTCCGGCCGTCCTCGGCGGGCCTGCTCGTGGGCCGCCCGGAGGACCGCCAGGTAGAGGCGCATGTTGCTGTCGGCGATCCGGTACAGGGCGGGTTTGCCCGGCTTCGTGGACAGGGGCTGGTCCGCGACGACGACGTGTTTCTCCCGGGTGAGCCGGCGCAGGAGAGGCGACAGGGTCCCCGACGGGAGCGCTTCGCCGCGGCCGCCGGCCGCGGCGGCGATGTTCGCGTGTGTCCGGTCGCCGGCGCCGATGGCCTCCAGGACGCGCCGCGCCGTGTCGGGGTTGGGGAACTCTGCTAGAAGGGACGCCTCCGGGACGCTGAACAGGGCCGCGGCCGGGTCGGCGCACTCGTCCCGTATGAAGTCCAGGGCGGGCGTGCCGTGGGGCCAGGTCCGGACGATGCCGGGCAGCCCTCCGGAGACAAGGTGCGCGTCGATGGCGTCGACGGCGTCCAGACCGAGCGCCTGACCCACGTCGGCCGGGTTCAGCGGGCCGAGCACCAGGTTGTCGGCGCGCCCGTAGAACGGGCGGTCGTAGGCGGTGAGGCGCTCCATCATGTGCAGATCGCTGCCGAGGAGCAGGAGCAGGACGGGCTTGGCCGACAGCAGCCGGTCCCACGCGGTCTGCAGTGCGCCGTCGAACACGGGGTCCTGCTCGGCGAGCCACGGCAGTTCGTCCAGCACGACGATGGACGGAGTGTCCGGCAGCGCCGACGCCAGGACCCTGAACGCGTCCGGCCAGTTGCCGCTGTCCAGCCGGGGGACGAGTTCGGGCTCGCTCGGCAGCGCCGACTCCTTGAGGTCGCGTGTGAACGCGGCCACCGCCTCGACGGGCGACGCCCCCTTGGTGGCGGCCGAGAAGAGGTACGGCACCCCGGCACGGTCGCAGAACTCCTGGACGAGCCGCGACTTGCCCACCTGGCGCCGCCCGCGCAGGGCGACCGCCGTCCCGGCACCCGTGGCCGCGACGCGCTCCAGGCGCTTGGCCAGGAGCCCCAGTTCGGTCTTCCTGCCGATGAACACTGCCGCACCCCAACTATGTAGCTCGAATCTACGTAGATTCAGTCTACATAGACCGTGGCGGCCCCGGACCGGGCCTGAATAATCGTGAGAAACTGTGCGATCTGACTGGTAGAGGCCGGGTACGGAGGATGTGGTGGAGGTCCGCTCTTTCACGGAGGCTGATCGCGGGGAGCTGCGTGAGCTGTTCGGCCGCGCCGGCGAAGGGTCCCCAAGCGCTTCCCTGTGGGGCCACGAGGATTCCGAAGCGGCCATCTACCTGAACCCGTACATGGACCTGGCACCGGATTCGCTCTTCGTCGCCGTGATCGACGGAGCCCTGGTCGGTTACCTGACGGGATGCCTGGACGGCTCGAAGTTCCCCACCGAGAGCGAGCGCATGAGCAAGGCCATTCGGGAGCACCGGCTGTTCTTCCGGCCCGGGACCGTCTTCTTCTTCGCCCGCGCGATGCTCGACACGGCGTCGGCCGCCCTCCGGCGGGAGCCCACCGCAGGAGACTTCCACGATGCCCGGTGGCCGGCGCACCTGCACATCAACGTGGCGCCGGAGGCGCGGGGCACCGGTGCCGCCGACGCGCTGATGAACCGGTGGTTGGACCGGCTCAGGGAAACCGGTTCGCCCGGATGCCACCTGCAGACCTTGACGGAGAACACCCGTGCCGTGCGGTTCTTCCGGCGCATGGGGTTCGCCGAACACGCTCCGACTCCGCTGGTCCCGGGCATCAGGTACGGCGGCGAGCGACTCCACCAGCAGACAATGGTCTGGAATCCGTAACCGGCTCCTGCCGGTCGCTCCGCCACCGCAACCCCCGCCCCCGCTGATCACTTGTTCAGCGGGGGCGGGGCGGGTTTTTGGCTATGAAGAGCCCCTCGGCCGTCACGCAGGTTCTGCCCGCCGCCTCGATGGCGCCCACCGTGCGGATCTTGCGGCCGTGCACGGAGATCTGGCGGGCGCTGATCATGAGCGGTTCGAAGAGGGGCGTCAGGTGGTGGTAGCGCAGGGTCAGCTCCGCCGTCACTCCCGACGCGCCGGCCCAGCCGTTCGCCACGCCCAATGTGTGGTCGAGCAGGAGGGCCGATATGCCGCCGTGGACGCTGGACGGCGGCCCCTGGTAGGGCAGGCCCAGCGTCGCCGTTCCCTCGATGCCGTGGGAGTCGACGGCGGTGTAGGCGAGGGGCGGGGCGATCGGGTTCTCCGGGCCGGTGACCGGGTCGTGGCGGGTCATGCCGTCGCCGCGCCACATGTCCACCAGGCGGTCGTGGACGGGCGGGGCCGCCGCCTCAAGGTCGTCGGCGACGGCGTTGAGGCGGTCGGCGATGGCCGACATGTCGGTGTCCGTCATGTCGCCGGCGCGGACGAGGGCGTCGATGACCCGGCGGGCCGCCTCGGCGGCGGCGTCCACGCCGGTCGGACGGGTGTCGGACTGCAGGTCGATCGTCATCACGCCACCGGGTCGCGGGGCAGGCCGAGGATGCGTTCACCGATGATGTTGAGCTGGACGTCGGTGGTGCCGCCCGCGATCGACATGTTCCGGGAGTTCAGGAACATCCAGGTCGGGTCGCTCATGCCGCCCCTGCCCCGGCCGGAGAGGGCGTCCGGGCCGCTCCAGTCCACGGCGGTCTCCCACACCTGCTGGATGTGCTCGACGCCGATCAGCTTGCCGATGCTGGACTCGGCGCCCGGCTGGCCGCCCGCCAGGGAGCGCAGGGTGGTGCGCAGGCCGAACAGGCTGCTGGACTGGGCGTCGCAGAGGATGCCGCCGAGGGTGGTGAGGCGCTCGTCGTCCGCGCCTTCGGCGGCCAGTTCGAGGAGGGCCTCGCCGCCGCTGCCGAGGGACGAGTCGTTGGAGAGCGAGACCCGCTCGTTCGCGAGGGTCGTGCGGGCGAGTTTCCAGCCGTCGCCGGGGCCGGCCACGAGAAGGTCGTCCGGGATGAACACGCCGTCGAGGAAGACCTCGTTGAACAGGGTGTCGCCGGTCAGCTCGCGGAGGGGGCGGATGTCGATTCCCGGTGACTTCATGTCCAGCAGGAAGTACGACAGTCCCTTGTGCTTCGGGACGGACGGGTCCGTCCGCGCGAGCAGGATGCCCCAGTCGGCCTCCCGGGCCATGGACGTCCACACCTTCTGACCGGTGATCTTCCAGCCGCCCTCGACCTTCTCGGCGCGGGTGGACAGCGCGGCCAGGTCGGAGCCGGCGCCGGGCTCGGAGAACAGCTGGCACCAGCGGATGTCGCCACGCAGCGAGCCGGGCAGGAACCGCTCGTGCTGGGCGGGCGAGCCGTGCGCGATCAGCGTCGGGACCACCCAGTTGCCGATGATCATGTCGTGGGCGCGCAGGTCGGCGGCGCGCATCTCCTCGGCGATGACGAGCTGGGTGACCGCGTCCGCGCCCTTGCCCCACGGGACGGGCAGGTGCGGGGCCGTGTAGCCGCGGTCGGCGAGGTAGCCGGCGCGTTCCCGGCCGGTCAGGACCTTGGCCGGTTCGAGTTCGGCGCGGACCTCGGCGCGGATCCGCGCGGCCTCCGGCGGCAGCTCGACGCGGAGTTCGCGGCGGACGCCGTCCAGGGTGAGGCATGCGACGCGGCGGTGCCACGACGCGGTGGAGCCGAGCAGGACGCGCAGGGTCTGGGCTCGGCGCAGGTAGAGGCTCGCGTCGTGTTCCCAGGTGAAGCCGATGCCGCCGAGGGTCTGGATGCAGTCCTTGGCGGTCTGGAACGCGGCCTGGACGCTGGTGGCCCCGGCGACGGCGGCGGCGAGCGACGCCTCCCGCGGGTCGGTGCCGGGCTCCTGCGCGCGGGCGGCGTCCCAGGCGCAGGCGCGGGCCTGCTCGGCGTGCGCGAGCATCCGGGCGCAGCGGTGCTTGACGCCCTGGAACCGGCCGATCGGGCGTCCGAACTGCTCGCGGACCTTGGCGTACTCGGCGGCGGTCGCGGTCGCCCAGTCGGCCAGTCCGGACGCCTCGGCCGCGAACAGCACGGCGGCCAGGTCGCGGACGGTCTGGTCGTCCACGTCCAGCACCGACGCGACGACGCCCTCGCAGGAGATGGTGGCGAGGCGGCGGGTCAGGTCGTGGCTGGGGAGTTCGTCGACGCCGACCGGGCCGCGGGGCAGGACGATCCAGGCCGTCCCGTCGCCGTCCTTCGCGGGGAGGACGAGGACGTCCGCCGGCGGAGCGCCCAGGACCGGGCCTGAGACACCGGTCACCGTGGTCTCGGAGCCGCCGCGCGACAGCGCCAGGCTCCCCGCGTCCAGCCCCACCGCGCCGGCCTTCGTGCCGTCGGCCAGCAGCGGCAGAAGCTCGGCGTGCCCCGCGCGGTGCAGCACGGCGCTCGCGAGGACGGTCGGCAGGAACGGCCCCGGCGCGATGGCGCGGCCCAGTTCCTCCAGGACGACGGCCAGTTCGGTCAGGCCGTAGCCCGCGCCGCCCGCGTTCTCCGGAAGGTGCAGGCCGAGCAGGCCCTGCGCGGCGAGGTCGTCCCAGAAGGGGGGTGTCTTCTCCCGGTCGGCGTCCACGGCGGTGCGCACCACCGCCGGCGTCACCTGCCGATGGGTGAAGGCGCGCACGGCGTCGCGGAGGTCGCGGTGCTCCTCGGTGAGCCCGATGGTCATGGATGTCCTCAGATCCGTTCGATGATGGTGGCGGTGGAGTGCGCGCCGCCCGCGCACATCGTGACGAGCGCGGTCGACCTGTCGGAACGTTCCAGTTCATGCACGGCCTGCGTGATGAGGCGGGCGCCGGTCGAGCCGACCGCGTGGCCGAGCGCGATGGCACCGCCGTTGACGTTGACCTTGTCCATGTCCGCGCCGAGCACGGACGCCCACGACAGGACGACGGACGCGAACGCCTCGTTGATCTCGACGATGTCGATGTCGGACAGCTTCATGCCCGCCCGGTCCAGGACATGCCGCGTCGCCTCGATCGGCCCGTCCAGGTGGTAGTACGGGTCGGAGCCGACCATCCCGGACGCGACGATCCGGGCGCGCGGGCGAAGCCCCAGCTCGGCGGCCCGGTCGGCCGACATCAGCAGCACGGCGGCGGCGCCGTCGCTGATCTGGGACGAGTTGCCGGCGGTGTGGATGCCGTCCGGGATGACCGGGTTCAGCCCGGCGAGCGCCTCGGCGGTGGTGTCGCGCAGGCCCTGGTCGCGGGTGACCGTGGCGGTCTCGCCGGTCGGGCCCTCCTTGGTCATGACCGGCGCCTCGACCTCGATGATCTGGCCGGCGAAGCGGTCCCGCTCCCACGCCGCCTTGGCCTTGGCCTGCGAGGCGAGCCCGAGCGCGTCGGCGTCCTCGCGGGTGATGCCGCGCCGCTGCGCGATGCGCTCGGCGGCGGTGAACTGGTCCGGCATGTCGAGCCGCCAGTCGTCGGGGACGGGGCCGCCGGTCTCGGGGGTGAGCGCCTGCCCGAGGAACACCCGGCTCATCGCCTCGACGCCGCAGCCGATGCCCGTGTGGATCGTCCCCGCCTCGATCAGCGCGGCGACCAGGTGCACGGCCTGCTGGGACGATCCGCAGGCGCAGTCGATGGTCGTGCACGCCGCCTGGTAGGGCAGCCCGGCGTGCAGCCACGCGTTGCGGGTCACGTTGTTGGACTGCTCCCCCGCCTGCGTCACGCAGCCGCCGACGACCTGCCCGACCGTTCCCGCGTCGACGCCGGCGCGGTCGAGCAGGCCCCGCTGCGCCAGGCCGAGCAGCTGGGCCGGGTGCAGCCCCGACAGGGCGCCGCGGCGCTTGCCGACCGGCGTCCGGACGGCGTCGACGATGACGGCTTCAGCCATGAGAGATGTCTCCTTGTCTCCAGCGGACCGTTCCCAGCCGGCCGTTCCGGCCGGCTGGGAGGACCGGGTCAGTTCTCCGTCAGGACCCGCTTGGCCCAGCGGTAGTCGGCCTTGCCGCTCGGGGACCGGACGATCGTGTCGGTGAAGGTGACCGCGGCGGGAATCTTGTAGCCGGCGAGCTGCGCGCGGCAGTGCGCCCGCAGGTCCTCGGCGGTCGCGGACGCACCGGGCCGCAGCTCCACGACGGCGGCGACGCGTTCGCCGAACCGGTCGTCGGGGACGCCGGCGACGAGCGCGTCCATCACCGCGGGGTGCGACTTGAGCGCCTGCTCGACCTCCTCGGGGAACACCTTCTCCCCGCCGGTGTTGATGCAGCCGGAGCCGCGTCCGAGGACGACGACCGTCCCGTCCGCCTCGACCCGGGCCATGTCGCCGAGGATCGTCCAGCGCCTGCCGTCGATGACGGGGAACGTGCGGGCCGTCTTGTCCGGGTCGTTGTGGTAGCCGAGGGGGACGTGCCCGGAGCGGGCGACGTACCCGACCTCGTCCGAACCGGGCGGGATCGGCTTCATGTTCACGTCGACCACGGTGACGCGGGGGTCGGCGGCGAGCCGCATCAGGCCGTCGTCGCCGATGCTGATGTTGCCGTCCACACCCGACTCGGACGCGCCGAAGGCGTTGTTGATGTAGATGTCGGGGATCAGCTCGGCGAACTCCGCCTGCACGCTGCGCGACAGGATCGCGCCGCCCGAGCCGAGCACCTTGAGGGAGGACAGGTCGTACTCCGCGCCGTGCGCGCGGATCGCGTCGGCGAGCGGACGCGCGATCGCGTCCCCCACCACCGCGACGATCATGGGCTTCTCCCGGTCGATCGTGCGGAGCGCCTCGATCGGGTCGAAGCGCCGCATCAGGATCGTCTTCGAGCCGGTGAACATCGCCATGAACATCGTGTAGGACGCTGCGCCGTGCATCAGCGGCATCGTCAGCAGGTAGCTGAGCTCGAACCCGGTCTTCGCGCCCTCGGCCAGGTCCTCGGCGGTGAGGCGCGGGTCGCCGTAGGGGTTCCCGCCCTTCAAGGCCGCCATGTAGAAGTCCTCTTGGCGCCACACGACGCCCTTGGGGTTGCCGGTGGTGCCACCGGTGTAGAGGACGTAGTGGTCGTCGGCGCTGCGGCCCTCCCGCAGGGACGGGTCGGGCTCGCCGGGCTCGGACGCGTAGTCGCCGACGCTGATCCGCGACGGCCATTCCGGCTTCCTGGCCGTCTCCCCCGTCCGGACGACCGTGACGGTGCGCAGCCCGGGGCAGTCGCCGGCGACCCGCGCGGCGGCCGGGGCGAACTCGTCGTCCACGACCAGGCCCGCGAGCCCGGCGTCGGTGTAGAGGTAGTGCAGCTCCCGGTCGGTGTACCGGTAGTTGATGTTGACCGGGACGGCCCGCGCCTTCAGGCAGCCGAGCAGCGTCTCGACGTACTCGGTGCCGTTCAGCATGTGCAGGCCCACATGCTCGCCCGGCGCGATGCCCGCCGAACGCAGCCGCAGCGCCACCGCGTCCGCGCGCGCGTCCAGCTCGGCGAAGGTCAGCCTGCGGTCGCCGCAGACGATGGCCACGCGGTCGGGGACGGCCGCCGCCACCGCCTCGAAGAGGGTCGCCAGATTCAGCGTCATGCCCGTGAGACTAGAATTCGTTCTCATTCGAGCACAAGGGGGGTCCCGCTCAGTGGTCTTCGTTTCTCGCGCCACCTGCACATACCCGCTCAGCGGGACGGTACCCCAGGTGGAACTAGAATTCGTACTAGCCTCCGGCGTGCGACCGAACATCCGATCCGGAGGCTCCGATGAACGCTGACCTCTCCCTGGCGGGCCGCACCGCCATCGTCACCGGCGCGGGCGCCGGGCTGGGCCGCGCCGAGGCCCTCGCCCTGGCCGCGCGGGGCGCCAATGTCGTCGTCAACGACATGGGCCCGGCGGCCGACGACGTCGTCGCCGAGATCAAGAAGGCGGGCGGCGAGGCCGTCGCGGTGAAGGGGGACGTCGGCGACTGGTCGATGGGCGACACGCTGGTGTCCGCCGCCGTCGACACGTTCGGCTCGCTGGACGTCCTGGTGAACAACGCGGGCGTGCTGCGCGACAAGATGCTGTTCAACCTGTCCGAGCCGGACTGGGACGACGTCATCCACGTCCACCTGAAAGGCCACGCGTCGGTGTCCCGCGCCGCCGCCGTGCACTGGCGCGCCGCGAGCAAGGCCGCCGGCGGCCCGGTCTACGGAC
The DNA here is from genome assembly GCF_050948385.1 of Actinomadura formosensis. Taxonomy (NCBI): domain Bacteria; kingdom Bacillati; phylum Actinomycetota; class Actinomycetes; order Streptosporangiales; family Thermomonosporaceae; genus Actinomadura; species Actinomadura formosensis. The sequence continues at coordinate 5,612,285 of NZ_CP192011.1, forward strand.
GGGTGGTCAACACGGCGTCGGAGGCGTTCCTGTTCGGGTCGGCGGGCCAGCCGAACTACTCCGCCGCCAAGGCGGGGATCGTGGCGCTCACGCTGTCGACGTCCGCGGGGCTCGGCCGCTACGGGGTGCGCGCCAACGCGATCTGCCCCCGCGCCCGCACCGCGATGACCGAGGAGACCTTCGCCGAGGGCACCGCCCCCGGCGGCCTGGACGTGATGGCGCCCGAGCGGGTCGGCACGTTCGTCGGCTACCTGGCCTCCCCCGCGGCGGAGAAGATCACCGGGCAGGTGTTCATCGTCTACGGCGACATGGTCGCGCTGATGGCCGCGCCGACCGTGGAGCGCAAGTTCACCGCGGCCGAGGGCGTCTTCTCCGCCGAGGAGTTCGGCGAGCAGATCACGCCGTACTTCGAGGGCCGCGACCCGCACCAGACCTACGCCGCCTACAGCGTCGCCGCGCTCGACAACACCGGCACCGGCAAGTACTGAGCCGCGCCGGACGGCCGCCCCTCCACCGGAAAGGGGCGGCCTTTCGGTGTTCAGAAGACGGACGGGTCGCGGAGGCTGGCCTCCGCGCCGCCGTCCACGTAGATGACCTGGCCGGTCATGTGGGTGTTGGCCGGGGAGATCAGCCAGCGCAGCGCCTCGGCGATCACGTTCGCGTCGGCGTAGCCGTGCAGCGGCATCGGGACGGCCTCGTTCATGATCTTGAGCATGTCCGCGTCCGCGAACAGCGGCTCGGTCATCGCCGTCCGGACCACGCCGGGCGCGATCGCGTTCAGCGGGATGCCCGCGCCCGCCCATTCGGGGGTCGTGCAGACACGGCGGAGCCACTGGGCGACCGCCGACTTCGACGACGAGTACGTCTGGTTCCCGGCGCCCGCCTCGACGACCCTCTCGGCCGCCAGCAGCGCGGCGGGCTCGTCGCCGTCCAGGCAGGCGCGCACGATGGCGTCGTCCACGGGATGGGTCCCGGCGATCGAGCCGACGACGGCGGCGCGCGGCGCCTGCGCGCGGGCCAGGGCCGGGCGCAGGCCGTCCAGCAGGGCGACGACGCCGAAGTAGTTGACCTTGACGGGGAGCGGGGTGAAGTCGGAGACGCCCGCGCAGGCCACGACACCGTCCAGCGTCCCGCCCGCGCGGTCGAGCACCTCCGCGACCGCCCGCGACCGGCCTTCGGGCCCGCCGAGGTCGGCGCATACGTCGGCGTCGCGCAGGTCGATGCCGATGACCGTGTCGCCCTGGTCGCGCAGCAGTGCGGCGAGGGCCGCGCCTATGCCGGACGCCGTCCCGCTGACGGCGATGGTGCGTGCCATATGCCAAGTCCCTTCTAGGTGTGGGCACCGCCGTCGACGCGGAAGTCGGCGCCGGTGAAGTAGGCGGCGTCGGAGGACCCGGCGAACGCGATCGCGGCGGCGATCATCTCCGGGTCGGCCGCGCCGAAGTAGGAGCGGATCTTTGAGAAGTACCCGAGGTCGAGCCCCGCGGGGAAGATTCCGGGGTTCCTGGTCAGCGGGGTGTCGACCGCGCCCGGGGAGACCGGCACCACCCGGATGCGGCGCGCGGTCAGCTCGGCGGCGAGGCTGAGGGAGAACGCCAGCACCGCGCCCTTGGACGCCGAGTACGCCGTCATGAACGGGCTGCCCTGCGTCGCCGACAGCGACGCCGTGTTGACGATCACGCCCGTCCCGTCCGGGAGGTGCTTGAGCGCCTCGCGACAGAACAGGGCGGTGCCGACGAGGTTGACGGAGAACAGCCGGTTCAGGTCGGCCACGGTCAGCGTCTCGATCGGGGTGGTCTTGTGGACGCCGGCCACGTTGACGAGGACGTCGATGCCGCCGAGCGTCTCGGCCGCGGCCGCGACGGCGGCGATCACGGCGGGCTCGTCGGTCACGTCGACGGTGCGGGTCGCGAGGGTGCCCGGCCCGGTGACCGCGGCGGCGGTCTCGGCCAGGCCCTCGGCGGACAGGTCCACGGCGTAGACCGCGGCTCCCTCGGTGGTGAGCCGGATCGCGGTGGCCCGTCCGATGCCGGACGCGGCCCCGGTGAGCAGCACTTTCACGCCGTCATAGCGGTTCATGGCGGCACGCTAGCCGCGGCCCCGGGCCGTCCACCGGGACCATCCCGATCACCGGGAGGTCTGCGGCGCGTTCGAGCGGGGGGCCAGCAGCAGCCGGCAGGCCAGGCGGATGTCGCTCTCCACGTCCGCCATGGACGCGCGCCCGTTCAGGCTCGACTGGAGCACCCCGTACCAGCACTGCATCAGCAGCCGGACGAGGGTGACGTCCTGCGCGGTCGGGACCTCGATGCCCACGGCGCGCAGCAGGATGTCCCGGAACGTGTTGTCGATGTGGATGGTGTCGGCGACGGTCGCGACATGAGCGGTGTTCGACGCGTGCAGCATCGACGCCGACAGCACGGGCTGCGCCATCAGGCTCCGGCTGGCCTGCACCAGCAGGTCGGCGACCGCGTCCTCGGGGCTGACGCCCGGCGCGGGCGCCGACACCTGCTCGCGGAGCCGGTCGACCTGCGCCGCCATCACCGCGGTGAACAGGTGGACCTTCGACGGGAAGTACCGGTACAGGGTGCCGATCGCCACCCCCGCGGCCTTCGCCACCTCGTGCATCTGGACGCGTTCGAGGGACTTCTCCGTGCCGATCCGGGACGCGGCGCGGAGGATGCGCTGGCGCCGGTCGTGCTGCTCGGGTGAGCTCGGCTCGGCGGACATCCTCGCCGCTGCGATCCTCGCCACGGTCCTCCCCTCGGCTCCGACTCCGGTACTGACAGGAACAATATCCAGGCCCCCGGCCCTGCCCGCGATCGGCGATACCGGTCAGTGGGACGGCCTGCCCCGCCACGGCACGGGCCGCGCTTACGTTGTGCGCGCGCTGATCCCGAGGGAGGGGACATCACATGACCTGGGACGACGAGTACGACGTGGTGGTGGCCGGCTCGGGGGCCGGCGCGATGACCGGGGCGCTCGCCGCCGCCGCGAGCGGGCTGCGGACGGCCGTCCTGGAGAAGACGAAGGTGCTCGGCGGGACGTCCGCGTACTCGGGTGCGGCGATCTGGCTGCCCGGGACGCGGGTGCAGGAGCGGGCCGGGATCGCGGACTCGACCGAGTCGGCGCGCACCTACCTGCGGGCGCTGCTCGGCGACGACGGCGCGGCGCACCGCGAGGCGTTCCTGGAGACGGCGCCCGAACTGGTGGAGTTCCTGGAGAAGGACCCGGCGCTGGAGTTCGAGTGGCGCGCCTTCCCCGACTACTTCGCCGCGCCGGGCCGCCTGGACATGGGGCGCTCGTTCGTCCCCCTCGACCTGCCCGCGGACCGGCTCGGGGACCTGGCCGGGCTGGTGCGCCCGCCGGTCGACCGGGACAGGGCGGGGCGCGGGCACGCGGCGTCCAGGCCGCTGGCGCAGGGCCGGGCGCTGATCGGCCGGCTGCTGCTGGCGCTCACCGCGACCGGCAACGGCGTCGTCCGGACCGAGACCCCCCTGACCGGGCTGATCGTGGCGGACGGCAGGGTCGCCGGCGTGCGGGCCGGGCCGCTGCGGCTCCGGGCGGCGCGCGGCGTGCTGCTGGCCGCGGGCGGGTTCGAGGCGTCCGCCGGGTTGCGGGCCGCACGCGGCGTGCCGGGCGGCGCGGACCAGACGATGGCGCCGGACGGCGCGAACACCGGCGACGCGATCGAGGCGGCGGCGCGGATCGGCGCGTCCACCGGCCTGCTCGACCAGGCGTGGTTCTGCCCCGGGCTCCGCACCCCGGACGGCCTGCCCGCGTTCACGCTCGGCTTCCGCGGCGGGCTCATCGTGGACGGCTCGGGACGCCGGTTCGCCAACGAGTCGCTCCCCTACGACCAGATGGGGCGGCGGATGGCCGCCGCCGAGGGCCCCTTCCACCTGATCTGGGACGCGCGCTCGGGCGGGCTGCCGGCGATCTCCGTCCCGCCCCTGGCGGCGGACGGGCAACTGGCGTCGGGCGCGTGGGTCCGGGCGGACACGCTCGCCGGCCTGGCCGCGAAGACCGGCCTGCCCGCGGGCACGCTGGCCGAGACGGTCGAGCGGTTCAACGGCTTCGCCGAGAAGGGCGTGGACGACGACTTCCACCGCGGCGAAGACCCCTACGACCGGTACTTCTCCGGCGGCAGGCCGTGCGTCGTCGCCGTCGGCGAACCCCCGTACTACGCGGCGGAGGTCGTCCTCAGCGACCTCGGGACGAAGGGCGGGCTGCGCACCGACCCCGACGGCCGCGTCCTGGACGGCTCGGACCGTCCCATCCCCGGCCTCTACGCCGCGGGCAACACCAGTGCGTCGTTCACCGGCCCCGTCTACCCGGGGCCCGGCATCCCGATCGGGTCGGCGATGGCGTTCGCCTACCGCGCCGTGCAGGACATCAGAAGGAACCACACGTGAGACCCCTCGCAGGACATCAGGAGGAACCACGCATGAGATCCCTCAGAACACGCACCGTCACGGCGATCGCCTGCGCGGGGGCGATCGGCCTCGCCGCCGTCGCGGTCGGCGCCGGCCCCGTGAACGCCGACGCTGTGAACGCCGGCCCCGTGAACGCAGGCGCCGTCCCGGCGGGGCAGCGCGGGACGCTGCTCGGCCAGCGCCCGCTGACGAACGCGGCGGCGCTGCCCAGCGCGTCCGCCAACCGGTTCATCACCTACACCTCCGAAGGCGTGGGCGGGAAGCGGATCACGGTGTCGGGCACCGTCGCCGTCCCGAAGGGCAGGGCGCCGCGCGGCGGCTGGCCGGTGCTGAGCTGGGCGCACGGGACGACGGGGACCGCCGACATCTGCGCCCCGTCCGCCGACGCCGCGGACGGCCCGGCGCACGACTACCTGTCGGTCACCGAGGCGTACCTGGACAAGTGGGTCGCGCACGGGTTCGCCGTCGTCCAGACCGACTACGAGGGCCTCGGCACGCCCGGCGGGCACCCGTACATGAACGGCGTCAGCGAGGCGAACACGGTCACCGACATCGTCCGCGCCGCCCGCAGGGCCGACCCCCGCATCGGACGTGACTGGTTCGTCGCCGGGCACAGCCAGGGCGGCCAGGCGACGCTGTACACGGCGGCGGCCCGGCAGAAGCCGCGCGACATCCGCCTCAAGGGCGCCGTGTCGATCGCGCCCGGCTCCAACATGAGCCAGACGGCCGTCTACGTCAAGGCGCAGTACCCGGGTGCGGAGGTGGCGCTGCCGTTCCTGTTCGTCCTGCTCAACGGCGCATACGCGGCCGACCCGTCGATGGTCCCCGAGGACCTGCTGACCGACGAGGCCGGGGCGGTGGCCAAGGCCGGACGCACCGGCGCGTGCCTCGCCCAGCTCAAGCGGCTCAGCGCGGACCTCCCGCTGCACAAGGTGTTCCGTCCCGGCGCGGACCTCACCGCGTTCGAGACCTACTACAACTCGCAGGAGGCCCTCGGCCTGGAGCTGGAGGTCCCGACGCTGGTCGCCCAGGGCACCGCCGACCGCGAGGTCTCCCCCGCCGCGACGCGGAACATCGTGAACGACCTCTGCAAGCGCTACGGGGGCATCACCTACCGGACGTTCGACGGCGCCGATCACCGAGGCGGCATCGGCGCCTCCTTCGAAACGTCCCTGAAGTTCGCCCAGGACATCCGCGACGGCCGGACTCCTCAACCGACCTGCTGACCGGAGTGCGCGGTCTCGTCCCCGCGGTCGGACGAGACCACGCACCGGCCGCCTCCATGCCATGGCATCGGCTTGGCCGAATCCGGGCTCGAATCGGGTGGTAGCGATGACCAGGGATCACTACATGTAGTAGCTGATCAACTGCATGGAGTGACATACAGTCCTGGTGTCTGCCGGGCAATCGAGGAGGAAGAGAAGATGACCGCAGCAAGGTTCACCCGAACCTGCGCCGGCCTCGCCTGTACAACGGCGATGCTGATCGGGACGTTAGTGCCGGCCGCGTCCGCGGGAGAGGAGACCCCCGCCAAGACCCGGCGCAACACGCTCACCGCGATGCACGGTGAGGCCATGGCGCACGCGAGCTACCACTTCTACGCCCAGCAGGCCGGGCGCGAGGGGCTGGGCAAGGTGCGGGTCCTGTTCGCGAAGACCGCGCACACCGAACTCCACGACCACTTCACCGGCGAGGCGGGCCTCATCCACTTCGTCCGCGGCGACGCGGCCAACCTGCGCGAGAGCATCAGGGGCGAGCGGGAAGAGGCGACGTACATGTACCCGCGGTTCGCCAGGGAGGCGTGGCAGGACAAGGACTACAACGCCGCCCGCCTGTTCATGGAGATCGCCCGCGACGAGAAGCGGCACGCCCGCCAGTTCGAGAAGGCGCTGTACGCCATCACCTACCACCGCGGGCGCATCCCCGAGGGATTCGCTCCCGAACCCGTCCAGGTCCCCGCGGGCAAGCCGAAGGTGCGTTCGGCGAGGACGCTCCGCAACCTCGAAACCGCCATGCGCGGCGAGGCGTTCGCGAACGCCAAGTACACGCTCTACGCCGAGCACGCCGAGGCCCGCAGCCCGGAGCTGGCGCGGCTGTTCCAGCGCGCCGCCGCGGTGGAGCTGACCGAGCACTTCGCCGGGGAGGCCGTCCTCGCCGGGCTCGTCCACCGCACCGCGGACAACCTGCGCAGAAGCATCGCCGGCGAGACCTACGAGGCCACCACGATGTACCCCGGGTTCGCACGCGTCGCCCGGGCCGAGGGCGACTGCAAGGCAGCGGAGCTCTTCACGGAGATCGCCGGGGACGAGGCCGCGCACGCGCGGGCGTTCCTGCGGGCGCTCCGCCATCTCCACCACTACCGCCACATGGCGCGCACCGATTCCTGACGGGCGCACGGCGCACGCCGCCGCCGGCGGCGTGCGCCGTGGTCACACCAGGTTGTCTTCGACCTTGAGGCCGAACACGCCCCGGCCCCACATGGAGAGGGCGTGTTCGACGTCGTTCGCCACGTGGACGCTGCCGGCGTGGGCGTCGCGCCAGGCACGCTCGATGACGTTGCCGCGGTGCAGGGAGTTCCCGCCGGCGGTCTTGAACAGGATGTCGATCGCCTGGATGGCGCGCTCGGTGCCGCGGACCTGGTCGCGGCGGGCGCGCAGCCGCAGTTCCATCGGGATCTTCTCGTTGCGCGCCGCGTACTCGTAGATCTCCCGGATGTTCCGGTCCGTCTGCAGGATCGCGGCGTCGATCTCGGACGCGGCGCGGGCCACGGCGACCTGGGCGTGCGGGTCCTCGACGAACCGGCCGCCGCCGAGGCTCAGCCGGATCCGGTCGCGCATCTTCGCCACGTACATCGCGTGGCAGCCGGCCGCCATCCCGATCACGCTGGCGGTGACGGTGCTGGTGAAGATCGTCCCGAACGGCATCCGGTACAGCGGGCCGGTGTTGACCTTGCGGCCGGGGTTGCGGAGCTGCGCCTGCTCGAAGTTGCGCATCGCCCGGTGGGACGGGACGAACGCCTTCTCCACGACGATGTCGTCGCTGGCGGTGCCGCGCAGGCCCATCGAGTCCCACACCTCGCGGACCTCGAAGTCCTGCCTGGGGACCAGCACCGTCATGAAGTCGACCGGGCGTCCCTCCGCGCCGACGACGAGCGCGCCGAGAAGGGCCCAGGAGGCGAACTCGACACCGGACGAGAACGACCAGCGTCCCGTCACCTCGTAGCCGCCGTCGACCGGGGTCAGCCGGCCGATCGGCGCGTAGGACGAGGAGATGAGCGTGTCCGGGCCGGCCCCCCACACCTCGCGCTGCGCCTCGTCCGCGAACAGGCCGAGATGCCAGGAGTGGACGCCGAGGATCGCGGCGACCCAGCCGGTCGAGCCGCAGGCCCCGGAGATCTCCCGGACCACCTCGTAGAAGGCGACCGGGTCGGTCTCGGCGCCGCCGTACCGGGTGGGCTGCAGCATCCGGAACACCCCGGCGGCCGTCAGCTCCCGCATCGTCTCGGCGGGAATGCGCCCCTTCTCGTCCACGGACCGGGCCCGCTCCGCGATCCCCGGCAGCAACCCGCGCACGGCGTCCAGGACCTCTTCACTCCCGCTCATCCCCGCCCTCCCTTTCCTATTGCGGCCTTTGCAGGAGACCATGCTCGCGTATCGCCGCGGACCCCCGCGTCCCGGCCACCGGGACTCGCCGGTCGGGACGGTGACCTGCGTCCTAACGTTCGAATCACCCATCCATCGCCGAAGGGATGATCCACGTGACCGCAACCGAGTCGGACGCCGTCCGCGCCATCGAGGCGGAGGCGATCTCCCGCCGTTTCGCCCGGGGATGGCACTGTCTCGGGCTCGCCGACAAGTTCAAGGACGGCAAGCCCCACACCGTCCACGCGTTCGGGCAGAAGCTCGTGGTCTTCACCGGCGCGGACGGGAAGACGAACGTCCTGGACGCCTACTGCCGGCACATGGGCGGCGACCTGTCCCAGGGCACGGTCAAGGGCAACGAGATCGCCTGCCCGTTCCACGACTGGCGCTGGGGCGGCGACGGGCGCTGCAAGTCGATCCCGTACTCGCGCCGCGTCCCGCTGCGCGCCCGCACCTCCGCGTGGCCGACGCTGGAGCAGGACAAACTGCTGTTCGTCTGGAACGACCCGGAGGGCAACAAGCCGCCGGCGGACGTGACGATCCCGCAGATCGAGGGCGCGACCCGCGACGACTGGACCGACTGGCGCTGGACGGAGACGGTCGTCCACACCAACGCGCGCGAGGTCATGGACAACATCGTCGACATGGCGCACTTCTTCTACATCCACAAGTCGTTCCCGACGTACTTCAAGAACATCTTCGAGGGCCACACCGCCACGCAGATCATGAAGGGCCGGAGCCGGGAGGACGCCCGCCAGCAGCGGGAGGGTAGCGGGGGCGGGCCGCGGATGCTCGGCAACACCTCCGTCGCGGCCTACCACGGCCCCTCCTTCATGATCGACGAGCTGACGTACCACTACGAGGGGTACGACCTCAGCTCCATCCTGATCAACTGCCACTACCCGATCGACGAGAAGTCCTTCTCGCTGCACTCGGGCATCATCGTCCAGCACAGCGACGCGCTGCCGCCCGAGGCGGCGGAGGCGACCGCGCAGAAGCTGTCGGACTTCATCCTGGCCGGTTTCGAGCAGGACATCGAGATCTGGCGGAACAAGACCCGCATCGACAACCCGCTGCTGTGCGAGGAGGACGGGCCCGTCTACCAGCTGCGCCGCTGGTACGAGCAGTTCTACGTGAACGCCGCCGACGTCAAGCCGGAGATGACGGACCGCTTCGAGTACGAGATCGACACGACCCGCCCGGTCGAGTCGTGGGAGAAGGAGGTCGCCGAGAACCTCGCGCGCCGGGAGGCCGAGGGGGCCTCGGCGTGACCTCCCGCCAGGACGAACGCCTCCTGGACGGTCCGCTGGTGCCCGTCTCCTGCCGCCGCTGCGCCGCCGGGGTACTGGTGCGCAAGTCGAGCTGGGAGCAGACGAGCATCCAGTGGAGCGCCGCCGCGCGGGCCGCGTGCGTGAACCTCGACGAGGACCCGCACGAGACCTGCCCGGCGCTGCGCTCGGCGATCCAGGAGGCGGCGCTCACCGGCGCCCTCAAGGTCGTCGATGGGTGAGCTCGCCGGGCGGGTCGCGGTCGTGACCGGCGCGGGCGACGGTATCGGACGAGGCGTCGCCCGCCGCTTCGCCGCCGAGGGCGCCCGCGTCCTGGTGGCGGAGCTGGATCCGGACGGCGGTGCCCGGACGGCACGGGAACTGGCCGACGAGTTCGGGGCGGAGGCCCTGTTCGTCCAGACCGACGTCACCGACAGAACGCAGGTTCTGGGCATGGTCGCGGCGGCCGTCGAGACGTGGGGGTCGGTGGACGTCCTGGTCAACAACGCCTGGGGCGCCGGGACGGTGAGCCGCGTCGAGACCAAGACCGACGACCAGCTCGCCCGCGGCTTCGCCATGGGCTACTACGGCCCGTTCTGGGCGATGCGGGCGGCGTTTCCCCACATGAAGGCGCGCGGGTGGGGACGCGTCATCAACATGTGCTCGCTGAACGGGGTCAACGCCCACATGGGGACCCTGGAGTACAACTCGGCCAAGGAGGCGCTGCGGACGCTGACCCGCACGGCCGCCCGCGAATGGGCGCCGGCGGGCGTCGTCGTCAACGCGATCTGCCCGGGGGCCAAGAGCGCCGCGTTCCGGCGGATGGCGGCCGGGCATCCGGAGATCGAGGCCGCCGCCGACCGCGCCAACCCGATGGGCCGCCTCGGCGACCCGGAGACCGACATCGCACCGGTGGCGGTGTTCCTGGCGTCCGAGGGCGCCCGCTACCTGACCGGAAACACCCTGTTCGTGGACGGCGGCGCGCACATCAACGGCGTCGCCTGGACCCCGGACCTGGACGGAGAACAATGATCGACGAATACGGCCCGTGGGCCGTCATCGCGGGCGGCTCGGAGGGGGTCGGCGCCGCGTTCGCCCACCGGCTCGCCGACGCGGGCCTGAACCTGGTGCTGATCGCCCGCAAGCCCGGCCCGCTGGCGGAGACCGCGGCGGCCGTCCGGGCGAAGGGGGTGCGGGTCCGGACCCTGGAACTGGACCTGGTCTCCCCCGACCCGCTGAAGAAGGTCCGCGAGCTCACCGACGGCCTGGACGTCGGCCTGCTGATCTTCAATGCGGGCGCGAACAGCTACGGCCACGAGTTCGTCACCGGCGACCTGGAGCGCTTCCAGGGCGTCATCGACCTCAACATCACCGCGCAACTGGCCTTCACGCACCACTTCGGCGGGCTGATGAAGGAGCGCGGCCGCGGCGGCATCCTGCTGGTCGGCTCGCTCGCCGGCTACATGGGCCAGCCGCAGATCAGCATCTACTCGGCCGTCAAGGCGTTCGGCCGGATCTTCGCCGAAGGGCTCTGGCTGGAGCTCCGCGAGCACGGGGTGGACGTGCTGGAACTCGTCCTCGGCGTGACCCGCACCCCGGCAATGGAACGCGCCGGCCTCAACATGGACATGCCGGGCCTCAACGTCGCCGAACCCGACGACATCGCCCGCGAGGGCCTTGAGCACCTGAAGGACGGCCCGGTCTGGGTCGCGGGCGGCAACTACGAGATGGCGCGGAAACGCGCGGGCTTCCCCCGCGACCGCCTGGTCGCCGGCGCGCACGCCGCCATGCGGAGAATGCTGCCCAAGCCGTCCTGATGCCCCCGGCCCGTGCCTGGTAGAGGCGGCGGCGCGGACGGGATGAAAGATTCGGGGACGTCCCGACATGAGCAGGTGACCACCGACTCCAGGAGGCCACATGCCAAGGATCCCCGATGATGGATGAGGACGAGTTCGCGGCCGTCTACGCCGCGACCTACAAACCGCTGCTCGGCTACGCGCTGCGCCGCTGCGACACCCCCGAGGACGCCGCCGACGTCGTCGCCGAGACCTTCGCGACCGCCTGGCGGCGCGCCGCCGACATGCCCGCGGGCGACGAGGCCCGGCTGTGGCTGTACGGGGTGGCGCGCCGCGTCCTCGCCAACCACCGGCGCGGCGTGCTGCGCCACTCGCTGAAGACGGCGGCACTGCGCGCCGAACTCGCGTCGATCACCCCGGCACGGGACGAGACACCCGTGGCGGACGTCTTCCGCGCCCTGCCCGGCCGCGACCGGGAACTGCTCGCCCTCGTCGCCTGGGAGGGCCTGTCCGTCGCCGAGATCGCCACGGTGCTCGGCTGCTCCCACAACGCGGTGAGCATCCGGCTGCACCGCGCCCGCCGCCGCTTCGCCCGCGCCCTGCGGGCCGCCGGCATCGACCGTCCCGGGCAGGTCACGCCCGCCCTGCAGAGGAGTGCGACATGATCGACGACCTCGTCGCGGGCCTGAACCCCGTGCACGACGACGACATCACGAGCGAGCCGTCCGGCCCGGCCGGGCGGGAACTGCTCGCCGGCGTCACCGCCCTCGCACCTCGCCGCCACCGCCGCGTCCCCCGCCTCGCGATCGGCGCGGTGGCCGCCGCCGGCGTCGCGGCCGCGGCCGTGTTCGTACTGCCCGTCCAGGACTCGGGCCCGCTGCGCAGCTACGCCAACGCCGCCGTGCGGGTCGAGGTCAAGGGCGGCGAATACGAGGTGGAGGTCAAGGACGCCTACGCCGGCCAGCGCGAGTTCCGGGAGGCGTTCGCGAAGGTCGGCCTCGACGCCAGGCTCAGCATCGTCCCGGTGTCCCCGGGCCGCGAACGCACCGTGATCCGGACCGGTTCGCTGCACGCGACCCGCGAGGGCCAGATCCCGCCCGGCGGGGTGACCGGCACGGAGACCACCGTCCTGCAATGCCCGCCCGGCCAGGCGGCCTGCCCGCTGAAGGTCCGGCTCGGCGGCGCGCTGTTCCAGCAGGAGGGCGCCGACATCGTCATCGGCCGCAAGGCCCGCCCCGGCGAGATCTACCAGGACGCCACTCCGGCGCGGGGCGACCGCCCGGCGAGCCTCCACCTCACCGGCCGGACCGTCGGCCAGGCGCTCGCGGACCTGCGGAGCAGGAACCTGACCTGGGCCTTCTTCCTCGGCGAGTTCAAGCCCGACGGGTCGGGCGGGGGGTGGAACCCGCCCGAGTCCTGGCGTCCGGCCGACGGCCGCCGCGTCACCGGCGCATGGATGCGGAGCTCCGATTCGGTCGGCCTCCTGGTCACCCCGGTCAAGAACGACCCGCAGCCGACCCCGGACGGCTGAGCTTGACCTCAAGTTCGGTTGAGGCCCTGGCGTCCCGCATGACCGACGACGAAGGGGGTCGATCATGCGGGCCGCGGGATTCGATGAGCCGGGTGGACCGGAGGTTCTCCAGGTCCTGGACGTTCCGACGCCGGAGCCCGGCCCCGGGGAGGTCCGGGTCCGGGTGAGGGCGGCCCGGGTGCAGCCCTTCGACCTGGCCGTCCGCGAGGCTTGATCACACCCGGTGGTGCGGACGATCAGGGGGTGCGGAGGGTGTAGGTGCCGGCGTGGTGTTCGTAGATGGGGTCCGGGGTGTGGTGGGCGGTTTCGCGGAGGGTTCGTTTGATGACCTTGTTGGTGGGGGTGCGGGGTAGTTCCTCGACCAGGCGGATGTAGCGGGGCGTCCACTTTGTGCCCAGGTCGGGCTGGGCCTTGAGGAACTCGGTGAAGTCGGCGGGGTCGAAGGTCCGGCTCGGCGCCATGGTCACGGCCGCCATCACCTGGTCGCCCACGTGGTCGTCCGGGACGGCGTAGACGGCCACGTCCGTGAAGGGTTCGTAGCGGGCCAGGAGGCGTTCCACGGGGGCCGCGGCGAAGTTCTCGCCGTCCACGCGCAGCCAGTCGTCGTTGCGGCCGGCGAAGTACCAGTAGCCGGCCTCGTCGCGGTAGGCGAGGTCGCCCGACCACGTCCAGCCGTTGCGGACGCGTTTCGCCGTCGCCTCCGGGTTGTTGTAGTAGCCCTCGAATTTGGCGGCGCCCATGGTGTCGACGATCTCGCCTATGGCCTCCTCGGCGTTGAGCAGCGCGCCGTTCTCGTCGAACTTGGCGCGGGGGCACTCCTGGAGGGTTTCCGGGTCGATGACGACCGTGCCGGCTTCGGCCACGCCCAGGGAACCGGGGGGCGTGCCCGGGACGCGGTTGAGCCGGATCTCGCCTTCGCTGGAGCCGTACGAGTCGATGACGGTGCAGCCGAAGCGGCGGGCGAACTCGTGGATGTCACGCTCGTTCGCCTCGTTGCCGAAGGCGATGCGGAGCGGGTTGTCGGCGTCGTCCGGCTTCTCCGGGACGGCCAGGACGTAGCTGAGGGGCTTGCCGACGTAGTTGAAGAACGTCACGCCGTAGCGGCGGACGTCCGGGAGGAAGCCCGAGGCCGAGAACTTGCGGCGGAGCGCGATGCGGCCGCCCGTCGCGACGGCGGGCGCGATTCCGGCCATCAGGGCGTTCGAGTGGAACATCGGCATGACGACGTAGAACACGTCGTCACGGGTGAGGCCGCGGCGGTCGCGCTGCTGGACGGCGATCCGGCCCAGCCGCCCCTGGGAGCAGACGACCGCCTTGGGGGCCGATGTCGTGCCCGACGTGAACACCAGGGAGAAGATCGTCTCCGGCCCGACCCGGGGGAGGCCGGCGGCTTCGACGGCGGCCGGGCGTTCGGTGTGGGCGGGGGTGTCGACGGTCAGGGACGGGACGTCCGCCAGCCCTTCGAGCAGCGGCGTACGCGAGGTCTCGGTGACCAGCAGGGCGCAGTCGGTGTGGGTGATGTCGCGGGCCAGTTCGGCGCCCCGGCGGGTCGGGTTCAGTTCGACGACCGGGACGCCGGCGAGGGCCGCCCCCAGGAGCCAGAAGAGGTGCTCCGGGCCGTTCTCCAGGAAGAGTCCCACGTGGCCGCCGGCCGCTCGGGCCAGGGTCGCCCGGCGGCGGGCCTCGGCGATGACCTCGCGCCACGTCCAGGAGGAGTCCTCGAAGCACAGGGCCGTCCGGTCGTCATCGGCGCGGGCCGCGACCAGTTCGGCGAACGTGACCTCGTGGGCGGGACGGTCGTCGTGCAGCGCTGGCATGGCACTCCCTTGTCAGGCATCGCGCCACCTCCGGACGGGGCGGGTCTCGATGAAGTCGATCTGGAGGGCGCGGCTCGCGAACCGCCAGCCGCCGGCCGAGCGCCGGTAGGTGTCGGTGTAGCGCAGGTGCCAGGCCAGGTCGGACGGCTTGCCGGGCTCGCGTTCGGTGAGGTGGTGGGCGACGCAGGCGATGTGCCCCGTCGCCGCGTCCGGGCCGGCGGCGTCGAGGACCTGCCCTGCGAGCTCGTGGAAGGTGAGCGGGATCGCGTTGAGGGACGACAGCGCGCCGGCGATCTCGTCCCGTCCGGTGAAGGTCCGCGCCGGGTGCAGCTCTCGGGGCGCGTCCGGCAGGACGAGGACGGCGTCGGCGGTGAACAGCCCGGCGAGGGCGGGCAGGTCGCGGCGGTCGGCGTACAGCGCGTACCGGGCGACGAGGTCGAGCAGTTCGACCCGGTCGCCCGTTCCGAGCGTCATGGCAGGCCCAGGCGCTCGGCGCACGCCGAGAGTTCGTCCTTCGCCTCGTTCAGGTCCTTCGTCGGCTTTCCGCGCAGGACGAGACGGTCCGCGCCGAGGCCCCGCAGTTTCTCCGCCTTCTCCGGTGTGACCGCGGAGAGGGAGTGGCCGAGGGTGAGTTCGAGCGCGTCCGGGTCGCGGCCGTTCCCGTCCGCCTCCTCCCGCATCAGCGCGACCAGCGACCGGAGCTCGTCACCGGCCACGCCGAGCGGCTGGAGGCCGTCGCCGTAGCGGCCGGCGCGGCGGGCGGCGGCCCTGGTGTGGCCGCCGACGTGGATCGGCACCCCGCCCTCCTGGACGGGTTTCGGGTAGCTCATCGCGCCCTTGAACCGGAAGAACTCCCCGTCGTGGGCGGCGCCCTCGGGGGCGGTGTCGGCCCACAGCTTGCGGAGCACCTGGAGCTGCTCGTCGCCGCGGCGGCCGCGCGAGCCGAAGTCGGCGCCGCACGCCTCGATCTCCTCGCGCATCCAGCCCATGCCGACGACGAGCCGCAGCCGCCCGCCGGACAGCGCGTCGATCGTGGCGAGCCGCTTGGCGAGCACCACCGGATGGTGGTTGGGCAGGACGAGCACGCCGGTGGCCAGGCCGATCCGGGACGTCCGGCCGGCGAGGAACGCCAGCAGGTCGAGCGGGTCGGGGATGTCCAGGTCGTCGGCCAGTTCCATGCGGCCCGACGCGTCGTAGGGGTAGACGCTGGCGTAGCCGCTCGCCACCACCGCGTGCTCGACCGCGCCGACCGACTCGAAGCCGCACGCCTCGGCGTGCCGGACGTACCCGCCGATCCACGCCGGATCGGCGGTGACGCCCGCGGCCACGGGGAGCAGGACGGCGTACTTCACTCCGATCCCTTCCCGCGTGCGGCGGCGCGTCCGGCGCGGCGGCCGAAGAACGTGCCGTCGCCGAGGGACGTCCCGCTGACGTAGCCCTCGCCGTGCATCCCGGACGCCGCGCGGCCGGCCGCGTACAGGCCGGGCACCGGGTCGCCCGAGTGGTTCAGGACCTCGCCGTCCACGGACGTGTGCAGCCCGCCGAGCGTGAACCCGGCCGCGCCGGTGCCCTGCCCGGCGCCGCCGCCGAAGAAGCCCGCGGCCGGGTCGATCGCCGCGAACGGGGACTTCAGCGGACGCAGCCACTTGGCGTCCTTGTGGAAGTAGGGGTCCTCGCCCTTCTCCGCGTGCCGGTTGTACGTCTCGACCGTGGTCTCCAGGGCGCCGGGGGGCATGCCGAGCGACTCCTCCAGTTCGGCCAGGGTCTCGGTGACGTACTTGGGGAGGACGCCCCACCGGTCCGCCTCCGCGACGGACTCGTACCCCTCCTCGTCGATGATCGTCCAGTAGGGGCCGGGCTGGTGCCTGACGGCGTGGACGCTGTAGTGGCCGGGGTAGACGTCCTCGTTGACGAAGCGGCGGCCGAGGCCGTCCACGAGCATGCCGCGGCAGACCATCGCGGGCAGCGCGGTGAGCGCGATCTCGACCACCGACATGCGGCGGGTGGCGGCGCCGGTCGCGGTCGCCATCCGGATGCCGGAGCCGTCGTCGAGGCCGTCGCTGACCTTGCCGTGCCCGAGCAGCACCGGGGCGTGGTGGGCGAGCATCTCCTCGTTGTCGACGAATCCGCCGGTCGTGAGGACCACCGCCGTCCGGGCCCGGTAGGTGACCCGCTTGCCGTACCTGCGCGCCACCAGACCGGCGACCCGGCCGGTCTCGTCCAGGACGAGGTTCGTCGCCTGCGTGTCGACGTGCGCGCCGGCGCCCGCCCCGGTCGCGGCGGCCGACAGCCTCTCCATCAGCACGCCGCCGCCGAACCCGCGCGCCGCCGGGCGGTGCCCGCGCGGCACGGGGCGCGCGAGGGTGTTGTACGGCCAGGAGTTCTCCCCCAGCCACATCAGCCCGTCCTCCGACATGGGCATCCATGTCGGCGAGTCGTGCAGGCTGTGGTTGAACGCGACCCCGCACTCGCGGAACCACGCGAAGTGCTCGACGCTCCCGTCGCAGTACAGCCGGATCTTCTCGGTGTCGGCGTTCGGGCCGAGCGCGGCCTCCAGGTAGGCGTACATGTTGTCGGGGTCGTCGTCGAACCCGCACGCCTTCTGCACCTCGGTGCCGCCGCCGAGGTACAGCTCGCCGCCGGACTGCGCGGACGAGCCGCCGGGGCCGCTCGCCCGCTCCAGCACCAGGACGTCCGCGCCGGCGCGGGCGGCCTCGAACGCCGCCGCCGCGCCCGCGCAGCCGAACCCGACGACGAGCACGTCGCACGCGTGGTCGAACTCGCCGATGTCGCTCAGCGCCACCGGCTCGACGGAAGAACGCCTTCGGTCGATTGATTGGTGGTGGGTGGGGGCTGGAGGACGGGACACTCGATCACTTCCCGGGCGGGGTGAACGCGGCCAGCGGCTCGGAGCCGGACCAGTCGTGACCCCAGTAGCTGTCCCTGGTGATCTCCTCGGCGGTGTAGTACGTCTCGTCCACGAGCAGGCCCTCGCAGCCGTACTCGATGTCCCAGCCGCCGGGCGCCCGGACGTAGAACGACACCATCTTGTCGTTGGTGTGCCGGCCCAGCGTGGACGAGATGGAGAAGCCCTTCTCCTTGACGGTGTCGAGCGCGATGCCGACCGCGTCCAGGGTGTCGACCTCCACCATCAGGTGGACGAGCCCGGGGTCGCCGTCGTGCGGGGCCGGGCAGACCGCGAGGCTGTGGTGCCGCTCGTTGACGCCCATGAAGCGGATCCGCACCGCACCGCCGCCGACCTTCATCGCGCCGCGCGGCAGGAACCCGAGGACCTCGTTGTAGAACGCGGCGGTCTCGGCGAAGTTCGGGGTCGGCAGGACGACGTGGCCCATGCCCAGCGGCCCGGTGACGAACTTCTGCGCGAAGGCGGTGCGGACGGGGCCGTGGTCGAGCACCGGGCCGAAGAACACCTCGACGGGGGTGCCGCCGGGGTCGGTGAAGGCGATGACCTCCTCGGCGTCCCGTTCGGCCGCCTCCTTGGGGGTCAGCGCCGTCACGGCCGTCCCGGACTTCTCGACGGCCTCGCGGACGGCGGCGAGCGCGTACTGGTCGCGCACCTCCCAGCCGACGGCCAGCACCCGGTCGCTGTCGCCGGGCAGCACCTGGAGGCGCGACCTGCGCTCGTCCATGCGCAGGTACAGGCCGTCCGGGTCGGGGCCGCCGCCCTCGGCGAACCCGAGCCCGTCGAGGGCGAACTCGCGCCAGCGTTCGATGTGGCGGGTCTGGACCTTGAGATAACCCAGCCCTCGGATCTGCGTCACTATCCTCGATCCCTTCTGCTTCGTTGAGTTGCGGCGTGTCGGGGTTATGAAGGCGCCCATGACCCCGACACGCCGCAAGTGAACGTCTAGATCATCGACCGCAGCGGACCCTGCGGGGGCTCGATGTCCAGGTCCGTCAGCGCGGACACGTGGTAGACCGAGCCCGGCACGTGGATCGCGTGCGCGAGGCCGACGTGCGCGTCCCGCCAGAACCGCTGGATCGGGTTGTCGGTCCGCATCGCGTTGCCGCCGGACCGGACCACGATCTCGGTCATCGCCTGCACCGCCCGCCACGCCGCGCGCACCTGGGTGCGGCGGCCGGCGGCGCGCTCGGCGAACGTCGGCACGTGCCCGGAGGCGACCATGTCGTACATGCGCGAGCAGTTGTCGAGCAGCGCCGTCCGGGACGCCTTGATCTCCTCGGCCGCCTCGCTGATCGCGTACAGCACGTACGGGTCGTCCTTGATCTTCGTGCCGGTGATCTGGACGCGGTTCCGCTGGTAGGCCAGGTGGTGGTACAGCGCGCCCTCGGCGATGCCGATCACCGCGGAGGTGATGCCGAGCGGGAACACGCAGGAGAACGGCATCAGGTAGGACGGGTTGGTCAGCCCGGCCTCGCGCGGCGCGGTCCCGTCCACGACCTTGGTGTACTCCAGCGTCCGGTACGCCGGGACGAAGGCGTCCTTGACGATGATGTCCTTGCTGCCGGTGCCGCTCAGCCCGGTGACGTTCCAGGAGTCCTCGACGATCTCGTAGTCGGAGCGGGGCAGGATCAGGTGCAGCGACCGGGGCGGCTGCGCCATCTTGCCCTCCTCGTCGCCCAGCATTCCGCCGAGGAAGATCCAGTCGCAGTGGTCGGTGCCGGACGAGAACTGCCAGCGGCCGTTGAAGATGTAGCCGCCGTCCACCGGCCGGGCGATGCCCATGGGCGCGTACGGGGACGCGATCCAGGTGTCGGGGTCCTCGCCCCAGACCTCCTGGCGCACCTTCGGGTCCGCGTAGGCCATCTCCCACGGGTGGACGCCGACGATGCCGGCGATCCAGCCGGTGGAGCCGTCGAGGGAGGCGGTCCCCATCACCGTCTCGGCGAACTCGCGGGGGTGCGCCTCAAGACCGCCGTGTTCCTTCGGCTGCAGCAGCCGGATCGCGCCGGACTCGCGCAGGATCGACGCGGCCTTGTCGTCCAGCCGGCCGAGGGACTCGTTGGCCGGGCCGAGTTCGCGGATCTGCTCCGCCCGCTCCATGATCGTGTCAAGCACGCGGTTCGCCATCGCCTGTCTCCCGTGGTGTGTTTCAGCCGTCGTAGGTGATCTTCAGCCGGTCGGTGACCGGCCTCGCCTGACAGGCGAGGATGAGGCCGTCGGCGAGATCCTGCTCGTCGAGGACCGTGTTGGCGTCCATGACCGCCTCCCCCTCCACGACCACGCAGGCGCAGGCCGCGCACGACCCCTCGCGGCAGGAGAACGGGGCGTCGACGCCGGCGCGCCGCAGCGCGTCGAGCAGCAGTTCGGACTTCGGCCACGGCACCGTGCGGGTCTCGCCGTCCATCTCGACCTCGATCTCGCCGGCGTCCCCGCCCGCGGCGGGCTCGTCGGCGGGCTCGGGCTCCTCGAACGGGTCGCCCTCCAGCGAGAAGAAACGCTCGACATGGACGCGCATGCCGAGGCCGGTGAAGGTGTCGGTGACCAGGTCCATGAAGACCCCCGGCCCGCACACGAACGCCTGCCGCCCGGTGTACGGGGCGGCCAGGGACCGCAGGACGGCGGGCGTCGGAAGGCCCTGCACCGACTCCAGGATGTGGACGACCGTGAGCCGGCCGGGGTGCCGCTCGGTCAGCGCCCGCAGCTCGTCCGCGAAGATCACCGACCTTTCGTCCCGGTTGGCGTAGAGCAGCGTCACCGTGCCGCTCCCGCCCGCCAGGCACGACTTCAGGATGGACATCACCGGGGTGATGCCGCTGCCGCCCGCGACGAGCAGCAGGTCGTCGTCCAGCGAGGACGGCGTGAACGTGCCCGCCGGGCGCAGCACCTCCAGCACGTCGCCCGCCGTGACGTTGTCGCAGATCCAGTTGGATCCGAGACCGCCCGCGACCCGCTTGACCGTCACCTTCAGCCGGTCGTCGGTGAGCGGCGAGCTGCACAGCGAGTAGCAGCGCGCCGCCCAGCCGTTCTCGACCGGGACCCGGACGGTCAGGAACTGCCCGGGCCGGTAGGTGAACCGGCTCCGGTCGCCCTCGGCGGGTTCGAGGACGAGCGAGCGGGCGTCGGCCGTCTCGTGGACGACCTCCACCACCCGCGCCTTCAACGCCGTCATGAGGGTCCCGCGGCCTTCCCGGCGGCGTGCCGCGCGGCGATGTAGCCGAACACGATGGACGGGCCGATCGTCGCGCCCGGTCCCGCGTACTCGTTGCCCATCACCGACGCCGCCGAGTTGCCCGTCACGTACAGGCCCTCGATGACCGTCCCGTCCTCACGCAGGACGCGGGCGTGCTCGTCGGACACGAGGCCGCCCTTGGTGCCGAGGTCGCCGACCTCCATCCGGAACGCGTAGTACGGGGCGCCGTCGATCACGTCGAGGTTCGGGTTCTTCAGGTTGGGGTCGCCGTAGTAGCGGTCGTAGGCGGAGTCGCCGCGACCGAACTCGGGGTCCTTGGCCGCGCGGGCGTACTCGTTGAACGTCTGGACGGTCTCCGACAGGGCGTCCGCCGGGACGCCGATCTTGCCGGCCAGTTCGGCGAGCGAGTCCGCCCTGAACGCGATGCCCTTGTCGTAGAACGCCTTCGGGATCGGCGCGCCCGGCAGGATCTGCGCGAACGGGTAGCGGGCGCGGGCCTTCGCGTCCATCACGAACCAGCAGGGGACGTGCCCGCCCGCCAGCTGGTCGTGGACGAAGTTGACGTACGGCGCCGACTCGTTGGTGAACCGCCTGCCCTCCTGCGACACGATCACCGACCGCGGGATGCACCGCTCCGACAGCAGCGGGATCGTCGCCCCGGCCGGGTGCCGGACCGCCGGCATCCACCAGGCGTCGTCCATCAGGTCCAGGGCCGCGCCGACGCGTTCACCGGCGCGGATGCCGTCGCCGGTGTTCTCGCGGGCGCCCATGGCGAAGTCCTCCTGGCCGCCCTTCGGCAGGTACCTGTCGCGCATCTCCTGGTTGTGGTCGAACCCGCCCGTCGCGAGCAGGACGCCCTTGCGGCCGCGGATGCGCACGGTCTCGCCGTCGCGGGTGGCGACGATCCCGATGACGCGGCCGTCCTCGCCCGTGACCAGCTCGGTCATGGTGGTCTTGAGCCAGAGCGGGACGCCGGCGTCCTTGAGCGCCATCCGCAGCCGCGCCGCGAGCGCCCGGCCGCCCGTCGCCATGTGCCGGCGGCGGATCATGTTGGACGATACGCGCCACGCCGCGACCAGCGACGCGCGGCGGCCCGTCCAGGTGCGCTTGGCCATCGCGAGGTCGTGGTAGTCCTTCGCGGTGATCCACAGGCCGAGCGGGCCCTTCAGGTTGTTCGGCCGCTGGTAGCGCTCGTCCTCGCCGAGCTTGCGGGTGTCGAACGGCTTGGCCTCGATGGACCGGCCGAGCGCGCGCCCGCCCTCGTACTCGGGGTGGTAGTCGGAGTAGCCCTTCGTCCAGAAGAACTTCATCCACCTGCTCCGGCAGATGAGTTCCATCGCGGCGGGGCCGTTGTCGACGAAGGCGTCCAGGCGCGCGGCGGGGACGCGGCCCTCGGTGAGCCGGTCGAGGTAGGCGCGGATCGACTCGCGGCTGTCGTCGTGGCCGAGCGCCTTCAGCGTCGGGTTGTTCGGGATCCAGATGCCGCCGCCGGAGATCGCGGTGGAGCCGCCGAACCTCTTGCCCTTCTCGACGATCAGCGCGGACATGCCGGTGTCGTGCGCGGTCAGCGCCGCCGCCATCCCGCCGCCGCCGCTGCCGACGATGACGAGGTCGTACTCGTGGTCCCAGTCGCTCATGGGGGCCTCCGGCGAGGCGGCGGCCTCCCGCGCCTCCTGGTTCGCTTCGCTCATTTCGCGTCCTCGGCGGTCAGGAAGGCGAGGACGGCGTTCTCCCAGGCGGCCTTCTGCTCGATCATCACCCAGTGGCCGCAGTTCGGGAAGATGCTGACCTGGACGTCCGGAATCGTCCGCATCGGGATCAGCGCCATGTCGACGGGGCTGACGCGGTCGTCGCGTCCCCAGGTGATGAGGGTCTTGGCCTTGAGCTTGTGGAGCATCGCCCAGTAGGGCGGCTCGTCGGAGGCCGCCATCGCCTTGGCGCGGGCCGCCATCGCCTTCGATCCGTACATGCGGCGGGCGCTCGCGAGCGTGTCGGGGTCGGTGGCCTGCCGCCAGCGCTCCTCGATCATCTCCTCGGTGATCGTCCGCGGGTCGTGGACCATCGAGTTCAGCCACCGGACCAGGCCCTCGCGGGTCGGGTCGTCGGTGAACTCCGCCAGCAGCCTGATGCCCTCGCCGGGCGCGGGGCTGAACACGTTCCGCCCGATCCCGCCGATGGTGACCAGCCGCCGGACGCGGTCCGGGTGCCGCAGCGCCACCTGCGTCCCGATGATGCCGCCCATCGAGTTGCCGATCACGTCGACCCGGCTCAGGCCCAGGCCGTCCAGGAACCGGACGGCCGCGCCGCCGGCCGCCATCATCGGGTGCTCGTCGGTCGGGTCGCTGACCCCGAAGCCGGGGAATTCGAGGACCAGGCACCGGAAGTGCCCGGCGAACCGGGAGAGGTTGCCGCGGAAGTTCCGCCAGCCGGTGACGCCGGGGCCGGACCCGTGCAGCATCAGCAGGGGCGGGCCCTCGCCGGCCTCGTGGTAGCGCAGGACGCCCCGATCGGTGGCGAGCTCGCGCAACGTCGACTCGTAGGTCAGCTCCGCAGGCATGATCTCCCAGTCCTTCGACGGTGGCTTGACGGGAACGTAATCTTCGGGGGGACAAGGTCACCCGGGACATCCCGATCAGCGGGACGCGGGTCTCATCCGGGTTCGGCGGGGCCGGTCCGGGACGCGCTTCCACTCATCGGGATCGGCGCGTACCCGGGCGTCCGGGCCGTGTCTACGGTTCCGGCGAACCGGTCACTTGACCGGCACAACGTCCCCCTGCTCACTGGACATTGCGGCTTATTGGGCATTGTTGAGGGAGATGTTGTCGTTGAACAGACCGCGTCCCGCACCGAGCCCCGAGGTGAACAGATGCCAGCCGAGCCCGCGCTCACCGCAGACACCGGCGTGACGCCGTCCGATGCCGCCGCTCCCGAGCCGGCGGAGTTCCGGAAGGCCATGGCGGAGTTCGCCACGGGCGTCACCGTGGTCACCGCCCTCGACGGCGGCGAACCCGTCGGCTTCGCCTGCCAGTCGTTCGCGTCGGTGTCCCTCGAACCGCCGCTGATCCTGTTCTGCGCGGACAAGCGCGGCCGGTCGTGGCCGCGGATCCGCGCGGCCGGGCGGTTCTGCGTCAACGTGCTGGGCGAGGAGCAGCGCGACCTGTGCGAACGGTTCGGGTCCAGCCGGGGCAGGAAGTTCGAGGAGCTGGACTGGGAAGTGTCGGAGTGGGGCACGCCCACACTGCCGGAGGTCCTGCTCGCCGTCCACGCGGTCGTCCACGACGTGCACGATGCCGGCGACCACGATGTCGTGATCGGGCGGGTCCTGGAGGTGGAGCGGCACGAGGTGCGCGACGGCGCCTGGCGGCGTCCGATGGTGTTCTTCCGCAGCCGGTTCGGCGTCGGCGAGCCGGACGCGCCGATCGCCCCGGACCCGTGGGGCCTCGGCGACCGGTGGGGCTGGGGCTGAGGTCCGCCCGGCGCTCACATCCAGTCGCCGCGTCCGTCCACGGCGAGCAGCCGGTTCATCGTCTCCGGCGACCACGTCGTCTCCTGGCTCGCCCGGGAGACGGCGCGCCGGCCCCGCGGGCGCCCGGCGCCCGGCGCCGACCCGGGGAAGAGGATCTGCGAGGTCTCGCGGGCGGCGGTGACCACCAGCGGCGCGACGTTCTCCAGCGGCGTGCGGATATCGCCGACCAGGGAGATGCCGGCGACCGGCCCCTCCGCGCCGCGGATCGCCGCGGCCACGCAGGCGATGCCGGGGAACGACTCGCCGCGCTCGAACGCCAGCCCGCGCCGCTGCCGGATGCGGTGCAGCTCCTGGTGCAGGGTGCCCAGCTCGCCGATGGTGCGGTTGGTGAACCGGGTGATCTCGGTGCCGAGCAGCGCGTCCACCTGCTCGGGCTCCAGCCATGCCAGCATCGCCTTGCCGAGCGCGGTGCAGTGCGCCGGGGCGCGCCCGCCGACCCGGGACGGGACGGACGTGGCGAGCCGTCCGCCGAGCTTGTCCAGGTAGAAGACCTCGGCGCCGTCCAGCACGGCCAGGTGGGCGACGAGCCCGGTGGTGACCTGCAGTTCGTGCAGCAGCGGCGCCGCCGCCTCGCGGATCTTGCCCTGTCCGCCGTCCTGGCCGCCGAGGCCGAGGGCGCGCTGGCCGAGGCCGTAGCCGAACGAGTGGTGCGCGAGCCAGCGCTGCCGGACGAGCTGGTCGAGGATGCGGTGCGCGGTGGAGCGCGGCAGCCGGGTGCGGCGTGCGACGTCCTCCAGGGTCAGCCGGGCCGTCGGCCCGTTGAACGCGTCGAGGATCAGCGTCATCCGCTCGATCATCGACGGCGGCGACTCCCGCCGCGCGGGCATCGCCGTCATGGCCTCCGGTGTCGCTGCCCCGTGCGTCATCACCTCGGTCATCGCACCTCCAGAACATGACTGAAATGAATTCTTGTTACCTGGAATGTAGCAACCGCTTGGTGCTATGGGAAGAGGCAAGTAAGTCCAGGTCAGCGGAGGCTATGACGCTCAGACCGGCATCCGGGCCGTCCGAGGTGCCGTGATAGAACGTTTTCCTGCCGAAGAAGGGAGCAACGATGCGTGTCGGCATCGTCACGCCGGTGGTGGCCCAGCCGCCGCCCGGCCACGCCGCATGGGAGCGGGACGCCGGAATCGAGGAGATCGCCCGGATCGCCGAGACCGCCGACCGGCTCGGCTACCACCACGTCACCTGCAGCGAGCACGTCGCCGTCCCCGCCGAGGCGGCCGAGCAGCGCGGCGGCGTCTACTGGGACCCGCTCGCCACGTTCGGCTACCTCGCCGCCCGCACGTCCCGCATCCGGCTCGCCACCCAGGTCCTGGTGCTCGGCTACCACCACCCGCTCGCGATCGCCAAGCGGTACGGGACGCTCGACCGCGTCAGCGGCGGCCGGCTCACGCTCGGGCTCGGCGTCGGGAGCCTGAAGGAGGAGTTCGACCTGCTCGGCGCCCCCTTCGCCGGGCGCGGCGCCCGCGCCGACGACGCCCTCGCCGCCCTCCGGGCGTCGCTGGGCCGCCGGACGCCGGAGTACCACGGCGCGCACTACGGCTACTCCGGCCTGGTCGTGGAGCCGCACGCCGTCCAGGAGCACGTCCCGCTGTGGATCGGCGGCCGCTCGGCACGCTCCCTGCGCCGCGCCCTGACGGCCGACGGCTGGGTCCCGTTCGGCCTCCCGCTGAAAACGCTGGCCGGGATGCTCGCCGACGCCGACACCCCGCCGGGCTTCGAGGTGGTGCTGGCCCCGTCCCGTCCCCTGGACCCGCTCGGCGCCCCGGAGGCCGCCGGGAACGCCCTCGCCGGGCTCCGGGAGGCCGGAGCCACGATCGCGGGCGTCACGTTCACCTCCACGTCCCCCGAGCACTACTGCGACCAGCTGGCCGCGCTGCGCGACCTGGCCGGCGCCCATGGGCTGACCTTCGAGGAGAAGCGGTGACCGTCGAATCCCGCCTGGCCGCCCTGGAGGACCGCCTCCGCGCCCTGGAGGACGAGCGGGACATCACCCGGCTGATCCTCTCCTACGGCCCGCTGGTCGACAGCGGCTGCGCCGCCGGCGTCGCCGCCCTCTGGGAGCCGGACGGCGTCTACGACGTGGACGAGCTCCTCATGACCGGCCAGGCCGAGATCGAGGCGATGGTCCGCTCCGCCGGCCACCAGCGCTGGATCACCGGCGGCTGCGCCCACGTCGTCGGCCCGCCCCACATCACCCTCGACGGCGACGAGGCCACCGCCGTCGGCTACACCCTCATGATCGTGAAGAGGCCCGACGGCTTCGTCCTGCGCCGCGCCACCGCCAACCACTGGCGGCTGCGCCGCACCCCCGCCGGCTGGCGGGCCGTGACCCGCACCAACCGGGTCCTGGACGGCCGCGAAGAGTCCCCGGACCTCCTGGCCTCCCACTTCCCCCGGGCCATCCGCTTCACCGGCGAGCCTGAGGAAGGCGGAATCGGCTCATAGTGAACGCTGCCATTGCGTGCACGCGTCCAGGCGGTCTATGGGATTTTTGAAGGCGATTGCCGGGTGCTGGAATGGCGGGCGGGTGGGAATGGATCCGTTGCGTTCTGACGACCCCAGTCGGGTCGGCTCGTATCGGCTGCTCAGGCGGCTGGGCGGCGGTGGGATGGGGCAGGTCTATCTGGGCCGCACGGCCGGTGGCCGCAACGTCGCGATCAAGATGGTGCGCGGCGAGTACGCCGCCGACCACCAGTTCCGGCTCCGCTTCCGGCGGGAGGTCACCGCGGCGCGCCAGGTCAGCGGCCCGTGGACGGTCCCGGTCCTCGCCGCCGACACCGAGGGCCCGCGCCCGTGGGTGGCCACCGGTTTCGTTCCCGGCCCCTCCCTGTCCTCGGCGGTCCGCGAATTCGGCCCCCTGCCGGAACCGACCGTCCTGGCCCTGGGCGTCGGGTTGTGCGAGGCGCTGTCGGCCATCCACCGCCTGGGGCTGGTGCATCGGGACGTCAAACCGTCCAATGTCCTGCTGGCCCTGGACGGCCCCCGGCTGATCGACTTCGGCATCGCCCGGGTCCTGGACGGCACGGCGGAACTCACGCGGTCGGGGCTCATCCTCGGCTCGCCCGGTTACATGTCGCCCGAGCAGGCCCAGGGCCGCGAGGCCGGAGCCCCCACCGACGTCTTCTCCCTCGGCGCGGTGCTGGCCTACGCGGCCACCGGGACCGCTCCCTTCGGCGACGGCGTCAGCGCGGCCACACTGCTGTACCGGGTGATCCACGAGGAACCGGACCTGGCGGACCTGCGCGGTGATCTGCGCGAATTGGTGTCGGACTGCCTGGCCAAAGACCCCGCCCGGCGCCCCGCTCCGGGCGACGTGCGCCGCCGGCTGCTCGCCCTCGACGGCGGCACCGCGCACCTCGGCAGCGAGAACTGGCTGCCACCGGCGATCTCCGACTCGGTGGGACGCCTCGCCGTCGAACTCCTCGACCTCGACGACGCCTCCACCGAGCCCCCGGTCCGGCCGCCCACGGCCCCGGCCCTCGGCCCGCCCGCGGCGCCCGTCCCGCCCCCGGCGTCGCCGCCGCGGCGCACCCCGTGGCCGCTGCCCGCGCTGGGCGCGTTCGTCGCGTTCGGCGCCCTGGCCCTCGCCGGGACCGGCCTGTGGTTGTCGCGGCACCCCGATACGTCCCCCCCGTCCCCCTCCCAGACGGTCGGCACCACCGCGCCGGCCACCGGCGCCCCCTCGTCCACACCGGCGGCACCCGCGGCGAGCGACGTGCCCGGCAGGTTCCTGGGCGCGTGGACGGATTACCTGGCCTCACCGCAGCTTCCCGGTGTCAGGCTCTATTTCAGGATCTCCATCCGTCCCGGTCGTATCGGCGCCGTCGTCGCCTCCATTCGCAACCAGATCAGCGCCACCGGTTATTGCAACGGCACCGCCGCACTCCAGTCCGCCGCCCCTGACCGGCTCGTCCTCCAGACCAGCAGCATCTCGGGCCTCGGCTGCATCGCCGAGACGGCGCCCCAGACGTATACGCCCGCCTCCGCCGCGTCCCTGCATCTGGAGGTCAACGGCATGGCCGGTGACCTCCACAAGTCCGGATCATGAGGGGGCGCCCGCCCCGGCCCGCGGGCGATCGCACGGGTGCCGGCCGGGCGTTCGCGGGTGACGGCGGAGGGGTGTACCGGTTGTCGGCAGGGCAAAATTCGCAAATTTCCGGGCACCGGAATAAAAGTGCGGCCTAATGTGGTCAGCGAGCCAACTCATCGGAGGTCGTGAACGACTGGGGCGGCGGTCGTTCGAGTGTGCACAATTACTGCTTTCCGTTGCGGAATGAGCACTTCCCACGGGTCGGCGGCGGACCCATAATCTTCGGCACGCGCATCGCCACGGGGGTGGGCACGGTGCCGGACGGAGGGATCAATGGGGCGTGCCATCGGATCGCCGCGCGCAACGATGGCTTCGATCCTGCTCGGGGTTTCCCTGCTGAGCGGGCTCGCCGCGGCGCTCAAGGAGGGCTCCGGAGGACCGGCACCATCCGCGTCACCGGCCACGGAACCGAAGAAACCGGAAAAATCCGACGAAAAGCCGGACGTCGCCGCGGCAGGCGTGGTCTGGCAGCGCGTCGTGCCGGGGGGCGGGCCAGGGATCGACGGACGGCCCGGCCAGGGGTGGTTCGACGCGATGAACAGCCGCGACTGCGCGGCTCTCCCGGGCCTCGGAGGCGAGGGGGTGCGGGCCGTCTACCGGGGGCTCGGCCAAGCCTGCCTGGCGGTCACCCAGGGGGCCGTCCAATCCTGGGGTCCGGCGGCGCGTGAACTCGCGAATGTGGAACAGGCTCCCGCTTCATGTACCGACGGTTTCGCATACCGGCTTCTCCGCGATCTGGTGATCGCACATCTGCTCCGGCCCGACCGGCCCCCGGTCATCACCGGCGAGAAGACCGTTCACATGTGCTGACGCACACCGGTGATGCGCGACCCGATGCCTTGAGAGGAAAACGGTGCTGGACTACGGCGGGCACGAGCAGGCCTTCCCGTTCTACATCGTCTGCGACGTCTCGCAGACGATGTGGGACCCTGATTTCAACACGTCCGAAAGGATCCCCCTGGACGTTCTCCAGGACGCCGTTCCCGAACTGATATACCGCGCGGAACTGGACCCCACGATCAATGACGCCGCGTTCATCAGCGTGATCGAATTCTCCAGCCGGGCGGAGGTGATCCTGCCGCTCACCCGGCCGGCCGACACCCGGGACATCCGGCCGTTCACCAAGGGCGACCAGACCGACTACGCGGTGATCTTCGAACTGCTGCGGCGGCGCATCGACGAGGACTGCCGGCGGCTGTCGGCGACCTACGCGCTCAAGCAGCCGGCGGTGTTCTTCCTCACCGACGGCATCCCGTACGTCGGCGACCACGAGCAGCCGCAGAGCATATGGTTCCCGGCCCGCAACCGGCTCCTCGCACCGGACTTCATCTACCGCCCGCAGGTCGTGGCCTTCGGGTTCGGGCAGGCGCGGCCGAAGGTGCTGTGCAGGGTGGCGTCCGAGCAGGGCGGGCGGCGGCTCGCCTTCATCGCCGACCGCGCGGTGGACGTCAGCGCGGTGCTGACCGCGCTCATCGACACCCTGTTCATCAGCATCTCCGCCTCGGTCGCCCAGGGCGACCTGGCGATCCGCGTCCCGGAGGGCATGTCCTGGGCCTGCCCGCTGGCAGCCGGCTGACCGCCGGGGAACGGAAGGGAACAGGTGTCGTTCGGACAGTTCGTCCTGGTGTACGTGAGCGGAATGTGCGGCCTGGCGGGACTGCGGCAGCTCGTCCTGGCGCTGCCCGCCCCGCCGTGGCACAGGCCGCGCGCCGCCCGGCCCGTCCGGGAGATCGAGGCGGCACCGCCCGTGGACGCCCGGCCCGCGCCCCGGACGGCGCCCCGGCCGGCGGGGGCCGATCCGGATCTCGTGCGGTACACCGGGCGCAGGCCCGCGCCCGTGTCGGTGCTGCTCCCGCGGACCGTGCTCGCGGGCCGCGCCAGCGTGCAGGCGGACGGCGGTGGCGCCGGCCGGGTGACGGTCCGGGCCGCGTCCTGCCGGGGCAGCGGGCACATGCGGGAGGGCCTGCCGCGGCAGGACGCGTTCCTCGTCGGCGCCTCCGCCGACGGGCGCTGGGTCATCGCCGCGGTCGCGGACGGGGTGGGCAGCACCGCGCACGCGGAGGTCGCCGCGCAGGCCGCCGTCGCCGCCGCGGTCCGGCACACCGAGCGGGCCCTCGAACGCGGCGGGATCGGCCCGCGCGCCTGGGCGAGGATCTTCGGCCGGGTGGCGGACGAGGTCGGCGAGCGGATGCGTCCGCTGGGCGGCACGGGCGGGCCCCGGCCGCCGGGACGCACGACGCTGACGATCCTCGCCGCCCCGGCGGAGCAGCGGCCGGGCTGCACGGTGCACGTCGCCGGCGTCGGCGATTCACCGGCGCTGCGGCTGCGTCCCACCGCGGCCGAATGGTCGCTCGTGCTCGGGCCGGACAGGCCGCCCGGGAACGTCCGGGACGACGTCACGGCGGCGCTGCCGCCCGGCCTGGACGACCTGCGCACCACGACCTGCGAATGGAGGCCGGACGAAGTGCTGGTGCTCGCCACCGACGGTTTCGCCAACGCTCTCGGAAACCGCAGCGAACTGTCGATGGCACTCGCGGACGAGTGGGCACGGCCGCCCGACCTGCTCGGTTTCATCCGGGACGTCGACTTCCGCCGCGCCACGTTCACCGACGACCGCACCGTCGTGGCCCTCTGGCCGGGCACCCATGACCGCCGGCACTAGCGGCGGCGCCTGGGACGCCCTCCCGGGATTCGTGCAGGCGGACCGTCTCGTCCACGTCGGCGCGTACGCGTCGGCGGGCGGGCAGTCGACCCGGCTGACACGGTGCGTCGGCCCGGACGGCGGCGAGTACGTCTTCAAGTCCTACACGCCGGAGGTGCGCGAGTCGGTCCGGCCGGACGCCCTCGCGGCGATGACGTCCTGGCGGCTCGGGCTGAGCGCCGCGGACCGCGCGGAACTCGACCGCCGCTGCGCCTGGCCGCGGGCCGTCGTCATGGACGGCCGCGAGGTCCAGGGCGTGCTCATGCGGCCGGCGCCGGTCGCGATGTTCGAGGTCGCGAACGGCAGGACGAGAACGTGGTCGCTGCCGAGGCATCTCGACGCGCTCGCGCGGTCGGAGGGCCAGGCCCGGAAGCTGGGGTTCGACTACTACCCGGCGCCGGTGAAGCTGGCGGTCCTCGGCCGCATGCTGCGCACGATGCTGTGGCTGCACGAGCGCGGCTACGCGGTGGGGGACCTCCAGCCGCGCAACGCCCTGTTCTCGTTCGACGGCCGGGCGGCGGAGGTGCTGCTGGTCGACTGCGACGCCTGCGTCCCGCTGTCCGGGGAGCCCGCGCACGCCCCGCGCGACCCGGAGGCGTGGAAGGCGCCCGGGTCCGGGCCGTTCGGGGTGCGGACGGACATGTTCAAGTTCGCGTGGCTGGTCGTCCGGTCGCTGCAGGAGAACACGGTGAGCACCGCGCTGGACCCCGGACGGCTCAGGGCCGTCATGCAGAGCCGGACCTGCGACGTGCTCGTCGAGCTGTGCGCCGGACGTCACCCCGCGGACGCCGTGGCCCTGCTGCGCGACAAGGCGTCGGTGTGGCCGGCGCTGGTCACGCCGCACGCGCTCTATGTGCAGACCGACGACAGCATGCGGCGGCAGTGGCGGCCGGACGGGGCTCCGCCGGCCACGGCACCGCCGGCCACGGCGGCGCGGGAGGAATCCGCCGCGACGGCCGCCGCGGACGTCTCGTCCGGTACGGAGATCCCGGCCGGGTTCGTCGCCGCCGTCGTGCTCGCCGTCGTCTTCATCGCCCTCGTCCTCCTGCTCAGCTGAATCCGGAAGGCCGTTCATGCCCGAAACCCTCTATGTCGCGGTCCGCGGCTCGGTGACCCGGCTCGCGCCGTCCGGCGAGCACTCCATCGGGGACGACGCGGGCGCGGACGTGCGCGTCGACCTCGGCGGCGCCCCGGGCCCGGTCGCGTGGCTGCGCTTCCTCGGCCACTGGATCCTGCGGCCGGCCCCGCACGTCGACGAGACGCGGGTCAACGGAACACCCCGGACCGAGCAGCTCATCCACCTCAGGGACGCCGACGAGACGACGGTGACGTTACGGCTGGGTTCGGTGCGCACGGAGTTGGTGCTCGGCTTCACCGAACCGGCCCGGGTCCCCGCTCCCCCGCGGCGGGACGAGCCCGGCCACCGGCTCCACCGGCTCACCGCCGGGGAGACCGTGCTCGGCAGCGGGCCGGACGCGGACATCATCGTCCCCGACCTCGGTGTGGCGGCCCGGCACGCGACGCTCCGGCGGCGGCCGGTCACCGGGCTGGAGATCCGCGATCACGGGCGCGGCGACGCGACGTACGTGCGGGGCCGGCGGGTCATGTGGGCCCGGCTCGGCGCGGGCGAGTCGTTCACGATCGGGAACAGCGCCTTCACCCTCCTCGACGAGGAGACGCTCAGCGAGACACGCCGGGAACGGGGCGCTTCGCTGGTGGTCAGCGGGCTGTCCGCCACCTACCGGACGGGCTGGACGCCCCGGCCCGGGCCGCGTGAACCGGCGCTGCGCGACCTGTCGATCGTGCTGGGCCCCGGCGAGATCCTCGCGATCATCGGTCCGTCCGGCGCCGGGAAGTCCACGTTCTTCCGGGCGCTGCTCAACGAGATCGAGACGTCCGGGCGGCTGCTGTTCTCGGGCCTGGACCTCGCGACCGAGGGCGAGCAGATCCGGGACATGGTGGCGCTCGTCCCGCAGCAGGTCGACCTGCACGAGAGCCTCACCGTCGGCCAGGTGCTGCACCATGCCGCGCGGCTGCTGCCGGGGGCCGGCACCACCGCCGCGGAGCGCCGCGCCAGGATCACCGAGATCGCCGGCCATCTCGACCTCGGCGGGCTGCTCGGCAAGCGGATCCGGGCGCTGTCGGGCGGGGAGAAGCGGCGGGTCTCGATCGGCGTGGAGATCCTCGGCGGGCCGCGGCTGCTCATGCTGGACGAGCCGACCTCGGCGCTCGACGCGGGACGGGCCCGGTCGGTGATGCGGCTGCTGCGCGACATCGCGGACGGCGGCTGCACGGTCGCCGTCATCACCCACGCGACCGACCAGCTCGACGGCGTCGACAAGGTCCTGGTGGTCGGCGCCGACGGCCGTCCGCTGTACTACGGCGAGCCGCGGGCCGTGCTCGGCGACCTGGGCGAGCGCGGATTCGCCGACCTCATGCAGACCGCCCGGCACGCCCCGGACGGCGCGGCGGCCCGTTTCCTTGCGGGCCCGGTCCCGGCGGAGGCCGCCCGGCTGGCGGCGGCCTCCGCCGGTCCGCCGCGCCCCCCGCGGGAGCCGCCGATGCGCGAAGAGCCGGGCCGGCAGCGCGCCCTCCGGCAGTTCCCCGTCCTGGTGGCGCGCGAGGTCGCGCTGCTGCGGTCGCGGGGCGTGCTCGCGCTGGCCCAGATCCCCGCGATTCCCGCGCTGGGCGGGCTGCTCGCCGCCCTCGGCGCGTCCGCGGCCGGGCTGGGCGGCCCGGACCTGAGCAACGAGCACGCCGTCCAGGCCCTCACCCTGCTGATCACCGCCTGCGTCTTCGCGGGGCAGTCGATCACCTACGGGGACATCGTCGCGCAGTTCCCGGTGCTGCGCCGCGAGCGGCGCGCGGGCGTGTCCCCCGGTGCGGTCATCGCGGCGAAGGGCACGGTGTTCGGCGTCCTGGCGGTGCTGCAGGCGCTGATCGCCGCCGGCGGGTTCCGGCTGCTGCGCCCGCCCGCCACCGAGTCCCTGCTCGTGAACCCCGACGTGGACATGGCGATCTGCCTGGCGGGCGGCGCGCTGGCCGCCATGGCGGCGGGACTGCTGATCTCGGCCGCCGCGCCCACCATCGAGCGGGCGGTCGGCTGGGCGACCGCCGCCGCGATCTGCCAGGTCGCGCTGAGCGGAAGCCTGCTGGATCTGTCCGAGCGTCCCGTCCTGGCGGCGGTCAGCAGGCTGCTCCCCTCCCGGCTGGCCACCGCGGCGCTCGCCGCGTCGTCCGGCGTCGAGCACGTCGCGATCCACCCCCCGCGGGACGACCTGTGGACGCACCGCCCCGCCGTCATGATCACCGAACTGTGTGCGCTCCTCGCCCTGACCATCGTTTACGGCTGCGCGGCCTGGTGGGTGCTGCGGCACCGGCTGGCGCGGCGCTCATGACCCCCGGAGAAGACAATGCGGCAGGCGAGCAAGAAGAAGATCAAGGTCGCGGGGATGGTGTCGTTCGCGCTCTCCCTCGTCCCCATCGGCGGCTGGCTGCTGCCCAACCCGTTCGGATTCCACGGCGAGGACGAGCGCGGGGAGTTCGACGGCCGGTGGCGGGGCACGATCGTCCATTCGTCCGGCGAGCGCTGGGACCTCGACATCACGATCGACGTCGCGCGCAAGACCGGCCACTTCTCCCTCGCGTCCACCACGATGCGGTGCGCGGGCGACCTGACGGTGCTGGCGGACTCGGCGGGGCGGCTCCGCGTCCTCGAACGGCTCACCCGCACCGACCTCGGAACGTGCACGCCGAGCGCCTACATCACGCTCTCCCCGGAGAGCGGACACGTCCATGTGACCTGGCAGGACGCGGCCGTTCCGAGCGTCACCGGCGGCGGCGACCTCACCCGCGGCTGACCGGCCGGGGGTGCGGGGCGGCGGCAGGACACCGGTCGCGCCCGTCCGGTCTCAGAAAGACCGGTCTCAGAAAGACCGGCGTCGGGAAGTGCGGTTCTCAGCCCGCAGGGGCGCCGGGGTGTTCGGTGCGGAGGTGGTGGTAGAGCGCGGACAGCTCAAGATGGGGCTGGTGACAGCGCACGCAGGCCCAGATGCCGTCGGGGACGGTGTATCCGTGCTTGGCGGCGTCATCGCGCGCACAGAGCGTGGTGTAGGTGCGGACGAGGCGCCGCCAAGTCCCGCGAACCGCCGATGACATTCCCGCTCCCCTCCGAACCGGTCTCTACGGTCCGGCCCAGGATATGGCAACGGGAATGTCAAGGCGAAACGCCGTGGCTCACTGTCCGATCTTCACCCCCGGTTCGCCGTACTTGTACTCCAGGGGCCGCACGCCGCGGCCACCGGGGACGTTGGCGCTGACGCGGTACTTGCCGGTGGGCAGGATCGTCCGCCCGTAGGTGTTCTCGAACATCATCGAGGCGGCCGCGTACAGGGCGATCGCCGCGGACACGACCAACAGCCAGCCGCCGACGTGCAGCGACCAGGTCGCCGGAGCCCAGAATCCCGCCGAGGTGAAACCCGCGCCCACGGCGAGGACGGTCAGCAGCGCCGCCAGCACCAGGTTCTCGCCGAACGCCGCGAGTGCGCCCAGGCCGGTGATCACCGCCAGGGGGACGAACCAGAACGCGAAGCCCTCCCGGACGGTGCCGATCACCGGCGCCAGGGCCAGCGGGGCCGCACCTATGCTGATCAGCATGAACAGCAGGCCCCAGCCGAGCCAGAACGCGCCCCACATGCCGTGTATCGCGGTGGCCAGGCCGTCGCGCGCCCGGTAGGCCCACATGCCCGCCAGGAACTGCGCGAGGCCGCCGAAGGTCAGCACGAACGGCCACAGGATCAGCGGCGTGCCGGCGTTGCCGAACCACTCGGCCTGCCAGGCGCCGACCATCATGGTCGCGCCCGCGAGCCCGAACAGCCCGAGGATGGACGGGGCCGCGAGGGGCTGCAGGAAGACACGCGTCCGGTCCTCCCAGAGCGCGTGCTCTCCGCGTTCGACGGCGCCCTGGCCCGGTGCGCCCGCGGCGGCGCCCTGAGCGGGGGTGGCGGCACCCGGAGTGGGCGTCACCGCTTCGGCGCGCTCGCCGGACGTCGGCGATTGCGCGTGCTCTCTTCGCCTTGCCATGAGATCCCTCCTCTGGAATCGGAGAGCTGTAAATCCCTCCTAACCGCGCTTTGTTGGGTCAAACAGCCCCAGACAGGGATCTATCCGGAAGCATCCAGCGAAAATGCCATCATTTGCCGCGGGCGGACACGCAGATGGTGAAGCGATGACGATCCGCGAACCCGCCGCCCGGATCAGGTACGGGGACGGCAGTGGATGACCAGGCCCGGGGCGGAGTGCCAGCCGATCAGTTTGAACAGCCTGTCGATGTGGGGCGAGACCGTGTGCAGCACGAGCAGGCGGCCCTCCTCATGGAGGTCACGGGCGGCGAGGGCGAAGGCGCGCAGGGCGGCGGCGTCCATGAAGATGAGCGCGGACAGGTCCACATGGACGTCGCCCGGCACGCGGGCCTGAGCGGCCTGGAGGGCGCGGCTGACGCCCTGGGCGTTGGACACGTCGATCTCGCCGGTCATCTGGACCCAGGGCGTGGACGATGCCGCGGCGATGCGCAAAAGCCTGGAGTCATAGTCGACGATGTCGTACCGGGGGGCCGCACGCTCCCCTGCCCCGGGACCCTCACCGCCGGTAATCCGCCAGATCGTCATCCGCACCTCGCCCCTTGGACGGAACGCCGCTACCGTTCATGCCAGGCTCTCACCTGTCGGCGTCTTGTGAACCCCACAGGCCGGATTTCGTGGGGCAGAAGCCGGTTTCGGTCCGCCACAAAGCGGGCCACGGGCAGCGGGCCGTCACGGAACCATCCAGCCGAGGACGCCGGTCGACTGGAGACCGGACAGCAGGCACATTCCGGCCAGGAACAGCAGGCTCCAGAGGATGACTCGGCGGAAGATGTCGCCCTCGCGTCCGTCCAGGCCCACGGCGGCGGCCGCGATGGCGAGGTTCTGCGGGGACACCATCTTGCCGAGGACGCCGCCTGAGCTGTTCGTCGCGGCCATCAGCACCGGCGACAGGTCCGCCTTGTTCGCCGCGGTGATCTGCAGGGCGCCGAACAGCGAGTTGGACGAGGTGTCCGACCCGGTGACGGCGGTGCCGAGCCAGCCGAGGACCGGCGAGATCAGCGCGAACGCGCCGCCCGCCCCGGCCATCCAGGTGCCGAGCGTGACCGTCTGCCCGGACGCGTTCATCACGAACGCCAGCGCTAGGACGGCCATGACCGTGACGATGGCCCACCTGAGCTGGACGAGGGTCGCCCAGTAGGCGCGGAGGGCCTTGCGGAGGCCGACGCCCAGCGCGGCCATGGTGATCAGCCCGGCGACGAGCATCTGGGTGCCGGGGGTCGTGAGGTAGTTGAAGGTGAAGGTGGTCAGCGTCAGCGGCTTGCCGGTCGGGCCGGTGAGGTGGAGTCTGGGCCAGGAGAACGTCCGCGTGGCCTTGTCGAGCTGGTCCTTGACCTGGCCGATCTGGCAGATGACGAAGACCGAGATGATGATCGCGTAGGGGGCGTAGGCGCGGGCGGTCTCGGCACGCGGGTCGCGCCCGCCGGACTCGAC
Source organism: Actinomadura formosensis (assembly GCF_050948385.1). NCBI lineage: Bacteria > Bacillati > Actinomycetota > Actinomycetes > Streptosporangiales > Thermomonosporaceae > Actinomadura > Actinomadura formosensis. Next base: position 5,649,782 of record NZ_CP192011.1, read on the forward strand.
GCGGCCGGCGAACTCGGGGGTGGGCTCGTCGGCGGCACCGCCGGCGACCGGCGCGGGCCGGACGGCCGCCCGCCGGGGGCGCAGCCGGACGGCCAGGACGACGGCGGCGGCGGAGACCAGCGAGGCGATGACGTCGGCGAGCGGCACCGAGATGAAGTTCGCGGTGCCGTACTGGGCGGCGCCGAAGGCGGCACCGCAGAGCAGCGCGACGGGCCAGGTCTCGCGCAGGCCGCGCCGCCCGTCCACGATCGCGACCAGGACGAGCGGGACGAACACCGCGAGGATCGGGGTCTGCCGCCCGACCATGGCGCCCAGCGTGTCGCCGGACTCGCCGGTGACCTTGCCGAGGGTGACGATCGGCGTCGCCATCGCGCCGAACGCGACCGGCGCGGTGTTGGCGGTGAGCGCGAGGACGGCGGCCTTGATCGGCCGGAAGCCGAGCGCGATGAGCATGACGGAGGTGACCGCGACGGGCGTGCCGAAGCCCGCGAGCGCCTCCAGCAGGGCGCCGAACGAGAACGCGATCAGCACGGCCTGGAGCCGGTGGTCGTCGCTGACCTGCGCGAACGAGCGGCGGAGCACGTCGAAGTGGCCGGTCGTGACGGTGATGTTGTAGACCCACAGCGCGTTGATGACGATCCACAGGATCGGGTAGAAGCCGAACGCGGCGCCTTCACTGCCGGCGAGGAACGCCTGGCCGGCGGGCATGCCGTACGTCCAGATCGCGACGGCCAGGGAGACGGCCAGCGCGATCAGGGAGGCCGTCCACGCGCGCATGCGGACGCCGCCGAGCAGGACGAACAGCACGGCGAGCGGCAGCGCGGCGACCAGTGAACTCCAGCCGAGCGAATCGGCGACGGGATCGAGGACCTGCTGGTACACGGGCGATCACCTCGCGGGTTGGGAGCGCCCCCCGAGCACGTGATCGATACCCGGTAAAGTGACGTGAGTCACCTTGATAGTGAGCTTTTCACAGGGTCAAAAGTTATCGAGGAGTCTGGCCGGGGTGATGGGCAGGTCGCGGACGCGGACGCCGGTCGCGTGGTGGACGGCGTTGCCGACGGCCGCGGCGGCGCCCACAAGGCCGATCTCGCCGATGCCCTTGGAGCCCATCGGGTTCAGGTGCGGGTCGGACTCCTCCACCCACGTCGCGTCGATGTCGCGGACGTCGGCGCAGGCGGGGACGTGGTACTGGGCGAGGTCGCGGTTGAGGTAGCCGCCGAACTCGGCGTCCATGACGCTCTCCTCCATCAGCGCCATGCCGATGCCCATCGTCATGCCGCCGATGAACTGGGAGCGTGCCGTCTTGGGGTTGATGATGCGCCCGGCGGCGAACACGCCGAGCATGCGGCGGACACGGACCTCGCCGGTGTCGGCGTCCACCTCCACCTCGGCGAACTGGGCGCCGAACGCGTGCCGGGCGTACTTCTCGCGTGCCCTGATCTCCTCGGCGGTGTCGGCGGACGCCTCCAGCCCCTCGGGCGGGACCGACCCGTTCAGCATGCCGCGCAGGGCCTCGCAGGCGCGGACGACGGCCGTCCCCCAGCCGGCCGTCCCACCTGAGCCGCCCGCGACGGACGCCTTCGGGAACGAACTGTCGCCTATCTCGACCCTGACCTGGTCGAGGTCGGCCTTGAGCGCCTCGGCGGCGATCAGGGTGAGGGCAGTGCGGGCGCCGGTGCCGATGTCGGCGGCGGCGATCCGGACGGTGAACGTCCCGTCGGGCTCGGCGCGGGCCGTCGCCTTGTTGGGAGGCATGTACGCGGGATAGGTGGACGCGGCGACGCCCGTACCGATGAGCTTGCGTCCCTCCCGGCGGACGCCTGGGGCGGGGTCACGTCCGGCCCAGCCGAACCGGTCGGCGCCTTCCCGCAGGCACGCGACGAGGTTGCGGGAGCTGAACGGCAGGCCGCTCTCCGGTTCACGGTCGGTGTCGTTGCGGACGCGCAGCTCGATGGGGTCGATACCAGCGGCGATGGCCAGCTCGTCCATGGCCGATTCGAGCGCGTACATGCCGGGCGTCTCGCCTGGGGCACGCATCCAGGACGGTGAAGGGACGTCCAAGCGGACCAGACGGTGGGACGTGCGGCGATGCGGGGCCTGGTACATGACGCGGGTGGGCGTCGCGGTCTGCTCGGCGAACTCCCGGACGGTGGAGGTCTGCTCGAACACCTCGTGGACGATGGCGTTCAGCCGTCCGTCCTCGTCCGCGCCGAGCCTGAGCCGCTGGATCGTCGGCGTGCGGTAGCCGGTCGTGGCGAACATCTGCTGCCGGGGAACGGCGAACTTGACGGGACGTCCCACGGCGCGGGCGGCCATCGCGGCGAGGACGACGTTCGGCCTGGGCGTCCCCTTGGACCCGAACCCGCCGCCGACATGCGGGGACACGACGCGGACCTGGGCCGGGTCCAGGCCGAAGAGCTTGGCGACCGTGGCCTGGACGGTCGATGCGCCCTGGTTGGAGTCGTAGAGCGTGAGGGTGCCGTCGTCGTTCCACTGGGCGAGCGTGGTGTGCGGCTCCATCGGATTGTTGTGTTCGGCCGGGGTCGTGTAGGTGACGTCTACGCGGACGGCCGAGTCCCTGAACGCATCCTCCGGTTCGCCTTGCTCGGTGTCGGCGGGGAAGACGGGATTCACCTTGGCGGGCTTGTAAAGGCCGGGATGGTCTGCGCGGAGCCTGACATCGGGTGTCTCCTCCGTGTACTCGATGTGGAGGAGACGGGCCGCTTCCCTCGCGGTTTCGAGTGTCTCGCCCACCACGGCGGCGACGAACTGCCCCCGGTAGGAGACCTTCGGTGACTGGAAGAGGGCCAGTTCGCCGTCTGATACTTCGCCGAGCTTCGGAGCGTTCTCCCAGAACAGGACGGCGAGTACGCCGGGCAGCCTCAGCGCGGCCTCGGTGTCGACGGCCGCGACCTCGCCTTTCCCTACGCTCGCCTGGACCGCAGCGGCGTACGCGACGTCTTCGGCGGGATACTCGAACGCGTACTTCGCCTGCCCGGTGACCTTCTCGCGGCCCTCCACCCGGTCGGTCATGATGCCCCCCGTTCCGCCAGTTCCGTCAGCGTCCGGACGATCAGGTTGCGCACGAGCGGCACCTTGTAGGCGTTGTCGCGCAACGGCTCGGCGACCCCGAGCTCGACCTCGGCGGCGCGCTGGAACGACTCCCCGGTCATTTCGGCGCCGCGCAGCGCGTCCTCGGTGTGCCAGGCCCGCCACGGCTTGTGGGCCACGCCGCCCAGGGCCAGCCGGACGTCGCGTACCACGCCGTCGTCCACGTCCAGGGCCGCCGCCACGGAGACCAGCGCGAAGGCGAACGACGCGCGTTCCCGCACCTTGCGGTAGCGGGACGGCATGCCCAGCGGCGGAACCTCCACGGCGGTGATGAGGTCCCCCGGTTCGAGCGTGGTGTCGCGTTCCGGCTCGTTCTCGGGCAGCCTGTGCAGCTCGTCGATGGGGATGGTCCTCTCCCCCGCACGCCCTTGGATCCGGATGGACGCGCCCAGGGCCGCCAACGCCACCGCCATGTCCGACGGGTGCGTCGCCACGCATTCAGGAGAATGCCCCATGATCGCCAGGTTGTGATGCTCGCCTTCCCTGGCCGGGCACCCACTTCCCGGGTCCCGCTTGTTGCAGGGCTTGGAGGCGTCCTGGAAGTAGGGGCAGCGCGTGCGCTGGAGCAGGTTGCCGGCGACCGTCGCGAGGTTGCGGACCTGACCCGATGCACCCGCGAGGACGGCCTGCGCCAGCATGGGATGGCCTTCGCGCACCGTCCGGTCCGCGGCGAGCGCGCTGTTGCTCACGGCCGCACCGATGACGAGGCTTCCATCGGGGCGAAGCTCGATCTGGTCGTGCGGAAGGTGCGCGACGTCAACGAGCCTGGCCGGCTCCTCAACACCGAGACGCATCAGATCCACGAGGTTGGTTCCGCCGCCGAGGTAGACGGCCCCGTCGCTGTGCCGCTCTAGGGCGTCCTGAACGCTGGTGGCGCGCTCGTATGCGAAGGGTCTCACGTGCCCGCCGCCTCCCTGCGCTGGGCGGCCTGCCGGACGGCGGCCACGATCCCGGCGTACGCGCCGCACCGGCACAGGTTGCCGCTCATGCGCTCACGTATCTCTTCGTCGTCCAGCACGGTGTCGGCGCCGAGGTCACCGGTCACGGCACTGGGCCAGCCCTGTTCGGCTTCGTCCAGCATCCCTGTCGCGGAGCAGAGCTGTCCTGGCGTGCAGTAGCCGCACTGGAAGGCGTCGTGCTCGATGAACGCCTCTTGCAGGGGGCTCAGCCGTCCGTCCTTTGCCAGCCCCTCCACCGTGACGACCTCGGCACCGTCGTGAGCGACGGCCAGTGCCAGGCACCCGTTCGCACGGCGCCCGTCCAGCAACACCGTGCAGGCACCGCACTGGCCGTGGTCGCAGCCCTTCTTCGACCCCGTCAGCCCGAGATCCTCGCGCAGGACGTCCAGCAAGGACGCGCGGGTGTCGACGCTGAGCCGATGCCCCGTCCCGTTCACGACCAGGGTGATCTCGGCATATATGGGCATGTCCATGATCCGGCCCCTACCCCGGAATCGCCGGGCCGAGTCAGCGTCTCCGGCTAGAGGATCCCGGCGGCCGCGTCCACGGCGCCCCGGACGTCGCCGTCCGGCGGATACAGCAGCGACCGGCCCGCGACGAGACCCCGCACACCCGGCAGCCGCATCGCGCGCCGCCAGCCGTCCAGCACCGCGCCGACGTCGCCCGCGACCTCGCCGCCGAGCAGCAGCACGGGCAGCGTCGTCGCCGCCGTCACCCGCTCCATCTCCGGCACGACCGGGAGCTTCAGCCACGTGTACGCCGACGTGACGCCGAGCCCGGACGCGACCGACACCGCCCGGATCATCGCCTCCGCCGTCAGCAGGTTCCGGACGTGCCCCTCGATCCGGTGCGCGACGAACGGCTCCACCAGCGCCATCAGCCCGTGCCGGGCGAGCCCCGACACCGCGTGCGCGCACCCCTCCAGCGTGTTCGCGGTCGCCGGGTCCTCGTCATCGATGCGCAGCAGCATCTTGCCGCCGTCCAGCCGCGCCGCCGCGATCGCGTCCGCGTCGTAGGCGGTGAACCGGTCGTCGATCTCGAAGACCGTCCCGGCGAGGCCGCCCCGGTTCATCGACCCGATCGCGAGCCGGTCGTCCAGCACGCCGAGCAGCATCAGGTCTTCGAGGACGTCCGGGGTGGCGAGGACACCGTCCACGCCGGGCCGGCCGAGCGCGACGCAGAGCCGTTCGAGCAGGTCCTCCCGGCGGGCCATCGCCACCGGGTCGCCGCCCGCCCCGAGCGCGCCCCGCGCCGGATGGTCCGCCTCGATGATCAGCACTCTGCCGGCCGCGCCGGGCGGCGTTTCCCGGCGCCGCCGTGCGTCCGCCGCCTCGGCGATCGCCCCGGGCCGCGCCGCCCGCACATCGCTCAGCTCACCGATGCGCACCCCTGATCACCGATCAGCCGGAGTCGGTCAGGATCTCCACGACCTGGCGGGCCGTCTCGGTCGGCAGCGGCGCGGGCAGCCCCTTCCACCTGCGGGACGCCGCCACCGCCGCCGCGCCCGCCCCGCCGCCGTACACGGCCGCCGCCACGAAGGACGCCAGTTCGGGCGGGAGCTTCTTCTCCAGCAGCAGCACGTTCATCCGGTACGTGGCGGCCGTCGCGAGGACCCCGAAGGCCCCGGCGACGGCGCCCAGCCGCAGCGCGGGAACGCGCTGCCGGGCCTTCTCCAGCATCTCCTGTTGCGCGGCCTCGACCACCCGCCGGGCGAGCAGAAGGTTCTGCTCCAGCGGCTCGTCGACCTCCGCCGGTTCGCGCGACTCGGTCATGACCTCGCTTTACCCCGAACCGGACAAAAGAACCCGGAGAACGATCCGTCACCGCGAGCGCCGGGACGAAATGCTGGGCGAGGTGCGGACATGTGGCCGGTGTCAGATCAATCGCCGCGCCCCCATGGCGTGCGACGAGAGGAGAGGGCTTGCCATCCCTTTCAGACGACCCCCATCCGCCGGGTGACCGGCGCCGCCGTTTCGAGGAGGTCTACGCGGCCAACCGCGCCCGGATACTCGGGTACGCGCTGCGCCGGACCAGCGACCCGCAGGACGCCGCCGACGTCCTCGCCGAGACGTTCCTGACGGCCTGGCGGCGGCTCGACGACATCCCGCCGGGCGCGCAGGCGCGGCTGTGGCTGTACGGGGTGGCCCGCCGGGTGCTGGCCAACCACCACCGCGGCGAACGCCGCCGGTCCGCGCTGGCCGCCGACCTCGGCTCCCGGCTCCGCGACGTCCCGGCCGCCCACGACATGGCCGGGGGCGACCTCGCGGGCGTCGCCGCCGCGTTCCGGGGCCTCCCGGAGGGCGACCGCGAACTGCTGTCCCTCGTCGGCTGGGAGGGCCTGGACCACGGCGAGATCGCCACCGTCCTCGGCTGCTCCCGCAACGCGGTGCGGATCCGCCTGCACCGCGCCCGCCGCCGGTTCGCCCGCGCGCTGGAACGCGCGGACGTCCCCGCCCCGTCCCGCACCGCCACGCCGATCCCCCACGGAGAGCACGCATGAACCGTGACATCGACACGCTGATCGCCGGGCTCGCCCCGGTCACCGACGTCCGGGCCGGGGAACTCCTGCCGGACGAGGCCGCCGCCGCCCTGGCCGACCGCATCACCGCCACCACCGCCACCGCCCCGGCCCCCGCCCCGCGGCACAGGCGGCGCCTGCTCATGGGCATCGGCCTTCCCCTGGCCACCGCGGGCCTGGCCGGCGCCGCCGTGGCGGTGACCGCGCTCGCGCGGGACGACGGGAGGACGCCGAACCCCGTCCAGACCAGGCCGAACCCCCACGTCGCGCTCGCCGCGGCGCTGAGCTTCACGCCCAAGGGCGACTACATCGACGTGCGGGTCCGCGACCCCCTGGCCGACCCGGAGCGATACCGCGCCGAGTTCGCCGCCCACGGCCTCAAGGTCAACCTGTCGCTGGTGCCCGCCTCACCGTCCATCGTCGGCACGGTGGTGGCGACCAGCACGAGCGAGGGCACGACGGAAGACGACATCACGACCATCACCGCCAAGGGCGAGTGCGAGACCGGCGGCGGCGGCGCCCTCTGCCCGGTCGGCGTCCGGATCCGGACCGGCTACAAGGGCACCGCCGACATCACCTTCGGGCGCGCGGCCCGTCCGGGCGAGCAGTACTCCAGCACCGCGTCGGCGACCGCGCCGGGCGAGGTCATGCACGGCATGACGTTCCGCAAGCACCGCGTCGGCGAGGTGCTCGCCGCACTGAAGCAGCGCAACGTGACAGTGCCGGAGTACCGCTTCGAGGACGGGAACCAGAGCAAGATCCGGCGCCCCGACCAGATCCCGGACACGTGGTACGTCCACGACGCGGTGCCGTGGGCCAAGAACCAGGTCCTCCTGTTCGTAGGCCCCACCCCCACCTCCCCCGAATCCAGCACCTCCGCACCGCCCGTCCTGCCCAGCCCAACGCCCTAGCCCTACTCCCCAGGCCCGCATAAACACCGCACGCCGCACCTCGCTCCAAGGTGCGGCGTGCTGCGGCCCGGCGGGCACCGGTCTGGGTCAGAGGTCGAACACACCCCGCTTGATCTGCGCAACCAAGGCGGACCACACGTCCAGCTCCAGGGTCAGGACGCCGCCCTCCGGAGCCTTGGAGTCCCGCACGGCACTCACACTCCCGAGCAACGCCACCTCTACACATTCGCCACCCGAGCTGCCGCTGTGGGAGCTCTTGCGCCACGTGACGCGAGTCGTGCCATCCAGCTTCACCCGCGACTCTGCATGTGGGCGATCGGTTTCGCGTCTGGGCTCGATCAAGGGCATAGACCTACTCCTCACCTCTTCCGCTTGCACCGTCCTTCAAGCAGGGTCGCATAACGCCGCGCGCCGCACCTCGATGCGAGGTGCGGCGCGCGGCGGACCGGCAATCACCGGCTCGGGCTCAAAGGTCGTACGTGCCTCGCTTGATCTGCGACACCAATGAGGCCCACACATCCCGTTCCAACCCCAAGTAGCCACCCTCCGGGTTCTTAGAGTCACGCACAGCCCTGTGGTCACCGAGCTCGGCGACCTCTACACAGTCACCACCCGTGCTGCCGCTGTGGGAACTCTTCCGCCAGATGGCGCGAGATAGACCACTGTCTTCCATCAGCTCAGCCTTTCTACTCATTCCAGCTCCGCAGCAACCTTTTCAATCATGGCAATCGAGTCGCGGGGACTCAACGCCTGAGCTCGCAAGGAGTCAAATGCCAGCCTATGAGTCTCAACCTCGGGCACCTTGTCCATGAGCAGCATCCCCGCCCGATTCTCGACGTAGACGTACTCCGACACTGCGGCCTCCCCCAGATCCAGAGTGAGCAAGGTGAACGAGCCGCACGTCCCGGGATGGGCGCCGATCGAGAAGGGCAGGACCTGCAACTTGATGTTGCGTTGACGGGCTCGGGTTGCAAGGACGCTCAGCTGCTCGGCCATAACCTCGGAGCCGCCTACGGCCCGACGTAGGACGGCCTCGTCAAGCACGACCCAGTACTGGAGGGGAGCGTCTCCGCTCAGAATTGTCTGACGGGCGAGACGAGCTTCCACGCGGGCCTGGATCTCCTCGTCCGAAGGCGGACGAGGCTCGACGGACAAGACCGCGCGAGCGTACTCCGCAGTTTGAAGAAGGCCGGGTACCCACTCACTGACGTAGGCGTGCATCTCCGTGGCCTCAGCCTCAAGGCCGAGGTAGAGCTCGAAGCCGGGGTGCAGGACCTCGCCGTAGCGCTGCCACCAGCCGCGTTGTCGTGCGGCCTTGGCCAGTTCGGTCAGTTGCGCCGTCTCGTCCGGCGTCGCGCCGTACAGCTCCAGGAGCCGTTCGAGGACGCGGGCGGGCACGGAGCTCTGCCCGGTCTCCATTCGGCTGATGGTCGAGTCCGTGCGGGCGATGTGGCGTGCCGCGTCGTCCGCCGTGACGCCGGCTCGGGTCCGCAGGGCGCGGAGCCGGATACCGAGCATGATCCGGCGGACGGTCGGGCTCTCAGGGCGTGGCATGGTGGCTCCTCCTCGCTCGTCGGTCGCCATTCTGCCCTCCCAACCTCACCTTGCGTATCGAAATCAGCACACACAGTCCAATTCGGTCACTTCATATGAGTTTTTCAAACGGGATTGCATCGTAGCGTTGCATGAGCCAGTATCGAGCCGTCCATACAACGTGTGACTCGATGCACACACATCGTGATCATTGAGCGGGGAGGCTCGATGGAGAGCAGGGGTGCGCGGGTGCTGGTGGCCGGTGGGGTGGGGATATGGCAGTTGCCACGGGGGGAGACGGGGCCGGGGGCGGCGCGGCGGCTTCTCCATGAGGCCATGGCGGGGCTCGGGGTGGACCGGGACGTGATCGAGGACGGGAAGCTCGCCGTGTCGGAGACCGCGACCAACGCGCTGCGCCACGGCCGCACGCCGGACGGCCGTCCACCCGTCGCGCCGGAGCTGTGGATCTGGGCGCGCACCGTGCCGGCGCCGCAGCTCATCGTCTCGGTGTTCGACGGTGCACGAACCGATCTCCCGCACAGGTCCGGCGCGGGGCTGCTGGACGAGCACGGCAAGGGTCTCGGCCTGCTCGGCGAGTTCACCGCCGCGTGGGGCTGTGCCTTAACACGGTCCCGGGTCACGGAGACGCCGCTGCCGGGCAAGGCGGTCTGGTTCGCGCTCCCGCTCCCCGACGACTGGCCGGGCCGGACGCTCAAGGTCCACCCCGGTACGGCGGCGCAATGCCTCCTGTCCGCCGTCACGCGGCGGGGCTTCCCCGGCATGCGCACCAGCGACGAGCGCGGCATGTCGGTCGTGGTGCTGCCCGGTCTCAACGTGTGGGTGTACCCGCAGCACTTCTGCTGGCGGGAGGGGCCGGGCCGCTATCTCCGGCGCCCGCACGTCGACCTCCAAGAGACCACCGAACTCATCGTCCGCCACCTGGACGCCATCCCCACCCGCCCCTGCTCCCCCACCCCCTGAGCGCTCCGTCCTCCCGGCGCATCCTGCCTCTGGCGGGCGAAGCAGAAGAGGGGGTCAGGGGGGTTAGGGCGGTGCGGGTGGTCATTAGGGCGAAGCCCAGGAGGTTCTGGCCCTGCCAGGCGGTGACGTCTTCGGCTCGGGGGTCGTCGGCGGCCAGACCCATGCCCCAGACGCGGTCCACGGGGCTTGCCTCCACCAGGACCCGGCCGCGGGTGCCGAGGAGGTAGTCGCGGAGGTCTTTGTTTTGGCCGAACTTCGCCTCATTGCCTCTTGTGACTATCGCCACACGATTGGCCCGCCATGTTCGCTCGTCGAAGTTCCGGACTCGGCGGCCCAGGTCTTTCGCGCGGTTGGGATGGGACGCGGCGATGATGGCGGCGGCCGTTTCCTCGTCGCCGAAGAGGCGGGCTTTCTCGGCCATCATGTAGTGCTCGGCGGTCGCGTAGGCGGTGCCGTCGAGGGTGAAGGGGGACGGCCACCACTGGCTGAGGTAGCCGGGACCTGGGGTCCGGTGGCCCCAGAAGAACAGGAACTTCAGGCGGGTGCCCCCGTTCTGGAGGCGGGTCAGCTCGGCTACGTCCATGGGGAAGAAGGGTGCCAGGCGGGCGGGATCGGGGGCCAGTGGGTTTCCCGGGCGGGAATGGTTGATCGATTGGCGGTGTTAAGGGTTGTGCCGCGCGCTCTACGGGGGAGGGACGCGGTCTAGACCATTTTGCGGAAGTGGGCCCGTCGCCGAGAAAATCGCCCAACTGGGCCCCGGCTCGAACTGGGAGGACAGCAGTAACAATGAACGATGCCCTGGCGAACCCCCGTCGCACCAAGATCGTCTCCTGGCCGGAGCCGCGGCCGATGGACGCCGACTCCGAGCACCCCGCGGAGTCCGAGGCCAAGGACGATCTCGCCGTGCGCTGACCGGCCCTCCGGCCGACAGGTCGAAGCCCGTCCGGATCGATCCGGACGGGCTTTTCGCGTCCGGGCTCACAAGCGGGTCGTGTAGAGGCCGTCCTCGGTGGCCGCCAGGAGGGTGCCGTCCGAGGCCAGGGCGAGGTCGTTGACCGGGGCCGGGACCTTGACGCGGCAGTGCGGGCGGGAGGCGGCGGCGTCCCAGGCGAGGAGCACACCGGGCTCGTTCTGGAGGGCGGCGGCGACGAGGAGGCGGCCGTCCGCCGTGGCCGCCGCGACGTGGTCGCAGGGGGCCGGGGCCTCCAGGGTCGCGAGAGGGGCGCCGTCCAGGCCGCGGACGCACAGGCCGGACGGGGCCGGCTGGACGAGGACCAGGCCGTCCGGTGACGGGGCCAGCACCGCGTAGGCGGCGGGCAGGGTGGCGATCTCCTCGCCGCGCTCCACGTCCAGGATGCTGACCGCGGAGTCGCCGGGCAGGCCGATGAGGGGACCCGTGGCGGGGGTGGCGTGCAGGATCCAGCGGTCGATGGCCGAGCCGTGGCCGAGCCAGAGGGTGAACTCGGCCAGGCGGTCGCCGGTGCGGGCGTCCCACACGATCACCTCGGCGTCGTACGCGGGGCCGAAGACGGCGACGACGGCGCCGCGGCCGCGGTGGACGGCCAGGCCGAGCAGGTCGGGCCGGCCGTCCAGCGTCAACTCATCCCCGCTCCCCAGGTCGTGGACGTGGATACGGTCGCGGTGGTCCCAGACGACGGTCGGCGAACCGGCGAGGACGCCGAACGCCCACTCGGCGCGGTCGGTGGGAAAGTCGGGGATCGGCGCGCCCACCGCCGCGCGGGCCGTCAGATCCCAGAGCCGGCCGGTGTTCTCGCCCGGGACGCCTGGGAGGAGAACGCCAGCAGCGCTCCTTCGGCGGTGACGGCGACGCTGTCGAACGGTCCCTGCGCCAGCGGTTCCACCTGCACGCTTTCCGGCATGCGTCGGAGATTAGGCCACCCGGCTGGGATCGTTCCATGCCCTCATCGGAACTCGGCCGCCCTGTGACAATTCCCTTCTTTTTGGTGCTGTAGTGGGGACACGGTCATTAGGGCACCCTCTTCCTGGTGGGCATCGGTGCGGTGCTCACTGTTGGGACTCGGCGGGAGCCGGGGTGACGGTGATGTGCCCCGCCTTCCGTGATGTCACTTTGCTTGACTGCTGTGCCATCGCCCCCACGAGAGAGGCCAGCATGCCGCGCAAGGGCTACCCTCCGGAGTTCCGTCGCAAGGTGCTGGATCTGGTCGAGGCCGGACGTCCCGTCCGTGTCGATGTCGTCGCGGGCGCCGGCGCGTCTGGTCGAGTCCGCGCCGGTAGCCCAGCGGTACTCCTGCGCGTCGGGGTCCCAGATCAGATCGGCGGGGCCCTGTCGCGGTAGGTGACCCGGATGTGCTCCTCCGGGTCGCGCACGTGGGCCGCCAAGATCTGGGGGGGCTGCGGCGCAGCCCGCAGTACAGGGCGTCCAGGGGACCGAACGGGCGGACCAGCAAATCGGTGCTGTTGGTCCTCGGGCGAGCGTCCGCACAGGGCTGGACTCACTGGGTTCGGCGGACGTTCGTGCGGCCTTGAGCGTCTGGCGCAGCAGGCAGGCGGTGACCACCCCGCCTGCCGAGATCATGGTCAGGGCGTAGTGGCCGGGCATTCCGCCGAACACCGTCACCGCGTTGTAGATGGTGCGGCCCGCGATGATCGGCCCGATCCGGCGGCTGCTCTGCCACACACGCAGGGAGAAGACGGCGAACACGATCACCACGATGGCGGGGAGCCCGAAGTACAAGTGCGGGATCACTCGGATCACGCACACCGCGGCGAGCATCTGCCAGTTCGGGCGCCGCGCCGCCGTCATCACCGCGGCGACGAGCGCGAGCAGGGGGACCTCTTCGCGGACACCGGCGGCGAGCGCGCCCGCAGCGAACTCCAGGTCCGAGCCGATCCGCATTGCGGCGGCCTGGTCGCCGGTGCCGTCCGGGCCGGGCAGCGCCGACAGCACGCCGGTCAGGGCGTCGGTGGCCACGTGCCCGCCGATCACGACCGCGCAGCACACGATGGCCCGCGTGCTGGACCCGAGCGAGGGGCGGCCGGGCGGACGGCGGGCACGGATCAGCAGCCAGCCCCCGGCCGCGATCGTGCTGGGGTGGAGAAGATGTCCGGGAGGATGCTCAGATCGATGTCGGCCCCGGCCAACTCGGCGAACTGTGCCAGGGCAGTGCGGTCCCCTCGGTCTCCAACGCGCGTTCCAGCACGGCCTTGACCAGCTCACCGAGCGTGGAGCCCGCACCGGTCAGCCGCAGCCCGCCGTCTTGGTCGCGGGGGCCAGGCCAAAAGCTCGTCCAGCAGCCGGTCATCCACCAACTGCCGGATCGGGCGCCGTGTGCTCTGCTGCTCGGGCTCACTCACCCTCGCCACGGTAGCCGGAAGATCACTTACGTTAGTTGAGGTTGTGCCGTCGACACGGTCAGTCATGGACATGACGTGTGCCCCCTTTTCAGTGGCAGTGACACACGTGCCGATCTACGCCGCCAGCCCAATATGGCAACTAAATGTGACCAATCCATTGCGCGCCGTGCCAAACCTGCAACACATGGACGCCTCAAGTCGGCCATGGGTTCACCCGATCGATCGACAAGTTTTTGTCAATCCCGATAAAAGTCGCGAGTAAAATATTATTTACTGCATTTTACCTTGATCATTAAAATCCAATTGGGTTACCTTTTCGACGCAGGAGCAAGGGAAAGTGCGCGACGACGGGAAATGTATATGCGCAAAACGAAACTCCATGTCCTCGCCATGACGAGTGTGACCATCGGTTCGCTGACAACCAGCCTGGCTATCACACCCTGGGCCGTCGCAGCCCCTTCGCCGGACCTGCTCGTTCAACAGCAGGTCGACGACCAGATCCGCAGCTACGGGGGTATTCAGACTGGCCCCAGTGAAGTGAGCTACAAAGGCGGGGACGTCAAGCTGATCATCGCGAAAAAGCAGGCGGCCGGCACGGCCAACTGCCCGAGCGGTTGGTACTGCTTCTACCAGTACAAAGATTGGGGTGGCCGCAGGCTCCAATTCAAAGACTGCGGAAGCAACCAGTCCCTCACCGATTACGGGTTCGGAAACCTCACCACGTCCTGGCACAACAACTCCAAGAACACCGTTGAGGTCTACGACAAGAGCGTAGATCCGTTCGAGACGCTGTGGCGCGAGTTGCCGCACTCCCATTCTCAGTTCGTCGGAACCCTCGCGGACAACCGAGCAGACTTCTTCTACGCCTACTGCGGAAAGTGACTCATGCGCGGATCCGCGACAGCCGTCCTCACGGCGTTAGCTCTCATGTTCGGTCTCGTTCCCACCGCAGTCGCCTCGCCCACCCCACGGCCCTTCAAGGGCGGGATCAAGGTGTCAGAGGCGACCATGCACTGGCTACACGATGACGGAACCGGCCGAAAACTCCCCGACAAGCCACTGACACCCAAGCAAGTGGAACAGGAAGCCCACCGCAGGGGTACCACCTACACCGCCGACGCTGACAAGTATGCCTCACCGCGTTCACCGCGGAGAGCCGCCGACTACGACTACATTAGTCCGCAGGAATGTCGGGCCAACACGGCCGAATCCGGAAAGCCCGGTGGCTGGGTCAAGAACCACTTCGCCTGGTGCGGGCGACTAGCTATAGGTCACCGGGCCAAGGTCTGTGACCCGCAGAACCAGAATAACTGCCGCATCGATGGCTTGTTCGAAGCCGTCTACACCGTCATCGGCTATGGGGCACACACCCAGGTGGGCGATAAGCCTTCTAAGACCGACCGGTATATCAACTTCGCTATCTGGGTCGACGAGATCAGACTCCGATCCGGGGTCTACCAAAATCCTCAGTCCACGATGGACATGGGGATCCGCTGCATCACCCAGGACGCTCCACGCAACTGCCACTCCAATGGCGCCAATGGCGCCAAGCGCACACTCGACCAGTGGCAGAACCAAAAGGACACATATGTCGAACTGATATCGCCCGGCCTGGAACCGATTCCGGCCAATGGCGAACAGTTTCGTCACGCCGATATCGCGCCGGTCTCCATAGGAGAGACGCCTGGCTACCCACCGTCGACGGGGGAACAGGTGGGCACCAGCATCCGCTTCGACTCGATGTGGTACAACCAGAAGGCGAAACGCGGATCGATCTTCACCGTGGTCGAGCCGTTCCTGCGGTTCAGCCGCGCCGGCAACACCGGTTACAAAGCGGTCGCAGAGCATCTGTGGACTGCCTTGAACCGGCCCCAGGACACCAAACCGCCGTTTACCGATAAGCAGCTCCCCGGGAAGAGCATCGGCAACCCACTGCATCGACTAGTCCCCAGTTATTCCAAGGAGAATGAATCGCGGAGCAACTCCAACAGATAT
Organism: Actinomadura formosensis; assembly: GCF_050948385.1. Classification (NCBI taxonomy): domain Bacteria; kingdom Bacillati; phylum Actinomycetota; class Actinomycetes; order Streptosporangiales; family Thermomonosporaceae; genus Actinomadura; species Actinomadura formosensis. The sequence goes on from NZ_CP192011.1 coordinate 5,665,129, forward strand.
TACGCCAAAGCATGGGGGTGCAACCCCTATTTCCCTGGCTGGAACAGTGCCATCGAGTATCCGCCGGAATACCCGCAGGGGCGTCCGGTCAACGAGTGCGACGAGTATCCGTTCGCCTCAACATATGAGGGGGCCGCGCGGTGGAAGACCGACGGCGCAAAATACAAGAACATGTTTTCTGCCAGGCCTGTGTACTGGCGAGAGAATGGAGCGGCCGGCAACGTGCTCGCAGCCTGGTATGACTGGGACCGTATAGCCGAGAAGGAGGCGTACTACATCAAGGTCGAATAGAGTAGGCCGATCGCGCTGATGCCAGACCAGCCGGGGCGGTGCTCGGTACCCCGCTCCGGCTGGTCTTCGGTCGTCTTCGAAGGAGGAGTTCATGGCGTCGTTGCTCGCTTCCCATGACTGGCTGGTACAGCCTTGGTACTCCCAGGTGACGATCACCGGTGCTGATTCACTAGCAGACCGAAACCTGACGGCCGAACCGCGGTCCTCCAGCGCCTGCGAGGGAACAACGCTGGCGATCTTCCCCAGCGGGAGCGATCTGAGGATCCACCTGCGCGCCGAGTCATGGACAGCCGAACCACTCACCGGTGATCCTCGTCTCGATACCGACGCGGTCACCTGGACGCTGCAGGTGCCAGCCGGACAGATCACCGTATCGGACTTTGAAAGCGCCGCCCCCTGTGCGTTCGAACTGCCTGGCCCCGGTCGCTACCAGGTACGGGTCAACGCCTTTCACACCGACACCCGGAAGCTGTACGACGACGCGCTGACACGATCCAGCGACTTCGACGACCCGGTCTTCCAGAACGAAGTCGCCATGCTGACCGGACGAGAGCTGTGGCTGCTGCGTCTCTGGCCGACTGACGGATGAGCCCTATGACCGGTCGACCTCGCTGATAGACAACCCGGATTCATGAATCGCTCGGCACCACGACCCCGACGGGCGGCAGAGCGCGGTGCGCAGCGACTCGGCAAAGCGCGTTGTTGCCGGCCAGCAAAGCACGGGGGTTTCACATCTCCGGCCGTCGGTGCGGCCGCCATTCCGGGCTACACCTTGGAGCGACGTCCCGGGCCACATTGCACGGTGTGTCGCCTGGCAAGGGCGCGGTGATGTCGCGGCCAGATACCGCCCCGGACGCGATGTGCGCCGCCGGGCTCGGTGACAAGTCCAGCGAAGCAGACAGGGGTGACTGGGGATTTCGTCGCGCTCGTGCTCGGCGGCCAGCGCGGGCAGGTCCTTGATCGGGAGGGGTAGCGGCCGCGGCGGTCGGCGCCAAGGGTGGCCTGGCTGCCGCCGGCGTGCCGGGCCTGCAACCGGGTCCCGGCCAGGCGCGGCGTGCGCCACCGGCGCGGGTCGTGCCGCGCCGCAGCACGTCTTCGTCGTCCAGGCGCCACTCCTGGTCGAGCCCACGGGTGGTCCGCCCCCGGCTCTTCCGAGGCCACGGACCGGCAACAGGGAGATGCGCCGCAGAGCGCCGGTTAATGCCCACCCGGGAACTGGCCTCGTCGCCGCCGGGTCGTCGCTGCCGCTGTGAGGAGTCGTGTTGTCGCTTGCGCTGCCCCCGCGCACCTGTTCGTCGGGATCGGCTGGGCCGCCGCCGTCCATGCCGTGTGTGTGGTGGACGCCGCCGGGAGGATCGTGGCGAGCTTCACCGTCAAGCACCCGGCCGACGGGATCGCCGGGTTGATCCGCCGGCCGGCCGGGCTGGGTGAGGCGGGAGACATCCCGATCGGGATCGAACGGCCCAGCGGGCGGCTGGTGGACCTGTTGCCGGAGGCCGGGCATCCGGTGGTGCCGGCCTCCCCGAACGCGATCAAGACCTGGCGGGAAGGTGAAGTGCCGGCGGGCGCCAAGTCCGACGCGGCCGACGCCGCGGTGATCGCCGAGTACCTGCGGCTGCGGCAACACCGGCTACGGACCGCCACCCCGTCCTCGGGCCAGACCAAGGCCCTGCGGACTGTGGTGCGCACCCGCGACGACCTGGTCGTGTTGCGGGTCGCGGCCGTCAACCAGCTCGCCGCGCTGCCGGGTGCGCACTGGCCGGGCGCCAAGGCCATCTTCGCCGACAACAGCTGGCACGCCGGCCCCTGGGCCGCCCAGATCTGCAACAACGCCCGCAAGGCAGGCAAGGACCACCCGCACGCCATCCGCGTCCTGGCCCGCGCCTGGATCCGTGTCATCTGGCGCTGCCGGCACGACGGCGCCCCCTAGGGCCCCGCCAAACACGGCGCCGCAGTAGCCCTCAACGAACCCGTCGCCGCCTGAGGTTGGCACAGGGAGTGTCACTGCAGGTCCGCGACGGTGGTCATGCGAGGGAGACGCCGGCCGGGTTCTGCGCCTGATGGACGGTCAGCAGGTGCTTCACCAAGGTCGTCAGGACCTCCTTCCCGGACGCGCGTTCCCGGACGTCGCAGAGCACCACGGGGGTGTGGTCGCCGAGGTCGAGCGCCTCCCGGATCTCCTCGGGGGTGTAGTCGTAGCCGTCGTCGAAGCAGTTGACGGCGATGACGAACGGCAGCCCGCGGTTCTCGAAGTAGTCGACGGCGGGGAAGCAGTCGGCGAGCCGGCGCGTGTCGGCGAGGACGACGGCGCCGAGCGCGCCGAACGACAGCTCGTCCCACATGAACCAGAAGCGGTCCTGGCCGGGCGTGCCGAACAGGTACAGGACGAGGCCGTCGCGGATCGTGATGCGGCCGAAGTCCATCGCGACCGTGGTGGTGGTCTTCTGCTCGACGCCCTCGGTGTCGTCGACGCCGAGGCTCTGGTCGGTGAGCAGTTCCTCGGTCTGCAGGGGCCGGATCTCGCTGACGGCGCCGACCAGCGTCGTCTTGCCGACCCCGAATCCCCCGGCGATGAGGATCTTCACCGCGACCGGGGTCGCCGGGGCGTGTCCCCCGTTCCCCTCGGCGACCGCGTTCTCAGAGGGCTTGGAGACCATGGAGCACTTCTCTCAGCAGACGTTCCTTGGAGAGCGGGCTCTCCTGTTGGGGGCGGGCGGCGGTGATGAGCCGGTGGTGCAGCAGGTCGCCGAGCAGGACGCGCACGACGACCAGGGGAAGTTTCATCCGTGCCGAGATCTCGGCCACCGGCTGCGGCTGCCCGCACATCTCCAGGATGTCGAGATGCTCGGGGCCGATGCCGGGCGTGCCCGCCCGGGGCCGCGCCGCCGTCGTCACGATCGTGATCATGTCGAAGGGCTCGCCGGTCGCGGGCCGGGCGCGCCCGCGGGTGAGCGCGTAGGACCGGACGATCGGGCCCGCCTCGTCATCGAGCCATTCGCTGCCGGAACCGGTCATGGTCCGTCACGATTCCTCGTTGTCGAGGGCATCGGCGCGCCCGCGCCGGGTGCCCTGCTGGATGGACGACATCATCGACCGCAACTCCTCGGGCGACCGGCCGGGACGCGGTTCGGGGGCGGACCTGGGCTCGGCGGCGGGGTCTTCGCGCAGTTGGGACACCATGTTCTCCTGCCGGACGCGTTTCGGCAGCGCCGGCCGCCCGGCCGACCCGGACGCGCCGGCGGGCCGCCGCCGGACCTCCCGCGGCGACCGCGGGATGCCCGGTTTGGGGGGCGGCTCCCGCCGGGCGGGCGGCTCCGGCCGGGCGGCCGATTGCGGCTGGACGGGCGACGGCGGCGCGGGTTCCGCCGGTGCGTCGTCCCAGGGCGACGGCGCGGACCGCGGCGTGGGCGCCGGCCCCTGCAGGGGCTCCTCGAACACCGGGACGGGCCCGGTCCCCACGTCCGGCTCCTCGGTCACGGGCATCGGGACCGGCGCGGGCCGTACGAGCGGTTCCTCCGGCGCGGACGACGCCGCGGCATGCCGTCCCGTCGGAAGCCGCACCACGGAACCGGCCGGGACGAGGGCGTCCTCGGCGCGCCGCGTGGTGAGGGCGGGCGGGCCGCCCGCGGGGGCGCTCTCGTCCGGGACGACGAGGCTCTCCGGCAGCAGGACGATCGCGGTCATGCCCCCGTACGGGGACGTGCGCAGCGTCACCTTGATCCCGTGCCGGCGGGCGAGGCGGGCGACGACGAACAGGCCGAGCTGGGCGCTGTCGGACAGGTCGAACTCGCCGGCGGAGGCGAGCCGCTCGTTGGCGGCGGCGAGGTTCGGCTCCTCCATGCTGAGCCCGCGGTCCTCGACCTCCAGCGTGAAGCCGTGCGCGACGGCCTGCCCGTGCACCTGGACGGTGGTGTGCGGCGGCGAGAACGCGGTGGCGTTCTCGACCAGTTCGGCGAGCAGGTGGATGACGTCGGCGACGGCGGGCCCGACGACCGCGGCACGGGTCATCGGGGCGACGTTGACCCGGGTGTAGTCCTCGACCTCGGACGCGGCGGCGCGGGCGATGTCCACGATGGCGACGGGGCTGCGCCAGCCGCGGCCGGGCGCCTGCCCGGACAGGATGATCAGGCCCTCGGCGTGCCGGCGCATCCGGGTGGCGAGGTGGTCGACGCGGAACAGGTCCTCCAGGTCGTCGGGGGTCTCGATGCGCCGTTCCATCGCGTCCAGCAGCTTGAGCTGGCGGTGCAGCAGCGTCTGGCTGCGGCGCGCGAGGTTGACGAACACGTCGCTGACGTTGCGGCGGAGCGTCGCCTCCTCGACCGCGCCCTGGATCGCGGTGCGCCGGGCGGCGTTGAACGCCTCGCCGACCTGGTGGATCTCGCGGGTGCCGAAGGCGAGCGGCGGCGCCTCGGCGGCCACGTCCACCTCCTCGCCGTGGCGCAGCCGGCGGATCACGCCGGGCAGCCGGACGTCGGCCAGGTCGATCGCCTCGCGGCGCAGCCGGGCCAGCTCGCGGATGACGGACCGGGCGACCCAGATCGCGAGGACGAGGGACGCGGCGACGGCGACCAGGCCGAGCGCGCCCGCGAGGACGACGCGGGTGATGATGCCGTCGGCGATCGGCTCGGCGCGCTTCTCCGCGCCCTCGGACACGTGCAGTTCGAGCCCGCGCAGCCGGGTCAGGTTGGAGTCGGCGGTGGTCTTCCACAGCACCCCGGAGCCGCCGGCGTGCTTGGTGAACCGGGTGGACACCACGAACCGGTCCTCCAGCGTCCGGAACCGGCTGTACTCCGGCATTCCGACAAGGCGCTGGTAGTAGGACTCGTCGGCGGAGCGCAGCTCGGACGCCGCGTACTCGTAGAGGGTGCGCTGCGTCCCGACGAGCTTGACGAACTGGGCGTGCTCGGCGGGCGTCATCGCGCCCGCGGCGAGCGCGCCGGCGAGCAGCGCGTCCTCCTGCGCGAGGACCTCGCGGGCGCGGTGCAGCGACGCCTCGTTGCGGGCGTCCTTGGCGACCTCGGAGTTGTCCAGCGTGGCGAGGGAGCCCTGCAGCACCCCGACGTCCCCGAGCAGGGTCGTGTAGTCGGCGAACGCGCGGCCGCGGTCGAGGGCGCCGGTGTCGATGGCGCGGCGCCTGGCGTCCAGCCCGTCCAGCCCGGTGAGGATCTTGGCGGCGAGTTTGCGGGTGGTCTCGGGCGCGGCCTCGCGTGCGCCCGCGTCCTTCGCGAGCCGGCGGAACAGGGCGGCCTGCCGGTCGGTGACCAGCCGGCCGGACTCCATCGAGGCGCGGTCCCCCTCCGCGCGGCTCCCGAGGTAGACCATCGACAGCCGCCGCTCCGCCTGCAGTGCGCTGCCGAGCGCGCCGGACGGGTATCCGTAGTGCTCCTGGACGGTCTTGACGTGGCGGAGGTTCAGCCCCTCGCCGAGCGCGATGCTCGCGGCGAACGCCCACAGCACGCCGAGGGAGACCACCGAGACGGTGACCATGAGAACGACCTTGAAGCGGATGGACCGGAATCGCGCGGCCTTGGGAGCCTGCCGGTGACCGGCGGCTGAGTCCGTGGTGGTGCGGCCTCGGTTTGGCACTGCGGCTGAACTTTCACTCGGCGGAGGGGCGGGGTGACGTCTGGGGCTGATGGGCGGTTTGGGCCTCGGGGAACGCTGGAGAGCCTAAAACCCACCGCCGCCGTGTGTCGACAGTTTCCGGATCATCACGTTTTGTGCACGCGCACCGTCCCGAATACCTCTACGCTGCTTCAGCGTGATGGCTCGTACTCGAAACGCGACGGTAACCGCCAGGTCGGCCGTCCGCGCGCGCCGGTCGCGGACCGTGCTCGCCGCGGGCGCGCTGTCCACGGCCGCGGCGCTGGCCGGCGGATGCAGCGGCGGCTCCGCGGACGCCGCCACGCCGCCCGACGTCCCGATGATGCAGCAGCTCGGCACCCCCGAAGGGCGGCTCGACCTCGTCGCCTGGACGGGTTACGCCGAGGACGGCTCCAACGACAAGCACGTGAATTGGGTCACGCCGTTCACCAAGGCGACCGGTTGCAGGGTCCACACGAAGGTGGCGGACACATCCGACTCGATGGTCGAGTTGATGAAGACCGGCCAGTACGACGGTGTGTCGGCGTCCGGCGACGCGAGCCTGCGCCTCATCTACGGCGGACTGGTCGCGCCGGTCAACACCGGCCTGCTCGGCAACTACGACGACATTGCCGGCTATCTGAAAAATCAGCCCTACAACTCCGTCAGCGGCCAGATGTACGGCGTCCCGCACGGCTACGGCGCCAACATGCTGATGTACCGGACCGACAAGATGCCGCGGCCGACCTCGTGGAACGTCGTGTGGGACACGAACTCGCCCGCGGCCGGGCACGTCGTCGCCTACGACTCCCCCATCTACATCGCGGACGCGGCCCTCTACCTGAAGGCGCACCGTCCCGACCTCAAGATCACCGACGTCTACGAGCTGGACGACGAGCAGTTCAACGCCGCGGTCGAGCTGCTCAAGCGGCAGCGCCCGAACGTCAACCAGTACTGGGCGAACTACCTGGACGAACTCCAGTCGTTCAAGAGCGGCTACAACTACGCGGGCACCGCGTGGCAGGTGACCGCGAACCTGGCCACGGCGGACCTGGCACCGGTCGCGACCACCCTGCCGTCCGAGGGCGCGACGGGCTGGTCCGACACGTGGATGGTCTCCTCGAAGGCGCAGCATCCGACCTGCATGTACAAGTGGATGAACTGGATCACCACACCGAAGGTGCAGGCGCAGGTCGCGCAGTGGTTCGGTGAGGCCCCCGCCAACCCGAAGGCGTGCCAGTACACCGACAGGGGGTTCTGCTCGGTGTACCACGTGGGCGATCCCGTGTTCTACAAGCGCCTCGCCTTCTGGAAGACGCCGGTGAAGAACTGCGGCGACGACCGCGGCAACAAGTGCGTCGACTACACCCGCTGGGCCCAGGCCTGGATGCAGATCAAGGGATAGGAGCGGGCCGGCCTCCCCGGTGGGGCGGCCGTGACCGCCCCACCGGGGGAGGTCACGGCGCCCCTGGGAAGGACGCGTCAGGTCTTCCGCGTCCTCTTCTTCGCCGTCGTCTTCTTCGCCGGCTCCTTGGACTTCGCCGTGCGGGACGTCTTGACGGTGTCCTCATCGTCCGCGGGGTCGTCGTCCGCGGGGTCGTCCGGCGGCCGCGGCAGGACGGTGGTGCGCTGCGGGTCGCCGTCCGGCGGCGCGGGGCGCGCCGGCGCGGACTCCGCGGCGGACGGCGTGCCGGGCTCCTCGCCCGGCAGTTCGTCGGTGGTCTGCGGGTCGCCGCCGAGGAGTTCGTCGAGGGCGACGGTGCGCTGCGGGTCGGCGACCGGGCCGGCGCCCAGATCGTCCTCCAGCAGGTCGTCCTCGGGGATCGCCACGAGCGCCTGCGTCTCCTGCGCCTCCCGGGTGATCACACCGCTGGCGAGGACGGTGTTGCGGTGCCGCAGCGCGCCGTTCTCGCGCAGCAGGTTGTCGTTGTCGGCGCGGGCCCGCGCGAGACGGCGGCTCATCCGGATGTGCACGAGGAAGCCGCCCACCGCGACACCGAGGATGAACCCGGCGACCGGGAAACCGACCGCCGTGGGCGCGAGCGTGGCCACCAGCGCGACCACGACCAGCGTGACGACCACGCCCAGCGCGACAAAGTGCTGTTCCATCCAGTCCAGGACGGCGTTGACGCGCTTGGGGATCCTCACTCCGCGACTCCTCCATTCATTCGGGTGGGCGATGACGGCCCACTGACCGGCCCGCGGCGCGCTGTCCCACCGCCGCCGCGCTGCTGTCCGGGTGCACCGCCCGGCTCCCTGGCCTGGGCGGTCCGGGCTCGCGCCTGCCGGCGCACCGCCCCGATGCTCTCAACACGCCTCCCGCGAATGGTGACCGCCGGGAGGCCGCCCGAAACACTAACAGTAGGCGACGCCCGCCCGCCGGGGCGTCCGTCACACCGCGTCACATCGGGATGCGAACACCCGGCCGCGGCGAATATCGTCCATGGATATGAGCGAACACTTTGACGTCGTGGTCCTCGGCGCGGGCCCGGGTGGATATGTCGCCGCGATCCGGTCGGCACAGCTCGGGCTGAAAACAGCGATCATCGAGGAGAGGTACTGGGGCGGGGTGTGCCTCAACGTGGGCTGCATCCCCTCGAAGGCGCTGCTGCGCAACGCGGAACTGGCGCACATCTTCACCCACCAGCAGCAGACCTTCGGGATCAACGTCGAGGGACGGGTGTCGTTCGACTACGGCGTCGCGTTCCAGCGCAGCCGCCAGGTGTCGGACAAGCTCGTCAAGGGCGTCCAGTTCCTGATGAAGAAGAACAAGATCACGTCCTATGACGGGCGCGGCACGTTCACCGACCCGAACACCTTGCAGGTCGCCAAGCCGGACGGTTCCACCGACACCGTGACGTTCGACAACTGCATCATCGCGGCCGGCGCGCACACCAAGCTGCTGCCGGGCACGTCGCTGTCCGAGCGGGTCGTCACCTACGAGGAGCAGATCCTCAGCTCCGAACTGCCGGAGAGCATCGTCATCGCCGGTGCGGGCGCGATCGGCGTCGAGTTCGCCTACGTGCTGCACAACTACGGGGTGAAGGTCACGATCGTCGAGTTCCTCGACCGGATGGTCCCGAACGAGGACGCCGACGTCTCCAAGGAACTCGCCAAGCGGTACCGCAAGCTCGGCGTGGAGGTCCTCACCTCCACCCGCGTGGACGCGATCGACGACTCGGGCGAGAAGGTCAAGGTCACGGTCACCGGCAAGGACGGCGCCCAGCGGGTCCTGGAGGCCGACAAGGTGCTGCAGGCCATCGGTTTCCAGCCGAACGTGGAGGGCTACGGGCTGGAGAAGACCGGTGTGCAGCTCACCGACCGGGGCGCGATCGACGTGGACGGCCGCTGCCGCACGTCCGTCCCGCACATCTTCGCCATCGGCGACGTGACCGCCAAGCTGATGCTCGCGCACGCCGCCGAGGCCATGGGCATCGTCGCGGCGGAGACCATCGCGGACGCCGAGACGATGGAACTCGACTACATCATGATCCCGCGCGCCACCTACTGCCAGCCGCAGGTCGCCTCGTTCGGCTACACCGAGGCGCAGGCGAAGGAGCAGGGCTTCGACGTCAAGACCGCCAAGTTCCCCTACAGCGCCAACGGCAAGGCGCTCGGCATGGGCGAGGGCGACGGCTTCGTCAAGGTGATCAGCGACGCCAAGTACGGCGAGATCCTCGGCGCCCACATGATCGGCCCCGAGGTCACCGAGCTGCTGCCCGAGCTGACCCTGGCCCAGCAGTGGGACCTGACCGTCCACGAGGTGGCCCGCAACGTCCACGCCCACCCGACGCTGGGCGAGGCGATGAAGGAGGCCGTGCACGGCCTCGCCGGTCACATGATCAACCTCTGACGGATCATGGCGTGTTCGCCCTGCGGCAGGGCGAACACGCCGGATGGGTCAGCAGGCCGGCCAGCGGGTCAGGGCCTCGTAGGCGGGACGCCACTCGGATTCGAAGGCGCCGCGGACCGGTTCCGGGAGCGGCGCCAGCAGCACCGCGGCCGTCTTCTCGTCGACGCCGTCCAGGATCCAGGGGAACAGGCGCGGGGCGTCGGGGCCGATGCGGCTGCCGTGGAGCCGGCCGAAGTTCTGCCACTGCTCGGGGGTCACGGTGGCGTCGATCAGCGGGAGCGCCTCCCTCTCCTCGTGCTCAAGATGGACGTTCAGGGCGGTGGCCAGGGCGTCCGCCAGGTCGCCGATGGGGTCGGTGCCCTTGTCGACGGCCTCGATGATGGGGTCGATGGCGGCGTGCTCGGCCTCCATCGCCTCCAGGAGGGCGAGGTCGCCCGGACGGGACGCGAGGGCCTCGCGCATGGGCGGCCAGAGTGCGTCGTCCTCGGTGGTGTGGTGGACGTGCAGGGCCTTCTTGAACAGCTCCCAGCCGACGGCCGCGGCCAGGACGCGGCGGGGGTCGTCACCCATGCGGGCGGTCGCCTTGGCCAGGTGCTCCACTTCCCGGCGCAGCGCGTTGTGCATCGCGTACATCGGGGTCATGTCGTAGTTCACGATCTCTCCTTCTTCCAGGTTCACCCCATTGACGATGCAGAAGAAGAAAAGGTGACATCTCAGGATGTCGGTGCCGGGCTGGACAGGCGGCTCAGGAGGCGCTGGCCCTGCCGTGCGCTGATGTTCAGGCGGCGGCCCAGTTCGGCGCCGGTGATGCCGGGTTCGGCGTCGATGATGGACAGGGCGCGGGCCTCGTTGTCGGTGGCCACGCTCCGCGGAACGGCCGGTTCCTTCTTCGGCGGCGCCTTGCGCTGCGGCGCCTTCCTCGGCTTCGGCGGGGCCTTGGGCTCGGGGGGCGGCGGCTCGGGCGTCGTCAGTTCCGTGACGCGGGTCAGGGCCTGGTCGAGCATCACGCCGTCCTTGAGCATCCAGACGACGTCCGCGGGGGCCTTGGACTTCCACTTGCGGCCGTAGTGGCCGTCCAGGAGGGCCAGGGCATGGCGGCGGCGCTGCTCGGCGGTCAGGGCCTGCGGGTAGGACGTGATCTGCCACAGGACCATGCGGCGCCACAGGCGGAAGGTCGAGAACGGCGCCAGGAGCCAGCGGGCCACCGGGATGCCTTCGCGGACGGTCCCGGAGGCGATTCCGGCGCGGCGGCGGATCGCGTGCCGGACCGCCTCGATGAACGTGATGAACAGCACGGGCATCGCGGCGTGCATGACCATGCCGGTGATGTCGCCGTGCGCGGCCGAGACGTTCAGCCAGACGGTGGCGGCGGTGAACAGGAACGCCGTCCAGCGCAGGGCCGGCATCGGCATGGCCAGCCATTCCAGCAGGAGCGCGACCGAGACCAGGGCGAGGATGCCGAGGTCGACTCCGGCGGGGACGATCCACGCCTGGCCGCCGAACCAGGGCTCGGCGACGTCCCGGACGGAGGCGAACGAGCCGTAGCCGCCGAGCCCGGCGAGGCCGGCGAAGAACAGGCCGCCGACCCCGGCCAGGACCCGCTGGGCCCGGGTCAGCGGCATGGTCGTCGGGTCCATCGGTGCGCGCCTCCGTCACGGGGTGTCTAGATCACCCCGTGACGGTAGCGCGCCTTCCCGGACGAAACCGGCAATATCCCCCACTCGTCAGCGGAGCGGGTCGAAGGGGTCGAGTTCCCGCGGGCGGTGACCTGTGACGATCTGCTCGGCGAGGAGGCGCCCGGTGGCGGGGCCGAGGGTGATGCCCCACATGCCGTGGCCGCCGGCGGCGAAGACGCGGGGCGAGCGGGTCGCGCCGATCAGCGGCAGGCCGTCGCGCGTGCAGGGCCGGGAGCCGACCCACTCGTCCTGCCGGGAGTCCAGGTCGGCGCCGTGCAGCAGCGGCCGGGCGGCCTCGACGATCGCCTTGATCCGGCGCTGGTCGAGCGGGGCCTCCGGGCGGCGGAACTCCATCATCCCGGCGACGCGCAGCCGGCCGCCCATCGGCGTGCAGGCGACGCGCTGGGCGGGGAAGTACACCGGGCCGGACGGGACGCGCTCCACCGGCACGCTGAAGCTGTAGCCGCGGCCCGCCTGCACGAGCGCGCGGACCCCGAACGTCCGGGCGAGGTCACCGAGCCACACGCCGCTCGCGACCACCACGGTGTCGAACGTCTCGAAGTCGCGGCCGGTGGTGCGGACGGCGACGCGGTCCCGCTCGTCCCGGATCCCGGTGACGGCCGCGCCCGCGCGGATCTTGCCGCCGCGGGCGCGGACGGAGTCGGCGAGGGCGTGCACGAAGCGGCCCGGATCGATGAACCGCTGGCCGCGCAGCAGGATCGCCGCGCCGATCTGCGCGGAGAGGGCGGGCTCGACGGCGCGCGCCTGGTCCCCGGTGAGGACCTCGTACTCCAGTTCCTGCCCGGCCGCGCGGATGTGCTCGATCTCCTCCAGCAGCACGCGGCGCTCCTGCGCCGTCCGGTACGCGGCGAGGAAGGTCTCGGCGTCGGCGGTGTCGGCCTTGACGCCGCCCTCGATCAGCGCGTCGAAGCTCGGCAGCGCCCGGCCGTTGATCGGCACGAGCGACTCCATCGAGCGCCGCCACCGGGCCGCCGTGCTGTTGCGGGCGAATCCGGCGAGGAACCGCAGGAGGCGCGGGTTCGCGCTCGGCGGGACGTAGACCGGCGAGGACGGGCTCAGCACCGCCCGCACCCCGTAGGACAGGACGGCCGGCTCCGGCAGCGGCGTCGCCAGGCCGGGGGTGAGCCAGCCGGCGTTGCCCCAGGATGCTCCGGCGGCGACGTCCCGGCGGTCGAACACGGTCACCTCGGCGCCGTGCTCCTGCAGGAACCAGGCGGTGGACAGGCCGACCATCCCGGCACCCACCACGGCGATGCGGCGCGGTCGCGCGTCGAGAGCCATGGCCACTCCATTTCATTCCTCGTCAAGGGCGATATTCCGATGGTGCGTCGGCCGGGCACGGGAGTCTCTGTCCGGTTCCGCCAACCGGGACCGGGCGCATCGTGCGATCCGCACAAACGATGGGCCAGACTGGAAGCCGTGATCGATGTGGCCGACCTGGTCGGATCGCTCGGTGCCGGGCTGCTGCGGCTGGTGGCGCCGGGCCGGGGCGGCGGGCAGGTGCACGACGTCGTGCTGGCGGAGCCGGGCGAGGCGGCCGGGCGGCCGGGCGAGATCGTCCTCGGCGTCGGCGTGTCCGGCCCGGCGGACGCCGTGGCGCTGCTGGAGCGGGCCGACGCCGCCGGGGCGGACGGCGTCGTCCTGAAGGCTCCGCTCGCCGCCGATCCCGGGGTCGCCGAGGCCGCGCGGCGGTTGAGGCCCGCACTCGTCGAACTCCAGCCCGACACCTCCTGGACGCACGTCATCTGGCTGGTGCGCGGCGCCATCGACCGCGCCTACGCGCCGGTCGCCGGGCCGTCCGGCGCCCACGACGACCTGTTCGCGCTCGCCGACACCGCGGCGGAGATCGCGGACGCGCCGGTGACGCTGGAGGACGCCCGCTCCCGGGTGCTCGCCTACTCCGGACGGCAGGACAGCACCGACCCCGCCCGCGTCTCGACGATCGTCGGACGCCGGGTGCCGCCGCAGGTCATCGCCCATCTGCGCGCCTGCGGCGTGTTCCGCAGGCTGGCCCGGTCCAGCGAGCCGATCATCGTCCCGGCCGGGCCGGACGACATGCTGCCGCGGCTCGTCATCCCGGTCCGCGCGGGCGGCGAGTGGCTCGGCTCGATCTGGGTCGTGGCGCGGACGCCGATCCCGCAGCACCGGGTCCGGCGGCTCACCGACCTCGCGTCCGTCCTCGCGCTGCATCTGCTGCGGCTGCGTGCGGAGGCGGGCGTCGCGCGGCGGGTCTCGGCCGACCAGTTGCGCGCCGCGCTGCGGGAGGGCGCCCCGGTTCCCACGCCGTCCCCGTGGCGGGTCGTGATCCTGGGCGGCGGCGAGGGCGGGGACATCCGCCGGCGGCTCGACCTGTGGGAGGCGATCACGCACCGGTTCGGGTGGCACCGGCCGCTGCTCGCCGACCTGGACGAGACGGTCTTCGCCGTGCTGACCGAGCCGCCGCGCACCGCACGGGAGGCGGACGCCGGGTCGGTCCCCTGGCTGCGCACCGTCCTCGGCGAGGTGCGCTCGCACGACCGGACCCTGTACGCGGCGGCGGGCGGCCTCGCGCACTCCCCCGCCGAACTGCCCCGCTCCCGGTCGCAGGCCGCCGAACTGGACGCTCTCGTCGCGTCCGGCCGGCTCGATCCGGGGCCGATCCTCCTGGAGGACGTCTGGGACGCCGTCATCGTCGAACGCGCCAGGAAGGCGACGGGGATCGACGCCGGCCTCCTCGGCGGCCCGCTCGCCGGCCTCCGGGCCCATGACGAGGCGCATGGCACGGCGTTCCTGCCGACGCTCGCCACCTGGCTGGACCACTACGGCGATCCGAAGGGCACCGCGCAGGCCCTCCGGATCCATCCCAACACGCTGCGGTACCGGCTGCGGAGGATGACCGAGGTGGCCCCCGTCGATCTTTCGTCGCCGCGCGTCCGGCTGGCGCTGCGCCTGCAGTTGAGCGCGCTTCTGGGGTAGCGGGCCGGGGCGCAACGAATCGCCGCAGAACGCAAGAAATGCGCAACGAAATGCCAGGTAACAGCAATATCGGCGCATTGGAATGCGGTGGCCGCGCTCTTAGAGTTTCGCTCAGTCGATCCCCCCTTCGGATGTCCGTGGAGACACCTATGACCGTGATGCCCGCAGCGGAGCCGAGCACCGCCGACCGCACCGCGCTGCGGCGGCACTTCCTGATGTGCCGCCCCGAGCACTTCGCCGTCACCTACGCGATCAACCCGTGGATGGACCCGGCGGCCGGTGCCGACGCCGCGAAGGCCATCGACCAGTGGGAGGCGCTGCGCGCCGCCTACCGGGCGCTGGGGCACGAGGTGAGCCTCATCGACCCGATCGAGGGACTGCCCGACATGGTGTTCGCGGCGAACGGCGCGCTGGTCGTCGGCGGGCGTGTGTACGCGGCGCGGTTCACGCACCCCGAGCGGCACGCGGAGGGCCCGGCGTACGCCGGGTGGCTGCGCGAGAACGGGTTCCCCGAGGTGCTGGAGCCGGAGCACACCAACGAGGGCGAGGGCGACTTCCTCACGCTCGACCACGTGATCCTGGCCGGGACGGGTTTCCGGACCGACATCGCCGCCCACCAGGAGGCGCAGGAGTTCCTCGGACGTCCCGTGGTGACGCTCCGGCTCGTCGACCCGCGCTTCTACCACCTGGACACGGCACTGTTCCCCCTCGGCGGCGGGAACGTCGCCTACTACCCGGGCGCGTTCTCGTCCGGCAGCCGGGCGGTGCTGGAGCGGCTGTTCCCGGACGCGGTCCTCGCGACCGAGCAGGACGCGGCGGTGCTGGGCCTGAACGCGGTGTGCGACGGGCGCAACGTCGTCGTCAACGCCGAGGCGGCCGGGCTCATCGAAACGCTGAAGATCCATGGCTATGAGCCGATTCCGGTGGACATGTCCGAGCTGCGTAAGGCGGGTGGCGGCCCCAAGTGCTGCACGCTGGAGCTGCGAGCCTGACCCACCGCTGGACAGCCCCGAGACGCCCCCGCGATGACGCGGCGCCCACTAGGTTTGCCAGGTGAACGTTTGCACCATCCCCGCCTGGTGGAACGAACTGACCGGGCAGCGGCTCGGGGTCGTCTGGCTGGACCCCGCCGACTGGGAGCCGGCCTGGCAGCACGCCGAGGAGTCCGGGGCGATGTCCCCGGGCCGCCTCGACACCGACGACGAGCTGCTGCGCAAGGGCAGGCTGCTGGTCGGCACCGGGCCGGAGACCGTCCGGCGCTGGACCGGGCAGCGGCTCGCGGCGGCCTGGTTCCTCGACCCGGACGAGCCGGACGTGCTGTGGTGCGCGCTCGGCGGCTTCTACCCGGCGTGGCTGTGGATACCGGTCGAGCCGACCGCCGCCGGGATCGGGGACGCACTCGGCGAGCCGTTCCCCCGCCCGGCGGCACCCCGCGTCGAGCTGACCGGGTTCACGCGCGGGTTCATCGGGTTCCGGCACCTGGTCACGGTGCCGGACGTGCTGCGGGAGGACGGCGTCCCGCCGTGGGAGCAGGCCCTGGGCGACGACCTCGTCCCGATGGACGGGCCGTCCCTGGACCGGTACGCCAAGGTCGTGAAGTTCCTCGATCCGCAGGCGTGGGGCAGCGCGCGTGAAGAGGACCCCTACCCGGAGCATTTCGACGCGGAGCACCACGACCCGGCGCCGTCCCGGATGGACGTGGTGCCCATCCGGGACGGGCACCGGCTGCAGCGGCTCGGGCGCGTCCCGTCCATGACGTGGCGGACGCTGCACTCCCGCTCGCACCTGTCGATCGAGATCCACACGCGGGAGATCGTCTGCGCGGCGGTGCGGTACCGGCCGTCGCCGCCCGCCCACCGGGTCGTGGCGCGGCGGCTCAACGAGACGCACGGCGAGCACTACCCGGAGGACCTGCCGCTCGACGTCATCGGCGTCCTCGCCGGCTGGGACTGGAACATCGAAGCCGACCTCGCCCCCAGCCTCGCCGACCCGGACGACACCGAGGCCGTCAGCGTCGGGCTGCGCTGCCTCGCCGCGCTCTGGCACGGTGACCTGCGCAGCACGCTGCGGCTGCGGGAGTGGGCCACGGTCCCCGATCCGGCCGTCCGCGCCAACCTCGCCGTGATCGCGTACCTGTACAACCACCAGTTCCTCATGCAGGAGCTGATGCTGAGCGAAACCGACGCGGCGGAGCTGGCGCGGCTGGAGGAGCTGCTCGACCACGCGCCGAGCCCCGACGCGTTCAACGCGTTCCGCGACGACTTCGGCGGCGCGGCCGTCATGGTGGACGACAGCGGCGCCCCGGTCGCGGAGTGGGGGGACGAGTGAGCGGCGGCCACGAGGGCACGGTGCTGCTCGCCGACCGCGCCGAGCGCGCCGTCCTGGAGGCGCTCGCCGCCGAGCGCGGCTGGTCCCGGGCGGCGATCAGCACCGCCGGATTCGACGAGATGGAGCAGGTCGCGTGGCGGGCGGACGGCCTGTTCGTCCTCTACAGCGAGCTGCACCCCCAGGGACACCGCGTCGTGCGGGTCACCGGCGAGCACGAGGCGATGGTGGACGAGGCGCTCGGCGTCGTGCGGTCCGCGCTCCCGACCGTCCCGGTGGACGCGCTGCTCGACGTGCTGCTGGCGGTGCCGCCGGCGGACGCGCGGGCGGCCGTCCGGGCGCTGAACGGGCTGCGCGCCGCCGACGTCTGGAACTGCGCGGACGGCAGGCCCCGGCCCGAGGACCCGCGCTACCGCGCGGCCGTGGAACGATCCGCGCGGCATCCGGAGCGGCAGGTGGTGCGGGCGCTCGTCTACATGGTCGGCGACCTGATGACGATCAGGCCGGGCATCGCGGAGCCGCTGCTCGCGCTCCGCGGCACGGGCGGCCCGGCCGCCGACATCATCGACGACTTCGCCGACTTCTGCGGGCGGCGGGCCTGAGCCCCGTGTGCCGGCGGGCCAGCGCGCGGGTCCGCAGCACGCCCGCGATGCCGATCGCCCAGATCCCGGTCTGGACCGTCCACGCCGCCCGGAACGCTCCAGGCGTGAACTCCCCGTCCGGTGACAGGGCGTCCAGGACGACCCCGATCAGCAGGATCGTGACGAGCGTCGCGATGAAGCCGCCCACGTTGACGATGCCGGTCGCGGTGCCCTGCCGTCCGGGCGGGTTGAACGTCCGGGCGTAGTCGAAGCCGATCAGCGAGCCGGGACCGCCCGGCGCGATGCACAGGACCAGCAGCACGAGCAGCCAGGCGGGGGTGGGCGGCGGCCAGGCGAGGACCGCCGCCCACGCCGCCACGCTGAGCGCGACGATGCCGAGGACCAGCCACGACCGGCGCAGCGGATGGCGGGCGACGAGCCGCCCGATGAACGGGCCCGACACGACGGTGAACAGCACGAACAACGTCAGCAGCGTGGACGCCGCCGCCGGGCGCATCCCCTGCCCCGACACCAGGTACGGGTAGCCCCACATCAGCGCGAACGTGTTGGCCGGGAACTGCGTCACGAAGTGCGACCAGAACCCGAGCCGGGTGCCGGGATGCCGCCAGGCCCGCACCAGGTTGGCCCCGGTCTCGCGCAGCGTGGGGACACCGGCGCGGCCCGGCCCGTCCCGCAGGAAGGCGATGGCCAGCACCGCCATGAGGAGGCCGAGCGCGGCGGCCGACCCGAACGCGGTGCCCCAGCCGGGCCCGTGCAGCAGCGCCACGAACGGGATCGCGCTGAGCACCTGGCCGAACTGCCCGAGCTGCCCGGTGAGCTGCGTCACGATGGGGACGTGCCGGCCCGGAAACCAGGTCGCGACGATGCCGAGGACGCTGATGAACGTCATCGCGTCGCCCGCGCCGACCATGACGCGGGCGACGACGGCCGTGCCGATGCCGGTGGACACGGCCATGAGCGCCTGCCCGGCGGCCATGAGCAGCGCGCCGCCCGCGACCATCCGGCGCGGGCCGACGCGGTCGAGCAGCAGGCCGACGGGGATCTGCAGGCCCGCGTAGACGAGCAGTTGCAGGACGGTGAAGGAGGCGAGGACGCCGGCGGACGCGTCGAACCGGCGGACGGCGTCCAGCCCGACGACGCCGAACGACGTCCGGTGCAGGACCGCGACCGCGTAGGCGAGGACGCCGAGGCCCCACAGCGTCCACGCGATCGGGGCGGCCTTCTGGTTCTCCGGGCATTCCTGGGGAGTTCGGGCGGTCTGCACGGATGACCAACTTATGTCACTTCTGCCGGGGTCTGCCGCGCAGGGGAGCCGGCCGTCCGGCACGTGCCTCCACGCGTGGCCGAGGAGGTCGGCGGAGGCCCGCCGTCTAGGGTGGCGGCATGGACGAGCGGCGGTGGCGGGACGACCGGGCGGCGCTGAACGCCGCCCGCGGCCGGTTCGGTGAGGTCGCGAGCGCGCTCTACCCGGACGCGCCGCGCGTCGCCGGGAGGCCGCTGCTCTGCCGCGCGGGATGGATCCCGGACGCGCCGATCCCGCTGGCGGACATCCGGCTGGAGTGGGACGAGCGGCCCGCGCCGCCGCCGGTCGCCGATCCCCCGGACGGGCTGCCGCCCGGTCACCGCACCTACGCCGAGGCCATGGGCGCGCTCGCACCGCCGAAGGTGTTCGAGGACCGCCCGTCCTACCGGCTCCTCGACGCCCGCCCGCCCGTCCTGCGCCTCGGGCCCGCCCGCTACTTCGACGGCGTGAACGTGGGCGAGTCCGCCGCGCATGAACTGGCGGCCGGGACGCCCGGCCTGCCGCTGCGGACCCGGATCGGCGACCCCTGCGACCTGGCCCGCCGCCCGGCGCTGCCCGCGATCACCACGCTGACCGTCACGACGTCCGGTTCGTTCCCCGGTGCGGGTTCGTACGTGCTGCACCGGCGCGACCCGGCGAAGGTCGCGCACGCCGGCGGGCTGCACCAGGTGATGCCGGTCGGGGTGTTCCAGCCGCTCGGCGGCGAACGCCCCGACATGTGGCGGTGCATGGTGCGCGAGTACGCCGAGGAGTTCCTCGGGATGGGCGAGGACTACGGCGACGGCTTCGTCCAGGACGACTGGCCCTTCCACCGGGCGATGACCGCCGCCCGCGAGGAGGGCCGGCTGCGGGCGCACTTCCTCGGGCTCGGCATCGACCCGCTGACGTTCGCGCTGGACCTCCTCACGGTCGTCGTCATCGAACACGACCTGTTCGACGACCTCTTCGGCGGGCTCGTCGCCGTCAACGACGAGGGCACGGTGGCGATGGCGCCGTTCGACGGGACCGTCCCGCGGCCGATGCAGCCCGCCGGTGCCGCCGCGCTGATGCTCGCATGGCGGCACCGGGAGACGCTCGGCCTCACTCGCGGCTGAGCGCCTTCAGCTCGTCCAGTGCGTCCACCAGGTGGTCCACGATCTCGGACGGGTCGGGGATAAGGTCGCGGCAGGCGACGATGCCGACGTTCACCCTGCCGTCGTAGGAGAAGACGGTGATGTTGAGCCCGCCGCTGACATCGGTGACGACGGAGATCGGGTAGTAGCCGAGCACCTTCGCCCCGCACAGGTACAGCGGAAACTGCGGCCCCGGCACGTTGGAGATCATCAGGTTGACCGGGCGCAGCGACAGCGCCGGCGCCGCCTGCAGCGCGAGCCGGGTCACGGTGCCGGCGACGGGCGCGGGGAGGAGCCCGCTCACCTCCCGCACCCAGTCGCCCGACGAGCGGGTGAACCGCCGCTTCGCGGCGTCCATGTCGCGCCGGACGGCCGCGTACCGCTCCACCGGGTCCGGGACGTGCGTGGCCAGCGGGACCGTCATGATCGAGACCTGGTTGCCCGGCTCGGCCTGCGCGCCGCCGCGCCGCAGCGACACCGGGACGGCCGTGACCAGCGGACGGTCGGGCAGGTCGCCGCGCTTGTCGAGCCACTGCCGCAGCGCCGTCGCGCACAGCGCCATCACCGCGTCGTTCACGCTGCCGCCGAGGCCGCGCCTGATCTGCTTGATCTCCTCCAGCGGGAGGTCTCCGCAGGCGACGGAGCGGCGGCGTCCGATCGGGAGGTTGAACGGGGTCGGCGGCGCGCTCAGCCGGGGCGCCTTCTGCGTCACCGGCCGGCGCAGCGCGCCCTGCATCACCGACGACACCAGCCCCACACCCGGAACGGACGAGAGGCCGGGGATCTCGTCCAGGTAGGGGGCGGCGCGCGCGACCGAGACGGCCGAGCGGAGGGGATACAGCGCGGCCCGCAGCAGCCCGGTGCCGAGCATGTCGATCAGGCCGGGTGCGCGGGCGGGCGCGGCCTCGTCGGCGGGCACCTCGCGCGGCTCGGGCGACAGGTCGAGCAGGGCGGCGAGCGTCTCGGCGGCCATCACGCCGTCGATGGCGGCGTGGTGCACCTTCACGTAGACGGCGGTCAGGCCGCCCTGAAGTCCCTGGATGAGCACCATCTCCCAGAGCGGGCGGGTCCGGTCGAGCGGCTGCTCGTGGAGCATCCCGACGAGGTCGGCGAGCTGCCGTTCGGTGCCGGGCGCCGGGAGCCCGAGCTCGGTGATGTGCCGTTCGGGGGCGAAGTCGGGATCGTCCTCCCAGTACGGATGGTCCAGGCCGAGCGGCACCTGGACGAGCCGCTGCCGGAGCGGCCGGGCCGCGAGGTGCGCGCGGCCGCGGATCAGCTCGGCGACGAGCGGGACGCTGAGCCTGCCGCCGGGGCACGACGCCGGATCGACGATGCCCAGCCCGGCGATGTGGGCGTGCGTGGTGCTGCTCTCGGCGTGGAGGAAGGTGGCGTCCACGGTGGTCAGCTGGCTCATGCTCTCGTCCCGTCGGCTCGTCCTGCGCCTGCCCTGCCTTCTAGGAGTTATGCGTTCCTGGGCGGTAGGTCAACGAGGGCCGCCAGAAAGTAACAGCGACTTAACGGGGCGTTTCAGGCAGTTCACCCAGCACTTTCCGGGGGGCCGGACAAGATTTTCCCCCGGCTCGACCTGATCTGGTCAGAAGACTTCACAAGCTGATCAACCAGGGCGTTCCACCGGCGACATCATGATCATCACACTAGGCTGGTCCCCCATGACGGCACGACCACTCTCGGAGATCGTCGAAGCGGGATGGGCGACCGCGCTGCAGCCGGTCGCCGGGACGATCGCGGCGGCCGGCGACTGGCTGCGCGCCGAGGTCGCCGCCGGCCGCCGCTACCTGCCCGCCGGGAACCTCATCCTGCGCGCCTTCACCCAGCCGTTCGACGACGTCCGCGTCCTCATCGTCGGCCAGGACCCCTACCCGACCCCCGGGCACCCGGTCGGCCTCAGCTTCTCCGTCGCCCCGGACGTCCGGCCGCTGCCCGCGAGCCTCATCAACATCTTCCGCGAGTACTGCAGCGACCTCGGCCACCCGCAGCCGTCCACCGGCGACCTCACCCCGTGGACGGAGCAGGGCGTCTGCCTGCTCAACCGGTCGCTGACCGTCATGCCCGGCAAGCCCGGCTCGCACCGGGACAAGGGCTGGGAGGAGGTCACCGAACAGGCCATCCGCGCCCTCGCCGCCCGGAACCGCCCGCTGGTCGCCATCCTCTGGGGCCGCGACGCCCGCAACCTCAAACCGATGCTCGGCAGCGTCCCCTGCATCGAATCCCCGCACCCGAGCCCCTACTCGGCCGACCGGGGCTTCTTCGGCTCCCGCCCGTTCTCCCGGGCCAACCGGCTCCTCGAAGAGCAGGGCGCGCCCCCCGTGGACTGGAAACTGAGTTAGCCCAGGGGCGACCCCCTGGAACCCCGTCGGCGACGCGCCCCCGCCCGTGTTCCGGTGACCGGGTTCTACTCGTCGGGGAGGTGGCGCAGGAGGGTGGCGAACTCGCCGGTGCCCTCCGTGGGGGCGTCCGCGGCGAGGGGGGTCAGTCGGCGTGCGCCGTGGCTCCAGTAGACGCCCGGCGCGCACGGGTCGTCGGCGCCGGCGTGCATCTCCCGGACGACGTCCGCGAACACCGGCAGCACCGCGCGGACGGCCGTGGACGTGATCGGGTACAGCAGCAGCGTGCTGTGGCAGGGGGCGCCGACCAGGGCGCCGTGCTCGTTCGGCCACGGCAGGAACTGGTCGACCTCGCTGAGCAGCGCCGACACGTAGCGGCTGCCCGCTTTGCTCACGACGCGGACATCACGTCCCGGCAGGAGCGGCTGGTCGTGGACGGAGACGTCCGCCAGTTCCCGGTCGTGGGTGTTCGTCATCACATAGCCGAGCTTGTGCAGGCCGAGCAGCCCGGCGCGGGCCTTGGTGAGGGGGCCGCCGTAGCGCGGGTGCTCGATCATCACCATCGCATCGAAATGGTCGCCGGCCGGGACGACGACGAGGCCCTCCCGGTCGCGGGGCGCGAGCTTCGGCACGATGCGCAGCCGCAGCAGTTCCCGGACGTCGCCGAACAGCTCCATCTCGCCGACCGCGAGGAACGCGCGGTCGCCGACCTCGCGGACCCACTCGTCCACCACCCGGGGCCATGCCGAGCGCGGCTCGCGCGCGCACCGCTCCAGCACCGTCCAGCTGGAGGCCCGTGCCTCGGACCGGCCGACGGGCAGCACCACCTCGGACGTGCCGGGATCGAACCAGGCGCTGGGCGCCAGGGCGGGCAGCACGTCGCGGATGAGCGCGTGCACGTCCGCCGCCGCGTCCAACGGTTCCATGAAAGCTCATCCTCCCTCAGCCGTCGGCGAATCACTTCACACCCCAACCTTCTCAGAGTTCGGCCCCGTTGTGTGATCCATCGCGATCCCCGCCGGATACTCGCTGATCACCGGCCGCTCAAGTACGGTGCCTACATGCGCGAACTCGTGTACCCGCCAGTGATCAAGACGGCTGTCGGTGTGTTCAAAGCCCTGAACATCAAGTTCCGTCTGGAGGGGACCGAGCATGTCCCCAGCACCGGCGGCGCGGTGCTCGTCAGCAACCACGTCAGCTACCTCGACTTCATCTTCGCGGGTCTCGCCGCCCACCCGGCCGGGCGGCTGGTGCGGTTCATGGCGAAGAAGGAGATCTTCGACAACCGGATCGCCGGGCCGCTCATGCGTGGGATGCACCACATTCCCGTCGACCGGAACGCGGGCGCCTCGTCTTACGCGGCGGCGCTGAAGGCGCTGAAGAGCGGCGAGATCATCGGCGTGTTCGCGGAGGCGACGATCAGCCGGTCGTTCACGGTGAAGGAGATCAAGAGCGGCGCGGTGCGGATGGCGGTGGCGGGCAAGGTGCCGCTGATCCCCGTCGCGCTCTGGGGCCCGCAGCGGATGTGGACCAAGGGCCGCAAGCGCCGGCTGCTGCAGCGCAACGTCCCCGTGACGATCCTCGTCGGCGAGCCGATGTACCCCAAGCGCGGCGACGACTACGAGCAGGTCACCCTGGAGCTGCGGGCCCGGATGGCGGAGCTGCTGGAGAAGGCGCAGCGCGAGTACCCGGAGGTCCCGCGCTCGGACGAGACCTGGTGGCAGCCCGCCTACCTCGGCGGGACGGCGCCGACGCCGGAGGAGGCCGCGAAGCTCGACCTGGAGGAGGCGGAGGCCCGCAAGGCGGCCCGCGAGGCCCGGGAGGCCGGCGGCTCCTGACGGGGCCCGGCTAATTCATTGGACGGCGTCCGGCACGGCGCGTGATCATGCTGGTCATGACCATGTCGCAGGAGAGGCCGCAGGAGGTCCTGCATCTGATCGAGCCACTGGAGAACGTCACCGACCCCGGGCCGGAACCGGCGCTGCCCGTGGTCTTCAACCTGTCCGACAACAACTCGCCGGCCGACGTGATGGACGTGCTGTCCCTGCGCCCGTTCGCGTCCGGCGAGCAGCCCTGGTCCCGGTCGACGCGGCTGGAGAACGTCAAGGCCGACGCGCCGCTGCGCCCGGACGGCGCCCGGCTCGTGCGGGTCGCGCACGAGAAGGGCAAGGAGTCGGTGCTGGCCGAGGGCGACGGCTGGACGCTGCTGACGAACCGCTGGAAGAGCGGCGTCGCCTACGTCGCGGTGTCCGCGGTCACCGACGCGCTGGCCGAGTCCGTCCTCGAAGCGTCCGTGCAGGACGCGACCGAGCCGCCGAAGACCGACGAGACCAGCGTCGAGATGGGTTTCTGGCACATGGGCTCGCACGGCCCCGTGCGCAGCGAGCGCGCGATCACCGCCGACGCGTGGGCGGACATCCGGCGCAACTACACCGCACCGGTCGCCGAGGCGCTCGACGCGGTGATGAAGCTCACCCGCGACGAGGTCGCCGGGCGGCTGCTGCTCCTGCACGGCCCGCCCGGCACCGGCAAGACCACCGCGCTGCGCGCCCTGGCCCGCGCCTGGAGCGACTGGTGCCAGGCCGACTGCGTCCTCGACCCGGAGTCCCTGTTCGGCACCCCCAGCTACCTCATGGAGGTGGCCGTCGGCGACGACGAGGACGAGAACCGCCGCTGGCGGCTCCTCATCCTGGAGGACTGCGACGAGCTGATCCGCGGCGAGGCCAAGCAGTCGACGGGCCAGGGCCTGTCGCGGCTGCTCAACCTCACCGACGGAATGCTCGGCCAGGGCCGGGACGTCCTCGTGGCCATCACCACCAACGAGGACCTGGCGATGCTGCACCCGGCGGTCGTCCGGCCGGGCCGCTGCCTGGCCCAGATCGAGGTCGGCCGGCTGACCCGCGCGGAAGCGGTGACCTGGCTGGACGGCTCCGGCGCCCCGCCCGCCGAGATCGGCGCCGACGGCGCCACCCTCGCCGAACTGGCCGCTCTCCGCAAGGGCGAGAAGCGCCCGCAGGGCGAGGCCGCCCCGGCCACCGCGACCGGTTTCTACCTTTAGGTCGCCTTCCGCAGGGCCTGCTCGATGTCCGCCCAGAGGTCGTCCGGATGCTCCAGGCCGACCGAGAGGCGGACGGTGCCTTCGCCGATGCCGGCGGCGGCCAGCGTCGCGGCGTCCATCTGGCGGTGGGAGGTGCTCGCCGGGTGCATCACCAGGGACGCGACGTTGCCCAGGGACGGGCCCAGGGAGATCAGTTCGACGGTCTCGGAGAAGACGCGGCCCGCCTCACGGCCGCCGGCGAGTTCGAAGGCGAGGACCCCGCCGGCACCGTCCGGGAGGAGCCGGCGGGCCACCTCGTGCTGCGGGTGGTCGGGCAGGTCCGGATAGTGGACGCGGGCGACGGACGGGTGCGCGGCCAGGCGGCGGGCGAGGTCGAGGGCCGACTCGCTCTGCCGGGCCACCCGCATCGGCATCGTGGCGAGGCCGCGGACGGTGAGCCAGGCGGCGAACGCGTCGGCGGTCGGGCCCAGTTCGAGGGCGTGCTTCCAAACGCGGTGATGGACGGACGGGTCGGCGAAGACGGCGACGCCGCCGATGATGTCGCCGTGCCCGCTGAAGTACTTGGTCGCGGAGTGGACGACGACGTCGACCCCGTGGTCGAGGGGTTTGCACAGCAGCGGCGCGAAGGTGTTGTCGACGACGGTCAGCACGTCCGTCCCGCGCACGGCCGCGGTGAACGCGGGCAGGTCCGTCACGTGCGTGGTGGGGTTGGCGATCGTCTCCAGGTAGAGGAGCCGGGTGGTGGGGCGCAGCGCGCCGTGCACCTCGGCCGGGTCGTCGCCGGGGACGAAGGTGACCTCGACGCCCCAGCGCTCGGCGAGGTTCTGGAGCAGCGCGTAGGTGCCGCCGTAGAGGGCGGTCTGCGCGATGACGTGGTCACCGCTGCGGAGAAGCCCCATCAGCACCGCGTTGATCGCGCCCATGCCGGACGCGGTGGCGAGCGCCCCGGCGCCGCCTTCCATTTCGGTGACGGCCCGTTCCAGGGAGCGGACGGTCGGGTTGCCCATCCGGGCGTAGAAGAACGCCTGGTCCGGTCCGGCGAAGGCGGCGGCCAGGTCGTCGGCGGCGTCGAAGGTGAACAGATGGCCCTGGTAGATCGGGACGGTGAGCGGCCGGCTGCCGTCGGGCGCGATCACGGGCGGGTGGACGGCGCGGGTCTGCGGATGGTGTCCGGTCATGTCTCCAGCCTGCGCCGCGGCTGCGGACCCGGAAACGGCCAATTGCGACCAGTGGCCCGGACCACGCCCCCGTGCCATGCGCCGCGGCGCCGGACCACCGGTCCGGCCGGGACGCGGGCGCCCTGGCCGGACGGTTCCCGTCGCCGGCCCGCCCACCCCGCGAAGGCGGGCCGGCGATCGGGATCGTCCCGGTCGAAGGTGCCGTTCCCGGCGTCCCCCGACCGACGTTCTGAGCATCTCCCGGCGAGCCCCCTGCCCGCCATCCGGGAGATCACGGCCAAATCGCCGTGTTGTTCCGGATACGGGTCCGTACGTACTACGTGTCGGCCACGAGTCGCGCGGACGCCGGACGCCGGGCTAGTTCTTCGGTTTTCCGCTCTCCCCCGCCTTCGGCGACTTCGACGCGCCGCCGCCCGGAACGCCCGGAAGCGAGTTCTGCAGTTGGCTCTTGTTCTCGTCGTTGACACCGGACGGGTACTGCTGGGTCACCTTCCACTCGCCGCCGACCTTGCTCAGCGACAGCCGCAGCAGCGTCGCCGGCTGGTTGACGGCGCCGTCCTTGGTCTTGAGCGAGACGTCCGCCATGACGACCGCCGTGGCGAACCTGCCGTTGACGGTGCCGACGAAGACCTGGTTGGTCTTGGACGACAGCACCACCTGCGCGTCGGACTGGAAGGCGCTGGCCAGCGACGGCAGCGTGTTCTTCGTGTAGTCCTCCAGCAGGTCGCCGGCCATCAGCTTCTGCGCCTTGGCCGACTGCGTCTGGTAGTTGGACGCGTTGTAGCTGAAGGCCAGGTCGCCGTACTCGGAGGCGACCTCGCCGATGGCCTCCCTGTCGTCCCGCTCGGACGACAGGGAACTCGCGCTCGTCCACTTCCAGATCGCCAGGCTCGCCAGCAGCGCGACGAGGACGACGATCACCACCGTCGGCACGAGACCGAGGCCGAAGGCGCCCGGCCGGGGCTCCGCGGCGGCGGCGCTCGCGCGGGCCGGGGTCTTCTTCGGGGCCTTCTTCGGGGCCTCGTCCGCGGGCTCCTCCTCCGCGGCCTCCTCCTCCGGCGGTTCGAGCCGGGTGGGACGCGGCTTGGCGGCCTTCGCGGCGGCGGCCTTCACCGCGGGCTTGGCGGCGGGCTTCGCGGCGGGCTCGGCGGGCTCGGCGTCCGCCTCGTCCTCGGCGTCGAGGGCCTCCAGGACCTCGTCCAGGTCCTCGTCGTCGATGACCTCGATGACCCGCACGCGCCGCTTGCGCCTGGCGGGCCGCGCCGGCCGCGCCGCGGCCTCCTCGGTCTCCGCCTGCTCCTCGGCCGGGACCGCCTCGACCTCGGCGGCCTCGTCCTTGCCGGTCTTG
The DNA here is from genome assembly GCF_050948385.1 of Actinomadura formosensis. Classification (NCBI taxonomy): domain Bacteria; kingdom Bacillati; phylum Actinomycetota; class Actinomycetes; order Streptosporangiales; family Thermomonosporaceae; genus Actinomadura; species Actinomadura formosensis. The sequence goes on from NZ_CP192011.1 coordinate 5,692,779, forward strand.
GCTGTCACTTCGGTACTCCTCGGGGTTGAGTCAGTCCTTGCGCCGGCGGAGCCGGTTCAGGCGGGACACCACGGGCACCGAGCCCATCATGACCCTGATCAGCACCAGCAGGGCGATGATCGGGGGAACGCACACCAGCCACACCGGCGGCCCGGAAGAGTCGTCGGCGTTGTTCGCCGCGTTCTTGGCCCGCACGTTCTGCCGGTCGAGCGAGGGATCGTGGGTGGGAATCGTCTCGCCCGGGTTCTTGGCCGGGTAGCGCTTCTGCTCGGCCTGCGCCGGGGTCCGCCCGCCGGGGCAGGTCAGGAACCCGTTCACCGCCGGCTGCGGGAGCGGGTACTTGTACTCCAGCGTCGCCCGGTGGTTCATCGTGACCTGGAAGACGACGTTCAGGACCGGCTTGCCCTGGTCGATCCCGATCACGTTGTCCAGGACGACCTTCAGCGCCGGTGCCACCGCGAGCGTGTTCCGCAGGTCGGTCAGGTAGCCGGGGTTGTAGGACGCCAGGCCCATCGTGCCGAGCGAGTCCACGGCGCACCCGAAGTCCGGCTCGGTCTTGTCGAGCAGGCCGTTGACCGTGCCGAGCAGGTCCGGGCCGCGGTCGCGCAGCTCGGCGATCCGGCCGCGGACCTGGCTGAGCGCCGCGGTGAGCGCCGCGATGTTGTCGACCCCGGCGCCGAGCGAACCCCGGTTCCGGTTCAGCACGTGGGTGATGCGGCCGAGGTCCCTGGTCAGCCCGTCGAGCAGCTCGGTGTTCTGCGCGAACGTCTGGGTGAGGTCGTCGCCGCCGTTGATGATCTGGCGGAGCGAGTCCTCGCGTCCGGACCAGCCCTCGGCCAGCTCGTGGGTGAGGACCTTGGCGTCCTCGGGGTTGATCGCCTTGAGCGTGTCGAGGACCGCGCCGAACAGGTCGCCGTACTTGGGCGGGACCTTGGTGTGCGACACCGGGATGACGGCGCCGGGCTTCATCGGCGGCGCGCCGGCCCTGCCGGGGCCCGGCGTCAGCTCGACCACCGGCTCGCCGACCGCGGACTTGCGGGCCGCGGCGGCGGTGACGCCCTGCGGGATCTTCACGCCGCGGTCGATGTCGAGCCGGACCACGACCCTGTCCTTCCGCAGCCGCACCGAGTCGATCTTGCCGATCCGCAGGCCGAGATAGTCGACCTCGAAGTTCGGGTGCAGGCCGGGCGAGGACTCGAACTCCACCGAGATGTGGTACGGCCGGTCGATGAAGTCGAACCGGACGACGTTGTTGAACGCCCACACCACCATCACCACGGCGAGGACGCCGAAGGCCAGCAGGTTGATCGTCAGTCGCCTGGTCATCCGTGCGGCTCCAGGATCTTCTCAAGGTCCGGCAGGGCGCCTTCGAGCTGCTTCGGAATCTGGGTGGACGACCGGGTCTTCCTGGGCTTGTCGCTGAGGCCGGGGAAGATCGGCCGTCCGTCCGGCCAGGTGATGCGGACGATCGGGTAGAGCAGCAGCTGGCCGTCGTAGGTGGCCTTCGGGATCTTGTAGGAGAACGACACCAGGCTGTTCACCAGGCCGGTGAGCCGCTTGCGGTTGCCGCCGAGCTGCTGCAGGACGGGGTCGAGGTCGGCGAGCAGCTTGCGGAACCGCAGGATGCGCCCCTCCAGGACCTTGTCGTTCAGCTCCCGGGCCATCCGGGTGAGCCGGTCGACGGTCTTGATGATCTTGTCTTTGTCCTCGTTCAGCATCCGCGTGGTGCGTTCGAGCTGCCCCGGTGCCTCGTTCAGCGCGTCGCTGCCCTTGGCGAGCGACCGGCCGAGCCTGGCGAACCGGTCCACCGACTCGCCCAGCTCGCGGCGCTGCTCGGCGAACATCTTCACGAGGTCACCGGTCTGGGCGATCGTCTTGTTGAGCTTCTGCCCGTTGCCGTCCAGCGCGGTCGCTCCGGCATTGACGACGGTGGCCACATCGTCCCCGGCGAGCGCCTGGATCAGCGGCCCCGCCTGCCCGACGACCTGCTCGAACGCCGGCTGGACGCTGGTGTCGGTGATGGTGGCGCCGGTGGCGAGGAACGGGCCGCGGTCCATGCTCGCGCCGGGCGGCATCCGCAGGTCCACGTAGTTCTCGCCGAGCAGCGACGTCACCTTGATCTCGGCCCGGGTGCCCTTCGGGATCTTGATGCCGTCCTCGACGGACAGCGTCACCCTGGCCTTGTAGCCGTCCAGCCGGACCTTGGTCACGCTGCCGATCGTGATGTCGGACATCTTCACGCTGTGCCCGGCGACCAGGCCCTGGACGTCGTCGAACGTGGCGGTCAGGGTCAGGTGCCCCTTCGGCGCGCCCGCCGTCCGGTAGGAGCAGCCCGAGACCGCGAGGACCATGACGGCGACCAGCAGCAGGAGCTTCCGGCTCATCAGTTGCCTCCCCTCTTCTGCCAGGGGCAGTTGGAGTTCGGCTCGGGCAGCGGGCAGCCGACATCGTCGGTGTTCTGCAGGCCCTGCAGCCACGTCCGCAGGAACGCGTCCGTCGCGAACCGGATCTGCAGCGACTTGTTCTTGGGGTTGTAGCCGTTGATGAGCGCGCCGCTGATGCCGGGCAGCACGTTCAGCAGTTGCGCGAGCTGCTTGGCGTTGCCCTTGAGGATGAGCGCGGTCCGGGTGAGGACGGCGAGGTCGTACGGCAGGTTCCCCTTGTACTTCTGCAGCAGTTCGTCGCCGTTCTTCGCCAGGTCGAGGATCCCGTTGATCAGCTGCTGGAGCTCGCCGCGCTCGGAGCTGAGCACCTGGCTCGCGGTGCCGAAGTCGCGGATCACCGCGCCGAGGACCTCCTCGCGCCCGCGCACCACCCCGGCCAGCCGGTTCAGGTTCCGCGCGACCTTGATCAGCTCCTCGTCCTGCCCGGCGACGTTCTCGATGAGCCGGGCGCTCTGCTCCAGGGTGGCGTTGAACTCCTTGCCGTTGCCCCGCACCGTGCCGGCCGCGGTGCCGAGCGCGTTCTGCATCTTGGTCGGGTCGAGCGCGTTCGCGAGGTTGGTGAACGAGCTGAGTGCGTCGTCCACCTCGACCGGCACGTGGGTGCGCTCGATCGGGATGACGTTCGAGGTCTCCTTCGCCTCCCCCGGCTTCCACGCCGGGTGCAGGACGAGGTTGCGCTCGCCGATCAGGTTCAGCGGGACGATCGACGCCTGCACGCCCTTCGGCAGCGGGACGTCACCGCGCAGGTGGAAGGTGACCTTGACCTTGTCACCCTGGTTCTCGACCTTGTCGACGAGGCCGACGTCCGCGCCCATCACCTTGACCCTGGACTGCTTGTAGAAGGAGCGGGCCTTCGGGACGTAGACGACCATCGTCCGCTCGCCGGGGGCGGGGGCGAGCGAGCAGCCGCCGAGGGACGCGGTCAGCGTGAGGCCGAGCGCGAGGGCGATTCCCTTCCCCCTCCTCATCAGTTGCCTCCCTTCGAGCGCCGCGTGGAGATCGGGCCGGGCGGCTGCAGCGGGCCGAGCCCGGTGAGCACGCCCTCGATCCAGGGACCGTTGCCCCGCAGGTTCGCGACCTGCTGGAACGTCGGGCCGAGCAGCGAGAAGTCGGTGTTCAGCGCGTCCATGTTGGGCGCGAGCCGGGTGGTCAGCAGGTGCAGGTCGTCCAGCAGCGCGTCGAGCTGCTTCTGGTTCTTGGAGATCACGTTGTCCAGCGTCCGGACGGTCCGGTTGCCCTGCCCGATCGTCGCGGCCAGCTCGCCGCGGCGCCGCACCAGCGCCTGGAGCAGCACCTGGCTGGCGTCGATGATCCGGCGGAGTTCCGCGTCCTTGCCGGCCAGCGTGCCGGTGATCGTCTTGCTGTTCTCGATCAGCCGCTGGATCTGCGGGTAGGAGTCGTTCAGCGTGCGGGACACCTGCTCGATGTCGACCAGGATCCGGCGGAGCTTCTGCGCGCCCGGCGACTTGATCTTGTTGACCTCGGTGAGCAGCTTGTCGATGCTCTTCTGGTCGAGCTTGCCGACGATGTTCTGCGCGCCCTCCAGCGCGTCCGGGACCGTGAACGGGACGCTGGTGCGCGACAGCGGGACCCGCCGCCGCGCCTGCGGCACGTCCGCCATGTAGGGCTTGGTGACCGGGCCGGACAGCCGCAGGTACCGGCCGCCGAGCAGCGTGGTCGTCTGGATCTCCGCCCGGGTCTTCGGCCCGAGGTCGATCCCGGCGTTGACGTGCCAGGTCACGATGACCTTGCCGTGTGCGAAGTCCGGCTGCACGGAGGTGACCCGGCCCGACTTCACGCCCGCGACCCGCACGTCCTGGCCCTTCTTCAGCCCGGCCGCGTCGCTGAACTCGCCGCTCATCGTGTAGCCGCGCTCGAACAGGTGCATCTGGCCGACGGAGAACGCGAACACGCTGGCGGCGCCGAGCGCGGTCACGGTGACGATCGCGACGATCTTCTGGTTGACGTCCCGCAGGGACTTCAGCGCCATCAGCCGCCACCTCCCGCCAGCATCTTCCGCAGCTCGGCGAGGTCGTCCTTGGACGGCTGGCCCGTGCCGGGCGCCTTTGGCAGCTCCATCGGGAACGGGCACGGCCCCTGCATCACGTTCAGGCACAGCGCGTTCGTGCGCAGGTAGTGGCCGCCGTTCGCGGTGGAGAACAGCTGCCGCAGCGTCAGCGGAAGCTGCCGCACCATCTTCTCCAGCTCGTCCACGTTCAGCCGGAACGTCTCGCTGAATTCGCCGAGGTTGCCGATGATCCGGTTCAGCTGGGCCTCGTTGCCGCCGAGCACCTGGTTCAGGTTGGTGGTCACGCCCGAGATCTCCACGACCGCGTTGTCGAGCAGCTTGCGGTTGTTCGCGAACACCCTGGTGAGCGACTCCAGGTTGTCGATGCTCGCCGCGATCTGCCGGTCCCGGGTCGCGATCGCCTCGCTCACCGTCTCGTAGTCGTCGATCATCCCCTGGATCGTCTTCCGGCGGGCGGAGAACGTCTGCAGCAGCAGGTCCAGGTTGTCGGTCAGCAGCGAGATGTTCTGCTCGTTGCCGTCCAGCGCCTGGGAGAAGGCGAACAGGATCTTGTTGAGCTGGTTCGGGTCCAGGTTGCGGGTGAGCGGGCCGAGGCTGTTGACGATGTCGCCGAGGTCCACCACCGACCGGGTGTGCGGGACCCGGTCGCCGTCACCGAGCCGGCTCTGGCTCGTCCCCGCCTCCAGGTAGACGACCCGCTGCCCCATCACGTTGCGCCAGCGGATCGCGGCCGTGGAGTCGGACGGGACGCGGACGTCCCTGTCGACCTCCATCACCACCACGGCCTTGCCGCGCACCACCTTGATGCTCTCGACCTGCCCGACGGGCGTGCCCGCGACCTTCACGTCATCACCCGTCAGGAGGCCGGTGACGTCGTCGAACGTCGCGGTCAGCTTGTAGCGGGCCCGGAAGCTCGTGCCGAGGATCTGCTGGCCGATGTAGAGCGTGAGCAGCCCGGTCACCGTCACGAACACCAGCGTCTTCAGCATCGTGCCGTATTCGGGCCCGCGCGCGGCCTTGGCGCGCCTGCGCGGGCTCATGGCCTGGCCCCCGTCGCCGCGCCGCCGGTCTTGCGCGCCCCGCCCGCCCCGGGCAGCGGCACGTCGAAGGCCGTCGCCTTCGGCTTGACCGGGCAGACGTCGATGAAGATCTGGCACATGTCCAGGGGGAGGTCGTCGCGTGCCTGGGCGATCAGGGTGCCCTCCGGGCCGGGGATGCGGATGATCTGGGCCAGCAGCCCGAAGAAGCCGTTCAGGCTGTCCAGCAGCACTGGGATGTTGCGGCGCTGGTCGTCGACCACCGACACGATCGCGCCGCCGGTGTCGATGATCGTGCCGAGGTTGCGGCCGTGCCGCTGCAGGTTCGTGCCGACCGTGTCACCGAGCCGGGCCGACTCGTCCAGCAGCCGCGACACCTTGTCGGGCCGTGCGTTGATGACCTCGGAGAGCCGGTTGAAGTCGGTGGCGAACCCGGTGATCGTGTCGCCGCGCGACTCGAACGTGCCGGACAGGCCGTTGATGTCGTTCAGGAGCGACTGGATCGCGGCCCGGTTCCGGTGGGTCGCGTCGACGACGATCGCGCCGTTGTCGATCGTCCGGCGCAGCGCCGGGCCCTGCCCGGAAAGTCCGGCGCCGAACGTGTGCAGGATGGTCGCCACGTCGTCGGGGTTGATCGCCTTGGTGAGCCGGTAGGTGGGCCAGGCGGTGTCGGACAGTTCCTGCGGGTCGTTGGTCTTCGTGATCGTCCCGCCGTCCTTGAGGTACGGGCCGCTCAGCTCGTGCGCGCCGAGGTCGAGGCCGATGTCCTTCGGGCCGAACACCGACACCGGCTCGACCGTCGCCACCGCCGTGTCGGCGATCCTGACGCCCTTGTCGACCCGGAGCCGGACGGTGACGCGGCCGTCGTCGTCCAGCTTGAGGCGCTCGACCGTGCCGACCGCGATCCCGCGGATCTTGACGTCGGACTTGCCCGGGTCGAGGCCCTGCCCGGCCCGGCCGAACGTCGCGTCGTAGTAGGTGGATCCCGCGTGGGACGGCATGGAGCCGACCGCCACGAACGCCGCGGCGGCCGCGATGACCCCGGCACCGACCAGCCCGAAGAGCGTCCGGGAGCGGGTGGACAGTGTCTCCTCGCTCATCCGGTCAGCCTCACCGTGCCGCCGTGGCCCCAGAAGATGTACGACAGGACCAGGTTCATCAGGATCATCAGGATGGTCGACTCCCGGATCGCGCGGCCCGCGGCGACGCCGACGCCGACCGGGCCGCCCGCCGCGTAGTAGCCGCGGTAGCAGTGAATGAACATGATGATGAAGGCGAACACCGCGACCTTGACGGCGCTGTAGAACACGTCGATCGGCGGCAGGTAGAGGTGGAAGTAGTAGTCGTAGATGCCGGGCGAGAGGCCGAAGTACTGGATCGTGATGAACCGGGTGGCGAAGAACGCCATGAACAGCGACACCAGGTACAGCGGCACGAGCGCGATGACGCCGGCGGCGACGCGGGTGCTCACCAGGTAGGCCAGCGAGTTGATGCCCATGACCTCCAGCGCGTCGATCTCCTCGGAGATCCGCATCGCGCCGATCTCGGCGGTGAACCCGGTGCCGACCTGCGCGACCAGCGCCACGCCCGCGATGATCGGGGTGACCTCGCGGACGTTGGAGTAGCTGGAGACCAGCCCGCTGAACGCCTCCGCGCCGATGCGCTCCAGCCCGGGGTAGCCCTGCAGGCCGACCATCGCGCCGGTGGCGAGCGACATCGTCGCGATCACGAAGATCATGCCGCCGCCGATGACGAGCGCGCCGACGCCGACGGTGATGTCGCTGACCTGCTTGGCGAGCGTCTTGCCGTACTTGCGCCGCAGGACGATGTCGAAGAACAGGTGGTAGAGGACCCGGCCGAGGAAGATCGGCAGGTTGGCCGACGCGGCGAGGCCCGCGGTCCGGCCCCTGACGGCACGGCCCAGCTTGCGGACGGGGGAAATGGCGACCATCAGAACCTCGGGGGGAAGAGGACCTGGTAGATCATGGTGAGGATGTAGTTCGTCGCGAACACCACGATCGAGGTGACGACCACCGCCTTGTTCACTGCGCGGCCGACGCCGACGGGGCCGTAGTCGCAGTTCATGCCCATGTAGCAGGCGACGGCGGCGGCGATGAAGCCGAACACCCACGCCTTGAACAAGGTGATCATCAGGTCCGAGAACTGCAGCAGGACGGTGGCGCCGTCGAAGAACGCACCGGGGCTGACGCCCTGCTGGATGACGTTGAAGTAGTAACCGCCGATGATGCCCGCCAGGATCACCACCGAGCACAGCAGCCCGGACACCATGCTCGCCGCCCACAGCCTGGGGGTGACCAGGCGGTGGATCGGGTTGATGCCCATGACCTCCATCGCCGCGAGTTCGTCGCGGATGTTGCGGGCGCCCATGTCGGCGGTGATGGCCGATCCGCCCACGCCGGACACCAGCAGCGCGGAGGCCAGCGGCGCCACCTGCTGGATCATCGCGGCGGTCAGCATCGCCCCGGTGCCCGACTGCGCGCCGAGCTGCCGGGCGATGTCGCCGACCTGGAGCGAGATGGTGGCGCCGAGCGGCACCGCGATGAGCATGACGGGCACGCTGGTGACCCGCGCCAGGAACCAGCACTGCTCGATGAACTCGCCCCACCATTGGCGCAGGTCCCAGGAGCGGCGCAGCCCTTCGAGCAGGGTCACGCACAGCAGTCCGGTCTCGTCGAGTGCGCGCCCGAGGCGTCTGCGTGCCAGGTCCGGGGCCTTGGTCAGGCTCAGGGCCATCAGCCGGTGACCTTCCCCGGAGGGGCCGCGTCTTTCCGGGGGGGCCACCCACCGAACCCCCCGGAGGGGGGTGCGAGAAGGTCCATGCCAGCCTCCTTCTTCTCGGACGTCGGCGCCCATCCGATGCTCCGGATCCGCCGTCCCATAGGCGGCGCCCTCGTCCTGCTCGTCTGCGCGCCACCCTGGTCTCGGCAGAGACCGGGATCACCTGGGCACCCAAGCAAGCACTCGGGTACCGCCTGTGATCTGAGGCACTCTATTGGAAGAAGGTCTAAGAAGCGAGTACTTACTTTGTGATTTGTCCGAAGCTACGATCGGCGGACGATGATCGAGGCGCCACGAGAGGCGGAAGACGGCATGGACGGCGGCATGGACCCGCTGGTCATGGGCGTCCGGGACCGCTGGGAGAAGCAGGGGCTGCGGGGCGAGCCCTGGCCGTTCATGGCGGTCTGCTCGGTGGGACGGCTCAACCAGTTGCTCAAGAAGGCGCTCGACATCGAGCTGAAGCGGCTGGAACTCACCCGGACCGGCTATTTCCTGCTGACCACCCTGGCCCTCACGCCGCGCGGCGGCGCGCGGCTGAGCATGCTCGGCCGGTTCCTGATGATGCATCCGACGACGGTGAAGCTGACCGTCGACCAACTGGAGGCCGCCGGGCTCGTCGGCCGCACCCGGCATCCGCGCGACCGGCGCGCCACGATCGTCGCGATCACCCCGGCCGGACGCGCCCGCGTCAACGACGTCAGCCTGGCGCTGGAGGCGCCCGGCGGCGCGTTCGCCGCGTTCGCGGGCATGCACCGCGACATGTTCGACGCGCTGCAGCCGGCTCGCCTCGCGGCGGGTGATGTGGAGTCGCTCGATCCCGGCGCGCAGGAAGGCCCGGAACCCCGGCGGGGGTGAACCGCGTACGATACCGCCGCGGACCCTCACTTCGACAACACGACACCCGGGCGATAAGGCAGTCTTCTCCTATGCCACAGAGTCACGGCAGTCGCAGACGTCCCGGCGCCGGTGGGCGGCGGGTACGGCGGATGCTCACCAGCAACGTCACCATCACCATCGTCGCGATCGGGGCGCTCGGCACGGCGGTCACGCTGGTCGACCTCGGCGGCATAGGCGGCGACGACACCAAGCCGCCGAAGGCCGCGGCCGCCGGCCTGTCCACCAACGACATGCTCGCCAACCTGACGTCGTCGTCCGACATGGACAAGGTCGCCGCCGACGCGATCGCCCACGCCAAGAAGCGCGCCTACGAGGAGCACCAGCGGGAGCTGAAGCGGCTCAGGGAGAAGGCGAAGCGGGACGCGGCGGCGCGGGCGAAGCTGAAGGCGCAGCAGGAGCGGGAACGGCTCGCCAAGTCGAACCCGAGCGCCGCGCAGAACAAGGCGTACGGCAAGAAGATGAACGCGCTCAAGGGCTGGGACCGCTGCTGGCCGTCCCTGCTGACGCTGTGGAACCACGAGAGCGGCTGGAACGAGCGGGCCGTCAACCCCTCCAGCGGCGCCTACGGCATCCCGCAGGCGCTCCCCGGCTCCAAGCTCGCCAGCGCCGGACCCGACTGGCGCACCAGCTCCCCCACCCAGATCGCGTGGGGGCTCGGCTACATCAAGGCCCGGTACAAGGACCCGTGCGGCGCCTGGGCCTGGTGGCAGGCCCACAACTGGTACTAGTCCACACAACCGGGGCCGGTCGCCGCTCCGCCCGGTTCCCGCGTCCGCGGCCTGGCACCATGGAGTGATGCGGACGAGCGGCACGCGGCAGACGAACGGCGGGGGCGAGGGAACCGGCGGCGGCCGGCAGTGGGCCCGCGCCGACGCCACCCGGCAGGCGCTGCTGACCGCGGCGCAGCAGGTCTTCGCCGACCGCGGCTACGCCGACGCGGGCATCGCCGAGATCGTCGAGCGGTCCGGGATCAGCGTCGGCAGCCTCTACCACCACTACGGCGGCAAGGCCGGGCTGTACGTCGCGCTGTGGGAGGAGCTGACCGCCGAGCAGGAGGCGAGCGCCGCGCAGGCCGTGTCCGCCGCCCGCAAGGACGGCGAGTCCGACCCGATCGCGCTGTTCATCGCCGGCGCCCGCGCCTACCTGCGGGTGTGCTGGGAGCGGCGGGAGGCGGCCCGGCTGTTCCTCGGCGGCGAGGGCCCGTCCGGGTCGTCGCTGATGCGCCGCAGCCGCGCCCAGCACTGGATCGCGCAGAACACCAGGCTGCTGCGCGGCCCCTCGTCCGGCGAACCCGCCGGCCGCCCCGAGCAGGTGCTGAGCCTCGTCCTCACCACCGTCATCGGCGAGGCCGGGCGGGAGATCGCGACAGCGGAGAGCGAGTCCGAGGCCACCGAGATCATCGATGAGGTCTGCCGCATTCTCATCCGGCTGGCCCGCTGACCAGCGCTCCGGGGCGCGGGTGGTGTCCGCGGTCACAGGGGACGGCGGGGACCCGTTATCCTGACCTCCTGGTTACCGGATCCTGACGGAAAGTCGAAGGAGTCCATGCCGACGTCGACCTGGTTCCGCCTCAACGTCGCCAAGCGCGAGCGGGTGCTTGAGGTGGCGATGCGCGAGTTCGGGGAGCACGGGTACTCGACCGGCAGCCTGAACACCATCGCGCGCGAGGCCGGCATCGCCAAGGGCTCGCTGTTCCAGTACTTCAGCGACAAGCTGGAGTTCTTCGCGTTCGTGTGCGACGAGACGTCCCGCCGCATCCGCGAGGAGATGGAACGGCGCATCGAGCGCGTCGACTTCGACCAGGCCTTCGACGAGTGGCTGTTCGACGTCCTGTGCGACTGGACCGAGTACATGGCGGACCATCCGCTGGAGCGCGGCGTCACCGCGGCGACCAACTTCGAGCTCGACAACAGCGTCCGGTCCGTCGTCCGCGACACCGCGAACCAGCACTATCTGCAGGTCATCCATCCGACGCTGGAGCTGTGGAAGGCCGAGGGCGCCATCCGCGAGGACGCCGATCTCGACGTCCTCGCCACGTGGCTGATGACCCTCCTGCCGTTCCTGGCGCTCGCGCCGTACTACGACGGCCTCGACCCGATCCACCGGCTGCGCGGCCGGACGCCCGCCGAGCAGCGTCCGGTGATCCGGCAGCTCATCGCGGGCTTCCGCCCCATCTTCGCCCCCATCAAGTAAGGGTCAATCCTCGATGTCCGCGACCAGGACGTCCATGTAGCGGGCGGCGAAGCGGCCGGGCAGGGGGAGGTCCCCGGCCCCGGCCGCGGTCAGGACGCGCGGGTCGCCGATGCGGCGGGCGCGGCCGAGGCGTTCCACGCCGCCGCGTCCCTCGGCGAGCAGGTTGCGGACCCAGTCGCAGTCCCGCCCGTACGGGAGCCCGACGATGAGCCGCCGGCCGCTGCGGAACGCGATCACGGGCGTCCGGTACGCACGGCCCGACCGGCGGCCCCTGTGGACGATCACCGCGAACGGCGGCAGATAGGGCGCGTAGACGCCCTGGATCCGGTTCGTGACGACCTTGTTGAAGCGGGCGACCGATCTCGGCATCAGCGGCTTCGGCATGCCCCATGGGTAACACGTCAGCGGGTGAGGAGGTACTCGTCCGGGTCGGCTTTGCGCGTCGTCGCCCAGAACTCGAAGGTGTGGCCCGGCCACAGGGTGCGGTTGACGCCCTTGTCGTCGAGGTACCAGCTGCTGCAGCCGCCCTCGTTCCAGACGGCGCGCCGCAGCCGCCTCTGCATGCGGTCGTTGAAGCGGCGCGCGGCCCGCGGCTTCGGCTCGATCGCGTCGGCGCCGTGCTCCCGCAGCAGGCGCAGGCAGCTCAGCACGTGCTGGATCTGCACCTCGATCATGAAGACGACGGAGTTGTGGCCGAGGCCGGTGTTCGGGCCGAGCAGCATGAAGAAGTTCGGCATGCCGGGGATCGTGGTGCCGCGGTGCGCCTCGATGCCGTCCGCCCAGATCTCCTGCAGCTTGGTGCCGTCGCGTCCGGTGACGCGCAGGTCGGTGAGGGCGTCGGTCACCTTGAAGCCGGTGCCGTAGATGATGCAGTCGACCTCGTGTTCGCGTCCGTCCCCGGTGACGATCGAGTGCTCGCGGACCTCGGCGACGCCGGAGGTCTCCACGTGCACGTTGGGACGCGTGAGCGCCGGATAGTAGTCGTTGGACAGCAGGATCCGCTTGCAGCCGATCGTGTAGCCGGGCGTCACCTTGGCGCGCAGGACGGGGTCGGCGATCTGCTTCTCCAGGTGCCGGCGGGCGATCTTCTCCTGCGGCGTCGACAGCCGCGGGTCGATGGTGAAGCCGACGGCGCGGGCCTCCAGCGCCCAGTAGACGCCGCCCCGGAAGGCGCGGGCGGCGCCCGGCACCTTCTCGAACACCTTGCGCACCGGCGCCGGGATGGCCACGTCCGGCTTGGGCTGGATCCACGGCGGCGTCCGCTGGAAGACGACGAGGTCGCTCGCCTGCTCGGCGACCCGCGGGACGAACTGGATCGCGGACGCGCCCGTCCCGATGACGGCGACGCGCTTGCCCGCGGGGTCATAGGAGTGGTCCCACTCGGCGGAGTGGAACGCGGTCCCCTTGAACCGCTCGATGCCCGGCAGGTCCGGGAAGGACGGGACGTGCAGGGCGCCGATGCCGGAGACGATGGCCTTCGGGGTGAGGACGCCCCCGTCCGCGAGCGTCACGTTCCAGCGGCGCGCGCCGTCGTCGTACTCCATGGAGTCGACCTTCGCGCCGAAGCGGATGTGGTCGCGCACCCGGTACTTGTCGGCGGTGCGCTCCATGTAGGCGCGGATCTCGGGCTGCGGCGCGAACATGCGCGTCCAGCCGGGGTTCAGCTCGAACGAGAAGGAGTACATGTGCGAGGGGACGTCGCAGGCGCACCCGGGGTAGGTGTTGTCGTGCCACGTCCCGCCGAGCGCCTCGCTCTTCTCCAGCACGACGAAGTCGTGGAAGCCGGACTGCTTGAGCCGGATCGCCATGCCGAGGCCGGCGAAGCCGGAGCCGATGATGACGATCGCCGGGCCGCGCTCGCTCATAACCCATCCTTCCGCGTAACCTACTTTCAGTAAGTTACCGGGAGTAGCTTACTGACGATAGGTCCAACAGAGGGGTTCTCCTGTGAGTGGCGCCACACCTCCGCCCCCGTCCCGCCGGCGGCGGATGGCCCGGGCCGAGCGCGAGCGGCAGATGCTGGACGTGGCCGAGGAGGTGTTCGGCGAGCGCGGCTACCAGGCCACCTCCATGGACGAGATCGCCGAGCGCTGCGGGGTCTCCAAGCCGATGCTCTACGAGTACTTCGGCTCCAAGGACGGGCTGCTCGTGGCGTGCGTGAGCCGGTCCAAGGCGGAACTGCTCGACGTGACCCAGAAGGCCATGGCGGGCGCCACCACCGCCGAGGACATCCTGTGGCGCGGCATGGTGGCCTACTTCTCCTTCATCGACTCGCACAGCAAGTCGTTCGCGATGCTGCTGCGCGAGCCGATAGCCGCGTCCGCGGAGACCGCGGAGGCCGTCGAGGCGACCCGGCGGCAGCAGAGCACGCTGATCGCCGGGGTGCTGGCGATGTTCGCCCCGTCCGCGCCCGGCGACGTCATCGAGGCGTACACGCAGATCATCATGGGCGCGAGCGAGCGGATGGCGCTGTGGCAGACGAGCCGTCCCGACGTGTCGGCGCAGGACGCGGCCCGCTACATGACCGGCTTCTGCCGGCAGGGCCTCAGCCCCTATCTGGCCCCGCCCCCTCCGCCGGCCGGCGGGGAAGTGCCTCCAGAGCTCCGATGAGCAGGTCGAGGCCGAACTCGAAGTCGGTCTCGGCATCGTGCGCGGCCAGTTCGGGCCCGTAGGCGATGACGTGCCGGAACTCGTCCGGGTCGAGGCGGTTCCACGACTCGGCGCCGGTCTCGGCCAGGTGCCCGAGCATCTTCTCCACCCCGGCCTCGCGCATCTGGGCGCCGATCGCGTAGGCGAGCAGCGCCCGCATGATCCGCACGGCGGTGCCGCCGTCGAACCCGGCCGCGTCCGCCAGCGCGAGCGCGCGCTCCACCGGCCGCAGCCCCGCCGAAGTGTCGACCTTGTGGGTGAGGACGATCGCCATGCAGCGCGGGTTGTCGCGGGCGACCTTCCGGAACGCCCGGACGAGGGCGCGCGCACGCTTCTGCCACGGCTCGGACGGGTCGTCCTCCAGTTCCATGCCCGCGACGACGTGCTCGGCGACGCCCTCCAGCAGCGCACTCTTGTTCGGGACGTGGTTGTAGAGCGACATGACCGCGACGCCCAGGTCGGCCGCGACCCGGCGCATCGACAGCGCGTCCGCGCCCTCCCGCTCGATCAGCGCGACCGCCGCCCGCACGATGCGGTCACGGGTCAGCGCGGGACGCACGGCGTCGGAGGTCACCCGCCTCGCCATCACGGCCGCCTCTTTTCCGCCGTTGACATCGGTAAGTGTCCCATGACACCGTACGTACATTGTACGTGAGACGTACACCGTACGTCCGCGCTTCGGGGAGGAGCGCAGGCCGAAGTGGACGCGGTCATCGCCGATGCCGCGGCGGGCTGAGTACGTTTGGATCACTCGACCCGAACACCTCGGAGGTTTGCATGCCCCTCGCGCACTTCGACGGCGCGCTCGCCGTCGTCACCGGAGCCGGCAGCGGGATCGGCCGGGCCACCGCCCTCGCGCTGGCCGGGAACGGGGCGAGCGTCATCGCGGCCGACATCGACCTGGCCGCCGCCGAGCGGACCATCGTCCGCGCCAAGACGGTCGGGGCGGGCGGCACCGCCTACGAGGTGGACGTGGCGGACGCCGCCGCGATGGAGACGTTCGCCGCCGAGGTGAAGGAAGCCCACCGCGTCCCCGACATCGTGGTCAACAACGCGGGCATCGCGCTCGCGGGCTCGTTCCTCGACACCGGCCTGGACGACTGGGACCGCATCATGGGCGTCAACCTGTGGGGCGTCATCCACGGGTCCCGGCTGTTCGGCCGGCAGATGCGCGACCGCGTGCACGCCCTGCCCAACAAGCCCGACAAGCCGAACCTCGGCGGCCACATCGTCAACATCGCGTCCGCCGCCGCGTACTCGCCGTGGCGCGCGATGCCCGCCTACTGCACGACGAAGGCGGCCGTCCTGATGCTCAGCGAGTGCCTGCGCGCGGAACTGGCCGGCAGCCGCATCGGCGTCACCGCCGTCTGCCCCGGTTTCGTCAGCACCGACATCGTCAGGAACGGAATCTACGCCGAGGGGGACATCAGGTCCGCCGAGAGGCTGCGGCAGCGCGGCCAGAAGGCCATCCGGCTGCGCAACTACCCGCCGGAGAAGGTCGCCGAGCGGGTCGTCAACGCCATCATCAAGAACAAGCCGGTGGTCCCGGTCAACTTCGAGGGCCACCTCCTGCACGCCCTGTCCCGGGTCTCCCCCGCCGCCCTGCGCCTGCTGGCCAAAATCCCCACCCCCCAGGGCTGACGCAGTCGCTTCGGCGACCGTTTATCTTGATGTCGAAGCGCTTTTAGAAAATGGTTCTTGAATGCCGGACGCATTGGTCTCAACGGGGGGAAGCAAAAGGGCCGCGGAGCGGGGTCCACTCCGCGGCCCATCGACGAACATGGGCGCTGTCCTGGAGTTATCTCACCCAGGACACTCCTACTGATTGCACGGTCACGTCGTCGACCTCCTCCTCCACGGCGCCACCAGCACGCCGATCCGACGCCCGATACGGGGGCATGATCGGCATACCGCCTCCCCTTTACTGGATCACCCTAGAGGTATTGACAGAAAACGTGCCATGCTCGGCCGAATCAGGTCAGAAATGATTTAGCGCCGCGAGCACTTCGCGGGCGGCGGTGGTCGCCTCGGCGAGGCAGCCGCGCTCCCGCTCCGCCCGCTCGCCCTTGGCGGGCGCCCGCTCGCTGTAGCTGACCGTGAAGACCGCGTTGCGGACCCGGACGGTGACCTGCCCGACCACGGTCGGCTGCCCCGCGTCGGCTTTGAACCAGCGGAACGCCTCGTCCCCGACACCGCCTTGACGCTCCAGCGTGATCGTCTGGACGAGCGGGGCGGCGTGCGCCTGGGCCCACTGCGCGTCGTAGTAGCTCTCGGCGTCCCGCACCGGGGTCCCGGTGTTGGCGGGCGCGTACAGCCGCGTCTCCACCCGCAGCCAGCGGAACTCCGACCCCGTCGAGGAGTACGTGCACGTGGTGAGCGTCGAGTTCGCGCTCTGCCGTCTGGTCGCCTTGGGCACGGCACGTTCGACGGTGCCTTCGGTCACCGTCCCGCACGGCGGCGGCAGCGCCGTGACGACCCGTGCCCGCTCCGCGGGCTCGGACGGCGGCGTCCGCGGCGGGACGCTCCGGCGCGGCGTCACCGACGCCCTGTCGGTCCCGCCGCCCTTGCCGGGCGCCACCAGGAAGACGGCCACCGCCGCCACGGCGAACGCGACGCCCGCGACCAGCAGCACGAGCCGCCTCGGCCGGCGCGCCGCGGACGGCGGCTCCGGCCCCGAGTACGGCCGCTGGAACGGTTCGACCGGACGCCGAGGCCCCACGTCCCGCTCCTCACTCCCCCGACTCGTCATGGCCCGCACTCCCGTCAACGTAGTCAGGCGCGCCGCCCCTGACCAAGCCCCCGGACGGTGTGGATTGTCAGCCCCCATGGTCACACTGGAGGGGTGCTGATAGCGGAGATCGCGCGGACGTCGGGGGCGGTGGCGGGCACCTCCGGCCGGAAGGCCAAGGTATCCGCGCTCGCGGAGTGCCTGCGCCGGGCGGGCGCCGGGCAGGCCGCGACCGTGGTCGCCTACCTGTCGGGTGAGCTGCCGCAACGCCAGATCGGCGTCGGATACGCATCGCTTCGCGAGGTGCCGCCGCCGGCCGCCGGGCCGTCGCTGACCGTCGCGGAGGTGGACGCGGCGTTCTCCGGGATCGGCGCGGTGTCGGGGGCGGGGTCGGTCGCGCGGCGGCGGGAGCTGGTCGCGGCGCTGCTCGGCCGCGCCACCCGCGACGAGCAGGATTTCCTCATCCGGCTGCTGGCGGGCGAGCTGCGGCAGGGCGCGCTGGACGGGGTGATGGCCGAGGCGATCGCGGTGGCGGCCGGGGTGCCGTCCGCGCAGGTGCGGCGCGCGTTCATGCTGCGCGGCTCGCTGGGGCCGGTCGCCACGGCGGCCCTCGCGGACGGGGCGGACGGCCTGCGCGCGTTCACGCTGGAGGTCGGCCGGCCGGTCAAGCCGATGCTGGCCGCGTCGGCACCGTCCATCGACGAGGCGTTCGGCAAGCTCAAGGCGGAGGCGGCCGTCGAGTGGAAGCTCGACGGCATCCGCGCGCAGGTGCACGTCTCCGGCGGCGAGGTACGGGTCTTCACCCGGACCCTGGACGAGATCACCTCCCGGCTGCCCGAGGTTACCGAGGCCGTGCACGGCCTGCCCGTCCGCGAGGCGGTGTTCGACGGCGAGCTGATCGCCCTGCGCCCGGGCGGCCACCCCCACCCCTTCCAGGTCACCGCCGCCCGCACCGCGACCCGCACGGCGAAGACGGCCGATCCGGTACCGCTGAGCGTCTTCCTCTTCGACGTCCTTCATCTCGACGGGAACGACCTGCTCGACGCGCCGGGGGCCGAGCGGAACGCGGCGCTCGCGCGGGTCGTGCCGGCGGAGCTGCGGATGCCCCGGATCGTCACCGGGGATCCGGCGCGGGCCAAGGCGATGTTCGACGAGGCCGTCGCGCGGGGGCACGAGGGCGTCCTGGTCAAGTCGCTCGACACGCCCTACACGGCCGGGCGGCGCGGCGCCGGGTGGCTCAAGGTCAAGCCGCGGCACACCCTCGACCTGGTCGTTCTCGCCGCGGAGTGGGGGCACGGGCGCCGCCAGGGGCTGCTGTCCAACCTCCATCTCGGCGCCCGCGACCCCGAGACGGGCGGGTTCGTCATGCTCGGGAAGACGTTCAAGGGGCTCACCGACGAGCTGCTCGCCTGGCAGACGAAGAAGTTCCGCGAACTGGCCGTGCGGGAGGACGGCCGGACGGTGCACGTCCGTCCCGAACTGGTCGTCGAGATCGCGTTCGACGGCGTCCAGCGCAGTCCCCGCTATCCCGGCGGCATCGCGCTGCGGTTCGCACGCGTCCTGCGGTACCGGCCCGACAAGTCCGCCGCGGAGGCCGACACGATCGGCACCGTCCGCGCCGTCGCCCCGGTCATCGACTAGGGCTGCGGGTCGTCGCCCTTGCCGGCGGCCGGCTCGCCGAGCCGAGCCGGCTCGGCGGGCTGAACGGGCTCGGCGGGTTCCGGTGGCGTCGGCGGGAGCCGCCCGCCGGGCCGGACACCGGGTGGGAACTCCCCGCCCCGGCGGGAGCGGCGGCCCCGCCTTTCCAGGGCGCGGGCCCGCATACGGGACGTGGTCCGGCGGCGGACCTGGGACAGCGTGCGCGCGGCGGCCTTGCGCTCGGCGCGGGCGGAGGCCCGGCGCCGCGTCCCGTCCTGCGCCTGCCGTGCGGCGCGGCGCGCCGCTCGCCGCGCGGCCCGGCGCCCGGCGGCGGTGCCGCGTTCGGCGCGGGCCGCCATCCGCGCGCCGCGCAGCCGGCGGCGGGTCCGCTCGGCGGCCTCGGCGCGGCGTTGCAGGAGCTCGGGCGGGATGAGGTCGTGCCGCCCCGCGATGAACTCCTGCACCCAGATCTTGCCGCGGATCAGCGGCCGGCGGAACTGCTTCTCCCGCCGGACGGCCCGCCGGTACTTGCGCGAGTCCGGGCCGTAGCGCCACCGCGACCACGGCGAGCCGGGCCGCGCCACCCGGATCGCACCCACGATCAGCAACGCGGGCACGAACAGCCCGATGAGGCCCGTCCAGATCTTGCCCTTCATCAGCGTGATCACCGCGAAGACGAGGTTGACGACGAGCGACACGGCGTAGACGCGGGTGAGGATGCCGGTGCCCGGATCGGGCGCGATGCCCTCGTAGCCGAGCGGGCGGATGCCGAGCAGCAGCAGCCCGGTCACCGCGATCGCGACGAACACGGCGTCGACGGACGCGCGGCCCTTCTCCGTCCAGTACACGTCGCTGAGGTGCAGGATCAGCGCGAACTCGTCCAGGACGAGGGCGGAGCCCATGCCGAACACGACGGCCGCACCCACCTCAAGGCCGACATAGGCGTCCGGGACGGCGAAACTCCCCACCCCGCCGAGCAGCATCAGCACGACACCGAACACGACATGGTGGATGTGGAGGTCGCCCACGGTCACATTGCGGAACCACCAGCGGACGTCCGCGCGGATCAGCCGGACGTTCACCCGCGTCAGCACGAACGTGATGATGAACGCCACGAAGAACCCGAACAGCGGCAGCCGCCCGGTCGCCAGGATCCGCTCGTCGAACATCTCGATCATCTGCCCCCCGCATCCTCCATAATGCACCGTGAAGTGCGCGGATATCGTGGACCCGGCCGATCAACGACGATCGAGGAGAACACTGCCGTGAGCCGCACCGTGGACCGCTGCGACCCTGGATACCGCGCATGGATCGCCGAGGCGATCCGCCTGGTCGACGCCGACGCCAACCGCAGCGCGGACACACACCTGCATGTGTTCCCGCTGCCGCCGGAATGGGGCATCGACCTCTACCTGAAGGACGAGTCCGTCCACCCGACGGGTTCTTTGAAACACCGGCTCGCCCGCTCGCTGTTCCTGTACGGGCTGGCGAACGGCTGGATCCACCGGGACACCACGATCATCGAGGCGTCCAGCGGGTCGACGGCGGTGTCCGAAGCGTACTTCGCGCGGCTGCTCGGCCTGCCGTTCATCGCGGTGATGCCGGCGTCGACCAGCCCGGAGAAGATCCAGCTGATCGAGTTCCACGGGGGCCGCTGCCATCTGGTGGACGACCCGTCCGCGATCTACGACG
This sequence comes from Actinomadura formosensis, assembly GCF_050948385.1. Lineage (NCBI taxonomy): Bacteria > Bacillati > Actinomycetota > Actinomycetes > Streptosporangiales > Thermomonosporaceae > Actinomadura > Actinomadura formosensis. The sequence continues at coordinate 5,712,885 of NZ_CP192011.1, forward strand.
AGTCGCGGCGGCTCGCGGCCGGGTGCGGCGGCCACTTCATGGACCAGTTCACCTACGCCGAGCGGGCCACGGACTGGCGCGGCAACAACAACATCGCCGAGTCGATCTTCGAGCAGATGCGGCTGGAGCGGTTCCCCGAGCCGTCCTGGATCGTGGTCGGCGCGGGCACCGGCGGGACGTCCGCGACGATCGGCCGGTACGTGCGGTACCGGAGGTTCCAGACGCGGCTCGCGGTCGTCGATCCGGAGGGGTCGGCGTTCCACGGCTCGTTCGCCGACGGCGACCCCGGGCGGACGGCGGCGGGCTCGCGGATCGAGGGCATCGGACGGCCCCGCGTCGAACCGTCGTTCCTGCCGACGGTGATCGACCGGATGATCCGGGTGCCGGACGCGGCGTCCATCGCGGCGATGCGCTGGACGACCGGGGTCAGCGGCCGCGCCGTCGGCGGCTCGACCGGCACCAACATGTGGGGCGCGGCCGAGCTGATCGCGCAGATGCGGGCGCGCGGCGAGCGCGGCAGCGTCGTCACGCTGATCTGCGACGGCGCCGAACGCTACGCGGGCACCTACGGGTCGGACGCCTGGCTCGCGGAGCAGGGCCTCGACATCGCGCCCTGCCTGGCCGCGCTGGACGGCTTCCTGAAGACCGGCGAGATGCCCGCTATCCAGTGAACTTCACCGGGTTGACGAGGTCGGCGTAGATCAGCAGGCCGCCCATCACGATCAGCACGATGGCCATCACGTACGTCACCGGCAGCGCCTTGGCGACGTCCACATAACCGGGGTCGGGCCGGCGGAAGATCCTGGCGAACGCCTTCTTGACCGCCTCCAGCAGCGCGCCGGCGATGTGGCCGCCGTCCAGCGGCAGCAGCGGCACGAGGTTGAACAGCCCGACCGCGAGGTTCAGCGAGCCGAGCAGCATCACGAAGAACGAGACCTTCTCGGTGCCGCTGAGCTTCTCGGACGCGGCCACGTCGCCGCCGATGCGGGACACGCCCACGACGCCGATGGGCCCGTTCGGGTCGCGCTCCTCGTCGCTGAACGCCGCGTTCCAGACGCCGACCATCTTCTGCGGCATCCGCAGCAGCGCACCCGCGGTGCGCGCGGTCATATCGCCCATCGTGCTCGCGACCGCGCCGGGCCCCTGCCGCTCGATCGCGCTGGCGGGGGTGATGCCGAGGAACCCGACGTTGACGATCTTCTTCTCGTCCTTGAGGTCGTACATCTGGTTGCGGGTGATCGGGACGGTCAGCCGCACGTCCCGCCCGTCGCGCCGGACGGTCATCGGGACGGTCTTGCCGCCGTCCCTGCGGATCAGCTCCTGCAACTGCGCGTAGTCGTCGATCTTCTTGCCGTCGAACGAGACGATCCGGTCGCCCGCCTTCAGCCCCGCCTTCGCGGCGGGCGTCGGCGTGGCGTTCGCCGGGCAGTCCTTCACCTGCGACTGGCTCGCGGGCACCATGCAGGCGAGGACCTCGTGGATCACCGGCTGCGGCTGCTTCGTGCCGATCCCCATCAGCAGGATCGCGAAGAACATCACCGAGAGCAGCAGGTTCATCGCGGGCCCGCCGAACATGATGAGCAGCTTCTGCCACCACTTCTTGGCGTAGAACACGCGGTCCTCGTCGCCGGGCCGGACCTCCTCCAGCGCGGCGCCGCGCGCCGACTCGATGAGCCCCTGCCACGGGCCCGTGCTGACCCGCCGGACCTGGCCCGGGGCGTCGCCCCTGCGCGGCGGCAGCATCCCGATCATGCGGATGTAGCCGCCGAGCGGGATCCACTTGACCCCGTACTCGGTCTCGCCCTTGCGCTTGGACCACATCGTCGGGCCGAACCCGACCATGAACTGGGTCGTCCGCACCTTGAAGAGCTTGGCGAACGAGAAGTGCCCGAGCTCGTGCAGGGCGATGGACACCAGCAGGCCGAAGAACAGGATCAGCATTCCTGCCAGATAGACCATGCGGCTTGCCCCTCAGCTCGTGCTCCCGCCCACCGCGGGTGATCTCCAGCAACCAACTCAGGGTACGTGATCTGCTCCGCTTCGGTTGCCCAAGATCGGCATCGCCGCTCCGCAAACCCGGGCCGACCGTGGGTGGTCGCACGGCATGGCCGCTGCTAGATTGACGTCCAGCCGACGATCCCGTGCGGGAGAGTCCCTCGTAGCCGGCGAGGGACGCCGAAGGAGCAAACCCTCCCCGGAACCTCTCAGGCCCACGGACCGCACGGACTAGGCGACCTCTGGAAAGCGGGGACCCCGTTCCCCCGCCGAAGGTGAAAGCCCGCCGCCCGGCGGCGGGTGAAGCTCTCAGGCGCCGATGACAGAGGGGGAGGCACCGACACGCCCGGTGCGCGAGTGGGACGATGGACCACGCGTGCCCGTGACGAAGGAGCCGAACCCATGCCCGCCGATCCGACCGCGAAAAACGCGAAGCAGACGCCGCTGCACGACGTCCACCAGGACCTCGGCGCGAACCTCGTCGACTTCGCCGGCTACCTGATGCCGCTGCGCTACAAGAGCGAGACCGCCGAGCACGAGGCCGTCCGTACCGGCGCCGGGCTGTTCGACCTCTCGCACATGGGGGAGATCTTCCTCTCCGGGCCGGCCGCGGGCGCCGCGCTCGACTTCGCGCTGGTCGGCAACCTGTCGCCGATGCCGGTCGGCAAGGCCCGCTACACGATGATCTGCGCGCCGGACGGCGGCGTCCTCGACGACCTGATCGTCTACCGGCTGGAAGACGAGACGTGGATGGTGGTCGCGAACGCGGCGAACGCGGCCGTCGTCCGGGACGCGCTGATCGACCGGGCCGCGGGCTTTGACGCCGAAGTCGAGGACCGTTCCGACGCGTACGCGCTGATCGCCCTGCAGGGCCCGCGTGCGCAGGAGATCCTCGAAGGGTTCACCGACGCGCCGGTGGCGGGCCTCAAGTACTACGCGATCCTCGCCGGGCGGGTCGCCGGCCTGGACGCGCTGATCGCCCGCACCGGCTACACGGGCGAGGACGGCTTCGAAGTGTTCGTGGCCGCCTCCGACGCCGTCGCGCTGTGGCGGGCGTTCGCCGGGGTGGAGGGGGTCGTCCCGGCGGGGCTCGCGGCGCGCGACTCGCTGCGCCTCGAAGCGGGTATGCCGCTGTACGGCAACGAGCTGACCGCCGAGACGTCGCCGTTCGAGGCGGGCCTCGGCCGGGTCGTGAAGCTGGACAAGGCGGTCGATTTCGTGGGTAAGGCCGCTCTGGCGGAGCGGGCGAAGACCCCACCGGGCCGTAGGCTCGTGGGACTGGTCGCGCGGGGGCGTCGCGCGCCCCGCAAGGGGTACCAGGTCGTCACGTCCGGCGGCACGCCGTGCGGGGTCGTGACGAGCGGCGCGCCTTCGCCCACACTGGGCAAGCCGATCGCCATGGCGTACCTCGACAGCGGCGTTGAGGGGACGGACCTGGCCGTGGACGTCCGCGGCCGCCCCGAGCCGGTGGACGTGGTCGACCTGCCGTTCTACAAGCGTTCCTGAAAGAGAGAAGAGATCGTGAGCGTTCCGGAGCAGCTCCGCTACAGCGAAGAGCACGAGTGGGTGTCCGGCCTCGGCGGCGAGGACGGCATCGTCACCGTCGGCATCACGGCGCACGCCGCCGACGCCCTCGGGGAGATCGTCTACATCGAGCTGCAGCCGTCCGAGGGCGACACCGTCGAGGCGGGCGAGCCCTGCGGCGAGGTCGAGTCGACCAAGTCGGTCAGCGACCTGTACTCCCCCGTCAGCGGCGAGATCACCGCGATCAACAGCGCCGTGGTGGACGAGCCGAAGGTCATCAACGACGACCCCTACGGGGAGGGCTGGATCTTCAAGGTCCGGATCTCCGAGGAGCCGGGCGATCTGCTCGACTCCGTCGCCTACGACAAGCTGATCGAGGAGTCATGAGCCTCTACGATTCGCTCGCCGCGGCGGACCCGGAGGTCGCCGAGGCGGTCGCCGCCGAGCTGCGGCGCCAGCAGTCCACCCTTGAGATGATCGCGTCGGAGAACTTCGCGCCGGTCGCCGTGCTGGAGGCGCAGGGCTCCGTCCTGACCAACAAGTACGCCGAGGGGTACCCGGGCAAGCGCTACTACGGCGGCTGCGAGTACGTCGACATCACCGAGCAGCTCGCCATCGACCGGGCCAAGTCGCTGTTCGGCGCCGAGCACGCGAACGTCCAGCCGCACAGCGGCGCGCAGGCCAACACGGCGGTGTACTTCGCGCTGCTGCAGCACGGCGACACGATCCTCGGGCTCGACCTCGCGCACGGCGGTCACCTCACCCACGGGATGCGGCTGAACTACTCCGGCAAGGTGCTGAACGTGGTGCCGTACCACGTCCGCGCCGAGGACGGCCTGGTCGACATGGACGAGGTCGCCGCGCTCGCGGCGGAGCACCGCCCGAAGATGATCGTGGCGGGCTGGTCGGCGTACCCGCGCCAGCTCGACTTCGCGGCGTTCCGGGAGATCGCCGACTCGGTCGGGGCGCTGCTCATGGTCGACATGGCGCACTTCGCCGGGCTCGTGGCGGCCGGGCTGCACCCCTCGCCCGTCCCGCACGCCGACATCGTCACCACGACCACGCACAAGACGCTCGGCGGCCCGCGCGGCGGGCTGATCCTCGCCCGCGAGGAGTACGGCAAGAAGATCAACTCCGCGGTGTTCCCCGGTATGCAGGGCGGCCCGCTGGAGCACGTGATCGCCGCCAAGGCCGTCACCCTCAAGATCGCCGCGTCGGAGGAGTTCAGGGCCCGGCAGGCGGTCACCATCGAGGGCGCGCGGCTGCTCGCCGAGCGCCTCCTCGCCGAGGACTCGGCCAAGGCCGGCGTGAAGGTCCTCACCGGCGGGACGGACGTCCACCTCGTCCTGGTCGACCTGGTGGACTCCGAGCTCACCGGACGCGACGCCGAGGACCGGCTGCACGACATCGGCATCACGGTCAACCGCAACGCGGTGCCGAACGACCCGCGTCCGCCGATGGTCACCTCCGGCCTGCGGATCGGCACCCCGGCCCTCGCCACCCGCGGCTTCACCGCCGAGGACTTCACCGAGGTCGCCGACATCATCGCGCTGGCCCTGCAGCCGTCCTTCGACCGCGACGCCCTCGCGGCCCGCGTGAAGGCGCTGGCGGACAAGCACCCCTTGTATCCGAACCTGTGACATCGACGCGCCCCCTCCCCTTTCCCGGGGGAGGGGGCGCAGCTACAACGAGGTAGCAATGGCCATCAGCGTTTTCGACCTGTTCAAAATCGGCATCGGCCCGTCCTCCTCCCACACCGGCGGCCCCATGGCGGCGGCGCACCGCTTCGCCCGCGGCCTGGAACGCGACGGGCTCCTGGAGAAAACGGCGACGGTCCAGGTCGTCCTCTACGGCTCGCTCGGCCTCACCGGGAAGGGCCACGGCAGCGACAAGGCCGTCATCCTCGGCCTCGAAGGCGACAAACCCGAACTGGTCGACGTGGACCGGGTGGACGAGCGCCTGGCCGCCATCCGCGAACGCGGAGCCCTCCGCCTCTTCGGCGACCACGACATCCCCTTCGTGGTCAACGAGCACCTGCACTTCGAGCGCAAGAAGTCGCTCCCCGGCCACCCCAACGGCATGCGCTTCGCCGCGTTCGACGCCTCCGGCGACGAGCTGCGCTCCAAGGTCTACTACTCGGTCGGCGGCGGGTTCATCCTGGACGAGAACGCCACCGGCGCCGACCGCATCAAGCCGGACGACACCGTCCTGCCCCACCCGTTCGACACGGCCGCCGAACTCCTCGACCGCTGCCACGAGACGGGCCTGTCGGTCTCCGCCCTGATGCTGGAGAACGAGGAGGCGTTCGGCCGCACCGCCGCGGAGGTCCGCGCCGGGCTCCTGGACCTCTGGCAGGTGATGCGCGCCTGCGTGGCCCGGGGCTGCGCCCGCGAGGGCCTGCTGCCCGGCGGCCTGAAAGTACGCCGCCGCGCCCCCCAGCTCCATCGCCAGCTTTCGGCGGAGAAGGCCTCCGACCCCCTCCACGCGATGGACTGGGTCACCCTCTTCGCCCTGGCCGTCAACGAGGAGAACGCCGCAGGCGGCCGCATCGTCACCGCCCCCACCAACGGCGCCGCCGGCATCATCCCGGCCGTCCTGCACTACTACGACCGTTTCCTGCCCAGCGACGACGACGGCATCGTCCGCTTCCTGCTGACCGCCGGCGCGATCGGCGTCCTGTTCAAGCAGAACGCCTCCATCTCCGGCGCCGAGGTCGGCTGCCAGGGCGAGGTCGGCTCCGCCTGCTCCATGGCCGCCGCCGGGCTCACCGAGGTCCTGGGCGGCACCCCCGAACAGGTCGAGAACGCCGCCGAGATCGGCATCGAACACAACCTGGGTCTCACCTGCGACCCCGTCGGCGGCCTCGTCCAGGTCCCCTGCATCGAACGCAACGCGGTGGGCGCCATCAAGGCCATCAGCGCCGCCCGCATCTCCCTGCGCGGCGACGGCCGCCACTTCGTCTCCCTCGACAAGGCCATCAAGACCATGCGCGACACCGGCCGCGACATGCTCGACAAGTACAAGGAGACCTCGCGCGGCGGCCTCGCCGTCAACGTCATCGAGTGCTGATCACCTGGCCAGGGCCTTCAAGCCCTGGCCAGGACAGCACGCCTAACCCCGCCGAACTCGTCTTACGCCTTCCCGTTTCCCATGGCTTCCCCGGAAGCGGATGCGGCTCCTCAAGAGACGCGGGCTCGCAGGAGGCAGAACTCGTTGCCTTCCGGGTCGGCGAGCACGTACCAGGACTCCTGGCCGCTCTGACCGACGTCGGCGCGCTGCGCACCCGCGGCAAGAAGGCGTTCCAGCTCGGCGTCCTGGTCACGGTCGGTGCTGTTGACATCGAAATGCAGGCGCAACTTGCCGTTCTTGGGCTCCTCGGTCCGGCTGAACACCAGAGTGAGCCGGCGATCGTCCTCCCTGTCCGGGGAGCCGATCTCGACGTCGTCCCCCTCTTTCCCCAGCACGACAAAGCCCAGCACCTCACACCAGAAGCGGGCAAGGTAGTCCGGATCCCGACAATCCACCACGAGCTCGGTGATACGACAGGCCATGATCTTCTCTACCACATCCCGCTCTCAACCACTCCGCGATCGCAGTCACGCTCAGCGAGTACGGGGATCACTGGGACAACGACGCCCCCAGGGATTCGACCCCGGGCACGCAGCCACCCAGTGCCGGCGCCGAGCACCTCCACAGAGCGCACAAGCACTGTGGCGGGAGCAGGCTTGGGAGCGGTTCCGAGGCAACACGGCAGCACATACCAACACGAGGTCGGCAAATCAGCGGCCACCGAAGGGTGTAGCCGTGAAACTTCCTGAAACATCATTGACTCACCCACCGATATCCCATGAGCCTCGGGTGATGCAACACCGTGAAATACCGGCCTGGGAGGCGCCGATGATGCGTATCCGCAAGATCGCTCAAGACCCCGACTCTCGCCCCAACGGCTCACCGACGCTCTACCGGACGGACAGAGGCTCATGGCTCGTTCAGGGCTGGGACGTCACCGACCCCGACGTGCTCGCGGAGATGAACATCCCCGAGGGAGAATCCGCCGTTGAGATCCCGGACAGGATGATCCCCTTCTTCCAGAACCAGGCGGACCATGACGGAACCGAGGAAGAGGGCAGGTAAATGGCGGCACTCGGCCGCGAAGCATTCGACGCCCTCTTCGAAGGGTTCAGCAGCGAGGTCCTCCATCTGGAGATGAGGGACGCCTACGGAACCGAGACAGAGATCCCGCAAATGGCAAAATGGAAGGCCGGAGAGCCCGACGACTTCGTATGGCTGCAAGGCTGGTGTGACACGCTGCGACGCGGAACCGCAGCCGGGAAGACCTTCCGGCGCGCATTGGTGGTCTCGGAACCCCTGAGCGAGTATCAACACTGGGCGCACTCCACTACACAACCACTCGTGGACGCAGGGGAAGATATTCGCTGGATTCCCCGGCGTCGCATCTCGTCCATACCGCTCCCCGGAAATGACTGCTACATCATTGACGGCTCTCTTGTGGTCTGGATGCACTATTCAGGCGAAGGCGCCTCAACCGGAATAGAGACGTCAACAAACCCGGCCCATATCGACCTCTGCCGCTCCGCCTTCGCGGCCGTGTGGCAACTGGGCACCCCGCATAGCGAGTACGAGCCCGTCTAGGCCAGATGTCGAGTCAGGTCCACAAGGCCAAGGAAGCGTTCGGGGCACGTCTCCGTGACCTTCGCAAGGATGCGAACCTGACGGGACGTGCCCTGGCCACCGCTACGGGACTTCACTTCACCAAAGTGTCCCGCATCGAACATGCGAGACAGAATCCATCCGAGGATGACATCCGGCTTTGGTGTCGGGCCTGCGGTGCCGAGGATCAGATTCCCGAAGAAACGACGTCTCTTCGTAGCACCCGAACAGGGAAACTACAGAGTACCGGAGTGGGCGAACCCCACACCGAAGAACACGGCAGAGCCACGTAGGCGAATGGACTAGCTAAACGGCGTCCGACAGAGCATGGATTTCGCGCACTTCCGGCAGAGCGCGAGCTTGCCCAGGCAAGAGACCAACGATAGATCTAGCCAGCAAACGCCCCCCGGCACTACCACGTGTCTGCACTTGAAGCGTATCCAAAGCCAATTGAAGACCGTTCGCAATCTCGCACTCTTTTACCAGCGACACCGCTTGCATAAGTGCAAGATTTGCTTGTGGAGCAAAAGCAGTCACCGGATAGAGTGCACGGGCTTGAGTCAGAGATGATTCGGCACGTTTATCCCCAATATGCACATAGGCGTAAGATTCGGCCCAGAGTCGTTGAGCCTCTCGGTACTCAAAAACCGACTGCCCGATAGAAGAATTGGACATGCTTTCACAAGTACGGTTCAAATCCGCCAACGAGACGCGAACACCCTCATTGTCGTTTTGGTGAACCGCAAGGCAAGTACGTGCAACATAAGCACGCGCCAGCCCAAAAGAGGGTGCCCCGCCCGCTATTTGTACGGCTTCATCCACCAATTTTGCGACAACCGAGGGAGAGCGTCCAGCGAAGAATGCGTCTTGAGCGGCTCGTCCTCGCGTCCAGATCTGCATTTCCCGATCACCGGACGCGTCCGCTGCACGAATGGCGGTAGCCCATACGATGCGCGCCGAACGCTGGTCATTGGCGTCCACGAACTCAATAGCCAATAAGCCGGAAAGCGCTGCACACACTCGCAGTAATCCCGCTTGCTGCAAAGGCGGAAGGCGACGCTTGAACAATTCGCCCATGGCCACAAGGTCGGAAGTCAAGTCACCTACCATCGCGCCCGCCGGCGAAATGTGGAGCCGATAATCATAATCAGATACCAGGCGTTCCCACTCGGCAACGTCCAGGGGGTTACCAAACGCCTCCTCAACCCCGGAGAGTGCCGTTTCAATGGTTCCCGGTGGAATCGCGACCCCTGCGCTGAGCGCGGCGATCACCTGTAGTGCTGCGCGGCGTCTCACGTCGTCCTCCTGGTTGGGAGCAGGACTCCCAACCAGCGTACCCGCGAGGGACGTGTTTCGATCTCCCCCCTGCTTCCGATCGGGGACGAGCCCGGCAAGCTCGCCGTCAGCACTCAGAGCGGCGGCCGGGGTCGGGCCGAGTAGATCCGATTCGGGGATGCCCAGCACGCGGGCATACGCGGCTCGGTAACGCGCGTCGGTGATCTCGACGGCTCCGGACTCCCACCGCTTGACGTACGTCACGAACGACGGTAATTCCGGCTTTTGATGGTCATCCACGGCATCGCGCAGGAACCGGGCCATTCTACGCACGCCCCAACCGCGCCGTTCGCGTTCGGTCTTCAAGCGCACCGCTTGTGCGCGCCGAGCATCGTCGGTCGTCATGAGGGACACGCACCTTCCGCTATCCCGTTGTCAGCAGCCCCAGGCCAATCCTTTTCACAGTAACCTCAACATGGCTCCCATGCCGACCTGTTAGAGCAGATCAAGCACGGGCATCCGACAACAAAGACACGAACACCTTTGCCCACCCGTTGCCGGGAGGCTCCTACCCGGCAATGGGGAGCCGGAGAGGGAGCCAACGCCCCCGGACCAGGCCGGACCACCGCCGACCCAACACGACACGCACTCGGCGCATCCCCAGGTCAGAGGGCAGACGGGAGTCTCCGTCAAACTCCTTGACGGCAATCCTTGTGTCCCTGTCCGGCTAGGGCGTCCAGATCGCGCTCGCCCGGCTCAAGGTCCTGGACGAGCGCATCGCCGCCCAGACCGAGGCACGCAACCGTCTCGCGGTCGCCCTGCGCAAGGCGACCGGGCACCCGGGCGGTTGAGTTCCGCGGGTGGTGTCGCGGGATGCTAGTGGAGCGGGATGTCGATCCCGTGCTCGGCCGCGGGGCGCGGGCCGTGGATGCGCCGGTCGGCTTCGCCGATCGGCAGATCGTTGATGCTCGCCTCGCGGCGCCGCATCAGGCCGTGCTCGTCGAACTCCCACAGCTCGTTGCCGTAGCTGCGCCACCACTGCCCGTCGAGGTCGCGGCACTCGTACTGGAACCGGACGGCGATCCGGTTCTCGCGGAATCCCCACAGGCTCTTGCGCAGCGCGTAGTCGAGCTCCCGCTCCCACTTCTCGGTCAGGAAGGCGATGATCTCCTCGCGGCCGGTGACGAACCGGTCCCGGTTCCGCCAGACCGAGTCGGGCGTGTAGGCCAGCGCCACCCGCTGCGGGTCGCGGGTGTTCCAGGCGTCCTCGGCCGACTGGACCTTCTGCAGGGCGGTCTCCAGGGTGAACGGCGGGTAGGGCGGACGGGCTTGCGCCATGACGGCCTCCTCATGTTGAGAACGTACGTTCTCTACCAACGTCCACTAACGTAGGGAACGACCGTTCTCAACGTCAAGCGGGAGCCCCCATGCCGGCCGCGATCACCGAGGAGCAGCAGGCCCTGGACCGCCGGGCGCTGCTGGACGTCGCAGAGAGACTCTTCTACGGGCAGGGCGTCCAAGCGGTCGGCATGGACGAGTTGCGGGCCGCCTCGGGCCTGCCCCTCAAGCGCATCTACCGGCTCTTCCCGACGAAGGAGGCCCTCGTCGTCGCGATGCTGGAGCGCCGCGACCGGCGTTGGCGCGGGAACCTGGCGGCCCATCTGGACAAGGTGCCCGACCCCCGGGAGCGGGTCCTCGCCCTGTTCGACTGGCTCGGCGAGTGGTTCGCCGAGCCCGGCTTCCGCGGCTGCGCCTGGGTCAACGCGCACGGCGAACTCGGCTCGTCGTCCCCGGCGATCGCCGCCGCGGCGCAAGCGCACAAGCACGCCTTCCACGACCAGGTCGCCGTGCTGGTCGCCGCCGTCGACGCATCCGCCGCCGAACCGATCTACCTGCTCGCCGAGGGAGCGATCGTGGTGGCCGGCATCCATGGCGACCCCACCGCGGCCGTCCGCGCCCGGACCGGCGCCCAGGCCCTGCTGGACGCGGCCCCCTAGCGGCCCGCCGGTCAGAGCCGTTCGACGATGGTGGCGTTGGCCATCCCGCCCGCCTCGCACATGGTCTGCAGCCCGAACCGTCCACCGCGGTCTTCGAGGGCGTGCAGGAGCGTCGTCATGAGGCGGGCACCGCTGGCGCCGAGCGGGTGGCCGATCGCGATCGCGCCGCCGCGCACGTTGACCCGCGCGAGGTCGGCGCCGGTCTCCCGCTGCCAGGCGAGGACGACCGGGGCGAACGCCTCGTTCACCTCGAACAGGTCGATGTCGTCCAGGGTGAGGCCGCCGCGCCGCAGCACCTTCCCGGTCGCCGGGATGATCGCGGTGAGCATCAGCAGCGGGTCGTCCCCGGTCACGGCGAACGCGTGGAACCGGGCGCGCGCCCGCAGCCCCAGCCGCTCGGCGACGTCCGCGCCCATCACCAGGACGGCGGCGGCACCGTCGTTGACCGGGGAGGCGTTGCCGGCGGTGATCTTCCACCCGATCTCGGGGAACCGCTCGGCCGTCCGCTCGTCGTAGTAGGCGGGCCTGAGGCCGGCGAGGACCTCCGGTGACGTCCCGGGGCGGACGGTCTCGTCCCGCTGCCCCGCCCAGGCGACCTCCCGGTCGAATTCGCCGTTCTTCCACGCCTCGGCGGCGCGCCGGTGCGACTCATGGGCGTAGGCGTCGAGTTCCTCGCGTGCGAAGCCCCAGCGGGCCGCGATCAGCTCGGCGCTGACGCCCTGTCCCACCAGCCCGCCCGGGTACCGCTCGCCGAGCATCGTCCCGAACGGGTCGCTCCCGGGCAGGACGCTCGACCCCATCGGCACCCGCGACATCGACTCGACCCCGCACGCGATCGCGATGTCGTAGGCGCCGCTCTGCACGCCCTGCGCCGCGATGTGCAGCGCCTGCTGGGACGAGCCGCACTGCCGGTCGACCGTCATGGCCGGGACGCTCTCGGGGAACCCCGCGCCGAGCACGGCCGTGCGGGTGATGTTGAGCGCCTGGTCGCCGGCCTGGGTGACGACTCCGCCGATGACGTCGTCCACCTCCCCCGGGTCGATCCCGGCCCGCTCGACCAGCGCCTTCAGCGTCCGGGCCAGCAGGTCGGCCGGATGGTCGCCGTGCAGGGCCCCGTTCGCCTTCCCCCTGCCCAGCGGCGTCCGCACCGCCTCCACGATCACCGCGTCCCGCATGGCGTCCTCCTCGGTTGGCTTTTCCAACTAACAGTGCCAGTATCCGCACCTCAAGTTGGAAAGCACAACCGACCCCGGACGTGCGCCCCCTCACATCCGTGGCGCTGGAAACGCCTGGACTCGTGTCCGGGCGTCCGGGGTGGGACGGGCCGCTAGCCGCCGCCCTTGAACATCTCGCGCATCTTGCGGGCGGCGTCGCCCGGTTTCTTCTTCTGGGGCGCGCCCTTCGCGTTCTCGGTGCGAGGCGGGCGCTCCTCGCGCTCCGGTTCGGTGTCCGGCCTGTCCTTGGGCTTGCCAGGCTTGTCGCTCACGACAACTCCCCGATGTCGCTTCACTGTCGTCCCCTAGGTACCCCGTCTACCGCGGGTAGAAGCGCACTTCCGGGCGGCCTACCTGGCCGTAGTGGGGTTTGCGGCGCGCCAGGCCGCTCTTCGCCAGGTACTCCAGGTAGCGGCGCGCGGTGACGCGGGAGACGCCGGTGAGGTCGGCGGCAGCGGCGGCGGACAGCCCGTCGGACGCACGGGCCAGCACATCGGTGACGGCCTGGAGCGTCTCCTCGCTCATCCCCTTCGGCAGCACGCGGCGGTCGGGAGTGCGGAGGGTGGCGAGCATCCCGTCCACGTCGGCCTGGCCGCTGACCTCACCGGTGCCCACCGTCTGCTCGCGGAAGCGCGCGTAGCTGACGAGCTTGTCCCGCAGGGAGGCGAAGGTGAACGGTTTCAGCAGGTACTGGACGACGCCGACCGACACGGCGGAGCGGATCACCGCGAGGTCCCGGGCGGAGGTGACGGCGATGACGTCCACGTCACGGCCCCCGGCGCGGAGCGCGCGGCAGACGGTGAGGCCGTGGGTGTCGGGCAGGTAGAAGTCGAGGAGGACGACATCGACGAGGGTGCGTTCGCAGAAGCGGAGGGCGTCCGCCCCGGAGTGGACGACGCCGGCGACGGTGAATCCGGCGACGCGTTCGACATAGACGCGGTGCGCCTCGGCGGCGACCGGGTCGTCCTCGACGACGAGCACTCTGATCATGGCCGGTCCAGGGGGAGTCGGACGGTGAACACGGCGCCGGAGTCGTGCCCCACGCGGACGTCACCGCGATGGCGCCGGACGGCCTGGCCGACCAGCGCGAGGCCGAGGCCGTGCCCGACCAGGCCGCCGGAGGTCTTGGTCGTCCACCCGCGCCGGAACATGTCGGGCACGGCGGCCGGGTCGATGCCCGGTCCGCTGTCGGACACCCGCAGCAGCAGCGTCCCGTCCTCCACGCGGGCGGTGACGACGACGCGGGGCGGCCGGGCGCCGGCGTTCTCGATCGCGGCGTCCACCGCGTTGTCGATGAGGTTGCCGAGGATCGTCACGAGGTCGCGGGCCTCGACGGCGCCCTCGATCGCGGTGTCCTCGGTGATGACGAGTTCGACGCCGCGCTCGGCGGCCTCCGCGGACTTGCCGAGCAGCAGCGCCGCCAGGACGGGTTCGGTGACGGCGTCGACGACCCGGTCGGTGAGCCGCTGCGCGGTGGCAAGCTCGGCGGTGGCGAACTCGACGGCCTGCTCGGGACGGCCCAGCTCGACCAGCGAAACGACCGTGTGCAGGCGGTTCGCGGCCTCGTGGGCCTGGGAGCGCAGCGACTCGGCGAAGCCGCGCACCGTGTCCAGCTCGCCGGTCAGCCCCTGCAACTCGGTGTGGTCGCGGAACGTGACGACGTTCCCCATCGCGCGGTCGCGGGAGCGGACGGGCGAGGTGTTCACCACGAGGACGCGGGTGTCGCCGACGTGGATCTCGTCCGGACGCGGTTTGCGGGACACAAGGGTCGCGACCAGCTCGTCCGGCAGGTCCAGCGCGGTGACCGGCCGTCCGCGCGGCTGCTCGCGCAGGTCGAGCAGGTCGAGGGCGGCGTCGTTGCAGAGGACGACGCGTCCCGCCCGGTCGAGGATGAGCAGGCCCTCGCGGACGGAATGCAGGATCGCCTCGTAGTACTCGAACATCTCGCGCAGCTCGCCGGGCGCGACCCCGCGCGTCTGGCGGCGCAGCCGGGCGGAGACCAGGTAGCTGCCGGTCATCCCGGCGGCGAGCACGACGCCCGCCACGGCGGCGAGGAAGAGCAGCCGCTGCCGCAGCTCGGCGGAGATCACCCGGACCGTGATGCCGGCCGCGACCAGCGCCACCACGCGGTGCCGGTCGTCGAACACCGGCGCGACGGTCCGGACGGACGGGCCGAGCGTCCCGGTGTAGGTCTCGGTGAACGTCCGGCCGGCGACGGCGGGCGCGGTGTTCCCGACGAAATGCCCGCCGATCCGGGCCGGGTTGGGATGGGTGTACCGGATCCCGTCCGGTGTCATGATCGTGATGAAGTCGACGCCGGTGTCGCGCCGGACGCGTTCGGCGTACGGCTGCAGCAGCCGGCTCGGGTCGGGGGTCGCGAGCGCCGCCCGGACGTCCCGCGCGTCGGCGATGCTCGCCGCGACCGCCGTCACGGTCTGCGCCGCGCTCTCGTTGGCGACCCGCCCGGAGTCCAGGTAGGCGAGGACGGCGCCGGCCACGACGAGCAGCCCGACGACCGCGGCCTGCAGCACCAGCAGTTGCCGCGCCACGCTCCAGTTGCCGGGCATCGCCCAGCGGGGACGCCGCATCGGTCTTTCGTACCTCTTCCTCCGGTCACGTCGTGAACGAAATGTACACAAGCGTGACCGTCGTCACAGAACCCCGCATAGTGACGGTTGCAAGCATTCCACCCCCGCCCGACCACGCTCCCGACCTGCGGCTTCCCCCCACAGCGGGCGCCCACCGTGTGCCTGCGCCGCCCGTCCCGGCGCAGGGGCGACCGCCGGGCAGCGGGCGCCCGTCCCGGATCCTCCCGGGACGGGCGCCGCTCCTCCCGCCGCGCCCCGCGTGTTCGTTCCCGGTGATCAGAGCCGAGGAGTTCACCATGGCCGACCCGACCAAACCCGATTCGCCGCAAAGACCGGAACGCTCTGAGCGCGACCGCATCCATTACCTGTATCTCGCCGTCCTCGGGGCCGTGGTCGCGGGCGCGGTCGTCGGGCTGATCGCCCCCGACTTCGCGAAGGAACTGAAGCCGATCGGCTCGGGGTTCGTGAACCTGATCAAGATGATGATCTCACCGATCATCTTCTGCACGATCGTGCTCGGCATCGGCTCGGTCACCAAGGCGGCCAAGGTGGGCAAGGTCGGCCTCGTCACGATCGGCTACTTCATGGTGATGTCGACGTTCGCGCTGGCCATCGGGCTCGCGGTCGGGAACGTCCTGCATCCGGGCGAGGGCCTGCACCTGGATCCGTCGTCGGTCACGGCGGCGAAGGAGCAGGCGGCGGGCGGCGAGGGCACCACCGAGTTCCTGCTCGGGATCATCCCGGCCACGCTGGTGTCGTCGCTGACCGAGGGCCAGGTGTTGCAGGCGCTGCTGGTCGCGCTGCTGGTCGGATTCACGCTGCAGGGCCTCGGGCCGGCGGGCGAGCCGGTCCTGCGCGGCGTCGAGCATCTGCAGCGGCTCGTCTTCCGCGTTCTCTGGATGATCATGTGGGCGGCACCGGTCGGCGCGTTCGGCGCGATCGCGGCGGTGGTCGGGTCGAGCGGCTGGGCGGCGCTGAAGAGCCTCGCGGTGATCATGCTGGGCTTCTACGCGACCTGCGTGGTGTTCGTGTTCGTGGTGCTCGGCGCGGTGCTGTGGGCGGTCAGCCGGATCGGCATCCTGTCGCTGCTGCGCTACCTGGCCCGCGAGTTCCTGCTGATCCTGTCGACGTCGTCGTCGGAGTCGGCGCTGCCGCGGCTCATCGCGAAGATGGAGCATTTCGGGGTGAGCCGGCCGGTCGTCGGCATCACCGTCCCGACCGGCTACTCGTTCAACCTGGACGGCACGGCGATCTACCTGACGATGGCGACGCTGTTCATCGCGTCCGCGCAGGACCAGCCGCTGTCGTTCGGCGCGCAGCTCCCGCTGCTGCTGTTCATGATCGTCGCGTCCAAGGGCGCGGCGGGCGTCACCGGCGCCGGGCTCGCCACGCTCGCGGGCGGCCTCCAGTCGCACAAGCCCGAACTGGTGGACGGGGTCGGCTTCATCGTCGGCATCGACCGGTTCATGTCGGAGGCCCGCGCGCTGACGAACTTCGCGGGCAACGCCGTCGCCACGGTGGTGATCGGGTCGTGGACGAAGGAGTTCGACGCGGACAGGGCCCGCGCCGTCCTCGCCGGTGAGGACCCGTTCAACGAGGACACGCTGCTGGACGACCACGCCCCCGTCCCGAAGCCGGCCACTGCGGAACCCGCGCCGGCGACGGCGTGAGGACCGGCCGTCCGGTGCCGGGCCGCCCCTCCTGGCACCGGACGGCCGTCAGCGGAAGACGACCGTCCGGTCGCCGTTGAGCAGGACGCGGTGTTCGGCGTGCCAGCGCACGGCGCGGGCGAGCGCGAGGCACTCGACATCGCGTCCGACGGCCACCAGTTCCTCCGGGCTGTGGGTGTGGTCGACGCGTGCGACCTCCTGCTCGATGATCGGCCCCTCGTCCAGGTCGGCGGTGACGTAGTGCGCGGTCGCGCCGATCAGCTTCACGCCGCGCGCGTGCGCCTGGTGGTAGGGGCGGGCACCCTTGAAGCTCGGCAGGAACGAGTGGTGGATGTTGATGATCGCGCCGGGCAGCTTGGCGCAGAAGTCGTCCGAGAGGATCTGCATGTACCGGGCGAGGACGACGAGGTCGGCGCGGTAGTGCTCGACCAGCGTGAGGACCTCCGCCTCCTGCGCCGGCCTGCCGCCCGGCCCGACCGGCAGGTGGTGGTAGTCGATCCCGTACGACTGGGTGAGGGGCCGCAGGTCGGGATGGTTGGACGCGACGGCGACGATGTCGATGTCGAGCAGGCCCGACCGCGTCCGGTAGAGCAGGTCGTTCAGGCAGTGCCCGCCCTTCGACACCATGATCAGTACGCGCGGCCGGTCGGCCAGCGCGTGCAGCCGCCACTGCAGCCCCAGCTCCGGCGCCAGCGCCGCGAACGCGCCGCGCAGCTCGTCCGGGTCGGCGCCGCCGGGCACCGCGAACTGCACCCGCATGAAGAACGTGCCGGACTCGCCGTCCCCGAACTGCTGGCTCTCCACGATGTTGCACCCGCGCTCGGCCAGCAGCCCCGAGACGGCGGCGACGATGCCGGGCCGGTCGGGGCATGACAGGGTCAGGACGAATTCGTTCACGGGTCTCACTCTTCATCGCAACGCGGCAGCTCAGAATGGGTCCCATCGAGCTTACGCGTCCCGTCCCCGTCCTTCGCGTGGCGACACGTGAGACGGCGTGCCGGCTCACGTGCGAGGACCTGTCTACTGGTGAGTAGTTTGCGGGGGTTCATTGGGGTTACGTTTGCCGGCATGCGGCGGATCCTGCTCGTGGCCCTGACGACCGTCCTCGTCGTCGCCGGCTGCACCCAAGAGACCGGAGACGAGGGCGGCAAGCGTCCGGCGAAGGTGGACGGCATCCCCACCTCCGCGGGCACGCACAAGCAGAAGCTGGACGTGGGGACGGTCGGGCACCGGGAGTTCCTGCTGCACGTCCCGCCGAAGGTGGCGGACGGCGTGTGGAAGGACGGCAGGCCGGCCGAGCCGCCCGCGCTCGTCATCGCCCTGCACGGCGGGCTCGCCGACATGAACAAGATGGAGGACCTGACCGGCTTCGACGAACTGTCGGACGAGCACGGCTTCCTCGTCGCCTATCCCGACGGGTTCATGACCACCTGGAACGCGGGCGCCTGCTGCGGCCCCGCGAAGATCGGGGACATCGACGACGTGGGGTTCCTGACCAAGCTGATCGACACGCTCACCGGTGCCGGGCTGGCCGACTCCAGGCGCGTCTACGTCACCGGGTTCTCCAACGGCGCGGGCATGGCCTACCGGATGGCCTGCGAGAAACCGGACAGGGTGGCGGCGATCGGGGTCGTCGAGGGCGCCCTGGTGACCGAGTGCGATCCCGGCCGGCCGGTCTCGGCGATGATCTTCCACGGGACGGCCGACCGGAACGTCCCGTACTACGGCGGCGGGAACCGCGACCTCAACGACAGGCGCCCGTTCCCGCCGGTGTCCGAGGCGGTCGAGTTCTGGCGTAGGCTCGCCGGTCTGCCGAAACCCCGCCGGAAGGTGAAGGCGCCGGACGCCCGCACCGAGTGCGCGAGCACGGGGAAGGGCGAGCAGGGCGTCGCGGTGACCTTCTGCAAGATCAACGGCGGGACGCACGCGTGGCCGGACAGGGCCACCCCGATGCTGTGGGACTTCTTCGCCGCACATCCCCGCAGTACGTGAGGACTTTTCACATTTCCCGCTAGTGTGGCAGTGTGACGACCATGAACCTCCGGGACCGCTATGACGCCGCGACCGCCGGAATCGAGGCACCGTTCGCCGTCGTCGACCTGGCGGCCTTCCGCGCCAACGCCGCCGACCTCGTCCGCCGCGCCGCGGGCAAGCCGATCCGCGTCGCGAGCAAGTCGGTGCGCTGCCGGGCCCTCCTGGAGGAGGCCCTCGCCATGGACGGCTTCGCCGGGATCATGGCGTTCACGCTCCCCGAGGCGCTCTGGCTGGCCGCCGAGGGCGTCAGCGACGACATCCTCGTCGCCTACCCGACCGCGGACCGGACGGCCATCGCCGCCCTCGCCGCCGACCCCGAAGCCGCCCGCACCATCACGCTCATGGTCGACTGCCGCGAGCACCTCGACCTGATCGAGGCCGCCGCCGGCGACCGGAACATCCGGGTCTGCATCGACATCGACGCCTCCTACCGTCCGCTGGGCGGGCGGATCCGGATCGGCGCGCTGCGCTCCCCGCTGCGCACCCCCGCCGAGGTGCGCGCGTTCGCCGAGCGGATCCTCAAACGGCCCGCGTTCGACCTCGTCGGGCTGATGGCCTACGAGTCGCAGATCGCCGGCGTCGGGGACGTCCCGCCCGGACGTCCCGCGCGGGCCCGTGCCATCCGCGCCATGCAGCGGCGGTCCCGGATCGAGCTGGCCCGGCGGCGGGCCGCGATCGTCCGGGCCGTCCGGGAACTGACCGACCTGGAGTTCGTCAACGGCGGCGGCACCGGCAGCGTCGAGAAGACCGCCGCCGAACGCGCCGTCACCGAGATCGCGGCGGGCTCCGGCCTCTACCAGCCGCACCTGTTCGACCAGTACTCCAACTTCACCGGGCGTCCCGCCGCGCTGTTCGCGCTGCCCGTCGTCCGGCGTCCGGGCCCCGGCGTCGCGACGTGCCTCGGCGGCGGCTACCTGGCGTCCGGACCGGCCGACGCCGCCCGCCTCCCCCAGCCGTACCTGCCGACCGGCCTGTCCTACGACACCGACGAGGGCGCCGGGGAGGTGCAGACACCGCTGCTCGGCCACGCCGCCGACGTACTGGCCATCGGCGACCGCGTCTGGTTCCGCCACACCAAGGCCGGTGAGCTGTGCGAACGCTTCGACGCCCTGCACCTGATCGAAGACGCCCGCCACATCCGCGCCGTCCCGACCTACCGAGGCGAGGGCCGGACGTTCCTGTAGCGCGTAGGTTGGGGGGATGAGCGATGCTCCCCTGATCTGTGTTCGCGGTGAGGCGGTGGTGGAGGCCGAGCCGGAGATCGCGCGGCTTTCGGTGCACGTCCAGTCGCAGGAGTCCGACCGGCGCGCCGCGCTGGACCGGCTCACCGAGCGGAACCGGCAGTGCCTCGACCTGGTCGAGTCGTTCGGCGAGGCGGTGGAGAAGGTCGAGACCGGCGGGCTGTCGATCATGCCGCTGCTGAAGTACAAGCGGCGCGAGGGCGATATCCGGGGCTACCGGGGCACCGTCTGGATCAAGATCACGGTGCGCGACTTCCCGGTGCTCGGGGAGCTGGTCGCCCGGCTCGGAGATCTGGAGCGGACGTACGTCAACGGCCCGGATTGGGAACTGCGGCCGGGCAGCGAGGTGTACGAGCGGGCCGCGCGGCAGGCGACGCACGAGGCCGTCGCCCGTGCGCGCGGCTACGCCGAGGCGCTCGGGGCCCGGCTCACCGGGCTGGTGGAGCTGTCCGACGAGGGGGTGGGCCGCACCCCGGAGGTCCCCGTCGCGCTCGCCGCCGCGTACGGGGCGGGCAGGGGCGGGGTGGAGGAGGAGCCGGAGCCGATCGACCTGGAGCCCGAGACGCAGATCGTCCGCGCCGCGGTGGAGGCCCGTTTCACCGCGACGCAGCCCGATCTGGAGCCGCGGTGAAGATCGCGATCGTCGGGGCGGGCAGCGGGTACATGCCCGGGATCATCCGCGGGCTGCTGCACCGCGCGGACGACCTCGCCGGCACCGAACTCGCCTGCCACGACATCGACGCCGCGCACCTGGACGTCATGACGCGGCTCGCGCGGAACATGTTCGCCGCGCGGGGCGCCGCGTTCGCCGTGTCGTCGCACACCGTCCTGGAGACGGCGCTGGACGGCGCGTCCTACGTGTTCACCACGTTCCGTCCCGGCGGGCAGGCGGCGCGGCACCTGGACGAGTCGATCCCGCTGAAGCACGGCGTGGTGGGGCAGGAGACCGCGGGTCCCGGCGGGTTCCTGATGGCGCTGCGGTCGGTGCCCGTCCTGCTGGAGATCGCGGCCCGCGCCGATCCGGGCACATGGATCGTCAACTACACGAACCCGACGAACGTGGTCACCGACGCCGTCTCGCGGCACACCGACGCGCGCATCATCGGGCTCTGCGACCAGTTCATCGGCGACACCGAGATGTGGGCCGACCTGCTGGGGCTGCCGTTCGACGGGCTGGAGGCCGACTGGATCGGGCTGAACCACGCCACCTGGGCGCAGCGGCTCCGGCTCGACGGCCACGAACTCGACGTCCCGCTGCTGCTGGACGATCTGGAGGTCCCCGCCGGCGGCGGCGCGACCCCGTGGCGCGACCCGGCCCGGATGGCGGAACTGGCCAAGGCGCTCGGCTTCCTGCCGAATTCGTACTCCAAGTACTACTTCTTCCACGATGAGGTGGTCGAGGAGCTGCGGAGGAAGGGCACGACGCGGGCGCAGGACATCCTCGCGATGCTGCCCGGCTACTACGAGCGGGTCGCGGCCGAGGCCGGCAGGGCGGACCCCGACCCGCCCCGCGAGCGCGGCGGCGGTGAGCACGGCGAGTTCGCCGTCGACGTCATCTGCGCCCTGCACCGCGACGAGGGCCGCCGGATGATCGTCAACACGCGGAACAACGGGGCGATCCCGTCGCTCGACGAGGACGCCGTCGTGGAGGTCCCGGCCCTGGTGGGGCGCTCCGGCCCCGTCCCGCTGACGATGGGGCCGCTGCCCGGCCCCGTGCGCGGCCTCACCCAGGCGATCCACGCCTACGAGCGGCTCGCGTCCGAGGCGGCCGTCACCGGTGACCGCCGCACCGCGCTGCAGGCCCTCATGGCGCACCCGTTCGTCCGCGGCAAGCACACCGCCGAGAAGATCCTGGACGAGGGCCTCGCCGCCCACCGCGACCATCTCCCCCAGTTCGCCTGAACGGCACGCGCCCCGGCCCCGTACTGCATGACGTGGGAGGAGACGTGGGAGGAACTGACTGCGGGGCGTACCGGCTCGGCCTCGGCATCTACGCGATCGGACGGCTGGCGGGCGCCGAGGCCGCCGAGCTGTCGGCACACCTGCGCGGCTGCCCGCCCTGCCGCGCCGAACTCGCCGAGCTGCGGGCCGTCGCCGAGCTCCTCGCCCACTCCGTGCGGAGCAGCGGCCCGGCACACGAAAGCGCCGGCCGCGGACCGCGGACCGGCGCCTTCGGCAGGGGCGTCAGCGGCGCCTGCGCTTACGGCGCCAGAGGATCAGGGCGGTCACGGTGACGGCGGCCCCGGCGCTCACGAGCAGCAGCCGCCTGTCGATCCCGCCGCCCTGACCTTCCTCGTCCGCGCCGGACGGCCGCACCATGGTGCCGACGGCCTTGGCGACGTGGTCCGCCTCCTCCTTCAGCCGCTCGATGCCCCGGTGCGCGACGTTCTTCGGATTGACCCGGTCGGCGAGCTCGTCGATGGTGCGCGCCAACTCCTGGCGGGCCTGCTCTATCTCGCGTTCCAGCGCCTCCGGGTCGCGGCTCCTGTCAGCCATGCCGTGTCCTTATCTTGTCGGGCGAACTCGCGGTGGAGCGAGACCACGAGGGAAGCATGATCCGAACAGTGTTGCAGGTCTTGCCCGCGGGCGCCCGTCACACCCCGGCCGGTAGCGTTGGACCCACCATCCGAGCGAAAGGCGGGACAGGGTGTCCGAGCGGCTGCAGCCGGGCGATGTCGCCCCCGATTTCGAGCTTCCCGACGCCGATGGGTCACCGGTGTCGCTGGCCTCGTTGCGCGGCAAGCGCGTGATCCTCTACTTCTACCCCGCGGCCATGACTCCGGGCTGCACCAAGGAGTCCGTCGACTTCGAGAGCAGCCTGCCCGAGTTGGAGGCGGGCGGCGTCACCGTGGTCGGCATCTCCCCCGACAAGCCGGCGAAGCTCGCGAAGTTCCGGGAGAAGGAGGGGCTGACGTTCCCGCTCCTGTCCGACCCGGACGCGGAGGTCCTGCGGGCGTACGGGGCGTACGGGGAGAAGAAGCTGTACGGGAAGGTCGTCGTCGGCGTCATCCGCTCGACCTTCGTCATCGACGCCGACGGGGGGATCGAGAAGGCGTACTACAACGTGAAGGCGACCGGGCACGTGGAGCGGCTCCGCCGCGACCTGGCGGTCTAGACGCCGGACGGGCCCGCGCGCCGCGCGGGCCCGGTGCGGGCGGGGGGATTCGAACCCCCACGGTGTCGCCACCAACAGGACCTAAACCTGCCGCGTATACCTGATTTCGCCACGCCCGCCGGTGCTTCCGCCGGGAAGCGGGTTCAGCTTATCGGCTTGATCCGCCGGCTCGGCAATGGATTCGGCGGCGTCGGCGCGGGACGTCCGGTACAGGGCCGCGACGATGACGGCGGCGACGACGAGCGCGCCGGACGCGGTGAGGAACGCGGCCTGCACACCGTCGCTGAACGCCGTCCGCGCCTGCTCGGCGACCTGCGGGCCGAGCCGCATCGCCGTCGCGAGGGACGTCCTCGCCTGTTCGGCGGCCGGGCCGGGCACCCCGTCCAGGTCCAGGTTCGCGCGGTAGGACGACTGGAGGATGCTGCCGAGGACGGCGATGCCGAGCGCGCCGCCGAGTTCGCGCGCCAGGTCGTTCATCGCCGAGCCGACGCCCTGCTTGTCGGGGGGCAGCGCGTCGGTGATGGAGGCGGTGGCGGGCGTCATCGCGAGGCCCATCCCCGCACCGAACGGGATCAGCCCGGCGAGCAGCAGCCAGTAGGTGCTGTCCCGGTCCAGCAGGGAGAAGATCAGCATCGCGACGCCGACGAGCAGGAGGCCGGCCGTGATGACGCGGCGCGGGCCCAGCCGGGCGGCGAGCCGGGGCGCGGCGCCGCGGGCGAACGGCATCATCGTGAGCGCCATGGGCAGCAGGCTCAGCGCCCCGACGAGCGCGCTGTCGCCCTTCACCAGTTGCAGGTACTGCAGGACGATGAACACGAACCCGAAGAAGGCGAAGAACTGGAGGGTGATCGTCAGGGTGCCCGCCGAGAACGCCCGGATGCGGAACAGCCGCGGGTCGAGCAGCGGGTCGCGCCGCCTCAGCTCCCACAGCACGAACCCGGCGAGCACGAGGAGCGCGGCGGCGAGGCCGAGCAGCGTCCGGGCGCTGCCCCAGCCCCGCGTCGGCGCCTCGATGATCGAGTAGACGCCGATCCCGAGCCCGGCGACGGTGATGGCCGCGCCGGTCAGGTCGAGTTTCGGGGCGTCCGGCTCGGCGGATTCGGGGACCACCGCCAGCGTCGTGACCAGCGCGATGACCGCGAGGACGACGTTCATCCAGAACACCGACCGCCACGACCACACCTCCAGCAGGCTGCCGGAGGCCAGCAGCCCGAAGATGCCGCTCGCACCGGCGACGCCCGCCCACGCGCCGACCGCGCGGGTGCGCTGGCCGGGCGGGAACGTCGAGGTGATCGTGGACAGCGTCGCGGGCATCACCAGTGCCGCGCCGACGCCGAGGACCCCGCGCATCGCGATCAGCCAGCCGGGGTCGCTGGACAGCGCGGCGGCGGCCGAGCCCGCGCCGAACACGACGAGCCCGGCGGCGAGCGCGCGGCGGCGCCCGTACCGGTCCCCGATCGCGCCGCCGAGCAGCAGCAGCGCGGCGAAGACGAGCGCGTACGCGTCGATGATCCAGGCCAGCTCGGTCAGCCCGGCGCGGGTGTCGCGGGCGATGGACGGCACCGCGGTGTTGAGGGACGCCACGGCCGAGACGACGGTCGCGAGGGAGAGCATCACAGCCGGCAGCACCGCGCGGTGGACGGTGCCCGGCCCCTCCGGAGTCATGGTGGTCATGGGTCGAATGTCGCTCCCGCCCGGCCTATATTTCAACTGTGATGAATAAATCCGGAGGGGCGCCGCGCGGCCGGCGCCGCGGCAGCCCCGACACCCGCGAGGCGATCCTCGGCGTGGCGCGCCGCCGCTTCCTCGCCGACGGCTACGGGCCGGTCACCCTGCGGTCCATCGCCGCCGAGGCCGGGGTGGACGCCGCGCTGATCAGCTATTTCTTCGGCTCGAAGAAGGGCCTGTTCGGCGCCGTGCTGGGCTTGGCCGTCAACCCGCCGGAGGTGCTCGCCGGGGCGCTGCCCGGCGACCCCGCCACGCTGCCCGAACGCGTCCTGCGGGCGATGCTGACCGCGTGGGACGACCCGGAACGGGCCGCGCCGCTGCTGTTCATGGTGCGGGCGGCGGTGCAGGAGCCCGAACTCGCCCGGCTGGTGCGCGGCATCCTCGAACAGGAGATGATCACCCGTATCGCCGAGCACGTCGGCGGTCCCGGTGCGGGGGCGCGGGCCGGCGCGTTCGGCGCGCAGCTCGCCGGGGTGATCTTCGCCCGCTACATCCTCGCCGTGGAACCCGTCGCGTCGATGCCGGCCGATGAATTAATCGAGCACCTCGCGCCCGGGCTCCGGGCCGTCCTGTACCGGCGGGCTCCGCGGCCGCACGTCCGGTAAGGGACGTGACCCCGCAGGGATTCCGGACAGGTGATTTGACAAAATGTCGTGGTATATGGAAAGGAGCCTCGGCAGGGCGGGGGCGGAGGGCCTATGCTGGTCTGGTCCATCCGGCACGCACATTCGGTGACATCATGATCACAGAAGCGTCGGGATCTCCGTGAGCGACCACTTCACGCATCGCGTACTGCCCTACGACGGGGTGGAGGAGTTCCTCGGCGGCACCGTGCCGTTCCTGTCCGCGGGCGTCGAGGCGGGCGACCGCGTCCTCGCCGTGTGCGGGACCGCCCGGGAGACGCTGCTGCGCGATGCGCTCGGGTCCGCCGCGTCCGCCGTGGAGTTCACCGACGCGGCGACCTGGTACGCCCACCCGTCCCGGACGCTGGCCGACTTCCTCGGCGCCGCCGGCCGGGCCGCCGGCCGGGGCCGCAGGTTACGCCTCCTCGGCGAGCCGGTGTGGGCGTCGCGGTCCCCGCTGGAGGTCGTCGAATGGCAGCGGACCGAGGCGCTGCTGAACATCGCGCTCCTCGATACGGGCGCGTCCGTCATGTGCCCGTACGCGGCCACACTGCCCGCCGCCGTCATCGCGTCCGGGCGCAGGACCCACCCGGAGACCGTGCGCGGCACACGCGCCCTCGCCAATCCCGGTTTCGTCGACCCGTGGACGTTCTGCGCCCGCTGCGACGCCGAACCGCTGCCCGCCCCGCCGCCCGACGCCGACACGCTGCCGATCGACGCGCGGCCCGACCTGTACTGGCTGCGCGCCTACGTCACCGAATGCGCGCGGCAGACGCCGCTGCCGGAGGAGGACCTGCAACGGCTGCTGGTCGCGGTCACCGAGGTCGTGACGAACGCGCTCCGGCACGGCGAACCGCCGCTCACCCTGCGCATGTGGACGGACGCCGCGGACGGCGCCTCCGCTCTCGTCTGCGAGGTCACCGACGAGGGACGGTGGCCGCCCGGCGCGGGCCACGGCCTGCTCCCGCCGCGACCGGCCGGCACGGCGTCCGGCGGACGGTTCGGGCTGTGGGCCGTGCGGCTGCTGTGCTCCGCCGTCCAGATCCGGACGGGCGAGGGCGGCACGGCCGTCCGGCTACGGCACGACCTTCCCCGCACGGACCGATCCACCTGCACAGAGCGTGAGGATTTCCATGCGCCGGGCTTCCACCACCTCCCCTGCGGCGTACGCTGACCAGATCCGTCTTGAACCCGGCGGGCACGCCATGGGCACATCCTGGGTCGCCGAACGTTCCGTCGGCGCCATCCTGCCCGGAGACCACGGCTGGCTGGCCTACAGCGGCCCGGAAGAACGCGGCCGGGTCATCGGGCCGTTCGTCCATGAGGGGCTGCTGACCGGCGAGAAGGTCGTGTACGTCACCGACACCCCCGCCGGCCGGCTCCCCGGCCTCGGGCACCGCATCGACGTGCACGACCACCTGCGGGCGGGCCGGCTGCGGGTCATCTCGCGGGAGGACGCCTGCCTCGACCGGAGCGGCGCCTTCGAACCGGCCAGGATGCTGGACACCGTCGAGCGGGAGATCGGCGAGGCGTTCGGGCAGGGCTTCCGCGCGGTACGCCTCACCACCGACTACACCTGGCTGCTGGACGAGCCCGGCCGGATGCTGGGGTGCGAACACCGGCTCGGCGGCGCCGTCGCACCGAGCACGATGGCGATGGCGATCTGCCAGATCGACCGGCGCGCGTGCCCGCCGGATCAGCTCATCGCCCTCCGCGACCTCCACGAAGTCCTCGTGGAGGTGGACCCCGAGTTCGATGACGGAGTCCTGAGGATGGTGCGCACGTTCGCACCGGCCGGGCTGCGGCTCGAAGGCGAACTGGACGCCACCCGGCACGGGGCGGTCGCCGCGCGGCTGGCGCAGGTGATGGCGCGGCACGGTGGCGTCCATCTCGACCTGTCCCGGCTCGGCTTCATCGACCTGGGCGGGCTCGACCTGCTGGCGCGGCTCGCCGCCCGGCTGCCCGCCGGCGGGACGCTCGTCCTCGACCATCTCCGGCCGTCCGTGCTGAGCGTCATCGAGACGGTCGGCTGGCACCGGCTGCCCGGCCTCGTCCGCGGTGCCGGGCGGGGCCTCCCGGAGACGGAGGGCATCGCCCGCTGACATCGGAGCACGGGGCGAGGACGGCACGCTCGCACAGGTGAGGGCGAGTCAGCCCAGCGGGAACCCCTCCTGGGTCAGCAGGGTGAATGCCTTGCCCCGGTGGCTGATCGCGTCCTTTTCCGCGGGGGTCATCTCCGCGTTGGTGCGGGTTCCGCCGTCGGGGACGAAGATGGGGTCGTAGCCGAAACCGTTCACGCCCCGGGGTTCGCGGATGATCGTGCCGTGCATGCGGCCCTCGACGCAGCGTTCGGTGCCGTCCGGGGTGACGAGGACGGCGGCGCAGACGAAGGCGGCGCCGCGGTGCTCATCGGCGACGTCGGAGAGCTGGTCGAGGAGGAGCTGAAGGTTCGCGGTGTCCCGGTCGCCGGTGGCGGCGCCGAAGCGGCCGGACCAGCGGGCGGACAGGACGCCGGGCATGCCGTTCAGCGCGTCCACGCACAGGCCGGAGTCGTCGGCGACGGCGGGCAGGCCGGTGAACGCGGCGATCGCGCGGGCCTTGAGAAGGGCGTTGCCCTCGAACGTCAGCTCAGTCTCGGGCACGTCGGGTGCGCCGGGGAACTCGTCGAGGCCGACGACGTCGAGGCCGCCGAGGATGCGGTTCAGCTCGGCGATCTTGCCCTTGTTGCGGGTGGCGAGGACGATCCGGCTCATCGGCCGAGGGCCTCCTTCTGCAGCCGGGTCAGCTCGGCGCAGCCGCCGGCGGCGAGATCGAGCAGCGCGTCCAGTTCGGCGCGGTCGAACGGGGCGCCCTCGGCGGTGCCCTGCACCTCGACGAACCGGCCGTCACCGGTGCAGACGACGTTCATGTCGGTGCCGGCGGCGGAGTCCTCCTCGTAGCAGAGGTCGAGGCGGGACTCTCCGTCCACGACCCCGACGCTGACCGCGGAGACCGAGGTGATCAGCGGGTCGCCCCTGAGGAGTTTGCGCTCGCGCATCCAGGTCACCGCGTCGGCCAGCGCCACATAGGCACCGGTGATCGCGGCGGTGCGGGTGCCGCCGTCCGCTTGCAGGACATCGCAGTCGAGCTGGACGGTGTTCTCGCCGAGCGCCTTGAAGTCGAGGCACGCGCGGACCGAACGGCCGATCAGCCGGGAGATCTCGTGGGTGCGGCCGCCGATCCGCCCCTTGACCGACTCGCGGTCATTGCGGGTGTTCGTGGCGCGGGGCAGCATCGCGTACTCGGCGGTGACCCAGCCGAGGCCGCTGTCACGCCGCCAGCGGGGCACCGAGTCCTGCACGGACGCGGCGCACAGTACCCGGGTCGCGCCGAACTCGATGAGCGCCGACCCTTCCGCGTGGTCGAGCCATCCGCGCTGGATCCGGACGGGACGGAGCTGGTCTGAAGCGCGAGCATCGGGGCGGGCCATGCGCCCCACCCTAGCGGCCGGGCGGGCGGGCGGGGGGACGGGTCCGCGGCGCTCACAGGTCGTAGACCGCGCCGACCTCGGCGAGTTCGATGGGGCCGCCGAAGCCGCTGTCCTTGGCCTCGGCGAGCGTCTCGGCCGGGTCGTTCCACGGCAGCAGGTGGGTGAGGACGAGCCTGCCGACACCGGCGCGTTCCGCGTGCTCGCCCGCCTCCCGGCCGGTCAGGTGCATGTTGGGCGGCAGGTCGGGACGCTGCGCGAACGCCGCCTCGCAGAGGAAGAGGTCGGAGCCGCGGGCGAGCCGGACGAGGGCGTCGCTGTGCCCGGTGTCGCCCGAGTAGGTCAGCACGCCGCCGCCGTGCTCGATCCGCAGCCCGTACGCCTCGACGGGATGGTTCATCAGCGCGGTGGTCACGGTGAACGGGCCGATGCGCATCGGCCCCGGCTCCAGCGTCCGGAAGTCGAACGTGCCGGTCATCTCCGGGTTCGGTGCCAGCTCGTACGCCTTGATCATGTGCTCGGCGGTGCCGTGGGGGCCGTAGACCGGGATGCGGGGCGCGGGACCGTCCGGACAGTAGGTCCGCGCGATCCAGTACACGGTGAGGTCCAGGCAGTGGTCGGGATGCAGGTGCGAGATGCAGATGGCGTCGATGTCCAGCACGTGGTGGAAGCGCTGGAGGGTCCCGATCGCGCCGTTGCCGATGTCGAGGAGCATGGAGAACCCGTCCGCCTCGACCAGGTAACTGGACGCGGGGCTGTCCGGCCCGGGGAAACTGCCGGAGCAACCGATCACAGTGACCCGCACGCTCACTCCTCCTCTGGTGTCCCTGTCCTTCGGTGTCCCCGGGATGTCAGGTGGTCAGGGCGTCGTTCAGCGTCGTCTCCACCGAGCCGATCTCCGGCCCGAGGAAGCGGCGGCCGAGCTCGGCGAACACGGCGGGGTCGCCGGTGGCGCGGAACCGGTGCCGCGGCCGGGGCGTCGCCTCGATGCGGGCCAGTCCCCGGTCGTGCAGTACCCGGTACACGTCCTTGGCGGTCTCGTCGGCGCTTGAGACCAGTGTGACCCCGTCCCCCACGACATACGAGATGACGCCGGTCAAAAGCGGGTAGTGGGTGCAGCCGAGGATGAGCGTGTCGCAGCCGGCGTCCACGATCGGCCCCAGGTACTCGCGGGCGGCCTCCAGCAGTTCGTCGCTCATCGTCACGCCCGCCTCGACGAACTCGACGAAGCGGGGGCAGGCGGCGCTGACCAGCTCGATGTGCGGGGCGGCGGCGAACGCGTCGTCGTAGGCCCGGCTGGTCACGGTGGCCTGCGTGGCGATCAGCCCGACCCGGCCGGTGGAGGTGGCGCGGGCCGCGCGCCGGGTGGCGGGGTTGATGACCTCCACGACCGGGACGTCGTAGCGTTCGCGGGCGTCCCGCAGCATCGCCGAGCTGGCGCTGTTGCAGGCGATCACCAGCATCTTCACGCCCTCCTCGACGAGCCGGTCGAGCATTTCGAGGGCGTACGCGCGGACCTCGGCGATGGGACGCGGGCCGTAGGGCTGGCGGGCCGAGTCCCCCAGGTAGATGATCGGCTCGTTCGGCAGCTGGTCGAGGATCGCGCGGGCCACGGTCAGCCCGCCGAAACCGCTGTCGAAGATCCCGATGGGAGCGTCTGGGAGGCCGCCCCCCCGGGATGGATCTGACATGGTGTCCAAGGCTAGGCGACCGGGCCCCGTCCGGGTGCGTCATGCGTCGGACATCACACCCCCATGCGCCGGAAAACCGTCCAGGTCACGTACCTCGCGCGCGATCCTGTCGGTTACCCGGGCGAAACGCCGGTGAATCCGTTCACAAGCCCCCGGGGGCGCCCCCCACGCAGAAACGCTTCGCAAGCCTCCGGGGTCAGGAGCGGGTGCGGGGGACGCGGGCGATCTGGCGGCTCTGCGCGACGAGCCGGCCGGCGCGGTCCCACACCTCGACCTCCTCGTCGAACCAGCCGTCGGCGAGGAGCCGTCCGGTGCCGTGGACGGCGAGCCAGCCGGGCGCGGGGACGGCCCGCATGTGCCAGGTCAGCTCGACGGTCGGCGCCCAGCCCAGCGCGCCGAGGTTCAGCGCGACGGGCGGCAGCGCGTCCACGGCGAGGGCGAGGGAGAACGCGTCCACCTCGTAGCCGTCGCGGTGCCGGAACCAGGCGCGGATCTCGGGGCTGCCGCTCGGCTGCCCGTCGAGCCAGCCCATCGTCGCCCGGTCGAAGCGCATGTCGATCTGGTCGGCGAAGCCGCGGCTGCCGGTGGGCGGCTGGAACTCGGTGCACTCCGCCAGCGGCGGCACCGGCGCGGGCGCCGGCCCGGCGTACCCGGGCTCGGCACCGGCGTCGAGGGTGCCGGTGGTGATCAGCGCGTCCACGACGGGACGGTCGTCCTGGACGAGCGTGACGAACGCCGACGCCGCCGTCCGGCCCTCCTTGCGGGGCTGGACGATCACCTGGGCGGGGCCGGGCTTGGCGACGCGGTGGAAGTTGGTCGCGGTCGAGACGGGGTGCGCGTGCGGGGAGGCGTCCACGGCGGCGCGGCCGAGCAGGGCCATCAGGTAGCCGCCGTTGAGCGCCTCGGCGAACCCGAAGTCGCCGTCCAGGACGGCCTCGTACCGGCCGTCGCCGACCCGCTCGACGGCGGTCGCCTCGCCGAACCCGCTCATCCGCACACCCCCACGCCGGCCGGGGCGGCGGCCGCCCCGCCGGCCCGATACTAGAATCACGTTCGAAAACGCACTCTACCGTGCCGGGCGGGACGCCGTACCCGCCGGGGCGGGCCCAGAACCGGTCAGGCCAAGCCCGGAGCCGGCCGGGTCAGGCCCAGAGCTGGCCTTCGAGACGCGCCTCGGCCTCCTCAAGCGTGCCGCCGTAGGCGCCGGTGGACAGGTACTTCCAGCCCCCGTCCGCGACGACGAACACGATGTCGGCCCGCTCGCCGGCCTTCACCGCCTTGCGCGCCATGCCGATCGCCGCGTGCAGCGCGCCGCCGGTCGAGATGCCCGCGAAGATGCCCTCCTGCTCCAGCAGCTCGCGGGTGCGGCGCAGCGCGTCCTTCGAGGTCACCGAGAACCGGGTGGTCAGCACCGAGTCGTCGTACAGCTCGGGGATGAAGCCCTCGTCGATGTTGCGCAGCCCGTACACGAGGTCGCCGTACCGGGGCTCCGCCGCGACGATCTTCACGTCCGGCACCCGCTCGCGCAGGAACCGGCCGACGCCCATCAGCGTGCCCGTGGTGCCGAGCCCGGCGACGAAGTGCGTCACCGTCGGCAGATCCGCCAGGATCTCCGGGCCGGTCGTCTCGTAGTGCGCGAGCGCGTTGGCCTCGTTGCCGTACTGGTAGAGCATCACCCAGTCGGGATTCTCCTCCGCCAGGCCCTTCGCCACCCGGACCGCCTCGTTCGAGCCGCCCGCCGCCGGGGAGGAGATGATCCGGGCGCCCCACATCTCCAGGAGCTGCCGGCGCTCGGCCGAGGTGTTCTCCGGCATCACGCACACCATCCGGTAGCCGCGCAGCTTGGCGACCATGGCCAGCGAGATGCCGGTGTTGCCGGACGTCGGCTCCAGGATCGTGCAGCCGGGCGTCAGCAGCCCGTCCTTCTCCGCCTTCTCGATCATGTAGAACGCGGGGCGGTCCTTCACCGAGCCGGTGGGGTTGCGGTCCTCCAGCTTGGCCCAGATCCGCACGTCCCCGCCCGGCGACAGCCGCGGCAGGCCGACCAGCGGCGTGCGGCCGAGCGAGTCCAGCAGTGAGTCGAAGCGCATGAGCGGCCCGTCCAGCGCGGCTCAGCCGCCGGCGACGGCCGGCAGGACGGTGACGTTGTCACCGTCGGCGACCTGCGTGTCCAGCCCGCCGAGGAAACGGACGTCCTCGTCGTTGAGGTAGACGTTGACGAACTTGCGCAGGCCCTTGTCGTCCACCAGCCGGTCGCGCAGGCCGGGGTGCCGGCTGTCCAGGTCGGTGAACAGCTCGTCCAGCGTGTCGCCCTTGCCCTCCACGGCCTTCGCGCCGTCGGTCAGGTTGCGGAGGATCGTCGGGATCCGGACCTCGATCGCCATCGCGGTGATCTCCTTCTACGTTCGTACGGGGGCTTCCCGCCCTCTGCGTCACAACCGGACGGGCGGCGGGATGATTCCAGGCGAGATCAGCGCGTCAGCGACAGTCGTAGACGACTTCGGCGCGCGAGTGCCCGAACAGGAAGCTCTGCACGGGTGGCACGGCGGCGGACCCGGCGCGGCGTCGCACGTCGTCCGCCTCATGCCCGCTCGTCCACATGTCGACCAGTTTACCGGCCGCGACCATGCCGATCCGTGCCGCCTCACGCCTCGAAGGCGTCGACGATGGTGACCTCTTCCTCGGTGACCTCGCCGTCCACGATCCGGAACGACCGGAACTCGGTGTCGTCCTCCTCGCGGGTCGACACGAGCACGTAGTGCGCGTTCGGCTCGGACGCGTAGGTGATGTCGGTCCGGGACGGGTACGCCTCCGTCGCCGTGTGCGAGTGGTAGATCACCACCGGCTCCTCGTCCCGGTCGTCCATCTCCCGCCACACCGTCAGCTGCTCCTGGGAGTCGAACCGGTAGAAGGTCGGGGAGCGCTCGGCGTTCACCATGGCGACGTACCGGACGGGACGGTCCGAGCCGATCGGGCCGGCGATGATCCCGCAGGCCTCGTCCGGGTGGTCGGCGCGCGCGTGCGCGATGATCTTCTCCACGAGGGCGCGCTCGATCGTCAGCATGCTCCGAGCTTATGGAACGGTCACCAGAGGACGCGAACCAGGCTCTCCTGGAGCATCGTCAGCCAGTCGTAGGCGGCGAACATGGGGGTGCGGGAGTCACGCGGGTCCATGTGCTCCGCCTCCTCGTACCAGTCCTCGGTGATGTCGAGCCGGGTGCCCAGCGCCAGCCGGACGTCGTTCAGCGCGCGCAGCCAGCCCTGCGCCTGCTCGTCGTCCAGGACGATCTTCCCGCCCTCGGCGCCCAGCGCGTCCAGCACCATCCCGGCGGCCGCGCGCTTGCCGTCCCGCAGGCCCATCTCGGTGTAGCGGCGGAACTCCCCGGCCGCCTCGCCGTCGTCGCGGTAGGCGTCCGGGAACAGCCGCGCCAGCACCGGGTCGTCCGGGGTCGCGGCGTTCTCGGCGATGCCCAGCGAGGCCAACTCGTCGTCCCCGCCGGGCGCCTCGCCCAGCAGCGCGAGCAACTGCTCCATCAGGGCACGCAGCAGCGCGGCCTCCTCCGGCTCCAGCCGGATCCTGATGCCCTCGCGGGTCTTCTTCACGTGGCTCATCGCTCAGTCGTCCCGCTTCACCGTCGCCCACAGCCCGTAGGAGTGCAGGATCTCCACGTCCCGCTCCATCTCCTCGCGGGTGCCGTTCGCCACGACCGCGCGGCCCTTGTGATGGACGTCGAGCATCAGCTTCTCCGCCTTCGTCTTGGGGTAGCCGAAGACGGCCTGGAACACGTACGTGACGTACGACATCAGGTTGATCGGGTCGTTCCAGACGATCGCGAGCCAGGGCCGGTCGGCGCTCACGTCCTCCGCGGCGTCCGGCCGTTCCAGCTCGACCGGTGCGGGCGCCGTGCTCATGGCGCTCATTGCCCGGTTCGCCCCCTTTCTTTCGGTGATGACGGTCCGCCCACCGCACCCGATGCTATGCGCCGATTCCCCTCCGGGTGTGCGGGCCCGCACACCCATGGTGCCCATAGTCGCCCGTAAGGTTCCACTTGTGGACCTTGGTGACGGCACCGCCCTGCTGACCGACCGGTACGAGCTGACCATGCTGCAGGCCGCCCTGCGCAGCGGGACCGCCGGCCGCCGCGCGATCTTCGAGGTGTTCGCACGGCACCTGCCGGCCGGACGCCGGTACGGGGTCGTCGCGGGCATCGGGCGGCTGCTGGACGCGATCGAGGCGTTCCGCTTCGACGCGGCCGAACTGGAGTTCCTCACCTCCAACGACATCGTGGACGAACCCACCGCGCACTGGCTGGAGGAGTACCGGTTCAGCGGGAACGTCTGGGGCTACGCCGAAGGAGACTGCTACTTCCCGGACTCACCGATCCTGGTGGTCGAGGGGACGTTCGGCGAGGCCGTCCTGCTGGAGACGCTGGCGCTGTCGATCCTGAACCACGACTGCGCGATCGCGTCCGCCGCGTCCCGGATGGTGCAGGCCGCGCAGGGGCGCCCGCTCATCGAGATGGGGTCGCGGCGCACCCACGAGCGCGCCGCCGTGGCCGCCGCCCGCGCCGCCTACATCGCCGGGTTCACCACCACGTCCAACCTGGAGGCGGGCCGGCGCCACGGCGTGCCGACCGCCGGGACGAGCGCGCATTCGTTCACGCTCCTGCACGACGGGGAGCGGCACGCGTTCGAGGCGCAGCTCGCCTCGCTCGGCCACGGCACGACGCTGCTGGTCGACACCTACGACGTGGAGCGGGCCGTGCGGACGGCCGTGGAACTGGCCGGGCCGTCGCTGGGCGCCGTCCGGATCGACAGCGGCGACCTCGGCGTGATGGCCCGCCGCGTCCGCGACCAGCTCGACGCCCTGGGCGCACGCGACACGCGCATCGTGGTCACCGGCGACCTGGACGAGTTCGGCATCGCCGCGCTGGCCGCCACCCCCGTCGACGGGTACGGCGTCGGCACCTCGCTCGTCACCGGCTCCGGCGCCCCCACCGCGTCCCTCGTCTACAAGCTCGTCGCCCGCTCCGACGGCCCCGAGCCGGGCGCGCCCATGCGCCCGGTCGCGAAACGCTCGACGGGCAAGCCGAGCCGCGGCGGGCGCAAGACGGCCGTGCGCCGCGTCGACGGGCACGGCGTCGCCTACGCCGAGACCGTGTCCACCGGCCAGCTCGTCCCCGGCCCGCGCGACCGCCTCCTCCAGGTGCCGCTGGTGCGGGACGGCAAGGTCATCGGACGCGAGGCCCTCCGGGAGGCCAGGGAACGCCACGCGAGGGCGGTCGCGGAGCTGCCGACGACCGCGATCCAGCTCTCCAGGGGCGAGCCCGCGATCCCCACCGAGTTCATCAACGGAGGCCCGCGCCCGTGACGCGGTATCCCCGCAGCTCTGCGGGTACGGTCAAGGGTGATCCGGCGGGGCAAGTGGGACAGGGAGCGGTCATGGGCACGAAGGCTCTGATCATCGTGGACGTGCAGAACGACTTCTGCGAGGGCGGCTCGCTCGCCGTCGCCGGCGGCGCGGACGTGGCCGCCGCCATCTCCGAGTACGTCGCCGGGCACCGGCCCGAGTACGCGCACATCATCGCGACCCGCGACTTCCACCTCGACCCCGGCGACCACTTCTCCGACGAACCCGACTTCGCCGACTCGTGGCCGCCGCACTGCGTGATCGGCACGCCCGGCGCCGACTTCCACCCCAACCTGACCCTCGCCCCCATCGAGGCCGTGTTCAGTAAAGGGCGCGAGACCGCCGCCTACAGCGGCTTCGAGAGCGACTCCGACGACGAGACGCCCCTCGCTGACTGGCTCACCGCCCGCGACGTGGACGCCGTGGACATCGTCGGCATCGCCACCGACCACTGCGTCCGGGCCACCGCCGTGGACGCCGCCCGCGCGGGCCTGCGCACCACCGTCCTGCTCGACCTCACCGCCGGCGTCAACAAGGCCACCGTCGACCAGGCCCTTGAGGAACTACGCGCGGAAGGCGTCACCCTGTCCGGCACCCCGGTAGTGAACGCCTGAACACGGCACCCCCCGTGGTCATCCTGGTCACCGGTGTGTCCGGCAGCGGCAAGACCACCATCGGCACCCTCCTCGCCGAACGCCTCGGCTGGGACTACGCCGAGGCCGACGCGTTCCACTCCGAGAACAACATCGCGAAGATGCGCTCCGGCCGTCCGCTCACCGACGCCGACCGCCTCCCCTGGCTCCAGGCGATCGCCGCGTGGATCGACGACCGCCTGGCCACCGGCCGCCCCGGCGTCGTCACCTGCTCCGCCCTCAAACGCAAGTACCGCGACATGCTGACCGGCGGCCACCCCGAGGTCGCGACGGTCCTGCTGGACGGCGACCGCGACACCATCGCCGCCCGCATGAAGGCCCGCACCGGCCACTTCTTCAGTACCGCCCTCCTCGACACCCAATTCGCCGACCTCGAACCCCCGGCCCCGGACGAGAACGTCATCACGGCCCCCATCACCGGCACCCCCGACGAAACGGCCACCCACCTCCTCAACTCCCTGAACCTGGCTCCCCACTGACCGCCCGCCCTCACCCACGCAACCGACCATGCTGATCGGCTCACGGTTTCGACCAAGACGGCCGGGCTGTGAGAGCTGATCGCCCTTGGGCGGCTTTGGGCAACGGTGAGTTCCTTGTGGCCTTCGTGATCCTTGACGCCGTCGAGTGCAACGCCCACGCTCCCAATACGAGCAAGTTCCGGCAAGTAGGTGGAGGGAAGATCATGCGGTTACGGTTCCTCGGGACGGACTCCGACCAGGGCGGGTGTCCGGCGATGTACGCCACCGACCACGGGACGTACGTGGTGCAGGGGAAGATCGTCACCGATGCTGTCGCGCTCGGGGATGTCCGCGACCTCGCCGACGACGAGACCGTCGTGGAGATCGAACCCGCGCTTGTCCGACACCTGATCGAGCACTACAACGACCATCACGCGAAGAGGTGACCGTGGCCGACCTGCTGACCGGCGACCGGTTCGGCGCGCTCTTCCACGCCGCCCGCCGCTCGGCGTTCCGGCTGGAGACGCGAGACCGCTACAACGTGCCGTCCGAGCAGGAGCGGATACGGCGGTTCCTGGCCGGTGACCCCGACGAGGACTACCTCCTGGGGGCACACGAGTGGGGGGCGATGACGCGGGCGGCCGCGGCCGAGGGCCGCCCATTCCGGCGCGTCCGCGTGGTGACTCTGCCGCTCAGCGACTACTCCCGCTACGCCCTGTGGTCCGCGCAGGGCAACCTCGGAGCCGGAGAGGAGATCCGCTACCTCGACCGGGACCGGGCCGACGCGCTCGGCCTGCCGGTCCGGCCGCCGCATGACGCATGGCTGCTCGATGACGAGAGGGTCGCCGTCTTGCGCTTCGACGACGAAGACCGGCTGCTCGGCGCCGAGTTGCTCGACGCCCCGGCCATCGTCGAGCAGCACCAGGCATGGCGGGACATCGCATGGAAGGCGTCCGCCAGCCGCGACGAGTTCCTGCGGAGCCTGTGACCGCCGTTCATGTCCACGTCCCCTCAGCAGGCACGAGAGGCGCTCGGGGCACGCCTGCGCGAGCTGCGGCAAGATGCGCGGCTCGCGCAGCGCCGTCTCGCCGAGCTGGCCGGCTGGCATGAGTCGAAGGTCTCCAAGATCGAGCACGGCAAGCAGACGCCGAGCGAGGGGGACATTCACACCTGGTGCCGTCTGGTCGGGGCCGAGGACCATGTCCCCGACCTGATCGCGACCGTCCGGAACATCTCCACCGCGTACCGGGAGTGGCGGCGCGAGTGGCGCGCCGGTGCACACCGGCGGCAGCAGGCCATCGCCACGCAGGAGGCTGAGACCACACTGTTCCGGATCTTTGAGCCGATGGTCATTCCCGGCCTGCTGCAGACCCGCGAGTATGCCGCGCAGCGGTTCGCCGACAACATCGCCTTCCACGGCACCGGCGGCGATGCAGAGACCGCTGTGCAGGCCCGCATGGACCGCCAGGACGTCCTTCGCCGCGGCGATCGCGACCGGCGGTTCCACATGGTGATGTGCGAGGTCGCGTTGACGATCGGTCTCGCCGACGACGACGTGATGATCGCGCAGTTGGAGCGGCTGCTGACACTGTCGATCCTGCCGCGCCTGAGCCTCGGCATCATCCCGACGCGAGCCCGGCACCGGCGGGCGCCGCACCACGGATTCTGGGTGTTCGATGAGCGCCTGGTCCTCGTCGACACGGCCGCGGCCGAGCTGGCGATCACGCAGCCGCGGGAGATCGCGGTGTATATCCAGGAGTTCTCCTGGCTCGCGTCGTCGGCCGTCTACGGTGCCGCCGCCCGCGAACTGATCAACGCGGCAATCCGGACACTGCAAGCAAGCTGAAGCAAGTTCCTGGCCGGACGATCGCCCCGGTGGTCACTGTGAGGGTGTCCCTTCAGTAAACGGCCCTGGCCGGCGCGCTAACGCCGCGAGGTGCCGAGACCTCACCGGGAGGTACAGATGACCGTCATCCTCAACCAGGCGGCGCAGGCCGCCAGAGATCCGCGCGACCTCATCCCGCCGCAGGTGTTCGACCTCCTGGTGGAGGACATCCGCCGCTACCACCACGTCACCCGGTCCTACGCCGAGCGGATGATGGGCCAGGCCCTGGTCTTCCTGAAGGCGCAGGCGAACGTCGTCCGGGCCCGGGCCGAGGGAAAGCCGTGAGTGCGGATCGTGCCCACAGTTCCCGTTGACCCCGCGTGGCACGCGTTCATGATCCGCTCTCAGGCGTATGCCGAGTTCTGCAACACCCACGCCGGCCGCTACATCCACCACGTGCCGTTCCAGGACGAGGCGATCCTGTCCGGTGACACGCTCGAAGTCACCATCCCGGAACTCCACAAGACCGGTTACAAGGTCGACCTGGAGTTCTGGCACGGCGAGCGCAAGCCCTGCTGCCCGCCGGAGTGCGCCTCGCCGGAGACCGCCTGATGCCGGCCCACTCCATCGCCCCCGACGGCACCAGGCGGTCGGGCGTCCAGCCGACGCACTACCACTGCTACCGGTGGTCGGGCAGCGGGCAGGAGTGGGACCGTTTAGGCCGCACCGACACCCTCGACCTGAACA
The DNA here is from genome assembly GCF_050948385.1 of Actinomadura formosensis. Taxonomy (NCBI): domain Bacteria; kingdom Bacillati; phylum Actinomycetota; class Actinomycetes; order Streptosporangiales; family Thermomonosporaceae; genus Actinomadura; species Actinomadura formosensis. Next base: position 5,752,810 of record NZ_CP192011.1, read on the forward strand.
GCCCGGACCGTCCGCCGGTCCGGACTCAGGACTGGCTGATCAAGTCGGCGCGGTTCATCGCGGCCGTCCACACCGACCCGGCAACCGCCCGGGACTGGCTGATCGCAGAGTGGGGGGCGTCGCGGGCGAAGGCGCTCAACCCGGTCCCCGCCTGGATGAGCGGTCAGGCCCGTGCGGAGCGGGCGCTGAAGGCGATCGAGACGGGCTGCTGGCCGTCCTGTGGTCAATGGCTGGTCGGCGGAGTGATCATGTTCTGGTCCGTCGTCGGCACGGACCAGGTGTGCCACTAGCCCGACCTGGCAGAGAGAAGCACCCTCCTTCAAGGAGAGACCGCCTCGCTGTGACTGGACGTAAACGACATCGAGATCACGCGGCCCATGGAATCCCATGGCGGCAAGGATCTCGACACGGAAGGCCCTTCCATAGAGGGGCGTCCCTTGTTCCGCTAGGCGTTCTTGATGATCTGGGTGAGGTCGCGGAGCGCTTGAGGGGTGATGAGGAGCTTGGGGCCGTGGGGGTTTTTGCTGTCACGAATCGCAACGGCGCCGTTGATACGCGCGAGTTCGACGCAGTTGCCGCCGTTGCTGGAACTGCGGCTCGCCTTGCGCCATGCGACGGCGTTCGTGTTCATTTCCCGTGACCGCCTTCGGGACGTAGTACTCGGGCGCTCAATACTACTGCGGGGCGCCCTCTCTGGTCGTGAAAGAGAGGGCGCCCCTTCTGCTCTGCTAGGCGTTCTTGATGGTCTGGGTGAGGTCGCGGAGGGTCTGGGGGGTGATGAGGAGCTTGGGGCCGTGGGGGTTTTTGCTGTCACGGATGGCAACGGTGCCGTCGATGCGTGCGAGTTCGACGCAGTTGCCACCGTTACCGGAGCTGCGGCTCGCCTTGCGCCATGCGGCGGTGCTCAGGTCCATTTCTCCTTCGCCACCTTTGCTATCAGTTCGAGGGACTGGTCCACAGGGTACGCGGTGGACTGAATTGAGGCGAACAGCCCGGTGAGCCGTTTGATTTCGAGGCGATCGGTGGTCGTGTCGCCGCTGATCGCGTTGTCTTTGTACCCTACTTCGTCTCCATCCGGAAGCGTTCCGATGGCGAAGGCCCCTCTGGTGCCTTCGTGCAGGCGGAGCGGGGCGATCTGGATGCGGATGCGGCGGGAGGAGAGCGCCAGGAGGTGCTGGAGCTGGTCGCGCATCACCTCGGGGTTTCCGGTGCCGCGGTGCAGCACGCTCTCGTCGATCACGTACATCAGGTGCGGCGTCGTGTCGCCGGTCAGGATGTCCTGCCGTGCCAGGCGGGCCTCGACGGCGGTCTCGTCGTTGTCGAGCAGGTGGGCGGCGTAGGCGGGCACCTGGAGGAGGCCGGGGACGACCAGTGGTTCGTAGCCCCGGATGGCGTCGAACTTCGGTTCCTGCACGGCCCAGTCGGCGAACCACGCCGGGACGGCGTTGGTCCCCTTGAACAGGCCGTCCCACAGGTGGGTCAGCGCCTCGCGGGTGTCGAGGACGCGGTCGGCGTGGACGGCGAGGATCCGGTCGGGGCGGGACTCGCCGCGCTCCACGGCGCCGATCGTGCTTTTCGAGTACGGGGCGCTGTCCTGGATCAGCTCGCAGAAGGCCGCGATGCTCAACTCGGCGGCCTCCCGGTAACGCCGCAGTTCAGAGCCGAAAAGGGCGTTCGGCGACTCCCAGGGGCGCAGATCGTTCGGACGCTGTCCCATCGTTCCCTCTCCCTTGACCATGAATGACCGGGGAATGACCGGCCATGGGCGGTGACTGACTCGGGCATGCGCGAACCATGGATACTCATCGCGCTTTTTGCATCACATAGAGTGACACATGCCTGATGATTCGACCACCGGATTTCACAGACGAAGTTCTGGAGGTGGTCTTTCATGATCGATTCGGACGCGGCGGTCGGCGCGATCTTGATCAGATCGTCCGCGCGGGCGCCGCAACTGGCGCGCACCTGGCTCGCCGGGGTATTCGGGCAGTGCGACCTCGGCGACGACTATGCGGCAAGGACCGTGGTCACGGAATTGGTCACGAACGTCCATAGGCACACCGACACGGAAGTCATTCCCGTACGTCTTCTCTTGGAAGACGGCTACACCGTGGTGGAGGTGGAGGATAGGTCCGACGAACTCCCGGTCGTCCAGAACGAGGACGACACGGCGGAGTCCGGGCGGGGACTGCTCATGATGTCCATGCTCGTCGAAGAATGGGGCGTCCGAGCACTGGACGAAGGCGGGAAGGTGACGTGGGCGCGGCTCGGCGCGTGAAGGTCGCGCGCGGCCGGTTCGTCTTGTGGTGGTGGCGTGTGCGGTATGGGCACACCACAGCCCAAAGGCATCTCGATGTGCTCGCGGAGGCGGTGTCCGCCCGTGGCTGGTCGCACGTCAAGGTCTACATCGAGTCGCCGCCGGTGCTGTGGGTCCTTTCCGAGGACGCCGAAGACCGCGCATTGAGCGTCAGTGCGGAGAGGCTCGGCGGGCGCTGGTTCTACCGGGTTTCGCGGTCGATGCTGTACCCGTGCGATGCCGTGCAGCGGGTGGCGGCCGTCCTTGACGACGTCCTGCGGGATGGCTGGGGGTGCCGCGGCTTCGCCGGGAGGCGTTAGTGGCGGCGTTTGGCGGCCCATTCTCGGATCTTGGCGATGCGTTCGCGGATTTCGGTGGCGGTGGCCTGGGGGACGGGCGGGCCGCCGCAGGAGCGGCGCAGTTCGTTGTGGATGACGCCCTGCGGCTGGCCGGTGCGGTGGTTCCAGGCGTTGACGAGGCCGTTCAGCTCGCGGCGCAGGGACGCCAGGTCCTCGGCGGCGGTGCGGTCGGCGCGGGGGTCGCCGGTCTTGCGCCTGCGTTCGTTGGCGAGCTGGTCGGCCTGTCTTTTGCGGAGCAGGGCCGACACCTGGTCGGGTTCCAGCAGGCCGGGGATGCCGAGGAACTCCTCCTCCTCGGCGGAGCCGGGCTCGGCGTGCATGCCGAACTCGCCGCCGTCGTACAGGACGCGGTCGAACGTCGCGGACGCCTCGACGGTCTCGAACGGCAGTTCCTCGCCCACGTCGGGGGTGTCCTGCTTGCGGTTGGCCTCGGCGAGGAGCTCGTCGTCCAGGCCGTCCTCGCGGACGGGACGGTCGAGGACGTGGTCGCGTTCCTCTTCCAGTTCGGCGGCGTGGCCCATCAGGGTGGGGACCGACGGCAGGAAGACCGACGCCGTCTCACCGCGCTTGCGGGCGCGGACGAAACGGCCGATGGCCTGCGCGAAGAACAGCGGCGTGCTCGTGGACGTCGCGTAGACGCCGACGCAGAGCCGCGGGATGTCGACGCCCTCGGACACCATGCGGACCGCGACCATCCAGCGGTCGTCGGTGCCGCCGAACTGCTTGATCTTCTTGGACGCGGACGGGTCGTCCGACAGCACGATCGTGGCGCTCTGCCCGGTGACCGCGCGCAGCATCCCGGCATAGGCGCGGGCGGTCTCGTGGTCGGTGGCGATGACCAGGCCGCCGGCGTCGGGGATGACGCGGCGCAGTTCGGTGAGCCGCCGGTCGGCGGCGGTGATGACCTGCTTGATCCAGTCGCCCTTCGGGTCGAGCGCGGCGCGCCACGCCTGGGCGGTCTGGTCCTGGGTGAGCGGCTCGCCCAGGGTGGCGGTGATCTCGTCGCCGGCCCGGGTGCGCCAGCGCATCTCCCCCGCGTACGCCAGGAAGATCACCGGGCGGACGACGCCGTCGGCGAGGGCGGGGCCGTAGCCGTAGGTGTAGTCGGCGCTGCTGCGGCGGATGCCGTCCGGCCCCTCCTCGTACCGGACGAACGGGATCGGGTTGATGTCGGTGCGGAACGGCGTGCCGGAGAGGGCGAGGCGCCGCGTCGCGGGCTCGAACGCCTCCCGGACCGCGTCGCCCCAGGACAGGCCGTCGCCCGCGTGGTGCACCTCGTCGAAGACGACCAGCGACTTGCGCGCCTCCGTGCGGTTGCGGTGCAGGGCCGGGCGCGCGGCGACGGTCGCGTAGGTGACGGCGACGCCGTGGAAGTCCTTGCCGACGGGCCCCTGCCCGTTCTGGTACTCGGGGTCGATCCTGATGCCGACACGGGCCGCGGATTCGGCCCACTGCCGCTTGAGGTGCTCGGTCGGGCACACGATCGTGATCGCCTGCACGGCGCGGCGCTCCATCAGCTCGCGGGCGAGGCGCAGCGCGAACGTCGTCTTGCCGGCGCCCGGGGTCGCGACGGTGAGGAAGTCGCGCGGGCCCGGCTCGGAGCCGTCCGTTCCGAAGTAAGCCTCCAGCGCCTGCTGCTGCCAGGCACGCAGGGACGACGCGGTCCCCCAGGCGGCCCGCTCGGGGAATGCGGGGGGCATGCTCGATGCGGCGAAGGTGCTCACGGTCATCGAAGGCTACCGAGCCCCGCCGACAGATCGCACCGCGGCACCGCCTCCGCGGGACGGGCACGACCGGATGAGACGGCCCTGACCTGCGGAAAAGGCGCGCGGACAGGTGTAGTTCATGATGTTGCGCACCCGTGTGTCACGGGGCCGCGGCCCCGCGGTATCCGCCACCGCGGGACCTGGCGGCGCGCGGCCGGGCACGGCGGCGCGCCGGAACGCCGCGTCTCAGCGGCGGGTCACTCGTCGCCCTCGCGGCCCGGCTTCATGGATTCGTAGATCTCCTTGCACTCCGGGCAGACCGGGTACTTCTTCGGGTCCCGGTTCGGCACCCACACCTTGCCGCACAGCGCGATCACCGGCGTGCCGGTCACCGCGCTCTCGGTGATCTTGGCCTTCTTCACGTAGTGGGCGAACCGCTCGTGGTCGCCGTCACCGTGCGAGAGGTCTGGCCGGACATCGCTCTGGGTGTCGCTGTCAGGAAGGATCTTCGTACTCACGTCGTCCACCTTAGTTCAGCGTGGGATCGTCGGGAAAAGTGGAAACGAACGCCAGATCGCCCCCCTGCCTGCGCAGAACGTCCCGCCACAGCCGATCCGGGGCGGCGGCGAACACGTCCCCGGCCTCGGCCGGCACCAGATACCACGAGCCCTCCTCGATCTCCCCGCGCAGTTGTCCCGCCGACCATCCGGCGTATCCGGCGAACACCCGCAACTGCAGCAGTTCGGCGGCCAGCAGGCCGGGCGGGGCCTCCAGGTCGACCACTCCCACCCGGGCGACCTCGGTGCCGCCGTCCAGGGCGCGCCAGCCGAGCGGCTCCTCCTCGCCGGGGAGGCGGGCCAGGGCCAGCGCCTGCTCCAGCGCCACCGGACCGCCCTGGAAGACGACCGCCGGCCCGGTGACGAGTTCGGCCCACGGCGGCAGGACGCGGTCCACGGGAACGTCGGTCGGCCGGTTGAGGACAACCCCCAGCGTGCCTCCGCCGGTCTCGTGCTCGACCAGCAGGACGACGCTCCGGCGGAAATTCGGATCCTCCAGTTGGGGGGTCGCCACCAGCAGGAGCCCCACTCTGATGCCGTCTTCCATGGGTTCCATCATGCGTTGCGCGGACCTCCGGCGGCACGTCTCCCGGCTCGTTAGCCTGTTACGCATTCCTATCGATGGGGATATCGGCACCACAAGAACCTAGGTTAAGAATGATCTAGGAACATCGGGCACCCGTTTGGTGCGCGCCGGGAGGACAGCGATGCAGTTGCCCAGGGTCGTCATCGCCGCCGTGTTCGTCGTGATCGCAGCGCTGTTCGGGATCCAGGCGCTGTTCAAGTCGAACGGGAACGCGGCGCCGGCCTCGGCCTCCGCCTCGGCCTCGGCGAGTCCCAGCGCGTCCGGGACGTCGCCGGCGCCGACCTCGGCCAAGCCGACCCGGCCGGGGACGCCCGAGCAGCCGGTGACCGCGAGCATCGGCGCGGTCTCCTGCCCCGAGCGCACCGTGAACGTCAAGATCCGCAACACCGGGACGCAGACCGAGGACTTCTCGATCGAGCGGGACGACGGCGGCGCCGCGATCCCCGGCCAGATCCGTCCGAACAACACCCGGACGGTCCCGGTCAGGCTGCGCGAGGACCGCCGCACCGCCCTCAGCGTCACCTGGGCCAACAAGCGCATCGAGTCGCAGGCGGTGAAGGCGAACTGCAAGAAGGCGGGCGCGGCGCCGTCCGAGACGCCGCCGGCCAAGCTGCCGCACACCGGCCCGGACACCGTCCTGTGGGCGCGGGCCGCGACCGGCGCCGCAATCGTCCTCACCGGCGCGATCATCTTCTGGTACGGCGGGATCTGGCCTCGCCGCCGCGAGCGGATGTTCGCGGACAAGAAGGACTGACCCCCGCCTTTCGGGGGGTCGTCCCCCACACGAACCGCGCCTTATCCGGGGGCGCCCCCGCGGTGACTCAGGCTTCGGTGCGGGGGCGGCCGCCGGCGGCTTCGCGGACGGCACCGGCGACGCGGGTCGCCACCTCCGGGTGGAAGACGCTCGGGACGATGTAGTTCGGCCCCAGCTCGCCCGGCGTGACGACCTCGGCCAAGGCCGTGGCGGCGGCGGCGAGCATGTCGAGGGTGACACCGTCGGCCTGGGCGTCCAGCAGGCCGCGGAAGACACCGGGGAACGCCAGCACGTTGTTGATCTGGTTGGGGTAGTCGCTGCGGCCGGTGGCGACGACGGCGGCGTGCTCGCGGGCCTCGTCCGGGGACACCTCGGGCTCGGGGTTGGCGAGCGCGAACACGATCGCGCCGTCGTTCATCGTGGCGATGTCGTCACCGGTCAGGATGCCGGGCGCGGACACGCCGATGAACACGTCGGCGTCCTTGACGGCGCCGCGCAGGTCGCCCGCGTAGCCGGCCGCGTTGGTGTGGTCGGCGATCCAGCGGAGCGAGTCGTCCAGGTCGTCGCGGCCCTTGTGGACGGCGCCCCGGTAGTCGCACACGACGAGGTCGCGGGCGCCCGCGTGCATCAGCAGCTTCAGGATCGCGGTGCCGGCGGCGCCCGCGCCCGCCATCGTGATGCGGACGGACCCGATCTCCTTGCCGACGACGCGCAGCGCGTTGGTCAGCGCGGCCAGCACGCAGATCGCCGTGCCGTGCTGGTCGTCGTGGAACACGGGGATGTCGAGCAGCTTGCGCAGCCTGGCCTCGACCTCGAAGCAGCGCGGCGCGGAGATGTCCTCCAGGTTGATGCCGCCGAACGCGGGCGCGATGATCTGGACGGTCTCGACGATCTTGTCGGTGTCCTGCGTGTCGAGGCAGATCGGCCACGCGTCGATCCCGGCGAACCGCTTGAACAGCGCGGCCTTGCCCTCCATGACGGGCAGCGCGGCCTCCGGGCCGATGTTGCCCAGGCCGAGCACCGCCGACCCGTCGGTGACGACGGCGACGCTGTTGCGTTTGATCGTCAGCCGCCGGACGTCCTCGGGGTTGCGGGCGATCGCGAGCGACACCCGGGCGACGCCGGGCGTGTAGGCCATGGACAGCTCGTCGCGGTTGCGCAGCGGCACCTTCGACTGCATCTCGATCTTGCCGCCGAGGTGCATCAGGAAGGTCCGGTCGCTGACCTTGTGGATCTTGACGGCCTCGATCCGCTCCAGCGCGCCCGCGATCGCCTGGGCGTGCTGGGTGTCGCGGGTCGCGATCGTGACGTCGATGCGCAGCGTCTCGTGGCCCGCGGTGTTGACGTCGAGGGCCGTGACGATGCCGCCGGCGTTCTCGACCACATGGGTGATCTGGCTGACGGCCTTGCCGCCGGCCGGGACCTCCAGCCGGACGGTGATGGAGTACGACACGCTCGGCACGCTCGCCACGACGACTGCTCCCTATGTTCCGCGTTGTTTCCGTCCCGCGCGCGCCGTTCCCGGGGGGACTGCGCGTCCGGGGGCCGCGGCCCGGACGCGTGCCGCGGCCCGGTGAGCCCACGCCGCGACGACGGTCGGTTCGACGGTCGCGGGCCCGGGTGACCTCGTGGTGTCGGTCACGAGGCGGCAGAGCCGCGGATCGGCGGGGGCGACCCCGTGGAAATGCTGCACGTAGGCCGTCCGGGCACGGTCATTGCATTGAGCATACGCGCAACATCGCGGCCGGGTGCCCCGATTGCCCAGGCTTGCTCCGCTTGCCGGAGTCACCGCGCGCCACTTCCGTCCCATCCCCGGCCGCGCGGGGCCGGGACGCTCCCGACCAGGGCGGACGGCTCAGAACAGGGCGGACTGCAGGGCGCGGCGGGCCTTGCCGACGCGCGGGTCGTCCGGCGGCAGCAGCTCGAACAGCGACAGCAGGTGCTTGCGGGCCGCGTCGCGGTCGTCGCCCGCGCTGCCGCGCACCGCGGCCAGCAGCCGGTCGAGCGCCGCGTCGATGCGGCCGGACACCATCTCCACGTCGGCCGCGCTGATCTGCGCCTGGACGTCGCCGGGCTTCTCGTTCGCCTCCTGGAGGGCGCGCTCGGGGTCCAGCGAGCCGACGCGCAGGCTCAGCTCGACGAGCACGAGGCCCTGCTTGGCCTGGGCGTCCCTCGGGTCGCCGGCGAGGATGCGCTCGAAGGACGCCTTGGCGGCGGGCAGGTCGCCGCGCTGCAGGGCGTCCTCGGCCTCGGCGTACACGGGGTCGACGGCGGGCGCGGCCCCGGCGGCGGGCTCCTCGCCCGGCGGGACGTCCGGCAGGATGCCCTCCTTGTGCAGCGCCTCGAAGAGCTGGTCGATGGCCTGGCGCACCTGCGGCTCGGGCGCCGCGCCGTTCAGGAACGGCAGCAGCTGCCCGGCGACGACCGCCGCCACGAACGGGATGCCGCGCACGCCCATCTGCTGCATGTACGCCGCGAGCTGCGGGTTGGCGTCGATGTCGACCTTCGCCAGGATCCACTTGCCGGCGGCCTCGGCGGCGAGCTTCTCCAGGATGGGGCCGAGCTGTTTGCACGGTCCACACCAGTCGGCCCAGAAGTCCACGAGGATGGGAACGGACTGCGACCGCTCCACGACCTCGGTGTTGAAAGTCTGGTCGGTGACGTCCACGACGTACTGGCCCGTGGCCCCGCCCGCCCCCGACGGCGCACCGCCGCCCTGGGCCCGGCGTTCCTGCTGCTTCCTTGTGGCCGCCTGGCGCGCCCCCAGGTCGATGGCCCCGTGCAACGAAAAGTCCCGAGAAGGCATAGGTCCATCCTGCCCCATGACCGCACCCGGCCGTACGCCCGTACGCTCCCAGCGGAGCGCGCCGCCGGGGCCGGCCGTCCGCCCCACCCCGCTCCGTGGCTATAAATCGGCAACTGTCCGCCTTTTACGAATTCTCACCTTCAACGCGGTAGGCAAAGAATCCAGGCGTCCTGCCGTAAAGGCAATAAGATTGCTGACAGCCATCACCAAGCCCGGTTATAGTCATGATGTCGATGCATCGCGGCTCGGCAAAAGCGGCCGGTGCCCGCCGAACGGCGGCCCGGCGCGCAGTCACCGTGTGGCGGGTTGGGGGACCCGGAGCCACCGGAACGTCCAGGCCGGCGCCGCGGCCGCATGACGAGCAACGGGGGGAACACTTGTGATCGCGGAGCATTCCGTGATCGTGGCCCGAGGAATGGGTGTCCGCCGCGGGGGGCGGTGGCTCCTGCGCCCGGTGACCTTCGGCGTATCCGAAGGCGTGGTCGGCCTGGCCGGTCCACCTGGTGCCGGTAAATCCACTCTGCTGGCCACGTTCGCGACCTTGCGCAGACCGAATACCGGCCTGCTGCACATTCTCGGACATGACATATCGAACGCCGCCGGGCTGCGCGCCGCGCGGGCCGGGATCGGCTACCTGCCCGCCCGGTTCTCCCGGACGGAGAACATGACGGCCGGCGAGTTCGTCGCGTACGCGGCGTACTACAAGCGGACGAGCGCGTCCGCCGCCCGCTCCATGGTGAAGCGGCTCGACCTCGCCGACGCCGCCGGGACGGAGCTGGCGCTGCTGCCGCCGGACGTCCGGCTGCGCGCCGGGCTCGCCGCCGCGTGCGTCCACGAGCCCGACCTGCTGCTCCTGGACGACCCGTTCGGCGAGCTGTGCGCCGCCGCCGAGCCGTGGCCCACCGGCGCCGCCGGTCCCGGCCGGGGCGCGCTCACGGCCGCCATGGCGGAGCTGATCCCGGTGCTGCGCTCGCTGGCGCCGGCGGTGATCGTCACCGCCGACGCCACCGACACGCTCACCGGCTGGTGCGACCGCCTGTTCACGCTGGCCCGCGGCAGGCTGAGCGAGCAGCCCACGCACTCGGCCGGCGCGCGGCGCGGCCGGTCCGCCGCCGACCGGCGCGGCGTCGGCGCCCGCGGACCGCGGGCCACCGACCCGCTGGGCCGCCGCCGCGACGATCCCACCGGCCGGCTGCGGGTGGACGTCGCCGAGCGCACGCGGGCGCGCCGTCCCGCGTCGCGGACCGTGCGGCCCGGCCCGGCCCGGCGGCGGCCCGCGCGGCTGCAACTGCCGCAGCTGCCGCAGCTGTCCCTGCCGCAGATGACGCAGATGAGGCAGCTGACAGGGCTGCGGGCGAGGCGCCCGCCCGCCGGGAGCGCCACCGGTGTCTGATCTCGGGCGGGTGCTCCGGCTGGACGCCCGCCGCACCGCGCTGCTGATCGCGGTGCCGGTCCTCATCGTGATCGGGGCGGCGGCGGCGATCCCGTCGCTGTACCCGTCGGCCGCCTACTGGGACAACACGGTCATCGCACTGGTCAACGCCGTCCGCTTTCTCGGCCCCGTCGCCGCGGGGCTCGCGGCGTGGGCGGCGGTCCGGGAACGCCCGCTCGACTACCTGCGCGACCTCACGGCCCGCTCGCCCGCCACCGGCGTGCTGTTCGACCTGCTGCTGCTGTCGTCCGCCGCGCTGGTCTCCTACGGCGCGGTCACGGTCCTCGTCGTCGCGGTCACCCTGGCGCAGCAGGAGGCCGGGCAGCCGCACCCGCTGGGCATGATCGCGGGTGCGGGCGCGCTCGTCCTGCACGTCGTCGTGGGCTATCTGATGGGGCGCGTCATCCCGAACCGCGCGACGGCCGCCCTGGCGTTCGGCATGACGTTGCTGTGGGCGGCGCTGCGCCTGCCCGGCGTGTCGTGGTGGAGCCTGCTGCCCCCCGCCGCGTTCCCCCGCATCGACCTGTTCACCACCCTGCGCCCCCGGGTGTTCGCCGACCAGGTGCTCTGGACGGCCGGGCTGACGGCCGTGCTGATCCTCGGCTACGTCCTGTGGGTGACGCGGCGGTTCCTGCTCGTCCTCCCCCTGGTCACCGCGCTGGCCGCGACCGTCACCGCGACGCTCGGCCTGCAGGGCTCCGGCGGCGGGACGGTCCGGGCCCTGCCCGCGCAGCCGGTGTGCAGGCAGTGGCCGGTGGTGGTCTGCGTGCACCCGGCGCTGCGGGAGGCGCTGCCCAACCTGATGGAGGCGGTCGTCCCCCTCGCCGCGCGGCTGAGCGGGACGCCCGGCGCGTTCACGAGGGTGGAGCAGCGTCCGTCCTGGATGCCCGTCTCAGTGGCGCACGGCGTCGCCTTCATCCACCTCGACGAGGACCTCTCCCCCGGCTACGCGGCCCGCGCGGCCCGGCAGATCAGCGACGCCCTCAAGGACTCCGGCACCTGCGCCGACGGCTACCGCGCGCTGGTCGACGCCTGGCTCCTCGGCGACGAACCCCCGTCCATCACCGACACACGCGCGGCGCGCCTCTTCGCGTCCTTGGGCGAATACCGCCGCCGCGCCTGGCTGAACCGGCACTTCACCGAGTACCGCACCTGCACCCTGGGCCCCGGCGACTTCCGGCCCGCGCCCTCCCGGCCGGCAAGGGGCAGCGCCCGCGGTCGCGGAGTCTCAGGCCGTCACGTGGCCGAGCCGGCGGCCGAGGAGGCCGCCTCCGCGGGCGTGGTCCAGTAGCGCTCCACCAGGAAGGGGGCCACGGGAAGGACGGCGGCGCCCAAGGCCAGGACGGTGCGCTTGAGGTCCCAGCCGAGCTGGTCGCGGACGATGAAGACCAGGCCGACGTAGGCCATGAACAGGACTCCGTGCACCGGGCCCAGCAACTGGACGCCCGCGGGCGCGCCCGCGCCGTACTTCAGCGGCATCGCGACCAGCAGCAGGAGAAGGAACGAGATCGCCTCGCCGATAGAGGCGAACCGGAAAACACGAATCATGTCCACGTCCCGTCAACGCCCGGTCTCCGGCCTGGGGTTTCGTCCCGCGCTATGGCCTTGATCACACCGGAGTCCACGCCGACCTCACCGGATCGGCAGATAGCGGACGGAGAAGCCGGGAAAGTGTCGGACATGGCCCGACCGAAGAACGACGCTCCCCGTACGTCGCCCCCCGAACGGTCCCGCGCCCCCCGGCGCGGCCTGCTCACCCCGGCAGTGCTGATCGTCGCGACGGTCGCACTGGTGCTGGTGGCGCAGCAGGCGCTGCGCGGGCTGCCGGGCTGGCTCGACCCGTTCGGCGAGGAGACGAAGGACCGCAGCGGGCCCGTCCTGCTGAAGTCGATCCGCGACCTGCACCGCTACGAGGCGGCGAGCGGCAGTTTCCAGGTCATCGTGGACCTGGAGAAGGACGCCAAGTTCCTGCCCGGGTCGCTGCGCGGCAAGCGGACGCTGTTCGTCGGCAACGGCACCGTCGACGCCTACGTGGACTTCTCCGGGCTCGCCGGCGGCGCCGTCAAGGTGAACAAGGACCGCACCGCCGCGACGATCACGCTCCCGCACGCCCAGTTGGAGAAGACCAACCTGGACCCGAAGACCAGCTACGTCTACGCCACCGAGCGGGGCCTCATCGACCGCTTCGGCGACTTCTTCAGCAGCAACCCGAACAACCAGCAGCAGCTTTACGTCCTGGCGTCCCAGAAGATCCAGACGGCCGCGGCCCAGAGCGGCCTGCAAGCGCGCGCGGACGCCAACGCCAAGACGATGCTGGAGAACATGCTCAAGGCGCTGGGCTTCACGACGGTGACCGTGCAGCCCAGCGGCCAGTGAGATTCGGCTAGGCCCTCGGGACGCGGAGGATGAGCGCGTCGCCCTGGCCACCGCCGCCGCAGAGGCCGGCGGCGCCGGTGCCGCCGCCGCGGCGCTTCAGCTCGTGGACGAGGTGCAGGACGATGCGGGCGCCGGACATGCCGACCGGGTGGCCGAGCGCGATCGCGCCGCCGTTGACGTTGACCTTCTCGGGGCCGACGCCGAGGTCGCGCATCGACTGGATGCCCACCGACGCGAACGCCTCGTTGATCTCGATGAGGTCGAGGTCGTCCACGGTGAGGCCCTCCTTGCCGAGGGCGTGCTCGATCGCGTTGGACGGCTGGGACTGCAGCGAGTTGTCCGGGCCGGCGACGTTGCCGTGCGCGCCGATCTCGGCGAGCCAGGTGAGCCCCAGTTCCTCCGCCTTGCTCTTGGACATCACGACGACGGCCGCGGCGCCGTCGGAGATCTGCGAGGACGACCCGGCGGTGATCGTCCCCTCCTTGCTGAACGCGGGGCGCAGCCGGGCGAGGCTCTCGGCCGTGGTGTCGCCGCGCACGCCCTCGTCCTTGGCGAACACGATCGGGTCGCCCTTGCGCTGTGTTCCGCCCCCATGGCTACGCCCCGCCACCCCCCAGGGAATCTCCACCGGGGCGATCTCGTCGTCGAACACGCCGTTCTTGATGGCCTCGGCGGCGCGCTGGTGGGAGCGGGCGGAGAACTCGTCCTGCTCGGCGCGGGAGATGCCCAGCTTGGCGTTGTGGCGCTCGGTCGACTCGCCCATGGAGACGGCGTCGAACGCGTCCGTGAGCGCGTCGTGGGCCATGTGGTCGAGGACCTCGACGGAGCCGTACTTGTAGCCGCCGCGCGACTTCGGCAGCAGGTGCGGGGCCTGGGTCATCGACTCCATGCCGCCCGCCACGACGATGTCGAACTCGCCCGCGCGGATCAGCTGGTCGGCGAGCGCGATCGCGTCCAGCCCGGACAGGCACACCTTGTTGATGGTGATCGACGGGACGCTCATCGGGATGCCCGCCTTGACCGCCGCCTGCCGGGACGGGATCTGGCCCGCGCCCGCCTGCAGCACCTGGCCGAGGATCACGTACTGCACCTGGTCGCCGGACACTCCGGCCCGCTCCAGCGCCGCCTTGATCGCGTGCGCGCCGAGATCGGCGGCGGAGAAGTCCTTCAGCGAGCCCATCAGGCGTCCGATGGGGGTGCGCGCTCCGGCGACGATCACGGAAGTGGCGGTCATATGGGGGCCTCCAGGGTGGTGCTGCGGCGACGTTTGCCACCATACCCAGGGGAACGTCGTTCGGTTCCGTTCGCCCCCGCCTGGCCGTCCGAGTAGGGAGAAAGCCCATGCTGACCCGTATCGACCACATCGGTATCGCCTGCCGCGATCTGGACGCGACCGTCGAGTTCTACAAGGCGACCTACGGTTTCACCGACGCGCACTTCGAGGTGAACGAGGAGCAGGGCGTCCGGGAGTGCATGCTCAAGATCAACGAGACGGGGGACGGTGCGGCGAGCTATCTGCAGCTCATCGAGCCGATCCGGGACGACTCGGCGGTGGCCAAGTGGATGGCGAAGAACGGCGAGGGCGTCCACCACATCGCGTTCGGGACGGACGGGGACGTCGCCGGGGAGGCGGCCGGCATCGCGGGCAGGGGCGTGCGGGTGCTGTACGACGCGCCGCGCCGCGGGTCCATGGGGTCCTTGATCAACTTTCTGCACCCCAAGGACTGCCACGGCGTGCTGACCGAACTCGTGCAGAAGCGCGCCGAGACGGATTGATCTTGCAGGTCCGGCGCTGCACGGAAGCGACCGGATCGTGACGTGTTCGATATCACGGCGGGCGGCGGCGGGGCACCGACCGCCGCTCTGTGACCGTTCCGCCACATTTGGTGCATTTGTGCCTCCGCACCTGGGCACCCGCAAACCTGTTACGTGTTCCAATAAAACGGACATTCCACGCAGCGCGTCCAGATGAGCCCCCAACACGGCAGCGTCCGGAGTACGCTTCATTCGCCGGAAGAGGTCTGAAGAGGTCTGGGGCACTGCGCCCGTTCACGCCAGGCGATCAACCGGTCCCCGGAACCCACCCGTAGCCCCGTCACATCAGGATTGAGCCACATGCAGTCCGACATCGACGCCCAGCTCAGCAACTTCTTTGAAGACACGCCCCCGCGCGAGTTCGACGTGGTGCTTCGCGGCTACGACCGGCACCAGGTCGACGAGCACATCAAGCAGCTCGACAACGAGGTGCGGCAGACCCGCGAGCAGACCCAGGCGCTGCAGCGAGAGCTGTCGGACGCCCATCGTCAGCTGCAGGAGCAGGAACGTCCCACCTACTCCGGCCTCGGCGCCCGCATCGAGCAGTTGCTGCGGCTCGCCGAGGAGCAGGCGACCGAGCTGGTGCAGGCCGCGCGCTCGGAGGCGAACGAGATCAAGGCCGCGGCCAAGGTCGACGCCGCCGAGCAACGCGCCACCGCCGAGAACGACGCCGCCGAGCTGCGCGCCAACGCCCAGCGTGAGGGCGACGACATGCGCAACGCGGCCGAGCGCGAGGCCGAGGAGGTGCGCACCTCCGCCCGCCGCGAGGCCGACGAGCTGACCTCCACCACCGAGCGCGAGGTCGCCAAGCTGCGCGCCACCGCCGACCACGAGGTCGCCGAGAAGCGGGCCAGCGCCGAGCGTGAGATCGCCAAGCTGCGCACCACCACCGAGCGCGAGGTCGCGCAGCTGCGCGCGTCCACCAAGCGCGAGCGGGACGAGATCCTCACCACGGCCAAGCGGCAGGCCGACGAGATGCGCGCCCAGGCGCAGCGCATCCTGGAGGAGAGCGAGGCCCAGCGCGCCCAGGCCGAGGCCGAGTTCGAGATCCAGCTCGCCGCCCGCCGCGAGGAGGCCGACCGGCAGGACGCCGAGCGCCACGCCGCCGCGCAGGCCGCGACCCAGAAGCTGGTCGCCGAGGCCGAGCAGCGCGCGGCGTCCGCCGAGCAGCGGGCCGCGAAGGCGACCCAGCAGGCCGAGCAGACCCGGCGCGAGGCCGACTCGCACGCCAAGCAGCTGATGGCCAACGCCCGCAAGAACTCCGACAACGTGATCGCCGAGGCCAAGGCGCAGGCCGAGCAGCTGCTCGCCGAGACCAAGGCCGAGGCCGACCGCGTCCGGACGGCGGCGCAGCGCCAGGTCGACGAGCTCACCCGGCAGCGCGACAGCATCACCAGCCACCTCAACCAGCTACGCCAGCTCATCGGCGGTGTCGCCCCGACGATGGGCGCCGAGCCCGAGCTGCCCGCGGCCCCGGAGAAGCCCGCGATCCCGGCGGCCGAGCCGAAGCCGGCCCCCAAGCAGCAGCCGGCCGCGAAGGCGGCGCCCGCCAAGCAGGCCCAGGCCAAGAAGTCCGAGGAGGACGACGAGGACTGGTGGCAGGAGTGACCCACTGAGATCGGCGTCGGGGAAAGCCTGGAGGCGGTGAACGCCTCTAGGCTTTCCTTCGTCTCACCACCGTGGAGCGGGGTCCGGCGGCCCCGCTCCGCGACAGGTGGGCGACCACGTCGCTTGGACGAGGCGGACGACGAAGGAGAGCGCCGTGCCCGACGAGACCTCCCGCGAGGACGAGCCGGAGACGGCACCCGGCCCGGACCGGCCGGAGACCCGCCACGGTGTTCCCGCCCCCGCGCCCCCCGCGGACGATGACGAGAGCGGCGGCGACGGCGAGACCGCCGGCGGTGCCGGGAGCGTCGCGCCGAGCGGTGCGCTGCGGCCCGAGGAGCAGGACGAGCCCGTGGGGGAACGCGACCCCGCGACCGGCGCGCCGGTCAGCCTGCCGCCGACACCGGCGTTCACCGAACGGGTCCCGCCCGAGCCCGGCACGCCCGACCCGGCGCACGACGTCGAGCAGCGCCGCCGCGAGGCGGGCGTCGACCACCGGTTCCCGTTCGGCCGGCCCGGGCAGCCGCTGGGCCGCGCCCACCCGTTCGTGTTCGGGTTCACCGCCGCCCTCGGCGTCATCACCGCGTGGATGCTGGTGAAGGCCGCCACGAACGCCAAATCGGTGATCGTGATGATCATCGTGGCGATGTTCCTCGCGGTCGGGCTCAACCCGGCGGTGGAGCGGCTGCGCAGGTTCGGGCTCCCGCGCAGCGCGGCGGTCGCCTCGGTGTTCCTGGTGGTGATCCTCTTCTTCGCGGGGTTCGTCGCCTCCCTCGTCCAGCCGGTGTCGGAGCAGGTCACCGAGCTGCGGCACAACATCCCCGAGTACGTCCAGCAGCTACAGGACAACCGGACGCTCGCCGACTGGGACAAGCGCTACGGGCTGCTGGACCGCGCCGAGAAGGCGGTGACCAGTGAAGACTTCCAGAAGAGCCTCACCGACACCGCCACCGGCATCGGCAAGGTCGCGATCAACGGCGTCTTCCAGACGATCACGATCCTGATCCTGACGCTGTACTTCCTCAGCTCGCTGCCGCAGATCAAGACGTTCTTCTACCAGCTCGCGCCGCGCTCCCGCAGAGCCCGCGTCGCCCTGCTCGGCGACGAGATCCTCGACCGGATCGGCGGATACGTCGCCGGGCAGTTCACGATCGCGTTCATCGCGGGCGTCTGCTCGTACATCTTCCTGTCGATCGTCGGGGTGAAGTACGCCCTCGCGCTGGCGCTGATCGTCGCGGTGACCGACCTGGTCCCGCTCGTCGGCGCGACGGTCGGCGCGGTGGTCGTGTGCCTGGTCGCGTTCCTGACCGGGGACCTCACCGACCTGATCGCCTGCGTGATCTTCTACGTGATCTACCAGCAGGTGGAGAACTACCTCGTGTATCCGCGGGTCATGAAGCGGACGGTCGACGTGCAGCCCGCGGTGACGATCGTGGCGGCGCTCGTCGGCGCGGCGCTGCTCGGCGTGATCGGCGCGCTGCTGGCGATCCCGACGGCGGCGGCGATCTCGCTGCTGATCCGGGAGGTCGTCATGCCGCGCCAGGAGACGCTCTAGCCGGACGGCTCAGCGGGCGGTCCGGGCGAGGGCGGCGGTGAACTCCGCCACCGCCTGGTTGAACAGGTCCGGCTGCTCGACCGCGCACAGGTGCCCGGCGCGCGGGAGGACCAGCAGTTCCGCGTCCGGCAGCGCGTCCGCCATGGCGCGGGCCTCGTCCTCGGTGGCGAGCGCGTCCTCGTCCCCGATCATGACGAGGCCCGGCACCCGGAGGCCGCGGAGCGCGTCGAACGCGTCGGCGCGGCCGGCCATGGCGCGCTGCGCCCACGCGGCGGCGGACGGCGGCGTGGCCTGGACGAGCCCGCGCACCCGCCCGTAGATCAGCGCACGCTGCCGGTGCGTGGTGGGGCCGACGAGGCCGGGCAGCACGTCGTCCACGAGGACCTGCGGGCTGCCTTCGCGGTCGAGCCGTTCGGCCTGCCGGAGCCGGTTCGCCCGGGCTGCCTCGGTGTCGGCGGCGGCGCGGGTCGCGGCGAGCACGAGGCCGAGGACGAGATCGGGGTGGCGGCGGCACAGCGCCATCGCGACGTACCCGCCCATGGACAGGCCGCAGACGACGGCGCGCCGCACGCCGAGGTCACGGAGCATGCGGGCGACGTCGTCGGCCATCACGTCGATCGAGGGGGCGTCGTCGCCGAGCACGGAGCCGCCGAAGCCGCGCATGTCCGGGGTGATGATCCGGAACCGCCCCGCGAGTCCCTCCCGCTGGGCGAGCCACATCGCCGAGGACAGCGGGAAGGCGTGCAGCAGAACAAGCGGCGTGCCGGTGCCGACATCCCTGGCGTACAGCTGCACGGTCATGGGCGGTCCTCCCGGTGGGCATCCACGAAGAGAATCCTTACCCGCTACGGTGCCGGGTGGGACGGGAGTGGCCGCGATCGGCCGCGTGAGGTTACCTGTCCGGTTCGTCCCATTCGGTGGGGAGCGGGTAGGCGGCGGGCGCGACCCGCCGGACGATCTCGTTCAGGACTCTCCGGACATACGGCTCACCCACCCAGAGATGCTTGGCGTTGTCCACCGCGACAACCTCGGCCTGCGGGACGCGCTTGAACCGCTCCCACGCCTCCGCCGGACGCAGATAGTCGTCGAACTCGGGGACGAGCGCGATCACGGGGCGCCCGTCGGCGGCCCACCCGTCCAGGTCGGCGTCGCCGGCGCGTTTCAGCGGCGGGGACAGCAGGATCACGCCCTCGACGAGCGGGTCCCGGCCCCACTTGAGCGCCAGTTCGGTGCCGAACGACCAGCCGAGCAGCCAGGGCCGCGGCAGGTCGTGGTACTCGGTGAACTCCAGCGCCGCCGCCACGTCGTACCGCTCGGTCTCCCCCTCGCCGAACTCACCCTCGCTGGTGCCGCGCGCCGAGGTCGTCCCCCGCGTGTTGAACCGCAGCACGGCCAGGTCGGCGAGCGCGGGCAGCCGGTAGGACGCCTTGCGCAGGACATGGCTGTCCATCATGCCCTCGGCGGTCGGCAGGGGGTGCAGGCAGACCAGCGTCGCGACCGGCGGCCGCTCCGGCGGCAGCGCCAGCTCCCCGACCAGCCTCAGCCCGTCGGACGTGTGCAGCGTGATCTCCTCGCGCCGCGCCGGCAGCACCGTCGATGCCCTGATCTCCGCCATGGGTCTCCTTCGAGTCGTTCTGGGGGTGCCCCGCCGCGGCTAGTACCGGGGGGCGTTGCGCGACCGCATGACGCGGGGCGCCCGGCGGGCGCGGGCCTGCCAGCAGGGCCGGTGCCAGTGCCGCCGGTCGTCGCCGCCCCCGTCGTCGGCCCGCCAGGCGACGACGTGCGCGACGCCCGGCGGGATCTCCTGGTCGCATCCGGGACACCGGTACGCCTTGGTGGCGGCCGCCCCGGCGATGGCCCGGACGATCCACTCGCCGTCCGGCCCCTCCTCGGTCCGCTGAGCCCACGACCCGCCGCCGCCTTTGGACGGACGTCCGGACGCGGCACGGCGGTTCTTGCGGGGGCTCATGCTCAGAGGATATTCAGCGCAGCGGCCTTCCCGCGGTCACGTGCTCGACGAGCAGGGGCGCGGGGGCCAGGGCGGGCTCGCGGGTCTCGGCGTGCAGGGCGCGCAGGACGGTGACGGCGCGGCCGAGGCCGAGGCGGTCGAGGTCGGCGATCGGGCCGGTGGGGTAGCCGCAGCCCAGCATCATCGCGGCGTCGATCGAGTCGGCGTCGGCGTAGCCGGCGCCGAGCATGGCGGCGGCGTCGTTCAGGTAGGGGAAGCGCAGGGCGTCCACGATGAACCCGGCGCGGTCGCGGCACCGGACGACGGTGAGCCCGAGGCGTTCGAGCAGGACGGCGGCGCGGTCGGCGACGGCCGGGCCGGTCGCGACCGTGGCGGCGAGTTCGGCGAGCGTGCCGGCCGGGTCGGGCAGGTGCAGCCCGACGACGTCGGCGGGACGTCCGACGGCCATGGCCTGCTCGATCACCGAGCCGCCCACGGAGGTGACGGCCAGTACCGCGTCCGGCTTGGCGGCCTGCGCGGCGGCCGGCAGCAGCGCCCGCGCGGCCTCGGCGTCCTCCGCCGCCTCGATGATCAGATCGCATTCGGCGAGTGCGGCGGCGGAGTCGCGGACCTGGCCGCCCGCGCGGTCGCACAGCGCGGCGATCGCGTCCGCGAGCGGGCCGACGCCGACGACGCCGACGACCGGCGGCGTCCCCTCCGCCGTCCGGGCCTCGGCGGTCCCGGACCTGTCGTAGGAGTAGAAGCCGCGGCCGGACTTGCGTCCGAGCAGCCCGGCGGTGACGAGTTCGCGCAGCAGCGGGGAGGCGGCGTGGCGCCGGTCACGGGACTCGGCGTAGATCGCCTCCAGCACCTCAAGGCAGGTGTCGAGGCCGATCAGGTCCATGAGGGTGAACGGGCCCATCGGCAGGCCGGCGCCCGTCTTCATCGCGGTGTCGATGTCGTCGCGGGTCGCGTGCCCGGACTCCAGCATGCCGGCGGCCTGGTTCAGGTAGCCGAACAGCAGCCGGTTGGCGACGAACCCGGCGCGGTCGCCGATCGTGACCGGGGTCTTGCCGAGGCCCTTCACCAGGTCGGCGACGCGGGTCACGGCCTCCGGCTCGGTCAGCACGGTCCCGATGACCTCGACCAGCTTCATCACCGGCGCCGGGTTGAAGAAGTGCACCCCGACGATCTTGGTGGGACGTCCGGTGGTGGCCGCGATGTCGGTGACCGACAGCGACGAGGTGTTCGTGGCCAGCACGGCGTCGTCCCGGCACACCCGGTCCAGCTCGGCGAAGACCTTGCGCTTGAGGTCGAGCCGCTCGGGGACGGCCTCGATCACGAGGTCGCAGCCGCCCAGATCGGCGAAGTCGGTGGAGAGCGTGATCCGGCCGAGGATCTCCCGCTGCGCGTCCTCGGTGAGCTTGCCGCGCTTGACCGCCCGTCCGGTGGAGCCCGCGAGGTTGCCGCGCCCGCGCTCCAGCGCGTCCTGGTTCACCTCGATGCCGACCACCGCGAGGCCGCCGCGCGCCAGCACCTCGGCGATGCCCGCGCCCATCGTGCCCAGTCCGACGACCCCGACCCTGCTGAACGAACCCTCAGTCATGCTTGGCAGTCTTGCAGAGCGCTCACGCACCGCCGATGCCGGGTACGACGGGGGAGAGCGCCTCCGGACAGGACGCCGCCCCGGAGAACATGCCCGCCCGGACGCCGCCGCTCGGCGTGTTGCCCAAGGGCATTCCGCATGGGCAACACGCCGCGGGTGGAGGTCAGCAGTCGCGGAGTTCGGGTGACTGGTTGAGGATCTGCTCGCGGGGGGTCACGAAGGTGCGGTGGGCGGCGGAGCCGGCGGCGGGGAAGACGGCGACGCGGTGGCAGTTCTGGAACGCCAGCCGCACGCCGAAGTGGCGCTCCAGCGCGCCGCGCATGGCGTCGCTCGCGAGGACGCGGAGAAGCTGGCCGCGGGCCTGCTCGTCCGGCGGCGGGGTGAGGTTGTCGGCGAAGTCGCCGCCGTCCACCTGGAGCCGGGCCACCAGGCCGCTGATCATGTCCCACGCGTACGGGAGGGACGTCCTGATGCACTCGACGAAGGCCGCGTCGCCGACCTCGCCCTTCTGTGCCGTCTCTAGCAGTTCCGGAGTCACGTCGAGAGACATGCGTGGGGATCCTTTCGCCGGTGGAGGATGAACACCCACCGGCGACGCTAATCACGGCATCCGCGGAATTCCAGACTTGACAAAGATTATCATTCCGCTAGGCGCGGGCCCCCGGCCGATCCCCGCCCGGCCGGGGGCCCGCGTCATCGCGCGGGCGCCGCTCCGTGGCGGCGCGGCCGGTGCACGGCGAAGCGCTCGGCGCGCTCGGCCCAGAACTCGCGGGCCCTGCGGGCCAGCCGGGCGTCCCGCTCGACCCCGGCCCGCGCCCGCATCTCCCGGGCCCGCTCGTTCATGATCGACTGCATGATGTCGTGGTGGTACACGGCCCCTCCTGGATGTTCCGGGCCGATCGGCACGGCCCGACATCCAACAGACTCGCTCTAAGGTCCGCGGCCCCACATCGGCAGCACGCCTTAGTTCTCGGGCGGACACGTCTTAGCCTTGGCACCGTCACACCCGGACGGTCTTAGGCCCCCGCTCGTCCCCGGGCTCGGGAAGGGCTTCGCCCTCCAGGGCCACATGCGGGACGGCACGGTCGAGCACGCGCGGGAACCACCAGGCGGCGCGGCCGAGCAGCGCCATCACGGCGGGGACGAGGCCCATCCGCACGACGAACGCGTCCACGGCGACGCCGACCGCGAGCGCGAACCCGATCGGCTGGACGATCGGGTCGTGCCCGGCGACGAACCCGCCGAACACCGCGATCATGATGAGGGCGGCGGCGGTGACGACGCGTCCGCCGGCGGCGAACCCGGTGACGACGGCCTCGCGCGGCCCGGCGCCCCTGGCGTGCTCCTCCCGCATCCGCGACACCAGGAACAGCTGGTAGTCCATCGCGAGACCGAACAGCACGCTGATCAGCAGGATCGGCAGGAAGCTGACGATCGGCCCGGTCTTCGGGACCGGGACGACATCGGTCAGCCATCCCCACTGGTAGACGGCGACGACGGCGCCGAGGGACGCGGCCACGCTCAGCAGGAACCCGGCGACGGCCTTGACCGGCACCAGCACCGACCGGAACGCCAGCGCCAGCAGCAGCAGCGAGGCGACGGTGATCGCCGCGACGAACGGCGGCAGCGCGTCGCCGAGCTTCTGCGAGATGTCGATGTTCGCGGCGGTCGTGCCGGTGACGGCGACGCCCGGGACGTCCCGCATGGCCTCGACCAGGTGCTGCGTGGCCTCGGTGTCGGGGCCGTGCTTCGGGATGACGGGCAGCGCGGTCGTCCGCCCGTCGGCGGACGTGCTCGGCGGCAGGAGGGTCGCGACGTCCGGCAGCGCGCCGATCCGCCCGGCGGCCCGCCGCGCCTCGGCGGGACCGCCGTTCACGACGGCGATCAGCGGGCCGTTGAAGCCGGGCCCGAACCCCTCGGCCGTCAGGTCATGGGCGCGGCGGGCGCTGGTGTCGCCGGCGTAGGAGCCGCCGCCGGGCAGCCCGAGCCGCAGGTCCTGTGCCGGGACGGCCATGATCCCGGCGACGGCGAGCCCGGCCAGCAGGACGGGCAGCGGGCGCCGCACGACGAACCGGGCCCAGCGCCGGCCGGCGCCGCCGTCCCGGACGTCCCCGCGCAGCCCCGGCACCCGCAGCCGGGTGACGGCGCGGCCGGCGAAGCCGAGCAGCGCGGGCAGCAGCGTGAGCGCGGCCAGCACCGCGACGATCACCGCGCCGGCCGCCGCGAGGCCCATGACGGTGAGGAACGGGACGCCCGCGACCGCGAGCCCGGCCAGCGCGACCACGACCGTGGCGCCGGCGAACACGACCGCGCCGCCCGCGGTGCCGACCGCGAGCGCGGCGGCGTCCTCGGGTTCGTGGCCGGCGGCGAGGTTCTGCCGGTGCCGCGACAGCACGAACAGCGCGTAGTCGATCCCGACGGCCATCCCGATCATCAGCGCGAGCACCGGCGCGGTCGAGATGATCTCCAGCGGACCGGCGAGCAGGAAGAGCCCGGCCATTCCCACGCCGACGCCGGCGAGCGCGCTGAGCAGCGGCAGCCCGGCGGCGACCAGCGATCCGAACGTGATCAGCAGGACGACGACCGCGACACCGACGCCGACGGTCTCCGCACCGCCGACCTCGACCTTCGGCGTGAACGCGTCCCCGCCGAACTCGACCTGGAGCCCGGCGTCCCGGGCGGGGGCCGCCGCGTCCCGCACCCCGTCGAGCGCGGCGTCGTCCACCTCGCCCTTCGGGTGGGCGAACACGACCTGGACGAGCGCGATCCGCCCGTCCGGCGACACCGCCCGCGCGGCGAACGGGTCGACGGCCCGGGCCACGCCCGGCACCTGCCCCGCCCTTTCCACGACCGGCCGCACGCCCCCCGGGTCGAGCCGCTGTCCCTTGGGGGCGGCGAGCACGACCGTCCCGGACGCGTCCGCGTACTCGGGCAGGGTGCCGGAGATGCGGTCGAGCGTCTTCTGCGCCTCCGTGCCGGGTACCCGGAACTCCTCGCTCGGCGTGCCCGCGAAGGCCGCGGCCGCTCCCCCGAGCGCGGCGAGCAGCGCCAGCCAGATCGCCAGCACCGCGACGCGGCGGCGGTAGGCGAGCCGTCCGGTCCGCTGCAGCAGGTTCGTCATGTGGTCGTCCCCCTCGGTTTCGGCACAACGGAAACGACTGTACGACCGACTTTGTCACTTGAACAAGTCGATCGACAAAGTTAGGTCCGCCGTCCCGCCGCGGCCTCGGTATCCTTGGGCGCCATGGCGCACGTCCCCGCCGCCGAGCGGCGTCCCCAGCTCATCGAAGCCGCGATCGACCTGATCGCGCGCAAGGGGGTGGAGGCCGCCAGCACCCGGGCCATCGCGGCCGAACTGGGGGTCGCGCAGGCCACCGTCCACTACACGTTCGGCACCAAGCGCGAGCTGTACGGCGCGGTCATCGACCGGCTCGCCGGCGAGATGATCGACCGGGTCTGCGCCACCGCCCCCGACGAGGCCGCCCCCGGAAAGGAGGGCTTCGCCGAATCCGTGCGGCTCATGGCGTGGGCGCTGTGGGACGCCTGCAACGAGCGTCCCGGCCGCTACCAGGTCTTCGACGAGCTGATGAGCTACGGCCTGCGCGACCCCGACATCCGCGAGACACTGCGCGCCCACCAGTACGCCATGGAGCGCACCGCCGCCGACCTGGTGACCGGGCTCGCCGAGCGGACCGGCGTCACCCTCGCCACGGGCACCGAGGCGATCGCCCGCTTCTTCCTCAACGGCTTCGACGGCCTGGTCACCCGGCACCTCATCGCCGGCGACGACGTCTACCGCGCCGACCTCGACCGCCTGATCGACGCCGTCATCATCCTGGCCTTCGGCTGAGCGCCCGCGCCCCCGCGCTCCGCGCACTAAGGTGAGGCAGCGTGCGTCTCGTTATCGCCCGCTGCAGCGTCGACTACGCCGGCAAGCTCACCGCCCACCTGCCGATGGCTCCCCGCCTGATCCTGATCAAGGCGGACGGGAGCGTGAGCATCCACGCCGACGACCGCGCCTACAAGCCCCTGAACTGGATGAACCCGCCCTGCTCACTGCGCGAGGAGAGCCACGAGGAGAACGGCGCCATCGCGCGCTGGACGGTCACGCACGGCAAGTCGGGCGAACGGCTCATCCTCACGATCGAGGAGATCCTGCACGACACCAGCCACGAACTCGGCATCGACCCCGGCCTGCGGAAGGACGGCGTGGAGGCGCACCTCCAGGAGCTGCTGGCCGAGCACATCACCACGCTCGGGGACGGCTACACCCTGATCCGCCGCGAGTTCCCCACCGCGATCGGCCCGGTCGACATCCTGTGCCGGGACGCCGACAGCGCCACGGTCGCGATCGAGATCAAACGCCGCGGCGAGATCGACGGTGTCGAGCAGCTCACCCGCTACCTGGAGCTGCTCAACCGGGACCCGCACCTCGCGCCCGTCCGCGGCGTGTTCGCGGCCCAGGAGATCAGGCCGCAGGCCCGCGTCCTCGCCACCGACCGCGGGATCGACTGCGTCACCCTCGACTACGACGCCCTACGCGGAATCCAGCACGAGGGCACCCTCTTCTGACGTGCCGTCAGAAGAGGGTGCTCATCCAGGCCGGCAAGCTCCGGGCGCGGCGTCTCGGCGTCGATGAGTGCGACGCGCCCGTCAGCCGAGCCAGTGGCCGTCGCGCCCAGCGCCTACCGTCGCCGCGCGGCGACGGTAGGCGCTGGGCGGCATGCCGACCAGCTCGGTGAAACACGTGCTGAACGTGCCCGGCGACGAGCAGCCGACCGCGAAGCAGACCTCGGTGACGCTGAGGTCGTCGCGCCACAGCAGCGCGGCGGCGCGCTCGATGCGGCGCGCCATCAGGTACGCGTACACCGACCCGCCGTACGCCTGCCGGAACCGGCGGCCCAGCTGCCCGGCCGACATGTGGACGCCGCGCGCGAGCGCCTCGACGTTCAGCGGCCGCGCGTACTCGCGGTCGATCCGGTCGCGGACGCGCCGCAGCCGCGCCAGGTCGTCCAGGCGCCGCGCCTCGGTGCGGGCGCGGCCCCACTCGGGACGGCACATGGCTCAGCCGACCTCTTGGATGCGGACCATGTTCCCGGCGGGGTCGCGGAAGGCGCAGTCGCGGATGCCGTACGGCTGCTCGGTCGGCTCCTGGACGACCTCGACATCGTGGGCCTGTACCTTCTCGAAGGTCTCGGCGAGGTTCCGGGTGGCGAGCAGGATCCAGCCGTAGGTGCCCTTGGCCATCATCTCGGAGATCACGCGGCGCTCGTCGTCGGTGATCCCCGGGTCGGCGAACGGCGGCGCCAGCAGGATGCACGTGTCGGGCTGCCCGGCGGGGCCGACCGTGATCCAGCGCATCTTGCCCTGCCCGACGTCGCTGCGGACCTCGAAGCCGAGGACGTCGCGGTAGAAGGCCAGGGACGTGTCCGGGTCGTCGTGCGGCAGGACGCTGGTGTGAATGGTGATGTCCATGACGATCAGGCTAGGCGCGGTCCGGTGACCTGCGCTTCTCGATTCCTGACCGACTCGGCCGGCGGGCGCGGCGCGGCATTCGTCGAGCAGTGCGTTGAACCGCCGTCCCGGCGGCGGCGCGGCCGGGCTGACGTTCGGGCGCGTGGCCGCTCTTCTGAGCGTTCGCCTCCGGGGGACGGGACGGGCATCATGGCGGGCATGACGTTTCAAGCCACAGGCAGTTTCAACATCGAGGCATGGGACGCCGAGAAGCCCTACGAGGAGCAGGACGGCACCAGGCTGACCCGCGTCCACGTCGGCAAGCACTTCCACGGCGACCTCGTCGGAACGAGCACCACCGAGCTGATCACCGTGGAGACGCCCGGCGGCCCCGCCGCCTATGTCGGGATCGAGCGCGTCCAGGGCATCCTGCACGGCCGCGAGGGGACGTTCGTCCTGCAGCACAGCGCGGGCAGCGAGGACGGGACGACCGACACCCAGTGGTTGCGGTGGCTGATCGTCCCCACGTCGGGGACCGGGGAGCTCTCGGGCATCCGCGGCCTCGGCCAGATCACCGTCTCCGAGGACGGCGGGCACACCTGGGCACTGGAGTACACGCTGGACTGACGGATCGCGGGCTGCCGGTAATGTTCAGGCATGCCCCCGGTCACCACCGACGCGACGCGCGAGCGGATCATCGACGCGGCCGAAGAGTGCTTCGGCCGCGTCGGCGTGGCCAAGACGACGGTCGAGGACATCGCCGCCGCGGCGAAACTGTCCCGGGCGACCGTGTACCGGAGCGTCACCGGCGGACGGGACGAGCTGATCCTCGCCGTCGTGCTGCGCGACCTGCACCGGTTCCTCGACCGGCTCACCGAGCGGCTGCGCAGCGAGCGGTCGGTCTCGGCGGCGGTCGTCGAGGGCACGCTGGACGCGGTCGAATACGTCCGCGGCGCGCCGGCCATCGCGCACTTCCTCGTGCCGGAGGCGGCGGGCCACATGCAGGCGGCGGTCGCGGGCGCGGCCGAGCACGTGCTCGCGCTGTGCTGCGACTACGTCCGGCCCTATTTCGAGCGGGCGCAGCGGCAGCGGACGCTACGGGCCGACATCGAGGTCGAGGGGACGGTGGAGTTCCTCTTCCGGATCATCACCTCGCTGATCGTGATGGACCGGGACCGGGACGCCGACGGGCTGCGCCGTTTCCTGCGCACCTATGTCGTCCCGGTGATCGCGGCGCCGTGACCCGGGCCGGGAGAGGGTTTCCAAGGTGAGGATCGAGAGGGGCCGGGAACGATGACCGGGACTGCGCACGAGAAGCGGGGAAGCGCGGCCGTGCGGCCGAGCCCGGTGTTCCTCGCGGTCGTGGCGGCGACCGTGCTGTGCGGCCTGCTCGCCTGGCGGTACGAGGACAATCCCGCCAAGGAGGCCCGGATCGCGGTGTTCGGGTTCGTGATCGCGGCGTGGATCGTGTCCCTGTCGCTGCACGAGTTCGGGCACGCGTACACGGCCTACCGGTCGGGTGACCGCAGCGTCGTCGCCAAGGGCTACCTGTCGCTGAACCCGCTGAAGTACTCGGACATGATCCTCAGCTTCCTGATCCCGGTGGTGTTCATCATCCTCGGCGGGATCGGCCTGCCCGGCGGGGCCGTCTGGATCGACCGGCACGTGATCCGCGGCAGGCTGCGGCACAGCCTGATCTCGGCGGCGGGCCCGCTGTCGAACGCGCTGTTCGCCGTGATGCTCGCCGTCATCTACAAGAACTTCGCCCACCAGGACCACGGCGTCTTCTGGCTGGGCGTTGCATTCCTGGCGTTCTTGCAGGTGACGGCCGCCATTTTGAACCTGCTACCGATTCCGGGCCTGGACGGCTTCGGCATCATCGAGCCCTATCTGCCGCGCCGGTGGGCCGACCAGGCGAGCGCCTACGGCGGCTATGTCTTCCTCATCCTGATCGCCCTGCTGTGGCTGGGGCCGATCAACGAGGCGTTCTTCGGCTTCGTCTACCACATCACCGGCGCGCTCGGCCTGGGCGAGCTGCCGATCCGGGTCGGGCACTCGCTCTTCATGTGGTGGAACGACTAGCGTCCCCGGCGAGGTGGCGGAGGATGCGGCGGAGCTGCTCGGTGTAGCGCTCGCGGAACTCGGGCGAGCCGGGGTCGAGGTCGAACACGCGGCGGACGGCGAGCGGCATCGTGACCGGCGCGGCGACCATGGCCATCACCGCCAGCATGACCGCGGCCGGGTCCAGGTCGCCGGCCAGTTCCCCTTCGGCCTGGCGGCGCCGCAGGTCGGACAGGTCCTCGCGGTCGCCGGGCGAAGGCTCGTCCAGGTTCCCGGTGAGGCCGCGCCAGGCGCTCAGCCGCGTCCCGCGGGGGTCGTCCAGGACGTGCCGCAGGTACCGGGCCGCCACCTCCTCGAACGGGACGGACGGGTCGTTGAACGTGGCCTCCCGCTCCCGCCAGCGCTGCAGGAGCGCGGCGTGCAGCCCCTCCTTGCCGCCGAAGTAGTAGTTGATCAGTTGCTTGTTGACGCCGGCGCGGTCGGCGATGTCCTGCACGCGGGCGCCCGCGTAGCCCTTGGCGGAGAACTCGTCCAGCGCGGCGTCCAGCAGCAGCCGCCGGGATCGCTCGGCGTCGAGCTTGCGCTCGTGCGGGGCGGGGGTGCGGCGCGTCCGCCTCGTCGTGTCCGTCACGGCCTCATGGTAGCCCCTTCTTCAACCAACCGGCTATTTGACATTGTCATCCGCTTGGTTGAACCTGGACGCATGTTCCTCATCACCGGAGCCACCGGAAACGTCGGACGCAACGTCGTCGGCGAACTGCTCTGCGCGGGCGCCAAGGTCCGCGCGCTGACCCGCGACCCCGCCACCGCGCACCTGCCCGGCGGGGTCGAGGTCGCACGCACCGGCGAGATGCCGCTGGACGGCATCACCTCGATCTTCCTGAACCCGGTCGTGTTCTGGGGCGGCGCGGACGGGCTGCTGTCCCGCGCGGCCGACCACGGCGTGCGGCGCGTCGTGCTGCTGTCGTCGGCCGCCGCGCTCGACGACGATCCGGCCAACGAGCTGGCCGCGCCCCACCTGGAGATCGAGCGGGCGATCGAGGCGTCCGGGATGGAGTGGACGTTCGTCCGTCCCGGCGAGTTCGCGGCGAACACGCTGGCCTGGCGGGAGGCGATCGGCACCGGGGCCGCCGTCCGCGGGCCGTACGCGGCGGCGCGCAGCACCCCGATCCACGAGCGCGACATCGCGGCCGTGGCGGCGAAGGCCCTGCTCACCGACGCCCTCGTCGGCACCAGGCCCCTGCTGACCGGCCCGGAGGCGCTCACGCAGCCGGAGATGGTGCGGCTCATCGGCGCGGCGAGCGGCCGGCCGGCCCGCTTCGAGGAGATCGGGCCGGAGGAGGCGCGGGAGGAGATGCTCAAGCGCCCCTACATGCGGGAGGGCCTGGTGGACGCCCTGCTCCGCCTGCGCGCCCACGCCGTCGAGCATCCGCCCGAGCCGTCCCCGGAGGTCGAGCGCATCACCGGCCGCCCCGCCCGCACGTTCGCGGAGTGGGCCGCCGACCACGCGGGCGACTTCCGCTGATCCGCACGGGCCGTGGCCCCTCCTCGGCCACCTCGATCAGCCCGGCGCCGGTGAGCTTGCCCAGAACGTCACCGGTGGACCCGCCGCCCGGCCGGATTCCACGGGAGTTGGATCCCCGGCTCCCCCACCGGGGATTAGGCTGATTTACTAGCCGACATCCAGCGCAAGCGTTCACTTACCAGGCTCCTGCCGGGAGGTTCCCATGTCCGTGGCCACGGAGAACACCGAGACGTTCGCGTCCCTGAACCCGGCCACCGGCGAGGTCGTCGCCGAGCACCCCGTGCAGGACGGGGCCGCCGTGGCCGCGGCGATCGAGCGCGCCCGCAAGGCCGCCGAGTGGTGGCGCGCCCTCGGCTGGAAGGAGCGCCGGCTCCGGCTGCTCAACGTCAAGGGGTCGCTCACCCGCAACCTGAACCGGATGGCCGAGCTCATCCACCAGGAGACCGGCAAGCCGGTGCAGGACGCCCAGCTTGAGACGATCATGGCGATCACCCATCTGGACTGGGCCGCCCGCAACGCGCACAAGACCCTCGGACCGCGCAGCGTCTACCCCGGTCTCATGGCGATCAACCAGCGCTGCGTGCTGGAGTACCAGCCGCTCGGCGTCGTCGGCGTCATCGGCCCCTGGAACTACCCGATCTTCACCCCGATGGGCTCGATCGGCTACGCGCTCGCGGCCGGCAACGCCGTCGTGTTCAAGCCGTCGGAGTTCACCCCCGGCGTCGGCGTGTTCCTCGCCGAACTGGTCGCCGCGGTGATCCCCGAGCATCCCGTGCTGCAGACGGTCACCGGGTTCGGCGAGACCGGCGCGGCGCTCGCCTCCTCCCCGCACGTCGGCAAGATCGCCTTCACCGGCTCGACCCGCACCGCCAAGCGGGTCATGGCCGCCTGCGCCGAGAACCTCACCCCGATCGTCGCCGAGTGCGGCGGCAAGGACGCCTGCATCATCGACGCCGACGCCGACCTCGACGCCGCCGCCGACGCCGCACTGTGGGGCGCCATGTCCAACGCGGGCCAGACCTGCATCGGCGTCGAGCGCATCTACGTCGTGGACGAGGCGTACGACGAGTTCCTCGGCAAGCTCACCGAGAAGGCCCGCGACCTGCGTCCCGGCTTCGACCGCGAGGCCGCCTACGGCCCGATCACCATGCCGGCACAGCTCGACATCATCGAACGGCACATCAAGGACGCGCTGGCCAAGGGCGGCAAGGCGGTCGTCGGCGGCCCCGAGTCCGTCCGCAAGCCGTACGTGGAGCCGGTCGTGCTGACCAACGTGCCGGACGACTCGGCCGCCGTCTGCGAGGAGACATTCGGCCCGACGATCACCGTCCACCGCGTCAAGAGCCTGGACGAGGCGGTCGAGAAGGCCAACAAGACCGGCTACGGCCTCGCCGGGACGATCTTCTCCGGCGACCGGTCCCGCGCGATGGACATCGCCCGCCGGATGCGGTCGGGCATGACGGCCATCAACGCGTTCGCCGCGTTCGCCCAGGTCGCCGCGCTGCCGTTCGGCGGTGTCGGCGAGTCCGGGTTCGGCCGCATCCACGGCGCGGACGGCCTGCGCGAGTTCGCCCGCCCGAAGGCCATCACCCGGCAGCGGTTCGCGACGATGAACCTGACCACGTTCGGCCGCAGCGAGAAGGAGATGGCCCGCGTCCTCGGCCTGATCAACATGATCCACGGCCGCCGCTACAAGCGGTGACGCCGTGCTCGCCCCCCGCCGGATTCCGGCGGGGGCCGCGCCTAGACTCGAAACCATGACATCCGGGACGTTCGGCGCACCCGTGCGCAGCCGCCTTCAGGTGACGCTCGGCGCGACACCTCCGCCCGCGCCCGGCCTGCGACCATTCGCCGACGCCGACGTCCCCGCGCTCGCCGCCGTCATGTGGGCGGCCTACCGCGGCACCCCCGACGAGGCCGACGTCGGCAACCTCGTCGGCGCGGCACGCGAGATCCAGCTCACCCTGGACGGCGAGTACGGCACGTTCCTGCGCGACGCGTCGTTCGTCGCCGATCACCACGGCCGTCCGGTAGGGGCCGCCTTGGTCACCCTCTATATGGACGTGCCGCTGCTGGCCTTCCTCTTCACCGACCCCTCCCACGCCGGGCAGGGCCTGGGCAAAGGGCTGATCCACGCGGCCATGCACGCCCTCGTCCAGCAGGGTCACGACACCCTCACCCTGGCCGTGACCCGCCGCAACCGCCGCGCGCGCCGCCTCTACGACCACCTGGGCTTCATCGAAGTCGCCTGACCCACCGAACCGGCCCGAAGGCGCTAAGCGGCCGGCTCAGGTTCTTTCGGTGCGGCCGCCGCGGACTAAGGCGGTCTGAGGCGGTGAATATAAGGCGTCGTCCCAATGTGGGGGGCGGGGGCTTAGGACGAACCTTGTACATGTCGGGCCAAGAGGGCCCGGCGGGAACAAGGAGAACGACATGATCCGCCCGGAGTTCAGCAGCGTCATCATCAGCGACCGCGTCAGGGTCCTGCGGAGCGAGGTGAAGAACGCACGCCGCGCCCGCATCGCGAAGGCGCTGAAGCGGTGACGCCCGCGGCCTGTCCGCACGGCCCCACGCCCCCGTCAGCTGACGGGGGCGTTCCTCATTTCCGGGCGCCGGCCGTCCGGGCGCCCGCCGGCTGCAACGGGGTCCGGCCGCGGATCAGGTCGGCGGCGCGTTCGGCTATCGCGATCGTGGGGGCGTTGGTGTTGCCCCGGGGGACGGCCGGCATGACCGAGGCGTCCACGACGCGGAGGCCCTCGACGCCGCGAACACGCAGGTCGAGGTCGCAGACCGAGTCGTCGCCGCCCATCGCACAGGTGCTCGTCGGGTGGAACAGCGTCGCGACGTCGCGGCGGATGAAGTCGATGATCGCCTCATCGGACTCGACCTGCTCGCCCGGCGCCCACTCGCCGCCGATCAGCGACGCGAGGGGGCCCGACGCGGCGATCTCGCGCGCCTGCCGGACGCCCGCGACCAGGATGTCCAGATCCGCCTTGTCGGCGAGGTAGGCGGGGTCGATCAGCGGCTTGGCGTAAGGGCTGGCGGACCGGAGGGTCAACGACCCGCGGCCGGCGACCGCGATCGCCGTGACCAGGACGGACAGCAGCCGCTCGGACGACTCGGTGAGCCCCTGGTCGACGAACGGCGTCGGCAGCACGTGGTACTGCAGATCGGGGGCGGGCAGCCCCTCGACCGTCCGGACGAAACCGCCCGCCTCGGCCACGTTGGACGCGTAGGGCCCGCGCCCCAGCGCCTGGTACAGGGCCAGGGAGCGCACGTTCGCCTGCTCCCCCAGGACCTTCGTGTGGGGCGTCGCGAACATGACGTTGACGAACGGATGGTCCTGAAGGCGTTGCCCCACCGGCGCGTCGGCCACGACGTCGATGCCGAGGGAACGCAGGTGGTCGGCGGGGCCGATGCCCGACAGCATGAGAAGCTGCGGGCTGTTCACCGCGCCGCCGGACAGCAGGACCTCCGCCTCCGCGCGGGCCGAGTGGATCTCGCCGCGCGCCTCGTAGCGGACGCCGGTCGCCCGCCCGTCCTCGATCACGACGCGGGTGGCGAGGGCGTCGGTGACGACCGTGAGGTTCGGCCGGTTCTCGATCGGATGCAGATATCCGTCCGCCGTCGACCAGCGGCGGCCGCGCTTGTGGGTGACCTGGTAGAAGCCCACGCCGTCCTGGTCGGCGCCGTTGAAGTCGGGGTTCGCGGCGAGGCCGTACGCCTTCGCCGACTGCACCCAGGCGCGGGTCAGCGGGTGCCTGTAGCGGAGGTCCTCCACGCGGAGCGGGCCGCCGACGCCGTGGTAGGGGACGTCGCCGCGCTGCTGGTCCTCGGCGCGGCGGAAGTAGGGCAGGAGATCCTCATAGCCCCAGCCTTCGCAGCCGTAGGAGTCGCGCCAGGTGTCGTAGTCGTGCCGGGCCCCGCGAATGTAGATCATCGCGTTGGTGGACGAGCTGCCGCCGAGCGTCCGTCCCCGCGGCCAGTACACGCTGCGTCCCGCCGCGTGCTCCTGCGGGACGGTCGCATAGTCCCAGTCGTACGGGCCCTTGATCATCGTCGCCACGGCCGCCGGGATGTGGATCTCCGGCGCGTCGTCGGGCGGCCCTGCCTCCAGCAGCAGCACCTGCACGGAGGGGTCCTCGGTCAGTCGGGCGGCGAGAACGCAGCCCGCGCTGCCCGCACCCACGATGATGTAGTCGTACACGGCGGCCTCCGAGGTCTTTCCGGAACCCTACCGAAGGGGCTTCGACCTGCGGCAGGGCTAGGCTGCTCGGCATGGCGAAGAACAGGGACAACCCCGTCGTGCTCTCCCGGATCTACACCCGCACCGGCGATGACGGCACCACCGCTCTCGGCGACGCGTCCCGGACCCGCAAGACCGATCCGCGCCTCGCCGCCTACGCCGACGTCGAGGAGGCCAACGCCGCGATCGGCGCCGCCCTCGCGCTCGGCTCGCTGCCGGAGGACGTCGCCGCGCTGCTGATCCGCATCCAGAACGACCTGTTCGATGTGGGCGCCGACCTGTGCGCCCCCGTCGTCCCCGATCCGAAGTATCCGCCGCTGCGTGTCGAGGCGTCCTACATCGAGCGGCTGGAGGAGGCGTGCGACGAGCACAACGCCGCCCTTCCGGCGCTGCGCAGCTTCATCCTCCCCGGCGGGACGCCGGGCGCCGCGCTGCTGCACCAGGCCCGGACGGTGGCCCGGCGCGCCGAACGCTCCGCCTGGACGGCGATCGAGGCGCACAACGGGCCGCCGGCCGCAGACGGCGAAGACGGCGTCCCCGAGGGCGGCGTCAACCCGCTGACCGCCAAGTACCTCAACCGGCTGTCGGACCTGCTGTTCATCCTCTGCCGCGTCGCCAACGCCGAGCACGGCGACCTCCTGTGGAAGCCCGGCGGGGAACGCTGACCGCTCCGGGGGTGGGGCTAACCCCACCCCCGGATGACCGGCTCCCCACCTGGTGACGCCGTCCCGACCACGCCAGGCTGGTGCTGTACGGGGCATGGCGACAACGGGAGAGACCACGTGAGGACCTTGACGGGCACGGCCGTCCTGGCTGTGGCGGCGACGGCGCTGACCGGCTGCGGCAACCTGAGCTTCGGGACCCACCACGAGGACCGCTCCTACACCGTCCCCTCCGGCGTCACCGCGCTGAAGATCCGGGCGGCCGGGAGCCGGATCGAGGTGACCGCGTCCGACTCCCCCGGCATCCGGGTCGGCGAACGGCTGCGCTGGTCGAACGAGAAGAACAGGCCGCGGGCGAAGCACGTCACCGAGGGCGGCGTCCTGAAGCTCACCTCGAAGTGCGGCACCCAGGTGATCGGGGTCGGCGCGTGCGGGGTCTCCTACCGCGTCCAGGTTCCGCGCTCCACCCCCGTGGAGATCGACAACGCGGACGGCACGATCATCGCCTCCGGGCTCGCCGGGGCGGTGCGGCTGCACAGCGGCAACGGCGCGATCACCGCGACGGACCTGCGCGCCTCCACCGCCTCCCTCAGCACGCGGGACGGGTCGCTGCGCGTCTCGGGCCGCGTCGCCACCGCCGACCTGCGCACCGACAACGGGTCCGTGGACGCGACCGGGCTCACCGCCGGCAAGGTCACGGCCCGCTCCCGCGACGGCCGCATCCGCGTCGGCGGCAGCATCACCGCCGCCGACCTGCGCACCGACAACGGCACCGTCGAAGCCCGCGGGCTGACCGCCGACCGGATCACCGCCAGGTCGAGGGACGGCGCCATCACCCTGCGCTTCACCGCGCCGCCCGCGGACGTCCAGGCCGGGACCGACAACGGCTCCATCCACCTGCGTCTCCCCGCCGGTGAGGGCTACGCGATCAACGCGTCCACCGGCAACGGCAGCAAGTGGATCGACCCGGCCCTCCACCAGGATTCCCAGTCGAAGCGGCACATCAAGCTCACCACCAGAGACGGCGGGATCTCCGTCACGGCACGCTAGCGGTCCGGGCCCGTCACTCCGGACGGCGCGGCTCCGGGTCCGCCGGCTCCGGAGGGTGCAGGTCGACGGGAAAGCCGGGCGGGGCCGCCTCCAGCCACGCCAGGAACCCCGTCAGCGCCGCCGCGCCCATCGCCAGCTCGACGGTCAGATCACCGTCCCGCACCTCGATGACGCTCACGTCCGGCAGCAGGCTCTGCGCCTCCTCCGGACCGGGACTGCGCCGGTTGGAGACGACAAGGCCCCGGCGGTGGATCACCTGCCGGGGCCTCCTGCGGAAACCGAACACGCGGTGCCAGTGCAGTACATCGCCCTTGTACCGGCCGATGCCGAGCCGCCACACTCCCGGGGCTCCGCCCTCCGGGGACAGTTCGCGCAGGCTGCACTCCACGGCGCCGCCGCGGCGTGTGAACAGCCAGCGGCGCACCGCCATGCTGACGAACAGCAGCGCCGCCACGAGGACGAGCGCGGCGAGCACACCGCCCACGTCCAGTGCCAGGTGCTCGCCCAACTCCACCGCCGTCCGTCGACCTCTAGGCCTCGATGCCCGCCGCGCGCAGCCGGGCCCGCGCCCGCCGCTCCGGCGTCGAGTCCTCGCTCTCGGCCGCGAGCGCCGCCTCCAGCGTCTGCCGCGCCTCCGGCACGTCGATCTCGTCGCCCAGCTCGGCCTGCTCCGCCAGCACCGACACCTCGTCGGCGGCGATGGAGAAGAACCCGCTGCCGACCGCCGCGGTGACCGGCTCGCCGCCGTCCGCCGGCTCGATCTTCACCACGCTACCGTCCAGGAGGACGCCCAGCACCGGGGCGTGACCCGGCAGGATGCCGAGCGAGCCCTCGACGGTCTGGGCGACCACCATCTTGGCCTCGCCGGACCAGATCTCGCGCTCCGGCGAGACCAGCCCGACCTTCAGGGTTGCCACGTCTGTCTCCTCCGACTAACTGGAGCGGTTCCGGCGGGGCCGCCCCCGGACGCACGGTCCCGGGGCGGCCCCGCCGGAGCGGACTACTTCTCCAGCTCCTTGGCCTTCTTCTCGACGTCCTCGATGCCACCGCACATGAAGAACGCCTGCTCGGGCAGGTGGTCGTACTTGCCCTCGGCCAGCGCCTTGAAGGAGGCGATCGTCTCGTCCTTCGGCACCGTCACACCGGGCTGGCCGGTGAACTGCTCGGCCACGTACATCGGGTGCGACAGGAAGCGCTCGATGCGCCGCGCCCGCTGGACGGTGACCTTGTCCTCCTCGGACAGCTCGTCGATACCGAGGATCGCGATGATGTCCTGCAGCTCCTTGTACTTCTGCAGGATCCGGATGACCTCCTGGGCGACCTCGTAGTGCTCGTTCCCCAGGATCTGCGGGTCCATGATCCGCGAGGTGGAGTCGAGCGGGTCCACCGCCGGGAAGATGCCCTTCTCGGAGATGCTCCGCGCCAGGGTCGTGGTGGCGTCCAGGTGCGCGAACGTGGTGTGCGGCGCCGGGTCGGTGATGTCGTCGGCGGGCACGTAGATCGCCTGCATCGAGGTGATCGAGTTACCGCGCGTCGAGGTGATCCGCTCCTGCAGCACACCCATCTCGTCGGCCAGCGTCGGCTGGTACCCCACCGCGGACGGCATGCGCCCGAGCAGCGTGGAGACCTCCGAACCGGCCTGCGTGAACCGGAAGATGTTGTCGATGAACAGCAGCACGTCCTGGTTCTGGACGTCGCGGAAGTACTCCGCCATCGTCAGCGCGGACAGCGCGACGCGCAGCCGGGTGCCCGGCGGCTCGTCCATCTGGCCGAACACGAGCGCGGTGTCCTTGAGGACGTCCGCCTCGTCCATCTCCACCCAGAGGTCGTTGCCCTCACGGGTGCGCTCGCCCACGCCGGCGAACACCGAGGTGCCGCCGAAGTTGCGGGCGACACGGCGGATCATCTCCTGGATGAGGACGGTCTTGCCCACACCCGCGCCGCCGAACAGGCCGATCTTGCCGCCCTTGACGTACGGGCACAGCAGGTCGATGACCTTGATGCCGGTCTCCAGCATCTCGGTCTTGGACTCCAGCTGGTCGAACGCCGGCGCCTTGCGGTGGATGCCCCAGCGCTCGTTGACCTCCAGCGAGGCGGTCGGGACGTCCAGCGACTCGCCGAGGGCGTTCCACACGTGGCCCTTGGTGATGTCACCGACCGGCACCGCGATGGACTCGCCGCTGTCGAACACCGGGGCGCCGCGGACCAGGCCGTCCGTCGGCTGCATCGAGATGGCCCGGATCATGTTGTCGCCCAGGTGCTGGGCGACCTCGAAGGTCAGGGTCTTCTCCTCGCCGCCCAGCGAGACCTGCGCGTTGAGGGCGTTGTAGATCTCCGGGAGGGCGTCGGCGGGGAACTCCACGTCGACGACCGGGCCGATGACACGGGCGACGCGCCCGGTCGCGGTCGCCGTCTCTACCTGTGCAGTCATTATCACTCCCCGCCAGACTCGGCGAGCGCGTCAGCGCCACCGACGATCTCGCTGATTTCCTGGGTGATCGCGGCCTGCCGCGCCTGGTTCATCTGGCGCGTGTAGACCCCGAGCAGTTCGTTGGCATTGTCGGTCGCCGACTTCATGGCCCGCCGGACCGACGCCTGGAACGACGCGGCCGACTGCAGCAGCATGTGGAAGATGCGGCTCTCGATGTAGTTGGGCAGCAGCAGGTCGAGCGCGGCCTGCGCGGACGGTTCGAACTCGTACGCCGGCGGGACCTCGCCGTCGTGGCTGTCCTCGATCTCCAGCGGCATCAGCCGCTTGACCCGGACCGTCTGGGTCAGCATCGAGACGAACTCGGTGTAGACCACGTGGATCTCACCGACCCCGCCCTCGGCGTCGGTCTTGAGGAAGTCCTCGGTGAGCCGGCGCCCGATCCGCTCCGCGTTCGCGAAGTGCGGACGGTCGCTGAACCCGTGCCAGGTCTCCGCGACCTCCCGGCCGCGGAACCTGTACCAGGTGATCCCCTTGTTCCCCACCACGTACGGGACCGGCTCGCGGCCCTCGTCCCGCAGCGCCCGGATCAGCGACTCGGCCTCGCGGATCACGTTGGCGTTGTAGGCGCCGCAGAACCCGCGATCACTCGTGACGATCAGGACGGCGCTGCGGGCGTCGGCCGGCTGCTCCTGCAGCAGCGGGTGGTCGATCCCCACGCGGTGGCTCACCAGCGCGGTCAGGGCCCGCGTGATCTGGTCGGCGTACGGCTTGGACGCCGCCACCGCCTGCTGGGCCTTGACGATCCGCGACGTGGCGATCATCTCCTGGGCACGCGTGATCTTGGCGGTCGACTTGACCGTCTTGATCTGCTGCCGGAGTTGGCGAA
The DNA here is from genome assembly GCF_050948385.1 of Actinomadura formosensis. Taxonomy (NCBI): domain Bacteria; kingdom Bacillati; phylum Actinomycetota; class Actinomycetes; order Streptosporangiales; family Thermomonosporaceae; genus Actinomadura; species Actinomadura formosensis. Next base: position 5,792,526 of record NZ_CP192011.1, read on the forward strand.
GCTGTGCGGCCATGGCCGTCAGCCCTTCTTGACGCGGGTGATCGTCTCCTGCTTGACGTCCTCGGCATCGATCGCCTCGACGGGCTCCTCGGCCAGCAGCTCGCCCTCGCTGGTCTGGAAGCCCTTCTTGAACTCCGTGATGGCGTTCTTGAGGCTGGTGAGACCGTCGTCGGAGAGCTGACCCGTCTCGCGGATGGAGGTGAGCAGGCCGCCCTCCTCGCGCTCGATGTAGTCGAGGAACTCGCGCTCGAAACGGCGGACGTCGGCGACGGGCACCTCGTCCAGCTCGCCGGAGGTGCCCGCCCACACGGACACGACTTCCTTCTCCGCCGGGAACGGCGCGCCCTGCGGCTGCTTCAGCAGCTCGACCAGGCGGGCACCGCGCTCCAGCTGGGCGCGGGACGCCGCGTCCAGGTCGGACGCGAACGCGGCGAACGCCTCCAGGTCGCGGTACTGCGACAGCGCGAGGCGCAGCGTACCCGCGACCTTCCGCATCGCCTTGATCTGCGCCGAGCCGCCGACCCGGGACACCGAGATACCGACGTTGATCGCCGGCCGGACGCCCTGGTTGAACAGGTCCGTCTCCAGGAAGCACTGCCCGTCGGTGATCGAGATGACGTTCGTCGGGATGTAGGCCGACACGTCGTTGCCCTTGGTCTCGATGATCGGCAGGCCGGTCATCGAGCCGCCGCCCAGGTCGTCCGACAGCTTCGCGCAGCGCTCCAGCAGGCGCGAGTGCAGGTAGAAGACATCACCGGGGTAGGCCTCGCGGCCCGGCGGGCGGCGCAGCAGCAGCGACACCGCGCGGTACGCCTCGGCCTGCTTCGACAGGTCGTCGAACACGATCAGGACGTGCTTGCCCTGGTACATCCAGTGCTGCCCGATCGCGGACCCGGTGTAGGGGGCGATGTACTTGTAGCCCGCCGGGTCGGACGCCGGGGCCGCCACGATCGTGGTGTACTCCAGCGCGCCGGCCTCTTCCAGGGCGCGGCGCACGTTCGCGATCGTGGAGCCCTTCTGGCCGATCGCGACGTAGATGCAGCGGACCTGCTTACTCGGGTCGCCGGTCGCCCAGGCTTCCTTCTGGTTGATGATGGTGTCCACGCAGACGGTCGTCTTGCCCGTCTGCCGGTCACCGATGATCAGCTGCCGCTGGCCGCGGCCGATCGGCGTCATCGCGTCGATGGCCTTGATGCCGGTCTGCAGCGGCTCCTTCACCGACTGCCGCTGCACGACCGTGGGGGCCTGCAGTTCGAGCGCGCGGCGCTCGGTCGTCTCGATCGGGCCCTTGCCGTCCAGCGGGTTGCCCAGCGCGTCCACGACGCGGCCGAGGAAGGCGTCGCCGACCGGCGCCGACAGGACCTCGCCGGTCCGCCGGACCTTCTGGCCCTCCTCGATCTTGCTGAAGTCACCCAGGACAACGGCGCCGATCTCGCGCACGTCCAGGTTCAGAGCCAGGCCACGGGTACCGTCCTCGAACTCAAGGAGTTCGTTCGCCATCGCGGAGGGCAGACCCTCGACGTGGGCGATACCGTCGCCGGAATCGACGACGGTGCCGACCTCTTCGCGCGCGGCGGCCTCGGGCTCGTACGACTGGACGAAGCGCTCCAGCGCGTTCCGGATCTCATCCGGACGGATCGTCAGCTCCGCCATGATTCCTCTCTTGCTCCCTAAAAGGTCAGCTCTACCGGCCTCAGCCGGCGCCGAGCCGCCGGCGAACGTCGTCCAGGCGTCCGGCGATCGTGCCGTCGATGATCTCGTCCCCGATCTGGATCGACAGGCCGCCGATCGCGCTCGGGTCGATCTCGATGTTCAGGTGTACTTCGTGCCCGTAGGCCGCGGCGAGCACCGCTGCGAGCCGTGTCCGCTGCTCCGCCGACAGCTCGGTCGGCGTCCGGACGAGCGCGACCAGCCGCTGCCGGCGCTGGGCGACGAGCTTGCCGTACTCGGCGAGCCCACCCTCCAGGCTACGTCCTCGCGGACGCAGCACCAGCTCGGTGACCAGGGTCAGCGTCGCCGGAGTGACCTTGCCCTCCAGCAGCGCGCCGACCAGGCCGGCCTTGCGGTCGTCCGGCAGCCCCGGTGCGGCGAGGGCGCCGCGCAGCGCGGCGTCCCCCTCGACGACCCGGGAGAACCGGAACAGCTCGTCCTCCAGGTCGTCGATCTGCCCGTCCGCCTCGGCGCGGGCGGCCTCGGCGGTGACCGCGAGGGTCTCCACCGCGTCCGCCAGCTCCGACGGCTTCGACCAGCGCAGCCGGACGACGTCGGCGACCAGCCCGAGAGCGGCCGGCGACACCTTGCCCTCCAGCAGGATCTGGACGAGCTGCGCCTTGTCGGCACCGTCGCGCGACGGGTCGGACACCGCCCGCCGCAGGCCGTGCTCGCGGTCGACCAGGTGCAGCACCGCGAACAGGTCGCCGCCGAGCGCGGCCAGGTCGGCGGAGGGAAGCACGGCCTCCAGCCGCTCCTTGGCCTCGGCCAGCGACGCCCTGCTCACCGCTCCCGTGATGGTCATGATGTGATCTGCTCCTGCGTGCGAGCGCGGCTTTCGAGCTCTTCGAGGAACCGGTCGACGACCCGGCTCTGCCGCGCGCTGTCCTCAAGGGACTCGCCCACGACACGCCCGGCCAGCTCGACCGACATGGCGCCGATCTCGGCGCGCAGCGACTGCAACGCCTGCTGCCGCTCGGCCTCGATCTGCTTCTTGGCGTCCTCGACGATCTTGCGCGCCTCCGCCTGGGCCTTCTGCTTGGCCTCGGCGATGATCTGCGCGCCCTGCTCCTCGGCCTTGCGCCGCTCGTTGGACGCCTCGACCGCGGCGGCCTTCTGCTGCGCCTTGTACTGGTCGAGGACCTGCTGGGCCTCTTTCTGCGCCTGCTCGGCCCGCTCGAGACCGCCCTCGATCGCCTGGGTCCGCTCCTCCAGCGTCTGCTGCAGGCGCGGGACGAGGATGCGGCCCAGGACGACCATGACGACGACGAACGAGAAGATGCCGACGACCAGCTCGTACGGGTGCGGGACGAGAGGGTTGTTCTCCTCCGCCGCTAGGACGGAAGCTGCTGTGATCATGTCTGCAGCCCTTCCTCAGATGGGACCCGTGGTCAAATGCCCTTGAAGATGAACGGAGCGACCAGACCGATCAGGGCGAGCGCCTCGGTGAGGACGAAGCCCAGCAGCATGTTGGTGCGGATCACGCCGGTCAGCTCGGGCTGGCGCGCGATGGCGTTCACGCCCTGGCCGAAGATGATGCCGATGCCGATGCCGGGGCCGATGGCGGCGAGGCCGTACCCGATCGCGGTGACGTTACCGTTGACGGCGGCGAGAACTTCTCCCGTCATGGGGTCATTCCTTTTCTGTCGGCCGGCGGAGGCTCCGCCGGTCTGGGCTAACGAGGTTGTCGATGGGCCTCGGCGCCGGGGCGCCGCGGCCACTTGGGGCTTAGTGGTCCGCTTCCAGGCCGCTCTGGATGTACATGGCGGCCAGCATCGCGAACAGGAACGCCTGCAGGAACTGGATGAGCAGCTCCAGCGCGGTCAGGACGATCGTGACGAGGACACCGACGATGCCGACGCCGAAGCCGAGCGCGGTGGGCTTCTCGAAGAGGAACCAGAAGCCGACCAGGCTGAAGAACGCCAGGATCGTGTGACCGGCGAACATGTTGGCGAAGAGCCGGACCGCGTGGGTGAAGGGGGCCAGGATGAACGTCGAGAGGTACTCGATCGGCACCAGCAGGAAGTAGACCGGCAGCGGCAGGCCCTTGGGGATCATGTTGGTGAAGTACTTCACCGGGCCCTGGTGCTTGAAGCCCAGGTACACCTTGACGACGTAGACGAACACCGCCAGGACGATCGGGAACGCGATGTGCGACGCGATCGGGAACTGGATGATCGGGACGACCGCGAAGATGTTCCAGATCCAGATCAGGAAGAACAGCGACATCAGCATCGGCATCCACCGGTCGGTGTTCTTGCCGAGGAACGGGCGGGCGATCTCGTCCCGCACGAACATGTAGCCGATCTCACCGATGTTCTGCATGCCGCGCGGCACGAGCTTCGGCTTGGCGAAGGCCGTCCAGAACAGGACGCACGTCACCAGCGCGCCGACGACCGCGAACACGACGGGTTTGGTCAGCCACGCGGGGCCGCCGGCGAACAGGGGCGGAAAGTCGAACAGCTCCGGGCCCGGGGCTTGGAACGTATCTCCCCCGGAGGCGAGGACCGTCAGCGCGTTCACGCGGCGTTCCCTTCATCAATGTGGTGATGTTTCACGAAGGCTTCCTCGGCGGCTTCCTTTGCTGGGCCGCTCAGGAGGAGTGGCGACCGTACTTCAGGTAGACCAGGTAGACGGCGAGCCCGGCACCGATGACCAGGCCGATCGGGATCAGCCAGGCCTGGTGCGTCCACTTGGACAGCAGCCACCCGAGCCCGCCCCAGATGAGCATCCCGGAGAGAAGGTAGCTGGGCACGGACCAGGCGACGTCGGCGAATTCCCGCTGACCGTCCTCCGGCCGGCGTTTCTGCTCGCTCATCGCGCTCCGGACGATAGCAGGCCACCCGTGCGGTGGTCATATTGGAGTAGTCCTTGGGGGCAGGCACCGTCCGCAGGGCCTGCATCACGGACTCCGGTCAAGGGCGTCCTCGGCGTCGTCAATGTAGGGCCTCCGCTGCAGCGCGATGCGGAACTCGGCGGCGATCCAGAGCAGCGCGAGCGCGATGACCGTCCAGCCGAAGACCGTGGTGTTCCAGATGGAGACGCTGTCCATCGCCGTGACCAGCACCATCACCGCGAGGATCTTGACCATGTAGCTCGCGAGGGCGGCCAGCATCATCGTCTGCGCGGAGTACCTGGCGGCCCACGAGACCACCAGCGCGCTCACCGAGAAGAAGGCGATCACCACGACGGAGGCCAGCGCCGCCGCCAGGGCGCCCTTGGCGCCGGCGGTCAGCAGGCCGATCAGCACGGCGCCCACCCCGACCGCCGAGGTCGGGATCGCGGCGCCGCGGAGCATCCGGGCGTCGGAGGTATGCATGAGGGCTCCGGCTGGTCACGTTGAGTGTTCGTCTCTTGTTCGTGAAAGGTATCACAAGCGTCCGGAATGTCCACAATTACCCTAGAGGTAATGCCGATCCAGGGTCCGGGAGGCTACGCCCGGTAACGCTTGTACCTGGACTTTAGCCCAGCTCATCCCATGCATGGCCCAGTTCCGCCGGGACGGGCGTCCCGCTGGATCGTTCCTCGTCCGGCGGGACGGCGGCGCAGGTCAGACGTGCATCTGGGGGCGCTGTGCGGGCCGGCCGCCGGTGCCCGGATCGCCGGCGGGTTTCTTCCGGCGGCCGGGCTTGCGGAACATCAGCACGACACCGCCGATCGCGACCAGCAGCGTGATCCCGAGGGTGAGCCACGCGGCATCGAACAGCGCGAGCCCGACCAGGCCCGAGGCCAGCAGCCCCACCCAGAAGTACATGATCAGCACCGCGCGGCGGGTGGAGTGGCCGAGCTCCAGCAGCCGGTGGTGCAGGTGCTGCTTGTCCGGAGAGAACGGCGACCGGCCCTGGCTGGTGCGCCGCAGCACCGCCAGCAGCATGTCCATGAACGGCACCGCGGCCACCGCCGGGATCAGCAGCACCGGGACGAAGAACGGGAACAGCCCGTTGGCGAGGAAGGCCGCGTCGAACTGGCCGGTCAGCATGATCGTGGACGCGCTGAGCAGCAGCCCGATCAGCATCGAGCCGGTGTCGCCCATGAAGATCTTGGCGGGGCTGAAGTTGTGCGGCAGGAAGCCCGCGCACATCCCGAACAGCACCGCAGCGGTGAGCGTCGCGCCGGTCAGCGTGGACAGCCCGTGCGCCTTCGACAGCAGGTAGGCGTAGGAGAACAGCGCGAGCCCCGCGATGCCGACGACGCCCGCCGCGAGCCCGTCCAGGCCGTCGATGAAGTTCACCGCGTTGATCGTGGCGACCACGATGAAGACGGTCAGCGGCACCCCGTAGGCGGGCGGCAGCGACAGCGACTCGCCGTTCGGCAGCGGGATCGCGTAGATCTGGATGCCCTGCATGATGAAGATCCCGGCGGCCGCGACCTGCCCGGCGAACTTGGTGAGCGCGTCCACCTCCCAGCGGTCGTCGGCGATGCCGATCAGCACGATCAGCCCGCCCGACAGCAGCAGCGCCTTGGCCACGCTGATGTTGCCGTCCGCGAGGACCTTGCGCATCTCCGGCAGCCCGGTCGCGACCACCAGCGCCGCCACCATCCCGCCGAACATCGCAAGACCGCCCAGCCGGGGCGTCGGGATGACGTGCACGTCGCGGTCGCGCGGCACCGCCTGCGCGCCGAACCAGATGGCGAACCGGCGCACCGACGGGGTCAGCAGATAGGCGACGAGGGCGGCGACGAGCATCGTGAGCAGGTACTCCCGCACTCCCCTGCGCCTCCCTCACCCATCGCCGCTGGCGTGTTACCCCGTCCGGCACGCCCCATCCACGGGCCGCCTTCACAGGTGTGTCATCGTCGTAGACGACCGGCCGATGCGATGTGTTCACGCCGCGACCGACCAACTGTAGACCCACCCGGGCGCCGTCCGCTGCCGATCACACCGTCCGGACCCGGTGCGCGCATGATCCCGGCGCCGACGATCAGCAGCGCGAGGCCGGCGAGGCACCGGTCGCCCATCGAGAACGCCCACGGGCCGCTCGCCACGACCTCGCCCCCGGCGTCCGCGACGATCAGCAGCAGACCGGCCGAGACCAGCCCGGCGCCGACCCCGCGGCGCGGTGCCGGACGGCGCGCGACCAGGGCCACGGCACCGAGCGCGAGCGCGAGCAGGGCGGTGCCCGGCCAGCCGCCCGTCCAGCGCGGCGCGACGTACCGGGGCGGCGCGACGGCGATCGCGTGCTTCGGCAGCCGCACCCGGATCCGCATGCCCTCGTGCGGGGCGAGCATGGTCTGGATGAAGTCCACGGCGTAGGGGCCGTCGCGGTCGCGCAGGCAGCGGGTCGTCGCGCCGGGGGTGCCCGCCCGGCAGGTGGCGTACCGCAGCGGGACCGGCGCCTCCACCCGGACGGCGGCGTTCCCGATCGGAACGGCCCAGGACGTGCCGATCGCGTCCCACACCAGTTCGTCGTGGTCGCTGTGCGGGGTGAACGCCCGCCCCACCTCGTACTCGATCACGTACGCCTGGCGGCCGCGGACCTCGCGGTGCCGGTCGCCGACGCTGATCCGCACGTCGCGCAGGAACCGCGTCATCCGGGCGCGGGACGGCGCGCCGGTGGAGGAGCTGGTGCGGACGTTCCGCACGTCGAAGACCCGGTCGCCGCGGCGGAACGGCACATGCCGGACGATCCCGTGCTCGCCGCTCTGGTCGAAGTCGTAGGTGATCGTCTCCCGGACGTACAGGACGCCGTCGGTGCCGATCGTGAGCACGACGTCGTAGGTCGGGATGTTCTCGCCGACGGCCGGTTCGGGCGGCTGGACGGTCCCGGGGACCCCGGGCACGGGCTCCGCGGCATGAGCGGGGGCGGGCAGCACGAGCACGAGGATCAGCAGCAGGAGACCCGCGCGAACCGCGGACCTCCGGATACGGCCACGCACCTCAGGCATGGTTTCACTGTTGCCATGATCGTGTCGGCGTAACACGGCCCATGCTCCGTCCGGCCGGGCGCGAACGGCTTCCTGGACGTTGGACGCGTCCAAAGTCCGATCGGTTCGCCACCCCCGAAGAACGTCCGGCCCTGGTCAGCCTGTAAGCCCGACATAAAGATGACCATGCGGACACTGCTAAGTTATCGGCTGCTAACCCCCGAAACACAAGAGCCTGGAGGGACCTATGCGGCGAATCGCTGCACTAGCCCTGGCCGCAGGCACCGTGATGGCCGGTATGGCCGTCGCGGGCGCCCCCGCCGAGGCGGCCGCCAGCTACGGCTGGAAGCCCTACGACTCCTACCCGTACATCAACGCCTGGGGCACCTACAGCCGCAGCGGTGGCAAGACCTACGTCAAGGGCTACCTGCAGGACACCAAGAAGAACGGCTGGACCGCCTGCGTGCGGTTCCTGTTCACCGAGGGCAGCTACCGGTACTGGTCGCGCTTCAAGATCGTCGGAGTGACCTCCGGTGGCACGAAGTACAACTACGACGGCGTCGCCAAGGTCAGCATCAGCACGAGCTCCAGCTACAGCAGCCACCTGTACGTGCAGGAGTGCGGCCGGAGCAAGTCGACCGGCAAGTACGTCTACGGCAAGGGCAAGAAGCTCTTCTGAGCCGTCCTCGCGTCGCCTGACGACGGTGTCGCCTGACGGCACAGGCCCCGCCCGGCCCGGCGGGGCCTTCCCGAGCGCGATCACGATGCCGGCGAATCATGTGTGCCGGAGTCAGTCGTTCGCAGGGCGCCACATGCCCGCCGCCCGGGCCGCGCCCACACCGCCGGTCACACCGATCGCCAGGGCCAGAACCGCGGCGGCCGTCATGGCACCGCCGAGGACTCCCCACGAGAACCATCCCTCCTGGATCTGGGCGACGAAGAACAGCCCGTGACAGGCCGTGACGAGGCCGCCGATGAGCGTGGCCAGCCACAGCGGCACGGTGAGGTTCCAGAGCGCCACCCGCAGGTAGACCGACCGCCGTTCCGTCTGCACGGCGAGCGGCGCCAGCGCGGTGCCGAACTGCAGGAATTCCGCGGCCGCACTCGTCGCCGCGGCGGGCAGCAGGACGAGGATTCCCGCGCCACCGAACAGCACGATCCAGTCGCCGAGCCGATTGAGCGTCGCCGCCGCACCGCCGTACTCGATGCCGAGCCCGTCCGCGGGCACGCCGAAAACGGCGAACGAGAGCTGCTGGACGCGCCATCCCTCGCCCCGCTGCGAGCCGATCAGGACCAGAGAGCCATCGCGCATCTTCGCGTAATCGGCGTCGGGAACGGCCCTGATCCGCAGTCCACGATCATCCTCCGCTCGCCAGCGGACGAGTTCCTGAATCCGGGCGTCACCGGTGTTCAGGGACGCCGGCCAAATTTGCGCTCCGCAGTTCAGCCGCACGCTCATCAGGACCGCACACGTCCCGGTCAGCGTGACAGGCCCGCCTTCCCCGCCGGTCAGCCGCAACGTCTCGAAGCCCTGCGGCACACCCTGCAGAAACCGCTGCACCTGGGCCCCGCTCGCGCCGGCGGGGTCGACGATGAGCACCTGGTCCCCAACCCGCTTGGAGGTCTCGACGGCCGCACGTGCGGGCTCATTGAGGCGGCTTGTCCACACCTGGATCTGCGTGATCAGTCCCAGCCCGATCACGAGCGCGGTGGCCAGCCGGACGATCACCCCGGGATGGGCGGCGATCCACCGTCCGGCGATCAGCCGCTCCGCCCGTCCGCGACGCAGGCCGGCCGTGGCGAGGCGGCCCCCGAACCGGCGGCCCACCGCGGCCGCCGCCGACGGCAGCGCGGACCACATCACGACCGTGGCGGCGATGTAGAGCATGAGACCGGTCGTCCCCGGAACACCACTGCTCGCGACGATGCCGGACACGGACACGGCGAAGACGGCGAGCCGCCATTTCGGCACACGCGAGGCGAAGCTTCGAGGACGCGTCGCGCGCCCGGTGCGGTCCACCTTGTGCAGGCCGACGGCCAAGAGCAGGATGATGACGAACGCGCTGATGAGCACGGGCGGAACGGCCCACGCCCAAGCTCGGATGTCGAACGCGCCCATGACGTAGCCCGTGACCGGAAGCGGGACGTCCACGAACATCATCGGAACGATCAGCGCTCCGCCCGCGAGCACGCCGAGTAGCGCGGGAGGCGATGCCTCCCCGATGGTCATCAGCGCCCGGTGGCGTCGCCCAGCCCCCAGCGTCTCCAGCAACGCGCTGCGGCGGTCGCGGGCGGCCGAGCCGCACCGCGCCGCGACCACGACCAGCGCCAGGCACGGCAGTCCCGTCAGGCCGCCGACGGTCGCCAGCACCTGCGCCAAGGGCCAGGCGTTGAGCCGCTCGCCCAGCGGCGACCAGGTGTGCCCGCCGAAACCGGCGATCTTGATCCAGCCGTCTCCGTGCCGGTCGGCGTTCGCGGGTTGCACGTAGGCGAACAGTTCGGACGGGGAGGCGATTCCTGCAGCGCCGATCCGGCCCGCGTACCGGCCGTAGCGCGTCCTGACATGCTCGTACGCCGGACGGTCAGCCAGGGCCGGCGACAGGAACACCTCTCCCGGGCCGGGCCAGCGGCTCAGGCCGGGGGGCGGTGCTGCGGACGCGTCCAGCGGAACGACCTGGACGATCGTCACGGGAGTGCCGCCCAGCGTGTCGCCCCCCTCTGCCCACAACCCCACGGCCGCCGCCGTACCGGCCTCGGCCGGGAGCGGGCTGCGCGCGAGGTCCCGCCGCTCTCGCCCGTCGTAGACCGCCGCCGTGCAGGCCAGCGCCAGCAGGCCGACCGTCAGCACCAGCGAGGCGAGGGTCAGCGCGACGAATCGCACTCGGCCGCCGTGGGCCGCCTTGCCCGCCGCCCAGCCGACCTTCAGCAGCCGCCCCGCCAGCCGCGGAGCACCCCAGCCGCTCATGGCTGCTCCACGAGACGGCCCGCGTCCAGCGACACCCGCGCGTCCGCCCGCGCCGCGATCACCGGATCATGGGTGGCCACGACGAGCGCGCATCCCCGGCTCCCGGGCATGTCGAAGAGGATGTCGGCGACGGTGTCCCGGGACCGGTGGTCCAGCGCGCCGGTGGGCTCGTCCGCGAGGACCACGGCCGGCTCGGTGACCAGTGCCCGGGCGACGGCCGTGCGCTGCCGTTCCCCGCCCGAGAGCAGCCCCGTCGTCCCCTGCGGTGGCACGCCGAGCCACCGCAGCAGGTCGTGCGCCGCGCCGTAGGCCCTCCGGCGATCGGTGCCGGCGAGGAGCGCGGCGACGGCGACGTTCTCCAGCGGCGACAGTTCGGGAAGCAGTTCCCCGAACTGGAAGACGACACCGATGTGGCGGCGCCGATGGGCCGCGAGCGCCCGTGCCGTCATCCGCGTCACATCACCGCCCGCCACCGTGATCGTCCCTGCATCGGGTGCGACCAGCCCGAGCGCACACATGAGCAGTGTGGATTTGCCGCTCCCGCTCGGACCGGTCACCGCGAGCGACCGGCCGCCCCGCACCTCGGCATCCAGCCCGTCGAGGAGCACGCGGTCCCGCAGGACGTACCGCAACCCTTCAATGCGCAGCGCCGTAGCGTGATCGGCCACGCTTCTCCTCCTCATCCAGATACCCGGAAACCGGCTCGGCGGTGTCGGGGGGCTCAGGCCGGGACGGCGTCCCACAGGGAACCGGCGGGTTCGGCCGAGGGGCGGAACCGGCGGACGATGACCACGCGGGTGACCCCGACGAGCCCGGTCATGATCGACAGCGGCGCGGTCACCTCGGCGACGACGGCAAGGCCGTAGGGATAGCCGTACAGACGCGCCACCATGGCCGTGCCGACCACCGCCGCGACCGCGAAGAACGGGAGCAGCACCGCGAGCGCCCCGACGGTCGCCCGCCGCGCCGCATCGGCGTGGAACCTGAGCACGGCGGACACCGCCGCGAGGACGCCGGCCCAGACGAACACCGCGCTGGCCGTGTAGAGGATCATCACCAGCCATGTCGGCACGTCCACCGTCCGTCCGAGGACCTGCTCCAACTCATCGCTGGACGTGCCGAACACCATGAAGAGCCCCGCGAACAGGCCCGGCAGCGCGCCGAGCAGGGACGCGGCCATCAGCCGCCCCGTCCGGTAGCGCAGCGGGACGACGCCGCGTTCGGACGCCCAGGCGCGGGCGAATCCGGCCGGGTCGCCGCCGACGTAGGACTGGGGGTCCCGGCCGTCCGCCAGCGCGACCCGCAGGTCCGCCGCCAGTTCACCGGCCATCTCCGCGCCGTCCTCGCGGGAGACACCGATGCGACGCCATGTCCGCTTGCATTGCCTGACGACCTTTTCGCTCATCGCGTGGCACCTTCCTCCCTGTGCGCCGAACCGGCGAGCACGGCGGAGACGCCTTCGGCGAGCAGCCCCCACTCCCTGGACCAGACGGCGAGCGCGCAAGCCCCCTCCGGCGTCGGCCGGTAGTACTTGCGGGCGGGGCCGCCGCCGCTCTCCACCAGGTACGACTCCACGAGGCCCTCGCGCTGCAGGCGGCCGAGCGCGGGATAGATCGACCCTTCGGCGACCGCGTCCAACCCGGCGGCGGCGAGCCGCTGCACCATCTCGTAGCCGTAGGCCGGCTCTTCGGCGACCACCGCGAGCAAGCACAGATCGAGGACGCCGCGCAACCACTGGCTCCTGCGCCGGGCCATATCTGTCATGCAGTGCATGGTACTGGGTGGCTACCTTGCAAGGCAAGATAGACAAGAGCGCACAGACCACCCATAGGGTCTCCGTATGCGCGCGGACGGGGACCTAGGGCGGTGGCCGCGCCTCGCGGACTTCGGCGTACCGCTGCTGCTGTTAGGCGTCCAGTTATCCATCACCTGGCTGCTGGCCGACTACAGCGCCCAGCGCTGGACGGTCATCACGATCCTGGACGTCCTGTCGGCGGGCGCGCTGGTGTGGCGGCGGGTCGTACCGGGGCCGGTGCTGGCGGTGACGGTACTGCTCAACGCGGCCGCCGTACCGGCGGCCGGCGCCGACGCGATCAGCGGAGTGTCCGATGCGGTCGCGCTGTACTCACTGGCGGTGCACCGCGGGCGCAGGCCGGCGGTCATCGGCTGCCTGGCGGCGTTCTCTGTCGCCTTCGCCGTGCAGGCGCCATATGCCAAGGGCGCCGGAGACCTGCTGGCCGGCGAGGTGCTGGACGCCTTCTCCTACCTGGTCATCACCGCCCTGGGCCAACTCCGGCGGCACCAGAAGGCAATGCGGCGCGACCTTCGAGCCCGGATCGAACAGGACAACCGGGCGGCGGCCGAGGCGGAACGCGAACGCCTCGCCCGGGACGTCCACGACATCGTGGGGCACAACCTGAGCGCCGTGGCCGTGCACAGCGGCGCCGCCGTCCGCCGTGCCGACCCGGAGCTGACCCGCCAGGCCCTCACCATCGCCGCCGGCACGGGCCGCGAGGTCCTGAAGTCGTTGAGCCGGCTGGTGGACGTGGTGGGCCCGCAGGCCGAGGGCGGCGAATTGAAGGCGCTGCTTCCGCCGCTGTGTCACGGTCTCACCAGGTTGGGGGTGCCCGTTTCCCTGACGGTGAAGGGACGCGTGCGAAGGCTGCCCGCCGAGGTGACCGCCACCGCGTACCGGATCGTCCAGGAGTCGCTCACCAACGCCATGCGGTACGCCTCCGGCGCCCCCGTGCAGGTCGCGGTCCGCCACCGATGTGCGGGCCAGTGCTCCGGCCTTCAGGCCGGGGGTGAAGGCCCGCGCGGGAGGGCCGCCGGGCCCGGGCGTGCGCTGACCGAACCGGCTCAGTGGGGGTCGTGGTCTTGGTCGGCGGTTTCGGCGATGGGGACGGGGACGATCGCGGCGATGCGGCGGCCCCGGTTGGTGATGTAGGTGATGCGTCCTCGGACGGCGGCGTCGTTGAGGACGTCGGCGAACTGGCGGCGTGCGTCGGCGACGCTCATCTCTTCCGACTCCATGCGCGTCAGTGTACAAGCACGAACTTCTATGTACATGGATGTACGATTCACGAGTGCGGCTCAGGTACAACTTCCGGCTCTACCCGACCCCTGGCCAGCAGCAGGCGCTGGCGAGGGCGTTCGGGTGTGCGCGGGTGGTGTTCAACGACGCTCTTCGCGTCCGCGGGGATGCGCATGCGGCCGGGCTGCCGTACCTGCCGGACGGGGATCTGTCCAAGCTGGTCATCACGCAGGCGAAGAAGACCACCGGGCGGGCGTGGCTGGGCGAGGTCTCGGCCGTGGTGCTCCAGCAGGCCCTGGCGGACCTGAACACCGCCTACCGCAACTTCTTCGCCTCGGTGTCGGGCAAGCGCAAAGGCCGCCGGGTCGCACCACCCCGGTTCCGGTCCCGCAAGGACGGGCGGCAGGCGATCCGGTTCACCCGCAACGCCCGCTTCACGGTCACGCCGGGCGGGAAGCTGCGCCTGCCCAAGATCGGGGACGTGCGGGTGCGCTGGTCCCGTCCGCTGCCGTCGGAGCCGTCGAGCGTGACGGTGATCAAGGACGCGGCCGGACGGTACTTCGCCTCCTTCGTCGTCGAGACGACGGGCGAACCCCTGCCGGAGGCGGCGGCGGAGGTCGGGATCGATCTGGGGTTGACGCATTTCGCGGTGACCTCCGACGGCCGGAAGATCACCAGCCCGAAGTTCCTGCGCCGCGCCGAACGCCGGCTGCGCAAAGCCCAGCAGGCGCTGTCGCGCAAGCAGAAGGGCTCGGCGAACCGGCGGAAGGCCGCCGCGAGGGTCGCGCGGCTGCACGCCCGCGTGGCCGATGTGCGGCGGGACCATCACCACAAGCTCTCCACACAACTGATCCGCGACAACCAAGCGGTCTACGTGGAGAACCTCGCGGTGAACGGTCTGGCCCGCACCCGGCTGGCCAAGTCCGTGCACGACGCGGGCTGGTCCCAGTTCGTGTCGATGCTGGAGTACAAGGCCGAACGGTACGGCCGCACCTTCGCGAAGATCGACCGCTGGTTCCCCTCCTCCAAGCTCTGCTCGGCGTGCGGGACGGTCACCGAATCCATGCCGCTGAACATCCGCGAGTGGGCCTGCCAGTGCGGCGCGGTCCACGACCGCGATGTCAACGCCGCTTCTGACCGTCGCTCAGTCGTCCTGCGGCGGCTTGATCAGGGACGGCTTTTCCGCGGGCTCAGCGGGTGCGTCGGAGGCTTTCGGGGGCTCGTCCTTGGTTAGGGACGGCTTCGGCGTCTCGGGCTCTGAGGGGGCTTCTGCGGGCTCGTCCTCGTCGGTGAGGAGGACGCCGACGACGGAGCGGATCTTGTCCTCGGGGATGGCGCCCGCGCGGAGCAGCCGGGGGACCGAGCCGGTCAGGTCCACGATCGTGGACGGGTCGGCGTGGCCGGAGACGCCGCCGTCCAGGTAGACCGACACCTTGTCGCCGAGCATCTTCTCGGCCTCGCCGGCGTTGCGGGCCGCGGGCTGTCCGCTCAGGTTCGCGCTGCTCACGGCCAGCGGGCCCGTCTCCTTGAGGAGTTCGACGGCCAGCTCGTGCATCGGCATCCGGATGGCGACGGTGCCCTTGGTCTCCCCGAGATCCCACACCAGGCTCGGGTTCGCGCGGCACACCAGCGTCAGCGCGCCGGGCCAGAACTCGTCGATGAGGTCCTGCCCGTAGATGCCGAGATCCTCCACGAGCGCCGCGGCGGCCCGCACGGAGCCCACCAGGACCGGCGGCGGCATCTCCCGGCCGCGGCCCTTCGCCTCCAGCAGCGCGGTCACGGCGGGCGGCGTGAACGCGTCCGCGCCGACCCCGTACACCGTGTCGGTCGGCAGGACGATCAGCTCACCGCGCCGCACGGCCGACATGGCCTCCGCGATCCCGCGTGTGCGCTCCATCGGGTCAGAGCAGTCGTAACGTCGGCTCACGGACCCATTTTCCCACGCCGCCCGCCAGGCTCAGGCCGCTTCCACCATGACGGCGACAGTAGACGGCTCGGGGATCGCCTCACCGTCCTCCCGCATACCTTCCAGATGGAACTCGATCGCCTCCTGGATGAGTTCGATGGTCTCCTCCAGCGTGTCCCCCGCCGCCACACAGCCAGGGAGGTCAGGGACATATGCGCCGTAGTTACTGCCCTCGGCCCACTCGACGACCACCGCGTACTTGCTCATCACGGCCTCCTCAGCCCCGCCTGCCTCAGGGATGCTTTGCTGGGTGGCCGGGTGCAAGTCACTCCCCGGCGCGCCCGCCACCGTCACGGTGCCCGGTTCGGTGGGACGTTTGAACTGCCGGTGGCTGCCTTTCGTCCTGGCCAAGCGCCGACCATCGGCCTCTACCAGCTTGATGATCTCCCGAACCTTCATGGGCACGAGAACTTCACCGACTTTCCGTCAATGATCAGTCACGGAAGGCAACGATAGAGGTGATCGCGTTCAGTGCGCGGGTGATCGCAGAAAGTCGGGAGGTCAGTCGGTGGCGAGGCGGGCGGTGACGAAGCGGTCCCGGTTGGTGAGGTCGCGGCGGTTGCGGACGTCGCGCCAGCCGTTCTCCTCGGCGAAGATCCAGTAGACGTCGTTGCCCTGCAGGTCGCTGTGCTCGACCGCCACGTAGCCGCCGGGACGCAGGAGGCGGCGGGCGGTGTGCTCAACTACGCGGATCGCGTCCAGGCCGTCGTCGCCGCCGCCCCACAGCGCGTCCGCCGGGTCGTGGTCGCGGACGTCCGGCGGGACGTACTCCCACTCGCTCATCGGGATGTAGGGCGGATTGCTGATCACGAGATCGACGGTGCCGTCCAGTTCGGGCAGCGCGGTCGCGAAGTCGTCCAGATGCAGGCGGACGCGGCCCCGCTCGTCCAGTTCCTCGACGTTGCGGGTCGCGTGGACGAAGGCCGTCGGGTCCTTCTCGACGGCATGGACGCGGGCACGGGGGGCCTCAAGGGCGATGGACAGCGCGATCGCGGCCGAACCGGTGCCGAGGTCCACGACGAGGGGGTCGCGGACGTCCATGTCGCGAAGGGTCTCCAGGGCCCAGCCGACCATCACCTCGGTCTCCGGACGCGGGACGAACACGCCGGGCCCGACCTTCAGCTCCAGGTAGCGGAAGTACGCCCGGCCGGTGATGTGCTGCAGGGGCTCCCCGGCCTCGCGGCGCGCGACGAACTCCCAGAACCGGGCGTCGAACGCGCTGTCGGGGACGCCGTGCAGCTCAGAGCGCCGCACCCGGTGCACGGCGGCGGCGAGTTCCTCGGCGTCGGCGCGGGGGGAGGCGGCCCCCGCGTCCGCGAGCCGGGCGGTGGCCCGGGCGATCTCGTCGAGCAGCAGGTTCATGATCCTTGGGCTTCGGCCAGACGGCGTTCCATGTCGGCGTCGACGAGCGCCTGGGTGACGTTGTGGAGGTCGCCGTCCAGCACCTGGTCGAGGTTGTAGGCCTTGTAGCCGACGCGGTGGTCGGAGATCCGGTTCTCCGGGAAGTTGTAGGTGCGCACCCGCTCGGAGCGGTCCACGGTGCGGACCTGGCTCTTGCGCTCGGCCGCCGCGGCGGCGTCGGCCTCCTCCTGCGCCATCGCCAGCAGCCGCGACCGCAGGATGCGCAGCGCCTGCTCCTTGTTCTGCAGCTGGCTCTTCTCGTTCTGGCACGAGACCACGACGCCGGTCGGCAGGTGCGTGATGCGGACCGCCGAGTCGGTCGTGTTGACGCTCTGCCCGCCCGGACCGGACGAGCGGTACACGTCGATGCGCAGGTCGTTCGGGTCGATCTGGACGTCGACGTCCGCGGCCTCGGGCGTCACCAGCACGCCGACGGCGCTGGTGTGGATGCGTCCCTGCGACTCGGTCGCGGGCACCCGCTGCACCCGGTGGACGCCGCCCTCGTACTTCAGCCGCGTCCAGACCCCCTCTTCGGCGGAGCCCTTGGCCTTCACGGCGACCGTGACGTCCTTGTACCCGCCGAGGTCGGACGGGTGCGCGTCGATGATCTCGGTCTTCCAGCCGATGCGCTCGGCGTACCGCAGATACATGCGCAGCAGGTCGCCGGCGAACAGCGCCGACTCCTCGCCGCCCTCCCCCGCCTTCACCTGGAGGATGACGTCCTTGGAGTCGCTCGGGTCGCGCGGGACGAGCAGCCGCCGCAGCCGCTCCTCCAGGTCCGCGCGGCGCCGGTCGAACTCCTCGGCCTCGGCGGCGAACGCCGCGTCCTCACCGGCCAGCTCGCGGGCGGTGGCGAGATCGTCCTGCGTGGACGCCAGCTCGCGGCGCGTCTCGACGATGGGCCGCAGTTCCGCGTAGCGCTTGCCGAGCTTGCGCGCCAGGGCCTGGTCGGCATGGACGGACGGGTCGGCGAGCCGCTCCTCGATGTCCGCGTATTCGCTGATCAGTTCGTCGAGATTCACGCTGTGTCCTGACCCGTTCCGGCCCGGAGCCGTCGCCGGCCCCCGGTCGCCGACTTCGAAAGACCCGGGGACGGCGAGTGTCCCCGGGCCGTTCCTGATATGTGTGCGGCGCTCGTCCTACTTGCCGGCCTTCTTCTTGCCGAAGCGCTGCTCGAAGCGCGCCACCCGGCCGCCGGTGTCGAGGATCTTCTGCTTGCCCGTGTAGAACGGGTGGCAGTTCGAGCAGACGTCCGCGTGGATCACGCCGTTCTCTGCGGTGCTGCGGGTCTCGAACGTGTTGCCGCACGTACACGTCACGGTCGTGACGCCGTAGTTCGGGTGGATGTCGGACTTCATGGGTTCTCCTCGCTTCGGGCGATCGCCGGGCGCCTCCGCGCTCGCACGGCCCTCATCTCACGCGACAGGGCCAGCGAAGGTGTGGGGGCGTGAACCGGTACCGCAGCGGTTGCACCTCAAGTGTGCCAGATACCCGAACGTGCGGAGGTCACCGGGCATTCCCGATCACGGACCGGCGGCGCCGTCCGGGGATCATCCGCCCGCGCGTCCCAGGTAGGCCAGGACCGCCATCACCCTGCGGTGCCCGCCCTGCGCGGGCTGCAGGTCCAGCTTCATGAAGATGTTCGAGATGTGCTTCTCCACGGCGCCCTCGGTGACGACGAGGTCCTCCGCGATCGCCCCGTTCGAGCGTCCCTGCGCCATCAGCCCGAGCACCTCGCGCTCGCGCGGCGTCAGCGACTCCAGCGGGTCGCCGGCGCGGCGCCGGCCGAGCAGCTGCCCGATCACCTCCGGGTCGATGACCGTCCCGCCGGCCGCGATGCGGCGGACCGCGTCGATGAACTCGGCGACGTCCGACACCCGCTCCTTCAGCAGGTAGCCGACGCCCTCCGCGCCGCCGCCGATCAGGTCCGTCGCGTACCGTTCCTCCACGTACTGCGACAGGACGAGGATCGGCGTGCCCGGACGCCGCGCCCGGACGGCCAGCGCCGCGCGCAGCCCCTCGTCGGTGAACGACGGCGGCATCCGGACGTCCACGATGGCGAGGTCGGGGTCGTGCTCCTCGACGATGCCGAGCAGCCCGGGACCGTCCCCCACGGTCGCCGCCGTCTCGATCCCGGCGTCGTCGAGCAGCCGGACGAGCCCTTCGCGCAACAGCACCGAATCCTCGGCGATCACAACCCGCATCCGCCCATTCTCGCCTCCCGCCCGCGCCCGTTCCAAAAGATCACCACCGGCGCGGGATCACCAGGAGCAGGGCAGGTCGGCGCGGATGATCGTGGGGCCGCCGGGCGGGCTGTCCACGATCAGCATGCCGTCGATCGTCGCGGCCCGGTCGGCGAGACCGGCGAGACCGCCCCCGGGCCGGGCGACCGCGCCGCCCGCCCCGTCGTCGATCACCTCGACGACCACCCAGCGGTCCTCGCGGGCCACCCGGACGGACGCCCGCGTCGCGCGGGCGTACTTCGCGATGTTCGCCAGCGACTCGGCGACGATGAAGTAGGCGATGCTCTCGACCGCAGCCGGCGGACGTTCCGGCAGGTCGACGTGCACCTCGACGGGCACGGGCGCGCGGCCGGCGAGCCCGGACAGCGCCGGGTCCAGGCCACGGTCGGTGAGGATCGCCGGGTAGATCCCGCGGGCCAGGTCGCGCAGCTCGGAGATCGCCTCCCTGGTGCCCGCGTGGGCCTGCTCGATCAGCGCCCGCGCGCCCTCGGGGTCCTGGTCGAGCTTGGCACGGGCACGCCCGATGTCCATCGCCACGGCCAGCAGCCGCTGCTGCGCGCCGTCGTGCAGGTCACGTTCGATGCGGCGGCGTTCGAACTCGGCGGCGTCCACCCCGCGGGCGCGGCTGGCGCGCAGGTGCTCGGTCCGCCTGCGCAGCTCGACGTTCTCCGCCTGCGCGGGGCTCGGGCCGAGCAGCAGCGCCGCGAACACGGTGTGCCCGACCGCCATCGCCCGCGTCACGTACATCGCCAGGACGAGGAACACCAGCCCCAGAGCCATGACCGGGACGGCCTCCAGCGGGTCGCCCGCCCAGTACGAGACGAACCCGAAGCCGACCTCGGCTCCGCCGTTCACCGCGACGACCAGCGGCAGGAACAACGTCATGCCCGTCGCCGCCCAGACCGCCGTGGACACGACGAACTCGACCAGCGTGACCGGGAACAGGACGGCGAGGTAGGCGAGGTCCTTCCAGGTGGCCGGGTCCGCCGCCATGCCCTTGAGCTTGACCAGCGGGTTGCGGGTGCCCGGCAGCCGCCGGTACGGGTCCGGGACGCGGACGCCGAACGCCGCCAGCACCAGCCTGCGCTCCAGCATCGCCCCGAACCGCCACGCGACCATCAGCAGCGCCAGCAGCGGCACGCCCACCCAGATGATCAGCAGCCCGAGGGACAGCGACAGCCCGACGGCCAGCACCACGAACCAGCCCAGCCCGAGCGCCATGCTGAACGCCAGGTAAAGCGCGGAACGCCAGGTCACCGACGACCGCACCATCGCGAGCGGCGCCCAGGAGCCGTTCAGGACGGACGGCGCGCCCCCGCCGCCCCGTGTCGCCGCGGCCCACCGCGCCGCCGCCCACTCCACGGCGCCCCCGCCGCCGGGTTCTCTGCTCAGCTCGCCCACATCGTCCTCCGTGCCCTGTCCAACCTACGGTCCAAGCGTGCCGGTCGGGAGGACGGGACGACCATGACGTGCGCCGCCGGATCCGGGGTGGGGCTAACCCCACCATGGGCCCGGACGCGAACCGGGACCCGGACGCGGAACGCCCCCGCCCGGTCACCCGGACGGGGGCGTTCACGCTTCGCCCGTTCAGCGATCGTCCGCCACCGTGGTCTTCTGCACCTGGAGCAGGAACTCGGCGTTGGACTTGGTCTCCTTCATCTTCTCGATGAGGAGCTCCAGCGCCTGCTGCGTGTCGAGCGCGTGCAGCACCCGGCGCAGCTGCCAGACGACCCGCAGCTCCTCGGGAGCCATGAGGATCTCCTCCTTGCGGGTGGACGACTGGTCGACGTCCACCGCCGGGAAGATCCGCTTGTCGGCCAGGCTCCGGTTGAGCTTCAGCTCCATGTTGCCGGTGCCCTTGAACTCCTCGAAGATGACCTCGTCCATGCGGGACCCGGTCTCCACCAGCGCGGTCGCGAGGATCGTCAGCGAGCCGCCGTTCTCGATGTTGCGCGCGGCGCCGAAGAACCGCTTCGGCGGGTACAGCGCGGTCGAGTCGACACCACCGGACAGGATCCGGCCGGACGCGGGCGCCGCCAGGTTGTAGGCGCGGCCCAGGCGGGTGATCGAGTCGAGCAGCACGACGACGTCGTGGCCCAGCTCCACCAGCCGCTTGGCGCGCTCGATCGCCAGCTCCGCGACCGTCGTGTGGTCCTCGGCGGGACGGTCGAAGGTCGAGTGGATGACCTCGCCCTTCACCGTCCGCTGCATGTCGGTGACCTCTTCGGGACGCTCGTCCACCAGGACGACCATCAGGTGGCACTCCGGGTTGTTCTTGGTGATCGCGTTGGCGATCGCCTGGAGCACCATCGTCTTGCCGGCCTTCGGCGGCGACACGATCAGCCCGCGCTGGCCCTTGCCGATCGGCGACACCAGGTCGATGATCCGCGTCGTCAGGATGCCCGGGTCGGTCTCCAGCCGCAGCCGCTCCTGCGGGTACAGCGGGGTCAGCTTGGTGAAGTCGACGCGGCCCTTGGCCTGCTCGGGCTCCATCCCGTTGACGGTGTCGAGCCGGACCAGCGCGTTGAACTTCTCGCGCCGTTCGCCCTCGCGGGCCTGCCGGACGGCGCCGGTGATGACGTCGCCCTTGCGCAGGCCGTTCTTGCGGACCTGCGCCAGCGACACGTACACATCGTTCGGGCCGGGCAGGTAGCCGGTCGTGCGGACGAACGCGTAGTTGTCGAGGATGTCGAGGATGCCCGCGACCGGGATGAGGACGTCGTCCTCGGTGATCACCGGCTCCTCGTAGCGCTCGCGGCCGCGGCCCCGGTTGCGCTCGCGGAACCTGCGTCCGCGCCGGCCCCGGCCGCCGCCGTCGTCCTCGTCGTGCTGGCCGCCGCCGCCCTGGCTCTGGCCGCGCTGACGGCCACCGCCCTGGTCACCCCGGTCGCCGCGGTCACCCCGGTCGCCGCGGTCACCCCGGTCACCGCGTTCGCCGCGTTCCCGGCCGCCGCGCTGGCGCTGGCGTCCGCCGCCCTCACGGCTCTCCCGCCCGTCGCGGCCGCCATCACGGCCGCCATCGCGTCCGCCCTGGGACTCGCCGTCCTCGGCGTTCTGGTCCCGGCCCTGCTCACGGCCCTGACGCTCGCCGGTCCCCCGGTCCTGCCTGTCGCCGCGCCGGCCGCCGCCCTGCCGGTCCGCCCGGTCGGTCTTCTCCGCCTTCTCGGCCTTCTCCGGCTTGTCGGCGGCCTTCTCCGTCTTCTCGGACGCGTCGGCCTGCTTGCCGGGCGCGGCCTGCTCGGCGGCCGGCACGGCGTCGGAGATGGTGACCTGGTCGTCGGAGACCTCGCGCTTGGCGGTCGCGGTGCGGGTCCGCCGGGGACGCTCGGTCTTCGCCGGGGCAGCGGCTCCCTGCTCGCCCCCCGCGGAGCCCTGCTCCTGGCCGCCGCCCTGCTTCTCCTGGATGGCGGCGATGAGCTGGCTCTTGCGCATCCCGGTCACGCCGGTGATGCCGAGGCTGGACGCGAGCGCCTTGAGTTCGGGCAGCACCATCGCCGAAAGGCCGGTGCCCGTCCGGCGGCGCCGGGGGGTGGCGGGCTCCGCGCCGGCCGGGGCGGCGTCGGCGGGTCCCGTGCTGGGTGCGTCCGTAAGGAGTTCGCTGGATTCGCTCACTAAGGGTCCTTCCCAGGGAGCGGGCGTTGGCCGGCGTTCGGCCAGTCGACCCGGTGGTGCGGCCCGGCGGGGGCGCCGGGACGGGCTCCGCTGATCACGATGGAACCGGGATCTGCGTGTTCTGGGCACAGCCAGATGGTGGACGGGACGTTCAGCTCGTGCGTGTCCCCGGTACCGCCACGTCCGAAGTTGTTTCGCTGGTATGCCTGACAACGGGATGTCACGGTGTCGGGGAGCCTAGTACGCGGGACCGACACGGCCGAAGGGCCGGACAGGCGACGCGTGGCTGACGAGCACGCTGCCCCGAACGGGGCATCTGGTGCGGCATTCAGCCTAACATCACCAGGGCACACTGCTATTCCCCAGAGGTCGAGGTCTTCGCATTTTACCTAGCCGGATCATGCCGGCACCGGCACCGGCCGGAGCGCCGCGAGGCCCCGCCCCCGGCGCCGCGATCAGGCCCGGACCTCGGGTTCTCCGGTCATGACGCGTGCGCCGCGGGTCGCGACGTCCAACGGGTGTATGTGCCACCCTTTACCCACTTCGGGAACTACTGAATCAACCCGTGATGCGTTTGTGAAGGCGAGGACAGTGGGTCCCGCCCCGGAAATCACCGCGGGCACGCCCGCGTCCCGCAGCCTGCGGACCAGGGCGGCGGACCCGGGCATCGCGGGCGCGCGGTAGTCCTGGTGGATCCGGTCCTCGGTCGCGTCCAGCAGGACGTCGTCGCCCAGCCCCGCCGTGAGCGCCGCGATGAGCAGCGCGGCACGCCCGGCATTGGCGGCGGCGTCCCCGTGCGGGACGGTCCCGGGCAGCAGCTCGCGCGCCCGCTCGGTCGCCAGCCGCTGCTCGGGGACGATCGCCACGACCCGCGTGACCTGCGACTCCAGCCGGACGAGCCGCGGCCCGGCCGGCGTCGTCCAGGCGACGGTCAGGCCGCCGGCGAGGCACGGCGCCACATTGTCGGGATGCCCCTCGATCTCGGTGGCGAGGCGCAGCGCCGCGGCGTCGTCGAGAAGCTTGCCGTCCGGGTGCAGCGCGCGGGCCGCGACGATCCCGGCGACGATCGCGGCGGACGAGGAGCCCAGGCCGCGGCTGTGCGGGATCCGGTTGCGGCAGCGCAGCCGGACGCCCTCCGGCCGGGCGGGGCCGGATCCGGACAGGCCGTCGAGGACGTCGAACGTCCGGCGCAGCACCCTGACGATGAGATGGCGCTCACCCCGGTCGGCGACCTCGGCGCCCTCGCCGTCCACCTCGATGGACACCCCGCCGCCGGTCAGCTCGACCTCGACGTCGTCGTACAGGGTCAGCGCCAGGCCGAGCGAGTCGAAGCCCGGCCCCAGGTTGGCGCTGGTCGCCGGGGCCCGGACCAGCACCGGGCCTTCGGCCCAGCCCACGCTCACGCGAGGCCGAGTTCGGCGGCGGCGGAGTGCGCGTCCACCTTGATGACGGTCGGTGCGGGGGCACCGGAGATGGCCCAGTCGGGGTCCTTGAGGCCGTTGCCCGTCACCGTGCAGACGACCCGGGAACCGGGCGTGACGACGCCCTGCTCACTCGCCTGCAGAAGGCCGGCGACGCTCGCCGCGGAGGCGGGCTCTACGAAGACCCCCTCTTCCCTGGCGAGGAGCCTGTAGGCGGCGAGGATCTGCCGGTCGGTGACCGAGTCGATCGCGCCACCGGACTCGTCGCGCGCCGCGACGGCCAGGTCCCAGGACGCGGGGTTGCCGATCCGGATCGCGGTCGCGATCGTCTGCGGCTTCAGGACGGGCTCGCCCTTCACGAACGGCGCCGCACCGCTGGCCTGGAAGCCCAGCATGCGCGGGGTCCTGGACGCCTCCTTGTCGGCCGCGTACTCCTTGTACCCCATCCAGTACGCGGAGATGTTGCCGGCGTTTCCGACGGGCAGGCAGTGGACGTCGGGGGCGTCGCCCAGCGCGTCCACGATCTCGAACGCCGCCGTCTTCTGGCCCTGCAGCCGGTACTTGTTGACGGAGTTGACCAACGCCACCGGGTAGTCGACCGACAGTTTCCGGGCCAGTTCGAGGCAGTCGTCGAAGTTCCCGTCCACCTGGAGCAGCCGCGCGCCGTGCACCAGCGCCTGCGCCAGCTTGCCCATCGCGATCTTGCCGTTGGGGACGAGGACCGCGCAGGTCATCCCGGCCCGGACCGCGTACGCGGCGGCGGACGCCGAGGTGTTGCCGGTCGAGGCGCAGATCACCGCCTTCGCGCCGTCCTCGGCGGCCTTGCTGATCGCCATCGTCATGCCGCGGTCCTTGAAGGAACCGGTCGGGTTGGCGCCCTCGACCTTGAGGAACACCTCGCAGCCGGTCAGCTGGGCCAGCCGGGGGGCGGGCAGCAGCGGGGTGCCGCCCTCCAGCAGCGTGACGACCGGTGTCGCCTCCGTCACCGGAAGCCGGTCGCGGTACTCCTCGATAAGACCACGCCACGCGCGGGCGTTCGGGTTCACGTCGGTCTCCCTGAATGACCTGGGATGTTGCCCGAAGTCTACCGGGGCCACGATCGCCGTTCTCCGCCCCGGTGGCGGCTCATTCGTCGCCCTCGACGCGCATGACGCTCGTCACCTCGCGGACGATCTCCAGCCTGCGCAGCCCCTCCACCGTCGCGGCCAGAGCCGCGTCCGGCGCCCGGTGCGTCACGACCACGAGCTGCGCCTCCGCGCCAAGCCCGACCTGCCGGACGGCCTGAATCGACACCCCCTGCCTGGCGAACTCCTCGGCGACCGTGGCGAGGACACCGGCCTCGTCGGTCACGTCCACCTCGACGTAGTAGCGCGTGACCGTCTCACCCATCGGCAGGACCGGAAGCTTCGCGTACGTGACCTCCACGGGGCCCGGTGTGCCGCCGACCACGTTCCGCGCCACCGCGACCAGGTCGCCGAGGACCGCGGACGCCGTCGGAGCGCCGCCCGCGCCCGCGCCGTAGAACATCAGCGAGCCCGCGGACTCGGCCTCCACGAACACCGCGTTGTACGCCTCGCGGACGCTCGCCAGCGGGTGCGACCTCGGAATCATCGCCGGATACACGCGAACGGACACGCCGCGGCCGTTGCGCCCGTCCGCCGAGGGGACGCGCTCGCAGATGGCCAGCAGCTTGACCACGCAGTCCATCCCCTTGGCGCCCGCCACGTCGGCGGCCGTGACCTCGGTGATGCCCTCGCGGTGGACGTCCGCGGCCGTGACGGGCGTGTGGAAGGCGAGCTGCGCCAGGATCGCCGCCTTGGCCGCCGCGTCGAAACCCTCCACGTCCGCCGTCGGATCGGCCTCCGCGTAGCCGAGCGCCTGCGCCTCCTCCAGCGCGTCGTTGAACCCGGCGCCGTGCGTGTCCATCTGGTCGAGGATGTAGTTGGTGGTGCCGTTCACGATGCCGAGCACCCGGTGCACATGGTCGCCGACCAGGGAGTCCCTGAGCGGCCGCAGCAGCGGGATCGCGCCCGCGACGGACGCCTCGTAGTACAGGTCGGCGCCGTACTCGCGGGCCGCCGCGAACAGCGTCGCGCCGTCCTCGGCCAGCAGCGCCTTGTTCGCGGTGATGACCGACTTGCCGGACTTCATCGCCTCCAGCATCAGCGTCCTGGCCGGCTCGATCCCGCCGATGACCTCGATGACGATATCGACGTCGTCCCTGGTCACCAGCGCCTGCGCGTCCGTGGTCAGCAACTCGGGCGGGACGCCCGCGCGCACCCGGTCGGGCCTGCGGACGGCGATCCCGGCCAGTTCCAGCGGCACCCCGACACGCGCGGCCAGATCCTCCGCCTGCTCGTTCAGCAGCCGGACGACCTCCGTGCCGACCACCCCGCATCCGAGCAGCGCAACGCGCAGTCCGGGTTTCACGCTTCGACCTCCGCATCGAGCCGGAGCAGGTCCTCGGCGCTCTCCCGGCGGACGATCACGCGCGACCTGCCGTCCCGCACCGCCACCACGGCCGGCTTCGGGACGAAGTTGTAGTTGCTGGCCATCGACCGACAGTACGCACCCGTCGCCGCCACCGCCACCAGGTCACCCGGCGCGAGATCTTCGGGGAACCACAGGTCGCGCACGACGATGTCACCGCTTTCGCAGTGCTTGCCGACAAGCCTACTGAGCATGGGCGATGCCTCGGACGACCGGCTCGCGAGCACCCCGGTGTACTCGGCGCCGTACAGCGCGGTGCGCAGATTGTCGCTCATGCCGCCGTCCACCGACACGTACGTGCGCAGGCCCTCGACGTCCTTGACCGTGCCGACCTCGTACAGCGTGATGCCGCCCGGCCCGATGATCGCCCGGCCCGGCTCCACGGTCAGCCGCGGCATCGCCAGCTCGTACGCCCGGCACTCGCGGGCGACGATGGCCCGCAGGCCGTCGGCCATCGACTTGGGGTCGTGCGGCTCCTCGCCCGGCACGTACGCGATGCCGTAGCCGCCGCCCAGGTCCAGCTCCGGAAGCTCGATCCCGTGCTCGTCCCGGATCGCCACGAGCAGCTCGGCCAGCCGGTGCGCGGCCACCTCGAACCCGTCCACGTCGAAGATCTGCGACCCGATGTGGCTGTGCAGCCCCACCAGTTCGAGCTGCTTCAGCTCCAGCACCCGCCGGACCGCCTCCAGCGCGGCCCCCGAACTCCGCGAGAACCCGAACTTCTGGTCGTCATGAGCGGTCGCGATGAACTCATGGGTGTGCGCCTCGACCCCGGTGGTGACACGCACCATCACCTTGGGGTGGACCCCCATCTCCTGGGCCAGATACCCCAGCCGCGCTATCTCCTCGAACGAATCGAGCACGATCCGCCCGACACCGACCTCCAGAGCCTTCTCCAGCTCCCAGGGCGCCTTGTTGCTCCCGTGCAACGTGATGCGCTCCGTGGGGAAGCCCGCCGCCAACGCCACGGCAAGCTCACCCCCACTGCACACGTCCAGCCCGAGGCCCTCCTCCTTGAGCCACCGGGCGACGGCGGTACACAGGAACGCCTTGCCCGCATAGTGGACGTCCCCGTCATGGAACGCCGCCGCGTACTCCCTGGCCCGGCTCCGCACGTCCTCCTCGTCGTAGACGTACAGAGGCGTCCCGTACTCCCTGGCCAGATCCCGCACATCGACGCCACCGACCGTGAGGACGCCCTCCTCCCGCGTGGCGCTCCGCGGCCACACGATGGGCTCCAGCGCGTTCAGATCGTCCGCCGGCCCGGCCGGATGGTCCTCAGGCAGGACGTCCGCGTGCCGCGGTCCGGCTGGATGTACTCGACTCATATCCGCTCTCTAGGGGTCTCACCGATCATGTTCAGCCCATTGCCGAGGACGACCTCGACCGCCCGCGCCAAGCCCACCCGTCCCGCATGAACCGCCGTAGGCTCCTCATCGCCCCGGGGCACCGCGGGACATCGCTCGTGCACGTCGTGGTACGCCCCGGCCACCTTCTCCAAACAGAACATCAGCGGCCCGGCATCCCGTTCCCGCTCCGCCTGCTTGGCCCGCCCCGGCACATCCCCCAAGGCCCACACGAGCTCGGCCTCCAGAGCCCCGGCGTCCAGCGGCCCCTCGCGGACCCCGAACTCCCGGGCCCACCGCCGCACCCAGCAGGCCCGCGCATAGGCATAACGCACCGAAAACCCGGGATTGGCGAACGTCCGGGGCCACTCGTCCCACCGCTCCGCCGGCACCCGCGCGCCCCCGTACCCGGGGTCACCGAGAATCCCGTCCACCAACTCCCCCGCGGACACGACGACCCGGACGAACCCGGGCCCGGCCACCACACCCCCGACCCGCCGCGCTATCACCGCCGGATCAACGCCCAACCGCAGCGCCACGGGACTCTCGAAAACCCCGCCACCCCGCCCGAAGACCACGGCACTCTCAGGCACGGCGACATCGAACTCACCCTCGGCCACAGCATCCCGCACCGCGGCCACAAGGGCATCGCTCACACCGGCTGGAGTCACCCTGGTGAGACTATCCGACCACTATTTGGACACCACAGCGAGTTTCCGCACCGTCTGGATCAGCTGATTCGGATCGAACGGCTTGGTCACGTAGGCGTCGACACCGATCTCATACCCCCGCCGCACATCATGCTCCTGCGCCCGCGCAGTGATCATCACGACCCGGATGTGCGCCGTCCCCGGATCCTCCCGCAGCCTGACCGCGGTGACCCACCCGTCCAGCCTGGGCATCATCACATCCAGCGTGATGACGTCCGGCCGCACCTCGGCAACCTTGTCCAGGCAGTCCTGACCGTCCACCGCGGTCGACACCTCGAACCCCTCCAGTTGCAGGTTCACGGCGATGAGCTGGCGGATCACCTCGTCATCATCGACGACCAGCACGCGTCCCAGTGGCTCGGTCACGGCTCGAAGTTAGCCCACTCCACACCCCGCGCGCACGGCGAAATCCCACGTGCACGTCACCCCCCCAACCCTGGTAACCTTCTACCGCGCCACAACAAGGGCGCAGGGCCCCCTTAGCTCAGGGGATAGAGCAACGGCCTCCGGAGCCGTGTGCGCAGGTTCGAATCCTGCAGGGGGCACCGACTCGTCACCAGCGGAAACGTTCGCTGACCTGCCCGAACAACACCAGGCCCCGCCCGGGTGCGTGTGCGGCCAGGTGCCACCGGATTTTCCCGGCTCCTTCCTGGCCATCCAGCAGGTGGGCTGGTCACCCCGGCGGGAGATGTGTCTGCGTGCCAACCGCGTGGGGTTCCGTCCGCCGTCCGCCGTGTGTCGTCCGCCGTGCGCCTACCGCTCCCGGACGGCGTAGGTCAGGTGCGTCACCCTCGGGGAGGACTCCGCGCGGACCTGCTCCAGGGCCACGCGGCCCGCGTCCACGCCCTCGAACAGGCGGATGCCGGAGCCGAACAGCACGGGTGACAGCGCGATCGAGAACTCGTCGATCAGGCCGGCGTTCACGTACTCCAGGATCGTCGCGCCGCCGCCCGCGATGCGGACGTCGCGGTCACCGGCGGCCTCGCGGGCCAGGTCGAGCGCGTGCTCGATGCCGTCGTTGACGAAGTGGAAGGTGGTCCCGCCCGGACGCTCCCAGGGGTCGCGCTTCTCGTGCGTCACGACGAAGACCGGAGTGTGGAACGGCGCCTCCTCCGGCCACGCCTGCTCGCCGACGTCGAACATGCGCTTGCCCATCACGCTCGCGCCGGTGCGCTCGAACGTCTCCCGCAGGATGTCGTTGTCGCGCCCCTCCTCGCCGCCCTCTCCGAGCTTCAAATTCTCCCGGAAGAACCGCTGCGGGAAGACCCACCGCTGCAGTTCCATCCACTGCCGCCCCATCAACTCCTCGGGAGACTCGGGCGCGATGAACCCGTCCAGCGACATCGACACGCTGAAGAACACCTTCCCGGCCATCAGCCCTCCGCTCCCTTCCGAACGATCTCGGTGACGTAGCCGGCCAGGTTGCTCAGGGTCTGCCGGCCGCCCTCGATCGCGTGGTACTTCTCGACCGCCTCGTCGCGCAGCCCCCTGGTGGGGAACACCGTGCGCATCTCAAGCCGGGTCGCCGCGCCGTCGGGCTCGAGCGTCAGGACCGACTCGAAGGTGTTCGGGTCGCCGCGGGACTCACCGTGCAACAGTGCGATCCGCTCCGGCGGGGCGATCTCGGTCCAGGAGATCCACTCGGCGTAGTCCGTCCCGTCCGGTCCGTGCATCACGAAGTCCCACTCCCCGCCGACACGGAACTCGAACGACCGCGTGGTGGTGGTGAACCCCTCCGGTCCCCACCACCGCGACAGGTGCCGGACCTCGGTGAACGCCTCGAACACCAGCTCTGGTGGGGCGTCGATGACCCTGGAAATAACGATCTCGCGGTCGGCGGTCGCGGACTGCGCCGACGCCCCTCGTCCTGTTGCGCTCATCAGCTACTCCTCCTGCGTTGCCTGCTTCAGGTCCTGCACGTACGCGTCCAGCCGGTCGAAGCTCTCGTTCCAGAACCGCTCGAACCCGCCGGTCCATTCGTGGACCGGCCGCAGTCCGTGAGCGTCGAGGCCGTACAGGCGCTGCTTGCCCGCCTTGCGGTCCCGCACCAGCCCGACCTCCCGGAGCACCCGCAGGTGTTTGGACGCCCCCGGCTGGGTCATCCCCAGCTCCCGGGCCAACTCGGTCACCGGCCGCTCACCCGCCCGCAGCAGCACCAGGATCTCCCGGCGCTGCGGCTCGGCGATCGCGTTGAAGACGTCCGACGTCGTCGCTGCTCGTGCCATGTCCGCCATCATATTCCCATATCGGCATACGTTCAAGCCGACAGAGGCGGGTCTTGTCAGATGACGATCGTGACCCTTGCCACCCGAACAAGGCACCCGACTGAGCGCCACCCTTGAGGTAGGAGGCCGACGCACCTGGCCAACGCCCTCTTATGCCGTGTGGTCGGTCTGGTCTTGCGCCTGAAGCAGGCGCAGCGTCGCGGGTATGACTTCGTTCGATGAGCTTCTTGGAGCGACGCCCGGCGCTGGGACCGTCGGTGGGGACGTCCTGCGGTCGGCGACACTCGCCTACCTGGCCCGGTACAAGGGTGACTCGCGCATGCACACCGAGTCGGATCTGCGGATCTACCTGACCTGGTGCGCCGAACGGCACCTGGAGCCCTTGGCGGTACGGCGCGCGCATGTGGAGATGTACGTGCGGTGGCTGCAGGAGGTCTGCCGGTTCCGGCCCTCGACCGTGTCCCGGCGACTATCGGTGGTGGCCGACTTCTACCGCACCTGCGTGATCGACGGGATCCTGGAACACTCGCCCGCCGACCACGTCCGACGCCCCAACGTCCCACCCGAATCGCCCACCCTCGGGTTGTCACATCTGCAGTTCGAGGCCCTGCTGTCGGCCGCACGTGCCTCAGCCAACCCCAACGACTTCGCGCTGGTCGCGATGCTCGGGCTGCGGATCTTCGAGGCCACCAGCGCTGACATCGACGACCTGGGCGAAGAACACGGCCACCGAGTCCTGCGCGTCGTCGGCAAGGGCACCCGGACCGTGCTGATACCTCTCCCGCCGGCAGCCGGCAGCCGGCAGAGCCATCGACCACGCCACGGGTGAACGGAGGGCCCGGCCGATCCTGCTCAACACCCGCGGGGCCCAGATGCATCGGCACGCCGCCACCCGCCGCCTGCGCCGGCTCGCCGCCAAATCCGTCGTCCGGTTGCCGCGGATGCACCCGCACATGCTCCGCCACACCTTCGTGACCACCATGCTCGACGTCGGCGTCGACCTGCGCGACGTGCAGGTTCGCAGCACGCCACGCAGACCCGCGCACCACCATGCGCTACGACCGAGCCCGCAACAACCTCGACCGCCACCCCAACTACATCCTCGCTACCTACATGGCCTCCGGCACCCGAACCAAGAAGAAGCTGCCCCGTATGTCCCGGTCCACCGAATAGCAAAAGAGCTGCCATTGCTGGAGCAGCGGATTATACAAGGAGAGGCGAAACCACCCAAAACGGCAAATCGTTACAGCGGCTTCGACAACTCGGTCAGCGCCGCTCGGCTCCCACTGCGGCCCCGGCCGTTTGGCGCAATGCGTCCCTTGGTCGTTGCCGCGCCGCCGGTCGGCCAGGAAGTGACCGTGAGCCCGCCGTAGCGGCACCCGTTGGCGCCGACGACTACCACGGAGACAGTCGACAAGAATCTTGTGACTCTTCATGCCTACAGTGCAACTCAATGGGAAATGACCGAATATGTTTGTGGTATGGATGAGGAGCGTGTGACGGCAGTTAAGCGGCGCAATCCGGTCCTGACCTGGTTGGTCTGGCCGCTCATCACTCTTGGGATCTATTACTTTGTGTGGTGGTACAAGATCAACCGAGAAGCACGCGACTCGAGCGTGGAGGTAAGCCCAGGCCTGGCCCTACTGGCTGTCCTCATCGGGTGGGTCATCATCGTGCCGCCCTACATCTCCATCTTCCGGACGGGTGAGCGGATTGCGCGCATGCAGGACTCGGCCAACCAACGGCCCTCCTGTAACGGCTGGATCGGGCTGATCTTGTCGTTCTTCTTCGGGCTCCATGCGCTCTACTACCAAATCGAGCTGAACCGGATCTGGGAGCACGAATCCAAGCATCCATCCCCTAGCAAGCAGCACTGACGCAGGGGCAGCACCGACCGGTGACGGCCAGCATGACGAGCAGGTCTCGAGGGCCCCGTTGAGCCGCATGGCAGGCCGGCGCCGCCGGCGCGTTGGTGTCAGCGACGGCCCCCAGCGCCAGCATCGGCAGCGACGTTGGACGACGCGTCGGCACGGGCCCGGACGAGCCGCCGCGATCGCTCCCCACTCTCCACGCGATCAAGTGTGCTCTCACCCTCGTCGTCGACACCAACCCAATCCGAGCCGGGCCGAGACGCCCGGATTGCGCATGTAGCGCGTCAGATGGGTCCTCAGCATGGCCGGGACAACCGTTGGGTCGACGCCGGACAGCTGCGAGTACTGGTCACCAGCATGGAGATCCGGGTCTCTGGTGGCTGCCTCGGCTTGTTCGCCGGGGAAGGTCGGCTTCGGAAATGTCAGAGCCGTCGTCGATGCTGGGAAGGTAATCAGTGGCTCGTGCCCATCCATCTCGCGAACGCCGTCGTACCGTAGCGTCGCTGACCGCCGAGTTCCCCTGGGCGCAGTACGGCGTGTAAGAGTTCATGGGCCTCTGGGATCTCGTTGCCGTTGCACCGGTGCGGGCGTCCTCTTCTGCCGCAAATGGAGCGTGCAGCTTCCGCTTGTGCCGCATAGTGCAGTGGAGTGCTGCACTGGCGGTTGTAAAAGATCTTTAACAGATCCCCTGTTCACAACGTTGTCGCCACCGATGGGAGGACTGCGGTCCCAGCTCTGTTCACGGCGTGTGACACCGCGTGTTCCTCGGGGGTGGTGCGCGTCACCGGGTCGAGAAGCGCATTTCCGGCGTCGGCTTTGCTGGTTGCGGCTGCCGCAACCCCCTGGTTGGCGGACAGGCCCGCGTTCGCACGTAACACGTCCAGGACAGCGCGCCGCGCGCGTCAGACAAGATCCCGGGTTGAGAGCGGCCAGGCGGCGCAGGACGCGGTTGGTCACGTTGTCGGCGTACAGGCAGACGTGCACATCCGCGTGCGGATGAACACGTACAACGCGATGGGCGTCCCGGTGCTCGCCGACCTTGGCTTGCGACGGACTCAGCCGGTCACGGGCCGCCGGCGTCCACACCGGGGAATGACGGCCGTCCGCTCTCGTAGGGGATCCACCGGAAACCGTCGGTGAAGCGGACGAAGGCGTTCATCGGCACGCCGAGCCGGACGTCCTCGGCCACGACCAGGCCGGGCAGCGCGCCCGCCGCGAGTTCTTCGGACCACTCCCGCCGCAGCTCGACCGGATCGACGAAGACCTCCGGATCCCAGCCGACTCGCGCGGCGCGGTATCCGGTGAGCGTGGCCAGGAGGGTGTACAGGCCGGAGCCCAGCTCGCTCAGTTCTTCCGACGTCAGCCGCAGCTGAGGCCGGTTCCCGTCAAGCGCTACCTTGCATCCCTCTCCCTGCCGAAAACCTCGTCCGTGCAGGTCAACCCGTCCGGAACCGTCCAAGCCCGGCGCCACTGCCTGCCAGGCACTACGTCTCTCACCTGCACGGACGTAGTTTTCGGCAAGCACAACCTGGTTCTGGTGACGGAGCACCAGCAACTCCACGTCCTTGGACAGATCAGACCGGACCACAATCACCAGCAGTCCCAGCAAGCTCCGGACCACCCGGTACAGCACCGACAACAACACCTCGAGATGGTCACAGTGACTGCGATGGCCCCGCAGCAAAATCCCAGCTCAGAGCACGAAACCGAGTATCCGAGCGGTACACGGTGTCCGTGCGGGGAGATGGCGTCCTGCCAGGTCGTGTAGGGGAACAAGGCATCGGTTGCGTCATGTGCCGGTCCTGGCCGCGTCGACCGCCGCTTGCACGGTGGGATAAACGTGCCTCAGCTCCGTCTTGGCTTCGGCGGTGCGCAACACGTCCCGAACCTGACCCACGTCGCGGGCAAGCAGGAGCCGGACTCCGCGGGCCTCCAGTTCCTCGGCCAGCTCGTCGAGCATGCGTACCGCGCTGACGTCGATGAAGGGGACCGTCTCGGCGTCGATCACGACCACCGTCGCCCCTTCCCGGCCGACGGCACTTCGTACCGTGGACCGGATCCGCTCGGCGTTGGCGAAGTAGATGCCCGCCTCGACGCGCAGCACGATCACCCCCGGGATCCTGCGGCTGTCCGTGTGCCTGTCGAGCGCGGCGAAGTGTCCGTTCCCCGGCAGTTGCCCCAGCTCGTTGATGACCGGGCGCGAGGAGCGGTAGAGGAGCAGGAGCAACGAGGCACCGATGCCGATGAAGAGGCCGGGCAGCGTGTCGAAGATCATCACCCCGAGCATCGCGGCGACCGCGGTGACGAAGTCGGGTCGCGCGGCGACGCCGTAGTCCTGGCCGAGCCTGCGGGTGAAAACGCGATAGAGGGCGACCAGGGAGGGGATGTCGACCAGTTCGACCACCGCCGCGACCACCACCCCCGCGAGCACCGCCTCGGGGAGCTTCTCGAAGAGGCCGGTGAAGAAGAGCAGCGTGATCACGGTGAGGAGGGCGACGAAGACCCCGGACAGCTGGGTGCGTGCGCCCGCCGACCAGTTGACGGCGGTCTTCGAGAGGCTGCCGTTGACGGCCATGCCGCTGGACAGGCCGGCGCCCAGGCCGGCGGCCCCGAGCCCGATCAGCTCGCGGTTGGCGTCAACCTCGTAGTGGTCGCGGGTGGCGTAACTCTTCGCCGCCCCGAGTCCCTCGGCGAAGGCGACGAGCAGCACGCCGACACTTCCGGCGGCGAGGCCGCCGAGGTCGTCCACCGAGACATCGGGGAAGCCGAACGAGGGCAGCCCGGTCTCGATCCTGCCGACGACATCGACCCCATGGTCCTCCAGGTCGAAGGCCGCTGCCGCCGCGATCCCCAGCGCCACCGCGATCAGCGAGCCGGGCACGAACGGGGTGACCCGCTTGAGGACGAGGATCAGCAGGAGGCTGCCGACGCCGACCAGGACGGTGAGGCCACTGGTTCCGCCGAGGGCGCCGATCAGGGCCCAGATCTTCTCGAAGAAGTCCCCCGACGCGCCCTCGACGCCGAACAGCTTCGGCAGCTGGCCCGCGATGATCGTCAGCGCCAGGCCGACGATGAAGCCTTTCAGCACCGGCTCGGAGATGAAACCGGCGAGGAAGCCGAGGCGCAGCAGTCCGGCAAGGAGCGCCGCGATGCCCACCGTCACGGCCAATGCCGCCGTCATCGCAGTGCGGAAGTCCGCACTCGAACCGCCTGCGGCCTCACCGACGATCGCCGCCGAGAGCGCCGCCGTCGCCGCCATCGGCCCGACCACCAGGTGCTTGGAGCTGCCGAAGGCGGCGTAGAGGATCAGGGCGGCGGGCGCGGCGTAGAGGCCGACCACGGGCGAGACGCCGGCGATCGTCGCGTAGGCGAGCGCCTCGGGCACGAGAACCGCCCACACCGTCACCCCGGCCAGGGCGTCCCGCCCCAGCCATTGCCGCCGGTATCCCCGCAGTGAAGGGAACAGCCCGAGCATGCTCGGCCTCATCAGGAGGAGAGATCACTGATGGCGTTGCCCACCAGCTTCGCGGCGAGAATCAGGCAGATCACGGTCATGATCGCCGAGTTGTTCCTCTCCATCCAGAGCTTGAGGCCGTCGAGGATGTGCTTGGAGCGCTCCTTGAGGGCGAAGTAGAGCACGACCGGCGCTCCGGTCCCGAACGCCCGATCACAACGAAGACCGCGAGTGCCGCGGCCTGTGCGCCGGCTGAGGTGTCCGTGCGCGCGATCGCCGCCGCGGCGATCACGAGCAGCAGGTTCTTCGGGTTGAGAGCGGACGGCGCGATCCCGAGTGCTCCCGCCGTGACGGGTGGGAAGGAGTCGACCGTGTGCATCCACTTCGGCAACGACACCTCCTCGTCGCCGCGCGCCCGGCCGCGCCGCTCCGACGCCGTACGACGGAATCTGACCGATCGCCTCGCCCACGGCCGTCTACCTCACGCCGGTTCGACCTCGCCCGGCCGCCAGCTCTGGTCGAACCAGCTTTCCAGCGGACCGTAGAGTCGCAGGACGACGAACCATCCCTTGCCGGGGACCGTCTGGATCCAGTTCGCCTCCCTGCCCGGTGGCGCGGTCGGGCCGAAGTGGATGACCGTGTCGCCGCTGTCCTCGGCCTGCACGGCGTCCGAGAGGCTGTTCACGCTCGGGTAGGGGTTGTCGGTGCGCAGCAGCGACCGAGTCTGGGGGTCGTAGACGTCAACGGCCCAGAAGTTCTTCGCCGGGACGCCCTTGGGAAGGGTGAGCGTGTAGCTCTTCTCGCCGTCGAGCCAGGCGCCGGTGGTGTCCTCTGCCGTGTAGGCGTACTGCGATCCGGCCCCGACCGCCGCCGTCGCCATCGCCGGCGTGATCACGAGCGCCCCATGGTGGAACACGGCGCGAGCGTCCAGCAGGCGCGCACCCTGCGGCGAGAGGAACTCGTGGCTTCCGGAGGGGAACATGTTCTTCCACGAGCTGCCCGGGTAGTAGTAGAAATCCGGGTCGCGCGGTTTGAAGGTCAGCGTCCGCACGAGGCCCGATCCGACCCGCGCGGCGGTGTCGAGGATCGAGCGCATGCGGTCGTCCGGTCGAAAGGGCTTGCCGGGCACGATGCCGATCGAGGCGAGCTGTCCCGCGCGCTCGGGGTCGAGTGCCTCGGGCGGTTCCTGCTGAACGATCTCGTCGACCTCCCCGAAGAACGAGAAGTCGTTGGCGGGGACCGCATTGAAGACGGAGTCGGCAAAGTTGACGAAGCGCTGCTCGGGCGGGTCGGCCGCGGCCGAGAGCGGGTACATCCGCGTCTTGAGCAGGCTCTCGACACCCCCCAGCACGCGGAGCGCCGCCCAGCAGGAGAAGGTCGGCGGCCGCGAGACGAAGTAGCCGTCCGGGACGTCGCCGTCATGGCCGGGGGGCAGGAAGAGGTACTTGCCTCCTTTGCCCTCGTCGGGTCCGGCGATCCCCATGTCGGCGACGTAGCGCTGCCACAGGTCGTCGACGACACTCAGCGAGCCCCCCGGCACTTCGATCACTGTCGGGCCGTCCTGATCGAGCGCCAGGAAGGCCAACCCGTACGCGGTTTCGGTGTTCGGCGTGAGCATCAAGGGTGCCGAACTGCACCGCGGGGCCGTGTAGCCGATCGTGCGGGAGCCGATACCGAGGCTCCGCAGCCCGCGCCGCATCGCCACCATCGCGGCGCCGGGCAGGCAGTTGAGGAAGACCTCGATCCCGCGCAGCAGGTCGAGCGCGTCATAGCTCCGGGTGACCGTGTCGGGCAGGGGCAGGCCGTCGAAGAAGTCCATCGCGCCGAAGACCGCCTCCAGCCGGTCCGGGACGCTGATCGACGCGAGGGTCTCAGCTGATATGCCCGGGCTGGGCGCGTCGCTCACGTGAGGCACCGCGTTCCCTCCTAAAGGGTCCTTCCTTGAGAACTGCGTTCCAGTCGTTCTTCACGCCGACGATCGTCCGCTTTGCGGCACCGCCGTTCCAGCTCCCCGGCGGGCTCGTGCTCATGGCCACCTCACCGTCCGGACCGTCACTCCTTCGGATCGCCGCCACGCCAGGTCAGTCCACCGCCTCGACCTCGCCCGGCCGCCAGGTCTTGTCGAAGAACGGCCGCAGAGGGTTGTAAAGCCGCAGGACCACGAACCATCCCTTGCCCGGCACGGTCTGGATCCAGTTGCCCTCCGGCACGCCGCCCGGCCGGTCGGGTCCGAAGTGCACCGTAGTCGTGCCGTCCGCGTCGGCGGCCGCCGCCGGGGTCGGATAGTCCTGGCTGCCGGCCCGGGGGAAGCGTTGCGGCGTGGAGAGCATCGAGCGGGTCTGGTTGTCGTAGACGGTGCACGACCAGAAACGGGCGGCGGGAATGTCCGGCGGAAGCACCAGACGGTAGTGCCCGCCCCCGTCGAGGGCCCGGTCCTGCCGGTCCGCGAACGCGAACAGGTACTGCGAGCCGATGCCGGGCAACGGCGCGGTGAACGCCGGGCTGATGCCCACGCCCAGGTACCACCACCAGGTCCGCAGGTTGAGCTTGCGGGCGCCGTCGCTCGTACGGAGCTCGACGCCCCGGTCGGTGATGTCCGGGGGCGGTGTCATGAAGTCGTAGCCGGACACGAGCAGGCCGTTGATCCACTGGGAGGACGCGCCGTAGAAGTGCGCCCCCTCCTCCGGGCGCGGGTGGCAGGCGAGGGTACGGGCCGTCGCGTTCCCCACCGCGGCCGCCTCGGCGAGGATCTTCCGCATCCGCGGATCCGGCTGGAAGGGGCGGCCCTTGACGATCCCGATCGCGGCCAGCGCACCGGCGATCTCGGGATCGAGCGCCTCGGCCGGCTGATCGTGCACGAGCTCACTCGCGAGGTCGAAGTATGTCGAGTCCCCGGGTGGGACCGTGTTCACGGCGAACCCGGTGCCCTCGACGAAGCGCGGCGGGTCGGGCCTGCGGAGCGCGGCGGTCCACGTCTGAGCGGTCCACGGCAACGGCGGGGCCGTTCCCCCTGTGACGATCTCCCCGATGCTGGTTCCGAAGAACCCGGGGACGTAGCGGTGGATGCGCAGCCTCTCCTTGATGCGCTCGACCGCCGGCTTCGGGTCGTCGCCCTCCAGGAACGCTCGCCCGCCCAGGACGAGCCGCGTGGTGCGGGTCGGCTGTGCGAAGAAGCCGCCCTCCGGAAGAGGACCCTCATAACCGGGCGGCACGAAGAGGTATTTGCCGCCGGCCCCGCGATCCGGCCCGGCCATACCGGGATCCGCGACCCAGCGAAACCACATGTCATTGACGAAACAGAGGGAGAGGGGCGGCATTTCCACTACCAGTGGCCCCTCAGTCAGGTCGAGGAACGTCACGAAATAGACGGTGTCCGCGTTCCCTGTCAGCAAGAGCGTCTCGGAATCCATGAACTCCGAGAAGAGCAGGACATCGTGGTCTCTGATCCCGGCTTCAAGGAAGCCCTTGCGCGCCGCCCACGCATTGACCCCGGAGTACGCGTCGAGGAACCCGCGGACGGCGTGCACATAGTCCAGATGGTCGTAGACGCGGTCGGCGGTCTCGCCGGTGGGCCTGCCCAGCGGGAATTCCAGAGTGCCCAGATGCGTCTCTACCCGCTCGGGAGTCGAGAGCGACTTCATGACCTGAGGCGAGATCCGTCCGGCTTGCTGCAAGGCATCGCTCCGTTCTCGGGAGAGGTCTCCTCTCGACCACGAGCCGTACCTGCCGCAGACCACCACTAAACGTAATTTCCTCAGTCATTAGT
The DNA here is from genome assembly GCF_050948385.1 of Actinomadura formosensis. Lineage (NCBI taxonomy): Bacteria > Bacillati > Actinomycetota > Actinomycetes > Streptosporangiales > Thermomonosporaceae > Actinomadura > Actinomadura formosensis. Next base: position 5,832,605 of record NZ_CP192011.1, read on the forward strand.
TTCATATTACTCGGCAGGCTGTGGGGATGCCGAGCCCGAAGCTTGAGCCAATGGTGTTGTCGGAAGAAGAACGCTCGGAGTTGACCGAGTGGGCCAGCCGGCGGAAGACCGCTCAGGCGCCGGCGCTGCGGGCACGGATCGTGTTGCCGTGCGCGGGAGGCGGCACGATGGGACGGGTCGCCGAACAGGCGGGGACCTCGCTGGAAGCCGTCCACCCACCCGCAGTTCGTGGACAGAGTCGGCGATGTGGCCGGGCTGTCTCACATCTGCCGGTCATGCCCGCCGCACCCGCGCGGATGACGCACGATTCTGTGCGGCACGGCACCACCGGCTTGTTCGCCGCGATGGACATCGGGACCGGCTCGGTGATCGCCTACGCCACCAACAAGACCGAGGCCGTGGACAAGTGGCTGATCCGGCGCCCCGCTTCCACCTGCACGGCGTATGGTCGGACGGCGGCGACCGGTCCAGTTCCAGGGATACCTCGGCAGGCGGAATTTGAGTGATAGCCGGTTGGTCAACGCGCCGGTCGCTCCTGGACCCGCTCGTGCGTTCCGGCCCCCGGTGTCCGGGGGCCGGAACGCACGAGGAGTCTGGTGTCGCCGACTGTCTGAGGAGCGCTTGTCTACCGGAAGAGGGAGACCGGCTCGGTCGTGAAGTAGTCTCCATTCGGGTCTGCCGCATTGTTGAGATCGACGAAGACGTGGGTGGCGCCTGGGAGCACGTTCTCCCTGACATTGGCCTCGCCATTACCGTATTCGTCGGTGGTCACCGTCCCGGCGCTCCCCTGGCAGTCGGATGTCCCGAGAGACGGCCCCAACTGGATGAGCCTGATGGTGTAGGTGGCGTTGGGTGCGGCTCCCTGGAGCACGACCGTGGTCACGATCATGTTCGAGCCGGTCCTCCTGACGACGGAGAACCCGAAACTCTGGGTCAGCGTGGGGCCGATGGGCATCCCCAGACAGTCCCTGTTCTGGCGGGTGAGCGCGACTTTTTGGGCCGGGACGGCGCCGTTGTCAGGGTCTTCGGCGGGACCCAGTGCGGGGGCGGTCCGGGAGACCTGTGCCTTGGACGCGCTCAGCGGCACGGAGGTGGCCCCCAGGCCGGGGAGACGCCCCCGGCAAGTCCGAGTGCGAGCGCCAATCCCGGCACGAACATGAACCTTCTGGCACGAGCTTGATACATGACCTTCCTTTCTTCCCAAAGAATCCGCTGTCGTCAGGGGAGGGCACGTCGAACCCGCTTCTGGATTGATGTCGCCTCACCTCACCTCCCACCGTACGAGTGGCCAAATTACTTGACAACCAAGATTGCCCCCTTGTTTTACATAACTCGGCGGCTATGTCCACATCCAAGGAGCCCCGCACGGACGTCCTAGATCAGCAAAAGCCGGCGGAAATACCTCACGATAATCCGATTGAGGTATTTTTGAGCATTCGTGGCGAAATTCGCGTTCTGCGGGGTCGCCGCACGTGAGGCGGGGGTGGCGCCAGGGGCGAAAATTCTCGCCCGACTGTTCGCCCGCAGCCCCGTGTGCGGCCTACCGGGCGACGGATCGTTCGGGACCACAGCGGGCAGGATTATGGCATCTCTCAGCCTGGAGGAATCAAATTCCTTTTTGCCTTCTCCCCAGAGTGGTCGAGCATCCAGCAAATAACGATCTTTGATTTCGCGATTCCATCGGGTCCGCTGGTCCCGTCGGCTTGTCCGATGGAAGGGTGAGCAGGCGCCGGGCGGCCTGCCCGGCTGCGTGTCATGTTCCGGATCGCCGTCTGGCCGGCGTGCCGGCGGGGGTGGGGAGGCGCCGTCGCAGCCTGGAGGCGGGGGCGCCGCCGACGGTAGTGCCGAAGGGCTGGACGCCCGCTCGTCGGTACGACCGCGAAACCGCGTTTGCGGAGGAGACGCGGATGATCGAGGCGCTTGTGGCGGCGGTCGCCCTGGGGTTGCTGGGCCATGTCCTGCTCACCCTGTGGCTGATGACGTACACGTGGAACCATCCCGAGCGGATGGCGGCTACACGGGGGCCGAGGTGTTTTCGTGCGCCCGAGCTGGGTTTCACGGTCCTGCTGCCCGCGCGGGATGAGGAGGCGGTGATCGCCGAGACGGTGCGGAAGGTGGCGGCGGTCCGCTATCCGAGCGGCCTTCTGGAGGTCCGGGTGATCTGCCACGCGGACGACGAGTCCACCATCGACGCCGCCCGCGCCGCGACGGCCGGCTGCGAGCTGGTGAACGTATCCGTTGAGACGTTCGGCGGGACTCCGGTGAACAAGCCGCGCGGTCTCAATGTGGGTCTGGCCGTATCAGAAAATGAGGTGGTATGTGTCTTTGACGCCGAGGACGACATCCATCCCGACATCTTCAATGTCGTCAACACGGTGATGCTCGACGAGCAGGTCCCCGTCGTCCAGGGAGGAGTCCAACTGGTCAATATGCTGGACCGCTGGTTCTCCATTCACAACTGCCTTGAGTACTACTTCTGGTACAAGAGCCGGCTTCACTTCCACGCCGGAGTGGGAATGATCCCGCTTGGGGGGAACACCATCTTCCTGCGGCGTGGCCTCGTGGAGCGCGTGGGGGGCTGGGACGACAGATGCCTCACCGAGGACGCCGACATCGGCATGCGCATCAGTGCCCTCGGCGTTCCCATCCGCGTCGCGTACGACCAGGAGTGGGCCACTCGGGAAGAGACACCGGTCACCGTGGGCGCCCTTGTCAGACAGCGCACCCGGTGGCATCAGGGATTCCTCCAGGTGCTGGGGAAGGCGGACTGGCGGCGGGTCCCCGGGTGGCGGCGCCGCGCCCTCGCGCTGTTCACCTTCGCCCAGCCGCTGATCGACGCGGCCGTGATGTGCACCCTGCCACTGGCCATCGTGGGCCCCTTCTTCGGCGGCCCCTTCCTCCACAGACCGCCCGTCTATGTCGCGCTGCTGTCCTTCGCGCCGCTGTACGGGCTTCTATTGCAGATGGTGACGCACATGGTGGGAGCGCGCATGTTCGCCCGGGACTTCGGGCTCAAGCTGCCCGCGACCACCCTTTGCCGATTCCCCCTCACCCATCTGCTCTACCAGTTCCTGCTGGGTGCCGCCGCTGTACGGGCAGTGGCCCGCCACCTTTACCGGCGGACGGACTGGGAGAAGACCGAACACGTGGGAGCCCACCGTTCGCAGACCGTGCCCGTGTGCCAGGCCCCCGGTCCCGCTGTGGAAGGACCGGCCGACGTTCCCATACCCAGCCTCCCCTCGGCCGCCTCTCCCCGCTTGGAGAGCGACGCATGACCACCGTTCCCTCGTCTGGCGGCACCGACCTGATCCCACGACGGCCGACGGGTTCCCCCCAGCGGCGCGGCCGTACGGCGCCACTGCAAATCACCGCCGTCACGGCCGTGGTCGTACTCAATGTCGCGGTGCTGGGCTACAACGCTCTGCACTACCCGTACCTTGAGAACGACGAGGGGACCTACGTTTCCCAGGGCTGGGCCGTGTTCGCCCAGGGGCGCCTGAGCCCCTACACCTACTTCTATGACCATCCCCCGGGTGGATGGCTCCAGATCGCTGGATGGCAGGTGCTCACCGGCGGGGCGGACGGCCTGTTCGGCCATGGGATCGCGTCGGGCCGGATCTTCATGCTCGCCCTGCACGCGGGGTCGACCCTCCTCGTCGTCGCCACCGGCCGCAGGCTTACCGGCAGCCTGGGGGCCGGCCTGCTCGCAGCCCTGGTCTTCGGTCTGTCCCCCTACGGCATCGAGTTCCACCGCCGTGTGCTGCTGGACAACATCGCGGCCTTCTGGATGCTGGCCGCCTTCCTTCTGCTGCTCTCCATGCCTCTGCGGCTCAGCCGGGTCTGGCTGAGCGCCGTGGCGCTCGCGGTGGCCGTCTGGTCCAAGGAGATCGCCGTAACCGTCCTTCCTGCGCTGGCGGTCCTGACCGCCCGGCGGGCCGCCCCCCATGCTCGGTGGCTGTCCTTCTGGACGTGGCTGACCCTGTGCCTGTCTCTGATCTCCCTATATCCGCTGATGGCCCTGCTGCGCGGAGAGCTGTTCCCCTACGGGGAGCTGCTGGGCGGACGCCGTCCCCATGTCAGCTTGCTGTGCGGCCTGCAGTGGCAGGCCAGCCGGAGCACCGACGGCGGCATCGCGGACTTCGGCAGCGGGTTCTGGCAGAACGCCATCCACTGGGCGTCGGAAGACCCCGTCGTCGTTATGGGCGGCACAGCCGCAGCCCTTGCCTGCGTCGTCCTTGTCCGCCGGGACCCTGGACTGTCCATGCTGGGGTGGCTGATCTTCTCGTTCTGGCTCTTCCTGGGCAGGGGCGGGCTGACCCTCGGCTTCTACCTCGTCCCGCTGCTGCCCTTCCTCGCCCTCGCCCTCGCGGCGGTCACCTGGCGGGCTGCCAGAGCGGCGGGAGACCGGGTGCCCCGCCAGAAAGGCCCGGTCACGGCGGTCCTGCGCTCGGTCGTGGCACTCGGTTGCGCAGGGCGCTCGTCCTCCAGATCGCCCGGCCGGGGAAACGGGAATGGTGGCACGCTCAACCCGCAGATGGGCAGCAGGCGGCCGTCGACTGGGTCAAGACGCACATCCCACCGGACAACAAGATCATCATTGACATGTACATGTACTCCTACCTCCACGACCCGCACGACCCCGTACAGCGGCCTTTCCCCCAGGCCCACTACTACTGGAAGGCCGAGTTGGACCCCGCCGTCAGGCAGGTCTTCCACAACGACTGGCGCGAGGTCGACTACATCATCGCCACACCCCAGCTCATGCAAGACACCCAGGAGATGGGTTTCCCTCTCGTCCGCCAGGCCCTGGACCACTCCCGATCGGTCGCCCGCTTCGACACGGGGCTGCCCGTCGACGTCCGCGAGGTCGATCCTGGGGTAACGACAAGCGGGTTCACCTGGAAGAAGCCGGCCCCTCCACATGAGCCTGGGTGCATGAGTCGCACGTGACGCCGACCGAGTCGATCGCGCGGCACGACCAGTCCAGCTCACCGCGCGTCCAGCTCGTCCAGCACCAGGCGGTGCGGCTTGGCCCACACCCGCGCGGCCGTCCACTCGGTGAAACGCCGGTGCGCGGTAGGGCCCGGCGGCCCGAACACCGGCGGCATCCGCGGCCAGGTGCAGCCGGTGGTCGCCATGAAGATGATCGCCGCCAGCACCGCACGATCCCCGCACCGGCGCCGATCACCGCCCTGCGGCCGCCTCGGAGCGGACGGTCTCGCGGCGCACTTTCGGGCGGTCGATCGTCCGCGCTCTCGCGGCCTGTCCGCGTGGGGCGGTGCCAGCGAACCTGGTGCCACGAGTCCGCGGCAGGACGGAGCGTCCGCCGGAGGGAGATGGCCCCAGTGAATGTGAAGGAGAACGTGAAACTGGCCATTGTGCGCCAGTTCGGCCACCCGCGGGGGGCGGTCGGGAGCATCGCAGGCTGGGTGATGGCGCACCGCGGCTCCAACGTCGAGCGCAATCGGTGGGTCGTCTCCCTGCTGGACGTTCAGCCGGGGCAGCGGATCCTCGAAGTCGGATTCGGGCCGGGCGTGGCCATCGCCGAGACGGCGCGCCGGGTGGGATCCACCGGGCACGTCTACGGCATCGACCGCTCCGAGGTGATGCTCCGGCACGCGTCCCGGCGCAATGCCGCCGCCGTCCGGTCCGGCCGGATCACGCTCGCTCAGGCGTCGGTCGAGGCGCTGCCCTCCGGCTTCGAGGGCCCCTTCGACGCCGTGTACGCCGTCAACTCCATGGGGTTCTGGACGTCACCGGCCGAACGGCTCACGGAACTGGGGCGGCTGCTGGCACCGGGCGGACGCATCGCCATCGCCACGCAACCGCGCGGCGCGGATGGCACGCGCGACCCCGTCCTCGCCGCCTGCGAGCGGATGGAGATGCTCGAACAGGCCGGGCTCACCGGCATCAGGTCCGACACGCTCCCGCTCGACCCGCCCGTGGTCTGCGTCATCGGCGTCAAGCAGACCGCCGCCGGTTCCGGCGGCTGATACGAGCCCGGTCAGCCGTCGCGGAGCATCTGGGCGACGAAATGCGCGCGGCTGGGCGAGTTCACCTTGTGCAGGATGGCCGAGACATGCCGTTTCGCGCTGTGCAGGGAGATCCCCAGCCGGACCGAGATCTGCCGGTTGCTGAGCCCCTCCAGGAGCAGGGCGATGACGTCGTGCTCGCGCGGGCTGAAGTAGGGCTGGACGCGCGGCGGCGGCGCCTCGGTCGTCCTGACGCGTTCGAGCAGGTAGTTGCCGACCTGCAGCGGCATCGGCAGCTCGCCGGACATCACGGCGTGGAGCGTGCCAACAAGCGTCGTCGCCGTGGTGTCGTGCAGCATGAGGTAGCCGTCGGCGTTCGTCCTGGCGGCCCGCTCCAGGTCCTCCGGTTCCGCGCTGGCGACCAGGCCCAGAAGGCGGCAGGAGGGGAACCTGCTCCGCAAATGCCGGGCGACGTCGGCGTCAGAGCCGACGATGCAGATGTCGGGTTGCCACTCGCCGCCGCGCACCTTCGGCGAGACGAGCAGCTCGTCCAGGTCGCAGTGACATTCGAGATCTTGAATCCCACCGAGCCGTTCGAGTATCGCTGCCAGGCCACTGCGGATGAGTTCACGCGGTTCGACCACGGCGACATCCACTGGATCCCCCTCCCGTACCTTGCCCTCCTGAACTCGATCGTGCACTTTCGTAATCACCCGTGTCAAGAGCGATCTACATCGCGTTCGCGGCAACCGGCGACGATTCCTCAGCGTGTCCGGCTTCGTCACTTTCCGTTATTGCGGTCGAGCTGTTTTCGCCACCCGAAATTCGCCATTTGGAAACAGGGTCCGGGGGCGCCGGATTAATTGCGTCCAAGCCCGAAACCCCCTCCGGGACTCTCGTTATACCAGATGGAATGTCAGCGCCACCGAGAGGCCCCCATGGGTGAGCGGCCGCACGCGCGGCCTCACCGGGCCGCCGGCCGGGAGGAGACTGCGTCGCGGGACGAGCCGGTGTCGTCGCATCCGATGAGTTCGTGCCGGTCATCGGCCTGTCCCCGCGGGACGACCCGCCCGGGCGGGCCGCGTTGGCCGCGGCGATCGGGAGGGCGTGCGAAACCCCGGATTTTTCACCGCCGTGGGTCACGGGGGGCCACGCGAGTTCGCGGAAGAATGTTTCAGACAAGCCGTGAATTATTCAGGGCCTCCAAAGCTGAGCAGGCACGCAGGGCGAACAGGGCCGGCGTGTCAGGACTCCGCCGCATGGGTCTGCACGACGCCTTCGGGGCACACACGACGGGCGGTTTGAGTGAGGCGGAACGCGCGAACTCGGCGACTATCCGTCCACCTGGAAAGTCGCCGATATATGACTGGAAGAACCCACCGGATTCACCGCGACATAGTATGAGCGAATGGCCGCGATAGCACGGCCGTCAACCGACATCATGCGTTTGTTCGCGCTCGCACCGGAGTTGCCGGGGGGCTTCTTCGACGACAAGTTCGACAACCATGTGTCGTGCTTCTCGCGAACTATTACCAGCCTCAGTTCGAGGCACCGCCGCCGGGACGTGTCCGGCGGGAGGCGCACGCCGGCTGGGGCAGCCTGGCGCGGTGACCGGAACGCCGGACGTCGACTGCGACACCCCGCACTCGCCGAAGCGCCGCACCAGGTCGGCGACAACGGCCTTCGCCGCCCCGCTGCGCAGGTTGAACTGCGAGTCGGCGCCGAAGGCCCCGCCGACGAATGTGTCGCCGTCCCATACGCCGCGCCGGTCGGCCCGGTGTGGCGGTTCTGGGCGGGACCACCCCCTGGTGGCGGGCGGCGTCCTCGTGGCGGCCGCGAGCGCCCTGGCCCTCCCGGTCCCCCGCGTCGTGACGTTCGGGTCCGAAGCTCTGACCGGCCACGGCCGCCCCGTGTTTGCCATTCCCGCAAGTTTTGTGGCCCCTCCCGCTCACGGGAACCGATCGTGGTTTCCATGACGCAGAAATTCGATGTCGCGGTGCTCGGCGGCGGTGCCGCCGGGCTGAGCGGGGCAGTGTCGCTGTGCCGGGCTCGGCGTTCGGTGGTCGTGGTCGACGCGGGGCCGCCGCGCAACGCGCCCACCGACGCCGTGCATGGGTTCCTCTCCCGCGACGGGATCAGCCCGTTCGAGCTCGTCGAGATCGGGCGTGCGGAGGTCAAGCACTACGGCGGGCTCATGCTGCGTACCACGGCCGTCGCGGCGCGCCGTACCGACCGTGGGTTCGAGGTGACCCTCGACGACGGCCAGATCATCACGGCGCGGCGGTTGCTGGTGACCACCGGCCTCACCGACGAGCTGCCCGGCATCCCGGGGATGGCGGAGCGCTGGGGACGCGACGTGGTGCACTGCCCGCACTGCCATGGCTGGGAGCTGCGCGACCGGTCCGTCGGCGTCCTCGCCACTCACACCGAGTGGGCCGTGCGCCAGGCCCTGATGTTCCAGCAGCTGACACCGGAGGTGACCTTCTTCCAGCACACCGCGCCGGCGCTGACCGAACAGCAGGTGGCCCAGCTGAGCGCCTGGGGCATCCGCGTGGTCACCGGGCCCGTGGAGTCGCTGGAGGTGGCCGATGACCGGATCACCGGCCTGCGGCTGGCCGACGGGACGGTCGTGGCCTGCTCGGCGGTGACCGTCGCGCCGCGGCTGGTGGCCAACTCGGCGGTGCTCACGGGCCTCGGTCTCAAACCGACCGCACACCCGATGGGCGTCGGCGAGTCGATCGCGGCCGACCCGGCAGGGCTGACGGAGGTGCCCGGCGTATGGGTCGCCGGCAACGTCACCGACGTCATGGCGCAGGTGATGAGCTCGGCCACCGGCGGGGCATCGGCGGCCGCCGCGATCAACGCCGACCTCATCGCCGAGGACACGAAGCTCACCCTCCGCGTGCTGTCGCAGGACTACTGGGAGGAGCAGTACGCGTCGGGGAAACGGGCCTGGAGCGGCAAACCCAATCCGCAGGTGGTCGCCACAGCCACCGGCCTCCCGACCGGCACGGCACTGGACGTCGGCAGCGGCGAAGGCGCCGACTCGGTCTGGCTCGCCTCGCGCGGATGGACGGTCACCGGCGTCGACGTTTCCCAGGCCGCGCTGGACCGAGCCGCCCGGCACGCCGCCGAGATCGGCGTGGACATCACGTGGCGGCAGGCCGACGTCACGGCATGGGATCCCGTACCAGCGCAGTTCGACCTGGTGTCGGCGCAGTACCTGCAACTGCCCCGGCCCGCGCGCGATGCGCTGATCCGCCGGCTGGCCGCGGCCGTCCGCCCGGGCGGGACGCTTCTCATCGTCGGCCACCACCCGGCCGACCTGGAGGTCCCGACGCTGCGGCGCCCGCGCCTCCCCCACCTGATGTTCACGGCCGAAGAGATCGCCGCCGTGCTGGACCCGTCCGAGTGGGACGTCACCGCCTCGGCCCCGGAGCGCCCGGCCACCGACCCGGACGGACAGCAGATCACGCTCACCGACGCCGTCCTGCGCGCGGTACGGCGCGCCACCGGCTGACGGCCGCGACGACGAACGCCATGAGGACGATGACGAAACGCGCAACGGAAGGCGGGAGGAGTCGATCATGATGGACAGCGGGGCGGTAGAGCGGATCGACACGCTGGTGATCGGGGGCGGCCAGGCGGGGCTGGCCACGAGCCACCACCTGACCGAGGCGGGAGTGGACCACCTCGTCGTGGATCGGCGGGACCGGCTCGGCGGGGGCTGGCTCGATCGATGGGACGAATTCTGCCTGGTCCTCCCGAACTTCACGCTCCTGCTGCCGGGGATGCCGTACGACGGCGACGACCCGGACGGCTTCATGGCGCGCGACGACGTGGTGAAGCATCTGTCGCAGTACGCGTCCGTCATCGGCGCCCCGGTCCGGTTCGGCACCAACGTGACCCGGCTGGCCGCCACGGACGAGGGCCTCGTGGCGCACGCCGACGGTACGACCTTCCGGGCGCGCAACGTCGTGCTGGCGACCGGACCGTACCCGCGGCCGAAGATCCCGGCCGCGGCCGGAAAGATCTCCGGTGATATCCAGCAACTGCACTCCAACGACTACCGCAGGCCCGGGCAGCTGGCCGACGGGGCCGTGCTCGTGGTCGGCTCCGGGCAGTCCGGCGTGCAGATCGCAGAGGAGCTGCACCGGGCGGGCCGCGAGGTCCACCTGGCGGTCTCGAAGGTCCCCGCCGCTCCCCGCCGTTACCGGGGCCGCGACCTCGGCTGGTGGCTGCTGAAGGTGTATCGGCACGGCCCGGAGGTGGGCGTGGAGATGAAGCTCCCGTCGCCGGCCGCACGGTTCGCCCCCAACCCGATCGTGTCCGGCCAGGGCGGCGGCCACAGCATCGACCTGCGGCGGCTCGCCCGGGAGGGCATCCGCCTGTACGGCCGGCTGGAGTCGGCGGACGGCACGACGGTGCGTTTCAGCGACGACCTCGCCGACCGGCTGGTGTTCATCGAGACCCAGTTCGACAAGACGCAGCGGCGGCTGTTCGAGGCCTACATCGCGGCGGCCGGGATCGACGCGGCGACCGACGACCGTCCCCCACCCGGCGACTCGCCCGCCCCGGCCACCAGCACGGAACTCGACCTCGCCGCCGCCGGAATCGGTTCCGTGGTGTGGGCGACCGGCTACCGGCTCGACTTCGGCTGGGTGGATCTGCCGGTGTTCGACGAGTGGGGGTACCCGCAGCACACCAGGGGCGTCACCACCCACCCCGGGCTCTACGCGGTCGGGCTGCCCTGGCTGCACTCTGCGGGGTCGTCGGTGTTCGCCGGGGTCGGCCCCGACGCCGCGCATGTCGTGAAGCACATCGTCGACCGTCAGGAGCCCTGTGATGCATGACTCGTATGAGGCCGCGAACCCTCGCCGCTGGAAGGCGCTCGCGGCGATATGCATGGCGCAGTTCATGCTGATGCTGGACACCACCGTGATCAACGTGGCCCTGCCCGACCTCAGCGCCGACCTGGGCCTGAGTCGTGTGGCCTTCACCTGGTCGGTCAGCATCTACGTGCTGTTCCTCGGCGGGCTGCTGCTGCTCGGCGGCCGGCTCGCCGACATCTTCGGCGCGCGTTCCATCCTCCTGACCGGCCTGGTGGTCTTCACCCTCGCCTCGCTGGCCAGCGGCCTGGCGCAGGACGAGAACCTGCTGATCATCGGCCGTATCTGCCAGGGCGTCGGGGCGGCGATGATGTCCCCTGCCGCGCTGCGCGCCGTCACCGGCCTGTTCACCGGCGCCGAACGCAACAAGGCGCTGGGCGTATGGTCCTCCCTCGGCGGCATCGGCTTCGCCACCGGGCTGCTCGTCGGTGGTCTCCTCACCAGCGGCCCCGGCTGGCGCTGGGTCTTCTTCATCAACATCCCGATCGGCGTCGCCCTGCTGGGCGCCATCCGGGCACTGGTGCCAGAGCGCCGGATCGAGGGCGCCGACCGGCACGTCGACGTGCTGGGAGCGGTGACCGTCACCGCCGCCACCGGCTCGCTCATCTACGGCATGATCAACGCCGGTAACCACGGCTGGGCGGATCCCGGCACGCTGGTGCCCATCACGGTCGCCATCGTCTTGTACGGGGTGTTCACGGCCGCCGAACGCATCGTGCGGAACCCCCTGATACGCCCGGGGATGCTGGCGCGCCGTCCGGTCGCGACCGGCACGTTCCTCATGCTCATGGCGGCCGGCGTGGCCGGCGGGGACCTGTTCATCACTTCGCAGTACCTGCAGCACCTTCGCGGCTACAGCGCGCTGGAGAACGGCCTGTTCTTCCTGCCCGCAGCCCTGGCCACCGTGGTCGGTGCCATCACGGGCGGCCGCCTGGTCGGCACCGCCGGCACCCGCCACGTCGCCTTCGCCGCCCTGTCCCTGGTCGCCATCGGCAACGGGCTTCTCATCGGAATGCTGCCGGCGCACGGCAACGTCTACGCCTGGGCTCTTCCCGGCGTCGTCGTGTTCTCGCTGGGCGCCGCCGCGGTGTTCGTCACCGCGACCACCACCGCCCTCGCCGGCGTCGCTCAGCACGAGGCCGGGTTGGTGTCGGCCATCGTCTACACCTGTAATCCGACCGGTGCCGCCATCTTCGTCGCGGTGGGCTCCACCGTCGCCGCCGCGGGTCTCACCAGCACGCCCTCGATCGATGGGTTCACCAACGCCTACACGTTGTTCGCCGCGGTCGCCGCCGTGGCCGCGGTGGTCTCGCTGGTCCTCGCGCCGTCCATGAAGCCGCAGAAGGCCGGCGCCCAGCCCGCGGGCCAGGCCGGGGTCTCGCCGTCCCGCCAATAGGGCTCTTGGCGCAGGTCATGCCCTCGGCCGCCGCTGGATACGCGAAAGCCCGCGCTGCAGCCGCCAGTTGAAGGTGCGCACGTCGACGCCGGCGGCGATGAGCTCGGTCGCGGAGTAGTGCGGTAGCCGGTCAAGGTGCATGTTCCAGCCGAGGTTCGCGCACATCCGAGCGTAACGCTCCGTGGCCATGGCGGGCTCCGGCGCGGTTCCGCCGTCCGGCGCGGGCGAGAAAACGTAGGCGTCGGGGCGCCGCTCGATGCCGAGCATGGCGGCTTGTGCGGCGCAATGGCCCAGATATGCGCGCAGCAGAGTGATCGTCTGTGCGTCGAGCTCGATGCGACGCTGCCGGACGGTGAGCACACCGGTCTCGAAGTCGACATCATCCCAGCGCAGGGCGCACAACTCACCGCGCCGGGCGCCGACGGTCAGGAGGAGCCAGACGAACATGCCCCAGCCGGGGTCGTTTGATGCTTCCATCACGATCGTCGCGGCCTGGGGCCGCGTAGGGGATGACGGGCTTGGCGCAGGCTGCCTGGGGGTCGACATGGAGGCATCGTAAGCAGCGCTCCGCTCCACGTTGAGCTCCATAAGAGCGGAGCTACGCGCGCCATGGTGCGCACTTTCGCGCGGTACATCGTCCGCACCCCCAGGGCTTGTCCACGCTGGGCATGTGTCGTGAACATCGGCCTGACGGCGATCTCGGCGGGAAACGTCGCGATCTTGATGCCACTGCGGAACGAGCCGGAGGTACCGATGACGGACGGCCCCGCGGCCGCGGCACCGACCACCGATGTCATCGTGCTCCCCGGAGCCACGTCTGCCCAAGGCATCGCCAAGGGGGCGGGCGACACCTTCTACTGCGGCGATCTGTACCTTGGCCACATCTTCCGGGGAGACCTCAAGCGCGGAACCGCCGAGCTGTTCATCGAGGCCCCGGAAGGCCGGATGTCCATGGGCCTGTACGCCGATCTCCGGCACGGGTGGCTGTTCGTCGGCGGTGCTCTCGGCTGGGCGTACGTGTACGACATCCAGACCGGCGCGACCGTCGCCACCTACCAGCTCGGCACGATCGGTGATCTGAAAACGACGGTGGTCAACAAGGTCTTCGTCACCCGGCGGGGTGCCTACTTCAGTGACACGTCGAGCGCCGTCCTGTATTTCGTGCCGATCAGCCCGGCCGGGGAACTCGGGCCGGCCAGGCCCTTGCCGGTCACCGGCCCGGCGGCCGACCTCAGCGGCGAGTTCAATCTGAACGGGATCGCCGCACCCGACGCCGGAGAGCCATTGATCATGTCGCACACGGCCAACGGCAGGCTCTACACCGTCGACCCGGCGACCGGTGCCAGCCGGATGATCGAAGGTCTCGACGTGCCCAACGCGGACGGCCTGGTGCTGGAAGGCCGGCGGCTATGGGTGGTGCAGAACTGGTCCAACCAGGTGTCACGGATCCGGCTGAGCCACGACCTGATGTCCGGGACGGTCGAAAGCGTCATCACCCACGACGCCTTCCAGTTTCCGACGACCGCCGTCCCCTTCGGCGACCGGCTGGCCGTCATCAACGCCAAGGCCGACACGGGCGTCCGGCCGACCGCCGACGAGTACGAGGTCGTCATCGTCGACCGTTGACCGGCACGTCACGCGGCACGGACCCGCAGGGGCAGCTCGGCCAGGGATCTGAGGATGTTGTGGGGGCGTGGGCGTAGCGGGCCGGCCAGTTCGAGGGTGCGAGCCTGCCGGGCCAGCGCGTTGAGCAGGATCTCCGCCTCAAGCCGGGCGATCGCCGCGCCGACGCAGGCGTGGATGCCCGACCCGAACGCCAGATGGTTCACGGCCCTGCGCCGAATGTCGAAGCGGTCGGGGTCGCCCCATTCGCGAGGGTCGCGGTTGGCGGCGCCGATAAAGCAGAGGACCTTCTCCTTGGCCGGGATCACCGTGCCGGCCAGCCGCACTTCGCGGGTGGTGGTGCGGAAGAAATGCTGGACGGGAGAGTAGTACCGCAGGGCTTCCTCGAAGGCCGGACGGGCCAGTGCCGGGTCGTCGTGCAACGCCGCCCATTCCCCGGGACAGGTGGCGAGCAAGTACAGCGTCCAGGCGATGGCGTCCATGGTGGAATCAAGGCCCGCCATCACCAGCGAGCGCACCAGCAGACCCGCCTCCTCCTCGGTGGCCTCACCGCGGTCGACGGCGGCGTACACGGCCGCGCCCAGCCCGCCGGCGGCCAGCGAACCGCGCCCGCACTGCTCGATGAACCACTCGTGCAGCGGCATGCCCGCGGCCATCGCCTCCTCGGAGAGCCGATTACGCGGGCCGAACAGGTTGAACGCCATGTCCCCGTACCGGAGCAGCTTCTCCCCCTCCCCCGGGTCCAGCCCGAACGCCTCCGGGAACGCCCGCACCAGATACGCCTGCACCAAATCGGTGACCCCGTCGAACCGCCCGCGCGCCACGACCGCGGTCACCGCCTCCTCGGCGTGTCGCTCGAACTCCGGCCGGAAACGCTCGATCGCCCGTGGCGACAGCGCCCGCGCGGTGATCCGCCGCGGCCGGGCGTGCGCCGGCGGATCCGCTTCCACCAGCAGGCTCGGGGGCCGCCACGGCTCCTCGTTCCAGAAGTTGGCGAGCCCGACCCCCGCGGCCGAACAGAACCTTTCATGGTCCCGCAGCACCTCGTGCACCTCGGCGTACCGGGCCACCGCCCACGCGCGGTAACGCTCCAGGAAGACCACCGGGCCGGCCTTCCGAAGCCGCTCATGGAACGTGTCGGGGTCACGTCGAAAATCCTCGGCGAACGGATCAATGTCCAGGACTGGAACTTCAATCGGCATGGAATTCGACATGACAATAGCGTCGGACACCCCGAAGATGATGTCAATATATGCATGGGCGCGCCGTTCAACCTCAAAAGTGTGAACGATTTACCACTCGAAAGTGCGGACCATGGAGCGCACCAAAGTGTGGTCACCCGCAACCCAAAGTCACACTTCCACCACCTGAGCCACCCGCTTCACACCGCCGCGCCAGAGCGGCGCAAATGCCTCTTTCATTCCAGTTCCATCGCGACTAATCTAGTTACGTCCGGTGGGTGACGGAGGTCAGGAGAGACACGGGGATGGATGTCGCCGTACTTGAGTCGCTGGAAGTCCTTCGCCGCGGACTGGAGGCCATGCTGCGACAACTCGACCGGATCGGCAGGATCGAATGCCATCGCAGCATGGAAGAACTGCTACTCATGGCAAGTAAGGCATACGGCGGCGAATGGAACCCCGACGTCATCATCGTCAGCTGTTGCGCTCCCGACGATATCTCCACCCATGTCCGGACCGCATTCCCGGCGAGCCGCATACTGGAATTGGTCACCAGAGCCGATCCCGAGCACCTCGCCATGGCCGCGAGGACGCACGCCGACGGCTACCTCATGGTGCGCGACATCACGGAGACGACGCTGGACGTCACGCTGCAGGCCCTGATGCGCGGGGAGCTGCCCATACCCGCGCCGATCGCGAGCTACCTCCTTGAGCGCGCCCGGTCGAGTGAGTTTTCACCATCGCCGCACCAGCCCTATTTCAGCCCCCGCGAGCGCGATGTCATTTCCCTGCTCCTGGAAGGACTCAGTAATCAGCAGATCGCCAGCAAGCTGGGGATCTCCGTGCACAGCGCCAAGCGACACGTCTCGGCCGTGCTCAACAAGGTGAACTCACCGAGCCGCGTCCACTTTGTCACCCAAATGCTCCGCGACGACCGGGCGCCGGCCCAGAGATTCTGACAAAATCACGGCTCCGCCCGTGCGGAGATCCCCGCAGCAACAAGGCGGAAGGCGGTGGGAGCCGGGTGGCACCGCAACGGCGAACAGCCCCACCGCCCACCAGCCGGGGTTAACGCCGGCGCGTCATTGTCCGCACTTTTGTGCGGTAGATCGTCCGCACCCCTGGGGCTTGCCCGCACCGGCGTGGTCTCGGAACGTTATTCGTGGGTTCACTATCGCGACTACCGTCCTACGCCCCTCGACGATGGACACCTTCAAGGAAAAATAGGAGCTCCACATGCTCGTACTGGGCCTGGCCGGGCACTTTTCTCCCCCAGACATCGAGCTGGCGCCCAACCTGGGCTACGGATACGCCCATGACGCCGCGGCATGCCTGATCAGGGATGGCGAGCTGGTGGCCGCCGTCGAAGAGGAACGACTCAACCGGGTCAAGAAGACGACCAAATTCCCGATAAATGCGATTCGCGCGTGCCTTGCCACCGCAGGGGTCAAGCCGTCCCAGGTCGATGCCGTGGGACACTACGTACGGGAAGACTTCCTGGACATCGCACTCGGCAATGTGTATGCCGAGAACCCGCGGCTTCCGCTGCGCAGCTCTCGCGAGCTCATCACCGGCCACCTGTCGGGCGAGCTCGGCATCGAAGTGCCGTCCGACCGGCTCCTGTACAGCGAGCATCACGTCTGCCACGCCTTGTCCTCCTTCATCAGGTCGGGCATGAAAGAGGCACTGGTCGTGGTCATGGACTTTCGCGGGGAACTGCACTCGACCACGATATTCCGAGGGCAGAACGAGCGGCTCGAAAGGCTCGCGACCTACAACCTTGAGCAGTCGCTCGGGAGATTCTACGAAAATCACATCAAGCTGCTCGGTTACCGGCTCGGTGACGAGTACAAGGTCATGGGCCTGGCGCCGTACGGCGACCCCGCCACCTACCGCGACCTCTTCAGCTCGATGTACACGCTGCGGGACGGCGGCGATTTCGACCTGCGCACGGATCCCAACACCTTCCTGCTGAACGGCTTCCTGCCGCGCCGAGAAGGCCAGGAGTTCACCCGGCAGCACCGTGATTTCGCCGCCGGCCTCCAGCACGCCCTGGAGGAACTCGCGATGCACGTGATGTGCCACTGGGCGGAACACACCGGGCTGGCCCGCCTGTGCTTCGTGGGCGGGGTCGCGCACAACAGCAGCCTCAACGGCCTGCTGCTCCGGTCGGGAAGGTTCGAGGAGATCTTCGTCCATCCCGTATCGCATGACGCCGGCGCGGCCGAGGGCGCCGCGCTCGGGGCCGCCCACCTGCTCGGGCCGTCCCGGCCGCAGCCGCGCCTGCGGTCCGCCAGTGTGGGTCCCGGGCTCGGTACCGCCAGCGAGATCGAGAAGCAGCTGGCGGCCTGGGGCGGGCTCGTCGAGTACTCACAGCCCGCGGACATCGTCGCGGAGAGCGCGCGGCTGCTCGCCGGCGGATCCGTACTGGGCTGGGCACAGGGACGCTCCGAGTACGGGCCCCGGGCGCTTGGCAACCGCAGCATTCTCGCCGACCCGCGGCCGGCCGAGAACAAGCAGCGAATCAACTCCATGGTGAAGAAGCGCGAGGCCTATCGCCCCTTCGCCCCAGTGGTGACCCAAGAGGCGGCGGCGGAATACTTCGACATACCGGCACAGACGAAGGCCAACTACGAATTCATGTCCTTCGTGGTGGACGTGCGCGAGAGCCGGCGGGCGGAACTCGGGGCGGTCACCCACATCGACGGCAGCGCACGGCTGCAGATCGTCGACCCGGACGCCAACCCCCGGTTCCACCGCCTGGTCCGCGTGTTCGGCGAGCTGACCGGGACGCCGGTGCTGCTCAACACCTCGTTCAACAACAATGCCGAGCCGATCGTGCAGGACGTGCGCGACGCGCTGACCTGCTTCCTGACCACCGGAATCGACGTCCTGGTCGTCGAAGACTTCCTGGTCTGCCGGCGGCGGGACCGGGAGCCCGCGTTCGACAACCTGATTCCCGAGTTCCGGCCGGTGGCCCGGCTCGTCAAGCGAGTCAGGAACACGGTCTCCCGGACGCGGGACGTGGTCTACGAAATCTTCATGGACGTTCCGTTCGGCGCTGGAACGGAGATGTCCGCCGACGCCTTCGCCGTCCTGGAGGCCGCGGACGGGGTGCGCTCCCTGGCATCGCTCGCGGAGGCGGTGGGCGGCCTCGACGCGGACATCAGGGGCGAGCTGTACCGGCTTTGGCAGGGCAGGTTCTTCCTGCTGCGGCCCGAGTGACCTGACCCACGGCGGCTGATGGCCTCCCGTCCCGGAACGGGAGGCCGTCCTCGTGCTTACCGATGAGCTCAGCCGTTGTTGCGCCGCTGCTCGACCATTCGGTCGATCTCGCCGACGCTGGCAGCGGACTGGAGATCCTCCTCGCTGATCGCCAGACCGAACCGCTCGAACAGGCTCATGGACAGCTCTACTATCGTGAGCGAGTCGAAGCCCGCGTTCTCCAAGCTGATTTCGGGACGCAAGGCCGCTTCCTCCAGCTTGAGCTCGTCCACCAGAATCCGCTTGAGCTCCTCGTTCACCTTGGCTCCCTTTCCGTGTCCCGTTACCCGGTGCCCTCCGGCGAACCAGAACCATCACCGGCGGCGATCAATGTGCCCCGCTGGTACCGGTCGCGGCAGTTGCGGCGTTGCAGTTTTCCGCTTGACGTCTTCGGCATGGTGCCGTGGCGCAGGAAGACCACCTCGTGGACATACACGTCGTGGTGCGCTGCTACAGCTCGGCGTACCATGGCTCGCAGCCTGCCGAGATCCGCGTTCTCGTCCCGCCGTATCTCTGCGACGATCACGACCTGCTCTTTCTCGCCGGTGTCAATCGAGAACGCGACGACGTTGCCTGATCTAACCGCCGGAACCTCTTCTTCGACGGTCAACTCGATATCGGTCGGATAATGGTTGCGCCCGTCGATGATGATGAGGTCCTTACGCCGACCCGCGATGAACAGCGAATCACCGTAGACGAAGCCGAGATCCCCTGTACGCAGCCAACCTTCGTCTCCGTTGAGAACCGCGTCGAAGACTTCTTCCGCGCGCTCGTCCTGTGCCCAGTAGCCGGCGCAGACGTTTTCGCCGCGCACCCAGATCTCGCCGACGTCGTCCGGTCCCGCCTGCCGTCCAGTCGCCGCGTCCACGATCCGGACGTCCTGGCCCACGGGGCTCCCGCAGCCCACCATGGTGAGGCCCCGCGTGTCTGTGTCATCGACCCGCCGGACCCGGCCGGCGTTCAACTCGGCGCGGTCGAACGAGCAGACGGGCGGCTCCCGGTCCACACGGACGGCGGTCACTATGAACGTCGCTTCCGCCAAGCCGTAGACAGGGGTGTGGGCGGAAGCCCGGAAACCACACGGCGCGAAGGCTTCGGTGAAGCGGGCCAGCGAACGTGCCCGCACCGGCTCGGCACCGTTGCCGGCGTAGAACAGCCGAGACAGGTCCAGCCCGGCGCGCTCCTTCACGGGGATCCGATCCACGCACATGTCGAACCCGAAGTCGGGGCACAGCATGTGCGTTGCCGCGTAGTCACTCAGTAGCCGCAGCCAGCGTCGTGGCTCCCGCACGAACGCAAGGGGTGTCATGTGAACGGCCGGGAACCCGATCGCCAGCGGCAGGATCACCCCGAAGACAAGCCCCAGGTCGTGAAAGAACGGACTCCAGCTCACGATCGTGGAGTGCTCGTCGAGGCGCAGACCGGTGACGCTCTGGCTCGCCGCCGCGGCCATGTTCCGGTGGGTCACCCGGACGCCCGCAGGACGCCTCGTCGAGCCGGACGTGTACTGGAGGTAGGCCGTCGCCCCGGGCTGGGGACGTACCGGAGCCCACGGCGCCGCCGGGTCGGGTTCGGCCTCGTCCGGGCAGATGATCCGTACCGGTGCGGCCAGTGGAATCTCGGCCACCGTTTCGCGGACCGCCCGCGGCGTGATCGCCACCTCGCACCCGCAGTCGTCCATCGCCAGCGCCATCCGGTCGTTGTGGCGGTACGAGGCCGGCGCGGACAGCGGCACCGCGATCACCCCGGAGTAGAGGCAGGCGACGAACCCGACGATGAAGTCCACGCCGGTCGGGCAGAGGATCGCGGCCCGCGCGCCGGGACGGGTGATCCGCCGCAGCCGGGCGCCGACGGCGCGGACCCGCGCGTCCAGTTCCCCGTAGGTCAGGTCTCGGGTCCGTCCCTGCGGCTCGGTGGAGTAGTCGACGAACGTCATCGCGATCTGCTCGGGATCGGATTCGGCGCGCCGCCGGACGGCCGCGGGAACCCCGCCGGCCTGTCCGGTCCAGGCGGTTTCCGAGATGACGCTCACTATCGGCTTCCTCCCGCGGTGCGGGGGCGGCGAGTGTCGAGAATCTGGCCGGCGATGGTACGCAGCAGGATGTTCGATGTTCCCTCGTAGATCTGGCCGATCACCGCGTCCCGGTAGAACTTCTCAACGGGATACGCGTTGCTGAACCCGTTGCCTCCGAAGGTCTGGACCGCCTGCGCCGCCGCCCGCCCGGCCACCTGCGAAGCGAAGTACTTCGCCATCGCGCACCGCGACAGGAGCTCGGGAACGTGGCCGCCACCGTCGGCGAGGCGCGCCGCGTCGTCCACCAGCAGGCGCGCCGCCTCGATCTCCGTCGCCACCTGCGCAAGGGGAAGCTGCACGCCCTGGAAGGTGGCGACGGGCTGACCGAACTGCCGGCGTTGTCCGGCGTACGCGACAGCCGCGTCGAGGGCGCCGGTGGCCAGACCCACCATCTGCGCGCCTATGCCAATGCGGCCGATGTTGAGCGTGTCGATGGCGATGTCGTAGCCCTCTCCCTCCTCTCCCAGCCTGTGGTCCTGAGGGACGCGCACGCCGTCGAATTGGAGTTCGCATGTGGAACTCGCCCGGATCCCGAGCTTCCCCTCGTTGGGCCCGACGACCAGCCCGGGTGTGTCCCGCGGCACCAGGAAGGCCGTGATGCCGTACACACCGTGCTCGGGCGCGGCGTTGGCGAACACGACGAAGACGCCGGCCTCCCGTGCGTTGGTAGTCCAGACCTTTCGCCCTTCCAGCACGTAGTCGGTGCCATCGCGGCGTGCCCGTGATCGCAGGGCGAAGGCATCGCTGCCGGACTCGGGCTCGGTCAGCGCATAAGCACCGACGAGGTCGCGCGCCAGCCGTGGCAGGTACCGCTCCTGCTGCGCGGGACTGCCCCAGCGGATGAGCGCCGTATTGACCAGCACATTCTGTACGTCGACACAGACCGCCACCGATGGATCGACCCGCGCGATCTCGGCGATGGTCAGCGCGCTCATGAAGATCGAACCGCCGCCACCGTCATAGCGCTCCGGGATCTGGATGCCCATGAGACCGAGGGCGAAGAGTTCGTCTATCAGGTCGCGCGGCATACGGGCGTCGCGGTCCATCTGCTCCACCCGTGGCCGGAGCTTCTCCTCCGCCCACTTGCGGACGGTGTCACGCAGCGATTCTTCTTCATCCAGGAACTCGGCGGGTCGGCCCCGGCCGGACGAAGCTTCCATGACGTACCCCTCACTGGAATGCGGAGAGCCCCAAGATCGACCGGGCCACCACCAGTTTGTGTATTTCAGTCGTCCCCTCTGCGATCGTCAGTGCCCGGGCATCCCGGAAATGGCGTTCGAGCGGGTAGTCCGGCGACAGTCCGTTGGCGCCGTGGATCTGGATCGCCTCCGATGTCACCCGCACCGCCATCTCGGTCGCGTACGCCTTGGCCATGGACGCCTCCCGGTCAGCACGCCGGTTCTCCTCGATCGAGGTCAACGCGCGGTGAATGAGGAGGCGCGAGGCATCGATCTCCGTGGCCATGGTGCAGATCTTGTCCTGGATGAGCTGGAATTCCCCGATCAGCCGGCCGAACTGGCGGCGCTTCCTCGCATAGGCCACCGAGGTCTCCAGCGCCGCCCGGGCGATTCCGAGGGATACGACCGCCATCCGGCAGCGCGCCCATTGCAGTGTCTTGAAGACAAGCCGCAAATTCTTGAGCGCGCCTGCCGGACCTACGCAGTTCTCCCGCGGGACGCGGCAGTCCTCGAAGATCATCTCGGAGGTCACGAAGGCCGTGAGCCCGAGCTTGGGCAGGTCCCTGGTCTGGTAGGGCGACCGTTCCCGCTCGACGATGACCGGCCTGATCTCCTCCTGCCCGTTGTCCGCGACGACTCGGCACAGGACAATCGCATAGTCGGATATGTCGCCGTTCGAGATCCAGCGTTTCCGCCCGTTGATGACGTACTCGTCGCCGCGCGGAACCGCCCGGGTCTCGACCGCCGCGTTGTTCGACCCGTGATTCGGCTCGGTGGACGCCAGGCAGCCGATCCGCTCGCCGCGCAGCAGCCCGGGCGCCGCCCGTTCCCGCAGGTCCGGCGGGCCCGCCGCCATGATGTAGCGCGCGCAGGCGTACGAGATCATCAGGCAGCCTTCGAGCGAGGGGAACACCCTGGCCAGTTCCTCGCTCGCCAGGGCGAAGGTCACCTCGTCCGGCGGATCTTCCATCGGATAGCCGTGCCCGCGCAGCGTCTTCACGATCTCCGGCAGCATGTCGAGCGGCAGCCGGTCGTCGGTGTAGCGGTCGCCGAGCGGCCTGATGTCCTCCTCCAAGCCCTTGCGCAGGGAGGTCAGCCAGTCGTCCGGCGCCGTCACGAGCCCTGTCCCCATGCTGGCAAGCCCTCTTTCAGATCATCTCGTCAAGGCGTTTGATCTCGGCGGTCAGTGCCTCGGCGAACAGCCCCCGCGACGAGTCGAGGAAGAAGTGGCCACCGGGCAGAGTGGTGGCCGAGAAATCGCCGGTGGTGTGCTCGCGCCACGCCTCCAGACTGGGTCGCGACACGGTCCAGTCCTCGCTGCCCCCGAAGGCCGCGATCGGGCAGTCGAGCGGGCTTCCCGGCTCGCGGGCGTAGGTCTCGTCGAGGCCCAGATCCGCGCGGAGCACGGGCAGCATCACATCGACGAGTTCCTCGTTGTCGAGCAGTTCGTTGTGCCGGCCGGCCAGGCGGTGGAGCCCCTCGACCAGCTCGGCTCGGGACAGCTCGTGCAGCGGGGGGCGTGGCGACCGCAGGTGCGGGGCTCTGGCCGCGGCGACGAACAGCGCGTTCGGCCCGGGTCCGCCCCGGCGGACGAACGCGCGTGCGGTCTCGAAGGCGATCAGCGCCCCGACGCTGTATCCGAGCAGCACGAACGGCGGACGAATCCGCGCGGCGATGACGTCCGCGAGCTGTTCGACGAGCGGCCGCAGGCGGGTCATCGGCGCCTCGCCGAGCCGGCGGCCGTGGCCGGGGAACTCGATGGCGCACACCTCGACGTCGCCGGGAAGTTCCGCCGCCAGCCACGTGAAGACGGACGCCCGGCCACCGGAGTAGGGCAGGCAGACGAGGCGCAGGCTCGCGTCCGGATTCGGACGCGGACACTGAATCCATTTCCGGGGGTCCGGCCGGCTCGCGAGGTGGGCCCGCCGGCCCAGATCGCGAGCCCGACCGGTCCGCTCCTGTGGCTCCTGCATGGGAGTCCTAGGACGTCGCCTTGGCGTTCTGCTTGCCGACCCCGCCGAACTGCTCGACGAAGCGGGCGATCGACTCCTCGGGAATCATCATGCCGTCGCACTGCGGGGGCCCGCCCACGTAGCCGTTCCGGCGCAGGACCTCCAGATGCCCAGCGGCCCGCTCCGGCTGGGACGGCCCCGTCACCGGCCCTATGCCCTCCTGTGCGACGAGCACGTTGGACAGGACGGAACTGGTGATCTGCGTCGTGCTGAAAGCGTCAGGGGTGTTGGCCGCGAACCAGCTGACGCCCTCTTCACCGGCCAGCTCGTACATCATCGGCGGCCAGCCGAATATCTTGTGCATCGGCGCGGCGCCCTCGATCACGTCGCCCTGGCCGAATAGCAGGTCGCCCTTCTCCTCGATCCTGGCCATCGCGGCGTCCCGGTCGTAGCAGGGCGGAATCGAGTCGTCGACCAGCATGGCGCCGGGCCTGAGCCTGGCCACGTCGACGATGTCGGGCGCGTTGGTGTCCGCGCTGATCACGGTCGCCTCGTAGAACTCCTCCGGCAACGTGGACGTCCCGCCGATGATCTGGATCTCGCCCGTGTAGCCGATCACGTCGCGCACCTCGTCGGCGGCCTTCTTGAGCCGGCTGGGGAGCCCCGCCGCAGGGCCTCTGGGGCTGTCGCTCGTCGCGGCGTAGGGGTCGCACAGGATGAGCTTGCGCGGGTGCGGCAGGTGCGTCAGCAGCAGATGCATGGACGCCTTGCCCACCGAACCGACCCCGAGGATGCCCATCACCTCGTTCTCCATGCTGCGCCCGGACATGCCCAGCATGTTCTCCACATTCAGCAGCACCGCCGCGGAGGTGGTGTCGTGGCCGCTGGTGACCGGAGGAAGATCCGTACGGTCCTTGATGGCGTCCGCGACACCGCGGCCGTAGTCCGTCGCCGTCACCAGCAGTCCGCTGAGGGAGATGTTCTTCGCCCCGAGCCGGGCCCCCATCTCGATCCCGCCGACGATCGTCTCGACCAGCCTTTCCCGGTTCAGGTACAGCTCCGCCGTGTCGAGGCGCGGAATCATGATCGTGGCGATGCGGCCCAGGTTGGTGTCGATGATGCCGCACAGATGGGGGGTGTCCATGGCCATGAGCCTGTGCGCGACGTCGCCGGGGTTGATGCCCGCCCGCTCGAACAGGCCCGCCGGCGTGGCCAGCACGCCCGCCCCGTCCACCTGCGGGATCTTGCCGCTCGCGTACAGCGTCAGCAGGTCGCGCCGTTCGGTGGTGACGCTGCCTTTGACCTCGCCGTTGCCCGACGGGCCGCCTGCCCGCCCCTCCGTCGCCCGGTCTTCGGCGTCCGGCTTGCCGAGCACGGCCGAAAGCTCGGCGATGGTGGGGTGGGCGAACAGGAAGCGCACCCCGAGCTGCTTTCCGACCGTGTCGGATATCTTCGACACGAGGTTCACGGCCTGCAGCGAGTCGTCGCTGAGGTCGAAGAAGCTGTCGTAGATGCCCACTTCCTCGATCCCCAGCACGTCGCGCCAGTGCTCGCACAGCTGCGCTTCCAGCCGCGTGCGCGGCGCGGCCAGCCGGGGGGCGGCGTCGAGCTCGGGGATGTCGGACTCGGCCAGGGCCTTGCGGTCGACCTTGCCGTTGGCCGTGAGCGGCAGCCTGTCGCGCAGGACCACCGTCTTGGGAACCATGTACTCGGGCAGCTTGTCGCGGATGAACGTCCGCAGTTCGCCCGTCTCAGGCGGGGTCCCGCCGTCCGCGACCACGTACGCCACCAGCCGCTTGCCGTCGCCCTCGCCGTCCACGGCGAGGACGACCGCCTCGCGCACCGCCGGGTGCTCTCGTATGGTGCTCTCGATTTCGCCGAGTTCGATTCGGTAGCCGCCGATCTTCACCTGGAAGTCCTCCCTGCCCAGTATTTCGATGCTGCCGTCGGGGAGACGGCGTCCGATGTCACCGGTCCGGTACAGGCGCTCGCCGCTCTCCGGATGGATGATGAAGGCGGCATCCGTTGTCTCCTTGTCATGCCAGTAGCCGTCGGCCACTCCCATGCCGCCTATGTACAGGCCGCCCGGCACCCACGTCGGACGCACGTCGAGTTCGCGGTCGAGGACGTGGATCCGCTGGTTGGCCATCGGCTTGCCGTAGGGGATGCTGGTCCAGGCCGGATCCACCCGGTCGATCTCGTGCATGATCGACCAGATCGCGGCCTCGGTCGCGCCGCCGAGGCTGATCACCCGCACGTCGCGGACCAGTCGCCGCAGGCGGTCGGGAAGGGCGACGGGAATCCAGTCGCCGCTGAGCAGGGCCAGCCGGAGCGAGGCGGGAATGTCCGCCCGGACGCCTTCGGCGTACTGGACCAGCAGGCCCATGAAGCCGGGCACGGAGTTCCAGATCGTGACGCCGCCCTGCCGCATCATGTCGAGCCAGTGGGCCGGGTCGCGCAGCCCGGACTCGTCGGGCAGCACGAGGCGCCCACCGGCCGCGAGCGTCCCGAACACGTCGTAGACCGAGAGGTCGAAGCTCAACGAGGACAGGCCGAACACGCCGTCGCCGGGACCGACCCCGAACCGCCGGTTGACGTCGAGGATCGTGTTGAGCGCGCTCCGATGAGAGATCATCACGCCCTTCGGCACGCCCGTCGAGCCCGAGGTGTAGATCACATACGCCAGGTCGTCCGCGCGCTGGACCGGTTCGAGCGGCTCCTCGGAAATGTCGTCGAGGAGCTCCCTGTCGACGGGCAGGCACCGGATGTTCTCGGGCCATTCGATGCGCTTGCGGGCGCCCTCCTGCGTGAGCACGATCCCGACCTCGGCGGCCTTGAGGATGCGGTGCAGCCGTTCGCGCGGCAGCGATGCGTCGAGCGGCAGGTACGCCGCCCCCGACTTGAGCACGCCGAGCACGGCCGGCACCTGCGCCCAGCCCTTGTCCATCACCACGCCCACCAGCGTGTTGGGCCGGACGCCCTGATCGCGCAACCAGCGGCCGAGCCGGGTCGCGTGCCGGTCGAGTTCCCCGTAGGTGATCGTTCTGGTGGTCGACACGACCGCCGGCCGGTCCGGCCGGTCCGCCGCCCGTGCCACGAACGGGGCGTGCAGGAGTCCGGCGGGTACCGGCGCCGCCGTGGAGTTCACCTCGGCCTGCCGCGCCCGGTGGGCCGCGGGCACGATGTGCCGGCGGCTCCGCTCGTCCCAGCTGCCCGGCACCTCGGCGAGCCGGCGCACATGCCGCACGAAGGCGTCCAGCATGTCCTGGGCGAGTCCGGGCGGGAACACCGAGTCCAGGACGTCCCAGGTGAACTCCAGCCCGCCCTTGCGCACGGCGCTGCGGACCTCCAGGTACACCTGCGGGGTCTGGCTGACGGTGTAGCCGAGCTCGCCGATCCCCGACATTTCGACACTGCTCATCTCGACGCTGTTGAACACGACGTAGGTGTTCCGGCGGGGGGTCCCGCCGTATGCCTTCGCCAGCTCGCGCATCACCTGGACTCCGCTGACGTAGCGGCAGTGCTCCAGGTCCTCGATGAGCTGCCGCTGCAGGCGCCGGGCACGCTCCAGGAAGGTGGATCCGGGAGACGCCAGCACGCGCAGGTGGTTCGGCAGGGCGAAGCTGCCGACGATCGAGCCGACGTCCCCGTGCACCGGCAGCCGATCCCAGAACGGCGCGTTGATGCTGAACTCCTCGGTCTTGCTCCAGAGCGCGGCGACGTCGCAGAAGGCGGTCAGCAGCGCGGCGCCCGGCATCAGGCCGGCCTCCTGCACCCGCGCCTTGAACCGTGTCCAGGACTCGGGTTCGAGGATCCGGACGGTCAGCGCCTTCGACACCGGGGGGCCGTCGGTGCGTGCGACCTGGATCGGCAGCTCGGGCGGCGGGGGAAGCGTCGGCAGGCGCCGCCGCCAGTAGTCGAGCGCCCGTTCGTAGATGGGCGTGCCCTTCAGATTCGTCTTGGCGACGACGTAGTCCCGGGTCGTCAGCTCAAGCGGCGGCAGCTCCTCACCGCTGTTGAGCAGCGAGAGTTCCCGCAGGATCTGCATCAGGCTCAGCGAGTCGGCGACGAGGAGGCTGAAGCCGAAGTGGAGGCGCGTACGGTCGCCGTCCAGCAGGGTCGCGCGCATCCGGAACAGCGGCCAGGTGTCCCGGGCGAACATCTCCCCCGGCATCTCCTGGCGGAACGCCTCAAGCCGTGCCGTCACCTCGTCGGCCGGCCGGCCGCGCAGGTCGAGCACCTCGATCTCGTAGTCCGGCACCTCCGGCAGGATCTGGTTCCGCCCGTCCGGAAGCACGATGGCGCGCATCATGGCGTGCCGCTGGATCAGCCGGCGCCAGACGTCCGCGAAGCGGTCCAGGTCGAGGGCGACCGTGTCGATCTCGGCGTAGCCGTTGCCCGCGAGGTTGCCGATCTCGAACGCGTCGCGTCCGCCGGCCCAGATGGCCTGCTGCATGTCCGTGAGCGGGAACGGCTCGTGCAGCTCCTCGGGCGCCGGGACGATCTTCGGGATGGCCGTCGGCCGTGCCGAGGCGCGCTCACGGAGCGTGGCGATTATCTCGGCCTTGTGTTCCCGCAGCGCGCTGCGCAGCTCGTCCGTGAGGGCGTTCCTGGGGGCGCGAACGCGGAGTTCCTCTCCGTCGGCCCAGAGGGTGACACCCCGTCGTGAGAGGTTCGCAATCAACTCCTGCGCGGTTCCCATTGCTTTGCCTCCAGGTGACTTCACAGAACTTCGAACTCTTCCCAGGACTCTTCCGAGCCGTCATCCCGCGGTGGCGCGGTGCCGGTCGTGGCGCCGGCCAGCATCTGCGCGGCGAGTTGCCGCACGCTGGAGCCTTCGAGCGCGGCGGCCAACGGCAGCGATATGCCGAGTTCCACTTCGACCTGGCTTTTCATGCCGACCCCGACCAGGGAATCCAGACCGATCTCGTTGAGCGGCTGGTCGGCGTCCAGTTGCTCCGGCTTCATTTCGAGCGCTCGCGCGATCGCGCCGTGCAGGTACGACTCGAGCAGCCCTTGACGATCCGCCGGATCGGCGGCGAACAGATCATCGGCGGTGAGGCCGCCGGGGCGCGCGGGCGTTTCGGCGGCCGCCGGCGCCGGCCCGGCGCCGGCCACGAGCTCGGAGATCAGCGGGGAGCCCGCCGCCTCGGCCCAGCGCCGCCAATCCACCAACCCGACGGCGACCTGCGCCGCCTCGATGCCGAACAGCGGTCCCAGCCACCCGGCGCCGCTGGACGGCGCGATGCCCTTGATCCCGGCGCGTTCGACGAACCGGCCGGCGCCCGCGCGCCGCACCGACAGCCCCGTGTTCTCCCACGCTCCCCAGGCGATGCTCAGAGCCGGCCGGCCCTGCGAGGCCCGCAACGAGGCGAGTGCGTCGAGGAACGCGTTGGCCGCCGCGTAGTTTCCCTGCCCCGGCGACCCGAGCACCCCCGCGAGCGAAGAGAACATCACGAAGAGGTCCAGTGGCAGGTCGGCCGTCAGATTGTGCAGGTTCCACGCCCCGGCGACCTTCGGTTCGAGGACGGCCAGCAGACGCGCCGGGTCGAGGGTGCCGAGGGTGGCGTCGTCGAGGACGCCGGCGGCGTGCACGACGCCGCGGATGGGCGGCATGGACGCCGCCGCGTCGGCGAGGACCCGCGCAAGGGCCTGCTCATCGCTCACGTCGGCACGCGCCACGCGGACCTCGGCGCCCGCATCGCGCAGCGACCGCAGTTCCCGGTCGGCGCCGTCATCAGGATCCCCGCGGCCGACGAGCACGAGGTGGCGCGCACCGTGCTCGACCAGCCAGCGTCCCACCAGCAGTCCCAGCGCGCCGAGGCCGCCGGTGACGAGGTAGGTCGCGTCCCGGCGCACGACATCGGTGCGTACGGTGCGCGGTGATGCTCGGCGAACCAGCCGCGCCACGTGCCGCACCCCGTCCCGGACCGCCACCTGGGTGTCCGCGTCGTCAGCCCGTAGCTCGTCGGCGATCCACCGCGCGGCCGCCGGATCCGGGGAGGGATCGAGGTCCACCAGTGTGGGCCGCAGCTCGGGGTGTTCGAGCGCGGCCACCCTGCCGAGCCCCCAGATGGGCGCGTGAGCCACCGACACCGGGGACGAGCCGTCCACGCCGTGGACGCCGCTGGTCAGGAGCCAAAGACGAGGGTCCGAATCCGCCGTATCCGCCGTCGCACCTTCTGCGAGCGCTTGCACCAGGTGCAGCACGTTGACGACGCCCCGCTGTTGTGCGGCGCGGAGCGACACGGCGTCCAGGCTCCAGAGGTGCACGACACCCCTCAGCCCTCCCATCCGCTCCCGCGCCGCGCCGACCGCCCGGCGCATCTCGTCGCCATGATCGGGGCGGATCACGAGCCGGCCGGGATCCGAGTCGTCATAACCGTCTCCGGCGACCACCAGGACGGCTCGCTCGCCGTCCTCGGTGAGACATGCCGCCAGAGCCGCCCCCACACCGCGGCCGTCGGCGAAGATCAACCAGCCGCCGCCGGGCCGGCTCGATCGCTGGGGGGCGCCACGCCCCCGGCGTTGCCACCGCACTTCGTAGAGTGCGCGATCGAGCGCCATCGACGCGGGCATCCACGCGTCACCGTCGAGCCGCCTGACATGGACGCCCTCAAGGATGGCAACGGTCGTTCCGTCGGCGTCGGCCAGCCGGACGTCCCCGACCACGCCGGCCGGAACGGTTTCGCTTCCCGGGCGGATGCGGGCATGGGCCCAGAGGCGATCCTGCTTGCCCGTCCCCGGAGGCCGCGCCACCATTCGTTCGATCGCGAGAGGGACAAGAGGGCGCCGGTCGTCAGCATCGGTATCGCCTTGGAAGGCGACGACCAGGGCTTGAAGAGCGGCATCAAGGAACACTGGGTGGATGCCATGGGAACCGGTCTCGGGCGCCACCTTGGCGGGCGGGACGACGGCGACAAGCGCCTCTCGCTCACCCTGCCAAAGCTGTTCGATCGCCTGGAACGCCGGGCCGTACTCAAGGCCCCGCGCTTCCAGGTCCCGATAGAAGTCAGCGGGTGCGAGCGAGTTCGGGCAGCGCGCGCGGACGGCGTCCAGGTCCAGTGCCGGAAGATCCGCTTCGGCCGGTGTTCCGGGCTCGATGGTCCCGGTCATATGCAGCGTCCACTCCGGCCGGCGGCCGGAGTCGTCCGCTGGCCGTGCATACGCGCGCACGCTCGCCCCACCGCCGTCCGCGGCGGACACCCTCAGCTGGATCGTGGCCGTGTCGGCGTCGTCCAACGCGAGCATGCGTTGGAACTCGACCGCCGTGAGAACACCGGACCTTCCGCCGAACACCTGGGCCGCCGCCGTCCGCGCCATCTCGAGCCAGGCGGCGCCAGGAAATACGGCGATGCCCTGGACCCGGTGGTCGTCGAGGATGGCTTGGGACTCCACGTTGACGGCGCTCTCCCAGACATGGCTCCCCGCCGCGTCGGCGAGCTGCAGGTGGTGCCCGAGCAGGGGATGGCCGCCGGCCTGGCCGGGGAGGTACGGCAGGGCACCCGGCGAGGGCAGCCAGCAGCGCTCGCGCTGCCAGGGGTAGCCCGGCAGCCGCACCGGGCGCCGAGGCTCGGGATGCAGCGCGGTCCACTCAGGCTCGAAGCCGGTGGCGTACAGCACGCCGAGCGACGTCAGCATGACGTCGCGCGGCGGTTCGTCGCGGCGCAGCGAGGGCACGAGCACGGTCTCCCGGCCCCCGGCCTGCGCGCTCTGGGCGATCGCGGGCAGCAGTCCAGGGTGCGGCGACAGCTCGACGAACACGTCATGACCGCCGTCGAGGAGGCCGTCGACCGCCGCGGCGAAGAGCACCGGGGTCCGGATGTTCTCGGCCCAGTACCCGCCGTCGAGGGCGCCTCCGTCGACCAGCTTGCCCGTCACCGTCGAATACATCGGCAGTCGCGGCGACGTCGGGCTCAGGCCGGACAGGGCACCGGCGAGGTCGCCCATGAGGGGTTCCATCTGCGGGCTGTGCGACGCGAAGTCCACCGACTGCAGAATTCGGACGAAGACCCCGCTCGCCTGCAGCCGGGCCGTGACCTCCTCGACGGCGTCCGCGTCTCCGGAGATCACGGTCGACGTCGGAGCGTTGACCGCCGCCACCGAAACGCGGTTCTCCAGGCCGCGCAGCTCGTCCCGGACGGCGTCGGCGTGGAGTTCGACGACGGCCATCCGCCCCCGGCCCGAGACGGTGCGGATCACTCGGCCGCGCCGGCAGATGACGCGCACGGCGTCCTCCAGGCTGAGCGCGCCCGACAGGTGCGCCGCCGCCACCTCTCCCATGCTGTGGCCGACCACGGCGTCCGGCGCGATGCCGTGCGACCGCCACATGTTCGCCAGCGCGACCTGAACGGCGAACAGCGCCGGCTGGCAGAAGTCGGGCTCGTCGAGGCGGGACGCCTGCTCATCGGCCCAGAGCTGATCGAGCAGCGACCAGCCGGCCTCGGCCCGGACCAGGCGGTCGCACTCCTCCAGCGCGGCGAGAAACGCCGGCTCCTCGCGCAGCGCCGGGCCGAGCGGCCACCAGACCGGCCCCTGTCCTGGGCAGACGAAGGCCAGCCGGCGACGACGACGCCGGCCCGCGTCGCCCGAGATCATGCCGGGACTGGGTTCACCCGCCAGGAAGGCCCGCAGCTGGTCCGCTGCCTCATCGCGGGAGCCGGAGATGAGCGCCAGGCGGTGGCGGTGGTGTGAGCGGCGGGTGCTGGCGGTATGGGCCAGGTCGGTGAGGTCGTGCCGGGCATCGTCCTCCCCCGTGAGCACGCCCAGGAATCGTTCCGCCGCCTGCCGCAGCGATTCGGGGCTCCGGGCCGAGAGGGGAAGCAGGACGGTTCCGTCCTCGCGCGGCCGGCCATGACCGCCGTCGGAGCGGCGGGGCGGGGCCTCCTCAAGCACGAGATGGGCGCAGGTCCCGGCGAAGCCGAACGAACTGACACCCGCCCGAAGCGGACCCTCGTGCCGCGGCCACGGCTCGCCGGCACGCGCGACCCGCAGCCGCAGCGACTCGAAGTCGATCTGCGGATTGGGGTTCTCGACGTGCAGGCTGGCGGGGATCTGGCGATGCTCGAACATCAGCACCGTCTTGATCACGCCCGCGATCCCGGCGGCGGCCTCCAGGTGGCCGATGTTCGACTTGACCGATCCGACCAGGCACGGCCGCTCAGGCGGGCGGTCATGCCCGGTCACGCGCCCCAGGGCCTGGGCCTCCATCATGTCGCCGAGCAGCGTCCCCGTGCCGTGCGCCTCGACGTAGCCGACATCGCCCGGCGCGACGCCGCTGTGCCGGTACGCGGCGCGCAGCAGATCCTCCTGTGACCGCCCGTTCGGCGCCATCAGCCCATTGGTGCGCCCGTCCTGCCCGACCGCGCCGCCGCGGATCACCGCCCGGATCTCGTCGTGGTCGGCGAGCGCGCGCTCCAGTGGCTTGAGCACCACGATGCCCGCGCCCTCACCACGGACATAGCCGTCAGCCGAGGCGTCGAACGTCTTGCAGCGTCCGTCCGGGGCCAGGACGCCGGCCTTCGTCAGGTTGATCCCGAAGGCGGGCGACAGGACCATGTTCACGCCCCCGGCGATCGCGAGGTGCGACTGCCCGCTCCACAGGCTCTGGCATGCGGTGTGCAGGGCCACCAGGGACGACGAGCAGGCCGTGTCGACGGCCAGGCTCGGGCCGCGCAGATCGAGCATGTACGAGATCCGGTTGGCCGCCACGCTGAGGGCGACGCCCGTGCCCCAGTACGCGTCGATGCCTTCCAAGCGGGGCGCCTGCAGCAGGGCGTAGTCGTAGCTGCTGATGCCGATGAAGACTCCGGTGTCGGTGCCGGCGAGCGCCGTGACCACCTGGCCGGCGTCCTCAAGCGCCTCCCAGGCGACCTCCAGCAGCAGCCGCTGCTGCGGGTCGATGGCACTCGCCTCGCGCGGTGAGATGCCGAAGAACTCACGGTCGAAGCGGTCGACATCGTCCAGGAAACCGCCCCAGCGCGTGATCATCTTGCCTGGAGCGGCGGGGTCGGCATCGTAGAGTTCGTCGGCCTTCCAACGATCGGGCGGCACTTCCCTGATCGCGTCCACCCCGTCAAGCAGAAGCCTCCAGAACTCGTCGGGGCCGTCGGCACGGGGAAACCGGCACCCCATGCCAATGATCGCGATGGGTTCCATGCGACACGCACTCCTGTTTGGATCGTCAGTCGTCGTGCGGACTCGCGCCGATACCGGCAATATGCTCAGCCAGCGCAGCGATGGTGGGGTACTCCCAAGTGAGCGTCTCCGACAGCGTGACACCCAGCACTTTCGCGAGATCACCTATCAGCGCGACGCTCGAACTCGAACTGAGGCCATTGGCGATAAAGGACTCGTCCACGTCGACCTGCTCGGGTTCGATCCTCTGCATGCTTGCGATCTGGGCGACCAGCCAGTCCTCGATCCGCTGCCGGTCGACGAGCACGGCGGACCTGCTTTCCGTGGAGCGCACACTGCGTGGTGTCATGAGGATGATGCGGTTTTGTGGTCGTGGGCCTTTAGTGATCGTTGACAAAGCGGCTTCCGACTTAAAATTCACGGGACCGGCCGATGCGGGCAAGCCCCGGCGGAGCGGACGATATACCGCGCGAAAGTGCGCACCATGGCGCGCACGTCCGGCGCCCGATAGAAACGCAGTCCCCAACTAGCATCGAAGATCTCGGCGATCCTCGTCGAACCTTCGGGCGGAAGGGTGACATGGACGAAACAACCGGTAGGCGGCGGGGATCCGGCTCGGTTCTGTGCGGGCTGGGCGTCTGCCTCCCCCGGCGCGAAGTCGGGAACGACGAGATGGGCGCGAGGCTGGGAGTCACTGATGACTGGATCGCGCAGCGCACCGGAATCCGGCGGCGCCGCGTCGCGGCCCCCGGCGTCAGCACCGGCGACCTCGCCGCCGAAGCCGGGCGCAGAGCGCTGGAGGCGGCCTCGGTCACGCAGGTGCAGGCGGTGGTCCTCGCCACGACGACACCGGACCACATCGTTCCCGGCAGCGCCCCCTGGGTGGCCGCCCGTCTGGGACTGGACGGCGTCGCCGCCTTCGACCTCAACTCCGGCTGCAGCGGCTTCGTTTACGGGCTCGCCGTCGCCCACGGTCTCATCAGCGCCGGTGTCGCCGAGCACGTGCTGCTGATCAGCGCGGACACCATCACACGGGTGGCCGACCCCGATGACGCCCAGACCGCGCCCCTCTTCGGGGACGGTGCGGGAGCCGTGGTCCTGCGTCCGGGAACACCCGGCGAGAGCGGAGCGCTCGGTCCGTTCGACCTGGGCAGTGACGGGACGCACGGCAGTGTGGTGCACATCGCGGCCGGCGGGTCCCGGCATCGCGCCGATCACCACGCCGCGCCCGGCGGGGCCCCGTTCCTCACCATGTCGGGCCGTGACCTGTTCCGCCATGCCGTGCAACGCATG
The DNA here is from genome assembly GCF_050948385.1 of Actinomadura formosensis. NCBI lineage: Bacteria > Bacillati > Actinomycetota > Actinomycetes > Streptosporangiales > Thermomonosporaceae > Actinomadura > Actinomadura formosensis. Next base: position 5,867,564 of record NZ_CP192011.1, read on the forward strand.
GTGGCCTCCTCCAGGCGTGCGGCCGAGCAGGCCGGCTGGGCGCTCACCGAGATCGACGCGGTCGCCCCCCATCAGGCCAACGAGCGCATCTCCGCCGACGTGGCCCGCCGGCTGGGCGTCCCCGAGCAGCGCGTCCTGTCCGACATCGCCGACGTCGGAAACACCGCGGCCGCGTCCATCCCCCTCGTCCTCCACCACGCCGTGCACGCGGGGGCGCTGAAACCGGGCATGCGCGTGCTGCTGACCTCGTTCGGCGCCGGACTCGCCTGGGCCTCCACCACCCTGACCTGGCCTGATATCCCCGTACCCGCCCCGGCCCCGGAGCCCGCCCCGCCGGCGGGGGCCTCGCCCTCCCCCGCCGGCTGAGCGCCGAGATCACTGCTTCGGCGCGGACATCACCTCGCGGTGAACCGGCCGAGCTTCCATTCCACGTTCACTCCGTGCGCGGTCCCCGCCGGGCCGCTCATCATCTCGGGCAGCACCCGGTCCAGCATCAGATGACGGATCACGGCCTCCCGCAGCCGACGGTCGGATATCTCCGCGAAGTACTCCCGCTGATTCGCCGGGACGAGGGCGCCCAGCAGACACTCCTCGGCCAGGAACTCGTACGTGCGCCGTTCGATGGCCCCTTCGAAGTACGGCGCCAGCGCGGCGGCCACCACCTCGCCGTGCACCGGCGCCGGCAGGATCCTGCGGTCCGCGCGCCGCTGGGCGTCCGCGCGCAGCGGCCGCCGGACCGATGCCGCCGCCTCGCGGAGGACCGGTGCGAGCCCGCCCGGGTCGTCGGTGTCGAGCGCGGCCAGCCAGTACCGCCTCACCAGCCGGTTGGCGTCGTGGAACAGCACCGAGTCCGCCCGCCGGTCGGCCAGGTCGGGTGCGCTGAAGGCGAGCAGCCCGCCGGGACGCAGCACGCCGGCGATGGACGCCGCCGCCCGCCGCATGGCCCTGGCGGGGAGAAGGTGGAAGACCATGTTGGCGAGTACGGCGTCGGCCTCCTGCCCCGCCAGGACCTCACGCAGTGGGCGGAAGCTTCCGCCGCCGGGCCGGCGGAGGGCGTGGAAGCGGGTCCAGGGGACGTCCCGCAGCAGCTCGTACCCCTGCGCGAACCACCCGCCCGGAATGTCCACGAGATGCAGCTCGAACGTCGCGTCGCGTTCGGCCAGGCGTGGTACGACGTTCCGCTCAAGGCACGCCTTCGTCAGCTCGATGGAGGCGAAGCCGGTGCCCGCGCCGTAATCGAGCACCCGGACGGCGTCGCCGGGGCGGGCGTGTTCGATGCGCGCCTCCACCGCCTCGAGCACCTGGTGGACGACAATGCCGGTCGGGCCGGAGCACCAGGTTCGCGGGCGGGCGAGGTCGCCGCCGGTGAACAGCAGCCGGTGCAGGGCGGCGCCGTCGGCCAGATCGTCCTCCGGCCCCGGCGACCAGGTGTCGTGCCGCGCCCGCGGCGGGCCGACCGGCATCGGCCGTTCCGTCACGAGGTGGTTCGCGGAGACCGCGACGAACGGTTTGTTCCTCGGATACCGGCGCTCGAGATGGCCGACCGGTTGCAGTCCGGCGAGTCCGCAGCAGCGCAGAAACGCGGAGTACTCGACGAGGTACTGGTGCGACAGGGCGTGGTAGGTGTCGAGTGCCGCGGAGTGCGACGCGCCGACCTGGTGGCGGGCCACCTTCGGGGCCACGCTGTGGGCCTCGATGACGACCAGCCCGAATCTGCCGACGTGCCGCCGCCAGCGCCGAAGGTGGGCCACGAGGTCCGATTCGACCTCGCGGGCGCTCAGCGGGCTCCCGTCGGACGCGAGATGGACGCCGGCGGACCAGCCCGGGCCGTCGTCGCGCGGGTCCACACCGAGGTAGGTGCGGTCGTGGTCGAGGAACGATCTGATGTGCAGCCCGTCGTCGATCGCGAGGCCGTGCTCGGCGAGCCGCGTGCGCAGGGCGTCGGGGTCGGTGACGTCGCCGATCAGCAGCAGCGGGTCGGGCACGCCCGCCGCGCTCAGCACATCGCGGGCTCGGTCGAGGGCCACGGGGCTGGCGTCGATGCCGACGTACCGGACGCCGTCCCCGAGGAGGGCGTGCAGATGGGCGAGCCAGGTTCCGTCTCCGCAGCCCATGTCGGCGACGAAGGACGGGCGGGGCGTGCGGCGGAATATCTCCTGGATGATCGAGTCCGTGTCCGAGAAGTACCGCCGGTGCGCGGCTGAACTGGCCTCCACGTTGATTCGTCGCTGGCAGTGCCATTCGTCGTGGCCGGGTGTGACCACCAGTTCCCCGCGGAACAGCCGCTGCAGCCGGCTCAGCATGGGCAGATACGAGCCGACGAGACCGCAGTGGCCGGAGAAGGCGAGGCAGGCCCTTCCGAGTCCGGTCCAGCCGCCGTCGCGGTCGAGCCACCCGAGGAGGACGAACAACCGTGCGAAGTCGCCGGTCGGACGGTGCAGGCCGCCGGTGCCGCGCAGGGTGAGGATCGCCGGCACGGCAAGGGTCGCGTCGAGGTAGGTCGTGAGCGGGTCGGCCGGGTCGGCGCCGGCCCGCCACCGCTCGTGCTCACGGAGCAGGTCGGCGAAGGCCGCCCGGGTGGCGGCGTCCCAGGGAGCAGCCCAGCAGTCGGGGGCGTTGTCGTCGAAGCGGGTGAGGAACGCCCCGCCCGCGACGAACCGCGCACGGTGCCGCAGCGCCCCCAGGCCCCGCTCGGTCCATGCCGCGGGGTCGGATTCGATCCAGCCGGCCGCGGCCAGGCAGTGCCAGGCCGCACCCAGGTACCCGGTGCCGGGAAGGCCACCGGTGTTGTACGGCTTTCCGTCCAGCAGGCCGAGCGCGTCGAACGCCGAGACGGCCGCGGCGAGCAGCACCCCGTCCTGAAAAAGAAACGCGATACGACGCGCCTCGGCGCGCCGATCCGCCGCTTCCGTCGTGGCGACGGCCACGGCGGATCGGTGCTCCGGCATGACGGTTCTCCTTGGTGATGTGTGGCGAAGGGCACCCCTCGCCATCCCCGGGCTTCCGCGGCGCTCCGCCAGGTCAGCCGCTGTCTCGGCCGGGGGGCAGGAATCGCTCGTTCGGGTGGTTCGTCGACCAGAAGCCCTTCTCCGACGTCTTCACCGCCTCGATGAGCAGCTCGACCTCGTCCATCGTGTTGTACACACCGAACGAGGCACGGACGGATCCGACGAGCCCGAGGCTGTCCATGAAGGGAGACGCGCAGTGCACGCCGGTACGGGTGGCGATGCCGAAGGTGTTCAGATGGCCGCCGACGTCATGCGGATGTACGCCGTCCACGTTGAAGGAGAGGATGCCGCCCCGCGGCGCCTGGGCCCCGTACACGGTGACGCCGCCCAGGGCGCGCAGCCCCTCGGCGGCGCGCGCGGCCAGCGCCGCGTCGTGCTCGTGGACCGCGTCCCGGCCGAGGCCGTCGAGATAGTCCATCGCCGCCGCGGTGCCCACCATGCCGGCGATGTTCGGCGAGCCCGCCTCGAACCGCAGTGGCGGCATGGAGATGAGCGGGCCGTCGTACGAGGCGATCGGCGCCATGCCGCCGCCGAGGAGCACCGGCTCCATCCGCTCGAAGTGCTCGGCCTTGCCGTACAGCACCCCGGTGCCATGCGGGCCGTACATCTTGTGCGCCGAGAAGCAGTAGAAGTCGGCGCCGATGTCCCGCACGTCCACGCTCCGGTGCGCGACGGCCTGGGCACCGTCCACGAGCACGAAGATGCCGTGGTCGTGCGCCGCCGCGGTGATTTCGCGTACGGGGTTCACGGTGCCCTGGACGTTGGAGACGTGGGCCACCGCGATCAGCCGCGTCCGTTCGGTGATCTGCGCGCGGAAGGAGTCCAGGGACGGCTCGCCGTGCTCGTCGACGGTCGCGACCTTCAGAGCGGCCCCGGTCTGCTCGCACAGCCGCCGCCACGGGAGCAGGTTGGAGTGGTGCTCAAGCCCGCTGATCAGGACCTCGTCGCCGTCCGACACGACCTGGCGCCCGAAGCTCTGCGCCACCAGGTTCACCGACTCGGTCGTGCTCTTGGTGAACACGATCTCACTTGCCTGGGCGGCGTTCAGGAAGGCACGGACGCGCTCACGTGACCGCATGAAACGATCCGTCGCCCGCATGCCGAGCGTGTGGACGCCACGTCCGACGTTGCTGTTGTCGTTGCTGTAGTAGTCGTACATGGCGTCCAGCACCTGACGCGGCATCTGCGTCGTCGCGGCGTTGTCCAGATATACGGGCGGCTTGCCGTCGAGGTCCGTTACGAGAATCGGGAAGTCGGCCCGTACGTCGCGGGAGAGCCCGGACGAGGTCTGCTCAGCTGTCATCAGCGCACCTAACTGAGAGAAAAGATGGCGTTCACAAACATCTCAAGAATTAGCGATACCAGACCCACGAATCACGTTCCGAGACCACACCGTTGTGGACAAGCCCCGGGGGTGCGGACCATATGCCACACGAAAGTGCGGACGATGGCGCGCGCCGACGTTCACCCGATCCGCCGGCGTGGCCGGCCGTTATCGCGGTACGGAGCGCGCGCGGAGGTGGACGCGTTCGCCCTGATGACCGAACAGGATGAGCACCTCGACCGGGGTGGGATCGGCGCTGTCGAACCAGTGCGGCACCCGGGTGTCGAACTCGGCCGCCTCACCCTCGGTCAGCACCAGCTCCTGGTCGCCCAGGAGCAGCCGGAGACGACCGCGGAGCACGTACATCCACTCGTAACCCTCGTGGGTCTTCTGCTCGGGTGTGCGGCGTTGCGGCGGAATGATCACCTTGTGCGCCTGCACGCCCCCGACCTGGCGGGTCAGCGGGATGAACGTCATGCCCTTGTGCTGCACCGGACGCAGGTGGATACGCGGATCACCGGTCGGCGGCGCACCGATCAGCTCATCGATCTGCACCCCGTACGCCTGCGCCAGCGGCAACAGAAGCTCCAGCGTGGGACGGCGGCGACCGGCCTCCAGCCGCGACAGCGTGGACACCGAGATACCCGTCTCGGCCGCCACGTCGGCAAGGGTCGTCCCACGTTGCCTACGGATCGCGCGCAGCCGCGGCCCGACCATGGCCAGCACCTCGTCCGTGTTTGCCATTCTCGCAAGTTTAGTGGCCTCTCCCGCCGAAGGAACCGATCATGGTTGCCATGACACAGAACTTCGATGTCGCGGTGCGGGGCTCTGGGCCGGGCCACGGTCATATCGCCTCATATCTGTCATTTTCAGGTTGACAGCATGGAAGAACCAGTGCGACTCGATGACCTGATAAACCGCGTGACCGCGTCTCACCCGGATGGCGGCGCGCTCGTGCACCTCTCCGACGCGATAGCCATGTCCGGGATGCTCGACGACGTCTCCGATCAGCTCGTCGGGCATTTCGTGAACGCGGCGCACAACGCCGGGGCGACCTGGGCCGAGATCGGCAGAACGATGGGAATGACCAGACAGGCCGCCCAGAAGCGGTTCGTCACCAAGCCCGCGGACGTGGCCGCACTCGCGCGGGCCCACGATCGGTGGACTCCCCGTGCGCAGGCGATCCTGGTCGCCTGCCAGGACGAGGCGCGCGCCGCCGGGCACAACTACGTGGGTACCGAGCACATCGTTCTCGCCCTGCTGAGCCAGCCACAGGGCCTGGCGGCGAAGGCCCTCGCCGAGAAGACCACGCCGGAACGGCTGCGCGCGGCGATGAGTGAGGTCTTCGGGCCGCGGTCTGACGACCTGTCGGGAGAATTCCCTTACACCCCGCGAGGCACGAGGGCCATCGAACTGAGTGTGCGGGAGGCGCAACGGCTCGGTCACGACTACGTCGGAACGGAGCACATCCTGCTCGGAGTCCTTGCCGAGCAACACGGCGTCGGCGCGCAGGTCCTCCGTCGTCTGGGCGTCGACCAACGCGGCGTAGAGGAATGGCTGGCCGCTCAGTGACACCGGACGACGGGTCGGTGCCGTACCGCCCCGGCCAGGAGCGATGCTTCAGCCCCCGGGCTGCCACCGCGGTGCCGTCGAGCGAATGACCCCTTGCCCGGGCGGACGCCGATCGCCGGCAGGCGGTCAGTCGACCATCAGCCAGCCGCGCACCTCGGCCACGTGGTCGATGAAGCGGTCGCCGGAGACGTCGACGGCGACCCGGTCGATGGCGCCTCCGGTGAACCGGAACGGCGGCCGGTAGCCGGGGGCGACGGGCGAGCCGTCGTCGCGGCCCACGCAGATCCCGTCTCCGACGGGGCAGAAGTAGCTGGGCTGGGTGATGATGCGGGCGCCGGCCACCCGCTGCTCGTTCACGTACAGGGTGAGGGATCCCGTGGTGCCGGGCATCTCGGGGTCGGTGCTGCGTTCCTCGGCCCTGAACTCGGCCGTGAACGTGTGCCTGCCACGCTCAAGGGACAGGTCGGCGGCCACGAGCTGCAGGCGGCTGCCCACCCAGTTGTAGGCGTAGTGCAGGCGGCCGTCCTTGATGTAGAGGCTGTGCCCGCCGGAGACGCCGCCATGGGCGAACAGGACGCCCTCGACGTCGTCCGAGTGGACGTCGACCCCGGCGACGATGGTGTACGACCGGCCGTTGGTCATGACGCCGGACTGCTCGGGCACCGGCGCGCAGTCGGGGTAGTAGATGTAGCGGTCCCGGGCCGGGGTGCCCTGCGGGCGCTCGGCGAGGGTCTGCTCCAGCGCGGTGCGGTCGTCCAGCGGCAGCCCGCTGTAGTTGCCCGCGTAGTAGTACCACAGGCTCTTCATCCGCTCGAGCCGGCCGGGCTCCCGGTCGGCCAGGTTCTTGGACTGGGCGCGGTCCCGGGAGAGGTCGTAGATCTCCCACTCGTCGTCCTCGAACCTGCCCCAGCCGCTCAGCGGGGGGTGGACGGTGCAGGCCAGCCACCCGTCGTGGTAGATCGCGCGCTGGCCCAGCATCGTGTAGAACTGGGTCCGCTTCCCCGGCGCCGACGGGTCGGTGATGGAGGCCGCGAAGCTCTCGCCCTCGATCGGGTTCTGCGGGCGCCCGCCGAGCACTTCGGGCGGCTGGACGCCCAGCAGGTCATAGAGCGTCGGGGCCACGTCGACGGCGTGGACGTACTGGTGGCGCACCTCGCCCCGGGCCTTGATCCTGCCGGGCCAGGCGACCAGGCACATGTCGGCCACACCGCCCTCGTAGCCGGCCCAGCGCTTCCAGTACGGGAACGGGGTGTCGAACGCCCACGCCCATCCGGTGTTGTAGTGGTTGTAGGAGGAGGGGCCGCCGAGTTCGTCGATGTGCTCCAGGGACAGTTCGGCGGGGGTGGGCAGGCCGTTGAAGAAGCGCCACTCGTTGAACGTCCCGTCCGGGCCGCCCTCGCCGCTTCCGCCGTTGTCGGAGACGGCCACGATGATCGTGTTGTCGAGCTCGCCGGCCGACTCCAGGAAGTCGATCACCCGGCCGAGCTGGTCGTCGGAGTAGGAGACGTAGCCGGCGAAGACCTCGGCCATCCGGGCGAACAGCCGCCGCTCGCCGGCGCTGAGCGAGTCCCACGGCCGGACCGTGTCGAGCACCGGCCACGGCTGCCCGTCCGGTCCGGTGGCCTGCGGCTCGCCGTGCGGGTTGATCGGGGAGAGCTCGGTGTCCTCGGGCAGCAGGCCGAGCTCCTTCTGGCGGCGCAGGATCTCGGGCCGGATCGCCTCGTAGCCCTGGTCGAACACCCCCTTGTACCGGTCGGCCCATTCCTTGAAGACATGGTGCGGCGCGTGGGCCGCGTCGAGCGCCAGGTACATGAAGAACGGCTTGTCCGGATCGACGGCCTTGGCGTCCCGGATGAACTGGATGGCCTTGTCGGACAGGTCCTTGGCTATGTGGTACCCCTCCTCGGGCGTCCCCGGCGTGGCGACCTGGTGATTGTCGTGGACCAGGCTCGGGTACCAGGAGCTCGATTCGCCGTTGAGGAAGCCGTAGAACCGCTCGAACCCGCACCCGAGAGGCCAGCGCCCCTTGTACGCGGCCATGCCGGTCTCCCACCCGGGAGTGAGGTGCCATTTGCCGACGCAGTAGGTGTTGTAGCCGCGTTCGGCGAGGACTTCGGAGATGAACCCGTTCCCCGCCGGGATGCGGGTGGAGATCCCGGGGAACCCGGCGCTGAACTCGGCGACCGTGGCCATCCCGTTCGATGTCGCGTTCCGCCCGTTCAGCAGTGACGCCCTGGTCGGCGAGCACAGCGCGGTGGTGTGGAAATTGGAGTACCGCACGCCGAGATTCGCGATCCGGGTCATCGTCGGCGTCTTCACCGGCCCGCCGTAGCAGTCCATCGTCCCGTACCCGACGTCGTCCCACACGATCACCAGCACGTTCGGGGAGCCCTTCGGGGCCCACGGCGACAGGAACGGCTCCCAGTCCGGCTCCGAATCCCGGATGTCCAGAGCGATCCTGCCCTTGAAGCCCTTCGCCATGATCTCTCTCCCCCAGCGGGCCGAACCGGAAGCGGGCACCCGTGTTCCGGGAGCGCGACGTCCTGCCGTCACCGTCGCGCACGGCGGCGTGCGCTTCCTGCGTGTGCTGTCACCGCGTACGTTCCCTCCGCGGGCGGCGGTGGCACCCGCACCGCGTCAAGGCCTCGCGATGAAATGGTCACCTCCGGGCGGCATTTCATGCGCTCGGCAAATGCCAGTGCTCGACGCGGGTCACGGTCCAGACGACCGCACGGCGCCCGGTAATCCGGGTTTCATCGGCTGGATGCGGCTCAAAGCCGCACGGGCCCGTTGCGATAGGCCCCCTCCTTGATCAGCACGTATGAAAACTCCGGACACGTTTCGCGGCTCAGCGAGGTATGTCCGGCGTGACGGGCTGAGCCGGATGTGGCCAACAGTGCAGATGCGACCCTCCAGCGACTTGATGAAGTCCGAAACAGCGCTCACGGTGAGGGCGGTGCCGCTCTTCTCTGGAGGTGGGCGTGACACGGTCCTCCAAGCCCGAGACCAGGGCCGCCGCACAGGCGATCGTGGCAGAGTTCGGCCGGACGGTATCCCAGAAACGGGGGCTGGGAGGAGCAGAGGAGGACCAGCTACGAGGGCCGCTAGAGATACTCCTGCGGAAACTCGGTTCCCTCATCGGCGTAGAGGCCGTTCCCTATGGCGAGGTGAGGCTCGGCCCACTCCGCGCGCGGCCGGACTACGCCGTGAACATCGGGCAAGTACGAGTCGGCTACGTCGAGTTGAAAAAGCCTGGCAAGGGTGTCCCCGGAGCGGCGGAGTGGCGCCCGACGAAAGGCGACCAGGAACAGTGGAGCAAGCTCTGCTCGCTCCCGAACGTGGTCTATACCGACGGCGTAACGTGGGCGCAGTACTCGTACGGCGAGCGGATCTCGTCGATCGTCAGGCTCGCCAACACGATCTCTGACCTGCGCCGCCCCTCGGAGCATGCCGTCACCGAACTGGTCGGCGTCCTTCGGCGCTTCCTGCTCTGGGAGCCGGAGTCCCCGCAAACGCTGACCTCGCTGGTGAAAATCATCGGGGGCCTGTGCGGACTGTTGAAGGAGGAGGTCCACGCCGCGATCACCGACCCGCTGAAGAAGCGGTCGCAGATGCGGCTGGCATTGCTCGCCGACGACTGGCGGGACCTGCTCTTCCCCGGTCTCGACAACGAACGGTTCGCCGACGCGTTCGCACAAACGATCACGTTCGCGTTGCTCCTGGCCCGTGTCGACGGCATCGACCTCCTCGGCGAGACCTACCACGAGATCGCCCAGAAACTGGGGAAGCGGCACCTGCTGATGGGGCAGGCGTTCGCCGTGCTCACCAGCGGCGTGGACGATGAACTGGACACGATCGAGACCCTGCGCCGTGTCATCAACGTCGCCCGCCTTCATGATCTCGACGTCAGCCCGGCGGACGCCTACGCCTACCTGTACGAACGCTTCCTCGCGACCTACGACCCCGTGCTGCGCAAGGACACCGGCTCCTACTACACCCCTATTGACGTCGCCCGCCATATAGTCAGATTTGTCGACGAGGTACTGCAAGAACATCTCGGCAAGGAGTGGGGCTTCGCCGACGACGACGTCGTGATCGTGGATCCCGCGATGGGCACCGGGACCTTCCTCGTCGAGATCATCAGCGCCGTGGCCGACCGCGTCGGCGACAAGCTCGGTCCCGGGACACGCGAGGACTTCGTCCATGACCTGGTCTCGAAAAGGCTCATCGGGTTCGAGATCCAGGTCGCCCCGTATGCGGTCGCCGAACTTCGCATCCACGGCTCCTTCAAGACCCGGTTCCAGGTGGAGACACCCCCCAAGGCGCGGCGATTCCTCACCGATGCGCTGGCCGACCCGAACCACGTGCAGCGAAAGCTGGGCGCCCCCTACCGGGTGATGGAGGAAGCGCGCGACGAGGCGAACGACATCAAGCTCAAGGTTCCGGTGATGGTGGTCATCGGCAATCCACCGCACGTGGAAAACGCGAAGGGCCGCGCCCCATGGATCGAACATCCGCGGCGGGGAGCATCTGGGTCCCGGTCCGTCTCCAAGCGCCCTTCCATCGACGAGTTCAGAGCCGACGGTCTCGGCCGCTACGAGTCCGACCTGCACGGCACGCCCTGGTACTTCCTGCGCTGGGCGACCTGGAAGGTGTTCGAGGCCGAGCAGCGCATGCCGGCGGGCATAGTCGCCTTCATCGTCCCGTCCAGTGTGACCAGAGGCCGTGCCTTCAGCGGTCTGCGTGAGTATCTGCGACGCAAGTGCAAGGTGGGCTGGGTCATCGAACTCACCCCCGAGGGCAACCGTCCACCGATGCCCACTCGCATCTTCGGACCCGATGTGGGCCGGCAACTCAGCATCCTCATCTTCGCTAACGCCGCCTGTTCCGATGAGGAGGAAGCAGCCGACGTCCGGTATCTCGAATTGACCGGAACGCGCGAGGAGAAGCGCTCCGCACTGGAGGGGCTGAAAACGACAGATCCACGTTGGCTGCGCTGCAGCCGCGAATGGCAGGACGCCTTCCTCCCCGCCGGCGACCCAACATGGACGGCCTTCCCTTCACTTAGTGATCTCATGCCTTGGCGCTCCCGAGGCATCACCCCAGGACGGACCTGGGTGTACGCACCCACAGCCGACCTGCTACGAGACCGCTGGCGCGCGTTTCTGGCCGCTCCGGCCGGGGAGCGCCGCGAACTCTTCCGGGAAGGCCGGGACCGAACCTTGCACAGCAAGGTCAAGCCGCTGCCCGGCTTCCCGCGCCCCCTTCGACCGCTGGCAGAAGAGTTCGGCTCCTGTCCCGAACCGGTCCAAGTGGCCTACCGCTCATTCGACCGGCAGTGGCTCATCCCCGACAACCGGCTCCTGGCCAGGGGCCGCCCCCCGCTCTGGCAGGTCCGATCCGAGCAGCAGATCTATGTCTCCGAGCAGGACGCCCACCAGATCGAGGACGGCCCGGCATTGACCTTCACCGGACTCGTACCAGACCTCCACCACTACTGTGGCTGGGGTGGCGGAGGGGTGCGCCCGCTCTGGCGCGATCCCACAGGCAACGTTCCCAACATGACCGGCAAGTTGCTCAACCATCTCAGCGGCGTATTGGGGCTCTCCGTCTCCGCGCCGGATGTGCTGGCCTACATCGCGGCTGTGACCGCCCACCCCGGGTACACCCACCGGTTCAGACAACAGCTACGACAGCCAGGCGTACGAGTCCCGATCACCGCGGACCCGGCGTTGTGGGGCGACGCACTGACCATCGGCCACGAGGTCCTCTGGCTCCACACGTACGGCAGCCGCCTCAGTGATCCCGCCATGACGCTTAAACGCTCTGAGCGTGCCATCGTCGAGCGCTTCGGCATCAAGTGCCTGGCTCCCGTGAGATCACTCCCCGAGCGGCTTCCCGAGCACCTCGCCTACGATCCGGATGCACAAACGCTTTACGTCGGCAGCGGGGCCTTCGCACCCGTGCGGCAGGAAGTCATCGACTACACGGTCTCCGGTCGGCGTGTGGTGTGGCGTTGGTTGAACGACCGGACCACCCGCCCCCGGAACAAGCGCAGGTCGTCAGGGCTCGACGACATCACGCAGACCGCCTGGAGCCGTACCCTCACGTTCGAGTTCCTGGCACTTCTCTCCGTCCTGACAGGATGCGTGCTCCTGCACCCGGAACAGGAACGACTCCTAGACGAGATCTGTGCAGGTCCGCTGATCAGCAACAGCGACCTCAACGACGCCGGAGTCCTCCCCGTCCCCCTCGCCGCCACAAAGCCACCGACATCAGCACCACCCAACTCCTCTCCCCTCCCCGGCAGCTGACCTCGGTCCTCGCCTCACCGCATGGTTCCCCGCCCGCTGTGACCCACTTCGTCCTCACGCCCCGGTGGTGGAGCCGGGCCGCACGATCATCAGCACCACCACGACCGCCCAGAGCAAATTGAAGATTCCCGTCAGCATGGTCAGTCGCGTCGCTGCCGCACGCGCCGTCTCGCCGGCGACTCCGCCAGCCGCTCGGTGGGCCTCGATCTGGGCGAGCAGCCGCCGCTGCTACGAGCTCACCGACGCGGGACGCCGCCGCCGACTTGCCCCCCCGACAGCCCTCCGGCGAGCGCGCCGCCCGCCAGGCCATCGGCCAGTTCGGCACGGTCGCCGAGCTCGCACCGCACTTTCAGCGCGAGCTCACCATCGCCCAAGCCCGGCACACCGCGGGCGCCATCGCGGTCCTGGTGCCGTTCCTGTTCGCCTGCTGGCACTCGGCGGAGCTCGCGGACGGCTCCGCCGACGGGCGGCTCCCCGAGCTCGTCCAGCTGACGGCCGCGCACCTGGGAGGCGTGGCGGCCACCACCGCGCCCGACTCTCGCCGCGCGGTGGCGTCGCGGGGAAGCAGGGCGAAGCTTGACCGAACCCCGCCGGCCCGCCGATCTCGCTTTCAATCCGTAGGCTGTGGGCTTGAGCCCCACGCGAACAGCTTGGGGTTGGTGTTCCTCTGCTGGGCCCAGGCGCGGACGCCGGCTTCGAGGGCTTGGACAACTCGGCCGCGCGGTGCCGGCGGTGCAGATCTCTCTTGAGCCCACTCTCGCCGGCGGCTGCGGCCGGCACGCACGCCGGTGAATGAGCCAGCCGGAGGGCGGCAGGTGCAACTGGAGCGACCCCGGCCACAGCCTTATTGATCTTGGCTGCAGACCGCGATCAACGCCACCGATCCAACAAGTTGGATGCCTCTCCGCTCGCCGCCGCTTGACGCAGAGAGGTGCCTTTAACTGGGCAGGCCACTGCAGTTGGTCAGACCGAGGGCGGATCGCAGGGGACCGGCGTCGGACGCTTCGCAGCCGAATCTGTTTGGGTGCAGTTCCATGAAGTGAGCACGGTGATCAGACGGTGAGTGCGTACTCGTCCTGGTGGCGGGTGCGTTCATGCTCGCGGCGCACGTGGAAGGCCCAATAGTGGTCAAGGTCGTTGTTGGCGATACCCTGGGCGAGTGGGTGGCAAGGAGGATTCTCAGGGCGGCATGAGGCCGGGACATATCGCCCCTTCACTGTCAGTGCTGGACAGCACCGATCGTGAGATCCTTCGGATCCTCCAGAAAGACGGGCGCACGTCGAACTCCGCGATCGCGAGGCGGCTGGGGATCACCGAGACGACCGTGCGTAAGCGCATCGCGGCGATGCGCGACCGGGACCTCATCGAAATCGTCGCGGTGCCCACTCCCCGGCTGGCCGGGTACAACATCTCGGCGATCATCGGGCTCTCGGTGAGCCTCACTCACCTTCGCGAAGTGAGCCAGAAACTGGTCGAAGCGCCGGAGGTCCGCTATTGCGGTCTGTCCACGGGGCGTTTCGACGTGATGATCGAGGCTTTCTTCTACGACAAGGAGCACCTGCTCCGATTCACCACCGAGGTACTCGGAGCGCTGCCGGGAATCACCGCCGTGGAGACCTCGCTCATCCTCAAGATCGAGAAGTTCTCCTACGAGTGGGAACTCGGCTGAGCGGTCCGGCGCACGGCCGCCACACCGACGAACTGCTCGAACAGCCCGGTCATTCCGCTCTCCTCCGCGTGGCCCTGCACCCCGCAGGCGAAGGTCCGGTCACGAACCTCGATACCCTCGATGATCCCGTCCTCGGCCCACGCCGACTCCACCACTCCCCGGCCGAGGTCACCGACCGCCTGATGGTGGTGGGTGGCGATGTCGGCGCGTTCCCCGAGCGCGGCGTGCAACCTGCTGCCGGGCCGGGTGGTGATCGGGTGCTTTCCGAACCCTGAACGGACCGGCAGATGCGTGTCGGTATGGACGACATCGGGAAGATGCTGGATCAGGGTGCCGCCGCGTACGACGTTGAGCAATTGCATGCCCCGGCAGATGCCGAGGATGGGCAGGTCGGCGGCCAGGGCGAAGCCGGTGAGCCGGATCTCCCACTCGTCCCGCAGCGCGTCCGCCGCGCGCACGGACGGATGCGGTCGCGCCCCGTACCGCCGGGGGTCGATGTCCCCTCCCCCGGCCAGCACCAGGCCGTCGAGCTTCTCGACCACGTCGGATGCCGCCCCCAACTGGGGAGGGAGGACGGCGGCGAGCCCGCCGGCGGCCAGGACCTGCTCGTGGTAGGCCACCGGAAGCACGACCGCTCGCCGCCGCCGGACATCCCATGCGGATTCAGCCAGGTCGGCGCTGATGCCGATCAGAGGCTTGCCCGTCACGACTACCTCGCGGTTGGCGTTCCGTACCGGCGGAACGCTCAGAAGACCTCGGTCTTGGTCAGCCGGGCGTAGACATCCGGGCGGCCCTGTTTGAGCTGCAGCGACCGCACGGTTCCGGCGAGGAACGCCAGCGGAATGAAGCTGAGAAGGAGGAAGTTCACCCAGTCGGTGCGGCCCGACAGCAGCTCGAAGTTGCGCGCCACCAGCCACGACGCGACGCCCAGTCCGGCGAGACTGAGAAGTGGCGCCACCGTTGTGCTCCACACGCTCAGCCCATGCGTGGTGTTCACCCGGTTGAAGTAGACCGCGATCGCGAGGGAGCACAATGCCTGCAGGACGATCACGGCCAGCACGCCCGGCGCCACCAGCAGCAGGAACACCTGAAGGTAGGGGTCGGCTCCCGCGAGCACGAACGCGGTGACCGCCACCAGGCCGATGGCCCCCTGGACGGCGCTGGCCACGTACGGCGAATGGTGGTCGGGGTGGACACGGGCGAGCTTGCCGGGCAGCATCTTTTCGCGTCCGAGTGTGAACAGGTACCGCGACGCGGTGTTGTGGAAGGCCAGCGTGGACGCGAACGCACTGGTCACCAGCAGGATCTCCATCACGACCACCGCACCGTGCCCGACGTACTTCTCCGTCGCGGCGAACACCAGCCCGACCGGGTCGGCGGTGGCGGCGTCCACGATCGACGCCTTGCCGTAGGCGACGTAGACGATCCATGCCATGAACGTGTAGAAGAGGGCCAGGAATCCCACGGCCAGGTAGACGGCCCGGGGGACGGTCCGCTCGGGGTCGCGGGCCTCTTCCGAGTAGATCGCGGTCGACTCGAACCCGATGAACGCGCCGAACACGATGGCGAACATCGCGCCCGTGCCGCCGCCCGCGAAGATCGCCGATGGGGAGAAGGAGCGCAGGTCGAGACCGTCCGCGCCGCCCTGCCAGAGCACCGGCGCGGCGAGGACCAGCAGGATCGCGGCCTCCGACAGCAGGGCGACGCCGAGCACCTTCGCGCTGAGCGAGATCTGCCGGTGGCCCAGGTAGACCACGATGGCCAGCGCGGTGAACGAGAACACCGGCCACGGCACGTCGATCCCGAGGGCGTCCCGGACCGGCACCGCGGCGAAGGCCCCGACCGCCCCGAGCTGGCCGATGGCGATCACCGAGTACGCCGCCATCGCCAGCGTGGCCGCCCCGCCGCCGACCGGCCGGCCGAGGCCCTGCCCGATGTAGGAGTAGAAGGCGCCGGCGTTCTTGATGCGCAGCGCCATCCGGGTCAGGCCGACCGCGAACAGCAGGAGCACGATGCCCGCGACGAGCTGGGCGCCGGGGGCTCCGATCCCGCCGATCATGAAGGCCAGCGGGGCGAAACCCGCCACCACCAGGAGTGGCCCGGCCGCGGCCACGACGAAGAAGGCCAGCTCGAAGGGGCCCATTCGGCCCTGGATCAGGGGCGCGGACGCGTTCGCCGCTCTGCCGCCGACGGTGTTCGCCTGCTCCGGGTTCGTCATGGCTGTCTCCAGGGGTGCATCGTGGTCAGGAAGCGATCGAGGTCGGGTAGCGCTCCGCGTAGGCGGCGGCCGCGGCGGTGAACGCCTCGATGCGGGGCCGCAGGACGCCGGCGCCGATCTGGCCTCCGGACCGTCCGGCCAGGCCGCCGTCGATCAGCGGAGTGACGCCGGTGGCGACGACGGCGTGCAGGTCGATGCCCACCGGCGTTCCGCGGAAGTCGAACGCCGGGATCCGGTAGGTGGGATGCTCGGCCGAGGTGATGGCGTACATCGCCTCGTTGTTGGCCATCATCGCCTGGAAACTGCCGCCCTGGTAGTCCATCAGCGACGGGGCGCACGCCTGTGCCATCCCGCCGAGGCCGATGGTCTCGGTGACGCAGCTCTCTCCGCCGATCCATTCGGCGTCGGCCGCGGTGAAACCGTCGAAGAACCGTCCTTGAAGCTCGGGGTGGCCGCCGCGGAACCACTCCTGGCCCAGACCGCTGACGCGGATCGCGAACTCGCGGCAGTTGATCGCCATTCCCGTGACCAGGCTGCTGTGCTCGACGCCGTGGGCGGCGTCCGCGGTGGCCTTGGCCGCGGCCATGCCGAGTCTCAGGAAGGTGTAGTCGTTCGCCAGGAAGAAGTCCATGACCTCCTCCACCCGCGTCCGCCACTCCGCCGCCGTGGCCAGTGCGAACAGCCGCGGGGTCAGCTCCCGCTGCAGCAGCAGGGTGGCCGCCGTGTTGCGGCTGTGCAGCTCGTCGCCCAGCCGCAACGCCCGGGCCATCATCGGCTTGAGCGGGATCGGGTCGCCGGCGAGGCACTCGGCCAGCACCGGCGCCATGGTCGACTCCAGCCACCGCAGCCCGTCGGCGACTTCTTGGTCGTAGGACCCGTAGTTGAGCCGGTAGCGGCTCTTGCCTTCGTAGAAGTTGCAGAAGGCGAGGTTGCCGTGGACGTCGTCGCGGACGATGAACACCGGCATCGAGGCGGTGTAGATGCCGGCGACCGAGCCTATGCAGTCGTGCTGCTGGGTGGAGCGCACCTGGATCTCGCCGCGATCGAGCTTGGCCTCGGCGTCCTCGGCGCTCCCCGCCAAGCCCTCGTAGACCGCGCCGTAGAGGATGGCGCGACGCTGGCCGCCCGTGTACTCGGGCCATTCCAGCGGTGCCCCGGAGGTCAGGATGGTGGTGGGCGTCATCCCGGGCACGACGTCACCGGCCGCGGCCACGCCCACCAGCACGGGCTCGGCGCCGACCATTCTCGCCGATGCCTCCGTGTTGGCCCGCAGGCGGCGCGCTTCGGCCGAGGTCTCGTTCACGGTGGGCATCTCAAAGCCTCTGCAGGTAGTTCCGGGTCTCCCAGTCGGTGACCACCGATCCGTACTCGCGGCACTCCGCCCGCTTGTAGTCCAGGAAGGTGCGGTGGAACTCCTTGCCCATGACCCGCTCGGCGAGGCCGTCGGCCTCGAACAGGTCCAGCGCCTGCTCCAGCGAGCGCGGCAGCGCGAGGTCGCCGTATCCGGCGAGTTCCTCCGCGCTCATCCGATAGGTGTCGCGGTTGAGCGGCTCGCCCGGGTCGAGCTTGTTGGCGACGCCGTCCAGCCCGGCGGCGAGGATCAGCCCGATGCCGAGGTGGTAGTTGACCGAGGCGTCCACGGTGCGCACCTCAAGGCAGTACCGGTTCACCGGCATCCGGCACATCAGGGTCCGGTTGTTCTCGCCCCAGCCCCGGTAGACCGGGGCCCAGGAGATCTCGTCCATGAACCCCTTGCTGGTGAACCGCTTGTAGGAGTTGACCGTCGGCGACGTCACCGCGCAAATGGCGCCCGCGTGGGCCAGCACGCCGGCCACGAAGTGGCGGGCGGTGTCGCTGTAACCGCCGCCGGACCCGGCCTCGAAGACGTTCCGGCCGGTCTCCTTGTCGGCCAGGCTGATGTTCACGTGCGACGCGGAGCCGAAGTCGTCCTGGAACGGCTTGGCCATGAACGTGGCGATGCAGCCGAGTTCGCGAGCGACGTGCTTGGCCATCAGCCGGAAGATCACCATGCGGTCGGCCATGGTGAGCGCGTCGGTGTAGTCGAAGTTGAACTCGTACTGCCCGTCGCCGCCCTCGTGGTCGAAGGAGTAGACGCCGTAGCCGAGCTGGTTCATGTACTCGACCATCGGCCCCAGGAAGGGCTCGGCCAGCACCGTGGTCTCCAGGTCGTAGCCCCGCGTCGGCGCGTCCAACCGGTCCTGCGGCACCAGCGGCTCCCACCCCTGGCCGGTCTCGCGCACGACGTAGAACTCCGGCTCGATCCCCACGTTGGCGACGAAGCCCATCTCCGCGGCCTCGTTGACCTGGCGGAGCAGGAAGTTGCGCGCCTCCTGCGGGTAGAGCCCGCCGTCGAGGTGCAGGCTGGTCGGCACCACCGCGAACTCCGGCTTCCAGGGCAGGATTACCAGCCGGTCCAGGTCGGGGATGCCCGCGCACTCGTCCTCATGCGGGCCGAGGTCGCCCATGCCCTCCAGCGCCCCCACGGTGTACAGCTCCGAGCCCTTCGCCATGGAGGGCAGCGACTCCACCGGGACGCACTTGCTCTTCGGCACCCCATGGATGTCCACATAGAAGCCGAACACGTACTTGACGCCCTGCTCGATCAACCGGTCTCGGAGGACTTCCAGCTGTGACACAAACCACTCCTCTGCTTGATTTCGACCCATAGTGGGGTTCTGTGGATCGAATGTCAACACTTCAAGGCCGCATGAGTGCATGATTTCGATTCCAGGCGTCAGGGCGTTGGGACGACGGAGGGCATGCCTGATACCGCCTGAGGCTTCGGTAAGCCCCTGCGGACGGTGCGCGATCGGGGTGGCGGCGGGGTCCACCGCTCACCGTGCGCGGCGACGCCTCATCGAGGACACGACTCACCGCGAACTGCTGACGCCTGCCTGCGAAGTACCGGCCGGAAGGTCTACGTGATCAATCCACTCGCCGGCACCGGCTATCGCGAACGGCGCACCACCGTTCGCCCCAGGGCGATCCCCCTGACACATGCGGGTTTCGGCCGGCGGCTCAGCGTTTGAGGAGGTAGGCCAGCATGGCGGCGGTCGTGAAGGCGACCAGGATGTAGAACATGACGTAGGCCATCAGCGCGACCGCCGCCAGGACGAGGACCGCGAACACGACGATCGAGATGACGGCGACGGCGGCGCTCCCCACGATGAAGGCCGACACGTTGGCGGCGGTGCCGTGCGCCAGCGTCAGCGCGGACGTGCCCGGCATGCCCCGGGGCGCGGGCAGCAGCACGGACACGAGGGCGAGCGCGCCGAACGAGACCAGGCCCGCCTGCGTGGCGAAGAACTCCAGGACCGTCCACAGCACGGACACCGGCCACTGCAGCGACCAGGTGTGCACCGCGTCGTTGAGCCAGTGCGTTTTCACCGCGAACGGCCCGGCCGCCACGGCGGGCGCGTGCTTGTAGATCTCCCCCCAGATCACCAGGACGGCGAGCACGGCGCCGAACAGCCCGGCCCGGCCTGGACGGCCGTGCGGCATGACGTCCGCCCGCATCAGCCTGGCCATGAGGAATGGGTAGCCGATCATCAAGGCGATGCCGAGCAGCAGGACGAGCAGGTACAGCGGGTACAGGAACGTGACGAGGATGGCGTTGTGCTCCATCCCGACACGGGGGATCGCATAGCCGAAGGCCAGGTCGGCGAACAGCGGGACCCAGGCGACCAGGCCGATGACGGCCGCCGCGGCGCGCACCTTCTTGGGCAGCGCCACCGCGCCCCACACCAGCAGTGCGGCGCCGCCGAGGAAGCACAGCACCAGGACGGCGGCGAGCCAGGTGGGCGAGGTGTGGGCGTCGTCGTTGCTCGCGCACTGGTCGCCGGCGGAGTCGAAGCAGGTGAAGAACGTCCTGCGGTTGCCGGTGGCGTCACCGCGGACCCAGCGCCGGTCGACCGACTCGTACCGGACGCCGAGCTTGAACTCCTTGGAGAGCCTCCGGCGCCCATCGCCCGACAGTACCGCCCGGTACGTCTCGTCACCGTCAACGCGGTCGAGGTGGAAGGCGAACGAACCGCCCTTTCGCGTCGTGGTCGACGCGGCAGGCTCCCATTCACCGCCGAACATGCCGCCCTCCCGTTGCAGCAGGACGTCCAGGCCCGAGGCGGCGCCCTGGAACCTGCCGCTGATCGTCACGGGTTCGCGGTTGGTCGGGTGTGAGGGGGTGGCGTGCAGCGACGGGGCGTCGGCACGCGCGCCCGGTGCGAGGACGCACAGGAACGCGACCACGAGCGTCGCTACGGCGAGAAGACCGCGGAAGCGGGCGGTGCCGGGCTGCGAACAGGGAGGGGCGGAGAACGGCATGCGGCTCCTTGTGCGATCACGGTCCGCGCAGACGAGTCGGTGGCGGTGGCGGTGGCGGTGGCGGTGGCGAACGGGTGGGAGCCGGTGGACGAAGCGGTCGGGGCGCTGCGGTGGGTCAGGGAGGTAGGTCGCGCGGATACCGGTCAGTGAGCCCGGCGGGTTCCAGCCCGAGCGCGCGCTCCAGATCCGCGGGCGAGTGCCCGCGCAGGTAGGCGGCGAACTTATGCTTGACCTGGTCCATGTATCCGGACGCGGTCTTCTCGGTGATGAACAGGCGTCGCGCGATGCTGCGGAACGATTCGCCGCGGGCTCGTCCCGCCAACACGTCCCGTTCCCGGGGTGACAGGCCGGGCAGCCGGCCGCGCCGTCCGGCCAGCTCCGCCAGCCCGGTCAGGGCTTGGGTGATGACGATCCGGCCGGCCGCGACATCGGCGGCGGCATCGGCGAGCACGGGCAGCGGCTCGGCCTTGTGCACGATGCCGCGCGCCCCCGCGTTCAAGCATGCGACCAGGACGGCGCGGCGCCGCTCGTTGGTGTAGACGAGGACGCGCCACCCGTCCGCGGCGAGCGCCGCCACCGCGTCGGGCCCCTGGAGGACGGGATCGGTTCCGGTGCCGGTCAGCGTGAGGTCGAGCAGGACGACCTCCGCGTGTGGGCGGACGGCCAGGAACGCCGCCACGTCCTGGCACGCGGCCACGACGTCCAGGCCCGGCACCAGGACCCGGAGGCCGTCCCGGATGAGGGTGTCGTCGTCGATCGCCGCCACCCGCACGCGGGGCTCGCCCGTCACGACGCGACCTCCGGCTCGACGGCCCCCCGCAAGGCGGGTCCGCCGGGCAGGGGTCCGCGCAGCGTGACCCGCGTACCGTCGCCGGGGACCGAGTGCACGTGCACGGCGATCCCGTGGGCGGCCAGAGCCTGCTCGACCTGGACGCGCAGCCCGAACCCGCGCGGCGTGGCGGCCGGGTCGAACCCGCGGCCGTCGTCGGCGACGGTCACCTCCCATTCGCCTTCGGCGGGATCGGCGTCGGCGTGCACGACGACGTTCGAAGCGTCCGCATGCACCCGCACGTTCGCCAGCAGGGTGCCCACGGCCGCGCGGACGGCCCCGGCGGCGGGTTCCGGCAGGCGGACACCGCCGGCCAGGTCCACGCTGGCCTCCACGGGCAGGTCGCGGTAGTCGCCGACGGCCGCCCGCAGCACCGAGACCAGTGACGGGTCGCCCGCGTCCGCGTCCACCGGCGGGTCGGCCGCCGGGTCGTCCAGGAACGCGCGGACCCGGTTGGCCAGCGCCATCGCCTGCGCACGCAGCGGCCCGTCCAGCTCCTCGGGGACGCCGCCTCCGGCGAACAGCCGCAGCACGCTGATGTTGTCGTGCAGCAGCAGCCGCTGCCGTTCCCGCTCCCGCAGCCGCGCCGCCTCGGCCGCCGCCCGCGCCGCCTCCTCCCGCGCGCGCTCGACGTCGCCGGCCAGCCGCCGCAGGTAACCGATCAGCAGCCGGGCCAGCACCGCGAACCCGGCATAGGCGAACGCGTTGCCCAGCGCGGTCGCCGCCGCGCCGTCCGCTGCCCCCGGCAGGGTCGCGGCCAGGTAGCACCCGGCGAGGACGGCGACCGCGGCCGCAATGTGCCGCCGCCGCGTGAACACGACCGCCGCTCCCACGGCGGAGCTCAACGTGCAGGCGAACCCCCACGCCGTCCAGCTCCCCGTACGGTCGGACGCGGCGGTGAACAGCGGCTGGGCCAGCAGCACCGCACCCGCGGTCACCGTGTCGGCCCAGCCCCAGCGGCGGTCACGGTAGGCGCGGGCACCGACCACGACCGCGCCGACCGCCACCGACTCGGCCAGGTAGCCGCCGAGGACCACCAGCAGCAGGACCGGCGAGGTCGCGTGCCGCAGGGCGACCGGCGACGCGACGGCGAACTGCGCCAGGTTCACCGCGCGCACGCCTGCGAACACCGCCACCGCGCACAACTCCACCCCCGCCGGAGTCGTCGGCAGCGCGGGCCGCCGCAGCCCGCCGATCAGCTTCATGCCCGCATGATCCCCGACCCCGTTCCGTCCGCACCACCCGGCATTTCCCGGGATTGTCCCGCCTTGATCGCGTGTGCGATCGTCTAGGGGCGGCCGCCGTGCACGCGGTGCTCCCAGGCCCGCGGCAAGGCAGGACGGTGACGTGTCCGACTTCGATGATCTGGTGTCGGCCGAGCGGCGCAGGCTCGACGAGCAGGCGGCGGCGCGCGCCGCGAGCGAGAACGCCCGGCGGCACGGCGAACTGCCCGAGTGGCAACAGGTCGTGGCCCGCGTCCAGGATCTGCTGTCGGCCTCGGCGCGCCACCTTCGGGACGCCGCCGTCCCGTCCGTCCCCGTGCTGGAGGCGCGCAAGCCCAACGAGCGGTTGGAGCTCTGGGGGTTCGTGCTCGCCGGCCGCGTCATGATCGTCGGCCGCCGCTGGCCGCTCGGGGCTTTCGCCCTGGACCCCGAGGGCCACGCCTACCCGATGGCCCGTACGGAGCCGCTGGTGCCCGCCTACCCGCTCTCGCAGAGCCCTCCGCGCAACAAGAAGCTGCGCAAGGCGCGGCTCCGGACGGGCCTGGCGGCCGACCAGCAGGTGATGTGGGCGAACAAGGATCCGTACATCCTCGACCCGGTCATGGGCGTCGAAACCGGTCGCATCGCCTGCTTCGGCAAGGGCGAGGACGGCACTCCGCTGCTGCTTTCGGCCGACACCGCCGTCGGCCAGCCCCTGGAGCCCTTCCTCGCGAAGGCCGTCGCCCGATGCGTCGCCCAGAACGGCCGCCGCTGACGCGGGAGTCGCAGACCTTCTTCCGGACGCGGGCGCCGCCGGGACACCCGCCTTTCTCCATCAGTGCGGAAAGGAGTTGGCCGGCACCACCGGGTTCGCCGGGGAAGCGAGGGTGGTCACGGCTTGCGCCCGATACCGGCGTACCCGTCGACCGGGTCGCCGGTCAGGGCCGAATGGACGGGCCTCCACTGGGTGATCTCGACCAGGCCCGGATCCACCGGCTCCAGCCCGCGGAAGAACATGGCGATCTGCTCCACCGAGCGGGCCGTCATGGGGGCGGTGCTCTCGGCCTGGTTCCACATCTCGATCGCCCGGTCGGTGCGCTCGCCGTGCACCACGTTGGTCGTGGCGTACAGCGCCAGATACGACCCCGACGGCAGTGCTGCCACCAGACGGTCGACGATGCCGAAGGCCTGCTGGTCGTCGGGGATGAACTCGGTGACGCCCATGAGCATCAGCGCGATCGGCTCAGTGAAGTCCAGCGTCCGGCCGGCCTGTTTCAAGATCGTGTCGGGGTCGCGCAGGTCGGCGTGGATGTAGTCGCAGGCGCCCGCGGGATGGCTGGTCAGCAATGCCCGGGCGTGCGCCAGCACCAGGGGGTCGTGGTCGACATAGACGATTCGCGCCTCGGGCGCGGACCGTTGCGCGACCTCGTGGGTGTTGTCGACCGTGGGCAGACCCGTTCCGACATCCAGGAACTGCCGGACCCCGGCCTCTTCGACCAGGTAGGACACCGCCCGGTTGAGGTACTGGCGGGACTCGCGGGCCAGCCGGGCCACCTCCGGCAGCATCTGCATGGCCTGATCACCGGCCTCCTGGTCGGCCGGGTAGTTGTCCTTGCCACCGAGGATGTAGTTCCACACGCGCGCGGAGTGCGGGACATCCGGGTTGATGCTCGGTTTGTTCATCAGGGCCTCGATATGAGAGGAATATATCGGTTTACACCGTAGGAGCCGCTGAGGGCAGTAGAGAGCGGAACGGGGGCACCGGACCCGGCCAACTGTGGTCATGACGGGACGCGGACCATTGGTCAGAGTGCCCCTGGCCGGGAACGTCCCCAAGGATCATCCGCAACCGGCGCCTGCGTCTCCACCATCGCGGTGACCGAAGTGGACCCACACGCGAAGCTCGGACTGAAGGTGACGTACTACCCGCAGAGACAACCAGTGGAGGCCAGGCAGTCCCGGCTTCACATGTGCCAATGGTTTGTTCTGAGGTCGGTTCAAGACTAAAAACTCAAATCCAATTCCATTACACGCTGTACCGCAGCCGCATAGCGGTGGTCGCGCACATGCGCGGTCGACGCCGTCGAGAGCCGGGACGAGCGAAGACGTGCTGTCACCTCCCTGACGTGCTTGATCATCGCACCGTCCAGGGAAGGGGCGCACAATGTGACGCCGGTCCACTCGCTCTCGATCAACATGATCAACATTTATCACGATTCGGTTGCGGAATGTCGGGCCATTATTGTCGGTGTTGAGGTGATTTCGTAGATTCGCGCGAACGGGGGCATAGTTCCTTGCCGCGCCGTCGTTCGCCACCGGCTCGCGATCCGAGCTCGGCGGGCACGGCCTCTATCTCCCTGAGGAGACGCCATGTCCGAGGTCAAACGCCGTGACCTGCTGGCCGGAGTCGCGGCCTTCGCCGGGTTCGCGACCGTCGGCCTGCTCCCCGGTACCGCCGCCGCCGCGACCCGGCAGCGCCCCGGTGCCACCCTGCCGCCCTCCCTCACCGCCGGCGACAAGGCCGTGGTCGCCCGCGTCGACGCCCGCCGGGCGCTGCGGCACCTGGAGGTGCTCAGCAACGAGATCGGCTGGCGCGTCGCCGGCACCCCGGCCGAGCACCGCGCCGCCCGCTACATCGCCGAGTATCTGCGCGACCTCGGCTACAAGGTCGAACTACAGCCCTTCCCCGTCGCCGACAAGTACCTGGCGGAGATCCACGCCCGAGGCGAGCGGCCCTGGCAGTGCAGCGCCTCCCCGCAGGGCGCCGTCGCCTCTGTGCACGGCGAGGTCGTGGACGTGGGCCGGGTCACCGAGGTCACCGGCGATGTGCGCGGCAGGCCGGTGCTGTTCGACCGCGTGGTCGGCATGGAGACCGAACAGGCCAAGGCCGCCGCGGACGCGGGCGCCAGCGCGGCGCTCATCATCAACGCACGCTCGGTCACCTATCCCGAGCGCAAGCCCGGCTCTTTCACCCCGAACCTGAAGGCGCCGGTCGCGATCCCGGTGCTGGGCCTGGCCGAATACCACGGCGAACGGATCCGCGCGGGCGCCCGGCAGCTGTCCTTCGAGGTCACCCATCACTCCGGGCTGACCTCGTACAACGTCCTGGCCGAGCGGAAATCGTCGCTGCCCAACCCCGAGGGCAAGGCCGTCATCGTCAGCGCACACTACGACAGCGTCCCCGGCTCGCCCGGCGGCAACGACGACGGCAGCGGAACCGCACTGTGCCTGGAGTTGGCGCGCGTTCTGAAGCGGCTCCCCACCCAGCAGGCGATCCGCATCTGCCTGTGGGCCTCGGAGGAGTACGGCCTGATCGGCGCCCGGCACTACGTGAAGCAGCTCGACGAGGCGGGCGTCAAGCAGATCACCGGCTGCTTCCAGAACGACATGGTCGCCACCAGCCATCCGCCTGCGGAAACGTACTGGCTGCTGTCCGTGGACGGCGCGGACAACACCACCACGGCCGCGGTGAACGCCGCCGCGCGCCGGCTCGGCTACGTCGACCAGACCGAGGGCCCCACCGCCCGCGGCTCCAGCGACCACGAGGCCTTCCACGAGCGCGGCATTCCGGCGGGCAACTTCAGCTGGCGCGGCAATGAGGCGCCCAGCCAGCTCGAACCGCTCTACCACACCCCCGAGGACACGATCGCCCAGAACGTCAGCCTGGAACGGCTCCAGGTGTCCCTCGAACTGATCGGCTGCGCCGCGTACGACGTGGCGCGCCGCAAGTAACAGCGGACGTGTGCCCGCCGCCCGCGGGCCTGCCTCCGGGCGGCGGGCACCCCGCGTCCCCGAAACGGATCCGCCGTTCGTCGGCGCCCTCGTCGGTGTGGGGTGTCCCCGGGTGAGGTGGCGTGGTCACCGGCGAGTCGACGGCGCCGACCGCCATGCCCAGGAGGCTGCGGCTATGGAGAGGACGCCGACCGCGGAAAGGACCAGGGGAATGGTCGCGGGCGCATGAGTGACGGGCCAGTTGATCAGGATCGGTAGCAGGGTACTTCCGACCATCGACGACGCTGACGCCATGCCGACGGCACGCCGGTCTCCGCCGAGCCGGACCAGCCAGGCGAGGCCCGTCGGAAAGACCGGGCCGAGTGCGAGGCCCGTGGCGGCGTAGGCGATGACGGATGCGTGTGGCACCGCGGCCAGAGCCAGGGCCATCGCCGTGCCGACCAGCCCGAGGAGGATGATCTTTCTCTCCGGGGTCCTGGCCGCGTAGCAGGGAACCGCGAACTTGGCGACGGCGGTTCCCGCCCAGAAGGCGGCCAGGATCCGGGCGGCGTTCGCCGCGGAGAATCCCTGGCTCTGGAGATGGGTGGCGGCCCATCCCCCGACGCCCGTTTCCAGAACTCCGTAGCAGAGGTAGAGCAGCAGGAACGGCGCGATGAACCGCGAGATGGAGGTGCCGGACGAGGCACCGGGCGGCCGC
Organism: Actinomadura formosensis; assembly: GCF_050948385.1. NCBI lineage: Bacteria > Bacillati > Actinomycetota > Actinomycetes > Streptosporangiales > Thermomonosporaceae > Actinomadura > Actinomadura formosensis. Next base: position 5,894,470 of record NZ_CP192011.1, read on the forward strand.
GATTCCCCGCCCGCAGGCCAGCTATGCAGGCGCGAGATCCGGTAGCAGAAAATCACACCGAGCGTCACCGCCAGGAACCCGTACGGTCTTCCCGTGCCGATCGACCAGCCCGCCGCCAGCGGGCCGACGATCGTCCCCGCGGCGAACATCCCGTTGAGCAGGTTGATCAACGACACGCCCCGCTCCTGCCGGGCGAAGGCGGTGTTGGTGTACAAGGCCAGACCGCCCGACGCGAAGCCGGTCACCGAGGCGGATGCCACCGCGGGCTCCAGCCATGGCGAGAGGAACAGTCCCGCGTTTCCGGCCGCGTAGAGCGTCAGGGAGAACGGGAAGAACCGGCGTCCGGGCAACCGGATCAGCGACGCCATCAGCATGACCAGCAGTGACCCGGTGAAGTACCCGGTGATGAGCAGCGAGGACCGCGGGGTGTCCACGCCGAACCTGTCGTTGTACAGCGGCAACAGCGGGCCGAAACTCGCCTGCGAGACGCCGATGAGGAACAAGATCATCAGAGCCGGTGCGAACCCGGGCCGGCCGCCGGACCGCCGGCCGCCCTCCGCCGGGCGCGCCATGGCCGCTGGTTCGCCCATGGTCACCCCGTGACCAGCTCTCCGGCGGAGATGTCCTCGGCAATCACCAGGCAGTTGGGCATGGGCGGGGACACCGCGCCCAGCCCTCCCGTGACGGCGGCGCGCACCTTGGCGGGCACCACGGGCCTACCGTCCGGGTGGCACGGCGTCGCGGAGAGCGGCGGCGCCCGGGGTCGGACGCAGCCCGGCGAAGTCGTGTTCCTCGCCCTCGGCATCCAGGCGCGGCGCCACCAGCGGGACGGCATCGATGTCGCGGCGCCCGCGCAAACCGGCGAAGGGAAGGTCGGTGTCGGCGGGCCGTTCTGCAGCCCACGTCCGCCGGTTGCACTCGATGGGCGGCAGCGAGTCGGCGAGCACACCGCCGAGGTCAAAGAGGGGGTGGGCGCAGTACATCCGGGTCGTTTGCATGACCGGGGCGCCTTTCGAGTGGGGTCGGCAGGAAGTCGGGACCGAAAAGCAGGGTGGCCGCCACAGTTCGGGCCAGCGCCTCGGACTCGTGATCGGAGAAGGTCTTCTGCCGTTCTGCGGGCAGCTCTGAATGCTGGACTGCCACCACTCGGCATTCCGGAAGGACCAGCTTGGCGATGTAACGCACTCGGTCCGCGTGGTAGGCGGAGGTGATCAGGTAGGCGTCCGCGAAATCGTGATAGTCACGCAATTCCCGCAGGAAAAGAAGGTCGTCGTAGGTGTGGCGTGTCTCCAGGCAGGCGAGGATGTCACTCAGGAGGACACCCTGCGGTTCCAGCCACCGCAGGCAGTGTTTCCAGTGTGGTTCGCGGGTCGTATTGAACTGCCGGCCGAATCCCCCCGTCAGGACGATCCGGGCCCCCGATGTCCGGCGTGCGACGTCGACGGCCGTTCGTGTCCGGTCCTTCGCCATGACGCTGAGGCCGCCCCGGTCGTCGTTCGGAGCCGCCAGCACGACGACCACCGCCGGGATCCGCCCCGCGGCGACGGCCCCCTCCGCCGCGGGAGGCGACATGGTACGGGCCAGGCACGGCCGGAAGCCGGGGCCGCCCACCGCCCGGGTGAGCGCCGCGAGACCTCGCCGGTCGCCCTCGATGGCGACACAGCCGGACATCACGACCGAGGTCCCGGTGGCCTTGCCCGCGCGCACCAGACCGGGGACCGGCTCGGGAACGATGATCCGCACGTCCGCCGACGCCGGATGGTCCGTCCGCCAGTGCGCCGAGCAGGCGCCGTCGACGACCAGGGTGCAAGCGCGAGACGGACCGCCGTCGCGCTCGACGACCACACCTACCGTGAACAATGTGTCAGGCTTCTGAGAACTGCCGGTAGTGCACGATGGTGCGTTCTAACTCCTCCGCGCGGAACTCCGGATGCCAGCCCAGGGCGTCCCATCCTTCGCCCTCTGCCACGAGATCCGATGACGCGGTCTCCCCCTTGCGCATGGGAAGGTACTCGACTCCCGCCCTGGACCCTGTCACCTCAAGGACCCACTCCGCGACCTGGTTCACCGTGAAGGCCCGTCCCGTGCCGCCGTCGAAGACCTGCCGGTCACCGAAGCCCAGGGCATCGACGAGCATGCGGCCGAGATCCGCCGAGTGAACCAGGTCGATGGTCTGGGTGCCGTCGCCCCAGATCGGGATGGGCCGTCCGCTCCAGGCGCGGACTGCGAACGTCGGGACGATCTTCTGGACGCCGTAGTGCTTCTGGCCCGGGCCGAACGCGTTGAACGCCCGGACATGACTCACCGGCACCCCGAAATTGACATTCCACGCATAGGCAAGGTCCTGCCCGCACCGTTTGGTCGCCTGGTACACGTTGTTCCACACCTGCGGCATGGTGATGCCGACGAACCTGGCGCCGTTGTCACGGCATGCTTCAAGAACCCGGTACGTGCCCTTGACGTTGACGTCGACGGCCGCCTCGGTCGATCCGAACAGCTCTTCGGTGCCCAGGATTCCGGCCAGGTGGATCACTCCGTCCGTCCCACGCACCGCGGGGCCCAGCTTGTCCTCCAGAATGTCGACACCGGAGGCACGGTCGATCGAGAAGGCTTCATGGCCGCGGTCTCGGAGATATTGAACGGCGTAACGGCCAATGAATCCGTCACCGCCGGTCACGGCGTATCGCATTTCATTTCCTTCCGGGTCGGGTTCAGCTCGCGCATTGGCCAGGAGGAGGCTGCCCTATTCATGGGAAGGGAGCTGCTCATGTCGATGAAACGATGGGGGCACATCTTGCCATCGCCGTGTCCGAGCGCTGGAACGCATAACCCGGCACGATGTCCCCGTCGCCGGGGCCGACATCCAGTTCGGCATCGCGATACTTCCGTCGCTGGCCGCCAATGACACAGAACGAGACTAGTAGTCAATATCTTGTAGACAAGATGTGCCCGTGTCCGGAATCGGCCACTTAGGCACGCAAAGGCCGACGAGCTGCGCAGATCACGGAGAGTTTCCACGGGTATCGTTGACGATTGGGCGCACCCGCCAATAGCTTCGCCGGCCAGGCGGCCAGACTAGTTGCAGCCAAACAACATTCGGACACTTACCAGCATGCACTAGTCACTTCGTCGACCGTATGCCGATAAATTTCATCTGAAGCATTCAGTCCACTTCTACCGAGGGATCACGCCTTTCGGCCGCTCCCCCGGCCATGATGACCGGGGCAGCGCAGCCGGCAGCATCCGGTCCCCGTCGTCCGGATCAGGCCGGTCGATCTGACGGCGCAGCACCGCGGTCTCCGGTTCCCTCGCTCGGTCACCGCACCCGAACTCCGCACCCCGCAGGCTCATGCAGTGCGTGGTGCGCCCGGAGCCCGGCCGGGCTCCGGGCTCGCGTTGACGGTCTACCGGCCGCCCAGATCGACCTCCGGGTAGAGCGGGAAGCCGGCGAGCAACTCGGTGACACGGCCGCCGACCTCGGCCGCGACGCCCTCCTGCATCACGTAGCGCACCTTGGAGGGTGTTCCGTCCGTGTCGGTCCCCGGGGCGGTCTGCCGCAGGACGGTGTCGATGAGGTCCGCGATCTCGGCCATCTCCGCCGTGCCGAAGCCGCGGGTGGTCAGCGCCGGGGTTCCCAGGCGCACACCTGAGGTGTACCAGGCGCCGTTGGGATCCTGCGGGACCGTGTTGCGGTTGGTGACGATGCCCGCGTCCAGCAGCGCCGCCTCCGCCTGCCGGCCGGTAAGCCCGTAGGGGGTGACGTCGAGCAGGACAAGGTGGTTGTCCGTTCCACCGGTGACGGGCCTGGCACCGTGGCCGAGCAGCCCTTCGGCGAGGGCGACGGCGTTGTCCACGACCTGACGTGCGTAGGCGCGGAACTGCGGCTGCCGCGCCTCCGCCAGCGCGACGGCCTTGGACGCCATGACGTGCGGCAGCGGCCCGCCGAGGACCAGCGGGCAGCCTCGGTCGACGAACGGGGCGAGGTCGTCGTCGCACAGCACCATGCCGCCGCGCGGGCCGCGCAGGGACTTGTGCGTCGTCGTGGTGACGATGTTGGCGTGCCGCACGGGGTCGAAGTCGCCTTCCATGACCTTACCGGCCACCAGCCCGGCGAAATGCGCCATGTCCACCATGAGGGTCGCGCCGACCTCGTCGGCTATCTCGCGCATCACCCGGAAGTTCACCAGTCTGGGGAAGGCCGAATATCCGGCGACGAGGATGAGCGGCCGGAATTCGCGGGCGATCTCACGCACCTGGTCGTAGTCGAGCAGTCCCGTCTTCGGGTCGGTCCCGTAATTACGCTGGTGGAACATCTTGCCGGAGATGTTCGGCCGGTAGCCGTGGGTGAGGTGACCGCCGGCGTCCAGCGACATGCCCAGCAGTCGCTGATCGCCGAGGGAGGCGCGCAACGCGGCCCAGTCCGACTCACTGAGGTCGTTCACGTTGCGGACACCGGACCGGATCAACGCCGGCCGTTCCACCCGCTGCGCGAGAATTGCCCAATACGCAACGAGATTGGCATCGATACCGGAATGTGGTTGCACATAGGCATGTCCGGCACCGAACAGTTCGCGGGCGTGCTCGGCGGCGATCGTCTCCACCGAGTCGACGTTGCGGCAGCCCGCGTAGAACCGCCGGCCCACCGTGCCCTCCGCGTACTTGTCACTGAGCCAGTTGCCCATGGCCAGCAGCACGGCGGGCGATGCGTAGTTCTCGCTCGCGATCAACTTCAGCGAATTGCGCTGACCATGGAGTTCACTCTCGATGGCATCGGCGATACGAGGTTCGATTCGCTTGATCACCTCTAGCCCGCTGCGGAAGGCGAGTGACTCCGGCAATTGTCCGGATATGGTCATGAGCGTCCCCTCTCAACCTGACTGGCGCGGTCACCACAGTAGCGGTCATCACGATCGGTCCGCCGAGTGAAGGGTGGGCGACTTTCCCGGACGAGTCCCGTCCGAGTTCCGAACGAGGCGTTCTTCACGGAAGAGGTGACGTCACCGACAAATCGACGGTGACCGTCTTGGGCCGCTGATATTCCGCCAGGGCGAGCACGCTCAGATCCGTGCCGTTGCCTGAAGCGCCACGCCCGCCGTGGGGGAGTTCGGCACTCTGCACCAGGTGGCAGTTGACCCATACCTCCCCGGCCCGCAGGCCACGTGCGGTGAGCAGCGCCGAGGAGATGTCCGCGGACCAGACACTGGCGGCCAGCGCCTGGGGCATGCCGTTGGCCAGTTCGAGCGCCTCGGCGGCGTTCGAGGCGCGCTGCACGGTCAGCACCGGCGCGAACACCTCCTCCGTGATCGCCGGGTCGTCCGCCGGCAGATCGGCCAGCACACATGCCGGTCGCCAGAACCCGCCGCCCGGTCCGGCGACGGTGCCGGCCTTCCGGATCCCCGCCTTCGCGCCACCGACGAGCCGGTCGTAACGGTCCGCCTGGTCGGGGTTGTTCAGCGGTCCGAAGTCGCGACCCGCGGTCCGCTCGGCCAACGCCGCTGAGAGCTGCTCGACGACGCCGTCATAGGCGGAGCCGATCGCGATGACCCGGGCCGGGGCGGCGCAGCTCTGGCCGGCGTTGTAGGTGACCGCGTCGGCGAGCGCATCCCATGTCCGGTAGGGGGCGTCGGGGAAGACGATCACGGGGCAGTTGCCGCCGAGTTCGAGGCTGATCCTGCGCAGGCCCGCCCGCCGCGCGACGTCCGCGCCTCCCCGCACACTGCCGGTGAAGGCGATCGCGTCCACGTCCGCCTCGACGAGGAGCCGGCCGCACTCCCGTCCGCCGGTCACCGTCCGCAGTACGCCTGGCCCGAGGCACTCGGCCGCGTCCTCGGCCAGCAGCAGGGCGGAGTCCGGGGTGGTCTCGGCGGGTTTCAACACGACCGTGTTCCCGGCGGCAAGCGCCGGAGCGCACCGCCATGCGGCCATCAGCAGCGGGTAGTTCCACGGAACGATCGCGGCGACCACCCCGCACGGCTCCCAGCGAACCCAGCTCTCATGGCCCGCTATGAGCTGGCCACCGGCAGGAGCGAGATCACCGCGGATCGCGCCCCCGTAGAAACGGAACAGGTCGGCCGCCTGACTGATCTCAGGCAGCGCCTCACCGCCGGGCTTGCCGGTGCCGGCCCGCTCCGCATCGCCGTAGGCGGCGGCCCGCTCCGCCACACGTGCCGCCAGCCTGGCCAGCCGCTCCGCCCGTTCCCGTGTGGTCAGCGCCGACCATGTGGTGGCCGCCCGGCGGGCGGCCATGACCGCCTCCGCGACGGCACTCGCGTCTCCGTCGGGGCAGGTTCCGCGTACCGAGCCGGTGCATGGATCGATGAGGTCGAACGTCGTCACGTCACCCCCACGCAGGCTGCGCATGGGCAGTGCACGCAGCGCAGAGTGTGCAGCCGCTCCGGGAGCCTGGCCGACACACCGCAGATCGTGCAGTCCAGATCGCCCTCGGGCGCCAGGACCTCGGTGTAGGGAACCAGATCCATTCGCTCGGCCGAGTCGACCCTCTTGTGCGGGGCGCCGACGGCCAGGATCAGATGGTCACTGATCGCGCCCACCGCGTGCGGGACCGAGCCCTCGATGAGGAAGATCTGGCCCGCCTCGGTGCGGTAGACCCGGCCACCATAGGTGATGGTGCCGACACCTCCGATGACGGCGAGCACATGGTGGCCGGGGTGGGTGTGCGGCGCGAATCCGGCTCCGGCCGCCAGCCTGATCACGTCGGCACCGATGGTCCCGTTGGACACCAGGGCCTGCCCGGTGGCATTGACCGCGCCGACCATCTTGACGGCCCGCTCGTCGTGCGGGATCGACAGGCGGGTGAGGTCCGCGCCGATGTCACCGTCCGCCCAGGACAAAATGGCGAGTTCGGGCCGGTCAGTATTCGCCGTCGTCATTCGGCCCCCTCGGGGAGAAAGAAGTCCGCGTTCTTGGTGACGTAGGGCCGCCACTCCTCGGGCACCTCGGACTCGGGATAGATCGCATCGACCGGGCAGACCGTGACGCAGACGTCACAGTCGATGCACCGCTCCGGGTCTATGAAGTACTGGTTCGCGGCATCGTCGGTCTCGATGCAATCGGCGGGGCAGACATCCACGCACGCCCCGTCCTTCACTCCCTCGCAGGGCTGGGTAATGACCAACGCCATCAGCTGTTACCTTTCAGATTCGCCACTCGACCCCGATTGGCTGAGATCGGCTTGGAAGAGATCCGGCTGAGGGAGATTCGGGCAGGCGGGTCCGCGCAGCCGCTCGCCCGTGCGAACGTCGAACGTCGCCCCGTGCCAGGGACACCGCAGGAACGGTCCGTTCACATATCCGTCGGCAAGCGGCGCGCCACGGTGCGGGCACGCTTTGGGGATCTGGTAGTCGCGTCCCTCATGCCGGACGATGAGGCGGCCGTCGGGCAGGCGCTGCGGCGAACTCAACGGTGCTCCTCCAGTTCGGTCAGCTTCTTGCCATACTTCGCATCGAATTGCAGGTTCCGTTCGTACACGGCGTCGGCGATCCATCCGAGCCATTCGGCGAGCCGGTTGGCCAGCGGCACATCGGACGGCCGGAACTCCTGGTGCTCCCGGTAGAACGTGCGGTTCAGCCGGATGTCCGCGAGGCCCTTCCAGGTGATTCCCTCGTGGTGGACGTACGTGGGGACCCGGCAGCTCATCCGGATACCGGCGGCGCGGTGGCCTTCATGGTTGGCGTCCTCGGCCACCGCGATGTCGGGCAGGTTGAACGACTGCGCCTTGAAACGGCGCACCAGCGTGTAGTTCTGCGCCTTCTTCACCACGTTGTAGCGGAGCCGCTGGCCGATCGCATTGGCGATCCTGACAAAGTCGAACGGCACGCCCTCCGCTCTCCAGTCGAACTGGTCGCTGAAGGCGGTGTAGCAGAAGACATCCTCGTAGTTCAGGGTCCAGGGCGCGTCCAGTTTGGCCGCCGACATGGGCGCGGTGAAGATGGCGTAGTCGACCGGCAGCGCACTGTCCTCGGCCGCCCAGCGGCCCAGCGTCTTGATGACGTCGGTCGGGGTCCGGCCGGCCGCCACGGCGTTGTCCACGGCCCTCGCCCACGCCTTCGGCCCCTCGCCGACGATCGGGGCGTCGAAGGCCACCTCCAGTTCGCGCCGCAGGCCCGCGGGCAGGGGCACCAGTTCGGTGCACGCCGGCCTCGGGACCAGGAACTCGCGGCGTTCCCAGTTGCTCCCGTCGAACTGCAGGCAACGCAGATGGCCGAGTTCGACCGCGCACCGCAACCGGGCGTAGAGCCGCCCGAGTTCGGCCGGCCTGTCCGGCAGGGGGGCCGGGGCCTCGCCGAGCAATTCCTCATACGAGCGAAGGCGGCGGACCACGAAGTCGACCACCAGCGGCAGCGAAATGATCGACTGGTTCAGTTCCTGGATGCAGAACCCGGCCTCCCGCCACAGCAGCACCGCCGTGACGACACCGAGCGCGGAGTCGCTCCAGGTGCCCGGATCGCTGCGTGCACACCCGAGCAGGACGGCTCCGACCTGGCGGTTGCTCACCAACTCGCCGCCGACGAAGAACCTGACCTGTTCGAGAGCTTCCATCCGCTCCTTGAACTCCAGCAGCAGCGTAGGGCGCTCTTCTTCGCGCATGCCGCTCCACACCGCGAGCGCCCGCCGCCGCAGGTTCGCCCGCCAGGGTCGCGGTTCGGCGCACCAGAACGGCGCCTTCTCCAGCACCGCCGTCATGAACACCCGCTCATTGCCGTCGCGGATCGGCCCGCTGAGCCCGAGTTCGGTGAAGACGTTCTCGGGGTCCTCGGTTTCCAGCCGCTGAAGCAGGTCGGCGTGCAGGTCCACCGCCGCGGACAGGTCGCCGGAGGTACGGCCGAACGCAAGCGCCAGGATGTACCAGGACCCCAGATCCGCGTCACCGAACGGAATCTTCAGGCGGTACCACGCGTCGTACATGACCGCGCGGTGCTCACCGGCCGCATCGAGCACCCGATCGATGGCCGCACGGTCCAGTTCGGGTCCCGCCCGCTCCGGGAGGTCGCACAGGCCGGCGGCCAGCAGGCCCAGGGCCACCGCCAGGTCGTCGTGCAGGGCGTCGCCACGGATCAACCGGAGGCGGTACGCCACATCCGTGTCCACGCCGGCCAAGGGCAGTTCAGTCTTGATCACCGCTCGCCTCCGCAATCAGCGTCTTGATGATGACGGTGTCGAGGTAGAACACCGAGAACTCACCGGCACCGGCCAGGCCGTCCGGATTCTCCAGATATCCGGTGAACCTGGGCTGCAGGCCGCTGCTGCGCACGACCTTGTTGATCCCGATGTTGCGCGTACGGGTCTCAAGGACCAGTCCGTTGATCGGGTATTCGGCCAGCACGTGGCCGGCGATCACCGGCAGGCTGTTCCAGAGAACGGCGCTGAGAATTCCCTGCTTCCTCGCCGACGGATCGGTCAGATGGACGTGCACGTAACCATCCGGCCGGCCCAAAATGTTGATATTGGTGAAGCCGATGATCGCGCCGTTGCGGCAGAACGTGAAGCCCACCGCGACATCGCGTGGCCCGTGCCGCCGGCAGAACTGGCGGAATCGCGCACGCGTGTCATCCCGGCTTCCCAGCTTGGCCCGGTCGATGCCGAGGAAGTCGAGGTCGGCGATGCCGTCGTGCCAGTAGGACACGAAGGTCTCGATGTCCTCCTCGATCATGTCCCGGACGGTCAGCCGATCGCCCCGCAAGTCAAATCCAAGCAGCTCCATGTCGTTCCGCAGTCCCCGCCTTCTCAATGGACCGATCCGTACGCCACACCCGGCGCTTCCAGTTTTCGGCATCGCGGTCCGCAGCCGGTCCTAGGGTGATCCAGCCTCGATATACCGCCGGTACACGCCGATCCGGACAGCCTTGTCCGCCTCGGGCGGGCTCCCACATACTCGCTGCAGACAGCGCGGGCTCCGAACAGGCGGTTGATGTGATCACGGTCGACGAAGTGCTGGAAATGATCCGGAAGAAGATGCGCAACAAGCTGCCGGCCAGCCTCGTATTGGACGGTGACACGGAAGTCGATCGCCTCGGCCTGTCCAGCCTGCAGATCGCCGACATCGTGTTCACGATCGAGGACAGGTACGATTTCGAGTTCGATCTTGAGCGGGCGTTCGACGTCGTCACGGTCAAGGACATCGTCGATGTGATCAACGATACGCTTTCCGAATTCCAGAAATAACATGGCGGACTCCACGGGCGGCACGGAGCACTCCACGGGCAAAACGGAGCGACCAGACGGGAAGAAGCCTGAGGAGCCGGCACGCCTCGCCGGCCACTGGGCCATCCCGGTGACCGGCGACTCCCTGTTCACGTGGGATTACGCCTCGGACTCCGACCGGCTGCTGCGCCTGTACGACAAGGGCAAGCGCCTGCAGTGGGATGCCGCCACGGCACTCGACTGGAGCCGGCCGGTCGATCCAGGAGACCCGCTGGGAATGCCGGACGAGCTGATCTGGATCGCGGACTCCGAGCTGTGGGACCGGTTGCCCGAGTCCGAACGGGCCGTGGTCCGACGCCATACGGCGGCCTGGATGTATTCGCAGTTCCTGCACGGAGAACAAGGCGCCCTGATATGCGCTGCGCGGGTGGTGCAGACGGTGCCGGGAATAGACGCCAAGTTCTTCGCCTCCACGCAGGTGATGGACGAGGCACGGCACGTCGAGGCCTACGACCGCTACCTGCGGGAGAAGATCGGTGTCCGGTACGACATCACGGCCTCACTGCAGGGTCTGCTCGACTCGATCGTGCGCGACAGCCGCTGGGACATCACCTATCTCGGCATGCAGGTGCTGATCGAAGGGCTGGCGCTGGCCTCGTTCGGCATTCAGCGGGATCTGATGAAAGATCCCCTGGCGAAAGCGTTCAACGCCTATGTGCTGAAGGACGAGGCCAGGCATGTCGCGTTCGGCCAGATCGCGTTGCGCGACCACTACCGCGACCTCACCGACGCAGAACGGCGCGAGCGGGAGGAGTTCGCGCTTGAGGCGTGCTGGGTTCTGCACGCGCGTTACAACGGCGAGGAGCTTTGGCGCAATCTGGACTATGGCGCGGAGGAGTGCATCGAGCTGACCAAGCGCTCCGCGTCGCTGCGGGTCTTCCGGTATCGGCTGTTCTCCCGGATAGTGCCCGCGCTGAAGAGCATCCACCTGTTCGGTCCCCGGATGCGGGACGGGCTGGAGAAGCTCGGCCTGCTGCGTTTCGCGGCGATGGACATCAACGCGATTATGGAGGCTGACAGCCGGGCCGCCGACGAGATCGAGCTCGCCATGCGACGGCAGCAGATCGAGGCGGCCATCGAAATCGGCCGATCCGGCCGGACAGGGGTGCAGGATGACCGACCCGCAGGTTGAATCCCCGGTACTGCGATCGGCGGACGAGCTGACCTATTTCGGGATTACCGGACGCGGCACGCTCCAAGCCAAGGAGCTCTACCGTTTCATGGAGCACACCGGCCCTCAATGGTGGCTGCCGATGTCCGGAATGACTCGCGAGGAGTTCTGGCGGTCCCGGCAGCACGCGCTGGTGGCCCGCAGCACGGTCGTCCGGATACTGGCGGGCGGCTGCCGCCCGAGCGACCCGGTGAGCGTCGAGCACGCGATCACGCATGGCCGGCGGGAACGGCGTGGCCGCGGCGACGCCGAGTACGGGTTCCTGGACGTGCTCTCGGTCCGCAGGGACTCCGACGGGGCCGTCCTCGCCGACCTGGCCACGCACACCGTGTGGGTCGACTTCCGCGGCGGTGGCCGCAAGGTGGCGGCCGCGCCGCCCGACGGCCTGGCCTGCCCGCTGGAGGAACTGCCACCGCTCGAACCGTTCCCGCGGCTCGGTGAGCCGGCGGCGGTCGCGGAGTTCACCTGGACCGCGCGGGAGGCGGAGGTCACCAACAGCCACGTATCGTTTCCGAGCTATGCCGAGCGGGCGGAGAACGCGCTGTTCGACGCCGGTCTCCCGATGCCCGAGCTCCCGCGGTGGCAGGGGTGGTACCGCCTCGACTTCCTGACCGGTGACCGGGCCGCGGTGAAGGTCTGCCAAGACGCAGACGGATACCTGTTCGGGTTCTGCCCGGCGGACGATCACCGGCCGCGGGTCTGCCTCCGGCTGAGCAACGCCGGGGCATGAGCGGGGCCGGGGCATGAGCGGGGCCGGGGACGTGATCGAGCGGGAACGGCCGCTCGATCCCGTCGTGAAGGCGATCCTGATGCTGGCCGGCCGGTCGCCCGCACCGCCGGGGCCGGGCAGGACCGGTTCCGCCGGCGAGGACGGGTTCACCCCGGAGCAGGCCCGCGCCGCCTTCCACGCGTTGACGGTCACCGCGCGGTCGGCCGGCTCGGTGGCCCCGGTGGGTGCCGTCGAGGAGGTCCGCGCGGCGGGGTTACCCGCCCGGGTCTATCGGCCGGCGGCCGCCGGGCCCGCGCCGACGGTCGTGTTCTTCCACGGCGGCGGCTTCGTGACAGGGGATCTGGACACCCACGACAACCACTGCCGATGGCTGTGCCGGGAGACCGGGGCGGTGGTGGTCAGCGTCGGTTACCGGCTGGCGCCCGAAGCGCCCTTCCCCGCCGCCGTGCACGACTGCCTCACCGCGATCCGGTGGGCCGCCGGCGAGATCGCCGGGCTCGGCGGCCTGCCGGAACGGCTGGCGGTCGCCGGTGACAGCGCGGGCGGCAATCTCGCGGCCGTGGCGGCGCAGGTGTGCCGGGACGAGGGCGGCCCGCCGCTGTGCGCCCAGCTGCTGGTGTATCCGGTGGTAGATCTGAGCGCACACCCCTATCCGTCCCGGCTGGAGTACGGCGAGGGCTATCTGCTCACCGCCGACACCATGCGCTGGTTCGTGTCCTGCTATCGGCCGGACGAACGGTCACCGCTGGCCTCCCCGCTGCGGGGAACGCTGACCGGCCTGCCGCCGGCGGTCGTCGTGACGATGCAGTACGACCCGCTCCGTGATGAGGGCGAGTCCTACGCCGCCGCATTGGCGGCGGCGGGCGTGCCGGTCGCGGCGCACCGCTTCGGCGGTCTCGTGCACGGCTCCTTCGAACTGCCGATCCTCGGGCCCGCCACCGTCGAAGCGATGCGGACCGCGTTCGGGTCGTTCCGGAAGCTGCTGATTCCCACCTCGGAGCTGTCGCGTGAACCTCTTTCGTGAACGTGGAACCCGCCGGCGGGTGACGAAGCTGCTCGCCCAGATACGGCCCGACGTCGCCGCCATGCCGATCCACGGGGGCCTGCGGCTGGAGCAGGAGCTCGGCCTGGACTCGCTCGCCATGGCCGCGCTGGCGGTACGGCTGCACGAGGAACTGAAGGTCGACCTGATGGCGCTCGCCGAGCGGCGCCAGCAGATCCAGACGATCGACGATCTGGTCAAGGTCGTGGAGGAGCTGACCAATGGCGCCTGACACCGGTTGCCGGCGGCTGGCGGACCTGGTGCCGAGGCTGGCGGAACTGCCCGATGCCGCCATCCTGCATCTCGCCGGGACCGAGCTGGTGCGCACACCGTTCCCCGAACTCGGCGCCGATGTGCGCCGGGCCCAAAAGAGGCTGACGGACGCGCAGGTCGAGCCCGGGACCAGGGTCGGCATCTGGGGCGGCAACTCGTACGAATGGGTGGTCTACGAGCTGGCGCTGCTGGACCTCGGCTGCGTCACGGTCACCCTGCCGCTGGCGGAGTTCGCCGGCGGCTCCGCGGCGGAGCTGGCCGACAGGTACCGGCTCGAACTGCTGCTGGCCGACCCGGACCGGTGCGCCGAGCCGGCGGGCTGGCTGGTTCCGCTCGCCTTGGACTGGCCCGGCGATCGTGAGATCCGGCTGCGGCCCCGTCCGGCCGGGCTCGACCCCGACGTGTTCTCGATCGTGTTCTCCTCGGGCACGACCGGTGCGGTCAAGGCCATCCAGATCAGCAGAGCGGCCACCGAGGACTGCCTGGCGGAGTTCGCCGATCATTACCGGTTCAGCGCCGACGACAGGATTCTGGTCGCACTGCCGTTGTCCACCTTCCAGCAGCGCATCATGCTGTACTGCGCGATCTGGTACGGGTTCGACGCGGTCGTGGTGGACCCGTCCCCGCTGATGCTGGTGGTCATGAGGCAGGCGAGGCCCACCATCATGGGGGGTCCGCCCGCCTTCTACGAGCTGCTCGAGAACCGCTTCGGCAGCCTCTCCGCCCCGAAGAAGGCGCTGCTTCGGCTGCTGTCACGGCTGATCCGCTCCGTGCTGCCCGCCGGCCTCGCACAGCGCGCGCTGCGCTTGGTGTTCCGCCAAGCCCATGAGGCCTACGGCGGGCGGATGCGCCTCATGCTCAGTGGCTCGGCACCGCTGCGCAGATCCACCGCCGCCGTCTTCGCCATGGTGGGGTTGCCGCTGTTCCAGCTCTACGGCCTGACCGAGTCGGGCTTCATCGCCTGGAACCGGCCCGGGGCCAACCGGATCGGGTCCGTGGGCCGGCCGGTCTTCAAGGGCTCCGTCACCATCGCCGGGGACGGCGAGGTCCTCGTCCGCTGGCCGCGCCCGCAGAGCCCCGGCTACCTGGGCGAGCCGCCCGAGGTCGAGCGGGCGACCTACCGCGGCGACGGCGTGATCGCCACCGGCGACCTCGGCCGATTCGACGACGACGGCTTCCTGTACCTGATCGGCCGCAAGAAGGACGTCATCATCACCCGCGCCGGCTACAAGATCGCCCCATCGCCGATCGAACAGCGGATCCTCACCGACACGGCCGCCGACCAGGCCGTGCTCATCGGCGGCGGCGACCTGGACTACGTCGGGGTGGTCATCGCGCTGCGGGCACACGCGGACGAGGACGCCGCGGACCGGATCGACAAGCACATCGAACAGATCAACGCCGGGCTTCCCGAGGCGTCGCGCATTCTGCGGGTTCTGTTCACGAGGGAAGCCTTCACCAGGGAGAACGGGCTCATGACCACCACACTGAAGATCAATCGCAATGCGGTGGCACAGCGTTATCGCCCTGCTCTCGACAGGGGCGAGCGTTGGTCCCGGTGAATCCCGCCACGCCGTTCAAGACGATCCGGCGGCACATGTCCCCGGGGGTCGCCGCCGTGTACCGGGCGGCGGGCCGCGGTTCCCACGAATCCGAGGCCGCCGGCGCGACCGTACGGCTGGCCGACGGCCGCGAGGTGGTCGACTTCGGTTCGTACGGCATGGCGCAGCTCGGCCATCGCTGCCCTCGCGTCGTCGAGGCCGTGGCGGCCCAGCTGCGCACGATGCCGACGGCGACCCGGGCGCTCGCCAACCCCGCGGTGACCGAATTCGTCCGCGAACTCACCCGGCGATGCGGCCCCGATCTGAACCGGGTGTGGCTGGGCAGCGACGGCGCCGACGCCGTCGAGGTCGCCACGAAGCTGGCGATCCGGGTGACGGGCCGCACGCGCCTGCTGGCCGTGCGGGGCGCCTTCCACGGAAAGACGCTCGGGGCGCTGGCGCTCACTCACGCGCCGATGTTCCACGAGGGGCTCCAGCCCCTCCTCGGCCACGTCACCCATCTCCCGCCGGAGGATCCGGACGCGGTCGCGCGGGAAGTCGCCGAGGGCGACGTCGCCGCCCTCGTCTTCGAACCGATCCGCGGTGAAGGCGGAGTCCACCCGCTGGCTCCCGATGTCGCAGCCCGGTGGGCGGCGGACGCGCAGGCCGCACATGCCTTTGTGATCAGCGACGAGGTGCAGGTGGGGCTGCGCCGCTGCGGCGAGTTCTCGATCGCGGTGGCGCGGGGCTGGAATCCGGACGCCGTGCTGTTCGGGAAGGCGCTCGGCGGCGGCGTCATGCCGATCTCGGCGATGGTCGCGACGTCAGCGCTGTTCCAGCCGCTGGCCCAGGACCCGAGCTGGCACACCTCCACAGCGGGCGGCCATCCGCTCGCCTGTGCCGCGGCGACCGCGGCGCTGGCCGCCATCGACGAGCACGAGGAGCGGGCCCGCGAGGTGAGCGCCGGTGTTCAGGCCGGGCTGCGGACGCTGAGCAAGACGCATCAGGACCTGGTCGCGGAGGTCCGCGGAACCGGACTGCTCTGGGGGGTCGATCTCCGGTTGCCGAGTGCCCACGGGGTGATCGCCGAGCTCGCGGCGGCGGGGCTGCTGGTGTCGCCCTGTCTCAGCTCTCTGCCGACCATCCGGCTGCTCCCGCCGATGGTGGCGACCGACGACGAGATCACCCGCGCGATCGAAGTGCTCGACACGGTGCTGACCGAAGCGAAGTGATCATGGATACACAGGAGTCCGCAGGAGAAGGCCGGAGGGGCGACGTCATGCGAACCGGTGCCGCGCAGCGAGAAACCACCGGGATCATCGTGTCGCTGGTCGCCGTGGGCGCGGCGTTCCTCGCGATGTTCGACGCGACCGTGATCAACCTCGCGATCCCCGCCCTGGGCGAGGACTACACGTCGTCGTCGGTCGCCGCCCTGACGTGGACGATCACCATCTACGCCATCATCTTCGCGGCGCTGCTGGCGCCGGCGGGCCGGGCCGGCGACGTCCTCGGCTGCCGCGTCACCTATCTGGGCGGGATCGGGCTCTTCACGGTCGCCTCGGTGGTGTGCGCGGTGTCCCCGAACCTGCCGGTGCTGTTCGCCGGCCGGGGGCTGCAGGCGGTGGGGGCGGCCGCCATGGTCCCCGCGTCGCTGGCCATACTGTTGCGCAACAGCAGGCCGGAGCACCATGCGAAGGCCATCGGCATGTGGGGTGCGGCGAGCGCGGCGGCGGCCGCGATCGGCCCGAGCGCCGGTGGCCTGCTGGTCGACAGCCTGCACTGGCGCTCCCTTTTCTGGATCAATCTGCCGATCGGCCTGGCGCTGATCTGGTGCATCCGGGCAATTCCCCGCACGGGCGGCGCGGGCGGGGCGTGGCCGGACCTTCCCGGGACCATCCTGCTCGCGGCGGGGATCGGCGCCATCGTGCTGGGTGTGGGCGAGGGACCGGCCTGGCACTGGACAGACCCCCGCACCATCGGGTCGATCGCCGCCGGTGGACTGATGCTCACGGTGGCGTTGCGCCGATCCGTCCGTCATCCGGTTCCCGCCGTCGAGACCACGCTGTGGCGCAGCCACCGGTACGTGCTGGCCAACCTCGCATCGTTCTGTTACGGCGCCGCACTGTTCCCCTGGCTGCTGGTCGGCATCCTCTACCTCACCCAGGTGTGGCACTACGACGAGTTCGAGGCAGGACTGGCGCAGAGCCCGGGGGCGATCACGGCGGCGCTCAGCGCCATGCTCGCGCCCCGTCTCATCAGAAAATACGGTCCCCAGGCAGCGATCATCGCCGGTGCGCTCATCATGGCCGTGGTGGTGCTCTGGATCCATTTCGGGCTGACCGTCCACCCCCGGTTCCTCGCGTTCTGGCTGCCGACCGGTCTCCTCGTGGGGGTCGGGATGGGAGCGCTGGCCAACGGGGTGGCCAGCGCCGCCGCGATGTCGGTCCACCCGCGGCAGTTCGCGGGGGCGGTCGGCCTCAACACCGCGGCCCGGCAGGTCGGTGGCGCCCTGGGCGTCGCCGCCCTCGCCGCGATCATGTCCGTCAGCGCGCCGGCGGTGCTCGGCGACTACCTGAACGTCTACCTGTTCTGCGGGGTGTCGGCCCTGGCCGCCGCGGCGGCGGGCGTCGCGATCGCCGCCCGCGGCTCCGCCGGCAGCTCCGCCGGCGGTTCCACCACCGAGACCGTCCAAGGCTGAACGACAGAAGGGTTCGCCATGAATGGCAAGGAGCACCGGCTGTTCATCGTGGCGGCCTCGGTGGTCCCGCTGCTCGGGACGGTCGCGGCGATGGCCATGCTGTGGAACCGGGCGTTCGGTGTCACCGACCTTGTCGTCCTGGTGGTCATGTACACGATCGCCGGACTCGGCATCAGCACCGGATTCCACCGGCTGCTGGCGCACCGGTCGTTCAGGACCTACCGGCCGATCTACGACGCGCTCGCCGTCGCGGGCAGCATCGCGGCCCAGGGGCCCGCCATCATCTGGGCCGCCCATCACCGCCGCCACCACCGGTTCGCCGACCGCGACGGCGACCCGCACAGCCCCTACCACGGGGGAAGGCAGACCCGGCTGGCGGTCCTCCAAGGGCTCTGGCACGCACACCTCGGCTGGCTGCTGGACGAGAAGCTGACCTCAGAGCCGATCCGCTACTGCCCGGACCTGGTCCGAGACCGCCACCTGCGCTGGATCAGCGAGCATTTCGTCGCGCTGGTCCTCACCGGGCTGGCCGCTCCCGCCCTGCTCGGCTACCTGCTCAGCGGCGGCCGGCCGATGGCCGCGGCCACGGGTTTCCTCTGGGGAGGGCTGGTGCGGATCTTCCTGCTCAACCACACCACCTATGCCGTCAACTCCATCGGGCACGCCTACGGCCGGCGCCGGTTCAGCACGGCCGACGAGTCGCGCAACCTCGGCTGGCTGGCCCTGCCGACCTTCGGCGACTCCTTCCACAACAACCACCACGCCTTCCCCCGGTCGGCATCGCATGGGATGCGCTGGTACGAGATCGACCTGAGCGCCCTCTTCGTCCGCGCACTGGCCGCCGCAGGACTGGCCTGGGACGTGATCCACGTCGATCGGGAACGGCAGGCCGCCCGGGCGGCGGGACTCGCCCGGGTCGGCGGCGGGCGCGGCGTCCCGCACGCGCCCCCGGCGCCGCTCGGCGAAAGCCGGAGGGGCAAAGCGGCGCAGGTCGCCGACGCCGGTGACATCGAGTAGGTGAGTCGAGCGGGCGGAGGAGCAGATGGGGGGCGACACATGAGCACACTCTGGGAAGCGCTGCTAGCGGCCCGGAACGGCCGGTTCCGCTGCTGGACGGGGGACGGCTTCACCGAGGTCGGCTGGGCGGAGGTGGTCACCGGCGCGCGTGAGACGGCGGCGGGGCTGCGGACGCTGGGCGTACGCCCCGGCGTGCGGGTCGGCACCATCCTCACCAACACGCCACTGGCCGTTCGGGGGACGCTCGCCATCTGGCTGGCCGGCGGCACAGTCGCCTCGCTGCCGGTCCCCGCACGAGGCATGGGCGCGGACGAGTACGCCGAGCAGATCGTCGGGCTGTGTGATCTGACCGGTACACCGATCCTGCTCACCGATGCCCGGGTACTGCGGGCGCTGCCCGAGCGGCTGCGGAGTCGTGGCACGGCCTGGGAGTCGGTCCCGGCCCGATCGCCGGGGGCGGAGGAACCGCCCGGCCCCGACGAGCCGGCGTTCATCCAGTTCTCCTCCGGGAGCACGAGCATGCCGAAGGGCAGCGTGCTCACTCCCCACGCCATCGCGGCGCAGCTGGACATCATCCTCGATATGACCGACGCGGTCCCCGGCGCGGAGGTGGTCGGTTCCTGGCTGCCGCTCTCGCACGACATGGGGATGTTCGGGTGCCTGCTGTTCCCGTGGGCGTTCGACATGTCCCTCGTGCTGTCCACCCCGGAACGGTTCGCCTTCGGCGGACGGAGCTGGTTCGGTGACCTCTCCGCGTTCGGCGCGACCATGACGGCGGGCACCAACACGGCGCTGCGACTCGCCGCGCGGGCTCAGCGCGGGCGGCTCGGCAAGCCCCTGAACCTCCGTACCGTGATCATCGGCGCCGAACGGGTCGAACGCGGATCGATGCTCGCGGCGGTGGACGCGTTCCGGGATTTCGGCCTGTCCCCGGCGAACCTGATGCCCGCGTACGGCATGGCGGAGGCGACGCTGGCGGTGAGCGCCGCCGCACCCTACGAGGAGCCGCGCTTCCTCGCGGTGGACGGGATCGCGCTCGCCGACGGTCGTGCCGTCCCGGCGGATCCGGACTCCCCTGCGGCGACCTGGCTCATCGGGTGCGGGAAGCCGTGCCGTGGGGTCGAGGTGACCTCCTCGGATCCGGACGTGGTGGGCGAGTTCGTCGTTCGGTCGCCGAGCCTGGCCACCGGCTATTTCGGCGAGCCGGAACGTACGCGGAACCACTTCACTCCGGACGGGCTGCGCACCGGCGACCTGGGGTTCGTCCACGACGGGGAACTCTTCCCGGTGGGACGCCTGGACGATGTGATCTCCGTTGGCGGCCGCAACGTCAACACCCGCGAGATCGAGCTGGCGGTCGACGCCCTCGAACCGGTGCGGACCGGGTGCTCGGTCATCGTCAACACCGGGCGCCTGGTGCTGGTCACCGAGCTGCGCAGGCACAACGCCGACCTCGGGACCATAGCGCGCGCAGCCGGCCGGGCCGCCATGGCGAAGGCGGGCATCGCCCTGGACGAATGCGTCTTCGTGGAGCGCGGCTCGGTGCCCAAGACGCCCAGCGGCAAGATCCAGCGTTACCGGACCCGGCAGCTGATGCTCGCCGATCGGCTGCCGACGATCGCGACCGTCAGCGTGGACGGCGCGTCGTGACCGGCCGCCGAACGAATCCCACGCGTCGCTCCGCCGCCGTCCGGCCGTCCTTCCGTGCTCATCCCCACCGAACCGAACGCAAGGGAGACAGCCCGTGACACTGTCCGCCCGGACTGCCGAGCAGGACCGCTACCAAGGCGCGTCCGACACCGCCATCCGGCACCACTACGACCTCGGCAACGAGTTCTACGAGCTGTGGCTGGATCCGAGCAGGACGTACTCCTGCGCGCTCTGGGAAGGTCCGGACGACGACCTCTTCAGCGCGCAGCAGCGCAAGCTGAACTACATGGCGACGGGTGCCGGGGCCACCGGCGCCGGGCGCGTTCTGGACATCGGCTGTGGCTGGGGCAGCATGCTCCGGCATCTCGTCGAGGTGCAGAACGTCCGCCAGGTGGTCGGGCTCACGCTCAGTCCCGCTCAGGTGGAGAGCATCCAGACCTGGGCGGACGACCATTACGACGTACGCGTGCAGAACTGGGCGGACCACGGGGACGGCCGCTACGACGCCATCGTCTCCATGGGCGCTTTCGAGCATTTCGCTCAGCACGGTATGAACCGTGAGCAACGGCTGGCGGCCTACCGGACATTCTTCAAGCGTTGCCACGACTGGCTGCCGCCCGGCGGCCGGCTCGCGCTGCAGACGAACATCGCCGGCCGGGCTCGCGCGGTGGACCGGCGAACGGTTCAGGAGATGCTCTTCATCATCGAGCGGATCTTCCCGGAGTCGGTGATGCCGCCGTTGAGCGAGATCATTCAGGGCGCCGAACGGGAGTTCGACGTGGTAACGGTCCGTAATGACCCCGACCACTACGCCCGGACCTGCCAGACGTGGTACGACACCCTCTCGGCCCGGCGGGAGCAGGCGCGCACGGTGGTGGGCGATGAGGTCGTCGACGACTACCTGCAGTACCTCGCGGCCTGCGTGCGCCAGTTCGAGCGCCGCAACCTGGGACTGGCCCGGATCATCTTCGAGCGGGTCTGACCTGCCGAAGGACCCGGGTCGCGGGCGAAAGGGCCTGATCGGCGGGGTGATCCGGCACCGATCAGGCCCATGCCGGCTCGACCGGTTCCTCAAGGTCGGACGCGTACGCCCGCAGGCAGCGGATGAACCCGTCGTGCAGCCGCTCCATCTGGGCCGCCGCCCAGCGCCGCCTGTCGAACATCAGCTCCACGGCCAGGCCGTCACCCACGTCATCGACGCTGAACAACGCCATCCCCGGCCAAGAGCAGCCCAGCATCGCGCGAGGTCCCGGGGGGAAGCTCAACTCGACGCCGTCGATCACATGCTCCAGCCCGGCCCCGATCCGCTGCGGCCGGAACTGCAGGAACATGCTCCGGAAGTGGAGATCCCGGTAGAGCCGGCCGACTTCAGGGACCCGGTCGGCCAACTCCGACAACCTGATCCCCTGGTGCATGTGGGTGATCCAGGCGTCCGTGGCGACCGCAGCCAGGTACCGCCTGCGGCTGGGGGCGCGCACCTGCCTTCGGAACGCGATATCGCAGATGAGCATGCCGACGGTGTTCTGGAGGTCGCCTTCCCCGCGGCCGTGGACCATGCACATGGTGGTGATGTCGGGCTCAGCGGTCTGCGTGGCGACCGCTTCCTCGAACGCCGCCAGGGTCAGGTGGAAGAGCGAACAACGTTCCTGCACGCACACCTGCTGGAGCCGAGACCTCAGGTCGCCGTCGATCCGCTCGCGCAGGAACACCGTCCGGTCGCCCTCGGGCCGTCCTCGGGGCGGCCGGTCGAAGGGCGGGGGCCGCGAGCCGGAGAGCTTGCCGCTCCAGAAGGCCGCCGCGCGACTCCCGGTCCCGTCCTCGCGCCAGGTCGCCGGATCCGCGCAGACGAGGTCGCGGCGCCGGAGGTGGTCGGCGTGCTGCCGGGTCACCGGCAGGGCGGGAGCCTCGCCCTTGAGCAGTGCCGCGTAGCTCGTCATCAGCTCACGCATGACGATCTCGATGGCGGAGATGTCGGCCACCGCATGCGGCAACGAGAGATGCAGGGCCATCCGCCGTGCCGATTCGACGACGGCCAGCAGCCGGAAGACCGGCAGTGTGGCCGGGTTCAGCGGTGTCCTGGCGAGCCGGTCGACGGTCGGCATCAGCCCATCCGTGCTCGCTCGGTGGACGTGGAATCCCACGGCGTCGGCCCGGAACCCGTGGACCGTCTGCCGGTTCTCATCGAGGTCGACCGTGGTACGCGTCGCGTCGTGCCGGCGGCACACGACGTGTGCGGCCGCTTCGAGGACGCCGAGGTCGTACGGGCCATCGAAGATCACCGTGGCGTCGGTGACGATCGTCGGATCGGTGACCATCCGCTGCGTCAGCGAGATCGGCATTTCCACTGGCACCGCACCATCTCCCAGGTCGAGATTCCGCATGTCGATATGCCGCATGGAGCCGCGTCACGCTCGGCCCGCTCGCGGCCCCCGCGAGAACCGTGCGAGGCCATCGGGCGGGATCGCCTCTCCCGTGAGGATCTTCTGGTGCAGTTCGCGGAGCGCGCGTCCGGGTTCGAGTCCCATGGTGTCGACCAGCATCGTGCGGTACTTCAGATAGGCCGACAGCGAATCCGCCTGGCGGCCGTCGCGGTGCAGGGCGATCATGAGCAGCGACCATGACCGTTCGCGGAGCGGTTCGCGGCTCAGCGCCATCCGCAGGTAGTCGATCGCCTCGTCGTTGCGGTCGAGCCGCATCAGCCCCGCGGTGAGGTCCTGAAGCACCGAGACGAACTTTTCGTGCATCCGCGTGGCGGCGTCCAGGAGCGGCCCGCGGCCCGACGGCAGGTCTTGGAGCGCGTCTCCGCGCCAGAGCCTGATCGCCCGTTCGAGATACTCGACCTGGAGTTCGTCGTCACCCTCCCGCGCGGCCCGCGTCCCCAGGTGCACGTATTTGTCGAACAGCAGCTTGTCCACCGAGTCGGGATCGACCAGGAGCTGGTAGCCGCGGGGGACGGTCTCGATACGGCCGCCGGCGGTGGCGACAAGGGGCCGGATCGCGGAAACATAGGTCTTGATATTCGCCTTCGCGGAGTAGGGCGGGTTGTCCGGCCACATGCCGTCGACCAGCTGTTCCATCGAGATCGCATTGTTCGCCTGCAGGAGCAGCAAGGCCAGCAGTTGGCGGTGTTTCGTGCGGTTGAGCCGGATCCATGTTCCATCATGACCGCGCAGTTCAAGGCTGCCGAGTAGGAGGAATCTCATGCCCGCCCGTTCCAATCAACATCCATGCGAACAGCAAATGCATGTTCGGCACCCATGAGGAACCTGACCGCAAGAGTCACCAGACACAAGAGAAGAATATTCCGAAACGAATTCAGACATGGCCCCCTGCTCACCATTTTCTCAACTCAGTGATCTGTACGAATATTCACCCGCGCCCCTCCGCCGTCCAGCAGTCAACCGCAAAATTACAGTGTGACGAAGGCCGCCGTGTCCGCAAGGATCGCCCGGCCGCCGCGATGCGGACCGGCGTCAAGCCGCGGCCGGCGGTCATCCCGCCGCCCCACCCCGTGAGCCCCGTTCATCCCCGTGACCCTGCTCACCGGGCCGAATCAGGATCTCGGCGGTGG
Source organism: Actinomadura formosensis (assembly GCF_050948385.1). Lineage (NCBI taxonomy): Bacteria > Bacillati > Actinomycetota > Actinomycetes > Streptosporangiales > Thermomonosporaceae > Actinomadura > Actinomadura formosensis. The sequence goes on from NZ_CP192011.1 coordinate 5,918,384, forward strand.
TGACAGCGGTCGAGCACTCACAACCGGGCTTCCGGTGGCCAAGTCCATGACGGACACTGCGGTGACCGGCAAGCGCGATTGGGAATTGACGAAACCTCCATGATCGATAATGGCCTGTAATCATCGTAGTCAAATCAACCTGACGATGGCAACGGGTAAGTCCCGGGTTACCACCGGAATGCGGCGCCTTCCCTCCGCGCCGGAGCCCTCCGACGGCGCCGCCCCCGGCTCCCCCGCGCACTTCAACACCCCCGCCGCCACGTTCCTGGCCGCCATTCCTGCTGGCGTTGCAGGTCGTCACATCTATGGCAGCGCGTCTACGGCACCGCGCCCCGGGACCAGCCGGGCTGGAGCGATCTCCTAACGGTCCTGTCCGGTTCCGGACAGCGCAGAGACGTCGACCACGCCGAAAAGGCTCGGTCCATGACCGGGCAGGCCGCGTTCGACGAAACCCAGACCGATGCCGGCCGGCGCCCCGAGCGGCTGACCAGCGCTGAGCGGGAGGAGCCCAAGCGGCTGCGCAGGCCGGTGGCCTCATCGGGACTTTCGTCCCCTTCGGGGCGGTCGTCCGGCTCTTGGGACGGACGGCGGGCGCCGCCGAGCATGGAGGGTGAGCGCGATCCCTGGGAGGCGCCGTGCCCGACATACGTGTTTTTCTGGAGCGGTTCCGCCCGGCGGGGGCGCCGGGGGCGGCCGCCGCCGCCGTGCCCGCCGACCGGCGCACCGCACTGGCCGCCGAACTCGAACCGGTGTTCGCCCTGCTCGACGATGCCGAGGAGGAGTGCCGGCGCCTGCTGGACGAGGCGGAGACGCGGGCGCAGAGCATCCGCCGGGCCGCCGGGGACGAGGCAACGGCCCTGGTCGAGCGGGCGCACGCCGACGCCGCCGTGGAGCGGGCGGCGGCCGCGGCCGCCGTGCGCAAGGCGGCGGAGGAGGACCGGGAGGCCCTGGTCGCCGCAGCCGAGGAGGAGGCACGGCGCATCGACGCCGTCGCCGGGGAGCGGCTGCCTGGCCTGGTCGCGCGGGCCCTGCGGTCCGTGGACCCGGGCGAGCGGACCGGGGAGCGGGCGTGAGCGCCAAATGGGTCGCCGGGCGGGTCCGGGCCCAGGCGCTGGCGCGGCGCCGGCTCGGCCCCGGCCGCGCCCGGATGCTCGCCGGGTCCGCCTCGCTGCCGGACGCGCTCGCCTCCCTCGCGGCGACCCCGTACGGGCATGCGGTCACGCGCGACCAAGGGCTCGCCGAGGCGCAGCACGCCGTGGCCGCCACGCTGCTGTGGCATCTGCGCGTGCTCGCGGGCTGGCTGCCGCGTGACGGCGTGACCGTCCTGCGGGCGGCGGCCGGGTGGTTCGAGCTCGCGAACGTGGACGGCCTGCTCCAGCGGATGGAGGGCCTCCCGCAGGAGGAGCCCTATGCGCTGGGAGCACTGGAGGCGTCCTGGGCACGGCTGAGCGACGCACCGGACGCGGCGGGCCTCCGCGACCGCCTGGCCGCGACGCCATGGGGTGATCCGGGGGCGGCCGACCCCTACGCGATCCGGCTGTTCCTGCGGCTGTCCTGGGCGTCGCACGTGTCCGCGCGCGGCGGCGGCGCTGGTGGCGGGTGAGCGGTTCGGCGCCGGGCGCGACCTTCCCGCGGCGGCGTCCGCGCGGGCGGAGCGGCTGCTCGGCGCCGCGCCCATGGACGCCTCCACGCTCCCGGTCATGGCCGCCCGGCTGGGCCGGGACGCGGGCTGGGCCCTCGACGGCGCCGACGACCCCGCGGAACTGTGGCGGGCGGAGGCGCGCTGCTGGAGCCGCGTGGAGCGGGACGGCGAGGCCCTGCTGCGCGGCTCGGAGTTCGGCGCCGGACCGGCCCTCGGCGCCGTCGCCGTGCTGGCGGCGGACGCCAGGCGGGTCCGGGCCGCGCTGGAGACCGCGGCACGCGGCGGCGGACCGGCGGGAGCCTACGATGCGGTGGCCTGAGACGCTGCGGCCGGTGCGGATGGCGCGGGTCGCCATCGTCGCGCCGCTGGACGGGCTGCGGGACGCGCTGGCCCGCGTCGCGGACGCCGGAGTGGTCGAGTTCGACCTGCCCCCGACGGACGGGGGCGGGCAGGGGAAGGCGGCGCGGCTGCTGCAGCGCGCGGGCGGGGAACGTCCCGAACCGGCGCTCCTGCCGTCCGCCCCCGATCTGGACGAACTGGCCGCCGCCGGGCGGACGGACCTGCTCGCGGGCGAGGCGGAACTGGAGGACCGCGCGGCGGCGGCGTTCCGGCGGGGCGAGGTCGCCGCGCTGGCCGGCTGGACGCCGCAGACCGCGCGTTCCGGCCTGGCCGCGCGGCTCGCGGACGCGGGCGCCGCCGTGGTGCCGCTGCCGCATCCGCGCGGCGCCGAAACGCCGACCGTGCTGCCGGGGGGAACGCCCGAGCAGAGCCTGCGCGGCTCGCTCACCCCGCTCGTCGAGACGTACGGGACCGTCCCGTACGCCGACATCGACCCGACGCCGCTCGCCTGGGCCGCCTACGTGCTGATGTTCGGGATGATGTTCGGCGACGCGGGTCAGGGGCTGATGCTGCTCGCGGGCGGCATCGCGCTGTGGGCCGGGTACCCGCGGCGCCGGCCCCGGCTCCGGCGCGCCTGGCCGTTCGTCGTGGGCGCCGGGGTCACGAGCACGGCCTTCGGGCTGCTGTACGGGGAGTTCTTCGGGCCGACGGGCGTCGTCCCGGTGCTGTGGCTGGCGCCGCTCGACAGCCCGGTCGAGCTGCTGGTCGCCGCGGTGGGCGTGGGGTCGGTACTGCTGGCCGCGGCGTTCGCGCTCGGCATCGTCAACCGGTGGCGTGAGGGCGGCTGGGCGGTGGCGCTGTACGAGCCGTCCGGGATCGCGGGCGCCTCGGCCTTCCTCGGCCTCGGCGGGCTCGCCGCCGGCGCCTACCTGGACGCGCCGCCGCTCGCGGTCGCGGGCGGGGCCGCCGGGGTGCTCGGCCTGGCGCTGGCGTTCACCGGGTTCCTCGCCGGGTCCGGGGGCGGCGGCGCCGGGGTGGTCGAGGCGGTCGTCGAACTGTTCGACCTGGTCGTCCGGCTCGGCGCGAACGTCGTGTCGTTCGCGCGGCTCGCGGCGTTCGGCCTGACGCACGCCGCGCTCGCCGGGATCGTCTGGGCCGGGACGGCCGCGCTGTGGGGCCGGGGCGGTGTCCTCGCCGTCCTCGCCGCCATCGCCCTCTTCGTCGCCGGGACGGCCGTGACGTTCGCGCTGGAGGCGCTCGTGGCGGGCGTCCAGGCGCTCCGGCTGGAGTACTACGAGCTGTTCTCCCGGCTCTTCACGACCCAGGGCAGGCCGTTCCGGCCCTGGCACATCCCGCTGACCGCACAGGAGGTGGACGGACCATGTCCGCAGAAGTGATCACGGCGGCGCCCGCGGCGGCCGCGAACTGGGCTCCCTTCATCGGCGCGGGGGTCGCCGTCGGCGGGGCCGCGATCGGGGCGGGGATCGCGGTCGCCTACGCCGGCGCGGCGGCGCTCGCGGCGATGAGCGAGCGGCCCGAACTGTTCGGCCGCGCGATGGTCATCGTCGGCCTCGCCGAGGGCATCGCCATCTACGGGCTGATCATCGGCATCATCCTCATCGGGAAGGCGTGACCGCCGTGGCCGCCGAGGGTGCCCGCATCGCCGTGCTCGGGGAACGCGCCCGGGTCGAGGGGTACGCCCTCGGCGGCGCGCTGGCCGTCCCGGCGGACGGTCCCGAAGAAGTCGAGGCGCGCTGGGACGGCCTCGGCGCCGAGGTCGCGGTCGTCGTGCTGACCCGCGCGGCGGCCGAGGCCCTGGGCGACCGGACGCGGCGGCGTCCCGGCGTGCTGACGGTGGTGATGCCGCCGTGACCGCCGCCGCGGAGGCCGCGGCGGCGGTCGCGCCCGTGCGGGACGCGCTGCTCGCGCGGGCCCGGGGCCGCGCCGGGCGCCTCGTCGAGGACGCCGAACGGGACGCCGCGGCCGTCGTCGAGGCGGCCCGCGCCGAGGCGGACCGGATCGTGGACGACGCCCGGGCGGCGGGCCGCGCCGACGGGGAGGCGGCGGCCGCCGCCGAGCGTTCCCGCGTACGCGGCCATGCCCGGGAGGTGGTCCTCGCCGCCCGCAGACGCGCCTACGACGAGCTGCGCCGCCGGGTCGCGGCGGGGACACGGGACCTGTGCACGGGGTCGCGCGGCCCGGGCACCGTCCGGAGGCTGACGGCGACGGCCGAACGGCTCCTCGGCCCCGGCGCCGCGGTGCAGGAGGTCCCGGGCGGCGGCGTCGTCGCCCGCAAGGACGGCGCGGAGCTGGACCTGTCCGCCGGCGTCCTCGCCGACCGCGCGGTGGCGGCACTCGGAGCGGAGGTGACACGGCTGTGGGACCTGAGGTGACCCGGGTCAACGGGCCGCTCGTGGAGCTGACGGGGCTGCGCGGCGCCGCCATGGACGACGTGGTGGAACTGGGCGCCGACCGGCTGCCCGGCGAGATCGTCGCCCTCGACGGCGCGGACGCCACCGTCCAGGCGTACGAGTACACGGGCGGGCTCGCGCCGGGCGCCCCGGGCGGCACGGTGGGCCGGCCGCTGTCCGCGCCGCTCGGCCCGCACCTGCTCGGCGGCGTCTTCGACGGGCTCCTGCGCCGGCTCTCGACCGCGGACGTGTGGCTGGACCCGGCCCGGCGGCGGGCGGCCGGCCCGGGCGGCGGGACGGCGGACGAGCGGCCCGCCGAGTACTGGCCGGTGCGGCGGCCCCGGCCCTACGCGGAGCGGCTGGACGCGGACGTGCCGCTGCACACCGGGCAGCGGGTCATCGACCTGCTGTTCCCCGTGCCGCGCGGCGGGACCGTCGCCGTCCCGGGCGGCTTCGGGACGGGCAAGACCATGCTGCTGCAGCAGATCGCCAAGTGGTGCGACGCCGACGTGATCGTCTACGTCGGCTGCGGGGAGCGCGGCAACGAGATGGCCGACGTCCTCGCCGAGCTGGCGGAGCTGGACGACCCGCGGACCGGGGGGCGCCTCGCCGACCGCACGGTCGTCATCGCCAACACCTCGAACATGCCGATGATGGCGCGGGAGGCGGGTGTCTACAGCGGCGTCACCGTCGCCGAGTACTTCCGCGACCGGGGAAAGGACGCCGTCGTCATCGCCGACTCCACGTCCCGGTGGGCCGAGGCGCTGCGCGAGTTCGCCTCCCGGGGCGGGGAACTGCCGGGCGAGGAGGGGTATCCGGCGGCGCTGCCGTCCGCGCTGGCCGCGTTCTACGAGCGGGCCGGACGGGTCCGGACGCTGGACGGCGCCGAGGGGTCGGTGACCATCATCGGCGCGGTGTCCCCGCCCGGAGGGGACATGACCGAGCCGGTCACCGCCTACACCGAGCGGTTCGTCCGGGCCCGGTGGAGCCTGGACAAGGACCTGGCCTACGCACGCCACTATCCGGCGGTCTCGTGGTCGAACTCGTTCGCCCGCGACACGGCGGTGCTCGCCCGCCGCCACGCCGCCGCGGGAGACCCCGGGTGGGAGGGGCGGCGCACCCGCACGGCGGGCCTGCTGGCCGAGGCGGAGCGGCTGGCCGTGCTCGCCGAACTCGTCGGGACGAGCACCCTGCCGGGGCACGAACGCATGGTCCTGCTGGCCGGGGACCTCCTGCGGCAGGGGGTGCTCCAGCAGAGCGCGCTCAGCCCGGTCGACGCGTCGTGCACGGCGGAACGCGGCGCGGCCCTGGTCGAGGCGGTGCTCGCGGTGGTGGACCGCTGCCAGGAACTCGTCGGCAGGGGCGTCCCCGCCACGGCGATCGAGGAGCGGGACTTCTCCCCCATCGTGCGCGCCCGCGAGGAGGCGCCCTCCGTCGCGGACGTCGCCGCCCGCCGCGAGGCGATGCTCCGGCGACTTGGAGACCTGACATGACAGAGCGCACCACCCGAACCGGGCAGGCCGGGCGCACCGAGCCCGCCGGACGGGACGTGCGGGCCGCTCCCGACCGGTGGACCAGGCCCGCGTACACACGCGTGGCGCGGATACGGGGCCCGCTCATGACGGTGCCCGGCGCCGAGGAGGTCGGCTGGGACGAATTCGCCGACATCCGGCTCAGCACCGGGGAGGCGCGGCACGGGCTCGTCCTGGACACCGCCCGGGACCGGGTGCTCGTCCAGGTGCTGGAGGGCACCGGCGGGATGCGCGCCGAGGGCACCCGGGTCACCTTCAGGGGCGCGCCGCTGCGGATCCCGGTCGGGACGGGCTGGCTGGGACGGGTCTGCGACGGCCTCGGGGAACCCCTGGACGGCGGCCCGCCCGTCCTCGGCGCGGACGAGGCGCCCGTCGCGGGAGTCCCGCTCAACCCGGTGCACCGGGAACCGCCCGCCGACCCCGTCCTGACCGGCGTCTCGGCCATCGACGCGCTCACCACGCTCGCCCGCGGCCAGAAGCTGCCGATCTTCTCCCGGGCCGGGCTCCCGCACCTGGAACTGGCCGCGCAGATCGCCGCGCAGGCGTCCGCGGGCGGCGAGCCGTTCAGCGTCGTGTTCGCCGCGATGGGCCTCACCCACGCCGACGCCGCCGCCGTCCGCGGCACCCTGGAGGAACGGTCGGCGGCGGGCGACCTCGTGCTGCTGCTGAACCTTGCGGACGCCCCGGTCATCGAGCGGATCCTGACACCCCGGATCGCGCTCACCGTGGCCGAGCACCTGGCGTTCGAGGAGGGGCGGCACGTCCTGGTCGTCATGGGCGACATGACCGCCTACTGCGAGGCCCTGCGGGAGGTGTCGGCGGCGCGCGGGGAGATCCCGGCACGGCGCGCCTACCCGGGCTACCTCTACAGCGACCTGGCGTCGCTGTACGAGCGGTGCGGGCGCGTCCGGGGCCGTCCCGGCTCGGTCACCCTCGTCCCGGTGCTGACGATGCCCGGCGGCGACATCACCCATCCCGTCCCCGACCTGACCGGGTACATCACCGAGGGGCAGATCGTCCTCTCCGAGGGCCTGCACGCGCGGGGCGTGTACCCGCCGGTGGAGGCGCTCGACTCGCTGTCGCGCCTGATGCGCAAGGCCGCCGGTCCCGGCCGGACCCGCGCGGACCATCCGGGCGTCGCCGCGCAGGTCCTCGCGGCCCTCGCCCGCGCCCGCCGCGCCCGCGAGCTGGGGGAGCTCGTCGGGACCGCGGCGCTCAGCGAGACCGACCGGCGCTACCTGGACTTCGAGCGCGCCTACCTGCGGACGCTCGTCGCCCAGGGAACGGCGGAGCCCCGCTCGCTGGACGACACGCTGGACCGGGCCTGGCGGGCGCTCGCCGTCCTGCCGAGGCGCGAGCTGACGATGCTGCCCGGCGCGGCGCTCGACGCCCACTATCCGCGGGAGGAACGGTGAACGGCCAGGTCCAGGGGCGTGCCGGACGGCTGTGGCTGCGGCAGCGGATCGACGTCGCCGAGGGCGCCGTGGAACTGCTGCGGCGCAAGCTCGCCATCCTGCGGGACGAGCAGGAGCGGATGCGGCTGCTCGTGGCCCGCACCGAGGAGCGCTGGAACCGGCTGTGCGCGGCGGCCGACCGGCTGCTGCTCCAGGCCACGCTGCTGGGCGGGCGCAGGGTGATCCCGCTGGCGTCCGGCGGGCGCCGCGCGACGCTGCGGACCGAGCAGACCGTGACCATGGGGGTCGTCTACACCGCCCGGATCGTTCTCGACGCGCCCGCCGGTCCGCCCCGCACGACGGGCGGCACCGCGCTCGTCCCCGCCGAGCGGGCCTGCCGGGCGGCCCTGGAGGCCGCCTGCGCGCACGCCGCCGCGACCGCCGCCGCGGCCACCATCGACGCCGAGGTGTCGGCCACGCGGCAGCGCGTCCGCGCGATCGAGCGCCGCCGGCTGCCCCGGCTGCGCGCCGCGCTCGCCGGGATCGAGTTCGCGCTGGAGGAGCGGGAACGCGAGGACGCGGCCCGCCTCCGCCGCCGCACCGCCCGGGAGCGACCATGACCCCGTTCACGGACCACTGCCTGCTGCTGGTCGTCGAGGACTCGCCGGCGGCGCTCACGGCCGCCCGCTACACGACGGAACTGGCCCGGCTGACCGGCGCCCCGATCAGGGCGGTCAGCGTCGTGTCCGACGGCGTCCTCGCCGACGCCATGGCCGAGGCGTCCGGCCGCCCGGACGTCCGCGGGCGCCGCGACCTCGCCGTCCGCTCGATGCTCCGGCACGTCGAGCGCCTCGCCGGGCCGGCGGAGGTGCCGCTGGAGACCGTCCTGCTGTCCGGGGACACCGCCGAGCAGGTGCTGGACGAGGCGCGCCGCGTCCGGCCGGAGATGATCGTCCTCGGCCGGGACGAGATCCCGCAGCCCGGCGGGCCCGTCCTGGTCCCGTGGGCGGCGCGGATCCTGGAGTTCGCCGAACAGCCCGTCCTCGTCGTCCCGGCCGGGTGGAGGGCAGGCGGCGAGCGGCCCTGAGACGCCGCGAGGACCGGCGCGGCTCGGGTCGCCCGGATCCCGGACGCATGCCGCAGCGTGATCGTCCGCGTACTACGTGTTCGCACGGATGTCGCTGCGATGCCTCTTCGCTGGGAGTCGGCGTTCTCCCGGATGGCCCGGGGTCGCCTCGCGTGATGTGGTTTTCGAGGCGGGTGCGCTCCCAGGTCGATCGCAGGTCGGCCGCCCTCCTGGTATCGGAACCCGGAAGAGAGCCGGGTCCGTTCGATACGGAGGTATCACAGTGGCCGACCCGATGATGCAACTCGATCCCCAGGGCAAGGCACCGATTCTCAGCTACAACGTCGCCGAGCCCACCTCGTACACCGGCCGGAACGGGATCGCGCTGGAACTGCCCGGGGCCTCGCAGGACTGGTTCGTCGAGGCCGCGCTCGACGAGGTGGAGCAGGGACGCGTCCCCATCGAGGAACTCGCGAACGTCACACCCGCGCAGGTGGCCGAGGCGCTGCGCACCGGGGACGAGCGGATCTTCCCCGGCATCAAGAACCCGGCGGCGACCCACAGCGGGCTCTTCCACGCCCAGAACGCGGTGCAGCGCAGCGGCGGGCTGCTGGACACCGAGACCACCAGCGTGCTCGGGCAGGGGCTGCGCGACCGGGCCGTGCGGCCGGACCTGCACGACTTCGTCACGCAGGAGGCCCCGCAGGCCCCGGCTCCCACCCCCACCCCGGTGCCGCACGTCGAGGCCGCCGCGGCGGCCCCGGCCGAGCGGACCAACCTGCCGCTGGCGGTGCGCGGCTCGGTGCTCGCGGAGGCGGCGCTGGCCGACCGGCCGCTCACCCCGAAGTTCACCGACCTCGACATCGAGCACGTCGCCGAGCGGCTGCGCAAGGGCCGGCGGCTCAACGTCTACCGGAGCATGTGGGGCGAGTACAACTACGGCTTCCTGCCCGAGCCGAAGGTCAGGCACCCGCAGATCGTGCTGATCGAGACGTACCGGATGTCGTCCTTCCTGGGCCAGTACGGTGCCGGCCGTACGCTCAAGACCTTCAGCCTGCTGCCCGGCGAGAAGACCACGATCAGCGTCAAGACCTTCCGCAAGAGCGAGCAGGCGGCCAAGTCCGCCTCCAGCGTGCTGGACTCCTTCACCAAGGAGAGCGCCGACGACTTCGAGACCTCGGTCCAGCAGGAGCAGTCCGACAAGCAGGCCGAGCAGGAGAGCTTCGAGTACCACGCCGAGGCCGAGGCGTCGGCCAGCTGGGGCTGGGGCAGCGCCAAGGTCAGCGGCGGTGTCAAGGGCGGTACGGCCTCCCAGCGCGAGCAGTTCGCCAAGAACGTCAGCAACGCGCTCAACAAGCACTCGGCCAAGGCCTCCAGCAAGCGGGACGTCCAGGTCGAGACCTCCAACGAGGTCCGGCAGGAGGAGGGCGAGGAGACCTCGATCACCCGCCAGCTGGAGAACATCAACGTCGGGCGGACGCTCAACTTCGTGTTCCGGCAGATGAACCAGGAGCACATCACGCTGCTGCACCTGGTCGACGTGCGGGTGGCGTACTGGACCGGCCAGGCCGAGTCGGTCGAGGAGGTGCCGCTGTCCAAGCTGGCCGTGCTGCTGGAGAAGTACGTCAAGCCGGCCAAGCACAAGGAGCTGACCGACATGATCATCGAGCAGCTCTCCACCGTCCTGGACCACCGGGACGAGGTGGTGAACCCGCCGTTCATCGAGAAGAAGTCGCTGAGCGCCACCGACTTCTACTGGCGCGTGCGCAAGGACATGACCTCCACCTACCAGGACGAGACCGGCAACAAGTTCACCGTGCCGGGCGTGATCGTGGCGGCCAACAAGATCGTGATGCGGACCGAGGGCGTCATCGTGGACGCGCTGCTCGGCCAGGGCAACGCGCTCGACGACTACTCCAAGGGCCTGCAGGAGGCGGCCGTCAAGCAGCGCGAACTCGCCAACGCGGCCGCGCAGGCCCGGCTGGACCAGGAGGCGCTGGCCCGCGAGATCGTCAAGAACAAGGACAACGACAAGGCGAAGATCTTCCGTCAGGTGTTCGCCGACTCGGTGGCACTGCCGGGCAAGATCTCGGTCTCGGCCGCCGACAACGGCGCGGTCACCGTGTCCTCGACCGCCGACGGCGCCGAGGCGCCGGCGTGAGCGAGCCCGCACTGCGGCCCGGCGAGGCCGTGACGCCGCTGACCCCGCTGCCGGCCCGGGCGCTGGCCGGCGACGGCGCGGGAGCGCTGCCGGCCGGCCCGGTCACCGCCGGCTCGGGCGCCATCGGCATCCCGCTCGCGGGGCGGCCGAAGCCCGCCGGGGCCGCCTCCGACGACGAGCTGAGCCCGTACACACCGGCCGAGGTGGCGGCCTGGTACCGCCGCCTGGCCGGCCTGATCAAGAAGAAGCAGAGCGACTCGCTCTCCGCCCTGATGCTGCTGCACTGGCTGGACGGCAAGGGGGCCAAGCTGACGTTCCCGCACGCCCGGGTGGAGAAGCTGAGCTTCGTCGTCGAGCACCTGCGCAGCGAGGTCCGGCCGATCCTGCTGACCGAGCGCAAGGCCAAGCTCAAGGGCGGCGACAAGTGGGTCGGGGTGCTGCCCCGGATCAAGAAGATGCCGGGCTTCCCGGCCTGGGACGGCACCTCCCCCATCCCGATGGAGTTCACCGGGCAGTCGGTCAGCGTTCCGCTGAGCGTGCAGGCCAAGGCCGCCCTGGGCCTGGCCGATCCCGACGAACTGGACGTGCTGATGTCCCTGCACACGTTCGGCCTGAAGTCGAACGTCGTCGTGACGGCCACCCCCGTCCCGAAGTCCGCCGACTACACGGTCAAGTTCACGTCCTGGAAGACCCACGCCTTCGACCGCTACGACTGGGACCCGACCAAGCACCTCACCGTGCCCAACCCGGACTTCGGCAACCCGGACAAGGTGGCGGACCCGATCGCGCCGGCGCAGGAGAAGATCCGGGTCTACCACAGCAACGCCAAGCGCGTGGAGGCCGCCGGCCTCGCCGCACCCTACGACGCGGAGTCCACCGAGTGGACGCCGGCGGACCCGGACACGGTCAAGGACGCGGTCGTCGACGCGGCACGTTCCCTCACCTGACCACCATCACGCGGAAGGGGAAAGAGCAGGTCACGGTTGGGATGGAGGCAGTTCGCACACCGATCGCGGGGGTAGGCGGCGCCGAGGAAGGGGTATCGGGCCGGCCGGTACCACGCCCTTCGGGGGAAGGACGTTGTGCGATGTCTCAAGCGAGTCCGACCAGCACGATTCGATCATCCGATCCGGTTCTCCCGCCGCGACGGCGCCCCGGACCGCGGATGGCGGCGCCCGCGGCGGCCCTGGTGGCCATGGCCGCCGCGGTCACCGCATGCGGCGGGGGAGGCGGAGGAACGGCCGGCCAGTCGACGACGCCGAAAACGTCGGCCCCCACCGGCGGCACCGCGTCCAGCGAAACGATCAAGACGGCGACCGTGGGGAAACTGGGGCAGGTCCTGGTCGACGGCGAGGGCCGGACGGTCTACCTGTTCGAGAAGGACACGGGAGGCAAGTCCTCCTGCTCCGGAGCGTGCGCGGGGGTGTGGCCGCCGGTCACCACCGGCGCCAAGCCGAAGGCGGGCTCGGGGGCGAACGCGTCGCTGCTGGGCACCACCAGCAGGAGCGACGGCACGACGGAGGTCACCTACGCCGGGCATCCGCTGTACTACTACGCGCCCGACGGCACCACCAGCGGCAGCGCCAAGGGCGAGGGTCTCAACCAGTTCGGCGCCGCGTGGTACGTGGTGTCCTCGTCCGGCAACAAGGTCCAAATGGGCGGCTACTGACATGCGCCGCCCTCGGCCGTCCCGGCTCCCGGGGGTGCTGTCCGGGATCCTGGTGGTGGTGTTGCCGGTCACCGGTTGCACGACCGCGACGAACTCGCTGCATCCCGGCCGCACGCAGATCCGCTCGGCCCAGTCACCGCTCGGAGAGATCCTGGTGAACGGCAGAGGACGCACCCTGTACCTGTTCGTCGCCGACCCGCCGAACCTGTCGGCCTGTTCCGGTGCGTGCGCGAGCATCTGGCCCCCGGCGACCACCCAGGGCCCGCCGAGCGCGGCCGGTGCGGCGCAGGCGGCCCAGATCTCCACGATCGCCCGCTCCAGCGGGCCTCGGCAACTGGTCTACGCGGGCCACCCGCTGTACTACTACCAAGGCGATACCGGGAGCGGCGAAACCCGCGGCCAGGGACTCACCCAGTTCGGCGCCGAATGGTACGCCGTCTCGCCGCAGGGACAGCAGGTCCAGACGAAGGCGGGCTCGGACGGCGGCTCCCGATCTCGGACACGCCGTGATCGCCGTGCGTGACACGTTGCGCCACGTGGGCGTGCTCCTGCTGTTCGGCATCGGCGCGGTCCATCTGTACGTGTACTTCGCCGACCACTACAGCGTCATCCCCATCATCGGTCCGCTGTTCCTGGTGAACTTCGCCGGCGCGGTGCTGCTGGGACTCCTGCTGGCGATCCCGCTGGAGTCCCTTCCCCTGGTCGGGTCCATAACGGTCGCCGGCCGGACGCCGCACGCGTTCGTGGCACTCGGAGCGATCCTGTTCGCGCTCGGCACGATCATCGGCCTGCTGATCAGCGAGGCCGGCACGCTGTTCGGCTTCCACGAATACGGCTACCGCACGGTCATCGTGCTCACGCTCGGCCTGGAGTTCGCCGTCATCGTCGTGCTCGGGGGCTTTCTGGCGCTCGAAACACGCCGGATGCGAACGCGGCCGGCCCGCTGAGCGGGACCGCGGCCGAGGACGCGCCGCCCCTGCCGTGAGGAACGGGATTCGCGCGCAAGATCACTGGTCCGGCCGGTGCTCCGGGGGCCCCGCGGACATGAGGGTTTCGAGCAGGGTGGCGGGCGCCGTCCGGCGGCCGGCCGCGAGCGCGGCGGCGAAGGCCGCCTCGCCGAGCCGGGAGCGGAGCGCGAGTCCCAGCCGGCTGTCACCCGGACCGCCGCGGCCGTCGGGCGTCGCGGCGCCCAGCAACTCGGCGGACCGGGCCGCGGATCCGGCGGCGTGCTCGGTCTCGGCGAGCAGCCGCAGGCCGGTGACGATGAGGTGGTGGTCCTTGATGGCGATCGCGATGCTCGCGCCCTCAAGGAAATGGCGTCGCGCGTGCCGGTGGCGGCCGTGCGAGGAGGCCGCGCGGCCGAGCCCCAGAAGGCAGTGGGCCGCGCAGCGGAGATCTCCGATGCGGCGGAACTCCGGGAGGAGGTCGGTGAGAAGCGCCGTTGCCGCCTCCTGGTCGTTCCGGTGCCGGGCCAGGCCGGCGCGGTGGAGTTGGGCGTGGAGGCGTTCGTGGTCGTTTCCGGTGCGCAGGGCGAGGTCGAGCGCCTCGTCCAGGCATGCCTCGGCCTCTGCCAGGCGGACCTCGTCGCGGATCAGCCGGCCCGCGAGATGGTTGAGGCAGTTGGCGCGTTTCACGTGGTCGCCCAGCCGTCCGAACAGGGCCGCCGCGGCGCGCTGCCGGTCCACCGCGGTCGCGGTGCCGGCCGTCATGATGCCGCGCAGGGACAGCGCCAGTGCGTGATGCCAGTCATCGCCCAGCCGCGCGAAGACCGCGGCGGCGCCGTCGAGGGCCCGGGCCGCTTCGGCGTGATCGCGCCGGTGGGTGGCCGCGCAGCCCGTCGCCAAGGCGGCCAACGCGTGTTCCTCCTCGGTCGCCGCGCGCTCCGCCGCCCGGCCGGCCAGCTCCAGCGCTTTGTCGGTGTCCTGGTAGCAGAGCAGAAAGCAGGAGGTGACCGCGGCGCGGACGCCCGCCGGGCCCTCCGGGAGCGGGCGGTCCAGCAGCGTGTCCAGCCAGGTGAACAGTTCGCCGCGTGCCCCGAGCGTCTCCCATCCGGTGCCGACTCCGGCGATGAAGGCCCAGGCCGCGGTGGTGTCGTCGGAGTCGAGGGCGCGTCCTACGGCGGCCCTCAGATCGGTCCAGCGGTCGGTGAACCAGCGCAGGGCCGCCGCCTGGTTCCCTCCCCGCAGCGCGGGGACGATCGACACGGCGTGCGTCAGATGGTGGCGGGTGTGCCGGTCGAGGATCTGCTCGTGCTCCCGCCGTTCGGCCAGCCTGTGGCGGGCGAACTGGCGGACGCTGTCGAGCAGGCGGTACCGCGTGGTCCCGCCGTGCCGGCGGATGGAGATCATCGAGCGGTCCAGCAGGCGCGGGAAGACCCGGGTGAGGCCGGCGCCGCCGAGCAGAGGGGCGGCCAGCACCTTCACCGCGGTGTCGTAGTCGAACTCGCCGGGGAACACCGAGCAGCGGTCGAGCAGGAGACGTTCGTCGTCGTCCAGGAGGTCGTAGCTCCACCGCAGGGCCTCCTCCAGGGTGCGGTGGCGGTTGGGACGCGGCCCGCCGGTCAGCAGCGCGAAGCGGTCGTCGAGGAGGCGTAGCAGTTCGGCGGGTGAGGCGAACCGGGTGCGGGCGGCGGCGAGTTCGATGGCCAGCGGCAGCCCGTCCAGGCGCCGGCAGATCATCGCGAGCACGGCCGCGTCCGCCGGCGTGGTGGTGCGGCCGGGTGCGACGGCGGCGGCGCGGTCGGTGAACAGCCGGACGGCGGCGCAGCCCAGGATCTCGGCGGAATCGGCGGTCTCGCCCGGAACCGGCAGCGGCGCAAGCCGGTAGACGGCCTCGCCGCTCACGCCCAGCGGACCATGGCTGGTCGCCAGCACCCGCACGCCGTCGGTCGCCGCCAGCAGATCGGCCAGCAGGGCCGCGACGGCGTCGGCGACATGTTCGCAGTTGTCGACCAGCAGCCAGTGCGGGCGTGCCCGGATCGCGGTGATGATCTGCCGGCCGAGGGTCCTGCCGTCGCCGCCCGCGCCGAGGGCGTCGGCGAACGCCCGGTCGACCTGCCCGCCCGGCGGGACCGAGGCCAGATCGACCAGGACCGCGGGAGGCAGCCCGGCGGCCTCGTGGGCCAGGCGCAGGGCGAGGCGTGTCTTCCCGATGCCCGCGGGCCCGGTCACGGTCACCATGCGGTCACCGGCGACCAGCCCGGCGAGGTCGCGGAGCTCACGCTCCCTGCCGACGAACGACGACAGCGGCCTGGGCAGGGTGTGCACCCGGCGCCGGAACCGTGCCGCGTCCTCGACCAGGTCCCGCCTGGCCGCGTGGCCGAGCTTGCGCAGCAGGGACGACACGTGGCTCTCCACGGTCCGCTCCGACAGCCCGAGCCGGTCGGCGATCTCCCGGTTCGTCAGCCGCTCGCTGACCAGCCAGAAGACCTCCGCCTCCCGCCTGGTGACTCCGGCGTCCCGCAACGGCCCCGGCATCGCGGCGTCTTCCATGACGCGATCGTCCCCCAGAAAGATTCCGTACTGAGCACGGATGCGCTCGCTTCGAGAAGGAAGTGTGATGGTCGGGAACCCGAGGAAAGGACCGACGATGGCAACCTCCGTCACCGATATGATCGCCCACGCTCGCACGCAGGTTCGGAACCTGTCGGCCGCGGAGGTGACCGCGGCCCTGGAGTCCGGCACCGTGACCATGATCGATCTGCGTGAACCCGGCGAGGTCACCCGCGACGGCGGCATTCCGGGTGCCGTGCTCGCTCCGCGGGGGATGCTCGAGTTCTGGGCCGATCCGGCCAGTCCCTACCATCGGCCCGAGTTCGATCCCGCCGTCACGACCGTCCTGTACTGCGCATCGGGCGGCCGTTCAGCGCTCGCCGCCCTTGCGCTGCAGGAACTCGGCTACACCGACGTCGCCCACCTCGATGGGGGCATCAAGGCATGGAAGGAGCGCGGCCTTCCCGTGACCTTCCAGGCGGAGGACGACCCTCGGTGACGGGACACGCACTCGGCGAGAAGTTCGCTCAGGCCCTTGCCGCCAAGGACCGCGCCACCCTGCGCGCCCTGCTCGCCGACCGGGTCGACTTCAAGGCCCTCACCCCCGGAACCCACTGGGACGCCGACAGCCCCGGCGAGGTCGTCGACCGGATCATTCTCGGACACTGGTTCGAACGGGACGACGAGATCGAACGTCTCCTGCACGTCGCCACCGCCCGCATGGGCGACCGCGAACACCTCGCCTACCGCTTGCAGGTCCGTACCGGATCCGCCCGTTATCTGGTCGAACAGCAGGCCTACTACAGCGTCGCCGACGAGCGGATCGTATGGATGCGCATCCTGTGCTCTGGTTTCCGGCCCATTCAGGCCGGGGACCCGGGCCAGCCTGATCTCTGACGACGGCCCCGGGCCGCGAGACCGCTTACGGTGCCGTCAACGGCTCGGGGGCCGGGGAGCGGCGGCTACCGCGGAGCCCTGCCAGGGGACGGTGATCACCATTATCCCCGGACGGAAAAGGAGCCTTGCCTCCAGGCGCAGTGCGCTCTGGTTGTGGAGCAGCTGTTCCCACCAGTGGCCCACCACGTATTCGGGGATGAACACCGCCACCAGGTCGCGGGGGCTTTTGCGGCGGATTCCCGCCACATAGGACAGGACCGGGCCCGTTATGTCGCGGTAGGGGGAGTCGAGCACGGTGAGTGTCACCGGGATCTCGCGCTCCGCCCATTCTCGTTCCAGGGCCTCGGTCTCCCCGGCGGAGGTGCGGACCGTCACCGCCGTCAGGGTGCTCGGGCGTGTGGCGCGGGCGTAGGCCAGGGCCCGGAGTGCGGGGGTCTGGAGTCTGGACACCAGGACGACGGCGTGGACCCTGCTGGGGAGGGCCATGGCGTCGCCGGTGGGCTGGAGTTCGGCGGTTATCCGGCCGTAGTGGCGGTGGATGCCCTTCATCATCAGGAAGATCAGCGGCATCGCGATCACCACGATCCACGCGCCGTGCCGGAACTTGGTGACCAGGACGATGATCAGCACCAGGCCGGTGGCGGCGGCGCCGACCGCGTTGATCGCCCGGGCCCGGTGGATGCGGCGCCTGTCCTCGGGCGGTGCCGTGCGCAGTTCGCGGTTCCAGTGCCGGATCATCCCCGTCTGGCTGAGCGTGAACGAGACGAAGACGCCGATGATGTAGAGCTGGATCAGCCTCGTCGTGCTGGCGCTGAACACCCAGATCAGGATTCCCGCGAGGAGCGCCAGGATGATGATGCCGTTGCTGAAGACCAGCCGGTCGCCGCGGCGGGCGAACTGCCGCGGCAGGTAGCCGTCCTGGCCGAGGATGGACGCGAGGATGGGGAAGCCGTTGTAGGCCGTGTTCGCCGCCAGCACGAGGATCGCCGCGGTGAACCCGGCCACCAGGTAGAACAGGAACGAGCCGCTGCCGGTGACCGCCGCCGCGACCTGGGTGATGACCGTCTTCTGCTGGTATCCGGGGGGTGTGCCGGTCAGCCGCGCGCCGACCCGCACGCGGGATTCGATGGCGAGCACGGTGATGCCGGCGAACATCGTGACGGTCAGCGCACCCATGATCGTCAGGGTGGCGGCGGCGTTGCGGGACTTCGGCGGTTTGAAGCTCGGGACGCCGTTGCTGACCGCCTCCACGCCGGTCAGGGCGGTGCAGCCCTGCGAGAAGGCCCGCAGTATCAGGGCGGCGCCCAGCAGGCCGGTCGTGCCGTGGGTCGCGGCGATGCCGAAGTGGGCCGATTCGGCCCGGGGCGTGCCGCCGGTGGCCAGGCTCAGCGCGCCCCAGATGATCACGATGAAGACCACGACCGCGAAACCGTAGGTGGGGATCGCGAAGATCGTCCCGGACTGCTTGATCCCGCGCAGGTTCAGCAGCGCCAGCAGCGCCACCCCGGCGAGGGAGATCTGCACGGCGTAGGGGCCGAGCGCCGGCATCGCCGAGAGGACGTTGGCGACGCCGGCCGCCACCGAGACCGCGACGGTGAGGACGTAGTCGACCAGCAGCGCGCTCGCGGCGGTGAGCGAGGCGTTCACCCCGAGGTTGGCGCGGCTCACCGTGTAGGCGCCGCCGCCGCTCGGGTAGGCGTGGCAGGTCTGCCGGTAGGACAGGATGACGACCACCAGCAGGACGATCACCGCCAGCGCCACCCAGGGGGCCAGGTGGATCAGCGCGAGCCCGCCCAGGCTCAGCCCGAGCAGGATCTCCTCGGTCGCGTACGCGTTGGACGAGAGCAGGTCGCTGCAGAACACCGGAAGCGCCAGCTTCTTCGGCAGCAGGGTCTCCCCCATCCGCTCGCTGCGCAGCGGACGTCCCAGGAGGAGGCGTTTCGGTGTCGCCAGGCGATGGGGCACAGTCCCATGGGACAGGCTCGTGCCGGCCGATCCCAGCTGCGTTGACCGGTTCTTGGGGACCCCGCGAACGATATTGGCCGGCTCTTAACGCGGGAGGTTCGGTCAGGCGGAGCGGACGGCCCTGATGGATTCCTTCAGCGAGCCGACGGTGGCCATGACCGCCGTCGGCTCGTAGCCGCAGTGGGCCATGCAGTTGGCGCAGCGCGGGTCGCGGCCACGGCCGTAGGAGTCCCAGTCGGTCTCGTCCAGGAGTTCCCCGTAGGTCCGCGCGTAGCCGTCCGACATCAGGTAGCAGGGACGCTGCCAGCCGAAGAGGGAGTAGGACGGGATCGCCCAGGCCGTGCACGGGAAGTCGGCCTTGCCCTCCAGGAAGTCCAGGAACAGCGGGGAGTGGTTGAGCCGCCAGCGTTTGCGGTTCCCGTCCGCGAACGCCTTGCGGAACAGCTCCCGGGTCTCCTGGACGCCGAGGAAGTGCTCCTGGTCGGGCGCCTTGTCGTAGGCGTACCCCGGCGAGATCATCATTTCGCCGACCTGCAGATCGTCGTTGAGGTAGTTCATGACGTCGATGACGGTCTGCGGGGTGTCGGTGTTGAAGAACGTCGTGTTGGTGGTGACGCGGAATCCGCGCCGCCGGCATTCCCTGATGGCGGCGACGGCGTCGTCGAAGACGCCTTCCTTGCAGACGGACGCGTCGTGGCGTTCCTTCAGGCCGTCGATGTGGACCGTCCACGCGAAGTACGGCGACGGCCTGAACTTGTCGATCTTCTTGGGGATGAGCAGCGCGTTCGTGCACAGGAAGACGAACTTCCTGCGCTTGACGAGTTCGTCCACGATCTCGTGGATCTGCGGGTGCATGAGCGGCTCACCGCCCGCGATGGACACCATCGGGGCGCCGCACTCCTCGACGGCGGCGACCGCCTGCTCGACCGGCATCCGCTTCTTCAGGATGTCGGCGGGATGCTGGATCTTCCCGCAGCCCGCGCAGGACAGGTTGCACGCGAACAGCGGTTCCAGCTCCACGATGAGCGGGAACTTCTCCCTGCCGCGCAGCTTGTTGCGGAGGATATGGGCGCCGATGCGGATGCTCTGGCGGAGCGGCATGCTCATGATGTTCGAACCTCCTTGGGCAGGGTGAATTCGGTCGTCTCCACCGTGACCGCGTGTTCCTTGTTGTCGACCGGGCCGAGGCCGCGCAGGGCGTCGACGACCGCGTCACGTGGCACCCCGCAGATAGCGGCCCAGGGCGCTGATCGGGAACACCAGCCGGTAGAGGTGGTAGTTGATGTAGAAGTCGCCGGGGAATCCGGTGCCGGTGAACTGGTCCTCGTCCCACGTCCCGTCCGGGCGCTGGCTGCGGACCAGCCACCGGACGCCGGCCTCGACCGCGCCGGAGCGTTCACCGGCGGCGAGCAGGGCCAGCAGTGCCCAGGCCGTCTGGGACGCGGTCGACTCGCCCCGCCCGATCCACGCCGGGTCGTCGTAGGAGCGCAGGTCCTCACCCCAGCCGCCGTCGGGGTTCTGGTGCTCCTCCAGCCAGGCCACGGCGCGGCGGATCGCGGGCTTGCCGGGGCGGACGCCGGCGGCGATGAGCGCGGGCACGGCACTGCCCGTCCCGTAGATGTGGTTGGCGCCCCAGCGGCCGAACCAGGAGCCGTCCGCCTCCTGCGCCTTCAGCAGCCACACGACGGCGCGTTTGACGACGGCCGTCTCCGCGAGGCCCTCCTTGGCGAGCGCTTCGACGACATGGGCGGTGACGTCGGCGGACGGCGGGTCGATGACGGCGCCGAAGTCGCAGAACGGCAGCTTGGTGCACAGTTCGCGGGTGTTGTCGGCGTCGAAGGCCGCAAAGCCGCCGTCCCGCGAGGCCATGCCGGTCAGCCAGCGGACGGCGCGCTCGATCGGCGCCGCCGCCTCCGGCAGGGCCACCCGGCGCAGCGCCATGATCGCCTCGGCGGTGTCGTCGGTGTCGGGATAGATGTCGTTGTCGAACTCGAACGCCCAGCCGCCGGGCGGGACGTCCGGCCGCCGCACCGACCAGTCCCCCAGCCCTCTCACCTCCTCCCGCACCACCCAGCGCGCGGCCCGCAGCAGCGCGGGATGGTCGGGGGCGGCCCCGGCGTCGGCGAGCGCGATCATGGCGAGGACGGTGTCCCAGACCGGCGACTGGCACGCCTCCAGCCGGCGGCCCCTCTCGTCCCGGATCGTGAACCGTTCGAGCCCGGCCAGCCCGCGCTTGATGACCGGGTGGTCAAGGTCGTAGCCGAGGACGTTGAGCGCCATCAGCGAGTACACCCAGGGCGGCTGGATGCCGCCCCAGCAGCCGTCCGCCTCCTGCCGCGCGATGATCCAGTCGGCGGCGCGGCGCAGCGCGGCGGTGCGCAGCGGGCGCACCGGGCGCTTGCCGTACACGTGCAGGACGCGGTCGAGCGCGTTGAACACCCGCCCCCAGCCCTTCGCGTCCGCCGCCGGGGCGCCGCCGCCGCGCAGTTCCGCCAGGTCGAACGGCAGCGCCCGGACGGGACGCAGCGACCCGAGGATGGTCAGCGGGACGATCGTCTGCCGCGCCCAGCACGCCCAGTCGTACACGTTCAGCGGAACCCGGCTCGGCAGGAACATCAGCTCCGGCGGCATGACCGGCAGGTCGTCCCACGACCACTGGCCGAACAGCGCCAGCCAGACCCGGGTGAACACCCGGCTGCCCTCGATGCCGCCCGCGTCCCGCACGTACCCGGCGGCCCTGCGCATGTGGCCCGCGTCCACCGGGTCTCCGGCGAGCCGGAGCGCGACGTACGCCTCGATCGTCGTGGACAGGTCGGCGGGGCCGCCGTGGAAGTTCGCCCACGTCCCGTCGGCGCGCTGCCGCGAGCGGATCCAGCGGGCCGCGTCCGCGGTGTCGGCGGCGGAGCGGATGCCGAGGAACTGGCGGAGCAGCAGGTCCTCGGCGTCCATCGTGACGTTGGTCTCCAGTTCGGCCTTCCACCAGCCCTCGGGCGCCTGCATGCCGAGCAGGTGGTCGCGGGCCGCCTCGACGGCGGCGGCCGCCGCGCCGGTGAGTCCCGGTACTTCGGTCGTGGTCATTCGGCGCTCTCCTTCTCGCGCGGTGCCGGGACCGGTCAGTGGTCCCGGGAGGTGACGAAGAGGGCGATGTCGCGGAACTCGGCGGCGACCCGGTCGTCCATCCCGGAGTGGTCGAGGTGGCGCTCGGCGGACGCGATGCGGCGGTCGGCCTCGGCCGCGGCCCAGTCCCGTCCGCCGGCCGCCTCGACCAGCCGCGCCATCTCCCGCAGGACGTCCTCGGACGGCTGCTCCGCCCGGCCGTACAGGTCGGCGAGGCGCGCGGAGTCAGGCGTGCCGGCGTTCAGCGCGTACACCACCGGCAGCGACTTCTTCCGGGCCCGCAGATCGGACAGGACGGGCTTGCCGGTCGTCTCCGGCCTGCCCCAGATGCCGAGAAGGTCGTCCACGAGCTGGAACGCGAGGCCCATCTCGGCGCCGAACCCGGTCAGGTCGGTGACGAGCCGGGTCGGCCCCTCGCCGAGCATCGCGCCGATCGAGCAGGCGCAGGCGATCAGCGCGCCCGTCTTGTCGGCGGCCATGGTGAGGCACTCCTCCAGCGACACGTCGTCGCGCTGCTCGAACCCGAGGTCGAGCGCCTGCCCCGAGATGAGCCGCTGGGTGGCGGCGGCCAGGGCGCGCGCCGCCCAGTGCGCGCCCCGCGAGTGCTGGTCGAGCAGCAGTTCCTCGGCCAGCGCGAGCAGCGCGTCACCGCCGAGGATCGCGGCGGACGGGCCGAACACCGTCCACGCGGCGGGACGGTGCCGGCGGGTCCGGTCGCCGTCCATGATGTCGTCGTGCAGCAGCGAGAACGCGTGCACGAACTCGACGGCGACCGCGCCGGGCAGCGCCGTCTCGCAGGGCGCCCCGGCGGCCCGCGCGGACAGCAGCGCCAGCGCGGGACGCAGCGCCTTGCCGCCCGCCTGGGCCGGGCGGCCGTTCTCGTCGGTCCAGCCGAGGTGGTAGGCGACGACGCGGCGGGTCCACGGGTCGAGCCGGTCGGCCGAGGTCCGCATCGCCTGGTCGACGAGCGCGCGCCCGTCGGTGATCGGGGTCGGGACGGTGGTCATCGGCCGCTCACCTCGTCCGTGGTCTTCTCCCGCAGGTGCCGCCGGACGAGGCGGGCGGCGGTGAGGCCGCTGCGCACGGCTCCCTCCATCGTGTCGGGCCAGCCCGTGTCCGTCCACGCGCCGGCGAGGAAGAGCCATGGCAGCCGGGTCGCGGACGCGGGGCGCAGCGCGCCGCTGCCGGGGCTCTGACGGAATGTGGCGTGCCGTTCCCGCGTCACGAAGAAGTCGGTGACGCGGGCCCGGCGGGCGGCGGGGAACAGCCGCTCCAGCGCGGCGAGGTACACCGCGCGCAGTTCGGCGGTGGGCGTGTCGATCCAGCGGTCGGCCGCCGAGACCGAGACCGCGAGATACTGGCCGCCGCCGGTCAGGCCGCTCACCCGCGTGCGGTCGAACACCCACTGGACGGGCGAGCCGATCGCCGCGACGAACGGCTCGTCCAGGACAGGCCGGTCATAGACGACATGGATGTTGACGATGGGGCTGGAGCCGAGACCGTCCCATGACGCCCGGCCGGGGGACGCCTCCGCTGGGACGAGCGACGACGCCGCCCGGTGCGGGACCGCGACCACGACGGCGTCCGCGGCCACCGGGGAGCCGTTCACGACGAGCTTCGGCCCGGCGTCGATCGCCGTCACCTTCGCGCCCAGCTCGATCCGCCCGCCGGCCCGCTCGATCCTCGCCGCGGCGAGGGTGCCGTGCAGGTCGCCGAGCGGGATCGCGGGCACGCCGATGTCGGCGGCGTCCGGGCGGCGAAGCAGCGCGGTCTGGCAGACCATCGCCGCGGGGCCGAGCGCGGCGTCGTCCAGCCGGATGTTGAGCGCGGCCGTGACGAACAGGTCCCAGAGCGCGTCCCGGGCCTGCCGCCGCTGGCCGCGGCCGGCGAGCCAGCCGCCCATGGTGCGGCCGTCGAGCGCCGGGTCGTCCGGGTCGAGCCGGTCGAGCGCCAGCGACGCGCGGACGGCGCGCAACCGGTCGGCGGGCGAGAGCAGCCGGTAGCCCGCGAGTGCGGGCAGCAGGTGCAGCGGCCCCGGGGCGCCCGCGCGGCGCAGCCGCCCGCCGGGGCCGTCCGGGGTGAGGACGCGGACGTCGAAGCGGTCCTGGACGCGGACCCGGTCCAGCGCGCCCAGCCGGGCCAGCAGCCCCCGGTACGCCGCGCAGCACTTCAGGAAGATGTGCTGCCCGTTGTCGACCGTCAGCCCGCCGCGGCTGAAGGAGTGGGTGGCGCCGCCGAGCCGGGGCCGCGCCTCGTAGATCGTCGCCCGCACCCCCGTCTCCTGGAGCGCCAGCGCGGTCGTGATCCCGGCGAGACCGCCGCCGACGATGGCGACGTCCCCGGAGGGGCCGGCGGCGCCGCTCATCGGTGGACCCCCGCCAGCGCCATCGCCGACACGGCGGCCTTCTCCCAGACCGGCAGGGAGGTGCGGGTGGCGAGCGCGGCCAGCGGGTCGGCCCTGATGCGTTTCAGCAGACGCCGGTAGATGCCCGCCATGGCCCCCGCGCACGCGGCGCTGCGCCGGTCCAGCATGGGCAGCAGTTCGAGCCCGGTCTCGTACCATTCGTCCGCGCGGTCCGCCTCGAACCGGACGAGCCCCGCCAGCCGCCCGGGGTCGTCGGTCAGCCGGCCCGCCCCGTCCCGGCCCAGCGTGCACCCGAACCGGGCGAGGTCCTTGGCGGGCAGGTAGACGCGGCCGCTCAGCCCGTCCTCCCGCACGTCCCGCAGGATGTTCGTCAGCTGCAGCGCGACGCCGAGGGCGTCCGCGCGGGGGACGGCCGTCTCCGGGTCGGACGTGCCGAACACGCCTAACGACAGCCGGCCGACGGCACCGGCGACGCACCGGCAGTACCAGAGCAGGTCGTCGAAGGTGTCGTAGGCCGCGCCGCGGACGTCGGCCTCGCACCCGTCGATCAGCTCGCCGAACGCCTCCAGCGGGATCGGGAAGCGGCGCGCGGCGTCCGACAGCGCGACGAGCACCGGGTCGGCCGGGTGGGCGCCGGCGTCGGCGAGGCGTTCGCGCTCGTCCGCCAGCCTCGCCAGTCGGCCGGCGGGCGGCGCGCCGTGGTCGTCGCCGATGTCGTCGATGCGGCGGGCGAACGCGTAGACGGCGCTGAGCGCACGCCGCTTGGGCGCGGGAAGCAGCCGGATCCCGTACGAGAAGTTGCGCGCCTGCGAACGGACGACGTTCTCACAGTGCCCGTAGGCGCCGAGTGCGTCCATCTGGACTGCTCATCTCCTTCCCAGTGTCCGCGACCACTCGGCCAGCAGCCGCGCCTTCCTCGGACGTGACGGGCTCCCGAGGACGTCGTAGGCGCCGCGCTCCAGGGCGGCGAGGGCGCTGCGGCCACCCGCGATGTATCCGGCGACGGCGACCCGGGCGAAACCCCGGAGGCTTGCGGTGAGCGCGGCGCCCTCGTCCAGCAGCCGGCCCGCGCGCCCGGCCTGGAGGGCCACGACGCCGCGCAGCCGGGTGGGGGTGGCCGCGGCGGTCAGGTCGTCCTCGGTGCAGCCGAACCGCCGCAGGTCGTCGCCCGGCAGGTAGACGCGCCCGTTGCGGTGGTCCTCGCCGACGTCCTGGCAGTGCTCGATGATCTGCAGGGCGGTGCACACCTTGTCCGACAGCCGGAACCGGTCGGGGGTGGCGGCGCCGAACACGTGCAGGACGATGTGCCCGACCGGGTCGGCGGAGTACGCGCAGTACTCGACCAGGTCGTCGAAGGTCGCGTACCGGGTGACCTCCTGGTCGCGGCGGTTCGCCTCCAGCAGGCGGCGGAACGGCTCCGCCGGGATGCGGCACGCGTCGATGGTGCGCGCCAGGTCGCGCATGACGGGCAGTTCCGGGCGGGTGCTCGCGTACACCCGGTCGAGGTCGCGTTCGACCAGGTCGAGCAGGTCGGCGCGGTCCCCCGGCGGCGCCTCGTCCCCGATGTCGTCGACCAGCCGGGCATAGCCGTACACGTTCAGCAGGTGCTCGCGGTGGCGCACGGGGAGCAGCCGGGTGGCCACCGGGAAGTTCTCCCGGGCCTGCAGTTCGATCCGGGTGCGGCGTTCCTCGGTCTCGTTCCACAAACGCTCGCTGACGGACATGGCGTTCCTTCGAGGCGGCGGCGGCGCGGGACGTTCATTGATGCCCGATAACCGGGCGCCCGCCCGGTAAACATGGCCATCATGAGGCCCCTGTGGCGTACGTCCCCGAACCGCCGCGAGAAACCTCCCAAGAATCCGCTGTTCCGGAAGATAGGCCGGAAGTGGTCAGCTGGGAATGCGTGATCGACACGGCCGGCGAGCACCGCCGGCCGGCACATTTCCCCGGTTCTGATCATGGACCGGTTCCGGGCCGGTGCGGACGGGTCAGGGTCAGTAGGTGGTAAGCATTCCGGCAAGGATCCGCGGGGTGCGCTCGGGCGGCGCGGCCTCGGTGACCAGTGTGTTGAACACATGCCAGTGCCATTCGATCTCCGCGCGCCGCCCCGGGTAGACGGCGCCGTTGGCGCGTTCTAGGTACACCATGTCGGGCAGGCCCTGCTGCGGAAACCGGATGAGGGTGAGCGGCCCGTCCCCCGCGACCCGCCCGCAGATCCCGAACGGCGCGATCTGGACGGTGACGTTCGGCCGCCCGCACAGCTCGATGATGTGCCGGATCTGGCCGCGCATCGTCTCCGCGCCGCCGATGGGACGCCACAGCGCCTGCTCGTCCAGCACGACCCACAGGTTGAGCGGACGCGGCCGGCGGCGCAGCACCCGCTGGCGCCGCATCCGGAACTCCACCCGCCGCTCGACCTGCGGCTCGGGGTTGACGCGGCGGATCAGCGCGCGGGCGTAGGCCTCGGTCTGCAGCAGGCCGGGCACGAACTGGGCCTCGAACGTGCGGACCAGCTTGGCCGCCTGCTCGGCGCTCAGGTAGGGACGCACCCAGGCGGGGACGATGTCGCCGTCGTCGTGCCACCAGGCGCGCGTGGCCGTCTGCTCGGCGAGGGCGAGGAGGGTCGTGCGCTCGTCGTCGGCGCCGTAGCGGGTCAGCAGCGCGGCTATGTCGCGCGGCCTGCTCGCGGAGCGGCCCAGTTCCAGCCGGGTGATCTTGGACGCCGATCCGCCGATCGCGCGGGCCGCCTCCCGCCGGGAGAGCCCGCGCCGTTCGCGCAGTTCGCGGAGCCGCCTGCCCAGCAGCATCCGGGGGACGAGCGGGTCCCCGTGCGCGCGTGTCGACTGCCTGCTGCCGGTGATCGTGACGGAGGCCAACGGGACTCCTCGTCGAGGGATCGGCGTGGAAGGGATCGGCGTGAGATAACGACCGATTTCACTATATCTTCACGCGCTGCGCTGAGGAGGAGACGGTGCGCTACCTTACTTCCGCGTCAGGGTTTGCGCGCCACCCCGCACAGCGTCGGAAGATCTTCGACGTCGATCGAGTCCACCTCGGGACGCCACGCGCCGCCCGTCACGATCCCGGGCTCCTCGATCTCCAGGTCGTCGAAGTAGCCGCGGATGAACTCGGGGCTGCGCAGCCGGAACGGGATGGCGCCCGTCGCGTCGTACGCGCGCTGCGCCGCGTTGAACGCCTCATTGGCGTCGGTGGAGTCGTGCAGGACGAGGTAGCTGCCCGACGCCAGCGGCTCCATCAGCCCGCGGACGACGCCGAGCGCCTCGTCGGGGTCCACGATGTGCCCCATGACCGCGATCAGCATCAGCCCGACCGGCTGCGACAGGTCGAGGACCTCCGACGCCCCGTCCATGATCGATTTGGGGTCGTGCAGGTCGGCGCCGATGTAGGCCGTCCCGCCCGCGGGGGTGCCCGTCATCAGCGCGCGGGCGTGCGCGAGGACGAGCGGGTCGTTGTCGACGTAGACGACCCGCGCGCCGGGGGCGGCGCGCTGGGCCATCTCGTGGGTGTTGTCGACGGTCGGGAGCCCGGTCCCGCAGTCCATGAACTGGCGGATTCCGCGTTCGAGCGCCAGATGGCGGATCGCGCGGTCCATGAAGTAGCGGCCTTCCCGAGCAATCTCCACGATTCCGGGGTACAGCGCGACATACTCATCGCCGGCCACCCGGTCGACCTCGTAGTTGTCGGTCCCGCCGAGCCAGTAGTTCCAGATCCGCGCCGACTGCGGAACGTCCGTATTGATCTTTACTTCCGCCCCTTGCTCCGGGCCTTCAGCGGTGTTCGTCATCGGTCGGGCGCTCCTTCCGGGAGTCCGGCGCCGTATCTCGGCATGCGTCCTGCAAACCTAGACCCACCCCTCCCGGAGTGACCAGGAGTGACCAGAAACCCGAAATTCGGCCCTGTCCGCCTTACCATTCAGGGCATCGATTAAAGCGCCGGCCAACCGGCCGTCATTCGCGACAATTATCTCATTTCCGGCATCAGTTTCGTCCGTCCGGAAAACCGGGCCGGCGGAAGCCGGGGCGACGCGGGTCAGCGGGCCGCCCATACCGCGATCGCCAGGGCCACCCGGTCCTCGAAGCTGAGCGGGTCCTTGCCGGTCAGGGACTCGATGCGGGCCAGCCGGTGGCGGAGGGTGTTCGGGTGCAGGAACAGGGCGCGGGACGTCGCGCCCACGGCACCGCCCATGTCGAGGAAGGTGCGGAGCGTCTCGACCAGGCGGGTGCCGTGCACGTTGTCGTACTCGTTCAGCGGGCGGGCGATCTGCTCGACGAACGGGGCCAGCTGTTCCTGGTCGAGGCGGCCGAGCAGCGCCTGGAAGGTGGCGAGGTCGGAGGCGTGCACGACGCCGCCGGCACGGCGCGCGGCGTCCAGCGCGGCAAGGCTCTCGTTGAGGGAGACCGGCAGGTGGCCGAGAGGACCGGGGCTGCCGACGCCGGCGGGCTCGGTCCAGGCGTGCGCGTCGTTGGTGATGAGGAGCGCGGTGTCGCCGTCCAGGCCGAGGATGCCCGGCAGTTCCTCATCGCCGGCGTCCATCGCGATCACCAGCAGCGACTCGGGGTCGAGCCCGGCGTCGTCGATCCGCTCGCGGAGCACCTCGGCGGACGCGAGGCCCTGCCGGATCATGCGCAGCAGGCGCCCGGTCTCCTCCCGTTCGTGCCGTTCGTCGCGGGTGAACGCGACCCGCTCGGCGAACCACTCGGTGAAGCCGAGGAACGGCACCTCGGGCGGCACCTCCAGCAGCGGCAGGCCGAGCCGGTCGCAGGACTCCCGCAGCGCCTCCGGCACCTCGGCGGCCACGTCCCCGACGCCGAAGCCGATCGCGCTCGCCCGGCCGGCCCGCACCGACTCGGCGAACGCGGCGCACGCGCCCGGATCCCGCAGCGACGCGCCGACCGTCAGGACGATCTCGTAGCCGCGCAGGTAGGGGCCGGGGTCGAGCAGTTCGGTGGAGTGCGCCCAGCGAACCTGCCGGTCGAGGCCCCGCTCGCCCGCGACCAGCCGCAACCGGAAGCGCGGCACCTCGATGAACTGCCGGACGGTGAGGTGCGGCGGCGCGGGCTCGCTGGTCACAGCCTCAGCCTCTCACCCCGGCCGCACCCCGGCGCGGGGATGCCCCGGGGCCGTGACCGTGTTTTGGCAGAACCGTACGTTGGAGAAGGGCACAACCGCCCGGGCGCGGCGCGGTGCGATCGGCCAACAAATCACCCGCCCCCTTGTCACCTCGGGTTACGCGGGGTTTGCCTGGGAGCTTCGGAGCGATTCGGGGTGGTCAGATGGGCGGGCGAGTCGCCCTCGTCGCCGGCGCGGCGGGCGGGATCGGCGCCGCGATAGTGCGTGAGCTGGCCGGGCGCGGCTGGCGGACGGCCGGTCTCGACCTCGGCCCGGTGCCGGACGCCGATCACGCGGTGGGCGTGGACGTGTCGGTCCCGGAGCAGGTGCACGCCGCGGTCCGGCGGATCGAGCGGGAGCTCGGGCCGGTCGAGGCGGCGCTGTGCGCGGCGGGGCACTACACGATCGTCCCGGTGTCCGACATCGCCTGGTCCGACTGGACGCGGATGCTGCGGGTGCATCTGGGCGGCGTGGTGAACGTGTGCAGGGCCGTGACGCCGGGAATGGTGGAACGCCGGCGGGGCGCCGTGGTCGCGGTCACCTCCGGCCTGGCCATCGGCGGCGGGGAGGCCGAGGCGCACTACACGGCGGCGAAGGGCGCGGTGATCGGGCTCGTCCGGTCGCTGGCGGCGGAGCTGGCACCGTCCGGCGTGCGGGTGAACGCGGTGGCACCCGGCCCGACCGACACGTCGCTGCTGCCGTCCGACTCGCCGTGGCGCCGGCCCTCCTTCCTGCAGACGCTGCCGACCGCGCGGCTGACGTCCCCGGAGGAGGTCGCGCTCATCTCCGCCTACCTGGTGGAGGAGGCGACGTTCTGCGTCGGGGAGATCCTGTCGCCCAACGCGGGAGCGGTGATCTGATGACGGTCGCGCTGGTCACCGGGGCGGGCGGCGGCCTCGGCACGGCGGTCGCGCGGCGGCTGGCGGCGGGCGGTCACCATGTCGCGCTCAACGACCGTCCCGACCGGGACGTGACGGCGCTCGCCCGCGAACTGGGCGGCATCGCCGCACCCGCCGACGTCGCCGATCCGGTGGCGGTCACCGCGATGGTCGAGGACGTCGAGCAGCGGACGGGCTCGCACATCGCGATCCTCGTCGCCGCCGCCTCGCACATCAGCTGCGGCACCTTCGGCGAGCACGACCTGGACGACTGGTGGCGGGTCATCGACGTCGACCTCGGCGGGGCGTTCGCGTGCGCGCAGGCCGTCATGCCGGGGATGGTGGAGCGCGGCGGCGGCCGGATGGTGCTGGTCGCGGCGGAATGCGGGCTCACCGGAGAGGCGGGGGCGAGCGCCTGCTCGGCCGCCAAGGCCGGGATCGTGGCGCTGACCAAGTCGCTCGGCCGGGAACTGGCGCCGCTCGGCATCGCGGTGAACGCCGTCGCGCCGAGCGTGATCGACACGCCGCAACTGGAGGCCAGGGCGCAGGCCGCCGGGGTGACGGCGGAGGAGCTCCGGGCCCGGGAGACCGCGCGGGTGCCGCTGGGCCGCATCGCGACGCCCGAGGAGATCGCGGCGGCGGTCGCGTTCCTCACCGATGAGCGGCTCCCGACGCTCGTCGGGCAGATCCTGCTCAGCAACGGCGGAACGCTCCGCTCCCGCGCCTGACCCGGATGGCTCAGCCGGGAAGGGCCGCCACCGAACGTCCGACATCCTCCGCGAGGACGGCGAAGAGATGCAGCGGCAGTTCCATCAGCGATCGTCCCAGCAGTTCCGGACGGCTCACGGACGCCTCGATCACGGCCCGGCTTTCGCTTTTGGTGAGCGTACGCCCGGCCTCCTTCTGGAGTTTGATGAGCCCTTCCCGCCAGGAATTGCCGAGCTTTCCGTGAGCGCGCGCGTACATGTACCCGAGGACGCGCTCGGTGCCCGTCCACCCGTCCGGCCGCGCCTTTTCCGCGAGGACGAGGGCCTGGTCGGGTCCGGGTGTGCTGCGCAGCAGCCGGACGATCCGGTACCCGGGTCCGATGAGCCGGGCGAACTCCCGCTGGCCCGCGGCGTCCTTGAGGAGGGGAAGGTCGCTGCGGCAGACGAGCCCGGCCCGGCGCGAGTTCGCGGCCAGCAGCGCCCGGACGGCCGACGCGCCGAATCCCGGATACAGGTTGACCAGCGTCGTCCCGTGATCCTGCAGGTTCCGGGGCAGGGGCGAGCCCAGGAAGGCGGGCAGTGAGAGGCGGTGGCCGGGGGCGTCCGCGGGCCAGCCGTCGCCGACGAGCAGGGTCCCCTCCCCCGGGTCGCCGCCGCCGAGTTCGAGAATCCGTGCGGCGGCCTCGCGTTCCAGGCCGCCGGTCGCCTCCACCGCCTGGGACCCGTGCGTGTACAGGGCGGCCCGGGAATCGACGGCCCGGACCGCACCGGCCGTCCGCCGGGTGGGGCGCAGCACGTACAGCGCGGCGGCGCTGCCGATGGCCTGCGCGCCCACATACCGGTTGAACGCCGGCAGAACCGCCTCGTAGACGAGGTGGAGCGGGCCGAGCGCCTGCTGGACGGCGAGCCCGAGCGCCGGCTGCCGCTCGCCGAACCCGTAGGCCAGCAGAACCCGGCCGTTGCGATGATCCCCCATGCCCTGGAGGCCGCGGGCGACGAAGAGCCGAACGCCTTCCGGGGTGTACGGCGGGTCGGTGAACACCAGACCGCACGACTCCCGCAGCACGGCGGGCAGCCCCAGCCGCAGGTCGGCGAAGTGGCAGCGCACGTCCCAGCCCCGGCGCCCGGCCTCGGTGTCGATGAACGCGAGCAGCCGCTCGTCGATGTCCACCACGCTCGCCCGCAGGCCGGGCGCGCCCCCGGCGAGGAACAGGCCGAGCGAGGTCAGGTCGTGGTCGCCGGCGAAGAGGACGTGCGCGCCGGTCAGGTCGAAGCCGCCGAGCATGAGCCGGGCCCGTTTGACGACGGTCTCGGCGGTGGCGGGCACGTGGTCGAGCGCCTGCACCGGCGCCGGCGCCGCGTCGATCAGCCGGGCCATCTCGGCGATGACGTCCGGGTCACCGGCGAGTCCGGCCCACGGGTCCCGGGCACCGAACGGCTCCCCCGCACCGAAAACGCCGCCGTACTTCCCGGCGTGGCGTCCGGCGATGCGTCTTCCGTCTCCGGACGATTCGAGATCCGGCTCCAATGCCCGGAAGACCGCCTCGACCGTACGCCGCGATGTCCCGGTCCGGGAGACGACCTCCTCGATCGAGCGGAATTCCCCGGCCGCCAGCAGCCGGCCGATCTGGTCGACGCGCACGGCATCGATCCCGAAGTCGTCCCGCAATTCCCGGAGGGCCTCCAGCGGATTCTCCGGCCGGGGCCGCTCGCCATTCGTCATGTGTGGTCTACTTCGCTCGGCGGGACGGGTTGCCCACCGATCCTATGAGCCCCGCCCGGAGGCGTTGTGGTACTCGCGCGGGCTCATCCCGCCGGAGCTTTCTCCCGGAACGCCGCCCGTCCCCCGGGGTGGGTGCGGGGACGGGCGGCGAGCGGGGTCCCGGAGGGGGCCGCCGCGCGGGTCCGGGGGCCTCGGCGCGGACGGTCGACCGGCGTCTTCGCCCGGCTCAGGCTCCGCTCACGCGGGTCAGACCTCCTCGTACTCCTCCTCGCGCTCCTTGGCGTTCTTGGAGGTCGTCTTGCCACTCCTGGAGTTCTTGGAGGTGCCGGACGACGACTTGGAGTTCTGCGGCCGGCCGTTCTTCCCCTCGTCCTCCACGGCCTCCTCGTGCGTCCGGACGACCTCGCTGTCGCGGATCTCGCCGCGCCAGCCCTCGATCTCGTCCGCGCGGGTGAGCGACTGCGTCATCACGTAGCGGCGGAAGTGCTTGAGTTCGAGGCGGGCCCGGCGGCCCTGCGCGCGCCAGAGGTTCCCGGTCCGCTCGAAGAAGCCCTGGGGGTGGTATTCGAGGACGACCAGGACGCGGGTCAGGTTCGGGGCCAGCTCGTGGAAGCTGACCGTCCCGTCCACGTGCCCCTTCGGCCCCTTCGAGCGCCACACGATGTGGTCGTCGGGGACCTGCTCGATGATCGTCGACTCCCACGTCCGGGCGGACCAGAAGATCTTCGCCTTCCAGTTCAGCTTGGTCTCGTCGGCCTGGTCGACGCTGACGACCTTCTTCATGAAGGACGGGTAGTCCTGGAACCGCGTCCACTGGTCGTAGACGAGACGGCGCGGCGCACCGATGTCGATGTGCTCTACGATGTTGGTGACCTTCACCTTCTTGCCGCCGCCCTGGCCGCCCTTCTTGTCCCTGCCCTCCTTGCCGCCGGGCAGGGCGCCGCCGACGGTGTCCTTGAACCGGCCGAGCACGCCGCCCTGGCCGTTGCTCTTCGCGTTCTCGCCCTCGGCCTTCTCGTTCTTCTTGGCCTCGGTCTTCTCGGGGGCCTTCTTGGTCTGCTCGTCCGTCTCGGACGCGTCCTGCTCGCCGCCGCGTCCGGTGAGGACCCGGCTCGCCGCGACGGCCGCGCCCGCGCCGAGCAGGACGCCGCCCGCGGTGCCGACGGCCCGCCCGCCCGGCAGGCTCTTGGGGAGATTCTTGGAGATGCGCCCCAGGTCGGGCATGCGCTGACGGCGCCCGCCGGGGAGATGCTTCGTGATCTGTCCGATGGGCGTCCTGCCCATCAGGGTTCCGCGTGCCATGTGCTTCTACCTCACTAGGGGTTGGGGCGTTCTACTCGGGGGTTGCGACGACCTCGCCGCCGCGGATCTCGCCGCGCCAGCCCTCGACCTCGCCGGGGGCGATGAGCGACCGCGTCATCACGTGACGGCGGAAGTGCTTGAGTTCGAGGCGGGCCCGGCGGCCCTGCGCGCGCCAGAGGTTCCCGGTCCGCTCGAAGAGGCCGGCGGGGTGGTACTCCAGGACGAGCAGGACGCGGGTCAGGTTCGGGGCCAGCTCATGGAAGCTGACGGCCCCGTCCACGTGGCCCTTCGGCCCTTTCGAGCGCCACACGATGTGGTCGTCGGGGACCTGCTCGGTGATGGTCGACTCCCACGTCCGGCTGGACCAGAAGATCTTCGCCTTCCAGTTCAGCTTCTCGTCGGACGCCTGGTCGACGCTGACGACCTTCTTCATGAAGGACGGGTAGTCCTGGAACCGCGTCCACTGGTCGTAGACGAGACGGCGCGGCGCACCCACGTCGATCTGCTCGACGATGTTGGTCGGCTTTCCCCTCCGTCCCCGTCCGAAGATGCCGGCGAGGGTCTCCTTCAGCGCCGTCCACCCGAAGCTCAGCAGCGCGCGGAACGGGGACTTGCCCTCCCGCAGCGCCTTGACGCCGGCCACCGCGGCCTGGCCGAGCGGTCCCGCCTGCTCGGCCTTCGCGACGAGACTCCGGGTCTCGCGCTCCAGCCGCCGCTCGAACCGGGTGACGAGCCCGCGCAGGACGCGGCGGCCGAGGCGCCGGGCCGACAGGGCCGCCACGGCCCCGCCCGCGCCGGCCGCCGTGCCGAGGGCCGCGCCGGTCCGCGTTTTCATGTCCTGTCCACCTCGTCGTCCACTCGGGTACTGCGCCGGGTTACCCGGTCAAGAGGCGGCAAAACAGGACACGGCACAATGACAAAGCAGGTGGGCACGGCTAACCGCGTCAGAACGCGCCCTGATCATGGGCTGCGAGAACGCCGGTTAGGCCGTCTCGACGAGCTTGGCGAGGTTCTCCAGCGCCATCCGCGTTCCGGTCTCGTTGTCGGCGGCGGGCACGCTGTCGGGGATGCCCTCGTGCACGATGAGGACGTCGGTACCGCCGTCCGCCTCGGTGAGGGTGGTGGTCATCGTCATCTCGCCCCGCAGGCCGGGCTCCGCGGTCTCGAACTCGAAGACCTCGACCACCTGCGCGTCCGGCACGAGCTTCACGAAGCGGCCGTGGTAGGTGTCGGTGTGCGCCGCCGACTTCCCGGTCCCGGTCGGCGCGTCATAGGTGAGCGAGATCCGGAACGAGCCGCCTTCCCGGGGATCGAACTCGTGCACCCGGCTGCTCATGCCGTCCGGCACCCGCCACTTCGCGAGCGCGTCCGCGTCGAGAAGCGCCCGGTAGACGACCGAAGGCCGGGCCCGCACATGCCGAGAAACCCGGGTCGAATACACCCGCCCACCTTACGCCGCGCCAGAGAAACACCCCACGTTCACGCGGGCACCGGCTCGATCTCGGCCCACACGACCTTGCCTCCCTCGCTCAGCGGCCTGGTCCCCCACCGCCGGACGAGCGCCTCCATGAGCAGAAGCCCCCGCCCGCACTCGGCGGCGTAATCGACGGGCCGCACCACCGGCCTGACATCGGACCGGTCCCAGGCTTCCACCACGGGAAACCCGTCCTCCCTCCGATAGGCCCGCACGACCACCAGGTCCCCGTCCCGGGACCCGTGCACGATCGCGTTCGTCGCCAGTTCGCTGACGACCATCCGGGCCACATGGTCCTCCAGCCCCCACGCCCCGAAGACCAGCCCGACGAACTCCCGAACCTCCCGGACGGCCCCCACGTCCGGCTTGATCACCATCGTCGCCGGCTCCGCCACGAGCGATCACCTCCACGTCTTGTCGTGACTTAACGCAAAGGGTTGACCACATGGCGTAATATCAACAGCAAAGCGTGGCAATGCAGTGCCGCCGCTTGCGCCTGCTTGCAGCCATCTCCGAAAGGTGGACGCTCCCATGCCGTCACGGAAGCCCACGCGCCAGACCATTGCCTTCGGCATCGCGCTGACCGGCCTTCGCGAAGATGCCGGACTTTCCCGACTCGAACTGGCAAACCGGATACCGGTCACCCGCAGTTACATCGGCCAGGTGGAGACCGGAACCACCCGCTGCACGAGGGAGTTCGCCACCGAACTCGACAAGGCCCTCGGCGGCGGGACCGAAATGGCGGACGCCTGGGACGACCTCCTCAAGTCCAGCCGGTACCCGCCGTGGTTCGCCGACTACCCGCTGGCCGAGGACACCGCGTCCTTACTGCGCGCGTTCGAGACCATGTTCGTCTACGGCCTCTTCCAGACCGAGGCGTACATCCGTGCTCTGCTACTCGATGACACCGCCATCGAAGGGCGACTCCGTCGCCAGGAAGTGCTGCGGCACAAGAATCCACCGATGCTCAGCATCGTCCTGCTCGAAAACGTCCTATGGACGTGCATGGGCAGCACAGAAGTGATGCGGGAGCAGTGCGAACACCTGCTGACCGTCTCCGAGTGGAGCAACGTCACCCTCCAGATCGCTCCCACCGGCTACTACCGGGGACTTGAGGGACCGTTCAATCTCGCAACCCAGCCGAACGGGGAGGAACTCCTTCACATGCCAGCCGCCAGAGGCGGCATTACATCGAACGATCGAGAGGATATCTTGCACATAGTCGGCGCATTCTCGGCGCTACAGGCTCGCGCCCTGAGCGTGG
This sequence comes from Actinomadura formosensis, assembly GCF_050948385.1. Classification (NCBI taxonomy): domain Bacteria; kingdom Bacillati; phylum Actinomycetota; class Actinomycetes; order Streptosporangiales; family Thermomonosporaceae; genus Actinomadura; species Actinomadura formosensis. Next base: position 5,954,911 of record NZ_CP192011.1, read on the forward strand.
ACGACTCCCGCGAGTTCCTACGGAAGGCGGTTGTTCGGTGGACCTGACCAAGTGGCGCAAGGCACGGCAGAGCGACGGCCAGGGCGGCGCGTGCGTAGAGGTCGCACTGTTCCCCGAAGCCGTGGCCATCCGCGACTCCAAAGACCCCAACGGCCCCAGACTCCTCCTCACCCCAGACACCTTCCAAACCATCCTCAACAACCTCAAGCACTAAACCACGCCAGAGCGTCTGGCCCTCATCGGGGCCAGGTGCCTCATCCCAGCCCGACCATGCAGAGGGGCTTACAAACATGCGCACACCCACATGGCGAAAGGCTCGGCGAAGCGGCGGCCAGGGGGACGCCTGTGTGGAACTTGCCCCCCTTCCCAACGGAATCGGCGTTCGCGACAGCAAAGCCCCTGATGCCGGCCACCTCACCCTCACCCCCCCCGCATTCCACACACTCCTCAAAAATCTCAAACGCTGAACCCAAACCAAAGGCAGTTTGTTCGGTGGGCCTGACCAAGTGGCGTAAGGCGCGGCGAAGCGGCGACCAGGGTGACGCGTGCGTGGAGGTCGCACGGTTCTCCGAAGCCGTGGCCATCCGCGACTCCAAAGACCCCGACGGCCCCAAACTCCTCCTCACCCCAGACACCTTCCAAACCATCCTCAACAACCTCAAGCACTGATCCCCAGCCCTTGCCAGCCGTGTGTCAGGGACATCGGCCCGAGCCGGGAGGAATCCGCAGGGCCGGTGTCTCGGCCGGAACGAGCATGCGCATGGCGGTCCGGCGGGTCAGGGGATGATGCATGAAGGGGCTGTGGCGGGCGGCTTCTCCGGTGGCGGTGACGTGGATGCCCTGTTCGCGGTAGTGGCTGGTCAGGGCATGCACGAGGGTGGTCTTGCCGGAGGCGTGGGGGCCTTCGACGGCGATGACGGCGCAGTTGCGGATGGGCACGTGGCCTCACAACAGTTGCTGGAATGTGGGGGTGGCCAGCCACTCGAACCGGCCCGCGAGCTGGTCGTGCAGGACTCGGTTGACGTTGAGCGGTTGATCCAGGCGCAGGTATCCGCCGGCGTGTGCGGCGGCGTAGGCGGCCGACAGCCCGTGGCGCAGGTTGAGGACACTGATGCGTTCACGGGCCTCGGGGTCGTGCTCGTTGAGCCAGATACGGTGCAACGCGGTCATGGAGTGGCGGGCCAGTTCGGGCTGGGTGACGTTCAAGGCCAGTTCGGTGCAGACGTCGACCAGACGGCGGCTGGTGCCGGTGACCACGGTGTCGACGTCGTAGCGCGAATCGATCACCCGGGGGCCGGTGCCCGGTGGGGGGACTGGCGTGGCCTTGCGGGCGTGCCAGCGGTCCCGCAGGGCTTGGACGCATTCCAGCGGGCGGGCGCTGGCGTTGCGCAGGACGGCCAGGTCGCTGGATACCTGGTGGCCGATGATCACGTCGGCGTGGGCGAGCATGGCGCCGACGGCCAGGTCGGCGGAGTCGATGAGGTCCTGGGTCTGCCCGGCTGCGGAGACATAGGCGCTGGTGCAGGCGAACGACTGCGGCGGTGTGCCGGGTTCGGTCGAGGTTTGCAGCCAGGTGATCGACCAGCAGAAAGGCACGTTCCCGTTCTTAATCTTGTAGTTCTTGGTCCATTCGACGTCCAAGGAGGCGATCAGCAGATGCCCCGGCCGCCGCTGCGGGACTGCCGCTGCGGCGGTGAGATCCTCGGTCGCCGTGGGGTGGCTGGCGGCGCCGTCGGCGGACGTGCCGGACAGGGCAGCAGGGGAGGGTGTGACCGCACTCGGTCGAGCCGTCTGAGCCGGGGTGGCATCGGTGGTGTTCGGCTCGCCGATCGTGGTGTGGATGATCACCCTGGAGATCCTTGGGCGGTGTCGTACGCCCGCCGGCGGCGGGGCGCATCTGGCGGTTGGTGGGCTGGCTCTGCTGGACCAGGCCCGACCGTACCGGGCTGCTGGGTTGGGAAGCAGCCGGAAACGCAGCTCGCGACGGCGGCGCCGACGTCCAGCGGCATGGCCCAGGTGTAGCGGTGCAGGTGCCGTGCCGCGATCAGGGCGTGCAGCAGTGCCCGCTCGGTGGCGCAGACGGCCAGCCATTCTGCCGCTTGGTGCCGGGGCGGTTCTCCCGGTGGCGCGGCAGGGGGCGAGCCGCCGGTCTGGGTGGGGTCGGCTGCCCGGTCGATGAGCCCAGCGGCCTGGTCGATCACCTGCTGCGGTATCAGCCCGTGCCGTACACCGTCGATGTTGAGTTGGGCGTCGGCGGCCAGTTGCGGCAGCGTCGCGCCGCCGGCCCGGCGGCCGGTATCGGCCTTGTGGCCGGTAATGCCGGGTTCGCAGGCGATGTCGTGGGCGATGTCGAGTCGCAGCGCTGTGCCGCGCGGGGTGGCGTAGCGGCGCGGCCATTCCTCGGCCATCGCGATGAGCCCGCGGCCGAGCGGATCGGCCGCCCGGGGATCAGCCCGGTATCCGTCCGTGTGCGCGTCCCGAGGAGCTCCCGTGGCGGCATTGACTGCGGTGACCAGGGCGCGTAGGTCGTCGGCCAGGGCGTACCCGGTGACGACCTTGGCCAGCCGCCGGGCCCGCAGCACGTCCAGGTCCGCCAGGCGCAGCAGTTCGGGCAGCCCGGCCGGTTCGGGTGCGGCCACCGCACGGAACCCGAACTCCACGCCGCCGTCGGCGTCGATCGGGCGGGTGCGGTGCAGAGGCAGGTACACCACGGCGTGCGCCACGGGAACGGGCTGCTGGCCGTCCCCGCGGCGCACGCCGGCGCAGCAGGTCGCCAGGCCCGCCAGCAGGTGCGGTTCGGCTCGCCACAGCTGGCCGGTGCCGTAGGGGTCTTCTGGCCAGGCCAGGTTGGTATACGTCTGCGCCTGCCGGGCGCGGGCACGGAGGGAGGCGCGGACGGGGACGCCATCGGGGGTGTTCACCGGAACGGTGGAGGGCTTAGGCGCGGTCATCGGGTGGCCCGCTCGCGGGTCAGGATGCTGGTGCCCAGGTACTTGGCGGCGTGGTTGGCCTTGTAGGGGTAGCGGTCCCAGATGGCGGTGATCGGCTCCTGGAAGATGTTGCCGAGCGGCAGCCACAGGTCGGGCCGGTCGTAGACGGGCCAGGCATGGGTGTGCCCGTTGGGTTCGACGACGATCATGTGGCCTTCGGTCTCGGGTGTCCAGGGCGTCATCCGGATGGCCGGTGTCCACTGGTGCACGGTCCGCAACTCCACCAGCCGCTCGAAATGCTCGCGGGCCTCGGCGACAGTGATGAATTCCGACTCGTCCAGGTCTAGGGCGTTGCCCTTGCGCAGTGGAAGGATCAGCTTGACCTTGCCCGCGCCCAGGACGTCGGCGATCTGTGTGAGGTAGGGCAGGCCGTGCAGGGTGGAGCGCAGCACGACGGCCGAGAAGGAGACGGGGATCCCGGCTTGGCGGAAGCCCTCCACGCCGGCCAGGACCTTGTCGTAGTCGCCGCGGACGCGTTGGAAGATCCCGCGGGGGCCGTCGAACCCGATGTTGGCGAAGGTGATCTTCCCGGCCAGCTCGGGCGCCATGTGCATGCCGCGGGTGGCGTTGGTGGGCAGCCCGATGATGAAGTCGCCGAACACACCGACGATGTCGAGCAGATCGCGGCGCAGCAGAGGCTCACCGCCGGACAGGAACACCCGCCGCACCCCGGCCAAGTTCGCCGCGGCCGTCTCCAGGTCCCGCAGGGACGGGTCGGGCACCTGGAGGGTCTCGCTGCAGAAGCTGCAGTCGAAGTCGCAGCGCTTGGTGATCTGCACGATCACCGACAGGGGCGTGGTGAGCTCACCGGCGACACGGACGGCGTCAGCGTCGGGGCCGAGGGCGAAGTGGTGGCCGTCGGTGAACTGGACTGGTCCGGTGTCCTGCGGGCGGCGGGCCGGGATCGGAGGCATTCCGAGCAGGGACATGATGAACCTCTCCTCCTGCGGGATGGGCTATGCAAGGGCTCTGTGTGCAGCAGGCTGGTGATCGCGGTGGGCGGCGATCGGGCCAGAGCGGGTCCTGGCCCAGGCGAAAACGTCATGGGTACGGGGTTGGCCAGCTGCGAGCAAGGTCGCTGAAGATCGGTGTGAGCGCGAGCGGGGACCAGCCGGAGGTGTGGCCGGCACCGGCGCGGGGTGGGTCCGCGCCGGCGAATCCTGGAGGGAGGGAGAACCTTGGCTCGCCGAGGGCGCGCCAGCACAGACGCGAGCCGGTGAACGCGGCGCGGGCATGCAGCCATCGCGTGTTGTCCAGCAGGTAGCCCTGGCCAGATGTCAGGCGGAGGGAAACCTGGTGAGCGGCCACCGCGGTGCGCAGCGTCGGCAAGTAGGGCTGCGTCAGGGGGCTCCATCGCGCCAGCTCGTCGGTCCGCAACCGCACTGACCAGCGGCCACCCGGATGCTTGGTGAAGACCTGGGTGGCGTGGCCGCCGCCCGCCCCGTCGCCCGCGCCAAAGAACGCAGTACGCGGCTGGGAGAAGGCGCGGGCAGCCTCGGGATGATGGGCCCACAGCTCGTCGTGAACCGCGCGGCCGTCGGTCAGCAGGCAGTCCCCGCCCTGGTCGGCCACGTGGCCGCACACCAGCAGCATCAGGCGGGGCGGCGCCGGAATCCCGGAACGCTCGGTGTGTGGGGCTAGCTCATCGCCGGTGAATCCGCCGAACCCCGGGCGCGCCCCGCGATATCCGGTGTTGTGGAGCGTGGTCAGCCCGTCCAGATCGCTGTCGCGGTGCGCGATGATGGTCATGATGCCCGACGCCAGGTCCACGACGGCGGCCCGGGAGGACAGCCCTTCCAAGACGATCAGCCCAGTGCGGTGCAGCCGCTCCTGGATGACCCCCGGTGTGCCGGGGCCGACGCGGTGGGGCGCGAGCAGGCCATTCCCATCCGGGAGAGCAGGGCCCATCTCCTGGCTCCTTCGATTGACAGCTTGACTCAACTGTTCTTGGGCTGTGGGCGGGGGTAAAGCGACAGATTGTCGATTCGGGCATCTCTACCGGATCGCGGCCGGGGCCGAGGAGTCGTGCTACGTTCCGCATCATCACAACCGCCCTTTCGCGCGCCCAAGGGCACCAGCGCCCCGGTGCGCGCCCGACACGCCGACTGCGAGGATCCCTGGTGAGCACGCCTCCGACCTGGCCTGTGTCCGTCAAAGGTGTCGCGGTCGCCCACGGCTACGTCGTGCTGTTGAAGAACGAGCGTGATGAATGGGAGTTGCCCGGCGGGCGCCTGGAACCCGGTGATATCAGCCCCGAGGCGACCGTGGAACGCGAGATCAAGGAAGAGACCGGTTGGAGCGCCGCCGCCGGACCGCTCTTGGACGTGTGGATCTATCAGCCGCTACCGCGGACACGGCCCGAGCGGCGCGTCCTGATCGTGACCTACGGCTGCACCGTCCTGACCCCCGACGCCGAACCTGTGGTGAGTGACGAGCATCGACAGATCGGCCTGTTCACCGCCGATCAGATCCCCGAACTGCTCATGCCCGACGGCTACAAGCGATCGATCGCGGCATGGCTGCGTCGGAGATCACCATGAGCGGTGCGACACCGCACCCATCAAGCCTCGGCCGCCGAGCAGGCCCATCGGCCCGATATGCGACCTGGTGGTGGGCCACTCCCCAAGCCCAAAAGATCCTCGCCACGGGTGACCTGGGAACGATCCTTCGGTTTCACCGGGACGTGCACGGCCTCAACCAGACCGCGCTCGGTCAGATCCTTGGCTACGACAAGACCTATGTGTCGGCATTGGAGCTCGGCAAGCGGACACTGGACGACGTGGGCTCGCGACGCCGGATCGCAGACGCCCTCCGTCTGCCCCCGCATGTGCTGGGCATCACCGACCCTGCCGACACCGACCATCGGGCGATGCTCCAATTCGGTGAATCCACCGTCCGCCTCGGCGAACTCGCCCGCCAAACCGGTCACGCCTGCGAAGCAGTCGCTGAATTGTGGCCGCTGGTCGCCAGACTGGAATCTCGCGTCGAGGCCGGACACACCGAACGGGACGTGCTGCGTCTCCTCGCCCGCGCCCGCGCCGGACTGGGTGTCGCGCTGGGCAACGTGCTGCCCGAGGAACGGCTCAGCACCGCAGCGCACTGGACCGCCAAGAGCCTGCACATCGCGTTGTACTTCCAGGACTCGGCGTTCTCCTCCGACGTCCTACGCCTGCACGGCAACGAACTGCGCAAAGCCGGACTCCATGGCGCCGCCGTCCACCGACTCCAGCACGCGGTCGCGTTAGCCCCCACCCTGGCCGCCCGGGCCGCCGCTCTCCCATTGCTCGCCCGCGCCGCAGGAACCCTCGGCAACGCCGAACTGTTCGACTCGGTGATGCGGGAGGCCACCGAATTGCTAGACCAGGTGGACCGTACGTCCCTGTTCAACCCCTACGCGCTCCATGAGATCCAGCTGCGGGGCCTGGTAGCGACCGGCCGTATCGACCGCGCCTCCCGCCTCGCCGACGACCCGCCGGCCGCAACTACCGTAGTGGCGCCACAATGGCAGGTCATCGGACAGATAACTGTGGCTGGCGTGCGACTACGAGCGGGCGACCGCCACGGCGCCCGTGAATGCCTGGACCTAGCCGTCTGTGAGGCAGTCAGCCAACGGCTCCCCCACCAGCTTCAGCGGATCATGCGCACCGCCGACCAGGCTCTCCCGGAAATCCACGCCAATGCCGAGCGAGCCCTCGCCCAACTTCGTCAGGAACTAGCTGCCTAAGCGGCTTGCCAGCCGTGTGTCAGGGGCATCGGCCCGAGCCGGGTAGGAAGCCGCAGGGCCGGTGTCTCGGCCGGAACGAGCATGCGCATGGCGGTCCGGCGGGTCAGGGGATGATGATGAGCTTGCCGCGGGTGTGGCCGCTGCGGCTGGCGTCGAAGGCGGCGCCCGTCTCCTCCAGCGGGAACGTGCCGGCGACCTCGACCGTGAGCGCGCCCCGGTCGGCGAGCCGGGCCAGCTCGGCGAGCTTCGCGCCGTCCGGGCGGACCCAGATCCAGTGGCCGCCGTGCTCCTCCACGGTGTTGTCGGCGGCGGACACGTGCCGCCCGCCGGGGGCCAGGACGGCGAGCGTCGTGTCCAGCTGGCCGCCGACGAAGTCGGCGACCGCCGTCACCCCGCCGGACACCAGGTCCCGGACGCGCTCCACCAGCCCGTCCCCGTAGGCGACCGGCTCGGCGCCGAGTTCCCGCAGGTAGTCATGGTTCCTCTCGGACGCGGTGCCGATGACGCGGGCGCCGCGGTCGCGGCCGATCTGCACCGCGAGGCTCCCCACCCCGCCCGCCGCCGCGTGGACGAGCAGGACGTCGTCCTTGGCGAGATCCAGCCGGTCCAGGGCGCGCTGCGCGGTCAGCCCGGCCAGCGGCAGCCCGCCGGCCTGGTTCCAGTCGAGCGCGGCGGGCTTGGGCGCCACGTGGTCCGCCGAGACCGTGACGTACTGCGCGAACGTCCCGGCGCCGACGACGTCCTTGCGGGCGTAGGACATGACCTCGTCGCCGGGGGCGTACTCCGGTGTGTCGGGACCCACCGCCCGGACGACCCCGGCGACGTCCCAGCCGGGGATGACGGGGAAGACCGCGTCCATCATCGCGTCCAGGCCGCCGGCCATGACCTTCCAGTCGACCGGGTTGACCCCCGCGGCGCGGACCTCGATCAGCACCTGGCCTGGGCCGATCTTCGGGTCGGGGACGTCCCCGACCGTCAGCCGCGAGTTGTCGGAGGTATACGAGTCATAGGTGACGGCGCGCATTCCCCCACCCTGCCACCGCGCCCGCCCGCTAAACCCGCCCGGCCGCGCCGGTCAGCCGACCGGTTCCAGGGGCGGCTCGTCGGCGAACTGGGTGTTGTAGAGGGTCGCGTATCGGCCGCCCGCGGCCAGGAGGACCTCGTGGGTTCCCTGTTCGGCGATGCGGCCCTCTTCGATGACGAGGATCTGGTCGGCGGCCCGGACGGTGCTCAGGCGGTGGGCTATGACGATGGCGGTGCGGCCGTCGAGGGCTTCGGCGAGGGCTTCCTGGACGGCGGCCTCCGAGGTGGAGTCGAGGTGGGCGGTGGCCTCGTCCAGGATGACGACGCGCTGGCGGGCCAGCAGGAGGCGGGCGATGGTAAGGCGCTGGCGCTCACCGCCGGACAGCCGGTAGCCGCGTTCGCCCACGATGGTGTCGAGGCCGTCCGGCAGGCCCTCGATGAGGGCGTCGAGGCGGGCGCGGCGCAGGACGTCCCACAGTTCGTCGTCGGTGGCCTCGGGGCGGGCCAGCAGGAGGTTCTCGCGGATCGACTCGTGGAACAGGTGGCCGTCCTGCGTGACCATGCCGAGCGTCTCGCGGATGGTCTGGAAGGACAGGTCGCGGACGTCCACGCCGCCGAGCCGGACGGCGCCGGACCCGACGTCGTAGAGGCGCGGGAGGAGCTGGGCGATCGTCGACTTGCCCGCGCCGGACGAGCCGACCAGCGCGATCATCTGCCCGGGTTCGGCGCGGAACGAGATGTCGTGCAGGACGTCGACGCCGCCGCGGGTGTCGAGGGTGGCGACCTCTTCGAGGGAGGCGAGGGAGACCTTGTCGGCGGACGGGGTAGGCGAAGCGGACGCCCTCGAACTCGACCGCGACCGGCCCGTCCGGGACGGCACGGGCCTCGGGACGCTCGGCGACCAGCGGTTCCAGGTCGAGGATCTCGAAGACGCGCTCGAAGCTGACGAGGGCGCTCATCACCTCGACGCGGGCGCTGGCGAGCGCGGTCAGCGGCGCGTAGAGGCGGGTGAGCAGGAGGGCGAGGGCGACGACGGCGCCGGCGTCGAGGTGGCCGCGCAGCGACAGGTAGCCGCCGAGCCCGTAGACGAGGGCGAGCGCCAGGGCGGACACCATGGTCAGCGCGGTGATGAAGACGTGCTGCACCATCGCGGTGCGGACGCCGATGTCGCGGACGCGGCGGGCCCGCGCGGCGAACTCGGCGGACTCGCGGGACGGGCGCCCGAACAGCTTGACCAGCGTCGCGCCGGGGGCGGAGAACCGCTCGGTCATCTGCGTGCTCATCGCGGCGTCGTGCGCGGCGGCCTCGCGTTCCAGGCGGGCGAGGCGGGTGCCCATGCGGCGGGCCGGCAGGACGAAGACGGGCAGCAGGACCAGGGCGAGCAAGGTGATCTGCCAGGAGATCCGGACCATCACCGCGAAGGTGAGCAGCACCGTGACCAGGTTGCTGATCACACCGGAGAGGGTGTCGCTGAAGGCGCGCTGGGCGCCGATCACGTCGTTGTTGAGCCGGCTGACCAGGGCGCCGGTGCGGGTCCGGGTGAAGAACGCGACGGGCATCCGCTGGACGTGGTCGAAAACGGCGGTGCGCAGGTCGAGGATCAGCCCCTCGCCGATGCGGGCGGACAGCCACCGGTTGGCGAGCCCGAGCCCGCCCTCGGCGAGCGCGAGCACGGCGATGAGCACGGACAGCCGGACGACGGTGGACGTGGCGGCGTGGTCGACGATCGCGTTGACGACCCATCCGGCGAGGACGGGCGTCGCGACCGCGATGACCGCCATCACCACGCTGAGGAAGAGGAACGCGGCCAGCGGGCGGGCGTGCGGGCGGGCGAAGCCTCTGATCCGGTGCAGGGTCGCCTTGGAGAAGGGCCTGCCGTCCTGCGCGTTCATGGCGTGGTGCAGCGACATCCACGCCGTGACTTCCATGTCCATGGAGCCCCCTGTGATCGTTAGCCTGGAACGGCAAGCATGTGACCTCAAGGAAGGTTGAGGTCAAGCCGTCGCCGCGCCCAGCATCGCGCGGGGGTACGACATTTCCGGAGGGCGACCGTGGACATCGAGAAGATCCGGACCGACACCCCCGGCTGCGCGAAGGTGGCGCACTTCAACAACGCGGGCGCGGCGCTGCCGCCCCGTCCGGTCATCGAGGCCGTGTCCGCCCACTTCGCGCTGGAGTCGACGATCGGCGGCTACGAGGCGGCCGAACAGAACGCGGCGGCACTCCAGCACTTCTACGACGCCGTGGCTAGGCTCATCGGCGCGCGCGCAGACGAAATCGCCTACGTGGAGAACGCCACCCGGGCATGGGACATGGCGTTCTACTCGATCCCCTTCGCCGAGGGCGACCGCATCCTGACGACCACGAGCGAGTACTCCAGCAACGCGATCGCCTACCAGCAGGTGGCGGCGGCCAAGGGCGCGAAGGTGGACGTCGTCCCGGACCAGGCCGACGGCACGCTCTCGCTGGAGGCGCTGGAGGCCGAACTCGTCAAAGGCAATGTCCGCCTGGTGGCGCTCAACCACATCCCCACGCACAACGGGCTCGTCAACCCGGCGGCGGAGGTCGGGAAACTGTGCCGTGAGCACGGCGTCCTCTATCTCCTGGACGCGTGCCAGTCGGTCGGCCAGCTCGCCATCGACGTCAGCGAGATCGGCTGCGACATGCTGTCGGCGACCGGCCGCAAGTACCTGCGCGGACCGCGCGGAACCGGGTTCCTGTACGTGCGCCGGGGAATCGTCCGGACGCTCGTGCCGCCGTTCATCGATCTGCAGGCCGCCACCTGGAAGGCACCGGACGGCTTCGACCTGCGCGACGACGCCCAACGCTTCGAGACATGGGAACGGTATGCCGCCGGTCAGATCGGCTTGGGCGTGGCCGCCGACTATGCAGCCGACCTAGGGATGACCGACATCGAGACCCGTGTGACCGGGCTCGCGGCCAAGCTGCGTGAGGAACTGTCCGCGCGTCGTGGGGTGACCGTCCTCGACAAGGGCGCGCGGCCGTCCGGGCTGGTCACGTTCACCGTGGACGGCCACGACCCCGCCGCCATCAAGGACGCCGCAAGGGAACGCGCCGTCAACATCAACGTCACGTATCCGCTCTCACACGGATATGACCCGCACGTCCTTCCCACGGCCGTGCGGGCCTCCGTGCACTACTACAACACCGAAGAGGAACTCGACCGGCTGCTCTCCGCCCTGCCCCGGAAGTGAGCGCGCCCGGGACCGGGAGATGGGGCACCGACGGCGGCCTCCGGACGCGCCCACCGGTCGGGTGCCGGCCGACGTCAGGTGGTGGGACGCGCCGCGCTGATGTCGGCGAGCGCCGACGTCGAGCCCTCCTCCATCGCCAGGTCACCGATGGACACGATGCCCACCAGGCGGCCGTCCTCCATGACCGGGAGCCTGCGCACCGCCCGCTCCCGCATGATCTGCGCGGCCTTGTCCAGCGTGTCATCCGGTCCGACGGTCGCGGTGACCCTGCTGGCGATGCCGCCGATCCTCGCCTGGGCCGGGTCGCCGCCGGCCGCGAGCCCGCGGATCACCAGGTCGCGGTCCGTGACGACCCCCTGCAGGTCGTCGCCCTCCGCCACCAGCACGGCACCGATGTCCTCGTCGCGCATCGCCCGCGCCACCGTCACGATGTCCAGTTCCGGGGACACCGATGTCGGGGAGCCGGTCATGACTTCGCGGACCTTCGTGGCCATCGCACACTCCTTGAGCCTCGTGGATCGTTTCTGCGGGCCCGGGGATGACTCGCCCCTACCCGACGGAAACGGGGTCACTCATGGCGTCTTGACCATGGAGGGCGCCTTGGCTCACTCATGACGTCTTGAACGTGGCGAACAACCGTGCCGCGCCGGCCCGATCCCACTCCAGGCGGTTCGGGTCGCTGCGCGCCGGATGGACCGGAACCGTGCTGAACTCCACCGAACCCCCCTTCCCGAATGCGCGGGCGAGCGCCTGCAGCCTGCCCGCGTCCAGCCTCGGCGCCGTCTCGAACGAACCGGTCACGACCATGAGGAACTTGGCGAACCGAACGGGGTTCCCGCCCATCTGCTCCTTGGCCTCCCGCACGAGCGCCGCCATGAACTGCTGCTGCCGCTTGATCCGCCCCAGGTCCGAGCCGTCCCCGAGAGCGCGCCGGGCCCGGACATAGGCGAGCGCCTGCGCCCCGTTCAGCCGCTGCTCGCCCTGGGGCAGTCTCAACCCGGCCGCAGGGTCGACGACCGGGTGGCGCAGCGTCATCCGGACCCCGCCGAGCGCGTCCACCGCCTTCCGGAAGCCGTCGAAGTCGATCATCACGGTCTGGTCGATCCGGACGCCGGTCAGCGACTCCAGCGTTCTCACCGTGCAGTCAGCGCCGCCCAGCGAGAACGCCGCGTTGATCATTCCCAGCTGGGCCGGGACCGTCTTTCCACCCCCGGTCGTGCACGCGGGGATCCGGACGAGCGAGTCACGGGGGACGCTCACCGCGCGCAGGTCCCTGCGGTCGGCCGGAACGTGCACCAGCATCAGCGTGTCCGAACGCGGCGGGCGGGCGGCCACCCGCCTGTCCACCCCGATGACCAGCACGTTCATCGCCCGTCCTGCCACCGGCTCGGCCGAATTCGTCGCGACCGGCCTCGCGTGCCGCCCCTGGAGGATCGTCACCGGGACGAGAATCGCCGCCGCCGTGACGGCCGCGACCACGCCGAGGAGCGCCCAGCGTCCCGGGCCGCGGCGCCGCCGCCGGGCGGCGTCCAGCAACCGGCTGCGCTGCCGGGCGAACGAGGCCGGCGGCTCGTGCTCCAGGTCCCGGCCGAGGTCACGGATCAGGTCCAGGTCGTCCATGCTCACGCCTCCTCACGCGTCGGGTCGATGTCGCCCAGCGCCGCGCGCACCTTGCGCCGGGCCCGGTTGAGACGGGAGCGGACCGTGCCGACCGGAATGCCGAGCGCCCGCGCCACCTCCTCGTACGCCAGATCGCCCCACGCCACCAGCAGCAGGACGTCCAGGTCCCTTCTCGGCAGGACGGCCAGCGCCTCCGCCAGCCGCGGACGCGACGCCGACGCGGTCACACCCGCCGCCACCCGGTCGGCGGGCCCCTCCACCGGGCCGTCCGCGGGGCTGCGGCGCAGCGCCCGGTAGCGCGCGGCCTCCGTCCGGTGATGCCGCGCGACCAGCTTGGTCGCGATGCCGAACAGCCACGGGCGCGCGTCCCACTGCGCCAGGTCGTAGCGGTGCCGCTTGCTGAACGCGACGAGGAACGACTCCCCTACGACGTCCTCTGCGGCCTCCGGCCCCAGCCTGCGCGAAACATAGCGGTACAGCATCGCGGAGTAACGGTCGAACAGCGCGGCGAACGACTCAGGATCGATGAGCGAACCCTCGATGAGATACGGCAGCTGTAGATCGTGAATTTGGGGATGTCGCTGCTGGTCAGCGGGGCAGCTTGAGATGATCACGATCGGGTGGAGTCCCGGACATGCGGGACGGCCGCCGTGATCTTTGCTTTGTGTGACGAAAACCAAAACCCCGACGACCGTCGGGGGCACGATAGCGCATGCCGAACAGCAGCGGCGGGCCCGGTTTCTGGACGCGGTGATGACCCGGATCGCGGGGTGTTTCCGCAGGTGTGAGCCGCGACGGCTGGCCCGGGAGTTCGTGCTGGGCCTGCTGATGGAGCTGGAGGACCACAACTGCTGGACCTTGGGCGAGGCGCTCGGGCACACAGGCCCGCACCGGCTGCAGCACCTGCTGTCGAGGGCGAAATGGGACGAGCGGCAGGTCCTGGACGAGGTCGCGGCCTGGGCCGTTGAACACTTGACCGGCGGCGACGGTGGCGCCGACGGTGACCAGGACGCGGTGTTCATCGTGGACGAGACCGGCGACGCCAAATCCTCCACCGATTGTGTCGGGGCGGCGCGCCAGTATTCGGGGAGCCTGGGCGGGGTCGCGTTGTGCCAGGTGACGGTGAATCTCACCTACGCCACCGGCCATGGCCACACCATCATCGACCGCCGCCTGTACCTGCCCAGAGACTGGGCGGCCGATGAGGAACGCCGCGAGCTGGCCGGTGTCCCCGAACAGGTCGAGTTCGCCACCAAACCGCAGTTGGCCGCCGCGATGCTCGCCCGCGCCCGCGGCCGCGGGATAGGCGCCGGGTTCGTGGCCGGGGACGAGGTCTACGGCGGCCGAGACCTGCGCACCTGCGTCCGGAGCCTGGGCATGGGCTATGTGATGGCCGTCAAGCACGACCACACCGTGGCCCTCGGCCCGCACACCACCACCGCCCGCAGGGCCGTCCGGCTGATCAGTGACGGCGGGTGGCAGCGCATGCGCACCGGCACCGGGACCAAAGGCGTCCGCTCCTACGACTGGGCCATGCTCGCCATCACACCCGACGACACCCCCGACAGCCACCAGGCCGGTGACCAGGCCGGATGCACGGTCCTGCTGGTGCGCCGGCACCGCTACACCCGCAAACTGTCCTACTACCGCTGCTACAGCCCGACCCCGGTGCCGCTGGCCCGGCTGGTGGCCATCGCCACCGTCCGCTGGAAGATCGAAGAAGACCACCAGCTCGCCAAACAGGCCTGCGGCCTGGACAAAGGCCAGACCACCCGCTGGGTCTCCTGGCACCGCTGGACCTGCCTGGCCCTGCTCGCCTACACCTACCTCGCCGTCACCACCGCCACCGAACGCCACCCCGGCGACCCCGAATTGATCCCCATCACCGTCCCCGAACTGCTACGGCTCATCCGGGGGACCGTCGTACCCCCGCCCCGCACCGACCCCCAGCACCGACACGCATGGTCACTATGGCGCCGACGCCACCAGCAACGAGCCCGAGCCTGCCACCACGCCTGGCACACCTACGCCGAAACCACCCCATGATCACAGCAGGTCAGAGCCGAAATTACAGCTGCCGTATGAGAGCGGCATCACTGTCCTGAGCCGTCGGAGGTACGGTCATCGCGACCACCATGGCATGCGCACCGGGCCTTCCCGTGCGGGGACGTTGTCAGCGATGTATCTCCGCAACGTCCCCTCCGGGTTCACGCCCGCCAGGGAACACGGGGATCGCGCTTGCCGATCGGCGCGAACCTTCCCGATAAACTGCGCATCCTTCACTATGCACGGGGTTGTCGGGGGAGACCGCTCCGCGCCTGCCTGTCGGGCTCAAGTCGAGAGGGTCGGGGACGTGGACGACGACGAGCGGGAACCGGACACGCCCGGCATCGAGGACGAACATGACTCCTCCCGCACCGCCACCGCCGAGTTCCGGGTCCCCAAGGTCAACCTGACCAGGCCGGACATCGCGGTCCGCCGCCCCAAGCCGGCGGCGGAGCGGCCGACCACCGCGTCGGGGACGTGGTACGTGGAGTTCCCCTCGCAGGACGGGCGGGCCGGCGCTCCGCAGGCCCCCGCGGAGGAGGATCCCGACGACTCCCTTGCCCCGGACGACGAACCCGCCCCACCCCCGCAGGACGAGCCCGCGGAGGAGGAGGCCGCACAGGACGAGCCCGCGCAGGACGAGGCCACGGCGGACACCGCCCCCGAAGACGACGACCCGGAAGACGAAGAAGCAGCCGCGGCGCGGCCCGAGGCCCGGCAGGACCGTCCTGACGAGGACATCTCGGACACGCCCGCCGAGCCGCCGCAGCCCGCGCCCACGCAGGGCCGCCACCGGCGGGAGCCCCCGGCCGAGGACCCGAGCGCACGAGACGAACGGCCGCAGGCCGGCACCTCGGACACGCGCACGGACTCCGCACAGCCCGCGTCTCCGCGAGGCGAGCCGGAACGCGCCGCGCACGCGCGGGGAACCGCGCGAGAAGAACGGCCGCAGGGTGGAGTCCCACCGGCGGGCGCTCAGGAGCAGGACCGCGACGGCGTCTCCGAGACGCGCACGGACCACCCGCAGACACATGACGGACCGGGACGGCGCCCGCCCCACGGCGGCCCTTGGCACGTCACCCCACCACACGCCGCCCAGCCGCAGGTCGCCCCACCGCACGGCGCACCGCCGCACGGTGGTCCTGCGGCGAATCGTTCGGTCAGCGATGCCGGAGCGCCGCAGTACGGGGCCTGGCAAGGGGCTCCGCCGCAGGACGTCGCGCCTGCGCGGCTGGACGATCGGGCCGGGCCCACGCGGGTCGAGCGGTTGCCGGTGCCGCTGCCGCAGGGGCCCGGGGAACAGCCGGGGGCTCGGCCATCCGAGCAGTGGGGCATGCCGTGGGACGGCGCCATGCAACCGGCACACCCACAGCACCCACAGCAACCCGTCCAGCCCGCACAGGCGGCGCCCCAGGAGAGTGCCAAGCGGGGGCGGCGCTGGCTCGTCGTGCTCGTGGCCGTGCTGGTGCTGGTGGCCGGGGTCGTCACGGGGCAGCTCGTCCGGCCCGTGCCGCAGCCGACGATCAGGCTGGCGCTCGCGTCCAGTCACGCGTTCCCCGGGCAGGCGCCCGCGCTGCCGTGGCCGACGGCGGGGCAGTCCGTCGTGTACGTGGAGGGGCTCGGGACGATGGGCGCGGCGGGCGGGTCGGCGCCGATCCCCACCGCGAGCGTCGCGAAGGTGATGACGGCGTACGTGTATCTGCGCGCCCATCCGCTGCGGCCGGGTGCGGCGGGGCCGGTGCTGACGGTGTCGCCGCAGGCGGCGGCGCAGATCCCGATGCGCAAGAAGCGGGGCGAGTCGCTGCTCGGCGTCACCGCGAACCAGCAGCTGACGCAGCGCAAGGCGCTGGAGGCGCTGCTGGTCATCTCGGCGAACGACGTCGCGCACGAGCTGGCGCGGTGGGACTCGGGGAACGAGCAGGCGTTCGTGGCGAAGATGAACGCGGCGGCGGCGGAGCTGGGGATGACCAGCACGCGCTACACCGATCCCAGCGGCTACGACTCGGGCACCGTGAGCACGGCCCAGGACCAGGTCAAGCTGCTGCGGGCGGCGATGGCCATCCCGGCGTTCACGGAGATCGTGAACAACCGGGCGTATGTGCCGGACAACGGCGGCGCCCCGCGGGCGGGCGGCAACTTCCTCCTCGGGCAGTACGGCATCGTCGGCGGCAAGACCGGGTACACGGACGCGGCGGGCGGCAACTTCGTGTTCGCGGCCCGCAGGAGCGTCGGCGGTGCGCGGACGCTCATCGTGGGCGCGGTGATGGGGCAGCGCTCGCCGAGCGCGGCGGGCGCCGTCGACGCGGCGGGGCGGCTCGTCACCGCGGCCGCGGGGGCGCTGACCGCGGTGACGCTGGCGCCGAAGGGAGCCGCCGTCGGGCGGGTCGACGACGGGCTCGGCGGGACGACACCGCTGCGGGCCGCGGCGCCGGTGACGGTGGTCGGCTGGTCCGGGCTGACCGTGCCGGTCGGCGCCACGGGCCGTCCGCCGCACCGGGGGGACGGCGGTGAGCGGGTCGGCGCCGTGCGTGCCGGTGCGGCGACCATCCCGCTCGAACTCGGCCGGCCGCTGGACGAACCGTCCTATCTCAAGCGGCTGATCAGGCTCGCCTAGTGCGTTGACCACGAGCAGTGAAACCACGCCAAACCCCCGCCGCCTGACCCGCCCGAGGCCAGGAAACGCGAGCGCCCCGCCGGCGAAAAGCCGGTGGGACGCCCGGGGCGTCCGGTGCAATGAACGCCGATACCAGCGTAGACCTCGCCGATAGAGTGCGCCGCATGAACGAACCTCAGCCGCAGGCCCTACTGGTCTTCACCGCCGCCCCTGACCGTGAAGCGGGGATGCAACTACTCAAATCAGCGGTAGTCCAGCACCTCGCCGCGTCGGGTCAGGTAATCCAGGCCGGGAATGTCTTCTGGCACCTGGGGGAACTCGGGACAAGCGAGGAATGGCAAGTCACCCTCCGAACCACCCGCGACCGGTACCCCGAACTTGAGGCCCACCTCCTGGCGAATCATCCATGGGACAACCCCGAGGTCATGTATGTGACCATCGGCGGCGGGTCGCCGGAGTACCTGGACTGGCTCAAACGTGAGGCGGCCACATCGTCCTAGCCTGCTCCATCACGTCCCGGACGGCGGCTGCGGACGCGTGCGGACGCAGCCGCGCCACCACCACCTGGACCCGCTTCCTAGGCCGGGCGGATGCGATGTCGACACCCAGGTCGATCGACCGCGACAGAGCCTGAGCAGCTGCATCGAAGTCCAGTTCCTCAATGTGCGCTTCCGCCAACCACGACAGGTACAAGCTCTTGTCTCTGGCGTATGTGTCGTCGAACCGCTCTAGCGCCCACTTCAATGCCGGAACCGCTCGATCAGGCCGCCGCAGGATCGTCCAGCATCGTCCGGTCATGATCTGGAGTTCGACGTCATCGACCCACCGCGCCCAATCAGGGTCGTGACCTTCTTCGCCGACGTTGCCGGCGAGTGCCTTGGTGGCAGCGCCGAGCGACTCTTCAACCTGACGTGTGTGGGACTGTCCAGCCATCGCGTGCGCCCAGGCCGCTCGTTCGTGCAGGAGGGCGCGTACCGCCGAGGGTGTTTCTGGGCCTACCACCCGGCAGGCGGCATCGGCCTCGTCGGTGCCGCGTTGCCCAGCCGTGACACGCTGGTAGGACATCAGCGCCAGCGCGTTTCCTAACAGGGAGCTGTTTCCCGCCTCTGCGGCGGCGGTCATGCTTTCGCGGTACAGGGCTCGGGCCGCGGTCATCTGCCCCGCATCGAGCGCCGCCCATCCCGCCTGCTGGGCCTGTTCGGCCACGACGGCCAGCAGTGCCCGACCTGTCGTCTCGGAGTAGGTCGCTGCCGCCGTCAGATTCCGGGTGGCGCTGAGTTCTGATGCGTAGAGCCGGTAGGTGTCCGCGCCGCCCAGGACATCGTCCAGGCGCCGGAGCCGAACGGTTCGCCGTTTCAGCTGTGCGACAACATCAGCGCCGATGCGCCGCCGTTGTTGAGCTTCAGGGTGGCCGACTGGGGTCCAGGGACTGACCGTTAGCCCAACGGCTGCCGTCGTGACGCCCAAGAATTGCCTACGTTCCACTGGGTCATCCTCCCCATCGCCGGGGTCAAAAAGCTGACGCTGGGGGATGCCGAGGACATCAGCCAGGGCCTGCCGATAGCGGGGGCTGAACCCCGTGCGGCCACGTTCCCACCGCTTGACGTAGTCGGTGAGCGTAACGATATCCGTCGTGAGCTGCTCGCCCATGGCCTCGGCGATCATCTCGGCGAACTCGCGTTGCTTCCAGCCACGCGCGGTTCGCTCGGCTTTCAACCGCGTACCGATGCGGAATTTCTCTGCAGGCGTCATATGTGCACCTCATGTGTCGCCGTGCCCCCTGGGGGGCACGCAGATGCCCCCCATTGTGCCTCTGCCACGACGACTCTGCGTGATGTTCGCTTACTGTGACCGATTCGCCACCACTACGGGGAGGGAGTCATGCAGGACCGCAAGCCCCAGCGGGGGGCCATTATGAGCGCGCCCCTCGCCGTTCCCCTCCCCTACGAGCGCTCCCCCTGAACGGCGCCGGTCCCCAGCGCCTCACTCTGGAAGGCCGTCGCTCAGGGGATGCGGGCTACCCCTGGCCGGATGGCCCGCGTCCCCGCCGCGGACGTGCACGCAGGCTCGTTAACGCCCCGCCTGCGTGCACGTCCGCACCCCTACCAGGCCGTACCGGCGGAACCACTGGCAGCGTCACCGACCCCAGTGCGCCGACGACTGCCCTCTGATCACCGACGAAGGACCCGTCGTCATGCCCGAAAACGCTTCCCCGTCCCTGGACGACCTGAAGGCCAGGTACCCCGAGTGGAACATCATCCGCACCAGGCAGGGCGGCTGGTGGGCGCAGAGATTCCCGGTGCCGCCCGAGGAGTTCAACCGCCCCAACATGGTCGACGCCCGCACGCCCGAGGAACTCGCCGTCAAGATCGACAAGGTGATGGAGTGAAGGACCGCGCCGAACGTCAGGAGACCGGCCCCCACCTCACCGCCCAGATCGACACCACGGTGCCCCAATCCGCTCGGATCTGGGCCTACTGGCTGGGCGGTAAGGACAACTACGCCATCGACCGGCAGGCCGGTGACCGGGTCGCCGAGATCCTCCCCGGGATCGTGGACGCCGCCCGCCATGACCGGGCGTTTCTGGGCCGCGCGGTCCGCTACCTGGCCGGCGAGGCCGGGATCCGCCAGTTCCTCGACGTCGGCACCGGGCTGCCCACGGTCGACAACACCCACGAGGTCGCCCAGCGGATCGCGCCCGACGCCCGGATCGTCTACGTCGACAACGACCCGCTCGTCCTGTCCCATGCCCGCGCGCTGCTGACCAGCACCCCCGAAGGGGCTTGCGACTACATCGCCGCCGACGCCCGCGACACCGGCCTCGTCCTGTCGCAGGCGGCACGGACACTCGACTTCGACCGGCCTGTGGCGTTGATGCTGCTGGGCATCCTCAACCATCTGGTCGATGACGGCGAAGCGCACGCGGCCGTCGAGCAGCTCGCCGCGCCGCTGGCGCCGGGCAGCCATGTCGTCATCGCCCACCCCACCGCCGAACTCCACGGCGAAACGCTGCACGAGGCGATGCGGCTGGTGATGGACATGGGCGGCACCCCGGTCGTGGCCCGGACCCCCGCCCAGATCGCGGCGTTCTTCACCGGCCTGGAACTGCTGGACCCGGGCGTCGTGTCCTGCTCCCTGTGGCGGCCCGACCCCAGCCCCTGGCCCGATCCGCGGCCGGTGCTCCAGTACTGCGGCGTCGCCCGCAAAACCGCCCCGGCCTGCAACTGATCAGCGGAGGAACGCATTGGCCGCGCATTGGCACTTCTACCGGGTGCGAGCCGGGGCAGTGACGAAACAACCCAACGGCCTGGACCTCGACCTTGACCTGTTCTTCGCCACGAACCGGTTCCCGACCCCCGCCACGGCCTGTGACGCCCTCGCCAACGACATCGTCACGCAGTACCCGGCCGCCAAACGCCTGAGCTCGCTCGACCAGGTGCGGACCGTCTTGCCCTATCACCCTGCCGGCGGCTTCCAGTACCACAGCCCCGCCGACGGGCCGGTGCTCTGGCAGCTCGCCGAGTGCGGCGGCCGATGCCGCCGCACCCGCCGCGCAACCAAGCAGATGCTCCTCCAGAACGTGAACGAGCAGCTCAAAGCCCATTTCAGCAGGTAAGCCCACGAAGACCTGCTCCCCACCCCACCGACCGAGAAAGCACCCATGACCTCATCACTCGATTCGTCCGGTGGCCCCGCCGATCACACGGCCCCGGACGCAGACGCCCCGCTGGATGACCCACTGGACGTGGCCATCCAGCGCTGGGCGGAGGTGACCGTCGAGATCGAGCTGCACCCGCTGCTCATCCCGGCCATCGGCGCCGGCCTGCACGCGGTCTCGCAAGGCCCGGCGGTCAACCCGCGCATGCGGGAGCTGCTGATCGCCGAGAGCGCCCGGCTGCAGCAGTTGGCCGGCGCTCTGTCCCCCGCCCCGGGGCCGCACGCCGTGCCGCCGGTCGCCGTCACGGTGTCCTGGCAGGTCGCCTTGGCGATCGTGGGCGTCCTGCAATGTATCTCCCGCGCCCCGGACACGCCCCACGACATAGGGGAGCTCGTGCGGACCGAGGGCCGCCGCCTGCAGAACCTGGTGTGCGACGACGACCAGCTCCGCGCACTGGTCGACACCGGATGGCGACAGCCCGCCCCTTCGGCGGCCCGGCCGAAGAAGACACCCCCGAGCACTCGATGACCTCACCAAAACACCCGCGCAGCCCACAGCCCGCGAAGGACGGCACGGCGCCGCGGCTGGAGATGTCGGTCGGGGTGCTGCGGGAACGGTACGAGGCGGGCGACTCGGTTCCCAAGATCGCCGAGGGGATGGGGCTGACCCCGCGTCAGGTCTACGCATGGATGCGGCACGAAAGGATCAACCGGCGGCCACCCGGCGCGCCGGACTGGGAGGCGTTTCCGATCGACCTCGCCGAGCTGCGGGAGTGGTACGAGGCGGGCGAGTCGATCAGGGGACTGGCCAGGGCGCTCGGGGTGTCGAGCAACGCGGTGAAGATGCGGCTTGCCCAGGCGGGCACCACGTTGCGATCGCGGGAGCAACCGCACAGGCGGCGGATGGTGCTGCCGGTGCCCTCGCCGGTGCTGCGTAGGCGTTACGAGGCGGGCGAGTCGCTGTACGACCTGGCGGCGGAGCTGGGGGTGGTGCCCGCCACGGTGAAACTGCGGCTGCTGGAAGCGGGAACCACGATGCGGCCGGTCGGCGGCCCGCCACGGTCACGCCAGGTGGCGTTGCCGATCCCGCCGCAGCAACTGCTCCAACGGCACCAGGCGGGCGAGTCGCTGCACGACCTGGCCCTGGAGTTGGGAGTGCCCCGCAACACGCTGCGCGGGCAACTGGAGGCGGCGGCCAAAGCCCACCCGTCCCCCACCACACCCGGAGAAGACGAATGACCCCGATGAGCACAGCGATCCGGGTGGCCTCGGTCAACTGGAACTACGGCGGCATCGACGCCGACGGGTCGGACGCACGCTGGCACCAGACCGTTGAAGCGCTCCGGCGGGCACGCCCGCAGGTGGTGCTGTGCCAGGAACTCGGAGTGCCGCAGCCGGCGCTCCGGCAGTCACGGCATGTGCGGCGGACCGCCAACGCGCTGGAGATGGAGCCGGTGCTGGGGCCGGTCGTGCCCGCGGCGCGCAGCGCCCTGCACACCGCGATCCTGGTCGACACGCACACCACCGGGTGGCGCATCGTGGACGACGGCCCGTATCCAGGGACCGACCCCAGCACGGCGCACGCCTGGTGCATGGTCGAGCTGCACATCCCCGGCCTGGACCGGCCCTTGTGCTGCTTCAGCGTGCATTTCCCGGCACGGTCGGCGGTGGCTCAGCTCTCCCAGGCGCAATACCTCGGCGCCTTGGTTGCCCTGCGGCCCCAGCTCGCCCTCATCGGCGGGGACTTCAACTGCTACCCGCGCGGCGGTCCGTCCGTCACCGCCGACGAACTGGAGCGACTCCCCCGCCATCTGCAGGTGACCCGCTGCCGCCAAGACCCACAAGGCCGGCCGGAGGCCAACTACGACGTCGACGACACCTTCGCCCGAGCGGGCCTGATCGACATCGCCGCACACCTGCCACCTACCCGCCGCGACCCTCCGCACCTGCGCCCCACCGGGCGCGGCGGCGCGCGCGTCGACCGGGTCTACGGCTCACCCGAACTCGCCACCGCCGCCACCCTCTACCGGCACATCACCACCGGCAGCGACCACGACGCCCTGGTCCTCGACCTCGACCTCGTCTGTGTTGCAGACGCACCCCCGGTGGCCACCGCCCCCACACCAGCCGTGCCCCGGGCGACCCCGACTCCGATCACGAGCACATCGTGACGGTTGAGGTCTGACCAGCATCACCAATCGCAAGTTCACCCACCCCGCACCTTCCCGTATCGCAACCCCCACGTTAGAAAGACCGATCCGTGTCCCAACCCGGCAATCCCCCACACGGCTGGCGCCTGACGGTGCGTGTCCTCGGCGTCCTGGCCGTGCTGTTCGGCCCGCACGCCGTCTACTCCGTGGCCCAATGCATCGAACTGGCCGGCGTGGACGTCCGGCTGCCTGGCCTCCCCGGCAATTCGTCCGCGCCCGGCGTGATCGCGGCCGGGGTCTGGCTGCTGGTCCGCGCCCGCTCACGCCACGACATCGCCCCGGCGTGGTGCGCGGCCGGGCTCGTCCTGGCCGCGCTCGTGCTACTGCCTCACGACGGCGGGGCCGCCGAAGCGGTCGCAGTGGTGCTGCTGACCGTCGCGGGGACGTGGCTGTCGGCCGTAGTCGGGAAGGACACCGGCGTGCGCCTGTGGGCGCGGTGGGGCGGCCTGTCGCGTGACTCGGCCGTCCAAGCCGCTGTGGCCTTCGGGCTCGTGGTCGCCGGGCACACGGCCAGCAGGCTCCTGGGCGACCAGATGTCGCGGCTGCCCGGCGCCGACGGTGCGGCGTCGGACGACTCGGTCCTCCAGTTCGGCGTGACCGCGCTGGTCGCCGGTGCCCGCGAGGAGATCCCCATGCTCGCGCTGGTCGCCGCCCTGATGGCGGCGGCGCGGCGGCCCACCTGGCAGATCCTCGCCGCGGTGTGCGTGATCCGAGTGCTCCCGCACCTGTACTACGGGATCTCCGGCCTGGCGACCCTGGTGTTCGCCGGGGTCTCGCTGTGGGCCTACCAGGTCAGCGGGCGCCGTATCGGACCGATCATCGCAGGCCACACCGCCTACAACCTGCTGCTGGTGTTCGGTGGTCTCTACGGGGAGCAGGCCCTGGCCGTATTCGCCTCCTGCGGGTTCGTCGTCGCCCTCGCCTACCCCAACACGCTCCGCGCGCCGTCCACCCCATCCACCCCACCCGCCTCGTCCACCTCAGCCGACCCCGTGAGGACCCCTGTCCGATGACCGCCCCCACCCTCCAGGTCCGTCCGTT
This sequence comes from Actinomadura formosensis, assembly GCF_050948385.1. Taxonomy (NCBI): domain Bacteria; kingdom Bacillati; phylum Actinomycetota; class Actinomycetes; order Streptosporangiales; family Thermomonosporaceae; genus Actinomadura; species Actinomadura formosensis. Next base: position 5,979,051 of record NZ_CP192011.1, read on the forward strand.
CAGCCCCTTGGACGCCCTGTACTGCGAACTGCGCCGCCGCCTCCCCCAGATCATCGCCGCCCACGTGCACGAGCCGGAGGAGTACATCCGGGTCACCTACCGCGACAGGGGCCCCGCCGATCTGATCTGGGACCCCGACGCGCAGGAGTACCGGTGGGCCACCGGGCCGGACCAGACCAGACGCGTCGGCACCCGCGACGACATCGAGGAGACCGCCCGGAACATCGCCTCGTACCTGGGCGCCGGTCCCGGCCGCCTCCCCCTCACCCAGTAGTCGGGGTTCCCCGGCCAGAACTCCGCGGCCTCGGGTCAGCAGGCGCGCCCCCGAGGCCGCGGCTCCACACCGATGAAGCGCGCCATGGAGGTCGCCATGACCATCACCGTCCCCACCTCGCCCCAGCCCGCGAGCGAACCGGTCACGTTCCTGGAGCTGGAGATCACCCGCGCATGCGAGCTGCGCTGTAGCCACTGCTACAGCAACTCCGGCCCCGCCGCCGGCACCGGCGCCATGACCCTGGCCGATTGGATGCACATAATCGAGCAGGCCGCCGGCCACCCCGACATCACGACCGTCCAGTTCATCGGCGGTGACCCCCTGGACCACCCGGCGTTCGCCGAGCTGGTGGAATACGCGCTGCTCCACGGCCTGCGGGTCGCGGTGTTCACCAACCTCTACCGCGTCAGCGACCGCCACTGGGGTGTGCTGGCCCGCAAGGGCGTGCGGGTGTCCACCTCCTGGTACAGCGCCGACCGCACCCAGCACGACAGCATCACCGGCGTTCGCGGCTCGTTCGACGCGACCTGGGCCAACATCGCCGCGGCGCGCCGCATGGGGATCGAGGTGAAGGTCGGCATGGTCCAGGTCATCGAGGGGCAGGACGTCGAAGGCGGAGCCGAGCTGCTCAAGGTGCTCGGCGTCACCGACATCTCCCTGGACCGGGCCCGCCCGGTCGGCCGCGCCGCGCCGCGCGGTGTCGCCGCGACCGACGATGACCTGTGCGGCCGTGGCCGCGCCGCGATCGACACCGATGGGCGGCTGATGCCGTGCGTGCTGGGCCGGCACCACTCGGCCGGGGACGTCCGCGAAGTCCCGCTCGCCGACCTGCTCGACAGCCCCGGCTGGAAGGGCATGGTGTCCTCGATCCACGGGCACGGGTCGTGCACTCCGGCGGACAGCAACGACTGCGACCCGTCACGCTGACCGGCATGGACTGGGAACTCTACGCAGAATGGCTTGCCCAGCACGTCGCCCACGCCCGGTCGCGGTGGCGGAACGTGGTCGCGGCCGTTCCCCGGCACACGTTCGTGCCGCGCTGGTGGACGTGGGCTCAGGCCGCGCCCGGCCCGTACGGATCCGCGGTGTGGGAGGCGTGCGCGGGGCCGTCCGATCCGGACGCCTGGGCCGCGGCCGCTTACGCCGACCGGTCCCTGGTCACCCGGGTCGGCCCCTGCCACGCCGACGATGCCCGCCCGGGTGGCACGACCACCGGGTCGCCGACGTCGTCGGCGACGCTGCCGGGCCTCCTGGTCCAGATGTTCCGGCACGCTGTCGTGGATGAGGGGCTGGACATCCTGGACGTCGGCACCGGGTCCGGGTACGGGGCGGCACTGTTGGCCATGCGGTTCGGGGACGACCAGGTCACGTCCGTGGACGTCGACCCCTACCTCGTCGCTGCCGCTGCCGACCGTCTCGACCGGGCCGGGCTGCGCCCGCGTGTGACGGCGGTCGACGCCACCGGGCCACTGCCCGGCACCTGGGACCGGATCATCGCGACGGTTTCGGTGCGGCCCGTGCCGGTGTCGTGGCTGAAGGCGCTGCGGCCGGGCGGCCGGCTGGTGACCACGGTCGCCGGGACCGGGCTGACCCTGGTGGTCGACGCCACTCCGGACGGGGGCGCGGAGGGCCGCATCCCCTGGGACCGTGCCGGGTTCATGGCCGCCAGGACGGGGCCGGACTACCCGCCCAGTGTGGCCGCGGCGATCGAGGCCGCCCACAGTGCCCAGGCAGAGCACGTTACGGTCGGCCGCTACCCGGTCGTGAACGTCATGGAGGCGTGGGAGCTGTGGTCGATGCTCGGGGTGACCGTGCCCGGCATCGAACACGACTACCGCGAGGAGGGCGGTGTGCGCACTGCCGTGATGGTGCATGCCGACGGGTCGTGGGCCCGCGCCACCAATTCCAGTCCGGACGGTCCCGCCTACGTTCACCAGGGTGGTCCGCGGCGCTTGTGGGATGTGCTGGACGATCTGCGGGCCCGGTGGCTGCGTGACGGGTCGCTCCCCGTCTACGGCGCCACGGCGCGCGTGGCCCCCGACGGCACGATCCATCTGCGGCGCGGCACCTGGACAGCCACTATCAGATGACTGCTGGAGAGCCGACGGCTGTTCTGACGCCGCTGCAGCCGCGTACTGGCGTGGCGACGTGCGTTACATCCTGGCCCGTCGACATCAGCCGTGACGCAGAAGGAGACGCGCGCATGGACCGGACATGGGCGACCATCGGCGGGCTCGTGACGTGGCTGGACACCGAGGCCGCCGCGACCGGAGACACCGCGCGGCTGCTGCGCATCCTGAAGATGTACGAGGAAACCGGTGAGGTCTGCGGGGCCCTAGAGGACGTCACCGCCCCGGCCCACGGCCCCGGCAGGCACACATGGGAAGACGCGCAGAACCGGCTCGGCGACACGATATTCCGGGCGATGATCGTCCTGACGCTCCTGACACCGGACGCGGAGAAGCTCTTCACCTCACGGCTCGCGCGCATCGCCGAGCGCTCCGGCATACCCGCCTAGACGTAGCGGACGCGGGCGCGGCGCGCTCAGGTGTAGAGGGCCGACAGGAAGCGGATCAGCAGGGCCTCGCGGGTGGCGGGCGGCAGGCCGTCCAGGATGGTGTTGACGACGGCCATCTCGGGTTCGCCGCCGCCGGCGAGGTCGACGCCGACGGAGGCGAGGAGTTCGGCGAAACCCGCGTCGTCGAGGCTGTCGAGGTCGAGGTCGGCGAGCGCCTCGACCAGTCCGGACGGGACGCCCGGCGGCCCGGCGGCGCGGGCGGCCTTCGTGGCGTCGGTCAGCGCCGCAAGGAGCGCGCCGACGTCGCTGACGCCGGTCAGCGTGAAATGCAGGTTCGGCGGGATGCCCTGGTAGGAGAGCTGCGGCTGGAAGAACCAGCCGCGCCGGCGGGCCTCGTCGGCGATGACGAACACATCCAGCGCGGGGTCGGACGACGCGACGGCGACGAGCGGCGCGACGGGTTCGCCGAGGACCCGCAGACCGGGGATGGACGCGACGCCCGCGATGAGACGTTCCGCCGCCCGCATCGCGTTCTCGGCGAGGTCGCGGTAGCCCCGTGCGCCGACCGCGTTCAGCGTCGCCCACGCGGCGCCGAGCGGGCCGGCGCTCTTGCTGCTCTGGACGGTCGCGTTGATGACGGTGTAGCCGGGCCATTGCGCGGACGCGAAGTAGGCATGCCGGCGCAGCGCCTCGTCCGCGAACAGCACGACCGACGCCCCCTTCGGCGCGTACCCGTATTTGTGCAGGTCGCAGGAGAGGGACGTCACCCCGGGCACGGACAGGTCGAACGGCGGGACGTCGCGTCCCGCGTCCCGCAGCCAGGGCAGGACCCAGCCGCCGACGCACGCGTCCACATGGCAGGGGACGCCGGCGGACGCGGCGAGCGCCGCGATCTCCGGGACCGGGTCCATGACGCCCTGGGGATAGGAGGGGGCCGAAACGACGACGAGGGCGGTGCGGGCGGTCAGCGCGGCGGCGGTCGCGGCGGGGTCGGCGCGATACGCGGCGTCCACCGGCACGTGCACGACGTCCATGCCCAGGTAGTGCGCGGCCTTGTGGAACGCGGGGTGCGCCGTCGCCGGCAGCACGATCTGGGCCCGTCCCTCCACCGGGTGGGCGTCCCGCGCCGCCTTCACCGCCAGCATGATCGACTCGGTGCCGCCGCTGGTGAAAACACCGGAACCACCGCCGAGCTCGGCCGCGACGGACCCGATGATCTGCCGTTCCAGCGCGACGATGCTGGGGAACGCGGTCGGGTCGAGGCAGTTGACCTCCAGCATCTCCCGGTAGGCGGTGGCGGCGAGGTCGTGCACGGCCTCGCGTCCGGTGTCGTAGACGTAGGCGGTGACCTGGCCGCCGCGCACGGGCAGGTCCGCCTCCCGCAGCCGGGCGAGTTCGGCGAGCAGTTCGGCGGCCGGGCGGCCCTCTTCGGCGAGCACGGCGGAGGGGGTGTCAGACGGCATGTTCCTGTGCTTCCTCGGGGCGGCGGTGGAGGGCGGCGAGCCGGCGGTACGCCAGCAGCAGGGGAACGCTGAGCAGCAGCAGCGCCGCCGGGGCGAAGGTGAACCCGGCGGACATCCCGGTCAGCGCCGAGTCCGGCTGGACGACGGGAGTCTCGAAATCGGACGAACTGAACGACGACGCGGCGAGGATCAGCGCGAAAATCCCGGGTCCGAGGGCCAGCGCGCCTGTTTCGGCGGCGGTCCACAGTCCGGTGAACGCCCCGGACTGGGCATGCCCGGTACGTCCGGTATCGGCGTGCACGGTCTCCGGCAGCAGGGACAGCGGCAGCAACTGGACGGCCGCGTAGCAGACCCCGATCAAGGCGCTGAGCAGCAGCACGCCCACCGGCGACGTGATCAGGGGGAACAGCGCGACGGTCGCCGCGCAGAACAGCACCAGCGCCGCCACATAGCACCCGACCAGCCCGTACCGGCGGGCCAGCCGTCGCCACAGCGGCACCGCGAACGCGCTCGGCCCGACCATGCAGACGAACATCGCCGAGGTCAGCCCGTAGTCGTCCAGCCGGTACGCCGCGACGTAGGGCGCCCCCGCGAGCATGATCGCGACGGCGAGGGTGTGCGAGACGTACGCGCCGAGCAGCATGAAGAACGGCCGGTTGCCGCGTGCGGTCCGCAGCGCCGCGGCGAGCCCCAGCGGGCGGGGTCCGGGACGGGAGGCGATCCACCGGTTCGCCAGCGTGCTCGCCACCATCGCGGTGCCCATCACGAGCCCGATCACGCCGCCCATCAGGGCGTATCCCGCGCGTCCGCCGCCCGCGGCGTCCGTGAGGGCGGGCGCGACACCGCCCGCGACGAGGATGCCGAGCGTCAGGCAGACGACGCGCCACGCCATGGCGCGCCCGCGCTCGGACGGGTCGGCGGAGATCTCGGCGGGCAGCGCCACGTACGGCACCTGGAAACAGGCGAACGCGCTCGCGGCCAGCAGGAACGCGACCCCGGCCCAGGCGGCGGCGAGCCCCGGCGAATCGGCGGGCACGGCGAACATGGCGGCGAACAGGAACGGCAGCGTGCCGGCGCCGAGCAGCAGCAGCCGGGTGCGGCGGCCGGTCCGGACGGCCTCGCGGTCACTGGCCGCGCCCACGATCGGGTTCAGCAGGACGTCCCACGCCTTCGGCACGACGAGGACGGCCCCGGCGACCGCGGCGGAGACACCGAGGACATCGGTCAGGTAGTACAGGAGCAGCAGGCCGGGAACGGCGGAGAACACGCCCGTGCCGACCGAGCCGACGCCGTAGCCGAGAAGCCGCCGCCGGGGCAGCGCCGTCGTCATCCGGCGAGCCGGTCGGTGAGCCCCAGCCCCAGCGCGACGGTGCGGCGCATGTGGCTGCGGAACCGCGCGACGGCCTCCGGATCCTCCCGGCCGCGGCGCTGCCCGTCGACGCTCAGGACACCGCCGCACCCGAACCCGTGGGTGGACCAGATGACCGTCCACACGGCGTATTCGATGTCGATGCCGTCGGGGACGACCTTGCGGGCCGCGTCGACGACGATCTCCATCAACGGCCGGACGTACTGTTCCTCCAGGTGGGCGACGTCGCTGGCGTCCGACAGCCAGCGGTGCATCCACAGTGCCGGGATCTCCGGCCGCGACAGGCAGAAGTCGATGTAGGCGTCGAGGAGGGTGAGGATGCCCTCCGCATCGAAGGTGATCTTGGCGAGCGCGCCCTCCAGGGCCGCACGTTCGGCCAGGTGGGCACGTTCCATCACGGCGAGGTACAGATCGCGCTTGCCGCCGACGTGGTAGGCGACGGTGGCGACGTTGAGCCCGGCCGCCTCGGCGATCATCCGGGTGGACGTCCCGTCGTAGCCGAGCGCGGCGAACAGCCGGGTGGCCACGTCCAGGATCCGCTCCCGACCCGATTCGTTGCCGGTCATACCCTCACGCTAGGCGGCGGCCCGCATTCGGTCAATCGCTTGATTGATCACGCGCGGAGCCGGTGCGCCCGCAGCGGCCTCCGGCACGCGCCGGCCGGGCGGCGGGTCAGGCGCGGCGGGCGCTCGGCCCGGCGAACACGGCGACGGCGCCGAGGCCGAGGTAGATCAGGCCCGTCAGATACCGCTGCCGCCGCCGGAAGACGGGACGGGCCCGCAGCCACGAGCCGATCGAGCCGGCGGCGAGCGCGTAGCCGAGGTCGCTGAGCAGGCCGATCAGCGCGGTGGCCAGGCCCATCACGGCGATCTGCAGCGGCACCGCACCCGCGCCCTGGTCGGCGAACTGCGGCAGGAACGCCAGGAAGAACAGCACGACCTTCGGGTTGAGGACGTTCACGAGCACGCCGTCCAGGTAGACGCGGTGGAGCGGCTGCGGCTTCAGGTCCATCTCGCCGAGATCATGGCGGCTGCGCAACGTCCGGTACGCGAGGTAGACGAGGTATGCGGCACCGGCGTAGCGGAGGAATCCGAAGGCGGTCGCGGACGCGGCGACGACGGCGGACAGCCCGGCCGAGGCGGCGGCGATGTGGACGAGCGTGCCGGTCTCGACGCCGAGCGCGGAGACGACGCCGGCCCGGCGGCCCTCACCGATGCTGCGCGCGGTGATGTAGAGGTGGTTCGGGCCCGGGATGGCGACCAGCGTGAACGCGGCCAGCAGGAACAGCAGGGGGTTCGTCACGCCAGAACGCTACGGACGGCGATGGTCCTCACGAAAGGTCCAATCGACCCGCTGGAACATGGACCAATCAGGTGCGTGCGGGGGCGGACAGCGCGCCCGCCAGCACCAGGCGTCCGGCCGTCCGGACCATCGCGGCGACCTCCTCGACCGGCTGCCGCAGCGAGGCCAGGCTGATCAGCGCGGCGAGCAGGATGTGCCCGAGAACGATCTCGACCTCGTCCCGCTCGGGCACCGGGTCGCCGATCGCCGTCGAGAGCCGGTCCCGCAGGAACAGGAACAGCACGGTGCGGGCCTCGTCCACGCTGGAGTCGTCCGAGGTCACCGCCTGGATGATCGCGGACGTGAGGGTGGGCTCCTGCGCCGCCACATGGACGATGCGCTCCAGCAGCGCGGTCAGCCGCTCCAGCGGGGTGTCACCGACCGCGAGCGCGTCGATGTCGTCGGTGACGTGGTGCGCCCACGCCGACGCGACCTCGGTGAGCAGGTGGTCCTTGGTGGCGAAGTACCGGTAGACCGTCGCGCGGGCGACCCCGGCCCGGTCCGCCACGTCGTGCATGGTGACGGCCGGGTAGCCGCCCTCCAGCGCGAGTTCCCGCGCCGAGTCGATCAGCCGCTCCCGGCGCGCCTGCTGATCCTTGCTCAGCGTCCGTGTGACGGTGAACCGCGCATCGCCGCTCAAAAACGCCTCCTCGCTTGGCCACCCCCATTCTTTCGCACATTGGCCCCAAACGCGGGCGTTCCAGGCGTTGGTGATGCCGGTGCAGCTCAGCCCCCTGGAGGGAACGGCGGATGGCGACCCGGCAGAACGGGCCGTCCGGCAGTTCGGGCACGACTCGAGGGTCTACGGCTGGCACCTGACGGACGAGCCGAACACCGGCGACCGCCCCGGCGTCGACACGGAACTAGTGCTCACCCGGATTGTCGGCGACGGCCGGATGCTGTGAGCCGGGCGGCACCGGGAACTCCAGCGACCCGATCCGCAGGACCGCGACTTCCAACACACCGACGACCAGAATGAACGCGACGGCCAGCAGACCGAGCCTCTTGCGGTTCAACCCCGCACCCCTTCAACCCCCAGATACGCAGGTCAAACCTTACCCAAGTTGATCTACCTCCCAGGCCCCATCACCCCCACCCACCCCAGAAGCAACCCCTTTGTTACCCGCCACACCACCCCAAGCTGGACGCGCCACACCCCACCCCCCGCCCGGCTCGCCGTAACGGGGGTTCCAGGGGGCGCCCCCGGACCGACAGGCGACACTGTCCGGGACGGCCGAATCCGGCCCTTCATGGTTCGGCCGGGACGCGTTAGCGTCTGCCTCGGAGAGGAGGTCTCCCATGCCGCAACGGCGAGGCGCGCCACCGATCTCCGACGCCTGGGCCCTCGACTGCGCGGACACCTATGCCCGCGGGGTCCCCCATGACCGGCTTGAACGGCTGCGGGCGCGGACACCGGTGGTGTGGCTGGACGGACGCACCGCGGGACGGCCGGGCGCCTGGGCCGTGCTGCGCTACGCCGACGTCCACCACGCCCTCGTGCATCCCGAACTGTTCTCGCCGCAGGCGGACGGCATCCTGCACGGCCCGGCGAGCGACGCGGACGCGTTCCGCGACGATGCGGGCCCGGGCGATGCGGGCCCGGACGATGCGCACGACGCGGCCCTCATCGACATGGATCCTCCGGCGCGGGCCATGCTCGCCCGCATCCCGTCCCGGGAACCGGTGGACTTCGTCGGAGAGGTCGCCCGCGACCTGCCCGAAACGCTGCGCAACACCCTGGCCGGCGGCCTGTACGCGCTGCTGCGCCATCCCGCCGAGTACGTCCGGCTGCGGGAGGAGCGGGCCGACGACAAGCTCGTCGACAGCGCCGTGGAGGAGATGCTGCGCTGGTGGACGCCGGTGCTCCAGGTGTGGCGGACCGTCCGGCGCGGGACGGTCATCGGCGGTGTGCCGCTGCTGGCCGGTGAGCAGGTCACGCTGTGGCTCGTGTCCGCGAACCACGACGAGGAGGTGTATCCCGAGCCCGGGCGGTTCGTCGCGGACCGCTTCCTCCAGGGCGCCTGGCCGCACCTGTGCTTCGGGTTCGGGCGCCGCGCCTGCCTGGGCGCGCGGCTGGCGCGCGTGCACCTGCGCGCCATGCTCGTCGCGCTGCTGGAACGTCCCGGCCTGCCGCGACCGGCGGGCGAGCCGGTGCCGCTGCGGTCCAGCGCCCGGCACGGCTTCGCGCACCTGCCCGTCCGCTGGTCCTCCTGACGGTTCCGGGTACCTCCCGGGGAGTAGGGACACCCACTCCCCGGGGCCGACGTGGAGCCCGGCGCCGATGACCTACCGTCCAGATATGAGCACCTCACCGCCCGGGCCGGTTCAGCCGCGCTGGTCGCGACCCGGCGCGTGGCCGGTGTGGATCGTCCCGCTCTTCCTCGCGTTCTTCCAGGTCATGGGGTCGCTCGGCGCGCAGCGCGGGGGGCCGGGGGACGGGTCGTCCGGCGGCCCGCCCTGGGAGCACGGGGGCGGCGGCACGTCCGGGACCGGGCACACCGACCTCGACGCGTTCGGGTTCGCGCTGCTGCTCGGCGGGCCGGCGCTGCTGCTGCTGCGCCGCCGGTATCCGGTGTTCACGGTGTGCGCGACGGCGGCGGTCACCGCGCTCTACTTCCTGCGCGCCTACACCTACGGGCCGGCGCCGCTCGCGCCGGCCGTCGCGATGATGGCCGCGATCGTCTCCGGGCACCGGCTGGTGACGTGGGCCGGGACGGGCCTCGGGCTCGCGGCGTTCTTCGGCCTCACCGCGCTGATCGGCGGCACGGCGGCCGAGCGGGGGCGGCACGGCCTGTTCCCGGTCCAGGAGCCGACGCTCGGCGGGTCCGGCTTCGTCGTCGGCTGGGCGCTGGTGGTGCTGATCGGCGCGGAGCTGATCCGGATGCGGGCGCAGCGGGCCGCCGAGACCGCGCGGACCCGCGCCGAGGAGGAACGCCGCCAGGCCAGCGAGGAGCGGCTGCGGATGGCCCGTGAACTGCACGACGTCCTCGCCCACAACATCTCGATGATCAACGTGCAGGCCGGGGTCGCGCTGCACCTCATCGACCAGGACCCCGGGCAGGCCCGGACCGCGCTCGCGGCGATCAAGGAGGCGAGCAAGGAGGCGCTCACCGAGATGCGCGGGGTGATCGGCGCGCTGCGGGCGCAGGACGAGACCGCGCCGCGCGCCCCCACCGCCGGGCTCGACCGGCTGGACGAGCTGCTCGGCCGGGCGCGGTCCGCCGGGCTGGAGGTCGAGGCGGAGATCACCGGGGAGCGGCGGCCGCTGCACGCGGGCACCGACCTCGCCGCGTTCCGGATCGTCCAGGAGTCGCTGACGAACGTGACCCGCCATGCCGGTTCCGGGCCGGTGACGGTGCGGGTCCGCATCGCCTACGGTGAGCACGAGATCGTGGTGCGGGTCGAGGACGACGGCCGGGGGGCGCCGCTGCTGGACGACCGCCCGGGCGGCAGCGGCATCCGCGGGATGCGCGAGCGGGCGACCGCGCTCGGCGGGACGTTCGACGCCGGGCCGCGGCCGGGCGGCGGCTTCCGGGTGCGGGCCGCGCTCCCGCTGGACGAGGGGACCGAACCGGCCGGGCCCGGAAGGGGGACGCAGTGATCAAGGTGATGCTGGCGGACGACCAGGTGCTCGTCCGGGCCGGGTTCCGGGCGCTGCTGGACGCGCAGCCCGACATCGAGGTCGTCGGTGAGGCGGGCGACGGCGAGGAGGCGGTGGCGCGGGCACGCCGGCTGCGTCCCGACGTCATCTTGATGGACATCCGCATGCCGGTCCTGGACGGTCTCGCCGCGACCCGCGCGATCGCGTCCGACGAGCGGCTCGGCGGCGTGAAGATCGTGATCCTCACCACGTTCGAGCTGGACGAGTACGTGTTCGAGGCGCTGCGCGGCGGGGCGAGCGGGTTCCTGGTGAAGGACACCGAGCCGGTGGAGCTGATCCACGCCGTGCGGGCCGTCGCGGACGGCGACGCGCTGCTGTCGCCGAGCGTGACCCGGCGGCTGATCGCCGAGTTCGCCACGCGGGCCAAGGAGCCGGCGCCGGCGCCGCGGCTGAACGCGCTGACCGAGCGGGAGCGGGAGGTCATGACGCTGGTCGGGGAGGGATTGTCGAACGAGGAGATCGCGGCCCGGCTGGTGGTGAGCCCGGCCACCGCGAAGACGCATGTCAGCCGGGCGATGGTGAAGCTCGGCGCCCGCGACCGCGCCCAGCTGGTGGTGCTGGCGTACGAGTCGGGACTGGTCAAACCCGGCTGGCTGGCCTAGAAATTACTCTGCGCCGGTTCATTGTTGCCGTTCACGGCGGCATGACAGGGTGGACGGCGCAGGCCATGACCGAGGTTGAGGAGTCCGGTGCCGAACGACGCGAGGATCCTGGCCGTCGACGACCGTGTGGAGAACCTGACCGCGCTCACGGCCGTGCTCGACGCGCTGCCGGTGGAGGTCGTACCCGTCACCTCCGGGCAGGCGGCGCTGAAGGAGCTGCTGAACCACGACTTCGCGCTGATCCTGCTGGACGTCGTGATGCCGGAGATGGACGGTTTCGAGACCGCGGAGCACATCAAGTCCCGGCCGCGGACCCGCGACATCCCGATCATCTTCCTCACCGCCGCCGGCAGCGCGGGCGAGCAGGCGTACCGCGGGTACGCGGCCGGCGCCGCCGACTACCTCACCAAGCCGTTCGACCCGTGGCTGCTGCGCGCCAAGGTGTCGGTGTTCGTCGAGCTGCACCACCGCACCCGGCGGCTCCGGCAGCAGGCGCAGCTGCTGCGCCGGACGCTCGGCGGGGACGGCGCCGGGGACGCCCTCGCGGGCTGCGACGGGCTGCTGGCGGCCCTGGACGAGCGGCTCACCCGGGTCGAGGAGGACGTCGCCCGGATCGGGTCGGGCGAGCCCACCGACGACCTCGCCGAGCACGTCGGCGCGCTGCGTCTCGCGCTGGACGCCTTCTCCGCCGGCGGCTGACACTCCACGCCATCCGTTTCGGGACCTTCGGCCCGGTGAGCCGGGGATCTATGGCCCGTGACGATTACTCTCGGTAGCTGATAGTGGCCGGCCTCAAGCTGTTGGGGATTCCGATGACGTTCACCCCGGCGAAGCCACCGCCGCCGACGCCGTCCTACACGGTGATGACGGACGTCGTCTCCGAGCAGCCGGCGGTCACGGCGAACGGAGCACAGATCGCCGGGCTCAGCGTCACCGGAGCCTGAGCGCCCGTGCGGAGTTTGCCGCGCAGGATGAACGCGCCCAGCAGCACCGCCGCCACGACGAGGACCACCGCGACCGTGACGACCAGCACCGTCCGGCGCCGTTCCCCGCCACCGGGAACCGGCTGCGGCTGCGGCGGCTGCTGCCAGTTCGAGTACCGCTGCGGCTGCTCCCACGGCGGAGGCGTCCCCGAAGGGCCCGGCGGGGGACTCGGCGGGGCGGGAGGCGGCGACCACTCGGTCTCCAGCAGCGTCCGGGCCTCCCGGTCATGCCCGGAGCGTCCGGGCGGCGGGCGATGCGAGCCGCCCCGCTCCGGGAAACCGCCGGGGTCGCTCCGCGTCACCGGGGCGGGCTCACCCGGGTCGCGGCGCGTCACCGGCTCCAGCTCGGCCGGGTCCAGGACGGTCTCGGAGGCCACCTCGACCCGGCGGACCGGCAGGTGGCTGGCCGGCGGCTCGTCCGTCACCGTCTCGCTCGCGGGCGACGGACGCCGCACCGGCGGCGGCGAGAACACGGAGGGCATCGCCGCGACCTGGGTGAGCAGCGGCTGCGCCTGCGCCGCCGTCATCCGGCGCGCCGGCTCGCGCGCGAGCAGCCCGTCCAGCACCCGGGTGAGCGGCCCGGCGTTGCGCGCCGGCGGGACCGGCTCGGTCAGCGCGGCCTGCAGCGACGACATCGCGTCCGACCGCTCGTAGGGGGACCGGCCCTCGACCGCCGCGTACAGGGTCGCGCCGAGCGCCCACAGGTCGGACGCCGGCACCGCCCGCTCGCCCTGCACCCGCTCGGGCGGGATGTAGGCGGGCGACCCCATGACGAGGCCCGTCTGCGTTAGCGTCGCGTCACCCTCCACCTGCGCGATGCCGAAGTCGGTGAGGACGACCCGCCCCGAGTCGGTGATCAGCACGTTGCTGGGCTTGACGTCGCGGTGCAGGATGCCCTTCTCGTGGGCGTGCCGGAGCGCGCCGAGCATCTGCAGGCCGATCTCGGCCACCCGGCGATGGTCCATCGGGCCGCGTTCGATGATGTCCTGCAGCGACGGGGCGAGGACCAGTTCCATCACGATCCAGGGCCGGCCGCCCTCCTGGACCACGTCGTGGACGGTCACCACGCCGGAGTGGTTCAGCCGCGCCGACGCCCGCGCCTCCCGGAACGTCCGCTCGTACAGGACGGCGCGTTCGTCGTCGTTCAGGCCCGGCGGGAACACGACCTCCTTCACCGCGACCTCGCGGTCCAGCATGACGTCGAAGGCCCGCCACACGGTGCCCATGCCGCCCCGGCCGACCACCAAGTCCAGCCGGTAGCGGTTACCGAGCAGCCGTCCCTGTGCCATGTCCGAACAATCCCCCCGATCGGGTCATCCCACCCCAGAGGGACGGAACGAGTCGAGGACATTCTTCACGAGTTTCTCGCTGTCGTTCCACTGGGACGCCGGGAGCGCCACCACCACGGCGTACGGCCGCCCGCCGGCGATCACCCCCCGGTCGCGGGCCCGGGTGACGCCCGCGCGGGTCCAGGTGAACTCGATGTCGGCGGCGGGGTACCCGGCGGCGGACGTCCGGGTGATCTCCCCGACCCGCCGGAAGTCCTTCAGCTTGCCGTCCGCGATGGCCTCCTGCTCCCAGGTCACCCAGTGGTCGTAGGGGTCGCCGGTCCAGATCGTCCGGTCGACCTGCACGTAGGCGCTGGACACGGGGTCGGTCCACACGACGCTGTTGCCCTGTACCGAGCGCCGCCAGCCGCGCGGGACGCCGATCGTGTATCCGGGGCCGGACGCCGGGATGAGCCCGTCCGGGAGGGGCGTCGCACTGGAGACCGGAGAGGTCGCGGGCGTGCTGGGCGTCGTGTCCTGTGCGGCGGGCGTGGACTGCTTGGCGACCACCGTGGGCGGCGGGGTGGTGGTGGGCGTGTCAGGGGCGGACGGGCCGGAGTTCATCCGGAGGACGACCCCGGCGACGGCCAGGATCACCGTCGCCGCGGCGACACCCCCGAGGATCGGCAGGATCGGCGGCCGCCTCCGCGGCGGCGGGGGCTGGGTGTGGCCGGGCGTCCACTGCTGCCCGGGTCCCGGCGGGAACGGCGAGGTCATGTCCGGAGGCGGTACCGGGATCTGCTGGTGCGGGGGCACGGTCTGCGCGGCACCGCCGTCCACCGCCGTCCGGCCCGACGCGATCTGGACGGCGGCCAGGCTCGCCGCATGCCCGGCCGCGACCGCCTTGAGCGCCTCCTCGGCCTGGTCCCCGCTCATCCGCCGGACCGGGTCGCGCTCCAGCAGCGCGGTGAGCACGGGCGCGAGCGGGCCCGCGTTCTTCGGCGGCGGGACGTCCTGCGTCATCACGGCCGCGAGCACCGCCATCGCGTCGCCGCGGTGGTGCGGCGCCCGGCCCTCCGTCGCCGCGTACAGGGTGGCGCCGAGCGCCCACAGGTCGGACGCGGGGATCGCCGGGTCGCCGTTCACCCGCTCCGGCGGCATGTACGCCGGCGACCCCACGATCAGCCCGGTGCCGGTGAGCGTCGCGTCACCCGCCATCTGCGCGATGCCGAAGTCGGTGAGGACGGCCCGGTCGTCGTCGGTGACCAGCACGTTCGCGGGCTTGACGTCCCGGTGCAGGATGCCGATCGCGTGCGCCGCCCGCAGCGCGCCCGCGATCTGCCGGCCGATCGTCGCGACGCGGCCGGGCGGCAGCGGGCCGTCCTCGTCCAGGAGGTCCTGGAGCGAACGGGCCCGCACCAGTTCCATGACGATCCACGGCCGGTCGTCCTCGTCCACGACGTCGTGTACGGTCACGACGCCCGGATGGTTCAGCCGCGCCGAGGCCCGCGCCTCGCGGAGCGTCCGGCGGTGCCGGTTCTCCCGCTCCTCGTCGCTCAGGCCGGCGGGCAGGAGGACCTCCTTGACCGCGACCTCGCGGTCGAGGGTCTCGTCGCGGGCGCGCCACACCGTGCCCATCCCGCCGCGTCCGACCACGGATTCGAGCCGGTAGCGACCGGCCAGGAGGCGGCCGTCCATCAGCCCTCCGCGGGCTTGAAGAAGCGGTAGACCGGCTGCAGGTCGGAGTACACCCTGTCCCAGTCGTCGTCGGGGGCGCGGAGCAGGATCGCATAGCCGTGCCCGTGCGTCACGAAACCGCGGTTGAGGATGTGCACCCGGCCTCCGTCACCGTCGTAGGTGAACTCCCAGTCCGCGGAGTCGTCACCGTCGCCGGTGTCGGGGACGGGCGGACGGTCGCCGGTCGGCGCGATCCTGATCTTCTTGTAGCCGGGGAAACCGGAGCCGCCCCGCTCCTGGCGCCGCCAGTCGTCGATCGCGCTCGGACCCGGGTCGCCGGTCTGGTCGATCTGCAGGTAGGCCGCGCGGTCGGGCGAGTAGAAGAAGTCGCCGCCCTGCTTGCGCTCGGGTCCGCTCCAGCCCTTCGGGACGGGCACCGAGTAGCCGCTGCGGTCCTTGTGCATCGTGAACCCCGCGGGCAGCCCCGTGCCCGGCTTCGGGGACGTCGCAGGGGCGGACGGTTGCGCGCCGCCGCCCGGCGAGGCGGTGGGGGTGCCCTTGCGGGCCTTCCCGCCCTTGTTCTCCTCCCCGCCGCTCGCGAGGGCGATGCCCGCGACGAGCACGATGACGGCCAGCACGATCGCGGCGACGATCAGCACGTTCCGGTTGTCGGCCAGCGTGGGACGCGCGACCGGGTGCGTCGTCGGCGGGAAGTGCGTGGCCGGGCCGTGCTCGGGCGGCGGGGCCTGCGGCTCGACGGCGCCGGCGGGTTCGGTGCGCGGGCCGGACCGCCACGACCTGACCCGGTCGGGGTCGGGCCTGGTCTCGCCGGGGTCCGCCGCGTCCGCCGCACCGGCCTTGGCCGCGGCCGGGAGGTCGAGGCTGGTCAGCTGGTCCGGGCGCGCGCCGGGGCCCCGCGGGGCGGTGGCCGCGCCGGACGCGGCGGCGCCCGTCCGGCCGCCGGAGGTCTCCATCTCCTCCGGCAGCGGGTGGTCGGGCGCGTACGTCTCGGGATACGGCTCGGCGTACGCCTCCCCGTACGGCTCCGGCGTGGTGGTCTGGGGGCCGGGGTACTCCTCCGGGGAGAACTCGACGGCCATCGTCCGCTGCGTGTCGATGGTCTCCTGCCGGACGATGTCGTCCAGCAGCGCGCCGGCCTCGATCGCGTCCATCCGCTGGTCGGGGTTCTTGCGCAGCAGCCCCTCGATGACCGGGATCAGCCGGCCGCCCTTCTCCGGCGGATCGGGCTCCTCGGAGATCACCGCGACCAGCGCGGCCATCGGCTCGGGCCGCTCGAACGGCGACCTGCCGTGCAGCATCGCGTACAGGGTCACGCCGAGCGACCACAGGTCGGACGCCGGGCCGGCGACGCGGCCCCGGGCGCGTTCGGGCGCGATGTAGGCGGGCGAGCCCATCACCAGGCCCGTCTGGGTGAGCGTGGCGTCGCCGGCCGCGGTCGCGATGCCGAAGTCGGTCAGCACGGCGCGCTCGCCCATCCGCCCCGTGCCGGTGATCAGCACGTTGCTGGGCTTGACGTCGCGGTGCAGGACGCCGGCGTCGTGCGCGGCGTGCAGCGCGGCGAGCATCTGGCGGCCGATCTCCGCGGCGCGGCGGGGCTCCAGCGGCCCCTCCTGCTTGATCACCTGGTCCAGGGAGAGCGCCCTGATCAGCTCCATGATGATCCAGGGCCGGTCGTCCTCCTCGACGACGTCGTAGACCGTCACGACACCGGGGTGGCCGAGCCTCGCGGCGGTCCGGGCCTCACGGAACGTGCGCTTGTGGTGCACGGCGCGTTCCTCATCGGTGAGACCATGCGGGAGGATGACCTCCTTTACCGCCACGTCACGACCGAGGACCTCATCGTGCGCCTGCCAGACCGTCCCCATGCCGCCCCGGCCGACCTGGGTCACCAGGCGGTAGCGGCGGGCGAGCAACCGCTCACCGGTGGGTTCATTTGGCATATCCGCGACCATATCGACTTTTGCTGACAACCTTGGACCGAGCTTGCAAGCCACATCCCCCTACCCGTACGACGTCCGGCACCATCCCGAGGTTCGCGGCCGGGCGGACGTCCGCGGACGAAAGCGTGATGGACGTGACACCCGGTAAAACTAAGAGAGCCACACCATGCGGCGACTGGGGGATCATGACGGAGAAGGACCCGCAACGCGAAGGCCGCCTGCGGGGCGAGTGGGGACGGCTGATCCAGGCCGCGCCGACGATCTTCTTCTGGTACACCCGTCTCTCCGGGATCCTCTCGCTGCTCGCGTGGGTCTCCTATGGTCTCATCCTTGAGATAGCCGAAGTCTGGGCGTTGCGCTGGATCGGCTACCTCGGCTGGTTCCCCAGCGTCCCCGTGGGGCTGCTCTGGATTCTGCTGTCGATGGGCGTCCGGCGGCGCAAGAAGGCGGCGTGGCGCATCCTCGTCCTGATCTTCTGCCTGCCCACCGCGCTCGCCGTCACCGCCGTCCTGACGACGCTGTTCACCCCGGGCAACCCCACCCCCGTCGGGCTGATCGTCACCGCCGGGGTGTACCTCGCCGTCCTCGGGCTGCTGATCGCCGCGCGCGGGCAGTTCACCACGCTACCCGACCGGGCCAACCGGCGGCTCGCCACGATCGTCTTCACCAGCCTGCTGATCGTGACCGGCGGAATCGGCACGTTCCTGGTCACCGTCACCGACCGGAACCCCAACGGGGGCTTCTGGACGCACCCGCTCTACGCGATCTCCCAGACCGTCCTCGGGCCGCGCGTCACCGGCAAGCCGATCAACGTGTCCGTGCCGTTCTGGGTGGACGCGATCCTGTGGGTCCTCGGCACCGGACTGCTGATCGCCACGTTCTGGGCGCTGTTCAGACCGGGGCGGCGTGACCCCGTCCTCAGCCCCGGCGAGGAACTGGCGGCACGCGCGCTGCTCGCCGAGTACGGCGACCAGGACTCGCTCGGCTACTTCGCCCTGCGCCGCGACAAGGACGTCATGGTCGCACCCAACGGTAAGGCGGCCATCGCCTACCGGGTGGAGGGTTCGGTCTCCCTGGCCAGCGGCGACCCGCTCGGCGACCCCGAATCCTGGGACCAGGCGATCGAGGCGTGGCTGGAGGAATGCCGCGCCCACGCGTGGATCCCCGGCGCGGTCAGCGTCGGCGAACGCGCCGCCCACATCTACAGGCGGCACGGTTTCGACGCGCTCGAACTCGGCGACGAGGCCATCATCGACCTCACCGAGTTCAACCTCGACGGGCGTGAGATGCGGCAGGTGCGGCAGGCCGTCCGGCGGGTCGAACGGGCCGGGTACACGATCCGGATCAGGCGGCACTCGCAGATCCCCGGCTGGGAGATGGCCAAGCTCATCCGCAGCGCGGACGCCTGGCGCGGCGAGGAGACCGAACGCGGCTTCTCCATGGCCCTCGGCCGCCTCGGCGACCCCACCGACGGACGCTGCGTCATGGTCGAGGCGTTCGACGCCCACGGGGAACTGCGCGGGCTGCTCAGCTTCGTCCCGTGGGGGCGGAGCGGGCTCTCCCTCGACCTGATGCGCCGCGACCGGCTCGCCGAGAACGGCCTCAACGAGTACATGGTGGCCAAGCTCGCCGAGAAGGCCGCCGCCGTCGGCGCGCAGCAGCTCTCGCTGAACTTCGCGATGCTGCGGTCGGCGTTCGAGCGCGGCTCGCAGATCGGGGCCGGGCCCATCGCCCGCCTCTACTACAGGTTCCTGTCGTTCGCGTCGAAGTTCTGGCAGCTCGAATCGCTGTACCTGGCGAACGCGAAGTACCTGCCACTGTGGCGCCCGCGTTTCATCTGCTACACGCAGGGGCGGCACCTGATCCGGCTGGGCCTCGCCTACGCGCGCGCCGAGGGGTTCCTGCCGAGCTTCAACCGCCCGAAGCTGGACCGGGCCGCCGCGATGGTGCCCTCCACCGGCCTCGTCGACAAGATCAAGGAGATCGAGGAGGCGGCGGAGGCGGCACGGGCCCCGCAGCGGCGGCTGTCGGAGCAGGAGCGCGTCCGGCACGCCAAGCTCGACCAGATCCGCGCCGCCGGGCTGGAGCCCTACGCGCTCGGCTGCGAACGCGCCGACTTCGCCGCCGACATCCGGGCGCGGTTCGGCTCGCTCGCCCCCGACACCCATACCGGCACCGATGTGGCGATCGCGGGACGGGTCGTGCTGGCCCGCGAACACGGCCGGCTGATCTTCGTCACACTGCGGGACGAGACCGCCGACCTGCAGGTCATGCTGACCGTGGACGCCGTCGGCGAGGAGTCCCTGCGGCGCTGGAAGACGCTCATCGACCTCGGCGACCAGGTGGGCGTGCGCGGCGAGGTCGTCACGTCCCGGCGCGGGGAGCTGTCGGTGCTCGCCTCCTCCTGGACGCTCGCGGCCAAGTGCCTGCGCCCGCTGC
This sequence comes from Actinomadura formosensis, assembly GCF_050948385.1. Taxonomy (NCBI): domain Bacteria; kingdom Bacillati; phylum Actinomycetota; class Actinomycetes; order Streptosporangiales; family Thermomonosporaceae; genus Actinomadura; species Actinomadura formosensis. Next base: position 5,998,607 of record NZ_CP192011.1, read on the forward strand.
CGAACAAGAGCGCGGGGCTTTCCGACCCGGAGGCGCGCGTCCGGCAGCGGTACGTCGACTTCATCGTGAACGACGAGTCCCGCCGGATGCTGCGCATGCGGGGCGACTCCATCGCCGCCATCCGCGACGGGCTGCGCGCCCGCGGCTACCTCGAAGTCGAGACGCCGATGCTGCAGCCGGTGCACGGCGGCGCCACCGCCCGGCCGTTCACCACCCGCATCAACGCCTACAACATGCAGCTCTATCTGCGGATCGCGCCCGAGCTGTATCTGAAGCGCCTGCTGGTCGGCGGGATCGGGCGCGTCTTCGAGCTCAACCGCAATTTCCGCAACGAGGGCGTCTCCCAGAAGCACAACCCCGAATTCACGATGCTGGAGGCGTACGAGCCGTACGGCGACTACGACACGATGGCGGAGCTGACCCGCTCCCTGGTCGTGGACGCCGCACGCGCCGCCCTCGGCACCACGGTCGTCGTCCGCGACGGCGTCGAATACGACCTTTCCGCCCCCTGGCATGAGATAACCGTCTACGCGTCCGTCTCCAAAGCGCTGGGCGAGGAGGTCACGCCCGACACCCCGCTCGCGACCGTGCAGCGCCACGCCGAACGCCACGGGCTGAACTTCGACCCGCAGTGGGGCCAGGGGAAGATCGTCCAGGAGCTGTTCGAGGCCCTGGTCGAAGAGCACCTGACGGCACCGACGTTCGTCCGCGACTACCCGGCCGAAACGTCCCCGCTGACCCGCCCCCACCGAGCGGACCCGCGGCTGGCCGAGAAATGGGACCTGATCGTCTTCGGTCTCGAACTGGGCACCGCCTACTCCGAGCTGATCGACCCGATCCTGCAACGCCGGCGCCTGACCGAGCAGTCCCTGCAGGCCGCGGGCGGCGACCCGGAGGCCATGGAACTGGACGAGGACTTCCTGCGCGCCCTGGAGTACGCCATGCCCCCCGCGGGCGGCATGGGCATGGGCATCGACCGCCTGCTGATCACCCTGACGGGCCGCAGCATCCGCGAGACGATCCCCTTCCCGCTGGTGCGCCCGGGCTCCTAGAAACTCCGCGGGGTGGGGATATCGGGCCGCCGTACGCCGTACCCGGCCGGAGCCGTGACGGCGGTGGTGCTCGCGGTCATCTGCGCGATCATCGGCGGCGTGGGGCCGGGCACGGCGGACCGGGGCGTCGAGCGGCGGTCCGCGGTGGTCGCCGGGGTGCCCATGGAGACGGTCCGGCCGCTCTCCGGATAGCCCCGTGGAGAACGCGCGGAGAGCGACCGGAGAGCGACCGGAGAGCGACCGGAGAGCGGCGTGGCCGCGAATAACCCGCCCTCCGGCCTGATCCAATAACCACATAAGTTGTGTCAAGAAAGTTATGGCGTCATCATAACCGGCGGGCCAGAGTGACCAAATAGCGGGTTTCGGACGTACACGCTCGGTGATCATCCGAGATTAAAGCGGATTCAATCAGAATTCACCGGCCCCGGTTATCGCTTTGAAATACGGACACGATGACTTCGCGGATCCTCCTGTTATAGTTTGCGCCAGTCGATCGATCAGTAGAGTGACCGATTGGTTGATCTCGTGGTTAACTCCGCGCCGAGCCGGCTGGATGCTGGACCGCCGTGTGGGCCTTGCAGTTGTTTATGAGCGAGGAGTGTCGGCACCTATGTTGTTCAGCGTTCTCGGTCCGCTAGAAGTGTCGATCCAGGGCAAGGCGGTGAGCGTGGGCAAGAACCGCCAGCGCATCATCCTGATCATGCTCCTGGCCAACGCGGGCCGCACGGTCACGGTCGGGAAGCTGACCGAAGCGCTGTGGGGCGGCCGCCCGCCGCGTACGGCCGCGGAGCAGGTGCAGACCTGTATCTGGCGGCTGCGCCGCTCGTTCGCCCTGGCGGGCGCGCCCGGCACCCTCATCGAGACGACCCCCTCCGGGTACGCCCTGCGGGTCGAGCCGGAGGCGGTCGACGCCCACCGCTTCACCCGCCAGGTGGAGGAGGCGCGCGCCCTCACCGCCAAGGGAGACAAGTCCCTGGCCGCCGCCCATTTCCGGGCCGCCCTGGCGCACTTTCGTGGACCGGTCCTGGCGGAGGTGGACAGCCCGACCGTGCAGGCATACGCCGCCAAGTGGGAGGAACGGCGCCTGGCGGTCCTGGAAGAGTGCATCGACCTGGAGATCGAGTGCGGCCTCGGCCGGCAGCTGATCGACGAGCTGACGGTGCTGGTCGAGCAGTACCCGCTCAACGAGCGGCTGCGCGCCCGGCTCATGTTCGCCCTCTACTGCGCCGACCGCCGCGCCGACGCCCTGGAGGTCTACGCCGAGGGCCGCGAGCGTCTGGTGGACGAACTGGGCCTGGAGCCCGGCCACACCCTGCGCGACATGCAGCGGCGCATCCTTGAGGGCGAGCCCGTCGCGAGCACGCCCATGCACCCGCCCGCCCAGCTCCTGTCCGACCTTCCCGACTTCGTCGACCGGCCCGAGCACGAGCAGCGGATTCGCGCCGCGCTCACCGCCCGCAATGACGCCGTGCGCATCTGCGGCGTCTACGGCAACTGCGGGGCGGGCAAGTCCGCTCTCGCCATCCACGTCGCCCATCGATTGCGCGAGGAATTCCCGGGCGGTCAGCTCTACGCCGACCTGCGCGCGTCCCGGCCCGACCCGGTCGACGTCTCCGACGTGCTGTCGCGATTCCTGCACGCGCTGGGCGTGCCCGACTCCGAAGTCCCGGCCGGCCGCGACGAGCGGTCGGCGCTCTACCGGAGCCTGCTCGACGGACAGCGTGTCCTGATCGTCCTCGACGACGTGCCCGGCTCGGACTCGCTGTGCCCGCTGATGCCCGCCTCACCCGAGGTCGCGGTCCTGATGACCAGCCGCTCCAACCTCACCGAGGTCCCCGGCATCGTCCCGGTGGAAGTGGGCGTGTTCACCGTCGAGCAGTCGGTGCGGCTGCTGAGCAACGTCGTGGGCGCCCATCGGATCACCGCCGAGCAGGCCGCCGTCAACCTGATCGTGCACGCCACCGGCAGGCTGCCGCTGTCGGTGCGCGCCGCCGCCGCCCGGCTCGCCGCCCGCAGCCACCTCAACGTCGGCCAGCTCGCGCAGCGGCTCAGCGACCCCGAGGGCCGGCTCGATGAGCTGTCCTACGGCTCGCTGGACATGCGCGCCTACCTCGGTCCCAGCGTCGACCTGCTGGACGGGACGACCCGCCGGGTGTGGTTCGCCATCGGCCTGCTCCAGGTGCCCGACTTCGGCGCCTGGATCGTCGCCGCGGCGACCGATACGCCCACCCCCGGCGTGGAACCGGTCCTCGACCACTTGGTCGACCGCGGGTTGCTCGAAGTGGTGGGCACGGACCACATGGGCGTGCTGCGCTACCGCATGCACCGCATCATGGGCCTGTACGCCCGCGAGCGCGGTCTGCGGGAGCTGAGCTGGGCCGAACGCGCCGGCCTGCTCGACCGGGCCGCGGACTGCTGGCTCGGCCTGGCCCGGTGGGCCGAGCAGTTGCTCAGCGGCGTGCCGGAGGACTCCGAACTGCTGGAGCACCCCGACGGCCCCTCCGCGCAGATGCTCGACATGGTCCGCTCCGACCCCGGGGGCTGGCTGACGCTGGAGGTCGAAGGGCTGCGTTTCGCCGCCCGCCAGCGCAGCGACCTCCCGGGAATGCGGTTACCCGACGCCGAGATCGGCCGTGGGGACCACGAAACCGATGCGGGGCCGCACCGAGCCCCCGAACCGAGCGTTCTCCCCCGCCTCACGGCACCGCCCCCCGTCCCCCCGCTCACCAACGGCGCCCCTCGATGGTCGCCGTCGGTTCGGGCCGCGTCGCGGCCCAGGTCCGTCCGCTCCCGGATATTCAAGAGGTGAACCGATGCCCGCTCGCATCACGGTGATCTACTACTCCTCCACCGGCAACGTCCACTCCATCGCGGAGGCCGTCGCCCGCGGCGCCGAGTCCGCCGGCGCCGAGGTACGCCTGCGCCGCGTACCGGAGCTGGCCCCCGACTCGGTGATCGACACCAATCCCGCCTGGCGCGCGCACATCGAGGCCACCGCGCACATCGAGGAGGCCACGCTGGACGACCTGCGCTGGGCCGACGGCTACGCCTTCGGCACCCCGACCCGCTTCGGCAACGTCGCCTCCCAGCTCAAGCAGTACCTCGACACGACCGGCGGCCTGTGGCACGAGGGCGTGATGGTCGGCAAGGCCGCCACCGGCTTCACCAGCAGCTACGAGACGCACGGCGGCCAGGAGACGACGCTCGTGGCGCTCTACAACGTCATGCACCACTGGGGGAGCATCATCGTCCCCACCGGCTACGCGGACTACGAGGTGATCCACGCCGCGGGCGGAAACCCGTACGGGCTGAGCATCAGCGACAGCGACGAGAGCGCCGTCAAGTACGTCCAGGCCGCCGCGGAGTTCCACGGAGCCCGCTTCGCCAAGGTGGCCGAGGCGCTCAGGCCGCTGCAGGCCGCTGCCTGACCGCCTTCCCGCGAGAGGCCGCCGAGGACCCCTCGGCGGCCTCTCCATCCGCGAGGCGACGGGCTGTACGAGCGTCCCGGGCGTTTCCGCCATGACGGCGAGAGACGACGGAGAGGGCGCCGAGAGCCGCCGCCCGTAGCGTTGCGCACGGCGGTGCATCCCCACCCGGCACGCCGTCGGACGTGCCGTGACCCAAGGAGACCCGGTGCCCAACCGTAAGATCCGCTCACGCGAGGATCTGGCCGGGCCGCTGTTCGGAGCGGCGGCCTTCCAAATGCTCAACGCGGGCGTCGAGCTGGGCCTGTTCGCCCTGCTCGACGGCAAGGACGAGCTCAACGCCGCGGACATCGGCGCCTCGCTGGGCCTGACCCCGCGGGCGACCCGCATGCTGTTGCTGGGCGTCACCGCGCTGGGCCTGACCGAGGCGCGCGACGGCCGCTACCGCAACGGCGAGGTGCTCCGGACGATGTTCCGCGACGGCACCTGGGAGATCTTCGCCGACATCGTGGCGTTCGAGGCCGAACTGGTCTACCTGCCGCTGGCCGACCTGGTGACCTCGCTGCGCACCAACACCAACGCGGGACTGAGCCGGTTCGAGGGCGAGGGAGAGGACCTCTATCACCGCCTCCCCCATACCCCGGAGCTGGAGCGGTTGTTCTTCCGCTGCATGCGGTCCTGGTCGCGGCTGACCAACCCGGTCCTGGTGGCCAAGGCCGACCTGACCGGGGTGCGGCGGCTGCTCGACGTCGGCGGCGGGGACGCGGTGAACGCCATCGCCCTGGCCCGCGCCAACCCGGGCGTGCGGTTCACCGTGCTGGACCTGCCCGGCGCGGTGGAGATCGCCCGCGGCAAGATCGCCGAAGCCGGCCTGGCCGGCCGTATCGAGGCCAGGGCGTGCGACATCTTCAACGACCCGTACCCGCCGGGCCACGACGCGGTGCTGTTCGCCAACCAGTTGGTGATCTGGTCGCCGGAGCAGAACCTCGCCCTGCTGCGGCGCGCGCACGCGGCCCTGCCCGAGGGCGGCAGGGTCCTGGTGTTCAACGTGATGTCCGACGACAGCGGCGACGGGCCGCTGTACGCGGCGCTGGACAACGCCTACTTCGCCACGCTCACCGCCCCGCGCAGCATGATCTACCCCTGGGGCGCCTACGAGGAGTGGCTGGCGGAGGCCGGTTTCGGTGACGTGCGCCGGGCTCCCGGCGACACGTGGACCCCGCACGGCGTGATCAGCGGGGTCAAGGGCGCCGGTGCCCTGGAAGGCGCGTGGAAAGCGACGGCGTGACGAGCGAGCCGGTCGCCGGCCGGGGCCGGCAGGACAGACGACTCGTCCGGCCCCCGCCGGCGCGCGGGTGCCGGCGCACCGTACCCGGGGGGATCACGACGTGAGTGCCGCACCTGACCTGAAACAGGTCCTGGAAGAGATCAAGGCGCTCGCGCCCGCCGACCGTGCCCCGGTGACCGCGGGCACTCTGGCCCGGCTGCGCGTTCTCGCGCGGGAGCTGGTGCTGGCCCATCCCGGCGCCGCCGGGGAGTACCACCGCTTTCTGGCGGTGTCGCGCCGGACGCTGCGGGTGCCGCGGGCGCGGCTGCGGGAGCTGGTCGCCGACCGGACGGTGCTGGTCACCGGCGCCTGCGGCCGGGTCGGCGCGGCGCTGATGGCCGAACTGGCCGCCCTCGCCCCGGCCAGAGTGCTCAGCCTCGACCGGTCGCCTGTGCCACCGGTGCCGTGGGCGGAGCACCACGTGGTGGACGTGTGCGACGGGGACGGTGTCGCCCGCGTCGTCCACGGTGCCCGCCCGCACCTGGTGTTCCACCTGGCCGCCCGGCATGCCCCGGCGCCCGCCCACGCGTGCGATCCGGTCACCACCATCCTGGGCACCCGCCACGTGGTGGAATCGGCGGTGTCGGCCCGGGCCGGCATGCTGGTTCTCGGGTCGGACGAGCATGCCCTGCTGCCCTACGCCCGCGACACCCTGGCCGCCAGCGAGCGCATCGCCGAGCTGATCGTCGCGGACGCCGCCACCCGGGGGCTGCTGCCGACCGCCATCGCCCGGTCGGCGCACGTGGTCGAGGGGTCGGCGCCGGTGGCGCGCTTCCAGCGGTCCTGCCGGGACGGCGCGGTGCTGTGGCTGCCGTTGCCCGCCGTGCCGTTCCACGTCCAGTCCGTCCGGGAGACGGCCCGGCTGCTGCTGGTAGCCGCCCTCGGAGCCCGCGACGACGGCACCGGCCTGCACGCGGTGCGCTCGCTGCCGCGGCCGGTCACCGCTTTCGACCTGGCCGTGGGCGTGATGGCCGAGGAGGGCGTGACCGCGGTACGGGTCGCCGAGGACACCGGGGACGGGCAGCGCTGCCCGGACCTGTCCGGCCAGATGGGGACGGCGGACCGCAGCGCGGTCCTCAACGCCTTCGAGTCTCCGCTCGCCGGTGCGTCGGCCTCGCCCGACGCCGACGTGGTGCCCGTACGGTTCCGCCTGCCCGAGGTGGTGCACCGCCAGTTCGACCGCGTGGCGCGGCAGGACGCGGCCGACGTGCTCGACACGGTGGACGCGCTGGCGAGAACCCTGTTGGAGGGCATGCTCGTCCAGTCCCCCCGGCCGCTCGTGCGGCGCGTGGCGACCCTCACGTGGCCCAAGCGGGCGGCCATGACCGCCACCGATCGGATGGTGGACGACCGGGTCCGCTGGTGGGCCGAGCGATGAGCCGGGCGGCGGGGGCGGCACCACCGGGCCGCACCCCGCTTCCCCTTTCCCGCGGAGGTCAGCTCGCCCGGTGCCGCCGCAGCAGGTCCGCTATGTGAAAGGCGAGCTCGATGGACTGGCCGGCGTTGAGCCGGGGGTCACAGGCCGTCTCGTAGCGGCGGGAGAGGTGGGTGTCGAGGATCTCTTCGGCTCCGCCGAGGCACTCGGTGACGTTGTCGCCGGTGAGCTCCAGGTGGATGCCGCCGGGGAAGGCCCCCTCGGCGCCGCAGACGGCGAAGAAGCCGTCGATCTCGCGGATGATGTCCGCCAGCCGGCGGGTCTTGTAGCCGCTGGCGGAGCGGAAGGTGTTGCCGTGCATGGGGTCGCAGGACCACACCACCGGGCGGCCGGTCGCGGCGACCTCCCGGACCAGGGGCGGCAGCAGGTCGGTGATCCGGTCGGCGCCCAGCCGGGAGATCAGCACCAGCCTGCCCGGGATGTGGTCGGGGTCCAGCCGATCGCACAGTACGCGCAGGTCCGCCGGGGTGAGGCTCGGGCCGACCTTCACCCCGATCGGGTTGCCCAGGCCGGAGAGGTACTCCACGTGCGCGCCGTCGACGTCGCGGGTGCGGTCGCCCACCCACAGCATGTGGGCGCTGGTGCCGTACCACGCGCCGGTGGCCTCGGCGCGGCGGGTGAGCGCCTGTTCGAAGGCGGGCAGCAGGGCCTCGTGCGAGGTGTAGAGCTGCACCTGGCGGACCGCCTGCATCCGGGCCGTGTCCGCGCCGCAGGCGGCCATGAAGCGCAGCGCCCAGGCGATGTCCGCCGCGGCGGCCTCGTACTGCTGCCCGGCCGGGCTGCGCCGGACGAACTCCTGGTTCCAGGCGTGCACCCGGTTGAGGTCGGCGAATCCCTCCTTGGTCAGCGCACGCAGTACGTTCAGCGTCGCCGACGCATGGTGGTAGGCCATGCGCAGGCGTTCGGCATCGGGCGTGCGGGCCTGCGGGGTCGGGGCCGGGTCGTTGACGTTGTCACCGCGGAAGGCGGGCAGTTCCACGCCGTCGACCACCTCGGTCGGGCTGCTGCGCGGCTTGCCGAACTGGCCCGCGATCCGGCCGACCTTGACCACCGGCAGGCCGGAGCCGTAGGTGAGCAGGATGGCGAGCTGGAGGATGACCCGCAGCCTGCCGCGTACGCCGCTCTCGGTGCAGGAGGCGAACCGCTCGGCGCAGTCACCGGCCTGCAGCAGGAACGCGCGGCCCTCGGCGACGCGGGCCAGGGTGTGCCGCAGGTCCTCGATCTCGCCGGGCAGCACGAGCGGCGGCAGCAGCGCGAGGTCCTCCAGTACCTCGCGCAGCCGCCGCGGGTCGGGCCAGCCGGGCTGCTGGGCGATGGGGCGCGCCCGCCAGGAGTTCGGGCTCCAGCCCGGGGGCGGATGGTGTGGGCCGCCGTCGGCGGCGCTCCGGCGGGCGGCCGGGGCGGTCACGACGCCGCGCCTTCCGCGCCGGGGCACGCCTCCTCGGCCCCGCACACGGCCGCGAACATGGCGTTGGCCTTGTGCAGGGTCTCCAGGTACTCCGCCGTCGGGTCGGAGCCGGCCACCACACCCGTGCCTGCCTGCACATGTACGAGGCCGTCGGCGATGACGACGGTGCGCAGCCCGATGGCGAAGTCGGTGGTGTCGCCGAACCCGACGCGGCCCAGCGCCCCGCCGTAGACGCCGCGCCGGTCGGCCTCCAGTTCGGCGATGATCCCCATGGCCCGGATCTTGGGCACGCCGCTGTGCGTGCCGGCGGGGAACGCCGACCGCAGCGCGTCCAACGCCCCCGCATCCGGGGCCAGCTCGCCCGCCACTGTCGAGGACAGGTGCATCACGTGCGGGAACCGCTCGACCTCCATCAGCCGCTCGACCCGTACCGTGCCCGGCCGGCAGACCCTGCCGATGCTGTTGCGGCCCAGATCGACCAGCATCGCGTGTTCGGCACGTTCCTTGCCGCCGGCCAGCAGGTCGCGTTCCATGGCCAGGTCGGCCGCCCGGTCCGGGCCGCGCACCCGGGTCCCGGTCAGCGGCCTGGTCCGCACGGTGCGCCCGTCGGTGCGCATCAGCAGTTCGGGGGAGGCTCCGATGACATGGCGGCCCGCGCCCAGGCTCACGTGGTACATGTACGGCGACGGGTCGACCGCCCGCAGGTGCCCGTAGATGTGCAGCGGGGACACCCGCAGCGGCCGGGTGAACCGCTGCGACAGCACGATCTGGAACACATCACCCGCGGTGATGTACTCCTGCGCGCACCGCACCCGGCGCTCGAACTCCTCCCGGGTGACGTTGGAGGTCCACCCGTCGTCCCGCCCCGGGCCGTCCGGCCGGGCCGGGTGCGCCGCGCCCGGCAGGCCGGCGGGGGGAGCCGCCCGCAGCCGCCGCCGCATCTCCTCGAGCCTGCGCAGGGCGTCGTCGTAGGACTCGCGGTCGCCCCGGTAGAGCGTCAGCAGCACCAGGGTGCGGGTCGCGTGGTCGAACACCACCAGATCCTCGGCGGCCAGGAACGCCGACTCGGGCACGCCCGGCGCGGGGCCGGCGGCCCGGGGCAGCCGCTCGAAGTGCCGCACCGCCTCCCAGCCCAGGTAGCCGACGACGCCGCCGTGGAAGGGCGGCAGCCCGCCCACCGGGGCCGTCCGCTCGGCCGCCGTGCGGGCCAGCACCGGCAGCGGGTCCCCGCCGGGCAGCTCCACCGGCCTGGGGCGGTAGCCCAGGTAGGAGTAGCGGCCCACGTCACCGCCGATGGGGACGCTCTCCAGCAGGAACCCGGTGTCGCCAGGGCCGCAGAGCCGGGCGAAGGCCGTGACCGGGGTCAGCGCGTCGGCCGGGAACTCCCGGTACACCGGCACCATCCGGTACCGCCGTGCCAGCTCATCGGCCTTGACCCGCCCCGGGACGGGGTCGGCGGTGGTCGCCGGGCGCATGTGCGGCATGGTCACCGCTCCTCCACCCGGCAGAGCGTCCGCGCCGGGGCCATGAAGATGCCCTGCCGGCCGGCGGGCGGGATCTGTTCGACCGCTTCCAGGTTCACCGAGGACAGGACGAGGGCCAGAATCATCCGCATCACCGCCCGCGCGTAGCCGCGGCCGACGCAGGTGCGCGCGCCACCGCCGAAGGCGCCGAAGAGGTACGGGTCGGCCGTGGTGCCGGCGAACCGCTCCGGCCGGAACACCAGCGGGTCCGGGTAGCAGGCCGGATCGCGTTGAAGCAGGTGTGCGCAGTGCACCAGGACCGTGCCCGGCGGGATCAGGTGGCCGTCGAGCGGCAGGGGCGCGGTCACCATCCGCACGCCGTTCAGCGCCGACACCGGGTGCAGCCGCAGCGCCTCGGTGATCGTCGCCTCGGCGTAGTCCAGGTCGCGGAAGCCGGCCGCGTTCAGCGGCCGGGCCCGGAACCGGTCGCCGAGCTCGCGTTCCAGTTCCCCGCGCACCCGCTCGTCGTGCAGCACGTGCAGGAACGTCCACGCCAGGGTGTTGGCGGTGGTGGAGAACCCGGTGTAGAGCAGGCTGAACACCTCGTCCCGCACGACCTCGTCGGTCAGGGCCTCGTCGCCCTCGGCGGCGTGCCGCAGCAGCGCGGCGAACACGTCCTCGCGTCCCTGCTCGGTGCATCGCTCCAGGTGGCCGGGCAGCCGCCGGTCGACGAACTCCCGGATGACCCGGTCGGCGGCGAGGATCTCCTCGCGTCCGTTGGTGGCGTCCTCCATCGGCGGAAGCAGCCGCGACAGCTCCGCCTTGTCGGCGGGGGCCATCGCCCCGCAGACGACCTCGACGATGATGTCGCCGGTGAGCGCCTGCAACGCCCGGAACAGGTCGAGCGTCTTCCCGCGCGGCCAGCGAGCGACGTGGTCGTCCACGGCCGCGGCGACGATGGCGGCGTAGTCGCGGCCGCCGCTGAAGGCCGGATGGAGTTGCGCCCGCCGGCGCCGGTGCAGGGCGCCGTCGATGTAGCCGACGGACTCCTCCTCGGTGCCGAAGAACAGCTTGTTCGCCAGCGCGCCGCTGGTGGAGCCGTCCGAGCCGTACATGACCCGCAACTGGTGCGGGCGGGTCAGGAAGACCCACGCGCCGTTGTGCTCCACGTCCACCAGGTCCTCGTTGCCCAGCCCGCCGAGCCGCAGGGTGAACAGGTCGCCGTAGCGGCGCCTCATCTCCTCGACGCAGCCGAACGGGTCGCGTTCGAAGGCGGCCAGCTGCTGCGCCGCCGGGGAGTCCGGGCCCGGGGGGAGCCGCCGCGCGGTCGTGGTCGTCATCGTTTCCCGACCTCCATGCCGAGCCCCCGCAGGGCCCACTGCACTTCCACCATGAACTGGTCGATCACCAACTCGTCGGTCCGGTGATGCATGATGCAGGCGCGCACCACCCGTCCCTCACGGGGCAGCGTCGTCGTGGCCACGTAGACGTTGCCGCGTGCGCAGATCCGTTCGCACAGCCGTTCGGTGTTCAGGTCGGCCTCGGCCGGGTCCTCGGCGCGTATTCGGAACGCCACGGTCGGCAGGTGCGGTGCGCCGCGCGGGACCACCTCCACCCCGTCCACCGCCGCCAGCCGCGCGGCCAGCTCGTCGGCCAGCTCCATCCGGCGGTCCAGGCACCGTTCGAACGCCTCGATGCCGTGCATGCGGATGGGCAGCCAGGCGGTCAGGCCGCGGAACTCCCGGGTCACCTCCGGGCCGTAGTCCATGAAGTCGGCCCGCTCCTCGTCGTCGGACAGCTCCGGGATGTAGGCCGCGGCGGGGACGGCGAACGCCGCCTTGAGCGCGGCCTTGTCCCGTACGAGCAGCGCCGAGCTGCCGTGCGGCAGGAACAGCGACTTGTGCGCGTCGACCGCGATCGAGTCGGCGGCCTCGATGCCCGCCAGCAGCGCCCGGCCGCGCCCGGTGAGCCGGAAGAAGCCGCCGAAGCAGGCGTCGACGTGCAGCCAGACTCCGTGCTCGCGGCACAGCCGCGCCGCCGCGCGCAGGTCGTCGACCGCGCCGGTGTTGGTGGTCCCCGCGGTGGCGACCACGCACCCGGGCGGCGCGCCCTCCCGCAGGTCACGCGCGAGCATCTCGCGCAGCCGCCGCATGTCCATGCGGTACGCGCCGTCGGTGGGGACCGCGCGCACCCGCGACGAGGCGATCCCCGCCAGCCGCGCCGCCTTGCTCACCGAGAAGTGCCCCTGTTCGGACACGTACACCGTGGCCTCGTGCCGGCGTCCTTCGGGCACCCGTTCCAGGGCGCAGCGCAGCGCCATGAAGTTCGCGATCGAGCCGCCGGTGGTGAGGTAGCCGAAGGACCCCTCGCCGTACCCCAGGGCCGAGCAGAACCAGCCGATCACGTCGGCCTCGATGCGGGCGAACCCGGGTGCGGCGGCCCACGCCCCGGCGAACCGGTTGAGGCTGCGCGTCACGAACTCCCCGACGGCGGCCTGGAACAGCCCGCCCGAGGGCACGTGCGCCAGGAACCCGGGGTGGGCGTGCATCATGCCGCTGGGCATGGCCTCCTCGAACACCTCGTCCAGCAGCGCCTCCAGCGGCGTCCCGGTACGCGGCGGCAGCCGCCGCGTCAGGTCCGGAACGCCGCCGGAGGCGGAGCGGGCACCGGGGTAGGAGGCGGGAAAGTTCCGTTTGGCCAGCTCCTCGTGGTAGTCGGCGAGCCGCGCCGAAACCGCCTCCAGCAGGTCCCGCTGCTCGGCCGGGGACAGCTCCAGTTCGCCGCCGGCCCCCGCGGCCTGCGCGCCCGTACACCCGCGAGCGTCGTCGCCCGGGGCGTCCGCGCCGACCGCCGCGGCGTACTGGGCGACGATCAGCTCCTCCTGGGTGGCCGGGTCGTACCGGCGGCACAGGTCGTCGAGCACCGCACGGTGGCGCTCGTGCCTGGCCACCACCTCGTGGTAGGGCGTGCCGGTGAACGCGATGGCCTGGTACAGCGGCACGTACAGGTCCGGGTGTCGTTGGTGCAGGCGCTTTTCCAGCCGCTTGCGCGTGTGGAAGGCGGCGTCGTCGCTGTGCTGTTTGAGCTCGGCGGCCATCGCCAGCGACAGGTCGGCGATGGTCTCGCCCGCGGGCCGGCGCCGCTCTGTGTACTCGGGCAGCGTCGCCGCGACCGCCTCCTCCGGTTCCCGGTCGGCCAGGTTGCGGTCGAGAATGGCGAAGAACGTGCGGACGTCCTCGAAGCTGCAGTTGATGCCCTGTCCGAAGAACGGCACCAGCGTGTGCGCGGAATCGCCGAACAGTACCGCCCGGCCATGGTGGTACGGGCCGCAGCGGACGGTCTTGAGCGGGGCCGGCGGGGCCTTGAGCACGTCGTCGGCGTAGGACGGCGCCAGGTCCGCCAGGTCGGCGAAGTGCTCGCGGAACAGCGCGTGCACGTCGGCCGGCGTACGCAGCATGTCCCAGCACGGGTGCGTGCGGTCCCCCGGTTCCCAGGGCATCCACAGTCCCGCGGTGTACGTGCCGTCGATATTGGGCTGGGCGAGCAGCATGAACTCCCCGCGTGGCCACACGTGCAGCCCGTGGCGCAGGCTTTCCGGGCGCGTCGGGTCGCGCAGCCGCTCCAGCAGGCAGTGCCCGCCGCCGGGCGCGGCGGGCACCAGGATCTCCACGAAGCCGTCGTGCACGTACTCCTGGGAGAGCCGCATCCGGGCCCCGCGCCGCGACATCTCGTGCCGTACGGTGCTGTTGGCCCCGTCGCAGCCGATGAGCAGGTCCGCCTCGGTCCGGGTGAGGCTCGCGCCGCCGGCCACGAACATGGCGCCGCCGGTGACCGGGTCCGCCGCCACGCACTCGTGCCGGAAGAACAGCCGGGCGCCGCGGCGCTCGGCCTCGTCCAGCAGCGCCCGGTGCAGCAGGACGCGCGGGATCGACAGGAGGTGGTGGTCGGGATCGACGCTGTAGGGCTGGTAGGAGATCGAGCCGTCGGCATGGTGGATCACCCGCTGCGGCAGCGGGATGCCGTTGCGGTAGAGCAGCTCGACCAGATCCGGCTCCAGTGAGTCGAGGCCGCGCTTGGTCAGGGTCAGGTTGAACGAGTGGCCGCGGACTCCCGTTACCTGGCGGATGTCCGGTCCGCGCTCGTAGAGACTCACCTCGAACCCGCGTTCACGCAGTTCGATCGCTACCAGGCAGGCGACAGGCCCGGCGCCGACGACCGTCGCCCGCGTGCCGTGAAGTCCCGACATCGCTGGCTCCTCCCATCCGATGTGACTCGCGTCATGGCTGGGACGGATGCTAAGAACGCGATCTCTCGCCGCACTCTCCCCGCACTCTCCGACGGGTGCGGACCGCGGTGAGAGCGGACCGAGAGCGGCGAGGACGCGGGGCCAGGGCCCCGCTTGTGGTCGATGAAGCCCATCGGGCACACCGCGAGTCCGCCGGGTGACCGTTACTCGGGCTGTTCCCGGTACGCCGTCACGGCGTAGCGGAGCCGGGCACCGACGAGGAGGGCCTCGTCCTCCGGGCAGCCGAGAAGGCGCGCGACCAGCTCGATGAGCTGCTCGTCGGTGAGGTCCGGCTCGCGCTCGGCGATGTGCCCGACGATCTCCACGAGCTCGGACCGCTTGTAGCCGACGATCGACTGGCCGCGCCGGACCTTCGCGGGCCCCGCCGGCGCCTCCTCCGGTTCGGGTCCCGCCGGTGCCTCCTCCGGTTCGGGCCAGGGTGGCGCCTCCTCCGGTTCGGGCGAGGGCGGCGGCTCCGGCCGGGAGCCGGGCCTGCCCCAGACGGCGGGGATGTCCGGCTGCGCGGCCGGTGGCCTGCGCTCCGCTTCGGGACGGCGCGGGTCCTGTCCCCCGGCGTCCAGCCGCCGTGGCGGCGGACCCGCCTCCGCACGCCCGGGCGGCGTCTCCCGCCCCGCTTCGGGGCCGCGCGGCTCAAGCCGCGGCGCGTCCAGCCTGCGCGGCGGAACGTTCGCGGCTCCCGTTCTCTGCGCCGGGCCACGCTCCCCCTGCTCGCCGCTTCCCGGACGCCGGGGCGCCGCAGGCGGCTCACCCCCGGTCCCGTTCCCGCCGGCGCCGGGGCGGGGAGGTGACCCGCCCGGCTCCCAGCCGGGGATATGGGGGGCGTCCAGCCGCCGAGGCGGGACACCCGGCCGCCGATCCGGAATCCGCGGCCCGCGGCCGGAGGCGTCCTCCCCCGGGCTGCCGGGCCCGGGGGGCTGCGGCTGCACCGCGCCTGTAGCCGGTTTGGGGACGCGCGGCTCGCGGCTCACCGGGCCGGGAGTGTCCGCTTCCTCGTCCGGGGTGCCCGGACCGGGCGCTTCCGGACGCGGCTGGGCGGGGCGAGGTGAGCTTGGGGCCGGTTTGTCCGAAGGGCGGTCGTGGTCCGCGGCAGGACCGGTCAGGGCCGCGAAAAGGGAGGCCGTGGGTGTTATCGCCTCGTGCAGGTGGGCCGGGAGCCGGGTGGTGGGGGGCGGGCCCTCGGGGGGCGGGAGTTCCGGGCCGGCCGGGCCGACCAAGATGGCCCGGGGTGCCTGCCACAGGATGAAGAGGGCCTCGGCGCCGGCCCCGTGCTCGCCGTCCACGATGACGACGTCGAACGAGTCCGGGGCCGGCGGAAGGGCGTCCGGGATGCGCCAGAGCGGGAGGATCCAGGCGGGGACGTCGGCGAGGACGGCGGCGGTCGTCCAGGCTCGGGCGGTGGTGAGGTCGGCGCGGGCGGCGCGCAGTTCCTCCTCGGCGGCGGCCAGTTCGGCGCGCAGGCGGTCGGCCGGGGGCGGGGCGGCCGCGGTGGCGGCGCGGCGGGCCCAGGCCCAGGCGTCGTCCCAGTGGCGGGTGCGGGCGTGCCAGGACTCGTCGCCGTCGGTGGCGACCATGAGGTTGGCGAGGTCCGGGTGGACGGCGCGGACACGGGCGAGGAGTTCCTCGCAGCGGATCTGCAGGGAGCGTTCGCGGCGGGCCTCGGCCAGGGCGCCGAGGGCACGGCCGTAGGCGGCGGCGTCGCGGGCGTCGATGGCGGCCACGGCGGCGCGCAGTTCGGAGGGATCGTCGTCGGCCGGGCCGATCGAATCGCGGAGGGCGTCGAGGTCGGCGGTGGCGCGGCCGACACCGAGGCTCTCCAGGGCGCTGCGGAGGGCGGCGGCGTAGGCGTGCCACTGGACGGGGTGGCCGAGCGGGACGCCGATACCGTGCCGGCCGAGGATCTGGCGCGTCGAGTCGACGGCGCGCATCGCCTCGCCGATGCGGGCGAGGCGGGCGTGGGCGCGGACGAACCGGGCGACGCGTTCGGCGGGCGGGAGGTCCGCGGGGAAGGAGATGCCGGCGGCCTCCCACACGTACTGGAGTTCCCGGCAGGTGATCCGCACCATGAGGTCGGTGTGGAGGACGCCGAGCAGGTCGGGCGTGGTGGGCACGGCCCCGTCCACGGTCACGGTGGCGAGGAGGGATTCGGCCTGGCGCTGGGCGGCGGGGCGGAGGGGTCCGCGTTTCAGGGTGCCGCCGTCGGCCAGGTAGGCGCGAAGGTCCTGGGCGGCGGCGGCCATGCCGCGCAGGTCGGCGTCGGCGGGCAGTTCGATGCGGTGGGCGCCGAGTTCGGTGAGGGCGCGTTCGGCCCATCGGGCGCGGGACGTCATCTCCGCGACGCGCGACCAGATGAGCGGACGGCGTTCGGCGAGGGCGTCGCTGAACGCGCGGACGGCGAGGTCGGCGGGGTTCCAGCCGCCCGGATGGCCGTCCAGGCCGAGGTCGTGGAGCGCGGCGGCGACGATGGACGCGTCGCCGTCCAGGCGGGCGAGGAGGGTGGCGTCGCTGTCGAGCAGCCGCTCGGACAGGAGCGTCTTGGAGCGTTCGGCCCGTTCGGCGGCGGCGGCCTCCGCGTCGATCAGGGTGTGGACGTAGGCGGCGCTCGGCAGCGCGCCCGGGTCGACGTCCCGCTGCTTGGCGCGGGCCTTGCGCTCCGGGCTCTCCTCGGCGAGGAGGACGACGAGTTCCGCGGCCTCGGAGCGGGAGATCGGCGGAGCCGGCGGCAGGTCCGGACGGACGGGCAGCCACGACAGCTCGGGCGCGTCGGCGCGCCGGTCGGGTGGGCGTTCGGGCTGCTCGGCGCCCGCGCGCAGGCGTGCGGTGAGGTCGGCGACGCGCTCGGCGGCGGCCTTCTCCCGCTCGGTCGGCGCGGTCAGGTCGGGGGTTCCGGCGGCGCGGATCGCCTCCAGGACCCGGGCCGCCGTGGGCGGGTCGATGGCCGTCAGGGTGGCCAGGCCGCGCGGGAGGGCGGCGCGGAGCGCGGCGGACGCGGCCGGGCCGGAGGTGGCGACGAGCACCCGGTGCCCGCGGGCGAGCAGCCCGGCGAGCAGGTCGGGGACGGTGTCCGGCGTCCGCTCCGGAATGTGCATGACCTGCGGTTTCCTGGACGGTGACACGAGCCGTGCCAGGCCGTCCGGGACACCGTGCGGCAGCAGGGTCAGCAGCCTCGCGTGATGGTCGGCGGTGGCGGCACGGCCCGGCGGGCGGACGACGAGGGCGGGCGCGAGCCGGATGCGCGGGCTGGATGCGGAGGTGTCGGTGTCGGGCGCCCAGTCCTCGCGGTAGTCGGCGGGGCCGGTGAGCGCGGCCTGGCTCCATTTGCGCAGGACGTCCCCGACCGAGGGGTTCAGCCCGAACGCCTGCCCGGCCTGCACCGCGTCCGCGAGCCAGGGGGCGGGCCGGAACCCCGGATGCCCGGACAGCAGTTCGCGGTCGCGCAGGCTCGTGTGCCCGGTGAGGACGACGTCGATGCGCTCGGTCCGGTCGTCCACCACGATCCGGACGGGCGTGCTCAGCAGATGGTCGTGGACCGCCGGACGCCACGACAGCAGGCCCGTCGCCAGCACGGCCTCCTGCCCGGACAGCTCCCGCAGGATGCGGTACCAGTTGCGGAGGGCGAGCCACCCGTCGAACTCGTCCAGCACGACGGGCGGCGTGAGCGGGATGACGGGGACGCTGAACAGGACGTCGCCGGGCCCGGCGTCCGCCTCCACGTAGACGTCGCCGGGCAGATCGGCCAGCCAGTGGACGTGGTCGTGGTCGGCCAGATCCCGGGACGGGCGCCGCCGGGCCCGCGCCAGGTCGCGCAGGTACCCCAGCAGCCGGGCCGCGTGCTCGGCCTCGCGCGCGGCGGCTCCGTCGTCGGGCCGGCCGGGCCGGCCGGGACCCCGGGCCTCGTCAGGCACCGCGGCTCCTTCCCTTCCCACGGCGGGGCGGACCCCTGCGTCCCCCGCGGTCCCCCGCGACCCGGACGGCGAAAAGGTCCGATGGTAGTGCCCCGATCTAACACCCAAGGGCGGGCCCGGTCGAGCACAATCGGTGATCTTGAGCTAGCGGGCCCCCGCCATGTGGCGGTCCTCGTTCGGCATCATGACCCACAGCACCAGGTAGACCACGAACTGTGGCCCCGGGAGCAGGCACGACAGCAGGAACAGGAGCCGGACGGTCCACGGGGTCATGCCGAACCGGCGCGCGAGGCCGGCGCAGACACCCGCGATGACCCGGTCATCACGCGGACGGTAAAGGCCGTTCATGGGATCTTCTCTCCCCGATTCGTCGGGCGGTGAACACGGCCGCGGGTTCCCGCGGCCACGTTCCTCACGCTACAAACCGGACAGAGCACCTCACATCCGCCATTGGTCCTGTCCTTTCCCCATACCGTGGGATTAGGGGTCGTCCCTTAGGGGCCGTTGTGCTCGGCGACGAGATGGGGGAGGCCGGCCAGGTCGTCCAGGACGAACAGGCAGTCGCGGAGCGCGTCGTCGTCCTCCTGGATGTGCCCCCAGGGACCGCGGCGCAGGAAGGCCACCCGCATCCCGAACTCCAGCGCGGGCCGGACGTCGTTGTCGATGCGGTCCCCCACGTACAGGACGTGCTCGGGCAGCGCGTCCGCGAGCTGGGCGCAGCGCTCGAAGAACTCGTGGGACGGCTTGCGGACGCCCCACACGTCGGAGATGCCGACCACGTCCGCGTCCAGGCCGAGCGCCGCCATCTGCGCGGCCGCCTCGACCGGCTGGTTGCCCGCGATCCCGACGTAGAGCCCCTGGTCGCGCAGTCCGGACAGGCACGCCCGCGCGTCCGGATACAGGTCCTGCGGCCCGAACCCGTTCGGCACGCCCGCCTCCGCGCGGCGCCGCTCCTCCTCGGCCAGGTCGAACCCCGGACGGAAGTACTCCAAGACGTCCATGTGGTCGCCGCCGGTCGCGAGCAGCGCGCCCAGCTTGGTGAGGAACGTGTGCCTGGGCACACCCAGCCAATCGGCCCAGCGCCCGTAGATCTCGCCTTCGCTGATGAGGGTTTCCCCGATGTCGAAGAACACGGCCTGAATGGAGCGGGGAGTGGCGACGCGCCCCTCCCCGTCCAGCGGCTCGGCCGCCGGCGGTACCGCGGTCCCGGCCTCTGGAGCAGCGTGCTGGGGGGATCGGTTCACTTCGTGGCCAGCTCTACTGAGGTACCGGGGGTCAGGCGGCGGAATTCCCTGCCCAGTTCTTCGCCCGCGCTCGTCAGGACTCGCTCCATGACGCTCAGGCCGATGTCGTTGAGGAGGCCGTCGTGGATGGCGAAGGCGCGTTCCGGGCGGACTTCGCGTGTGTAGGTGTAGAGGTCGAGCGCGCGCATCCAGGGGGCGTTGCCGGGCAGGCACAGCGTCGGGACGGGCTCGGACGGGACGGTCAGCGTGTCGCCCGGGTGGAAGACTTCGCCGTCCACGAGGAAGCCGACGTTCGGGACGGGCGGCAGGTCGGGGTGCATGAGCTCGTGGTCCTCGCCGTAGACGTGGACGTCGAAGCCGGCGATGGTGACGGCGTCGCCGTGTCCGACCTGGTGGACGCGCCCGCCGAGGTCGGCGAGGTTCCCGGCGACGGCGCGGGACGTCCACACCTCCAGGGCCGGGCGGGCGGCCATCGCGGCGCGGAGCGCGTCGGCGTCGAAGTGGTCGAAGTGCTCGTGGGTGATCAGGACCGCGTCGGCGGTGGCGAGCGCGCCGGACGCCTCGCTGAACGTGCCGGGGTCGATGAGGATCGTGCGGTCGTCCCTGGTGATCTGGACACATGCGTGCCCGAGCTTGGTGAGACGCATCCGACGATTTTTTCACGGCGGCCACCGCGGCCCATCGACCACCCCGGCCCATCGTCCCCGGCCCGCATCCGTCCTTCCCCAAGTGAGCGGTCTGCCAGACTGGCGGGCGTGACGACCCCGCCCTCGCCCGACCCCCCGGACGGGGGACGGCCGTCCCGGGAAGAACTGGACCGGCGGGTGCGCGAACGCCACGGAACCTGGCGCGACCAGCCGCGCGGCGTGGCCTGCGCGGTGATCGGCGCCTTCCTGGTCCTCACCACGGCGGCGTTCGTGTTCGCCGTGGTCGCCGTCGTCATGGCCATGCGCTGACGCCGGCACGGCCCCGTCACGGCCATGCGCCGAGGCCCGGAACACCGAAGCCGGGGCGGCCCGGTCGGCGCGCCCCGGCTTCGTCCTCACGTCAGGTAGGGGCCCCTCCGGTCCCCTCGGCGATGGTGAACGCCACGTCGCCCTGCGGGTCGACCTGCGCGTCGAGGGTCTTGTCGTCGAGCATCTCGGCGACCGTGGGCTCCAGGTACACCTTGGCGCCCTCCTCCTCGACGATCTGGTCGCCGGCCTCGGGCGCGGGGGCGACCGAGAGCCGCAGGGCGTCCGAGCCGTCGAGCCCGGACTCGATGCGGATGCCGGTCTCGGGCGGAAGCTCCGGGTTCGCGGTCACAGTGCGTATGACCTGCACGGCACCGTCGGTCAGGGTGAGCACGATCAGCTCCTCACGTCTCTGTCGTTAGCGTGTCGGATCTGCCCCACCCTCCCCGCTCGCCGGACGGGCAAACATCGAGACGTGACCGCGAGGTGTCAGTCCGCGTTCGGGGCCAGCGCCCGCACCGCCGCCGCCTGCGAGAGACCGCCACCGGGCACGATGGCGAGGACGGGCGTGGTGAGCCCGTTGTCCACGTACTCGCGGACGCGGGCCCGGCACACCTCGGGCGGACCGTGCACGATCAGGTCGTCGACGACCTCGTCCGGGATGACCTCCAGGGCCTTCTTCCGGTCGCCGGCCGCCCACGCCTCGTTCATCGGGCGCAGCGCCTCGCCGCGTCCGAGCCACTCGTGGAAGGCCCGGTAGACCGGGACCGTCAGGTACGCGGCGATCATCCAGCGGCCGATCGCGCGGGCCTCCCGCGCGTCGGCCGTCGGGCAGACGAACAGCCGCGCGATCAGCTCGGGCTCGTCGCCCAGCGCGCCGCGGACCGTCCGGACGTCCTTCGGCGCCAGCCAGTTCGTGATCGCGCCGTCGGCCTCCCGCGCGGCGAGCCGCAGCATGCCGGGGCGCAGCGCCGCGAGGACGATCGGCGGCGGCGTCGCGGGCGCGTTGTCCAGCTTGAAGCCCTTGACGGCGAAGGTGTCGTACTCCTCCTTCACCTTCTCCCCCGCGAGCGCCTTGCGCAGGAACCGCAGCGTGTCACGGACGCGCTTGTACGGCTCCTGGAACGGGATCGCGTTCCAGCGCTCCACGATCGTGTCGGAGGAGGTGCCGATGCCGAGCACGAAGCGTCCGGGCGCGAGGCCGGCGAGCGTCGCGGCGTGCTGGGCGAGCAGCGCGGGCCCGCGCGTGTAGACCGGCACGATCGCGGGGCCGAGCCGCAGTTCCGGGCCCCATTGGGAGGCGAGCGCCAGCGGGGTGAACGCGTCGGTCCCGTTCGTCTCGGCGGACCAGGCGTCGGTGTAGCCGAGCCCGGACAGCCCGGCGACGATCTCGCGGTGCTCGGCCAGCGGCAGCCCGGCCAGCGGGATGGTCAGTCCCCAGCGTGACATGCGGCCTCCTAGGCGATCGACGGGCGGATGGTGGCGCCGCCGTCCACGACGAGGGTCTGCCCCGTCATCCAGGACGAGGCGTCGCCCGCGAGGAACACGGCCGCGTTCGCGATGTCCTCGGGCTCGCCGATGCGGCCGAGCGGCATGTACTTGCTGATCTCCGCCTCGTTGTTCTCCCACAGCGCGCGGGCGAGGTGCGTCTTGACCAGTCCGGGCGCGATGCAGTTCACCCGCACCCTGGGCGCCAGCTCCATCGCGAACTGCCGGCTCAGGTGGATCACCGCGGCCTTCGAGGCGTTGTAGTAGCCGATGCCGTGCTCGGTGACCAGGCCGCCGACCGACGCGATGTTGATGATGGTGCCGCCGTGCTCGGCGAGCGACGCGCGCAGCGCGAGCCGCGTCCACTGGACGACCGCGAACTGGTTGATCTCGACGATCTTCGCGGCGGCGGCGGGCTCGATGTCGGCCATCGGGCCGAAGTAGGGGTTCGTCCCGGCGTTGTTGACCAGGATGTCGAGGCGGCCGAACTCGGCGGCGGCCGCGTCCACGCACGCGGCGGCCTGCTCGGCGTCCCCCACGTGCGCCGCCTTCGCCAGCACGCCCGCCCCGGGGTGCGCCGCGCCGATCTCCTTCGCGACCTCGTCGAGCGCCTCCTGCCTGCGGGACGAGATCACCACATTGGCGCCCTCGGCGGCGAACGCCATCGCGATCGCCTTCCCGATGCCCCGCGACGCCCCGGTGATCAGGGCCGTCCTTCCCTCAAGACCAGTCCGCATCCGCACGCTCCCTACCTGCTCGCACCCCTGTGGGCGGCATGGGCAGAATCCGACTCGGTTCACTGTAGCGAAGTGACTGACGAGTCAGTTAGCTGCCCCGGGCAACGGCCGTCCCGCTCATCGGACCCGCATTCTTTCTAACGATCGTTTGGTTGTTACGCTGCGCCGAGACGACACGAGGAGGGGCCGCGTGACCACGACCAAGGAGCGTCGTCCCGCCGTCGAGGGCTGGTTCACCACCGCGGACGGCGACGTCCGGCTGCTGGGCACCCGCTGCTCGTCGTGCGGAACGCCGTACTTCCCGCGCAACGAGCTGGCGTGCCGCAACCCCGTATGCACGGGACCGAAGGACGGCTCGGAGCTGGAGCCGTACGCCCTGTCCGGGCGCGGGCGCATCTGGTCGTACGCCGACTCCCGCTACAAGCCGCCGCCCCCGTACGTCTCCCCCGACCCGTTCGTCCCCTACGCGGTCGCCGCCGTCGAACTGGAGGCCGAACGCATGGTCGTCCTCGGCCAGGTCGCCCCCGGCCACACCGTCGACGACCTGGAGGTCGGCATGGAGGTCGAACTGACCGAAGGCACCCTCTACGAAGACGACGAAGCCGAATACACGGTCTGGATGTGGAGGCCCGTGCGATGACGCGCGAGATCGCTGTTCTCGGGGCGGGGATGCACCCGTGGGGCAAGTGGGGACGCAACTTCGTCGAGTACGGGCTCGCGGCGGCGCGGGCGGCGCTCGCCGACGCCGGGCTCTCCTGGACGGACGTCCAGTACGTGTCGGGCGCCGACACCATCCGGAACGGGTATCCGGGGTTCATCGCGGGCGCGACGTTCGCGCAGGCGCTCGGCTGGTCGGGCGCACGGGTGTCGAGCTGCTACGCGGCGTGTGCCTCCGGGGCGCAGGCCATCAACACGGCACGCGCGCAGATCCTCGCGGGGCTGTGCGATGTCGCGCTGGTCGTGGGCGCCGACGCCGCGCCGAAGGGGTTCTTCAAACCCGTCGGCGGTGACCGGCCGGACGATCCCGACTGGCTGCGGTTCCGCCTCCTGGGCGCGACCAACCCGATCTACTTCGCCCTGTACGCGCGCCGCCGCATGGCCATGTACGGGGCGACGCTGGACGACTTCGCCGCCGTGAAGGTGAAGAACGCGCGGCACGGGCTGTCGAACCCGTACGCCCGGTACCGCAAGGAGGTGACCCTGGCGGATGTGCGGGAGTCCGCCGTGGTCGCCGACCCGCTGCGGCTGCTGGACATCTGCGCGACCAGTGACGGCGGCGCCGCGCTCGTCCTGACGTCGATGGAGTTCGCGCGGCGGCACGGCGCCGCCGACCCGGTGCGCATCCCGGCGATCTCGACGGTGACGCCGACGTTCCCGAAGACCGTCGTGGACCTGCCCGACTTCGCGACCGATTCGGCGATGGCGGTGCCGGAACCCGAACGTCCGTTCCGCTCCGCGATCGCGCACGCCGCCTACGAGGAGGCGGGCCTCGGCCCCGAGGACCTGTCGCTCGCCGAGGTGTACGACCTGTCCACGGCCCTCGAACTCGACTGGTACGAGGACATCGGCCTGTGCGAGCGGGGCGGCGCCGAGGAGCTGCTGCGATCCGGCGCCACCGCGCTCGGCGGGCGCGTCCCGGTCAACCCGAGCGGCGGGCTCGCGTCCTTCGGCGAGGCGATCCCGGCGCAGGCGATCGCGCAGGTGTGCGAGCTGACCTGGCAGCTGCGCGGCCGGGCCGAAGGCCGCCAGGTCGAGGGCGCGCGGGCCGGCATCGCCGTCAACCAGGGCCTCTTCGGCCATGGCTCGGCGGTCATCGCCGTCCGCTGATCACACGACCGTGAAACCGTCGCAGCCCATGTAGTACGCGTCGCCGTTCGGGTGGACGTGCATCCAGACGACCGTCCAGACGCCGGACCGCAGCTCCGTGGCGGCCCCGGCGCCCGAGCCGTCCCACCTGAAGTCGGCCGGGAAGGTGAGGTCCAGCCCGCCGGAGCCCGGCGGGTACAGATGCGGTTTGCTCTGCACCCAACCGGGCCCGGCGCTGCCGTACGGCCCCGGCGGCCGGACCTGGGCGGCCAGGTAGTAGCCGGACGGGCTCTCCCACTTGAACCGCATGCCGAGCCGGACGGATTTCCCCGTGTACGGCCGGCGCGGCGCCGAGACCTGCAACTGGCCGGCGAGCTTCTGGTCTTCGGGGCGGACCGCGGGCAGGCAGGTGAAATCCTTCTCGGAGTACGCCACTTCGCGGAAGCTCGCGGTGGGCTCCTTCACCAGGATCACGTCCGGCGGGCGGCCGTCAGGGCCGGGAGTCCGCCCGGCCTGCGCGCCGCCCGGCGTCGCGGACGAGCCGCCGTTCGCGCCCTGGCCGCCTCGGGTGCCGTTCCCGCCGGTAGAGCCGGGCGAGCCGGTGGCGCCGAGCGCGCCGCCCGGGTCGTCGTCGTTGAGGGCGACCCGCACCACGACGGCGGTGGCCAGGACGACGGCGGCCACCCCGGCGCCCGCCGCGATGACGGCGGCGCGCGACCGTCCGCGCGCCCCGCCGGGCACGGTCCTGGTGCGCTCCAGCGGGACGAGACCGGACGCGACCGCGTCCGCGACGCCGGCGGGCACCGGCTGCGGGACGCCGACCAGCCGCCGGTAGGCCGGGTCCGCGGCGAGGGGGACCGAGTCCGCGGCGTGTTCGAGCAGCCGCTCCAGCGTGATCCGGGCCTCCGCCTCCTTCTCGGCGCACTGCCGGACGAGCCCGGCGAGCCGCGGGTCGACCCCGTCCAGGTCGATCTCGCCGGTGAGGGTGCGGTGGATGATGGCCTCCAGGCGGCCGCCGCCGAACGGCGGGCGCCCCGTGGCGGCGTAGGCGACCGTGCCGGCGAGGGAGAACACGTCCGACGCGGGAACGGGCTGCTGCTCGCGGACGGCCTCGGGCGCGACGTAGCCGGGGGTGCCGTTCCACGCCCCCGTCTGGGTGATCTGCGTCTGGTCCTCGCCGCGCGCGATGCCGAAGTCGATCAGCCGGGGCCCGTCCGGGGCGAGGATCACGTTGCCCGGTTTGAGGTCGCGGTGCTGGACGCCCTGCCGGTGGATCTCCAGCAGCCCCTGTGCCAGCGCGGTGAGCAGCCGGAGGCAGGTGCCGGCGGGAAGCGGCCCGGACCGGGCGACGGCCTGCCGGAGCGTCGGGCCGGGGACGTACTCGGTGGCCAGCCAGTACGGCGGCGCGTCCAGCCCGGCGCCGACCATCGCGGCGGCGAACCGGCTGCGCACCCGCTCGACGGTCGCGACTTCCCGCCGGAACCGGGCGAGCGCCTGCGGCCCCTCGAAGTCCTCGCGGATCACCTTGAGGGCGATGTGCCGCCCGGCGCCGGTGACCCCGAGGTAGACCTGCCCCATGCCGCCCGCGCCGAGGCGTCCCAGCAGGGGGTAGCCGCCGATCTCGACAGGATCCTCCGGACGCAGTGGTTCCACGGTTCACCGGCCTCTCGTCGTCGCGTACCGCCGGAAAATGATCTCACCCGGTGAGGGTGCGGCGGCCCGGCGGCCCGGCCCGGTGGCGCTGCCGGCCGCGGCGAGCGCACCCGCCGCACACCGGCGCGGCGATGTGACCGAAGTCACTGTGCCGAACCCGTGTGACCTGGGATGTGGCGGTCACGTGTCCGATGTCACCGTCTCGGCGGGTTCGCGGCTTCGGCGGAGCTAGATTTGCACTGACCAGTCAGTTCAAATTTCTCCCGAAGGATCGCGATGACCCCCGAGCAGCAGACTCCGGGGACGGCCGCCGCGGCCGGGGGGACCGCCGCGGCCGTCTCCGGACCCGGCCGGGCCGGCTCCGGGACTGGCGGGGGCCGTCCCGGAGCCGCGGGCCCGCCTTCCCCGTCCGCGGCGAAGCCGCCGGCACCGGGAAAGGCTCCTTCCGGGGCGTCGCGGGGCGCGAGCGTACGGGCGCGGGGCCTCGGCGTGCGCGGGGCCCGCGGATGGGTGTTCCGCGAGGTCGAGCTCGACGTTGCGGGCGGCGCGCTGGTCGCCGTCAGCGGCATCGCGGGGACCGGGCGGACCGCGCTGCTCCTCACCCTCGGCGGACGCATGCGGCCCGCCGAGGGCACGGTCGCGGTCGGCGGATTCACCGGGCTCGCGGAGATCCAGCAGGTGGCGGCGCTCGGCATCGTCCCGGGGGTGACCGAGCTCGATCCGGCACTGACCGTCCGCGAGCACCTGAACGAGGCGCTCGCGCTGCGCGAGGGCGTCTTCGGCAGGTTCCGGGGGCGGGAGGCACGCAGGCGCCGCGCCCTGGAGCGGGCCGGCCTCGATCTCGATCCGAGGACGCTCGCCGCGGAACTCGCGCCCGCGGAGGAGCAGTTGCTCGGGGCCGCGCTCGGCCTGGTCGGCGAGCCGGGCCTGCTGCTGCTCGACGACGTCGACGAGGGCCTGGACGCCGGCCGGCAGCGGGCGCTGTGGCGGCGGCTCGCCGAGATCGCGGCCACCGGGGTCACCATCGTCGCCACCTGCCATGACCCGGCGCCCGCCGAGGGCCTGGCCACGCACGGCCTTTCCCTTTAGCCAGTCAGCCAGGAGATCCCCCCATGAGACTTCCCGCGTTGACGCCGGGCGGCCTGGAGCTGCGCCGCTTCCAGCGCAACCGGCTGACCCGCATCGCGATCGTCGGGCTCGTACTGCTCCCGCTGCTGTACGCGGGGTTATACCTTAGATGTAACCTGCTGTAAGCAGTACAGACCTCCAGAGAGGCGGGCACCCGTGGCGACTTGGTCCAAGTGGGAACTTCACCCGTCTCTCATGGCCGCACTGGCGAACGGCCAGACGTTCGAGGAGTGGCTCGGCAGGCGCAAGCCCGCCGCGTCATACGCCCGCATCTCCCGTGACATCCGGGACGCCATCGGTGTTGCCCGCCAGCACGACAACAACGATCACTTCGCCAAGGCCCACGACATCGCCATAGTGGTCCGCTACACCGACAACCACATCACCGCAGCGAACCCCGACATTGGACGGCCCGCATTCCTGCGCCTGATCCGGGACCTGCGGGCCCGGCGGTGCGAGGAGGGTTACCCCATCCACGGGCTCATGGCCGTGGAAGACAAGCGGGTTGCGCGGCTCCCGGAAGACCACCTGCGGCTCTACCGTGCTCTGACGGTTGATGAGCTTGGCTTCCTGGGCCTGTACGACAACAAGCAGCTCATGAACGTCCAGTCCGACGCTGAGATGATCCGGGGCCTGCTTCAGGCGGCCCTCGGCGAGATCGAGGTTCGGACGATCAAGAAGCGCAAGACACGTAACGCACAAGACCTCGCCCGCGAAGGAGCGCCCTACGGTCCCCGTCGCTTCGGGTGGCTCCCCAAGGACGTCGCGTTGGGCCGGATGGTGAATGAGGTCCTATGTCCGGTTGAGTCACCGATCCTCCGCGATCTGATCGGCATGCGACTGGAGGGAGCCTCGTGGCGCTCACTCCACCGAGAGCTGATCACCCGGTGCCGTGAGGCTGCCGTGAAGCTCGAAAATGAGCTGGAGCCCTCCTGCAGCCTTCCTGCGAAGGGCGCCCAGGAGAAACGAGACCACATCGAACGTCTCCGGAAGATCGGGGTGAACTCATCACCTAACGAGGCGATCAAGTACATGGTCACCAATCCCGCCAATTGCGGGTATCGCATCCTCGACGATGAGCTGGTGGCGAATCGGCACACAGGTGAGCCCGTCATCGGCCGCTGGCAGACGATTTGCACTCCCGAAGAGTGGAAGAAGCTGATCGCGGACACTCCGGTCTTCTGGACTCTGGGGGGCGCCCCGAAGCGGAGCAAGGCCAAGAAGTCCAATCGCACTCGACAAGAGTTCGCCGACCAGACGCGAAAGTACCTCGGATCAGGTCTACTGCGCTGCGGTGCTACCAACAGTGAGGGAGAGCAGTGCCTTTCTCGTATGACCGGAAGCATCACCGCCCGGCAGTCCAACTATCGCTGTACAGCGGCTAACTGCCACAAGATCGGGCGCAACATGAAGTGGGTCGACCTGATGATTGAGGAGATCGCCGTCAAGGTCCTGATGAAGAACCACCAGAACAAGAAGCCAAAGAAGGCCGAATGGTATGGCGAGGAAACCCTTCGGAAGCTTAGAGAGAAGAAGACGGAAATGAAGTCCCGATTCACAGAAGACCCTCTCGCAAATCCGGACATCTTCGATATGCTGGACGACCTGAACACCAAGATCAAGGATGCCGAGGCGGACAAGGCGAACTTCTACCAGGAACAGGACACCGAGAATTTCCTTTCGGAATTCTCCGAGGAGAAATGGAAGTCCTGGGATCTCCGACAGAAGCGGATCGCGATCGACACGGCTCTGTCATCGATCGTGGTACTTCCCCTCCCGAAGGGGCGCTCTCGGCGGGCACCATTCGACCCGAACCTGCTGGTGCCGTACTTCCGCAAGAAAGAGGACGCTTCAGTGGCCGAGGAGCCCACGGATGACGCCGAGCCAAGCCTCTGACATGGGCGGAGCCTTCTCCGCCCTTGTCTCTGCGTAAGCCTCAATGGCGGCGGGGAGATGACGGCGGTATGGCAGGGTTGTGCGGTGCTGGTCGCCTTCCTGGCCGGCGGGCTCGCGCTCACCGCCCTGGCCGTCCGGCACAACCGGGTGTGGACGATGAAGCGGCTGCATCCGGCGCTGAAACTCTAGGAGGAGCGGACGTGGCCCGCAGCGCGACCCGGGAGAGGCTGTTCACCGCGGCGATCGAGCTGATCGCCGAGAGCGGGCTCGCCGCGACCACCGTCGACCAGATCGCCGAGCGGGCCGGGGTCGCCAAGGGCACCGTCTACTACAACTTCGGCAGCAAGGCCGCGCTGTTCGCGGCGCTGCTGGAGTACGGGGTCGACCGGCTCGCGACCGCGCTGCGCGACGCGGCGGGAGGCCGGGCCCCGCTGGACGCGCTGGAGGCCGTCGTCGCCGCCGAACTGGCCTACATCGGCGAGCACGAGTCGTTCGCCCGGCTGCTGATCGCCGAGACATGGCGGTCCGGCGGCGACTGGCAGCACACCGCCCGGCTGATCCGGGAACGCGCCATCGGGGTCGTCGCGGACGTGCTGCGCGACGCGGTCGCCGCCGGGGACCTGCGCTCCGACCTCGACACGGGCACCGCCGCGTCCGCCGTGTTCGGGATGGTGCTGACGGTCGCGCTCGACTGGCGCGCCCTCCAGCCCGGACGGTCGTTCGCCGACGTCCAGGCGACCCTCATGGACCTGCTGCGCGGCCGCCTCGCGGGCTAGCCCGCCAGGTACTTCTCCCGGAGCACCACCTTCTGGATCTTCCCGGACGCGGTCTGCGGCAGCTCGCTCCGGAAGTGCCAGCTGCGCGGAACCTTGTAGGAGGCCAGCCGGGCGCGGCAGAAGGCGTCGAGTTCGTCCTCGGTGAGCCGTGCCCCGCCGGCCGCCACCACGAATGCGGCCACGGTTTCGCCCCATTCGGCGTCCGGCAGTCCGATCACCGTCACCAGGCTGATTCCGGGGTGGGTGTAGAGGACGTCCTCGATCTCGCGCGGGAAGATGTTCTCGCCACCGCGGATGATCATGTCCTTGAGCCGGCCCTGGACGCTGACGAGCCCCGACGCGTCCATGGTCCCCAGATCGCCGGTGTGCAGCCAGCCGCCGGCGTCGATGGCCTCGGCGGTCGCCGCGGCGTTGTCGAAGTACTCGGTCATCACGCAGATGCCGCGGGTGCATATCTCACCGAGTTCGCCGACCCCGGCCACCTCACCGGAGCCGAGGCTGATGATTTTGACCTCGGTTCCGGGCAGCGGCCGCCCCACGGTGGCCAGCGTCTCCGCATCCTGATCCCCGCCGGCGGTGTGCGTGATGTACGGCGACGCCTCTGTCTGGCCGTACCCGATGCCGACCTCGACCCCGAGCTCACGCTGGGCGCGCAGGACCAGATCGAGCGGTACGGGCGCGCCCCCGAGCGTGGTCAGCCGCCAGCTCGACACATCGCGCGGCCGGTCCGCCCGCCGTTCGAGCATGCGGATCAACATGGTCGGCACGCTCAGCATGATGGTGCCCCGCTCGGCTTCGAACAGGTCCAGCATGAGGTCGGCGTCGAACCCGGCGGGGATCACGTGGCAGCCGCCGGTCTGGAGGGCGCCGAGCGTCACCAGCCCGCAGCCCGCGGTGTGGAACAGGGGCATCGGGTTGATCCACACATCGTCCGGACGCGCGCCTGTGACGGTCGCGTACCGCCGCCCGTTGGCGGCGAGCCCACGGTGACTGAGCAGCGCTCCCTTCGGCCGCCCGGTGGTCCCCGAGGTGTATTGGATCTGAGCGGGGTCCTCCGGCGCGACATACGGCAGGCCGTCGCGCGCGCTGCTCTCAGCGGCCCGGAATTCGTCCCAGTCCCCGAGAGAGATCACCTCGCGCACCTGGGTGCCGGCCCGCGCGGCATGGGCCGTCGGCAGCAATTCGGTCGATCGGTACCGCGGTTGCACGACGATGCCCGACGCGCGGGACTGCTCCAGCACATACGCCAGTTCGGCCTGCCGGAAGGCGGGATTCACCGTGACCAGGGTCAATCCCGCGAGCGCGGCACCGAATTCGAGGTGAATCCACTCCGGGCCGTTTCCGGCCCACACCGCCAGGCGCTCACCGGGACTGAATCGCCGGAGCAGGGCCCGGGCGACGCGGATGGACTCCTCCAGCAGTTCGTCGAAGGTCCAACGCCGCCCATGCTCCCCCACGACACCTTCGACGAGTGCCGTCCGATCCCCCCACCGTGCGGCGGCATGGGTCAGGACGTCCCCGATGGTGCTGTCCGAGTGGTCGGGGTCGGGAGCCGCGTGCCAGAGGGCGGCGGACAGGGCCGGGTGGCGGTCCTTCGCCGCGGTCATGCCCCCGCCCCCTCGAAGTACCGGCGCGGGTTGTCCACGAGAATGGTTTCGATGGTGCGGTCAGCGACACCCGCCTCGCGCAATGCGGGGATGACCTCCGTGGGTAGAAGGCGGTAGTTCCATTTCTCACCCAGTTGGGGGCGTTCCTCCACCGAGACGAAGTCCATGAAGCAGGACGCATCATGCGAGACGACGATGCTCTCCGCGTAGCCCCGGCGAACGAGACCCACGAGGGTGTCGATCCGCTGCTTGAGCGGCAGGAACGCGTCGAGCCCGAAACGGTCGAGACCCAGCAGCGAACCGGCGTCCGCCAGGCGGCAGAGATAGTCCAGATCGGTGCTGTCACCCGCATGGCCGATCACCACCCGGCTCAGATCGGCGCCCTCTTCCGCGAGAACCCGCTGCGCGACCAGTCCGGCCTCGGATCCGGCGTGCGTGTGCACGGTGATCGGAGCCCCGGTCTCGACACCGGCCCGCGCGACCGCCCTCATCGTGCGCTCCACACCGGGAGTGAGACCCTGGGCGTCGATGGCGCACTTGAGGAAGGCCGCGCGCACGCCGGTGTCGCCGATCCCCTTCGTCAGGTCCTTGACGAACAGTTCGGTCAGCGGTTCCTCGATGTCGATGAGCAGGCCGGGCCCGCGGCTGAGGAACTGGTGCGGAAGGTCGTTGAAGGTGTAGAGCCCGGTCGCGACGATGATGTTCAGGTCCGTTCGCGCGGCGATGCGCTCGATGCGCGGGATGTACCGGCCGAGCCCCAGAACCGTGGGATCCAAAATGGTGTCGATGCCGAGGGACTTGAGCTCGTTCAGGTCGCGGACCGCCTGCTCGACCTTCTGGTCCTCGTCCCAATCGTCCTGGTAATTCTGCCGGTACTCCTCACCGAGCACGAAGACGTGCTCATGGACGAGTGTCCGGCCGAGCTCACGGGAATCGACAGGCCCGGCGGCCGTCTGTATTTCGGTCATGCCTGCCCATCCTCGGATTTCACAGCGCCACGACGACGGACTTGGTTTCGAGGTACTGCTCCAGCACGGCGTCGCCCTTCTCCCGGCCCCAGCCGCTCTGCTTGTATCCGCCGAAAGGCAGCTCGGAGCCGAAGACGTGATAGGTGTTGACGTGCACGGTTCCGGCCTTCAGCCGCTTGGCCAGCCGGTGCGCTTTCGACAGGTCGCGCGTCCACACCCCGGCCGCGAGGCCGTAGATGGTGTCATTGGCCTGCGCGGCCAGATCGTCGATGTCGCTGAACGGCAGGGCCGTGACGACCGGGCCGAAGATCTCCTCCCGGACGATCGGATGGTCCCGGTCGGGCCGCGCGATCACACTGGGCTGCACGTAGTATCCGTCGCGGTCCAGCGCACCGCCCCCGGCCAGGGTCCGGCCCCCGGACTCCTTGCTCAGGTCGAGATATCGGCCGACCCGTGCGAAGTGCTCCGCCGACACCAGGGGGCCCATGTCGGTGTCCGGATCGAGGCCGTAGCCCACCCGGATGCCGCGCGCATGCTCGGCGAGACCTTCGACGACTCGGTCGAATTGGGACTCGTGCACGTAGAGACGGCTGCCGGCGGAGCACACCTCGCCCTGGTTGTAGAAGATCGCCAGCGCGGCTCCCGCGATCGCGGCATCGACGTCCGCGTCGTCGAGGACGATGTTCGGCGACTTGCCGCCCAGCTCCAGTGAGACGCGCTTGAGGTTGCCGGCCGCGGCCCGCACGATGCTGCGGCCGACCTCGGTCGAGCCGGTGAAAGCGATCTTGTCGACGCCTTCGTGCGCGGCCAGATGGGCTCCGGCCCGTTCCCCGGGTCCCGGCACGATGTTGACCACGCCCGGCGGGACGCCGGCCTCGATGAGGAGTTCACCGATCCGCAGGGCGGTCAGCGGCGTCTGCTCGGCGGGCTTCAGGACGACGGTGTTGCCGGTGGCCAGTGCGGGGGCGAGCTTCCACGCGGCCATCAGGATCGGAACGTTCCAGGGGATGATCTGCCCGGTGACGCCCAGCGGTTCGCGGGTCGTGTAGGCGTGGAACTCCTGGCCCGGCATGTAGGGCACCGACGGCGTGACCGTCGTCCCGGTGATCCGCCGTGCCGCGCCGGCCATGTACCAGAACATGTCCGCGGCGAGCGGGATCTCGACGGCCAGCGCCGCACCGGCCGGCTTTCCGCTGTCGAGCGATTCCAGTTCCGCGAGTTCTTCGGCGTGCTCGGCGATCAGGTCGCCGACGCGGTGCACGATGCGGCCCCGCTCGCTGGGCGACATGGCCGCCCATGCGCCCTCGGTGGCGCGACGGGCCGCGGCCACCGCGCGATCGACGTCCCGTTCCGATGCTTCCGCCACCGTGCCGAGCACTTTGCCGGTGCCCGGATCGATCGTCTCGAACGTCCTGCCGTCGAGGGCATCGACGAACTCGCCGCCGATGAACAGCCGGTGCGGCCGGGCGAGGAAGTCCGCCGCAAGCCTGGGGGGAGGGGTCATGTCGCCTTCTCCGTTCCGCGCCGGGCGAGAAATTCGAGGACGCGCGGGATGACGGCGTCCGGGTCTTCGAGACAGGGACTGTGACCCGCGGTCTTGATGCGCCAGAGTTCGGCGTTCGCAATCGCCTCGAACATCTCGTCCGACCAGGCCGGCGGGCGGGCCCGGTCCTGGGTCCCGGAGATGATGAGCGTCCGCGCGGTGATCAGCGGCAGCAGGGCGAGCGCGCTCTCCCGCTGGACGACGCCCCGTGCGGCATGGGCGAGCCTGGGGGAGAGTTCGCCGAGACGCCTGGTCCACGTCTCGTGGATGTCGGAGCGAGCCGGGTCGTTGAGAACGGTCGCCGCGAACAGGATGCCCTTGACGAAGTCGACGACCTCCGGGGTGAATCCCTCCCGCTCGAACCTGTCGACGAACGCCCCGAACAGGTCGCGGTTCTCGTCGGTCTCGGCCCCCGCCGACGAGCCCATCAGCACCAGCTTGCCGACCAGCTCGGGCCGGCGAGCCGCTATGCGGACCGCGACGTCGCCGCCCATCGACTGCCCGACGATCGACACGGAAGTGAGACCGAGCCGGTCGACCAGGGCGAGCACGTCGTCGGCGCACTGATCCATGGTCACGGTCGCGTCGGCTTCGTCCAGGCGGCCGGCCTGCCCGGGGAACTCCGGCGCGATGAACCGGAAGCGCCCGGCTCCGGCGGCGACGAGGCCGTCGAAGGAGCGCGGATCGAGGAACAGCGAGTGCAGGCAGAGCACGGGGCTCAGCTGCGATTCACCCGTGTCGATGGTCATGGGACCTCCAGATCCTTCGTGGCGAGGGGCGCGCTCACCCTCCGACGGTATGAGCCACGTCACCACCGTGTCAATATCTGAACCTTGCTTCAAATATTGAAATATTCGATATTTGACATGCGGTTCATAATTTGCAACGGTGCGGACATGACCACTGTTTCCGACGTCATCGCAGGTGCACTGGCCCGTCACGGGGTCGAGACGATCCTCGGCCAGAGCAATCCGACCGAGTTGATGCTCGCCGCCGAGCGCATCGGAATCCGCCAGATCCTGTACCGGACGGAGAACGCGGGCGGCGCGATGGCCGACGGGTTCGCCCGGATCTCCGGCCGGATCGGGGTGGTGGCGGCCCAGAACGGCCCCGCCGCGACCCTGCTCGTCGCCCCGATGGGAGAGGCACTCAAGGCGTCGATACCGATGCTCGTGCTGGTGCAGGAGGTGCCGTCAGGCAGCCGCGACCGCAACGCCTTCCAGGAACTGGACCACTTCGCGCTGTTCGCGAGCGTCTCGAAGTGGACGCGGCGCATCGACGACCCCGCGCGGGTGGAGGACGCCATCGACCAGGCGTTCACCATGGCGAACAGCGGACGGCCCGGGCCGGTCGTCCTGCTCGTCCCCCGGGACGTCCTCGGAAGGCCCGCCGCGGCGGGGCGATTCGCGCGCACCGCGGATCTCGGGGCCTTCCCGCTCGACCGTCCCCGGCCGGACGCCGCCGCGGTGGCGCGGGCGGCGCGGCTCCTCGCCACGGCGCGGTCACCCCTGGTCGTCGCGGGCGGCGGAGTGCACGGTTCGGGCGCGGTGGCCGAACTGGCCGCGCTGCAGGAGATCGCCCACCTGCCCGTGGTCACGACGAACATGGGCAAGGGCGCCGTGGACGAATCGGGTCCGCTGTCACTGGGGGTCGCCGCCAACATCACCGGCGAGCGCGGACCCGCGCACTTTCACCTCCCCCTGATCGCCGGAGCCGATGTCGTCCTGCTGGTCGGTACCCGGACGAATGAGAACGGCACCGAGGGCTGGACGCTGACGTCCCCCGACGCCACCTATATCCACATCGACGTCGACCCGCTTGAGGTGGGACGAAACTACGAGTCCGTACGCCTGCTCGGCGATGCGCGGGCCGCGCTCGGGGACCTCACGGCCGCCCTGGCGGCGACCGATCTCTCCCTCCGCGCCGCCCGGTCGCAGGAGCTCAGAGCCACCATCGCCGCCGGCCGCCGGCAGCACTTCGAGGCCGTCACCCCGCTGCTGGAATCCGGTGAGACCCCCATCGCCCCGGAACGCCTTTTCGCCGAGCTCGGCCGGCTCCTGGACCCCGACGACATCGTGGTCGCCGACGCCAGTTACTCCTCGTTCTGGATCGCCGGCCACCTCCTGGCGAAGCGGCCCGGTCAGCGCTTCCTCATGCCACGAGGTCTGGCCGGCCTCGGGTGGGGGCTGCCGCTGGCCCTCGGCGCGAAAATCGCCGCGCCCGGACGGCGTGTCATCGCGGTCGTCGGCGACGGTGGCTTCGCACACGTCTGGTCCGAGCTGGAAACCGCCGTGCGAGAGCGCCTTCCGGTGACCGTCGTGGTGCTCAACAACTCGGTCCTCGGAGCCCAGCGGCATGCCGAGAACGCCGTGTTCGGCGAAACGACCACCGGTGTGGAGTTCGACCCCGTGGACCACGCCGCCATCGCGACCGCCGTGGGAGCCACGGGGATCGTGGTGGATCGCCCGGACGCCGTCGCCCCCGCATTGCGGAAAGCGCTGGACTCCGGCCACACCACGGTCATCGACGTGATCGTCGACCCCGACGCCTATCCGCCCGTCCGGGCGTTCGACGCGTTCACCGACCGGCTCAACGCCCCGCTGCATCGGGCGGCGCCCGCCTCACAAACCTGATAATTTCAGATAGTGAACAGCACTTCGAATAAGCCCGCCCAGCAGACGCTGCAGACAGTCGAGCGAGCACTGAGCTTTCTCGAGTACGTGGCCGCCGCCGAGTCCGCGCCGACGGTGCAGCAGGTCTCCGCCGGCCTCGGCCTGAACATCACGACCTGCTACCACCTGATGCGGACGCTGCTCGCGCGTGGCTACCTCGAACGCCGGGCCGACGCCACACTCCGGCTCGGAGCCGGCGTGGGCGCCCTGTTCCGGACCTACCAGCTCAGTTTCAACATCAACGACAAGCTCGCGAGCATCATCGGCGAACTCGCCGACACGACCGCCGAGACCTCGTTCCTGTCGACTCTCGACGACAGGAACGTGATCCTGAAAGTCCTGGTCGAAGGGTCGCAGCCGCTGCGTGCCAGCGGGCTCTACATCGGCCTCACGGGCAACGAGCCGCACCGCGCAGCGGGCAAAGCGGTACTCGCCCACGCCGATGCCACGCTGCGGGACGAGATCATCGCACGCAACCTGACCGGCATGGCCCCGACCGCCCAGCGGCGTTTTCGCACGGCTCTGCTCCAGGAACTCGAAGAGGTCCGGGCAAGGGGGTGGGCCGTTGACATCGACTCCAGCCCCGGCATCACGGCGATCGGTTCCCCGTTCTTCAAACATGACGGTTCCATAGTCGGTGCCGTCGGCATCGTCGCACCGACATCACGGTTCAGCGAAGCCCGGGACAAGCTGGTCGGCACGGTGCTCGACGCGGCGAACAAGGCGACGGCAGTCCTCGGCCTTGCGCCATGAGGCCGCACGCCGCATCCCTGCGCGTGGCCAAGTGCGTCCAACGGGCCGGATGCGGGGCTAGGGCAGGTTCCGGATCTCCTCGATGATTCCGGGCATCGCCGCGCCGGTGCGGCGGAACCAGTCGAGCAGGGTGGCCACCTGCTCGTCGGAGTAGGCGTCGAGGTTCGCGTGGAAGGCGCGGGCGATCGGCTCGAAGTAGCGGGCGAACTCGGCGACGTTCTCCTCGACCAGCTCGACGATCACGCGCCGGCGGTCGTCGGGGTCACGGGTGCGCTTGACGTAGCCGGCGCGCTCCAGCCGGTCGATGACGGCGGTGATCGCGCCGCCGGTCGTGATGCCCATGAGCTGCGCGAGCCGTCCCGGCGTCTGCGGCCCGTCCAGTTGCAGCGCGTTCACGCACTGCGCGTCGGTGACGTTCAGGCCCGCCTTGCTCGCGGTGGCGTGATGGAGCAGCACCGTGAACATGGTGCCGCGCTGCATCGCCGCCTGCAGCTCCCCGACCATCCGCTCGCGCTCCGGGGTCGACACGCCCACCTCTCCCTCTGCATCTGTGCAGATAAAGCCTAGTGGCCGGTTCTGGACAGAGCCACCACGGGGGCGGTGTGTGGCGCACGAGACACCGCTCTTACCGTGCCTCCTCTCTTACTGCGCCTCCTCCGCGATCTGCTTGGCCCACCGGTAGTCGGCCTTGCCCGCCGGGGAGCGTTTCACCTCGTCCACGAACGCGTAGACGCGCGGCACCTTGTAACCCGACAGCTCCCTGCGGCAGTGCGCGTCCAGATCGGCGGAGGACGGCGTGTCCCCGGACGGCTGGACGACCGCCGCGACGCGGCTCCCCCAGCGCTCGTCCGGGACGCCCGTCACGACCGCGTCGTACACGGCCGGATGCCCCTTGAGGACGGCCTCGACCTCCTCCGGGAACACCTTCTCGCC
Source organism: Actinomadura formosensis (assembly GCF_050948385.1). Taxonomy (NCBI): domain Bacteria; kingdom Bacillati; phylum Actinomycetota; class Actinomycetes; order Streptosporangiales; family Thermomonosporaceae; genus Actinomadura; species Actinomadura formosensis. The sequence goes on from NZ_CP192011.1 coordinate 6,037,082, forward strand.
CCCGGTGTTGATGGCCTGCGACCCCCGCCCGTAGACGGCGATCGACCCGTCCTCCTCCACGGTCGCGATGTCTCCGGTGAGCAGCCAGCGCCTGCCGTCCACCACCGGGAACGTCCTCGCCGTCTTCTCCGGGTCGTTGTAGTAGCCCTGCGCGATGTAACCGGTGCGGGCGACCTGGCCGATGACACCCGAACCCGGTTCGACCGGCCGGAGCGCATCGTCCAGGACGGTGACGTCCTCGACGTCCGGCGCGAACCGCAGCCCCTTCTCCGGGGTGGAGCCGGCGACCGCCGCGGCCGTCGAGCCCGACTCGGTGGACCCGAACCGGTCGAGGATCATCGTGTTCGGCAGCAGCCGCTGGATGCGGTCGCGGACCGTCCCGGTGAAGATCGCGCCGGTGGAGACGTAGGCGAGCAGGGACGAGGTGTCGTAGGTCCCGCGCTCCAGCTCGTCGGCCATCGGGATCGCCATCGCGTCCCCGGTGATCGTCAGCGAGTTGACCTTCTCCCGCTCGATCGTCCGCCACACCTGCGCCGCGTCGAACTTGCGCGTGTAGACCAGCGTCGCGCCCATGAACCAGGCGATCCACGTCGCCATCTGCGCGGCGCCGTGCATCAGCGGCGCGACCGGCATCATCACCATCGGGCCGCCGCCCCGCGCGTTCTCCACGACGTCCTCGGGCTTCGCGGGCGGCGGGTACGCCGGGTTCCAGAACGCCAGGAGCATCTGCTCGGTCGACCACATGACGCCCTTCGGCATCCCGGTCGTCCCGCCCGTGTAGATGATGTAGCGGTCGTCGGCGGACCGCGCCGGGAAGCCGCGGGTTCCGTCCGCGTTCCGCAGCGCCTCGTCGTAGCCGACCGCGCCCGGGATGGACGGGGCGCCGCCCACCGCGATCAGATGCCGCAGCTCGGGCGCCCGCGGGGCGACGGCGGCGACCCGGTCCTCGAACTCGGCGTCGTACAGCAGCGCGACGCTGTCGGAGTCCCGGTACACGTAGAGCAGTTCGCTCTCCACGTACCGGTAGTTGACGTTGACCGGCACCGCGCGGATCTTCAGCGCCGCCAGCAGCGCGGCCGCGTACTCGACGCCGTTGTAGAGCTGGATCGCGACATGCCGGCCGGGCCGGACACCCGCGTCCTGGAGATGGTGCGCGAGCCGGTTCGCGTGCTCGTCCAGCTCGGCGTAGGTGAGCCGCCGGTCGCCGCACACCAGGGCGACACGCTCCCCGATCGCGTCCGCGACTCCCTCGAACAGGTCAGCGTGGTTGAACTCCATCGGGGATCCTCCGGAGGGGTTTGCGCGCCTTGGCCAGAGTTTTCAGGGTTTGTCGCTGCCGACGATCCACATCGCGAAGAACTGGGCGCCGCCGCCGTAGGCGTGGCCGAGCGCGCGGCGCGCACCGTCCACCTGGTGCTCGCCCGCCAGGCCCCGCACCTGCAGCGCCGCCTCCGCGAACCGGATCATCCCGGACGCACCGATCGGGTTGGACGACAGCACGCCGCCGGAGGCGTTCCACGGGATGTCGCCGTCCAGCGCCGTCGCGCCCGCCTCGGTGAGCTTCCAGCCCTCGCTCTCACCGCAGAACCCGAGGTTCTCCAGCCACATCGGCTCGTACCAGGAGAACGGGACGTACACCTCGGCGCAGTCGAGTTCGCGGCGCGGGTCGGTGATGCCGGCCTGCCGGTACACGTCCGCCGCCGCGTCCTTGCCGCCCTGCGGGCTGACACTGTCGCGTCCGGCGAACGTCATCGGCTCCGAGCGCATCGACGTGCCGTGCACCCAGGCGGGCGGGGACGGCGCCTTCTTGGCCGCGTCCTCCGAGGCCAGCACCATCGCGCACGCGCCGTCCGAGGACGGGCACGTCTCCAGGTAGCGGATCGGCTCCCACAGCATCGGCGTCGACTCGACCATCTCGCGGGAGATGCCGGGGATCTTCAGGTGCGCGTACGGGTTCTTCAGCGCGTTCTGCCGGTCCTTGACCGCGACGAGCGTGCCGATGTGGTCGGGCGCGCCGGACCGCCGCATGTAGGCGCGGATGTGCGGCGCGAAGTACCCGCCCGCGCCCACGACGAGGGACGTCGTGAACGGCGAGTTCACGGTCAGCGCCCACGTCGCGTTCGACTCCGACTGCTTCTCCCACGCGATCGTGAGGACGCGCTCGTGGACGCCGCCCTGGATCAGGCCCGCCGCGACGATCGCCGTGGACCCGCCGACCGAGCCCGCCGTGTGCACCCGCATGATCGGCTTGCCGGTGGCGCCGAGCGCGTCCGCGAGGAACGTCTCCGGCATCATCACGCCCTCGAACAGGTCGGGGGCCTTGCCGACGACGACCGCGTCGATGTCCTTCCAGGTCAGCTGGGCGTCCTCCAGCGCCCGCTTGGCCGCCTCGCGCAGCAGCCCGGCCATCGACACGTCCAGCCGCTTCGTCCGGTACGCCGTCTGCCCGACGCCGATGATCGCGCAACGGTCAGCCATTCTTCTCTCCCGACAGGACGCAGACGAGGTTCTGCTGAAGGCAGGGACCGGACGAGGCGTGCCCCAGCGTCCGGGACGCCGTCCCGTCGTGGATGCGGGCCGCGGCCTCGCCGATCCGGATGAGGCCGGCCGCCATCATCGGGTTCGCCGACAGCGCCCCGCCGGACGGGTTGACCGTCACGTCGTCGCCCAGGCCGAGGGCCTCCCGCAGGATCAGCTCCTCGTGCGTGTACTGCGCGTGCAGCTCCGCCACCTCGATGCCGTCCGCGCCCGCCTTCTCGCCCGCGAGGCGCGCCGACTCCGAACGGGTCAGGTCGCGCACGCCCGGCGCGTGCGCCTCGGTGCGGTGGTCGATCCCGGTGATCCACGCGGGACGTTCGCACAGCTCGCGCGCCGTGTCGCCGGCCGCGAGGACGATCGCCGCGGCGCCGTCGGTGACGGGCGCGACATCGTAGGGGTGCAGCGGGGCCACGTCGTAGTCGTGGTCGGCGGCGGAGCCGTCCGGGTCGGGAAGGTGCAGCGCGAACGGGTTGCCGCGGCCGGCGGCGCGGGACCGGGCGGCCACGGCGCGCAGGTCGTCCTCCTTGGCGCCCGACCGTTCCAGGTAGGCGCGGGCCTGGAGCGCGGCCAGCGACACCGCGTCGATGCCGAGCGGCGCCACCGTGTACGGGTCGAGCTGCTGCGTCAGGATCGCCCGCAGGTGGCCCTGCGTCGACTTTCCGAACCCGTACACGAGCGCGGTGTCGATGTCGCCGTGCAGGAGTTTCACCCACGCCTCGTACAGCGCCCACGCGCCGTCCATCTCGACGTGGCTCTCGGAGATCGGCGGCCACGCGCCGACCGTGTCCAGCGCCGACACGAACGCGAACGGCGCGCCGGCGAGGTAGTCGCAGGAGCCGGAGCAGGTGAAGCCGAACCGCCGCCGGCCCGTCTTCTCCTTGATCTCGGTGATGACGGGGGCGAGCATCTCGATCTCCGCCAGCCCCAGATCCTCGCCGCTGTGCCTGGTCTGCGCGAAGGCGACCACCGCGATGTCCCTGCTCATCCGCCTCCCTCCGTCCGGCGGCGAGCAGCCGCCCTCCCGCGCGTCACATGAAGTCCTTGATCTCTTCGAAGGGGACGTCGGGCTCGTCGATGGGCTCGAACCATTTGATGTTGGCCATCGTCCGGTCCCATTCCTCGCGGGGGCGCCACGCCGCCTTCACCCGCATGCCCATCCGGACCTGGTCCGCCGGGATGCCCGCGACGAGCGTCAGCATCGTCAGGCCCGCCCCGTCCAGCAGGACGTAGGCCGACACGAACGGCACCTCCGGGGCGCGCGGGTCGGGGATGTTGTTGACCGCGAACGTGGTGACGGTGCCGGTGTCCGGCAGCTCGACCTCCTCGCTCGTGGCGACGCCGTCGCGCGGGCACAGGCCCTTCATCGGGACGATGACCTGCTCGCACACCGGGCACCGGTGACCGAGGATCCTGCCCTGGGAGATGCCCTCCAGGAAGCGGCCGAGCGCCCGCCCGCCCTTGAGCTCGTACTCCAGCCGCGTCGGCGCGTTGATCGTCGTGACCTCGGGCTGGAAGCACTCGATGTCGCCGATGCCGCCGGAGCGGTCCGGACGCCAGCGGGGCCGCACCCGCATGCCCGACTTGAGGAACCGCGGAGGCTTCGCGCCCTCCTCGAAGACGCCGACGTCGAGCGCGTGCAGGATCGCGGTGTCGGCGCCGTCCGGCCTGATCAGCGCCCACGCGAACGGGCGGCCGAGCGGGTGCTCCTTCGCCGGGCGCGGCACCCACGACCATGTCGTGACCGTCCCGGCCGGGCCGACCTCGACGAACTCGTCCGTCACGTCCTCGCCGGTGTCCGGGTCGTACTCCGACGGCGGGACCAGCACCTTCCCGGCCGCCGTGCGGACGCCGACCAGCCGGCCGTCGCGCAGCTCGCTGAGGAACCGTCCGATCACCGGGCCGACCGAGCGCGTGTAGCCGCCCGGGAACCCCAGGACGTGGTTCGGCTCAGATGGCCCCGTGTCAGATGGCACTGGCGCGGTCCTCCCAGTACGGGTCCCGCAGCTTGCGCTTGAGGAGCTTGCCGTTGGGCTCGCGCGGCATCGTCTCGATGAAGTCGATGGACCTCGGCCACTTCATCTTGGCGAGCCGTCCCTCCAGCGACGCGAGGATCTCCTCGGCGAAGGCGGGGCCCGGCTCGACGCCCTCGGCGGGCTCGACGACGGCCTTGATCTGCTCGCCCCACTCCTCGTCCGGGATGCCGAACACGGCCACGTCCGCGACCTTCGGGTTCAGGATGATCTCGTTCTCGATCTCGGCGGGGTAGATGTTCGCGCCGCCCGAGATGATCATGTCGGCCTTGCGGTCGGACAGGAACAGGAACCCGTCGTCGGTGAGGTAGCCGATGTCGCCGACGGTGAAGTAGTCCTTGAGCCGGTTCTTCTCCGTCTTCTCCTTGTCGCCCTTGTACTCGAACTGGACGCCGGCCATCTTCATGTAGATCGTGCCGTGCGTGCCGTTCGGGACGGGGTTGCCGTCGTCGTCCACGATCAGCAGCTCGCTGATCGGCCACGCGCTGCCGACGGTGCCGGGGTGGGCGCGCCAGTCGGCCGGGCTCGCGATGGTCCCGCCGCCCTCGGTCGCCGCGTAGTACTCCCAGATGCAGTCGCCCCACCAGTCGAGCATCTGCCGCTTGATCGGCACCGGGCACGGCGCCGCCGCGTGGATCGCCCACTTCATGCTCGACACGTCGTACCGCGACCGGACGTCCTCGGGCAGCGCCAGCAGCCGCTTGAAGTGCGTCGGCACCATGTGGGTGTTGCTGACCCGGTGTTCCTGGATCATCCGCAGGGTGTCTTCGGCCTCCCACTTGTCCATGTAGACGAGCGTGTGGCCCATGTGCAGGGCGGTGCCGCCGAACTGGGTGACGGCCGTGTGGTAGTTCGGCGAGGTGATCAGATGGGCCTGGTGCTCGCCCCCGGCCGGACGTCCCGGCGGGATGCCGAACATGCCGGGCAGGAACGTCATCAGCTCGGCGCTGTCGTCGGGGTCGAAGCCGGCCAGCGCCCGCTTCACGCCCTTCGGCCGTCCCGTCGTCCCGGACGTGTAGTGCATGGTGGCGCCGTTGCTGCGGTCGTCCGGAAGCGTGTCGGGCCGCCCCTCGACCAGTTCCTCGTAGGGCCGGAAGCCCGCGACGTCGCCGAACGAGAACCGCCGGTGCGCCTCGATCTCCTCGCCCGCGCGCACGCCCTCCTCGGCGTACCGCTCGTGGACGAAGAACGCCTTGGCCTCGCTGTCGGCGACGATGTAGCCGATCTCCGGGCCGGTCAGGTGCCAGTTGATCGGCGTGTAGTACCAGCCGGCCTGCAACGCCGCCAGGTACAGCACGAGGCCCTCGGCACCGTTCGGGACGAGCCCGCAGATGCCGTCGCCTTTCTCCAGGCCGAGCGCGCGCAGCCCGTGAACGAGCCGGTTCGAGCGGGCCAGCAGATCGCCCGCGGCGTGTTCCGTTCCGTCCGGATCAACGGCGGCGATCCACTCGGGATCGGCCTGCGCCAACCGCCAGAAGCCCAATGACCCCATCGGTTCTCCCTACGTGATCATAGTGAGCACCGTCACACCGCGGCACCCGAAGTCCAAAGTAGATCACGTTCTCGTTTTGCAGTTCAAGACCTACCGGGAGGGCGGCGGCTTAACTAGAATCTGTTCTCGTTTTATTTCGAGCTGGAGGAACCATGGCGGAACGGCTGCCGATCAGCACCGAGCACTGCATCGTCGAGCGCGACGGCCACGTCGTCATCGTCACGATGAACCGGCCCGAGGCGCGCAACGCGCTCAGCTCGTCCATGCTGGTCGGCCTCGCCGACGCCTGGGCCTACATGTCCGACACGCCGGAGGTGCGGGTCGGCATCCTCACCGGCGCCGGGGGGACGTTCTGCGCCGGCGCCGACCTGAAGGCGATGGGCCGGCAGCCGTCGGACCCGCGCGTCCAGGAGCGCATGGCGCGGATTCCGAACTTCCACTGGAAGGGCCTGCTGCGCGAGGGCCAGCCGACCAAGCCGCTGATCTGCGCCATCGAGGGCTACGCGGTCGCCGGCGGAACCGAACTCCTGGTGGGCACCGACCTGCGCGTCGTGGCCGAGAGCGCGACCCTCGGCCTGTACGAGGCGAAGCGCGGCCTGTTCCCGATGGGCGGCTCGGCGATCCGGCTCCCCCGCCAGATCGGCTACGCCAACGCGATGGACATCCTCCTGACGGCCCGCTCGGTGACTCCGCGGGAGGCGCTGGCGATGGGTCTGATCAACAAGGTCGTCCCGGACGGCACCGCGCTCGCCGCCGCCCGCGAACTCGCCGACCAGATCGCCGGATGCGGCCCGCTCGCCGTCCAGGGCATCCTGCGCACCTACCGCGAGACCGCCCACCTCCCGGAGGAGGAGGCCCTCAAGGTCTCCGACGAGATCGGCTGGCCCGTCATCGGCTCCGAGGACGCCAAGGAGGGCTCCCGCGCCTTCAAGGAAAAGCGCCCCGCCGTCTACCACGGCAAGTAGCACCTTTCCGGCACAGGAGACGCCCTCCGCACAGAGCCGGTGTCCCGTCTCCGCCGCGCTGGACGAGTGGGAGGCCGCCGGGCGCCCCGGTGCACAATCTCACGAAGGGTTCATGGCGGAGATCCTCGGCGGCGCCGAGAACTGAGTGCGGCCCGAGGTCCGGCCGGCGCCGGGGGGACAGCGCCGGCCGGGGGCCTGGGGGCGGAGCGTCAGGCTTCGGTGATGGTGTTGAGGCGCTCGATGGCCTCGACGTACTCCTCGATCAGGTCGTAGACGACCTGGGCGGCCGGCTTGACCCGGTTCATCGAGCCGACGATCTGGCCGACCGGGAAGGTGACCAGCTCGCCGTCGCCCGAGCGCTGGATACGGGGCAGGGCGTCCGCGATCAGCATGAACTGCAGCGGCATCGGAAGGTAGCCGGGGGACTTCTCGCCCTCCCACGCCTCGGTCCACGCGGTCTTGAGGAAGCGCGCGGGCTTGCCCGTCCAGGCACGGGACCGGACGGTGTCGCGGGAGGTGGCGCTGAGCAGCTTCGGCAGGGCCCGCTCGGGGGTGTCGGCCTCCTCGACGGTCAGCCAGATCGAGCCCGTCCAGACGCCGTCCGCGCCGAGCGCCATGCCCGCGGCCATCTGCCGGCCCCGGCCGATGCCGCCCGCGGCGAGCACGATCGTCTCGTCGCCGACCGCGTCCACGACCTCGGGGATCAGGACCATCGTGGAGACGTCGCCGGTGTGACCGCCGGCCTCGGTGCCCTGCGCGACGATGATGTCCACGCCGACCTCGACCTGCTTGCGGGCGTGCCGTGCGCTGGACGCCAGGCCCGCGACCTTCACGCCGTGCTCGTGGGCCTGCTCGACGACGTCCGCCGGGGGCGGGCCGAGCGCGTTGGCCAGCAGCGCGATCGGGTGCTTGAGCGCGACCTCGACCTGCGGGCGGGCGGTCTGGTCCGTCCAGCCGAGCAGCGCCTTCGTCGCGGTGCCGGTGGACGGCTCGACGCCGTGCTCGGCGAGCAGGTCCTCCAGGAACCTCCGGTGCTCGGCGGGGATCATGCTCTGCAGCTTGCCGAGCATTTCCTCGGCGTCGCCCAGGTCGGCGCCCTCGTACTTGGCGGGCATGACCACGTCCACGCCGTAGGGCTTGCCGCCGACATGCTCGTCGATCCACTTGAGCTCGAGTTCGAGCTCCTCGGGAGTGAAGTGCAGGGCGCCGAGGACGCCCATGCCGCCGGCGCGGCTCACCGCCGCGACCACGTCGCGGCAGTGACTGAACGCAAAGATCGGGTACTCGATGCCGAATAGCTCGGTGACTCGTGTCCGCACAGCTTCGACCCTAGGCGCGCACCCGAAAAACTGCAACAGGTTCTACTTACGAACCTCGTCATTAATGGGTCTTCATCGCTCATCTAGAACACGTATCACCGAGATCTTCGGCGGGCACGCGAAAAGGCCCGCGCGGTGCGCGGGCCTTTGGCGGGGTGTCAGCGGCGTTTGGGCGGGCCGGCGGCGCGGCGCCGCTGGCGCTGGCTGCCGGGTGCCGGACTGCGGGCCGGGGGCGGCGAGGCCGGCGGGGCGGCAGGGGCGGGCGGTTCCGGGGGGTTCGGCGGATCGGGCGGGGTCATGTCACCGAACTTGCCGTCCGGGCGGCGCGGCGCCTCGATCGGCGGAGGGTCCCGGCGGGCGAGCCCGAGGAAGCCTCCGACGAACAGCAGGATCAGCCCGAAGAGGATCGAGCCGGCCGGGATGTAGCCGCGCACCAGGTCGATCTGCAGGGCGTTGTCGTCGGCCAGCTCGACCAGGCCCTTCTGGTCCTTGTCGACGGTGATGAGGTCGGCCTGGGCGACGATCATGCTGCCCTTGCCGTCCGGCGTCCGGACGGTGCTGCGGATGTTCTGGCGGTGCTTGACCGGGATGCCGGTGCGCGGGTCCACCCAGACGGTGTTGTACGCCTCGGTGTAGCGGTCCACCTTCTGGTTGCCGGCGTCGTCGGGCAGCCCCAGCATCCGCGGGGGCAGTTTGGTGTCGAGCGCGGCCGTCTTGGTCAGCGGGATCGTCTGGGTGAACCGGTACGCGGTGAGCCCCTGGACCTTCTCGACGGCGTTGAACTGCATCGGCGCCGCCTGCTTGGTCGTCATGTCGAAGAACGGGTAGTCGCGCTTCCGCACGTTCGCGAGCGGGAACAGCAGCCCGTACCCGGACATCCGGACGCTGTTGTCGCCGTCCACGTTGACGCCGCAGCAGTTGACCAGCACGCTCGTCCGGCGGTCGAACGCGATGCGGTAGCCCTGGATCTGGACGGGCTTGTCCGGCTTGGCCTCGTCGTAGATGTTGGTCGTGGAGTCCCAGACCGCGATGTCGTCGTTGCCCTCGTTGGCGCGGACGTCACCGCGGACGGTGTTCTTGGCGAGCAGGGTCACGCCGGTCTTGAACTTCAGGTCGGCCTGGTCGAAGTAGGTGGAGTCCTTCGACTCCAGCAGGGTCACCTGGTAGCGGTTCAGCGGTGCGACGACCACCTGGTCGGCCACGTAGAAGCGGACCAGCGGCGCGAGTGTGAGGAAGAAGGCACCCAGGCCGATCAGGACCAGGCCGATCGGTCGCCGCATGAACACCTCCGGGGGCTGCCGTCGCACTCAACGGCCGAGGGGCCGGGTCCGGCATGTCCGGGTTACCCTACAGTACCCGTGAAACCGACCGTCCAATAAGACTAGCGATCCCGCGGTGAGCGCCGTGGAAGGCGCTCCGGACACCGGCCGTGTCCGGCCGCCCGGCCGAATGCCTCCCCCCGTGCTCACGTACCGGCCGGTAAGCTCCCCGTTACCCCGGCGTCCCGACACAGTGAGGTGGCCCTTGGCCTCGGCTGCACGCGGTCAGGACGGGCTGTCTCCCGTCCCCCGGCACTGTGCGACGCTGGCGCGGTCGGTGCGGCTGCTGGCCGCGTTCCGGCGCGAGCGGAGCGAGCCGGAGTACTTCTACAGCCTGATGGCCCGTGACACCGTCGCGCTGCTCGGCTCGTACACCGGCCTGCGGGGCGCGACCGTCATCGACGTGGGGACGGGGTTCGGGTTCTTTGCGCGCGCGCTGACCGCGGCGGGGGCGCGCTGCGTCGGCATCGACCACGACCTTGGTGAGTTGACGGCGCACAACGTCCGTGAACCGAACCGGCTTGTCGCAAGCGCGCTCGCCCTTCCGTTCCGGACGGGGTCCGCGGACGTGTGCTTCTCGTCCAACGTGCTGGAGCACGTGCCCGACCCGTGGCGGATGGCCGACGAGATGGTCCGCGTGACGAGACCCGGCGGGACGGTCTTCCTGTCGTTCACCAACTGGCTGTCCCCGTGGGGCGGCCACGAGACCTCGCCGTGGCACTACCTCGGCGGTGACCGGGCCGCCCGGCTCTACGAGCGCCGGAACGGACGCCCGCCGAAGAACCGGTACGGCCACAACCTGCACCCCGTCTCGGTGTCGTCGGCGCTGGCATGGGCCAGAGGGCACAAGGACGTGCAGGTCCTGGACGCTTTGCCCCGCTACCATCCGCGCTGGGCGGAGGGCATCGTCCGCGTGCCGGGCCTACGGGAGATCGCCACCTGGAACCTCGTTCTCGTCCTGCGGAAGAACGGCTCGTGAGGCCCGCCACGCGAACCGCCCGGCCGGCACCGCCGCCGATCTCCGGCCATCAGGACACGATCGACGGCCTGCGGGCGGTGGCCGCGCTCGCCGTCCTCGTCTTCCACGTCGCCAGCGCGGCCGGGTCCATCGTCAACCCGGACGGCCCGCGATGGCTGTTCAACGGCGGCCAGGTGGGCGTGCCCGTCTTCTTCACGCTGTCGGGGCTGCTGCTCTACCGTCCGTGGGCCGCGACCGTCCTGGACGGGCGATCCGCCCCGCGCACCGTCGAATACCTGCGCAAGAGGGCGTTCCGCATCGTGCCCGCCTACTGGGCCGTGATCGTCGTCTACATGGCCACGGCGGGGCGAGACCACATCGGCGACCCCGTCACGTGGGTCTCCCTGCTCACGCTCACCCAGACCTATCTGCCCGACCCGTGGTGGAACGGCCCCCTGGGGCCCGCGGAACTCGGGCAGTTCTGGAGCCTCGTGGTGGAGGTCTCCTGGTACGTCACGCTGCCGTTCACCGCGGCCGTCCTCGCCTGGTACGCGCGCCGGGCGCAGACCCACGACGCCGGTGTCCGCGCCAAACGGCTGCTGACCGGCATCGGCGTGTACGCGTCACTGTCGTTCCTCTGGACGGCCGCCATGTTCGTCCCGGACCGGCACTCCCATCTGGGGCTGTGGCTTCCGCGGTACTTCGTCTGGTTCGCGATCGGGATGGCGCTCGCGGTCGTGACGGTGTGGGCGCGGCTGGACGAGCGGCGCCCGGTGGCGGCGCTGTGCCGGGCCGTGTCGGACTCGTGGGCGGCGTGCTGGGTCGCGGCGGCGGCGCTGTACGTCGTCGCGGCGACACCCGCCGCGGGCCCGCTCAGCCTGCAGACGCCGGACGCGTTCTGGACGTCCGCCCTGCACCTCGTCGTGTTCGGCCTGTGCGCGGCGGCGCTGGTCGCGCCGGTCGCGCTCGCCCCGGCCGGGCAGCCCGCGCTCGGCGCGATCCTCGGCAACCGGGTGATGCGGTTCCTCGGCCGGATCTCCTACGGCGTGTTCCTGTGGCAGTTGCTGATCATCGTCTCCTGGTACGACGCGACGGGCCGGGGTTTCCAGGGGGACGTGGCGACGGATCTGCCGCTGATGGCCGCGGCGTCCATCGCAGCGGGGACCCTGACCCACTACCTGGTGGAGTGGCCGGTGGGGCGGCTGACCCGGCGCCGGGACCGGTCCCGGCCGGCCCCTGCCCGGGCGCCGTCCAGCTGAGCGGGATCCGCCCGCCGGACTCGCCGCCGCCGGGCGGTTTCGGCCGCCACAGTTCGACGGCGATGCGCCCGACGGCGACGAGCCCGAGCAGTTGGGGCGCGATGTCGCCGAGCGGGCCGGACGGTTCGGCGGGGTTGTCGAGCAGGTCGAGCCACATCGCGGCGGCGAGGCAGCCGGTACCGGCGAGCAGCGCGATCGCCGCCGGCCACGGGGAGGCGAGCGCGCGCGGGACGGCGGAGCGGCGGGTGCGCGCCCAGCCGCACAGGGCCGCGACGGCGAGCGTGACGGCGACGCCGGGAAGGCCGGCGATCCAGCCGCCGAGCGCGGCGGCGAGCCCGATGGCCGCCCACGCCGGCCAGCCCGTCCCGGCGGTCAGCGCGCGCGGGGCCGGGCGCCGCCCGCCGGACCGGGCCGGCCAGAGCGCGGCGAGCAGCAGGACGAGGAGCAGGAGGAGGCCGGTGACGACGGCGATCCGCTGGGCCCGGTCGGGCGTGTAGGTCAGCTCGACGGCGCCGCTCGTGCCCGCGGGGACGAGCCAGCCCTGCTTCCATCCGTCCAGCCGGACGGGCCGCAGCACGGTGCCGCCGGCGGTCGCGCGCCACCCGGTGTTGAAGTTCTCGTTCACGGTGAGGAATGAGGCGGTGGCGGCGTCCACCTCCAGCCTGCGGGAGCCGGACCCCCAGTCGATGACCCTGACCTGCCGCGGCGGCGGCCGTCCGGTGGCGTCCGCCCCGAGCTTGGTCCCGACCGTCACCGTGTCGATCCGGTAGGCGTCGAGCGGGACGGAGGTCAGGTGGTTCTGCCCCTCGGTGAGCACGGCCTGCTTGCAGGCGGCGAACCGCAGGGGGCGACCGGCGAGCAGGTCGCCGAGGGTGCCGGTCACCTTGGTCTGGATCGTCCCGCCCTGCCCGCTCCCTGTCCGCACGGCATCTGCCTGACCGGTGCCGGTCAGGTCACCGCCGGACGGGTTCGCGGACGCCGCGACCCGGAGCTTCGGCCCGAAGCCGCACGGCAGTTCCAGCGGGTACGCCCGCACGTCCGGGAACGGTTTCACGCCGGGGACGGTCAGCTCGGCGAGCTGCACCGGCTGGGGCCGGCCGTCCCGGAAGAAGGTGATCGTCAGCCGGTCGGTCGTCATCGGGGCGAACGACAGCCTGCCCTCGCCGTCCGTCAGCCCCTCGCGGATCCGGCCGTTCCCGCCCCGGACGCGCAGCCGGATCGGGCCGGACGCGCCGGGCGGACGCGTGACCGTCACCGTGGACACCCGCTTGCGGCCCTTCCAGCGGACGGTGTACGCGGGCGCCTCGTCCTTCTCCGCCGCGATCCAGGACGTCGCCGGGTCGCCGTCGAAGCCGGATCTGGGCTGGTCCGCCGGGTGGCCGGACAGCGTGGAGCTGGCGGCGACGAGCGGCTGGCGGCGGGCGGCGGTGTACCGGTCGATGAGCCGCCGGTCGGTGAGGACGGCCGTCCCGGTGACGGGCGCCTTGCCGGTCACCGCCGAGGTGAACGTCCGGTCGAAGCCCGTACCCTCCTCGTCGCCGGAGCCGAGGGACGGCGAGCACACCCACCGCCGGCTGCCCTTCATGCATTCGTCCGCCGCGCCCGGCGCCCGGCTCATCACGTACGTGGCCGGCCCGCCGATTCCCGGCGGCGCGGGCATCGTGTAGGTGCGTGCCGGTTTCACGCCGCCGATGGACACCTCCGCGATCGCCGCGCGCGCGAACGCGGGAACGACCGGCTCGGCGGAGAGCCCGGTGATGCGCAGCCGCAGCCAGCGCGCCGGCCCGTCCGGTGCCCGCAGCGCCTGCGGGTTCGCGCTCTGCCGGACGTCCTGCTCCACCCTCCCGTTCTCGGTCTCGACGGCGACACGCGACACCGGCGGCCCGAGGGCGGGGTCCGGCGCGAACGTGGCGGTCAGGTTCCGGACGTCGCGGGCCCGGTCGAAGTCGACGCGGAGCCACTGCCCGACCGGCCCGCTCCAGCCGCCCGTCTGCCACGCGGTCAGCCGGTCGCCGTCGAGCGCGGCCCACGGGACCGCCTCCGGTTCGCGGGCCTGCGGGATCGCGTCGTCACCGGCCGCCGACGCGGACGCCGTGACGTCCCGGACCCCGCCGCCGTAGGTCACGTGCGTGGTGTACCGCTTCCAGCCCTTGTCCAGGACGTCGGTGGCCTCGCCCCGGTGGGCGGCGGACATCGTCGGCGACGTCTGGTGCAGCTCACCGAAGTTGCGGCGCAGCAGCCGGGGCGAGTCGGTCACGACCGGGGTGCCCTTGAGGTCGGCGGCGTCGTCGTCGAGCAGGACGGGACCGTCCGGCAGCGCCTTGTCGTCGGCCATGGCGAGCAGCGACTCCGGCCCCCCGTACACGCGGACGGGGTTCGACGCGCCGGCGAGGTTCACGACGTCAGCGGCGCCCTCGACCTCGTAGACCTCCAGTGGCGGGTACTTCTGGTCGACCGCCGACACGGCGTCGTCGTTGTCGCCGCCGACGGGCCCGCCGAACGATGCGACCCTGCGCAGGCCGGGTGAGGCGTCCATGGCCTGGTGGAGGCGGGTGGGCCAGGCGCCGCGCAGCGTCTCCCGCCGCAGGTCATTGCGGACCAGGACGTACCGGACGCCCATCCGGCCGAGGAAGCCGCCCAGCCCCGGCGATCCCTGCCCGGAGCGCACCTGCTGGTCGATCGCGTCCAGCGCCCGCGTGTAGCCGGGCGACCCGGCCGGGACGAGCTGCCGGACCCCCCACCGCGCCACCAGCAGCGGCTGGACGATGTCGTCCATCGGACGGCCCCACAGGTACTCGCCGAACGGCGCCCCCGGAATGGCGAGCACGCCCTGCCGGCCCGCGCGGGCGTTGAGCCAGGACGCCGCGTCCCGCCAGTACTTCGGCACCTGCGTGAAGTCGCCGGGCCCGGTGAGGCCGTGCGAGACGGCGGTGAGCCCGATGCCGCCGAGCGCGACGGCAGCGGCGACCGGCAGGCTGAGCAGCGCCCTCGGGGTGAGCTTGAACGCCGGCCCGGCTCCGTCGCCCAGCCCGCGCACCCGGGCGTCCTGGGCGTGCCGGGCGGCGGCGACGAGCACGTGGGCGAGGCCGAGCGCGAGCGGCAGCCGGACGACCGCGTCGAACTTGTGCAGGTTGCGCAGCGGCGCGAGCGGGCCGTCCAGCAGGTCGCGGAGCTGGGCCGCGAACGGGCCCGGGATGTCGCTGATATGGCCCATCGACAGGATCGTCACCCCGGCCAGCAGCGTGAGCAGCAGGAACGTCCGTTCCGGCAGCAGTCGGCCCAGCAGCCCGGCGAGGCCGAGGGCCGCGACGACACCGGTGCAGATGATCGGGACGGGGCTGAGCGAGAGGCCGTGCCCGACCGGCCACCAGACCTGCCCGTCCACGATCAGGTAGTTGACCCAGCGCTCCGCGCCGCGCAGCACGTTGATCAGGCCGGTCGGCCCGGTCGTCGTGTCGGCCTTCTCGGTGTAGGTCAGCCAGGAGAACCCGTACGTGCCGGTGAGCAGCAGCGGGACCAGCCACCAGGCCGTCGCCGCGCCCGCGCCCGCCGACCACCACGCGAGCATCCGGGCGCGGAACGACCCGCGCGGCCTCGTCACGATGTACAGCAGCGGGACGACGAGGACGGCGGCGGTGGCGGTCGCGTTGATGCCGCCGCAGCAGGCGATCGCGAGCCCCGACCGGGCCGCGGCCCGCAGCCGTCCGCCCTCCCCGGACGCCGCGGCGACCAGCGGCAGCACGATCCACGGCAGCATCGCGACCGGCAGGTACTCCGCGGAGATCTGCCCCAGCGTGGCCAGCCCGTTCGGGGCGAGCGCGTACGCCATCGCGGCGAACAGCCGCGGGCCCGGGCCGCCGATGCCGAGCCGCCCGGCCAGCCGCCACATGCCGGTGCACGCCAGGCACATCAGCAGCGCCAGCCAGAACCGCTGGGTGATCCAGGCGGGCATCCCGAGGACGTCGCCGAGCGCGAAGAACGGGCCCATCGGGAACAGGTAGCCGACGGCCTGGTTCTGCAGCTGGCCGAACTGCTCGGGGTCCCACAGGTGGAGGGCGCGGCCGAGGAACCCGAGCGGGTTCACCGCCATGTCGATCTTGGTGTCGGCGAGGATGGCGCCGGGCCGGGTGCCGAACGCGAGCGCGGTCAGCGCCAGGCAGCCCGCGAGGACGCGCAGCCTCTCCCGCAGCCGCTCGGCGGCGTCCGGGCCGTCCGGCCCGTCCGGCCCCTGGACGGGCGGACGGGACGCGCCGGCGCGGGGCGGATCCGCCTCTCCCACGGCCATGCTCGCCCTCTGCCCCTCTCTGTGCTCCCCCGGCGTCAGCCTGGGTGCTCGTCACCGTACCCGCGTCCGCCGGGGGCCCGGACGCCGGTGTTCCCGGCGCCCGCGCCCCGGACGGCGGCGGTCACGAGGCCGCGCATCCGGCCTGCGGTGCGCGCCCAGTCGAAGCCTGCCGCCCACCTCTGACATTCCGTGGCGAACCGATCGCGCACCGTGCGGTCGGCCAGCTCCTTGAGGGCGCGTTCGACCACGCCGGCCTGGTCATCGCCCTCATGGACGAGCCATCCGGTGGTCCCGTCGCGGACGGCGTCGCGCAGGCCGTCCACGTCGTGGGCGACGGTCGGGACGCCGAGCGCGGCGGCCTCGATCACGCTGAGGCCCCACCCCTCCCCCTGCGACGTGCTGAGATGCAGGTCGGCGCGGGCGACCAGCGCGGCCTTGACGTTCTCGGGGACATAGCCGTGCGCGATGACGACGCCGTCCAGGCCCCGCGCGCCGATCGCGGTTTTCAGCGCGGGCGCCTCCGGCCCGTCCCCGATGATGTGGAGCTTGAGCCCAGGGCGGGTCGCCGTGAGGCTCTGCGCGAGGTCGAGGAGCAGGTGGAGACGCTTGTGCGGGACGAGACGGGTCACGCACACCAGGTCGGGGTCTCCGCGAGGCTCCGCGACCACGCCATCGGGTTCGGCGACGGACGATCCGTTGTGAACGACATGGGCGGGCCCCGTCCACCCCAGCCGTTCCCTGACGGCGCGCAACGTGGACGGCGAGACGACCACGAACGTGTGCCGCCGATACGTCCAGCGGCTCACCGGCCCCTCCAGGACTTGCCCGACCCAAGCCAGCCACCTGGGAAAGTACAAGTCGAACTGGGCGTCGTGCACATGGTGGACGACGCAGAACACCGGTACTCGCCGGGGCAGCACCCAAGGCGTGAAGAACGGGATGCCGTTCTGGCAGTCGATGACGGCATCGAACCGCAGGCGGCGCCCCAGCATCCACAGCAGCACCAACGGGTAGACGGTGAACCGGCCACCGAGACGGACGAATTCCACGTCCTCGACCCGTTCCCTGCGCTTCTGCCCGGGGACCCTGCACGTCACGTAGTGGACGCGGGCCCCCTCACCAGCGAACCTGCGCGCCAGCTCCCAGGCGTAGCGTTCGGCGCCTCCGGCGGCGGGATGCCAGGGATCCCGCCAGTTGACTACCGCCAGCCGCAGATCCGCGCTCATCCCGACTTGGCGCTCGGCGCCCGCTCCGGGAGAGCGACGGGCACCGGGCGCGGCTCACGCAGCATCGTCCGGACGGGCACGACGGGGGTGATCGGCGTCGCCGGCACGCGGAAACCGGCGCGCACGCGGATCCGAGCGAGGTCCAGCATGCATTCCAATGAATGACGCGTCACGGAGAACGTCGAGCCCGGACGGTCGCGCCAGACCACCGGGATGGCCGTCACGGACGCCCCTCGCCGTACGCAGTGGGCCAGAAGCTCGACGTCGAACGAGAAACCGGCGGTGCGCAGTTCCCCGGCGGCGGCCCGTCCGAGCGGCCCGTCGAAGAACTTGAATCCGCACTGGGTGTCCTGGATGCCGCCTACGAGGTCGCGGACGATCCGGTTGAACGTGATGGCCCCGAGCCGCCTGACCGGCAGCGCGTACCCCTGGACCACCGACCGGCGGTGGCGCCTTGACCCGACCACGACCGGGCGGCCCTCGCGCAGCAGGGCGATGGCTTCGTCCAGCGCGGCAAGGTCCGTTGCCATATCGGCGTCCATGAATCCGACATACGGGGCGCGCGTCTCCAGCAGTCCGGCCCGGACCGCCGCCCCCTTGCCCCTGCGTTCGCAGTGCACCAGCCGCACCGGCACCGGACCGCCCCAGGAGCGGACGATGCCGGCCGTCCCGTCGGTGCTGGCGTTGTCGACGACGATGATCTCCGCCCGCAGCGGGAGGCCGGCCAGCTTCGCACACAGCAGATGCAGTCCCGCCGGAAGCCGGTCGGCCTCGTTGTGGGCGGGAACGATGATCTCCAGGAGGGCGGTGCCGTCATGCCAGGTCCCCATCAGGGCCTACACGTCACCGGGAGCCGTAGTTGTACAGCGGCTTGATGACGGGGTCCTTCTGGGAGGCGTTCGCGAGCTGGACCGCGCCGAACGACGCTCCGGTGGCCAGCAGGGCGCCGACCAGTGCGGCGATGGCGATGCGCATCAGGGGGTCCTTCGTCGGTCATCGGGGCGGCGGGGCTTGATACTGCCGAGTAATGAAAGGCTCAGAGTAGTACCTGGGGCCGGGATTGACCAGAAAACGAGCAGGCTCGCAATGCCCCACCCGACCACCACGGGCGCCACCGGCACGCCGTCCCCGGCGGCGGACGCGGCTCCGCCGATCCGGTAGACGACGAGGTCGGGGCCTCTCAGCATCTCCGCCACCTCGCCCTCCGGCCGAACCGAACCGGTATCCGCGTCGACCACGACATACCGGATGCCCTCGGCACGGAGCATCGCGGCCGGCGGTGCCCCGGTCTTCGCGGCCGGCGCGAGCCTGACGGACCTCGGATCCTCGGGCGGGACGGTCGTCTCCCCCACCGTGACCGCGTCGTCCACGATGACGCGCCGATGCAGATAGCGCGGCAGCGGATCGAGCACCCGCCGCCCGTGGTTCCACGGGTAGCTCCGGTACGAGGCCCACGGCAGAACCAGCACGTCACCCTGCTCAGGGTCACCGTTGATGATCTGCCGCGCGCGCGCCCAGTCGTCCGGGTAGCGGACGGCCCGCAGTTCACCCGCCGCCCCCCAGGCCAGCGTCGGCAGCAGGAGCACCGGCGCGGCCATCGCTCCCGCGGCCACGCCCGGCCACCGCGCCTCGGCGGCCCGGTCGGCGGCCAAGCCGAGCCCGGCGGCGACCACGACGGCCAGCGGCGCCACATACTGCTGCCCGTCCCGCACCACGGCGAACCCGCCCCACAGGCCGATGGCCCCTTCGAGGACGGGAGCGGCCACCGCCCCCAGGCCCGCGATCGCGAACCCGGCGATCCCGGCGACCGCCGCGCCCCGCCACCAGGGGAGCCCCCGCCCCCACTTCCCATAGGCAACGAGCGCACCCACCACGACGATCAGCCAGATGGCCGCGGTGACCGGCGCCCCATATCCGCTGGGCACCGTCTCCCCGTTCCACACCCCGCCGAGCAGAAGCAGGCTCCCCGCCGCCCCGAACGGTGTATCCGCCCGAGCCGCGAACAGCCCGACGGCCGTCCCCTCCCCGGGCACCCCGCCCGCCCGCGACACCCCCGGCACCAGCCAGGGGAGGCTCAACGCCCCCACGACCCCGGCAACGCGAAGGCCACCGCGGGGACGGCCGCTCACCAGGGCGACCGTCAGGGCCGCTATGGCGGTGACCGTCAAGGCCGCGAAGCCGCCGATGGCGGCGGGGAGGAGGGTCCGGGTCAGGCGGCGGGTGCCGCCGGGTTCGTCCGTGCGAGCGGCGGCAGCCACGACCCAGGGCAGGGCCGCGTAGCCGAGGAGGAGCGCCCATTGGCCCAGAAGGAGCCGTTCGGCGACGAAGGGGTTCCAGGCGTAGCAGACGCCGGCGGCGAGGCGGGGCAGGAGGCGGCGGGACGGCACCAGGGACGCCGCCGATGTGCACGCCATGACGAATATCGCCAGAAGGACGAGCTTCTGCGCGATGTCCGCCGGGACGGCGGCGGCGAGGGCGGTGACGAACGCGTCGCTCGGGACGTGCCGGGGGACGACCCCCGTCAGCCCGAACGTCATGGACGTGAACGCGGGGTCCGGCACGAACACCATGTCGTACGACAGGACGAACCCGGGCGCGAGCCCCGGCCCGAGTGCCGCAAGCCCGAGCCCCAGCCCGGTCAGTGCGGCCACCAGGTGCCGCGTCCGCTCCCCCATGTGAGCCTGGACGCTACCCCACCGGCTCTGGGTCGCGCGGCAGCCCGAGGATGCGCTCACCGATCACATTGAGGTTGACCTCCGTGGTGCCTCCGCCGATGGTCATGGCGCGGGACGCCAGGAGGTAGCGGGTCCAGCGGGCGCGCAGGTCGTCCTGCCGGCCGCCGGTCAGCGCGCCGTCCTCGCCGAGGAGCGTGAACCCGAACTCGGTGACCTGCTGGCCGTGCTCCATCGCCACCAGTTTCCGGACGTTGGCGGTGGCGCCCGGGTCCGTGCCGGAGAGCTGCTTGAGCGTGGCGCGGAGGCCGAGGAGGTTGAACGAGTGCTCGTCGCAGGCGAGGCGCCCGAGTCCGTCGCGGACGACCGGGTCGCCGTCCAGGCCCAGTGCGGCGGCGAGGTCCAGCAGCTTGGGCAGGTCGCCGCCGAGCTGGAAGGTGCTGGTCAGGCCGACGCGCTCGTTGGCGAGCGTGGTGCGGGCGACGCGCCAGCCGGCGCCCACGGGGCCGACGACGAGGTCGTCCGGGACGAACACCCCGTCCAGGAACACCTCGTTGAAGACGGCGTCACCGGTGCATTCGCGCAGCGGGCGGATCTCGATGCCGGGCGCGGCCATGTCCACGAGGAAGTAGCTGATCCCGTCGTGTTTGGGCCGGTCGGGGTCGGTGCGGGCGATGCAGATGCCCCACTGGGCCTCGCGGGCGAGGGACGTCCAGATCTTCTGCCCGGTGAGCGTCCAGCCGCCCTCGGCGCGTTCGGCGCGCGTCCGCAGCCCGGCGAGGTCGGAGCCCGCGCCCGGCTCGGAGAACAGCTGGCACCAGATGATCTCGCCGCGCAGCGTCGGCGGCAGGAACCGCTCCCGCTGCTCCGGCGTCCCGTACTGGACCAGCGACGGGACGACCCATCCGGCGATCATCAGCGGCACCGGGCGCACCTTCGCCGCCGCCAGTTCCTGCTGGATGACGAGCTGCTCCAGCGGCCCGGCGCCGCGTCCCCACGGCTTCGGCAGGTGCGGCGTCACCCAGCCGCCCTCCGCCATCGCCGCCCGCTGGTCGAGGAGCTCCATCGCGGCCAGTTCGGCGACGCGGGCGCGGATCTCCGCGCGGACCGGCGCGGCGTCTTCGGCCAGTTCGACGCTCATCGGCCGCCGGACGCCGCGCACCGCCAGCGCGGCGACGTCGGCCAGGTGCTTGCCGGCTCGCCCTAGAAGCGCCCGGAGCGTCAGCGCCCGCCGGTAGATGAGGTGGGCATCGTGCTCATAGGTGTAGCCGATTCCCCCATGGATCTGGATGTTGCCCTCAGCACAGGCGACCGCGGCGTCCGCTGCCAGTACCGCGGCGACTCCCACCGCGTAGGCACGCTGTTCTTCTGGTTCGGCCAGCGCGCGCGCCGCGTCCCATACGGCGGCCCTGGCGCGCTCGACGGCGATGAGCATCCGGGCGCACTTGTGCTTGACGCCTTGGAACTGGCCGATCGGGCGTCCGAACTGCTCCCGCAGCTTGGCATAGGCCACGGCGTCGTCCAGGGCACGTCCCGCGACACCACATGCCTCGGCACCGAGCAGGACGGTGGCGAGGGCCTGCGCGTCCGCTCCGCTCAGGAAGCGGTCGACGGTCACGCCCTCGACGGTGACCGATCCCACCGGACGCGTGATGTCGAGCGACTCCAGCGGCCCCACGGTGACGTCATCCCGGTCAAGGACGACCCAGCGGTCACCGGCCGGGAGCACGAACAGATCGGCCAGCGGGGCGCCCAGCACAGGTCGAAGCGTGCCGGAGACCGCCGAGCCGTCCACCTCCAGGCTGCCCGACAGCGCCACCGCCGCGGTCCGCGAACCGTCGGCCAGGCCGGTCACCTCGGCCCCGCACGCGTGCAGGACCGCGGACGCCAGGACGGTCGGCGTGTACGGGCCGGGGGCGAGCACCCGGCCGAGTTCCTCCAGCGCGACGGCCTGCTCCAAAAGCCCGAAGCCCTGCCCGCCCGCGTCCTCGGGCAGGTGCAGGCCGGGCAGTCCCTGGGCGGCGAGCGCGGGCCAGAAACCGGCGTCCGCCGCACGTGCGACCCGCGGCGCGATGTTCCGCTCCGCGAACCCGCGTACCGACGCCGCCAGCGCCTCGTGCTCCTCGGTCAGCCCGATCGCCATGGCCACCCCTCTCCTCGGACGTGGCCACACCCTATTAGAACGTCGTTCGGTCTGTCAGGGGGCGACCTTCAGCCCGCCGAGAAACTCGTTCACATCCGGCAGCCGCTGCTTGTGCGTGTTCGGCATCGACGCGAACACCACCGCCGGCGTCTTGCGGCCGGTGTCGATCACGGCGGTCGCGACGACCTCGCCCGTGGCCCGCACGCCGCTGCGCTGGTAAGTCAGGTACGAGGCGATCACCCAGCCCTCGTGCCCGTCCACGCGCAGCTCCTGCGACGCCAGCGGCGCCGTCTTGTGCGGGAACGCGTAGTACTGGGCCTCATATCCCTGCGCGACCAGGCCCGCGACGTTCTTCACGCTCTTCGGCCCCTGGTAGGCGCTCATCATGCCCGGGTGCAGCGTCCCGGTGAGCAACTGGCCGTACCAGAGCTGCCCGGCGTGCCGCTCCGTCACCAGGATCTGCTGCCCGGACCATCCCGGCGTGCCGAGCCTGTTCTTCTTCGTCGGCACCTGCCAGGGAGCCGCCAGCCGCGGATATGACAGCCCGGAGTGCGCGTCGTTCACCCGTCCGAGCACCTTGCTCGGCTTCCCGGCGAACTTCGCGAGCGGCTTGTCCGGCGGCAGGTCCGCCTGCGCCGCCTCCGACTGCTCCGCCGCGGCCCGCTTGTCGGCGTTGCCGACCGGCTCCGCGGGCTCGTCGCCGCCCTTCAGCAGGTAGACGGCACCGGCCGCGATCAGCGCGGCCACCAGCAGCCCGATCCCGCCGAACAGCACGAGCCCGGACCGGCCGCCGCCCTCGTCCAGCATGTCCCGCGACGGCCTCGGCGACCCGCCGAGCTTGGCGTCGGCGGACGCCTCGTCCGCCATCCACTCCGGCATCTGCCAGTTGCCGCTGCTCGGCTTGCCCGGCTTGGCGGGCTGCCCCGCCCCGGTCGGGACGGCCGGCACGTAGTTGTCCTGGTCACCCGAGTCCTGGTCGCCCGGCCCCTCCTCGAAGAGCGACCCCTCCCACTGAGGTGCCTCCTCCTCCGGGACGGGCGCGACCTTGACGTCGTCGGAGTCGCGCCCCGCGGGCTCCGCCGCCTCGCCCCGCGCACCGCGCGGCCCCTCGTCCGCATCGGGGTCCGCGGGCATGAAGCCCTCCGGCGCCTGGGGCTCGCGGAAGGCCGCCTGCGGTCCGGTCGCGCTCTCTGCGCCGGATTCCTGCCGGGGCTCGTCCCACGGCTCGCTCTCGCTCATCTCGGTCCAGCGCACACCGCGCTCCCCCTGATCGGACATGCGGCACACGTTACGCGAAGATCAGGAGTGGGAATCCGACCCACAATCACGCTCAGGACACATCTTTCTCACACCTCAATGACGCTTTGCCGCACCATCGTCACCATGCGCCACCAATGGGTCGTCTGCCAGGCGTTCTCTGGCCAGGAGCGTGGCTCCCGCCACCGCACCCGGCATGGCGAGCACCGCGCCCAGCGGAATGAGGAACACCACAAAAGTCGCGGCGCCGAACCCGACGACGAGCGGCCGGTCGGCCTTCAGCCGCGTGAACCGCTCCCTGCGCAGGATCCCGCGCCGCTCCAGCGCGATCGAGGTCAGCTCGCCCGCGAGGAAGTAGCCCGACACCAGCGCCGCGATCACCGGGACGACCGTCTGCCCCACCACGGGCAGGAACCCGCACGCGAAGAACACGACCGCGAACACCAGCGCGACGGCCCCGACGATCAGCGTGTCCTTGACCGCCCGCCCGATCTGGACGAGCAGCGGGACGTCCGGCTCCGCCGGCGCACCCCCCTGCGACTCCTCCACCCGGACCGCGATCGCCTCGTAGAACGGGTCCCCGACCAGCAGCGTCACCGCGGTGAACGTGATCACGGCCAGGAACAGCGCGGACCCGTAGAGCGCGAGGCCCGCGACGACCCGCGCGGACGTCCGGGCCGCGTCCGGCCAGCCGTCGGCGAACCCCGTCACCCACCCGGCCAGGTCGTCGAGCTGGAACGCGAGGAAGATCAGCGCCGCCGTGTACCCGGCCAGCACGACCAGCGCCGGGATCAGCCCGAACAGCCACTGGGCCGGATGCCGCGCCATCCAGCCGATGCCGCGCATCAGATAGCCGGCGCCGCCGAACAGGTCCTTGAGCGCGGAGGGTTTCGGGGGCGGCTGCGGGGGGTTCCCCGTACCGGGCGGGATGTGCTGTGGGTTCACGCACCCAGACCCTATAGGGCAGGCAGCCCCACAAGGCGGGCGGAACAGTCCCAAACCGCCCGCTGTAGCTCGGGATTCTTCAGCGCCCCCGCCGTCGGCAGCAGCCCGGCGCCCGGCGTCGAACTGTAGAAGCCGCCGCTTCGTCCCTCGAACTCCTCGTCCAGGGCAAGCCGCAGCGCCATGCGCGCCCCTTGCGCCGGCGTCCGCAGCACCGGGGTGCGGGCCAGCAGCGCCGCGGCCCGTCCGCTCCCCGGCACGTCCCTGAACAACCCCGTCGCGACGGCGCCCGGGCACATCGCGTTGACCGTGACCCCGCTGCCCTCCATCCGCCTCGCCAGTTCCTGCGCGAACAGAATGTTGAGCAGCTTGGACCGCCCGTACACGCGCAGCGACCCCGCCGGGCCGTAGGACCCCGGCTCGGCCAGCCGTTCCACCTCGAACCGGTCCGCCTGCCGGTGCGCCTCGGACGCCACGACCACCACCCGCGACGGCGCGCCCTTCTCCAGCAGCCCCAGCAGCAGGTTCGTCAGCAGGAACGGCCCCAGATGGTTCGTCGCGATCATGCGGTCATAGCCGTCCGCGCTGACCTTGGCCCGCAGCAGATGCACGCCCGCGTTGTCGACGAGCACGTCCAGCTGGTCGAACCGCTCCTCCAGCGAGGCCGCGACCCGGCGGACGTCCATCAGCACCGACAGGTCCCCGATGAACGTCTCGACCCGCGCGCCGGGCACGTCCCGCGTGAGTTCCTCGACGGTGGCGGCGCCCCGCATCTCGTTCCGGCAGACGATCCCCACCAGGAACCCCGCCCGCGCCAGCCCCCGCGCGATCTCCTTGCCGATCCCGGACGTCCCCCCGGTGACAATCGCGATCTTCCCCATCCCTCCACCGAACCACCCCCCACCCCTCCGGGCAAGGCGCCCCCGCGCTCACCCGCCCCCCGCGAGCGTCCGCCGGAGCGACACCCACAGCACCAGCAGCAGCCGCCGCCACTCGGGCATGAGCAGTTCCATCAGGACGTCGTCGCGGACGTCCCGGCGATCCCGGCGGGCGTCCGCCCACCCGCGGACCAGGTCCACCAGCAGGGACCGGTGCGCCGGATCGCCGCCGGCCGCCGTCGCGAACAGCCGGACGATCCCCGGCCGCAGCCCCGGTCGCGCGACGGCCGTGTCCAGCCACAGCCCGGCCACATCGAGGAATGCGTCGCCGACGGTCGCCTTCCCGGTCTCGGCCGCGACCGCGACGCACCACGCGGGCGCGCACACCGCGGGCCGGACCGCGGCGGGGCCGGTCAGCGTCACCGCGAGCCCGTCGGCGTCCCGTTCGGCGGCCAGGCGCAGGAACAGCGACGTCGCCAGTTCCGCCCGGGGCATCGCCTCACCGTACGGACGGCCGTCGGCGTTGCCCGCCCAGGCCAGCGCCGCGCCGAGCACCGCGCCGCGATGGTGGCGCGCCATCTCCAGCGCGGCCTCCAGCGCCACCGGGCGCAGCCGCTCGCCGCCACCTCGCGCGAAGTAGCCGATCCAGTCCAGCACGTCCCGCGGATACGGCCCGCCGTGCGCGGGCCCGCCCGGCAGCAGGTCGAGCAGCAGCCACAGCCCCGCCTGCGCCCGCCGGAGCCCGTCCTGCTCCGCTCTCAGCCGCGGGGCCGTCCGGCACCACTCCGCGGCGGCGGCGGCGACCTCCCGCGGATGGATCCCGGCCAGTGCGCGCGCGACGTCCAGCACCTCGTCCCGCACCTGCTCGTTGCCGTGGGTCACCAGGTGCTTCAGCCGGGTCAGCGCGATCGTCACGTGGGTCTCGCCGAGCACCTCGCAGACCCGCGCCACCGTCAGCTTCAGCGTCTGCGGCGCATACCGGAGCCTGGACCACTCGTAGAGCATTCTGCGCACCCGGCCCCCGACCAGCGGGTGCAGGCAGGTTCGCGCCAGTGCGACGTAGGCCAGGTCGGCCTCCCCGTTCCCGGCCCACGCCTCGGCCATCCGCACGATCTTCTCCACCGCCCCGTGCTCGGCGGCGAGGTCGGCGAACACCTCGACGAGCTTGCGCCGCAGCCCCGGATCGAGGACCACGACGCCGTCGGTGGGCAGCGACGACAGCCACGACAGCAGATCGCCCCGGGCGAGCGGGTAGTCGTCCCAGACGTGCCGCAGCACCGAGGCCGCGTACCCGGGCCGGCGGAACACGAGCCGGCCGTCCTCCCGCTCCGCGCCCAGCAGGCCGAGCAGCCCCGGGGACGGGCACCACACCAGGCCGCCGCCCTCGATCCTGATCCCCAGCTCCCGGGCCAGCGAGAGCGCGGCGCCGTAGACGCTGGTCTCATCGGCCGGCGCGATCGTCGCGGCCGCGATGAACAGGCTCTGATCCCGCAGTTCCCGGTGCTCGGTGAACCAGCCGCGCAGTTCCTCCTTCCAGCCGAGGTAGGCCCGCTCGACCTCGCGCGGGATACCGATCTCCGTGACGAGGTCGGCGAGGCGGCGGGCGTCTCCCGGCGACGCCTCCTTCAGCAGCTCCACGGCACGCGGCCAGTCCGGCCAGTGCGTACCGCCGAGACCGAGCCGCTCCAGCCGGCGCCGGTAGACGGCGTCCGCGGGCGGCGGCTGCACCCGGATCGCCGGGAGGAACCCGGCGAACCGGCGCTGCTCCGCCTCGGTGCCCACGACCAGGAGGAAGCCCCCGGACGTGCGGACCGCCTCCAGGCAGGACCGCAGCCGCGACTCCTCCTCGTCGGCCGCGCGGATCAGGTAACCGTGCTCCGCTCCCGAGATCTCCTCCACATCGTCCTCGCCGGTGGAGAACAGGCGGATCGGCAGGCGCGGCCGCAGCTCCCGCAGTGCCGCGATCGCCGTGGTCGTGACACCGGCGCCCGCGGGCCCGGCGAGCGCCACGACACGGTCGCGCTGGAGGACGTTCATGATCACGTCGTGGTTGCGGGCGGGCACGTAGCCCGCCGCGCGGTCGTCGATCTCACCGCGGGACAGGACCATCGACGGACGGGCGCGCACGAAGCTGAGCTGGTTGAGGACCAGGTCGCGGGAGACCGTGTTGCCGAACGCGTTCTGGGAGCCGTCCCCGGTGATCGTGACGTCGTCGATCGCCGTCATCACCCCTCCTGCCGGAAGTCGCCGCCGACGGTGTTGCCGAACGCGTTCCGGGAGCCGTCTCCGCTGATCGTGATGCCGCTGATGGACGTCCCGGGCACCGGAGGCGGAGGCCCCTCGCCGTCTTTCGCCACCATCCCGGCACCGTCCCCCCGCCCCTTCCCGGAGGGAACCGGCACGTAGAGGTAGGCGGGCTTGTCGTAGCTCTTCACCTGGACCTTCACCTCGGTGAACTGGCTCTCCCTGAGACCGCTCCGCCCGCCCGCCACATAGGCGGTGAACAGCTCCGAGGACAGCAGCAGGGCCGCGAAGGTCACCTCGGGATCGCTCTGCTCAAGGGCGTCGCGCAGCGGCCGGCTGTCGAGAAGCCGGCAGGCGTCGATGACGGCCGTGGAGATGCCGGGCGCGTCGGGGCGTTCGTCGTCCACCAGCCCCACGTGCAGCGCGACCCGCAGCCGGAGCCGCAGCCCCCGCGCCCGCAGCCGCGGGGCGCTCTCGGCCAGCGCGTCCTGGAGGCACCGTGGGAAGGGGTCGATGAGCGCGGGCACCGCCTTGTGCGGGAGGACGGCGAGGACACCGTCCCCGGTGCTCTCCATGAATCGGACGTTCTCCCAGGTGTCACCGAGACCGCCGGCCGCGCAGGCCGCCGCGAGGACGCGCCGGATCTCCAGGTGGACGTCGGTCAAGTCGGCATCACGGTGGGCGCTGAACTTCTCGGCATCGACGACGAGAACGGCGCGGAACTCTTCCATGGGCCACAACCCTGGAGGATGACCGCGCCACGGCACTGTCAGATATCAGACAGATCCGCGGCCCGATGCGGCCAATGCGCGCAGCCGGGGAGGGTCGGTGATCACCGTACGCCCGCGCTCCGTCGAGACGACGCCCAGCTCACGAAGGTGCGCCAGCTCGGCCGCGACGACACCGCGGGACAGGCCGACGGCCTGGCCGATCTCCAGCTGACCGAGCCCCACGTCCAGCGGGCCGTCTCCGCCCGGCACGGCGAGCCGCAGCAGCGCCCGGACGACGCGGGGCCCGGCGGGCAGCGCCGCCGTCTCGGCTCGCCACGCCTCCCCCTCACGCAGCCGCCGCATCGCGCGCCGCAGCAGCTCCGTCTCCGCCCCGGACGAACGCAGCAGCGCGCGGAAACGGTCCGCGGCCAGCACCCGGGTGACGCACGCATCGACCGCGATGACCGTCGCGGACCGGTCCTCGCCGCCCAGCACCGCGATCTCGCCGAGAAGTTCCCCCGGCCCGCGCACGGCGAGGAGCAGCACCTCACCGTCCGGAAGAGTGAGCAGCGCCTTCACCCTGCCCGCCATCAGGAGAAGGACGTACTGCGGCGGATCGCCCTGGCGCAGCAGGACGTCGCCCGCGCGGAACCGCCGCTCCACACCTGCCGCGACGAGCGGCTCCCACGTCCGCACCGAGACACCGACGGGATCCGGGATCACCCGCCCATCATGCTCCCCACCCACCACCTGGCACAAAACTGAAACGCGTTCTACCATCTCGGCCATGAGGTTCACCTACGCCGAGGCCATGACCGACCCGTCGTTCTACGCGCCGCTGGCCAGGGCCGCCGAGGACGCCGGGTACGCGAGCATGTCCATCGCCGACTCGCTCGTCTACCCGAAGGAGTCGGACTCGGCCTACCCGTACACCCAGGACGGCGGCCGGGAGTTCCTTGAGGACAAGCCCTTCATCGAGCCCTTCACCCTGATCGCGGCCCTGGGCGCGGTGACCGCCAGGATCCGCTTCACGCCGTTCGTCCTCAAACTCCCCGTACGCCCGCCCGTCCTGGTCGCAAAGCAGGCGACCTCCGTCGCGGCCCTGACCAACGGCAGGCTCGGCCTCGGCGTCGGCATCAGCCCCTGGCCCGAGGACTTCCAGGTGATGGGCGTCCCGTGGGAACGGCGCGGCAAGCGCATGGACGAGGCGATCGACATCGTCCGCGGCCTCAGCACCGGCGAGTACTTCGAGTTCCACGGCGAGTTCTTCGACGTCCCGGCCATCAAGATGACCCCGGCACACCCCTTCCCGATCCTCGTCGGCGGGCACAGCGAGCCGGCCCTGCGCCGCGCCGTCGTCCGCGGGGACGGCTGGATGCACGCCGGCGGCGGCGATCTGGACGCACTCCTGACCAGGCTGAACAACATCCGGGAACAGGAAGGCAAGGCCGCCGCCCCCTTCGAGGTCCACGTGATCTCCATGGACGCCTACACACCCGACGGCGTGAAGCGCCTGGCGGACAAAGGCGTCACCGACGTGATCGTCGGCTTCCGGACGCCCTACGCCAAGGGCCCCGACACCGAACCCCTCGCCAAGAAAATCGAGCACCTGGAGCGCTTCGCCGAGACGGTGATCACCAAGGCCCAGTAAACGAGAACACGTTACAATTTGCCTCATGGACGCGATCAGCTGGAACGCTCCCGACGCGGACCATCCGGCCCGCCGTGCCGCCCGAGCCTCCATGACCGCCGTGGCCGAAGGCCGCAAGGACGACTGGCTGAACCTCTTCACCGAGGACGCCCTGGTGGAGGACCCTGTGGGCCCGTCCTTCCTGGACCCCTCCGGCAACGGTCACCGGGGCCCGGAAGCCATCGGGGCCTTCTGGGACGGCTTCATCTCCGCCATCGCCGGCTTCCACTTCACGATCGCCGGCTCCTTCGCCAACGGCCCCTGCTGCGCGAACGTAACGACGATCACCACGACCACCCCCGACGGCTCCACCATGACGATCGACTGCGTCCTGATCTACACGGTGAACGAAGAGGGCCGAATCACCTCCCTGAGAGCCCACTGGGAACCCGACCGGGCCCTGAAGACCCTCACACCCCCACCGCACGGTGAACCACAGGCCCAGCCGGGAGGGAATGCGGCGAACACGACGAAAGAGTGACGGCCCGCGCTCCCCGCCGAGTGCGATGCCGGCCACCGAGAGGCGCCGTTTTTGTGATCACAAGAACACATAACGCGACCATCCCCGGGTACGGTCCGCCCTCTTGGGAGGAGATGAGGTGATCAGAACAGCCGAGGTCCTGGCGGTGCTCGCCGCAGCCCTCGGGTGCCTCACCGTCCTCGCGACCCCGCACGTCCACCGCCCCGCAGACGCCTCGCCGACCATCCCGGCCGTCTCCTTTCCCGCGGGACGGCCCGCCTGAGAGCGTCTGCGTCGCAGGACCCACGGAAGGAAGCGACTCATGAGTTCTCTCGGCCTGCAAGGCAAGTCGGCCATCGTCACCGGGGGCGCCAGCGGCATCGGCGGCGCCATCACGAAACTGTTCGTCGCACGCGGCGCCCGGGTCGTCGTCGTCGACCTGCAGCAGGAGGCCGGGGAGGCGCTCGCCCGCGAACTGGGCGACGCCGTGGTCTTCCTGCCCGGCGACGTCTCGGACCGGGCCATCGCCGACCTCGCCGTCGCGACGGCCGTCGAACACTTCGGGACGCTCGACGTCCTGGTGAACAACGCGAGCGCGTCGCGCCAGAAGCCGTTCGAGGAGCAGACGGACGACGACTGGAGCCTCGCCATGGACACCAGCCTGTACGCCACCCGCAACTTCATGCTCGCCGCTCTCCCGGAACTGAGGAAGACGGGCAACGCGTCGATCATCAACTTCGGCTCCGGCGCCGGGCTCGACGGCCAGCCCAACCAGGCGTCCTACGCGGCGGCGAAGGAGGCCATCCGCGGCCTGAGCCGAGTCGTGGCCAACGAGTGGGCACCGCTCAACATCCGCGTCAACGTGGTCTGCCCCATGGCCCTGACGGCCGGCGTGGTCCAGTGGGCCGAGGCACGCCCCGAACAGTACGCGCAGTCCGCCGCCAAGGTACCCCTGGGCCGCTTCGGCGACCCCGATCGGGACGTCGCCCCGATCGTCGCCTTCCTCGCGAGTGACGACGCCCAGTACATGACCGGACAGACCCTCATGGCCGACGGCGGAGCAATCAAGCTTCGCTAACGCATCCCTCCGGGATCGGCCACCCATCCACACATGAAAAAGGAGCGACCACCCGCACATCTCGCGGACAGCCACTCCTAGACGTTCCTCACAACCGCACCCCGCACCAACCCGCACGGTGACGACAAGCCCAGCCGGGAGGGGGCGTGGGGGCGGAGCCCCCACACCGGGGGTCTGGGGGTCGCCCCCCAGGCAAGCACGGCGAAGGAGTGGCGGCCCACGCTTTCCGTGGGCACACCACTCCCAACTCCGAGTGGAGGTGGCGGGAATCGAACCCGCGTCCTTCGGTGATGGGTCAGGGCTTCTCCGGGTGCAGCCTGCTTGGCGTTTTCTCAGTCCCGGCGCTCACGCAGGCGTGTCGCCGACGGGCTCAGTCGCTGTTCGGTTTCCCTACAGGCCCCGCGACCGGGCTTGCAGGTGGAGTCTCCTTACGATGCCAGGCCCCGGGTCGGAGACGCTCCCGGGCTGACAGAGTTCGCTCCTCGCTCAGGCGGCGAGGGCGAACTCGGACTGCTTCTTGTTGGCAGTTATTGGTTTGCTGTCACAGGATTTACGAGGTCACGACAGCAACCCTCGACCCGCTTCCCCTGGCTCGAACGACCGAAGTCGAAGCCGGTCACCCCCATGTTCAGTTGTCAAAGCGGGCGTCCAGGACGTCCGCACGATGACGTTACAAGAATAACGCGTGGAGGGGCAACGTAATTCCCGTCTGCACGCGTGAACCCCGGTGGGCGCGTGCAATGTCGCGCCCACCGGGGTCGACCGGCAGGGTCGGGCCGGTCCGGACGGCAGAGCCTCCCCCGAGACGAGGCTCTGGTCTCATCACGGCGACTGAGTCCCGCAACCCCCCAAGCGGGTGGCTCAGTCACCCGTAAAGACGCCGGGGAGCGGCGGGTTGGTTGCGCTCCGGCCGTAAAGAGCTGACAAAGCCGGGTCAGGCGTGGCCGGTCAGGAACCGGGCGGCGAGTTTGGCGGTGTTGACGGGGCCTTCGACGGCGATGGCGAAGGCACGGTCGCCGCTGGAGCCGACGAACCAGGAGACGGGCTTCTTGCCGTTGCCGCCTTCCACGAGGGCGGCGACGCCGACGACGTCGCCGGAGACGCGGGCGGCGTGGGCGTTGCCTTGGGTGGCGGTGCGGGTGAGGACCTTCTTGAGGCTCGCGATGGATTCGGGCGGCAGGCTCAGCGGCGGGGGCGTCTGGCCGGGCGCGGTGACGTCCTTGAGGACGTACGGGGGCCGCCAGGTGCCGCTCTGCGCGGCGGCGGCCACCAGGGCCATGGTGAGGGGGCTCACCTCGACCTTTCCTTCGCCGACCATGGCGGCGGCCTTCTCGCCGTCGTCGCCGGGAGCGGGTACCGACCCGGTGAAGGCGGGGATGGACAGCCCCCAGTCCTTGCCGATCCCGAACTGCGCCGCCTGGCGGACGAGTGCCTGCCCGTCCAGCTTGCCTCCCAGCTGCGCGAGGGTCGTCTTGCAGGACCCGGCGAACGCGTTGGCGAAGCTGGTTTCCCCGCGGGCCTGGCTGGTGAACGTCTTGCCGCCGACGGTGACGCTGGCGGGACAGGTCGTCTCGGTGGCCTGGTTCATCCCCCCTTGGGAGAACAGCGCCTCCGCGGACACGATCCCGAACGTCATGCCGGGCTGGTAGCGGCCCTCGAACGCGCGGTTCTCGCCGTTCGTCCCACGGTTGGACACGGCGAGCACCTGGCCGGTGCTCGGCTGCACCACCACCATCGACGCCGGATACTGCAGTCCCTGGAGTGCGAAGTCGGTGCGCCTCTGGTAGGCGGGGTCGAGGGTGGTCTGGACGTCCTGCGGCGGCTGGCCCGGCCAGGACCGCAGCTCCTCGCTGTTCGCGCCGGACTCGTCCTGCGCCACGACGCGGACGGTGGGCGTGCCGGCGAGGCGGCGCTGCTGGAGCAGCTGGATGCCGCTGACGCCGATCGTGTCGCCCGGCTGGTAGGGCGCGCCGACCTGCTGCAGCCGGTCGGCGGTGGCGGGGCCGAGATGGCCGATCAGCTCGGGCGCGTACGCGGGCGCGATCGGCGCCTTGATCTCGTCGAACCGCAGCCCGGGAATGGCGCTGAGCCGCCGGAGGAGCGCGTTGTGCGTGGGCACCTGGAGGGTGAGCAGCGGCAGGAACGTCTGCGGCGGGGCGGACCGGACGCGGCCGAGGAGGCGTTCGGAGTCCAGCCGGCGGCCGCCGTCCATCTTGGTCTGCTTGGAGAGCTCCTCCAGCGTCTTCTCCGGGTCGGAGAGCTGCCCGGGGTACACGCCGACGTTGTAGGCGCGGACCTCGCTCAGCACGGGGCGCCCCTGCGCGTCGGTGATCGGGGCGCGCTTGGGCACCTCGGTCACGACGGCGAGCCGCTGTCCCGGCTTCAGCTTCGTGTTGATGATGGTCTGGTTCCAGACGATCTTCCACGTGCCGCCGACGCGCCGCAGGTGCATCAGCCCGGGATACTCCCACGGCTGGCCGTTCTCACCGAGGTCGATCTTGACGGTGAAGCGCGCGTCGGCCTCGTCGCCCTTCTTGACGATCTGGTCGACGTCGCTGCCCTCCACCTCGGTGCCGAGGGACAGCCGCAGCGACGCGGCGTCGAGTTGCTGGCGGACGCGGCTGAGGGCGTCGGCGACCCGCACCCTGTCCGCGCCGACCGTCCCGCGGGCGGCGGCCTTGTAGTTGCCGACCTGCCAGGCGATCAGGAAGTCGCGGACGGCGGGCATCGCCGACTGCTCGGCCCAGCATCCCGTGGTCATGGTCCCGACCAGGGCGGCGCAGGCGGTCATCGCCACCGCCCGGCGCGGCGTCCCGTGCGGCCCCCGCCTCCGGCCTCGGTTCGTCATCGACACCCTTCACCGTCTCCTGAACCGGGCCGCCGCCGCCTTCTGCATCTCCCGCTCGGCTTCCCGCTTGGCGATGGCCTGGCGCTTGTCGTAGGACTTCTTACCACGGGCGAGGCCGATCTCGACCTTGGCCTTCCCGTCCTTGAAGTACAGGGAGAGCGGGATCAGCGTCCAGCCGGGTTCCTCCGACTTCGCGATGATCTTCTGAATCTCGCGCTTGTGCAACAGCAGCTTGCGGCGCCGGCGGGGCGCGTGGTTCGTCCAGGTGCCCTGCGCGTACTCGGGGATGTGGATGTTCTCCAGCCACACCTCGCCGTCCCTCACGTGCGCATAGCCGTCGGCGAGGGATGCGCGTCCGGCGCGCAGCGCCTTCACCTCGGTGCCCATGAGCACCATGCCCGCCTCCCACGTGTCGTCGATGTGGTAGTCGTAGCGGGCTCGCTTGTTCTGGGCGATGAGCCTGCGCCCAGCGTCCTTCTTCCCTGTGTCCTTCTTGCGCCCGGTGTCCCGTGCCACGTCACTCAGTCCTTGTCCGGCCGTCGTCAGTCTGTGCCCGGCATCGTCGCGTGCAGGCCGTGCAGCACCGTCCGGGCGCGCCGCTCGGCCACGTCGGGCGGCCGGTCGGCCGACACCGCCACGTCGGGCTCGATCCCGACCCCGTCAAGGTCGCGGCCGCCGGGGGTGCGATAGCGGCCGACGGTCAGTTCGATGACGGACCCGTCGGCGAGCGTGATCGGTTCCTGGACCGAGCCCTTGCCGTACGTACGCGATCCTACGATCACCGCGCGGTCGCGGTCGCGCAGGGAGCCCGCGACGATCTCCGCGGCACTGGCGGTGCCGGCGTCGACGAGCACCACCAGCGGGGTCTTCGCGTCGCCGGGCGCGCTGACCGTGCGCCGCTGGACGGGCCTGCCGCGCGGCTCGTACGTCACGACGGGGCCGCCGGGCAGGAACGCCGACGCCGTCTCGACCGCCTCGTCCAGCAGCCCGCCGGGATTGCCGCGCAGGTCGAGCAGGACGCCGCCGGTGGGCCGCCCGGACGGCGTCCGCCCGGTCACGGCGTCGCGGACGTCCCGTCCCGTCCCGCGGGTGAAGGCGCCGACGCGGATGAGGCACGCGTGCTCCGGAAGATCGGTCACCGTGACATTTCCTCCAGGAACCGGTGCGCGGACGAGATGGAACCGTTTGGTTCGACGGTCGCGCCGCACGGTTAGTTCGACGGTGTCGCGCGGACGTCCGCGTAGCGCCTCGGCGACCCGCGAGATGTCCCAGCCGTCCACGGACGTGGTCCCTACGGCGGTGACGACGTCCCCGGCCCGGACGCCGGCGCGCGCGGCGGGCGTGCCCGGCTGGACGCTGGCGACCAGCACGCGGGAGCCGCCGTCGCCGCCGAGCCACAGCCCGACACCGCTGTACCGTCCGGTCAGGCGCCCCTCGGCGTCGTCGAACTCGCGGGCCGAGTAGTAGTGCGCCCACCTGTCGCCGAGGCCGCGCAGCATGCCCTCGATGGCGGCGCGGTCGAGTTCGCCGCGGTCGACCGGCGTCGCGGCGCGCCCGCGGATCTGCGCGGCGGCCTCGTCCAGCACCGAGCCGCCGCCCGCGACGGCCGTGTGCCGCTGCGAGCCCGAGCCGCTCACGACGCCGGCGCCGTACGCGCAGACGATCGCCGCCGCGACGGCGGTCCCGCGCAGCGCGTGCCCCGGCCGCCTCCTCAGCGGCGGCACGGACCGGAACATGCGGCAAGTGTAGGGCCGCCGGACGGACCGGTTCCGGCGTCTCGCCCTCGCCCGGACGGCATCAGATCTTCAGGTATCTGCGCAATGTCAGGAACGACGAGGCGGCACAGAGCAGGACACCGAAGGAGATCGACACGATGATGACGGCGATCACCTTGCCCCAGCCGAGCTGGCTGACGAGCTGGACGTCCCCCGCCAATCTGTCGACCAGCAGTTTCTTGCTGAACACCAGCAGGATGGAGGCGAACAGGCCGCCGATCAGGCCCGCGATGGCGCCTTCCAGGATGAACGGCATCTGGATGTAGGTGTTGGACGCGCCGACCAGCCGCATGATGCCGGTCTCCCGGCGCCGGTTGAACGCCGACAGCCGGACGGTGTTGCCGACCAGCATCACCGCCGCGATCACCTGGATCAGCGCGATCGTCAGCGCGGCCACCTGCAGGCCGTTCAGGATCCGGAAGAACCGCTTCAGGATCTCCTGCTCGTTGATGACCGTGTCGACGCCGGGCTGGAGCATCGCCTGCGCGACCGCCTTGTACTCCTCCGGGTTCTTCAGCTTGACCCGGAACGAGTCGGGGATGTCGCCCTCACGGGTGCTCTCCACGAAGCCGGGCGAGCCGGAGAAGCGGTCCTTGAACCGCTCGTACGCCTGCTGCTTGTTCTCGTACTCGACGTGGGAGACCTGCGGCATCTTGTCCAGGGTCGCCTTGAGCGTCTGCCGCTGCTGGTCGGTGACGTCCTGCTTCTGGCAGCTGGGGTTGGAGCTCGTCTTGGTGCACAGGAAGACCGAGACCTCGATCTTGTCGTACCAGTAGCTCTTGGAGGCGTCGACCTGCTGTCGCAGGAGCAGCCCGGTGCCGAAGAGCGCCATGGCGATGGCGACGGTGATGACGAGGGAAATCGTCATCGTCATGTTCCGGCGGAGACCGATCCAGATCTCCTGGAGAACGAACTGTACGCGCATGCCTCGCTGTCCTTGATCGCCTTTGGTCCGCCCCCGGCTCCGGGCGGCCTCGTGGGGAAACACGGCCCGATGCGGGCGGCCCCCGCCTCCGGGCCCTCATGCGCCCCGGCGGGAATCGATGGTTCAGATGGTCAGTACGCCTGGCCGTACACGCCGCGGGACTGGTCGCGGACGATCCTGCCGTCCTCCAGTTCGACGACGCGCTTGCGGAACGCGTCGACGATAGCGGCATCGTGGGTGGCCATGACGACGGTGGTGCCGGTCCGGTTGATGCGGTCGAGCACCTTCATGATGCCGATCGAGGTGGCGGGGTCGATGTTCCCCGTGGGCTCGTCCGCCAGCAGGATCATCGGCCGGTTGACGAACGCCCGCGCGATCGCGACGCGCTGCTGCTCGCCGCCGGACAGCTCGTCCGGCATCCGGTGGGCCTTGCCCTCCAGGCCGACGAGGTCGATGACCTCCGGGACGACCTTGCCGATGAAGCGCCGCGGCTTGCCGATCACCTCAAGGGCGAACGCGACGTTCTCGAAGACGTTCTTGTTGGGCAGGAGGCGGAAGTCCTGGAAGACGCAGCCGATCCTGCGGCGCAGGTGCGGCACCTTCCAGTTGCTCAGCTTGCTCAGGTCCTTGCCCGCCACGTGCACGTGACCCTGGGAAGGACGCTCCTCCTTCAGGACGAGGCGCAGGAAGGTCGACTTACCGGAGCCGGACGGGCCCACCAGGAACAGGAACTCGCCCTTCTCGATGGCGACGTTCACATGCTGCAGGGCGGGCCGGTTCTGGCTCGGGTAGACCTTGGTGACGTTGTCGAAATGGATCACGGCTGCATCACGGCGGTTCGCTGTAGGGGTTGGGAAGCGGCCCGGCCCGCGGCCACGGACGCATCCGTGAGCACTTGCCTGCGCCGCCCGGCTTCACGACCGGGTGGGACGCGGAGCCTTCGAGCAGTGTAGAGGGGACGGGGAACTACCTCGTCCCACTCGGCGCGGTAGGGGCGTTCGGGGGCATCACTCGGCTCGACCTGTGTGTTCGTTCCGATCAGTGCCATGTGAACCGTCTCCCGACGTCCGGCCGTTTCGTACCTTCCGGCTCCCGGACTTGCCGGAACGACCATACAGTCCGGCTACGCTGGATGACGGCGAAAGATACCTAATAAGTGACGGACACCGTAGAAGCGGACGCTTCCTCGCACGGACCCACGTGCCGACCACGGAGATTGGGGCCCCCGACATGAGCTGCGAACATCTGATCTGCGCTCGGTGCTCGAACCCGGTGGTCGAGGGGCGCTGCCCCACCTGCCGGGAGGCCCGGTCCGAGCTGCACCGGCACGGCCC
The DNA here is from genome assembly GCF_050948385.1 of Actinomadura formosensis. Classification (NCBI taxonomy): domain Bacteria; kingdom Bacillati; phylum Actinomycetota; class Actinomycetes; order Streptosporangiales; family Thermomonosporaceae; genus Actinomadura; species Actinomadura formosensis. The sequence continues at coordinate 6,075,429 of NZ_CP192011.1, forward strand.
GGTCGTCCCTCCGGCGCTGGTCCTCGCGGCGCTCGTCGCCCTGCTGTTCGTCGCCCTCGTGCTGCGCCGCGTCTACGGCTAGCGACAATGCCGGCCGGCCAGGGCCTCGTGAGCGTCAGGGCTTCTTGAGCGGCGGTGTGGCGGCCTTCGTGACGGCGCCCTCATCGGCGATCATGTGCGCCTTCGGCTGCGGTTCGCCCTGCTTCGCCTTCGGCGGGTCGAACGCGGCGAAATGCAGGGTCGCGGTCGTGTCGACCTCGTTGCCCTCGACCGTCCCGTCCAGCAGGTGCTCGGCGTCCTCGGGGATCTCCGGCTCGGGGGTGCCGGAGTCCTTGGCGATGAGCGAGGTGTTGCGGAACAGCGAGTAGACGACCAGCCCGCCGCCGCCCTTCGCCCGCAGCCCGAAGTAGGGGAACGGCGTCGCCGTGTAGACCACCTGAAGCGTGAGGTCCTTCTTCTTCGCCTTCTTCTTCTCGCGCCTGGCGTCCTGGTAGAAGCCGGTCGTCACGGCGTTGGACTTCATCACCTTGGCGGCGACGCTGCCGTCGCCCTCCGCCGCGATCGTCGCCTGGATGCCGCCGACGTCGCGGGGACGGATCAGGACGGACGGGTCGTTCGTGCTCAACGCGGTCGCGTACCCGTCGGCGTCGATCGCGACCTTCGGCTCCTTGGTCTTCTCCTGAAGGAACGTCGCGAGCGTGAGCTTCCAGTGGTCGGAGCGCCCGCGCAAGATGAACGCCATCAGCGCCCTGCGCTCGCTCTTGGGCTTGCCCAGAACGGAACGGTCGACGGACACCACGAACCACTGCGGGTAGGCGGCGTCCTTCAACCTCGGCACGTACAGCTCGGGTTTGCCGTAGACAAAACGCCGCACGGGGTCGCCGTCGTAGGCGGCCTTGCGGAACTCGGCGGCGGTGAGCTGGGACTGGCCGTCGGACGTCCACGTCAACGCGAGCCGCTCGTCGCCGGCGGCGCGGGCCACGTCCTCGTCGGTGACATAGGTCTGGAACGCGCGCGCCGCGACGTCCGGGGTCAGCGGCACCGGCGCCGGCGGGGACGTCTGGGGCACGGCGACGGTGGGCCGCGCCTCCGTCTCGCCCTCGGCGCAGCCCGCGACCGTGAGCGCCAGGATGAGCGGCACCCCGGCCGCGATCACCCGCAGGAACCTGTGCAAGACCCGTCCCCCGGACCGAACTCCGTGCCGGCCGTCGTCGGCCGACCTCCTCGGCCCGTGATTCTGCCACCGACATGATATTGGTCCCGCCCCCGGGCGGCGCCCGCGACGCGGTGAGCACTGCCGGGACGACGATAAGCTCGGACCGTGGCAGGCATCGAACCCGAAGAGCAGCTCAAGGAGCTCGGCGCGACACTGACCGGCATCGAGCAGGTGCTGGACCTCGACAGCATGCGGCGCGACATCGCCGAGCTGCGCGAGCAGTCCGCCGACCCTGACCTGTGGAGCGACCAGGAGCGCGCCCAGTCGGTGACGCGCCGGCTGTCGCACCTCGAAAGCGAGCTGGGCAGGGTGGAGGGCCTGCGGCAGCGGCTCGACGACGTCGCCACGCTGTACGAGCTGGCCCAGGAGATGGACGACGCCGACACGCGCACGGAGGCCGACGGCGAGCTCGCTTCGCTGCACAAGGCCGTCCAGCAGCTCGAAGTGCGCACGCTCATGTCGGGCGAGTACGACGCCCGGGAGGCGCTGGTCACCATCAACGCGCAGGCCGGCGGGGTGGACGCGGCCGACTGGGCCGAGCAGCTCCAGCGGATGTACCTGCGCTGGGCCGAGCGGCACGGCTACCCCACGGAGGTCTACGAGACGTCCTACGCCGAAGAGGCCGGCATCAAGTCGACGACGTTCACGGTGAAGGCCCCCTACGCGTACGGGACGCTGCGCGGCGAGCACGGGACGCACCGGCTGGTGCGGATCTCCCCGTTCGACAACCAGGGCCGCCGGCAGACGTCGTTCGCGGGCCTGGACATCGTTCCCGTGGTGGAGCAGAGCGACCACGTCGACATCGACGAGAACGACCTGCGGGTGGACGTCTACCGGTCGTCCGGTCCGGGCGGGCAGGGCGTCAACACCACCGACTCGGCGGTGCGGATCACGCACATCCCGACCGGGATCGTGGTGTCCTGCCAGAACGAGCGCAGCCAGTTGCAGAACAAGGCCACGGCGATGAACGTCCTGCAGGCCAAGCTGCTGGAGCGCAAGCGGCAGGAGGACGCGGACAAGCTCTCCGAGCTGCGCGGCGACACCACCACGAGCTGGGGCACGCAGATCCGCAACTACGTGCTGCACCCGTACCAGATCGTGAAGGACCTGCGCACCGGCGTCGAGGCCGGCAACCCGTCCGCGGTCCTGGACGGTGAGATCGACGAGTTCATCGAGGCCGAGATCCGCTGGATGCGCCAGCAGGAGCAGGAGCCGGCCTGATCCGGCTGCCGCCGGGAAGGACGAAGGCGTACTTCACCCCGAAACGGGCAGGTTGGGTGAGCGAACCGCGACGGCGGGTACCGCAGACCGTGGCCGTCCACGGTCCTTGATCTCGCCGGGTGCCGGGTGGTCCCGCTCCTCTGACCGCTGCAGCAGAATCGACCCGGCATCCGGCGACCTACCCCTCCGCACTGCCTCTCTCCGCACTGCCTCGGGCGGCCGCTGAAAAGCGTGCCGCCCGCCCCGGAGCGGGGCGGGCGGCACGGCATGACACGTCCTAGCCTTCGCTGGAAGGCAGGGAACTGGTGGTCACCAGGGTGCGGATCGCGCCCAGGGCGACCGAAAGGGTGGCCAGGTCGAAGCTGTCGCTCTCCCAGATCTCACTCAGGGTCTGCTGCGCGCGCTGGACGGCCGTCTTGTTCTTCTCCGCCCAGTGGATCAGGCGTTCCTCCGGCTGAGCACCCGGTTCGCTGGTGATGAGGACGTCCCGGGTGAGGGCGGAGTGCGCCGCGTACAGGTCGTCGCGGAGCGCGGAGCGGGCCATCGAGCGCCACTTGTCGTCACGCGGCAGCGAGATGATGCGTTCCCGCAGCCGGGACAGCTGGAGACGGTCCGCGAGGTCGAAGTAGACCTCGGCGACCTCCTCCACCGGACGTCCCGTGTCGTGCGCGACGCCGACCAGGTCGAACGTGGAGTAGGCGGGGACGAACGCGGCGCACTGCTCGGCCAGCTCGCTCGGCACCCCCAGTTCGGCGAAGCCGTCACGGCGCTGCTCGAACGCGGCGAGGTCCAGCCCGGCCAGCAGCTTCGGCACCTGCGCGCCGAGCGTCACGGCGCCGCCGCTGAAGAAGTCGATGCTCTCCCGGATGTCGAACGGGGGACGCCGGTTGTGCAGCAGCCAGCGGGCGCCGCGCTCGGTCAGCTTGCGCGCCTCCAGCAGCATCGCGATCTGCGTGGACTCCGTCACCTGGTGGGAGAGACCCTCCACCGCCCGCCAGAACCGCGGCATCTCGAACACGTCGCGCGCGACCAGGTAGGCGCGGGCGATGTCGGACGAGGACGCGCCGGTCTCCTCGTTCATCCGGAACACGAACGTGGAGCCGCTGGCGTTGACCACGTCGTTCACCACCGCCGTCGTGATGATCTCGCGGCGGAGCGGGTGCCGGTCCATGTGCGGGCGGAACCGCTCGCGCAGCGGCGTCGGGAAGTAGTCGACCAGCCACGACTCCAGGTAGGGGTCGTCGGGGAGGTCGGACGTGACGATCTCGGCGTCCAGGGCGAGCTTGGCGTAGGCGAGCAGGACGGAGAACTCGGGGCCGGTCAGCCCGAGCCCGGACTGCCGCCGTTCCGCGAGCGCCTTGTCGTCCGGCAGGAACTCCAGGCGCCGCTTCAACCGGCCGTCGCGTTCCAGCTTGCGCATGTACCGGGCGTGGACGTGCAGCATCGCGGGCGCCTGCGCGCGGGCCGCGGCGAGCACCGCGTTCTGCGCGTAGTTGTCGCGCAGGACGAGCCGGGCCACCTCGTCGGTCATCTCGTAGAGCAGGCCGTCGCGCTGCTTGCCGGTCAGCTCGCCGTCCCGCACCACCTGGTCGAGCAGGATCTTGATGTTGACCTCGTGGTCGGAGGTGTCGACACCGGCGGAGTTGTCGATGAAGTCGGTGTTGATGATCCCGCCGCCGCGTGCGAACTCGATGCGGCCGAGCTGGGTCACGCCGAGGTTGCCGCCCTCGCCGACGACCTTGCAGCGCAGCTCGGAGCCGTCCACCCGGACCGGGTCGTTGGCCTTGTCGCCGACGTCGGCGTTGTTCTCGATGAACGACTTGACGTAGGTGCCGATGCCGCCGTTCCACAGCAGGTCGACGGGCGCCTTGAGGATGGCCCGGATCAGCTCGTACGGGGTGAGCGTCTTCACCCCGTCCCCGATGCCGAGCGCCTCCCGGATCTGCGGGGTGATCTGGATCGACTTGACGGTGCGCGGGAAGACGCCGCCACCCTTGGAGATCAGCGCGGTGTCGTAGTCGGCCCAGCTGCTGCGCGGCAGCTCGAACAGGCGGCGGCGTTCGGCGAACGAGGCGGCCGCGTCGGGGTCGGGGTCGATGAAGATGTGCCGGTGGTCGAACGCGGCGACGAGCCGGATGTGCTCCGACAGGAGCATCCCGTTGCCGAACACGTCCCCGGACATGTCGCCGATGCCGACGACCGTGAAGTCCTCGTTCTGGACGTCGACGCCGAGCGAGCGGAAGTGGTACTTGACCGACTCCCAGGCGCCGCGTGCGGTGATGCCCATCGCCTTGTGGTCGTAGCCGACGGACCCGCCGGAGGCGAACGCGTCGCCGAGCCAGAATCCGTACTCGGCGGCGACGCCGTTGGCGATGTCGGAGAACGTCGCGGTGCCCTTGTCGGCCGCGACGACCATGTAGGTGTCGTCGCCGTCGTGGCGGACGACGTTCGGCGGCGGGACGACCTTGCCGTCCACGAGGTTGTCGGTGAGGTCGAGCAGGCCGGAGATGAAGTCCTTGTAGCAGGCGATTCCGGCCCGCTGCCACGCCTCGCGGTCGACGGACGGGTCGGGTAGCTGCTTGCCGACGAAGCCGCCCTTCGCGCCGGCCGGGACGATGACGGTGTTCTTCACCGCCTGCGCCTTGACCAGGCCGAGGATCTCGGTGCGGAAGTCCTCGCGCCGGTCGGACCAGCGGAGCCCGCCGCGCGCCACCGACCCGAACCGCAGGTGCACGCCCTCGACCTTCGGCGAGTACACGAAGACCTCGTACACGGGCTTCGGCTGCGGCAGGTCGGGGATGCGTTCCGGGGCGAACTTCATCGCCAGGTACGGCTTGCCCTGGTAGTGGTTCGTGCGCAGGGTCGCCTGGACCAGCGCCAGGTAGGCGCGGAGTATGCGGTCCTCGTCGAGGCTGGCGACGTCGTCGAGCTTGCCCTGGATCTCCTCGGTGATCCCGGCGCTGCGCTCCTCCTCGCCACCCTGGATGGACGGGTCGAGGCGGCTCTCCCACAGCCGGATCATCAGCCGGGTGAGGGCCGCGTTGCGCAGCAGCACCTGCTCGATGTACCGCTTGGAGAACGTCGTGCCGATCTGCCGCAGGTACAGGGCGTAGGCGCGCAGGATCATCGCCTCGCGCCAGTTGAGGCCGACGTGCAGGACGAGCGCGTTGAACCCGTCGTTCTCGATCTCGCCGCGCCACAGCGCCATGAACGCGTCCTGGAAGAGGTCCTTGATGGCCTCTTCGGGGACGTCCTCCGGCGGGACGTACCGCAGCCCGAGATCGTAGATCCAGAACCGGCGCTCGTCGTTGGCGCGGATCTCGTACGGGCGCTCGTCGACCACCTCGACGCCCATGTTCTGCAGCAGCGGCAGGACGCGCGACAGCGAGATCGGATCGCCCAGCCGGTAGATCTTCAGCCGCCGCTCGCCGGGCTCGGCGCTGTACGGCTCGTACAGGTTGATCGAGGTGTCCTCGCCGCCGGACAGCTCGTCGAGGCGGCGCAGGTCGGCGACCGCGGTGCGGGCCGGGAAGTCGGCCTTGTACCCCTCCGGGAACGCCTCCCCGAACACGCCGCCGAGCGTCCGGGACCGTTCCTCCCCGCACTGCTCGACGATCGCCTCGGCGAGGTCGTCCTCCCAGGATCGGGTGGCGTTCGCGAGCCGGTCCTCCAGCTCGGACACGTCCACGTCCGGTAGCGGACGGCCGCGCTCGCCGCGGACGACGACGTGCAGCCGGGCCAGTATCGACTCGGTGACGTTCGCGCTGTAGTCGACGCTGACGCCCTCGAACGCCTCCTTCAGCAGCCCCTGGATGCGCAGCCGGACCTTGGTGGTGTAGCGGTCGCGCGGCAGGTAGACCATGCACGACATGTAGCGTCCGTACAGGTCCTTGCGGAGGAACAGCTTCAGCTGGCGGCGCTCGCGCAGCCGCAGCACGCCGAGCGAGATCTTCAGCAGGTCGTCCACCGAGATCTGGAACAGCTCGTCGCGCGGGTAGCTCTCCAGGATCTCGATGAGGTCCTGGCCGTCGTAGCTGTCGGGGGTGAAGCCGGCGCGCTCCAGCACCTCCTCCAGCTTGCGCTTCAGGACGGGCACGTGCGCGATCGAGGCGCTGTAGGCGACGTGCGTGAACAGGCCGAGGAACCGGCGCTCGCCGATGACCTCGCCGGACTCGTCGAACTTCTTCACCCCGATGTAGTCGAGGTAGAGGGGGCGGTGGACGGTGGAGCGGGAGTTCGCCTTCGTGAGCACCAGCAGGTGCTTCTCCGTCGCCCGCTCGCGGACCTCCGGCGGCAGCGCGGCGAAGCTGTCGGACTCGCGCTTGTCGCTGCGCAGGATGCCGAGGCCGGTGCCCGGTTCGGGACGCAGCGCGGCACCGTCGTCGATCAGCGTGTAGTCCCGGTAGCCGAGGAACGTGAAGTGCCCGTCGGCCAGCCAGTCGAGCAGCTCGACGCCTTCGGCGAGCTCCTTGTCCGGCAGCGGCGGCCGATGCTCCCGGATCGCGGCGGCGATCTCACCGGCGCGAGCGCGCATCTTCGGCTCGTCCTCCACGGCGACCCTGACGTCCTGCAGAACGCGCACGAGGTCCTTCTCCAGCGCTTCCAGGACGGCCTTGTCGCTGGTGCGGTCCACCTCGATGTGGATCCAGGACTCGTCGACGTCGGTGCCGCTGTCGAGCTTGTGGCGGAACGCCTTCAGGTGGCCCGCGACGTCGCGGTCCACACCGAGCAGCGGGTGGACGATCATGTGCGTGGTCAGCTGGTGCCGGGTCAGCTCCGCCGTCACCGAGTCGACCAGGAACGGCATGTCGTCGGTCACGACCTGCACGACCGTGTGGCCGGGGTCCCAGCCGTACTCCTCCAGCGTGGGGGTGAAGACGCGCACCTTCGGGCGTCCCTGCGGCCGCTCCTCGCCGAGCGCCCGGTGCGCCATCGCGGGGCCGCAGATGTCCGCCGGGCTCCGGGCCAGCAGGTCCTCGTGGGCGACCTGCCGGTAGTACAGGCGGAGGTAGTCGAAGACCTCCGCCGTGTCCCCGCCGCGGGCCCCCGGACGCTGTGCGCACGTCTCAGCGGCCCGCCTGAGCAGGTCGTCCTTCGCTTGATCGAGCATGCCGCTCATGCAACAACTCCCTTGAGACCTTCGCCACCTCTTTGTGGCGCCGCTCACTGCACGACCTTAGCCGGGGAATACCGCAAAGCGGCCCCGCTCTACGGAGCCGTAAACGTGGCCTGCGCCACCCTGTCAGCCGGTGCCGCCGCCGGCGCCCCCGCTCCCCGTCCCGGAGCCGGGCGGCGGGTTGGACGGGTCGGGCGGCGGGTTGGACGGGTCGGGCGGGGTGTCACTGGGCTTCGTCGTCGGCTTCGTGGTCGCCGGATCGGTCGGAACGCCGGTGGGCGTGGGCGTGCCGGACGGCGACGGGCTCTCGGTGGGCGTGGGCGTGCCGGACGGGGCCGGCCCGCGGGAGGGGGCGGTGGTCTGCTGCACGGGCCGGTGCGTCGTCGGCCGCGCCGTGCTCGGCTCGACGCTCAACGCGGGCGACGCGCTCGGGTCGCTGACCTTCTGGCCGGCCTTGCCCTTGTCGCCGGGGCTGAGCACCAGCACGGACGAGACCACCACGATCGCGACGAACAGCGCGGCGGCTCCGGCCAGCAGCGCGGACCGTCCGGACCCGGCGAGGGTGCGCCGCAGGCCGCCACCGCCGGCGCCGCCCGCGACGAGATCGCGGGGCAGCGTGGTGTCGGCGCCCCATCCGGCCGGTGCGGCCGGCCCGTCGCCCCCCGGGTCGGTGCCGTCCGGGGCCGCGCTGTGGAAGGCCGCCGCCGCCGCGGGCGCCTCCGGGTCCCGGAAGACGGCCTCGTCGGCCGGGTCGGCGGCATCATCGAAGACGGGGTCGTCGCCGAACACGGGGTCGGGGTCGAAGACGTCCTCGCCCTCGGCGGCCTCGGCGGCCAGCACGGACCCGGCGGCCAGCATCGCGGTCTCGTCGGTGGCGCCGGACCGGGCGGCGGGACGTCCGGCCGCCTCCTCGTGCCCGAGCAGCCGCATCAGCACCTGCCGCGCGCCGGGCCGCCGCTCCGGGTCCTTCTCCAGGCAGTCGAGCACCAGTTCGCGCAGCGCGCCGTCGAGGTCGCCGAGGTCCGGCTCCTCGTGCAGGATCCGGTTGATCACCGCGGGGATGGTGTCCTGCCCGAACGGGGCCTGCCCGGTCGCCGCGAACACCAGTGTCGCGGCCCAGCAGAACACGTCCGCGGGCGTGCCGACCTCGTCGCCGCTGATCTGCTCGGGCGCCATGTAGGACGGGGTGCCGATCACCCGGCTGGTGAGCGTGGTGGCGCCGCTGATCGCGCGGGCGACGCCGAAGTCGATGACGCGCGGGCCGTCCGGGCCGATCAGCACGTTGTGCGGCTTGAAGTCACGGTGGACGATCTTCGCCTGGTGGATCGCCGCGAGGGCCGTCGCGGTGCCGACCGCGAGCCGGTCCAGCGCCGCGCCGCCGAGCGGGCCGTCCGCCTGGACCTGCTGGTTCAGCGACGGTCCGGGCACGTACTCGCTGACGATGTAGGGGCGGTCGCCGGTCGCGTCCGCGTCGATCACCTGGGCCGTGCAGAACGGCGCGACCTGCTTGGCGACCTCCAGCTCCCGCAGGAACCGGGCGAGCGCCTTGTCGTCCGACGTCAGCTCGGCGTGCAGCAGCTTGATCGCGACCTGCCGGCCGTCCTCGGCCACGCCGAGGAACACCGTGCCCTGCCCGCCCTCGCCCACCCGGCCGATCAGGGCGTACGACCCCAGCCGATCCAGGTCACCGGACCGCAGCGCCCCAACCTCCATGCGTGGAACCGTCCCTCTCTCGATCGACGGGCCGTGCCCCCCAGCCCGGATCACCCCTTCGAGTATGTGACGCCCGAAACCCGAGGGAAGTTCACCCGATCCTGCGACTCTACGACGCGATCTAGCAGGAGAACTACCCTAATACCAGCGCTTCTCACAGCGGTACGGCCGAGTAGGGTGTCGCCGAAGAGGAACTGACCGCATGGCAACGTCCGGCGGACGCCGCGCCCGCACCGGACGCCGCGCCCGCACCCGCTGATCTTTCCGCGTTCTCGGTACGATGAGGCCGTCTTCACCCTTACGATGTCACGATCCGTTGCCAACAGGGAGCCCAGTGTCATGGCCGTTGCAGCCGTTGCGCATTACACGCTGTCGGACACTCCTTATGCCCTGTGGGTCCGGGGAGAACTCGCCGACGAGATCAACCTCCCGAACGACGGCAGCCGGGTCGAGGTCATCGGAGGAGAGATCGTCGTGTCACCCGCTCCCGCCTTCCGCCACAATCGCGTGGCAAAGGCCATTGACCGTGCAATGTACGCGGCAGAGACGGCCGATCCGGGGTTCCGCTGGGAAAGCGTGCAGACGAACGAACTCAATCTGGTACCGGTCAGAGACGGCTGCGTGCCCGACCTCATCATCATGGACAAGCAGGTCGCCGAGAGGGTCGACGATGAGGATCGCAGGCATGTGCTGCCCCACGAGGTAAAGGTGGTCGTTGAGATCACCTCACCGTCGAACGCCGGTTACGACCGCCCCCCGCGGCTTGTGCAGGCGCCCGGCACCAAGTGGAGTGCCTACGCTCAGTCGGGCATCCCGTTCTACCTGCTCGTCGACCGTGACCCGCGGGTGCCCGGAGTCACCCTCTACGGTGAGCCGGACGTCCAGGCGGGAACGTACGAACCGCTCCACACGTGGAAGTTCGGCGAGATCATCCGGCTTCCGGAGCCGCTCGGCTTCGAGATCGACACCGAGCGGTGGAAGCCCTGGACGGAGTAGCTCCTACGGGGTGAAGTGGGGGAGGACCTCCGGGTTGGCCATGGAGTCGCGGTTGGCGGCCTTGTCGACCGGGGTGCCCTGGAGGATCCTGCGGACGGGGACCTCCAGCTTCTTGCCGGACAGGGTGCGGGGGATGCCGGGGACGGCGGTGATCTCGTCCGGGACGTGCCGGGGCGACAGCGCGGAGCGCAGTTCGCGCCGCAGGCTCCGCACCAGGTCGTCGGTGAGGGACGCGCCCTCGGCGAGCTGGACGTAGAGGAGCAGCCGGCCTTCCTCGCCGAGCCGGCCGGTGTCGATGACGAGGCTGTCGGTGATCTCGTCGAACGCCTCGACGACGCGGTAGAAGTCGGACGTGCCCATGCGGACGCCGCCGCGGTTCAGGGTGGAGTCGGAGCGGCCGTAGATGACGCAGCCGCCGTCCGGGAGGATCTTGATCCAGTCACCGTGCCGCCACACGCCCGGATACATGTCGAAGTAGGAGTCCCGGTAGCGTTCGCCGTTCTCGTCGTTCCAGAAGAACACCGGCATGGACGGCATGGGCTCGGTGATGACCAGCTCGCCGACCTCGTCCACGACCGGCTTGCCGTCCTCGCCGAACGCCTCGACCTTGGCGCCGAGGCCGCGGCACTGGATGACGCCGGCGCGCAGCGGGAGCAGCGGCGACGGGCCGACGAAGCCGGTGCACAGGTCGGTGCCGCCGGAGAAGGAACCGAGCAGCAGGTCCTTGCCGACCGTGTCGTACACCCACGCGAAGCCTTCGGGCGGGAGCGGCGAGCCCGTGGAGCCGATGCCGCGCAGCCCGGACAGGTCGACTTCCTCGCCGGGGCGGCGGCCCTCCTTGGCCGAGGCCATGATGTAGGGCGCGCCCACGCCCATGTAGGTGACGCCGTTGTCGGCGGCGAGCCCCCATAGGTCGAGTGGGGCGCCGTCGTACATGACGATGGTGGAGCCCACCAGGAGGCCGCCGATGAGGTAGTTCCACATCATCCAGCCGGTGGTGGTGAACCAGAAGAACACGTCCTCGGGGCCGAGGTCCTGGTGGAAGGACAGGGCCTTGAGGTGTTCCAGGACCACGCCGCCGTGGCCGTGGACGATCGGCTTGGGAAGGCCCGTGGTGCCGGACGAGTAGACGACCCACAGCGGATGGTCGAACGGGACGTCCTCGAACTCCAGCGTGTCGCGGCCGGGACGGGGCAGGTCGGCGTAGTGCACCCCCACGCGCAGGCCCTCGGGGGTCGCGGCCGGGTCGAGGTAGGGGATCAGGACCGTGGCGGCCAGGCTCGGCAGCGCGGCCTCGATCTCGCCGACGATCCCGCGGCGGTCGAACCGCTTGCCGTTGTAGGCGTAGCCGTCCACGGCGATCAGGACCTTCGGCTCGATCTGCGCGAACCGGTCGATCACCGAGGAGGACCCGAAGTCGGGAGAGCACGACGACCAGATCGCGCCGAGCGACGCCGTCGCCAGGAAGCAGATCAGCGCCTCGGGGATGTTCGGGATGTAGGCGGCGACCCGGTCGCCCTTGCCCACGCCCAGGCCGGCCAGGCCCGCGCGGACCTCCGCCACGTGCAGCGCCAGCTCCCGGTAGGTCAGCACCCGGTGCCCGCCCGCCTCCGACCGGAAGACCACCGCCGTCTCGTCGGGTGTCTCCCGCGCCCTGCGCAGCGCGTTCGCCGCGTAGTTGAGGGTCGCGCCCGGGAACCACTTCAGGCCGTCCACCGGCATGGGGCCGCCCGTCCGGACGGGGCCGTCGCCGCGCTCGCCGACGACCTCGAAGTACGACCAGATCGCGTCCCAGAACGCGTCGACCTCCGTGACCGACCAGCGCCACAGGTCGTCATAGGACTCCGTGAGGACGCCGCGGTCCCGCAGCCATCGGGCGAAGCGGGTCACCCGCGCCTTGGCGACGACCTCCTGCGACGGCTCCCACAGCGCCGAACCTTCGGAAACCTCACGGGCCATCTCTCTCCCTCCCCGCCGCGCCACGGTGCGCGGCCATCCCAATATCGGCCCCGCTCCGCGTACCGCGCAACCTGCCCGATCCGCCCGCGGCTACGCGCCGGAGCACCGCCCCGCCCCAGGTCAAAGCCCTGCCGGCGGGCGACCTCGCGCGCCCGCGCCTCGCCCTGCCCGCTCATCCCCGGCGCCCGGCGGTCACATCCGGGTGAGGTCGGCCACGGCGGCCACCACGGCGTTCGTGTCGGCGAGGGTGGCGAGGACGGTGCCGGCGCCGGCGGCGCGGAGTTCGGCCTCGGTGGCGCTGCCGGTGGCGACGGCGATGATCGGGGAGCCGGCGATGCGGGCCGCCTGGACGTCGCGGGGCGAGTCGGCGATGTAGACGGCCGCGGACTCGGGGTAGGCGGTGCCGTGGCGTTCGCCGGCGCGGCCGCGGGCCAGTTCGAGGAGGGCGGCCTTGCTGTAAACGCCGTTCTCGTAGCCGCCCGCGTCGAGGTCGAGGGGGTCGGCGAGGCCCAGCTCGGTCACCTTCAGCACGGCGTTCGGCTGCACCGAGCCGGTGAGGACGGACTGGACGACGCCCGGGACGTGCGCGAGCGCCCGTACCGCCTCGCGGGCGCCGGCGAGGACCCGGCCGTGGGCGCGCAGGTCGGCGCGGCGGGCCGCGAACGCCTCGGTGAGCGCTTTCACGAAGGCGGGCAGGTGGTCGTCGGTGGTGACGACGTCGTTGAACGCGAGGGTCTCGAAGATGATCTCGGACTCGGTGCGGCCGGGGGTCGGGGCGAGCCGGACGAGCGGCCGTCCGATGGTCCGCTGGAACGCCTCGGCGTAGGCGTCCCGGGTGACCCGCCCGACGTCGACCAGCGTGTGATCGATGTTCCACAGCACCAGGCGGTTCAGCGTCGACATCCCGTTCCCATGCGCGGTCGGAGGGGCGTGGGCGGGCACCGGTCCCGGTACCCGCGGCGGTCAAGCGAGCCTATCGTCCGGCCTGCCGCCCACGACCGCAACCGTCCGCGCGGGAGTGCGTCAGGGACCCATGTGGGGGTAGCGGTAGTCGGTCGGCGGGACGAAGGTCTCCTTGATGGAACGGGCGCTCGTCCAGCGGGTGAGGTTGAAGACGGAGCCGGCCTTGTCGTTGGTGCCGGACGCGCGGGCCCCGCCGAACGGCTGCTGGCCGACGATCGAACCGGTCGGCTTGTCATTGATGTAGAAGTTGCCGGCGGCGAAGCGGAGCCGGTCGGTCGCCTCGGCGATGGCGGCGCGGTCGTCGGCGATGATCGCGCCGGTGAGGCCGTATTCGGACACGCTCTCCATCTGGGTGAGGACGGCGTGGTAGTCGCCGTCGTCGTAGACGTGCACGCCGAGGATCGGGCCGAAGTACTCGGTCGTGAAGATCTCGTCGGCCGGGTCGGACGACTCCAGGACCGTGGGCCGGACGAAGTAACCGCGCGAGTCGTCCAGTTCGCCGCCCACCAGGATCTTCATGGTGTCGATGCCGCGGGCGCGTTCGATCGCGCGGCGGTGCTTGGCGAACGCGCGGGCGTCGATGACGGCGCCCATGAAGGCCGACAGGTCCTCGGCGACGTTGCCCATGGTGAGGGACTCGGCCTCGGCGCAGAACTCGTCGCGCATCCCGTCCCAGACCGAACGCGGTATGTAGGCGCGGGACGCGGCGGAGCACTTCTGCCCCTGGTATTCGAAGGCGCCGCGGACGAGGGCCGTCTTCAGCACGGCCGGGTCGGCGGACGGGTGCGCGACGACGAAGTCCTTGCCACCGGTCTCGCCGACGATCCGCGGATGGCCCCGGTAGCCGGTGATGTTCTCGCCGATCGCCCGCCAGAGGGTCTGGAACGTGCCGACGGACCCGGTGAAGTGCAGGCCGGCGAGGTCGCGATGGCGCAGCGCCACGCCGGAGACGGCCCGGCCGTTCCCGGTGACCATGTTGATCACGCCGGGCGGGAGGCCGGCGGCCTCCAGCAGCCGCATCGTGAAGTGCGCGGCGAGCTGCTGCGTCGGGGACGGTTTCCAGACCACGACGTTGCCCATCAGCGCGGGCGAGGTCGGCAGGTTCCCGGCGATCGCGGTGAAGTTGAACGGGGTGATGGCGAGGACGAACCCCTCCAGCGGACGGTACTCCATCCGGTTCCACACGCCCGGCGGCGACAGCGGCTGCTGCTCGTGGATCTGCCGCGCGTAGCCGGCGTTGAACCGCCAGAAGTCGATCAGCTCGCAGGCGGCGTCGATCTCGGCCTGCTGCACCGACTTGGACTGGCCGAGGATCGTCGCGGCATTCAGCGTGGCCCGCCACGGCCCGGCGAGCAGTTCGGCGGCGCGCAGGAAGATCGCGGCGCGGTCCTCGAACGCCATGGCGCGCCACGCGGGCGCCGCCTCCCGCGCCGAGGCGATGGCCTCGGTCACGTCCGCCTCGGTGGCCTCGCCCATGCGGCCGAGGACGTGCGCGTGGTTGTGCGGCTCCACGACGTCGATCGGCGTGCCGGCGCCCATGCGCCGCTCGCCGCCGAGCGTCATCGTCAGCTCGGTCTGCGCCCCGCCGAGCTCCTTGATCCTGGCCTCCAGCGCGGCGCGCTCGCCGCTGCCCGGCGCATACCCCTTCACCGGCTCGTTCGCCGGTACCGGCACGGTGGTGACGGCGTCCATCTGGCGACTCCCTGCGATCCGACGGCGTTGTCGACGTGCCGAAGGACCTACCCGCCCACCCGCGAGCGAAATACCGGCCGCGCCGGCGTCATTGTCGGAGGCGACCCCGCACCCCCGGCCAGGGCACTGGGCTAATCGAGCAGATGCGGGAGTTCCTGGGTGGCGTACCAGAGGAGTTCGTGGCCCTCGGCGCCGTCCACGGTGAAGCGGGCGTCCTCGTCGCCGGCGTCGGCGGCGGTGAGGGCGGCCACGGCGGCGGTGATGTCGGGGACGGCGGCAATGTCGTCCACGTGGCCGGAGGCGATCTTCTTCCAGGAGATGGGGGCGGACAGTTCGACCAGGGAACGGTCGCCGTTCGCGGGGCCGGCGGCACCGCGGGGCCGGCCGGCCGCGGCGTCGGGCACCTCGGCGGCGAGCACGACCCGGCGGCGCGGGGCGGACGGGTCGGCGGCGAGCAGCCGGAGCGAGGCGCGGGCGGCGGCGGACATCGCCGCGTACTCCAGCTCCTCCAGGTCGCCGCTCGCGTACCACTCGCGGAGCGCGGGCGTGACCGCGTGGGCGGCGAGCGGCGCGGGGCCGATCTCCCCCGCGGCGTGGACGCCGGCGAGGAGCGTGAGCGTGGACGGCAGGTAGACGCGCATGACGGTCAGCAGTCTGCCAGACCGTCAGGGCAGCAGGGCGAGGTCTCGCAGTTCGGCGATGGTGGTGTCGGGATCGGTGTGGTGGATGCCGCGGATGCCGAGTGCCTCGGCGGCGCGGATGTTGTGCTCGATGTCGTCGATGAACACGCATTCGGCGGCGTCCAGGCCGAGCAGGCCGAGGGCGTGCCGGAAGATCTGCTCGTCGGGCTTGCGCATGCCGACCTCGGCGGAGATCACGACGGCGTCGAAGAGGTCGGCGAACAGGTCGTGCGGGTACTCGTTGCCCCACGAGTTGGACAGCAGCGCGGTGCGGTTCCCGGCGGCGCGGACGGAGCGGAGCGCGTCGTACATCGGCTCGACGGGGGTGAACGCGCCGAACATGCGGGCGATGAGCCCGGTGGCCTCGACGGTGCCGCCGTCGACGGTGAGCAGTTCGGCGGCGAGGAGACGTTCGAACTCCCCGGTGGAGAGCGAGCCGTCCTCCAGCCCGTGGATCGGGTTCGTCCCGGCGCCGTCGTAGGCCTCCTTCACCCAGGCGCGCATCACGTTCTTGTAGTGCTCGGCATCGATGCGGTCGGCGGCGAGCCAGACGGCGATGGCGTCGGCGAGCGGGGAGGTGAGGACGCCGCCCCAGTCGGTGATGACGGCTTTCACGGGTCGTTCGGAGGGCACCCCCCGATGGTAGGCGATCCCGCCCAGATCAACCGAATCCCATTCTGCGTACACGTGGGTCCGCGCCATGCGGATCTTCGACGGCCCGGGCGAGGTGCACGTGCGCACCGTCGCCCGCGGGGAACTGCGCCGCTACGAGAACTGACCGGCGCCGTGGCTCGCACGGCGCGGACCCCCCATCGGCCGGCGTCTCCCCCCGCCGGTCCGTCCCTTCCGGTGCGCCGGCCGCCCGCCGTCGCCCCCCGGTTTCACCTGCACGGTCCTTTCAGGCGGACCTCAGCCTCTGCAGTGCCTCGCGGACGCCGCCGTCCGCCTCCTCCAGCACCGTCGTCGCCCGTGCCGCGGGCACCTCGCCGAGCAGCGAGACCAGCGCGACGCGCGTGTTCCCCCCCGCCTCGGCCAGCGCGTTCTCGCAGGTACGGGCGTCCATCCCCGTCGCCTCGGTGAGAATGCGCACCAGCCGGGCGCGCAGCTTGGAGTTCAGCGCGTTCACGCTGATCATCAGGTTGGAGTAGGTGCGCCCCATCCTGATCATCAGCGTGGTGGAGAAGGAGTTGAGCACGAGCTTGGTCGCCGTGCCCGCCTTCATCCGGGTGGAGCCGCTGATCACCTCGGGCCCGGTGGCGAGCCCGATGTGCACCTCCACCTCGTCCCCGTACGGCGTGTGCGGGTTGCAGCTGATCAGCGCCGTGCGCGCCCCGACCGCGGCGGAGGCGCGCAGCGCCCCCACCACGTACGGGGTGCGGCCGCTCGCCGCGATGCCGACGGCGATGTCGCCCGGCCGGACGTCGCGGGCGTCCCGGCGGCCGAGGTCGGTGTCGTCCTCGACGCCCGAGACCGCCTGGGACAGCGCGCCCGGCCCGCCGGCGTGGTGGGCCACCACCCGGCCCCAGATGCCGAACGTCGGCGGCAGCTCGGCGGCGTCGATCACCGCGAGCCGGCCGGACGTGCCGGCACCGAAGTAGTGCACGCGGCCCCCCGCGCGCAGGGAGTCGACGGCGAGGTCCACCAGCCGGGCGATCTCGGGCAGGACGGCGGCCACGACCGTCGGCACGGTCGCGTCCTCTGTGTTGATCAGGCGCAGCACCTCCATGGTCGGCAGCATGTCGACATCGAGGGTCCGGGGGTTCCGGCCCTCCGTGGGGAGCTCGCAATCGATCACCGACGCCTCCGGTCGGGTCGCACGGTCCGTCCGCGGACCGCCTCGTACGTGGCTTCCAGGGCCTTGCGGGTCGGCCCGTAGGTGCGCTGCGCCACTCCGACGAAGACGCAGTCGACCACCGTGAGCTGCGCCAGCCGGCTGGCGGTGGCGCCGGAGCGGAAGGTCGTCTCCCGCGCGGCCGTCGTCAGGATCAGGTCCGCCACCTCCGCTATCGGGGACTTGGGGAAGTTGGTGAGCGCCACGGTCGTGGCGCCCCTGGTCTTCGCGACCTCCAGCGCGTCGATGGTCTCCACCGTCGCGCCGGTGTGCGAGATGCCGATCGCCACGTCGCCGATCCCGAGGACGGCGGCGCTGGTCAGCATGATGTGCGCGTCCGACCAGGCCGAGCAGACCCGGCCGATGCGGTGCAGCTTCTGCTGGAAGTCGGCCGCGACGAACGCGCTGGCGCCGACGCCGTAGACGTCGACCCGGTCCGCGGCGACGACCGCGTCCACGACCTGTTCGAGCATCTTGATGTCGAGCTGGGAGGCGGTCTCCTCCACGGCGCGGGCGTCGGCGAACGTCACCTTCTCGACGATCTGCTCAAGGGAGTCGTCGGGGCTGATGTCGCTGCCGATGATCCGTCCGCCGGCGGCGCTCTGGGCGCGTCCCGCCTCGGTGGCGAGGGTCAGCCGCAGCTCCGGGTACCCGTGGAACCCGATCGCGCGGCAGAACCTGATGACGGTGGTCTCGGACGTGCCGCAGGTCTGGGCGAGCTCGGTGATGGTGGAGTTGGCGACCCCCTCGGGGTCTTCGATGACGCGTTGCGCGACTCGTCGCTCGGCGGGGGGCAGCGAGGGAAGCAGGGAGCGGACCCGCACCACGGTGCTCAGCGGTGTGGCGTCCCTGCCGGGCGCCGCCTCCTCCGGCGGCGCTCCGGGATCCCCCGTGATCCCCCGCTCAAGGCCCTGTTCGGGGCCGATGGGTTTCCTCATGGAGGAAATTTTCTTACGTGCAGGATGTCCCGTCAACGGTAGAAAAGGCTACGGTCGCCCATGTGTTGACCCATTTGGCCGGTCCTTACGTGGTCGGTATCGACGCGGGTGGCACGAAAACCCGCTGCGTCGTGCTGACGCTAGGGGGCGCCCTGGCCGGTTCCGGCACCGGCCCCGGGGCCAACCCCAACTCCGGAGGCGACACCGCGGGGGCGCTGACCACCGCCCTGCGGGAGGCGCTCGGGGACCTGGACCGTACCCACATCCTCACCGGCGTGTTCGGCATCGCCGGTGCCGGCTCCGCCGGCCGGCCCGCCGCCGTCACCGCGGCGCGGCAGGCCTGGCAGGCCGTCGGCCTGCGCGGCTCGCCCGCGGTGGTGACCGATATCGCGGTGGCGTTCGCCGCCGGAACCAGCGAGCCCAAGGGCATCGTGGTGTTCTCCGGCACGGGCGCCGGCGCGGCGGTCATCAGCGACGGGACGATCGTGCAGCGCGCGGACGGCTACGGCTGGCTCGTCGGGGACGAGGGTTCGGCGGTGTGGCTGGGGAAGGAGGCCGTCCGCGCGGCGCTCGCCGCCTACGACGGCCGCGGCTCCCCGACCCTGCTCACCGATTCGGTCCCCCGGGCGCTGCTCGGCGCCACCGTGGTCGCGGAGATGGACGCGGAACGGCGAAGACCCCGCCGCCCGGGGGCGCTGGCCATGGCCGGCGCCCCTTCGTCGTCACCGGGCACCTCCGTGCTGCCGCAGGCCGCTTCGCTCACCTCCGGTGGGGCGCCCCCGAGCGGGGGCGGGACGGGTACCGCCGTGCTGCTCCCCGACGCCCCCTGTCCCCCATCCGGCGGCGGTCCGCCCGGCCACGCCGGGCATACCGGGCCGCCGGGCTCGCTGGGGCCGCCGGGCCACCCGGTGGCCCCCGATCCACCGGGGCATCCCGGACTGCCCGGGGCACCGCCGAATCCCCGGCTCGCCCAAGCGATCATCAAGGAGGTGTACGGCCGCCCGCCCGCGGCCCTCGGCCGGCTCGGCCCGGTGGTCGCCGCCGCCGCGGCCGCCGGCGATCCGGTGGCCAGGCGCATCACCGAGGAGGCCGCGCAGTGGCTGCTGCGCGACGTCGACGCGGTGCGCCCGGCCCTGCCCGACCCCGGCGCACCGGTCGTGATGCACGGCTCGGTGCTCCGTGAAGGCCCCGTCGCCGAGGCCGTCCGCAGCGGGCTGCGCGACCGCTTCGCCGAGGCGCCGCGCCGCGCCGGCGACGGAGCCGTCGGCGCGGCCGGGATGGCGCTGCGCCGTCTCGGCCACCCCCTGCCCGGCTGAGCCGTTCCGCCCGCGCGGAAGGCGACCCGGAACCCGGCCCGGCCGTCCATGGCCCGGCCGACCGGACGGCATCACGGCCGTCCAGTGCATCGCGATGGACCCCACAGGATCCGCAACGCCTGCGAGTCCGGGGTCCATCGTGATCAGTGTGACCACGGTGACACCAGAGCCACCCGAGATCGAGTCGACAGCGGACGGGGGAGCGGCTACCGTCGCGGGCGTCCGATGCGACCGAGGAACCGAGACCACGTCGGGGGGCCTGGTCAGGTGCGTGCTTCACGTCCCCTCGCGCTCGCGGCGGCGGCCCTGCTGGCCTGCGGGGTCGCGGGCTGCGGCGGTGGGAGCGGCAAGAGCGGGCGGACGCCGTCCGCCGAGTCCGCCGCGCCCGGCTCACCGACCGCCCGGACGGCCGCGCCGGACGCGTGGATTCCCGGCCGCGTCGCGAAGATGAGCGTGGAGGAGAAGGTCGGCCAGCTGTTCGTGCCCGCCTTCTCCGGCCCCGCCGACGCCCTCGCGAAGATCCGCGGGTATCACGTCGGCGGGCTGATCTACTTCCCGGAGAACTTCGGCTCCCCCGCCCGGACGGCGGCGCAGTCGAACGCGCTGCAGAAGGCGTCGAAGATCCCGCTGCTGCTCGGGGTGGACGAGGAGCAGGGCATCGTGTCGCGCACGCCGTTCATCACCCGGTTCCCCGGCAACATGGCGCTCGGCGCGACCCGCGATCCGGCGGACGCGCGCGCCGCCGCCCGCGTCACCGGCACCGAGCTGCGCGCGGTCGGCATCAACCTCGACTACGCGCCGGACGCCGACGTGAACGTGAACCCGCGCAACCCGGTGATCGGGCTGCGCTCGTTCGGGTCCGACCCGGCCCTCGTGTCCACGATGGTGACCGGGGCCGTCGGCGGCTACCAGGAGGCCGGGGTCGCCGCCACCGCCAAGCACTTCCCCGGGCACGGCGACACCGCCGTCGACAGCCATACCGGCCTGCCGGTGATCGGGCACTCGCCGGCGCTCTGGAAGCGCCTGGACGCGCCCCCGTTCACGGCGGCGATCGCGGCGGGTGTCGACGTCATCATGACCGCCCACATCGTCGTCCCGAAACTCGACAGGTCGGGCGATCCGGCCACCCTGTCGAAGCCGGTGCTGACCGGGCTGCTGCGCGAGAGGCTCGGCTACCAGGGCGTGATCACGACGGACTCGCTGCAGATGGCGGGGGTGCGCGAGAAGTACGGCGACGCGGCCGTCCCGGTGCGGGCGATCAACGCGGGCGCCGACCAGCTGCTGATGCCGCCGAGCCTGCCGCGCGCCTTCAACGCGGTGGTGCGGGCCGTCCGATCCGGGAAGATCACGCAGAAGCGGCTGGACGAGTCGGTCACCCGCATCCTCCGGCTCAAGCAGCGGCGCGGCCTCTTCCAGGGGACGGCCGTCGACCCGGCCAAGGCGAGCGCGGCGGTCGGCGCGTCCGCGCACCGGGCCACGGCCCGGCAGGTCGCCGAGCACGCGGTCACGCTCGTCCGCAACAGGGGCGGGCTGCTGCCGCTCAGGGGCAGGAAGGTCGCCGTGTCCGGTCCGGGCAGCGCCAGGCTCCAGGCGGCCCTCCGCCGCCATGGCGTCGCGACCGCCTCCCCCGGCTCCGCGGACGTCACCGTGCTGACCACCGAGAACGCGGGAGCGGCGACGGCGTCCCGGGTCCGGGCGCTCGGCCCGAAACCGGTCGTGGTCGCCGCGCTCGGCCGTCCCTACGACCTGGGCGCGGCGGGCGGCGCGGCGGCGGCGCTCGCCACCTACTCCGCCGGCGCGGTCTCGATCGACGCGCTCGCCAAGGTGCTGAGCGGGGCGGTGAAGCCGACGGGCAGGCTGCCGGTACCGGCGGGCGGCAAACCGGCCGGATACGGACTCGGCTACCCGTGACCAGGGGTTTCGATGGACGCGGGAGACCGGTTCCTGGGAGGATCGGGCCGCCTTCTTCCCCCGGGGGTCTCCGTGCGCGTCCGTCCGTTCATCGCCGCCGCCCTGCTCGTGCTCCCGCTGCTGGGCGCCTGCGGCGGGCAGGACAAGGTCACGATGCCGCCGCTCACCCCGGAGCCCGGCGACTCGCAGCCGGCCGACCCCGTCGCGGCGGTGCCGGCGAAACAGACCTTCCCGGCGCGGTTCGTGCTCTACCGGTACCTGCGCGGCATCGCCGCCGGGAACGCCGGGGTCTGCGGCTACCTGACGCCCGCCTACCAGCGGGCGGTGTTCGGCGGGCCCGCCGCGTGCCGCGCCGGGTTCGTCCGGGCGCGCGCGAAGCTGCGCCCCCGGGACATCGCCGCACTGCGGGGCGTGACCGTCCCGTCCTGCGAGCCCGGGCCGGGCGGCGGCTACACGGTCCGCTTCGAGGACCTGGCCTGGAAGGGTGAGCCCGCCCGTCCGGGCGGTCTCCTCACGGCGAGCTTCACCCTCCGCGGATCCGGCGCCCACTGGCGGATCACGCTCTGACGGTCACAGGCCCAGGGCCGCCAGGCCGGGGAGATGGGCGCGGGCCGCCTCCCGTGCCCGCCCGGCCGTGCGGGCCTCGCGGGCGGCGGCGGCCGCCCGCCGGCACTCCGCCAGCGTGTGGCGGGCGAGCGCGGCCCGCACCAGCGGCAGGGACGGCGCGCTCATCGACAGCGACGTCACCCCGAGGCCGACCAGCACGCACGCGAGCGCCGGGTCGGCCGCCGCCTCACCGCAGACGCCGCAGGGGACGCCCGCGCCGGCCGCGGGGGCGACCAGATCGAGGACGGCGGGCTGCCACGGGTCCTGGAGTGACGCGAGCGCGCCGACCTGCCGGTCCGCCGCGCACGTGTACTGGGTGAGGTCGTTGGTGCCGATGCTGAAGAACTCCACCTCGGCGGCGAGGTCGCGGGCGCGGAGCGCGGCGGCGGGCACCTCGACCATGACGCCGGGATGCTCGATGCCGGCCTCCCGACACGCCCGCGCGAACCAGGCGGCCTCGACGGCATCCGTCACCATCGGCGCCATCACCCGCAACTTCACGGTCAGGCCGGAGGCGGCGCGGGCCAGTGCGGTGAGCTGGGCCGCGAGGACGTCCGGATGCCGGCGCAGCATCCGCAGCCCGCGCTCCCCGAGCGCCGGGTTCGGCTCCTCGCCGGGGGCGGGCAGGAACGCCAGCGGCTTGTCGGCGCCGGCGTCCAGCACCCGGACGACCACGCGGCCCGCCGGGAACGCCTCCAGCACCTTCCGGTACGCCTCCTCCTGCTCCTCGCCGGACGGCGGCGCCGCGCGGTCCAGGAACAGGAACTCGGTCCGGTACAGGCCGACGCCCTCGGCGCCGTGCACGAGCGCGGCCTCGACGTCCTGCGGGCCGCCGACGTTCGCCAGCAGCGGCACGGCGTGACCGTCCCTGGTCGCGCCCGGACCGGTGGTCTCCTCCAGCGCGGACGCGCGGGCGGCGGCAGCGGCCCGCGCCACCGTCACCTCCTCCTCGGACGGTTCGGAACGGACGGTCCCGGCGGTGCCGTCGACGAGCACGCGCGTCCCGTCCGGGATGGCGGTCGCGCCCGGCACCGCCACGACCGCGGGCACGCCCATCGTCCGGGCGATGATCGCGGTGTGACTGGTCGGCCCGCCCTCCTCGGTGACGAACGCGACGACGCGCGCCGGGTCGAGGACGGCCGTGTCCGCCGGCGCGAGATCGCGGGCGACCAGCACGAACGGCTCGTCCGACTCCGGCACGCCCGGCATCGGCAGGCCGAGCAGCCGGGCGATCGCCCGGTCCCGGACGTCGTCCAGGTCGCTGACCCGGGCCGCCATGTACTCGCCCGCCCCGGCGAGCATCTCCCGGTAGACGCCGAACGCCTCGAACACGGCGCGGGCCGCCGGCACGCCCTCCTCCACCCGCGCGCGGACCCCGCCGGCGAGGCCCGGGTCGCGGGCCATCAGGGCCTGCGCGTTCAGCACGTCCCGGCCGTCGCGGTTGCCGGCCAGGGCGGCGCGTTCCCCGCGCTCCTCCAGGTCGGCGGCGACGGCCTCCAGCGCGGCCAGCGCCGTGCCGTGCTCGGCGGCGGCGTCGCCGCCGTGCCGGTCGCCGGCGGGCGGCTCCGGGACGCCCCCGGCGACGCGCCGCACCGGCCCGGCCCCCACCCCGGGGCTGACACCCGCGCCCCGCAATACGTCCGGCACCGCTCAGGCTCCCTCGGGCTCCGGGGTGGACAGCAGCTTCTCCAGGCTGTCGAGCAGTTCCTCGGCGCCGTCGCCGTCCGCCGCCAGGACGACCTCCTCACCGTGCCGGGCGTCCAGCCCCAGCACCGCGAGGATGCTCTTGGCGTTCACCGGGTCGCCGCCGCGCTTGGCCACCGTCACGTCCATCGGAGCCTTGGCCGCGGTCTGGACGAACAGCGCGGCCGGCCGCGCGTGCAGCCCCACCCTGGACTCGATCTTGACGTTGCGCTCGGTCACCGCACACTCCTACTCGGTTCCATCCCGGCTGCTCATTTCTGTTCCAGGCCCCGCACCCGCAGCGCGGGCCCCGGCACGACGTGCGCTTCCTGAAAATCGGGCACCACGTGATCGGCCGCGGCGAGCGCACCCGCCGAGGCCGATCACCGCCATGCGATCAACTCCATGTGAAAAGTTCGGCTCCCTTCGTCACCTCGCCGGACTCCACCACGTCCGACAGGGCGTCGGCGCCCGCGTCCAGCGCGACGACCGCGCAGACCGGCGAGCGGCCGCCCGCCTCGATCACGGCCGGGTCCCAGCCGACGACCGGCTGCCCGGCGGTGACCTCGTCGCCCTCGGCGGCGAGCAGGTCGAACCCCTGCCCTTTCAGCTTGACGGTGTCGATGCCGAGGTGGACGAGGACGCCGTGGCCCTCGTCGTCCACCACCACGTAGGCGTGCGGATGCAGCTTGACGATCTTCCCGGTGACGGGGGCGATGGCGTGGCCGGGGCCGCGCTCGGGGTCGACCGCCGTGCCCGGACCCACCATGGCCTGGGCGAAGACCGGGTCCGGGACGCCGGCCAGGCCGACGACCCGGCCGGTGACCGGGGACAGTACTCGGGTCATTGGAGGGGCCTCCCGGGTCAGTCGAGGATGTCCTCGATGTCGCTGGCGATCGTGTCGGCCTCGGGCCCCACGACGACCTGCACGACGCTGCCGCTGCGCATGACGCCGAACGCGCCCGCCTTCTTCAGCGCCGCCTCGTCGACCTTTCCCGCGTCGGACACCTCGGTGCGCAGCCGGGTCGCGCAGGGCTCGATATCGACGATGTTGTCGGCACCGCCCAGCGCCGCGATGATGGCCTCGGCCTTGTCCATG
This sequence comes from Actinomadura formosensis, assembly GCF_050948385.1. Lineage (NCBI taxonomy): Bacteria > Bacillati > Actinomycetota > Actinomycetes > Streptosporangiales > Thermomonosporaceae > Actinomadura > Actinomadura formosensis. The sequence goes on from NZ_CP192011.1 coordinate 6,100,369, forward strand.
TTCTTCTTCCTCCGGTCGGGGGTGGGGGTTCGGTCGGGGGGCTCAGTCGGTCTGGGTGATCTTGTGCAGGCCGCGCGGGACGTCCGGGTCGACGCCGAGCCTGCGGGCCAGGTTCTCGACCAGGATCTGGCCGGGGACGATGAGGCCGAGCGGCGCCACCCACTCGGGCAGCACGGGGCCGGGCAGCGCGGCCGAGCACGCCCGCGCCAGCTCCGCACCGCCGCCGACGCCGTACGCGCGGGCACCGGCCCCCTCGACCCGCCGCGCCAGCGCGACGGTACCGGACAGCGTGGGGCCGGAGCCGGCGGCGACCAGCAGCGCGGGGGTCTGCGCGTCCACGACGGCGATCGGGCCGTGCAGCAGGTCGGCGTACGACAGGCCCATGGCGTGCAGGTAGCACGCCTCCTTGATCTTCAGCGCCAGCTCCAGCGCGGTGCCGAACGCGATGCCGCGTCCGGACACGACCGCGCCCGGCACCTTGGCCAGCGCCTCGACGATCTCGGGCAGCGCCGGGGACGCCTCCGCCAGCGTGATCATCCGGGCGATCTCGTCGGGGACGCGGCGCAGGTCGTCCACCGCGACGTCGGCGCCGAGGCCGAGGCCGAGGACCGACAGCGCGGCGAGCTGCGTCGTGTAGGTCTTGGTGGCCGGGACGGCGACCTCGTCGCCCGCCCGCGTGACCAGCGCGACCTCGGCGGCCTCCGCCAGCGGGGACCCGGCGCCGTTGGTGACCGCGACCGTCCGGGCGCCGCAGTCCCTCGCCCAGCCGAGGGTCTCGATGATCTCCTCGGTCTTGCCGGACTGGCTGATCGCCACGGCCAGCACGCCGTCCAGGTCGAGCCGGCGCCGGTAGGCCGTCGCGATGGACGGCGCCGCGAGGGTGGCCAGCCGGCCGGCGTGCGACTCCACGAGATAGCGCCCGTACACCGCGGCGTTGTCGGAGGACCCGCGCGCGATGAACAGCACCTGCCGGGTCTCCCGCGCGAGCACCGCGATGTCGGCGGTACGCGGGAGGAGCGCGTCGATCGTCCGGCGCAGCGCGTCCGGCTGCTCACCGATCTCGGCGCGCATCTGACTGGTCATGATCCCCCTCCGAAGACTTTCTGCCCGTTGACCCACGTGGCACGCGCCCGGTGGCCGGGTCCCAGCCAGACGAGGTCGGCGGCGGCGCCGGGCGCGATCCGGCCGAGGTCGGGACGTCCGATGAGGTCGGCCGGAACCCGGGTGGCGGCGTCCACCGCCGTCGCCGCGTCGAGGCCGAGGCCGATCGCGTTGCCGACCGCCTCGTCCAGCCGCAGGCCGGAGCCCGCGATGGTGCCGTCGGCGCGCAGCGGCGGGCCCTGCTCGGGCATCGTGATGGGCTCGCCGCCGAGGTCGTAGGTGCCGGGCGGCATCCCGGCGGACGCGGCGGCGTCGGTGACGAGCACGACCCGTCCCGGCGCGGCACGGAACACCAGCCGCGCCACCTCGGGCGCGACATGGTGCAGGTCGAGGATGAGTCCGGGGCTGAGCCGGTCGTCGATGAGCGCCTGCACGGCGACGCCCGGGTCCCGGTGGTGGACGCCGGTCTGCGCGTTGAAGATGTGGGTGACCATGCGGGCGCCCGCGTCGGCCGCGGCGGCGGCCTGCGCGGCGGTGGCGTCGCTGTGCCCGACGCTGACCAGGACGCCCGCCCCGGTCAGCGCGCGGATCGCGGCGAGGGCGCCGGCGCGTTCGGGCGCGAGGGTGAGGAGCTTGACCAGTCCCGTCTCCAGCAGGGTGCCGATGGCCTCGGGCGTCGGGTCGGTGAGGTGGGCGGCGTTGTGCGCGCCCTTGCGCTTCTCCGACAGGAACGGGCCCTCAAGGTGGACGCCGAGGACGCGCGTCCCGTCCGGAAGGCCCGGCAGCAGGTCGCGGGCCCTGCGCAGTGCCGCGGCCTGGGTCTCGACCGGCGCGGTGATGAAGGTGGGGAGGAACGCGGTCACGCCCGTCTCGGGGAGGCGGGAGACGACGGCGTGCCAGCCCGCCTCGTCCGCGTCCACCATGTCGTGGCCGAAGAAGCCGTTGACCTGGAGATCGACCAGGCCGGGGGCCAGCAGGCCGGCGGGCAGGTCGAGGTCGGGGGCGCCGGGCGGGCGGCCCTCCCCGGCCTCGGCGATCGTTCCGTCCACCACGCGGACGTATCCGGGGGAGACGACGCGGGTAGGACCGCCCGGTGGGGTCATGATCATGCGGTCGGCCGTGATCAGTAGTGATGCCATGGGTGCGCGCTCTCTGTGGACGCGATGATCGCGGGTCGGTTCCTCCGGGTTCGACTGGTCTAGTCCGGACTAGACCAGTTCGCACCATACTCCACGAATCGGATGGAGGAGAAGATGTGGAACGAAACTCGTTCGGTGCCGGATTCCTCGCCGCGGACCGGCCGCCGCCACACCTCCCGACGGCAGCCGGAAGCGGACAGAGCGGCCGGGGCGAACCGGACGCCCCATCCGCAATCCCCCTCCGACCTGCACATCCTTCGACCACGAGGGTGTCGGTGCGTGATGAGGTCGTTACACATTCGTGCATTGACAGGTCTTTCGATCCTGTGGTCTAGTCCGGCCTAGACCAGTACGAACCTAGCGAAGACCATCGAACCACCGTTCAGTCCACTTCTCCGTCGAAACCAGTCGAAACCCGTCCCCACTCGTCGATCCGGCCCCCGGCCATCGAGGACACTCCGTGACCACCATCGATCCGCACAGTCCCGTACCGAAGTACTTCCAGCTCCGCGCGATCCTCCTCGACCTCATCGAGAGCGCGGAACTGCCCGTCGACGCCCCGATCCCGTCGGAGCGCGAGCTGTGCGTCCAGTACGGGCTGTCCCGCATGACCGTCCGGCAGGGCGTCGACCAGCTCGTCTCCGAGGGGCGGCTCTACCGCGTCCCGGGCAAGGGCACGTTCGTCGCCCGCCCCAAGATCGAGATGCCGCTGCGACTCGTCTCGTTCACCGAGGACATGCTGGCCCGGGGGCTGCGGCCGGGCGCGATCGATCTCGACCGCCGGACGGTCCCGGCCGACGCGCGGCTCGCCCGCATCTTCGCCGTCGAGCCCGGCACCGAGATCCACATCATCGAACGCCTGCGCACCGCCGACGGGGAGCCCATGGCCGTGGAGCGCGCGCACATCCTGGCGTCCCTCGCACCCGACCTGCTCGACCGCCGGCTCGCGGACCGCTCCCTGTACGGGGTCCTCGAAGCGGTGTACGGGCTGGTCTTCGACGCGGGCGACCAGACCATCGACGCCAGCCTGGCCGACGCCACCGACGCCAGGCACCTGCAGATCGCCCGGGGCAGTGCCGTGCTGCTCCTGCAACGCCGCTCGTACACCGGAGGTGTGTGCGCCGAGCTGGGCGTGTCGACCTACAGGGCGGACCGCTACCAGATCCACACGGCCCTCGGGAGCCCCCCGCCGCACTCCTGAACCCCCCTGAAGGAGGAACCTCGCGATGACTGCGACAACCGTGGACTCCGCGCCGCGCCGAGGGTCGAGCGCCCTCGCGGTGCTGCAGCGGATCGGCCGCAGCCTCATGCTGCCGATCGCCGTGCTGCCCGCCGCCGCGCTGCTGCTGCGCTTCGGCCAGGCCGACATGCTCGGCGCCGACGGTCTCGGCTGGGACCGGGTCGCCGAGATCGTCGGCGAGGCCGGCAACGCGCTGTTCGCCGCCCTGCCCCTGCTCTTCGCCGTCGGCGTGGCGATCGGCTTCGCCAAGAAGTCCGACGGCTCCACCGCGCTCGCCGCCGTGGTCGGCTATCTGGTCTTCGACCGGGTCTCCAAGATCATGTTCTCGCACACCGAAGAACTCAAGGGCAACGTCCTGATCACCAAGGTGACGGACGGGGCGCAGGCGCAGGTCATCGACTGGGGCGCCAAGAACCCGACGGACGTGCTCGGCGGCATCCTGATGGGCGTCATCGCCGCGCTGCTGTACCAGCGGTACTACCGGATCAAGCTGCCGACCTGGCTGGCGTTCTTCGGCGGGCGCCGGTTCGTCCCGATCATCACCGCCGTCGCCGGCCTGGCACTCGGCATCCTGATCGGCTTCATCTGGCCGGTCCTCGGCAACTGGCTCACCGACTTCGGCGAGTGGATCACCGGGGCGGGCGCCGCCGGCGCCGGCGTCTACGGCGTCATCAACCGGCTGCTGCTGCCCTTCGGCCTGCACCACATCCCGAACTCGCTCATCTGGTTCGTGTTCGGCGACTACAACACCTCCGACGGCGTCGTCCACGGCGAGATCAACCGCTACCTGGCCGGCGACCCCAACGCGGGCGGCTTCCTCGCCGGATTCTTCCCCGTGCTGATGTTCGGCCTGCCCGGCGCCGCGCTGGCGATCTGGCACGCCGCGCCCAAGCACCGGCGGCCCGCGGTCGGCGGCATCATGATCTCCGCCGCGCTCACCGCGTTCGTCACCGGCGTCACCGAGCCGATCGAGTTCGCGTTCATGTTCGTCGCGCCCGTCCTGTACGCCGTGCACGTCGTCCTGACCGGCATCTCGATGGCGATCCTGGAGGCCGCCGGCGCCCAGCTCGGGTTCGGCTTCTCCGCCGGCCTGATCGACCTGCTGCTGAACGCCCGCAAGGACAACACCGAGGGACTGTGGCTGATCCTCGGCATGGGCGTCCTGTACTTCTTCCTGTACTACTTCATCTTCAGATTCCTGATCACGAGGTTCAACTTCGCGACCCCCGGCCGGGAACCCGAGGACGAGGAGTCGACCGCCGCCGACCCGGGCGCCGCCCCGGAACTCGCCGGCCGCGCGAAGAAGAAGCGCCGCAAGGGCACCGCGGAACCGCAGGACTCCCCGGCCGCCGGCTGACCCTCCCGGGCCGGGGACTCGCTCCCGGGAAAGGCGGCGGGCGCCTCCACGCGCCCGCCGCCTTTCCATGCCTCCCGGGGGACCCGGTGGTACCGGGGAGGCCGGAAGCGGTCAGGACGTATTTTCCGCGGGGCCTGTGACTCCTGTTCTTAAACGAGTCAGGAGGTTCGGCATGGGGCGTCGTCCGGTCAAGTCGGGAATTCGGATCATCCGGTACCGCCCGCCCGCCACCCGGGGAGCCCTCGCGCTCCGGCCCGCGGCGGTGCCGGTGCGGGGGCCCGGGCTGCGGGTCGTGCGTCCCGCGGACGGGGTGGACGCAGAGGTCCGCGCCGTCGCCGACACGGCCGTGCGGCTCATCGTGGAGGTGCTGGCGGGGACGCGGCCGGCGCATCAGCTGTCGCTCGTGGCCGTCCCGGCGGTGTGCCGCGCGGTGGGCGCGCGTGGGGACGCGGCGCGCGGAAGGCGGGTCGTCCCGCCGAAGGTGCTGTCCGGCAGGGTGCAGCGGCCGGCGCCGGCGGTGGCGGAGGCCGTCGCCGTGGTGGTCGTGGCCGGACGCGTCCACGCGCTGGCGCTGCGCCTTGAGCACATGCGGGGGCGGTGGCGCTGCACGGCCCTGGAGACGACCGCGCCCTGACATGCCCCGACATGAGCAAGCGGCCTCCCGGGCGTCCGGGAGGCCGCTTCGCGCGACGCCGCTCGTTCCCGCCGCGCTACTTGCCCTTGGTGCGCGGGTCGCCGTGGCAGCGCTTGAACTTCTTGCCCGACCCGCACGGGCACGGGTCGTTGCGGTTCACGCCCGCGTACTCGTCCTCGGTCTCCTCGCTGTGGTGCTCGACGCCGCCCTCACCGTCGACGGTCGGGGCCGAGTACTCCAGCTTCTTCGGACGGGACGGCTTCTCCAGGCCCTTCGCCTTGATCGCGGGGACCTCCTCGGCCTCCTCGACCTCATCGACGGCGACGGCGCCCTCCTCCTCCGTGTCCGCCACGGCGCCCGCGGGCGCCGACTTGGCGACCGAGACGGGCGCGGCGCCGACGGTCGGGGCCTCCGGCTGCTCCTCGACCTCGACCTCAAGGTTGAACAGGTAGCCGACCGACTCCTCCTTGATGCCGTCCAGCATCGCGTTGAACATGTCGTAGCCCTCGCGCTGGTACTCGACCAGCGGGTCGCGCTGCGCCATGGCCCGCAGGCCGATGCCCTCCTGGAGGTAGTCCATCTCGTAGAGGTGCTCGCGCCACTTGCGGTCCAGCACCGACAGGACGACGCGGCGCTCCAGCTCGCGCATGACCTCCGCGCCGAGCTCCTCCTCGCGCTTGTCGTAGGCCGCCTCGGCGTCGCCGCGGATCTTCTCGGCGAGGGTCTCGGCGTCCAGGCCGGAGATGTCGCCGCCGACCTCCTCGACCAGCTCGTCCACCGAGATCGAGATCGGGTAGAGCTGCTTGAACGCCTTCCACAGCTTGTCGAGGTCCCAGTCCTCGGCGAAGCCCTCGGCGGTGGCGCCCGCGACGTAGCCCGCGACGACCTCGTCGATCATGCGGCGGACCTGCTCGTGGAGGTCCTCGCCCTCCAGCACCTTGCGGCGCTCGGCGTAGATGACCTTGCGCTGCCGGTTCAGGACCTCGTCGTACTTCAAGACGTTCTTGCGCATCTCGAAGTTCTGCTGCTCGACCTGGCTCTGCGCCGACTTGATCGCGTTCGTGACGATCTTGGACTCGATCGGCACGTCGTCCGGGATGTTCAGCCGCGTCATGATCGACTCGACGCGGGCCGAGTTGAACAGCCGCATCAGGTCGTCCTCCAGCGACAGGTAGAACCGGGACTCGCCCGGGTCGCCCTGCCGGCCGGACCGTCCGCGCAGCTGGTTGTCGATGCGCCGCGACTCGTGCCGCTCCGTCGCGAGGACGTACAGGCCGCCGACCTCGACGACCTCCTCGTGCTCGCCCTTCACGGCGTCCTTGGCCTTCTCCAGCGCCTCCGGCCAGCCCGCCTCGTACTCCTCGGGCGTCTCCAGCGGCGACAGCCCGCGCTGGTGCAGCTCCAGGTCGGCGCGGAAGTCGGGGTTGCCGCCGAGCATGATGTCGGTACCGCGACCGGCCATGTTGGTGGCCACGGTGACCGCGCCCTTGCGGCCCGCCTCCGCGACGATCGCCGACTCCTGCTCGTGCTGCTTGGCGTTCAGCACCTGGTGGGGAATGCCGCGCCGCTTGAGCATCTTGCTCAGCTTCTCGGACTTCTCCACCGACGTCGTGCCGACCAGGACCGGCTGGCCCTTCTCGTGCCGCTCGGCGATGTCGTCGACGACGGCCTCGAACTTGGCCTGCTCGGTCTTGTAGACGACGTCCGCCACGTCCTTGCGGACCATCGGCTTGTTCGTCGGGATCGGCACGACACCGATCTTGTAGGTCTTGTTGAACTCCGCCGCCTCGGTCTCGGCGGTGCCCGTCATGCCGGACAGCTTGCCGTAGAGGCGGAAGTAGTTCTGCAGGGTGATCGTGGCGAGCGTCTGGTTCTCGTCCTTGATGGCCACGCCCTCTTTGGCCTCGATGGCCTGGTGCATGCCCTCGTTGTAGCGGCGGCCGTGGAGGATACGGCCGGTGAACTCGTCCACGATCAGGACCTCGCCGTTCATGACGACGTAGTCCTTGTCGCGCTTGTACAGCTCCTTGGCCTTCAGCGCGTTGTTCAGGAAGCTCACCAGCGGCGTGTTCACCGAGTCGTAGAGGTTGTCGATGCCGAGCCAGTCCTCGACCTTCTCGACGCCCGACTCGGTGACCCCGACCGTGCGCTTCTTCTCGTTCACCTCGTAGTCGCCGGGGCCGTACTCGTCCACCTGGCCCGCGGTGCTGACCAGCTCGGCGCGCTTCAGCCGCGGGACGATCTTGGCGAACTCCGAGTACCACTTGGAGTTCTGCTCGGCCGGACCGGAGATGATCAGCGGGGTCCGGGCCTCGTCGATGAGGATCGAGTCGACCTCGTCCACGATCGCGAAGTTGTGGCCGCGCTGGACGCACTCCTCCAGGCTCCACGCCATGTTGTCGCGCAGGTAGTCGAACCCGAACTCGTTGTTCGTCCCGTAGGTGATGTCGCAGCTGTAGGCCGCGCGACGCTCGTCCGGGGTCATCTGCGGAAGGATGACGCCGACCTCGAGACCGAGGAACTGGTGGACGCGTCCCATCCACTCGGCGTCGCGCTTGGCCAGGTAGTCGTTGACCGTGACCACGTGGACGCCGTCGCCGGACAGCGCGTTCAGGTAGGCGGGGAGCACACAGGTGAGGGTCTTGCCCTCACCGGTCTTCATCTCGGCGATGTTCCCCAGGTGCAGCGCGGCGCCGCCCATCACCTGGACGTCGTAGTGGCGCTGGCCGAGGACGCGCTTGGCGGCCTCGCGCGCGGTCGCGAACGCCTCGGGCAGCAGATCGTCCAGGGACTCGCCGTCGGCGATGCGTTCCCGGTACTTGTCGGTCAGCTCGCGCAACTCGGCGTCGCTCATCTCGAGGAAGTCTTCCTCGATCGAGTTGACCTGATCCGCGAGCTTCTTGAGCTTGCGCAGGGTCTTTCCCTCGCCCGCACGAAGGATCTTGTCGATGACTGGCGGCACTCTCGAAGGCTCCTTGCAGATCGTGGTTCACCGCTCAGGGCGGCATGCACACCACACGTACGATGCCATCGTAGGCGAGACCCAGAATGGTCTAGGTCACTCCGCAGCGCAATCCACAGCGCGCCCCGTTTGATTTTCAGGGCCCCGGAGAGGATCCCTCACACCTTCACAGGAGGGGAGGCGTAATGTCCGAAGGGTCTTCAGGGGGTTCGCACGCCGGCCGGCCGAGTTCGTGGATCGCGGTCGGCATCATCTTCGTCGGCTTCGTCGTCGGCGGCGTCGCACTCTGCCTCGGCCCCGCGTGGGTCATGCTCTGGGCCGGCGTCGGGATCGTCGTCGCCGGATTGCTCATCAGCTGGATGGTCCACCTGTTCTCCGACGTCGTCGTGGACGCGCCCCGCGTGATCCCCGAGATCGTCGACTACTCCCTGTTCGGCTCGCGCTCTGCCAAGCGCCGCGGCGGCGAGCAGGGCGAGGTCATCGACGTCCCCATCTCGACCGACACCCAGCAGACCCCCCACGGCTGATCCATCCCCCATCGCAAGGCCGGCCCGCATCCACCGGGCCGGCCTTCGCTCATGTGGCCTTCGCACATGGGGAAGGGGGATCCGCGTGCGTTCCCCCGGCGCCCGGCCCGCCGGGACGGCACCGTTCAGGACGGGGTCGCGGTGTTCAGGGCGGCCTTGAGCAGGTCGGCCGGCAGGGCGCTGCGTTCTATGCGGACGTCGTCGCAGCCGACCCAGGCCGCGGCGCGCCAGAGGGCGGTGGCGAGGGCCGCCGCCGAGGATTCCGTCCGGGCCGCCGTGCGGGTGGCCCAGGGCTCCAGGGAGACCTGGCGGGCGATGAGCGTGCGCCCTTCGCGGGCCGGGTCGACCCGTCCGATGAGACGGCCCCCGGCGAGGAGCGGCATCACGAAGTACCCGTGGACGCGTTTGGCCTTGGGGACGTACGCCTCCAGCCGGTGCTCGAAGCCGAACACGCGGGAGGCGCGGGCTCGGTCCCAGACGAGGGAGTCGAACGGCGACAGCAGGGTCGTGGCGTGCCTGCCCCTGGGCGCGGCGGACAGCGCTTCGGGATCGGCCCAGGCGCGCTGGGACCATCCGGCGACCCTGACGGGGACGAGCCCGGTCGCCTCGATCACGCGGTCGACCTGGTCCTGCCTGACCCGGTAGTAGTCGGCCAGGTCACCGCGGGTCGCCACGCCCAGGGCGCGTCCGGCCCGCGCCATGAGCGCCGTCAGGCAGGCGTCGTCGTCCGGGTCCCGCGCGAGGAGGCCGGGCGGGACGGCGCGTTCGGCGAGGTCGTACACGCGGCGCCAGCCGGCCCGCTCGACGCAGACGACCTCCCCGGTGTCCAGCAGCCACTCGATGCCGATCTTGTGGTCGCTCCAGTCCCACCACTCGGCGCTCGCCTTGGCACCGCCGAGTTCCTTCGTGGTGAGCGGGCCGTCCGCCTTCAGCCGGGCGCGGACCAGGTCGCAGACGCCCTCCGGCACCTTGTGCCAGCGCCAGCCGCGCCGCAGGTACGCACGCCGCCGGAACGCGAACAACGGCCAGTCGGCCATGGGGATCACCGACGCCGCGTGCGCCCAGTACTCGAAGGCCCCGTACCCGGCGCCGGGCCGAGGCCCGCCCGCCCCGTTCCCCTCGGGTCCCGGCGCGCCGGCCCCTCCCCCGGCGGGGCCGCGCCGGGATGACCCGGGCTTGGCCGCGGCCTGGGAGGCGTCGCCCCAGTAGGCGGCCTCGATGGCGCGGCGTCCGACCGGGCCCAGGCGCGCGTAGGGCACCAGCTCGTGGGACCTGGCCAGCACCGAGATCGTGTCGAGCTGGACGGCGCCGAGCCGTTCCAGCATCGCCGTGACGCCGCCCTTCGGCCGCGCGCCCAGGAAGCCCTGAGCACGCAACTGGAGCCGCCGTGCCTCGTCCGCGCCGAGTTCCACGACGCCGGATCCGCCTGTACCAGGTGCTGCTTCGCTCACGTCCGCGATGCTAGAGCACGACACCGACAAAACCGGATTGCCGGTCGCGGCCGGCGGCCCGGAGGGTCAGGTGATCTCTAGGAGCTTCTCGCGGACGGCGTAGACGACGGCCTCCATGCGGGAGTGAAGCTGGAGCTTCTCCAGGATGTTGCGGACGTGGTTCTTCACCGTGTTCTCGGAGATGAACAGCTCGCGGGCGATCTCCCGGTTGCCGAGGCCGCGGGCGACGAGCCGCAGCACCTCCATCTCGCGTTCGGTGAGGCGCGGCGCCGGGACCTGCTGCGTCCGCTCCTCGCTGCGCTTGGCCAGCGCGGCGAACTCGGTGATGAGCTTGGACGCCATCGACGGGCTGATCAGCGACTGGCCGCCGTGCACCGCGCGGACCGCCTGCGGGACCTCGTCGATGGAGATCTCCTTGAGCAGGTATCCGCTGGCCCCGGCCTTGATCGCCTCGAAGAGATCCTCCTCCTCGTCGCTGATGGTCAGCATGACGATCTTCGCGCTGGGCGCGGCGTCCTTGATGGCGGTGCAGGCCTCGATGCCGCTGCGGCGCGGCATCCGGATGTCCAGGAGGACGACGTCGGGCAGCAGGTCGCCGGCCATCTCGACGGCCTCGTGCCCGTCACCGCCCTCGCCGATGACCTCGATGTCGTCCTCGCCTTGGAGGACCATCTCCAGCCCCCTGCGGAACAGCGCATGGTCGTCGACGATGAGCACGCGGATGGGGTCGGCCGCGTCGGCCGGGCGCGGCGTCCCCCCGCCGGCGGGGGCGGCGCCGGCGCCGCTCTGGCGGGGTACCGCCGCGGCGTCGCGAGGCTCGGGATTCTCGCTCACCAGAGTCGCGGCGTGGAGGAGACGCCGCTTCCCCCCTTCACTATTCAGCGATCTGGACCTACCGGAGGGTTGTCGTCCAACGGTTCGTCCTCGGGAACTTACGGGGTCCGGGGACGAACCCGGAGGATTTCGGACCGGGGTGTCTCCGGTTCAACCGCCGCGCGCCCCGGGAAGGTTCCCGGGACGCGCCGCGTCCGCGGATCGGCTGATACGCCTTTTCAGATCATGACATGGTTCGGACGATGACGTGACGCTCCCATCGCATCACCGGCCCTCCTCCAGAGACCCGAACCGGTTGGACGGCTCACTCCTCGACAAGCCTGATGACTCCGTAGTCCCAGCCTCTTCTCCGGTATACGACCGAGGGGTGCCCAGTGGCCTTGTCCCGATACAGGAAGAAGTCGTGACCGACGAGTTCCATCTCGAAAAGGGCCTGCTCGATGCCCATGGGCTCGGCCTTGTGGAATTTCTCGCGGACGACGAGGGGTCCGTCGCCGTCCATGGGGATCGGTACGAGGCTCTCGTCCGGGGAGATGACCGTCGCGACCTCGTCCTCGGCGGGCTCCGGGGCGGTCTTCACGGGTTCGGGGGCGGGTTCGGGGAGTGCCTCGGGGAGCGTTTCCATCGTCGCGAGCTTGGGACGGCCCTTGCCCTGGTTCTTGCCGTGGTTCTTCAGACCGTGGCCCTTGCGCCGTTCGGCGTCGCGGCGCAGCCGTGACTCCAGCTTGTCCAGGGCCATGTCGAGGGCGCCGTAGCGGTCGTCGGCGGCGGCCTCGGCCCGGATCACCGGGCCCCGGGAGCGGATCGTCAGCTCCACCCGCTCGCGCTGGTCGGCCAGCCGGGGGTTACGTTCCTCGGACACCTCCACATCCACGCGGATGACCTTCTGGTTGAGCCGTTCGATCCTGGCCAGTTTGCTGTCGACGTGCCGGCGGAATCTGTCGTTGACCTCGGTGTGCCGACCCCTCACGGTGATGTTCATGTGGGCCCCCCTTCTCCCGGTTGTGCTCATCGCCCGACCCGGGACCCCTACCGGTCCCGGACGGGCACCACAGGACGGTGGGTCGCACCCGCCCGGCCGACCTGGTCTTCGTCCCCACATCCGCCTGCTGAGGGGCTCGCGGCGCTCTCGCCACTACTGCCCTTCTCTCGGTTCGGGGGATGTCGGATCCCCCGATGAGGCAGGACTTACCTCTAAGGCGCACCGTGATCGGTCGACGAGAAGTCGCCTTACGTGGGCCGTTTCGCCTGCGCCTGGCATCGGCTAGCCGGATCGTCTGCCGTGCTCCTGACGAGCACTGCGATCCGACGCAACCACGGACCCGGGCGGGTGCCATGTCAGGAACGCTAACCCCTTACGCCACGAATGTCAGGAGGGTGGGCTGAGGAAAACCTCACGGACCGTCATCGGCGACTGCCGCAGCGGGGCCCCCGGCCGCCCCCGAGCGCCCCGCCACGCCCCGCGAACCGCGACGTCACCGGCGATCCCGCCGCCAGTGCCCGCGCTGGTCAGATGGGACTGGCCCTCCGGTGAGTTTTGGATAATCTCTACCTCCTCCATGACGCGTTGTGACTCGAATGCCCCCGGACGCCCTCGGGTTCCGGCTCGCCGGAGATCAATTGACTACACGCCGTAGCCAATCATCGGCTCGGCGAAGAAAAGTGAAGAAAGTCACCGTTGCCCGACTTCGCTGCGGGGCCGGACTCACCGGGGGCGGCGGCGGGGCGTCGCCGCGACGGTCGCCGTGCCGGTGACCTCGGCGCCCGCGGTGCGCAGCGCCCGCACCGCCTCGGCCAGCGACGCCCCCGTCGTGACCACGTCGTCCACCAGCACGACCCGGAGGCCGGCGACCCCGGCCCGCGCCTCGACGGCGCCCCGCAGGTTGGCGGCGCGCTGCACCGCCGTGAGGCCGGCCTGATCGGCCACCCGGCCGCGCTGCCGCAGCGCGTCCACCGCGCTCACCGCGACGCCGTCCGCGCGCAACCGCCGGACCGCCGCCGCCACCACGCCGCGCAGCGGATCATGCCCGCGCCGCCGTACGGCCCGCCGCCCCGACGGCACCCACACGATCACCGCACCGCCGGACGACGCACCGGCGGGCGGGTCGGGGACGGCCGCGAGGGCGGCACGGATCGCCGTTGCCATGGCCTCGCCCAGGGGAACGGCGAGCGCCGTCCGGCCACGTTCCTTGTAGGCGGCCAGGATCACGCGGAGGGCGCCCTCGTAGGCGGCGACCGTCCACGGGGGCGGGAGACCGGACGGCGCGGGCCTGGCGGGCCGTGCAGCCGCGCGCAGCGGCCTCGCGCAGGTGTCGCACAGCAGGACCGGCTCCCGCCCGCACCCGGCGCACCGCTGAGGCAGAAGCAGCTCGATCAGGTCGTCGAAGAGTCGCACGCACCCGACGATGCCGCGCCCTCCTCCGCCCCGTCCCGCGCTCCCGCGACTGTGGACAACGGCGTCGTCCGGGGTCAGCGGGGATAGCCGGGGTCCTTGCCCGGGGTGGGGCAGATCCAGGGGCTGTAGGAGTTGCTCGGGGAGCGCTGCCGGCAGATCTGGTCCCTGCCGGACGAGCGGGTGCCGATGAGGATCGGGGCGCCCGGTGCGGCGGCGATGGTGCGGGGTTCGCCGAGGGAGCCGACGCCCAGGGACGTGATGGCGCTGCCGCTGATCGGCATCAGGAACGGCAGGGTCTGCGAGTCGCGTTTGGCGCGGCCGAGGACGGCGAGGGTGCCGTAGTCGCGCCAGGCGAGATCGACGGCGTCCTGGAGTTCGGAGCTCACCGGCAGGAAGGAGCCGACGTCCAGGGAGTCGTCCAGGCCGCGGACGATGCGGCCGAGCTGCACCTGGGGGCGGTCGTCGACACGGGCGATGACGGCGGCGCGGACGCCGTCGCGGGCGACGCGGAAGGCCAGCACCTCGCGGCCGCCGAGGCCCCAGTGGGCGGCGCGGACGGGGGCCTTGCCGGGGCGGCGCACCCACAGCCACGACGCGTCCTTCCTGCTCTCCACGACCCACAGGGTGCCGTCGTGGCTCCAGGACGGGGCCGTGAAGCGGGCGCCCTTGTGCGCGGTCAGCAGGACGTGCAGGGTGGGCGCCCCGGTGACGGGGGCGGCGAGCAGGACCTGCGAGGCGTCGGCGCTGAGGCCGGCGACCTCCTCGTAGCCGGGAGCGACGGCGGGGCGGGAGAGGCGCCCGGCGAGGCCGGTCACCACGGGCTGGGCGCGGTCGTCCTGCAGGTTGCCGAGGAAGCCTGACGGGCCCACGACGTAGGCGCTCTGGTGCACGCCGTCGTCCGGCATCTGGCCGTCGGGCGAGTTCCCGTCCCACGCGGACACGAACTGGGTGGCGTCCATGTCGTCGGGGGCGACGGTCTCCCCGTCGATGCGCAGCCGCCACTGCTTGATCTCGGAGAGCTGCCGCATCGTCCAGCTGAGCTGGGCGGACATGCGGTCGATGTCGCCGCCGCGGGCCTCCTTGCTGAGGTCGACGATCGCGACGTCCTTGTCGATCTGGACGCTGCGGCGCAGCCGGGTGCCCTTGGGGAACGCGCTGTCGACGGCGCCGGCCAGCCAGGACGTGGGGCCGGCGAGCAGGGCCTGGACGAGCTGGGTCGGCAGCGCCTCCCGGTTCGCGACCGGGAGGAAGATGCCGTTCGGGACGAGGGTGTGCCGGTCGGGTGCGAAGAAGAACAGGTTGACGGTGCGCATGGCGCGCTCGACGTCGTCCTTGGTGAGCAGGAGCCCGGACTTCTCGTCGCCGGGCAGGCCGATGATGCGCCAGACGCCCTGCGGGGTCTTGGCGAGCTGGAAGGTGGCGTCGAGTTCCCGCGGAGACGCGGTGTACTGGCCGTCGGCGGTGATCGTGCCGAGTTCCTCGCCGGTGATCCGGACCGTGGCCTGGTCCGCCGTCGCCTTGACCACGTGCGGGTCGGTGACCCGGCTCGCGAGGACGGTCACCGACGGCCGCAGGCCGGGGTTCCAGGACGTCTGGCCGCCCAGGTACATCTTGGCGACCTTGTGCCCGTCGTCGAAGCTGGCGGACGCGGCGAGGAACCCCGAGACGATCTCGGCGGGCCCCCAGCCGGGCCGCGGTTTGACCGGGATGAGCCGGACGTACGGGTCGTCGACGCGTTCGGCGCGTTCGGCGGGTCTGCCGCTGAGGACCTGCCCGCCGCTCGGCACGTTCGCGCAGCCGGCGGCGCCGAAGACGAGGGCGGCCAGCGCGAGGAGCCTCGTGAGCCGCCTGGTCCCCGCGCACGCGCTCATTCGCCGGCCTCCAGTTCCGCGAACAGGGGGCGCGCGTCACCGGCGCCGGGCGGGACGAGCGGCAGCGGGGAGCCCCGGAGTTCGGCGCCGGCGACGCGGGGCAGCGACAGGCGGAACTGGGAGCCCGCGCCGGGCTCGCCCCAAGCCTGCAGCCAGCCGCCGTGGAGCTGCGCGTCCTCACGGGAGATCGACAGGCCGAGCCCGGTGCCGCCGGTGGTGCGGGCACGGGCGGGGTCGGCGCGCCAGAAGCGGTCGAAGACCATCTGCCCCTCCCCGGGTTTGAGGCCGACGCCGTGGTCGCGGACGGCGACGGCGACGGCGTCGCGGTCGGCGGCGACGGAGATGATGATGTCCTCGCCCTCGCCGTGCTCGACGGCGTTGACGAGGAGGTTGCGCAGGATGCGTTCGACCCGGCGGCGGTCGACCTCGGCCATGCACGGTTCGCCGGGCAGCTGCAGGACGACCTTGCTGCCCTTGCGTTCGGAGAGGCCCTGGATGTCTCCGACGACGCGCAGGACGAGGTCGCGCATGTCGAGAGACTCCGCGTCCAGGGTGGCCGCGCCGGCGTCGTGCCGGCTGATCTCCAGGAGGTCGGCGAGCAGGGACTCGAACCGCTCCAGCTGGCTCTGCAGCAGCTCGGCGGAGCGCCCGACGGCGGGGTCGTCGAAGGTGTCGCGGTACTCGTAGAGCATGTCCGCGGCGATCCTGATGGTGGTCAGGGGCGTGCGCAGCTCGTGCGAGACGTCGGAGACGAACTGGCGCTGGACCTGGGACAGGTCCTCCAGTTCGCCGATCTTCTCCTGGAGGTTCGCGGCCATGTCGTTGAAGGAGCGGGCGAGGCGCGCCAGGTCGTCCTCGCCGCGGACCCTCATACGTTCTTCCAGGCGCCCGGCGGCGAGTCTCTGCGCGCCCTGCGCGGCGAGCCGCACCGGTATGACGACCTGCCGGGTCACCAGCGAGGCGATCGCCGCCAAGAGCAGCACCAGGACGATGCCCACTCCGGCTAGGGAGCGGCTCACGTTGGTGAGGGTCTGCTGTTCCTGTGTCAGCGGGAACAGGTAGTACAGCTCGAACTGGCCGGTCCTGCCGCCGACGATGAGGCCGCGTTCGTCCGGCCTGCCTCCGATGTAGGAGAGCTTGCCGTAGGTGTAGGCACGGGAACCGGCAGGGGCGTTCTTCAGTTCCTGCCGGAGCCGCTTGGGGACGCTCTCCTGCCGCAGCTCATTGGTCGTGTATCCGTCGAAGTACTGCTCGGTGGTGTCGCGGATGTAGACCTCGTACAGCCCGGACGGGCCGCTGCGCGACTTCAAGCGGTCGATGGTCGAGTTGAGCCTGCTGCCGTCCCCGGTGGAATTGCCCAGATCGCGCTGGACCTGCGCCAGGCCGTCGTCCAGTTGGAGACGGGCCGCCTTGACCTTGCCGTCCATGAGCGCGGACGACACCTGCTGCATCAGGAACGCGCCCAGGATCGCCACCACGATCGCCGAAATGAACAGCGTGGACGTGACGACACGGAGCTGGATCGACCGGCGCCAGCGCAGGTAGACGGCGCCCACGGCCCCCCGCAGGACGCGCCGTACCGCGCCCAGGCCACGCCGGGCGAACCGCTTCGGTCCCCTCATGCCGGTTCTCATGAGGGGTCCGCGAGGCGGCGTACGGGTCCTGACGGGTGCTGGACGGTCATCGGCGTGTCACGGGGGTGGGGTGCTGTGACGGGGCGGGTGACGGGGGTCAGGCCGGGCCGGCCTTGTAGCCGACACCGCGCACGGTGACGACGATCTCGGGCCGCTCGGGGTCCTTCTCGATCTTGGCGCGGAGCCGCTGGACGTGCACGTTGACCAGGCGGGTGTCGGCGGCGTGCCGGTAACCCCACACCTGTTCGAGCAGCACCTCGCGGGTGAACACCTGGCGGGGCTTGCGGGCGAGCGCGACGAGCAGGTCGAACTCCAGCGGTGTCAGCGGGATGTGCCGGTCGCCGCGCTTCACCGAGTGGCCGGCGACGTCGATGGTGATGTCGCCGATCTGGAGGGTCTCGGGCGCGGGCTCGTCGGTGCGGCGCAGCCGGGCCCGGACCCGCGCCACCAGTTCCTTGGGCTTGAACGGCTTGACGATGTAGTCGTCGGCGCCCGACTCCAGGCCGAGGACGACGTCCACGGTGTCGCTCTTGGCCGTCAGCATGACGATCGGCACGCCGGACTCGGCGCGGATCTGGCGGCACACGTCGATGCCGTCGGCCCCGGGCAGCATCAGGTCGAGCAGTACGAGGTCGGGCCGGGTCTCCCGGAACGCCTCCAGCGCCTTGTCGCCGTCGTGGACGAACGAAGGCTCGAAGCCCTCGCCCCTCAGCACGATGCCGAGCATTTCGGCGAGCGCGAGATCGTCGTCGACGACCAGTACACGTCCTCTCATGGCCCTCATCGTCACAAAGTCAGGGTTCGGTGGAGTGGGGCGCTATGCTCCTGTGCCACCTTGCCAGGGAGAGATATACCTTGGCGTGCAAGGTTACCTGCGTTTGCGTCGTACATGGCTCCCCCGTATCGGGTGGGCGGCTCGGGATCGTCATCGGGTGGACCGCTCGAAATCGTAGAGATGACTCCCGAAACCGGCGCAAGGTTGACATCACGCCCGTGACAGGATGACCTGACCGGTGATCGTGACGGGGCCCGGAGGGGGATCGGCCGGACGCACCGCAACCCCCGCCCATGGATCGCCCAGAGATGGCAGGGAACACCGCAGGGAGCCGAGAATGCCGGGACCGGACGGCTGGGACGACGATGCCGACGCCACCGATGTGGTGCGGGACGTCCCGTTCCGTCCCATGTCCGTCTCGGAGATGCTGGACGGCGCGATCGCCGGGATCCGGCGACGGCCGCGCACCACGCTGGGCCTGTCGGTGGCCATCAGCACGGTCATCCAGGTGACGAGTTCGGTCGCCGCCTATTTCTTCGTCGGCGACATCGCCCGCGACGAGGTCACCCCCGCCGTGCTGATGGAGTCGTTCGGCGCGCAGGCCACGCTGACGGTGCTGGGGCTGGTGCTGTCGGCGTACGGGATCCTGCTGATGTCGGGACTGGTGGCGCCCATCCTGGGCCGGGAGCTGGTGGGCCTGCCGATCGCGCCGCGGCAGGCGTGGCGGGACGCCCGGCCGAGGCTCGGGCGGCTCGCCGTCACCGCCGCGGCCGTCATGGGCATCTCGCTGGGCGCGCTGGTGCTGCCGATCCTGCCGTTCTTCACGCTGATCGCCGTCGGCGCGCATCCGGCGTTCGGGGTGCTCGCCGGGCTCGTGGGCTTCCCGCTCGGGATCGGCCTGATGGTGTGGCTGTACATCCTGTTCGTCCAGGCCGTCCCATTGGTCGTGCTGGAGCGGCGGACAGTCGCGGGCGCGCTCCGCCGGGCGGTCACCCTGTCCAAGGGGCGATGGTTCAGGACGTGCGGGACGCTTCTGCTGGCGTTGCTGGTGACCGTGTTCATGGGTTTCTTCGCGCTGCGCATCCCGTTCCTGTTCGTCCAGCTGATCTTCTTCGGCGACTCGTCCGGCGACGGAGCGACGATGGGCGCGCTCGCGGTCGACACGCTCGGGCGGATCGTGAGCTGGTCGGTGGTGCTGCCGTTCGACGCGGGCGTGATCGCCCTGCTCTACATGGACCGGCGGATGCGCCGTGAGGGCTTCGACCTCGACCTGCGCACCAGAGGGCGGTCGGCGGCGGCCGTCACCGCCGGCGCGCGCGACGACGGGGAGGGGTTCGTCTCCCTGTGGCGCACCGGCCTCGAACCGGCGCGCCCGGAGACGGGAGCGGGGGCGGGAGCACAGCGATGATCCTCGATCCGATCGGCCGCGACGAGGCCCGCGAGATGGCCCGCCGCGAACTGGAGAAGCAGGTCTACCAGCGCGACAGGCCGTCCTGGCTGGAGCGCGTCTGGGACGACTTCTCCGAGTGGCTGCGGGACCTGTTCAACCAGGCCCCGGCCCCCGAGTCGCAGGGCAGCGGCGGCGGCTGGACGTCCATCGCGATCATCGTGGTGGTCGCGCTCGTCGCCGTCGGGCTGGTCGTGTGGCTGATGTGGGGGCGGCGCAACCCGCGCTCCCGCAAGGACCCGCTGCTGGCCGGCGAGCCGTCCACGGCGCTCGATCACCGGGACGCCGCGGAGCGGCACGCGGAGGCCGGGCAGTGGGCCGAGGCCATCCGGGAGCGGCTCCGCGCGATCGCGCGTGACCTGGAGGAACGGGCGGTCCTTTCGGCGCGTCCCGGGCGGACGGCCGACGAGCTGGCCGCGGAGGCGGGCGAGGCCGTGCCGGAGCTGGCCGGCGAACTGCACGCGGGCGTGCGGATCTTCGACGACGTCTGGTACGGCGACCGTCCGGGCACCGCGGAGGGATACGCGCGGATGAGGGAGCTGGACGAGCGGCTGCGGGCGGCGCGGCCGAA
The DNA here is from genome assembly GCF_050948385.1 of Actinomadura formosensis. NCBI lineage: Bacteria > Bacillati > Actinomycetota > Actinomycetes > Streptosporangiales > Thermomonosporaceae > Actinomadura > Actinomadura formosensis. Next base: position 6,120,307 of record NZ_CP192011.1, read on the forward strand.
GCCGCTGGAGGCCGATGACCTCACCCTCGCCGGGACCGGCGAGGAAGGGGGCCCGCGATGGTGACGCAGGCCCCGCCCGGGACCGGGCGGAGCGGACCGGCGGAGCCGTCCGCGCGGCAGGTCGCGGGCCGCCGCTGGCGGTCGGCGCGCGGCGTGGTCGCGGTGATCCTCGCGATGGTCGTGGTCGCGGTGATCCTGGCGGCGCTGCGCCCGGCGACGTCGCCGGAGGCGCTCGACCCCGCGTCGGCGAAGCGGGACGGCAGCCGGGCGCTGGCGGAGATCCTGCGGCAGCACGGCACGCGGGTGACCGTGGCGCGGAACGCCGCCGACGCCGCCGCCGCGGCCGGCCCCGGAACGACCACGGTGGTGACGCGCACCGAGCGGCTCACCGAGCGCGACCTGGCGCTGCTGAGCCGCGCGCCGGGGGACCTCCTGCTCGTCCAGCCGACGTCGTACGCGCTGAACGATCTCGCGCCGCAGGTGCGCCCGAGCGGCCCGGGCTACGGGGAGACCGCCGACCCGGGCTGTGCGCTGCCGGTCGCGTCGCTCGCGGGGAGGGTCGCGTTCCACGAGTCGGAGACGTACAAGGTCACCGGCCCCGGGATCGTCTGCTACAAGACCGAGTACGGCGATGCCAGGGTCGTCCAGGTGCAGACCGGTACGCATACGGTCACGGTGCTGGGATCGGCCGCGCCGCTGACGAACCGGCGTCTCGCCGAGGAGGGCAACGCGGCCCTCGCGATGAACCTGGCCGGCACGGGCTCGTCGGTGGTGTGGCTCGTCCCGGATCTGCCGAAGTCCGGCTCGGGCGCCGGGCAGCGGTCGCTCGGTGACCTGCTGCCGTTCGGCGTCAAGCTCTTCTTCCTGGAACTTCTGGTCGCGGTCGTGCTGGTGGCGCTGTGGCGGGCGCGCCGCCTCGGCCCGGTCGTGGCGGAGGCGCTGCCCGTCGTCGTCCGGTCCGCCGAGACGGTCGAGGGCCGCGCCCGCCTGTACCGGGCCGGACGTGCCCGTGACCGCGCCTCGGACGCGCTGCGCTCCGGCGCCCGCGAACGGCTCGTCCCGCTCCTCGGCCTGCCCCGCAGCAGCGCGCAGGATCCCTCCGCCGCGCAGGAGATCGTCACCGCGGTCGCCCGCCGCACGGCCTACGACGAGACGTACGTCGGAGCGGCCCTGTACGGTCCTGAACCCTTGGACGACGCCGGGCTCATCGCCCTCACGGACGTCCTCGACGACCTGGAAAGGCAGGTACGCCAGTCTTGAACCACCCTGTAGAGCTCGGGAAGGACGACGTGTCCGGCGGCACCGGCTCCGGGACGCTGCCCGAGGATGCCCGGCGGCAGGCGGAGACGGCCCGCGCGGCGCTGACGGCGCTGCGCGGTGAGGTCGCCAAGACGGTCGTCGGTCAGGACTCCGTGGTGACCGGTCTGGTCATCGCGTTGCTGTGCCGCGGCCATGTGCTGCTGGAAGGCGTCCCCGGCACCGCCAAGACGCTGCTCATCAAGACGCTGTCGCGGGCCCTCGACCTGGATTTCAAGCGCGTCCAGTTCACCCCCGACCTGATGCCCGGTGACGTGACCGGGTCGCTGGTGTACGACAACCGGACGGCGGAGTTCGAGTTCCGCGAGGGTCCCGTCTTCACCAACCTCCTGCTGGCGGACGAGATCAACCGGACCCCGCCGAAGACGCAGGCATCCCTTCTGGAGGCCATGGAGGAGCGCCAGGTTTCGGTGGAAGGTGCCGCGCGCGCTTTGCCCAACCCGTTCGTGGTGTGCGCGACCCAGAACCCGATCGAGTACGAGGGCACCTATCCCCTGCCGGAAGCCCAGCTCGACCGGTTCCTCGTCAAGCTGACCGTGCCCGTCCCCACGCGGGACGAGGAGATCTCCATGCTTCAGCGGCACGCCGCCGGGTTCGACCCGCGTGACCTGTCCGAGGTGAAGGCGGTCGCGGGTGCGAGCGAACTGGCCGCGGGCCAGGCCGCGGTGAGGAGCGTCCACCTCGACCCCAAGGTCGCCGCCTACGTCGTGGACCTGTGCCGCACGACCCGGCAGTCCCCGTCGCTCCAGCTCGGCGTGTCACCGCGTGGTGCGACGGCCCTGCTGGCGACGTCCCGCGCGTGGGCGTGGCTGTCGGGCCGCGACTACGTCACGCCGGACGACGTGAAGGCGCTGGCCAGGCCGACGCTGCGGCACCGCGTCCAGCTGCGTCCCGAGGCGGAGCTGGAGGGCGCCACCGCCGACGGTGTGCTGGAGGGCATCCTCGCCCACGTCCCCGCCCCGCGCTGATGGCACTGACCGGACGCCTGGGGCTGCTGGCCCTGCTCGGCGCGCTCGTCCCGCTGTTCGCGCCGAACTGGTGGGCGCTGCTCGCGGTGTGGGGCGCCCTGCTGCTCGGCGTCGCCGCCGACCTGGCCCTCGCCGGGAACGTGCGGGCGCTGCGCCTCCACCGCGCGGGCGATACCACCGTGCGGCTGGGCGAGACGGCGCACGTCGCGCTGATCGTGGAGAACCTCGGGCGGCGGCGGCTCAAGGCCCGCCTGCGGGACGTGTGGCCGCCCAGCGCGGGCGCCGCGCCCCGCACCGTCAAGGTGGACGTGCCCGCCGGGGAGCGCCGCCGCGTCGAGATGACGCTGACGCCGACCCGGCGCGGCGACCGCAAGGCCGTCACCGTCGCCGTCCGGTCCGTCGGGCCGCTCGGGCTGGCCGCGCGGCAGCTGTCCCGGTCCGCGCCCTGGACGGTGCGCGCGCTGCCCGCGTTCCCGTCCCGCCGGCACCTGCCCGCCAAGCTGGCCCGGCTGCGCGAGCTGACCGGCGCGCACGTGGCGCTGATCCGCGGGCAGGGCACCGAGTTCGACTCGCTGCGCGAGTACGTGGACGGCGACGACGTCCGGTCCATCGACTGGCGGGCCACCGCGCGCCGGGGCGACGTGGTCGTCCGGACGTGGCGTCCCGAGCGGGACCGGCGCATCTACCTGGTGCTCGACACCGGCCGCACGTCCGCCGGCCGGGTCGGCGACATCCCCCGGCTGGACTGCTCGATGGACGCGGCACTGCTGCTCGGCGCCCTCGCGTCCCGCGCCGGCGACCGCGTCGACATGCTCGCCTACGACCGCCGCGTCCGCGCCCGGGTGGAGGGCACGTCCCGGACGGACCTGCTGCCCGCGATGGTGCACGCCATGGCGCCGCTGGAGCCGGAGCTGCTGGAATGCGACGCCGCCGGGATGGTGTCGACGCTGATGGCGCGGGTCCGGCAGCGGTGCCTGGTCGTCCTGCTGACCGAGCTGAACACGGCCGCGATCGAGGAGGGGCTGCTGCCGCTGCTGCCGCAGCTCACCGCCCGGCACCTCGTCATGATCGCCGCCGTGTCGGACCCGCGGGTCGGCGAGATGGCGGCCGGCCGCGGCGACCTCGCGGCCGTCTACGACGCGGCCGCCGCCGAACGCGCCCGCGCCGAGCGCCGCCGCCTCACCGCGGAACTGCGCGGCCACGGCGTCGAGGTCGTGGACGCCCCGCCGGACGAGATCGCACCCGCCCTGGCCGACGCCTACCTGGCCCTCAAAGCCGCAGGGCGGTTGTGAACCGTGGGTCAGCCCGCTACCGGGGCGGTGTCGGGGCGCAGGTCGGCGTCGCCGGTTTCGCCTCGGCGGGTGGCGCGCCGGCCGAGGACGATCACGTAGCTGAGGAACGCGACCTCGGCGACCACGCCGATCGCGATGCGCAGCCAGGTGATGTGCACCCAGCCGGTCACGAAGCCCTCGATGAGCCCGGACACGAGCAGCACCGCGATGAGGCCGAGCGCGACGCTGACGGCCGCGCGTCCCTCCTCGGCGAGGGCCTGGCCGCGGCGGCGCGGGCCCGGGTCCACGATCGTCCAGCCGAGCTTCAATCCGCCCGCGCAGGCGAGGTAGACGGCGGTGAGCTCCAGCAGGCCGTGCGGCAGGATCAGCCCGAAGAACACGTCGCCCTTGCCATAGGCGAACATCAGGCCGCCGATCAGGCCGAGGTTGAGCTGGTTCATCAGCAGGACGTACACGGTCGGGATGCCGAGCATGATCCCGAAGATCAGCGCGATCGCGGACACCCACGCGTTGTTCACCCACACCTGGAACGCGAACGACGCGGCCGAATGCTCGGTGTAGTAGTTCGCGAAATCGTGCTCGACCAGTTCGCGGATCTCTTCCGGCGCCCCGATGCTCGCCTGCACCTCCGGGCTGTGCACGACCCAGATCGCCAGCGCGAGCGCCAGCAGGTTGCCGAGGACGGCGTTGCCCAGCCACCACCACTTCATCCGGTACGCCGCCGCCGGGAACGACACCGTCGCGAAGCGGGTGACGTCCCGCCAGAGCGGCGCGTGGGCGCCCGCCACCGCGGCCCTGCCGCGCGCCACGAGCGACGACAGCCGGCCCACCAGTTGCGGATCGGGCGAACTGGACCGGACGACGGACAGGTGCGTGGCCGTCCGCTGGTAGAGCTCGACGAGCTCATCCGCTTCCGCACCGGTCAGCTTGCGGCCGCGGTTGACGAGTTGCTCCAGGCGCAGCCAGTCGGCGTTGTGCGCGGCCACATAGGCGTCGACGTCCACCCGGCGAGACTAACGTGTCGGCTCACCGGACCGGCAAAATGGACACAGCTCCGGCATGGGAGGATCAGGACATGGCCGAACTCGTCACCGGCGAGGCCGTCGCACTCGACATCCGGGTCGCACGGCTGGCCAGCCGCGGCTGCGCCATGCTGCTGGATCTGATCTTCCAGATGATGATCCTCTACGTCGTCGTCTACATCACGGCGATGACGTCGCTCGTCGCGGACGAGGCGTGGACGATCGGGCTGACGCTGCTCGGCACCGTCGCCGTCCTCGTCGGCTACCCGTGCCTGTTCGAGACGCTGCTGCGCGGCCGGACGCTGGGCAAGATGGCCGTGGGGCTCCGCGTCGTCGGCGACGACGGCGGGCCGATCCGGTTCCGGCAGGCGCTCGTCCGGGCGCTCGCCGGGGTGATCGAGTTCTGGACGTTCTACGGCTCGCCCGCGCTGATCACCTCCTTCTGCAACCGGCGCGGCAAGCGGCTCGGCGACCTGTTCGCCGGGACGATCGTGATCCAGGAACGCGTCCCGGCGTCGGTGCTGTTCGGGCCGGTCGCGGTGATGCCGCCGCAGCTCGCCTGGTGGGCGCGGACGCTTGAGCTGTCGATGCTGCCGGACGAGCTGGCGATGACGGCCCGGCAGTACCTGTCGCGGTTCTGGGAGCTGCTGCCCGAGGTGCGCGACTCGCTGGGGCAGCGGATCGCCTCGCAGGTCGTCGCCGTGATCAGCCCTCCGCCGCCGCCGGGGGTGCGGCCGGAGATCCTGCTGTCGGCGGTGCTCGCCGAGCGCCGGCACCGCGAGGAGGCGCGGCTCGCCGAGCGCCGCGCCCGCCGGATGCGGCGCCTCGGACTGCCCGCCTGGGGCCCCGCCCCGGCACCGGTTCCGGCGATGGCGATGGCCGGGCCGCCGGTGGCCGGGCCCGTCCGCCAGGGGCCGCCGGCACCGCCGCCGTTCAGCGGCCCCGCACCGGGGCAGCCGCAGTTCCTGCCGCCCGCCGACTATGGCGCGGGGCCTTACCAGGGGGTCCTGAACGCGCCCCGTCCGCCGGCCGGCCCCCATCCGCAGCAGGCCCCCTATCCGCCGGGTCGCTGAGAGGTCTCAGCCCGCAGGTTCATTGCAGGACGTTGGGGGGCGTCTCCAGGTCGGTCAGCTCGATGCCGGGCGCGGCCAAGAGAACGTCACCGGCCAGATGGATCACGCTCACCTCACCCGTGGACAGATCCGTGACCTCGTACTCGTGGACGGGCAGGGGCGCCGTCTCCGTCTCGTAGATGGACGTTCCGGTATGGCGCCAACGCCACATGGACGTCAGGGCGGAAAGGGACACGCCGGTCAGATGCACCAGGCGGACGTCGGCCTGCCCGCCCTCGGCCAGATCGAGCGAACGGGCGATGCTGATCGGGAACGCCGGTGAGTCGCCCAGGAACCCGGCCGCGCGCTCACCGTGCTCGGTGCCCGTCTCCCCCGCCGCCCGCACCCAGGTGACCTCGGGTCCCGTCAGCCCTCCCCGGATCCACCACTGCGGCGTCACCACCTCGACACGGATCTGCCGCCACCGCGCGTCCACGACCAGGTCGACGCGCACGCCGTCGGAGCGCCGGCTCACGTACCGCCATCCGCCGGGCCCCGGCGCGCACTGGAAACGCTCCTCAAGCCCCTCGCCGAGATGCAGGTACGTCCCGGCGGGCATCAGGAGCCGATGCGCCAGGAGTGCAGGTAGTCCTCCTGGTCCGGGGTCAGCAGGTCGATGGAGATGGACATCGACGCCAGCTTGAGGCGGGCCACCTCCGTGTCGATCTCCTTCGGCACGTCGTGGACGGCCGGCGGCAGCACCGAATGCGACGTCGCGAGCCACGCGCACGTGAGCGCCTGGTCGGCGAACGACATGTCCATCACGGCGGCCGGATGCCCCTCCGCGGCGGCCAGATTCACCAGGCGGCCCTCCGCGAGCAGGATGAGACGCCGGCCATCGGCGAGCACGTACTCGTCCGCCTGCGGGCGGATCCCGTGATGCACCTCGACCGCCATGTCGTGGAGCGCCCGCACATCGATCTCGACATCGAAGTGCCCGGAATTGGCGAGGATGGCCCCGTCCTTCATCACCGCGAGATGGTCTCCGTTCACGACATCACGGTTCCCCGTGACCGTGATGAAGACATCGCCCTCCACGGCGGCCTCGGCCATGGGCCGGACGGCGAACCCCTGCAACGCCGCGTCCAGCGCCTTGACGGGGTCGATCTCAGTGACGACCACCCGCGAGCCCAGGCCGCGCGCCCTCTCGGCAAGGCCGCGCCCGCAGTACCCGAAGCCCGCGATGACCACCGTCTTGCCGGCCAGCAGCGTGTTCGTCGCGCGCACGATCCCGTCCAGCGTGGACTGGCCGGTCCCGTACCGGTTGTCGAACATGTGCTTGGTGTCGGTGTCGTTGACCGCGACCATGGGGAACCTCAGCGCGCCCTCACGCGCCATCTGGTGCAGCCGGATGACACCGGTCGTCGTCTGCTCACATCCCGCTTTGACCGTGCCGAGCAGATCCGTGCGGTCGGTGTGGAGCGTGTTGACGAGATCGCATCCGTCGTCCAGCACGAGGTCGGGCCCGGTTTCCAGCGCCTGGTGGATGTGGGCGTAATACCCCTCGCGGTCGGTACCCGCCCGCGCGAAGACCTCGGCCCCGTACTCATGGACGAGCGCCGCGGCGGTGTCGTCCTGCGTGGACAGCGGGTTGGACGCCGCCAGCGCGACACTGGCCCCGCCGGCCTGAAGCGTGCGGATGAGCCCGGCGGTCTCGGTCGTGACGTGCATGCACGCCGCGATCTTCAGCCCCTCCAGCGGCCGTTCCTCGGCGAACCGCTCCCGGATCTGCCGCAGTACGGGCATGCTCCGCTCGGCCCACCCGATCCGCTTGACCCCCTCATAGGCCAGCGAACCATCCGCGATGTCGCTCATGAGCTCCCCACATATGCGGCTGCCGGACGGGGACCGACCCCCGCCCGGCAGCACCACGATCCCAACTACCTCAGCCTTCGGACCCCAGCCACACAACGACCGAAAGGCACGCTGTCTTTAACCCCGGCCCCGCAACAACCCGCCGCGTTGCGATCGCGTCCGAAGGCAGGTTCGAGCCTGCGAGAACCTGATCGCGCAGCGAGCCGCAAGGCGAGCCGGAGCGATGCAGCGATCGCCGCGTGGCCCGTTGAAGGAGGGCCCCCGGGGCCCGACGCCAAGGGCGACGCAATGAACACAGCAATGAACTCAATAGCGGTAGTGGTCGGGCTTGTACGGGCCTTCGACGTGGACGCCGATGTAGGCGGCCTGCTCCTTGGTGAGTTCGGTGAGCTTGACGCCGAGGGCGTCGAGGTGGAGGCGGGCGACCTTCTCGTCCAGGTGCTTCGGCAGGACGTAGACGCCGACCGGGTACTCGTCGGTCTTGGTGAACAGCTCGATCTGCGCGATGACCTGGTTCGTGAACGAGTTGGACATCACGAACGACGGGTGGCCGGTGGCGCAGCCGAGGTTCATCAGGCGGCCCTCGGCGAGGACGATGATGGAGTGGCCGTCCTGGAAGCGCCACTCGTGCACCTGCGGCTTGATCTCGATCTTCTCGATGCCGGGGGTCTTGGCGAGGCCGGCCATGTCGATCTCGTTGTCGAAGTGGCCGATGTTGGAGACGATCGCCTGGTGCTTCATCCGGCTCATGTGGCCGGCCGTGATGATGTTGAAGTTGCCGGTGGTCGTCACGAAGATGTCGGCGGTCTCGACGACGTCCTCCAGGACGGAGACCTGGAAGCCGTCCATCGCGGCCTGGAGCGCGCAGATGGGGTCGATCTCGGTGACGATGACGCGGGCGCCCTGGCCGCGCAGCGCGTCCGCGCAGCCCTTGCCGACGTCGCCGTAGCCGCAGACGACGGCGACCTTGCCGCCGATCAGCACGTCCGTCGCGCGGTTCAGGCCGTCGATGACGGAGTGGCGGCAGCCGTACTTGTTGTCGAACTTCGACTTGGTGACCGAGTCGTTGACGTTGATCGCCGGGAACGCGAGCGTCCCGGCCTTCGCCATCTCGTAGAGGCGGTGGACGCCGGTGGTGGTCTCCTCGGTGACGCCCTTGACGGCGGCGGCGGTCTCGGTCCAGCGGCCCGGCTTCTCGGCGATGGTGCGGCGCAGCGTGTCGAGGATGATGCCCCATTCCTCGGGGTCGTCCTCGGAGGCGGCCGGCACGGCGCCCGCCTTCTCGTACTCGGCGCCCTTGTGGACGAGGAGGGTGGCGTCGCCGCCGTCGTCCAGGATCATGTTCGGGCCGGTGCCATCCGGCCAGCGCAGGGCCTGGTCGGTGCACCACCAGTACTCTTCGAGGGTCTCGCCCTTCCAGGCGAACACCGGGACGCCCTTCGGGTCCTGCGGGGTGCCGTCCTTGCCGACGACGACCGCGGCGGCGGCGTGGTCCTGGGTGGAGAAGATGTTGCAGGAGACCCAGCGGACGTCGGCGCCGAGCTCGACCAGCGTCTCGATCAGCACGGCCGTCTGGATCGTCATGTGCAGCGAGCCCATGATCTTCGCGCCGCGCAGCGGCTTGGCGGCGGAGTACTCCTCGCGCACCGCCATCAGGCCAGGCATCTCGTGCTCGGCGAGCCGGATCTCCCGGCGGCCGAAGTCGGCCAGCGACAGATCGGCGACCTTGTAGTCCATGCTTTCGTTGCTCCCTTGGTGTGGTGGCGCGCTGTCCGGATGTGCGGGCCCGGTACGCGAGGACTTGACGGGCCGGTGCGGCGGCGTCAACGCGGCGAGTCTACGGGCGCCCGGCGGGCAGAGGCACGACCGGGGACGACTTTCTGACGCTGATTTGTCAGAATCAAAGCCATGCGCATCACGGAGGCCGCCCGGCGGCTCGGTACCTCGCCCCGCATGCTCCGCTACCGCGAGGCCCTCGGGCTGCTGCCCGTCACCCGGGAGTCGGCCCTGGCCGGGCGCGGGAGCGGCCACCGGCGGTTCGGGGAGGCGGAGCTGCGGGCCGTCGCGCTCGCCCTCGCGCTGGAGAAGCGCTACGACATCGGCCCGGCCGAACTGGCGTTCGGGCTGCGCGTCCTCGCCGAGCCACAGGTGCAGGCGCATGTGCGCGAACTGGGCGAACGCATCGGACGGCTTTCCGCCCCGCCGGCCCGCGCGCTCGATTTCGAGAAGGAGAAGGCGATGCGCCTGCTGCGCCGGCGTTGACCGCGACGATCCCGCCGAACCGGCGAGAAGGCGGTCAGGGGCGGCGGTGCCGCGGCCACCCGCCCTGCCGCGGCTAGTTCGCGGCGTTCTCGCCCGGCACCACCACGCCGGACTCGTAGGCCAGCACCACGGCCTGCGCGCGGTCGCGCAGGCCGAGCTTGGTGAAGACGCGGGCCACGTGCGTCTTGACGGTGTGCTCGCTGACCACGAGCCGCCGGGCGATCTCCCCGTTCGACAGGCCCCCGGCGATCAGCACCAGGACCTCGCTCTCCCGCGCGGTCAGCGTCGCCAGTTCCGCCGGGGGCCGCGGACGGCTGCGGCGCTGCCTGCCGAACTCGCGGATGAGCCGCCCGGTGACCTGCGGCGCGAGCAGCGAGTCGCCGCCCGCCACCACCCGGACAGCGCAGACCAGTTCCTCGGCGGTCGCGTCCTTCAGCAGGAAGCCGCTCGCGCCGGCGGCGAGCGCGTCATAGACGTACTCGTCCACGTCGAACGTGGTGAGGACCAGCACCCGGACGTTCTCGGCACCGGGCAGCGCGAGAATGCGGCGGGTCGCCTCGATGCCGTCCATGCCGGGCATCCGGATGTCCATGACGACGATGTCGGGACGGCTCCGCTCGGCGAGCCGGACCGCCTCGCGGCCGTCGCCGGCCTGGCCGACGACGGTGATGTCGTCCTGCGCGTCCAGCAGCGCGGCGAACCCGGCCCGCACGATCGTCTGGTCGTCGGCGATCAGCACGCTGATCACGGCCGCCGCCCCGCCCGGTCGGGGACGGCAGGATCAGGGGCGGTGCCCCGGCGGCACCTGCGAACCGTGTCCACGGTCGGAATTCCCTTCCCTCGTCAGCGGAAGCTCGGCCTCCACCAGGAAACCGCCCTCGGTGGCCGGCCCGGCGGAGAACCGCCCGCCCAGCATGGTCGCACGTTCCCGCATCCCGACGAGCCCGTGTCCGCCACCGGGTTCCGGCATCTCCAGCCGGGTGCGCCCGTCCACCGCGGTCGGGCCCGCCGGGTCCAGCACCGCGGTACGGGAGTGGGGATCGTCCCGATTCGGTACCTGGGTCCGCGCGGACCCGCCGCCGTCGCGGACCCGGACCGCCAGCCGGTCCGGCAGGAACATCAGATCGACGTGCACGTCCGCGCCGGGCGCGTGCCGCCGCGCGTTCGTCAGCGCCTCCTGGACGATCCGGTACGCCGACAGCTCGACCGTCGTGGACAGCGCCCGCGGGTCGCCGTGCACGGCGAGGTCGACGCTCCCGCCCGCGCCGCGGTGCTGCTCGATCAGGTCGGGCAGCCGGTCGAGCCGCGGCTGCGGGGAGTTCGCGGTGTCCGGTCCGGGCGCGGCGTCGGCGCGCAGCACGCTGAGCAGCCGCCGCATCTCCACCAGCGCCTCCCGCGCCGTCTTCGCGATCTCGGTGTAGCCGGCGCGGGCCTCCGGCGACAGGTTCGCCATCGTGTACGGGGCCGTCTCCGCCTGCACGGCGATCATGGAGACGGAGTGCGCGACGACGTCGTGCAGTTCGCGGGCGATGCGGGCCCGTTCCCGCATCACCGCCTGCTCCCGCTGGACGGCGGTGAGCCGGGTGAGGGTCTCGTTGGTGCGTTCGGCGGCGGCGGCCTCGGTCCGCCCGGCCGACTCCACGACGCGCCGCGCGTCCCCGAGGCCGATGGCGGCGAGGACGGCGATGATCGGCACCGGCCACGGGATGCCGTCGAGCGTCCTGGTGGCGAGGTAGACGACCGCGATCGTGGCGACGCTGCCGACCGCGAGGACCCCGGTCGACTGGCGGGGCAGCCGCCGGCCCAGCGCGTACAGCGTGCAGAGGGCGACGAAGCTCGTGGTGACCAGCGGGGTCTGCCTGGTGAGCAGGCTCGCCGCGACCGCGCTGAGCACGACGGCCGCGACCGGCCGCAGGCTCTCCCGGCGCCAGACCAGCGGGAGCGTCGCCGCGACCGCGAACCCGCCCGCGCGGCTGATCGGCGAGTCCTCCCGCGGCGCCAGCTCGGCCAGCGCGGCGATCGTGAGCGCGAGCCCGGTCAGCGGGGCGAAATACCAGGAGCCGGAGATCTCCCGCCAGGTGTTGATCCACCGGGGCAGCGGCGCCGTCGCGCCACCGGGGCCCGGGACGGGGGCCTGTCCCCCGCCGCCGTTCAGCCGGGCGCCGAGCCGCGCCGCCAGGGGACGCAGCAGGGCGCCGATCCCGGTGAGGATCCACAGGAGCAGCTGGCCGACGCCCGCCACGATCCGGCCGGACAGCCGCCACGCGTGGTGCGCGACGGCTGGGCCGAACCCCGCGGGGTCGGGTCCGGTCCGGGCCTTGTCATCGGAGGTCACCTCTCCATACTGACCTTTACGGCCTGCCGTGGCCTCACCTCCCGGATGTATTGGGAGGAGCCGGATCCACCTGGAGTACGACGCGGGTTCCCTCCTTGAGGGGGACGTGCGGGAGAGCCTCGCGAACGTAATGTCGTACCTGTGACCGCGACGGCAGCCATCGCCGACGTAGGGGGTTCGGCGGGGCGGCCGCGGTCACACCAGAACCGCCCGGTTTCAGGGGTCCGGGCGGGGAGGCATGGGAAGCACCTCGCCGGACGGCCGCGGTACGCCTCCACGGAGGCACTCGCCGGTCTCGCCTGGGCTGGGGTTCGGCCGGCACGGACGGCGGCCGTCCGGCGGGGGGTCCCATGTTCCCGGGGGTCGGTTCCCCCGGGGCCCGTTGCGGGCGGTCAGGACGACGCCGGCGTCTCCGGAGCCGGCTCCGCGCCCGTGATGCCCTGGCGGGACGCCTCGTCCAGCGCCGGCTCCAGGTAGATCAGCTTCGCCTCGGGGACCTGCGCCCGGATCCTCGCCTCGGCCGCGTCGATGCCGCGCGCCACCTCGGCGGCCGTGTCGTCGTGGTAGACGGCGATCTTCGCGGCGATCAGCAGCTCGTCCGGGCCGAGGTACTCGGTCCTGATGTGGATCAGGCGGGCGACCTCGTCCACCGACTCCAGCGCCTCGATGATCCGCCGCTCGGTGCCCGGGTCGACGCCCTCGCCGATCAGCAGGCTCTTCGTCTCGATCGACAGGATCGTGGCGACCACGCCGAGCAGCACGCCGATCGCCACGGTGCCGATGCCGTCCCAGATGCCGTCGCCCGTGGCCACCGCCATCGAGACGCCGAACAGCGCCAGGATCAGGCCGACCAGCGCGGCGAGGTCCTCCAGCAGGACGACCGGCAGTTCGGGCGCCTTGGCCCGCCGGATGAACGCCCACCAGGACTGCTCGCCCCGGATCTCGTTCGACTCCTTGATCGCGGTGCGGAACGAGAACGCCTCCAGCCCGATCGCGACGATCAGCACCGCGAACGCCCAGATCGGGGACTTGACGTCCTCCGGGTGGGAGATCTTGTGGTAGCCCTCGTACAGCGAGAACGCCGACCCCACGGTGAACAGCACCACCGCGACGACGAACGCGTAGAAGTAGCGTTCGCGGCCGTAGCCGAACGGGTGCTCCGGCGTCCGGTTCCGCTCGGACCGTTTGCGGCCGATCAGCAGCAGCCCCTGGTTGCCGGAGTCGGCCACCGAGTGGATCGACTCCGCCAGCATCGACGACGAACCGGTGAACGTGAACGCGACGGCCTTGGACACCGCGATCCCGAGGTTGGCGGCCAACGCGGCGACGATGGCCTTTGTTCCACCCTCAGCACTCATCTACGCAATCCTCGCTTTGAGCTCTTCGATGGCAGGCACGGGCGTCGGATCCACGCCCAGCGCGATAGCCAAGTAAACCGTGACATAGTCCGCCAACGCGATCAGTGTCGCGATTCTCTCCAGCGGATGCTCACCCTCCGCCTGGATCTCGGTGACCGCCACGCCCCGCCCGCGGGCCATCCCGGCGGACGCCTCGCACCGCCTGCGCACCCGCGGGTGCTCCTCCACATCGCGCATGAGGACCAGGTGCAGCCCGTGCTCGGGTTCGTCGGCGCGGTCGCGGAAGAAGTCCTCCGGGTCGGAGGGGGAGCCATCGCGCGTGAAGACACCGTCGAACGCCATCACCTGGTTGTGGTCCGCCTCCGGCAGCTCACCGAAGACGGCCGGGTACTTGGCGTTCTCGTTGAGCTGGCAGGACAGCCGGTACGCCGCCGCCGACGCCACGGCCGACGAGCCCCACACCAGCGGCACGTCGCCGGCGAGGTCGAGCGCGATCCGCTTGGCGGGATTGACGAACGGCTCACTGGACGGACGGCACCGATGCGCGACGTCCTCCAGCAGCGTGGCCGCCGACTCCAGCACGGCGTCCGGGACGTCCGCCAGGCGCAGTGCACGCGCGGCGAGGACCAGGGGGATCGTGAGGCCCCACAGCATCGAACGCGGCTGCCCCGACGGCCGGGCGGGGACGAACACCCCGCGGCTTCTGGCGGCCAGGTCGGCGAGCGGAGACCCCGCCGCGCCGACGAACATCAGCCTGCATCCGCGCCGGGCCGCCTCCACGGCGACCTCAAGGGTCTCCTCCGTCGTCCCCGAGCCCGACACCGCGATGACGAGATCGGCCGCGCCCACCCAGCCGGGCAGCCGGTACCCGCGCACCGTGACGACGGGAACCGCACAGCCCGCGCCGCACACCGCCGCGAGCACGTCACCCGCGACACCGGAGGCCCCCATGCCGGCGACCACGACCGCACGCGGCCGGCCGTCCGCCGCCAGCCCGGCCACGCCCGCCTCGGCCGCCGCCCGCCGCGCCTCCCGCACCTGCGCCGCCGACGAGGCCACCTGCCGCAGCATCCCGCCCGGATCCGCCGCCTCGGCCGCCTCCGCGTCCTCCAGCCGTGCGGGGTCGAGCCCCTGGCTCACGAGGCGGGCGTCCTGGCCTCGTCGACGAGCAGGACGGGGATGTCGTCGCGGACGGGGTAGGCGTAGCCGCACGAGCCGGCGCACACCAGCTCGTCGGCGTCCCCGTCGGGGCGGAGGTCACCCCCGCAGTTGGGGCAGGCCAGGATCTCCAGCAGCCAGGAGTCCAGGTTCATCGTCATGGCAGCGTCACTTCTCCCCTACAGTCGCTTTTCCCGGACCGGTCACTTCTCCCTGACCAGGGCCAGGACCTCGGCACGGATCGCCGCCATGGTCGCCTCGTCGCCCGCCTCCGCGTTGAGGCGCAGCAGCGGTTCGGTGTTGGAGGGCCGGAGGTTGAACCACCATCCGGCGGACTCGTCGCCCACGGTCAGCCCGTCCAGCTCGTCGATCCGCACCCCGGGCCGCCCGGCGAAGGCGTCCTTGACCTTCGCGGCGGCCGCGTCCTGGTCGGCGACCTCGCTGTTGATCTCGCCGGAGGCGGCGTAGCGGGTGAACTCGCCGAGCAGCTCCGACAGCGGCCCGTCCTGCTCCCCGAGCGCGGCGAGGACGTGCAGGGCCGCCAGCATCCCCGAGTCGGCGAACCAGAAGTCGCGGAAGTAGAAGTGCGCCGAGTGCTCGCCGCCGAACACCGCGCCCGTCTCCGCCATCGTCTGCTTGATGAACGAGTGCCCGACGCGGGTGCGGACCGGCGTCCCGCCGTGCTCGGAGACGATCTCCGGGACGGCCTTGGACGTGATCAGGTTGTGCACGATCGAGGAGCCGGGGTGCTTGGCCAGCTCCCGCGTCGCGACCAGCGCGGTGATCGCGGACGGGGAGACGATCTCGCCGCGCTCGTCCACCACGAAGCACCGGTCGGCGTCGCCGTCGAACGCGAGCCCGATGTCGGCGCCCGTCTCGCGGACCTTGGCCTGCAGGTCGCGCAGGTTCTCCGGCTCGATCGGGTTGGCCTCGTGGTTGGGGAAGGTGCCGTCCAGCTCGAAGTACAGCGGCACCAGGTCGATCGGCAGCCCCGCGAACACCGACGGGACCGTGTGGCCGCCCATGCCGTTGCCCGCGTCCACGACCACCTTGAGCGGCCGGATCGACGACAGGTCGACGAGCGTCTTCAGGTGCTCGGCGTAGCCCTTCAGGACGTCGCGCCGCGACACCTTCCCCGGCTCGCCGTCGTAGGCCGGGACGCCCTTCTCGACCATTTCCCGGATCTCGGTGAGGCCGGTGTCGCGGCCGACCGGGCGGGCCCCGGCGCGGCACAGCTTCAGCCCGTTGTACTTGGCCGGGTTGTGGCTCGCGGTGAACATCGCGCCCGGCATGTCGAGGCTGCCGCTGGCGTAGTAGAGCATGTCGGTGGACCCGAGCCCGGCCTCGATCACGTCCGCCCCCTGGGACGTGGCGCCGCGCGCGAACGCCTCGGCCAGCGGGACCGACGACTCCCGCATGTCGTGCGCGGTGACGACCGCGCTCGCGCCGGTCACCCGGACGAACGCCGCGCCGACCGCCTCGGCCATCCCGGGGTCGAGCTCATCCGGGACGACACCGCGGATGTCGTACGCTTTGAAGATCTTGCCGAGGTCGCCCACTCACGCTCCCTGTCCGAAGAACCCGTGCCCGAAAGACTGCGTGCCCAAAGAAATGGCGGGTTCACGAGCCTACCGGGAAGGAGAGACGCGACCGGCCCCGGTGTAACGGCTGGAAGTCATTCCTGGCCGGGCTGGGTAGCGGCGGGCTCAGAGCGCAGGATGCGCAGATGCCCGCGGCGCCCGACCTCGGTGCCCTGCCCCACCGGCTCGTGGCCGGTCCCGGGGGCGGGTCTGGCGGCCTCCCGGACGGCGTCGGCGAGGGCCTCCAGGTCGTCCGCGCTGGGCTCGGTCTCCTCCTCGACGGGGAGTCGCACCAGTTCCCACCCCATCGGGGCGGTGAGCCGCTCGGAATGCTCCGCGCAGAGGTCGTAGCAGTGCGGCTCGGCGTACGTGGCGAGCGGCCCCAGGACCGCGGTGGAGTCGCGGTAGACGTACGTGAGCGTGAACACTGCGGGCGCCTTACAGGCGGTTCGGGAGCAAGTGCGGACGGGGCTCACGATGGCTGACCGTACCTCCCTCCACCCGGCTCCGCCACCACCCCGGCGCACGTGTCGCCGGTTACCGGGCGATTTCCGGGTAACAACTACAATCCGTATGACCCTGAATTCTCACCGTACGGTATATGGCGGACCGGTCATCCGGTATCTCCCCGCCGGTCACCGGCATCAACGGAGGTAGGCTGGACGGGTGCGATCCCGTGTGGCAGGCGTACGGCGCCGCGACCGGCACGGTCGTGGCCTCCGTGGTCCTCTGACACCCCCGCAGGCGCCGGTCTCACGGACCCGCGCGGAACGGTTCGACGACCTCGTCGACGACGAGGTGCGGCGGCTGGTCCGGCGCTGGGGCCGCGAACTGGCCCGGGTGGCGTTCGCGGTCGAGGAGGTGCCGGACGTCGAACCGTGGTTCGACGGGCCCGTGCCGCTCAGCGGAACGCTCTCCGGCGACGGTGGCCGGCCGGTGCGCATCGTCGTGTTCCGCCGTCCCGTCGAGGCCCGCGCCTCCGGCGAGGCGGAACTCGCCCGCATGGTCCGCGACCTGCTGGTGGAGGAGGTCGCCGATCTCCTCGGTCTCTCCCCCGAATCCGTCGACCCCAGCTACGACTCGCCCGACGACTAGGGCGTCAGGGCGGTCTGGGAGTCGGCGGTGCCCGGGAGGTGGAGGGTCGCCGGGGCGGGGACGATGGGCAGGACGGTGAACAGGTAGCCGTCGCCCTTGCCCTTGGAGAGGGTGCGGGACGCGTAGACGGGCGCTGAGCCGGGCTTCGGGAGGATCACGGTGCCGTAGGCCGTGTCGTCCTTCGCGTCCTTGCCGGGCGCGGTCAGCTTGGTCTCGACGGTGCGTCCGGCCGGGATCTCGATGTCGCGCGCGGGGCTCCTCCCCGCCGCGTTCATGGTGATGACCTGCACGGTCGCCGCGCCCGACGGTGCGGTGAGGACGAGCGAGGAGTCGAACCGGTTGTCGGCGACGACACCGGGCTCAGCGGCGGTGAGCGGCGGCGTGGCCGCCCCGTAGGCGATGTCGGCGCCCCGGGTGGCGGCGAAGCCGGCCAGGATCGGCCGGTCGGAGACCAGCCGGACGGCGGCGGCCTTCCCGGAGAGCGCCCCGTCGAGGGGCACGGACGTGACGGTCTTGGCGGGGGCGTCCAGGATGTCCTGTCCCTGCGGGGCGAACGCGCCGCCCGACGTGATCACCTGGACCGTGATGCGGGCGTCGGCCTCGCCGGGGACGCCGACCAGGAGGCGGCGTTCGCCGGAACCGGCCGGCACGCCGGGAACGAGCACGGACGTCGCGGGCCCGGGCGACCGCGGCAGCCACTCGATGCCCTCCTTCTCCCCGGCCCGGGCGCGCAGCGACGCGGCGACGCGCCCGCTGGTGGTGCGCACGCGGACGGCGAGGTCGGCGGCGGTCTTCACGATGTCGCCGAGGCCCTCCGCCGACCGGCCGATCTGCACGATCTTGGTGGTGTAGGGCTCGACGGGCGTGCCGCGTCCGTCGACGGTGTCGAGCGGGCCCTCGCCGGACAGGGCGGTGAGGTCAACGGACGCCGGCTGCGCGTCGACGTTGGTCAGGTAGAGGTCGAGTTCGTCGGCGGCGACGGGACCCGGGCTCAGGAACCACAGGTCGGTGCCGGGTGCGGCGCAGCGGGCCCCGGCAAGGCCGCGGCCGGCGCCGCGGCCCCAGTGCGTGGTCTGCTCGGCCTCCAGTCCGGCGGCGAGAGCGCCGGTGGCGCGGATGGTGTAGGAGTCCCTGCCGGATTCGGTGTCCTTGTCCCAGGACTGTCCGGGCGTGGTGATGGAGGCGAGCGGAGACCCGCCCTTGGTCGGCGTCACGTCCACGCGTCCGCCGCCTTTCTGGGACGGGGACTGGACCGCCAGCCGGCCCTCCTCGTGCCCTGGACAGACCACCAAGGCATGGGTGACCGGAGCCTGACGGCCTTTTTCGGACGCCTCACCGGGACGGGAGAACGTCGCCGCCCCGTACAGCGCGGCGACGGCGACGAGTATGAGGGCGGCGGTGGCATAGCGCATGCCGAGGAGGCGCAGGACCTTGTCCATGGGTCAGGACACCTCCTCCGGGCTCGGCTCCTTGACGGGCTCTGGGGGCGCTTCGCGCGGAACGCGGGCACGGCGAGGGCGGGCTGAATGAGCACGGGCAGGGTGAGCGCGGCGCCGTCCGCGTCGGCGTCGCTCCCTGTCGCCGGTGAACATGAGGGTGTCGGGCTGGGCGCCGGGCAAGGCCAGAACGACCACGAGCAAGACGGCGATGCCCTGGATGACGAGCCACGTGTGCCGCATCATCATCGATCGCGTCAGCTTGAACTCTCCTCCGGCCGGAGGGATGTCGTAGCCCTGCGCCCAGCCGTCCACCGTGTGCGATCCGAGGTTGCGGCCGTTCAAGGTGGCCTTCCAGCCACCGCCGGCGGGTTCGGCCAAGAGGAGGGTGCGCTTGCCCTGCCCCGGTGGGATCCGCACGTTGGCGTCGATACGCCCCGCCCGCAGTGGCCTGACCGTGGAGCCTTGCAGAAGCATCATCCGGGCGGACGTCGCCTGGAGCCGCCACACGGCGAACGTCCCCGTACGGCTGAGGCGGGTCAGCTCCGGTGACGCGTCCAGAACCTTGGTGAGCGGGTCCTTCCTGGGGTGCGGCACCAGGAGGTATTGGACGCCCATACGGGTCAGTGCAGGCCCGTCATCACCTTCGCGTCCTGCGGCCAGACCGGCGACGAGGTCGTCCATGCGTTCGCGGGCCCGGCCGCCCACCGTGACCTCTGATTCGCCCAGCATCGGACGCGCGTCCCTGAGAACCGTGTAGGAGATGCGCCCGGTCGGCTCTCTGTGCAGGACGAGCGTCCTCGGCCCGTCCGGCCCCCGGAGGAACATGGGCACGGTGTCAGGGTTGATCCCGCCCAGGGGCCCGCCCGCACCGCCGACGACCCAGAACGCGGCGGCCAGGACGGGCGCGGTCAGTGCGGCGAGCACCACGGCCGTCCCTCCCGCCCGGTAGGTCAGGTGCCTGCCGGCCAGGACCTCGGTGCCGCGCTGGACGGCGGCGGTCGCGGCGAGCAGCACCCCCGCGCCCGCGAAGATCAGCGCCGTGCCGGGCCAGACCGGCGCCTCGTCCGCGCCCTTGGCGACGGTCGCGGCGCTGGTCAGCACGGCGACGAGCAGCCCGAAGACGGCCAGCAGCCAGCCGGCCAGCACCATCGCGCGGCGGCTGCGCAGCGGCAGCGCCAGCACCGCGACGGCCAGCAGGCCGGCGAGCGCCCACCGCGCGGGCGTGCCGGGCCCGCCCGGGTCGAGCGCCAGCAGGTCGGCCGCGGCGGCGGGCTCGAACCGCCGGTGCAGGCCCGCCTCGGTGAGGAGCCGGGAAGGGTGCAGCAGGAGGCCGATGGTCCACGGCAGCATCAGCAGCGGCGGGACGCCGAGCGCGATGCCGAGGTTGCGGCGGCCCTGCCGTCCCGGCCGGTCGAGCAGCGCCCACACCATCCCGGCCGCCAGCACGGCGATCGGCCAGACGAGCGGGACGAACGCCATCGCGACGGCGAGCAGCAGCGCGACCGTCCACGCGGCGCGTCCCGCGCGTTTGCGCCGCGCCGGTGCGTCGAAGCGGGCGGCGTCCGAGCGCGGCAGCCCGTAGACGCGGGCGGCGTGCACGGCGATCGGCGGGAGCAGGACGAGGACGACGGCGGTGCCGAGGCGGCCGCCCGCGACGGCGCCGGTCGCGGCGGGCAGCAGCGCGTACCCGGCGGCGAACCACGCGCGGACGACGCGGACGGGGACCCGGCGGCCGGCCGTGCGGGCGCGGCGGCCCGTCAGCGACGGCTCCACGATCAGCAGCCGGGACGCGCGGTAGGCGGTGAGGCCGGCGAGCGGCACACTGCCCAGCAGCAGGAGCGACACCACCAGCCACGGCTTGCCGAACAGCAGCGTGGACAGCGCGGCGAGCACGCCGACGTAGGGCGGGCTCCCGGCGTCGGTGCCGAGCCCGACCGGATGCCAGCCGGACAGGTACTGCTCCCACAGGTCGCTCGCGCCGCCCCACGCGGGCACGAGCGCACCGCCGCCCAGCCGTCCGGCATCGGTGATCAGGGAGCGTTCGGCGGCGACCGCGACGGCGGCCAGCGCGAGGACGAGCAGGACGCCGGGGCGCGCGAGGAACCGGCGGAGCGCACCCGGCTCCTCCGCCATGAGGTCGTCCTCCTGCACCTCGCGGACCCGCTCGTGCGCGGCGAAGTACTCCGAGACCGCCTCGACCGCCCGGCGCAGCACCACCCGGCGCGGCTGGAAACGCCGGACGCTGCGGTACACGCGCGTCCGGCCGTCCGCGCGGACGGCCCGTGCCCGGCGCAGCCGGCCGGGGGCGCACAGCACATCGGCGAGGGCGCGCAGTTCCTCGCGCGCCTCGCCCGGCCGCTTGGTGATCAACAGGTAGAAGGCGTGGACGAGGGACGCCCACACGTTGCGGACGACGGCCCGTGGCAGCGCGGGAAGCGGCTGGTTGGCGAGCAGTGTGAGCAGGGCGTTGCGGCGGTCCCGGCGGGCCGGATGCTCCGCCGTCATGCCGATCTCGCGGAGCCCCCGCCGGGACGCCTCCGCGTGGTACACGACCGCGTCGCCGGCCAGGACGACCCGCTGCCCGGCCGCGTGGACCCGCCAGCAGAAGTCCAGGTCGTCGCGGAAGACGCCGTATTCGACGTCGAAGCCGCCGAGCCGCTCCCACACCTCCCGGCGGACCAGCATCCCGGCGCTGCCGACGGCCAGCACGTCCCGGACGCCGTCATGCTGGCCCTGGTCGAACTCGTCCCGGTCCAGGCCCCGCTCGCGGCGCCCGGCGGCGTCCACGGTGACGCCCACCTCGCGCAGGACGCGGCGGTCGTCCCAGTCGCGGACCTTCGGGCCGAGCACCGCCACGTTCGGGTCGGTGGCGGCCGTCCGCAGCAGGTGGGCGAGCGCGTCGGGGGCGGGCACGGAGTCGTCGTGCAGCAGCCAGATCCACTCGGTGCGCGGGTTTCCGGGATCATCGTCCGGGACGGGCGCGGACGCGGCGTCCTGCCGGAGCGCCTCCGCGATCGCCTCCCCGTACCCGGTGGTGCGCGGCAGCGTGAGGACCTTGTCCGCGCCGAGGACCTCGGCGAGCACGGCGGGCCCGCGGTCACGGCTTCCGGTGTCCACGGTCACGAGGCGCTGCACGGGGCGCGTCTGCGTCAGCAGCGCCTTCAGCGTCTCCGGCAGCCACCGCGCACCGTCATGGGTGACGAGGACCGCCGTGACGACGTGACGATCGAGAGTGGGGGTCAAGGAGCGCTCGATCTGTGCGACGACAGGGCCGGTGCTGAAAAGAACAGCAGCCGTGCCGGCCCGGAGGCCGGCACGGCTGATTACTGTACGCGTGGCCGCGTGCGACACGCTCCGGATCCGCGAAGATCCGGGACACGCGGGTCGGCCGGAACGGTCCCGGCCCGCTAAACGGCCTGGCGCTTCAACTTGCGCCGTTCCCGCTCGGAGAGTCCACCCCAGATACCGAAACGCTCATCGTGCTGCAACGCGTATTCCAGGCACTCCGTACGCACCTCGCATGCCCGGCACACCTTCTTGGCCTCGCGAGTGGAACCGCCCTTCTCCGGAAAGAACGCCTCCGGGTCCGTCTGCGCGCACAAGGCGCGCTCCTGCCAACCCAACTCTTCGCCATCTGTGCCGTGCGCCAGCGGGATGACCACCTCGCTCACAGCGCACCTCCCTGCCCGTGAAACCCCCTGGTCAATGCCATCCCTCCGGTTACTTCCCCCGAGAAGGCATTGAAACTACATCCACGAAATTACACGCGTGCGGCGACTGTCCCGTCAAGCCGGATGGCTTTCCTGGGCGCCAAAGTGGGATATACCGGGATGTGCTCGATGACCCCCGGGTGAAGACCGGTTAATCGGCTGGTCATCGCCGGGCTTCGGGTCCGACCGCTCCGGTCACTGCGGCGGCGGCGGACGGTTGTCCCGGTACCAGTCGCCGCCGTCCTGCTGGTCGCCGCCGCCCTGCGGCGGCGCGGGCTGGGTGCCCTGCGGCCCCTGCTCCTGACCGGAGCCGCCGTAGGCGCGCGTCCACTCGCCCATGTCCTCCTGGTCGGCGGACGGCTGCTGGGCCTGCTGCTGCGCCTGCTGCTGGCCGGACTGGTAGCCGCCCTGGGCGCCGTACTGCTGGTGGTCCTGCTGCTGGTGGTCCTGCTGCTGCCCGTACTGCTGGTAGCCCTGCTGCCCGTACTGCTGCTGGTCGTACTGCTGCTGGTCGTAACCCGGCTGCTGCGCGGCCTGCTGCCCCTCGGCGCCGGGCTGCCGGCCGTACTGCTGGTACTGCTGGTACTGCTGCTGGCCGTAGCCCTGCTGCCCGTACTGCTGCTGGCCCGGCTGCTGCCCCTGCTGGTACCCGAAGTCGGGGTAGCCCTGCTGCATCTGCGGCTGAGGCTGCGGACGCGGCGGCTGCATCCCCTGGAACACGGTGAAGACGAACCACCCGCCGACACCGACCACGGCGAGCTTCCCGGCCCCCACCAGGAACGCGGCGAGCTTCGTCAGCGCCGTCACGTACGTGGAGTCGGCGAGCATCCCGCTGAGCCACACGATGACCCCGAACAGGGCGATCCCGCCGAGGACGCCGAGCGCCCCCATGGTGATCGTCCTGGCCTGCGGCGTCGGGGTCTCGCCCGAGGTCACCAGGAACACCGCGAGGGCGAGGACGCCGACGAGCGTGATCTGCAGGAACGTCCCGTCCCGCGCCTCTCCCAGCGCGCGGGCCGTGAACGGCCCTTCACCGCCCAGAAGGTGGATGAGTCCCGCGAGCAAGTGCAGTCCCGCCGCGGCGAGCAGTACCCAGGCGGCCGGTTCGCGCAGGCGCTGGACGGCTTCCTTGTTCACGGTGATATCTCCAGACCGGGACCGAGGCATTCCGATTACGCGCCAAAGCTTTGCATAATTTCGTCCGGAGGGGCGACCTCTTGGGTCCCTGGCTCAACGCAGGCGATCCACCCGCCGCCGTGGCGGTCTCCGCGCCCGTTACGGTTGGCCCGGTGCCACCGCGCCCACCTGCGCAAACGGGCATACGCCCGCCACTTGCCGGCGCTCGCTCCACCCCCCTGCCCGTGGACGGGGGCTGAGGCTCGGTCCGAGAGGGGCGGGAGATGACCGTCCTGGAAGGTGGAGGTAGGGGGCGCCGTAGGGTTGGGTTATGAAGATCGTGTGTCTGGCGGGCGGGATCGGCGGGGCCCGGTTCCTGCGAGGGCTGCGGACGGCGGCTCCGGAGGCGGAGATCACCGTCATCGGGAACACCGGGGACGACATTTCGCTGTTCGGGCTACGGGTGTGCCCCGACCTGGACACCGTCATGTACACGCTCGGCGGCGGCATCAACGAGGAGCAGGGCTGGGGGCGGGCCGCGGAGACGTTCACCGTCAAGGAGGAGTTGGCCGCCTACGGGGTGGGGCCCGAGTGGTTCGGGCTCGGTGACCGGGACTTCGCGACCCACATCGTCCGGACGCAGATGCTCGAGGCGGGTTACCCGCTGTCGGCGGTCACCGAGGCGCTGTGCGACCGGTGGAAGCCGGGGGTCCGGCTGATCCCGATGACCGATGACCAGGTCGAGACGCATGTCGTGATCGAGGACGACAGGGGGCGGCGGGCGATCCACTTCCAGGAGTGGTGGGTGCGGTTGCGCGCGTCCGTCCCGGCGCTGTCGATCACGGCGGTCGGCGCGGAGAAGTCCAAGCCGGCGCCGGGGGTGCTCGCGGCGATCGAGGCGGCCGACGTGGTGCTCTTCCCGCCGTCCAACCCCGTGGTGAGCATCGGGACGATCCTGGCGGTTCCCGGGATCCGGGACGCGGTGGCGGCCAAGACCGTGGTCGGCGTCTCCCCGATCATCGGCGGGGCGCCCGTCCGGGGGATGGCCGACGCCTGCCTGAAGGCGATCGGGGTGGAGACGTCGGCGCGGGCGGTCGCGGAGAGCTACGGGCTCGGGCTGCTGGACGGCTGGCTCGTCGACGAGGCCGACGCGGACGTCCGGGTCGAGGGCATCGAGGTGCGGTCCCGGCCGCTGCTGATGAGCGACGCGGTGGCGACCGCCGACATCGCGCGTGCGGCGCTTGAGCTGGCGGCCGAGGTGGAGCGGGCGGAGGACGCGGGGTGAACCTTCAGGTCTTCGGGGTCGCGGGAGTGCCGGAGGTCGCCGAGGGCGACGACATCGCGGCGCTGCTCCCGGAGGGGACGGTCCGGGACGGGGACGTCCTCGTCGTCACGTCCAAGATCGTCAGCAAGGCGGAGGGGCGGGTCCTGGTCGCCGCCGACCGGGAGAAGGCCATCGACGCCGAGACCGTGCGCGTGGTGGCGCGGCGGGCGCACGCGCGCGGCGAGACGCGGATCGTGGAGACGCGGCAGGGGCTGGTGCTCGCCGCGGCCGGTGTGGACGCGTCCAACACGAGGCCGGGCACGGTGCTGCTGCTGCCGGAGGACCCGGACGCGTCGGCGCGGCGCATCCGGGCCGGGGTGCGGGCGCGGACCGGGGCCGAGGTCGGTGTGATCATCTCCGACACGCTCGGGCGGCCCTGGCGCAACGGGCTGACCGACGCGGCCATCGGGGTCGCGGGGCTGGCGCCGCTCAGCGACCTGCGGGGACGCGACGACGGCTACGGCAACCGGCTGGAGGCGACCGTCACGGCCGTGGCGGACGAGATCGCCGCGGCGGGCGAACTGGTGAAGGGGAAGCTCGGCGGGGTGCCGATCGCCGTCGTGCGCGGCCTGTCCGGGCTGGTCACGCCGGAGGACGGGCCGGGGGCGCGGGCGCTGGTCCGGCCGCCGCGGGAGGACATGTTCCGGTTCGGGTCGGCGGACGTGCTGCGCGCGCGGCGCACGATCCGCGAGTTCACCGCCGAGCCGGTGGACCCGGCGGCGGTGCGGCGGGCCGTCGGCGCCGCGATCACCGCGCCGGCGCCGCACCACACGACGCCGTGGCGGTTCGTCCTGCTGGAGTCGGCGGAGTCCCGGACGCGGCTGCTGGACGCGATGCGCGACGCCTGGGCGGCCGACCTGCGCCGGGACGGCTTCTCCGCGGAGTCGGTCATCCGGCGGCTGCGGCGCGGCGAGGTGCTGCGGCGGGCCCCCTACCTCGTCGTCCCGTGCCTGGTCATGGACGGTTCGCACGACTATCCGGACGAGCGGCGGTCCCGCGCGGAGCGGGAGATGTTCGTCGTCGCGGCGGGCGCGGGCGTGGAGAACCTGCTGGTCGCGCTGGCGGTGGAGGGGCTCGGCTCGTGCTGGGTGTCGAGCACGATGTTCTGCCGCGATGTCGTGCGCGGCGTGCTCGATCTGCCGGACGGCTGGGACCCGATGGGCGCCGTCGGTGTCGGCCACCCGGCCGCGCCCCCGCGGGAGCGTCCGCCGCGCAGTCCCGAGGCGTTCATCGAGGTCAGGTGAGTGCGGCGGGCGAGTTGCGGGACCCCGGCGCGGCGCGGATTATGACGATTGGCATAGAGTGCCCGCATGGACGCCACGAGCTCCGCTCTTCGCCGGGCCCTGGCCCGCGCGCGTGACGGCAAGACACTGGACCGGTCCGAGGCCGCGACGCTGCTGCGGGCCCGCGGGGCACAGCTCGACGATCTGCTCGCCCACGCGGCCCGTACCCGGGACGCCGGGCTGGAGGCCGCCGGCCGGCCCGGCGTCATCACCTACAGCCGCAAGGTCTTCATCCCGTTGACCCGCCTGTGCCGGGACCGCTGCGGGTACTGCACGTTCGCGACCGTCCCCCACAGACTGGACTCGCCGTATCTCGGCCCGGACGAGGTGCTGGAGATCGCGCGGCGGGGCGCCGAGATGGGCTGCAAGGAGGCCCTGTTCACGCTCGGCGACCGCCCCGAGGACCGGTGGAGGCAGGCCCGCGAGTGGCTGGACGCGCACGGCTACGACGACACGCTCTCGTACGTGCGCGCGATGGCGATCCGGGTGCTGGAGGAGACCGGCCTGCTGCCCCACCTGAACCCGGGTGTGCTGACCTGGCGCGACTTCCAGCGGCTCAAGCCGGTCGCCCCGTCCATGGGGATGATGCTGGAGACGACGGCGACGCGGCTGTTCAGCGAGCGCGGCGGCCCGCACTTCGGGTCGCCGGACAAGGACCCGGCCGTCCGGCTCAGGGTCCTGGAGGACGCGGGACGGACGAACGTGCCGTTCACGACCGGCATCCTCATCGGCATCGGCGAGACGCTCGAGGAGCGCGCGGACGCGATCTTCGAGATCCGGCGGACGATGCGCGAGTACGGGGCGATCCAGGAGGTGATCGTCCAGAACTTCCGCGCGAAGCCGGACACGAAGATGCGCGCCGTCCCGGACGCCGAGCTGGACGAGCTGGCCGCGACGATCGCGGTGACGCGGCTCGTGCTCGGGCCGAAGGCGCGGGTCCAGGCGCCGCCGAACCTGGTCGCCGACCAGTTCGCGCTGATGCTGCGCGCCGGGATCGACGACTGGGGCGGGGTCTCGCCGCTGACGCCGGACCACGTGAACCCGGAGCGGCCGTGGCCGCAGCTCGACGAGCTGGCCGCCAGGACGGCCGAGTCGGGGTTCGCGCTGCGGGAGCGGCTGACGATCTATCCCGAGTACGTGCGGCGGGGCGAGCCGTGGCTCGACCCGCGGCTCGCCGGGCACGTCGCGGCGCTGGCCGATCCGGTGACCGGGCTGGCGCGGGAGGACGCGGTGCCCGCGGGGCGCCCGTGGCAGGAGCCCGACGGCGGTTTCGAGGCGTCCGGGCGAACCGACCTGCACACCGAGATCGACACGACCGGCCGTACGGGCGACCGCCGGGACGACTTCGACGAGGTCTACGGCGACTGGGACGCGCTCAGGGAACGCATGTCCGCTCCCCAGCGGTTCGATGCGGACGTCAAGGCCGCTCTCTCGCGCGCGGAGCAGAACCCCGTGGGACTGTCGGACGATGAGGCGCTGGCCCTTCTGCACGCCGACGGGCCGGAACTGGACGCGCTCGCCTCACTGGCCGACGACCTGCGGCGCGAAGCGGTCGGCGACGACGTCACGTACGTCGTCACGCGGAACATCAACTTCACGAACGTCTGCTACACCGGCTGCCGGTTCTGCGCCTTCGCACAGCGCCGCACGGACGCCGACGCCTACACGCTGTCGTTGAGCCAGGTCGGGGACCGGGTGGACGAGGCATGGGCGGCGGGCGCGACCGAGATCTGCATGCAAGGCGGAATCCACCCGGATCTGCCGGGCACCGCCTACTTCGACCTCGCGCGCGAGGTGAAGCGGCGCGCGCCCGACATCCATCTGCACTCTTACAGCCCGATGGAGGTCGTGAACGGCGCGGCCAGGACCGACCTATCGATCCGGGAGTGGTTGCAGGCGGCGAAGGAGGCCGGGGTCGACTCGCTGCCGGGGACGGCCGCCGAGATCCTGGACGACGACGTCCGATGGGTGCTGACCAAGGGGAAGCTGCCCACCGACCAGTGGATCGAGGTCGTCACCACGGCGCACGAGCTGGGCATCCCGACGACGTCCACGATGATGTACGGGCATGTGGACACCCCGGCGCACTGGGTCGCGCATATCAAGCTGCTGCGGTCCATCCAAGAGCGGACGGGTGGGTTCAGTGAGTTCGTCTTGCTGCCGTTCGTCCACCACAACTCGCCCATCTACCTCGCCGGGCTGGCGCGTCCGGGGCCGACCGTCAGGGAGAACATCGCCGTCCACGCCTTGGCGCGCATCCTGCTGCACGGTGCGATCCCCAATATCCAGACGTCCTGGGTAAAGCTGGGAGACGAATTGTGTACGCGCGTCCTGCGAGGGGGCGTGAACGACCTGGGCGGCACGCTGATGGAGGAGACCATCAGCCGCATGGCGGGGTCCGAGAACGGCTCGTTCAAGCCCATCAGCGAACTGGAGGCGATCGCGGCACGCGCGGGCCGCCCCGCCAGGCAGCGGACCACCCTCTACGGCGAGGTGCCGGCGGAGCGCCTGGAGGCGTCCCGCCGCACGGACGGCATAGGCACTTTCGGACGGCTCCGGGCGCTCCCGATCTCAACGACGTGATCAGGGTGCCCAGAACGCTGCCGTCAGGCGTCGTGTCCGGGACCCCGCAGCAGGGCCACGACCTCCGCCTTCCGGTAGCGGCGGTGGCCGCCCAGAGTGCGAACCCAGGTCAGCTTCCCGGCCTGCGCCCAGCGGGTCACGGTCTTCGGGTCGACGCGGAACATTGCCGCCACCTCGGCGGGGGTCAGCAGTTCCTCGGCGTTGACACGCTGCTTCGACATGGGGGGTTGTCTCCTCTTCAGTAGGTATCGCGTCGTCTGTGCCGGTTCCCTTGGGTGCGTCGAGGCGGACCGGTGGCGTGTCGGCCGCCCCGCCCCCGGCCCCCCGCCAGGAGCGCGACGGACGCAAGGCCCGTCGCCACCCCAAGAGAGAACGCCAGGACCATCGGGACGTTCACCGGGCGGCGTCGCACCGCGCAGGCGCCCGGCCCGTCTCACCAAGCTCTTCTCCCGCGTGCGCCCCGCCGTCCGGCATGGCATCCGGTGCGAAGGCCGTCCTTCTCGCCACCTCGATCCAGACGGTCCGGTCCCCGGTGTCCGGGTCGGCGAGGTGGCCCCAGCGGTCCGCGAGGGCCTCCACGATCATCAGGCCGCGTCCTCGGATGTCATCGGCGTTCGGGCGCCGGGGCGCCGGAACCGTCGTGCCGCCCCCGACGTCCGTGACCTCGATCCGCAGGCCGTCCGGCCCGCAGACCGCGACCAGGCGCACCCGGCCGCCCGGGCGGCCGGCCGCACCGGAGTGCTGGCAGGCGTTCGTGACGAGCTCCGAGATCATCACCTCGACGTCACCGAGGTCGAGTCCCCGGACGTCGCCGAGCCATCCGCGCACGCAGCGGCGGGCACGGCCCGCCGCCGCCTCCTCGGCGGGCCAGGACACGTCCATGATCATTTCGTTGTTGCCGGGACCTGATACGGTCCCCAGAAGTACGGGCATGCTCGTCCGTTCCGGGGCCGCGCCAGCCGCCCGTCCCTGACCACGTCAGGGTCACCGTCCGCCTGGGCAGAGGCGGACGGAGGGCATTCAGTCTGGCGTCGGCCCCCTCTCTTCGCTGGTGCTTGTGGACAGGTACTCACCGATCACCGCGCGGCACCCCTCCAGTTCACCGGCGCCGCCGCACGATCCGGGCGATAGCGCCACAACAGGGGCTGTGCAACGACCGAACATGCAAGCCGGGCCGAAAAGCACGATGTGACTGCCGTGATCCGGCCCGTGTGGCACGGTGTGCTCGTGTGGGGAAGTCGACATCAGATCACTATCGGTGAGGTAAACGTGACGCTGCTAGTATCAATGTAATCATTACCGAGTGCAAGCAATGATTACGAATCTCTCGGCCGAGTTGGACTCTGCCGTCACATAAATGATCTTGGTGATTGGATCGTGCCGCCGAAGCAACCCGCGTACATCCCGTCAGTTCGAGCCCGTCGCCTGGCACGCTGGCTGAGCGACTACCGCCTTCAGGCCGGCCTCAGCCAGGACTCTGTCACCGCCAGGCTCGGCTGGTCGCAAGCGAAGCTCAGCCACATCGAACGAGGTCGCAACAAAGCCACGCCGACGGATGTCACGCTCCTCCTCGACATGTACGGCGTCGTCACGCCAGAACGCGAAGCGGTCATCGACCTCGCGGAGAAGGCCGACCAGCGTGGATGGTGGACCGGATACGCCGACGTCTTCAGCAGTCCGTATGTGGCTCTGGAGGACGAAGCCGCGTTCATTGGGGACTGGGCTCCCCAGATCGTTCCTGGCCTGCTCCAGACCCCCGACTACACCCGCGCCATCATGCGAGCGGGAAATCTGGAGCAGACCAGCGCGAAGGAGATCGAACGGCGACTCCAAGCTCGCATGGCCAGGCAGGCGATCCTCACCCGCTCCGAGGACGCACCGCGTCTCCACGTCATCCTCGACGAGTCGGCCATCCGCAAGACGATCGGCGGACCGAAGATCATGCGAGAACAACTCCGGCGGCTCGTCAGCGACGCCGACCGCCCGAACGTCACGATCCAGGTGCTCCCGGCATCGGTCGGCGAACACCCCGGCCTCGATGGCGCCTTCATCATTCTGAAATTCGCAGCGGAAGAGGACCCAGATGTCGCCTCTACCGAGGGGCTGCACGGGGTCGTCTACCTCGAAGATCAACGTCTGGTGACACGTTGTAATGTCGCTTTTGAGCGCCTTCGCGAGTTGGCGCTCGACCCGCAGGAGTCAGTGGCGCTCATCGGGGCCACTGCCGAACAGTAAAGGTCCAGTCCACATGCGCAGTCCGGTCGATCTGTCCGGCGCCGCCTGGCGCAAGAGCAGCCACAGCACCGGCGACGCCAACACCTGTATCGAGGTCGCCACTAACATCCCCGCTGTCGTAGCCGTCCGCGACAGCGTCGACCCCACCGGCCCAGCACTAGTCTTCAGCCCAACCACCTGGAGAACGTTCACCGACAAGCTCAAGAACAGCGAACTCCACCACGGCACCTGACCCTCGCACCGCAGGAGTCAATGGCGCTCATCGGAGCCACTGCCGAACAGTAAAGGTCCAGACCACATGACCCAGATCGACCTGTCCCGCGCTGACTGGTTCAAGAGCAGCCACAGCGGAGACATAAACAACGCCTGCGTCGAGGTCGCCACCAACATCCCCGCCATCGTCGCCGTCCGCGACAGCACCGACCCCACCGGCCCCGCCCTCGTGTTCTCCCCAACCGCCTGGAAGACGTTCACCCACAAGCTCAAGAACAGCGAACTCCACTCCAACGGCTGACCCTCGCACCCGAACGAACGAGGCCCCCGCCATCGTCGTGGCGGGGGCCTCCACATGCGAACGCGCGGCTATGGACGTGATCCATCGCCGATGCCCGCCCGGTGACGCGCCCACGCGCGGCTGGCCGTGGCCATCGCGCCGAGCCACGTGGCGTCGGGACGCCGGTCGGCGAGCGTCCCGTACATGGACGCGTTGGCGTCGGCGAACGCATCGATCCCCGCGGGATCGGCGCCTTTCCACGACGGACAGGCGGACGCCCATCCTTCGGCCTGCTCAGGGCTGTGCCCTGCCGCGACGAGTTGGATGACCAGGAGCGCCGGGTCGATGAAAGCGGCGCCCCGGGTGGGCCACGCCCAGTCGACCGCCCATACCCGGTCGCCGATGATGATGTTGGACGGGTGGATGTCGGTGTACAGCAGTGTTTCCCCGCGCAACAGCTCAGGCTGGTCGGTGTACCGGTCCCACCGGGTCTCATGCCAGTCTGCGGCGAGTTCCGGTAGTGGCAGATCACCGATGCGGTTCAGCAACTCCACCACCATGGGCAGGTCGGCCGAGCCCGCTGTCAGGTCGGCGTGACGGCCTCTGACGATCTCGAAGCCAAGCGCGATCCACTCCGGGCTCTCGGCCTGCCATTGCACAGCCGGGGAGATCGGATGCACCCACGGGTTGATGAGCCCTTCCCGGACCAGGGAATCGCGCCGGCCGCCGGGACGGTTGCGAACGGCCTTGACGAACCATGCGCCTTTCTCACCGGTCACCAGGGCGGTGAGGTCCGAGGAGAATCCGCGCTCGGTCGGCTCGACGGAGATGAGCGCGCCCGTGTGCGGGTACAGCGCCTCAGCGAGTCGGGCCGGGCCGGGAAGATCATTCAACTTGGATCTCCTGTCAGGTGCGCGGGTTGCATTCGCTTCCCGGATGTCCCGGGGTGCATTCCTGATCGGGGTCACAAGCACCCGTGCGGGGGACAGCGCGAATAGCGGCGATGGCCTCGGCCATAGCGGTCCCGCCGACGATAGTGGCCAGCGGTTCCTCATGGACATTGCCCACGCTCATCCACCCGGACATCGCGCACGGCGAGACCTCACCGTGCGGACCGATCGCGGCGCGGCCTTCCCCGCACCGGCCGCACAACTCGGCGGCGGTCGGCGCCTGGTCGGCGTCGGCACGGCCGAACGCCCGTACCCGGTCGACGCGGATCCGCGCGACACCGATCGCGTTCAGGTCGTGGCAAGCCCGCTCGGCCCGGTCGCGGTCGCCGGTGTCGATGACGCCGACGCGCAGCGAAACCCCGAGTTGGACGGCGCGGATGATGTTCGAGCGGGTACGAGCATGGGACGGACGCCGAGTGACGGCGTTGTGTTCGGCCGGGTCGGCGGAGTAGTACGACGTCGCCACCGATACCCCATCGCGCTGGAACAGGTCCCACCAGCAAGCGGACACGTGAACGAGGTTGGTGTACACCTCGACGGACAGACCGAGGTCAAGGGCGTGCTCGGCCAGGGAGACGGCGTCCGGGTGCATCGTCGGCTCGCCCCCGATGTACTGCACGCGGCGGACTCCCCAGGCGGCGGCCTGGTCAAGGACGCGAACCCAGTCGCCGCGGGCCATGGTGCCACGGTCGCCTGTCGGGCCGGAGTCGTTGAAGCAGTGAACGCAGCCGAGCTGGCACATGCGGGTCAGGTCGAGCCAGAGCATGTCAGGCGCCGTCCGCCTGGCCTGCCCGGGTTCCAGGGTGATGGTCACGATGTCCTCCAGCGGCGCGCCTCATCTGTGGTGCGGCGGCCCCGGGTGCGCGCCTCCAAGCCGGGGCTACAGAGATCAAGGCCGTCCATGTCGTCTGCCACAGAGCGTCCACCGGGCGCAGCGCCACAGGCCAGGAGTGTGACCGAGTGTGACATGCGAATCAGCCGAGCTCGCTGATCGCCGAAGTGATCAGGGCTCGTGCGTCCGCGCCGATCACCGCCATCTTGGCCAGTTCTTCGAACGCCTTCGCATAGATCGCGATCTCTCCTGGAGCGGTCACCGTGATGAGTGCGGAGGGGAGTTCTACCTGGACGTTCTCGGCGTCGAACATGGTGAAGTCGGGACGTGGAGCAGCGATGCGCGTCGTAGCGAAGGGGATGACGCCGAGCGCCACCGAGGGCAGCGCCATGGCGGTCAGCAGATGGCCGAGTTGCCCGGCCATGATCTCGGTGCCGCCGAGCCGGTAGCGCAGCACGCTCTCCTCGATCAGGAAGGCGAAGCGGTGGTCTCCCTCGGTAAGGACCTTTTGCCGTTCCATGCGCACCGCGACCGCCGACTCGACATCGTCCGGGAGGTCGCGGAACCGCTGGATCAACCCGAGGAGTGCGCGGGTGTACTCGGTGGTCTGGAGCAGGCCGGGCACGACCCGGGAACAGTAGACGCGCATGTGTCGGCACTCGTCGAACTCGGCCTGCGCCGACTCCTGGAGATGTCTGAGGCCAGTGCGCTGGAGCCGCTTCCATTCGACGTAGCCGCCTTGGACGTCACGGAGTCGGGCTATGAGGTCCTCGGCCTCGTCCGCGACGTTACAGATGCGGCACCAGGTGCGGATGTCACTCCTGGAGGGCGGGCGCGCCACGTGCTCGATCTGGGAGACCTTCGTACGGTGCCATCCGGCTTTGCCTGCCAGCGCCTTTCCGGTCAGGCCGGCTTCAAGCCGGATCTCACGCAGGCGCGCGGCCAGCTCTTCACGGGCGGCCTGTACAGAAGACGACGGTGAAAAGGACATCGGTCGTAACGACGGGCACCGTCACCGCGGCTCGAACTCGGCCTGATCAACGGCCCGCGACCAAACCGCTTCGAACGCGGCAAGGCACAGGTTGATGACCGACGGATCTTCGCTGAACTCCTCGTCGAGGGCGTGTCCCTCCCCTGAGAAGTGATGGAACCGCACCAGCCGGTCGTCGAACACCCAGAAGTCGTTGCCTGGCAGCGCCAGATCGGAGGCACGGCACCGGGAGAGCCAGCGGACCTGCTCCCCGGCCGGAACATTGTGCAGACTGGTCACGGCATGCTCGAAACGGATGTAGTCGGTGACAGGCTCCGACACGAGCCGGGCCCTGCGGACGGTCACGCCACGGGCGACCGCCCCACGGATGAGGCCGAACCACGCGGAGCCCGCGCCGAACCCTTCGAGGGCGCCTGTCTCCCGCCACGCCAGGAACTTGGGGTCATCCGGGGTGTAGGTGTCCCGCATCTCAAGATGGATCGCGGAGCCTTTCGTGGAAGTGAGCAGCTCAGCGAAGCTCGGGACGTTCCCTGGCATCAGGTACCTCCAGTGCCTGCAAGATGATCTCCCGCATCCGTGCCGGGAGTCTCACCACAGTCTCGTAGTCCGCGACCGTGGTGTGCTCGGCCACCTTGGCAAGCGTTTCGTGATCGGTCATCGTCCACCCCACGAGAACGAAGTCGCCGGTGTCGGTGTCCACGAACACCGCAGGGCACTTGTCCTCGTTGGTCTCGGGGTCGATGCCGATGCACAGTAATTCCATGGTGCCCTCCATGGTCGGTGGTGTGCCCAATGGTGACAGGTTCTTTGACCCTTACCCGCAGAGCCCGGCCGGTCAAGCGGTTCGGTGGCCGGATCGGGACCTTCGGCCGGCGCCTGCCGCTGATCGGAACCTGATGCCCGCGACCTGATCAGGGTGCGCCGCGGACGCAGCTGGGACGGCGTTCCACCAGGGCGTCCGCCGACTTGCGCAGTTCTTCGAGGACGGCCCGGACCGACGGCCGCACCTCCGCGCCGACGCGCGTCCACATGACCATGCGGCGGTCCACCGGGGCGTCGGCCACGTCGCGGACGACGATGCCCTCCTCCCGCTCGGCGAGCGCCAGGTCGGGGATGAGGCAGACGGCGCCGCCCGCCGCGACCATCGCGAAAACGATCAGCAGATCGTTCGACCGGTACCGGACGTCGGGCCGGAAACCGCC
Organism: Actinomadura formosensis; assembly: GCF_050948385.1. Taxonomy (NCBI): domain Bacteria; kingdom Bacillati; phylum Actinomycetota; class Actinomycetes; order Streptosporangiales; family Thermomonosporaceae; genus Actinomadura; species Actinomadura formosensis. Next base: position 6,155,779 of record NZ_CP192011.1, read on the forward strand.
GAGCTCGACACAGGTCCGTTCCAGCAGATCGGCATGGTTCGTCCCGACATGTCCCGTGACCCACGGGCAGTCCGCGAGGTCGGCCAGCCGGACCGGCGCCCCGCTGCGGGCGAGCGGGTGATCCTCGGGCAGCGCGACCCGCATCATCTCGGTGACGAGCACCTCGGACGTCAGCTCGGGACGCCGGGGACGCGGCAGATGCGAGTACTCGTCCGTCAGCACGACATCGATCTCCTGGAGGACGAGCGCCTGCAGAACCCGGTGGAACTCCTCGTCCAGGACGTCCACCACGAGTTCCGGATACGCCTTCGCCAGCCGCGGCAGGGCGGGCGCCAGCACGTGCAGCAGCGCCGTCTGGAATCCCACGAGCCGCACCACCCCGGCGACCCGGCCGCTCGCCGCGACCGTCGCCTCCTCCGCGCGCTTGGCCTGCGCCAGCAGCGTCTCGGCGTGCTCGGCGAGCACCTCGCCCGCCACGGTCAGCCGCAGCCGCCGCCCGGCCCGCTCGACCACCGGGACGCCGACGTCCCGCTGCAACTGCGCGAGTTGCTGCGACACCGCGGACGGGGTGTATCCGAGGGCGTCGGCCACGGCACCGAGCGTCCCGCGCAGCTTGAGCTCGCGGAGCACGCGCAGCCGCCCCAGATCCAACATAGTGAAGCGATTCTTACACAATCCCTGCAGTAATCGTCGCTGGACCTGAATGTTGGACGGAGTCAAACTGTAGCTGCGGCGGAAAGGGCGGAGACCCCGCCTCACCCGATCGCACCGCGCGCGGGAACGCCACTGCGATCCCAAAGGACAAGAACATGCTGCTCGTGCTCGCCCTCATCATCGCCCTCGCCGTCCTCGGCCCGCTGTTCGGCGCGGACAGCCGCGACGGCCTCGACTGGACCCCGGACAACTTCTGGCTGCGCCGCCGCCGGGCCCCCGAGCCGGTCAGAACGACCGGTAGTCGCGGACCGGCAACCGGGGGCCGCGCCTCGGCGGGCGCCTCCCGGACGATTCCAGCAGCCGGATGACCCGGTACCGATGACCGGCGTAGGGCTCCAGCAGTTCGAGCATCCCGGCGTCGTCGACCTTCCGGCCCGCCAGTGCCAGGCCCACCAGGGCGGGCAGATGGTAGTCGCCGACGGAGACGGCGTCGGGATCACCGGCCGCCCGCTGCCGGATCTCGGCGGCCGTCCAGACCCCGATGCCCGGCAGCGACCGGAGCCTCGGCCCGCTCGGCTCCGCCTCCAGCCGCCCCGCGACCCGTGCCGCCCCGATGATCGTCCGGGCCCGGACGGCCTCCAGCCCGGACCGATGCCACTCCCACGAGGGAATCCGGACCCACACCTCCGGCGGCGGGGGCACCCGCATGCGCGGCGCCCCCGGCGCGGGCTCCCCGAACCGGCGCAGCAGATACCCCCAGCCCCGCCAGGCCTCCTCCGCGAGCACCTTCTGCTCCATGACGGCCGGCACGAGCGCCTCGAAGACCCGCCGGGTCCTCCCGATCCGCAGCCCGGGCCGCTTGCGCACCTGCTCCCGGACGACGTCATGCCGCGCGGCGAACTCCTCCGGGACGTCATCGGCCCCCAGTAGCTCCGGCACCCCGTCCAGGAGCCACTCGGCCCCCGCTCCCCAGGCGGTCGCCTCGACGGCGTCCCCCGCCCACCGAAGCCGCAGCGTCCCCGGCCCCCCGGGCGTATGGGACGCGCGCCAGACGGCCCCGTCCCGCTCGACCCGGAACGCCGGATCATGCGGCCCCCGCCGATGCGGCGACAGCGTGCCGAGAAGATCCAGCGGCCACGGCGGCCGCCACTCCCGGACCCGGCCGGGGAGACGCCCAGCGGTCTTCTCCCCGGCCGCCCCGGCCTTCGCCGGGGACCCGGCAACGGGGTCGCTCCCCTGCCTCATCTCCGTCAGGTGTCGGTGGAGAAGCGGATGGCGGTCGGGGGGAGTTTTATGCCCGGCCACACGCGGAGGCCGGTGCGGAGTTCGTTGCCGGGGCCGACCACGGCGCCGTCGCCGAGGACCACGCCGTCCAGCACCGCGCCGGGACCCACGCGGGCGCCCCGGCTGAGGACCGAGTCGCGGACCGTGGCGCCCTCGGCGACGAACGCGTCCTCCAGGAGGACGCTGCCGAGGACGGTGGCGCCCGCTTCGATCACGGCGTGGCGGCCGACCGTCGTACCGCCGCGCACGACGGCGCCCGGAGCCACGCGGGCGCCGGGGAGGGTCAGGCGCTCGCCCGGTTCGCCGGGCATGGCGGGTGAGGCCAGGGCGCCCAGGACGAGGTCGCGGGAACCCTGGATGAACGCTTCGGGCGTGCCGACGTCCAGCCAGTAGGCCGACTCGACGTGGCCCATCACGGTGACGCCGGACGAGATGAGCGACGGGAACGTCTCACGTTCGACGGAGACGACCTCGTCCTCGGGGATCGCGTCGATGGCGGAGCGGCGGAACACGTAGCAGCCCGCGTTGATCTGGTTCGTCACCGGGTGGGGCGTCTTCTCCAGGAACGCGGTGACGCGGCCGTCGGCGTCGGTGGGCACGCAGCCGAAGCGGGACGGGTCGTCGACCTCGGTCAGGTGGAGGGTGACCGCCGCGCCGGACTCCTCGTGCAGCTTCACCTGGGCGCGCATGTCGTGGCCGGACAGGATGTCGCCGTTCAGGATCAGGACCGGGTCGTCCGGGCCGCAGGTCAGCGCGCGGGCGGCGTTGCGGATGGCGCCGCCGGTGCCGAGCGGTTCCTTCTCGCTGACATAGGCGAGGTCGACGCCGTACGCGTGGACGCCGAAGGCCGCCTCGAACATCTCGGCGCGGTAGGACGTGGCGAACACGATCCGCTCGACGCCCGCCGCGTGTGCGCGCGCCAACTGGTGGGCGAGGAACGCCACGCCGGCGGTGGGGAGCAGGGGTTTCGGGGTGGAGATCGTCAGGGGGCGCAGGCGGGTGCCCTGGCCTCCCACCAGGAGGATCGCTTCCACTCGGTTCCTTTCTCCACGCGGTTGGAGCGAGCCTAGTGGGTGCGGGAGGCGGCGTACTGCTCGACCGCGCGCCGGTATGAGGCCATGTGCGCCGCCGCGGACGCCGACCAGGAGAATTCGCGGGCGCGGGTCTGCGCGGCCTCGGCGAGGTCGGCACGGCGAGCCGGGTCGTCGATGAGGGAGGACAGGGCGTCCGCTATGTCGGCCGGGTCCGGTTCGGTGTAGGCGACGGCGTCACCGCCGACCTCCGGGAGGGGGCCGCGGCGCGTGGTCAGGACGGGCGCGCCACAGGACATGGCCTCCAGGACGGGCAGCCCGAAGCCCTCGCCCCGGCTCGGGAGCGCGACGACGAGGGCGCCGCCGAACAAGCCCCGGAGGGACGGCCACGGCAGGTAGCCGGGCCGCACGACGCGCAGGTCCAGGGGGACGGTGGCCAGGGCCGCGTCGACCTCGTCGTCCCAGCCGCCGGCGCCCGCGAGGACCAGCGCCGGGGCGTCCGGGCGCCCCGCGCAGGCCCGGACCCAGCCGCGGATCAGGTTCGGGACGTTCTTACGCGGCTCCAGCGCCCCCAGGTAGGCGATGTAGGGGCGGCCGTGCAGGCCGAGACGGCCGGAGACCTGCTTGATCTCCGCCTCGGACGGACGGTGGAACACCTCGTGGTCGACGCCGTGGTAGGCGACGTCGATGTGCGCCGGGTCGGCGCCGAGGACGCGCACCAGTTCGTCACGGGTCGCGCGGGACGGCACGATCAGCCGGGTCGCGCGGCGCGCCGCGGTGCGGGTCGCCGACTTGACGTAGGACGTGCGAACCGGGTCGTGCGGCTCCGGCTCGGCGAACAGCGTGACGTCGTGGATCGTCACGACCGTCGGCAGGACGGCGCTCACCGGCATCGTGTAGGTGGGCAGGTGGATGACGTCCGCGCCGACGCGTTCGGCGACGTGCGGCAGCCCCGACTGCTCCCACGCGAGCCGGGTGGCGCGGTGCGCCAGCGCCGCCGGGCCGGCGACGACCCGGGCCCCGGGAACGAGGTCCCGGTAGCGTTTCTCGTCCGCCCGCTGGCAGGCGACGGCGAGGTCGGCGCCCTGCGCGTGCAGGGCGTACAGCAGCCCATCGACGTACCGGCCGAGCCCGCCGCGGTCGGCCGGCACGGCGGTGGCATCGAGCAGAATCCGAGGCGCCACGGTCCACTCCCCCATCCAGCGCGGTGGCGTAGATCACCCTTTACCCTCCGAGCCTACGCCCGCCGGGGACACGCTCGGGTGATCTCATTCCACGTAAGTCACAGGGGCCCCTACCCCATGGTCATCGCTTCATTGTGGGGACCGCCCCCCACACCCCCGGCAACTACCTCTTACGCGCCTGAACAAGCACGATGCTGCCGCGCTCATTCGGGGCCGTGCGGTCGGCGAGCGCGACGAGCGGGGCCAGCGGCGCGGCGGCGTTGAAGCCGACCTTCCCGCCGTGGGCGGACAGCGACAGGTAGAGCCGCTCCGTGGCGGCCGTACGGAACTGGTAGCTGTACCTGACCAGGTCCAGGCCGCGCTCGTCCATCAGCTTGCGCAGGCTCTCGTGGGTGTAGGTGTGCTGGACGTGGTACTTGGCCTTGTGCGCGTCCCGCAGTTTCGGCCAGGCGTCGGCGCGGCTCAGCACGTCCGCGGACATGAAGATCTGGCCGCCGGGCTTGAGCACCCGCGCCATCTCGTCCAGGGACCTGCCGCCGTCGTCGAAGTGCTCGATCGCGCACACCGACAGGACCGCGTCGAACGAGCCGTCCGCGAACGGCAGCCGCAGCGCGTCGCACTCGATGAGCGCGGGTGCGTTCGCGAGCGTCCGCCCGTAGGTCATCTTGCCGCGGGCGAGGTCGATGGAGACGGCGTCGGCGCCGCGTTTGCGCGCCCGCCCCGCCCAGTAGCCGTCGCCGCCCGCGACGTCGAGGACCCGCTTGCGGCGCAGGTCCCGGCCCATCCAGCCGAGCAGCGTCCCCGCCTCGCGGTACCGGCACACGTGCACCTGGTGGCCCATGAAGGCGACCACATCGGAAATCTTCATCGTCCCCAACTGTAGGCGGAGCGGACGGCCGCAAGGTCACGTTCGCCTACGCTGGGGCCCGTGAAGATGAAGGTCGTCGCCGTCCGGGGCCTGCGCGTGTTCCTGGTGATACTCGCGCTGGCGTTCTGCGGCTACAGCGTGGCCTCCCAGTGGGACGCGACGGTGCGGGCGTTCCAGCAGATGTCCTGGGCCGCGCTGGCCGGGGCGCTGGCCGCGGGGCTGGCGGGCCTCTTCGTCTGGATGCTCGGATGGCGGACGTTCCTCGCCGGTCTCGGCTCGCCGCTGCCGGTGCGCGCCATGTTCCGCATCTCCGGCATCTCCCAGCTCGGGAAGTACGTCCCGGGCAAGGTGTGGGCGCTGGTCACGCAGATCGAGATGACGCGCGAGCACAAGGTGCCGCCGGAGCGCAGCTTCGGGTCCACGATGCTGGCGGTGGCGACGTCCACGGCGTGCGGGCTGGCGGTCGCGGCGGTGACGCTGCCGCTGACGTCCAGGGCGGCCCGCGACGAGTACTGGTGGCTGTTCCTGTCGGCGCCCGTCCTGATGATGCTGCTGCATCCGAAGATCGTGACCTGGGCGCTCGGGACGATGCTCAGGCTCATCCGGCGCCCGCCGCTGGAGCACCCGGTGAGCCTCGGCGTCACGCTCCGCGCCATCGGCTGGACGGTCCTCGGCTGGGCCCTGTTCGGCGTGCACACCTGGCTGCTGTGCGTGGCCGCCGGCGGCGACGGCAAGGGCCTGCCGTTCATCGCGACCGGCGCCTACGCGCTGGCGTTCGTCGCCGGCTTCGTCGTCTTCATCGCGCCGGGCGGCATCGGCGCGCGGGAGGCCGCCCTCACGCTGGTGCTGACACCGGTGCTGCCGGCCGGCGCCCCCGTCGTCGTCGCGATCGCGTCCCGGGTGCTGCTGACCGGCGCCGACCTCATCAACGCCGGTGTCGCGCTCCTGCTCGGACGTACCGCGCCGGACACCGGGAATGAACAGGACTCCAAGGAGCTTGTGCGGGGGACGCAGCCGACGAAGGAGGCACCATGACGGCCCCGATCACCGTGACCGACGCGACGTTCGCGGACGAGGTCCTGAACAGCGACATCCCGGTGCTGGTCGACTTCTGGGCGGACTGGTGCGGGCCGTGCCGCATGATCGCGCCCATCCTGGAGCAGATCGCCGAGGAGCAGGGCGGCAGGATCCGGATCGCGAAGCTCGACTACGACGCGAACCCCGTCACCCCGAACAAGTACGGCGTGCTGGGCCTGCCCACCCTGCTGCTCTACAAGAACGGCGAGGTCGTGGAGCAGATCGTCGGCGCCAAGCCGAAGCGCGCACTGCTGAAGGTCATCGAGCCGCACCTGTGAGCGCGTCGATATAGGCGGTCCAGAGCGGGCCGTGGTCGACCGGGCGGACGCCGGAGCGCAGGCGCTCCGGCTCCCCCGGAGCGTAGAAGCGGCGGAGGGCGGCGGCCAGGGACGCGGCATCGTCCGGTGCGCAGATCAGGCCGTCCACGCCGTCGCGGATCTGCGTGCCGAACCCGCCGACATCGGTGGCGATGACCGGCAGGCCGTGCTCGTGGGCCATCCACACGTTCTGCGAGGAGGTGGCCGACCGGTAGGGCATGACGAGCGCGTCGGCCGCGGCGAACAGTCCCGGGATGTCGGCCGCCGGGACGTATCCCGGACGCAGTTCGACCCGCGAGGTCAGGTCCAGGGAACCGATCAGCTCGCGGGTCTCGTCCAGGCCGCCCCAGAACTCGCCCGCGACGGTCAGTGCCACCTCGTCCGGGCCTTCGGCGAGGGCGCGCAGCAGGACGTCCAGGCCCTTGTACGGGCGGACGATCCCGAAGAACAGCAGCCGCCGGCGCACCTTCCCGGCGGCCGGCGCGGAGGCGGCGGCGACCGGCAGGTGCGCGGCCATCTCCGCGACCCGCACGGGACGGGACGTGAGCGTCCGCGCGATGTCCGCCTGCGCCTCGGTGTGGACGAGGACGCCGTCCACCTTCCGCAGCAGCCGCCTCATCAGCGGCTCGTCATACGGCTTGCGCTCATGCGGCAGGACGTTGTGGCACAGCGCCACCACCCGCGTCCTCCCCCGCAGACCGGCGAGTATCCCCAGGTAGGACGGCACCTGAACGGTGCTCAGCAGCACCAGCACGACCAGGTCGGCCGAGCGCAGCGCGCGGCCGGTGCGCCACCAGCCGTCCGGGCGGCGCCAGTCGAGCCGGTGCCGGGTGGCGGGGAACGGCTCGCCCTCCGGTTCGGCGATCGTCTGCCGCCCCGGGTACAGGAACCTCGGATACTGGGCGCGCCACGACTCGATGACGACCTCGTGCCCGGCCGCGGCCAGCCGGTGCGCCAGCTCGGTCGTGTGCCGGGCGCCGCCGCCCTTGTACGGGAACGCCGGCCCGACGATCGCGATGCGCATGCCGCTAGACGTCGCCGCGCGAGCGGACGATCAGGTCGGCGAGCAGCGCCAGCGACGCGATGATCAACCCGGTCACGAAGATCATGATGGTGTTGTTGGCGAAGTAGCCGAAGTGCACCACCATGTCGAACACGCCCTTGAGCAGCCCGATCACGATCAGCCACAGCGCGGGCGGCATCAGCACCTTGAGCGGGTTGAAGTACATGACCATCCGCAGCACCTGCAGGATGTAGCGGTAGGCGTCCTTGGTGAAGTGGAACTTCGACTTCCCGGCCCGCTTGGCGTAGTCGATCGGCATGTACCGGACCGGGTGCTGGTTCGACAGGAACGCGATCGTGATCGTCGTGACGCAGGAGAACCCGGGCGGCAGCAGCCGCAGGTACGGCAGCGACACCTCGCGGCGGAACGCGCGCAGCCCCGAGTTCAGGTCCGGGATCTTGGTGTTGGTGAGCCGCTCGGCGACCTTGCGGATGAACCACTTGGCGGGGACCCGCAGCACCTTGTGCGTCCCCTCCTCGGTGGTGCGCGCCCCGACGACCTGGTCGACGGACGGGTCGGTGTCCAGCACGTCCACGAGCTCGGGAATCCGCTCGTTCGGGTAGGACATGTCGGCGTCCGTCCACACGACGATGTCGCCGCGGGCCTGCTGGGAGCCGATGCGCCGGACGGTGCCCGAGCCGCTGTTGTGCTGGAACGCCACGATCCGCATGTTCGGGAAGCGGGGCTCCGCCTCGCGCAGCCGGGCGAGCGTCTCGTCGGTCGAGCAGTCGTCGACGGCCAGCAGTTCGTAGGTCTTGCCGCTGGCGTCCATCGCCTCGCAGATGCGCTCGACCTCGTCGATCACATGGTCCTGCTCGTTGTAGCAGGGCAGGACGATCGTGACGTGGACGGGTCCGGACGCCGGCTCCGCGGGCTCGGGCTCGGCCGCGGGGGCGGGCACCGAGGCGGGCTCGGCGGGCGCGGTCTCGGACGTCGGCTCGGCAGACTGGGTGCTCACGCAGCGCGAGGATACTCGCCCTGGCTCACCTAGGCAGACGTATCCCTTCCGGGAGACGGCCCCCAGAGCCCCCGGACGGGCCGTCAAGACGCGGCGGGCTCGGCGATCCACACTTCCATGAACAGTCCCCACGTCGCGCCCGGCGGCCCGGTGAGAGTGCGGCCGTCCTGCCGCGTCCGCACCGAGAGGACCCGGTGCGGCGTCCCGTACGGCGCGACCTGCTCCGGTTTCGCCGCCATGAGCACCGGACGGCGCCCGGCCGCGAACACGCCGGCGACGACCCGCTTCACGTCGGCGGACGTGGTGCCCCCGGCCGTACGCGCCGCGGGCAGCCCGCACATCCCGCGCACGACCTGGAGGAACCGGTCGGCGGTGGACTGCTCGATCACCACGACCGAGCCGCGCGCCGGCAGTTCGTCGCACATCTCCTCGACGGCGCCCACCTCGTGCTGCTCCGTGCGGGTCATCAGGAGGCCGCTGGACGTCAGCACGATCGGCACCAGCATCAGCGCGACACCGGCGACCGCGCCCCCGCGCACCAGCCCCGGCCCGTACCCGAGGCGGCGGACCCGCCGCGCCGCCCAGGCCGACGCGAACATCGTGAACAGCAGGAGGCCGGGGATCACGAGCCCGATCAGCCGCCGGGACGCCCACGGATGGTCGGGCGTGATCCCCGGCCGGATCAGCACCTGCGCGGTCGTCCAGACGATCACCGCGTAGGGCAGCAGCCATTCCGGCGACCGCCCGCGCAGCAGCCGCCGCGCCAGCACCGCCGCGCCCAGCGTCGCGAACAGCAGCGCGGGAAGGCCGATGTACCAGATGACCCAGTACAGGGACAGCTCGGAGTACTGCCGGGTTCCGTCCAGCGGGAGCCGGTGGACCCCCTGGACCAGCTCGATGAACCGGACGTTCAGCTCGTCGTCCTTCGTGGCCGGCACCCGGCGGACGGTCTGCACCAGCGGCCGGACCGCGAAGCCCGCCATCACCAGCACGGTGAGGACGGCGGCGGCGCCGGGCAGCCGGCCCCGCGCGACCGCCGGGCCCGTCCGGCGCAGCCACGCCCCCGTCCGGTCCCAGCGCAGCAGCACGACCATGGCGGCCGTCGCGGCGAACACCGCCGCGCTGATGGCCGCCAGCGGCCTGAGCGACGATCCGAGGTAGGCCAGGTACGGCCGGGACAGCGTGAGGCCCTCGGCCAGCCCGGCGCCGGCGCCGAGCAGCAGCCCGCCGGCGAGCCAGTACCCGGTGCCCCGCCGGAGCCCGATGAGAAGGCCGGCGAACGCGAGCACCGGCAGGATGTCCCGCAGCCCGTCGATGCGGACGAGCACGATGAGGCCGAGCGCGGCGCCCGCCAGGAACGCCTTCAGGCCGGCGCGCCGCCCCTCCTCCCGGCGGACGTCGTACATCAGCGAAAGCCCGCCCAGCAGCAGGATGATCGCGGGCAGTTCGCTGAACGTGCTGCGCGAGACGTAGAGCATCGGCAGTGTCAGCGCCAGCAGCAGCGCCCCGGCGGGCGCCCAGCGCGGGCCGGCGAGCCGCGCGACGAGCCCGGCGAACGCGAGCACGCCGCACGCGCCGAGCAGCGGCGCCATCAGCAGGATGCCGTGGGTGCCGCCGAGCCAGCCGCCGAGCGCGAGGACCAGCGGCATCCCCGCCATGAACTGCGGGACGATCGCGCCGCCGTCCTGGTAGAAGGCGGGGCTCGCGAACCGCAGTACGCCGTCCGCGCCGCCGAACGCCTCCCGCGCCTGCGGGATCGGCAGCGACCCGTGCTCGGTCAGCCAGACCGCGAACTGGACATAGGACGCCGGGTCGCGCCGGACGACGATCTGCTCTGCGCACATGACCACCTGGAGCACCAGGAACGCGGCCGTGATCGCGAGCACGCTCCCGGTCGTCCACCACGGCACCGCGTCCACTCCGCCGGAAGCATTGAGGCCGCCGCGCGGTCCGGGCGGCAGGTCACGCGGACGTGACCGCAGGCCGAGCCACAGCGTCACGGCCGCGGCCGGCACGAACAGCGCGATCGCCGGGACCGGCCGGAACACGCCCGCCATCAGCAGCGGCAGCGCGACCGCCAGCCACGCCACGACGAGCAGCGCCGGGGCCACCGTGACCCGGACGAGCAGCCGACCCGCGTTCATCGTCCCGTCCCGTGCTCGTCGGCGCAGTGCCCCGTGGCCTGCGGTTCGTTCAGGGGGTGGTCATCCACTCGTGCGGAGCGTAGCGGCACCGGCCGGGTGCTGGACCCCCGGCGATCACGCGGGCATACGCTCTGGCCATGAGCGCACACGTCGACGGCGCGGCCACGCCCGCGGAGCTGCTGCGGCGGCGGGTGGCCGGCGACCCGTCCAACCCGTTCGTCACCTTCTACGACGACGCGACCGGCGAACGCGTCGAACTGTCCGCGCGGACGTTCGACAACTGGGTCGCCAAGACGGCGAACTTCCTGGTGGACGGGCTGGGCGCCGAACCGGGCAGCCGCGTCGTGCTCGTCCTGCCGCCGCACTGGCAGACCGCGGTGTGGCTGCTGGCGTGCTGGTCGGCGGGGCTCGTCGCCGAGCCGGTCGACCCGGAGGCGGTCAGCGGACGGGACGGCGCCGAACCGATCGGGTCGTCCGGACCGTACATCCTGGCGGCGGCGCAAGAGGTGCTGGACGATGTGGTCGCCGATGAGGCGGCGGAGGAGATCGTCGGGCTGTCGCTGCACGCGCTGGGCGGTCCGCTGGCCGACTGCCCGCCCGGAGTGACCGACTACGCCGACGAGGTCCGCACCTACGGCGACAGGTTCACTCCAGGGCCGGAAGTGACGCCCGATGCTCCTGCGCTGAGTGTGACAAAGGACACATTGAGCGGGGCGGACCTGGTGGACACCGCCCGCAGGGCCGTCGAAAAACACGAGCTGGACGCGCGCGACCGCCTCCTGGTTGACGTGCCGTTCACCACACTCGACGGGGTACTGATGGGCTTGCTCGCACCACTAGCCTCGGGTGCTTCCGTCATAATCCAACGAAACTTTGATAAAGCCGCCCTAGATCGACGTCTGACCGTGGAGCATGTGACGGTGGTGGCCGGTCCACCCGGACCGAATCACGCATCCGGCTCCCCGTACCGGCTCGCCTGACCTACGCTCTCCTTGCCCTTGTCCCGTAACCCGACCCCTGAAAGCGGGCGATCCCCGTGTGGGGCTGACCCCCACACTCCCAAGAACCGCTGAGACCCGGACCACGGAGCGATGAACAGCAACCCGATGTACATGGAGTACGTCGACGACGCCGATCCGCAGCCGGCGCCGCGACGCGGCTGGCGCATCCTCGGATGGGTGTGCATCGGGCTGTCGGCGGTCATGGTGGTCGGCTCCCTCACCGCCTACGGCCTGTACCGCCAGGCGTTCGGGAACATCTCGCACGAGGACGTCAACGCCCAGCTCGGCCCCAACCGGCCGAAGAAGCTGAACAACGCGATGAACATCCTGGTGCTCGGCTCCGACACCCGCGCGGGCGCCAACGCCAAGTACGGCCGCTCGCTGAAGAACGAGCCGCCGCGGTCGGACACGATGATCCTGCTGCATCTGTCGCCCGGCGGCGGGCAGGCGATCGGCATCAGCTTCCCCCGCGACCTGATGGTCCGGATGCCGTCCTGCAAGAGCCGCAAGGGCACCGTGATCCCGGCGCAGACCCGCGCCCAGATCAACTCGTCGTTCACCAACGGCGGCGCGGCCTGCGTCATCAAGACGATCGAGAGCCTGTCCAACATCCGCATCGACCACTTCATGCAGGTCGACTTCAACGGGTTCAAGACCATCACGAACGCGGTCGGCGGCGTCCCGGTGTGCCTGCCGAAGGACGTCAACGACCCCAAGTCCGGGCTCCGGCTGAGCAGGGGCAAGCACGTGATCAAGGGCGAGACGGCGCTGTCGTACGTGCGCGTCCGGCACGGCCTCGGTGACGGCTCCGACACCGACCGCATCAAACGCCAGCAGAAGTTCATGGGCGCCCTCGCCAACAAGTCGATGAGCGCGGGCACGCTCAGCAACCCCAAGCGCCTCCTCTCGCTGATGAACGCGGTCACCAAGTCGCTCACCACCGACAAGGAACTGACGCCGCAGGTCATGATGGACATCGCCCAGGAGATGCAGGGCATGACCTCCGGCAAGCTGCGGTTCGTGACCGTCCCGTCCGGGCCCGACCCCCTCGACCCGAACCGGGTGGCGCTGAGCGCCGCCGCGCAGCCGTTCTTCAACGCCGTCCGCAACGACAAGACCGTGCCCAAGGAGCCCAAGCCGGGCACGTCGAAGATCCCGCCCAGCCAGGTGCGGGTGCGGGTCTACAACGGCAGCGGCATCGACGGGCAGGCCGGGCGCGTCGCCGACGACCTGGAGTCGCAGGGCTTTCAGGTCACGGTCGGCGGGAACGCTCCCGCCCCCACCGCGACCACCAAGGTGCTGTACGGCACCGGAGCCGACCAGCAGGCCCAGACGCTGACCGCGCTGATCCCGAGCAAGCCGCAGCCGGCCGTGCGCACCACGGGCGGCACGCCGGGCGTCGTCGACCTGGTCGTCGGACGTGACTGGACGAACCTGAAGAGCGCCGGCGGCGGCATCCCCAAGCAGCAGGGTGAGATCCGCGCCAGCGACGACATCTGCAAGGAGAGCTGACCGGGCGGCCCCATGACCTACACCTCCAGCCCCTCCGGAGCCGACACGGCCCCGCCCCCCGCACCGCCGGCCGGCACGGACCCGGCGCCACCCCCCGCCCCGGCGGCGCCGGGCACGCCGGCCGCCATCGGCGCCGCGGCGGCCGCGCAGGCGGCGCGCCCGCGCAGGCAGCGCGACCCGTTCTTCGACAACGCCAAGTACTTCGCGATCCTGCTGGTGGTGGCGGGCCACTCCCTGGCCAACCTGCTGAACGTCCCGATGGCCAAGGGCCTGTACATCTTCATCTACACGTTCCACATGCCGCTGTTCATCGTGATCACCGGCTACTTCTCGCGGAACTGGACGTTCTCCGGCGGCAAGGCGCGCAAGCTCATCATCAACGTCGGCGTCCCGTACGTGGTGTTCGAGGTCGCCTACTCGCTGTACGACTGGCTCGCCGGCCGCAACGAGCTGGAGATCAGCCTGCTGAACCCGTACTACCTGACGTGGTTCCTGATCGCGCTGTTCATGTGGCGGCTGTCCACCCCGGTCTGGCAGCAGATCCGCTGGCCGCTCGCGGTGGCGGTGCTGTTCGCGCTGCTGTCGTACATGAGCGACCTCGGCGGGACGTTCGACATCCACCGCGTCTTCGGGCTGCTGCCGTTCTACGTCCTCGGGCTCACGCTGCGGCCGGAGCACTTCGAGCTGCTGAAGAAGCCGATCGCGCGGCCGATCGGGGCGGTGGTGCTCGCCGCCGGCCTCGGCGGGACCTACCTCGTCATGGACCACATGTCGCGGAACTGGATCTACTGGAAGCACGCGCACTTCGAGCTCGGCGTCGGCAACTTCTACGGCACCGTGATGCGGCTCACGATGTTCGTCTGCGCGACCGTGTTCGTGGCGGCGTTCCTCAGCCTGGTCCCCCGGCGGCAGTACTGGTTCACCCAGCTCGGCGCCTACACCCTCTACGCCTACCTGCTGCACGGGTTCGTCACCCGGCTGCTGAACTTCACCGGCTGGTGGGGCGCGGACTGGATGCACACCCCGCCCGGCGTCATCATCGTGATCTGCGGTGCCCTGGTCGTCGGGACGGCACTGTGCTCCAAGCCCGTCGTCCGGTCGATGAGCTGGGCGCTGGAACCAAAGATGACCTGGGCCTTCACCCCCCTCCGGCGGCCGGGCCGACCGGGCTAGAACGGCGTTCTCCACCATGACCGACCTCATCCCGCCCCCGCGCACCCCCGAGTCCGCCTCGGCGCCGGGCGCCACCCCGCCGTCCGCCGCCCACCCCGGCGTCACCGTCCCCGACGGCACGACACCGGCGGGCGGGGCGCGGGCGCCCCGCGGCCGCGACGCGTACTTCGACAACGTCAAGTTCTTCCTGATCATGCTGGTCGTGCTCGGGCACTTCTGGGAGGTGTTCCGGAACGACAGCCATGCGGCGAACGCGGTCTACACCTTCGTCTACGGCTTCCACATGCCGGTATTCGTTTTCGTCTCCGGCTACTTCTCCCGCGGATTCATGCGGTCGCCAGAAAAATTCCGGGGTATTTTCCCGACACTGGTCGTGCCGTATGTGATTTTCAACGTGCTCTACCGCTTGCAGCTGGTGTTCATCAACGGCAATGACTTCCGGCTGCACGAGCTATTTCGCCCGCAGTTCCTGATGTGGTTCCTGGTCGCCCTCGTGCTGTGGCGGCTGAGCGCCCCGCTGTGGACGCACCTGCGGCACCCGGTCGCCGTCGCGATGGCGCTGAGCCTGATCGCCGGCAGCTGGAGCTTCAACTCCGACTCGACGCTGTGCCGGGCCGCGGGGCTGCTGCCGTTCTTCGTCCTCGGCCTGACGATCCGGCGCGACCGCGTCGAGGCGCTGCGCGGCCCGGGATGGACCCGCTGGGCCGGCACGGCCGTGCTGGTGGCGGCGCTGCCGATCGCCTACGTGTGGCAGCTCGGCAGCGTCGTCCCGAAGGTGGAGCGCGGTGTCCTGCTGTGGAACCGCGGCTACGAGCACATGGGCTTCAACGCCGTCGAGGGCATGGCGTACCGGCTTGCCGCGCTCGGCATCGCCGTCGTCCTCGGCATGGCGTTCCTCGCCGCCGTCCCGCGTGGCCGGGCCTGGTACACCAAGCTCGGAACGCGGACCATGTACGTCTATCTGATGCACGGCCTCGTGGTGAAGACGCTGGACTATGGCGGCTTCTTCAACGGTCACTTCTTCCAGACTCCGCTCGGCCTGGTCTCAGTCACGGCCGGCGCCCTCGCGCTCGGCCTCCTGCTCGCCACCGTCCCGGTGCAGCGCCTCACCCACTGGGCCGTCGAGCCCAAGGGGCGCTGGCTGCTCAAGCCCTCACATGGCGGGACATAAGATCTACCTAAGATCTGCGGGTATAGTCCAGATTCACCGAATAGCTGATTGGCCCACGCGTGAGCATTGATGACGACATCTCCTTGAGCATCATCGTGCCCGTGCACAAAGTGCAGGGGTACCTCCGCCAATGTCTGGACTCGATCCTCGATCCGGACCTGCCGAACCTTGAGGTCATCGCGATCGACGACGCCTCACCGGACGGCTGCGGGGAGATCCTCGATGAGTACGCCGAGCGCGACCACCGCGTCCGGGTGCGGCACCTCACCGAGAACGTCGGTCTGGGGGAGGCGCGCAATGTCGGCTTCGACATGGCGACCGGCGACTACGTGTGGTTCTTCGACAGCGACGACCACGCGACCGAGGGCGCCGTCCGGGCGATCCTCGACCGGCTCGCCGAGACGCGCCCGGACGTGCTGATGTTCGACTACGCGCGCTCCTACTGGAACGGGCGGGTCAAGCGCAGCATCATCAACCACCTGTTCCGGGAGCCGCCCGCGCCGGAGGTCTTCACGCTCGCGGACCGGCCGAGCCTGCTGGAGATGTTCACCTCGATCTGGAACCGGGCGATCCGCCGCGAGTTCATGATCGAGCACGGGTTGCGCTTCAACAGCGGCTACTACGAGGACGTCAGCATCACCTACCCGGTCCTCATGGCGGCCGAGCGGGTCAGCTTCCTCGACCGGGTCTGCTACATCTACCGGCAGCGCCGCCGCGGCGCGATCACCAAGACGGCGAGCGCCAAGCACTTCGACGCCTTCGACCAGTACGACCGCATCTTCGCGTTCATGGACCGGCTGGGCCCGAAGATGGATCCGTTCCGGCCGCTGATGTTCAACCGGACGATCTGGCATCTGCTGGTCATCCTCGAGCGCGCCGACCGCGTGTACCCGTCGGAGAAGCCGCGCTTCTTCGCCGAGATGTCCAAGACCTACAACCGGTACAAGCCGGCGGGGCACGTCCCGCCGGACGACGAGCCGAACCTCGCCGAAAAGCACCGCGCGATCGAGCGGAACGACTTCAAGGCCTGGGAGCGCATCAACTCCCCGACGCTCACCGCCAAGGCGAAGAAGAGCGGGCGCAAGGTCCGCAAGCTGCAGAAGCGCAGCGTCGTCCGCTCCAAGGAGCTCGCCAAGGAGCGCTACTACCGGCTGCGGCGGCGGATGCCGATCGAGGAGGACCTCGCCGTCTTCGCCGCCTACTGGTACCGGGGGTACGCCTGCAACCCGGCCGCGATCTACGAGAAGGTCCGCGAGCTGGCCCCGCACATCCGCTGCGTGTGGATCGTGAAGCCGGGCGCGCGCAAGACGATGCCCGAGGGCGTGGACTACGTGGTGGCCGGGTCGGCCGACTACTACCGGACGATCGCCGCCGCGAAGTACTTCGTCAACAACGTCAACTTCCCCGACTACCTGGTCAAGCGGCCGGGGCAGATCCACCTGGAGACCCAGCACGGCACGCCGCTGAAGAAGATGGGCCTCGACCAGATGGAGTACCCGGTCGGCGCGAACGACATGGACTTCAAGGCCCTGATCGAGCGGTCGGACCGCTGGGACTTCCTCGTCTCGGCCAACCCGCTGTCCAGTGAGGCGTGGGAGCGGGGCTTCCCGTGCCACTACGAGATGCTGGAGATCGGCTACCCGCGCAACGACCGGCTGGTGCGCGCCACCGCGCAGGAGCAGGCGCGGCTGCGCGACGAACTCGGCATCCCCGAGGGCAAGACGGCGATCCTGTACGCGCCGACGCACCGTGACTACCAGCGCCACTACAACCCGATGTTCGACATCGGGCGGTTCGTCGACCAGCTCGGCGAGAACCACGTCCTGCTGCTGCGGGCGCACTACTACTACAAGATCAAGAACATGGCGGCGGACCTGGGCTGGCCGGAGGGCCGGGTCCTCGACGTGTCCAAGCACCCGTCCGTCGAAGACCTCATGATCGCCTCGGACGCGCTGCTCACCGACTACTCCTCGATCATGTTCGACTACGCCAACCTCGGCAGGCCGATCGTGATCTACGCCAACGACTGGGAGACCTACAAGCTCACCCGGGGGGTGAACTTCGACCTCACGGAGTTCCCGCCCGGCGTGGTCACCTATACCGAGCCCGACCTCATCGAAGCGTTCGTGTCCCGGGCCCCCTGGGGGAGCGCCGCGGAGAAGAACCTCGCGGCGTTCCGGGCGCGGTTCTGCCCGTGGGACGACGGGCACGCGGCCGAGCGGGCCGTGCGCCGCGTGTTCCTCGGTGAGACGCTCGCGCCGGTGGCGTCCGGCTCCGGGGCGTCCGGCACGCCGTAGCGGCGGCGTACCGGACGCACATCACCTTCTCCCCTACCCCCTACCATCCCGCGACCGGACCGCCGTTTCCGGTTCGCCAGTGCTCGAAGGAGTGGGCATGGCCCCCCGCAGGATCAGTGTCATCGTGCTCGCGCATGGCGCCGGGGAGGGCCTCGGCGACGCCCTGGAGTCACTCGCGGCCCAGACGTTCCGGGACCTGGAGGTCCTGGTCATGGACGACGGCACCGGCGCGGCCGCGCAGGCACCGCTGCCCGACGACCGGTTCCGGATCGTCCGGCAGGGCGCGCTGAGCCGCGGTGCGGCCCGCAACCTCGGGGTGGCCGAGAGCGAAGGCGAGTTCCTGCTGTTCGCCGACGACGGCGACCCGATGCCCCCGGAGGCGATCGAGACGCTCCTCACCGCGCTGGAGAAGTCCGGGTCGGAGCTGGCGAAGGGCCCGGACGCGTTCCGCAAGTGGACCGGCCAGGTGTCGCAGTGGAAGGCGTGGAGCGACACCGCGGCCCCCGCGACGGGCACCGACCTGCGCCGCAGCCCGGACCTGCTGAGCGACCGCAGGATCACCGGGACGCTGCTGCGCCGCTCGTTCTGGGAGAGCGCCGGGCTGGAGTTCCCCGACCTGACCCGCCACGACGACCTGCCGGTCATGGTGCGGGCGCTGCATCTGGCGAAGTCCGTCGACGTGGTGCCGGACGTCGTCCTGCACCGCCAGTCGAAGCGCCATGAGCCGACCACCGAGCCGCAGGAGATCGCGGACGGCTTCGGCGCGGCGACCCTCGCGACGACGTGGGTCGCCGAGCGCGGCGATGCCAAGGACCTGCGCCGGCTTCAGCTCGCGCTCGTCTCGACCGAGCTGAAGATGTTCCTGGACGTCATGCCCGACCTGTCCGGCGACGAGCGCGAGCAGGTCGTGGCGCAGGCGGCGGCGTACGCCAAGGGCGTCTCGCCGAAGGTGTTCGCCGAGGCGCCCGCGCTGACCCGGCTGAAGTGGCACCTCGCCCAGGCCGGTCACACGATGGAGCTGGTGAAGGTCGTCCGGTACGAGCGCGGCAAGTCCTCGCCGTCGATCGTCCGGGACCCGCTGCGCCGTTACGTCGTCTACCCGTACTGGAAGGACGCCAAGCTCGACGTCCCCCGTGACGTGTACCGGGCGCGCGACGAGGTCAAGATGCGGGGCCGGGTGCACGCGGTGCGCTGGGAGGGCGACCGGCTCGTCGTCACCGGCGAGGCGTACATCAACTCGGTCAGCTCGCGCCGCCGCTGGACGTCGATCAAGACGGTGACGCTGCGCAACGGCCGCCGCAAGATCGTCATGAAGGCGCGGCAGACCCCGAAGCCGGGCAAGTCGTCCGGCGGCTGGACCGGCTTCGAGTTCTCGCTCGACGCCGGGAAGCTGAAGGAGCACGGCGACTGGACCGAGGGCACCTGGGAGGTGCACGCCTCGGTGCTGAACGCGGGCGTGTTCCGGCAGGGCCCGGTGCGCGGCGGCGGCTCGGGGACGGGCGCGCACCCGCCCTACCGGTACGTGGCCGACGATGTGCGCATCGTCCCGAAGGTCGTGGACGGGCTTCTGGTCGTGCAGGTGGAACGTGTCAGGGAGCGGGCGACGGAGCTGCGCTGGGAGGACGGCGCGCTGCTCATCGAGGTCGAGTCGGCCGGTGTCCCGCCCGCGGAGCTGCTGCTGACGCTGGGCGACTCGCGGGTGCCCGTCCCGGTGGCGGCCCGGGCCGGCGGCTGGACGGCCCGCATCGACCCGGCCGCGCTCGACGTGGACATCGAGCCCGACTCGATCGACGACACCCGTGACTGGACGCTGTCCGCGGACGGCCGGCCGCTCGTCCTCGCGGAGGGAGTCGAGGAGGCACGGCGCACGTTCGGCGCGCTGGAGGTGAGCACGGGCCGCGACGCGAGCGGGTACGTGCGGGTGCGGCGGACGACGGTGCGCCTGTCGGTGGACGACTGCGTGCTGCGTCCCGACGGGACCCTGTCGCTGACGGCGACGCACCCGGCGCACGCGTCCGGGCAGATCGTGGTGCGCGGCCGCGGGCGCCGCAAGGAGTACGCGTTCGACCTCCTCCCGGACGGTTCGGGCAGGCTGCGCGCCGAGGTCCCGGTCGCGGCCGTGCCGAGCGTCGCGGGCGTCCTGCCGCTGCGCCCCGGCCGCTGGGACGTGCTGTTCCGCCCGCCGGGCGAGCAGGCGCTGACCGTCCGGCTGACGGACGCCGCGCAGCGCGCGCTGCCGGGCCCGCTGGAGGTGGCGCGGCGCGGCTACGCGCTGGAGACCAAGGACGGCCGGCTCGTCGTCGCCGTCACCGGGGACGTGTCCAGCGAGGAGAAGAGCGCGGGCGTGAAGTACCGGGAGGAGGCGCGGCGCGGCGTGGCCCGCGAGGGGCTGCGCGACGCGGTGCTGTTCTCCTGCTTCAACGGGCGGCAGTTCTCCGACAGCCCGAAGGCGATCCACCAGGAGCTGCTGCGGCGCGGCTCGGACCTGGAGCAGCTGTGGGTCGTCAACGACGCGCAGGTGGAGCTGCCGGACACGCTGCAGGCCGTCCGGCTGAACGGCAAGGAGTGGCAGGAGGCGGTGACGACGTCCCGCTACATCGTCACCAACCACCGGCTCGGCGACTGGTTCCAGCGGCACCCGGACCAGATCGTCCTGCAGACCTGGCACGGCACCCCGCTGAAGAAGATCGGCAGGGACGTCAAGGAGGTCCACTTCGCGTACGCGCCGGGGATGAAGTCGGCGCTGCAGAGCAAGGACAAGCAGGCCGGCCCCGCCGTCCCCGAGTGGAGCCACCTGCTGTCGCCGAACCCGTTCAGCACGGAGATCTTCCGGCGCGCGTTCGCCTTCAAGGGTGAGATGCTGGAGGTCGGCTACCCGCGCAACGACCTGCTGTACAGTCCGGACACGGACGCGGTCGCGCGGTCCGTCCGGGCGCGGCTCGGCATCCCGGAGGGCAAGCGGGTCGTGCTGTACGCGCCGACGTGGCGCGACGACCAGTACTACAGCCGCGGCCGGTACAAGCACGACATGCGCCTCGACCTGGACCGCGCGCGCGCCGTCCTCGGTGATGACCACGTCCTGCTCGTCCGGCTGCACAGCAATGTGGTGGACGGCGTCCCCGAGGACCCGGACGGGTTCGTCCGCGACGTGTCGCTGTACCCCGACATCACCGAGCTGTACCTGATCTCCGACATGATGATCAGCGACTACTCGTCGGTGATGTTCGACTACGCCAACACCCGCCGCCCCATGCTGTTCTTCACCTACGACATGGCCGACTACCGGGACCGGCTCCGCGGCTTCTACTTCGACTTCGAGGCCGAGGCGCCGGGGCCGCTCGTGGAGACCTCCGACGACCTGATCGACGCGATCCGCGACGTCGACGCCGCCGTCGCCGGCCACAAGGAGCGCTACGACGCCTTCGTCGACCGCTTCTGCCCGCTGGACGACGGCCACGCCGCCGCCCGGACCGTCGACCGCGTCTTCGGGCCGGCGGACTGAGCACGGGAGGCCGGGCACCGTGGACGCTGTAGCGAACCATTGCCGGGTGGGCGCCGACGACCGCCTGCTCGTCCGCTGGCCCGCCCCCGTGCCGGACGGGCACCGGCTCGTCCTGCGGCACCGCGCGTCCGGCGAGACGCGGACGGAACCCATCACGGGCGGTCGGCACTCGGTGGAACTGGACGTCGGTGATCTGGCGTCCGGCACCTGGACATTGGTGATCGAGGCGGGCGGGCTGGACCGTCCGCTGCTGACCGATGACCCCGGCTTCTCCCTGGACGGGCTGCGCGCCTACGCCGACCGGCCTCGCGAGAGGGCCGTCGGCGTGGTGCGGACGCCGGAGGGGCGCGTCAAGCTCAGGGTCCGCAAGGTCACCCCGCACGCCGAGGTGGAGGCGGTCCATCCGCGCGACGGCGAGATCAGGATCATCGGGCGGCTCGCCTACACGGGCCCGCGGCCCGGGGAGAGCGCGCGGCTGGTCGCGGCGGCGCGCGAGAGCGAGGCCCGGCTGGTCCGGGACGTCCGGCTCGGCGGGACCGCGTTCCAAGCCTCCCTCGCCGTCCGCGACCTCGCGGCGGCGGAGCCCGCGCTGTGGGACCTCTGGCTGGACGTGGGCGACGTTCACGCCCGGCTCGTGACCCGGCTGGACGACGCGCCCGGCAAACGCGGCATGCTCTCCTATCCCCGGCAGGTCGCCGAGTCGGGCGGGCGGGAGATGGCCGTCCGGCCCTACTACACCGACAGGGACCAGCTGGCGATCTCGTGCCGCCTCGTCGGGGCGGAGGCCCCATGAAGATCACTTTCCTGCTGCTGGAGGCCTTCTCCATCGACGGCACCGTCCGCTGCACGTTCACGCTCGCCGAGGAGCTGTCCCGGCGGCACGACGTCGAGATCGTCAGCGTGCTGCGGGACCGGGACCGGCCGCTCCTGCCGCTGTCGGACCGTGTCCGGCTGCGCTCGCTGGTCGACCTGCGGCCGGAGGCCAAGATCGCGTGGCCGAACGCCGGGCGCGCCGAGCGGCTGATGCCCGAACCGTCCGCGCTGATCCCGCCGCAAGAGCGCAGCTACAACAAGTTCAGCGCCTGGACGGACGACAGGATCGGCCGTTTCCTGCGGCGTCCGCGCACCGACGTGCTGGTCACGACCCGGGCCGGGCTCAACCTGCTGGCGGCGCGGTTCGCCCCCCGCAGGGTCGTGGTCGTCGGGCAGGAGCATCTGCAGCTCGGCATCAACGAGCCGGAGATCATCGACGAGTTCAAGGAGTGGTACCCGCGGCTCGACGCGCTCACCACCCTCACGGCCGCCGACGGCGCGGACTACGAGGCCGCGCTCCCGGCCGGCTCGTGCCCGGTCCACACGATCGGCAACGGGCTGCCCCACCGGCTGTATCCGCGCTCGCGGCAGGAGAACAGGGTCGTCGTCGCGGCCGGCCGGATCGTGTGGATCAAGGGCTACGACCTGCTGATCAGTGCGTTCGCGAAGGTCGTGGAGAAGTATCCGGAGTGGAAACTGCGGATCTACGGGGACGGCCCCCGGCGCGAGGAGCTGCGCCGCAAGGCCACCCGGCTCGGGCTGTACAACAACGTCCTGATGATGGAGCCCACCGACGACATGGAGGGCGAGTTCGCCAAGGCGTCCGTCCTCGCGATGTCGTCGCGGGCCGAGCCGTTCGGCATGACGATCATCGAGGCGTTCGCGTGCGGGCTGCCCGTGGTCGGCTTCGACTGCCCGCGCGGTCCCCGCGAGATCATCACCGCCGGCCATGACGGGCTGCTCGTCCCGCCGGAGGACCCCGACGCGTTCGCCGAGGCGCTGATCCGGCTGATCGGCGACGAGGAGCTGCGGCTGCGGATGGCCGGGCACGCGCTGGCGTCGGCGGAGCGCTTCGACATCTCCGTCGTGGCGGAGCGGTGGGAGAAGATGCTCACCGAACTGCGCGCCGCCCCCCGCCGCGCCTCAGGACGCCGCTAGGTGCCCACGTCGATCTTGGCGCGGGTCTGCCGAAGCGCCGGTTCGTCCTGGCCGGAGGCGGGCCGGGCCGGGGGGAGGAGGGCCAGGGCGAGCGCCACGCACGCGAACGGGACGGCGGGCAGGACATAGCGGTAGTCGAAGTCGGCGGTCGCCGCCGGGATGACCAGCAGCGCCAGGCTCGTCCCCCAGGGCAGGAGCGCGCCCGTCCCCCAGTGCGTGAAGGGACGCAGCGGTCGCCACCTGCCCCCGCACCGGACGTGCAGGAACGCCCCGGCGAGCCCGGCGAGCAGCAGGACGCCGACGAACGTGCCCGGCATCCACACCCGGTGCTGGTAGGCGAGCACCTTCCCGGCCCACGGCTGGACGACCCTGGGCTCGCCGTTCGGGCCGTAACCCGCGGCGACGAGCGCCTGCTTGTCACTCCACGACTCACCCTTGTGGAACTCGTACTCCAGATAGGTCCACGGCGTGGGGTACGGCTTGCGGTCCCATTCGAACGCCATGAACGTGTCGTGGACGACCACCCTCGCATAGTCGCCGGGCTGCTTCTTGATGGCCGCCCACGCGAACTCACTGGCAAGCCGGTTGCCCTCCTCACCGGTGACCCATCCGGGGATATCGCGGAACGGGGAGTCCTTCGTCCACATGACGGCGAAGGCAGGGGAGATATTCGGATTGCTGCGCCTCGGGCACATGATGCGGAGTTCGGGGCGGGGCTTGATGATCTGGCAGTCGGCGAACGAGGCGGTGCGCCCGTAGAGCCAGATCCCGCCCGACTTGCTCATCTGGAACTGGCCGTACTCCGCCTGGAACCAGAACATGTAGCCGACGATCGGCAGCGCGAACATCACGGCCGCCGAGGCGCAGGCCCGCCAGCCCGCCCGGCGCAGCAGCATCGCGACGAGGATCACCGCGATCAGCGGCAGGCCCGCCGACCTGGTCAGCGCGGCGAACGCCGCGAACATCCCGGCCAGCGCGCCGAGCCACCAGGTCGACCGGCGCCGCCACAGCACCGCCGCCACCGCCGCGAGCAGCAGGAACGTGAACAGCGAGTCCGACAGGAGCATGTGCTCAAGGGCGATCTGATGGACGGGCATCAGCACCGGAACGGTCAGCGCCGCGGCGAGCAGGGCGGGCAGCCAGACGCGCCACGCCCACCGTCCGGGCCTGTCCGGCGGCCAGGCCGCCCGTCCCGCGCGCAGCACCAGGACGTACACCAGGACACCCGTGAGAACGCCGATGGCGTGCTGCACGGCCACCACGACGGTAAAGCTGTGGAACGGTTCGATCAGCCGGAGCAGAAACGGGTATCCACTCGGACGCGTCTCGCCGGGACGCAGGTTCATCGCGTCCTTCAGGTAGCTCGGCGAGTCGCCGGACCACGATGGCGCCGGATACCCCAGGACCACGATGACCCGGATCCAGATCGCCGCCGCGAGAACGCCGGCGAACGGTACATGGGCGATAAGTCGGACGCGCACTCGCCCCAGCGTACCCATGAAAATGATCACCATGTGCCGAGGTCCCGATCACGGATCCGCGACAATGCCGGTGCCCTGAACCGGACAGCCGATAACATCGGACCGCTCATCACGATGAAAGGGAACCTCCATGGCGAACTTCACGCTCGACGACGTTCGGCAACGGACGTACAAGGCGCGTGACGCCTGGTGGACCGTCCTGCTGGTCGATCCGCTCGCGTCCCGGCTGGTCAGGTTCACGGCCAACCGGACGCGCGTGACCCCGAACCAGCTGACCGTCGGGGCCCTCGTCCTCGGCCTCGCCGCCGGCGCCTGCTTCGCGGTGGCGTCCTGGCCCTGGCTGCTCGCCGGCGCGGCGCTGTACCACCTGTCGTTCACGCTCGACTGCATGGACGGCAAGATCGCCCGGCTCAAGGGCACCGGCTCGGTGTTCGGCGCCTGGCTCGACTACATCTTCGACCGCGTCCGCGTCCTGGCCTGCGCGATCGCCCTGATGGGCGGCCAGTACGCCGCGACCGGCAACGTCGCCTACGTCTGGACGGCCGTCGCGGTCGTGTTCCTCGACATGCTCCGCTACATGGACGCCTTGGAGATCTACAAGGTCCGCACCCAGATGCGGACCACGCTGGACGCGGCGCGCGAGGAGGCCACGGCGCTCGAACGCGCCGCCCGCCGCGCCAACGGCGAGATCCCCGACGCCGACGAGGACCTCCGCTCCGCCGAGGCGCTCACCGTGGACCCCGACGTCGACATGGAGAACCGCGTCGTCGGCGACGACCCGACCATCGCGGCGCTCCAGCAGGGCTTCAACCAGCGTTTCCCCTGGTACGCCCGCATTCGGAACGTGCTGACGGCGGGCCGTATCCGCCCGCACCTGATCAGCGGCATCGAGTTCCAGATGGGCGTCTTCATCGTCGGCCCCATCGCCGCCGCGATCGTCTCCGGCGCCATCATCCCGGTCGTCGCGGTGAGCGCCGCCGGCCTGCTGGCCTTCGAACTCGTCATCATCTACAAGTTCTGGCTGTCCAGCCGCGACTACAGCCGCAGCCTCACCAAGCTCAACGCCAAGATCGAGACCTACCGTGCCGGGCTGCCCGCCGAGCAGGCCGGGATCACGGTCGGCAGCTCCGGCTGACCCGATCACCGCGCCCTTCATCTCCAAGGCCCCCGGCACGTATGCCGGGGGCCTTCGCTTCGGTCAGCGCCTGCGGGCGGTGACCAGGAGGTACTCCCACTCCATGGCCGGCGCTCCCCCGTTGTGCCGGTGGGCCAGATCGGTGAGCGCGTGGTCGAGCGCGGCGACCTTCTCGGGATCGTCCGCGATGTGCCGGTAGACGGCGATGGTCGGCCCGTAGTTGGTCGTCAACTTCTCGACCCTGGAGGGGCCGGGCTTGCAGCTCTGACCGCCGCACCTGGGTGGCACGGGTCAGGCCGCGTCGTCGGCAGCGTGACTCACTGCCCAGCCCGCCGCGCCGCGTGCGGCGATGTTGCGGGCTGCGTTCACGTCGGCGTGCTCAGCGAAGCCGCATGACGTGCATGCGAAGGTGGCCTGGGCGGGCCGGTTCTGCTTGTGGATGTGGCCACACGCCGAGCACCCCTGCGAGGTGTGGCGCGGGTCCACGAATACCACCGGTACCCCGGCGCGCATCGCCTTGTAGGCGATGAACGCGCCCAGCTGGGCGAAACTCCACGAATGCAGCGCGACCCGCTGGGGCTTGCGTAGCCGGACCCGCGCCCGGATACCGCCCAGATCCTCCAGGGCGATCCCTTGCGCGGTGCGTTGAGCCTCGGTCACGACCTGCTTGGAGATGCGGTGGTTGGTGTCGGCCACAAAACGAGCCTCGCGGCCCGACAGCTTGCGCAGCAGCCGCTTGGCGGACTTGGTGCCCTTGCCCTGCAGCCGTGCGCGAAGCCGGCGGTTGCGGTGCCGGACCTGGTTGATCCGCCTGCCGGAGTGCACGGTGCCGCCGGAGGTGGTGGCAATGTTGACAATGCCCAGGTCCACCCCGCAGAACCCGTCCGGCACGTACTCGGGAGCCTGGGGGACGTCGCAGGTGGCGTACAGGTAGAAGCAGCCGCCGCGCCACACCAGGTCCGACTCGCCCCGCCGATGCGCGGCCAGCATCTTGGCCTGCTCGGGCGAACAGGCGAAGCCGATGCCTTTGCGCCTGCCGCGCACGGTCCAGATGCTGACGGTGCGGGCATCGATCCGCCAGGACAAGGAGCGGTCGTCGAAGGGCTGGGCGGCGTCCTTGCGGAACCGGACCGGCGTGTTCTCCACCTGGGTGCGGCGCCACGAGCCGACCGGCCCGTAGTTGCCGGCCTTCAGGTTCTGGGCGAGGGTGGCGTAGGCCCCGGCGGCTTTGCGGATGCAGTGGATCGCCGGCTGGGCCGACAGGCCCATCGCCTTCAACTCACCGTACACCAGCCGCTGCAACGCGGTCCTGTCTTTCACACCGGTCGCAAACGCCCGGCGGGAGGCGTGCCCGGCAGCCTGGTTGCACAGCTTCAGCGTCTCCCGCAACGCCGCCTCGGTGGCGGCGTCGGGGAGTAGTTTCACCTGCACCACCAGCTTCACACCCGCACCATAACACCCTGTACCCATATCAACACGATGGGTTTAAGATTTATGTGTCGGGTACGACAGGAGCGCTGGAGGTCCAGGGCCCGAACCCCTCCGCCGGGTCCCGGACCTGTTCAGCCTCTCCCCCTTCGCCGCCGTTCCCCGCCCCGCCACGTAGGGCTCACCTCCTCATGGGGCTCCGGTGAGGAGGTCGGTCCATTGGCGGCAGACCTCGGGGAGGGCGTAGGCGGTTCGCAGCTGGGTCCGGGCCAGGTCGCCGTCTTGTTCCCAGCGGCCGAGGGAGACGGTCGCCGCTATCGACGCGGCCATGGCGGACGGGGATTCGTGGATCCAGCGGGGGTTGTAGATGGTGTCGGCGCCGGGCCAGCCGAGGAGGGCCGGGACGGCGCCGGAGGCCATGCCTTCGGCGGGGGCCAGGTGGAAGCTCTCGTCGTCGCTGGTGGAGAGGACGAAACCTATGCGGCGCAGCCAGGAGGCCACGTCGCGGCCGTAGTCGTCGAAGACGACGCCGCCGGAGAGGAGGCGGGAGCGCCGGATGCGGCGGAAGACCTTTTCGTAGTGGGCCCGCTCCTCTTCTTTCTGCCAGATCCACCAGTACTCCCAGGGGAGTTTGGATTTGACGAAGAGGGTGAAGCGCGGGTCGTCGCGGCGGAGGTCTTCCAGGACGTCCAGGGCGAGGTCGAGGCGTTTGCGGGACGGCGCCATGCCGATCATGCCGAGGTGGTGTTCGGCGCCGGGAAGCTTGGCGCGGTCGAGCTGGGCGTCGTCCACCCAGTTCGGGATGGTGACGACCTTCGAGGCCGGCCAGCCGGTCGCCTCGCGGGTGAGCCGGTTGTAGTGGGGGCTTACGCAGATGACGTGGTCGACCGCGTCGATGTCGAGCTGCTTCGGCCAGGGCGCGTACAACTCGAAGCGGTGGAGCCGCACGACCAGGCGCTGGCCGGGACGTTTGTGCTCGGCGAACCAGAGGGCGTTGGGGCCGCACCATTCGCAGATGACGACGTCCGCCCACTCGGCCAGGTCCCGGCTGCGTTCCTCGTCGTGGGCCTTCAGCGCCGCCCAGTGGTCCACGCGGACCTCCATGTCGGGGCGGGAGCGCAGGTGGTCGAGCAGGCGGGTGAAGAACTTCAGGTCGTGGCCCGCGACGCCCACGCGGAGGCGGCGGCCCTTGACCGCCAGGACCTTCTCGGAGGGTTCGGGGAAGGCTTGGGACAGGTGGCCGCGGAGGCGGCCGGCGGCGGCGTCCAGGGTGAACCCGGCGGCCGCCGTGCGGCAGCGGCCGGCGGCCAGAAGGTAGACGTCCGGGCTCTTGCCGACGAGGGTCAGGGCGTCCAGGACGTCGTCCTCGGTGGCGACGAAGAGCGGGTAGTCGGTGCCGAGGAGCCCTTCGTGCATGGGTGTCCGGTTCAGGACGACGGGGACGCCGAGCGCGCCGCACTCCAGGACCTTCGTCGACAGTTCCAGGCTCGCGTCCATGGACGGGGCGCGCCACGAGAGCCCCACGTCGCAGGACGCGGTGAGCCGCATCGCCTCGGCGCGGGGATGGCCGCCGTGCCAGACGACGCCCTCGCCCGTCTCCAGTGCGGCCCGCATCCGGGTCGCGAAGCCCGCGTCGGCCGGGTCGTCGTGCACCTTGTCGCCGATCATGTGGAGTTCGGCGTCCACGCCGCGCACGGCGAGCAGGCGCGGAAGCGAGGTCATCTCGTAGGTGTTCCAGCGGGGCGCGAACTTGCCCGTGTAGACCAGCCGGAGCGGGCCGCCGGGGGCGCCGGGAGGGCGGGCCTCCAGGCCGGCCGGCAGCACGACCACCGGCGGGAACAGGACGCTCTTGCCCGACGTGGCGGGGACGGCGCTCTCCAGGAAGCCGCGCAGTTCCTCGGTCTGGCAGAGCAGGACGTGGGAGGCGTCGGCGATGCGGCGGAGTTCGCCCTTGGCGGAGGCGCCGAACTCGGCCGCCGATTGGGGGACGTCGGTCAGATAGGTCCAGAGGCGTCCGGCGAGGGGGCCCATGGCGACCCTGCCGGCGACCTGGCGGCCCCGGACGACGATCAGGTCGTGCGGGTCCCCGGCGTCGATGCGGGCGAGGATCGTGGCGGCGTGCCGCGGCACCATGGCGCCGGGACCGTCGAACAGCCCCTCGGCGTGCGGGCTGCGGACGGTCACGCCGGGCAGGGCGCGCAGCGGGTCGACGAGCCGTCCGGTCTGAACGGGCGCCTTGAGGACCAGGGTCACCTCGCAGCCGGCGCGGGCGAGGGCCTGGACCATCCCCTGGACCCAGATCGCCGATCCGTCGATCATGTTGAGGTCGACGTCACCGTAGACGAGGGCGCGTGGACGCACAGTGATTCCTTTCAACGGGCTGCCCCCGCCAAGCGCGCAGAGTTCCCGGTGGGGGGACGACCCCCCGCACCCCCCGGCAACCGCATTGAGGCGAGCAGTTCGGCGAGCCGGCCGGGGACGGTGGCGGTGGCGTCCCAGGTGAGGGCCGCCAGGGTCGCGGGCGGTGTCCGGCCCCACAGGACGCGCGGGAGCGAGCGGGCGGCGGCGATCTCGCGGATCTCGTGCAGCGCGCGATCCCGGTCGTACATGCCGGGTACGCCCAGGTACGCCCAGGGTCCGCCGGGTTCACCGGCCGCCGCGTCCACGACGAGCAGGTCCACATCGGCCGAGCCGAGGACGATCGCGGCGTCGTGCGGGTACAGCGGGACGACCTTCGCGTGCCCGGCGAGCAGCGCCGCCGTGGCCGGGCTCAGCACCCCCGCGATGATCAGGCCGTCGCAGGGTCCCGCGACGAGCAGCCGGTTCTCCGGACGGTCGACGCGGTCGGGATGGACACCGCCGCCGGCGGGCGGACCGGACGCCGGCACGGGGGCGTTCCTCCTGCGCCACAGCCGGTACAGGTCCTTGGGCAGCCGCCGGCCGCGCTTCGGGTTGCGCGCGGCGCCGGCGACCAGGCGCCCGAACTGAACGGCCGTCGAGGTCTCCAGCGCGGCGAGCCGCCGCTCCAGCTCCGCCAGCCGCGCCTCGCGTTCCCGCAGCGTGGCCTTCAGCCGTCCGAGCTGCTGATACGCCTTGGCTTCCCTGGCGGTTTCCGTGGTGTCACTCACCCAGATACTCCATGATCACTTCGGCGATGCGGGGGCCGGCGTGGCCGTCCCACAGGGGTGGTCTCCGGTCGCCCGCCGGCACGCCCGCCTCCAGCGCCTTGCGCGCGGAGGGCACCAGTTCCTCGAACGTGACGAGGCGGTTCGTGCCGTGGGTGATGGTGATCGGCCGTTCGGTGTTCGGGCGGACGGTCAGGCACGGCACGCCGAGGATCGTCGTCTCCTCCTGGAGCCCGCCCGAGTCCGTGACGACCGCCGCCGCCCCCCGCACGGCGGCGAGGAAGTCGGTGTACCCGAGCGGCTCCAGGACGTGCACGCCCGGGTGGTCGTCCAGCCCGGCGGCCAGCAGGTTCGCCCGGCCGCGCGGGTGGACGGGGATGACCAGATCCGCGAGGTCGGCGACGCCGTGCAGGTGCCGGACGAGGGTGGCCGCGGTCTGCGGCGCGTCCACGTTCGCGGGCCGGTGCACGGTCGCCAGGACGTACCGTTCCGGCAGCCCGTGCCCGGCCCGCACCCGGGCGGTGTCGAAGGAGTCCAGGTTCGCCAGCAGCGTGTCGATCATCGGGTTGCCGACGAGGTGGGCGCGGGACACCGGCACGCCCTCGGCGGCCAGGTGCCCGATCCCCTCCGGGCTCGTGACCAGGCACAGCGCGGACAGCTGGTCGGTGACCCGCCGGTTGACCTCCTCCGGCATGGTCATGTCGAAGCTGCGCAGCCCGGCCTCCACATGGGCGACCGGGATGTGCAGTTTGGCCGCGACGAGGGCGGCGGCGAGGGTCGAGTTCACGTCGCCGTACACGATGACCAGTGCGGGTGAACGGCTCGTGAACTCCCCCTCCAGCCCGATCATGAGCGCGGCGGTCTGCTCGGCGTGCCCGCCGGAGCCGACGCCGAGGTTGACGTCGGGTTCGGGGAGGCCCAGTTCGGCGAAGAAGATCTCCGACATCCGCGCGTCGTAGTGCTGGCCGGTGTGGACCACGGCCTGCTCGGCGCCGGCGGCCCGCAGCGCGGCGATCACCGGGGCGGCCTTGACGAAGTTCGGCCGCGCTCCGAGAACGTGCACGATGGGTGCCAACACGATTTCCCTTCTGTTCACCGGGGTCGCTTAGCGTCCGGCCCCGTGGTCGACCAATCGGTGCTGAAGAAATCCGTCTACCTGGCCGGGCTCGCCGGGCGGCAGCTGCGCGACGATCCCCGGCGGGCGGCGCGGCTGGCCGTCCGGCTGGTCGCGCGAACCCCGTTCGGTGCCCGGCTGCGGCGGTCCCGGCTGGCCGTCCCACGGCCCCGGGACGTCCGGCGCGAGACCGCGGATCTGCGTGCCCTGCTCGCTCGGCCGGCGGCGCCGTCGCGGCGCGGGCCCCGGCCCGGGAACGGCGTGCTGCAGTTCGTGACGAACGCGCTGCCGGCCACGAACGCCGGCTACACCGTCCGGACGCACCGGATCGCGCTCGCCCAGCGGGAGTCGGGACTCGACACGCACGTGGTCACCCGGCTCGGCTACCCGCTCAGCCGGGGCGCCGGGGACGCGCGGGCGAGGGTGGACCTCGACGGCGTCCCGTACCACCGGCTGCTGCCCTGGCTGCCGCCGGGAGATCCGCGCCGCGCCGTCGAAAAGAGCGCCGACCTGGCCGGACGGCTGGTGGCGGAGCTGCGGCCGGCCGTCCTGCACGCGGTCAGCGACCATCGGAACGCGGCCGTCGCGCTGGAGGTGGGACGCCGCCACGGCATCCCCGTCGTCTACGAGGTGCGCGGCTTCCCGGAGGATTCCTGGCTCTCCCGCGACCCCGCCCACCGCGAGACCGATGACTTCTACCGGCTGACCCGCGAGGTGGAGACGCGCCGCATGGCCGAGGCGGACGCGGTCGTGACGCTCGGCGAGGCGATGCGGGCGGAGATCGCCTCCCGCGGCATCCCCGCCGAGAAGATCCTCACGGTGCCGAACGGTGTGGACGAGACGTTCCTCCGGCCGCTGCCCGACCCGGGTGACCTGCGTGGACGCCTCGGCATCCCGGACGGCGCCACGGTCGTCGGCCTCACCTCCTCGTTCTACGGCTACGAGGGCATCGACACGCTCATCGACGCCGCCGCCCTGCTCCGCGACCGGGGAACCCCCGTCACGCTGCTGCTGGTCGGGCACGGCCCGGAGCGCGCCGCGCTGGAACGGCGCGCGGCCGGGCACGGGATTCACGCCGTGTTCACCGGCCGGGTGCCGATGGAGTCCGTTCGCCGATTCCACGCCGTCCTCGATGTGTTCGCGGTTCCGCGCCGGGCGGACCGTGTCTGCCAATTGGTGACGCCTCTGAAGCCGATCGAGGCGATGGCCGGAGGAATTCCCGTTATAGCCAGTGATGTCATGGCCCTCCGGGAAATCGTGGAACCCGGCGTGACCGGCGAGTTAACAGTTCCGGAAGACCCGGAAGCATGGGCGAATTGTCTGGAAGATCTGGCTTACAGTCCGGAACGGAGAAAGAAGATCGGGCGGTCGGCCCGGGAATGGGTCGCGGCGGAACGCACCTGGCGCGCCGTGACCTGGCGATACCGGGCCGCCTACCGACTCACCTAGACCGAAGGGAGCCGGCCGCGTGGATCTCGTGGTCATCGGGCTCGGCTATGTGGGGCTGCCGCTCGTGCGGGAGGCCTGCCGGGCCGGCCTGCGCGTCGGCGGCCTGGACCGGGATGCGCGCGTGGTCGCCGGGCTCAAGGCCGGGCTGTCGCACATCGACGACGTCTCGGCCGCCGAGGTCGAGGAGATGCTGGCGGCCGGGTTCGTCCCGAGCCTGCGCGAGAGCGTCCTCGACGGCGCCCGCACGGTGGTCATCTGCGTGCCGACACCGCTGTCGCCGGAGGGCGGCCCGGACCTCGGCGCGGTGCGCGGCGCGGCCGGGACGGTCGCCCGGCACCTGGAGCCGGGGACGCTGGTGGTGCTGGAGTCGACCACCTACCCGGGCACGACCGAGGAGGTCGTCCGGCCGATCCTGGAGACGTCCGGCCTGGTCGCCGGGGAGGAGTTCCACCTGGCGTTCTCGCCGGAGCGGATCGACCCCGGCAACCCGGTCTACGGGGTGCGCAACACCCCGAAGATCGTCGGCGGGCTGAGCCCGGCGTGCGCGTCGGCGGCGGCGGCGTTCTACGGCAAGTTCGTCGACCGGATCGTGCAGGCCAAGGGCACCCGCGAGGCGGAGATGGCGAAGCTGCTGGAGAACACCTACCGGCACGTCAACATCGCGCTGGTCAACGAGATGGCGGTGTTCTGCAACGAACTCGGCATCGATCTGTGGGACGCGATCGACTGCGCGTCCACCAAGCCGTTCGGCTTCCAGGCGTTCCGGCCGGGGCCGGGCGTCGGCGGGCACTGCATCCCGATCGACCCGAACTACCTGTCGTACAAGGTCAGGTCGCTGGGCTACCCGTTCCGCTTCGTGGAGCTGGCCCAGGAGATCAACGACCGTATGCCGCGGTACGTCGCGGAACGCGCGCAGCAGCTGCTCAACCGGGAGGGCCGCGCGCTGAAGGGCGCCGGGGTCCTGCTGCTCGGCGTCACCTACAAGGCCGACATCGCCGACCAGCGCGAGTCACCGGCCCGCCCGGTGGCGCGGCGGCTGGCCCGGCTCGGCGCGGACCTGGCGTTCCACGACCCGTTCGTCACGTCCTGGGAGGTCGACGGCGCGCGGGTCCCGTACGCGGGGGACGACCTCACGGCCGCGCTGCGGGCGGCCGACCTCGCGATCATCCTGGCCGACCACGCCGCCTACGACGCCGGGATCCTGACCCGGCACGCCCGGCTGCTGTTCGACACCCGCGGCCGGACGCGGAACGCCCGGGCGGGGACCGTGGAACTCCTTTAGCGGAGCGGGCCGAGTCGCCCGGCACCGTCCATGCCAGGGACAGCGGGAATTCATCGGCCATTTCCATCGGCACCGGAGACTCGGCCCAAAGACGATGATTCCCGTACGGAGTGAGCGTGATGCGGGTCTGTGTTTGCACGGTGGTGCACCATCCCGAGGACGCACGTATTCTGCACCGGCAGATCCGCGCGCTGCTCGATGCCGGCCATGAAGTCACCTATATCGCCCCTTTCCGGGCATGTAATGCGACTCCGTGGCGGCAGCTCAGCCCGGTGGACGTCCCGCGGGCCACCGGACGCCGCCGGCTCCGGGCACTGCGCGCCGCGCACCGGGCGCTCACCGAGCACGCCGCCTACGCCGACGTGATCCTGCTGCACGACCCCGAGCTGCTGGTGTCCCTGCCCCGCGAGGTCCGGCGGCGGACGGTCGTGTGGGACGTCCACGAGGACACCGCCGCCGCCCTGTCCGCCAAGGGCTGGCTGCCCGGTCCCGCGCGGCCGGTGCTGCGTCCGGCCATCCACCGGCTGGAGCGGCGCAGCGAACGGCGGCACCGGCTGCTGCTCGCCGAGGAGGGCTACCGGTCCCGGTTCCGCGAGGAGCACCCGGTCGTGCCCAACACCACCCACGTCCCCGACCTGCCGCCCCGGCCGCCGGACGGCCTGCGCGCCGTCTACGTCGGGCAGCTCTCGCGGGCGCGCGGCGCGCTCGACATGATCGAGATGGCCCGCCAGCTGGCCGCCGAGGGCGTCCTGGTCGAGCTGATCGGCGCGGCCGACGCCGACGTCCGGGACGCGCTGCGGGACGCGCGGCACGCGGGCATCGTGCGCTGGTACGGGTTCGTCCCGAACGACCGGGCGCTGCGGATCGCCGAGGGCGCGATGGCCGGGCTCGCGCTGCTGCACGACGAGCCGAACTACCGGCACTCGATGCCCACGAAGGTCGTCGAGTACATGGCCCGCGGCGTCCCGGTGATCACCACGCCGAACCCGGCCGCGGTCGGCATCGTCGAGCCGGCCGGCTGCGGCCTCGTCGTCCCGTTCGGCGACCCGCAGGCCGCCGCCAAGGCCGTCCTGCGGCTGCGGGACGACCCTCATCACCGCACCGAACTGGGCAAACGCGGCTACGAGGCGGCCCGCGCGCGGTTCCACTGGCCCGTGCACGCCGCGCGCTTCGTCGCCCAGCTGGAGGCGTGGGCGAACCACTCCGCCGACCCCGTCCGGGAGCCCGAGCCCGTCTCCGAGCGCTGACCGCCGGTCAGGCCGGGTGGCGCAGCCGGTACGCGACGGCCCGGGCGATGCGGGCCGCGGCACCCGGCGGGCGGTTCGCCTCCACCACCAGGACGTACCGGCCGACCCGCAACGCGATCATGCCCGCGGTCGGGCCGATCTCGTACGCCTCGTCGCCGCCGATGTCACGGCGCCGCCGGGCCTGCGCCTGCGTGGCCTGCAGGGCGTCCAGCATCCGGGACGCCGCCTCGTGCGTCTCGGCCACCCAGCGGACGCTGAGGGTGAGGCCCCGCACGGGCGGATCGGCGTCCTCCTCCGTGCTCCCGGGCGGCTCGGCCCCGGCCGACTCCGACGCCATCGGCTTCGGCGCCGGGCGCCTGCCGCCGCCGTCCCCGGACGCGCGGCCCTTGCGGTGCGGCTCGTACGTGCACGACACGGGGTGCGGCAGCCCGACCGATCCGGCGGAGGCGCGGCTCGGCTCGGCGGCATAGCCGGTCATCCGCGCCGCCGCCAGGTCGGGTTTGGTGAGCAGCGCGCAGGCGTCCGGCCAGTCCGCGACGGGCACGCCGCCGAGTTCGGGCGGGCCGGTGCCGGTGAGCCCGCCGCGCAGCACGACCAGCCGCGCCGCGCCGTCCGGGCGGGGCGCCGCCTGCGCGACGGCCACGTACAGCAGCCCGCCCGCCGCCGCCAGCCACGGCCGGACGCCCGGGAGGTCCGGGTCCATCGGGAACGGCGCGGGCGCGGTCGTGGTGCCGCCGTCGCCCGGTGCCACGATGTCGACGCCGGCCGGCAGCAGGCTCTCCGACAGCCGGGGGCGCAGCGCGAAGATCTGCCCGCCGGCCTGCGCAAGCGCCGCGTACGCGGGGACGTCGCGGCCCCATTCGACCCGCCCGGACGACACGTCCACCGCCTCCATGCGGGTGGCGTCGGAACGGGACCCCTCCGGGTGGTAGACGATCACGAGCCGGCCCGGCGTCAGCACACCCGGGCACATCAGGTCGCCGCACACCCCGTCGCCCTTCCAGACGCCGAACCGGCCGCCGTTCTCGCGGAACGCGCGCAGCGCCGTGCCGTCGGAGGCGAGCGTGACCCCGTCCAGCATCGACACCTCGGGCGACTCCCCGGAGCCGAGGCGCTCGTCCCAGCGGACGGTGCCCTTCGCCGGGTCGACCGCGAGCAGCCGGCTGCGCCGCCGCCCCTCCTCCCGGCAGTCCAGGCCGAACGCGGCGAGCGTCTCCCGGCCGTCGGAGGGGTGCGCGCCGCCCTCGAACAGCCGGCAGCCGTGCGGCAGCGCCAGCCGCCACACCCGGTTCCCGGTCACCGCGGAGACGCCGAACAGCGTCCGGTGGGGCTCGTCGGTGGTGAGCAGGACGTCGGATCCGGCGGGCCAGCGCAGCGTCGTGCGGGACACCGCGGCGGGCCGCTCCCCCTCCCGCCGCCACAGCAGCCCGCCGGACAGCGCGTCGAACGCGACCATCGCCCGGGCACCGCGGTCGCCGTCCCGCTCGAAGTGGGCGACGAGCCGGGACCGGGTGGAGGTCCAGCCGAGCAGCGTCCAGCCGGACCTGCGGTAGCTCCAGCGGTCGCCGCCGGTCCGCGCGTCCCGCACCTCCAGGCCGCGGCCGGACGCGGTCACGACCTGCCCCTGCGCGACCTCGTAGGCGACGCCGTCGTAGCCGGCCACGGCTCCGTGGTGCGTGCGCGTCGTCCGCTCCCAGCTGACCGCGAGCGGCCCCGGCGGCGGCCCCACCTCGCTCTGCGGCCTGACGGGCTCGCCGGTCACAGTGTGCCGCACCTGCCACCATTCGGCGCGCAGGACGCACCTGTCGACGAGCACGACGCACAGCGCCACGGCGACCGCCGCGGAGACCAGCCCGAGCGCGACGCGGACCCTGCCCACGGACTCCGGTCGGCCACCAGGCCGCTGCCGGCTCCCGACCACGACCGCGCCGCCTCCCCTCCGCTGAATACCGTGTACCTGGACGACACCCACCATGCCGTGTGCATGGACGCCCGCGCGACAGAACGGAGAGGAACCGTGGAGCTCTTCACCCGCTGGCACACCTGGGACACGGCCCGCGCGGACATCACCGCGTCCGCCGCCCCCCTCGACGCGGACGCCCTGGACAGGGCCGTGGCCGCCGCCCGGCGCTGGCACGGCGACCAGCAGCGTCCCACGGGCGCCCCCTACCTGGAACATCTGCTGGAGGCCCTCGAAGTCCTGGTCCGCGGGGCCGGGGTGACCGCGCCCGCCGTCCTGACCGCCGCGATCCTGCACGACGTCGTCGAGGACACCCCGGCGACCCTGCCGGACGTGGAGGCCGAGTTCGGCCCGGAGGTCACCGAACTCGTCGACTGGGTCACCAAGCCGCCCGCACCCGGCGCCGGACGCCAGGCGAAACGCGCCGCCAAGGCCGCCTACCTGCGCCGCCTGGGGGACGCCCCGCCCGAGGCGATCCTGGTGAAACTCGCCGACCGCGTCAGCAACGTCCAGACCCTCGACAGGATGCCCCTGGACTTCCAGCGCCGCTACTACGCCGAGACCCTGACCTACATCATCCCTCTGGCCGACCCCCACCCCTGGTTCAGCACCTGGTACGCCTCCTGGCGGACCCGCTTCGCCCACCTGTTGTGACCGGACGGTCATGGAATGGGAGGATGCGGCCATGGAGCGCGAGTGGGTCGTTGAGGAGAGCGTGGCCGTCTCCGCCGGAAGCGAGGCGGTCTACGCGGCGGTCGCGGACCTGCGGCGGATGGGCGAGTGGAGCCCCGAGGTGTTCGCCGTCCTGGTGCGCGGGCGGACGATCGCGCCGGGGACGCGGTTCATCGGGTTCAACCGGATCGGGTGGCGTGTGTGGTTCACCACATGCCAGGTGACCTCGGCCGTGCCGGGCAAGGCGTTCGCGTTCCGGGTGTCGAGTTTCGGCATGCCGGTGGCCCTGTGGGGCTACCGCGTCGAGGACGTCTCGGACGACCCGTCCACGCCCCGGACGCGGCTCACCGAGTACTGGGAGGACCTGCGCCGCGACAACCGCGGCGCCGCGTTCGTCTCGCTGCTCGGCAAGGTCTTCACCGGCGTCCCGGCGCAGGGGCGCGCCGCCGTGAACCGCGCGGGCATGCGCGCCACGCTCGACCGCGTCCGGACGGCCGTGGAGAAGGGCTGAGACCACCGGTTCTTGGAAGTAAAACGAGAACCTGTTCTACTGAGTGGTGTGACGAGCACCGTGCATGCGATCCAGGGCAGGCGCGTCGCGCTGCCGGTACGGATCCGCGACGCCGCCGTGGCGTCGGCGATGTTCGCCGTGCCCGCCCGTGCCGCACAGGCCGTCATCGCCTACTCCGGGCTGGACGTCGCCGAGCCGCTGCCCGGCCGGGCGATCTGCTCGCTGGCGTTCGTCCGGTACACCGACGGGGACCTCGGCCGGTACCACGAGTTCGCCGTCGCGTTCCTGGTGCGCCCGCCCGGTACGGCGCCCGCCGGGCCGCTCGGGCGGCTGCGCGGCATCGGGGCGTTCATCCACTGGCTGCCGGTCGACCAAGAGTTCACGCTGGAGGCCGGCCGGTCGATCTGGGGGTTCCCCAAGGAGATCGCCGACATTCCCCTGAACCTGGCGGGGCGGGTGAAGCGGTGCGCGGTCCGGTTCGGCGGACGCACGGCGATCGAGATGGCGGTGAGGCCGGGCGTGCCGATGCCGGGCGTCACCGCCGCGCCGGAGGTCGCGGCCTACTCGTGCATGGACGGTGTCACCCGCCGGACACCATGGACGCTCACACCGTCCGCCGTCCGGGCTCGTCCGGGCGGCGCGAAGGTCTTCCTGGGTGACCACCCGGTGGCGGAGGAGCTGCGCGGGCTGGGGCTCGATCGGGCGCGGGCGCTGGGCAGCGGCACGGCCCGGCACGTGGAGATGGTCTTCGAAGGCGCCGAGGAGGTGCGCCGGTGAGGCGGACGGCGCCCGGCACGGACGCCTTCTCTTCGCCCGGATGTCCGCTCCGCGCCGAACCCGGGCGGAGCGCATAAGCTGTCTCCTCCGCCCCTTCGGGTGCCGGGAACGTCCCCGGCGCGAACACGTGCGAGGAGCAACCTGCATGTCGTCCCAGGTCACCGGGCGGCCGACCGGCCCCGGCGGCACGGTGAAGGATCAAGAGATCGCCGTCGAGCAGCGCTATGTCGACCTGGCCTACACGCGCCTGGAGGAGATGCGCGCGGACGCCCAGGCCATGATCCGCGAGGGCTACCGGCAGTCGCTCGCCGGCACCAAGGGCTCGCTCGTGGACCGGGACGCGATGGTCCACCAGGCGGCCCTGCGCGCCCAGGCGCTCGACGTGGCCGACGACGGCCTGGTGTTCGGCCGGCTCGACCTGGCGTCCCGCGAGGTCCGCTACATCGGCAAGATCGGCGTGCGGACCAGCGAGCACGACTCCCTCGTGATCGACTGGCGGGCGCCCGCCGCCGAGGACTTCTACCGCGCCACCCCCGAGGACCCGCGCGGCGTCGTCCGCCGCCGCGTCCTGCACTCGCGCGGGCACACGGTGATCGACCTGGAGGACGACCTGCTCGACCCGGAGGCCGCCGACGGGATGACGGTCGTCGGCGACGGCGCGTTCCTCGCCTCGCTCGCCCGCACCCGCGAGGGCGCGATGCGCGACATCGTCGCGACGATCCAGCGGGAGCAGGACGAGGTGATCCGCGCGCCCGCCGACGGGACGGTCCTGGTGCGCGGCGCGCCCGGCACCGGCAAGACGGCCGTCGCGCTGCACCGCGTCGCCTACCTGCTGTTCCGGCATCGGCGCCGGTTCGGGTCGCGCGGCGTCCTCGTGGTGGGCCCCAACCGCCGCTTCACCGCCTACATCGAGCGGGTGCTGCCGTCGCTCGGCGAGGGCTCGGCGACGCTGCGCTCACTCGGCGACCTGGTCGACGGCGGCACCGCGACCGTCCACGACACGCCCCGGCTGGCCCGCGTCAAGGGGGCGGACGCGATGGCGGCGGTCCTGCGGCGCGCCGTCGGCGACCACGCGCCGGGCGCCCCCGACGAACTGCGCGTCGTGTTCAAGGGCGTCGTCGTCACGCTCGGCCGGACCCGGCTCGACCGGATCAGGAACGACGTCCACCGGCGCAGCCGCGGCAGCGTCAACGCGGCCCGCGGCCGGGCCGCCGAGATGCTCCTGGACGCCCTCTGGGCCCGCTTCAACGACGTCGGCGGACCGGAGGCGGCCGAGGCCGAGGAGGGCGCCGAGACGGGCCTGTGGAACGCGATCCTGGCCGCCGACGGCCTCGCCTCCCTCGACGAGGAGCCCCGGCAGGGCAGGCAGAACGGCGACCCGAAGCGCGCCCAGTTCGACGCCCGGGTCCGCGAGCAGCGCTCGTTCACCGACTTCCTCGTCGCCTGGTGGCCGATCCGCCGGCCGCTGGAGGTGCTGCGCTCGCTCGGCGACCCGTCCCGGCTGCGCCGCGCCGCCGGCCGCGACCTCGACCGCGCCGACATCGAGCCGCTCGCCGCGTCCTGGGCCGGGGACGACGCGCCGCTCAGCTACCAGGACGTCGCGCTCCTGGACGAGCTCGACGCGCTGCTCGGCTCGCCGCCCCGGCCGTCCCGCCGCCGCAAGGCCCCCTCCGAGGACGACCCGTTCGTCGTGGACGGCGTCAACATCCTCACCGGCGAGGAGGTCGTGGACGAGACGTGGGAGCCGGAGATGCAGGAGCTGACCACCTCCATCGAGCGGCTGGAGCGGGCACGCCGGGTGGACGACGGGGTGGTGGAGGAACGTCCCGAATACGCCCACATCGTGGTGGACGAGGCGCAGGACCTCTCCCCCATGCAGTGGCGGATGCTCGGCCGCCGCGGCCGCCACGCCAGCTGGACCATCGTGGAGGACCCGGCCCAGAGCGCCTGGGAGGACCTCGACGCCGCCCGGCGGGCCATGGAGAGCGCCCTCGGCGGCGAGAAGCCCGCACGGGGCCGCCGCCGCACCCGCACCCGCAAGCCCGCGCCCCGCACCCGGCACGAGTACGAACTCACCACGAACTACCGCAACTCCACCGAGATCGCCGCGGTGTCGGCCCGCGTGCTCGCCCGCGCCCTGCCCGACGCCCGCCCCGCCCGCGCCGTCCGCACTTCCGGAATAGACCCGATCATCCGCCTCGTCCCCGAACCCGACCTCCCCGCCGCCGCCCGCGCGCAGACCGAACGGCTCCTCACCCAGGTCGAAGGCACGATCGGCGTGATCGTCCCCCTCTCCCCGGACGAATCCGGCGTGACCGCCGCGTCCGGCGGAACCGTGGCGTGGACGGAGCGGGAGCGGGAGCGGCTCGGAGAAGGGCTGCCCGAGCGCGTGCAGGTACTGGACGTCCTGGAAGCCAAGGGCCTGGAGTTCGACGCCGCCGTGATCCTGGCGCCGGAGACCGTCGCCGCGCAGTCACCGCGCGGGCTGCGCGTCCTGTACGTGGCGGTGTCCCGCGCGACCCAGCGGCTGACCGTCCTCACCGCCGACCCGCAGTGGCGCGACACGCTGCTGGCCGATTGAACACCGGCCGAACTGCACCCTCGGCTGATCCGCCGAAGGCGTAGCCGCCGCACGAGGGGGAGAGCCGCCCGCCCGCGAGAGTTAGGCTGACGAGGCCCCCTTTCGCACGCACGGGTGAACGGAGATCCGATGAGCGGCCGGAACCCCGCGCCCAAGCGCAGTTACGGCGGCCGCTCGGCGGAGGAACGCCGGGCCGAGCGGCGGGAAAGGCTGCTGGCCGCCGGGCTCGAACTGTTCGGGACGCGCGGCTACGCGGCGACGTCCATC
Organism: Actinomadura formosensis; assembly: GCF_050948385.1. Taxonomy (NCBI): domain Bacteria; kingdom Bacillati; phylum Actinomycetota; class Actinomycetes; order Streptosporangiales; family Thermomonosporaceae; genus Actinomadura; species Actinomadura formosensis. The sequence goes on from NZ_CP192011.1 coordinate 6,198,015, forward strand.
GAGCGGCTGTGCGCGACGGCGAACGTCTCGACCCGCAACTTCTACGAGGAGTTCTCCGGACGCGAGGAACTCCTCACCACCCTGCACAGCACCATCAACGAACGCGCGGCGCAGGCCCTCGCCGCCGCCTACGCCGAGGCGGCGGACGCCGATCTCCGGGCCCGCGTCGGACGCGCCGTCCACGCGTTCGTCACCGTCACGGCAAGCGACCCCCGCTGGGCCCGCATCGCGTTCGTCGAGGTCATCGGCGTCAGCGCCGGGCTGGAGCGGCACCGTTTCCGCTGGCGCGCCCGGTGGGAGGACGCCCTGATCGAGATGGTCCGCGAGGCCGTCGGCCGCGGCGAGGCCATCGACCGCGACTACCGGCTCACCATGATCGCCATCATCGGCGCGGTCAACAACCTCGTCCACCACTGGTCCGCCCGCGACCAGGACATCCCCCTGGACGACATCACCGCCGAACTGACGAGGCTCATCTGCGTCTCCCTCGGCGTCAGGCCCTAGAACACCTTCCCTCCACGGGCCCTTCGCGGGTCAGATGATGGGGGGACGTCCCGTGCGGGTCATGCGCCAGGCGGTGCGGTAGGAGATGGGGCGGCGGGGACCGGCGGGTTTGCGCCAGCCCTCCACGAAGCCCCTGAACCACGGCTTGAGGGCGCCCGGCCTGCGTTCGCGCAGGACGGTCATGCCGACCCACACGGCGAGGTAGGTGAGCGCCAGCGGCCACGGGAGGTTGCGGCGGGCCAGCCAGACGCGGTTGCGGGCGTTGTAGCGGTAGAACATGTCGTGCCGCGTCGGCAGGACGGCGGGGTGGAACATGACCGCGGACGCGTCGTAGACGATGCGGTAGCCGGCGTTGAGGATCTGCCAGGCGAGGTCTGTCTCCTCGTGGGCGTAGAAGAAGTCCTCCGGGAGGCCGCCGCCGGCATCGAACGCGGTACGGCGGATCGCGCAGGCGCCACCCAGGAACGTGGTCACCGCGGACGAGCGTTCCGGGTCGCCGGCGCGCAGCCGCGGAACGTGCCGGCGTTCACCGCGCCCGCCCTCGGGGTCGCGGACGCGGAACGAGACGACGCCGAGGTCCGGTTCGGCGGAGAACCGGTCGCGCAGGTGCACGCCGAGGCGGGTGGAGCGGTACCAGCCGTCGTCGTCCAGGAACAGGATCACATCGCCGCTGGACGCCTCCACACCCCGGTTGCGTCCCGCCGGGATGCCGACGTTCGCGGGCAGGCGGATCAGTACCACGCGCTTGTCTTCGAAGACCGGGTCATCCCCTGGTGACCAGTCGCCCGCGACACCGTTACCGACGAGCACGACCTCGACGTCGACATGTTCCTGGTCGAGGACGCTGCGAACCGCACGAGCCAATTCCGCAGGCCGATTGCCCATGGTCAAGACCACGACTGACAGCGGAACATCCCCGCTTGCGCGGGGCCCAAGATCTTGCTCTCGCGGGTCCACAGCGTCCCCGTCTACGAAGGATTTCACTTCAGCCTCCGGGAGGCCAGGATGCTGACCAGGTGGAGCAGGGTCTGCAGCACCGCGACGGCGGCCACCGCGACCGTCAGGACGCGGACCGCGGCCGGGGTGGCGGTGCCGAGCACGGTGTCGATCACGGCCGCCGCGACGATCAGCAGGGAGAGTTCGACCGCACCGATGATCCGGTGGAAGCGCAGCATGGACACGGCCTGCCGGGCGAGCGCGATGCCGGTGGAGCGGGGACGCAGCGCCCGGTCGCCGCCGGACGGGTCGGCGGGCAGCCCCGACTTGGCCCGCGCGACGACCACGTTGTCGGTCTCCGCCTTGATCAGCGCGGCACCGAGCGCGGCGAGGAGACCGAGCTCCACCCAGCCGCCGTTCTCCCAGCCGCCCTGGGCCATGAACCCGAGCCCGACGAGCAGCGACACCTCGGACAGGTAGTGCCCGATGCGGTCGAGGAACACCCCCGCCACCGACGTCTGCCTCAGATAGCGGGCGACCTCACCGTCCACGCAGTCGAGCAGCAGGTAGACCTGGATGAGGACGGCACCGCCGATCGCGGTCCACAGCTCGGTGACGGGCAGCGACACGACGACGCCCGCGACGACGCCGCTGAGCATCATCAGGTAGGTGAGCTGGTTCGGGCTGAGGCCGAGCCGCAGCGCGATCCACGCGAAGTAGGGGGACAGGTCCCGCATGTAGAGGCGGCCGGCCCAGTGCTCCTCGTTGCGCCGGTCCTTCAGGCCGGGCGGCTGCCCGTACCGGCGGATGTCGGCGACCTTCGCGCCCTTGCGGTGCGGACGGTGGTCGCCTGGAGGTTCCGCGGAGTCGCTCTGCCCGGGGAGTTCAGCCCCCATGGGCCTGGACATACTCTTCCACCGCCTTGCGGGTCTCGTCCTTGTCGAGGCTGAGATATTCCAAGATCGTGTAGCGGCCCGGCCGGGTCTGCGGCGCGTACAGCACGGCCTCGGCGAACTGGTCGACCGTCAGCCCGATGTCGCCGGGCAGCCGGGGCAGGTCGTGCCGGCCGAGGCAGGTGAGGACCTCGCGCAGCCGGTCCTCACCCGTCCCGAGGCGGGTCGCGCGCAGGTGGTAGCAGAACGCGGTGCCGATCCCGGCCAGCTCGCCGTGGTTGGCGGTGCCCGGGTACAGGTGGTCGATGGCGTGCAGGATCTCGTGGTCGCCGCCGCTCGCGGGACGCGAGTCGCCCGCGAACGCCATCGACATCCCCGACAGCACCAGGCTCTCGGCGAGGACGGTCAGGAACCGGTCGGACTCGATCGACTCCGGTTGGTGCAGCAGCGCCTCGGCGGCGGTGCGCGCCACGGTGAGCGCCATCCGGTCGACCCGCTCGCCGCACTCCTGCGCCGCGAGCAGCCAGTCGTCCACGGCGGAGAAGTTGCTCAGCACGTCCCCGATCCCGGCGCGGACGAGCCGTTCGGGCGCGGCGCGCACGTAGTCGAGGTCGACGATCATCGCGAGCGGCATCACCACGCCGAACGAGCCCTTGCCGCCGTCGTGGACGAGCGAGGCGACCGGCGAGCAGATCCCGTCGTGGGACAGGTTCGTCGCGACCGACACCATCGGGATGCCCGACAGCGTCGCCGCGTACTTGGTCGCGTCGATCGTCCGGCCGCCGCCGATCCCGACGACGGCCTCGTACGACCCGGCGCGCAGCTTGGCCGCCAGCGCGACGGCCGCGTCCACGGTGCCGCCCTCGACCTGGTACACCTCGCAGGCCGACAGCGACGGCCTGACATGCTCGGCGATCTGGTCGCCCTGGCCGGGACCGACCGCGATCGCCACCCTCCCCTCGGTGACGATGCGCCGGTCGGCGAGCAGCTCGCCGAGGGCCGCGACGGCACCGCGCCGCACATCGATGGAGAGCGGCGCGTTGAGCATCCGCGTCAGCAGGGGCATGTGCCTCCTCGCTCGGGTCGTCCCGCGTTTGCCGGCCCGGACGGCGTCAGTAGCCCTTGGCGATCCGGCGGGCCTTCTCCAGGTCGTCGTGGTTGTCGACCTCGACCCACTCGACCTCGCCGATCGGCGCGACGCCGATGCGTCCGCCGCGGTTCACGTGCTCCTGGTAGCCGTCCTCGTAGTACAGGTCGGGGTCGCGCTCCCAGGTGGCCTTGAGGGCGTCCGCCAGCGGCCCGGCGACGGCGGGTTCGATCAGGGTGGCGCCGATGTACTCGCCGTTCGCGGTGAACGGGTCCATCAGCTTGGTAATGGTCTTCAGGTGGCCCTCCCCGTCGAGGATGACCTTCATCTCCTCGTCGGCAAGGGTCTTCACATCGTCCACGGCAAGGAGGATGTCCGGTCCGCGGTTCGCCAGCAGCGTCTTCTCGACGCTCACCGGATGGACCGTGTCGCCGTTGACCATGAGGACGCCCTTGGAGAAGTGCTCCCGGGCCAGCCACATGGAGTAGGCGTTGTTCCACTCCTCGGCCTTGTCGTTGTGAACCAGCGTGATGCTCACGCCGTACCGTTCCTCAAGGGCGGCCTTGCGGTCCTCGACGGCGCCCGCGCAGTAGCCGACGACGATGACGACGTCGGTCAGCCCGACCTCGGCGAGGTTGCGGAGGGCGATGTCCAGGATGGTGGTCTCGCCGTCCACCGGAACCAGGGCCTTGGGGAGGGTGTCGGTGTAGGGCCGCAGCCTCCGGCCCGCACCCGCCGCCAGCACCATGCCGATCATGCTTCCTCTTTCTCCAAGGTCGACTACCACGCCGCCGCCACCGCGACCGATCCGTGCCCGCGCGACGACGCTCCCGCCGCCGGGCAGGACGCCACCGTAGGCGGCCGGCGCGGCGTACGCGAACGGGAGCGGGCCGAGCCCCTCGCGGGCACGGTGCACGACATCGTCGTGGCGGAGCGCGAGGACCGTGACCGGCACGTGGCCGAGCGGCGCCGATACCGCCTGTGCGAACCCGCACGGCGAGGTAACCATACTCGATCCCGCGCGCTGGGGGCGGGATCGAGCCGCTCCCGCGGCCCGCCCCGGGAACCGTCCGGTACGTTGAGCGTGGCCGGGTGCCCGGAACGGATTGTCGGGGAGACCGAAGAGACATGGCGACGCGGACGGTGGCGGTGGTCCTCGCCGGCGGGGTCGGCGAACGCATGGGCGCCGGACGCCCCAAGCAGCTCGTGGAGGTCGGCGGGCGGCCCATCCTGGCGCACGCGATCGGCGCGTTCGACGCGCATCCCGGCATCGACGAGATCATCGTCGTGATGGCGGCCGGGCATCTGCGGGACGCCGCCGCGATCGCCGCGCCGTTCCGCAAGACGGCCGCCGTGATCGAAGGCGGCGACACCCGCACCGCCTCCACGGTCGCGGCGCTGCGCGTGCTGGACGGACGTCCGGACGACGTCCGCGTCCTGTTCCACGACGCGGCCCGCCCGTTCGTCGACCGCCCGACCATCGACCGCGTGCTGGACGCGCTGGACGCGCACGAGGCCGTCGCGGTGGGCATCCCGTCGTCCGACACGATCGTCGTGGTGGAGGACGGCCTGGTCGTCTCGATGCCGCCGCGGGCGGCACTGAGCCGGTTCCAGACCCCGCAGGGCTTCCGGCTCGGCACGATCCGCAAGGCGTACGAGCTGGCGCTCGCCGACCCGGATCTGCGGGCCACCGACGACTGCGGGATCGTGCACCGCTACCTGCCGGGCGTCCCCATCCGGGTCGTCGAGGGCAGCGAGCGCAACCTCAAGGTCACCCAGCCCCTCGACGCCGTCATCGCCGAACATCTCGCCACCGAGGTGAACCCTTGATCTTCGCGAACACCCCCACGGTCATCGGCCATCGCGGCTACGGGTCGGGCGATCTCACGCCGCCCGGCGCCGCGGCCCCGGTCGCCGAGAACACGCTGCCGTCCATGCTGGCCGCCGTCGAGGCGGGCCTGTCGTGGGTCGAGATCGACGTGACGCGCACCGCCGACGACCACCTCGTCCTGCGGCACGACCCGACGACCGCGACCGGCGACCACCTGGTCGACCTGCCCGCCACGGCGAGCGGCCTGCCCCTGCTCACCGAGATCTTCGACGCGCTGCCGGCCGACGTGGCGGTGGACGTGGACGTCAAGACCGTCCTGGAGGACGCGCTGGACGAGCCGTCCCGCCGCACCGGCGCGCTGCTCGTCCCGGTGCTGAAACGGGAGGCGAGGCGGCGTCCGCTGCTCGTCACCTCGTTCGACCCGTCGCTGCTGACGTTCCTGCGCGAGGAGCTGCCGGGCGTCCCGCTGGGACTGCTGACGTGGCTGCGGTTCCCGCTGTGGCACGCCGTCCCGGCCGCCGCCGGCCTCGGCCTGGACGTCGTCGCCGTCCACACCGGGTCGTGCGGCATCGACCACCCCGACACGCGGCTGCGTCCGCTGGAGCGCTGCGTGGACGTGGCGCACAAGGCGGGCCTGGAGACGGTCGCCTGGTGCCCGTCGGCGCAGGCGGCGCCGGCCTACGCGGCCGCCGGGTTCGACGCGATGGTGGTCAACGACGTCCCCGGCGTCCTCGCGGCCGTCTGAGGGCTACTCCTTACCGCCGTACACCCGCGTCCACTCGCCGGGCCCGTCGTCGTCCGGGCCGCTGTCGATGGACGGCTCGGGCTTGCTCTCCCCGCGCGGCGGCGCGGGAGATCCGGCCGGGAGCGGAGGCGGATTGGACGCGGCGGGCGGAGCGGGCGGCGCACCGTACTGCGGCGCCCCCTGCCACGACGGGCTCTGCACCGGCGGCGCCTGCGGCGCTCCCATGGGCGCCGGAGCGCCTGGCATGGGCGGCGGGCCCATCGGCGCGGGCGGCGGCCCGCCGAAGGCCGGCGCGGCACCGGCGGCGGCGCGGGCCCTCCACCGCGACGGCGCCAGCGACGCCACGAGGAGCAGCACGCCGAGCAGGAAGAAGACACCGGACGGCCCGAGCATCGCGTAGCCGCGGTCCAGATCCCTCGGCAGGACGCCGACACCGGGATGGCTCAGCGCCCAGCGCGGGGAGAGGAACCAGATGACCCCGATGACCGTGTACACGGCCCCGGGGACGAGTGAGGCGACCGGCGACAGCCGGGAACCCGCCGCGAGGCCGAGCAGGACCATCGCCACCAGGAAGACCGCGATGGTGATCCACAGCTCTTTCCCGTGATAGCCCTGGAACCTCGCGAGGGTGTAGGCGTAGATCATCCTCAGCTTGGATCCGCCGTACAGCAGGCACAGGGCGGTGACCGGCGTCAGGACGAGGCCGGTCAGCACACCGAGGCCATGGCGCGCTCCGTTGGACATGGTCACCCTCCCGGGCTCGGGGGCGGCGGGCAGATCCCGCCAAACCTAATCCCGGGACTGACGGGAGCGCACGCCGGTTCGAGGCGGAATGTGTCCTCTGCCCGCTACCGGACAGCCCCCGCCCGCTACTGGACGGACTCGCCGGGTTTGGCCGGGGCGGGCTGGCCGAGCCGCGGCGGGCTGGTCAGGAAGCCGACGCCCCACGTCACGTGCATGGTGGCGAACACCAGCGGCAGCCGCATCCAGGCCGCCGGCGGCAGCCCGCGGCCCTCCACGGCCGCGCCCGCGACCATCAGGGCCGCGTACCCGCCCGGCAGGATCCAGCCCGGCCAGAACCCGAACAGCCCGGCGGCCGCGCCCGCCGCCATCGCGACCACGGCGATCGGCGGCGCGAGGTAGCGCAGGCTCAGCGTCCCCTGGTGCTCGCGTCCGACGACGCGCCGCCAGCGCCCGGTGTGGAAGTACTGCTTGGCGAGCGCCCGCAGGTTGGGACGCGGGCGGTAGGTGACGCGCATCCGCGGGGTGAAGTAGACCCGGCCGCCGGTCTGCCGGATGCGGTGGTTCATCTCCCAGTCCTGGGCGCGGGTGAACGTCTCGTCGTAGCCGCCGACCCGGTCCAGCGCGCTGCGGCGGAACGTCCCGAGGTAGACGGTTTCGACCTCGCCCGCCTCGCCGCCGGTGTGGAACCGGGCGTTGCCGACGCCGAGCTTGGACGTCATCGCGCACGCCACGGCCTTCTCGAACGGGGTGATGCCCTCGGCCGCCATGATCCCGCCGACGTTGTCGGCGCCGGTCTCCTCCATCGTCTCGACGGCGGCCCGGACGTAGTCGGCGGGGAGCAGCGAGTGCCCGTCCACCCGGACGATGATCGAGTACTGCGAGGCCTTGATCGCGATGTTGAGGCCCTGCGGGGTGCGCCCGGTCGGGTTGGCGACGACGAGGACGCGCGGGTCCCCGGCGGCGAGCTCGCGGGCGATCTGCTCGGTGCGGTCACGGGACGGCCCGACCGCGAGCACGAGCTCCAGCTCGCCGGGGTACTCCTGGCTGAGGATGCCGCGCACGGCGTCGGCGAGGTGACGCTCCTCGTTGAGGACCGGCATCACCACCGATACCGCGGGCCAGGTGCGTTCACCGGAGTCGGGACGGGTCTTCACGGCGTACCGGGTTTCCTGGTTCATGGCGCGATGGGCATGGGGAGACGAATTCATGTGGGCTCGCGGACGCACGCCGTCCGGAGACCGGAGGCGGGCGCCCCTTCCTCTCTCTTGCTCGCTTGCCTGACGCAGCCCACGCCACCCAGGTTCGCGTGCGGGCCGCCGGGGTGTGGTCAAGACGGCGCCACGTTACTGCAAGGACACGAGCTCCAGGTAGCCAACGGACGGGTGTCCCCCACTTTAGAGTGGTGGGGACTCGCGGCAGGACGTGATCTTCGGGAGGCGGCGGCCGGCATGGCAGACGGGCACGACTCGGGTCGCGGCGACCGGCGCTCGCCGGAGTCCGATCCGCTGGAGCGCTATTTCCGGCCGCGTCCGGGCTCCCACGCGGCGGCGGACGACGGTGACGCGGGCATCGAGGGCGTGACGATCGACGGGGTGCCCGCGCCGCGGGTGGCGGTGGAGAGCCCGCGCGGCCCGCGCCGTCCCGGCCGGACGCTCAGCCCGCGGGCCGCGATGAGCGCCCGCCGGCAGAAGCGCTTCCTGACCCTGACCGGGACGATGTCGGCGTTCGTGCTGCTGACCTCGGGCGGCGCATGGGCGTTCCAGAACTACGTCACCGGCATGATCGACAAGGTGTCGGTCGGCGGGCTCGGCAAGGGCAAGGACGCCCCGAAGGGCGCGATGACGATCCTGGTCGCGGGCGTCGACCGGCGCGAGGGCCTGACGAAGGCGCAGCAGAAGGCGGCGAGGCTGGGGCACGAGGCCGGCGAGCGCTCGGACACGATGCTGCTGGTGCACGTGTCCCGCGACCACGAGAGCGTGTCGGTGGTGAGCCTGCCGCGCGACTCCTACGTCACGATCCCGGCGCACAGGTCGAACGGGTCGGAGGGCGCGAAGGGGGCGCGGGTTCCGGCCCGTGCGGGCAAGCTGACCTGGGCGTACCAGTTCGGCGGCCCCGACCTCACCGTCAACACCATCAAGAGCGTGACGGGCATGTCCATCGACCACTACGTCGAGGTGAACTTCTACGGGTTCGTGCACATGGTGGACGCGCTGGGCGGCGTGGACGTCTGCACCGAGCAGGCGGTGAACGACCCCAAGAGCGGGTTGAGGCTCCCGGCGGGCAAGTCGCACGTGGACGGCTTGAAGGCGCTCGCGTTCGCCCGGGCCCGCTACACGCTGACCGGCGGCAGCGACCTCGGCCGCATCGACCGGCAGCAGCAGTTCATGGCGGCGATGCTGAAGCAGGCGCTGTCGACGAAGACGCTCGGTGACCCGGTGAAGTCGACGAAGTTCCTGAACGCGGCGCTGAAGTCGCTGCGCGTCGACGAGAAGCTGGCCGACAACCTGCCGAAGCTCGCCGACCAGATGAAGGACCTGTCGACGGACGACCTCACGTTCTCGAAGGTGCCGCTGTCCAATCCGGACTACAACGTCGTCCTGTGGAACGCGCCGAACCCGCAGTCGACCGTCCAGTGGGACCGGGACAAGGCGCGCGACCTGTTCAGGAGGCTCCAGCGGGACGAGTCGCTGGCGCAGCCCACCGCGAAGCCGAGCGCCACCCCGACGGACAAGCCCGAGGACGAGCCGGCGGTGCCGCCGGAGGACGTCTCCGTCCGCGTCCTGAACGCGATCGGCACCCCCGGCCTCGCGACGAAGGCGGGCGGCCAGCTGCGGGACCTCGGCTTCAAGGTGACGGTCGTGCCGGGCGTGGCGCGGCGCGGCCTGCAGACCACGCAGATCCGGTACGGGACCGGCAAGGAGGACGCCGCCAAGACGCTCGCCGCCGCGATCCCGGGCGCCAAGCTGAAGAAGGTGTCGTCGCTGGGGTCACGTGTGCAGGTCATGGTCGGCGCGAACTGGGACGGCGTGAAGAAGGTGAAGTCGGCCCCGAGCACGTCGCCGCCCGCGTCCCCCCCGATCGAGACGGGCACGGCGACATCGAAGCTCTGCACCTGACCGGCCCCGCCCTGGAATAAAGTTCCGGTCATGGACGTGGGAGGGGCCGCATGAGCGGGGACGCGCCCGCCGAGGCGTTCTACGAGCCGCGCGGGGACGGCCGGTTCACCAGCACACCCGCCACCGCCGGCCCCTGGTCACCGGACCTGCAGCACGGCGGCCCGGTGTCGGCCCTGCTCGGACGGGCCTTCGAGCGGCACGCCCCCGTTCCCGGCACCCGGGTGGCACGGGTGACGGTCGAGATCCTGAGCCCGGTCCCCGTGGCCCCGCTGGAGGTGAACGTCCGGATCATCCGCCCCGGCAGGAGGGTCGCCCTGCTCGAAGGCGAGATCACCCATGAGGGACGCCCGGTGGTCCGCGCCTCCGCCTGGCGGATCATGATGGCCCCGTCCCACCTCGAACCGGTCGTGCACGCCCCCGCCCCGCCGTCCCTCCCCGAGTCGACACCACCGTTCGGTGCTTGGGGCGACCTCCACGTGGACGGCTACCTGGCCGCGATGGAGTGGCGGATGACCGACGGCGGCTTCGACCGGCCGGGCCCTGGCACGACATGGGCACGCCCCCGCATCCCCCTGGTCACCGGCGAGACCGACACGCCCCTCACCCGGATCCTGACCCTGGCCGACAGCGCATCCGGGGTGGGCAGCCAACTCGACCTGTCCAAGTGGCTGATCATCAACACCGACCTGACCGTGGCCCTGCATCGCGACCCGGTCGGCGAATGGCTGTGCATGGCCGCGTCCCTGGAAGCCGGCCCCGGCGGCAGCGCCCTGTGCCAGGCGACCCTGGCGGACCAGTCGGGCGAGTTCGGCCGCGCCCTGCAAACCCTCCTCGTAGACGAACGCCCTGACTCTTGCGACCAACGATGTGCGACCGGATGACTCGCACAGCATCTCGGTCTTGGTAGGCGTGCCGCCGCTGGGGCGATCGCACCACGAGGCACGGCCGCCGGGGCGGCGGAAGCCCTCTCCGCCGTATCCGGAATGGAGGGCTTCCGCCGCTACCGCTTCGCAGGACGCTTTCCCCGCGTATCAGATTCCCTTACCGCAATGCCAGGAGGAATCTGTAGAGAGTTGGATGCAGACTCGCGCCTTGTAACCGCGGTGGTCGTAGTGCCAGCCGGTGTTGGCCTGGGTGCCGTCATGCACGTAGTAATAGTCTGATATCATCTCGTAGCTTCCGCCGTTGTGCTTGCGTTCCAGCTTCATCCAGCATGCGGCGCTGGACGAGTAGACGAGCCCCTGGGCGTACCAGCGCCCCTTGATCTTCTTCGTGTTCATCCAGCCCTTGCAGGGGCCGCGATAGACGACGGAGCCGGGCTCGTAGCCCTTGGCCTGAATCGGCGCGCTGCGCTGATTCGACGCGATGGGCGCGGTCTCGGCCATTGCCGCCGGAGCGAAAGCCCCGGCGGTCACGGCCGCGGCGATGACCGCGAAGGCGGTTCGGTGAACGATCTGCATTTTGTTCCTTCCTGTTCTTGCGCCGCACCTCTGTATCGGCGGCGCGCATGAGATCCGTCTCGCTCTTTTCGCAGAGCGCGTTCGAGGTGATCGTGAGGCCGCTTCCCGTGCGCGCGGGCAGGGCTTGGAGGTGAGTGAACGTTTCCATCCGCCGGACCTGACCGATGATCAGTGGACGGGGCCATCTCCGATGGCCGTGATCCGCTGGGCCGTCATCGGCCCGATGGTCCGCCGCATCCCCCGTGACCATCCCGCACCGGGCCGGACCTCACCCGTTGGAATGCGTCCGATGAGCTGCGCGCTCACCTGAAACGCTCCCTTTGCGTCCGTGCCCATCTGTCGGCGGAGATCTGTCCGCGCCAGCAGATGATCTACCAGTGCGCGTTTCCGGCGCTGCCGGCCGGGTTCTTGACTTCCCCGTAATTGCGGCTCTCGGCGACCACGGCCCTCACGGACGTCGGCCCGGAATTCGGTGGCGGCGTCGCCATGGAACTCTGGGCACGGTAGTGATCATGAAGATCTTCACGGGAACTGATGTCGCGGCGAGCCGCGCCGGGTGAATCCTGAGATCGGACACCCTGTTTCCTCTTCTCCCTGTCCGCAATTATGCGGGGTGAAGGCCGAATCTCTGCGGCGGGGTTCCCTTCACCATTGGTTCACGATATTCACCGATCGGGCGACAGGACGCAAGACCAATCCAGTAATTTTTGCGATGCGCTCTGTAACGGTTGTCAAATTTGGAGTTCACTGCGCGGTCATAACCAAGACCAAGGCCCATTGCCCGGCATCCTCGCAGTTCAGTGGCTCCCGGTGTGCGGCTGCCGGAGGCTGGAGAGATCCGCACCGAACGCCGAATCGGCGGCCGGATGGGGTCTTGGGATTCTTATTGATGCTCCCGAGGCGCTGATCGCGTCCCATGACGAGGATGCCTGCGGCCGTCCCTGGATCGCCGCGTTGCCGGAACCGGTCAACGACCTCCTCGACCGGTGGTCAATGCGGCCGGGCCGCGCTCATGGGGCGGCGATGGCGTGGTCCGCCCGCTCGACCGCGCCCCGGGCACCGGGAGCGCGTCGGCGGGTGACGGCCTCGTTGGAGGAGCGGCGCAGAAGTGCCGCAGTCTTTTCTCCGGGTCGGCGTTGCCGAGGCGGATCACGGGCATGCCCAGGAAGGTTCCGGCTGAGGGGGATGGCGGTGGAACGACAGGCATGGCCGCGGCTGCGGGTCGCCGACTGGCAGGAGACCCGCGACACGCTGCACATGTGGACGCAGATCGTCGGGAAGATCCGGCTGGCGCACGCGCCGCTGGTGAACCACTGGTGGCAGGTGACGCTGTATGTCAGTCCGCGCGGGCTGACGACGTCCACCGTCCCTTACGGCACGGGCGCGTTCGACATCGAGTTCGACTTCGTCGACCATCGGCTGCGGATGCGCACCAGCGACGGCGGCGTGCGGGGGTTCGGGCTCCAGCCCATGCCGGTGGCGGAGTTCCACGCCCGGACGATGGGCCTCCTGGACGAGCTCGGCGTCAGCACGCGCATCCAGGGACATCCGAACGAGGTCGAACCCGCGATCCCGTTCGCGGAGGACGACCGGCACGCCGCCTACGACGCCGGGGCGGCGCACCTTTTCTGGCGGCAGCTCCTGCAGGCATCGCGGGTGCTGGGCGAGTTCCGGTCACGCTTCGCCGGCAAGGTCAGTCCCGTGCATTTCTTCTGGGGCTCCATGGATCTGGCCTGCACCCGGTTCTCCGGACGGGACGCGCCCGAGCATCCGGGCGGCGCGCCGAACTGCGGTGACTGGGTGATGGTCGAGGCGTATTCGCAGGAGCTCAGCAGCTGCGGATTCTGGCCTGGTGGAGGCGAGGAGGGCGCCTTCTACGCCTACGCCTATCCCGAACCCGACGGATTCGCCGGCCAGCGGGTGGGTCCGTCCGCCGCCTTCTACAGCCGTGAGAACGGACAGTTCCTCCTGCCCTACGAGGCGGTGCGCACGGCACCGGACCCCGACGGCGACCTGCTCGAATTCCTGCAGAGCACCTACGAGGCCGCGGCCGGTCCGGGCCGCTGGGACCGCGCCGCGCTGGAGTCCGACCCCGCGAGATGGGCCCACAGAACCCACCGGCCGCTCTGAGGGGAGTCCCCCGGCCCTCCCCTCACTACTTGAGGAGTTGGCGGGCGATGACCATGCGCTGGATCTGGTTGGTGCCCTCGTAGATCTGGGTGATCTTGGCGTCGCGCATCATCCGCTCCACCGGGAACTCCCGCGTATACCCATAACCCCCCAGAAGCTGAACCGCGTCGGTGGTGACGTCCATCGCCACATCCGAGGCCAGCGCCTTGCACGCCGACGACACCAACGTCAGATCCGCGACCCTCTCCCCCCGCATCGCCCGCTCGGACTTGACCGCGGCGTGATAGGTCAACTGCCGCGCCCCCTCCAACCGCATCGCCATGTCGGCCAGCATGAACTGCACCCCCTGAAAATCGGCGACCGGCCTACCGAACTGCCGGCGCTGCCTCACATACCCCAGCGCGAAGTCCAGCGCCCCCTGCGCGATCCCCAGCGCCTGCGCGGCGATCGTGATGCGCGTATGGTCCAGCGTGGCCAGCGCGGTCTTGAACCCGCCGCCCTCGGCGCCGATGATCCGATCGGCCGGGATCCGGGTGTCATCGAAGATCACCTGCCGGGTCGGAGACCCCTTGATGCCCAGCTTGCGCTCCTTGGCCCCAAACGACACCCCCGGATCCGACATCTCCACCACGAACGCCGAGATCCCCCGCGCCCCCGCCGCCGGATCGGTCACCGCCATCACCGTGTAGTACTGCGACACCCCCGCATTGGTGATCCACATCTTGGCGCCGTTGAGCACCCAGGCATCCCCGTCACGCACCGCACGGGTCTTCATCCCCGCCGCGTCCGACCCCGCATCGGCCTCCGACAACGCATAGGAGAACATCGCCTCCCCCCGCGCCACCGGCGGCAGATAGGCGTCCTTGAGCTCCGCCGACCCGGCCAGCAGCACCGGCACCGTGCCCAGCTTGTTCACCGCCGGGATCAGCGAGGACGACCCGCACACCCGGGCCACCTCCTCGATCACGATCACCGTGGCCAGCGCGTCCGCCCCCGCACCCCCGTACGATTCGGGCACGTGCACCGCATGCAGGTCATTGGCGACCAGGCTCTCCAGCGCCTCCTGCGGGAACCGGGACTCCTCATCCACCTCCGCCGCGAAAGGAGCGATCTTGGCCTCGGCCAGCTCACGCACCGTACGCCGCAGCAGCTCATGCTCCTCAGACGGCGCATACGTGGGAAAATCAGAACTCATACCGCAAATGCTACCCGCCAGTAGGGCTTGGCGGACGGCCCAGGTCCCCGCCTGCAACGGGCACGTGTCCAACGAGGCCGCACGCCGGCGACGGCGAATCGAAGGGAGCACGCCTTGACCTACCGGCTGACGGTCATCGGAACCGGGTACCTCGGCGCCACCCACGCGGCCTGCATGGCCGACCTGGGGTTCGAGGTGCTCGGGCTCGACGTGGACGCGGAGCGGATCGCCCGGCTCTCCGCCGGTGACCTGCCGTTCTACGAGCCGGGGCTGGAGCCCGTGCTGCGCCGGGGGCTGGAGACGGGACGGCTGCGGTTCACCACGTCCTACAAGGAGGCCGCGGAGTTCGGCGACGTCCACTTCCTGTGCGTGGGGACGCCGCAGAAGTCCGGGGAGTACGCCGCCGACCTGAGTTACGTGAACGACGCGATCGCGTCGCTGGGGCCGCTGCTGCACCGGCCCTGCCTGATCGTGGGGAAGTCCACCGTGCCGGTGGGGACGGCCGGCCTGCTGGCCGAGACGCTCGCCAGGATCTCGCCGGTGGGCGGCGACGCCGTGCTCGCGTGGAACCCCGAGTTCCTGCGCGAGGGGTTCGCCGTCCAGGACACCCTGCACCCCGACCGGATCGTGGCCGGGCTGCCCGGTGAGCAGGGCGCGGCCGAGCACGCGGAGAAGGTGCTCCGGGAGATCTACCGGACGATGATCGCGGAGGGGACGCCCTTCATCACCGCCGATTTCCCGACGGCGGAGCTCGTGAAGGTGTCGGCCAACGCGTTCCTCGCGACCAAGATCTCTTTCATCAACGCCATGGCGGAGGTCTGCGAGGCCGCGCACGCCGATGTGACGAAGCTCTCCGAGGCGCTGTCCTACGACGACCGCATCGGCGGCAAGTTCCTCGGCCCCGGGCTCGGTTTCGGCGGCGGCTGCCTGCCCAAGGACATCCGGGCGTTCATGGCGCGGGCCGGCGAGCTCGGCGCCGACCAGGCGCTCACCTTCCTGCGCGAGGTCGACGAGATCAACATCCGGCGGCGCATCCGGATGGTGGACCTCGCCCGGCAGCTGCTCGGCGGCTCGTTCGCCGGGCGGACGGTCGGCGTCCTCGGCGCGGCCTTCAAGCCGAACTCCGACGACGTCCGCGACTCCCCCGCGCTGGACGTGGCCGCGTCCATAAGGGCCCAGGGCGCCAAGGTGACGGTGTACGACCCGCAGGCCATGCGGAACGCGCGCCGCGCCCAGCCGACGCTGGAGTACGGCGAGTCGACCCTGTCCGCGGCCCGGGGCGCGCATGT
Source organism: Actinomadura formosensis (assembly GCF_050948385.1). NCBI lineage: Bacteria > Bacillati > Actinomycetota > Actinomycetes > Streptosporangiales > Thermomonosporaceae > Actinomadura > Actinomadura formosensis. The sequence continues at coordinate 6,213,945 of NZ_CP192011.1, forward strand.
CGTCCTGCTGCTGACCGAGTGGGCGGAGTTCCGGGCCATGGACCCGTCCGAACTCGCGGAGGCCGTCGCCGAGCGCAACATCGTGGACGGGCGCAACGCCCTCGACCCCGAGCGGTGGCGCGCGGCCGGCTGGAACTACCGGGCCCTCGGACGTCCCTGACCCCGCGGGGAAGCAAAGGATCACAAAAGCTGTTGTCGTGGACATGGCTGACGAATTCGCCGACCAGGACGTGATCCGGCGGCTGCTGAACGAGTCCGGGACGTGGGCGTTCGTCGGGCTCGGCGACAACCCCGAACGCGAGGTCCACAACCAGGCCCGGCTGATGCAGCAGCGCGGGAAGCGGATCATCCCCGTCCACCCGGCGGCGCGGGAGGTGCTCGGCGAGCGGGGGTACGCGTCGCTCGCCGACGTCCCCGGCGAGGTGGACGTCGTGGGCGTGTACCGGCGCGCCGAGCACGCCGGGCAGGCGGTGGACGAGGCGATCGCGGCCGGTGCGAAGGCGGTGTGGCTGCCGCTCCAGGTGATCGACGAGGCGGCGGCCCGGCGCGCGAAGGACGCCGGGCTCGACGTCGTCATGAACCGCTGCCCCGCCGTCGAATGGGCCCTGCGCCGCCGGGCCCCGCGCGGCTAGAGCTTCTCGCGGAGCCGCGCGCCCTTCGCCTTGGCCTGGCCGTAGAGGTCCTTCTGGAAGACCGTCATCTTGGCCCGCAGCCCCTCGTCGGAAGCGGCCAGGATGCGGACCGCCAGCAGTCCGGCGTTGCGGGCCGCGCCGACCGCGACCGTCGCGACCGGCACGCCGGCGGGCATCTGGACGATCGAGAGCAGCGAGTCCATGCCGTCCAGATACTTCAGCGGGACGGGGACGCCGATCACCGGCAGCGGAGTCACCGAGGCCAGCATGCCCGGCAGGTGCGCGGCCCCGCCCGCGCCCGCGATGATCACCCGGAGGCCGCGGGCCGCCGCGTCCTCCCCGTAGGCGATCATGTCGTGCGGCATCCGGTGCGCGGACACGACGTCGGCCTCGTAGGGGACGCCGAACTCGGCGAGCGCCTGCGCGGCGCCCTCCATGACGGGCCAGTCGGAGTCGCTGCCCATCACCACGCCGACGACCGGCTCACTCATTCGTGCCTCCTTTGGGGGTCGACCCCCACGCCGCCCGGTTCACTCCGCTCATTCGGTGCCTCCAGCAGGCCCCCACCGCAGGTAGTCGGCGGCGTGCCGGGCGCGTTCGCGGACCTCGGCGAGGTCGGCGCCGAGCGCGGTCACATGGCCGATCTTGCGGCCGGGACGCGACTCCTTGCCGTACATGTGCACCTTGACGGCCGGGTCGTGCGCCATCACGTGGATGTAGCGGGAGTAGACGTCCGGGTCGTCCCCGCCGAGCACGTTGGCCATGACCGTGTACGGGGCCGTGGGTTCGGTGGAGCCGAGGGGCAGGTCGAGGACGGCGCGCAGATGCTGCTCGAACTGCGACGTCCGGGCGCCCTCGATCGTCCAGTGCCCGGAGTTGTGCGGGCGCATGGCCAGCTCGTTCACCAGGAGCCCGGTGCCGGTCTCGAACAGTTCGACGGCGAGGAGGCCGAGGACGCCCAGCTCCTCCGCGATGCGGAGGGCGAGGCTCTGCGCCTCGGCGGCCAGGTCCTCCGGCAGGCCGGGCGCGGGCGAGATCACCTCGGTGCAGATCCCGTCCTCCTGGACGGTCTCCACGACCGGGTACGCGGCGCCCTGCCCGTACGGGGAGCGCGCGACGAGCGCGGCCAGCTCCCGCCGGAACGGGACGTGCTGCTCGACCATCAGGTCGACGCCCTCCGCCTGCAGCCGCTCCACCAGGCCGGACGACGGCTCGTCGACGATCCAGACGCCCTTGCCGTCGTAGCCGCCGCGGGTGGCCTTGAGCACCAGCGGCCGGCCGTGCTCCTCGGCGAACGCCGCCAGGAAGGCCCCGGGATCGGACGACGGCACGTGCGCGTACGCGGGGCACGGGACGCCGAGGGCGCTGAGCCGCTCCCGCATGACCAGCTTGTTCTGGGCGTGCGCCAGGGCGGCCGAACCCGGACGGCACGGGACGCCCGTGCCCTCCAGCTCCTGGATGTGCGGGCCCGGGACGTGCTCGTGGTCGAACGTCACCACGTCGCAGCCCTTGGCGAACGACAGGAGATCGTCGAGGGACCGGTCGTCGCCCACCCGCACGTCCGACACGGCCTTGGCCGCCGACTCGTCCGACGCCCCGGCGAGGACGCGCAGCGACACGCCGAGCGCGATCGCGGCCTGCTGGGTCATCCGGGCGAGCTGGCCGCCGCCCGCCATTCCCACCACGGGCATCTCGCCGCGGCGTGCCGGGTCCAGGGCGGCATCCCCTCTCGGAGGGCGCTGAGCTGTCACATCAGAAGGTTATCGGCCGCCGGACCCGAACGAATCCGCCGCCGCCGGCGTCATAGGTGTGTGAGGATCTCGCGGGCGGGCAGGGAACGTCCGGAGAGCAGGAAACGTTCATGTTCCGACGTCCCCGCGGCAACGGGCGTCTATTCTCGTGGTGCCCCGCATCACCCGCCGCGCCGTCGGCCGTGGCGTGCAGACGAAGCCCGGAAGGACGGTTCCCCTTCGTGAGCCTGGTCGCCAATCTTCATCGGCGGTTCGCGCACCTCGTGCAGGAGATCGCCAAGTTCGGCAGTGTGGGCGCGATCGCGTTCGTCATCACTGTCGTGATCGGCAACGGCCTGCACACGGGGCTGGACGTGGGTCCGCTGACCTCCAACGGCGTCGCGACGATCATCGCCACGACGTTCTCCTACCTGGCGAACCGCTACTGGACGTTCCGGCACCGCGACCGCACCGGCCTCGGCCGCGAGTACGTGCTGTTCTTCGCGCTGAACGGCATCGGACTGGTGATCACCGAGCTGTTCATCGGCTTCTCCCACTACGTTCTCAGGCTGGACGGCGCGGTCTTCTACAACATCGCGCTGGTCATCGGCACCGCCGTGGCGACGCTGTTCCGCTTCTGGTCGTACAAGAAGTGGGTGTTCCTCCCGGCGGACGCCCCGAGCGTCGACCCGGCCTCCGGCCTGCCGGAGGCCCCGTCCGGCCCCATCCCGGAGGGGCCGGGCATCCGCCGGGCGACCCTCCACCCCGGCCCGGCATCCGGCCTGGGCCACCCCCTCGACTCGCACGCCGCCGGGGACTACGCCGAGATCTGAACGCCCCCGGGTCGCCGCGGGGGCGCGCGTCCGCGGCGGGCTCATGCTGGGCCCATGACCACTCGTTCTTCGGCCAGGCGGGCATCTGCGGCCTGGCGCAGGAAGATGCCGAAGACGGCGGGCCGGGACTGGATGAGTTCCAGGCGGCCACCGTCCACCACGGCCAGGGAACGCGCGAGGTAGAGGCCGAGGCCGGTGCCGTGTCCGCCGCTGACACTGCGGTCGAAGATGCGGGGCTCCAGCTCGGACGGGATCCCGGCGCCCTCGTCGCCTACCTCGACCACCACCGAGCCCGCGCCCGGCTTGGTGTGGATGGTGACGGTGCCGGCGCCGTGCGCCAGCGAGTTCTCCAGCAGCGTCGCGACGATCTGGGAGAGGCTCTCGGGGTTCGTCAGGCCGACGAGCCCCTGCTCGCCGATGATCCGCACGTCCCGCCCGGCCTTGCGGAAGCTGGGCCGCCACTCCTTGACCTGCTGGGTGATGATCTGGTCGATCGGGGACGGGACGGCGCCGCCCGTCGGGTCGTGCCGGGCGCGGGCGAGCAGCTGCTCGACGACGGCGACCAGGCGTTCGGTCTGCGCGACGGCGGCGGCGCCCTCCTCCCGGACGACGTCCGGATACTCGGCCGCCTCGATCATCTCCTCCAGCCGCATGGACAGCGCGGTCAGCGGTGTGCGGAGCTGGTGGCTGGCGTCGGTGGCGAACTGGCGGCCGGCGACCACCAGGTCGGTGATGCGGACGGCGCTGCGGTCCAGGACCTCGGCGACCTGGTCGATCTCCGGGATGCCGTAGCGGCGGGGACGCGGCCGGGCGTTGCCGCTGCCGAGCCGGTCGGCGGTCTCGGCGAGTTCCCGGAGCGGCAGCAGGAGCTTGCGTGCCTGCACCATCGCGAGGCCGACGGTGACGGCGACGCCGAGCAGCGCCAGGCTGCCGATCAGCAGGATCAGCCGCAGCGCGGTGTCGCGGATCTCCGGCTCCGGGCGCGACACCCGCACGCGGATCGCGCCCTGGGTCGCGGTGGCGCTGAGGACGCGGCCGCGGCGCGGCGGCCCGGCGGTCACCGTGCGGCCGTCCGGCATGGTGATGGAGATGTGGCGGCCGGGATATTCGCGCGCGATGAGCGCGCTGTTGAAGGGCCGGTGCGCGGCCAGGCCGTACCCGACGCCGCCGGCGATGGAGGACGCCTCCCGGTCGAGCGACCGGCCGGCCTCCTCGTAGACGAGTTTGTGGGCGGCGTAGGCGAGGGGTATGCCGAGCAGGAGGATCGCGACCACCGCCACCGCGAGCGTCGACAGGAGGAGTCGGCGCCTCATCAGGGCTCCTTTGAGGGTGGGGCCGCGGACCGTACGGCATGCGGCGTCCGGGGGCCTCTCGGGAAGGCCCCGGTCGTCCCGCACGGCCGGCGGCGGGCGGTGCTAGTCGCCGCGCTCGAACCGGAAGCCGACGCCCCGCACCGTGGTGATGTAGCGGGGGCTGCCGGCGTCGTCGCCGAGCTTGCGGCGCAGCCAGGAAATGTGCATGTCGAGCGTCTTGGTGGAACCCCACCAGTTGGTGTCCCACACCTCGCGCATGATCTGTTCGCGGGTCACGACCTTGCCCGCGTCGCGGACGAGGACGCGCAGCAGGTCGAACTCCTTCGTGGTGAGCTGGAGCTCCTGTTCTCCCATCCAGGCACGGCGCGACTCGGCGTCGATCCGCACTCCCTGGACGATCGGGGTCTCGGTGCTGCCCCGGCGCAGCAGCGCCCGCACCCGCGCGAGCAGCTCGGCCAGCCGGAACGGCTTGGTCACGTAGTCGTCGGCGCCCGCGTCCAGCCCGACGACGGTGTCGACCTCGTCGGCACGGGCGGTGAGGATCAGGATGGGCACGCCATGCCCCTCGGCCCGTACCCGGCGGGCCACCTCCAGGCCGTCCAGTTCCGGAAGGCCGAGATCAAGGACGATCAGGTCCACGCCGCCGCCGAGCGCCCGCTCCAGCGCCTGCGGGCCGTCCGGGCTGACTTCGACGGTGTACCCCTCGCGACGCAGCGCGCGGGCGAGAGGCTCGGAGATGGACGTGTCGTCCTCGGCGAGCAGTACTGAGGTCATGAACCGATCGTATGACCAATCTTGACCCTTGCCCGGCTGCCGCCGCGCTCTTGACCTGCGGTTTGCCACTCATAGTACATTTGCGAACACGACATATCCGTTAGAACCCGGATCTAGGCCGCATCACGCGTGTCCAGAAGTCAGCGAAAAAATCGCGGCGGACGCGCCGGGCAGCGCCACCGAGGTGGGTCCGGAATCGACGGTTTCGTCCGCATCAAGGTGGATTGCCGGGTCGGATGCGAGCAGCAGCCGGGGACGGCCGCCCGGCGGCGCGGCCGGCAGGACGAGGGGGACGCCGCCGAAGTTCGCCGCCACGCACACGCCGCCGCGCCACATCATCAGCCAGCGCGCCCCGTTCTCGTCCGTCTCGACCCTCGCCGCGGTCAGCCGGGGGTCGTTCAGCTCGGGCGCGGCGCGGCGCAGCGCGATCAGCGAACGATGCCATTCCAGCAGGTCGGCATGGTGCGGGTCGTCCGGCTCGGCCCAGTCGAGGACCGAACGCCGGAAGGTTTCCACAGCCTGTGGATCGGGAACCCCGTCCACCCAGCCGTGCCGCGCGAACTCCCGCCGGCGCCCCTCGCTGACGGCACGGGCCAGTTCAGGGTCACGATGGTCGGTGAAGTAGCACCACGGGGTGGAGGCGCCCCATTCCTCGCCCATGAACAACATCGGCGTGAACGGTGCGAGCAAAAGCAGTGCCGCGCCCACTTTGAGCAGCCCTGGGGACGGCAAAAGGGGGCCGATGCGGTCGCCCGCTGCACGGTTGCCGACTTGGTCGTGGTTCTGCAGAAAGCCGAGGAAACGGTGTGCGGGTGTTTCCCCGACGTTCACCGGGCGCCCATGACGCCGCCCCCGGTAGGTCGACATCGTCCCGTCGTGGACGAAGACCTTGGTAAGGGCCTTCTTGAGCGTTTCCAAAGAGCCGAAGTCGCAGTAGTAGCCCTGGCGCTCACCCGTGAGGGCCGCGTGCAGAGCGTGGTGGAAGTCGTCGCTCCACTGCGCGTCCAGCCCGTACCCGCCCGCCTCTCTGGACGTCACCAGGCGCGGGTCGTTCAGATCGGACTCGGCGATGAGGAAGAGTTCCCGCCCCAGGTGGGCGGACTCCGCGGCCACGGCACGGCTCATTTCTTCGAGGATGTGCACGGCGCCCTGGTCGGTGATGGCGTGGACGGCGTCAAGGCGCAGCCCGTCGAAGTGGTAGTCGCGCAGCCACATCAGCGCGTTCTGCACGACGAACGCGCGGACCTCGTCCGAGCCCTCCTGGTCGAAATTCACCGCGTCGCCCCAGGGTGTGGCATGGGCGTCGGTGAAGTACGGGCCAAAGCTCCCGAGACGATTCCCGTCCGGGCCGAGGTGGTTGTGGACGACGTCCAGGATGACCGCCAGGCCGCGAGCGTGAGCGGTGTCCACGAACCGTTTCAATCCATCGGGACCGCCGTATGGCTCATGGGGCGCCCAGAGGTGCACACCGTCGTAACCCCATCCGTGGTGACCGGGGAAGGACGCGACGGGCAGCAGTTCCACGGCGTCTATCCCGAGCGCCACCAAATGGTCGAGACGTTCGATGGCCGCGTCGAACGTCCCTTCGAGGGTGAACGTGCCAACGTGCATCTCGTAAAGGACGCTGCCGGGGAGCGGACGGCCGTGCCAGTGCTGGTCCGTCCAGGCGAACCGTTCGTGGTCGTAGACACGGCTCTGACCGTGGACGCCGTTGGGCTGCCAAGGCGAACGCGGGTCGGGTAGTACCTCGTCCGCACCGTCCAAGGCGAAGCCGTAGTCCGTCCCATGGCCGGCGTCGGCGACGTCCGCCTCCCACCAGCCGGAGTCCTTCGCCTCCATGGGATGCCGCGTGCCGCCGGTCACGACCTCAACGCGCCCGGCGGCCGGGGCCCACACCGTGAAACGGGTGCTCACCTGTCGATCTCCCTGGGAACGAGCAGCGCGACGGGCAGATGCGCGAAGACGCGGTCCGCGTCCAGGATCGGGCCCATGTGCGTGCAGCCGGTCAGGACGTCCCGCCAGCCCTGGTGGCGGACGTCCACCCGCGTGCCGTCCCAGCCGCCGCGGCGCTCCAGGCCCACGGGCAGCCGGGTGGCGAGCGCGACCGCGTCGCCCCGCGCGAACCCGATCAGGTGCTCGGCGGCGGGCCCGCGCGCGGCGACCGGCTCGTGCCGCGAGCCCGGCCCGAACCACTGCGGATGCGCCCGGCGCAGCCGCAGCGTCCGCGAGGTGACCAGCAGTTTCTCGTCGTCGACCTCCCTCGGCCTGCGGCCGGTGTCGAGCCGGGCGAGATGCTCGCGGCGCCGCCCGTAGTCGACCGGCCGCCGGTTGTCGGGGTCGACGAGCGACAGGCCGGTCAGCTCGCAGCCCTGGTAGACGTCCGGGACTCCCGGCATCGCCAACTGGACGAGCTTCTGCCCCAGCGTGTTCACGCGCGCGTAGGGGGCCAGCTTCGCAACGAACGACGTCATGTCGGTGACGAGGTCGGCGTCGGCCAGCGTGTCCCGCACATGGGCGAGAACGGCCTCCTCGTAGCCGGCGTCCCGCTCGATCCAGGACGTGCGGGTCTTGGCCTCACGCATCGCCTTGGTGAGGAACTCCTCCAGACGTCCCTGGGTGATCGGCCACGCGCCGACGAGCGTCTGCCAGAGGAGGTATTCGAGGTCGGGCTCCAGCGGTGAGGGGCTCGGACCCCATGTCCGCCAGCGTTCGACCGCTTCCACCCACTCGCCCGGGAGTTCGGCCAGCACGGACAGCCAGGCCCGTACGTCCTCCTCCCGCTTGGTGTCGTGCGTGGACAGCGTTGTCATCGTCAACGGCCAATCGCGCGCGAGCCTGATGCAGTGCGCGTGGAAGTCCTCTGGGCTGACGGAGAACCGCCCTGGGGCGCCGCCCACCTCGTTCAGCGCGGCCATGCGGTTCCACCGGTAGAAAGCCGTGTCCTCCACGCCTTTCGCCGCGAGCGGCGCCGACGTCTGCTGGAACCGGACGATGAACTCGGCGTCGGTGCGCTCACCACGTCCCAATGCCAGGTCTACGACGGCCTCCACGTCGTCATGCAGGTGCTCGGGCAGATGGGCGCGAGCCCGTCGAGCGGCCTCGTTCAGGACGTCCACGGCCTGCTGCGGTGCGTCCTCACCCGGCACGACATAGGCGCGGTAGACGGGCATGGCGACGAGCAACTCGAACAAGGCTCGCTCCAAGCCGGGCCGGTGTTCGCCCACAACCCGCCGGAGGACGCGCAAGAGCCAGTCGATCTCCGGCTTCAGCCCGTGTGTGGCGGCATACCGGCGGGCCTCACGCTCGACCTCTTCGAACTCGGCCGGATTGCCCGTCAGCGACACGTAGTAGTCGGTGAGCGGCTTCTCCCCCGCCGGGTCGAGGAACAGCCCGCCGACCATGCCGAGCGAGTCGTAGCCGGTGGTGCCCGCGCACGGCCAGTCCGGCGGCAGCCGCTCCTCCCCCTCGGTGATCTTCTCGACGAGCAGCCAGCGGTCCGGCGCCGCCTCCGCCAGCCGGCGCAGGTAACCGCGCGGGTCGGCGAGCCCGTCCGGATGGTCGATGCGCAGGCCGTCCACGAGGCCCTGCTCGACCAGGCCCAGCAGCAGCCCGTGCGTGCGCCGGAAGACCTCCGGGTCCTCCTGCCGCAGCCCGATCAGCCCGGAGATGTCGAAGAACCGCCGGTAGTTGGGCTCCCCCTCACCGGGCAGGACGACCCGTCCGCCGCCCGCGTCCCAGTCGATGTCGAACCACTTCGCGAAGGGCGAGCGCGGACCGTCCGCGAGGACCTCCGCGAGCGGCAGGTTCAGCTCGTGCGGCTCCGGGATCGCCATGTGGTTCGGGACGGCGTCGACCAGCACCCGCAGGCCGTGCGCGCGGAACCGGGTCGCCATGGCGCCGAACGCCTCCGGCCCGCCCAGCTCCTCCGAGAGCCGGGAGTGGTCGACGACGTCGTAGCCGTGCGCGGACCCTGGCGCGGCCTGTAACACCGGCGACAGGTAGACATGGGACACGCCGAGGGACGCCAGGTAGGGAGCGAGCGCGGCGGCCTCGGCGAATCCGAAGCGCCCCTCGGGCGTGCCGCGGAGCTGGAGGCGGTAGGTACCGGACGGCGGTGCGGCGAGAGCGTCCTCGGCGGGTACGGCGGTCTCGGCGCTGTGGTCTTCGGACACGGTTTCCTCTGGGGGGTCGGCGGGGAGCGGGTCCTCGGGAACGGGTTCGGCGTGCATGTCGTCGTGCATGGCGTGGTCACGTCGTCGGGTGCATGGCGGGCATCGTCCTCAGACCCGGCGCAGGACCTGGATCGACCGGGCGTGGACCGGGACGCTCTCGCGGGCCTTCACGACCGGCGACTCCTCCTCGGCGAGCAGCGGGTCGGCGGTGTCGAGCACCTTGCCCCACAGCTGCCCGTACACGGCGGGCGGAAGCGTGAACACCAGGTCCCCGTCGTGCGCGTTGAACAGGAGCAGGAACGAGGCGTCCCGGACCTGCCGCCCGCGCCGGTCGGGCTCCCCGATCGCGTCGCCGTTCAGGAACACGTTCAGCGACTTGTTGAAGCCCGCCGACCAGTCCTCCTCGGCCATCTCCCTGCCGTCCGGGGTGAACCAGACCAGGTCGGGCAGTTCCTCGGCCTCCGCTTCGGCCTGCTCCATGCCGCGGGCGGCCTGGTGGGCGGGCTTCGTCCCCTGGCCACCGACGAAGAACCGCCGGCGCCGGAACACCGGATGCTCGGTCCGCAGCTTCGACAGCCGCCGGACGAAGTCGAGCAGCGGGCCGCGTTCGTCGAAAAAGGTGTCGTCGCGCAGGCCCGTCCAGTCGACCCAGGAGAGCTCGCTGTCCTGGCAGTAGGCGTTGTTGTTGCCGCCCTGGGTTCGGCCTATCTCGTCGCCGTGCAGCAGCATCGGGACGCCCTGCGACAGGAACAGCGTGGTCAGGAAATTGCGTTTCTGGCGTTCGCGGAGTGCGACGATGCCCAGGTCGTCTGTCGGGCCCTCATGGCCGCAGTTCCACGACCGGTTGTCGTCGGTGCCGTCCCTGTTGCCCTCCCCGTTCGCCTCGTTGTGCTTGCCGTCGTAGGAGACGAGGTCGTTCAGCGTGAACCCGTCATGGCATGTCACGAAGTTGATCGAGGCGATGGGGCGGCGCCCGTCATCGGCGTACAGGTCGGACGAGCCCGTCAGCCGGGACGCGAAGCCGGGCATCACGCCCGGCTGCCCGCGCCAGTAGTCGCGCATGGTGTCGCGGTACTGGCCGTTCCACTCCGTCCACAGCGGCGGGAAGTTCCCGACCTGGTAGCCGCCCTCCCCGATGTCCCACGGCTCGGCGATCAGCTTCACCTGCGAGACCACCGGGTCCTGCTGGACGAGGTCGAAGAACGCCGCCAGCCGGTCCACCTCGTGCAGTTCGCGGGCCAGCGTCGCCGCGAGGTCGAACCGGAACCCGTCCACGTGCATCTCGGTCACCCAGTACCGCAGCGAATCCATGATCAGTTGCAGGACGTGCGGGCTGCGCATCAGCAGGCTGTTCCCGGTGCCCGTCGTGTCCATGTAGTAGCCGGGGTCTCCGTCGACGAGCCGGTAGTACGAGGCGTTGTCGATGCCCCGGAACGACAGCGTCGGCCCGAGATGGTTGCCCTCGGCGGTGTGGTTGTAGACGACGTCCAGGATCACCTCCATGCCCGCCTCGTGCAGCGCCTTCACCATCGCCTTGAACTCCAGCACCTGCTCGCCCCGCTGCCCCGACGACGAGTACTCGTTGTGCGGCGCGAAGAAGCCGATGGTGTTGTAGCCCCAGTAGTTGCGCAGGCCGCGGCTCGTCAGCGCGTCGTCGTGGACGAACTGGTGGACGGGCATCAGCTCCACCGCCGTCACCCCGATCGACCGCAGATGATCGATGATCACCGGGTGGGCGAGGCCCGCGTACGTGCCGCGCAGCGCCCGCGGGACGCCGGGATGCCGGGCGGTGAGGCCCTTGACGTGCGCCTCGTAGATCACCGTCTCGTGGTACGGGATGCGCGGCGGGCGGTCGTCCCCCCAGTCGAAGTACGGGCTGACGACCACCGACCGCATCGTGTGGGCCGCGGAGTCGGCGTCGCCCCGCGACCACGGGTCGCCGAAGCGGTAGCCGAAGCAGGACTCGTCCCGGTCGACCGCCCCCTCGACGGCCTGCGCGTACGGGTCGAGGAGCAGTTTCGCCGGGTTGCAGCGCCGCCCGCTCCGCGGCTCGTACGGCCCGTGCACCCGGTACCCGTACCGGCGGCCCGGCATGACGCCCGGCAGATAGCCGTGCCAGACGAACGCGTCCACCTCCGGGAGCGGGAACCGCGTCTCCTCGCCGTCGCCCGCCGGCCCGTCGAACAGGCACAGCTCCACCCGTTCGGCCGCCTCGGAGAAGACGGCGAAGTTCGTCCCCGCACCGTCGAACCGGGCCCCGAGGGGGTAGGGGTCGCCCGGCCAAACCTGTGCCACTGTCCCGCCTCCCGTCCATGCCGCGCCGGGCCCCGCGGCGCGGGACCCGGCGGCGCACGCGGGAAGCCCTTCCCCGTGAGGGGTGGCTCACACCGATCGGGACCCCACTGGCCAGAACGGACATTCGTGAACTACATTAGGGGAGCCTAACCTTAATGAGGGCGCCCTAAGCGTCCCGGGGTGAGGCGCGTCGAGCCCGTATGAGCCGCACGGAAGGTCCCCTACCGGCATGTACGTCTGCATCTGCAACGCCATCACCGAAGATGACGTACACGGCTGCATGGCGAGCGGCTGCACGACCGCCAAGGCCGTCAAGTCCGCGTGCGGCTTCAAGCCCGGCTGCGGCATGTGCACCAAACGCATCCACACCATGGTCAGCGAGTACCGGACGGCGAACGAACTGGCGGACGCCCTGACCGGCGGCCCGCTCGCGCTGACGGCCGTCCCCGAGCCCGTCCCGTCCGCCGCGTCCGAGCCGACCGGGCCCGTCGCCGCCGAGGGGACCGCGCCGCCGACCGCCGCCTGAGCGCCCCCGCCACGCGGACACGCGCCGTATCCGGGTTATCGACGCCCTGAACCGGCCGCCGTGGAAGCATGGAGGGCATGGAAGGCGACAAGGACATCATCGCGCTGCTGAACGACCAGCTCACCGCGGAGCTCACGGCGATCAACCAGTACTTCCTGCACTCCAAGATGCAGGAGAACTGGGGCTTCACCCGTATCGCCAAGCACACCCGCGACGAGTCCTTCGACGAGATGCGGCACGCCGAGCGGCTCACCGACCGGATCCTGTTCCTGGAGGCCCTGCCGAACTACCAGAAGCTCGGCACGCTGCGGATCGGGCAGACCGTCTTCGAGCAGCTCAAGGCCGACCTGGAGGTCGAGTTGGAGGCCGTCGCCCGGCTGCGTCCCGGCATCGAACTGATGCGCTCGCGCGGCGACATCACCTCCGCCCGGATCTTCGAGGACATCCTCGCCGACGAGGAAGAGCACATCGACTACCTGGAGACCGAACTCGGCCTCGTCGAGGCCCTCGGCGAGCAGAACTACCTGCAGCGCCTCACCGGCTCGCCCGGCGAGGACGGCCCCAGCCCCGTCTGAGCCCTACGGCGTCTCCGGCTCCGGCTCCCGCCCGGTCTTGCGGCGCAGCACGTACGGCTGGACGATGCCGAGGCCGCGGACCGGGCGCCGCACGATCCGCGTCACCTGGTAGGCCGGTTCCCCCTCAAGCTGCGCCGCCAGCTCACTGTCGATGACGACGGCCCCCGGACGGGCGAGCGAGGTGAGCCGGGCCGCGAGGTTCACCGTCGTGCCGAACACGTCGCCCATCAGCGGCAGGACGGGCCCGTACGCGACGCCGACCCGCACGTCCGGGACCTCCGTCTCGTCCTGGATCGCCGCCGCCACCGTCAGCGCTATCTCCGCGCCGACCTGCGGAGTCTCCGCGCTGAACAGCACCTCGTCGCCGAGCGTCTTCACCAGCCGGCCGCCGCAGGAGGCGATGATGTCGGCGGCGGTCTCCTCGAACCACTCCACCACCCGGGCCAGCTCGATCTCCTCCAGCTCCCGGCTGACCTGCGTGAACGACACCATGTCCGCGAAACCGACCGTGGTCATCGGCCGGCCCGCCGGGTCGCCGTTCTCCCGCGTCGCCGCCCCGGCCAGCGCCCGCGTCCCGGCGGCGGCGAGCTGGCGCCGCCAGGCGTGCACCACCAGCGGCTCGAACTCGCCGATGTGCTTCTCCGCGATCTCCACGACCGTGTCGACCGCCTCGGCGGACGGCGTGTCGTGCGGGTCCGGGGTCAGCATGCTGCGCAGCAGGTTCACCTGCCACTCCGCGAGCCGGGTCATCGTCTGCCCGAACGCGCGGACGAGCCGGATCACGCCGTCCTCGTCCAGGATCCCGTCGTCCACCAGCCGGCGGAGCCGGTCCAGGGCCGCGATGTCGCCCTCGGTGTAGGCGATCGCCTCGTCCGGCATCGACGGGTAGCCGAACGCCCGCCATATCCGGCCGGCGAACTCCCGGGACACCCCGGACAGCCGGACGGCGTCGACGCGGTTGTACCGCAGCTCGCCTCCGAGCAGGAGCTCTTCGATCTCCTTCGGATCCGGCAATCCGGCCGCCATTCTCCGCCCCTCAGTCCGCCGCCGCCCCGGGCCGGGGCGGCGGCGTCCCACCTCGGTACCAGGACATATCGTCGCAGATCAGCAATCGGATCAACGTCCGGACCGCGGATCGCCGTTCCCCGTTCACCGGACGTGCACGACATCGCCCGCGCTGACCGCGCGCTCCCCGCCCGCCGCCGCGACCACCAGCCGCCCCGTCCCGTCCACGTCCCGCGCCGTCCCGGTCAGCCGCTCGCCGCCGGGCAGCTCCACCCGGACCTCGCGCCCGAGCGTCGCGCACAGGTCCCGGTAGGCGGTACGCAGGCCGCTGCGCTCCGGATCACCCTCCAGCGCCGTCCACTCCCGGTACCAGGTGGCGAACTCGCGCAGGATCGCGCGCAGCAGCGGCGCCCGGTCGCTCAGCGGCGCGCCCTCGATGGCCAGGGACGTCGCGGTCGGCACCGGCAGCTCGTCCTCCCGCAGCCCCACATTGAGGCCGACACCGATCACCAGGCCGCCGTCGACCTTCTCGGCGAGGATCCCGGCGAGCTTGCGGTCCCCGACGAGCACGTCGTTGGGCCACTTCAGCCGGGCGTCCACGGTCACGTCGTCCCTCGCGCCGAGGAACCGCTCCCCCTGCTGCGACCAGGCGGTCATTCTCCTGATGGCCGTGGCGACGGCGACCCCCGTCAGCAGCGACGCCCACCCGAGGACCGGCACCGGCACGGCGGGCCGCAGCAGCATCGAGAACATCAGCCCGGACCGCGGCGGCGCCGTCCACGTCCGCCCCAGCCGGCCCCGGCCCGCCGTCTGCACCTCGGTGACCAGCACGGTCCCCTCCGGGGCGCCCTCCCGGGCCCGCACCGCGAGGTCGGCGTTGGTGGAGCCCGTCTCGTCCACGACCCGGATCTCCCGCCACAGCCCGCCGTCCCGGACCAGCGCCCGCCGCAGCGCCCCCTCGTGCAACGGCGGCCGCTCAAGATCCCCATAAGCTGAGTTCACCCCTCCCATCCAACCCCACCCCCGGCCCCGATGCCGGGCGCCGTGCGGGAACACACCGGACGCTCGTTAGGGTGCTGGCCATGAATGGTGTGACGCTGCGGCGCGACGGGCACGTCGCGGAGATCGTGCTGGACCGGCCCGAGGCGCTGAACGCCCTGTCGACGGCGATGGCGCGGCGCCTCGCGGACGTGTGCGGCGAGGTGGCGGCGGACGCGGGCGTCCGCGCGGTGGTGCTGAGCGCGGCCGGTGCGAAGGCGTTCTGCGTCGGCGCGGACCTCAAGGAACGCAACGCGATGACCGACGAGGAGATCTTCGCGCAGCGGCCGGTCTTCCGGGCCGCGTTCGGCGGCGTGCTGAACCTGCCGCAGCCCGTCATCGCGGCCGTGCACGGCTTCGCGCTCGGCGGCGGCTGCGAGTTCGCGCTGTCCGCCGACCTGATCGTCGCGGACGAGACGGCCGTGTTCGGGCTGCCGGAGGTGAGGGTCGGCCTCGTCCCCGGCGGCGGCGGAACCCAGCTCGCACTGCGCCGCCTCGGCCCCGGCAGGGCCGCCGACCTCGTCTTCACCGGCCGCCGCCTCGGCGTCGAGGAGGCCCTCGACTACGGCCTCGCCGACCGCAAGGTCCCGGCGGGCACGGCCCGCGAGGAGGCCCTGGCCCTGGCCGCCGTGATCGCGCAGAACTCCCCGGTCGCCGTCCGCGCCGCCAAACGCGCCCTCCGCCTCGGCGGCGGCGTCGGCCTCGACGCCGGCCTCGACCTCGAAGAGAACGCCTGGCGCACCGCGGCCTTCTCCGCCGACCGCCGCGAAGGCATCGCCGCCTTCACCGAAAAGCGCACCCCCAACTGGCCGTCCTGACCCGCCCCCTCCGCCCTACCGGACGACGGCGCAGCATTCCGCAGGTGATGCAGGGTGAGCTAGCGCGCGAGCTTGTATTCCTCGTGTGGGATCGCCCGCTCCCACACCATTTCGAACGCGGCCACGCACTGGACGACGGCACGTGGATCGGAGACGAACTCGTACTGCTTCAGACTGGATCCGTCGCCCGCACTGAAGTTGAAGCGCACCAGTCGCTGGTCGAACATCCAGAAGTCGGCGCCGGGAAGCATCAGGTCATATGCCTGCCGCCGCGGCAGCCACCGTACCTCCTCGCCGGCCTTGATGTTCATGCGGGTGACCTCGTGCTCGAACGCAATGTAGTCCGTCACCGGCTCCGACACGATGCGCGCCCGCCGCACCTTCACCCCACGCGTGACCGCCGAGCCGATCAGGTCCAGCCACCGCCGCCAGTCCTCCTCCTTTCCGACTGACTCCCCGGCCTTCCAGCGGAGGAATTCCTCGTCGGTCGGCTGATAGGTATCGCGCATCTCCAGGTGCACCGCCGACCGTGTAGTACCTGCGAGCAAGTCAGCGAAGCTCGGCGTTCCGGTCCCTTGACGTGCTTGTTCGTAGGACGCGGTTGCCGCTTCCTGCAGGATGTCCGCCATTCGGGCGGGCTGCCAGATCACGGCTTCGTCGGCGCCGAGTACGCCGTGTCCGGTCACTTCCTTGATGATCTCAGGATCGGTGACGATGCGGCCTTGATGGTAGAAGTCACCGCTGTTGCGGTCCCGGAACGTGGCAGGACACTCCTCGTCCTTCGATTCAGGATCTTTGCCGACGAAGTCCAGATCCGTCATGGGGAGAAACCTCCACATATTTGTTCGATCGAGAGACCGTCCATATTGACTTTCACCCTATGTGCGGGGGCGCGTCAAGGTCGGCTTTCAAGGTCGGCGAGCACTACCGCGATCAGCTCGCGGACCGGCCGCCCGTAGACCGAGAGCCCCGACAGTCGCTCCCATGCCTCCACATACATGCCGACCTCGTACGGCTGCGTGATCGTAAGATATCCCGATACGAGCTCCACAGAGACGGCGTCGGTGTCGCTCATGGTGAAAGATTCATCCGGCGACACCCCGCGCCGGTCGGTGTTGCGGGGAATCACCCCAAAACTGACAGTGGGCAGGCGGATCACCTCCAGCAGGTGCCGGAGCTGCTCGGCATGAGTCCCAGGAGTGAACGGGCGGTACCACAGCACGTCCTCCTCCACCACGAACAGAAATCTCTTGCCGGGTCGCCGAAGCACGTGCTGCCGCGCCATCCGTTCCGCAACTGCCTCGGCCACGTCGTCCACCGCGACGTGCTGTTCCATCCGGGCCTGTGTGAGGTAGGCAGTGGTAAGCGCCTCCGTTTGAAGGAGGCCGGGGATCACCTTCGTCTGGTAGACGCGGTGCACCCGAACCCGCTCGTACTTCTCGCGGACCGACTCCTGCACACGTTTCAGGCCCGCACGGGTCGCTTCTTTATGCGTCTCCCACATGTTCGCAGCAGCTCGCTGCTCGGCCAGCAACTCAGCCAACCGCTGCTCGTTTGCACCGGAGATCCGGCACCATATCCGCACGTGATCGACGGTGATCGTCCGGCGGCCTTTTTCGATCATGCTGACCAGCGACGAGTCCGCCCACCCGGCCCGCCGCGCGAACTCCACTCCCGACAGGCCGGCGTCGGCGCGCATCTCACGGAGTTGGCCGCCAAGACGCTCACGTGCGGCCTGCACCGACGATGACGAGACGGTAGGTGGCATCAGGCGTACTCGTGGCCGCCGCATTGATCGCGGCGGGCCGCGGTTGACGAGGTCCGACAGCGTTGGCCCGAGGTCACGATGTCAAAGTCTGTCAAATTTCTGGACCGTAGTCAGGTGGATGGCGGTCAATGGCAGGGTGCCCAAGCAAGGAGGCTCCCGATGCCCATGGCCATCCACGTACGCCGCGATCGGACACTACGTGTGAAGGTAACCGACGCCTGCGGACTCACATGCGACTTCTGTCATAACGAGGGCACCCCGGTGGCAGTGGATCAGCCGAAACAGCGGCGCATCCCCTTGCCGATCGCAGAGGGCGGTCGCTCTGGGAGAGTGTCGATCTACGCTGCGACCAACGGTGCGAAGTTCATCCCGGCCATGATGCTGCCCGACGAGGCATTCACTTCGGCATTGGTGTCGATGCGGGACCGGCTCGACATCGGCGAGGTCCACCTGACCGGCGGAGAGCCGACCCTGCACCCACGGTTGCCGGAGTTGATCACGATCGCCCGTACGCTCGGGCTGACGGTGGCGATGACGTCCAATGGGCAGAATGGCGCGCGGCTGATCCCGCACTGTGCCGACGCTGGGCTGTCGCGCGTCAACTTCTCCATCTTCGGCACGACAGCGGCCGAGCCGGCGAGTGTTCAAGGTGCCCGCTACGCCTCCATCCGGAGCGCGCAGCGCAAATTGGACGATCTGGCCGATTCCATTGACGCCGCGATCAAGGCCGGTGTCCCCGCGAGCGCAAATCTCGTCGTCCCCGGCTACTCTCACAAACCACGAGTGATCAACCTGCTCGAACATTACTCCATGCGGCTGTCGATCCGGCTCCTCAATTCCCTCGATGAGGGCGTGGCATCGATCAAGGGTATCCACGGCATCCTCCGAGATCTCGGAGCCGTGCCAGTGGAGCGGCTGCTGATCGCGGGGACGTCCAGCGCTCGAACCGTCTACCGCCTGCCTTCCGGGCGGCTCGTCCACTTCAAGCAGATCCGGCCGGTGCCCCTACCACGCACCTGTTCCTCCTGCCGCTTCAGCAACGATCGTGAATGCCAGGAGGGCTACTATGGGCTGCGCCTCTACCGGGATCGCGAAGGCCGTTACCAGGTCGGCGTATGTATCCAGCGCATGGACCTGTGCCAGCCGGTCGAGCAGTTCGTCACTAGTGAGATAGCGGGGGAAGTCCTGCGCTTTCGGGAGACCGAGTACGCGGCCTTGAGGGAGAATCTCGACTACCGTCCGCCTGACAGAGGAGAGCGATGAGCGACATCGAACACGAGGCGCGTGTCCTGGCGATCGATCCAGCGCGGGTGGCCGACCTGATCCTTACGAAGGGGGGTGAGCGGACCGTACCGGATAGGCTGATGCGTCGTTACGTCTACGACATCACGCCCGGGGATCGCACCCGGTGGATTCGGTTGCGGGACACCGGCAGCGAGGTCACGCTGACCGTCAAGGAGATCACCGATGACGGCATCTCCGGCACCCGTGAGACCGAAGTGACAGTGTCGGACTTTGAGACGACCAACACGCTCCTCGGCCTGCTGGGATATCGGCCCAAGAGCTACCAGGAGAATCGGCGGGAGTCTTTCTCTCTCGATGGGGCGCGTCTGGAAATAGACCATTGGCCGCTCATCCCGCCGTACCTGGAGATCGAAGCCGACACGGCCGACGAAGTCCACCGTATCGCCGGCCTACTCGGCTTCCGCGAGAATGACCTGACCGGCGAGAACACGATCAAGATTTACCGCCGCCACGGACACGACCTGAACAAGATCCCGGAGCTCCGCTTTCGCACATGAGACCAGCAGCTTCACGATAGGAGCGCAACAGCGCGCCGAACGTACACAGAAGCGGATCTCGGGTGAAGTCGCCGGCTGGCATGAGGGCAACTCATAATTGTCCGCGCACGGATTTTGATTGCTGCATGATTGCTGCCAGTTCGCAGCCGGCCATATCCAGAGGCGCCAGTCCGAATTGACGTCATCACCTATTTATGTGACCAAGAAGGGTCGTACGGCCGCCCGGGGAATTATACCGGCCGCACGACCCTTTGGCTTATTTTGGCGGTTAACTCAGATCATACTTGCCACACTTAATCTCCGTGAAGAATGCAGCTACTTCCAAGATACTGAAACGCTGTTGAGGTCCATCGGGATTTTTGCTGTCACGCATGGCTATCTCATCTGGAATGCGTGCAACCTCTACGCAGTTTTCTCCATTCGCGGTAGTGCGTGACGCCTTGCGCCACTTCATTTCATCCATTGCCCTGCGACCCTCCGAATAAGCTCTACGGTCTCGTTCTGCCTAAGAGCGTCTGCTCTGAATAGTTCAAACATCCTGCGTAATGCCGCGATATCTTCGGGGCGCTCTATTACCTCCCCACTGATAGCACCATCGGGAAGGGCGTCGGTCCACGTCCCGCCCCACACAGCCACAGGGAGCCGGGGAGCCACCCCCCAGTTCTGGCCAGGCCGCACCTGACTCACCGCGACTCACGCAGGACGTAAGCACAGTTCAGAGGCCACATGACATAGCCTGGAGGCCGGCCTGGACCTGGAGGAGAACGCCTGGCGCACTGCGGCCCCCTCCGCCGACCGCCGCGAGGGCATCGCCGCCTTCAACGAAAAGCGCAAACCCAACTGGCCCTCCTGACCCGTCTCCCCGCTGCGGGCGCTTCAGGGTCTTGGCCGGGTGTGTCGGTGCTTCGGGGGCGGTCTCGTCTACGGGAGGGGCTTCGCCATGTGGACGGCGTGGCGGCCGTCGATGTCCTCGCGGCCGGTTTCGTGGTAGCCGAGGGACTCGTAGAGGGCGATGTTGCTGGTCATCAGCTCGTTCGTGTAGAGGCGCAGGCGCGGGAGGGCGAGCGAGCGGGCGTGCTCCTCGGCGAAGGACAGCAGGGCGCGGCCGATGCCCCGGCCGTGGAGGTCCGGGGCGACCGCGACGTTCTCCACGAGCAGGACGCCGTCCTCGGGGATGAGGACGATCAGCCCGTCCGGGCCGCCGCCGGTCACGAACACCTGGCCGGCACGGATCAGGGTGGCGTAGTCGGCGTCCATCGGGATCGGGCGGGTGCCGATGATCCGGGCCCAGGGCGTGTAGGCCGCTTCGACGATCTCTTCTATGCGCGGCCGGTCGGCTTCCGCGGCGAGTCTGGTCAATTTCCTCATCCCGTGTTCTGGAGGCCGGCGGCGACGCCGTTGACGGAGAGCAGGAGCAAGTCTTCCAGGTGGGCTCGTTCGTCGTCGTTCTCCACACCTGCCCGCAGCGCTTTCAGGGCTCGTAGTTGCAGGTGGGAGAGGGCGTCCACGTAGGGGTTGCGTAGTTCGACCGCGCGGGACAGGACCCTGCGGTTCTCCAGGAGGCGTTCGTGGCCGGTCACCGCGAGGACGAGGCGGCGGGTGCGGTCGTACTCGGACAGGACCGCCTCGGAGAGGTCGGGACGCTCGCCCAGCGCCAGATAGCGCTCGGCGATCGCCCGGTCGGACTTGGCGAGGCTCATCTCGGCGTTGTCGAGCAGGGTGTTGAACAGCGGCCAGGCCTCGTAGGCCTCGCGGAGTTCGGCGAGGTCGCGGCCGTCGTCGCAGACGGCGGCGAGGCCGCTGCCCAGGCCGTACCAGCCGGGGAGGTTGACGCGGGTCTGCGTCCAGGCGAACACCCAGGGGATGGCGCGCAGGTCCGCCAGGCCGCGGGCGGCCCTGCGGCGGGCCGGGCGGGAGCCGATGCGCAGTTCGGAGATCTCCTCCAGCGGGCTGACCCGGGCGAACCAGGCGGCGAAGTCCTCGGTCTCGATCAGGCCGCGGAAGGCGGCCTTGGCCGCTTCGCTGATCTTGTCGGCGAGCGGGCGGAACCGGGTGGCGGCCGCGCGGGCGCGGTCCTGGACGGGGTCGGTCGAGGCCAGCAGGACGGCGCTGGTGACCTGCTCGACATGGCGGCGCGCGATCTCGCGCCGGCCGTAGCGGGCGAAGATGACCTCGCCCTGCTCGGTGACCTTGAAGCGGCCCGCGACCGAACCGGGCGCCTGGGCGAGGATGGCGCGGTTGGCCGGGCCGCCGCCGCGGCCGAGGGAGCCGCCGCGGCCGTGGAACAGCGTCAGCCTGATCTCGTGCCGGGCCGCCCACGCGGCGAGGGCCTCCTGGGTGTCGTAGAGGCGGAGGGTCGCGCTGGTCGGGCCGAGCTGCTTGGCGGAGTCGGAGTAGCCGAGCATGACCTCCAGGCGGCGCCCGGTGTCGTCCAGGCGGCGGCGGACGGCGGGGATCCGCAGCATCCCGTCCAGGACGGCCGGGGCGCGTTCCAGGTCCTCGCCGGTCTCGAAGAGGGGGATCACGTCCAGGACGGGGGCGCCCTCGCCGAGGGACTCGGCCAGGGCGTGCACGTTCGCGATGTCGCCGGCGGAGCGGGTGAAGGAGACGATGTAGCGGTGGCAGGCGCGGACGCCGAAGCGCCGCTGGATCCAGGCCACCACGCGGAGGGTTTCCAGGATCTCCTCGGTCATCTCCGAGAGCGCGCCGCCCGAGCGCACCTCCTCCAGTGCCTTCTCGTGCAGCTCGGAGTGCTGGCGGATCTCCAGCTCGGCGAGGTGGAAGCCGAACGTCTCGACCTGCCAGACGAGCTGCTGGACGCGCCCGTAGGCCTGCCGGACGGCGCCCGCGGCGGCGAGGGAGTCCTGGACGGTGCGCAGGTCGGCGAGCAGCTCGTCCGGGGAGGCGTAGGCGAGGTCGGCGTCGCGTTCGCGGGTCGCGGCGATGCGGGCGGCGGCGTGCAGCAGGAACTGGCGGTGCTGCTCGCCGGGCGACCGCTTGGCGATCTCCCGGACCAGCGACGGGTGGGCGGTGCGGGCGGCGGCGAGGGCGCCCAGCAGCTCCTCCGACGCGGGGGTGGTCGCCTCGTGCACGGTCAGCTCCCGGCCGATGCGGCCGCAGGCGTTCTCCAGGGCGCGCAGCACATGGTCCGCCTGGATCACGACGGTGTCGCGGGTGACCTGCGCGGTGACGTAGGGGTTGCCGTCGCGGTCGCCGCCGATCCAGCTGCCGAAGCGCAGGTAGGGGCGGGCCTTGGGCGGACGGGTGCCGTCGCCGTCCAGCGCGCGGTCGAGGGACCGGTAGATCCGCGGAACGACCCGGAAGATCGTCTCGTCGAACGCGGCCATCGCGGTGCGGACCTCGTCCAGCGGGTCCATCTGGGCGTGGCGGCGCAGCGCCGTCCGCCAGAGGAGGTCGATCTCCTCGCGGAGGGTGCGCTCGGTCTCCTCCCGCTCGGACGCGCCGGGACTCTCGTTCAGGTGCGCCAGCAGGTCGCTGATCCGCTGGATGGCGGTGACGACGGCGCGGCGGCGCGCCTCGGTCGGGTGCGCGGTGAAGACGGGGCGGAACTCCAGGCCCTCGATGATCCCGTCGAGCCGCCCGTCGCCGGACGCGCGGATCTCCTCGATCGCGGCGGCGACGGTGCCGGGGACGGTGCCGCCGGTGTCACGTTCCCGCAGCGTCCGGATGCGGTGGTGCTCCTCCGCCAGGTTCGTCAGGTGGAAGTAGACGGTGAAGGCGCGGGCGACCTGCCCGGCACGTTCCAGCGTCCAGCCGTCGACGAGGGCGGCGACCTCCTCGATGCCCGCCTCGCCGCGGCGGGCCGCGATCACCGCGTGGCGGAGCCGCTCGACATCGTCCAGCAGCCCCTTCCCGCCGTACTCCACAAGGGAGTCGCCGAGCATGGCGCCCAGCAGCCGCACGTCGCGGCGCAGGGGTTCGGGCATGTCCTGACGAAAGGTGTCACGCGTCTTCGTAGCCACCTGTCCAAGCGTAACGAGCCGTGACAAGGCGGAGTCCATCCCGTTGGCGTCCTCTCCCGCCTGAAGGCGGGAGATTCCCTCCCTGGCGTCCGCTGAGGCGGCTCGCCTTGAGTCGGGTTCCTGGTTCACCGGGCCGTGCCTTCCGCTAGGCGGAGGGTCTTACCGGCCCTCCGCAGGCGTTTGGGGTCTCCGCCCGCCCGGCGGCGACCATGTGTTGTGCTTCGGCTCGGATGTTGCGGGCCGCGTTGATGTCCCGGTCGTGGACGGTGCCGCAATCCCGGCAGGTCCACGTGCGGACCGCCAGTGGCTTGGGCCCGTCCCGCGACCCGCAGGCCGAGCACAACTGCGAGGACGGGAACATGCGATCGATCCGCTGGAAGACGCGCCCGTACCGGGCGGCCTTGTACTCCAGCATGTTCACGAACGCCGACCAGCCCGCATCGTGCACCGACTTCGCCAGCCGGGTACGGGCCAGGCCGTTCACGCACAGGTCCTCGACGTACACCGCTTGGTTCTCGCGGATCAGGGCCGTGGACAGCTTGTGGTGATGGTCCCGCCGCGCATCGGCGACCCGAGCGTGCGCACGGGCCACCTTCACGACGGCCTTCTCGCGGTTGCCCGAACCCCTGGCCTTTCGGCTCAGGTTCTGCTGTGCCCTGCGAAGTTTCCGCTCGGCGCGGCGCAGGAACTTCGGCGCGGTGACCTTGCGGCCATCCGACAAGACCGCGAAATGCGTCAACCCCAGATCGATGCCGACCTCGCCCGTCGTGTCCGGCAGCGGCTCGTCGGACGTCTGGACGACGAACGAGGCGAAGTACCGGCCCGCCGCGTCCTTGACGATCGTTACCGATGACGGATCGGACGGCAGTCCCCGGGACCAGCGCACCCGGACATCGCCGATCCTGGCGATGTTCAACCTGCCGTCCGGTCGCAGCCGGAACCCGTTACGGGTGAGGCGGATCGTCTGCCGGTTGTCCTTGCGGGACCGGAACCGAGGCGGGGCGACGTTGCGGCCTTTGCGCTCACCCGACAGCGAGGCGAAGAAGTTGCGGTAGGCGGTGTGCAGATCGGCGAGCGCCTGCACCAGGACGACCGAGGAGACCTCGGCGAGCCATGCCCGCTCCGGTGTCCGCTTCGCAGTGGTGATGACCTGTTTTTGAAGGTCGGTGTCCCTGATGTGCGGCAGCCCGGCCGCGTGGGCCTCCCGCCGGATGCGCAACCCATCGTTGAACACCGTCCGGGCGCACCCGAACGCGCGGGCCAGCGCCATGCGCTGACCCGGCGTCGGGTCGAGACGGAAGTTGTATCTGAGCTGCACAGTACTCATAGTACCTCTGGTACTCAAGGTACTCATAGGTACGATCGGCCTCGTGAGTACCGAACGCATCGCCACCAACGACTTGCGCGCCCATCTCGGCCGCCGTATCGACGAAGCCCACTTCCGCGGCGATCATCTGATCGTCGAGAAGAACGGCGAACCTCGCGCGGTGCTCGTCCCCTACAAGTGGTGGCAGGAAAAGCAGGCTGCGGCCGAACCCGGGCTCACCCCGCCCTGAAGGACCCGGGCCTGCACCCTCTACGCCCGGTCACCGGTACCCGGCCGCACCCCTCGGGTCAGCGTCCGGTTACCCTGACCGGCATGGCGACGGAAGCCCCTGAACCCCCGGTGGAGTACGACGTCCACACCACGGCGGGAAAGATCGCGGACCTGGAGCGGCGCCGGCACGAGGCGGTGCACGCCGGCTCGGCACGCGCGGTGGAAAAGCAGCACGCCAAGGGCAAGATGACGGCCCGGGAGCGGATCGACGCGCTGCTCGACCCCGGCTCGTTCGTCGAGTTCGACGAGCTGGCGCGGCACCGCTCCACCAACTTCGGGATGGAGAGGAACCGCCCGTACGGCGACGGGGTCGTCACCGGGTACGGGACGGTGGACGGACGCCCGGTCGCGGTGTTCAGCCAGGACTTCACGGTCTCCGGCGGCTCCCTCGGCGAGGTCTTCGGCGAGAAGATCTGCAAGGTGATGGACCACGCGGTCAAGACGGGCTGCCCGGTGATCGGCATCAACGACTCCGGCGGCGCGCGGATCCAGGAGGGCGTGGTCGCGCTCGGTCTGTACGCGGAGATCTTCAAGCGGAACGTGCACGCCTCCGGGGTGATCCCGCAGATCTCGCTGGTCATGGGGCCGTGCGCGGGCGGCGCCGTGTACTCGCCGGCGATCACCGACTTCATCGTCATGGTCGACCAGAGCTCCCACATGTTCATCACCGGGCCGGACGTGATCAAGACGGTGACCGGTGAAGAGGTCACGATGGAGGAGCTGGGCGGGGCGCACTCGCACAACTCCAGGTCCGGCGTCGCCCACTACCAGGGGTCGGACGAGGACGACGCGATCGAGTACGTCAAGGCGCTGCTGTCCTACCTTCCGTCCAACAACCTGTCCGACGCGCCCGCGTTCGACGTCCCCGTGGACGTGACGGAGCTGGACGCGGAACTCGACACCCTCATCCCCGACTCGCCGAACCAGCCGTACGACATGCACGTCGCGATCGAGCGCGTACTGGACGACGGCGAGTTCCTGGAGGTCCAGGAGCAGTTCGCGCCCAACATCATCATCGGGTTCGGGCGGGTCGAGGGCCATTCGGTGGGCGTCGTCGCGAACCAGCCGATGCAGTTCGCCGGGACGCTCGACATCGACGCGTCCGAGAAGGCCGCCCGGTTCGTCCGGACCTGCGACGCCTTCAACATCCCGGTGCTGACGTTCGTGGACGTCCCCGGCTTCCTGCCCGGCACCGACCAGGAGTGGAACGGCATCATCCGGCGCGGCGCGAAGCTGCTGTTCGCCTACGCCGAGGCGACCGTCCCGCTCGTCACGGTCATCACCCGGAAGGCGTACGGCGGCGCCTACGACGTCATGGGGTCCAAGCACCTCGGCGCCGACATCAACCTGGCGTGGCCGACCGCGCAGATCGCGGTGATGGGCGCGCAGGGCGCCGTCAACATCCTGCACCGGCGCGAGCTGGCCACGGCGGACGACCCGGACGCCCGCCGCGCCGAGCTGATCACCGAGTACGAGGACACGCTCGCCAACCCCTACATTGCGGCGGAGCGCGGCTACGTCGACAACGTGATCAAGCCGTCCGAGACGCGCGGCCAGGTGGTGCGGGCGCTGCGGGCACTGCGTGAGAAGCGCAAGACGCTGCCGCCCAAGAAGCATGGGAACATCCCACTGTGACCGCCTTTCGGGTGAGTCCCGGGAGTCCAGGGGTTTCCGCCCCTCGAAGGGACTCTGGCCCCGACACTCCCAGGAGGTCAGGTTCGTGAGCGCTGAGCAGAAGCCCTTCCTGCAGATCGTCCGGGGCGACCCGGGGCCGGAGGAGATCGCGGCGCTGGTCGCCGTGCTGACCGCCCGCGCCCGGGCCGCGACCGCGGCCCGGGACGGCGCTGACCAGGCTCGTCCGTCCCGCTGGGCGGACCGGTCCAGGCTCGTGCGCACCGCGTTCGCGGGCGACCTCGGGCCGCGCGGGCCGGGCGCCTGGCGGGCCAGCGCCCTGCCCCGCTGACCTGCGTGCGAGCCCCCCGCCGGGCCGCCAGAAGCGACATGTAACGGTCGTTCGCTCCCAGTGGGGGGCTCCGCACGAATAAGGTGGAAGGCCATGGCCACCTCGGAGTACGTTCCCCAGCCCGCGCGATACGCGATCTTCGTCGACGCGGGGTACCTCTACGCGGCCTCCGGGGCCCTGCTTCTCGGCTGCGGTTCCCGGCGCGAGTACCGGGTCGCCGCGGAGAAGCTGATCAAGGCGCTGACCGATCACGCCGACGAGCAGCGGCGCGGTGAACTGCTGCGGGTGTACTGGTTCGACGCCGCGCCGAAGCGGCAGCCGACGGTCGACCAGCGCGTCATCGCGAACCTGCCGCTGGTGAAGCTGCGCCTCGGCAACCTGAACGCGCAGGGCCAGCAGAAGGGCGTGGACGCGCAGCTGCGCGCCGACCTGGAGGCCCTCGCCCGGCACCGCGCGATCACCGACGCGGTGCTGCTGGCCGGCGACGAGGACATGCTGCCCGCCGTGGAGGCCGCGCAGCGCTACGGCGTCCGCGTGCACCTGTGGGGGGTCGAGCCCACGCACGGCTCCAACCAGGCCGAATGGCTGGTGTGGGAGTCCGACACGGTCGAGGTGCTGCCCGCCGAGTTCCTGCGCCCGTACTTCACCAAGGCCAAGGCGCTGCCGGTGCCCGCACCGGGCAGCGCCGCCGCCGTCCGGGACGCCGCGGCCGCCGCGCAGCGCGCGAACCCCGTCCCGTCGCCGTCCCAGGTGTTCGCGGGCAAAGCGCCGTCGGTCAAGCCGGTGCCCGCCGCCGTCCGCGCGACCGTCCCGGTGCCGGGCGGGGCGACGCCCGCCACGGTGGCCGCGTCGATGAACTCCGCCACCGCGTCCCCGGCCGACGGAAAGCTCGGCCCCGACCGCGACCACATGCTGGAGATCGGCGAGCACGTCGCACAGAAGTGGATCTTCGAGCGGGGCCGGGACAACATCCGCGACCTGCTGCCCGGCCCGATCCTGCCGCCCGTCATCGACAAGGAGCTGCTGATCGAGGCGGAGAAGGAGCTCGGCGGCTCCCTGCGCCCCTACCAGGAGGCCCGCACCTGGCTGCGGGACGGCTTCTGGGAACGCGTCTACCGCGAGTTCGGCATCGGCATCGGCACGTCCGACTGATCCGCGCCGGCGACTGATCCGCGCCGGCCACGGCGGCACCGGCCGGCACCGCTAGCGCGACCCGACCCGGTGCCAGTCGGGGAGAAGCTCCTCCACCAGTGCCTCCGTCTCGGGCTGTAGCTGGTCCAGGAACCGGTCGCGGGCGGCGCGGGAGCGGAGTTCGTCCACGACCACGCGCACCTGGGCGACGTCGCCCGTCGCGTGGGTCGCGCGGAGCAGGTCGCGCCACAGGCCCTCGTCCTCGGGCGCGAGCCGCAGCCCGGCCCGCGCCGCGCCGACCGCGCCGTGCGCGTCGCCCTCGTCCAGCCGCAGCACGACGAGCCGGTGCGCGACGTCGATGACCCGCGCGGTCGCCTCGTACTCCAGCTCGTGGTCGGCGAGCCACGCGTACCGGCCGCGCGGCCGGCCGGCGAGCAGCGGGCCGCGCACCAGGTCCAGCGCGTACGCCATGTAGGCGGTCTCGGACGCGGGCTCGGCCGCCGACCGCCACACCAGCCAGCGGAACACGGCGATGTCGACCCGCACCTGCGAGCCGAGCCTGATCCGGCCGCGTTCGTCGTAGTACAGGTTGGGGCGGCCCCGCCCGTCCCGGCCGAGCCAGTCCGACACGCGAGCCACGCACGCGTCCCGGACCCCGGCGCTGACGCCGCGCGGCCAGACCGCACCGGACAGCACCGTCGGGTGGACGCCCTCCGGGTGCACGGCGAGGAACACCAGCAGCTCGGTGCAGAGTTCGCGGCGGCTCTCGTCCATCGGGCCGGGCGCCTCGACCTCGATCGGGCCGAGCAGCCGGACCTCCACCGACGACTGCTGCGCGGTCGGCGGCTCCGCGCCGCCCGCCAGGTCGGGCAGCGGCACGGAGTCGAGCCGCCCGGCCCCCCGGAACAGTTCGAACACGCCGCGGTAGTCGTCGTCCGCGACGAGCTGCGCCGCGACGTCGAAACCGAGCACGCCGGCCCGGAGGCGGCCGCCGGCGTCGACGTCCCACGTCCAGGTGGCCCCTTGGACTTCGCCGGGGACGATATAGCCGGCGGCCATCCGGGTTCCGGTGCGGGCGAGCGCGACGAGCCGGTCGGCCTCGTCGTCCTGCGGCTGGTCCGCCATGATCAGGTAATGCGGCATCCACGCCTCGCCGAACACGCCGCGGCAGCGTCCGGTGAGGACGGAGTCGACACCGGACGCGGCGAGCGCCTGCCGCACCTCCTCGCTGCGTCCCTCCAGCTCGGGCAGCGCGTCCCGCAGTGTCGGGACGCACCGGACCCGGTCGGGCGCGATCTCCCTGAGCCCCTCGCCCAGCTCCGCGTCGAACCCGACGAGCGTGATCCGCATGTGGTCGGACCAGCGGTTGGTCGCCAGCTCCAGCGCGATCGCCGACAGCGCCGCCCGGCGGACGTCCGCGGGGCCGCGCAGCGCGATCAGCCCGTGCGCGGCCTCCAGATCGACGAGGATACGGCCGTGGTCGTTCGTCCCGATGGACACCAGGCCCGGGTAGGGGGCGAGGACGTCGTCGAGGCCGGACGCCTCCAGCATGGGCAGCGCGTCGGCGCGCAGCCGCCACACCTGACCGTCGTCGAACGCCTGCCAGGGCGCGGGCGGGTTGCGGTCGGCGGGCGCGATCCACAGGTCGAGGCTGCCGCGCCCGAGATGCACCCCGTAGACGGTCGGCAGCGCCCGGCCGCCCGCCGCCATCGACTTCGACATGTGCCGCAGGCCGAGGTCGAGCAGCTTCACCGCGTCGTCGTCGGCGCCGATGCGCAGCGCCCGCTCCGTCTCGGCCGCCTCCCCCTCCGGCCGGACGACCATGTGCCCGAACGCGCGATTCCACAGCTGGGTGCGCCGGCGCCGGCCGAGCGCGCCGAGCAGCCCGGCGGTGAGCAGCGACGCGGCGGCGAGGCCCTGCGGCCAGCCGAGGTCGAACTTCGCGCCGGTCTCCTGGTACCGCGGCGCGTCCTCGCCGGGGACCTCCGCGCCGTCGTGCGCGGGCGGATGCGCGGGCTCGGACTCCTGCGGCGGCGCACTCTGCTCGGGCGCCGAGCTCTGCTCAGGTGCCGGGCTCTGCTCGGGTGCGGAGCTCTGTTCAGGCGCCGGGCTGTGCTCGGGCGCCGGGCTGTGCTCGGGTGCCGGGCTCTGCGATACGGACGGCTCCGGTGAGGCCGGCGGCGCCTGCGATGCCGGGGGTTGTGATGCCGGTGGTTGCGTCGGCTCCTGCGGCTTCGGGTCAGGGTCGGGTTGCGGCGCGGGCCGCTGCGGCTCGTCCGGGACGGCGTGCCCGTACCGGAAGTAGTCGGGCAGGTCCTTGGCGGGGATGACCTTCGCGCCCTTCGCGTCCGCCGGCATCTCCAGGATCCAGCCCGGACGGATCAGGCTCGCGATCGTCAGACGCGTCCCGTCCGGCTGGACGTGGTTCTTGTTGAGCGCGTAGATCTCCTTGTAGCGGCGGCCCTCGCCGAGACACTTCTCGGCGATCTCCCAGAGGCTCTCGTGGTGGCGCCCCTCCGGCGGCTGCACCCGGTAGATCTTCGTGGTGGCGGTCTTCTCCACCGGGGCCTCGGCCGTCTGCGCGGCGGCCCGGTCGGCGGCCGCCGGCTGCTCCGGCGCGGCCGGGACGCGGTGGAACTCCTGCGACTGCGGCTCCATCCGCACCGGCGGACGCTGCGCCAGCCCGCCGCCCGAGAACGCGGGCATGATCGCGGTCGTGGCGGTGAACAGCAGCAGCGCGGCCACGACGAGCCGGTGGACGAGCGACTGCGTCCCGCCCGCGAGCGGTACCCGCGCGGGCACGCCGACACCGCGGATCCCCGCGTACACCTCGACGACCACGCACGCGGCGAGCTGCAGCCAGGCGAGCCACACCAGCGCCACCAGGATCGCCATCAGCGAGCCCGGCCCCACCTTGTGCGTGAGGTCGGACATGGACGGCACATGGCCGGGCAGCGGCGACCCGAACACCGTCAGCAGCGCGAACGGGACACCGGCCATCAGCGCGGCCAGCGCGACGACCGCGCCGATCCCCGCCACGACATCGCCCGCACTGCGGCGCCCGTTCACCCGGACGGGCTTCCTCTGCCCCTGCCGCGTCACCATCGTGCCCCTGCCGTTTCCCCGGACGTCGCCCACATCGTCACTCTGTTCTCGCGTTCGCTCACGGACCGTCACCTCCCGTGACGGGACGGGCGGTCGCGGAGGAGGTCAGCTGGAACTCGCCGAACCCGGGGATGATCCCGAGGAACTGCGGCCGCACGCCGATCCGCACCGAGACCGCGACCTCCTGCTCGTTGGCGTCGCACCGGGACGCGGTGACCTGGTCGCGGTAGGCGGCCAGCAGGTCGCACGCCGCCGCGCGGGCCCGGCCGGGATCGAGGACGGGCTTGCCGGTCTCGCGGAGGGCGTCGGTGTCGATCTGGTTCGCGCCCGCCCGCGCCGCCTGCTCGGCCATGTCCGCGGCGCGCTGCCGGGCGTGGATGGCGAGGCCGCCGTCCACCAGGAGCCCGGCCAGCAGGAACACGACCGGCGTGAACAGCACCGTGTACATCGCGATCGTGCCGCGGTCTCCGCGTCCGGCGGTCATGGCGCTTCTCCCGGGGTGTCCGTCCCGCGGTCGGTGAAGGTGTCGATGGGCGCGATCGCGTGGCCGCGCAGGCGTTTGCTGCCGGGCAGGCCGATGAACGCGAGGTCGCCGAGGTCGACGTCGCAGGTGACCGTCACGCCGACGCGCCCTCCCGGGGCCCAGCCGGACACGTCCGTCTGGACGCTGGGACCGCCCGAGCACCACACGGTGCCGCGCATCCCCGCGGCGGCGGTGTCGGCGGCGAGGCTCTGCGCGGACGCGGCGCTCCGCGCGATCGACGCGGCGCGGGCGGCGTCGCGGGCGGCCCCGTCCACCTGGCTTTTGGCGTCCACCATCCGGCCCGCGCCCGCGAGGAACAGCAGGAACGCGATGAAGATGGGCGTGACCAGCACCATCTCCAGCGACATCGAGCCCCGCTCGCGCATGCGCGGGGCACCGCGCTCTCTCACGGGGCGGCTCCCCGCTGGCAGGCGGTGCCCGCGCCGACGTCGGGACGGAAGCACTCGATCGGCCCCTGTGACCGCTGCGACACGTGGAACGTCAGGAACGGGACGACCTGGACCGCCTCGCCGCTGACCTCCACCCACCGTTCGTCGTTCTGCTCGCCCGCCCGGACCTGGAGGCCGCCCAGCAGGTCCGGGCCGATCTCGCGGACGGACCCGGCGGCCTTCGCGGTCGCCGCGTCCTGCCAGCCGCCGCCGACCGGCGACGTCCGCGCGACGCGGGCGCCCGCCTGCGCCGCCGCGAGCGCGACATGCCGGGCGTGGAACACCATGGCGAACTGCACGACGACGAGCATCACCAGGATGAGGATCGGCGTGAGCAGCGCCCACTCCATCGACGACGCGCCGGCATCGGACCGCAGGAGGGACGCCGCTCGTTCCCGGGGCGCCATCGCGGTCAGCCCGTGTTGATGCTGTTGGCCTTGTCCTGGATCTTTTTCTGGATCACCGCGCCGATCGTGATCGCGATCAGCGCGAGGATCGCGGTGATGATCGCCCACTCGATCGCGGACGCGCCGCGGCTGCGTTCCTCCTCCGACCGGAGCCGTGCCAGCCGGGCGCCGAGCACGGCGCGCAGGTAGGTGATCGCCGGGTCGTTCAGCGGGTTGAGCGGATTCATCGAAACCTCCACGGGGTTCGGGGGCGGGCCCTGGATGCGGGAGTCATGACGCGAGCACCCGCATCAGGGCCGGATAGGCGAGGAAGATCAGGAATCCGGCGCACAGGAACAGCTGCGCGACGAGCATCGACTGGGAGCGCTCGCCCGCCTTGCCCTCCAGCTCCGACAGCTCCCGGCTGCGCATGGACGCGGCGCGGGCGGCGAGCGACTTGCGGATCTGCGCGCCGTCGTCGGAGACGAGCGCGAGCGCCCCGGCGAGGTCGCGCAGCTCGGCGATGTCGAGTTCCTCGCCGAGCCGGCCGAGCGACTGCCAGGGCGTCTGCCCGGTGATGCGGGCGTTGGACAGGGCGTCCCGGATGCGGTGCATGGCCCAGCCCTCGCCGACCTCCGCCGCGGTCTTCAGCGCCTCGGGGACGCCGCGCCCGCCCGCGAGGTTCATCGATACGAGGTCGAGGAACGCGCCGACGACGTGCCGGAAGTCCTGCCGGCGGGCCTGCGCCTCCTGCCGGAGCTGCATGTCGGGAAAGAAGAAGAACAGCGCGGCGAACAGCACGCAGATCCACGCGGGGACGGCGACGGACGAGCCGAGCCCGAGCAGCGTGAAGTAGGCGACGATCAGCGGGATGAACAGCAGCGCGCCGGCGGGCAGCAGGAACTTCGTCGCGAGGAACGCCTCCAGCGACCGCTCGGTGATCGCGAGGTCGGCCCGGACCGACCGCAGCCGCCAGCCGCGCGCCTCGCAGAACCCCGCCAGCTCGCGGCCGAGGCGGGCGCGCATCCCGCCGGCCCGCTCCAGGGTGGGCGACGGCCGGCCGAGCCGCTGCTCCTCCAGGTCCCGGCGGCGGGCCGCGTCGAGCGCGGACATCCGGGCGGCGAGGCCGGGACGGGCCGGGAACAGCGCCCGGACCAGCACGTACAGGCCGAGGCCGACGGCGGCACCGGCGAGCATCGCGGCGTTCACGACGCGCCACCCCCTCCGGCGTCCATGGTGTGGCGGCCGCGCAGCGGAAGCTCCTGCGGGCCCTGCTTGCGGGCCGCGGGGTCCTGCCAGCCCGCGACCGTGCTCGGCACCTCGCCGGGGACGCCCGGCTCGGCGGACTTGCGGGGCTCGCTGAGGAACCGGCCCGGCAGCTCGTACCGCGCCAGCCGCCGCAGCCACAGGAACGCCGCCCCGTACAGGGCGACGACGACGCAAAGGACGAGCTGCCCGAGGAAGTCGTCGTACGGCTCGACGTAGGAGTGGTTGAACACGGCGAGGGCGAGGGCCGTCCCGACGGAGACGGCGACGACGATGCGGACGCTGCGCCGGGTGGCGCGCCGGTCGGCCTCGACGCGGCGCCGCATGTCCAGTTCGGCGCGGGCGGAGGTCGCGAGCGCGCCCAGCATGTCGCGCAGGCCGGGCCCGCGCAGCTTGGCGTTCAGGATCAGCGCGGCGACCACCAGGTCGGCGGACGGGTCGTCGAGGTCGTCGGCGAACCGGCGCAGCGCCTCCGGCATCGGGACGCGGGTGTGCAGCCGGTCGACCAGATCGCGCAGCGGCCGCTGCAGCGCGGGCGCGGCGGCGCGCTGCGAGGCGGGGATGGCCTGTTCGAGGCCGACCGCGCCGGCGATCGTGTCGCGCAGCGACTCGGTCCAGCCGGCGAGGCCCTCCAGCCGCGCCATGCCCCGGCGTTCCTCGGCGGCGCCGCCCGCCAGGCCGTTCCAGGCGAGGACGAGCGCGCCGGTGCCGGCGGCGGCGATCGGCCAGCGCGTCATGACCAGGACGGCGACGCCGACGATGACGGCGACGGCGGTGCGGGTGGTGAGGGTGCGCACGAGGTCCTCGCGGCTGCGTCCCCGGGCGGGCCGCGCGCGGGCCGGCAGCCCGCGCAGCGCGACGACCAGCAGCGCGAGCCCGCCGCCGGCCGCGGCGCCCGCGATGACGGCGAGCAGGACGTCCGCTGCGTACATCACCCGTCTCCCCCGCTCACCAGGCACCTGCGGCGGACGGGTCGTAGCCGTGCTCGGCCAGTTCGGCGGCGCACGCGATCGGCGCGGCCGGGACGGCGGCCCCGCCGGGAGCGAGCGCGAACACCTCCGACGACAGCACCCGCCCGTCCACGCCCGTGACCTCCCGGACGCTGGACACGAACCGGCGCAGCCGGCCCCCGGAGGCGTAGTCGTTGCGCTTCTCGATGAACACGACGAAGTCGATCGCGCCCGCGATCAGCATGTGCGTCGCCTCGACCGGCAGCCGCTCCTGCGACTGGATCGCGTACGTGGCGACGCGGTTGAAGACCTCCACCGACGAGTTCGCGTGGATCGTGGACAGCGACCCGTCGTTGCCCTGCGTCATCGCGTTCAGCATCGTGACGATCTCGTCGCCGAGCACCTCGCCGACGATCACCCGGGACGGGTTCATGCGCAGCGACCGGCGGACCAGCTCCGCCATCGAGATCGCGCCCTGCCCCTCGGAGTTCGGCAGCCGCTGCTCGAACGCCACGCAGTTCGGGTGCAGCTCGGGGAACGCGTCCAGGCCGAGTTCGAGGGCGCGTTCGACGGTGATGAGCCGCTCGTTCGGCGGGATCTCGTTGGCGACCGCGCGCAGCAGCGTCGTCTTCCCCGCGTTCGTCGCGCCCGCGATCATGATGTTCTTGCGGGCGCGCACGGCTGCGCGGAAGAACTGCGCGAGTTCCTGGCTGAACGTCCCGTTGCCGACCAGGTCGGCGAGGAACACCTTGCCGAGCCGGGCGCGCCGGATCGACAGCGCGGGGCGGACCGTCACGTCCATCACGGCCGACAGCCGCGACCCGTCCGGCAGGCGCAGGTCGAGCTGCGGGTTCGCGGTGTCGAACGGACGCGACGACAGCCCGCTGTAGGCGGCGAGGATCTGGATCAGCTCGACCAGCTCCTCGTCGCTCTCGGCGACCGGCTCGCCCATCTCCTCGCGTCCGTCGGCGTACCCGATGAACACGCGGTCGCAGCCGTTGATGTCGATGTTCTCGATCTCGGGGTCTTCGAGCAGCGGCTGGAGCCGGCCGACGCCGAACAGCGCCGCGTGCACCCCGGCGGCGAGCGCCTCCTCCTCTTCGGCGTTCGGCGGGCGGCGCCCGGAGGTGATCTCGCCGCGGGCGAACTCCTCCAGCACCTGGCCGATGATCGCGCGGGCGAACTGCCGCTCGTCCTCCCCGGACATCGGCGGCAGCCCGCTCGCCGCGTCCAGCCGGCGCTGCTGCGCCAGCCGGTCGCCGACCTCCTGGCGGAGGCGTTTGACGAGCCCGTGGTCCATCTCAGCGCCTCCCCTCCTCGCCGGCCGGCACCCGCGCGGGCGGGACGTCCGGCGCGGCGGGTTCCCGCGGCGCGTCCGGCACCGCCGGGAGCCGCCCGGTGAGGTCGGCGGCGACCTCGCGCGCCGACCGGATGAGCAGCGAGCGGTCCAGCCGGCCGCCCCACCGCCCGGACAGCAGTTCGGCGCCCTTCGGGTCGAGGGCCAGGCCGCCGAGGACGCTCACCCCGGGCTGCGGCGGCCCCTGTGCCGGGTCGGGCGCCTGGCCCCGGTTCCGCGCGATGATGCGGTCGACCTCGGCGATCGAGCCGCGGAAGTCGCGCGGATCGGCGAGCACCAGCACCCCGACCGGCGGGCCGCCGCGCAGTTCCTCGGTCAGTGCGGCGACGCGTTCTCGCAGGTGGGCGACCTGTTCGAGGGTGGCGCGGGTGAGCAGGACGACCAGGTCGGCCTCCCGCATCAGCTCGATCAGCGGCGTTCCCGCGCCGAGCCGTCCGCAGTCGGCGATCACGTCCACCGGGGCGAGGCCGGCGAACGCCCGGCCGAGCGGCCCCCACAGCCAGGTCATCGCCTGCGCCTGCTCGGCGTTGGTGATCCCGACGAGGACGTCGAGGCCGCCGACGAGCCGCTGGCAGTGCTCGGCGATCTGGTCGGGGCGCAGGCCGCGGCGGGCCGTCGCGGCGAGGCTGAGCAGCCCGCGGGACGGGTTGAGCGTCCCGCCGCGCCCGTCGCCCTCCGCGGCGGCGGGCAGCCGGTACACGAGGTCACCGCCCGCCTGGTCGCACTCGGCGACCAGCACGGGACGCGGCCACACGGCGCCGAGCGCCACCGCCGCGGTCGTCACGCCCGGCGCCCCCTTGTCGGCCGCGAGCGCGATGAGGGCCACCGTCAGTCACCGCCCGCGCCCGAACCGTGCGTGCCGCCCGTTCCCCGGGTGCCGCCGGGGACGGGCTCGACGCCGCCGGGCCGCCGGCCGCCGGTCTGCTGCGGGTTCACGGGCGGCGCGGACACCTTCGTCCCGTCCGGGATCAGCGCGACCGCGACCGCCCCGGCCGAGGCCGCCTGCGTCACCTGCGCCGCGTCCGCCGGGAGGACGGCGACGTCCATGCTGGTCTGGTCGGAGCGCAGCCGGGCCGGGCCGCCGCCGTCCCCGCCGCCGGAGCTCATCACGATGGCGTCCTGGGCGAGGACGGTCCCGGCGCGCGGGCCGCCGTTCTGCCCGCCGCCGACCGCGTACAGGATGACGTGCTGCCCCCTGGCCAGGGCGCCGGACGGCGTCTGGCCGGGTTTGAGCGCGAGCCCGACGATGACGCGCCCGCTCTCCGGGGCGTCCGACGAGCTGATCATGGAGTTGGTCAGCAGCGCGCCCTGCACCAGCCGGACGGCCGCGACGTGCCGGGTCACCTTCGCCCGCTCCGACCAGCGGAGGTACTCGATTCCGGTGTCACCGATCTGCACCTCCTCCAGGGCGCTCGCCGGGATCTGCTGCCCGGCCGCGACCGGCTGCGCGATGCGGATCGCCGACACCCGCTCGCCGCTCGCCATCACCAGGTAGGCGCTGGCGAGGGCGCCGCCGAGGATGAGCAGCACCGCGAGCGCCGCCAGCGCGGGCTTGCGTTCGCGAGGGGAGGCGGGAAGCCGCTGCCCACCGGAGGTGCCGAGCCCCGACCGGCCGAGCCCCGCCGTCCCGCCGGAGGAGCCCGCCCCACCACCGCCGGAGATGGTCGACTGGTTGGACTTCATCGCGCTGCCCACGCGCTCCTTCCCGCCCTCCCGCGGACCTCGTCCTGCGAGATTCCCACGTCACCGAGCGTTCCATGCTTGCGGGGGCGGCAAGGTCCCGTCAATGGATTCGGTGAGGTGTAGCCGTTCCGTATCCGGGCGCACCTCGTTGACCTGGGAATTCGCCGACCACTTGGCTACTGACCACAAGTCACTTCTGTCACTGACCACATGCTGGACGCGTCCGGAGGCCCCGCGCGGTCACGGCTTCAGGCCGACGAGGTGGCCGAGCAGCGTCATCGTGTGGTCGAAGTAGGCGGCCCTCTCCTCGATCACGTTGTTGAATTGCCCGAACAATTCGAAGCTGACCGTCCCGTACAAACCGGCCCATGCTGTGAAGGCTCGGACAATCACGTCATCGGGGATCTCCATGGGGAGCGCGGCGCGGGCGCGGGCCAAGTCCTCGGCAAGTGAAGGCGGCGCCGGAGGGCACGGGCCGACAGGGGCGAGCGCACCGGCCTGGTACGCCTCGGTGACGATCCGCGTGAAGACGACCGTGTCGCGTACGGCGGCGGGGACGGTGTCCTGTGGCGCCTTGTAGCCGGGGACGGGCGAACCGTAGAGCAGCGCGTACTCGTGCGGATGCTCCAGCGCCCACCCGCGGACGGCCCTGCACACGGCGAGCCACCGTCCGGCGAAGTCGCCGGACGGGGCGTTCGCGTCGGCCCGCTCGACGGCCTCCCCGACGGCGTTGTACCCGTCGATGATCAGCGCGGTGAGCAGGTCGTCGCGGCTCGGGAAGTACCGGTAGATCGCCGACGACACCATGCCCATCTCGCGGGCGACCGCGCGCAGCGACAGCCCCGCCGCGCCCTCGGTGGCCAGTTGCCGCCGCGCGATCTCGGTGATCTCCCGGATCAACTCCGCCCGCACCCGTTCCCGTGCCGTACGACCAGCGCTCATGGTGCGAGCTTAACAGAGCATCGCACCGAAGCGAGAGCACTGCTCTTGACAACAGTGCTCTCCAGAGAGAGCATTGCTCTCGCAACGGAGCACTGAAACGAAGGAGCCGCTCATGCCGAGCCCGGCGATCCTGCACGACGAGTACGCGCTGCGCGGGCGCATCGACGAGTCCGCGCCCGTGACCAGCACGTCCAGCGTCCTGATCGACGCGCCCGCCGCGCGGGTCTGGGACGTCCTCGCCGACCTGCGCGGCTGGGAGACCTGGGCGCCCGGCTTCCGGCTGCGGGCGCTGGAAGCGGTCGAACCGGGCCGCGAGTTCCGGTGGGCCCAGAACGGCACGCCGCTGCGCTCCCGGTTCGCCGTGGTCGACCCCGGCCGCGAGCTGAGCTGGACGGGCGCCTTCCTCGCCCTCTACCGGGCCGTGGACCGCATGACGCTGGCCCCGCAGGAGGGGCGCACCCGCGTCACCCTGCAGGAGTCGCTGGACGGCCCGCTCGTGCGCATCCTGTTCGGGGAGCGGCAGCTGCGCGCCGCCCACCAGATCCGGCTCGCCGCCCTGAAATCCCACATCGAGACCCGCTGACGGCAGAAGGAGAGACACCATGGGCAAGCATGTGATCGTCGGAGCGGGACAGGCCGGCGGCCACCTGGCCGAGCGGCTGGCCGGGCAGGGGCACGACGTCGTGGTCGTGACGCGCTCCGGCTCCGGGCCCGAGGGCGTCGAGCGGGTCGCCGCCGACGTCACCGACCGGGCCCGGCTCACCCGGATCGCGCAGGGCGCCGACGCCCTCTACAACTGCGTCAACCCGAAGTACCACCGCTGGGCGCAGGACTGGCCGCCGATGGCGGCGTCCTTCCTGGGCGCCGCCGAGGAGACGGGCGCCGTCCTGGTGATGCTGGGCAACCTCTACGGGTACGGGCCGGTGGACGGGCCGATGACCGAGGACCTGCCGCTCGCCGCGACCGGCACCAAGGGGCGGGTGCGGGCGAAGATGTGGGAGGACGCGCTGGCCGCGCACAAGGCGGGGCGCATCCGGGCCACCGAACTGCGGGGCTCCGACTACTACGGGCCCCACAGCACCGACCAGTCCTACATCGGCCAGACGCGGTTCGTGAAGCCGCTGCTCGCGGGCAAGCGGGTGTCGTACCTCAGCGACCCGTCCGTCCCGCACTCCTGGACGTACCTGCCGGACGTCGCCGAGGCGCTCGCCATCGCGGGGACGGACGAGCGCG
Organism: Actinomadura formosensis; assembly: GCF_050948385.1. Lineage (NCBI taxonomy): Bacteria > Bacillati > Actinomycetota > Actinomycetes > Streptosporangiales > Thermomonosporaceae > Actinomadura > Actinomadura formosensis. The sequence goes on from NZ_CP192011.1 coordinate 6,253,794, forward strand.
CCTGGGGGCGCCCGTGGCACATCCCGACGGGCCCGGCCGTGTCCGCGCTGGAGGTCGCGGAGCGGCTGTGCGAGATCGCCGGGGCGCCGAAGCCGCGCCTCTACGAGGTGCCGTACCCCGTCGTCCACGCGGCCGGGTGGTTCTTGCCGATGGCGAAAGAACTGCGGGAGACCCGCTACCAGTTCGACAAGCCGTTCATCCTGGACTCTTCCGCGTTCGAATCCACGTTCGGGATGGCGCCGACACCGCTGGACGACGCGCTGCGGACCATCGTCGCCGCCTCGCGGAAGTCGGAGGGTAGTGGTAATTAAGCTGAACGCGCTCGCCCGGAGGACGTCGGAGGCTCGGATGCGGATCTCGTTCACGGCGCTGACCGGCGGCGGCCCCCGGGATGTCGTGCTGAACGTCGACGCCGAGGTCACCGTGGACGGGGTCGCCCAGTCGCTCGCCGCCACCCTGAACGGCCCGCCGCCCGCATCGGCCCCCCGCTTCTCCAAGGCCGCCCTGCTCGCCAAGGACGGCTCCCGCAAGGCCCTCTGGATGGACGGCCGGATGCTCGACCCGCAGGCCCTCGCCGTCAAGGAACTGCGCGACGGCGCCGTCGTGGCGGTCGAGCGGCGCGGCGCCGCCGCCACCGTCCTCACCGAGCCGACGGGGCTCGTCGAGGTCCGGGCCGTCGGCGGCCCGGCCGCCGGGTCGGTGCACCGGCTCGGCCTCGGGACCAGCACGATCGGGTCCGGACGGGACGTGGACGTGACGCTCGACGACCCGTCCGTCCCGGCACGGTCGCTGCGGCTCACCGTCGGGCGCGACACCGTCCAGGTCGAGGCGTCCGCGCTGACGATGCGGGGTTCCGCCGCGCTGGACGGAACACCGCTGGGCGCGAAGACGGCATGGCCGGCGGGCGCGCTGCTGACGGTGGGCGACAGCGTGCTGGCACTCGCGCCGAGCACCGCGCCCGACACGCATCTGGAGCCGCTGCCGGAGGGCGGGCTGGCGTTCAACCGTCCCCCTCGGCTGCATCCGGCGCACCGGGTGCGGACGCTGGAGGTCCCGAAACGTCCCGAACGCAACCCGCGCGAGCGGCTCCGGCTGTTCGGCGCGCTGCTGTTCTCGGCGTTCGGCCTGGCCATGGCGTTCGGTCTCGGGCAGTGGTGGTGGGCACTGTTCGCGCTCGCCTGGCCGGTGATGACGGTCGGCGAGTGGATCGGCGACCGGCTGCACGGCCGCAAGTCGTACAAGCGGGCGCTGAAGGACTACCACCGCAGGTCCGGCGAGTTCGACGGCGAGCTGGAGCGGCTGCGGCGCGAGGACGAGGCCGAACGGCGCGCCCTGCACCCCGATCCCGCCGAGGTGCTGCTCACCGCGACCGGGCCGCGGCGGCGGCTGTGGGAGCGCCGGGGCACCGACCCCGACGTCCTCCACCTGCGGGTCGGGCTCGCCGATCTGCCCGCCCGGATCAAGCTGACCGGCGACGCCGCGGGACACGGGCGAGGCGGAGACGCGCCGCCGCACCCGGGACACGACATCCCGATCCCGGCGGCGCGGCGGGTTCCGGTGGCGCTGCCGCTCGCCGACCTGGGCGTCGTCGGGCTGACCGGCCCGCGCCACGCGTCGCGCGCGCTGGCCCGGTGGATGGTCGCGCAGGCCGCCGTCCTGCACAGCCCCCGCGATCTGGCCATCGTCGTCCTGTCCGCCGACCAGCGGGCCGGAGACGAGTGGAACTGGGTGCGCTGGCTGCCGCACTGCGCGCCGCGCGAGGGCGAAGACTGCGTGGCCCTCGTCGGGGCGGACGCGGAGTCGGCCGCGCACCGCATCACCGAACTCGCCATCAAGGTGACGGAGCGGCGGCGTGCCGCGCAGGCCGAATCGTCGTTCTTCGGCCGGGAAGGGGCGCCGTCCGTCCCGTACAACATCCTGATCGTGCTGGACGGCGCGCGCGCATTGCGCCGTCTGCCGGGGATGCCGATGCTTCTGTCGCGAGGCGCCGAGTACGGTCTGTACGCCATCTGCGTGGACGACGAGGAGCGCCTCCTCCCGGAGGAGTGCCAGGCCGTCGCCGCATGGGATCCGCAGCACCCCTCCCAGGTCCGGCTTCAAGGGCAGGGGCTCGAAGTGCTCGGTCCCGTGCTCGCCGACCAGGTTTCCGCGGCCTGGACAGACCGGGTGGCGCGCGCGCTGGCCCCCGTCCGGGACGTCTCCCGTGAGGACGCCGAAGACGCCATCCCGACCGACGTACGGCTGCTCGACCTCCTCGACATGCCGGAGCCCACGGCCGAGCACATCCTTCAGTCGTGGCACAGGACCGGTGGGCGCACCACCCGCGTCCCCATAGGGCTCGGCTCAGGGCAGCCGTACGAGATCGACCTCCGGGCTGACGGCCCCCACGGCCTCATCGCGGGAACCACGGGCGCCGGCAAGTCGGAACTCCTGCAAACGCTCATCGCGTCCCTCGCCGTCGCGAACCGCCCGGACGAGATGACGTTCGTCCTCATCGACTACAAGGGCGGCGCCGCGTTCAAGGACTGCGCCCGCCTCCCCCACACCGTCGGCATGGTCACCGACCTGGACGGCCACGCCACCGAACGCGCACTGGAATCCCTCGCCGCCGAACTCCGCCGCCGCGAGGAGATCCTGCTCGAAGCGGGCGCCAAGGACATCGACGACTACAACGACCTGCGCCCCGGCCGGCAGGGCCTGCCGGCCATGCCGCGGCTCGTCCTCGTCATCGACGAGTTCGCCGCGATGGTGACCGAACTGCCCGACTTCGTCACCGGGCTGGTCGACATCGGACGCCGGGGGCGGTCACTCGGCGTCCACCTGATCCTCGCCACGCAGCGTCCCGCCGGGGTCGTCACCGCCGACATCCGCGCCAACACCAACCTGCGGATCGCCCTCCGCGTGACGGACCCGGACGAATCCACCGACGTTCTCGACACGCCGGACGCCGCGCAGATCTCCAAGTCGACACCGGGACGCTGCTACATCCGCTCGGGCGTGTCATCGCCGCATCCCGTCCAGTCCGCACGGATCGGCGGACGCCGCCCCGGCGCGGTCGCCCGGGGCGCGACCGTCCTGCCGCTCCCCTGGCAGGGCCTCGGCCACCCGCTGCCCGCCCCGCGCGAGGCCGCCGACGACGCCTCGACGGCGACCGATCTCGGCGTCCTCGTCCAGGCGATCGACGAGGCCGCCCGCCGCGCCGGCATCGCCCGCCTGCCGTCCCCCTGGCTGAACCCGCTGCCCGATCAGGTCAGGCTGACGCCCCGCACCGCCGCCGGCGGCTCCGTCGTGGACGTCCCGCCGATCCCGTTCGGCATCACCGACCTCCCCGCCGTCCAGTCCCGCGAGGAACTGGCCCTCGACCTCGCCTCCGGCGGCCACCTGTACCTCGCCGGGTCCGCCCAGTCGGGCCGCTCGACCGCGCTGCGCACCATCGCCGGTTCCCTGGCCGCGTCCTGCTCCCCCTACGACGTCCACCTGTACGCGATCGACTGCGGCGCGAACGCACTGCTGCCACTGGTCTCCCTGCCGCACTGCGGCGCCGTCGTCCCCCGCGACCAGCTCGACCGCTGCGAACGGCTCCTCACCGCGCTGACCGCCGAGGTCGCCCGCCGCCAGCAGCTCCTCGCCGAGGCCGGGTTCGCCTCCCTCGCCGAACAGCGCGCCGCCGTCGCCGCCACCGACCGGCTCCCCTGGATGGTCCTGCTCCTCGACCGCTGGGAGGGCTTCCTCGGCGCGTTCGAGCACTACGACTACGGGCGCCTCGTCGACCAGACCATCCGGCTGCTGCGCGAGGGCGCCGCCGTCGGCCTGCGCGCCGTCTTCACCGGCGACCGCTCCGGTCTCGGCGGCCAGATCTCCACCGTCTTCGACCGCCGCCTCATCCTGCGCATGGCCGACCCGAACGACTACGGCTACGGCGGCCTCCAGGACAAACAGGTCCCCGCCGCGATGCCGCCCGGCCGCGCTCTGGAACCCACCGCTCCCGGGGCGCCCCCGCGCGAATCCCAGATCGGCCTGCTGGGGGACGACCCGTCGGGCACGTCCCAGGTGGCCGCCCTCCAGGAGATCGCCCGGACCTGCGTGTCCCGCTACGGCCGCCTGCCCCGCCGCCAGCGTCCCCTGCACGTGGACGAACTCCCCGTCCGCATCACCTACCGCGAGGCCATGTCGCTCGACCCCGAGTTCCTCGCCCCGTCCCCGCTCTGGGCGCTGGTGGGCGTGGGCGGCGACACCCTCACCCCGGTCGGCGTCGACCTGCTCAACGAGGGCCCCGGCTTCGCCGTCGCCGGCCCGCCCCGCTCCGGCCGCTCCACCACCCTCCGCACGATCGTCCACTCCCTCCTCGACCCGGCCGCCGGCGGCGGCCTCGTCCCCGTCGTGCTGGTCACCCCCCGCCGCTCCCCGCTCCGCCTGCTGTCCAGCCGCCCCGGCGTCCTCGGCCTCCTGACGTCCGACTCCGATCCCGACGACCTCGCCGACGCCATCGGCGACGAACACCGCTACGTCGTCGTCGTGGACGACGCGGAACTCCTCGACGAAACCGACCTGGACGACGCCCTCCGCGACGTCCTGCGCACCGCCCGCGACGGCGAGCACGCCGTCGTCATCGGCGGCACCACCGACGACCTGGGCCGCGGCTACCGCGGTTTCCTCTCCGACACCCGCCGCTCCCGCTCCGGCGTCCTGCTGTCCGTCGACTCCCCCGACGACGGCGACCTCTTCGGCCTCCGCCTCCCCCGCAACGCCCCGCTCGGCGGCCCCACCGGCCGCGGCCTCTTCGTCGCGACCGGCGTCACCACCCAGATCCAGGTGGCCCTCCCGCCCCCGGCCGGCAGCGACTGATCAACCCCGGGAATACCGCCTGTCGACCGTCCCGAACGAGGGATCCATCCACTTCGCGACCTTCTCCGGCGACGGCCTGTGCTTGGCCGACCGCCACACGCAGAAGAACACCACAACGAACGCAACCGCGATGGTCACCGCATAGTCGGCACCGTATTCGATCTCGTACTTCTCACCCGGATCAAAGGAGAACGCGGAGGTCGAGATGACGGTGACGCATCCGACCAACCATGTCACACACGAGATCACACGAGTCGCCGCGGCACTCGCCGCCACCCCCAGCAGCAAAGTGACCATCATCAGCAAGGGCAGCCACCTGCCCGGCCCGTCCACCTCCGGCGCCAAGGCCAACTCCCAGAGAACATAGGTGGTGCCGCGCACGTCAGTCCACGGCGCCATCGTCCACCCCGTCAACGCCATCGTGACGGCCGTCCCCCACACCGCACAACGAATCCGCCGCTCGAACTCGGCAACACCGAGTGCGGGCCCCCTGCTCATGACGGCCTCGGCGTGCACTTGTGAAGCTCCCCGAACCGCTTCTCCGCGATCCGCATGAAGTCGAACATGTCCTGAACCGCATCCCGTCCCCGCACCACCGGTACAAAATCAATACTGATCCACGGCTTCTTCTTCCCACACCGGAACAACGCGATCACGAAGTTGGGGAGCCCGTCGAGTCCACCGGCCGGCCGATACCCGGCCAGCCCCCGCCCCAGCTCGGACGGAAGTTGATGAGGTGATTCGTGCGCCCAGTTCTCCCGCTGCGTCCGCAGAATCTCTCCCCCCTCGTTGTACGACCACTCGACCCCCAACGAAAACGGCCCTTTCGGAGGCGACGCCAGGCAGAGCCCGTTATCCGTCTGCGGTCCATCCCAGTCGCTCTTCAGCGGGGAGGTCACTCCCGTGGCTCGCCGGAAAGCGGACTCGGGCACCAGGTCACAAAGGTAGGGGGCACTATCCGCCACAGGCCGCACGTCAAGGGATGAATCCGCCCCCCGCGGACCCCCGCCATCGCACCCGGCAGCGAAGATCACCATGATCGCCGAGAGAAGCCCCAGAACCCTTCGCACCGAAGTCACCGCTGACTGCTCGGAGTCACACTTTTGCCATCCGAGCTCTTGTAATGCCCGGCCGTCTTCTCTCGCCCGTTCCGCATCGATTTCTGCACATCATCGCTGATGTCACCTAGATTCAGCCTGTTACCGGCCCAGTGCAGAAATTTTTCCAGCTCCACGTCGCTCAGCGATTCGATAGGACGAATCTTGGGGTCCGGCCCTTTCGTGGCGAACGATTTCCCCGCCAGGCCCGGACCATCGAGACGACCGTGGCTCGCCATCGAGGACACGACCATCTGACTGAACAAGCGTTCAACACCCTCTGTTTCGGTCGTGGGGGCCAAGATCTTCTGGTCGGGCTTGTCGGCCAGCCTCTTCGCTATGACGTCGGTCAGTTTTCCGGTGAGCTGCAGCATCGTGGCCTCGTAGGGTTTCCCCACCGCCGGGACGTGCTCCGCGACCAGTGTCGTGCCGATCGGGACGAGTCCGATGCCGGCCCCGACGTATTTGCGCATGCGGTCGAGGTCTTCGGCGAGCCGGCCTTCTTCGGCCCCGACCGACTGGTGACGGGCTTCCAGGAGATGGCCGAACATCCAGCCCTCGCCCGCGATGGCGTTCGACAGATCGGCGTTCTTGACGATCGCCCGGTCGATGACGAGCTTGGAGTGGGCGATCTGGCCCAGGAGGAGGTGTTCGTAGGCGCCGGCGTCCCGGGTCACGTCCACGAGGAGATGGTCCAGGTCCTCGCCGGTCATTCCCGTGGATCCGGGTTTGTCGGTGTAGCCGTCGAGCCGGACGATGTCGTGCAGTTTCTCAAGGTGGGCGACGAGGACCGTGGCCATGGCGGGACGCAGGCCCGACAGTTCGTCGTAGTGCTTGGGACGGGAGATGGCGTCGCTCACCTGGCCGTGTCTCAGGGAGTCGAACGGCCCCCTCTCCCGGATCCGGAGCTTGCCATCCTTGACTTCGAAGTTCTTGCGGGTGTCGGCGGCGAGGATCTTGGCCACCGCGAAGGCGAGGCGGGTGGATTCGGGGTCCTGGGCGGTGGCGGCGGACTGGATCGTCCCGCCCAGGGCGGCGCCGTGGTCTGTGGCGCCCCAGACGGGGCGGCGGTCGTGGAGAAGGTACTGGAGGGTCGAGCCTCTGAAGGCGGGTTCGGTGCCCTTCTCGAAGGGCCCCATGTAGACGTGGGTCAGGAGGGCCTGTGAGGTTTCCTTGCCGGAGAGGGCGGCGGCGGTGAGGAGGGGTGCCAGGAAGTCCGTCTTGCGGTCGCCGGGGACGACCTTGGTCGTGGTGGGGTCCAAGGCATTGCCCAGGCCGGCCTTGCCGGTGAGGGTGGGGAGCGGTTCCTGGCCGAGGGTTTTCCGCAGGCGGCTGTCGTAGGCGATCATGTCGCTGCCGACGACCTCGATGAAGTGGGCGGAGAAGCGGGTGTCGCCGGCGGCGGTCAGGAGGGTGGAGAGGGACTGGTAGCCGGACGTGCCGTTCGGCGGGGTGCTGAGGGGCGGGAAGTTCTTGCGGCCGGCCGCGGTGAGGGCGCGCAGGTAGTCGTCGCCCAGGTAGGCCCGCGTGTCGGGGCGGGTTGCGAGGGCTAGGCTGCGGCCCAGCAGGGCTAAGGTCGCGCGGGTTTCGGCGGCGTGGGCGTCGAGGCCGTCGCGGGGCTGCCGGACGTCGGCGGCGAGCGGGGCGGTCAGGTCCATCGGGAGCTTGAGGAGGGCCTCGGGGCCGAGGGCCTCCAGGAGGCCCTTGGCGAACATCGGGGTGATGTCCTGCGGGTGGAGGCGGCGCAGGGCGGCCCTGGCGGCGGGGTCGCCGGACGCGGCGCGGCGGAACAGGTCGGCGCTGCGGCGGCCGGCGGCGTAGCCGACCTGGTCGGTGTAGCGGTCGGGGAGCTTCAGGTAGGTGCCGTCCTGACGGCAGACGACCATGGCGAGTTTCTGCCGGTCGAGGTCGTGGGCGAGCTGGTTGCGGCGGCGCAGGTCGGAGGCGGCCCGGTCGGCCCAGGCGGCGATGCGTTTGATCTCCATCGCGGGCGCCGTGCTGACCTTGGCGGCGTTGAGCGCCTGCCACAGCTGGTCGGCGAGTTCGGCGAGTTTCGGGGCCGCCTGCGTCATCTGCTGGGTCATGTGCTCGAACTCGGCGAGCTTCACGCCGCAGGTGCCCGGGTCAAGCCATGCGTCGCCCATGTCACCGCCGGTTCAGTTCGTCCCGGACGAGTTGCAGGGCTTTGCGCAGTTCGGCGTGCAGGGCGGCGTCGTTCTGGTCGAGCTTGTGCGCGAAGCTCCGGGCCGCTCCGCCGCCGACCCAGGCGTGGTCGTCCATCGCCTGGCGGGCCGAGGTGAACAGGTGCCAGTGCTGATCGGACAGCACCTGAATGCGGCCAAGGAGAAATTGCAGTTGCAGCGACTCGGGCTTGCTCACGTACGTCCCTCTGGCATCGGGCATGGCCCGGCTGCGGGGGACGCCGGGGAGGTGATGCGGGTCCCGGCCTCGGGGGGATGGGCCGGGACCCGCGGCTCGGGGGTCAGCGAGTGGCGGCCTCGATGTTCTGCTGGGACTTGCGAATGTCCTGGCTGCCCTGCTCCAGCGCGAGGGCCATCTTGTCGAAGGCGGTCTTGGCCTCGGCCCAGGCGGCGCGGAAGCGGTCGGCGCCGGGGCCCCACCAGGCTGCGCTGCTGCTCACGGTGCGGCCGTTCAGGTCCTTGATCAGGGCGTCGAGGTTGCGGGAGTGCTTGCTGAAGATGCGGGACAGTTCTTCGAGTTCGCCCAGGTTGGCGCCGCGCTTGTCGCCCATCGCTCCGGCCCTTTCGTCGCTGCTCGCCGAACGTTTCACCGTGATGCGGAAAGAATGGCGTCAGCTTACGCCCCATCGATCACGTGAATCCAGCCGGACAACGCCGATCACGGTCCTGAACGGCCATATTCCCGCCATCTCGGGATGTCCGGATGTGGCCAGATCGGAGTTGTGACGAGCATACTTACTGCTCGTCAAGGGAATTTCAGCGCGATTCCGGGCCGAAAGCGCGGTCAGCGGTCGGCGGGGGCCGGGTCGTTCACCGGGTGCGCATCCGGGTCCAGGACGCGTTCGGCGACCAGGGTGATCTGCTCGCCGCGCGTCTGGAACTCGAACCGGCGCCGCACCGCCTGGGTGACCTTGCCTCCGCCGTAGCGGACCTCGGTGTGCTCGACCGCCTCCAGTGTGATGCGGTCCCCCGTCCGGACGGCGCGGCTCGGGTCGAGGCGGGTGCGGGCGCCGGTGTAGGCGGGGCCTCCCTCGACGGGTGCGCGGTTATGGGTCTCCAGTTCGCGGACGGCCCGTTCCTGCGAGCGCATCAGCCGCGGGGAGATCCGCACTCCGAGGACCTCGGCCGGCATGGCGCGGCGGTCCCGGTCCCGTTTGGGCACGAGCGCCTGGGAGCGGCGTTCCAGGAGGGTGTTCGCGGCGACGGTGAGCTGCCGGGTGACGTAGTCGTCGACGGCGGGGCTCCCCCGGCGGACGGCCGACGAGGGTGTCAGCAGGCAGGCTGCCAGAGCGACCGCCAGGCCGACCCGGGGCCACGGGCGAACCATCGGCGTCTCCCGCTGGTCGGGGGCGAGCAGATTCGTGCCGAGATTACACCGGCCGGCGCGGCGGGGACGGCCCGCTTCCGCGCGAAGGCCCGCGCCCCGGTGGAGAAGGGCGCGGGCCTTTCGGGGAGTCGCGGGTCAGTCCGCTTCGATCTCCAGCGCGGCGACGCGGGACCGGGCCTGCGCCATCGCCTCGTGATAGCGCTCCTCCCATGCCGGGTCGCCGTCCGGGATCTCCGCGACCGTCTGCCGCCCGCTCTCGGCGAGCAGGTCCCCGGCGCCGTTGCGGGAGACCCGCCGGACGACGACCGCGGTGACGCCCCCGGACGACTCGGTGTGGGTCTCCCAGCGGGCACCCCGCTCCAGCGCGGCCCCGGCGGACGCCGACCGGTCCGCGAACGCGTACATCAGCAGGACGACCACCACGGCGGCCACCGCCAGCGCCACCAGGACGATCAGGAACCGCATGACGCCTCCCCGTCACCTGCCCCGCATGAGCGAGCCGTTCGGGTTGCCTGGCGCGTAGACGGTGATGCCCTGCGGGAGCGCCTTCAGTTCCTCGATCCTCGCGCAGGTCGGGCACTTGTTGTAGCCGTCCTGGCGGGCCTTGTTGGCCGCGGCCTCCGCCTTGGCCGTGGCGACCTTCGCCTGTGCCTCGCTGACCTGGGCGAACGCGGCCTGCGCGCGGTCCACGGCGTCCTGCACCTTGGACGGCAGGGTGATCCGGACGAGGTTGAAGTGGATGTTGGTGACGAACTTGCCGCCGAGCGTCTGCTCCAGGTCGGCGGCCAGGCTGGTGTTGATCGCGTTCTGCACCTTGGCGATGTTGGCGTTGTTGCTCTGCGCCTGCTGCCCCGCCGGCTGGGCGTTCCTCGGCTGCGCGCTGGAGTTCTGCACCAGGGCGCAGGACGAGACGAGCTCGGCGCACCGGAAGCTGTTGATCTGGCTGCGCAGGTCGTTGTCGATCACCGGCCGGACGATCTGGTCGAGGAACGCGGACCAGCCCTTGTCGCCGTCGTAGACGCTGTACATCTCGCCGCCGGCGCTGCGGAACTTGCGCGTCCCGTACTTGTCGTCGAAGTCCTTGATCGTCTTGTGGTCCAGGTTGAGGGTGAAGTACAGCGTGCCCTCGATGCCCATGTTGACGCCGTCCGAGCTGGGCACGGTGACGACGTCGACGCCGGTCTCGTCGCCCTTGTTCGCGTCCGAGGTGATCGTGTAGAAGCGCTGCTGGGCGGGGTACTTGTGGACCTGCGAGTACAGGCCGATCCAGACGCGCCCGGAGCCGGGGTCGATGACCTGCCGGATCCTGTTGTTGTCGAAGAACCCGCCGTTGCGGACGACGGCGATCTCGCCGCCGCTGGTCCGCTCGAAGCCGCCGAACAGGGCGCTGAGCACCGGCCAGCCAACGACGACGAGCAGCACGGCGGTGACGATCGCGGTGCGCCTGCGCGGCCTGCTCAGCGCCGAGAGCGGGCTCCTGCCCGCGGACCGGTTCTTCCCGGCGGACGACTCCTTGTTGGCCACGACCACTCCTCTCGTACCCGTGCCACTCGGCGCCCGGGTTCCACGATGAGACGGAGGAGGGGCCGGCGGGGCTCCGGCGGTCACCAGACCGTTATCCCGCGAATCCTCCCGATATCTGGGACCTGGACCCCCTATAAGGAGGGGCTTACGAAATGCTGGAACGGCGGTTATCTAGACTGCCTGCGAAGTTCAGGGAGGAGACCCACGTGCGCAAGGTCCTGATCGCCAACCGCGGTGAGATCGCGGTCCGTATAGCCCGTGCCTGCCGCGATGCGGGGTTGGCAAGTGTGGCGGTGTACGCCGAACCGGATCTGGAGGCGCTGCACGTTCGGGTCGCCGACGAGGCGTTCGCCCTGGGTGGGCAGACCGCCGCCGAAAGCTATCTGAACATCGAGAAGCTGCTGAAGATCGCGGCGGAGGCGGGCGCGGACGCCGTCCACCCCGGCTACGGGTTCCTGGCCGAGAACGCCGACTTCGCCACCGCCGTCGAGAACGCCGGGCTGACCTGGATCGGTCCGCCGCCCGCCGCGATCACCGCGCTGGGCGACAAGGTGCAGGCCCGGCACATCGCGCAGCGGGTCGGCGCGCCGCTGGTGGCCGGCACCAAGGACCCGGTGTCGGGCGCGGACGAGGTCGTCGCGTTCGCCGAGGAGCACGGCCTGCCCATCGCGATCAAGGCGGCGTACGGCGGCGGCGGACGCGGCCTGAAGGTCGCCCGGACGCTGGAGGAGGTCCCCGAGCTGTACGAGTCCGCCGTCCGCGAGGCCGTGGGCGCGTTCGGGCGCGGGGAGTGCTTCGTCGAGCGGTATCTCGACAGGCCCCGGCACGTGGAGACCCAGTGCCTGGCCGACAAGCACGGCAACGTGGTCGTCGTCTCCACCCGCGACTGCTCGCTGCAGCGCCGGCACCAGAAGCTCGTCGAGGAGGCCCCGGCCCCGTACCTGTCGGACGAGCAGGTCGAACTGCTCTACAGCTCTTCCAAGGCCATCCTCAAGGAGGCCGGGTACGTCGGCGCGGGGACGTGCGAGTTCCTCGTCGGGCAGGACGGCACGATCTCCTTCCTTGAGGTCAACACCCGTCTCCAGGTCGAGCACCCGGTCACCGAGGAGGTCGCCGGGGTGGACCTCGTCCGGGAGATGTTCCGCATCGCGGACGGCGAGGAGATCGGTTACGGCGACCCCGCGCTGCGCGGCCACTCGATCGAGTTCCGGCTGAACGCCGAGGACGCCGGCCGCGGGTTCCTGCCCGCCGTGGGGACGCTGACCGCGTGGGAGCCGCCGACCGGACCGGGCGTCCGGCTGGACGCGGGGTACGGCGCCGGGCAGAGCGTCCCGCAGGCGTTCGACTCGCTGATCGCCAAGCTGATCGTGACGGGCGCGACGCGGCGGCAGGCCGTCGAGCGGTCCCGGCGCGCGCTGGCCGAGTTCGTGATCGAGGGGATGCCGACCGTGCTGCCGTTCCACCGGGCGGTGCTGGAGGACCCGGCGTTCGTCCCGGCGGACGACGAGACCCCGTTCAGCGTCCACACCCGGTGGATCGAGACCGAGTTCGACAACCGGATCCCGCCGTATGAGACGGCCCCGGCCGGGGACGAGACGCAGGAGGGCGAGCGGGAGCGCGTCACCGTCGAGGTCGGCGGCCGGCGCATCGAGGTCGTCCTGCCCGCCGGGTTCGGCGGCGGGGCCGCGCCCGCCGCCGGGAAGGCCCAGCCCGCCAGGCGGCGCGGCGGCAAGACGGGCGGCGCCGCGCAGGCGTCCGGTGACTCGCTGGTCAGCCCGATGCAGGGCACCATCGTCAAGATCCTCGTCGCGGACGGCGCGGCGGTGGAGGCCGGCGACACCATCGTCGTCCTGGAGGCGATGAAGATGGAGCAGCCGCTCACCGCGCACAAGGCCGGGACGCTGACCGGCCTCGCCGCCGAGGTCGGGCAGACCGTCTCGGCGGGCACCGTCCTCTGCGAGATCAAGGACAGCTGAGCGCGAACCGCCCCGCCCGGCACCGGGCGGGGCGGCCGGATGGGCGCGGTCCCCATTGAGGACGGCCGTAAATCCGCCGCGGGAACGAGTCATCAGGCCGTTCGCGTGGGCAGACTGGCAACATGAGCACCGAGAACCGGGCCATCCGGGCGGCGCGCCGGGGCACCGCCTGGGCGATCGTCGGCGCCGTCGCCGTGCCAGTGTTCGCCCTCACGGCCCCCGCGCATGCCGCCCCGGCACAGCCCTCCCCCGCCCAGGCCGGCACGGTCCAGGCCGGCACGATTCAGGCCGGCACGATTCAGGCCGGCACGGTCCAGGCCGCATCAACGCACGTCACGGTCGCGCCCGGCGCGGCGACCCGCGACACGGTGGGGCAGATCGCCAAGGGCCTCATCGACTCGCGGCTGTACGTGACGAGCGAGGCCGGGAACGTGCTGTCCCCGGCCGACCAGAACGAGATCAAGACATCGCTCGGCGGAGACGGCGACGCCGACATCCGGGCCGTGGTGGTCAGCAACAACGTCACGGGAAGCCAGGTCAGGCAACTGCTCCCGGCCGTCGCCGACCGGGTCGGCAAGGGGCAGACGTACGTCGCCGTCACCGCCGACGGCAGCAGGATGGCCGCGGTCTCCAAGAAGCTCGACGGCAGCGAGATCAACCAGATCATCACCCGCACCAACGGCGCACCGCTGAAGCAGCGGCTGATCGACTTCGGGAACCGCGCCGAGAAGAAGGTCGACGACAAGGCCCAGTCCGGTGCGATCGTCGGATACGTCGTGATCGGCGTGCTCGTGCTGATCGTGGCGGCGGGCACGGGCGTGTTCCTTACCGCGCGCAAGCGGCGCCAGGAGCGCGAGGCCAGGGAGATGGCCGACCTCAAGCAAGGCGTTCAGGAGGATGTCACCCTCCTCGGCGAGGACATCGCCCGCCTGGACCTCAACGTCATGGACAGGGACCTCGACCCCGCCATCCGCGCCGACTACGAGCGCGCGATGGACTCCTATGACAGCGCCAAGACGGCAACGGAGCGCGCCGGCCGTCCGCAGGACATGCAGGCCGTGACGACCGCGCTGGAGGACGGCCGCTACTACATGATGGCGACCCGCGCCCGGCTGGCCGGAGAGCCCATCCCCGAACGGCGCGCACCGTGCTTCTTCAACCCGCAGCACGGGCCGTCCGTCCAGGACGTCGTGTGGGCACCGCCCGGCGGCAGCGCCCGGTCCGTCCCCGCGTGCGCGGCCGACGCCGAGGCCGTCCTGCACGGGACGGAGCCGGACATCCGGATGGTCCCGTACCAGGGCGCCCGGCAGCCGTACTGGAACGCCGGCCGCGCGTACGCGCCCTACGCCGGCGGCTACTACTACGGCTACGGCGGGTTCGACATGCTCGGCGGCCTGATGGTCGGCACCATGCTCGGCTCGATGATGGGGCACGGCCTCGGCTGGGGCGGCGACGGGTTCGGCGGTGACGGCTTCGGCGGAGGTGACGGAGACGTCGGCGGCGGCTGGGACTTCGGCGGCGGTGATTTCGGCGGCGGCGGCGACTTCGGCGGCTTCTGAGCGGCGCGGACGCCGGTGCCGCGGGCCGAGGCGGGCGGCGCGGCCCCGGCCCGCGGCGGCGCCATCGGGTCCGGTGCCCATGGCCGGGGGTGCGCACCGTGCAGGCCGGCGTCCAGGCACCCCGCATGGACAAGGGACGGTCTCATGCGGTGACGTGGTGCCATGAGCAGGACTCCCGCCTCGGCACTGTACTGGCGCATCCTCGGCATCAACGGGCTGATCTTCGCGATCGGGACGGTCCTGCTGGCCGTGGCGCCCGTCACCATCTCCTCCCCGATCCTGCTGCGGGAGCTCGCGGTCCTGGTGATCGGGCTGGTCGTGATGATGGCGGCGAACGCGGTGCTGCTGCGCGCCAGCCTGTCGCCGCTGGAGCGGCTCACCGCGCTGATGGCACGGCTGGACTCGCTGCGCTCCCGCGACCGGCTCTCCGCCACCGGCAACGGCGACCTGTTCCAGCTCGTCGACCAGTTCAACGCGATGCTGGACCGCCTGGAGGCCGACCGCAGCATCAGCACCGCGGTGGTGCTGGACGCGCAGGAGGCCGAGCGGCGCCGCATCGCCCAGGAACTCCACGACGAGATCGGACAGTCCCTGACCGTGGTGCTGCTGGAGCTGAAGTCGGTGGTGGACCGGGCACCGCGGGAGGTGGCGGAGGAACTGCGGGGCGTCCAGGAGGTCGTCCGGTCCAGCCTGGACGAGGTGCGCCGCGTCGCCCGGCGGCTGCGCCCCGGCGTCCTGGACGACCTGGGCCTGACCAGCGCGCTCAACGCCCTCGCGGCGGACTTCTCCGGGACGGGCGGGCCGCGCGTGACCCGCCGCGTCCAGAGCGGGCTGGCGGGCCTCGGCCCGGACACCGAGCTGGTCATCTACCGGATCGCGCAGGAGAGCCTCACCAACGTGTGGCGGCACTCCGGCGCACGCAGCGCCGAACTGTCGCTGACGCAGGACGAGGACGGATGCGTCGTCCTGCGGGTCGTGGACGACGGTTCCGGCCCGCCCACGGAGATCACGGCCGCGGGCGCGGGCGCGGCGGGGGGCGCGGGGGGACGTCCGCTCTCCAAGGACACGGCCGGCTCCGGCGTCCACGGCATGCGGGAACGCGCGATGCTCATCGGGGCGCAGCTGACGATCGGGCCCGCCGGCGGCGGCGGAACCGAGGTCGAGCTGAAGATCCCGCCGGCGGCTTCGCGGCGCGCGGCGGGCTAGGGCTCGACGAGCCCCACCCGGATGGCGTACTTCGTCAGCTCCAGCCGGTCCCGCATGCCGAGCTTGCCGAGGATGTTCGCGCGGTGCCGGTCGACGGTCTTCACGCTGATCGTGAGCGTCTCCGCGATCTGCTTGGACGAGTACCCCTCCGCGATCAACTTGATGATCTCCTCCTCGCGCGGGGTGAGGATGCCGCCCTGGCCGTGCCCGTCCCGTTCCCGGGCGAGATACTCGCGGATCAGCGCGGTCACCGCCGCCGGGTACAGGAACGGCTCGCCGCGCATCGCGGCGCGGACCGCGTTCAGCAGGTCCCGGTCGGCGACGGACTTCAGCACGTAGCCGGACGCCCCCGCCTTCAGCGCCTCGAACAGGTACTGCTCGTTGTCGTACATCGACAGGATCAGCGTCCGAACCGTGGGGAAGCGCCGGGAGATCTCGCGGGCGGCCTGCAGCCCCGTCATGCGCGGCATCGCGATGTCGAGGATCGCCAGGTCGACGCCGCCGGCGGCGAGCGCGTCGATCGCCTCCGCGCCGTCGGCCGCCTCCGCGACCACGGTCAGGTCGGGTTCGGCGTCCAGGATCAGGCGCAGCCCCCGGCGCACCAGCGCGTGGTCGTCGGCCAGCAGTATCCGGGTGGCGGACTCGCGCGTGTGCACCCGATCACCTCCGGTCTCGCCTTCATCCTAGGCGCGGGGCACGACGCGGACCCTTCCCCACCTGCGCGGATACATAATGCGTGATGCCGATATGGGGGTCGTTCCCGATGTGGACGGGCGCGTCTCTAGTAGGCGTGCTCGGACATCAGCCGCCGGGACGCCTCGGTGATGCTGCCCGACAGCGACGGGTAGACCGCGAACGTGTGCGCCACCTGGTCGACCGTGAGGTGCTGCTGGACGGCCAGCGACACGCCCAGGATCAGCTCGCTCGCCCGCGGCGCCACGATGACGCCGCCGAGCACGATCCCCGTGGACGGCCGGCAGAACAGCTTCACGAAACCGTCCTCGAAGCCCTGCATCTTGGCGCGCGCGTTGGTGAACAGCGGCAGCATGACCGTCCGGGCGTTGACCTCCCCGGAGTCGACCATGTGCTGCGTCACACCGACCGACGCCACCTCGGGATCGGTGAAGATGTTGGAGGAGACCCAGCCGAGCTTGAGCGGCTGCACGGCCTCCCCCAGCGCGTGCCACATCGCGATGCGTCCCTGCATGCCGGCGACGGACGCGAGCATGAGCACGCCCGTGCAGTCACCGGACGCGTAGATGTGCGGGACGGACGTCCGCGACACCTTGTCGACCTCCACGAAACCGCGCGCGTCGAGCCGCACGCCGGCCTCCTCCAGGCCGATCCCCTTGGTGTTGGGCACCATCCCGACGGTCATCAGGCAGTGCGTGCCCTCAAGCTTCGTCCCGTCCTCCAGGGTGACGATCACACCGTTGCCCGAACGCTCCACCCCCGCCGCACGGGACCGCGACATGACGTTCATCCCGCGCCGCAGGAACACCTCCTGCAGGACGGCCGCGGCATCGGCGTCCTCCGTCGGGAGGATCCGGTCGCGCGAGGACACCAGCGTCACCCTCGACCCGAGCGCCAGATAGGCCCCCGCCAGCTCGGCGCCCGTCACACCGGAGCCGACCACGATCAGCTCCTCGGGCAGCTCCGGCAGGTCGTACAGCTGGCGCCAGCTCAGGATGCGCTCGCCGTCCGGCTCGGAGCCCGGCAGCACACGCGGCGTCGCGCCCGTCGAGACGAGCACGATGTCGGCCCGGATGCGCCGGTCGCCGACCGCGACGACGTGCGGCTCCACCAGCCGCCCCTCACCGCGGACGATCTTCACCTCCTCGTAGGCGAGCCGTTCGGCGACGTCGAACGACTGGGCCCGCGCGAGGTCCTTCACCCGCTTGTTGACGGTCGGCATGTCGGCCTCAAGGGCGCCGACGATCCCGTCCGGGCCGCCGTTGAACCGCAGGCCGAGGCCCGCCGACTCCGACATGACGGAAATACGGGTCGAGGTGGCGATGAGCGTCTTGGAGGGCACGCAGTCGGTGAGCACACAGGCGCCGCCCGGACCGTCCCGTTCGATGACGGTCACGTCCGCGCCGAGCTGGGCCGCGACGAGCGCGGCCTCGTAACCGCCCGGGCCTCCTCCGATGATCACGATGCGGGTCACATCTCCATTGTTTCCTACTCCGGGTAGTGAAAGGTCCCGCCCCCGCCATGGACAGAGCACGGGGCGTGTCACCTGGGGCGTCCCCAAACCCCGAGACAGGCGTGGCGAACCACCTGTGGGGGACGACCCCACACCCCCGAGACAAGCGTGGCGAACCACCCGTGGGGGACAACCCCCACACCCCGAGACAGGTGTGGCGTAGCCTTGGCCAACGTGGCACTGTACGCGGCGTACGCCTCCAACATGGATCCCGAGCAGATGGCGAGCCGGGCTCCGCATTCCCCGATGCGCGACACCGGCTGGCTGGCCGGCTGGCGGCTGACCTTCGGCGGGCAGGACAAGGGCTGGGAGGGGGCCCTCGCAACGGTCGTCGAAGACGACTCCGAGCAGGTCTTCGTCGTCATGTACGACGTGCCGGCCTGGGACGAGAAGGAACTCGACGCGTGGGAGGGGGCCGCGCTCGGCGTCTACCGCAAGATCAGGGTGCGGGTGCAGACGCTGGACGGCGACGTCCTGTGCTGGATCTACGTCCTGGACGACTACGAGGGCGGGCTGCCGTCCGCGCGCTACCTCGGCATCCTCGCGGACGCGGCGGAGAAGGCCGGCGCCCCCGACGACTACGTCAAGGACCTGCGGACACGCCCCTGCACGTCGCTCGGCGACTGACCGGTTCGCGCCGGTAGTGTCGGCGTCGTGAGCAACGACGCTTTTGCACTGGCGCGGGCCGCCGCGGACGCGCTGCGCGACCGCACGTCCATCGACTCCTTCGACGTCGCCCTCGTGATGGGCTCGGGCTGGGTTCCGGCGGCCGACAAGCTCGGCGAGCCCGTCACCGAGGTGACGGTGACCGAACTGCCCGGCTTCGCGCCTCCCGCCGTGGAGGGCCACGCGGGGCGGATCCGGGTCGTCGAGGTCGCCGGGCACCGCGCCCTCGTGTTCCTCGGCCGGACGCACCTGTACGAGGGGCGCGGCGTCGACGCCGTGGTCCACCCCGTCCGGACGGCGCTCGCCGCCGGGGTGCAGACCGTCGTGCTGACCAACGCGGCGGGCGGGCTGCGGCCCGAGCACCAGCGGGTCGGCGACCCCGTCCTGATCAGCGATCACCTGAACCTGTCGGGCGCGAACCCGCTCACCGGCGCGACGTTCCTCGACCTGACCGAGGCGTACTCGGAACGGCTGCGGGACCTCGCCAAGGAGGTCGACCCGACGCTCTCGGAGGGCGTGTACGCGGCGTTCCGCGGCCCGACCTACGAGACGCCCGCCGAGATCCGGATGCTGCGCACGCTGGGCGCCGACATGATCGGCATGTCGACCGTGCTGGAGACGATCGAGGCGCGCCGCGGCGGCGCCGAGGTCCTCGGCATCTCCCTCGTCACCAACATCGCCGCCGGCCTGTCGGACGAGCCCCTCGACCACGAGGAGGTCCTCGCGGCGGGCCGCGCGTCCGCCGGCCGCATGGGCACGCTGCTCGCCACCGTCCTGGCCAAGCTGTGAGCGACCTGCGAGCACGGGCCGAGGAGTGGCTGGCGCAGGACCCGGACCCCGTCACCCGCGCCGAACTCCGGGCGATCCTGGACGACGACGATGCCCTTTCCGCCCGTTTCGGCTCCCGGCTGGAGTTCGGCACGGCGGGCCTGCGCGGCGAACTGGGCGCCGGCCCGAACCGGATGAACCGGGTGACGGTCATGCGCGCCGCCGCGGGCCTGGCCGCCCGCCTGCCCGCCGGCGGCCGGGTGATCATCGGCTTCGACGCGCGGCACGGCTCGCGCCGGTTCGCCGACGACACGGCGGCCGTGCTCAGCGGGGCGGGCCTGCGTCCCGAGGTGTTCGCCGATCCCGTTCCAACGCCCGTCCTGGCCCATTTCACCCGGACGTTCGACGACGTCGTGGCCGGCGTCATGGTGACGGCCAGCCACAACCCGCCCCGCGACAACGGCTACAAGGTGTACTGGGCGGACGGGGCGCAGATCGTCCCACCGCGGGACGCGGAGATCTCCGCGGCCATCGACGCCGTCGGCCGCGTGGACGAACTCCCCCTCGGCTCCGGCTGGCCCGTCCACACCGGCACCGGCCGCTACCTGGACGCGGTGTCGTCCCTCCGGCTCGGCGGCGACCGCGACGTCTCGATCGTCTACACGCCGATGCACGGCGTCGGCCGGGACGTGCTCCTCGCCGCCTTCGAACGGGCCGGTTTCCCCGCTCCCCTGGTCGTCCCCGAGCAGGCCGAGCCCGACCCCGACTTCCCGACCGTCGCGTTCCCGAACCCGGAGGAGCCGGGCGCGCTCGATCTGGCCCTGGCGCTGGCCGAGGCCCGCGGCGCCGACCTGGTGATCGCCAACGACCCGGACGCGGACCGCTGCGCCGTCGCCGTCCCGTCCCCGTCCGGCTGGCGGACGCTGACCGGGGACGAGGTCGGCGGGCTGCTGGCCGAGCACGTGCTGCGGCACACCACCGGCGATGACCGCCTGGTCGTCACCACGATCGTGTCGTCGTCCCTGCTGCGCCCGATCGCGGCGGCGCACCGGGTCCGCTTCGCCGAGTCGCTCACCGGCTTCAAGTGGATCATGAAGGCGGGCGGCCCGGCCGACCGCCTCGTCTTCGGCTACGAGGAGGCGCTCGGCTACAGCGTCGGCGACGACCGGGGCGTGCTCGTCAACGACAAGGACGGCATCGGCGCCGCCCTCGCGATCGCCGCGCTGGCCGCCGGCGCGAAACGAGCCGGCCGCACGCTCCTGGACCTGCTGGACGATCAGGCCCGCGCGTACGGCCTCCACGCCACGTCCCAGCTCTCGATGAGAGTGGACGACCTCTCCCTGATCACCGCCGCGATGACCCGCCTGCGCGCCGCTCCCCCGCGGGAACTGGCCGGACGCTCCGTCGAGTCGTTCGACGACCTGTCCCAGGGCGCGGGCGGCCTCCCGCCCACCAACGGCCTCCGCTTCCGCCTGGCCGGAGGCGCACGCGTGGTCATCCGCCCGTCAGGGACGGAACCAAAGCTCAAGTGCTACCTGGAGGTCGTCCTCCCCGTTGACGGGGACATCACCGAAGTCCGCGCGCGCGCCACCACCGAACTAGAAGCCCTCCGCACCGCCCTATCCGCCGCCCTCACCTAGCGGGGGGTGGGCGGTCAGTCGAGCATGGAGATGATCAGGAGCACGACCAGCGCGACCAGGGGGACGACCAGGGAGGCCACCGCGGGGAGGGACCATTGGACGGTTCCCCTGGCGGGGGCGTCCGTCTTGACCGCGGCGGCTTTGCCGGGGGCGCCCGAGCCCGGTTCCGGACGGTGGCGGTCGCGCATCTCGTTGAGCTGCCGGGCCGCGAAGCCCGTGGGGGTGCGGCCTCGCAGGTCGAGGGCCGGGGCCTCGGACTTGCGGGCCTGCCGCTCGGCGCGCGCCTCCGCCTTGGCCTGGGCGCGCGGTGAGGTCTGGTGCACCCAGGCGCGGGTCTCCAGGTCCGTTCCGTCCGGGCCGGTGAACCGCACGGTGACCGCGTTCGTGCCCTCGATCTTGTGGATCGCGGCCCACGGCACCCGGACGTCCCGCAGCGGGTTGCGGATCGTGAGCGCCTCCTCGTCCCCGACGATCGCCGGGCGCAGGCCGATCGTGTACGCGATCCCGCAGCCGAGCAGCAGTACGAACGTGATCGAGATCGTCATCAGCGAATAGTCGGGGTCACCGGTGATGCCGGTGAACAGGTCGATGATGTTCAGCCCGGCGAACACCAGCCACGCGTACGCGACGACGCGCCCGAGGGTGGAACGAATGGTCATGGCTCGATCATGCCAGCGGCCTGGCACCGCTCCACTTGAGCTGCGCGAAGCCCGGCTTGATGACGCCGTTGATGAACTCGAGCCGCTCGTTGAACGGCGCGAACGCCGACTTCATCGCGTTCACCGTGAACCACTGCAGGTCGTCCCAGCCGTAGCCGAACGCCTCGACGAGCTTCGCGAACTCCTCGGACACCGACGTCCCGCTCATCAGCCGGTTGTCGGTGTTGACCGTGACGCGGAAGCTGAGGCGGCGCAGCAGGCCGATCGGGTGCTCCGCGATCGACTTCGCCGCGCCCGTCTGGATGTTGGACGTGGGGCACATCTCCAGCGGAATCCGCTTGTCCCGGACATAGTTCGCCAGCCGTCCGAGGCGCGCGTCGTCACCGTCCACCTCGATGTCGTCGATGATCCGGACGCCGTGCCCGAGCCGGTCGGCGCCGCACCACTGGATCGCCTGCCAGATCGACGGCAGCCCGAACCCCTCGCCCGCGTGGATCGTGAAGTGCGCGTTCTCCCGCTGGAGGTACTCGAACGCGTCCAGGTGCCGGGTCGGCGGATACCCCGCCTCGGCGCCCGCGATGTCGAACCCGACGACGCCGAGGTCCCGGTACCGGACGGCCAGCTCCGCGATCTCCATGCTGCGCGCCTGGTGCCGCATCGCCGTGACCAGCGTCCCGACCCGGATGCCGAAGTCCCGGTGGCCGCGCGCGAAACCGTCCAGGACGGCCTCGACGACCTGCTCCAGCGTCAGGCCCATGCTGAGATGCTGCTCGGGCGCGTACCGGACCTCCGCGTACACGACGCCGTCGTTCGCGAGGTCCTCCGCGCACTCGTATGCGACCCGGGTGAGCGCGTCGATGGTCTGCATCACCCCGACGGTGTGGGAGAACGTCTCCAGGTAGCGCTCCAGCGACCCCGAGTTGGCGGCCTCCTCGAACCACGTCCGCAGCTTCTCCGGATCGGTGGCGGGCAGCCCCTCGTAGCCGATGTCCCGCGCCAGCTCGATGATGGTCGCGGGCCGGACCCCGCCGTCCAGGTGGTCGTGCAGCAGCACCTTCGGCGCACGCCGGATGTCCTCAAGAGTCGGCCGCTTGTTCATCCCTTGACGTTACCCGGCGCCGTCCCGCCCCACGTCGTCAACTCTCACCAACACCTCGGTGCCCGCGAGCACGCGCGTGACGGAAGGGGTGTGGTCCGGCGGGGGCACGTCCGGTGTCCCCGCCGGGATGGATCCGGTCAGCCGGTGGCCTTGGCGTATTCGCCCATGCCGCCGGCGAAGTCGAACATGACGCAGGCCTCGTCGCCGACGACCCAGGCGTCATGGCCGGGCGCCAGCACGAACACGTCCCCGGGGCCGACCTCGCTCTCGGCGCCGTCCCGCGTCCGCATCCGCATCCGTCCCTGGACGACGTAGCCGTTGTGGTGGACTTCGCACAGGTCTGTGCCCGCGATGTCCTTCACGGACTCCGTCCAGCGCCAGCCGGGCTCGAACGTCGCCTTCCCGAAGACGAGGCCGGTGAGGTTGACGACTTCCAGGTGCCCGTTGGGGAAGTCCCTCCGGTCGTCCGGCTTCTCGATGCTCTTGATCTCGGTCATGATGGTCCCCCCTTTCGCCATCACCTCCCACGCTCGCACCGGCGCCGAACCTGCGTCAAGGCGTGCCGGACGAGGCCGGAGCGCCGGCGAGCTCCGGCTCGGGCCGCGGCGCATGATCCTTCCAGGGGAGGAGCAGCGGGGTCGCCAGCATGAGGACGCCCGCGATCGCGATCGCGGCGCGGGGGCCGGTGAGTCCGGCGAGCACGCCCCACAGGGCGGTCAGGGCCGCGACGGCGGCGTTGTCGGTCACCGACCACGCGGACAGGGTGCGGGCGACCCGGTCGTTCGGGGTCTGGTCGAGCCGGTAGGTGGCGTAGATCGGGTTGAACACGCCTATGCAGAGAATCAACCCGAACTGGACGGCGATGACGAGCGCGAGCCCCATGGCACCGGGGCCGACGAACGCCAGGCCGAGGGGCCAGCACGCGCGGAGCGTCCCGGCGGTGAGCATGACCTTCCGGCGCCCGGACCGCGCGGCGAGCCGGTGGGCCAGCCGCGAGCCGATGAGACCTCCGACGCAGGGGACGCCCAGCGCGAGGCCGTACTGCCAGGGCGCGAACCCGAGGTCGCCGAGCATGAGGACGACGAGGAGCGGCGACGTGGCCAGGATCAGCCCCCTGACCATGACCGTGTGGAGGAACAGCGGGCGCAGCACCGGGTGCGTCAGGATGTAGCGCCAGCCTTCGAGCAGGTCACCGGCCCGGAACCTCTTCGCGCCCGCGCGGGCGGGGGGCTGCTCCGTCCCGCCGATCGCGCGGACCGCCCCCGCCGACAGCAGGTGGCTGACCGCGTCGGCCACCACGGTCGCCACCGGGCCGAGCAGCCCGATCGCGGCGCCGCCGAGCGGCGGGCCGAGCAGGGTGGTCGTCCAGGTGGTGGACTCGAACCGCCCGTTGGCGACGAGGAGGTCCGCGCGCGGCACGAGCGCTTTCAGGCACGCTCCGCTCGCCGCCCGGAACGCGATGCCGGCGGCCGCCACGATGACCGACACGACCAGGAGGTGGCCGAACGTGAGCCATCCGAGGGCGAACGCGGCGGGCACGCTCAGCAGCGCCGCGAACCGGAGCAGATCCATCGCGATCATGACGGGCCGTTTGCGGCGGAACTCCACCCACGGCCCGAGCGGCACCGCGACCACCGCGCCCACCGCCAGCCCCACCGAGGCCAGCAGCGACACCTGGGCCGGCCCCACGTCCAGGACGAGTATCGCGATCATCGGGAAGGCGTCGAGGGCGAGCCATGTGCCGGCCGCGCTGATCGCGTAGGAGGTCCACAGCCACCGGAACCCGCGCCCCAGTGACCGTCCGCCCACCCCGCCCCCTCGCGTTGACCGAGGGCCAAGCTACTACCGGACGGCGGTCAGGGCGGCGTAGACGATGATGTTGTCGCGGTAGCTGCGCTTCGCCCGGTCGAACGAACCACCGCAGGTCACCAGCCGGAGCCCGGCGTGGTCCAGCGGACCGTAGACGCGCCGGGTGGGGAAGCGGTCCTTGGCGACCCGTTCGACGGATTCAACGGTGAACACCGCGACCCTGCCGTCCGCGCGGACGACCTCGATGCGATGTCCGGGCCTCAGCCGCCCCAGGTCGTAGAAGACCGCGGCGCCCTTCGCGGAGTCGACATGGCC
Source organism: Actinomadura formosensis (assembly GCF_050948385.1). Classification (NCBI taxonomy): domain Bacteria; kingdom Bacillati; phylum Actinomycetota; class Actinomycetes; order Streptosporangiales; family Thermomonosporaceae; genus Actinomadura; species Actinomadura formosensis. The sequence goes on from NZ_CP192011.1 coordinate 6,278,691, forward strand.
GAGGATCACGGCCGCGCCGCGCTCGCCCGGGGTGGGGCCGCCGTCGTACCAGCCGGCCTCGCCCGGACGATCCGCCGAGGGGACCCGGACCGAGCCGCCGGCGTCAAGCCCCAGGCGGATCAGCGGGGCCCGGACCCCGATCGACGGGACGGCGACCTGGACGGGCAGGGAGCGGGGCAGCACCGGCCCGTCGTGCGCGACCGGCCGGGCGTCCGCCGCCCACGCGGGCGGTTGCGGCGGGCCGCCCGGACCGCGCAGCCCGAGCCCCACCGTGAAAAGGCCGGCGGCCAGCAGTGCCACCGCCAGCGCCCACAGGCCGCCCTTTCCCAGCATTGTCATCCACCCACTCGGCGAGAATTCACCACTGCCCATTGAGATGCGCTCGTCTGAAATTTGGTTCGCGGCTCCCTGAAGGGTCGCGGAAAAGGCCGGTGGCCGCCTCCGGAAGGAGACGGCCACCGATGCCGCGCCATCAGGCGTCCGCGTCGCTCCGCCGGCGGACGGCCACGGCGCCGGCACCGAACGCCCCCAGCAGCAGGACGCCGCCACCGGCCAGCAGGGCGGTGTCCGCGCCGCCGGCGCCGCCGCCGACACCGGTCTTGGGCCCGCCGCTCGGGGTCGGGCGCGCGCTGCCCATCGGCGTGGGCTGCGCCGAACCGCCCGGCGTGGGCTGCTGGGTCTTCGAAGGCGTCTTCGCCTCCAGCACGTGGATCGTGCCCACCGACTTGTGAGCACCGCACCGCACCAGCACCGTGTAGTCGCCCGGGAAGGTGTCCTGCTTGATGGTCGCGAGACCCGCCCGGCCCTCGACCTCCTCCGAGCCGTTCAACGGAACCGCCCCGCCCACGAAGGCCAGCGACCCGGTCTCGCCGTCCACCTCGCACTTCTTGCCGACGACGGTGACCTGCTCACCGGGACGCGCCTGCCCCGGCTTCACGACCACATCGCCGGGGTCGGCCATCGCGGGCGTCGCGGCGAGACCGATCGTCATGGTGCCGATGACGAGCCCGAAGACGGACGCCTTTCCGAGTCGCATGTCCCCTCCATTACGACACGGCGGCTTACTCGACTTTCAGCTCCGGATCCGTGCCCCCTTATGCCCTTATACGATGAGGCGCACTCCGGTTTGGTTCGGCCCTTTTCCCCGCACCGCCGACGCCACACATGATCAGAATTCGGCCCCAAAAGTTGGTGTGATAGCCATCACACTCGACACACCCCGCCCTCGCCCCCGAAAACCTGTCGCACCTGAGGGGAGCGTCTTCGGGGAGAACCTCACCACCACCGACGTTCCTAACCCAGGTAATCCTGTAGAAAAGCCGTATGGCGGTCATCTACAACACGTCCATGGCGCCCGGCAAGCTGGAGCTGCTCACCTCGTGGCTCCCCGCGCAGCCGTGGTACGCCGGTACGGGGCGCGAGCCGGAACTGGCCAAGGCGGGCGGTTTCCGGCTCGAAGACCCGGACGGCGAGGTCGGCATGGAGTTCATGGTCGTCACGGACACCTCCGGTGACCGCCCGGTCTCCTACCACGTGCCGCTCAGTTACCGCGGCGCGCCGCTGGACGGCGCCGAGCGGGCGCTCGTCGGCACGTCCGAGCACGGGGTCCTGGGACGGCGATGGGTGTACGACGGCACCCACGACCCGGTGCTCGTGGCCCAGCTCCTCGCCCTCCTCCAAGGGCGCGCCGAGCCGCAGCACCAAAGCGTGAGCAACACCCCCGACCCGTCCGTCGTGCCGCATTTCACCGGCGCCCCTTTCGGGACGCCGGCCGCCGTGACGGCCGTCGAGCACGGGCGGGACCGCACCGACATCGTGGTGACGGCCGAACCGCGCGGCACCCTGACCATCGGCGTGTCACGCGTCCTGCGACCGCACACGGCCGATGACGCCCAGGGCCATGTCACCGCCCCCTGGCGGACACCGGACGGCACCGAGAACCGCGCCCCGTTCGCCGTCCTGCACGGTCCTCACTGAGCCGGCTCGGCCCCGCCGCGAAGCCTGCCTCGGGGTTACGTCAGCGGGCGATCTCTGGTGTGCTCAGCCCGGTACAGGGAATGCGACCGGGCTGCGATGCCCGTCCCTGTCGACGGCGCGGACGCCGAAGAAGGCGTTGTCCTTGGACAGGTCGATGCGAACTCCGGTGACGTCTCCGACGGGGATGACGTGGGTCCAGTCCGGGCTGCTCGTCTCCCGCCACACGATCTCGTATCCGGCGAGGTCGGGTTCGGGGCCGCGGTCCCAGGCCAGGTCAGTGTCGTTGGTGAGCCGGCGGGTGAGGACGCGGACGTTCTTGGGTGTCCCCGGGGCCCGCGCGAGCGACCAGAGGGCGGCGGCGTTCACCTTGGCGACGCGGGCGATGTAGGGGAAGTCGCAGAACTCGGGGAGGTCGCCGAACTGCTTTCCGCCTTCCACGCGGACGTCCCGGTGCTGGTGGTCGAAGTTCTCGTTGGGCTCGGTGAAGCGGGCGGCGGGATATCTCTGCTCCAGATAACCGATGTGGTCGCCGCCGCGAAGGTAGCGGTCCCGGCGGTAGATCACCCGGACGTGCATGCCGGTCGCCCGGTTGTCGGCGACGGAAGAGACGAACCGGGCGAGCTGCCGGGCGGGAGAGTCGTTCTCGCCGCCGACCGCGCGCCGCGTGCTCGCCTCGTCCGGAGTCTCGGCGGTGGGCACGCCCTCGGCGAACAGCCGCACGGAGCGGGGGTCGCGCGTGCCGTCGTCGGCGGTGCTGCTGCCCACGATGTCGTTGGTGAACATCGCCTGCACGTCCGCACCGGCGGACCTGTACTGCTTCGCCTGATACCTGGAGCCGTACAGGCCCTGCTCCTCGCCGGCCACGGCGGTGAACACGATCGTCGCCTCGGGCCGCCGTTTCGCCATGACCCGGGCGAGTTCCATGACGACCGCCACACCGGACGCGTCATCGTCGGCGCCGGGCGCGTCCGCCGTGGCGTTCATGACATCGGTGACCCGCGAGTCGTAGTGGCCCGACACCACGTAGACGCGGTCGGGGGCGGCCGACCCGCGCAGCGTCGCGACGACGTTGGTGATCCGGGTCGGGGCGGGGATACGGGACGCGGGCTCCTGGATGTAGGACTGCAACTCGGCGGTCATCCGCCCGCCGGACGCGGCGGCGTACCGCGTCATCTCCGCGAGGATCCAGTCGCGGGCCGCGCCGATGCCGCGGTCCGGGTCGTCCTGGGCGGACAGGGTGTGCCGGGTGCCGAAGCTCACCAGCCTGCGGACGTTCGCCTCGATGCGGTCCTCGTCGATTTCACGCAGCAGCGCGCGTAACTCGGCGTCCGGCGGCTGGTCCGCGATGTGCCTGCCGGGCCCGTCCGGCCAGCCGGGCTCGGCCGCGGCGGCGGGCGAGGCGGTCAGCGCGACGCCGGCGGTCGCCGTGGCGGCGGCCGCCGTGGAGAGGGAGAGGAACGTGCGGCGGTTCGGGATGGCGGGGGACGCGTCGGTAGTCACGACACCGATGATCCGCGACGTCCCGCGCCTGTCCCACGGCCAGAGGCACCAGTCTTCGGACCGCCCGGCTGTCGAGAATTATGAGGTCTTCCTCACCGAGCCGTCCGGGCTCGGCCGGCGCTTCTTGAACGACCCTGGTCAGGCGATGCGGTCGATGACCAGTGGGTGGAGGGACGGGGTTCCGTTCTCGGTGATCTCGTAGGCGCCCTCCAGCGATTCCAGGGCGCGGGCGAAACGGGCCTCCTCGTCGGCGTGCAGGGTGAGGAGGGGTTGCCCCCGGTGGACGGTGTCGCCCGGCTTGGCATGGCAGGTCACGCCCGCGCCGAACGACACCGGGTCCTCCTTGCGGGCGCGGCCGGCGCCGAGGCGCCAGGCGGCGACGCCGACGCCGTAGGCGTCCAGGCTGGTCAGGACGCCGGAGGACGGGGCCGTGATCGTGTGGGTCTCGCGGGCGGACGGCAGGGGCGCGTCAGGGTCGCCGCCCTGGGCGGTGATCATGCGGCGCCAGACGTCCATGGCGGAGCCGTCCTTCAGCGCGTCGGCCGGGTCCCTGCCCGCGATCCCGGCGGCGGCGAGCATCTCGCGGGCCAGGGTCAGGGTCAGCTCCACCACGTCGCGGGGGCCTCCCCCGGCGAGCACCTCGACCGATTCGGCCACCTCGACGGCGTTGCCCACCGCGTTGCCCAGCGGACGGTCCATGGCGGTCAGCAGGGCGACCGTGCGCAGGCCGTGGTCGGTGCCGATCGCGACCATCGTCTCGGCCAGCTCGCGGGCGCTGTCCACCGTCTTCATGAACGCGCCCGAGCCGACCTTGACGTCCAGCACCAGCGCGCCCGTGCCCTCGGCGATCTTCTTCGACATGATCGAGGACGCGATCAGCGGGATCGACTCCACGGTGCCGGTCACGTCGCGCAGCGCGTACAGCTTGCGGTCGGCGGGGGCCAGGCCGCCGCCCGCCGCGCAGATCACCGCGCCCGCCGAGCGCAGCACGTCCAGCATCTCCGCGTTCGACAGCGACGCCCGCCAGCCCGGAATCGACTCCAGCTTGTCGAGCGTCCCGCCGGTGTGGCCGAGGCCGCGGCCCGACAGCTGCGGGACGGCCGCCCCGCACGCCGCCACCAGCGGCGCCAGCGGCAGGGTGATCTTGTCGCCGACGCCGCCCGTCGAGTGCTTGTCGGTGGTCGGACGGTCGAGGGACGACCAGTCCATCCGCTCACCGGAGCGGATCATCGCCTCCGTCCAGCGGGCCGCCTCCGGGCGGGTCATGCCGTTCAGCAGGATCGCCATCGCCAGCGCCGCCATCTGCTCCTCGGCGATGGCGCCGCGCGTGTAGGCGTCGACCGCCCAGTCGATCTGCTCCGGGGTCAGCGCCCCGCCGTCCCGCTTGGCGCGGATGACATCGATCGCGTCCACGGGTCACGCCCTCTCGATCAGGTCGTCGGGGCCGAACGCGTCCGGCAGGACCTCCGACATGGGAAGGATGCCGCGGACGGTCTCCAGCAGCATCGGGGCGCCGCCGTGCTCCCACAGGAGCTGGCGGCAGCGCCCGCACGGCATCAGCGGGTTCCCGTGCCGGTCGACGACCGCCATCGCGACCAGCCGCGGCCGCTCCGACTTGCCGGGGCCGTGCAGCGCCGACACGATGGCGCACTCCGCGCACAGGCCCACCCCGTACGAGGCGTTCTCGACGTTGCATCCGGTGATGATCCGGCCGTCGTCCACCAGCGCGGCGGCACCGACCGGGAAACCGGAGTACGGGCAGTACGCCCGCGTCATCGCCTCCCGCGCGGCGTCGCGCAGGGCAGGCCAGTCGATCTCCATACGGATCTACCTTTCTGGGGGGACGATCCCCCAAACCCCCGGCAGGACCGGTGACCGGCGGCCTCCACTCCGCTTCGGCCCCCGGTCAGCGTGCCTCGCCGCGGCGGTACCGCAGCCCGTTGGCGGCGGGCATGCGGAGCCGCTGGCTGGCCAGCGCCAGGACGAGCAGCGTCGTCAGGTGCGGCGTGAACGAGACCAGCTCACCGGGGACGATCTCGCTCATCATGAACCAGGCGAGCAGCCCGACGGCCGCGACCAGCGACAGCGCGGCACCGAGGTAGGCGCTGCGCACCTCGCGGCGGCCCAGGTCGGTGACCACCTGGGAACGCAGCCGGCCCGCGCGCACCGCCTGCCACACCGCGACGCCGATCAGCAGGATCGCCACGAACAGCAGCAGCGCGTGGACGGACTGCCCGCCGCCGCGCACGTTCATCGCGTCGGTGTAGCCGAACAGCAGCGAGCCCGCGGCGAGCCCGCCCGGCCGCCAGTTGCCGAAGATCATGGCGGCGAGGCCGATGAAGCCCCGCCCGTTGGTCTGCCCGTCCTGGTAGAGGGGGGCGGCGACGGTGACGAGGAACGCGCCGGCCAGGCCGGAGAACCCGCCCGAGATGATCACCGCGGCGTACTTCATCCGGTAGACCTGCACGCCGAGCGACTCGGCGGCGTACGGGTCCTCGCCGCAGGAGCGGATGCGCAGCCCGAACGGCGTCCGCCACAGGATCAGGAAGCTGAGCGGGACGAGCAGCAGCGACACCAGCGTCAGCAGCGACATGTCACTGGTCAGCCCGCGGGTGATGCCCGCGATGTCGGACACCAGGAACCAGTGGCGGCCCTCCAGCGAGCCGAGCCAGTCGGGACTCTGCCAGCCGCCGACCTTGCCGCCGGACAGCACCGGCAGCGTCAGCGTCGCGATCGGGTCGACCGGCGGGGACTGCCGCGGCCCGCCGCCCAGCGCCTTCGCCTCCCCGGTGTCGAAGATCAGCCCGGCGAGGAACTGCGTCAGCCCCAGCCCGAGGATGTTGATCGCGACACCGGACACGATGTGGTCGACGCCGAACGACACCGTCGCGACGGCGTGCAGCAGCCCGCCGAGGGCACCGCCGATGATCCCGGCGAGGACGCCGATCCACGGGCCCCACTGGTAACCGGCCCACGCGCCCGTCCACGTCCCGAGGATCATCATGCCCTCAAGACCGATGTTGATCACGCCGGACCGTTCGGACCAGAGCCCGCCCAGGCCGGCCAGGAAGATCGGCACGGCGAGGCGCAGCGAGGCGCTGACCGTCCCGCTGGAGGTCACCGGCTCCGCGTCGTCGATCACCCGGACCAGCGACAGCAGCACCAGCATCCCGGCGGAGATCAGCAGGTAGTGCGGCCAGCGCAGCCGGAACGCGCCGTTCACGGCCTTCTTCTGCGCCGCCGTCTCGGTCACCGCGCTCATGAGGCGCTCCCAGCGGCCTCGCGGGCCAGATCGTTGCCGGTGGCCAGCTCCGCCGCGACGGCATGCTGCTGCCGCCGGATCTCCCAGCGCCGGACCAGCTCGTACACGATGACGACGGTCAGCACGACCACGCCCTGCATGACCCCGACGATCTCCTTCGGCACGTCGACCTCCTGCAGCACGTCGGAGGTCTGGTCGAGGAACGCGAACAGCAGCGCGGCGAGCGCGATGCCGGCCGGATGGTTGCGGCCGAGCAGCGCCACCGTGATGCCGGTGAAGCCGAGCCCGGCCGGGAAGTTCAGCGAGTACTCATACGACGCGCCGAGCAGTTCCGGCATGCCGATCAGGCCGGCCACCACCCCGGACGCGATCATCGTGTAGACGATCATGCGGCGGGCGTTGACGCCGCTGGCCTGCGCGGCGGACGTGGACAGCCCGGAGATCTTCAGGTCGAAGCCGAACCGCGTGTAGTTGATGACGACCCAGAACACGATCCCGACGAGGACCGCGAGCGGCAGCAGCCCGTACACGGCGCCGGGCAGGTCGATCCCGATCGAGGCCAGGAAGCCGTTCAGCCCGCCGACCCGGCCCGACTCGGGGATCGGCGCGGTCGCGACGTTGTTGCTGCCCGGCCGGACCTCGGCGAGCCGCTGGTCGTTCAGCAGGTAGGCGATCAGCCCGGTCGCGATCGCGTTCAGCATGATCGTGGACAGCACCTCGCTGACCCCGCGGGTCACCTTCAGCACGCCCGCGATCGCGGCCCACAGCCCGCCGACCGCCATCGCCGCCACGATCACCAGCAGCTGCCCGAACGGCGCGGGCAGCGCGACCGCGCCGCCGAGCGCGGCGGCGAGGAACGCGGCGAGCCGGTACTGGCCGTCCACGCCGATGTTCAGCAGCGCCATCCGGAACCCGATCGCCACCGCGACCGCCGACAGGTAGTAGCGGGTCGCGCGGTTGACGATGTCGACGATCGAGTTCTCGGTCGTGCCGTATTCGATCATGCTCTGGATCGAGCTGAACGGGTCGGCGCCGGTGACCCGCAGCAGGATCATCGTGATGCCGAGCGAGATCAGCAGCGCCAGCACCGGCGCGCCGATCTTCAGCCCCAGCCCCCGCGGGCCGAGCCCGCGCAGGACGGCCTTCCACGACGGCACCGGCTCGGGCACCGCCGGCTCCGGCCCGGCCGCCGCGCCGCCGGGCGGCGGTTTCGGCTCGTCGCCGGCCGGCTTCGGCTCCTTCTCCTCGCTCATGGGGCGCCACCGGCGCCGGTCATGGCGGAGCCGAGCTCCTCGGGGGTGACGGTCCGCGGATCGACCTCCGCGACCAGCCGCCCCCGCAGGATCACGTGCAGGGTGTCGGACATACCGATGAGTTCCTCAAGATCGGCGCTGATCAGCAGCACGGCCAGCCCGTCCGCGCGGGCCTGCCGCAGGTGGTCCCAGATGGCGGCCTGGGCGCCGACGTCGATGCCGCGCGTCGGATGCGCGGCGATCAGCAGGTGCGGGTCGCCGGACATCTCCCGGCCGACGATGAGCTTTTGCTGGTTGCCGCCCGACAGCGCGGCGGCGGGCACCTCGATCCCCGGCGTCCGGACGTCGTACTCCCGGACGATCCGGGTCGTGTCGCCGCGGGCGCCGCGCCGGTCGATCCACGGGCCGCGGACGTTCGGCCGCTGGGTCTGGTGGCCCAGCATCCGGTTCTCCCAGAGCGTCGCCTCCAGGACGAGCCCGTGCCGGTGCCGGTCCTCGGGGATGTAGGCGATGCCGGCCTCGCGGCGCCGCCGGGTCGGCCAGTGCGTGATGTCGTCGCCGCGGTAGACGATCGTCCCGGCGTCCGGCTGCCGGATGCCCATGATCGCCTCGATGAGCTCGGTCTGCCCGTTGCCCTCGACGCCGGCCAGCCCGACGATCTCGCCGCGGCGGATGCGCAGCGACACGCCGTCCACCACGGGACGGCCCTCGGGGGTCAGCACGGTCAGCCCGCCGACCTCCAGGTCGACCTCCTCGGTGACGGTCGATTCGCGCAGTTCCGGGGTGGGCAGCTCGGACCCGACCATCAGCTCGGCCAGCCGCCGCGAGGTGACCTCCCGCGGGTCGAGCCGGGTCGCGACGGTGGTGCCGCGCCGGATCACCGAGATGGTGTCGGCGACGGTCAGCACCTCGTCCAGCTTGTGCGAGATGAACAGCACGGTCAGGCCCTCGGCGCGCAACTCCCGCAGGTTGCCGAACAGCTCGTCGACCTCATGCGGGACGAGCACGGCGGTCGGCTCGTCCAGGATCAGCACGCGGGCGCCCCGGTAGAGCACCTTGAGGATCTCCACGCGCTGCCGTTCGCCGACGCCGAGCGACTCGACCAGCGTGTCCGGGTCGACGTGCAGCCCGTACGCCCGCGACATCTCCTCGATCTTCACGCGGGCCGCGGCGAAGTCGATCCGGCCGCGCCGCCGGCCCTTGGCGCGGGGCTCGGCGCCCAGGACCACGTTCTCCAGGACGGTCAGGTTGTCGGCCAGCTTGAAATGCTGGTGGACCATGCCGATGCCGCGGCCGATCGCGTCGGCCGGGGTCCGGAAGGAGACCTGCTCGCCGTCGAGCTCGATGGTGCCCTCGTCCGGCCGCTGCATCCCGTACAGGATCTTCATCAGCGTGGACTTGCCGGCGCCGTTCTCCCCGCAGAGCGCGTGCACCTCGCCGCGCTCGATGGTGAGGTTGATGTCGCGGTTGGCCACCACTCCGGGGAACCGCTTGGTGATCGATGTCAGCCGCACGGCCGGCACCTGGTCAGGCACGGGTGCCCCTCCTCCTGCCTCGAACGTGCTGTGTACAGGGGGAACGTGACGCCGCACCGGGAGCCACCCGCCGAGGTGACTCCCGGTGCGCGGTTACGGCCGGGCGAAACGGCCCTCACGTCACCGTGCGGGGACGTCCCCGCACTTCCGGTCCGCCGGGTCAGGCCTTGGTCGGGACCTTGATCTCACCGCTGACGATCTTGGCCTTCAGCTCGTCCAGCTTGGCCTTGATGTCGTCGACGTGGCCGCCGGTCGGGGCGTAGCCGATCCCGTCGTTGCTGAGGTCGTACTGCTTGGTGCCCGCCTTGACCGAACCGTTGGCGACGCTCTCCACGAAGTCGTACACCGCGACGTCCACGTGCTTGACCATCGAGGTGAGGATGTGGTCCTTCACCCCGGCGACCGCGGGCTGGTTGTACTGGTCGGAGTCGACGCCGATGGCCCACTTGCCCGCCGCGCCGACGGTCTTGATGACGCCGATGCCGGCGCCGCCCGCGGCGTGGTAGATGACGTCCGCGCCCTCGTCGAGCTGGCCCTTGGCGGCCTCGTTGCCGAGGCCGGTGTCCTTGAAGCCGTTGAAGTTCGGCGGCTGCGTCAGGTACTTCGCCGGCAGGATCTTGATGCCCGGCTTGACCTGCTTCGCGCCCGCCTGGTAGCCGGCGAAGAACTTGGTGATCAGCGGCACGTTGACGCCGCCGATGAACCCGATCTTGCCGGACTTGGACTTCAGCGCCGCGGCGGCGCCGACCAGGTAGGAGCCCTGCTCCTCGGCGAAGCAGGCGCCGCTGACGTTCGCGCCCTCGACCTTGCACTGGTCGGCGTCGACGACGAGGAACTTGGTGTTCGGGAAGTCCTTGGCGACCTTGACCAGCGAGGAGGTGTAGGCGAAGCCGACCCCGATGACCGGGTTGTAGCCCTTGTTGGCGAGCAGCCGCAGACGCGACTCCTTGTCGGAGTCGGGCTCGTCCGGCTTGGCCGAGATCTCCTCGGTCTGGACGTTCAGGTCCTTCTTGACCTTGTCCAGGCCCGCGGCGGCCGAGTCGTTGAAGGACTGGTCGCCGCGGCCGCCGATGTCGAACGCCAGGCCGATCTTGAGGGTCTTCTTGCCGCCACCGTCGCCATCGCCACCGGCGTCGGCCTTCTTGCCACCGCAGGCGGAGGCGCTGAGCAGCAGCGCCGCCCCCGTCGCGGTGACGAGCGAAGTCTTCAGTCCACGGCGCAAGGTAGCGCTCCTTCCGTTCCCCACCCACGGTCCGGCGACCGATCCGATCACCGAAATCGATCGGACGCTACCTCGCGAACAAGGGCAAACCTCCCGCTTGCACGGATTCGCAATAGCTCCGTTACCAATGCGTAGACATATCGCCACAGGTCAGCGGCGACGTCGGCACCGCGGGTGAGGCCCGGTCACACCGGGGACGGGAGGTGTTCGGGGGGACAGGCGGTCACGCGCCGTGACCGCGTGGTCAGGCCAGTGCCGCGCCCTCGATCGGCTCGGCGTCGCCGGGACGTCCGCCCTCCCACAGCGCGGTCAGCGCGGTCGCGCTCAGTACCCGCAGGCCGACCGCGATGCACCGCTCGTCCACGTCGAAGTCGCCGCGGTGCAGGTCGTACTCGCCGGACGAGCCGGGGGTGCGGACACCGAGCCGGGCGAGCGCGCCGGGGATCGACTCCAGATACCAGCCGAAGTCCTCCCCGCCGAGGCTCTGCGGGGTCGGGACGACGCCGTCCTCGTCCATGACCTGTGCCGCCGCGTCCCGGAGCATCTGCACGCTGGTCGCCTCGTTCACGGTCGGCGGGACGCCCCGGACGTACTCCAGCGACGCCTCCACGTCGTAGGCGGCGGCGACCGACTGCAGCAGCGCCTTCATCATCTCCGGCGCCCGGTGCCACGCCTCGTCGTCCAGGCAGCGGACGGTGCCCTCGGCGATCCCGTCGTCGGGGATCGCGTTGGCGACGGAGCCGGCCGAGATCCGCCCCCACACCAGCGACAGGCTGGAGCGCGGGTCGACGCGCCGCGACAGCGCGGACGGCAGCTCGGTGACGATCTTGGCGAGCGCGTACACCAGGTCGGCGGTCAGGTGGGGCCGGGCGGTGTGCCCGCCGGGCCCGGTGACCTTCACATGCACCTTGTCGCAGGCCGCGGTGATCGGGCCGGTGCGCAGCCCCAGCTGGCCGACCTCGATGCGGGGGTCGCAGTGCAGCGCGAACGCGCGGTCCACGCCCGCGAGGCCGCCGGCGGCCATCACGTCCAGCGCGCCGCCCGGGGTCTCCTCGGCGGGCTGGAACAGCAGCCGGACCCGGCCGGGCAGCAGCCCCGCCTCGGCCTGCTGCGCGAGGAACAGGCCGGCGCCCAGCACCATCGCGGTGTGGACGTCGTGGCCGCACGCGTGCGCGACGCCCGGGACCGTCGACCGGTACGGGACGCCCTCCTTCTCGTCCTCCAGCGGGAGCGCGTCGATGTCGGCGCGCAGCGCGACCGTGGTGCCGTCGGCCGGGCCGATGTCGCAGAACAGGCCGGTGCCCTTGGGGAGGATCACCGGGTCCAGGCCCGCCGCGCGCAGCCGCTCGGCGATCTTCCCGGTCGTGCGGTGCTCGGCGTAGCCCAGCTCGGGGTGCATGTGCAGATCGCGGCGGAACGCGATCAGCTCGTCCTCGTGGTCGGCCAGGAACGCGTCGAGCTGCGGCTGGAGGGCCGCGCCGCCGAGCACCGGGGGCACTGCCACCGGCCGGCTCGCGCCGGGCACCGTCACCGCGTTCACCGCCTCGCCGGGCGCCGCGGCCCCGTTCATGCCGGCGATGCCGTTCACGTCGGCGATGCCGTTCACGTCGGCGGTGCCGGCGTCCCGGCCGACGGGGCTCGCGGCGGTGGGTGGTTCAAGGCCGGGCATCACCCCGGGTCCCGGATGTGTCATGTGCGCCCCCTGCGCGACGGCGGAGCCGGACGGCGTCCGCCCGTTGGTGTCCTCGTTTTCGAGAACGTTCTCTGCACCCTGTTCGCTCTTCGGCTCGTTCGGGTTCACGGTCGGGTTCGCGGGACGGGTCGTCCGCTCCGGCCTCTCACGGTCCGGCATGTACGACCTCCCCCGGTGTGACGAACCGGTCCTCCGCGAGCTCGGTGATCGCCGCGTCGACGATGTTCTCCAGCGTGCCGCCTCCGGCGCGGATCGCGCGCTGCCGCTCGTACGGGGCCCCGTGCTCCAGGACCTCGCCCGCGACCTTGAGCTCCTCGGCGCAGCCGAGCCGGTCGGCGACCGGCTCCAGCTCCCGGATCAGCTCGTACAGCTCGTCGCGGAGCGGCGCGGTGTTGCCCGCGTCGTCGGTGATGACGATCGCGTCGAGCCCGTACCGGGTCGCGCGCCACTTGTTGTCGCGCACCACCCAGGCGGCCGGCCTCGGCAGCGTGTAGCCCCGGTCGAGCTGCTGATCGAACAGCGTGACCAGGCTCTGGCACAGCGCCGCGGCCATCCCCACCTCACGCATGGTGGGAATGCCGTCGAACATCCTGATCTCGACCGTCCCGAAGTCGGGATGCGGGCGGATGTCCCACCACACTTCCTTGATGCTCCGGATGGTTCCAGAACGCATCAGTGTGTCCATGTAATCCTCGAAGGCCCCCCAGTCGTCAAGCAAGTGGGGCGGTCCGGCCGTCGGCAGCTGACCGAAGACCACCGCGCGGCAGGACGCGAGGCCGGTGTCGCCGCCGCTCCAGAACGGGCTGGACGCGGTGAGCGCGAGGAAGTGCGGAAGATAGGACGAGAGCGCGTTGACGATGGGGATCGCCTTGGCGCCGTCGGAGATGCCGACGTGGACGTGAACGCCGAACGTCTGGATGCGCCGGGCCAGCCACTGCATCTCCTCGATCAGCTTGGCGTAGCGGCCCATGGGCGCCATCACCGCGTCCCGCCAGTCGCTGATCGGGTGGGTGCCCGTGCAGGCCAGCGCGATGCCGCGTTCGGCGGCGGCGGCGCGCAGCGCGGTGAGCGTGCCGGACAGGTCGGCCTTGGCCTCGCCGACGGTGTCGCAGATGCCGGTCACGACCTCGACCATCGACTCCATCAGCTCGTGCCGGATGCGGGGGTTGTCTCCCTCCAAGCTGAGCGAAGGCAAGGCGGCGAGCACCTCGCGTGCGTCCTGCCGCAGGTGCCTCGTCCCCGCATCGACGAGCTGGATCTCCCACTCGACGCCGAGCGTCGCCCCGTTCGATGCGTTGAAGTCAATGGCCACGGCCAACCTCCGTCCACAATCCTTGCAGGTCGTTGCGTGGCACGTGGCGCAATTCAGCCAGCGGGTCCCTAAGCCTGGACAAACGCCGGTCCAGGGTCACGTGTTCGCTCCATGATGGCGCCCGTGCCCGCCACCCTGCCGGGTGTCCCTGCCCTTTGCGGATCATTTGACTCATGCGGGCGGTCGGCGGAAGCTCGGGCGTCATCCTTTTCGATCATCGGTCTCGTCCAGGGCATCACTAGATCGAACTAGTCAGCCCGTCCCAAAATACCGTCAATGACGGACTGTAACCAATCCAGCCTGCCGCCTACGTACCGTAAGATCACTTATGCACCGTGTGTCGCTCCCGTCCCGAGCTTGCCGCCTGCGCGGTCGGGTACCTCCTCGCCGGACACGTCGCCTAGTCTTCGGGGGAGTCATGGGCGTTGGGCGCATGCGCGTCGGGAGCGATCGCGCTTCCAGGGGAAAAAGGAGCGTCGAGAGCTTGCGAGCTGAGCGACCAGGGCCGGCCGGCGTCCGCCGCGCCCTGACGGTGATCACGGTTCCGGTCACGGCCGTCTCGCTGGCCGCCGGCCCCGTCCTGGTGGCGCCGCCCGCCACCGCCGCGGCCCCGGCCGCCGCACCGCCGGCCGAGACCGTCGGCGGGCCGCAGCTCGCCGGCCGCGGCATCGTCGTCAACCCGGCCCCCGGCCTGCCGCCCCTGCCCAAGATCAAGGCCGCCTCGTACCTGATCGCGGACGCCGACACCGGGGACGTCCTCGCCGCCAAGGACCCGCACGGGCACTACCTGCCGGCGAGCACGCTCAAGACGCTGACCGCGCTGGCGCTCGTCCCCAGGCTGGACCCGAACCGGCTCGTCCGGCCCTCGCAGAAGGCGTGCGACGTCGAGGGCACCAAGGTCGGGATGACGCCGAAGATGCAGTACAAGGTCTCCGACCTGTTCCACGCGCTGCTGATGATGTCCGCCAACGACGCGGCGGTGACGCTCGCCGAGACGGACGGCGGGATGCGCAGGACACTCGCCGACATGAACGCCGAGGCCCGGCGGATCAACGCGCGCGACACGCTCGCCGGGTCACCGAACGGGCTCGACCGCGACCTCGGGCTGAACGTCCGCACGCAGCACACCTCGGCGTACGACCTGGCGCTGATCCTGCGCGAGGGGATGAAGAACCCCGCCTACCGCGGGTACATGCAGGCCATCGACTTCCACTTCCCCGCGCCGCCCACCAAGAAGGAGCGCAAGAAGGGCAAGAAGGTCGGCGGATACCCGATCCACACCCACAACCACATGATGCCGGGCGAGCGGGAAGCCTACCCGGGCATGATCGGCGGCAAGAACGGTTACACGATCGCCGCCAGGCAGACGTTCGTCGCCCAGGCGCGGCGCGGCGGGCACACCATCGTGATCTCGCTGATGGGCGCGGACATGCCGCCGTCCCCCTACGCGGCCAAGCTGCTGAACTGGGGCTTCGCCACCCGCGGCAAGGTGCGGCCGGTGGGGACGCTCGTCCCGCCCGGCACGCCCGAGCGGGCCAAGAAGGACGGCGACTCCGGCCTGCTGCCGGACGCCCCGCTCGCCTCGGACGACTCGACCCGCAGGTGGCTGCTCGTGGGCGGCGGCGCGGCCGGGGCGCTGCTGGCGATCGTGGTGCTGTTCGTGGTGCTGCGCCGCCGCCGGCGCCTGGAGGCGGCCCGCTCCGGCCACGACTCCGGCCGGTAGATCAGCGCGGGGACGTCAGCGCGGGGACGGCGCCTTCCGGTGTTCCGAAGGCGCCCCCGTCCCGTTCCGGCCGGCCCCGTTCTGCTCCGCCCCGTTCTGCTCCGCCCCGTTCTGCTCCGCTTCGGCGCGCTCCTGGAGCGCTTCGGCCTCCGCACGGTCGGCGCAGTTCTCCGGATTCGTGGCGTCGGCGGTGAGGACGACCCGGCGGGTGGCCGTCCACGCGGCGGTGAACAGCGAGAACCGGGACACGATGTTGATCCACACCATCAGCCCGACCAGGACGGCGAACGTGCCGTAGACCGGGTTCTGGGTCGTCCGCCCGAGCAGCAGCGTCGCGATCTGCTTGAGGACCTCGAAGCCGACGGCGCCGAACAGCGCGCCCCGGATGATCCGCCGCCACGGCGCCCGCGTCCCCGACAGCCGGGTGAACAGCACCAGGAACACGACCGTGTCGAACACGATCGCGCAGGCCAGCGACAGCAGCCGCAGGCCCGTCCCGGCGCCGGGGACGTGCTCCAGACCGAGCCAGCCGAGGACGGTGTGCGTCGCGGACGTCGTGACCGTCGTCACCGCCACGCCGCAGATGAGGATCACGCCCAGGAAAGCCAGCACGGCCAAGTCCCACAGCCGCATCAGGAAGAAGTTGCCGCCGCCGTCCGGCTCGTTGCCCCAGATGTCGCGCAGCGATTCGCGCAGCACCTGCACCCAGCCGAGCCCGGTGAACAGCAACGCGACCAGGCCGACGACCCCGACGGCCGTCTTGGACTGGGCGATCTGCTCCACCTGGAGCTGCCCCGCGAGGCCGGGCAGCTGGGAGTTGACCGCCCGCACGAAGTAGTCGCGGGCCTGCGCGCTGACGCCGACGAGGTAGCCGAGCAGCGAGTACGCCAGCGCCAGCAGCGGGAAGAACGACAGGAAGGCGTAGCAGGTGAGGGCGGCGGCGAGCCGGTCGCCGCGCCGCTCCCGGTACCGCTCGAACGCGCGGGCCTGGTGGTCGAGCCAGCGCCAGCGGTCGCGTGCGCCCCGCAGCAGGTCTTTTCCCTCGCCGAACAGGGACTCGATCCGTCCCTGCGCCCTATTGATCACCTGCCGCATGTACGCAACGTACCCAGAGGCGCCAAGTCGATGCCGCGGACGGTAATCAACCGTTAACGTCCGGGCGATCGGTGTCCGGGCGCGGGGACGGCGCCGTCCCCGAACACGAAGTCGCACTGCCGCCGCCAGATGCCGTCCATCCCGTGCTCGTAGAGCGAGAACCCCCACGCCTGGAAGTCGGCGCCGTAGCCGGCGAGTTCCTTGAACGCGCGGTCCATGACGTCGTCGGGCAGGCGGTGGGCGATCGTGACGTGCGGGTGGTACGGGAACGGCAGCGGCCGGGACAGCGGCCCCGACATGACCTTCGCCTGGACGCGTTCGCAGCCGCCGATCCCCTCGGCGAGCGCCACGAACACGACCGGGGACACCGGCCGGAACGTTCCGCTGCCGCGCAGCCTGATCGGGAACGGGCGCTCGGTGCGGGCGACGGCGAGCAGATGCTCCTCGATGGCGTCCAGCGCGGACTCGTGCACCTCGGTCGGCGGCAGCAGCGTGATGTGCGTCGGGATCGCGTGCGCGAGGGGGTCGCCGAACGAGGCGCGCCTGGACTGCAGGAACGTCCCGTGCGGGTCGGGGATCGGGATGGCGACGCCGATCGCGCGGGCCCCGGCCGGGCGGGCGCCGGGCAGGCCCCCGACCATCGTGGTCTCGGCCGCGGAGGGGGCCCGCACCCGGCCCTCCGCGGCATCGCCTCGGGGTGAGCGGTCAGCGACCACGTCCCACGAATCCCACCCGTTCGCGCACGGTCTCCATCGTCCGCACGGCGACCTCGGAGGCGCGCCCGGCGCCCTGGGCGAGCAGCCGTTCGAGGTGCTCCTCGTCGTCCAGCAGCTTGAGCGTGCGCTCCCGGATCGGCGTGAACGTGTCGAGGACGACCTGCGCGAGGTCCTTCTTGAACTGCCCGTAGCCGGAGCCCTTGTAGCGGGCCTCCAGATCGGGGATGGACGTGCCCTCCAGCGCGGAGTAGATCCGCAGCAGGTTGGTGACGCCGGCCTTCTTCTCCTCGTCGTAGACGACCTCGGTGCCGGTGTCGGTGACCGCGCGCATGATCTTCTTGCGCATCGGTCCCGGCTCCTCCAGCACGTCGATGATCCCCTGCGGCGAGGACGCCGACTTGCTCATCTTCGCGGCCGGCTCCTGCAGGTCGGTGATCTTCGCGGCGCCCTCGGGGATGTGGGCGTCCGGCAGCACGAACGTCTCCCCGAAGCGGTGGTTGAACCGCTGCGCGAGCGTGCGGGTCAGCTCCAGGTGCTGCCGCTGGTCCTCCCCCACCGGGACGCGCAGCGGGCGCCCGGCGACCGGTTCGGGGGTGTAGAGCAGGATGTCGGCGGCCTGCAGGATCGGGTAGGTGAACAGGCCGACGCTCGTCCCGGACGTGCCCTGCTTGGACGACTTGTCCTTGAACTGGGTCATGCGTCCGGCCTCGCCGAACCCGGTGAGGCAGCCCAGTATCCACGCCAGCTCGGCGTGCTCGGGGACGTGGCTCTGCACGAACACCGTGGCGCGGGCGGGGTCCACGCCCATCGCGAACAGCTGCGCGGCGGCTACCTTCGTGCGGCGGCGCAGCTGCGCGGGATCCTGCTCGACGGTGATCGCGTGCAGGTCGACCACGCAGTAGAACGCCTCGTGCGTGTCCTGCATCGCGACCCACTGCCGGAGCGCGCCCAGATAGTTGCCGAGGTGGAACGAGTCGGCGGTGGGCTGGATGCCGGAGAACACCCGCGGCGGGGCCGCGGTGGTTCCGGCGTCGGACGCTTCGGGGTTGGGCACTTCGGGCATCTGCACGGACCGATTCTCTCAGGTGTCACCGGAGGCTCCGCCGCCCACGGCCCGCCCGCTGGAAGGGCCGGCGACGGCGTCGCCGAGCACCGCCCGCGGGGTCGCGGACGGCGTGCCGGGCGGCACCGGTACGGCCTGCGGCATCGCCCGGGGCATGACGCGCACGCGGGCCACCCGCCGGCCGTCCATCCGGGCCACCGCGAGCCGGCGGCCCGCGACCTCCACCGAGTCGCCCTCGGCGGGGACCCGGCGCAGTACCGCCATGATGTGCCCGGCGACCGTCTCGTACGGGCCGGCGGGCAGCCGGATGCCGGTCTCGGCGGCAAAGTCGTCCAGGTTGAGCAGGCCGTCGACCTCGACAACCCCGCCGTGCAGGCGCCGTGCCTGCGCGTCCTGCACATCATATTCGTCGCGGATGTCCCCGATGAGCTCCTCCACGAGGTCCTCCAGGGTCACGATTCCCGCCACGCCGCCGTACTCGTCCATGACGATCGCCAGGTGGCAGCCCTCGCGGCGCATCTCCGACAGGGCGGGCAGCACCCGTTTGGAGGACGGAAGGAACTTCACGGGGCGCACCAGCTCGCCCACCGGGGCATCGCGCTCCGGCGGGTCCGGGGCCAGCAGGTCACGGATGTGGACGAATCCGACGACCTCGTCGTGGGAGTCGCGGCAGACGGGGAACCGGGAGTGCGGGCTCGCGGCCGCCAGCCGGGCCGCCTCGGCCAGCGCGAGCGCCGCGTCCAGGAACACCACCTCGGTGCGCGGGACCAGGACCTCGCGCAGCGGCCGCTCCCCCGCCGCGAACACCTCCCCGATCAGCGTCCGCTCGTCCGCGGTGAGCTGGGTGTTCCCGGCCACCAGCGCCCGCATCCGCTCCGCGGTGATCTCCTCGCGCAGCGCCTCCGGGTCGCCGCCCGACAGCCGCACGACGAGGTCGGTCGATCTCGACAGCAGCCACACCAGGGGCCGCGCGAGGGCGCCCGGCGGCAGGGACGGCGTGCGGTCCATACGTTCACCCTTCCCCGTCCGCGGTTCCGGATAGCCTGGACGCACCCCGCCCGGCCCGAGAGTCCCATCATGGAGGTCCGTCAGTGAAGCTGCTCGTCACCGGAGGCGCCGGCTACATCGGCAGCGTCGTCTCCGCTCTGCTCCTGGAGGCGGGGCACGAGGTCGTCGTGCTGGACGACCTGTCCACCGGCCACGAGGACGCGGTGCCCGAAGGCGCCAGGCTGGTGCGCGGCACGCTGCGCGACACGGCCGCCGACCTGCTCGCCGGAGCCGGGTTCGACGCCGTGCTGCACTTCGCCGCCAAGTCCCTCGTCGGCGAGTCGGTGGAGAAGCCCGGCCTGTACTGGGACAAGAACCTCGGCGAGTCGCTGGCACTGCTGGACGCGATGCGCCGCGCCGACGTCCCCCGGATCGTGTTCTCCTCCACCGCCGCGACGTACGGGGAGCCGGAGTCGACGCCGATCCTGGAGACCGACCCGACCCGTCCGACCAACCCCTACGGCGCGTCCAAGCTGGCGATCGACACGGCGCTGGCCGAGTACGCGCGGCTGCACGGCATCGGCGGCGTGTCGCTGCGGTACTTCAACGTGGCGGGCGCCTACGGGCGGCTCGGCGAGCGGCACACCGTCGAGACCCACCTGATCCCGAACGTGCTGAAGATCGCGCAGGGCGACGGCGCGGCGGTGAAGCTGTTCGGCGACGACTACCCGACGCCGGACGGCACCTGCGTCCGCGACTACGTCCACGTGGTCGACCTCGGCCGCGCCCACCTGCTGGCGCTGGACGCCTGCGCGCCGGGCACGCACCAGATCTTCAACCTGGGCTGCGGCAGCGGCTACTCCGTCCGCGAGGTCGTCGAGGCGTGCCGCGAGGTCACCGGCCGCGACATCCCGGCCGAGGTCATGCCGCGCCGGCCCGGCGACCCGGCCGTGCTGATCGCCTCGTCGGAGAAGATCCAGGCCGAACTCGGCTGGAAGCCCGAGCGCGACCTGCGCACGATGATCGGCGACGCGTGGACGTTCCTGCGCTCGCGATGACCGAGGGAATCACCGAGGCGTTCACCCGGGCGTTCGGGCGCGCGCCGGACGGCGTCTGGCGCGCGCCCGGCCGGGTCAACCTGATCGGCGAGCACACCGACTACAACGACGGGTTCGTGCTGCCGTTCGCACCGTCGCTCGGGGTCTCGGTGGCCGCCGCCCGGCGGGACGACGGCGTGATCGAGGTGCGGTCGCGGCAGGCCGCCACCGCCGTCGCCGCGCCCGTGGACGGCCCGCCGGTCGTCTCCGAGGGCTGGCCCGCCGAGCGCGGCTGGGCGGCGTATCCGGTCGGGGTGGCGCGGGTGCTGCGCGAGCACGGGACGGGCGGCGCGTCCCTGCTGTTCGATTCCGACCTGCCGCAGGGGGCGGGGCTGTCGTCGTCCGCCGCGCTGGAATGCGCGACGGCGCTGGCGCTCTGCGAGCTGCACGGCGTCGAGATCGACCGCCCGGCGCTGGCGCGGCTGACGCAGCGCGCGGAGAACGAGCAGGTCGGCATGCCGTGCGGGCTGATGGACCAGTCGGCGTCCCTGCTGTGCACGGCCGGGCACGCGCTGATGCTGGACTGCCGGAGCGGGCTGTCCGCGCAGGTGCCGTTCGATCCGGCCGCGGCCGGGCTGACGCTCCTGGTCGTGGACACGCGCGCGTCGCACGCGCTGACCAGCGGCGAGTACGGCCGCCGCCGCGCCGAATGCGAGGAGGCGGCGGCGCTGCTGGGCGTCGACGCCCTCCGCGACGTCAAGGATCTGGCCGGGGCGCTGGCGAGGTTGCGCGATCCCGTGCTGCGCCGGCGCGTCCAGCACGTCGTCACCGAGAACCACCGCGTCGAGGCGAGCGTCGGCCTGCTGCGCGCGGGCGCCCTGCCGGAGTTCGGCGGGATGCTGAACGCGTCGCACCTGTCGCTGCGGGACCAGTTCGAGGTGTCGTGGCCCGAGGCCGACGTCACCGTGGACACGGCGCTGCGGGCGGGCGCCCGCGGCGGCCGGATGGTGGGCGGCGGCTTCGGCGGCTCCGTGATCGTCCTGACGGCCGCCTCCCGCGCCGGGCAGGTGCGGGAGGCGATCATCGCCGCCTACGCCGGCCGCGGCTGGACGCCGCCGGAGTTCCTGGAGGCGGTCCCGTCGGACGGGGCGCGGTGCGTCAGCCGAGCGCGGCCCTGATGTCCTCCAGGAGGCGGGTGGCGTCCTCGGCCGGGGCGGTCTGGTCGATGGCGGTGAAACCGTCCACGGCGGCGGACGCGTGCGAGGCGGCCTCGTCGAGGCGGCCCACCTGGGCCAGGACGCGGGCCTGCTCGAAGGAGGTCAGGGCGGTCTCCCAGACGCGGGTCGGCTCGTCGTCCGGCGGCAGGCCGGCCAGCGCCGCGCGGGCCGTGTCCATCGCGGTCACCGCCTCGTCCGCGTCGCCGCTCCACATCAGGCACATCGCGGCCCGGCGGCGGGTGCGGGCCACGCCGTAGGGGTCGCCGGCCTTCTCGCACGCCTCGGCGGCCTGGGCGTACCGTTCGGCGGCCGGGGCGTCCATGTCGAGGCCCGTCAGGATGTCGGCGGCCTCGGTGAAGAAGTGCGCGGCGGCGTCGTGCTGCCCGGCCTGCCCGGCCTCCTCGGCGAGGGCGGTGAACAGCGTGGCGGCGTCCTTCTCGCCCAGCCGCTTCTGCGCGTGCGCGAGGATGAGGCGGCAGCGCCGCGCGGCCTCGTCGTCGAGGTTCGGCAGCGCCTCCTCGGCGGTCTCCGCCGCCTCCAGGGCGCGGTCCGTGGACAGGTAGGCGGCGGCGAGATCCACCCGGAGGTGGACGGCCTGCTCGTGCAGGCCCTCGGCCGTCCATCCCGCGACGCCCTCCACCAGGTCGGCGGCGGCGTCGGCCGGGCGGTCCACGGCGAGGAACGCCAAGCCGCGCTCGGAGTACGCCGCGGCGCGCATCGGCGAGGCGTCGCGCAGCGCGGCGATCACCTCGTCCAGCAGGGCGAACGTCTCCTCGTCCGGGCCGCTCTCCTGTCGCGCCAGCGTCCGGGCCAGCAGCAGCGCGGGCGCGGCGACCAGCTCGGGATCGCCGGACGCTCGCGCCGCCGCCACCGAACGGCGCAGCGCCGCCACCGCCTCACCGGCCCGATCGGCCAGCAGGAACGCCTGCCCCCGCAGGAACCACAGCTCGCCGGCGCGGTCGGGCGCCTCGTCCGGGACGACCTGGTCCAGTGCGGCGAGGGCCTCGGCGGGATGCTCCAGCCTGATGTGCGCGGTCGCGAGGCGGAGCAGCGCGGCCGCGGCGTCGCCGTCCTCCCCCGAATGCGCGGTCAGGTGCCGGGCCGCGGCGCTCACCTGCGCCAGGCCGCCCTCGTCGCCGAGGTCGACGCGTGCCATGCCGAGCCGGCCGAGCGTGCGGTGCCGGCGCGTCTCGTCGCCCAGCTCACCGAACAGCCGGGCCGCCTCCTCCCAGCACGCGACCGCGCTCGGCCCGTCGCCGGCCACGGCGTGCTCGACGCCCCGGCCGTCCAGGCGGCGGGCCTTCTGCAGCGGCGTCGGCTCGGTCTTCCCGGCGAGGACGTCGAACCGCCGCCACGCCGCCAGCACCCGCGGGATGTCGCCGCCCGTGCGGCGCTCGTCGGCGATGCCGAGGAGTTCGTCGAGGTCGTCCACGCGGGCGAGGTCGTCGTCCTGCGGGACGGGCGGCGGCACGGGAGCCGGGGCCTGCTCCGGACGGCGATGGTGGGCGGCCAGCGGGACGAAGCCCGCGACCGGCTCGGCCGCCAGCGTGCCGCGCACCTTGCCGCCCTGGTGGGACGTGCCGTTGCGGGCGTCGAACCGGTCCGCCAGCGCCGTCGCGCGGTCCGCCAGCTCGGCGTGCAGGTCGGCCACCGGCACGTCGGCGGCCGGGCGGCCGTCCGCGGCGGGACGCCGGACCGTCGCCGCGCCGTGCCCGGCCGCCGCGACCCGGCGGAGGACGAGAGCCGCGGCGGCGCAGAAGTCCATGTCCGCGTGCGCGCTCGGTGCCCGGTCCAGCCAGCCGAGATGCCGCTGCAGGATCTCCAGCCCGCGCGCCTCGTTGCCGGTGACCGCGCAGAACTCCAGGTGCTCGGCGATGTCGCTGAGGTCGGCCAGCCGGGACCGGTGCACCCGGTAGGCGCGGCGGTGCGCGTCGGCGGCCTGCTCGGCGCGGTCCGTCCGCAGGTACACCGGCAGCAGCGCGGTCTGGATGGACTGCGGCTGCTCGTTGCACGACAGCCGCGCGCTCAGCACCGGCGCGGCGATCTCGAACGCCTCCTCGTGGCGTCCGGCCTCCACGAGGTGGCGGACCATGCCGGTCGGGTCGCAGCCCTCGCAGTCCGACAGCTCGTCGCGCTCGGCCGCGCGCCACTTGAGGTACCACTCGTCGGCGGACCCGTCACCGACGTGCCGCGCCACCACGTTGCGGTAGTGATACACCGCCTGGAGGCTGTGCCCACCCGCCTTGTAGCGCCGCTCCATGTCGTCCAGGACGGCGTAGGTGCGGTCGAGCGGGATCTCGGGGAACAGGGTGAGGGAACTGACGACCGCCTTCATCTGCCACAGCAGGCCGCGCGCGTCGTCGAACCGGCCCGGGTCGCGGTCATGGTCGGCCAGCGTCCGGCTGAACGTCGCGAACGCCTTCGCGGGCTCGCCGCCGTACCGGTAGGCGTCCGTCAGGCGGACCCGCACGTGGAACGCCAGCACCTCGTCACCGGCCGCCTCCGCGCGGCGCAGCGCGTCCTCGACCAGGACGGTGCGGGCCTCCCCGTAGGGCAGTTCCTGCGACCGCGCCATCAGCGTATATACGTCGTCCGTACTCATTCGGGGGCCTCCGGGGAGTGGACGGCCCACTCCAGCAGGCCGATGAAGGAACGGTTCAGCACCGCCGTGTCGGCGGGCCGCAGCGGATGGTGGCCGAGCAGCAGCGCCTGCCCGTACAAGGCTTGGACGGCCAGTTCGACGGGCCCGTCATCGCCGAGCGAGGTGACCCGCCGGGCCAGCGGATTGCGGTGGTTCAGCACCAGTTGCGGGCGTTCGACGCCGGCGGTGGCGTTGACGGCGCCGAGCACGTCCGCCCACAGCCCGCCGGCCTCCTCCCGCGCCCGCGTCAGCTCCTCGCGGAACTGCGCGTCCCGGCCGGTCAGGTACAGCGCGGGCAGCGACGCGGGATCGAACTCGCGGACGACCACCTCGCAGCCCAGCCGCTCCACCGCCCGCTGCGCCGCCGCCAGGAACGGCCGCAGCGCCAGCTCCGCCGCCGGGTCGAGGACCCCGAACGTGGTGGTCAGCTCCGCCGCGTCCAGCCGGGCCAGCCGGATGCCGGGGTCCAGGTCGGGCAGCCGTTCGATGATCTCCGTGTCGTGGACGTAGCCGCCGTTGACCAGCCCGACGCCCTGCGCGCCCGCGACCGCCGACAGCCGGCGGAACTCCTCCACGCTCGCGGTGAACCGGCCGTCCGGATGCCGGCGGCGGAACTCGTGCAGCGTCATCGGCCCGGCGGACGTCTCGTACTCCAGCCAGCGGTCCACGATCCGCAGCATGTCGTCGTCGTGCAGCGCCATCGCCTTCACGCCGAGCTGATGCAGCCGCAGGAACGCCCGCAGCCGCGCCGGGTCGGTCTCGGCCAGCTTCACCAGCCACTGCCGCAGCACGTCACCGAGGCCCTGCCGGGTGGATTCGAGCAGCTCGTCCTCGTACAGGGCCTCACGGCTCGCGGTCGGGCGCAGTTCCCCCGCGTCCACGACGCAGCGGGCGAAGAACGCCCATTCGGGCAGGAGGCCCGCCACGCTCTCGGCCAGCAGCATCCGCTTGAGGTAGACGCGGTGGGAGCCGCGCGCGGTCGGCGAGACCGGCTCCGGCAGGACGAACGCGACACCCGTCAGCCCCGCCTCCGGCACGTCGAGATCGACCACGTCGAACGGCGTGAACCCGTAAAGCTCCTCGCAGTACCGCTCCAGCGCCCGCCGCCGCGCGGCCGGATCCCGGTAGGACGCCCGCCACGGCGGCCCCTCCCCGGTCACGGGGACGCCGTCCACGATGAGATCGACCGGGAGGAGCGACCCGTAGGTGCGAGCGAGCTCGGCCACGACCGGCGGGCTCAGCAGCTCGGCCGCCCCCGGA
This sequence comes from Actinomadura formosensis, assembly GCF_050948385.1. Lineage (NCBI taxonomy): Bacteria > Bacillati > Actinomycetota > Actinomycetes > Streptosporangiales > Thermomonosporaceae > Actinomadura > Actinomadura formosensis. Next base: position 6,304,184 of record NZ_CP192011.1, read on the forward strand.
CGCGCCCGCAGCGTCACCGTCGTGCCCGGCGCGCCGCGTTCAGCGGGTTCGACCTGGTAGCTGCCCTCGGACCGGCCCGTCCACCGGACCGCGCCGCCGCCCTTCGCGGACCGCGTCACGACCTCGATCTCGTCCGCGACCAGGAACGCCGACAGCAGCCCGATCCCGAACTGGCCGAGGAAGTCGTGCCGCGCGAACCCCAGTTCGTCCCGCTTGGACGACCGTCCGATCGTCGCGAGCAGCGTGTGGACCTCGTCCTCGGTCAGCCCGACCCCGTCATCGTGGACCCGCAGCATCCCGCCACCGGTCTCGATCTCGACCCGGCCGCCCTCACCCCGCGCGGTGATCGCGTCCACCGCGTTCTGCAGCAGCTCCCGCAGGTACACGCGCGGGCTCGCGTAGAGATGGCGGCTCAGCAGATCCACCACCCCGCGCAGATCCACCTGGAATGCCTGTTCCGCCACCATCCGCCTCCTGATTCACCATTCGGGCGATCACACCCTAACGAGCGGCAGGGACAGGACGTCCGGCTTTTCCGCCTTCGCCCGGCACGCCGGGCGAAGGCCACTATGCTCGGTCGCCGATCCGGATGATCAGGCACATGGAGGAAGGCGGACGATGACCTCCCAGGAGACCGACCGGCGCCAGTTCCTGATGACCGGGGACAGGTTCGTTGACTGGCGGGGGGACGAGTTCGCGGTCATCGAACGTCCGCGGTGGTCCTTCCGCGACCTGTTCCGATCCTCCGCCCAGGAGGTACAGGTCGTGTCCCCCGACGGAACCCTGCTGTTCCGGGTGCCGTCGCAGCGGACACGGGACATCGATCTCCTCTGGATCGAGGACGACTCCGGCGCCCGGATCGCGACCTTGCGGCGCACCGGCCGGGAGGCCATGACCGCGAACCTGTTCCAGGCGACCGACGCGCAGGCGGAGCCCTTCGGCACCATCAAGGGCGACCCCACCTACACCGCCTTCGAGGTCACGGACTCACGGAACATGCCCGTCGGGCGCGTCTCGACCAGCGGCGGCATGACGACGATCCAGTGCCCCGACGACAGCGAACGCTGGCGGTTCCTCCTCATGGGCCTGGCGATAGCGGCCGAGGTCGCCTGCGAACTCCAGGCCCAGCGCACCCCGTAACCGGCATACTCGGGGCCGCCCCCTGCTCCCACGACGAAACGAGAGGCTTCATGGTCTTCGATCTCGGTGCACTGGCCGACAGCGCCCAGCAGTTCGCCGCCAACTCCGAGGATCTGCGACGCCGGATCGATGAACTGGAGGCAGAGGCCGAGTCCGCCGACGGCCGGGTGAAGGCCCGCTGGACCAGCGCGGGCCTGGCCGGCGTCGACCTCGACCCGAGGGCACTGCGCATGGCCGCCGCCGACCTCGGCGAGCTGATCACCGAGACCGTGCAGGACGCCCAGCGGACGTTCGAACGCCGGGCGGCCGAACTGACGACCGACTCATTCGGACCGAACGGCGACCCGACCGCGGCCCCGCCCAGCGCGGAGGAGACCGCCGCCTTCATCACCGACATGCACTCGACCTTCGAGGGCACGCTCCAGGAGACCACCGCGATCATCGACAACATGCGGCGGGCCTTCCAGCAACGCTGACGCACGTCAGTAACGGCGGGGCTGATCCTCCCAGGTCCCCGCGCCCGTCTCCTCAACGAACCGGCGGAGCCGCCACAAATCCTCCAGGCTGAGGGAGCCGTCTCCTTCGCCATCCTCGATGATCGCGAGCAGGAGACGCCCCGGAATCTCCTCCATGCCCCGGATCAGCCTCGGCGGCTCGTAGGAGCCCTCCTTGCTGTAGCGCAGCCTCAGCGTCACCGCCCCGCCATCCCCCGGGTCAACGATCTCGAACCGCCCGAACCGCTCGGCCGGAAGGATCTGCGCGGGCTTCTTGCCCCTCGTCACGACCAGGCCCCGAGCATCGATGTAAACGATGAATTCGTTCCCGGGCAGGAGCGGGTAGACGCCCAGCAGCAACAACGCGGCAATCAGGACCGCCAGGACGGCGAGCACGAAGCGCCAGCCATTGTCCACTGCCACCGTCCCCCACGTGCACAAGGCGCACAGAAAGGCCAAGAGGGCGAGGATCCTCGGTGCATCCCGCTTCGGGTCCCGGAGAACGACCCTGAAATCCTCGGAAGTAGTCATCAGTCGAGCTTCCTGTCGGTATTGGCCGGGATCGGGTTCGTCCGCTTGACGTAGTCGTTCCCGTATCCCTCGCTGCCGGTAAGCGAGGTGATCCCCTTGTTGACCCACGGCGCCCCAGGGTTCGCAATGCCCTGGGGGCATAGGGGACGCCGGTGTCCCAGGCCCCCTTGGCACCGCCAAGGCTGGACCAGAGCCACTTGTACTTCTGCGGAAGCCGCTGCATGGGCAGACGGAACTTCCCGTACCCCGTACCACCGAAGGCCCTACCACGCATGAGCTGCCCCGTGATCTTCTGCTCAATGAGAGCGAGCCGACTGATTGCCACATCGTCAGCGCTGCGGACGGTCGCCTCAAAGAAATCCATATGGGCGTTGGTGTTACCAGTGAGCATCTGACCGACCACATCGACCCCGGTAGCGGCGACGGCCGCCGCCTTCGTCACCGACATGCACTCGACCTTCGAGGGCACGCTCCAGGAGACCACCGCGATCATCGACAACATGCGGCGGGCCTTCCAGCAACGCTGACAGATGTCAGTAACGGCGGGGCTGATCCTCCCAGATGCCCGCGCCCGTCTCTTCAACAAACCGGCGGAGCCGCCACAAATCCTCCAGGCTGAGGGAACCGCCCCCCTCACCGTCCTTGATCATCGCGAGCAGAAGACGCCCCGGAATCTCCTCCATGCCCCGGATCAGCCTCGGCGGCTCGTAGGAACCCTCCTTGCTGTAACGCAGCCTCAGCGACACCGCCCCACCATCCCCCGGGTCAACGACCTCGAACCGCTGGAACCGCTCGGCCGGAAGGATCTGCTCGGGCTTCTTGTCCTTCGTCGCGACCAGGCCCCGAGCGTCGATGTAAACGAGAAGCGCGGCCCCGCGGAGGAGCTGGACAATGACGAGTAGAAGCAACGCGGCGAACAGCACCGCCAGCACGGCCAGCACGAAGCGCCAGCCGTTGTCCACTGCCACCGTCCCCCACGTGCACAAGGCGCAGAGGAACGTCATCATGGAGAGCAGCATCGGTGCGTCCTGTTTCAGGTCCTGGAGAACGACCCTGAAATCCTCGGGAGCGGTCATCAGTCGAGCTCCTTACCTGTGTCGGCCGGGATCGGGTTCGTCCGCTTGACGTAGTCGTCCCCGTATCCCTCGCTGCCAGTGAACGAGGTGATCCCTTTGTTGATCCACGGCGCCCCAGGGTTCAGGATGCCGTCCGGGGCGTAGGGGAGGCCGGTGTCCCAGGCCCCCTTGGCGCCACCGAGTCCGGACCAGAGCCGCTTGTACTTCTGCGGAAGCCGAACCATGGGCAGGCGGAACTTCCCGTACCCCGTGCCACCGAAAGCCCTGCCACGCATGAACTGCCCGGTGATCTTCTGCTCGATGAGGGCAAGCCGACTAATGGCCACATCATCAGCACTGCGGACGGTCGCCTCGAAGAAGTCCGGGTAGGCGTTGGTGTTGCCGGTGAGCATCTGGCCGACCACATCGACCCCGGTGGCGGCGGCGATGGCCGCCGCACACACCGAGCCCGTCTTCTCCAGCGCCATCTCACCCATGCGGAGAATCTGCCGCACGGACGCCGCGGCCTGCCTCGCGCCCATCCGCGCTACCGCCAACTCCTCCTGGCCGTACCCTGGCACCAGTGACAAGAGCAGCGCGATGATCAACCATACGGCGAAGACCACGAGGACGAACGCGCACACCAGCATCACCATGATGAACATGGCGATCAACAGCGCCATGATCGTGAGCACGATGAACATGACGAATGCATACGCGAACGCCAGCATCAGCTGGTTGGCGTAGTCGTTCATCTTCTTCTCGAAGGCGTCGCGGTCCTTGCCGGTCCAGCTATCTTCCGGCAGCGAGCGCAACTCGCCGTCGATCCGGTCACGCGCTGACTTGATCTTGTCGACGGCCTTCCTCCAGTCCTCCGCCGCGTCCCAGAGCTGCGCAGGGTCCGACTGCGCCATGTACATGACCGAGACCGACGGCCAAGCTTCGGGAATCACGAAGGCGGCCGCCGTCGAGAGGTCTAAAGCGATCTTGGCCATCTCGGCCAGGTTGTTCATTCCGCTGGGAGCCATGGGGATCCGCCTCCGCTCAGGCCGAAGACCTACTGCGTCTTCGGCGCGCTCTTCTCCTCCGCCATCTTCATGATCTTGGCGGTCGTGTTCAGCCCGCTCTGGAATTCCTTCAGCTGGCGCAGCTTGGTCACCAAATCAACGTCCGCGTACTCCGTGCCCTGCACGTACGCGTGCGCCAGATGGGCGCAGAACGTTGTGAACGCGCCCGCCTCGACCTCGCGGGGGGCGCCGTTCACGTGGCGGCGCGCCTGGCTCAGGTCGTCCCCCAACTTGGCGATGAGTTCGTTGCCCAGCCGCACGATGTCGTCCGGCTTGAAACGCACCTCGCCCGACCCCGTCGAGACCGGCATGTTCCCGAACGGCGACTTCGGCGGCACCAGCCTCATGGACGGCTGGGTACCACCCGGCGGCTGGGAGCCCGGCGTGGAGGGCACGGGCGCATGGTTGGTCTGCGTTCCCAGTGCCTGCGCGACCCGGTTCGGATGACTCAATACGATCTCCACTCCAGACACACGAACGGTCACCAGTCAGTCAGGCAGCGGTCAGCAAGACTAACGGGACCCCGCCCCGCCCCCACAAGGAATGCGCACATTTGGAACGAGCCCCGGACGATCTCCCACTTGCCGACCCTCGTGGTGACCGAGAAGGACGAGATCAGGTCGTCAGAGATACATAGGAGTCAGCCGTTCGCCTGCGGCGACGCCCCGCGGGCGTGAAAATTCGGTGCGGGGCTGCCCGCCGACGCCGCTTGATGTTTGGGTCGTGAGCCCGCATAGGAGTCTGGTGAGGGAGCCGTCCGAGGGGCCGCACACTGTCGCCTTGAGCACGCCGTTCAGCTTCTCCGTTTCCCCTCAGGCCCCCCGGGCGGCCCCGCCCGCACGATCGGCAAAGGGGAGGAAGACCATGCAGGAAACCGGAGAGGATCACGACGACGGAACGGTAGCCCGGGTCGCGGCGATCGATATCGCCAAGGCATCGGGCATGGTCTGTCTGCGAGTCCCGCACGACACCATCGAGGGCCGGCGGGTCCAGCAGGTCTGGAATGTCTCCTCGACCACGAACTCGATCCTGGAACTGGGTGACCGGCTGGTCTGCCAGGGCGTCCAACGCGTGGTGATGGAGGCGACGGGCAGCTACTGGCGGCCCTTCTTCTACCTTCTGGAGAACCGGGGGCTGGAGTGCTGGCTGGTCAACGCGCGTGATGTCAAGAACGTCCCCGGGCGGCCCAAGACCGACAAGCTGGACGCGGTCTGGCTGGCCAAACTCGCCGAACGCGGCATGGTGCGGGCCTCGTTCGTGCCCCCGAAACCGGTCCGTCAACTGCGGGACCTCACCCGCACCCGCACCGTCTTCGTCCAGGAACGCACCCGTCACAAGCACCGGGTGGACAAGGCCCTCCAAGACGCGCAGATCAAGTTGTCCGATGTCGTCTCGGACCTCTTCGGTGTTTCGGGCCGGTCCATGCTGGACGCACTGGTCGCCGGCGAACGCAACCCCCGGACTCTGGCGGACCTGGCCAAGGGCAGCCTGGTCAAAAAGACACAGCCCCTCACCGAGGCCCTCACCGGACAGTTCGAGGACCATCACGCCCACCTGCTGCGGATCCTGCTGGGCACCGTCGACCACCTCACCGCACAACTCGGCGAACTCGATCGGCTGATCACCCAGACCCTGGGAGAGATCACCGGCCCGCACGATGACGCCCCGGCCGCTATCACGTCCGGAACCGACACCACCCCTGGCCACACCGCAGCCGACGTGGCCGAACGCCTAGACAACATCCCAGGCGTCGGAGCGACCACCGCCCACATCATCCTCGCGGAGATCGGCCTGGACATGAGCCGCTTCCCCACTCCCGAGCACCTGGTCTCGTGGGCGAAGCTATGCCCCAGAACCATTCAGTCCGGAGCCAAGAACACCGCCGGTCCCGCCGGACAAGGAAACCCCTGGCTCAAAGGAGCCCTCGGCGAAGCCGCCACCGCCGCCGCACGCACCGACACCTTCCTCGGCGCCCGCTACCGGCGCATCGTCAAACGCCGCGGCCACGCCAAGGCCATCGTCGCCGTCGCCCGCTCCATCCTCGTCATCACCTGGCACCTGATCAACGACCCCGACACCCACTACCAAGAACTCGGCCCCGACTGGCACCAACGCCATCTCAACCCCACCCGCAAAACCCGCGACCTCGTCCGCCAACTCCAAGCCCTCGGCCACCAGGTCACCCTCGAACCAGCAGCCTGACCGCAGTTGAGCAACCGTTCCGCTCCCGCAGAACGGACGCTGACGCCTGCCCGGCTGGGGTTCCATTTTCCGTTCAGCCGTCCAATACGTCCTGGCGAGCGTCGAGCCATGCGTTCGCGGCCTCACACTCCCGCAAAGCCAATGGCTCTACGAAGCCGATCAGAGCCGGACGCCCTCATGCCGGGGTGGCTGGAGTGAGAGGACGAGGGCGTCATCGATGTCCCCGCCTGGGTGGGATTGGACCTTGGCGACCTGTTTCCAGCCCCAGTGGGCATAGATCTTGCGGGCGGGGGCGTCGGGTTGGGCTAGATGTCGATTCCCGAAGTTGTGTTCGCGGGTGATCTCGCGTTCTGTGGCTGGTTGCAGAGGATTTCGGAAACGCCTGTTTCCCGTGCTCCTGTGCGCTGCGGGCGGTCTTCGTCTGTACTCTGCTGGTCGGCCAGTGAGGCATGCCGACTACGTCAGTGCCGTGAAGGACTGCGTGAGTGCCGCGAAGTCTGCGTGCGCCTGCTGGACCGCTTGGGGGTGGGCGGTGGCCTTGTCGTGCGCGGCCAGGGCCCGGTAGATGCTGGCCAGTGAGGGGTTCTGGCCCTTGTTCTTCCCGGTGGGGATGATCAGGTCCTTGCGGATGTCGTCCACTTTCTCGCCGGCGGCTTTGCGGCGCAGGAGGGTGTGGAGCATGTCGTTGGTGATGACGGGACGGCGGCCGCCGTGGTTGCCTTTGCGGGCGGCGGCGTCCAGGCCTTCGAGGGTGGCCTCGCGGATCGCTTCGCGTTCGGTCTTGGCCATCGCGGCGAAGAACGCGAACAGCATCCGGCCCGGCCCGGCGAGCATCTCCAGCACCAGGCCGTGCGCGGTGAGGTGGTCGGCCAGGGCGGTCAGCTCGGAGGCGTCGCGGCCCAGGCGCTTCATCTCGTACACCGTCACGATGACACGGCAGTGCGGAGCGTGGGCCTTGATCTGCCGGGCGGCCGCCGGCGCCTTCTCGAACTGGGGCCGGACCTTGACCCGGGGGAGAGATCTTCTCGGAGAAGATCTTCTCGCGGGGGATGGCGTGGGCCTCCAGGGCGTCCAGCTGTGATTGGAGTTCCTGGGTGAGCCGGGAGCAGCGGGCGTACCCGATCCGGATGTCGGCCGGTGGCCGGTTGCCGGTGAGCGGTGCCGGCGGCGCAGTGCCGGGCCGCCACGGGGTTCCGGGTGCGCGGTCGGCCGGGGTCGCGACGCGCAGCAGCTTCGCAAGCCGGGGAACCTTGGTGAACCGGCCGGTGTGGTAGGTGCCGGCCACCGCGCCCGATCGTGACCGGCACGGCGAGCCCGGCTCGACACCGCACCACGGGCACAGGTGACGTTCGACCTCATCGGCATCGCGGGCGGCCTGCGCGGACGAATCGGATGCCGGGGCGGAGTCGGTGCGCTCGCGCGGTTCTGGGACGGCGGCCATGCCCCAGATGCCCTCACAAACATTTCTCAGAATCCCGAAACCGGCAGACTTGCATGAGAACCAGTTCTGAGAAGGAGTCGGGTCACTGGGGGCCGGATTCGGGGGTCTTGGGGCCGGCCGCTGGATTGTTCTCAGAATCGAGCGTTTCCGAGACACCAGCACCTGGGTCCGGCGCCAGCCCAAGGCTTGCCCGCTCCCGCCAGTACGCCAGGTTGCCGCAGGTGGCCAGGGTGTGGGGGTGGTCGGGGCCCAGCACCCGCAAGAACTCGGTCAGCAGCTCCTGGAAGGCGGCGGCCGCGCCCGCCGCGTCCCCCGCCTCGCCCCGCCAGGACGCCAGGTTGCTGCGAGTGAGCAGGGTGTCGGGATGGTCGGGGCCCAACACCCGCATCTGGTCGGCCAGCAGGTCCTGGAAGGCGGCGGCCGTGCCCGCCGCGTCCCCCGCCTCGCCCCGCCAGGACGCCAGGTTGCTGCGGGTGGTCAGGGTGTCGGGGTGGTCGGGACCCAGCACCCGCATCTGGTCGGCCAGCAGGTCCTGGGTCGCGGTGGCCGCGCCGGCCGCGTCCCCCGCCTCGCCCCGCCAGAGCGCCAGGTTGCTGCGGGTGACCAGGGTGTCGGGATGGTCGGGGCCCAACACCCGCATCCGGTCGGCCAGCAGCTCCTCGAAGGCGGCGGCCGCGCCCGCCGCGTCCCCCGCCCTGCCCCGCCAGGACGCCAGGTTGCTGCGAGTGGCCAGGGTGTGGGGGTGGTCGGGACCCAGCACCCGCAAGAACTCGGTCAGCAGCTCCTGGAAGGCGGCGGCCGCGCCCGCCGCGTCCCCCGCCTCGCCCCGCCAGGACGCCAGGTTGCTGCGAGTGGCCAGGGTGTGGGGGTGGTCGGGACCCAGCACCCGCAAGAACTCGGTCAGCAGCTCCTGGAAGGCGGCGGCCGCGCCCGCCGCGTCCCCCGCCTCGCCCCGCCAGGACGCCAGGTTGCTGCGAGTGACCAGGGTGTCGGGGTGGTCGGGGCCCAATACCCGTACGACCTCAGTCAGCAGGTCCTGGAAGGCGGCGGCCGCGCCCGCCGCGTCCCCCGCCCTGCCCCGCCAGAGCGCCAGGTTGTTGCGGGTGGTCAGGGTGTCGGGGTGGTCGGGACCCAGCACCCGCATCTGGTCGGCCAGCAGGTCCTGGAAGGCGGCGGCCGCGCCCGCCGCGTCCCCCGCCTCGCCCCGCCAGAACGCCAGGTTGCCGCGGGTGACCAGGGTGTCGGGGTGGTCGGGGCCCAACACCCGCATCCGGTCGGCCAGCAGCTCCTCGAAGGCGGCGGCCGCGCCGGCCGCGTCCCCCGCCCTGCCCCGCAAGGCCGCCAGGTTGTTGCGGGTGGCCAGGGTGTGGGGGTGGTCGGGACCCAGCACCCGCAAGAACTCGGTCAGCAGGTCCTGGAAGGCGGCGGCCGCGCCCGCCGCGTCCCCCGCCCTGCCCCGCCAGAGCGCCAGGTTGTTGCGGGTGGTCAGGGTGTCGGGATGGTCGGGACCCAGCACCCGCATCTGGTCGGCCAGCAGGTCCTCGAAGGCGGCGGCCGCGCCCGCCGCGTCCCCCGCCCTGCCCCGCAAGGCCGCCAGGTTGTTGCGGGTGGTCAGGGTGTCGGGGTGGTCGGGACCCAGCACCCGCATCCGGTCGGCCAGCAGCTCCTGGGTCGCGGTGGCCGCGCCGGCCGCGTCCCCCGCCTCGCCCCGCCAGAACGCCAGGTTGCCGCGGCTGGCCAGGGTGTCGGGGTGGTCGGGGCCCAGGTGGTGCAGGGCGGTGGCGTGCAGGGCGGCGTAGGCGTCGCGGGCGGCGGTGGCCTGCCCGGTTTCGCCGAGGCTGGTGGCGGCTTTGAACAGGACGCCATGGCCGCCGGTGTCGGGGTGCCACAGCGCCGTCTGGGCGGCGCGGGTCAGCGCGGTGGTGTTGGCCCGCAGGATTTGACCGAACTCGTCCCGCTCTACCTGCGGCCACACCGCCAGCAGGGCGTCGGCGGCAACGCCAGCGAGCGCGATGAACAACTCCGGGCCCCGGTCGGGGTGGGTGGCGAGCGCTTCGCGGGTGGCACGCTGAACGAGCTGGTGGACGCGGACCTCGCGATGGGCGGCGGTGCGGTCGTGGTCGATCAGGCTGTGCCGGTGCAGCACCCGCAGCACCTCATCGACCATCTCACCGCTCACCTGGGAGTCCCGCTGTGCGGCGTGCGCCGGCCGGGCGGGCAGGCGGTCGGGCGGGGGGCCGGTCAGGTAGCCGGTGAGGTAGTCAAGCGCCGGCGGGCTGCACAGGGCCGTCTGGGGGATGCCGGCCGGATCCAGCACGCCGGCCAATTGCAGCACCGGCCGGGCCAGCCCGACCGGTTCAGCACGGTCGGCCTGGTCGATGGACAACTCCCAGGTCGCCGCGACGATGCGTTCATGGTCGTCGGGCAGCTCGTCACCCGAGGGCACAGCGCGCCGAAGCAGACGGGTGGCGAGCCGTTCCCGGTAGGCGGCGATGGTGATGTCGGCGCCCAGGATGTAGGCCGCGGCCTGGGCCAACGCCAAGGGCAGGTGCCCCAGCTCGCCGGCCAGCGCCTCAACCTCCCCCGCATCGGCGGCGCGGGAACCGAGTTTGGCCCGCAGATAGCCGCGGGCCTCCCCGGCGGTGAAGGTGTCGACGGTGACCATGCGGCGGCCGGCTCCCTCAAGCGCGGCATCGCGGAGCCGGGTGGTGACCACCACCTGCCCGCCGGCCGCCGACGCGGCCGCCGCCGGCCACAACCCGCGCAGATCACCGAGGCTGCGGACATCATCGAGCACCACCAGCCACCAGCACTGGGTCGTCGTCTCCGCCCAGGCCAAGAACTCCCGCGCCGACCGGTCCGGATCCTTCCGGTCGGCCAGCGGCAGACCGAGCCGCACCGCGGTGTCGGCGTAGGCGGAGACCACCCCGTCACGGGTGGCGGCGTTCACCCACACCAGCACCCCCACCCCCTGCTGCCAGGCATGCCGCGCATAAGCGGCCGCCAACTGGGTCTTGCCGACCCCGCCCATCCCCGCCAGCACCTGCGTCAACTCCCGGCCGTCCCGCTGGGTGAGCACCACCGTGCCGTCCTGCTCGGCCGCCCGCTCCAACCGGCCCGCCACGGCCCGATCCTGGAAACAGTCCGCCGCCCGGGGAACCACCCCCACCCGGACCTGCTCCCACACCACCGGCGGACGGGCGGAACGCGCTCCGGACGGGCGGCCGCCCCGGCCCTGTCGCTCCTCGCGCGCCTGCCTCCACACCTGCTGCCACCACGCATCAGGCTCGGTCACGAACGCCGGTGTCCGCTGCCGGGCCCTGCCGCGCAGGAAGGTGACCAGCCAGGCCGCGATCACCGGGTCGGCCGGGACGTTCTCGCCGCCCAGCCAATCGCTCCATGACGATGACGTCACCTTCAACGGCGGCTTCTGCCCGGCGGCCTGCCGCGTGATCGCCGCCCCCGTCGGCTTGCCCGCCGCCTCCCACAACGCCCGTAACTCAGCCGCCCACACCCCGGTCGCATCCAGCGGCTCACCCATCCGCCGGCCCCCTTCCGGATCCGGACCGTAAACCGTCCGGGAAACCCAACCCGTCCGTCATCCCCGGGCCACCAGCCTGCCCCGCCCCACCACCCGAACGCGATCGAAACCGGAAAACCCACCGGACAAGCCTCATCGGCGGCACCAGGCCACCGGCACACCAAGCCGAGGCCGCCGCCGAAAGGCCCACGCCATGCCGCACCACAACCACAACCACCCGCACCGCGACCGCCTGCACCGGCTCGCCCGCACCGCCGCCCAAGCCGCCTTCCGCGGCGCCGCCACCGCCGCCGGCACCGCGCCGATCCAGCTGGCCATCTGGTGGATCACCCACAAGTAACCCAACCCCGCAACACCCCGAAGTCCTCTGCACGCCCTCGCACACCACAGGCGTGCAGAGGACTTCAGGCATCCGTGCACACGACTTCGGAAATCGACACTAGAAGCATCGCGTATTGCTCGGGACGGCCGTCGAGAAGGGCGTCGAGAAGGCGCCCGGCGAGACCGCGTCCGCGGTGTGGGGCGGCGACGACCAGCTCGATCACGGAGAACTTCGCGGCGTTCACGACCTCTGGCGGCGGAGTGGAGCCGGAAACGTCCCGCCACCACCTGCCGGCTGCGAAGGGCAGACCGAAGCTGAAGCCTGCAAGTTCCCCTTCGCCCGTTCGGGCTGCGATAAGAGTGAAGCCTTCCCTGGCGGCCTGCCTGGTGGTGCGTGCGGTGAACTCAACCCGGCTGAACATGGGGTGTGGTTCGTATGGGGGTTCGGCGTAGGCAGGTACATAGACCCGGGCAACCTCGTCCAGCATGGCAACGGCCTGTTCTCCGTTGTGACGCGCCAACGTGTAGCCGTCCCCGTCAGGCATGGGAGGAGGCTCCAATCAGGTTGAGAGCTACGTGCCGAGTCTCCTGGGCATCTTTGCCTTGGGAGGTGCGTAGAGCAGCGGCAAAACGCCGGATCTTCTTGGCAATTCGTACGCTGGTCATCTCCGTCAGCAATGGGAGGTTGGTATGGAATACCTCGACGGACGAGGTGATGTCACAGGAACGAGCGAGGGCGGTAGCTTGGAAGACGCGATAGAGGGCACGGTTACGCGGTGCCATCGTCGCGGTGCTGGCGGGCATCTAACCACCGATCGTGGCGTGACCTCGATTTGAAATTGGCCGAACCTCATGGGTTGAATGATTCATCAACCAAGTTCGTGCCGTCATGATGGCGTACCGCAGGCGAGGTTGACGGATGCGCCATTGCATCTAGTACACGAACGGCAAAAGCTTCGGTCGCCAAGGCACTGACTTCTTCAGAGTTCAGCCATCGGAGATCTTGAGCCTCGCTCGTTTCTTGGATGCTTCCACCGGCGATTCGACAGCGAAACACCAGTGCAATAATGCCGCGTTTCATATTTTTGTAGATGCCTGTCAGGTGGTCCACATCGACCTGAAGTCCCGTCTCCTCGAAGATCTCCCGCTTGAGTCCGGTCCGGATGTCCTCATCCAGTTCCAGGACACCCCCGGGCGCTTCCCAGTGGCCATTATCACGGCGTTGGATAAGCAGCGCACGGCCGAGATCATCCAAGATGACGCCCGCGACACTCACCGAGTGTCGGTTGCCCATAGCCGCCCTGGTTCCCACTGGCTGATGGTAGCCCGTGCTTAGACACTCCAGTAACCGGGCGTTTTCGGTTAGGCGGTGGCCTGTCACGAACTGCTCCGGTTAGCTAGGGTCGCCCCTATGACCCAGAATCTCGAAGTGCACGTGACAGCGGGCAGCCGAGAGGAAGCCGAGAAGGTCGTCAAGGCCGCAGTCGAAGGACGGGCGGCTGCTTGCGCCCAGATCAGCGGGCCGATCACCTCGACCTACTGGTGGCAAGGCAAGCTGGAGAACAACGAGGAGCACCTCGTCGTCATGAAGACGACCGAGGAACGGCTTGACGAGCTGGTGAGCACAGTGAAGGCGGCCCACTCGTACGACACCCCTGAGATCGTCGCGGTGCCGATCGTCGGCGGGCTCGGTGACTACCTGACGTGGATCAAACAAGAGACGGCGGAGCCGTCCTCGGACGAGTAGAGGCGTACTCAGCCCGGAACTCCCGAGCTGACGGAGCCTTCCAGCCGGCGAACTCACCTGCGACCTGGTCTAGGCGGTCCCACCCGAGCGGGGCCGCCATGGCAGTGGTCGCTTCAAGGGACCGCTGAACATGGGGTGTGGTTCGTATGGGGGTTCGGCGTAGGCAGGTACATAGACCCGGGCAACCTCGTCCAGCATGGCGACGGTCTGTTCACCGTTGTGACGGGCCAAGGTGCAGTTATCGCCGTCAGACATGGGACGATGCTCCGATCAGTCGTTCATGCCAAGCCATGAGGCGAAAGATCTGAGTGTGCCGCTGCTCTGCCTCTCCATGCGCGCGACCTGCTGAGCCGTTTCCCGCACTTGCGGATGGAAGCGGGTGTGCTGTGCGGAGATATCGCGTGCCTCGTAGAGACAGCGAAGCGCGCCGGACGGGTCGTTACGCCATACATGCGCTCGGGCGAGGTCGATCCAGTGATGTGAGCGGCGCTCGGTGGGTGCATTGTCCGGGAGACGAATGTCCTTGGACTTGCCGATGGCGGCTGCATCGTCGCACAGCTCGACGGCGAGGCTGACTTCCCAGATCTTCACGTTGGTCGGACCGAAGTACAGCCGGTAGTCATCCCGGTCATGGCCAATGTGCTCGGCAGCGGTCTTTGCCTGGTCGTAATACTGCCATGTGGACAGCCGCGCGTCTCTGCGGCCTGATCGGGCAGCCACGAGTGCGGCCTTGAGGTGGAGATTGCCCCAGACTGCCCAGGTCGGTTGCCAATGAGGGTTGTTCTTACCCAGTTGGGGTTCCAGGCGGCCGAGGGACCGATCCATGAGCGCGGCGGCTGAGGCGGTATCGCCCGCCACCATGAGTTCACCGGCACGCAGGTAGTCACCGATGTGAACGCAGAGAGGGTCGCCGGATCGCTCGGCAGCCCACTCGTATCGATCAGTGGTAAGCGCCGAAAGATCGATATAGCCCATTTTGTAGGCGAGTTGTCCGGCTGCCGCATAGCTCTCAGCCAGGAGGCCGTACACCTGCTCGCGCGCGTGTCCCGCATAGGCGTACGTGGCGAACCGGAGATCTTTGAGCACACCGGGGAGGTGTTCGCCCAATTTCAGGAGGTGAACGCCGTGCCGGAGCCTGGCCAACTCCTCAACGTCGCTTTTCAGGGCTTCGAGCGTCTTCGGGGGGCCATCGAAGGTGGGGGGAAGGTTGTAGGCAGCGAGTTCTCGCCGAAGGACTGCCACCTGCTGATGCACTTGCGCGTCGGTGGGTGTGTCGGGTGCATAGGGCTGTCCGGTGAGCTGAGCGACATCGACTTTGAGTTCACGGGCGGTGGCACTGATGACGGCCGGTGTCGCGGGACGCTTGCCGGTCTCGATCTTGGTGAGCAGGCTATGTGAGATCAACGCCCGCCGTGCCAGCTCACGCTGGGTCATGCCACGAAGGCGACGAAATGTCGCAATTCGCGTTCCTGCAGTGTCCTGCGTGTCCATGGTGATCTCCTCCAGATGATGCACCGGGCACCTACCCAAGGTAACCCTTTCGGCTCCACTCAATGGTGGTTGACCTGGACTCCACCAAGGTTTCACAAGCTGTGAAAGAGCTGTCACAGCCGAATCCCTAGCTTCATTGCTGTCACCGGACGGGGAGAGCAGGAGATGGCCGGAGAGGAAGCCCGCCAGGCGCTGGTCAAGCTGGTCGATCGCCTTGCACAGCGCGGGCTCCCTGTCCTGGGGATACGGGAGTGGCCCTCGGGTCTGGTGCTGAGCGTGGCCACGAACCTTTGCGTGCGCTGGGCGGAGGAGCAATACCGCTGGCACCAGGGTCGGGAGGAGAGGTCTCACGACGCCGGCGACCCCGATGGAGCGGCCGAGAAGATCGCGGCCCTCTACCACCGGCTGGTGGGGCCTGCATTTCGCGAGCAAGAAGCAGAGCAGCCATAGGACAAGGCGGCCCCGGCCGGTGCGTGAACACCGGGGTCCGGGGCCTTGATCCGACGATGGAGGTCGGACCCATGGGAAATGTTACGGGCAAGCCGCTGGAGGAGTTGGCGGCACAGCTCCGGCGGCGGGGGTGCCAGGCGGTGGTGTACGGGGAGACGCTGGCCGTTTCGCTCGGTGCGCGGGGTGAGCGGGTGATCGCGTGCGACGGCCGGCGGTTCCGGTGGGGCGGGGAGCGCGGGCACGTGCTCGGCGAGGTCGGGCGCGAGGGCGCGGCGGCGGAGCGGGCGGTGCTCCTGCTGCGGCAGATCGGGCGGCGGTCGTGATGGACGGCTGCACGGGAAGCGCGGGCGTCATGTCCGCCGGGACGCTGGACATGACGTGCCTGGCGGCGCTGACGGTCCCGGGGCAGGTGCGCGCCCTGGTGGAGTTGCGGCTTGCGGAGTGGGGGCTGGCCGGGGTCGGCGACGACGTGACGCTGATCGCCAGTGAGCTGGTCACCAACGCCGTCCGTTGCGCGCCGGAGCGAGAGATCCGGGTGAGGTTCACGCGAGAGCTGGGTGCGGTGCTGCTGGCGGTGTGGGACTCCTCGGACGCCCGCCCGGTGCGCAAGCGTGTGCTGGGAGCGGCGGACGAGCACGCGGCCCCGGACGCCGAGGCGCTGAACCCCGGGCACGACGACGGGACGGGCGGCCATGGGCTGCCGATCGTTGAGGCTCTGTCGGAGAAATGCGGGGTGACACCGACCCGGCCGCACGGCAAATGGGTGTGGTCGCGATACGCCACGATCGGGCCGGCCTCCGGCCCCACCGGAGGCGCCGTCACGGACGCCCGTGTGCCGGCGCCCCGGTCCTGAGCCCCACGGCCCCGGGACGGATGGGTGCGTGGCCCTTGGGCCTCCGGAGAGGGACGCACCCGGGGTGGATGACGTCCCGGGGCCGTGGTTTCCATCGGCCCGGCCTGTTGTAGGTCGCGGCCGTCCACACCGAAGGCCCCCGTCTGGGGCCACCGACAGGCGGCCGGCTGGTCGCCAGGAAGGAAAAGCGATGAGCACACCGACGATCGAGCGGCTTGCCGCGCTCGACCTCGTGACGCACTCGCCGGACGGCGAGTCGCGCGGGCTGGCGTTCCGGGTCGGGGACATCTTCCCCATGGACCCGGGCCTGGACCAGGCGTCCCAGGTGGACGCCCCCGCGACCGAGGCCCGTCCCTGGGGGCTGCGGTTCCTGGTGGTGCCCCGCGCGGGCAAGCACGACAAGGGCACGTCCGACTACACCACCGGCGGCCAGGGCGACAACCAGCACCCCGAGGACAAGGGGAAGGACTGACAATGACCGTGCTGATGCTGGCACGCCACGGCGACAAGGTAGCCGAACGGGTTGGCGCTGAGCTGCTCAGGCGTGGCACCAGCGTGGTGCAGGTGAACCCATCGAGCTTCCCCACTCGGCTGTCGATGGGTGCCCGCCTGAACGGTTCGCTCTCCTGGTCCGGACGTATCAGCGGCCGGGACGGCCTCGACGTCGAGCTGGCCGGCATCAGCGCTGTATGGCAGCGGGGGGCCACTCCATTCGTGATGGACGAGCGCATGTCGTCCCCCGAGCGCGCGTTCGCCTACGGCGAGGCCCGGCGAGGATTCGGAGGCGTGCTGGCCGCGCTCGGAGACTGCCTGTGGGTCAACGATCCGGTGGCGGCGGCGCGCGCCGAGTACAAGCCGTTCCAGCTCGCCGAGGCGGCGCGAGTCGGGTTGGCGGTACCCGAGACCCTCATCACCTCAGACCCGCGAACCGCCTACGACTGGGCGAAGGAGCTTGGGCGTCCGATCGTCTACAAACCCATGGACGGAGTGGTCCACGCCGACGAGGGACGGGTCCGCATCCTCTACACCGCCCCCGTCATCGATCGTGAGAGCCTTCTCGATCCTGCGTTCGGCCGCACTGCCCAGATGCTCCAGGAGCGCGTCCAGAAAGCGTTCGAGGCACGCGTGACCGTGCTCGGAAACGAGGTGTTCGCTGTCCGCATCGACGCCACCGGCACCGCGGCACAGGAGGACTGGCGGTCGGACTACGACGCCCTGTCCTACAGCGTCGTCCATTTGCCGTTCGAGCTTCGGGCCAAGCTGCTACAGCTGATGGCGCGGCTCGGCCTCGTGTACGGCGCGTTCGACCTGATTCATGACGTCTCGGGCCGCTGGGTCTTCCTGGAGGTGAACCAGCGCGGCGAGTTCGGATGGATCGCCGACGCGACCGGTCTCGGGATCTACTCGGCCATGGCCGATCTACTGGAGAAGGGTGCATGAACAACACCGAGGAACTGGCCGCTTCGCTCGGCGTCGGCGGGGAGTGGCTGCGGGCGATGCGGGCGGCACCCCGCGAGATCTTCGTGCCGGACGTCGGTCTGGCCTGCCCCGAGGGCGGTGCCTGCTACCCGATCGACCGGCGGGCGCGTCCTGAAGAGTGGCTGGGGGCCGTCTACTCGGACGCCTCGATCATCACCCAGCGCGAAGACGGCAAGGGTGACCCCCTGAAGATCTCGGACGGAATGCCGTCCAGCTCGATCTCCGCACCCGGCATCGCCTTCCAATGCCTGGAACTGCTGGCCCCGCGCGACCACGACCGGGTCCTGGAAATCGGCACCGGAACCGGATACACCGCCGCCGTCCTGTCGGCGCGCGTCGGGGAGAAGAACGTCGTCACCGTGGAGGTGGACGCCGGGATCGCCGAGCAGGCCGAGGCCAACCTCGCGAGGGCCGGATTCACGCCGACCGTGGTCCTGGGAGACGGCCGGGCGGGGTTCCCGGACAACGCGCCTTACGATCGCGTGCACGTGACCGCGGCCGTCGCCGAGGTGCCCTTCACCTGGGTAGAGCAGACCCGGCCCGGCGGCGTCATCGTGGCGCCGTGGCAGCCCCTTCGCGGCCACGGCCTGCTCACACGGCTGACGACGACCCGCGACGGCGCGTACGGGCGGTTCCACGGACCGGCCGGGTACATGATGCTGCGTTCCCATCGCGCCGAGCTGGTCTGGCAGGTCCGCCACGAGGACGAGGCCGAGGTGACGGCGACCACGTTGGATCCCCGTACCGTCTTCGCGGCCGGGCCGGGGCTCCAACTCGCCACCGTGGCTCTGTCGCCTGGTCTGGCGTATTGGGAAAAGCACTTCGACGACGGGTCGTTCTCACTGCTGCTGTTCGAGATCGGCGATCCCGACGGACCGTGGGCCGCCTGCGACTGGGAGCCCGGACACGACCACTACGAGGTCACCCAGTACGGCGGGCGCCGCCTGTGGGACGAGTTGGAGGACGCCTTCGAGTGGTGGGTGCGGCATGACGGTCCCGGCGTCGACCGGTTCGGGCTGACCGTCACCCCCGAGGGCGACAGGCTGTGGCTGGACGAGCCGGCCCGCCTGGTGTGACCGGACGCGAACGAGCCCCGGACCGGCCTGGTCCGGGGCTCGTGCTGCGCGTGCGGTGTCAGATGAGGCCGAGCTTGCGGACTGCGTCGCGCTCCTCCGACAGCTCGTTCACCGAGGCGTCGATGCGGGCGCGGGAGAAGTCGTCGATCTCCAGGCCCTGGACGATCTCCCACTTGCCGTCCTTCGTGGTGACCGGGAAGGACGAGATCAGGCCCTCGGGGACGCCGTAGGAGCCGTCCGACACGACCGCCATGGACGTCCAGTCGCCGTCGGCGGTGCCGTTCACCCAGGTGTGGATGTGGTTGAGCGCTGCGGACGCGGCCGACGCCGCCGACGACGCGCCGCGCGCCTCGATGATCGCGGCGCCGCGCTTGGCGACGGTCGGGATGAAGTCGTTCTCCAGCCAGTTCTGGTCGTTCACCGTCTCGGCGGCGTTCTTGCCGGCGATCTCGGCGTGGAAGATGTCCGGGTACTGGGTCGCGGAGTGGTTGCCCCAGATCGTCATCTTCTTGATGTCGGCGACGGACACGCCCGCCTTCTTCGACAGCTGGGCGAGGGCCCGGTTGTGGTCGAGGCGCGTCATCGCGGTGAAGCGCTCGGCGGGGACGTCCGGCGCGTGCGCCTGCGCGATCAGCGCGTTGGTGTTGGCCGGGTTGCCGACCACCAGGACCTTGATGTCGTCCGCCGCGCCGGCGTTGATCGCCTCGCCCTGCGGCTTGAAGATGCCGCCGTTGGCCTCCAGCAGGTCACCGCGCTCCATGCCCTTCGTGCGCGGCCGGGCGCCGACGAGCAGCGCGACATTGGCCCCCTCGAACGCCTTGGTCGCGTCGTCGAAGATGTCGATGCCGGACAGCAGCGGGAACGCGCAGTCGTCCAGCTCCATCGCGGTGCCCTCGGCGGCCTTCACCGCCTGCGGAATCTCCAGCAGCCGCAGGCGTACGGGCACGTCCGCGCCGAGGAGGTGGCCGGCCGCGATGCGGAACAGCAGCGCGTAGCCGATCTGGCCCGCGGCGCCGGTAACGGTGACGTTGACTGGGGTGCGCGTCATTGTCCTTCTTCTCCTGCAGTGACCTGACGGGGCTCAGGCGGCCATCCTTGCGACCCCGACCGCCCAGAGTCCCCCTGCGGCCGATACGGCGCGGGTTCTCTCGCCGTCGAGATACTTCCGGGCTCAGGCTATCGCGCACCCCCTACCCGCCGGCGCGCAGGTGCACCCACCCGTCTCCGAACATGTGGAAGGCCGCCCCGGACGGATCCGGGACGGCCCTCGAAGACTCGGCGAATCAGCCGTTGATCTTCTTCTGGAGGTTGGTGTCCAGGGCCTCCAGGAATTCCTGCGTCGTCAGCCAGGGCGTCTCGCGGCCGACGAGCAGCGCCAGGTCCTTGGTCATCTGGCCGCTCTCGACCGTCTCGACGCAGACCTGCTCCAGCTTGCGGGCGAAGTCGATGACCTCGGGCTGGCCGTCGAGCTTGCCGCGGTGCTCCAGGCCCCGGGTCCAGGCGAAGATCGACGCGATGGGGTTGGTCGACGTCGGCTTGCCCTGCTGGTGCTGCCGGTAGTGCCGGGTCACGGTGCCGTGCGCGGCCTCGGCCTCGACGGTCTTGCCGTCCGGGGTCATGAGGACGGACGTCATCAGGCCGAGCGAGCCGAAGCCCTGGGCCAGGGTGTCGGACTGGACGTCGCCGTCGTAGTTCTTGGCCGCCCAGACGAAGCCGCCGTCCCACTTGAGCGCGGCGGCGACCATGTCGTCGATGAGCCGGTGCTCGTAGGTGAGGCCCTTGGACTCGAAGTCGGCCTTGAACTCCGACTCGTAGATCTCCTGGAAGATGTCCTTGAAGCGGCCGTCGTAGGCCTTGAGGATCGTGTTCTTCGTGGAGAGGTACAGCGGCATCCGGCGCTCAAGGGCGTAGCGCATCGTCGCCCGCGCGAAGTCGCGGATCGAGTCGTCGAAGTTGTACATGCCCATGGCGACGCCGCCGCCGGGGAACTGCGCGACCTCGAACTCCATCGGCTCGGCGCCGTCGTCGGGCGTGTAGGTGATCGTCACCTTGCCGGGGCCGGGGACCACGAAGTCGGTGGCGCGGTACTGGTCGCCGTGCGCGTGCCGGCCGATGATGATCGGCTTGGTCCAGCCGGGGACGAGCCGGGGGATGTTGGAGCAGATGATCGGCTCACGGAACACCACGCCGCCCAGGATGTTGCGGATCGTCCCGTTCGGGGACCGCCACATCTTCTTCAGGCCGAACTCCTCGACGCGCGCCTCGTCGGGGGTGATGGTCGCGCACTTGACGCCGACGCCGTGCTGCTTGATGGCGTTGGCGGCGTCGATCGTGACCTGGTCGTCCGTGGCGTCACGGTGCTCCATCCCCAGGTCGTAGTACTTCAGGTCCACATCGAGGTAGGGCAGGATCAACTGGTCCTTGATGAATTTCCAGATGATCCGCGTCATTTCGTCGCCGTCGAGTTCGACGACCGGGCCCGCTACTTTGATCTTGGGCATACTTGTGCTGTCCCTTTCCTACACCTGGCCAGCAGTCCTTGTAAGGCTCAACTGGCAAGGCTAGCCGAGGCCGTTACGCGGTCTAGACCTGACCTGGCCTCGCGCTCCGCCACCTGGGACGACGTGTCAGCCCGGGGACCGCTTCCGGGACGGCGAGGAGCGCCCGGTGAGCAGGAGGCGGCCGCCGCGGACCGCCATCGTGAGGGCGATCAGGACGCCGAACGCGCCCGCGAGGATCAGACCGGTCTTGTTCATCGGCGGGACGCTCAGCGACACGAACGCCACCATCTCGCCGAGGATCACGAGCGTCCAGCAGTCGACGGAGCGGCTGCGGACGGCGAGCGGGCCGAGCTGCGACTCCGGCAGCAGCAGCCGGGCGAGCGCGCCGATCAGCAGCGCGGCGGCCATCAGGCCGGAGCCCTTGCGGAAGTAGTTGAAGGCGCACAGGGTCAGCCCGGCACCGACCCCGCTGAGCACGAGGAGATACGGCAGTTGCACGAGCCAGTGCGGCGCGGCGTCCCCGCGGCGCGGCGCCTTCCGCCTGCGCCGGTGCACCTGAGTGCTCATGGCCCTCACGGTATCGCCCCTCGGACGGGGGGACGACATCGCCGCGACGGTCCGCCTTGTCGTCCCGCGCCTGGAATGACCGCGCTACGGACGGTGTCCGGGTGATGCCGAAGTGGCCGGAATCCCTTACGCCATCGGTGCTACTCGCCAGTAGGAGGGTGTGACGGCACCACGCCCGGGTAACCCGGCAGACAGGGGTCGCTAACTAGCTGGGAGGACTGCCGTGGAGGGGCCGTTCATGCGGATCGAGGACAGCGGGCTGGTGATGCCGCTGCGCCCCGACGTTACAACGGTCGGGAGAGGGAGAGGAGTCGATATCCGCCTCGACGACCCGAGTGTGTCCCGATTGCACGCAGAGATCGTCCGACGCGGTCCGTACGTCTACGTGGTGGACATGGGACTGTCCCGCAACGGGACGCGCGTCAACGGCCGGCCGATCGCCCGCCGTGTCCTGGAGGACGGTGACGTCGTGAGCTTCGGCACGGCGCGCTGCCGGTTGGGGGGCATCCCCCGTGAGGAGGTCGACCCGGACGTCGAACTGCGGCGCGCCGTCGCGCCCGAGCTCACCCGCCGCGAGGTCGACGTGCTGACCTCGCTGTGCCGTCCCGCCCTGTCCGACGAGGCGTTCGTGGCCCCCGCCACGGCGCGCGACATCGCCGGCGAACTGGTGGTGACGGAGGCCGCGGTCAAGCAGCATCTACTGCGTCTCTACCAGAAGTTCCGGATTCCCGAGGGCGCCAACCGGCGCACCCGGCTCGCCAACGAGGTCATCGCGATGGGCCTCGTCCGCCCGCTGCCGCCGGTGCACGTCCCCCACCAGGGCCGTCCGCCGATGGACGGCCGGGTCTCCGGCGTGCGGGGCACGACGGAGACGCGCCGGCCGGGCTCGCCGGGTCACGGACACGGGCCGGGACGTCCGGCACCGAGCACCGCGGGACGGAGGGCCAGCTGAGGTGAACCTGCGGTCGCCCTCACGGCAGCGCGAGCACGAGGGCGATCGCTGAACCCTCCAGGACGGGCCGCGTAAGTGACGGCGCGGCACCGGCCGGAGCAACGGGTACGGGGCCGCCACCCGGGTGCTGGGTGGCGGCCCCGACCACGTCTCGGGCGCCCCCGTCAGGCGCTCTGCTCGGCGGCCTCGACGACGTTGGCGAGCAGCATGGCGCGGGTCATCGGGCCGACACCGCCGGGGTTGGGCGCGACCCATCCGGCGACCTCGCGGACGTCGGCGGCGACGTCGCCCGTGAGCTTGCCGTCCACCCGGGACACGCCCACGTCGAGGACGGCGGCGCCCGGCTTGACCATGTCGGCGGTGATGAGCCCGGGAACGCCGGCGGCGGCCACGACGATGTCGGCCCGGCGGGTGTGCGCGGCCAGGTCACGGGTGGCGGTGTGGCAGAGGGTGACGGTCGCGTTCTCGGTGCGGCGGGTCAGCAGCAGGCCGAGCGAACGCCCGACCGTGATGCCGCGGCCGACGACGGTGACCTCGGCGCCCTTGAGCGGGACGCCGAAGTGCCGCAGCAGTTCGACGATCCCCTTCGGGGTGCACGGCAGCGGCCCAGGCTGCATCAGGACGAGCCGGCCGAGGTTCGTCGGGTGCAGCCCGTCGGCGTCCTTGTCGGGGTCGATGCGTTCCAGCACGCGCTGCTCGTCCAGGCCCTTCGGCAGCGGAAGCTGGACGATGTAGCCGGTGCAGGCGGGGTCGGCGTTCAGTTCGGCGACGGCCCGCTCCACGTCGTCCTGGGTGGCGGTGGCGGGCAGGTCGCGGCGGATGCTCTGGATGCCGACCTCGGCGCAGTCCCGGTGCTTCATGCCGACGTAGGCGTGGCTGCCCGGGTCGTCGCCCACCAGCACCGTGCCGAGCCCCACGGTGACGCCGCGGTCACGAAGCGCCTCGACGCGGCCCTTGAGGTTCGAGCGGATCTCGGCGGCCGTGGCCTTGCCGTCAAGGATCTGTGCCGTCATGCGTACCTCCGCGTGTCGCCAAGGGCCCGCAGGACCGAGCCCGGCTCAAGGTCCCGTCCACCCAGGCGCGCGGTGTCCGGACTGTCGTTCGCTCCCCGGTGGTGCCCCACCTTGCCGCGCCAGTCACGTGAACCCCATGGTAGCGGCGGGGTGCGCCGGCCCTTCGAGCGCTAGTCCTCCGAGCGCTGCCGCCAGGCGATCACGCGGTCGGTGCCGTGCCAGCCGAGCCGCGCGGCGAGGACCGCGGCCAGGAAGGCGGCGATCAGCCCGATCAGCTGCCGGGACTCCATCAGCAGCGCGTCGGCCTGGTACACCGACCTCAGCATGAGGGCAATCAGCACGTCCATCGCGCCTCCATCAGCGGAATGCCCGCGCCGGGGTCAGGGGGTCACGATGGGCGCGGTCGGGCAGAGGGTACCCGACCGGACAGCGCGGGAAATCCGGCCGCAAACCCGGTGCGGCGGTGTTCTGCGCCACACCGGGCCCCGCGCCGGTCAGTGGAAGAAGTGCCGGACGCCGGTGAAGTACAGGCTGACCCCGGCCTTCTCCGCCGCCTCGATCACCTTGTCGTCGTTGACGGAACCGCCCGGCTGGACGATCGCCCGGACGCCCGCCTCGGCGAGCACCTCCAGGCCGTCCGGGAACGGGAAGAACGCGTCGGACGCGCCCACGGCGGACGCGGCCCGCTCCGCGCCGGCCCGCGCGACCGCGAGCTTGGCGGAGTCGACCCGGTTGACCTGGCCCATGCCGACGCCGACGGTCGCGCCGCCCGCGGCCAGCAGGATCGCGTTCGACTTGACCGAGCGGATCGCCCGCCACGCGAACGCCAGGTCGCGGAGCGTCGCCTCGTCCGCGGCCGGGCCGGTCTTCAGCTCCCAGGTGGACGGGTCGTCGCCGGACGCGTCCACCCGGTCGACGTCCTGCAGCAGGACGCCGCCGTCGATGCGCCGGTACTCGGTCGCGCCCGCCGGGGCGTCCGGGCAGACCAGCAGCCGGACGTTCTTGAACCGGTTCTTCAGCACGGTGACGGCCTCGTCCTCGAAGGACGGGGCGACGACCACCTCGGCGAAGCTCTCGGTGACCTGCCGGGCCATGTCCGCGGTGACCGGGCGGTTCGCCGCGATCACGCCGCCGTAGGCGGACACGGGGTCGCAGGCGTGCGCCTTGCGGTGCGCCTCGGCGATGTCCGCGCCGACCGCGATGCCGCACGGGTTGGCGTGCTTGATGATCGCGACGCAGGGCTCGGTGAAGTCGTGGGCGGCGCGGCGGGCGGCGTCGGTGTCCACGTAGTTGTTGTAGGACATCTCCTTGCCGTACAGCTGCTCCGCGCCGGCCAGGCCGGTCTCGCCGGCCGCGCGGTACAGGGCCGCGCGCTGGTGCGGGTTCTCGCCGTAGCGGAGCGTGGCCGAACGCTCCCAGGTGACGCCGAGGAAGTCGGGCCACCGCGTCTCGGCGGCGGTCTCGTCGGGGGCGTAGGTGCTCGCGAACCAGGAGGCCACGGCCACGTCGTAGGACGCGGTGTGCGCGAACGCCAGCGCGGCGAGGCGGCGGCGCTCGTCCAGGGTGAAACCGCCGGCCCGCACCGCGTCGAGGACCGTCCCGTAGGCGGACGGGTCGACGACGACGGAGACGCTCGCGTGGTTCTTCGCGGCGGCGCGCACCATGGTCGGCCCGCCGATGTCGATCTGCTCGACGCACTCGTCGGGCTTGGCGCCCGAGTTCACGGTGTCGGCGAACGGGTACAGGTTCGCGACCACCAGGTCGAACGGTTCGACGTGCAGGTCTTCGAGCTGCTGGAGGTGGTCCTGTTTGCGGCGGTCGGCGAGCAGGCCCGCGTGCACCTTCGGGTGCAGGGTCTTGACCCGTCCGTCCAGGCACTCGGGGAACCCGGTGAGCTTCTCCACCTTCATCACCGGGACGCCGGCGGCGGAGATCCGGCCCGCCGTGGACCCGGTCGAGACGATCTCCACTCCCGCCTCGTGCAGGCCCCGGGCCAGCTCCTCCAGCCCGGTCTTGTCGTACACGCTGATCAGCGCGCGCTTAATCGCCACCCGACTCACCGGCCGAGCTCCCCTCTTGATCGGACGAATCACCACAGGTCCTGCTCTTCAACGAGACCCGCCTGCCGCGCGTGGTCCAGCCGTCGCGGGCGAGCCGTCCGACGACGCCGACGAGGAGCCGGCGTTCCACCCGCTTGATGCGCTCGTGCAGGGAGTCTTCGTCGTCGTCCCCGCCCACGGGGACGGTCTCCTGGGCGATGACGGGTCCGGTGTCCACGCCTTCGTCGACGAAGTGAACCGTACAGCCCGTGACCTTCACGCCGTACGCCAGGGCGTCCCGAACGGCGTGCGCGCCCGGGAACGAGGGGAGCAGCGCCGGATGGGTGTTGACCGTCCGGCCGCCGAACCGCGCGAGGAAACGCGGGCCGAGGATCTTCATGAAGCCGGCGGAGACGACGAGGTCGGGCTCGTGCTTCGCGACGGCCTCGGTCAGGGCCGCGTCCCAGTCGTCCCGAGACGGATAATCTGGGATACAAACCGTGAAAGTGGGCAAACCCACACGTTCTGCGCGCTCGGTTCCCCCGATATCCGGGCGATCGGCCCCCACGGCCACGACTTTCGCCCCGTAGGCTGGATCCGCGCACGCGTCGAGCAGCGCTTGTAGGTTGGTCCCCGCACCGGAGACGAGGACGACGAGCCGGGCGGACACCATGACTCCCTGCTGGACGTTGACGGGGTTGTGCGGCCGTTACGAAGCCTATCGGCCGCCTCGACGCCGCTTCACCGCAGAGCACACCACCCCCGGTCAGGAGGAGACGAACGTGAGCGAGCAGCAGGGCCGCGAGGTCCGGCCCGAAGACCGCCCGGACGGGCGGCCGGCGGGGCAGCCGCCCGCGGGACCGCGGACGCGGCAGACCGGCCTGCGGGCCCTGTGGCTCGGCGGCACCGCCCTGCTGACCGTGTTCTTCTTCTACCCGCTCAGCCTGGTGCTGGGCGTCGCCGCGCTCGTCGCCGGGGTCAAGGCCCGCCGGGAGGCGCGCCAGGCCAGGGACGTCGCCCCCGGTGCCGTCCAGGGCATGGTGCTGGGCGCCGTCGGCCTCGGGCTCTCGCTGGCGGCGGTGACGACGACGGCGGTCCTGTGGACCGAGTGGAGCGGCTACCAGAAGTGCGTCAGCACGGCCAACACGCACCTCGACAAGCAGTCGTGCCGCGACGAGTACTACCCGAAGATCGAGAAGAAGCTCGACCTGCCCGCGGGCACCATGGACAAGTACGGGATCCTGCTCTAGCTCCCGCTCCGCCCGTCCCGCTCGGGCTCTTCCCGCAGGACGTAGATCGCGCCGCCCCGGTTCTCGGTGCGTCCCGGGTCCGTGCGCGGCGGCGGGACGGCCCCCGGCGGCTCCCCGGGCCCGGGGCGCGGCTCGGCCACGATCTCGTCCGCGATGTGGCCTTCGAGGACGACCGTGCCGGCACCCGGGGGCGGCGGGGCCGGTTCCGGATCGGTCCGCTCCCCGTCCGGATCGGGCGGCGCCTCCCCCCGGCGGCGGGGCCGCCGGGGGGCGAGGACGGGGTCGGCCTCCTCGAACTCCACCGGATCGGGCGCATGCGGCGCCTTCGGCGCCGGCTCCCTCCGCTCGCGCAGCTCCCGCAGGTCGTAGTCGCCGGGGACGGGCGCCCCCAGCGGCACGGTCGCGGGCTCCGGACGGGCGGGCCTCCCGGCGCGCCGCTCCGGCATCCCCGGTTCCTGCGCCTTCCCCGGCTTCTTCGGCCCCCTCGGCTCCTTCGGCTTCCTCGGGGCCTTCGCGCGGGCCGGACGCCGCAGCACCATCCAGTTCGCCACCCACGCCGCGATCGCCGCCGCGATCCCCACCTCCAGGGCCGCGAGCAGCCCCACCTGCCAGGCGGACGGCCCCACGGTCGCCATCCGCCCGCCGCCGAGCGGCCCGCCGGACAGCGCGCTCAGCAGCGCCGCCACCACGCCGGTCAGCGCGCCCGACACGAACCCCCACAGCGGCGCGCCCTCCGACACCGGGCTCGGCAGCGACCTGATCGTGAGGACGCCGCCGACCGCGCCCGCGACGAACGGCGCGGCCAGCGCGAGCAGCGACAGCGCGGGCGCCGGCCCCGGCTGCGGCAGCGCGGCGAGCGGCGGGAACGCCGGGACGACGTCCAGGACCACCCCGGTCGGGGAGACGCTCGTCCCGGCACCGACCGAGAACCCCGCCCCGACCGCGTACGCCATCCCCCAGATGACCGCGTTCGGCAGGAACGCCAGCTCGACCAGCAGCAGCAGGACGCCGCCGACGACGCCGGGCGCGAGCACCCGGTACAGGTTGTCGGCGTCCGGCATGTGCATCGCGAGGGCCGCGGCCACGAGCACCGCACCCGACGCGAGCAGCACGCCGAGCGCCCCCGCGACCCCGATCACCAGCGAACGCGGCCGTTCGGGCAGCAGCCGCAGCAGCGCGCCGAGCCCGGACCGGACCCGCCGTCCGCGCGCCTCGGCCGCCACCTGCGCGGCGACCACGGCCCGCGCGGCACCGAGGCCGCCCGCGATGACGGCGACGAGGAAGCAGGCGACGAGCGCCTGCCACACCGACGGCCGCACCTCCCGCGCCGACGCCGCGATCGCGAGCAGCGCGGCCAGCCCGGCGTACGGGGCGGCCTGCGCGACCGCGACGTGCACGACCGCGACGCGGGGACGGTGCCGCAGCCCCGCCACCCGGATCATCCACCCGCCGCCCCGGTACAGCAGCGCACCGGGCAGGACGAGGACGCCGAGCGGCAGCAGCCCGACGCGTCCCTGCCCGTAGGAGAAGCCCGCGTGGTGGGACACGAGCCAGAAGTTCACGGCCGTCCGGAACACGCCGGCCAGGCCGTGGCCGAGCGCGGTCTTCGGCGCCGCGATCCACCCGATCAGCGTGATCGTGGTGAGCACCGCGAGCCCGATCCCGACGCACCACAGCGCGGCGACCAGCCCGGTCACATACAGCGGCCGGGCCGCGGCGGGGGCCGGCGGGCGCCGCGCCGCGTGCTGCGCACGCGCCCGCCCCGCCGCGGTCTTCGACGGTTCCCGCTTCGCGCGCCGTCCGGGGATCTTGTCGCTCACCGCTCCATGCTGGCACCGGCTCCGCCCCCCGCCGCCCCGCCCGCCCGGCGTGTCGCCTTTGTCGTCCCGGCTTCCGGGCGCACACGAAAGACGCCCGGGCCGCGGGGGCGGCTCGGGCGTCTTTCGTGTGCTCGCGCGGGATCAGCGGTTCTGCATGATCTCCCGCATGATGACGGCGGTCTCGCTGGGGGTCTTGCCGACGCGGACGCCGACCTTCTCCAGGGCCTCCTTCTTCGCCTGCGCGGTGCCGGCGGAGCCGGACACGATCGCGCCCGCGTGGCCCATGGTCTTGCCCTCGGGGGCGGTGAACCCGGCGACGTAGCCGACGACCGGCTTGGTCACGTGCTGCTCGATGTAGGCGGCGGCGCGCTCCTCGGCGTCGCCCCCGATCTCACCGATCATCACGATCGCGTCGGTGTCCGGGTCGTCCTGGAACGCCTGGAGGGCATCGATGTGGGTGGTCCCGATGATCGGGTCGCCGCCGATGCCGACGCAGGTGGAGAAGCCGATGTCGCGAAGCTCGTACATCATCTGGTAGGTCAGCGTGCCCGACTTCGACACCAGGCCGATGCGGCCGGGCGTGGTGATGTCGGCCGGGATGATGCCCGCGTTCGACTTGCCGGGGGACGCGATGCCGGGGCAGTTCGGCCCGATGATCCGGGTCTTGCTGCCCTTCTCCTCGGCGTACGCCCAGAAGTAGGCGGTGTCGTGCACCGGGATGCCCTCGGTGATGACCACGCAGAGCGGGATCTCGGCGTCGATCGCCTCGACGACGGCGTCCTTGGTGAACTTCGGCGGGACGAAGACGACGGAGACGTCCGCGGTCGTGTGGGCCATGGCCTCCTTGACGGTGCCGAACACCGGGAGGGTCGTGCCGTCGAAGTCGACCGTCTGGCCGGCCTTGCGGGCGTTCACGCCGCCGACGACCTGGGCGCCGGACGCGAGCATCCGGCGTCCGTGCTTGGTGCCCTCGGAGCCCGTGATGCCCTGGACAATGATCTTGCTGTTCTCGGTGAGCCAGATGGCCATGTCATGCACCTGCCGCTGCGAGTTCGGCGGCGCGCTTGGCCGCCTCGTCCATGGTGTCGACCTGCTGGACGCCGGGCAGCGCCGCATCGCTGAGGATCTTGCGCCCGAGCTCGGCGTTGTTGCCGTCCAGCCGGACGACGAGGGGGCGGTCGACGGCCTCGCCGCGGTCGGCCAGCAGCTGGTAGGCCGAGACGATGCCGTTGGCGACGGCGTCACAGGCGGTGATGCCGCCGAAGACGTTCACGAACACCGACCTGACGGCCGCGTCGGACAGCACGATCTCCAGCCCGTTCGCCATCACCTCGGCGGACGCGCCGCCGCCGATGTCGAGGAAGTTCGCCGGCTTCTGGTTGTCGAACTGCTCGCCCGCGTAGGCCACCACGTCCAGGGTGGACATGACCAGGCCGGCGCCGTTGCCGATGATGCCGACGGTGCCGTCCAGCTTCACGTAGTTGAGGTCCTTGGCCTTGGCCGCGGCCTCCAGCGGGTCGGCGGCGGCCTTGTCCTCGAACTTCTCGTGGTCCTGGCGGAACCCGGCGTTGTCGTCCAGCGTGACCTTGCCGTCGAGGGCCTTCACCTGGCCGTCGGCGGTGAGGATCATCGGGTTCACCTCGACGAGGGAGGCGTCCTCGTCGGTGAACACGGCCCACAGCCGCTCGATCAGCTCGGCGGCGCCGTCGAGCGCCTCCTGCGGGAGTCGGCCCTTCTCGGCGATCTCGCGGGCCCTGGCCCGGTCGATGCCGTCCAGCGGCGAGATCGGCACCATCGCCAGCCGGTCGTGCGGCACCTCCTCGATCTCCACGCCGCCTTCGACGGAGCAGATGGACAGGAAGGTGCGGTTGGCGCGGTCGAGCAGGAAGGAGAAGTAGTACTCCTGCGCGATCGCGCTGCCCTCCTCGACCAGGACCTTGTGGACCGTGTGGCCCTTGATGTCCATGCCGAGGATCTGGCCGGCGAGCGTCTCCGCCTCGTCGACCGTGTCGGCCAGCTTCACGCCGCCGGCCTTGCCGCGGCCGCCGGTCTTCACCTGGGCCTTGACCACGACCTTCTTGCTGCCCGCGGAGAACAGCTCCTCCGCGATGGCACGCGCTTCCTGGGGAGTACGGGCGACCTTGCCGGTGGGCACCGGTACCCCGTACTCGGCGAAGAGTTCCTTCGCCTGATGTTCGAACAGGTCCACGAGGGCGTCCTTAACGGATCGACAGCCAAAGACCACACGAGTCGGCGATCTGCACGGGTTGCCGTGCGGCCGGCGCTCTGCGGTCCGCTCCGTCGATGCAGCCTAGTCAACCCCACTTCGTGGTGATGCCGCCGGGTCCATATGTCACCGGCCTGATTCCCGCGAGGGCAAGTGCCACCAGGCAAGAGGTGTCTCATCCTGAAGGGTGGGCACGAGTGGCCCCTGAGGAGGATGAACCGATTGACGTAGTTTGATGTACTCATTTCGCGTCGGCGGGTGCGGCAAAGGGGACGAACGCATGGCGATGGC
The DNA here is from genome assembly GCF_050948385.1 of Actinomadura formosensis. NCBI lineage: Bacteria > Bacillati > Actinomycetota > Actinomycetes > Streptosporangiales > Thermomonosporaceae > Actinomadura > Actinomadura formosensis. The sequence goes on from NZ_CP192011.1 coordinate 6,335,732, forward strand.
GGAAGAACGGGACACATCCGTCGTTTCCCCCGTCACCGCGGCACCGCCCCCGCCCGACCGGGCACCCGCGCGCCGGCGGTCCGGGGTTCACAAGATCCGCCGCACGGCCGCCCTGCTGATCGTGGCCGCGCTCGTCGCCACCGGCGGCGCCACCGTACCGGAACCGCCGAGCCCCGGCTGGGCGAGCCCCGGGCTGATCGGCGGGGGCGGCTGGCCGTTCACCGGCGTCCCGATCTCCCCGGAGCAGGGCGAGGGGGCGTCCTACCTGCCGGACAGCTCGGTCGTCCGGCTTGAGGACGGACGTATCCGGCTCATCCCGTCCGGTGGCGATACGCCCATCACGGTGGACGCCTCCGACCCGCGGGTGGACCGGGCCGTCCGATCCGACAGCGCGTGGCTGGCACAGGGCACGATCCCGACCGGCGGGCACGACCGCGCCTACCGCGACATGGCGGTGCGCGCCCTGCTCGACCTGCGGCTCCTCACCCGCCCGAACGGGGCGTCACTGGCCTCCTGGTACACCAAGTGGCGGTACTGCTGGCCGCGTGACTCCGCGTTCGCCGTCGCCGCGTTCACCGTCACGGGGCATCCGTCGGAGGCCCGCCGCGTCCTGCGCTTCCTCGCCCGCACCCAGAGCGGCAACGGCATGTGGGCCGCCCGCTACAACCCCGACGGGACGGCCGTCGCCGACGGGCGCGCGTTCCAGCTCGACTCGCTCGGCTGGGTGCTGTGGGCGGCCTGGTTCCACCGCGCCCGGACCGGATCGTCCGACGAGCTGCCCGTCCTGTGGCCGATGGTGCGGCGCGCGGCCGACCATCTGGCGCGCTCGCTGGACGCCGAGGGGCTGCCGCCCGCCTCGTCCGACTACTGGGAGCGCGACCCCCAGCGCGAGCAGGACCCGCGGCGCCCCACGCTCGGCGTCGTCGGGCCCGTGCTGGCGGGCCTGCGGGCCGCCGCCGACCTCGCGCGGGCGCGCGGCGAGACCCGCAAGGCGGCCGAATGGCGGCACGCGGCGCAGCGGGTCTCCGACGCCGTGGCCAGGCAGTTCGCCCCTTACGGCTACCCGCGCTCGCCCATCCGCGGCGGGCGGATGGACACCTCCGTGACGTTCCTCGCGCCGCCGTTCGCACCGGCCGACACGCGGGTGACCTCCGCGATCGCCGACGCCGCCCGCAAGCAGGCGCTGCCGAACGGGGGCGTCCTGCCGGGCGAGCGCTGGTCCGGCGACCCGAAGGTCGCCTGGACCCCGGAGACGGCGCTCTTCGGGCTGGCCGCCGCCGCGGCGGGGCGGACGGACGAGGCGCACGAGCGGCTCGGCTGGCTGGCCTCCCACCGCACCTCCCTGGGCGCCCTTCCGGAGAAGGTCGGCCAGACCGGCAGGCCCGCGGGCCCGGCCCCGCTCGGCTGGACGGCGTCCCTGGTGCTGCTCAGCCTCTCGGCTCTGGAGCGGCCTCTCCCCATTCCGTAGCGAGGACGGCCCAGACCTGGCTGTCGCGGCGCTTCCCGCCCAGCACGAACGACTGCCGGTGGACGCCCTCGCAGGTCATGCCGAGCCGCTTCGCGACGGCCGCGCTGGCGGTGTTGCGCGTGTCGCAGACCCACTCCACCCGGTGCATTCCCCGCTCGTGGAACGCCCAGTCGATCATGTGGCGGACGGCCCGGTTGATCAGCCCCCGCCCCCGCATCTCCGCGGCGAGCCACACTCCCACCTCGCAGACGCCCGTGCCGGCGTCGAACGTCCGGAAGACCGTCCCGCCCTGGAGGACGCCGTCGACCCAGATGCCGTAGATGCCCGCTTCGTCCTTGGCCTGCTTGTCGGCGTAGGACTGCAGGTACTCCCCGGCCGTCCGCTCGTCCACGACCGTCCAGGCCCAGGGGATGTAGTCACGGATGTCCGGGCGGACCCGATCCGCGTGCTTGGCGAACTCGGCCGCCCGCCACGGCTCCAGCGGACGGAATTCGGCACCGTCGGCGAGCTGGTGAGCGAACATCGGGCCTCCCGGGGGCACGTACCGAACGTTTGTTATGTACTCTACGGGAATGCCCGCCCGAGGTGATCACGATGCCCGCCGCCGGGACGTGTCCGAGGCCGTCTGGCGCGTCCTCGCCGACCGCGGCTTCGGCGGCCTGACCCTGCGCGCGGTCGCGGCGGAGATGGGCGCCTCCACGGGCCTGCTCACGCACTACTTCCCGAACAAGAAGGCCCTCGTCGCCCACGCCCTCGACCTGGCCGACGAACGCACCGCGAACCGTCCCCTCCGCACGGCCCCGCCCGGGCTCCCCGGCCTGCGCGCCGCCCTCCTGGACGTCCTGTGCGTCACCCCCGCCGCCACGGCCATGAACCGCGTCTGGGTGAGCTCGTGGGACGTCTCGCTGGCCGACCCCGACCTCTCCGCCCGCCAGAAGGACCGCTACGAGAACTGGCGCAACCGCCTCCGCCCGCACGTGGCGGCGGCGGTCTCGCTCGGCGAGCTCCCCGCCGCATCCGACATCGACGACATCGTCGCCGCTTCGGCCGCCTTCGCCCACGGCCTGGTCGTCCACGCCCTGTTCGACCCCGGCGCGTTGCCGCCCGAACGCCAGACCGCGATGCTGGACGCCTTCCTGGCCTCCCTCGGGACGTGAGCATCCCGGTGCCATGACGACCGGCAGGCGGGGGGCACAATGGCCCTCGAAACGGCTTCCGTCAGAGCTTTTCGATCGTGGCGAAGCGCAGCACCAGCGTCCGCACACCGTACTCGCCACCGAAGTCGACGCTGGCCTTTTCACCCCGGTCGTAAACGGAGACGACGGTGCCGAGGCCGAAGGCGTCGTGGGTCACCTTGTCGCCGGGAGAAAGGGACGGAACCGGCCGATTCCCCGAGGATCGGGTCCCCGGCCGCTGCGCCATCCGCGACATCGCCGGCGTGGACATGGACGACGCCTCACGCTCCCATTCCATCAGGGATTCCGGCACCTCGCCCAGGAACCGGGACGGCGGATTGACCTGCGGCGCGCCCCACGAACTGCGCATCGCCGCACGTGACAGATAGAGCCGCTGCCGGGCACGGGTAATGCCGACATAGGCGAGGCGGCGTTCCTCTTCGAGTTCCTTGGGATTGCTCATGGCGCGCAGATGCGGGAAGACGCCGTCCTCCATGCCGGTCAAGAACACGACCGGAAATTCGAGGCCCTTTGCCGTGTGCAGCGTCATCAGCGTGACAACGCCCTGATCGGTCTCTTCCGGCTGCTCGCCCGGCGGAACCGGACCGCCCTTGGCGCCGCCGGGAATGGAGTCGGCGTCGGCGACCAAGGCGACCTGTTCCAGGAATTCCGCCAGCCGCCCCTCGGCGGACTCGCCGTCCAGCCGCTCCTCGAACTCGCGCGCCACCGCCTCCAGTTCCCGGAGGTTCTCGACGCGGGTCTCGTCCTGCGGGTCCTTGGACGCCTCCAGTTCGGCGAGGTAGCCGCTGGCCTCCAGCACCTCGGCGATCAGGCCGGCGGGGGTGAGCGATTCGGCGGCGGCGCGCAGCTCGTCCAGCAGCGCGACGAACTCGCGGACGGCGTTGATCGAGCGGGTCGCCATGCCGGGCACGTCCTCGGGCACCCGCAGCGCCTGCCAGAACGAGATCCGCTCGCGGGACGCATGCGCCTCCACGCACGCCTCGGCCCGGTCACCGATCCCCCGCTTCGGCACGTTCAGGATGCGCCGCAGCGAAACGGTGTCCTCGGGATTGGCGAGCACCCGCAGATAGGCGAGCGCGTCCCGGATCTCCTTGCGCTCGTAGAACCGGACCCCGCCGACGACCTTGTACGGCAGCCCGACCCGGATGAACACTTCTTCGAAGACACGCGACTGGGCGTTGGTCCGGTAGAAGATGGCGACGTCACCGGGGCGGGCGTCCCCCTCGTCGGTGAGCCGGTCGACCTCGTGGGCGACGAACGCGGCCTCGTCATGCTCGTTGTCGGCCACATACCCGGTGATCTTGTGGCCTTCGCCCTGGTCGCACCAGAGCTTCTTCGGCTTCCGGTCGGCGTTGCGCTCGATGACGGCGTTGGCCGCCGACAGGATCGTCTGCGTGGAGCGGTAGTTCTGCTCCAGCAGGATCGTGGTCGCCTCCGGATAGTCGCGCTCGAACTCCAGGATGTTCCGGATCGTCGCACCCCGGAACGCGTAGATCGACTGGTCGGCGTCACCGACCACGCACAGTTCGGCCGCGCCGACCCCCTCCACCGGGGCGGTCAGCTCGCGCACCAACTGGTACTGCGCGTGGTTCGTGTCCTGGTACTCGTCCACGAGGACGTGCCGGAACCGCCGCCGGTAGTGCTCGGCGGCCTCCGGGAACACCTGCAGCAGATTGACCGTCATCATGATCAGGTCGTCGAAGTCCATCGCGCCGGCCTGCTGCAGCCGCGCCTGGTACATCTCGTACGCCTCGGCGAGCGTCTGCTCCATGTGCGTCGACGCCCGCGCTTTGAACGTCTCGTAGTCGATCAGCTCGTTCTTCAGGTTGGACACCTGGGCGCTGAACGACTTCGGCGGATACCGCTTGGGGTCGAGGTCCAGTTCGCGGCAGACGAGCGCCATCAGCCGGTTCGCGTCGGCCTGGTCGTAGATCGAGAAGCTCGTCGGGAAGCCCAGCCGCTTGGCCTCGCGCCGCAGGATCCGGACGCACGCGGAGTGGAACGTCATCACCCACATGGCCCGCGAACGCGGCCCGACCAGGGCGTCGACGCGCTCCTTCATCTCGGCGGCGGCCTTGTTGGTGAAGGTGATCGCGAGGATCTGCCCGGGGTGCGCGTCCCGCTCGCCGAGCAGATGGGCGACGCGGTGGGTGAGCACCCGGGTCTTGCCGGAACCGGCCCCCGCGACGATCAGCAGGGGTCCGCCGGAGTGCACGACGGCGGCGCGCTGCTGCGGGTTGAGGCCATCGAGCAGGGGATGAGCTTCGGTCTTCGACATCATGTGCGAGTCTACGGCGCCCGCCGGATGTTTTCGGCGCCTCCGCCAAGCCGGCGAACCGCTCCGGCACCCCCGCGATGGCGACATGTGGACAGCGCGATGGCGACATGTGGACAGATGGCGATGCTTTTTGATTCCGCAGGTTGACTCGATCTCTCCACCGGCGGAGCGTGTGGCACAACGGGGTGGACACTTACCGGCCGGGTCCGCCGACCCGGCCGCCCAGGAGAACCCGGCCGTGCCGGGGAGCCCGGCCGCACGGGGGGGAACTCGGCGGTACAGCGGAGCAGCAGGACCCGTACCGGCATGTCCATCCACAGAAGCGCAGAGTCGGCAGGGACTCGCGCACTGTCAGGGGAGGTGGCTTCACATGAAGATCCACCAGCAGGACATCCAGGCCCAGCGGGAGACCGAGACCATCCAGGTCGAGGTACCCGCGCAGTGGCCGGGACGGGCGTCCACGGCCGTGCAGGAGGCGGCTCCGCCGACTCCGCGTCCCGCCCCGAGGCCGGTTCCGATCCCGGTGCCGATCCGCACGGGTCACCGGTTCCTCATCTACAAGCAGGACCCGTCGGTCACCGAACTCGGCGCCCGGCTGACGTTCATCCCGACCGTGGTGCTGAACGGCCCGGCGGACGCACGCGTCCGGACGGAGCTGCAGGACGTCACCCCGGTCGCCCGCAACATCAACGGCGACTTCGTGTTCACCGCCGGCAGCCCGCAGTTCGACTGCGCGCACACGTTCGCCGTCGTCCGGCAGACGATGGCGATGTACGAGCGGCACAACGGCGGCGACCCGATCCCGTTCGCGTGGAACGTCGACGGCGACACCGAGCGCATCACCGTCTTCCCCCACGCGGGCGAGGGCGCGAACGCGTTCTACACGAGGACGGGCAAGGCGCTCAAGTTCCTGTTCTTCACACCGCAGGGGCAGCCGCCGGGCAGCGTCCTGCACACGTGCCGGTCCCACGACATCGTCGCGCACGAGACGGGGCACGCGATCCTGGACGGGCTCAAGCCGGGCTGGCTGTCGGCGGGCAATCCGCCGCAGACGGGCGGCCTGCACGAGTCGTTCGGCGACATCACCGCGATCTTCCTGGCGCTGGCGGAGCCGGACCAGGCGGATGCGCTCGTCGCGCTCACCAAGGCGAACCTGCACGACAAGTCGTTCCTGTCGGAGCTGGCGGAGGAGTTCGGCAAGGCGCTCGGCATGCCGTCCGGGCTGCGCAACGCCGACAACGATCTCAAGCTCAGCCAGGTCGGCAACGAGGTCCACGCGATCTCGCAGGTGTTCACCGGCGCGATCTACGACGTGCTCGCGGACGTGTACACGTTCGAGCTGAGCCGGCAGCGGCGCACGAAGGACCCGGCGATCGTGCTGATCGAGACGGCGTCCGCGCTCTGCAAGCTGGTGTTCGACGCGATCGTGGCGTCCCCGGCGACCGGCGCCCGGTACGTGGACGTGGCGAACCAGATGCTGCAGGTCTCGGCGACCCGCGGCGACCCGGCGATCTACCGGACGTTCATCCGCAACCGGTTCGCGGTCCGCGAGATCACCACGGCGGTGACGCCGCTGCGCGACCTGATGAGCGGGCGGATGGCGATGACCGAGGCCGGCTACACCGGGGACGGGCAGGACGTCACGGAGGTCGAGCCGCACGACGAGCACTCGGCGAGCCTGCGGGCCGACCAGGACAGGTCGCGGTGCTGCGGCACGATGCAGATGCCCGAGTACGAGGTCATCGACGCCGAGAAGCTGGCCAGGGGCGGCTCGCTGGAGGACGATGACATCCTCCGCGACGAGCTGGACGGGCTGCGCCGGGCCTTCAGCGCGTAGCGGGCGGCGGAGATCCGGCGGGGAGGTGCGGACGGCATGCGCGTGCGGATCGAGAGCACCGGCGGGTTCACCGGCCGGAGCACGGTCGTCGCGCTGTACGACACCGCCACGCTCCCCGCCGGGACGGCCGGGCGCGTCCGGGACGCGGTGGACGCCCTCGCCGCCGCCCAGGCCCGCGGCGAGCCGGGCGAGATCGGCGCCGACCTGCCCGCGTACCGGATCACGGTGGACGAGCCCGGCGAGGAGTCCCGCGTCTACGAGGTGCGGGGCGAGCCGGCGGCGGGCGTCACGTCCGCCCTCGGCATCCTCCTCGAAGGCCCCGACCTGTCCTGACCGGCCGAACCCGGCCCGAACCTGGCTCGGCGGAGGCTCAGCCGGCCTTGCGGTGGTCGCGGGCGGATTCGGCGGCGGCGTGGACGGCGGCGAGGCCGGCGCCCGCCGCGGCCATGGACGCGGCGGCGACCGACCCCTCGACCAGCGGCGCGTCCGCGAGCAGCACGTCGTCGCCGGCGTCCTCGATGAGCGTCTTCGCGGTGAGCACGGAGCTGCCGATGTCGGCGAGCAGCACGACGCCGTCCCCGTCGTTCGCCGCCGCGACGGCCTGTTCGACGAGGTCGATGCTGGTGCCGAGCCGTCCCTCCGCGTCGCCTCCGGCGGGTTCGACGACGGCCTTGCCGACCCCCATCGTGCGGGCGACCTCGGCGGCGCCCTCGGCGAGCGTGCGGCTGTGCGAGATGATCACGATCCCGACCATGTCAGCCCTCGCCCGCCACGTCGGCGAGCCCGCGCAGCACCAGCGCGGTGGACGCGGCGCCCGGGTCCATGTGCCCGACGCTGCGCGGCCCGAGATAGCTGGCCCGTCCCTTGCGCGCCTGCATGAGGACGGTGTCGTCCGCGCCCTTCGCGGCCGCGTCCGCGGCGGCGCGCACGCAGTCCGCCAGGCCGGAGCCGTCCGCGAGCGCCGCCTCGTAGGCCGCGACGGCGGGTGCCAGCGCGTCGACCATCGTCTTGTCGCCCTCGGCGGCCTTGCCCAGCTCCTGCACGCCGTCCAGCGCGGCCCGGAGCGCGGCACCGAGCCCGGCGGCGCCCACGTCGCCGGCGTCGCCGACCGCCTTGCCCGCGCGGCGCAGCGCCGTCCCGTAGAGCGGCCCGGACGCACCGCCGGTCCTGGACACGATCGACCGTCCCGCCGCCATCAGCACCTTGCCCGGGGGGACGCCGTCCGGCAGCGCCTCGGCGGCGGCGCGGAACCCCCGGTCGAGGTTGTGGCCGTGGTCGCCGTCGCCGATGGCGGCGTCCAGCCGGGTGAGCCGCCCGGCGTCGGCGGAGACCAGTTCCGCGGTGTGCCGGATCCAGGCGGCGAAGGCGGCGGCGTTCACCGGCCCCACCGCAGCCCCGGCGTCTCGACGGGCGCGTCCCAGAGCCGGGTCAGCTCGGGCGTCATCCGGCACACACTGATCATGCAGCCGGCCATCTCCAAACTCGTCACGTAGGGGCCGACCAGCCGCCGGACGACGGTCGCGCCATGCCCCGCCAGCCATTCGGCCGCCGCCGCGTACGCGATGTACTGCTCGATGAGCGGGGTGCCGCCCATCCCGTTCACCAGCACCAGCACCTCGGACCCGGCCAGTGGCATGTCCGCGTTGATCGCGCTCAGCGCGGCGTCCACGATCTGCGCCGCCGTGCCGGCCTTGGCACGTTCCCGGCCGGGCTCGCCGTGGATGCCGATGCCCAGCTCCATCTCGTCCTCGCCCAGTTCGAACGTGGGCGACCCGGCGGCCGGCACCGTGCAGGACGACAGCGCGACGCCGAACGACCGGCTGCGCTCGTTCACCTCCCGCGCGGCCGCCGCGACCGCGTCCAGCGACGCCCCCTCCTCGGCGAGCGCACCGGCGATCTTCTCCGCGAACAGCGTGGCGCCGGTGCCGCGCCGCCCGGCGGTGAACGTGCTGTCCTCCACGGCGACGTCGTCGTCGACGATGACGGAGGTGACCTCGATGCCCTCGTCCTCTGCCAGCTCGGCGGCCATCTGGAAGTTCATGACGTCACCGGTGTAGTTCTTCACCAGGTGCAGGACGCCGGCGCCGCCGTTCACCGCCATCGTCGCCGCGATGATCTGGTCGGGCACGGGGGAGGTGAACACCTCGCCGCAGCAGGCGGCGTCCAGCATGCCGGGGCCGACGAACCCGGCGTGCAGCGGCTCGTGCCCGGACCCGCCACCCGACACCAGGGCGACCTTCCCGGCGCGCGGCGCGTCCGCCCGCACGACGGTGCCGTTCGCCGGATCGACCTTCAGCGACGGATGCGCGGCGGCCAGGCCGCGCAGCGCGTCGCAGACCACGTCCGCCGGGGCGTTGATGAGTTTTCGCATGTCTCAGCTCTACCCCGGCGCGGCACCGCGTCCCAGGCCCAATTAGTGATCACTGCGACGCGGGGTCCCGTATAGGTTGCCTCTGTGACCAAGGCGACCACGTTCCTGTACGACTGCGACACCGGCATCGACGACGCGATGACGCTGCTGTACCTGGCCTCACTCGTCCAGGCGGGCGAGGCGGAGCTGGTGGGGGTCGGCACGGTGCACGGCAACGTCGACCCGCTGACCGGCGCGCTGAACACGCTGCGCGTGCTGGAGGCGGCGGGGATCACGGAGGGCGTGCCGGTCGCGGTGGGCGCGACCCGGCCGATGGCGCAGGACGTCCACTACGCGCTGGACTGGCACGGGACGGACGGCCTCGGCGACACGCATCTGCCCGCCCCGGCGGGACGCCCGGTCACCGGGTCGGCGGCCGCGCAGATCGTCCGGCTGGCACGGTCCAGGCCGGGCGAGCTGACGCTGCTGGCGACCGGCCCGCTGACGAACCTGGGCGCGGCGCTGCTGCTGGACGACGCGTTGCCGTCACTGATCCGCGAAGTCGTCATCATGGGCGGCGCGTTCGACCACCCCGGCAACATCACCACCCACGCCGAGGCGAACATCTGGCACGATCCGGAGGCCGCCGACCTGGTGTTCGCGGCGGACTGGCCGATGATCCTGGTGCCACTGGACGCCACGCACCCGACCGCCGTCCACGACGACTGGCTGGACCGGCTGGCCGCCCACGACGCCCCGGTCGCCCGCTTCGCCGCGAAGATCCTGAAGTTCTACGAGGAGGCGTACACGCCCACCCTCAAGCGGCGGGGCGCGGTCATCCACGACGCGCTCGCCGCGATGCTGGCGGTCGACCCGGAGCTCGGTGAGTACGTCCACCGTTGCGTGCGGGTGGAACTGCGGGGCGAGCTGACCCGTGGCACGACGGTGTGGGACGCCCGGTCGCTGCCCGCCGAGGACACCCGCCGCCCGGTGCAGGTCGCGGTCGGCAGCGACGTGCCGGCGTTCCAGGAACGCCTGCTCACGGCCCTGCTGTCGCTCTGACGGGGCCGCCCCTCCGGCGGGGGACGGCCCTCCGGCGGGCGTCCTGCGCCGAATTTCTGATCAACTGGCGGTGCCCGAACCCGTTCGCGGAGCTTATGGTTGAAACTGTGACCAATGTTCTGGACGACGGCGACCTGCAGCGGATCCTCGTGGTGATGGCGCACCCCGACGACGTCGACTTCGGCGCGGCCGGGACGGTGGCCGGCTGGACGGATCTGGGCATCGAGGTCGTCTACCTCATGGTGACCGACGGGGACGCGGGCGGCTCCGACGACGCCGTCACGCGCGCGGAGATGGCGGCGCTGCGGCGGGAGGAGCAGCGCGCGGCGGCCAAGTGCGTCGGAGTGAGCGACGTCCGGTTCCTGGGGCGCCCGGACGGCCGGGTCGAGGCGACGCTGGACCTGCGCCGCGACATCGCACGGGCGATCCGGCAGGTGCGACCGGACCGGGTGCTGATGCCGAGCCCGGAACGCAACTACGAGCGGATCCACCCGAGCCACCCCGACCACCGGGCGGTCGGCTCGGCGGCGCTCGACGCCGTCTATCCCGACGCCCGCAACCCGTACGCGTTCCCGGAACTGCTCGCCGACGAGGGCCTGGAGGCGTGGACGGTACGGGAGGTGTGGCTCAGCGGCGGACCCGTCGTGAACCACTACGTCGACATCACCGACCGGTTCGAGCGGAAGGTGAACGCGCTGCGGGCGCACGTGAGCCAGACCGGGCACATGGGGGACGGGCTGCCGGAGATGCTGCGCGGCTGGCTGGGCGCCAACGCCGCGGCGGCGGGACTCCCCGAGGGCCGGTTCGCCGAGCCGTTCCAGGTCGTCAATACGGCCTGAACCGCACCCCCGGTTTTCGTCACCCTCGAAATACATCTACTTACCAACCGTAATCGGGGCCGAAGCGGGCATGTACCCCCTGCGACAGAACACGGGGGGTTGTCATGCCGGACGAGATAGAGGCCATCGCCACCTCCTGCGCGGAGCCGGAGGTGATCTTCAAGCATCTGTGCCTCCCGGAGGCGTGGCGCGAATGGGGCGGCCTGTGGATCCGCGCGCGGCGCGAGGCGGACGGGACCGACCACCGGAACGGGATCGGGGCCGTCCGGTCCGTCCCACCCTGGCGTGAGGAGGTCGTGGCCTGGGATCCGCCCCGGCACTACGGCTACCTCGCGCTGGCCGGGCATCCGCGGCGCAGCGTCCGGGCGGACGTCACGCTGGAGCCGCACGCCGCGGGCACGCTGATCCGCTGGCGCGGCGAGGTCGACGCTCTCCCGGGCACCGGGCCGTTCACCCGGGCGGCGCTGCGCCGCCGCTTCGGGAAGTACGCGCGCCGGGTGGCCCGGCACTCCGAGTGCTGCGAGCCCGGCTGCCCGGCCCGGCTGCCCGGCGTCCTGTGACCCGCGGATCACCACAGGCCGCAGTGCCAGGCTCACGGGGTTCGTCCCTGGCGGACAGGCGAGGAGGGGCAGCGCGGGGGCACTTCCAGGCGGAAGGCGGCGCCGAAGAGAGGCGGCGCTGAAGGAGGAGTGGCGCTGAAAAAAGGGGGGGCGGTGAACGGCGCCGGCCGCGTCACCGGACGCGATCACGCACCCTGCGTGCCGCGTACTGAGCGAGATGTCCCGGTATGTCCCGGGACCGGGCGGCGGGCCGGCCGCCCAGCGGACGCCGGGATCGTCAGCGGTGCAGCGGCCGGGTCAGCTTCGTGCCCTCGCCCGCGGCCACGGCGACACAGGTGACGTCGCGGTCACCCTGCCTCCACGACTCGGCCGTGGGGTAGTAGTAGGAGTTCGCGAGGCTGCCCGCGGCGGGGTCGCGGCCGATCCTGGCCTGGGTGCGGATCTTGCATCCGTTCGAGGCCAGCTGGCGCAGTTGCGCGTCCGCCGGCATCGTGAACCCCGACAGCTTGAAGATGGCCATCACCTCGCCATCGTGGGGCCCGGTGCACGGGACGATCTTGACGCTCTGAACCTCGACGGGCTCGCTGGTCGAGGGGTTGGACGCGCTGGCGTTGTCGTTGATGCAGTCGCCGACCTTCATCTTCTGCGCGTCCACCTCCTTCGGCTTGGTCCGGGTCGCGGTGGGCGCGGGCCCGGCGCCGCTGGAGGAGTCACTGCTCGCGGCGAGGACAGCGATGGTGATGCCGGTGACGAGCCACAGGCAGGACAGGACGATGCCGGCGATCGCGAACCCGCGGCCCCGGCCGCCGTTCCGGCCGATCTGCACCAGCGAGATCGCCCCGAGGACGATGCCGAGGACACCGAGGCAGCCGAGCAGGCCGGTGACGAAGGCCGCGACCGCCAGGCCGTTGGTCTTGTCGTTCCGGTACGGGGAGCCGTGGCCCGGGCCGGGCGGCATCGGCGGAGGGGGATAGGGGGCTTGTGGACCTGGATGGCCAGGTCCGGGGGGAGGATATGTCATGGTCAGCGACTTTATCGGCCGCCGGAACCGGTTTTATCCGCGACGCCGCTAGACGAGTCTCCGGGCGGCGGCCCAGCGCGACAGTTCATGCCGATTCGACAGCTGGAGTTTGCGCAGGACGCTGCTCACGTGCGTCTCCACCGTCTTCACCGAGATGAACAGCTCCTTGGCGATCTCCTTGTAGGCGTAGCCGCGCGCGATCAGCCGCAGGACCTCCCGCTCCCGCTGGGTGATCTGGTCCAGCTCGGGGTCGACGGCCGGGACGTCGGTGGCGGCGAACGCGTCCAGCACGAAACCGGCGAGGCGCGGCGAGAACACGGCGTCGCCCTCGGCCACCCGCCCGATCGCGTCCGTCAGCTCCGGGCCGGAGATCGTCTTGGTGACGTAGCCGCGCGCTCCGCCCCGCACGACCCCGATCACGTCCTCCGCCGCGTCCGACACCGACAGGGCGAGGAACTTGGACGGGACGGTGCCGTGCAGCCGCCGCAGCACCTCGATGCCCCCGCCGCCGGGCAGGTGCACGTCCAGCAGCACCACGTCCGGCAGCGTCTCGCGGATCACCGAGACGGCCTCGTCGACGTCGCCGGCCTCCCCGACGATCTCGACGCCGCCGCCCAGCTCCGCCTTGACCCCGGTCCGGAACATCTGGTGGTCGTCGACCAGCACGACCCTCTTCAACGGCTCGCTCACACCCTGCCCCTTCGGGGGGACGCCCCCGGTCCGCTCATGATTTCTTCATCTCCAAACGCACTTCGGTGCCCTCGCCCGGCGCGGTGCGGACGGTGGCCTTGCCGCCGTTGCGCTCCATACGTCCGATGATGGACCCCCGTACGCCCATCCTGTCCTCCGGGACATCGTCCAGGACGAACCCCTTGCCGCGGTCGCGGACGAAGATGGCGATCCCGTCGCTCTCGACCTCCGCGTACACCGACACCGACGGCGCCTCCGCGTACTTGGCGGCGTTGACCATCGCCTCCCGGGCGGCCTGCAGCGCGGCGCCGAGCCGCTCGTCCAGTGCGGTGTCGCCCACGCAGACGATCTCGATCGGCACGCCGTGGTCGTCCTCGACCTCCCCGGCGATCTCCCTGATCGCGGCGGCGAACGTCCGGTCGGGGTCGGCGCGCGGCTGGTAGAGCCACGTCCGCAGCGTCCGCTCCTGGGACCGGGCGAGGCGCTGCACCTCCCGCGCGTCGTGCGCGTTCCGCTGGATCAGCGTCAGCGTGTGCAGCACCGAATCGTGGATGTGCGCGGCCAGCTCGGCACGCTCCTGGGAGCGGATGCGCTCGTGCCGCTCGGCGTCCAGGTCCTGCCAGAGCCGCACCACCCAGGGCGTCACGATCACCGCGACCCCGGTGAGGATGATCAGCATGGCGATCACGACGGACCGCGCCTGTTCGGCCTCCACGTTCTGCGCGACGACGCCGCCGATGCCGCCGACGACGAGCAGCAGGCCGAGCAGGCTGCGCAGCCACCGCTCGCGGAGCGGCAGCGTCCAGCGCTGCCGCTGGTCGCGGTCGGCCTGCTGCCACAGGATCGCGGCGCCGACACCGCCGATGACGAACGGCCACAGCGCCCACTGGACGGGCCCGGCCACGCCCCACGGCAGCGCCGCGAGCCCCAGCGTGACCACCACGTAGACGAGCAGCTGACCCCAGTCGCGACCGCGCCGGAGCCCGGCCGCCGGGACCTTCTCCGGCGCGGGAACGAGGATCCAGAACGCCGCGTACGCGGCGATGCCGAGCCCGCTCGCGACCGTCAGCAGCACGAAGGCGGCGCGGACGAGCAGCACGTCCACGCCCAGGTGCACGGCGAGCCCGCGGCACACCCCCGCCACGAGCCGGCCCGCGGCGGCGCGTTCCAGCCCGGAGGCCCGCGCCGGCGTCGCACCGGGCCGTCCGGCCGTCTCCTGTTCCACGTCATCGATCGTCACACGCCCACGCGGGGTCCGCATCCGGGGCCTACCCGGGGACCCGGCTCAGGGGCGGATCAGGGACGTCCCCCATACCCCGCGCGGGACGGGACGGGCCACGATGGTGGCATGGGCATGGCAGGCATGGCGGGCAAGAGCGAGGCGGAGAGCCGGGAGCGGACGGGCCGGGGATACCCGCGGCTGTCGCGCGACGCCGACCGGCGGCTGATCGCGGGCGTGTGCACCGGGCTCGGCCGCTACACCGGCATCGACCCCGTCGTCTTCCGCGTGGGGTTCGCGATCCTCGTGCCGGCGCCCGGGCAGGGCGTTCTCCTGTACATCGCGGCGGCGCTGCTGATGCCCGCGAACCCCGGCGAGTCGTCGGCCGCGGAGCGGTTCTTCAAGCGGTGGTTCGACGCGCAGGCCGTCCTGTCGATCCTCGGGGCGCTGCTGTGCGTGGGCGTCGCGCTGACCCTGTTCGGCGGGGCCTACACCGACGCGGTCGCCGTCCTGGTGGTGTTCGGGCTGGTGCTGCTCGTCGCGCGTTCGCGGGGCGTGGACCTGGTGGCGGCGGCGCGGACGGTCCCCGAGCGGCTCGCCGGGCATCCGCCGGACCCGTCCGCCGGGTGGACGCGGCCGGAGGACACCACCGCGGGCGGCGTGTCCCTCGCCAAGGGCCGGCCGGGCGGGCCGGCCGCGCCGGCCGGGGGCGGGCTGCCCGAGGGCATGGTCGACCTGGCCGAGTACTCGGCCGCGCACACCGACGTCCCCGCCGCCGGCGTCCCCGCCGCCGGCGAGCCCGCGGCGCCCCGCGAGCGCGGCGGGTCGCCGGTCGCCGCGCTCACGCTGATGGCGGCGATGGCGGCCGGCGCGGCGATGATCCCCGTCGCGGCGTCCCGCCCCGCGCCGGACTCCTGGCTGATCGTCATGGCGCCCGCGCTCGCGGTCATCGGGCTGGGCCTCGTCCTCGGCGGCTGGTTCCGGTCGCGCGGCCTCGCGACGGCCGGCACCGTGCTGACGCTCGCGATGCTGACCACCTCCGTCACGGGCGACGCGCCGCGCAACGCCGAGTACGGGGAGGTCGACTGGCACCCGACCGACGTCTCGCAGACGAACCAGACCTACAAGATCGGCGTCGGCCAGGGCGATCTGGATCTCACCGCCCTCCCGCTGTCCCCCGGCCAGCGCGTCACGATCGACGCGCGGGTGGCGCTCGGCGGGCTGGAGGTGACGGTGCCGCCGGCGGCCCGCGTGCTGGTGGACGCGAAGATCGCCCTCGGCGACCTGCGCATCCGACACCGGACGACGAGCGGGCCGAACGCCAGGGTCATCCGGGTTCTCGAACCGGAGCGACCGGGCGGCGACCCACCCGTGATCGAACTGCGGATACGTGGCAAGGTCGGAGACGTGGACGTGCACCATGGCTAGGAGAAACGCGGCAGAGAAGAACGTGTCCGGGCGCTACCGGTTCGACCCCGCCGGCCCGGTGGCCGGGCTGTTCTTCCTCGCCCTCGCGGGCCTGTTCCTCGCGGACGGCCTGTCGGACGGAGGCGTCCTGTCCGCGACGATCCTGGCGCCGGTGGTGCTGATCGGGCTCGGCCTCGTCGGGACCGTCCGGGTGCTGACCCGCTCCCGCCGCCGCCACCTGCGCTGACCGCGCTCCCGACCGGCCCCGCCTGCCTCCCGGACACCCGGAGCGGGAAGTAGTGTGATCTCGACGGCTGGTGACGGAGTGGGGTTCGATGTCAGGGCACACTAGGACGCCGGAAGCGGGATGCACCGACGTGCTGCCCGGCTCCCGTTCCGCGCTGGACCCGGGCCGCGCCATCAAGCCCGGACGGCACGGTCTCTCCCCCGAGACCGTCGCCGGCATCCAGCGGGAACGGCTGATCGACGCGTTCGTCCAGGTCGTCTCCGACCGGGGGTTCGCGCACACGACGATCAGCCGGGTCACCTCGGGCGCGGGCGTCACGAAGAAGACGTTCTACGCGCACTTCACCGATCTGGACGAGTGCTTCCTCGCCGCCTACCAGCGCGGCATGGACATCCTGCTCCGCCGTATGACGGAGGCGCACGAGGCGGCCCCCGACTGGCCGGACGGGATCCACGCGGCACTGCGCACGCTGCTCGCCGCGCTCGCCCGCGAGCCCCGGTTCGCGCGGGTGTCGCTGGTGGAGGTGAACGCGGCGGGCCCGCAGGTGCGGCAGGCGCGGATCGACAACCTGACCAGGTTCCGCGGTTTCTTCACCGGCCCGTCCCCGCCGCCGATACCGGTCGCCGTGGTGGACGCGATCGTGGGCGGCATCTACAGCGCGATCCACGTCCAGATGGAGACGGGCGAGGCGGAGGAGCTTCCCTCGCTGCTGCCGTCTCTCACCTACTTCGCGCTGCTCCCCCTCATCGGCCGGGAGGCCGCCGCCGGCTACCTCGGCGACCAGCCCCGCTGAGACCGGACGGCCGGTCTCAGGGACGGGCGGTCTCAGGGACGGGCGGTCTCGGGGACGGGCCCACCCGCGTGCAGGCTGACCGCGAAGGCCGGGCCGGGGTTCGTCAGTGCCTGCGGGCCGCCGTGCACGCGGACGCGGTTGGCGCGCAGCGGGCGTTCGGTGACGCCGCGCTCGGTGAGCGTCACCACCGCCAGCTCACCGGCGACCAGGGTGCTGACCCGGCCGTGGACCGTACCGCCGTGCCCGGGTGGCCAGGTGGTGAGCCAGGTGGTGTCGTCCAGCGGGACGTCCCGGGGGCGGTCGCCGTCGAACCGGACGAGCCGCCACCATTCGTCGGGACGTCCGGCCAGGTCGCGGATACGGGCGGCGAGCTGCCCGGCGGTCGGCGGGCGGACGGTGGCGGTGCGGCCGTGCGGATCGTCCTGGCCGCGCATGGTGAGATCGGGAACCACGGAGAGGTCCACGGAAGAAAGTCCTTCGTGTACGGGTGTCGGCCGGAATGAACGGGTTCAGCGACAACACGAAGGACACAGCGCGCTGGCCGCGCGGCGCAGGGCCACGGGGCTGTCGGTCGACACGCGCTCGGTCACGCTCCAAGCAGACACCGGTGACCGAGGGTTGTCAAGCTGATCATGGCGGATCAGCGGCTGATGAGCACGTACACGATCCCGCTGAGGATCAGGGTGACGATCAGTGACCCCAGACATCCAAGTCGAGACGAGGAGGACAGGAACATAACGCCCCTCTACCCGAAACCCCAGCTCATCGCCTCTCGGCCGGCGGCCATCCTTCTCCCAGACATCGGTAAATAAGCGACGTCGGGGACTAGTACGGGATTCACCCCCCGGCATAGGTTCGTAGGGTCGCCTGCCTCGGAGGTGGCCCCGATGACGTGGCCGGACCAGCGAGCCCCGCCCGGGGGACGTCTCTTCCAAGTCCACCCCAAGACGTCCCCGGGAGAAACGCATGCCACGTATCCGTGTCGAGGTCGACGGTGCGACGTATGAGGACGACGTCGAACCTCGCCTCCTTCTCGTCCACTATCTGCGCGAACGGCTGGGGAAGGTCGGGACCCCGGTCGGGTGCGACACCAGCAACTGCGGAGCCTGCACCGTCCTGCTGGACGGGATGAGCGTGAAGAGCTGCTCCGTGCTCGCCGTCCAGGCGGACGGCCGTGACGTGACGACCGTCGAGGGGCTCGGCGTCGACGGCACCACGCATCCCATGCAGCGGGCCTTCCACGAGGAGCACGCGCTCCAGTGCGGCTACTGCACGCCCGGCATGATCATGGCGTCGCTCGATCTGCTGCGGGAGAACCCGGACCCGTCCGAGGAGGAGGTCCGGGAGGGGCTGGAAGGCAACCTGTGCCGGTGCACCGGCTACCAGAACATCGTCAAGGCGGTCCGGCGGGCGGCGAGCGAGATGCGCGAGCCCGCCGGGCGGGAGGTGACGCCGTGACCACGCAGGAGGTCGGCAGCCCGCGGAAGCGGTCGGAGGACGCCCGGCTCATCACCGGGCGGACGCGGTGGACCGACAACATGACACCGGCGGGGACGCTGCACGTGGCGTTCCTGCGCAGCCCCCACGCACACGCCCGGATCACGGGTGTCGACACCTCGCAGGCCAAGAAGAGCCCCGGTGTCGTCGCCGTGTTCAGCGGCCGGGACCTCGCCGAGGAGCAGGGGGCGCTGCCGTGCGCGTGGGTCGTGACCGAAGACATGAAACACCCCGACCATCCGCCCATGGCGGTGAACGAGGTGCGCTACGTCGGTGAGCCGGTCGCGTGCGTCGTGGCCCGTGACAAGGCCGCGGCCGTGGACGCCTTGGAAGAGATCGACGTCGACTATGAGCCGCTGCCCGCGGTCGTGGACATGGAGGCGGCACTGGCCGAGGGCGCCGACCTCGTCCACGATGACCTCGGGACGAACAAGTCCTACACGTGGGTGTTCGAGAACGGGGATCTCGACGCCGCGATGAGGGACGCACCGGTCGTCATCGAGCGCCGCTACGTCCAGCAGAGGCTCATCCCCACGGCGATGGAACCGCGGTCGGTTCTGTGCGTGCCCGAGGGGGACGAGTTCACGCTGTACTCGGCCACGCAAATCCCGCACATCCTGCGGCTGATGCTGGCCATGGTCACCGGAATCCCCGAGCACCGGATCAGGGTCGTCGCACCGGACGTCGGCGGCGGCTTCGGCTCCAAGCTGCAGGTGTACGGGGAGGAAGTCCTCGCGCTGCTGCTGGCCCGCAGGCTGGGCCGCCCCGTCAAGTGGACGGAGACGCGCAGCGAAGGCAACATGACCGTCCACCACGGACGCGACCAGATACAGCGGCTCACGCTCGCGGCAGAGCGGGACGGCCGTATCCGTGGCCTGAAGGTGGACCTGCTGGCCGACATGGGGGCATACCTCATGCTGGTCACACCCGGCATCCCGCTGCTGGGCGCGTTCATGTTCAACGGCATCTACAAGATGGACGCGCTGTCGTTCACCTGCACAGGCGTCTTCACGACGAAGGTGCCCACGGACGCGTACCGGGGCGCGGGCCGTCCGGAGGCCACGTTCGCGATCGAGCGGATGATGGACGAGCTGGCCGCCGAACTGGACATCGACCCCATCGAGGTCAGGCGCCGCAACTGGATCAAGCATGAGGAGTTCCCGTACGAGACGATCGCGGGCCTCACCTACGACTCCGGCAACTACGAGGCGGCGACGGACAAGGCCCTCGAACTGTTCGGGTACGACAAGCTGCGCGCCGAACAGGCCGACCGGCGGGAGCGCCAGGACCCGGTGCAACTGGGCATCGGCGTATCGACGTTCACCGAGATGTGCGGTCTGGCACCGTCGCGTGTGCTGGGCTCGCTGTCATACGGCGCCGGTGGCTGGGAGCACGCGTCCGTGCGCGTTCTGGCCTCCGGCAAGATCGAGGTGATCACCGGTGCGTCCGCGCATGGGCAGGGCCACGAGACGGCTTGGGCTCAGATCACCGCCGACAGGCTCGGGGTCCCGTTCGAGGACGTGAAGGTCCTGCACGGCGACACGGCGATCTCGCACAAGGGCATGGACACCTACGGTTCCCGTTCACTGGCCGTGGGCGGGGTCGCGTTGTTCTCCGCCTGCGAGAAGGTCGTCGACAAGGCCCGCAAGGTCGCCGCGCATCTACTGGAGGCGTCCGAGCAGGACCTTGAGTTCACCGGCGGACGGTTCAGCGTCCGCGGTGTCGAGCAGGAGGGCAAGACGCTGCAGGAGGTCGCGCTGGCCGCGTTCTTGGCGCACGACCTGCCGGACGGCATCGAACCCTCGCTGGACTCCGAAGTCACGTTCGACCCGGAGAACTTCTCCTTCCCGCATGGCACGCACCTGTGCGCCGCCGAGGTCGACACAGAGACGGGCATGGTGAAGATCCGCAAGTACGTGGCGGTGGACGACGTCGGCAAGGTCGTCAACCCGCTCATCGTGGAGGGCCAGGTCCACGGCGGGCTGGCGCAGGGCATCGCCCAGGCCCTCTACGAGGAGGCCGTGTACGACGCGGAGGGCAACCTCACGACGACGACCATGGCCGACTACCTGATCCCGTCGGCGATGGACCTGCCGACGTTCACGACCGACCGCACCGAGACGCCCGCGACGTCCAACCCGATGGGCGTGAAGGGCGTCGGCGAGGCGGGCACGATCGCCTCGACCCCCGCGGTCGTCAACGCGATCGTGGACGCG
This sequence comes from Actinomadura formosensis, assembly GCF_050948385.1. Classification (NCBI taxonomy): domain Bacteria; kingdom Bacillati; phylum Actinomycetota; class Actinomycetes; order Streptosporangiales; family Thermomonosporaceae; genus Actinomadura; species Actinomadura formosensis. The sequence continues at coordinate 6,356,412 of NZ_CP192011.1, forward strand.
CTGCGCCCGCACGGCGTCACGGACGTGCCGATGCCGTGCACGCCCGAACGCGTCTGGCGCGCGCTGCGCGCGGAATCCAGGCCGGCGGCGACCGAACCGGGCGCGGGCGGCGGGCTCGGCTCGGCCGGAGGTGACCAGTGATCCCCGCGACGTTCGACTATGTGCGGCCCGCCTCGCTGGACGACGCCGTGCGGGCGCTGTCCGACGCGGGCGAGGACGCGAAGGTCCTGGCCGGCGGGCAGAGCCTGATGCCGCTGCTGCGGCTCCGGCTCGCCGTCCCGGACGCGCTGATCGACCTGGACCGCATCGAGGGGCTCCGGGAGATCCGCGACACCGGCGACGCGATCGTCATCGGCGCGATGGCGACGCACCACCAGGTGATCCGCGACCCGCTGGTGCGCGCGCACCTTCCGCTGATCGCGCAGGCCACGCAGACGGTCGCCGACCCGGCCGTGCGGCACCGCGGCACGTTCGGCGGCTCCCTGGCGCACGCCGATCCGGCGGGCGACCTCCCGGCGGTCGCGTCGGCGCTGGACGCGGTGTTCCTCGTCCGGTCCACGCGCGGCGACCGGGAGATCCCCGCTTCGGAGTTCTTCGTCGACTGGATGACGTCGGCGATGGAGCCGGACGAGCTGCTCGTGGGCGTCCGCGTCCCGAAACTGGGCGCGGGCTGGGGCGTGCACTACGAGAAGTTCCATCGGACGGCGCAGGCGTGGGCGATCGTCGGTGTCGCGTGCGCCGTCCGCCGCGATGGCGACGGGATCGAGGACGCGCGTGTCGCGCTGACCAACATGGGGCCGGCCCCCGTGCGGGCCGGCGCGGTCGAGACCGCGATCAGGGGCGGGCCGGCGTCGCAGGACGCGATCCGGGCCGCCGCCGCGCAGGCGCCGGCGGGCACCGAACCGCCCACCGACCTGCACGGATCATCGGAATACCGGACGCATCTGGCGACGGTGCTCACCGCGCGGGCGCTGACCGCCGCGGCGGGATGACATGATCATGCGGCCGGATTCCGGGATCGGCGTCCGGCCGCATGATCGCGCCGCCGCGGGGTACCCGCCCCGTGAACCGCGCTTTGGACAAGCTGGACCGGGCCCTACTGGCGGCGGGATGACCCGCCGCCGTAATGTCGCGGGCAAGTTCTCCGGACGATAAGGACTTTGATCATGGAGCTCGACCACGATTTCACCGTCCCCGTGCCGGTGGATCAGGCCTGGTCGGTGCTGCTCGACGTGGAGCGGGTCGCGGGCTGCATGCCGGGCGCGACGCTCGACTCCGTCGAGGGCGAGGAGTACTCGGGACGAATGAAGGTGAAGGTCGGCGCCATGACCATCACCTACCGCGGCACCGCGCGGATCGTCTCGGCCGACGAGGCGGCCCGGGTGCTGACGCTGGAGGCGTCCGCGAAGGAGGCCCGCGGCTCCGGCACGGCGGCGGCGACCGTCCAGGCGCGGCTGAACGCCGAGGACGGCACGACGCGGGTGGCCGTCCACACGAAGCTGAACGTGACGGGGCGGCCGGCGCAGTTCGGCCGCAACATCCTGTCCGAGGTCGGCGCGAAGATCATCACGCGGTTCGCGAACGCGCTGGCGGCCGAACTGGAGTCGCCCGGCGAGACCGCCCCCGCCGTCTCGGCCACCGCCCCTGCCGAGCCCGCCGAGCGCCCCGCCGAGCCGACCGAGCACCCGGCCGAGCCCGCCGAGCGCCCGGCCGAGCCCGCGGAGAGCCCGGCGGAGGCGGCCGAGCCCGAGGCGGCGGCCGAGTCCGGGGCCGCGGCCGCGCTGCCCGAGGAGCCCGCCGAAAAGCCCGGCCCGGTGGAGGCCGAGGCGGCACCGGCGCGGCCGGAGCGGCCGCTGCGGGTGGCGCGGGAGGAGGAGGCGATCGACCTGCTGGAGATCGCGGGTCCGTCGATCGCCAAGCGGGCCGTCCCGGTCATCGGCGGCCTGGTCGCGCTGCTGCTGGTCATCCGCTTCCTCGTCCGGCGGCGCCGTAACCGCTGACATCGGCGCGCCGGGAGCACGGGCACCCGGCGGGGTCAAGCGCGGGTCAATGATCCGTCCGGGGTCGGCGACAACGGTGGAACGGGCCACCGCCGATGCCGTCGGCTTGTCCACGTGGACACCATCGAGCTTCAGCGGATCACGCGGATCGAGAACGACAACTGGTGGTACCGCGAGCGGCGGAAGATCCTGTCCGCGGAGCTGCGGCGGTTCGGCGCGCCGGGCACGGCCGTCGACATCGGCGCGGCGTCCGGGGCGGGCTGCCGGGTGCTGGCCGAGCACGGCTGGCACGCGACAGGGATCGACCTGAGCCCGGCCGCGGTGGCGCTGGCGCGCGCGCACGGCGTCGAGGCGTACGAGGGCGACGCGCGCTATCTGCCGCTTCCGCCGTGCGAGTACGACCTGGCGCTGGCACTGGACGTCCTGGAGCACATCGAGGACGACGCGCGGGCGGCGGCGGAGATCGCGCGGGTGTTGCGTCCGGGCGGGACCGCGCTGGTGTCCGTGCCGTGCGACATGGCGCTGTGGTCGGCGCACGACGTGGCGCTCGGCCGCGTCCGCCGTTACACCCGCCGGGGGCTCGTGGAACTGGTCGAGGGCGCCGGGCTGGTGCTGGAGGCGGTGTGGAGCAGGGGCGTCCTGCTCCGTCCGCTCCTGCGCGGGCTCAGGCACCGGACGGCCCGGTGCGAGGACCTGGCACCGCTGCATCCGCTCGCCAACGAGGTGCTGCGCCGGTCGGCGGCGCTGGAGCGGCGGCTGCCGGTGCGCGGATGGCCGGGCGTGTGGCTGTTCGCGCGGGCCCGCCGCCCCGGCTGACGCTCAGGTCTCCCCGAGGAGGCGGTCGACGACCCTGGCCGCGGCCCGGCCGTCGTCGTGCGGGCAGTACTTCACGAAGAACCGGTCGTAGGCGTCGGCGTAGCGCCGTTCACTGTCGGGTGCCGCCCTGACCTCCCTGGCGACCTCCGCCGACGTCGTCACGACCGGTCCCGGAGCCTCCGCCTCGAGGTCGAAGTAGAGGCCGCGCATATGGTCGCGGTAACGCTCCAGGTCGTAGGTGTAGAGGACGATGGGGCGGCCTAGGACGGCGTAGTCGAACATGGCGGACGAGTAGTCCGTGACGAGGACATCGGCCACCATGTAGAGCTCGGCGATATCGGGGTAACGGGACACGTCCAGGAGGAAATCGTCCGTCGCCGTAGGAGCTCGGTCGGTGACGAGGTGATGGGCCCGCAGTAGAAGGACGTGGTCGTCGCCCAGGGCCTGCCGCATGGTCTCGATGTCGAGTTCCAGGGAGAAGCCCTGCCTGCCGGGGCCGTGGCGCCGGTCGTCCCGCCATGTGGGTGCGTAGAGGACGACCTTCTTCCCGTCGGGGATACCTAGGCCCTTGCGTACACGGGACTCGACGTTCTCCCATTCGGGGGGACTGAGGACGTCGTTGCGCGGATATCCCGCCTCCAGGACCTCCCCCTCGTAGCAGAACGCGCGACGCATGAGCCGGGTCGCGTACGGGCTCGGGGACAGCAGCAGATCCCATCGCGGCACCTCCCGCTCCGTCCAGTCCACCCAGTCCATGCGTCCTGTGCGCTGGTACGGCATGTCCCGAAGGTCGTAGCCGAGACGCTTCAGCGGGGTGCCGTGCCATGTCTGGACGTAGGTCTGGCCGTCACGCTTGAGGTACCAGGGTGGAAGCCCATGGTTGGTGATGATGTGCCGAGCCCCCGCGAGGACGCGGTAGTGCTCGCGGCTTCCCGCCAGGACGGTCCTGGCCTTCCCCTCGACCACGAACTGGTTGTCCTGGGTGACCCACACGCATTCCAGGTCCGGATTGCGGAGGACGAGTTCTTTATAGATGGCCTTGGGGCTGCAGCTGTATTGGGTGCCGCCGTAGCTGTCGAAGACGACGAGGTCCGACAGTGGGCTTCGCAGATAGGCGGGGTAGTCCCGCTGCTGGAGCAGTGCTTGTGCGCGTCTTCCTCGCTCGTCGTCGCCCAAGGCGGGACGGCTGCGCAGCGTCAGCGCGTCGACCTGGTGTACGCCGATCTCGAATTCGTGGGTGCCGACGCGTCGCCGGCCGGGCAGGCCGGGGATCGCCTCACGTTCGACGACCACCGCCACTTCCCCGGAACGCATGTGCGCCAGCACATCCCATGTTCCGCTGCTGAGCGGCAGGTCCGTTCCGAACACGGCCATCGCGGCGGGCGTGAACGCGGCGGTGAAGCGGTGCTCCTCCCAAGTGACGGGGATGCGGTGCTCGTCGCCCGAGCAACGCCGGCGCAAGAGGAAGTGGTCTGGCCGGTCCTGCGGATCGGCGAAGTCACCGTTGAGGGTGAGGAGGCCGCTCACGTCCCATGCGGCGGTCCTGACGACCGGGCGGGCCGTGCGCTCGACGGCGCGCAGATTGCCGAACGCCGTCCGCATGAGGGCGACCTCCCGGACGGGTCCGGCACCCGCCGGCGGGTTCGGGACGGGCAGGACGTACCGGACGGGCTCGACGTCGCTCGCGACGGTGACCCGCAGCGGGCCGCCCTCGCCGGTCAGCCGGATGTCCCAGTCGATGGCGTCCCGCAGGTGCGTCCGATAGGGCGCGGGGCCGTCGGGGGCGGAGGTCAGCGACGTCAGCGGGAGCCTCGCCGTGAAGTCGAACCCGGTGCCCTCCGCCATGCGCATGACGGCCGACTGGCGCAGCGTCACCTCGCCGTGGACCTCCTGTCCCCCGTGCCGGCGGGACGCGACCACGGCGGCGTCCGTGCCGAGGGCACGTCGCGTCCAGCCGGCCAGTTCGAGCACGTCCCCGTCGCGGTGGATCCGGAGGAGGACGGCCTTGGCCCGTTTGACGTGGATGGCGAACACGTCGTCGTCACCGGCCGCCGGCTGGACGGCCACGTGCTCGTCCACCTGGCGCGCCTCCGTCCAGCGCACGGCCGGAGCCATGGCGGTCAGTCTCCGCACCGCCCTGTGTCCCGCCGTGGTCACCTCGGCGAACAGCTCGTAGGTGGCCGTCCGCCATCCGCCGCCGTCCAGCAGGTATTCGGGCTCCACTCGCACGATGAATCCCGACCAGTCGTAGGAGACGTTCGCCTGTCCGGACCTTGCCGTGACCTCCGGCTGGCGGACCCGTTTCACCGGCAGCCGGACCTCTTTGCCCGTCTTCGCATCCCGCATCCAGACCCTGATCCGGGAGTCGGTCACCGCGGATACGTCGAACCGGTCGAAGTGAGCGTGCCCTTCGATGATGAGGGTGTCGACCTCCCATTCGACACGGTCGACATCGGCCTGTAGGTCGATCTCGTCGGTGACGTCGTACACGTCCTCGGGAATGCCGCGTCCGGCCTCCCCAAAGAAGGGGTAGCCGGCGTACCAGCGCGGACGGAGGCGCCCCCTGGACACGATCGGGACGTCCCGGAGAAGCCCGTCCTCCTCGAAGCGGAGCACCTCCAGCAGTTCGGGCACCCTCCTTTGGCCGAGCAGGTGCAGCTCAAGGCGCCTGATCGCCTCCAGCCCCGCAGTACATGACCGGCCGGCGGCGGTGACGGCCTCCGCGCCCAGCTCGACCAGCCGTCCGCATTCCTCCAGTGTGGCAGCGGGCAAGGCGAGCATCAGCTCGTGCACATCCATGTCGAGCGCGTACATGTCGTGGACGGCGAGAAGCTCCGGCGCATGGTCGTGGACGCACTCCCGCACGGCTGCCAGGGTCGCCATCCGGCGAATGATGTCGGCGGGTTCGGGACGGGGGCGCGTGGCCGTCCCCGGACGGTCGCGCCGAAAGTAAACGGGCGTGTCCAGGACGTCCACGGCGGAGGCCCAGAGCTGCGCCTGCACGGCGACCAGGACGTCCTTGTCCTCCCCCAACTCGAACCGGTGTGCGTCCCAGAAGGAGCGCCGGAAAACCTTGTTCCAGAGCGTCCTGTCCCGTAGGAGAGCCGGGTGATGGATGACGTGCGTCGACTTCCTGGTCATCGCGTAGGGCTCGCTGTGCGGCGGTGACTGCCGCACCTGTTCGCCGTCCAGGCACATGACGTTGCCGCCGGCGAAGTCCGATCCGGTCGAGTCCAGAGTGCCGACCATCAGCTCGTAGGCGTAGGGCGGGAGCACGTCCTCACCGGCCACGAAGGCCAGATACCTGCCCTTGGCCTGTTCCACGCCGGCGTCGGCGGCCGTTGTGCCGGGGCTCGGCTGGAGCAGCGTGAAGCGGCCGTCGCGCCCGGCGAACTCCTTGGCGACGACCCCGCCGCCATCGTCCGGCCCGTCGTCCACCATGAGCACCTCGATATCGCGCAAGGTCTGCCCGGCGAGCGACTCCAGGCACTCGGTGAGGCGGTCGCCGGTGTCGCGGAACGGGACGACGATGCTGATGTGCGTGGGACTGATGTGCGGGGACACGAGTGACTCCGTGATGGGGGTTCGAGCGGGGCTCTTCGCCGCGCCGATGGGATTCAGTGAACGTCGTGGAGGACCCGGTCGAGGACGCGGGCGGCGGCGTGACCGTCGTCGTGCGGGCAGTACCGGGCGGCGAACGCGGCGCGCGCGTCCCGGAATCCGTCCGCCAGCACGTCCGGCTCGCGCAACGCGTCGATGACCTCCTGCGACGTGCTCAGCAGCGGCCCGGGGGCCTCCGCCTCGAAGTCGAAGTAGAAACCGCGCACATGGCCGCGGTAACGCTCCAGGTCATAGGTGAAGAACACCATTGGACGGCCGGTGACGGCGAAGTCGAACATGGCCGACGAGTAGTCCGTGACGAGCACGTCGCTGATGAGGAACAGTTCGGAGATGTCGGGGTAGACGGACACGTCCATGACGCAGTCGCCCGCCCGCGGCTTCGGCCGGTCGGTGACGAAATGGTGCGTGCGCAGAAGCAGGACGTGGTCACGGCCCAGCACCGCCCTGAACCGGTCGATGTCGAGTTCGAGGCGGAACGCGCGCTCTCCGATGGCGTGGTGCAGGTCGTCGCGCCACGTCGGCGCGTACAGGACGACCCGCTTGCCCTTGGGGATGCCGAGCCGCCGCCTGACCGCCGCCGCGATCTCGTCCCGGTGCGGGCTGCTCAGGGCGTCGTTGCGGGGGTAGCCGCTTTCGAGGACGTCCCCTTCGTAGCCGAACGCCTGCCGGAACAGCGGCACGGAGAAGTCGTTCTGCGCGAGGAGGAGATCCCACTGCGGAACGTCGTGCTCCATCCAGTCGACGTCCTCGGTGCGTTTGCAGGGCATCTGCTCGACGTCGCGCCCCAGCTTCTTCAGCGGCGTCCCATGCCAGCACTGCACGTACGTCTGGTAATTGCGTTTGGTGAACCATTCCGGCTGCGACCAGTTGCCGAAGACATAGCGCGCGTGGGCGAGCGCCTCGTAGTACTCCCGCGTACCGGCGAGAACGGTCCGGGCGCCCGGCGGTCTGCCGAACTGACCGTTCTCGGTGACCCACACGCACTCCAGGTCGGTTCCGCGCCGTCGAAGCTCCTCATAGATGCCGCGCGGGTTGCACGAGTATTGGCGTCCTCCGTAGGAGTCGAACACGGCGAGGTCGCGCACGGGAAGGTTGAGGTGGCGCCGGTAGTGCCCGGACCGCAGCTGGCTCTGCGCATAGGCTCCACACTCGTCGTCGTCCAGTGCTGTCTCGATCCGCAGCACCAGTTGGTCGGTCTTCTGCGCATGGACGGTGACGAGATGCAAGCCCGCTTCGAAAGGCTCGGGCAGGTCACGGAGGGTGTGGCGCCTGACGACGACGGGCTGTTCCTGCCCGCCGATGGTCGTGAGCACGTCCCATCGGCCGGCGACCAAGGGACGGGACAGGCCGAGCACAGACATGCGCGCGGGAGCGAACTTCGCGGTGAAACGGTCACCTTCCCAGACCAACCTGACGATGTGCTCCTCGCAGGAACGTCGTCGTCGGAGCGTCAGTGAATCAGGCTGTCCAACACGGTCGGTGCATGTTCCCGCCAGGTGCAGGGCTCCGTCGTCCGACCAGGAGACCCCGTCCACGATGAGCGCCCGTCCGCGCGCGACGATCCGCAGGGTGCTCCGCCGCGTCCTGGCGATCTCCAGCTCGCCGCCGGGGACGCGGAACGCGGTGCCGGCCGCGGCCGCGTCCAGGTACGGCTGCACGCCGCCCGGCAGGCTGATCTCCCACTCGCCCTGGCACCGGGCCAGCCCCGCCACGGGCAGCCTGGCCCGCATCCCCTCGCCCCGGGCCGCCTCGCCCTCCTCGCCCTCGATCCTTTCGACCGGGCCGGTCACCGTCGCCCGGCCCGTCTTCGGCGTCGCGGTGATGCGCGGCTCATCGCCGAGCGGGGCACGGCTCCAGCCGTCCAGGCACAGCTCACCGTCCTCCAGACGGCACCGGACGACCGCCGCGGGCGTCCGCCGCACCTGCACCACGAACCCGTCCCGGCCCGCGACGCCCTGCACGAGGACGCCCGGCGCGCACTCCCGGTCGTCCGGCCACCGCCGCCCGGTGAGCCGCGGGTTCGCGAACGTCGCGCGGCGCCGCAGCCCCCGGTTGACGATCTTCGCGTGGGGGACCCAGTCGGCGTCCCGCCAGCGTCCGAGCGTCTTCAGCGTGGACGGGTCGATCTCCGCGACGAACCCGGACCAGTCGTAGGAGACCACCGACTGCCCCGACCGGGCGGTCACATCCGGCCTGCGGACCCGGCGGACCGGGACGCGCAGCATCCCGCGCCGGTTCGCCGCCCTCAGCCGCAGCCGGATGCGGGACCCGTCCCCGGTGGAGGAGTCCAGGTGCCGGACGTAGGCGTGGCCCTCGATGCGGAGCCGCCCGTCCACCCAGGTCACCCGGTCGATCGCCGCGACCGGCTCCAGCTCGTCGGTCACGTCGTACACGTGCGCCGGAACGGCCCGCTCCTCGTCCTCGAAGAACGGGAACTCCGCATACCAGCGACGCCGCAGGCCGCGCCGGACCCTCGGCGCGTCCACCGCCTTCCCCGACTGGACGAACCACAGGACCTCCAGCAGCTCCGGCAGCATCCGCCGGCGGAGCAGGTGCAGTTGCAGCCGCGTCATCGCGGGCCGGCGCTTCAGCACGCGGGGGCCGATCCGGGCGGCCAGGTCCGCGCCGACCGCGACGAGTTCGTCGCGGTGCTCGTCCCGCGTCCTGGGAAGCGCCTCGAACAGGGCGTGAAGCTCCACCGGAATCAGGACATGCTCGTCGTAGGCGTTCAGCAGACGCGGTGCGTAGTCGGCCAGACCGTCCCGTACTACGCCCGCGGACGCCATGCGCCGGCTGATGTTGTCCCAGTCATAAGGGTCCTCTGTGGTGGACCCCGGCTGCTTACGCCGGTAGTAGACCGTCTCACTCAGGACGTCCACGGAACGAGCCAGCGCGTACGCGCGCACCGCGACAGGAGGCCCCTCGTAGTAGCCCGTGGGAAATTCGAGGCCGGCCTTGTCCCAGAACCCACGCCGATACACCTTGTTCCACGGCGTGCCGTCGCGCACCAGCACCGGCTTGGACAACACACGCGTCCCCGAGCACGGCTCCGTGAACACACCGTCATGCAGAGGCGACTGCCATTTGCGGTCGGCGTCCATGTGCTCGACGTTGCCGGACGCGATGTCGGAGCCCGTCCGGTCAAGGGAGCCGACCAGCCGCGCATAGGCGTCCCGCTCCACGACGTCGTCGGCATCGGCGAAGGCCAGGTAGTCGCCCTTCGCCTGCCGCACCCCCGCGTCACGGGCCGGTCCCGGGCCCTCGTGCTCTCGCGTGAGCAGGTGGAACCGCTGGTCGCGGGCGCACATCTCCTTCGCGATCACGGCGCCGTTGTCGGCGGACCCGTCGTCCACCAGGATCACCTCAAGGTCGCGCAGGGCCTGACCGGCGAGCGACTCCAGGCATTCCCGGAGGTACTCCTCGGTGTTGTGGAACGGCACGACCACGCTGAGCTTCGGGGACATGGGGCCTCCTCCTCGCCCCACCGATCATGATGACGACACGCCACCGCATGAACGCACATCGCCATGGCCGGGCCGTCCCCTGACGCAGACTTGACCTTGCCCGGCCGCGTTTTACCGGCGCGTTAGGTTCGGACGGCGCGGATGCCAGGGGCGACGCCGGAGTCGGCGACGGCGACCCGGACGCTCTCCGCGAGCGTCTGGAACTCCTCCACGCGCGGGCACGTCGACCGGAACCCGAGCCCGATCCTGCGGAACGGCGCGGGCGCCGCGAACCGGTGCAGGCCGAGGTTCGGCGCCCGGCGCGTCTCCACCGGCAGCGCGGTCTCCGGCACGAGCGTCACGCCGAGCCCGCCCGACACGAGCTGGACCAGCGTCGCCAGGCTCGTCGCGTAGGTCGCCGCCGCGGCCCGCGCGCCCACGTCCCGGCAGACCTCCAGTGCCTGGTCGCGCAGGCAGTGGCCCTGGTTGAGGAGGAGGACGTCCAGGTTGTTCAGGACCTCGCGCGGTATCTCCGCGCCGCCGAGGTCGAACCCGGCGGGCGCGACGAGCACGAAGTCCTCGTCGTACAGGGGGATCTCCGTCACGCCGGCCGCGGGCACGGGCAGCGCCAGGAGCACGACGTCCAGCCGGCCGGCGAGCAACTCCGTGACGAGGTGCTCGGTCTGCTCCTCATGTACCGACAGTTCCAGCTCGGGGAACTCCTTGGCGAGCCTCGGCAGGACGATGGGCAGCAGATACGGCGCAACGGTCGGGATCACCCCCACCCTGAGCGGCCCCACGAGCGGCCCCCGGACGGCCTTGACCTCGTCTACCAGCCGCTCCAGTTCCGCTAGGACGACCTCTGCGCGCCGCGCGACCCGCTCCCCCGCCGGTGTCAGCAGGACTTTCCGTGTCGTCCGCTCCACGAGCCGGGTGTCGAGGGTCTCCTCCAGCGCGGCCACCGCCCCGGACAGGGCGGGCTGGCTCATGCGCAGCGCGGCGGCGGCGTCCCGGAAATGCAGGTTCTCCGCGAGTGCCAGGAACGCCCGCAGCTGAGCCACCGTCGGTCTGCTGATCGCCATCTTGACCTGAACGTTACCCAACTCCGGTCACAGATCGTGACGCTCCACAGGTCATCGCCAGTGGCCTTCGCCACAGTTTGCGATCCCCGCAGGTCGGACAGCCCAGGCGCGGGTTCAGGGCGCTGGCCGGTTCACCGGTGGACTCGGGCGCGGGGAGGTGGGCCGGGAGTCCGCTGTGAGGCTTTCGTCGCTTGGTGTACGTTCGGCGCGCCGCGCTCTACACTGGCTCGCCACGGAGAGCAATGTACCTTTTGGGCACCTCAATGTGATTTACACCAAATCGACGCGCGGACATCTGGTTCGATGCTCTGCTCCGCCGCAGGTCAATGGGCTTCTCCTGGGATTGATAGGCATCCCCTATCACATCATTGGGATATATCGATTTCTCTTTTCGGGTGAGCTGCGGCACGCTGAGTGACATCGGCCGCCGAGGGTGCAACCCTGCGGCCCCTGGGCCTCCTCAGAGTGGAGGCGACCCTTTCTCAAGATGAAGGAGCATGCGTGCTTACTGTCGGTGACCAGTTCCCCGAGTACGAGCTCACCGCCTGCGTCTCGCTGGACGCCGAGAACGCGTTCGAGACGATCAACCACAAGTCCTACGAGGGCAAGTGGCGGGTCGTGTTCTTCTGGCCGAAGGACTTCACGTTCGTCTGTCCCACCGAGATCGCCGAGTTCGGCCGGCTCAACGAGGAGTTCGCCGACCGCGACGCGCAGGTGCTCGGTGCGTCCGTCGACAACGAGTTCGTCCACTTCGCGTGGCGCAAGGACCACCCGGACCTGCGCGAGCTCCCGTTCCCGATGCTGTCCGACCTCAACCGCGAGCTGTCCGAGGCCCTCGGCATCCTCACCGAGGACGGCGTGGCGCAGCGCGCGACGTTCATCGTCGACCCCAACAACGAGATCCAGTTCGCCATGGTGACCGCTGGTTCCGTCGGCCGGAACGTCAAGGAGGTCCTGCGGGTCCTGGACGCGCTGCAGAGCGACGAACTGTGCCCCTGCAACTGGAACAAGGGCGAGGACACCCTCGACGCCGCCAAGCTGATGGCCGGCGCCTGATCCGCCGAGCTCGTTCACGGCCGGCCGCCGACGGCGGCCGGCCGTTCGCACGAAAGGACGCATGACCATGAGCGTTGACGCGCTGAAGAGCGCCCTTCCGGGCTACGCCAAGGACACCAAGCTCAACCTCGGTTCGCTGACCACCACCTCCCAGCTCACCGAGCAGCAGCTGTGGGGGACGGTCCTGGCCTGCGCCCTCGCCACCCGGAGCGCCACCGTCATCCGGGAGCTGGCCGAGGAGGCGGGCGGCTACCTGTCCGCCGAGGCGTTCGAGGCGGCCAAGGGCGCCGCGTCGATCATGGCGATGAACAACGTGTACTACCGCGCCACCCACCTGATCGGGGACGAGACGTACGCGACACTGCCCGCCAGGCTGCGGATGTCGATCATCGGCAGGCCGGGCGTGGACAAGGTCGACTTCGAGCTGTGGTGCCTCGCCGTGTCCGCGATCAACGGCTGCGGACAGTGCCTGGAGTCGCACGAGAAGGTCGTCCGCGAGGGCGGCCTGTCGCGGGAGCTCATCCAGGAGGCACTGCGGATCGCCGCCGTCGTCAACGCGGCCGCCGCGACGCTGGACGCCGAGGCCGCACTGGCCCCCGCCACCGTCTGACCCGCGCACAATCCGAGGCCCGAGCGCGGATCGCGCTCGGGCCTCAGGCTCTGTGGGTCACTCCCACTCGATGGTGCCCGGGGGCTTGGACGTGATGTCGACCGTGACGCGGTTGATCTCGCGGACCTCGTTGGTGATGCGGGTGGAGATCCGCTGCAGGACGTCGTAGGGGAGCTTCGCCCAGTCGGCCGTCATCGCGTCCTCGCTGGTGACCGGACGCAGGACGATCGGGTGCCCGTACGTACGGGAGTCACCCTGCACGCCCACGGACCGGACATCCGCCAACAGCACCACGGGGAACTGCCAGATGTCGCGGTCGAGACCGGCGCGGGTGAGCTCCTCACGGGCGATGGCGTCGGCGTCGCGGAGGATGTCCAGGCGGTCACGCGTGACGGCGCCGATGATGCGGATACCGAGGCCGGGGCCGGGGAACGGCTGCCGCCACACGATTTCGGACGGCAGGCCGAGCTGCTCACCGAGCGCACGGACCTCGTCCTTGAACAGGCTCCGCAGCGGTTCGACGAGCTTGAACTGGAGGTCTTCCGGGAGGCCGCCGACGTTGTGGTGCGACTTGATGTTGGCCGCGCCGGTGCCGCCGCCCGATTCGACCACGTCCGGGTAGAGGGTGCCCTGGACGAGGAATTCGACCGGTTCGGCGCTGTCGCCGACGATCTCCCGGGCCGCCTCCTCGAAGACCCGGATGAACTCACGGCCGATGATCTTGCGCTTCTCCTCGGGATCGGTGACCCCGTCGAGGGCGGCGAGGAAACGGTCCTGTGCGTCCACGACGTGCAGGTTCACACCGGTGGCGGCGACGAAGTCCTTTTCGACCTGTTCCGGCTCGCCCTTGCGCAGCAGCCCATGGTCCACGAACACGCAGGTCAGCTGGTCGCCGATGGCCCGCTGGACGAGGGCGGCGGCGACGGCCGAGTCCACCCCGCCCGACAGCGCGCAGATCGCCCGCTTCTCCCCCACCCGCTGCCGGACGGCCTCGATCGACTCGTCCGCGATGTTCACCATCGTCCAGTTCGGACGGCATCCCGCGCCCTCGTACAGGAACCGCCGGAGGATCTCCATGCCGTGCTCGGTGTGGAGCACCTCCGGGTGGAACTGGACGCCGAAGAAGCCGCGTTCCAGGTCCTCCATGCCGGCGACCGGCGTGACGTCGGTGCTCGCCGTCACCGTGAAGCCGGACGGGGCGCGGCTGACGTAGTCGCGGTGGGACATCCACACCGCCTGCTCATGCGGCAGCCCGGCGAACAGCATGCCCGGGGACGCGACGGAGACGGTCGCGCCACCGTACTCGGCGACATCGGAGTTCTCGACCGTGCCGCCCAGGGCCTGCGCCATCACCTGGTGGCCGTAGCAGATGCCGAACATGGGGACGCCCAAGTCGAACAGGCCGTCCGGCGCGCCCGGGGCGCCCTTCTCGTACACCGATGCGGGCCCGCCCGACAGGATGATCGCCTTCGGCCGCTTGGCGAGCATCTCCGCCGCCGGCATGGTGGACGGGACGATCTCGCTGAACACATGGCATTCACGGACCCGCCGCGCGATCAGCTGCGCATACTGCGCGCCGAAGTCGACGACGAGAACGGTGTCAAAGGACTGGTCTGCGACCACCAACTGAGCCTTTCGCACGGCCGGGAAGGGGTCTCCAGTCTACGGGCCCGCTTGCCTGCACCGATGCGCCGCACCTCGACCCCCGATCATCACACACTGCGGTTGGCCGATAACGGACGGCATGCATTTACCGCGATCCCCCTCGCGGTGGCATTTCACTCTGATAGGTCTTGACCACACTCTGTGTCCGCATGGTTCCCATCCGCAAGCGACCACCCGAGGAGTGCCGTGAAGCTGCTCGCCGCCACCGTTCTGTTCGCAGCCGCCCTCGCCCCCGCCGTACCGTCCGCAGCGTCCGGGCCGTCCGCCTCGCGTGGGCGCATGGACGGCTGCGCACGGCCAGAGGCACGGCTACGGACGGGGGGCCAGGGCCAGGAGCGCAACGACCTGACCTCCGCGCAGGCCGCGACCGTGGAACTGGACCTCGACCAGATCCTGGACGGTCTGGCCCAGCCTCTGAGCGGCCTGACGGACGGCGCCGGCCTCCGTTCCGCGCCTCGGATCACCGTTCCCGTCTACTTCCACGTGCTTCACGACGGGGCGAAGGGCGACGTGTCCACGACGGAGATCATGCGCCAGATCAGCACGATGAACGCGTCCTACGGCGGACACAACGGAGGCGCGAACACCCGCGTCTCCTTCGCACTTCGCGGGATCACCCGTTCCGACAACGCGGCCTGGTTCCAGGATCCTGAACGGTACGAGGGCACCTACAAGCCGATGCTGCACAAGGGCGGCAAGGGCACGCTGAACATCTACAGCACTTACATGGGCGGGGATCTGCTCGGCTGGGCGACGTTTCCCTGGAAGTACAAGACCGACCCCGAGATGGACGGTGTGACCATCCACTACGGCAGCATGCCGGGCGGCTCCATAGAGCACTTCAACAAGGGCTTCAGTGCCACCCACGAGGTGGGGCACTGGCTCGGGCTCTACCACACGTTCCAGGACGGCTGCAGCAACAAGGGCGACCGGGTCGCCGACACCCCCGCCGAGCGCGATCCCTCGGACGGCTGCCCGTCCGGTAAGGACACCTGCCCCTCCCCTGGGGACGACCCGATCCACAACTACATGGACTACTCCTACGACACGTGCATGACGTCCTTCACCGCCGGTCAGGGCACCCGTATCCACAATGTGTGGAAGGCCTACCGCGCCTAGGACGGCGGCTTGCGGAGCCGAGCGGCCTCCGCGGCCGGGAGGCGGCGGACGGCCTCGCGGAGTGTCACGCCCGAGAGGGTGGCGAGACGAGGCTCGACCCACTGCACCACCCAGAACGGGTCCTTCTTGGCCAGCTCACGGAGGACCCATCCGAGAGCCTTGCGGATGAAGAACTCGCGCTCCCCTAGCAGCACGTCCCCGAACCGGCCGATTCTCTCCAGATCCGGGTTCCCCGCCCTGACGCCCGGAAGCAGAGCCAGGACGGCTGTACGCCGTATCCACATGTAGGGGTCGGTGACCCATGCGTCCAACACCGTTGCCAGCTCCGGGTGCCTGACGACCAGTCCGCCGACGACCTTTTCCGCGAGAGGGTCGACGTAGACCCAGCTCACCGAATCACGGACGAACCGTTCGGCCGGCCCCAGGTCGCGAGGCTCCAGCAGGGCGACTCGCTTAACCAGCACTTCCACCGCGGCCATGCGGGCCTCGTGCACGGGAACGCCCTCGTCGGTCACGTCCCAGAGGGTCTCAGCGAGGGCGAGCAGTTCATCCCGCGTGGGCGTGGCCTTCACCGTCGACAGAGCGACCTTGCGCAACACCGGGACGGGCACCCCGATGTGAATGAAGTCACTCTTCAGATAGCGCTTCTCGGCTCCGGCCCGAACCGGGTCCGCCTGTGCGCGCAATTCCGCCAGCACCCGCGCCGTCTCGGCCGTCACGTCCATGCCGGACACGCTACGCCGCGCGCTAGGGCGCCGTATTCAACATTGCCCGCCCCCGTTTGTTCAACTTTGCCAAAGACAGGACGTATGTCCACCCCCACTCTTGATCCCTGTTGACTCCGCTCCCACTGCGCGCGCTCCCCGCTCGCGCCGCTCCCCAAGGAGTTTCATGAAACGCGCTGGAATCGCGACCGTCCTCGGTCTGGCCGCCGCCTTCACGGCGTACGCGCCCGCCGCCCCCGCCACCCTGGCCGCGCCGTCCACCCTGGCCGCACCGTCCACCAAGTGCGCCGACCAGCCCGCGCAGGCCCGCGTCCGGGCCGGTGCCCACGTCACCGAACCGAACCAGCCGAGCGCCGCCAAGGTCGTCTCGATGGAGAAGGACTTCCACAACCGCCTCCGCAAGATCAAGAAGGTCCGCGCGGCCGCGGCCATCAATGTGAGGGTCCACTTCCACGTCATCTACGGCAGCAGCGGGGGCGACGTGTCCGACGCCACGCTGCAGCAGCAGTTGGACGTCCTCAACTCCGCCTACGCGGGCAGTGGTGTCTCGTTCACCCTTGCGGAGATCAGAAGGACGCAGAACGACGCGTGGTTCTCCGACCCCCAGTACTACGAGCGCGAAATGAAGACCGCCCTGCACACGGGCACCGCGCAGGACCTCAACATCTACACCGCCGACCTGGGGAACAGCCTCCTCGGCTGGGCCACGTTCCCCATCGGCTACCGCTCCATGCCCGAGATAGACGGCGTCGTCATGCACTACCAGAGCCTGCCGGGCGGCTCTCTCACCAACTACAACGAGGGTGACACCGCCACCCACGAAGTAGGCCACTGGATGGGCCTGTACCACACGTTCGAAGGCGGATGCAGCGGCGCCGGCGACGAGGTCGCCGACACACCCGCCGAGCAGAGCCCCGCCTCCGGCTGCCCCACCGGCAGCGACACCTGCCCCGCACCGGGCCTCGACCCCATCCACAACTTCATGGACTACAGCTACGACTCGTGCATGTACGAGTTCACGCCTGGTCAGGCCCAGCGCATGCAGGCCCAGTGGGCCGCCTACCGCGCCTGACCCCCTGACGTCCGGCGCCGGAGTACAAGGCCGCAGGCGCGCCCGAAATTCTCCGGCGCCGGACAGGCCCCTCAGCCGGGTGTGACCACCGCCCGGCGTCCCTGAGCGGGAGATCCGCACACATGGACGCCCTGAGATCCTCCGCCTCATGGCCGGCCATGAGGCGGAGGATCTCAATGTCCCGCAGGTCTGCCGCTCATCACGGCCTCAATGGCCACTCCGACTGACAACCAGCAGTAACGGCCGTGCCCTCACCCCAGGCGACGACCCCGCCTTTGGCGGGCGAATGCGGGCGCGGTTCTCATCCGCCTGGGCCTATGATCGGCTGGCGTGGCGCTACGACTTGTTCAGGTGAATTTCAAGGCTCGGGATGACTCGGCGCTCGGCCGGTTCTGGGCGGAGGTGCTCGGCTGGGGTGTTTCCAGCGAGGGACCCGGTGTGACCAACGTTGAACCCGTGGGCTTTGTCTGGCCGGACCCCGTCGCCGTCTGCGTCGATGTCGTCACCGTCCCGGACCCCGAAACGGTGAAGTACCGCGTGCACCTTGATCTCGCCACCACCTCGGCGGCCCATCAGGCGGAGTTGGTCGCGCGCCTACAGGATCTCGGTGCGACGCCCGCGGATGTGGGCCAGGGCGATGTCCCATGGACGGTTCTGGCCGACCCGGAGGGCAACGAGTTCTGTGTGCTGGAGCCTCGGGAGATCTACCGGGATACCGGGCCGATCGCCGCGGTGGTGGTCGACTGTGCGGATCCGCGGGCCATGGTCCGGTTCTGGGGCGAGGCGATCGACTGGACCCTGCACGAGGTGACCGATGATCATGCGGTGCTGCGTTCGGCCGAGGGTGTCGGGCCGTATCTGGAGTTCCTTCGCACGCCCGGCGTGAGGACATGGTGGAACCGCGTGCATCTCGACCTGCTGCCGTACCCCGTTGACGACAAGGAGGCGGAGGTGGCCCGGCTGCGGGCTCTCGGCGCCACCGACATCGATCTCGGCCAGGGCGACGTGCCGTGGACGGTTCTGGCCGACCCGGAGGGCAACGAGTTCTGCGTCCTCGGCCGGGGCTGACGCGGAGCTTCTTCACCTGCGGGTCGTGCAACGGACTCCTCGGCGGCCTCGTTGGCACTTTCTCGCACAGCGAGGCCGTCGTCGGCCTGATCGGCGCCGTCCTGGCCAAGCGGAACAACGAATGGACCGAAGGCCGCCGCTACTGGGTGGCGAGTTCTGCGATGGCGCGGCCGCCGTTCCAGAGTTCGGCGACGTGGTAGGCAAATCGGTCGTACAGCCCGTCTTCCTGCTGGCGTTGTATGTGGAGCATCGGGGAGTCGTGCCCCACCAGGTGCGCGAGATGTGGAGTCACGAGCATCTCGTCATCGAAGATGAAAACGCTCATGGCAATGTGATCGTCCCCGTAGCGGGCTTCGATGCCCGGCACGTTCATGACCTTGGACAGTTCATCAATGGTGATCTTGATCCGGGTGCCTACGGTGAGCGGCACGGATTCGAGTTCCTCGCGACGCCGTGTGACGTCGCTGTCGGGATCTCCGATCAGGAAACGGACTCGGCAGCCGTGTTCGGCCTTCCGGCGGAGGACGGCCCGAAGGTTGGGGATCTCCAGCCATAGGAAGTAGTTGGTGTAGCCGGCGAAGGTCAGTTCCTTGTTCGCTCCGCCTATGAGGCGGCGCCACACCGACTTCGGGCAGGCGGAGCGGTAGGGATACACCGCGAGGACCTCGCGGTCAGGTCCGGTCTTCACGTTTTTGCGGATGGTGTCAGGCCACAGCATGCCCTCATCAACTCCCAAGGCGTCCGAAGCTGCCCAGCGGTGACGCGGGTGGGGGGTGCGATCTTCGTCCGCCGCCCACCGTGCCACGGTCTTAATGTCCACTTGACAGGCTTCAGCGAGTTCCTTCTCTGTCAGTCTCGCGTTTGCCATGGCCTGTCTTAACGCGTCATTTGTCACACATACACCCTTTTGCTGGGCCGGATAGGACGTTCTCAACGCTAGCTCGAAAACGTCCTAGACGTCCCAGGAACGGTGTTCAGGTGTCCATGGGAGGGGCGCATCCTCGATGCCCCGGACAAGACGGGCTCGGACGCAGCGATTGCCCCGCTGGCCGAGCCCTTGACCGGAAGGTGGTTCCGGCCCATGGCAGATATTACGGGCAAATCGCTGGAGGAGTTGGCGGCGCAGCTTGCGCAACGAGGTGTCCGAGCGGAGATGCGCGGGAGAACGCTCATGGCGTCGCTGGGCGCACGTCGCGAGCAGGTGATCGTGTGCGACGGCCGGTGCTTCCGGTGGGGCGGGGAGCGCGGGCACGTGCTGGGCGAGGTGGGGCGTGAGGGTGCGGCGGCGGAGCGGGCGGTGCTGGTGCTGCGGCAGATCGCGCGGCATCCCGCTGACCACGGTCTGGACGTGACGTTCCTGGCGGCGCGGACGGCTCCGGGGCAGGTGCGGGCGCAGGTGGAGTTGCGGCTGGGCGCGTGGGGGCTGGCCGGGCTGCGCGATGAGGTGACGCTGATCGCCAGTGAGCTGGTCACCAACGCGATCCGGCACACCCCCGACCGCAAGATCCGGGTGCGGTTCACCCGCGAGGTGCGCGGGGTGCTGCCGGCGGTGTGGGACTCCTGCGACGCCCTGCCGGTGCGCAGGCGGGCGTCCAGTATCGCCTCGCCGGACGCGGCGGCGCTGGAGGCGGGCCACATGGAGGAGACGGGCGGGCGGGGGCTGCCGATCGTGGAGGCGCTGGCCTCCGCGTGCGGGGTGTCCCCGACCGTGCCGCACGGGAAGTGGGGGTGGGCACGTGTGGCGGCATGACGTGCTCGCGCTCGGCCGGGCGGCCGAACGGATCGCGGCGGAACGGATAAAAGTGAAGGGAGCGGGCGCGGCACTGGACCTGATCCTGAAGCACCGGATGTCCCCCACCAGGCAATGGGGTCAGCCGCTTTGAGGGCACGGCGGACCACAGCGCGCCGTTTTCCACAGGATCGCGTTCTGCTTCCAAGCCGTTCGCGGCGGCCCGAGAATCCGGTCAACGAGTCTGATCGGGGGTTGTCGTGTCAGGTGATGTCGACGATCGGAAGGTTCAGGGCCGCCGGGGCGGCGGCCGGGACGACCGGGTTCTTCGGGGCGACCGGGCTGAGACGGCGGTACGGCTCCCCCAGGGCGGGGCGAAGGTCGTCCTCGGAGCGGTTCGGCCAGAACGACATCGCGCGCTCGGCCTGGGCGGTGATGGTCAGGGACGGGTTGACGCCCAGGTTGGCCGAGACGGCGGAGCCGTCCACGATGTGCAGGCCGGGGTGTCCGTAGACGCGGTGGTAGGCGTCGATCACGCCGGACTCGGCGGAGTCGCCGATGACGCAGCCGCCGAGGAAGTGCGCGGTCATCGGGATGTCGAACAGATCGCCCCAGGAGCCGCCGGGGATGCCGCCGATCTCCTCGGCGATCCGGCGCGTCGCCTCGTGCCCCTCCGGGATCCAGGTCGGGTTCGGCTCACCGTGCCCGGCGGACGCGCGGACGTCCCACCCGAACGGCCCCCTCTTCGGGCGCAGCGTGATCGAGTTGTCGCGGGTCTGCATGACCAGCGCGATGACCGTCCGCTCCGACCAGTGCCGCACGTCGAACAGCTGGACGAGGTCGCGGGGGCGGCGCACCGCCTCGCGGGCGAACTTCAGGATGCGGGGCGTGTGCCGCTCGCCCGGACGGTCACCGTCCACGAGAAGCGTCTGCAGGCCGGCGAGGAGGTTGGAGCCCCGGCCGTAGCGGACGGGCTCGATGTGCGTGTCCGGGGCGGGATGGAACGACGAGGTGATCGCGACGCCCTCGGAGAAGTCGGGGCCGGGCCTGCCGTTGCGGCGGCCACCGCCGAGGATCGCCTCGGAGTTCGTGCGGGTCAGGGCGCCCAGCCGGCCCGACAGGCGGGGCAGGGCCCCGGCCGACTTGAGCTTGTGCAGGAGCTTCTGCGTCCCGTAGGTACCGGCGGCGAAGACGACCTGCTCGGTGGTGAACGTCTTGCGGTTGCGCCCGAACGAGCCCGTCCGGACGATCTCGACCTCGTAGCCGCCGCCGGGCAGCGGCCTGACCGACGTGACGCGGCTGAGCGGCATCACGCGGGCACCGGCCTTCTCGGCAAGGTACAGGTAGTTCTCGGTGAGCATGTTCTTCGCGCCGTGGCGGCAGCCCACCATGCACTCGCCGCACTCAAGGCAGCCGCGCCGGCGCGGGCCCGCCCCGCCGAAGTACGGGTCGGCGCTCTCGATCCCGGCGCCGCGCCCGAAGTAGACGCCGACCGGGGTCTTCACGAACGTGTCGCCCTTGCCCATCCCGTCGGCGACCTTCTTCATGACCTTGTCGGCCTCGGTCGTCGTGGGGTTCTGGACGACGCCGAGCATCCGCTTGGCCTGGTCGTAGTAGGGCGCCAGCTCGTCCCGCCAGTCGGTGATGTGCGCCCACTGCCGGTCCTTGAAGAACGGCTCCGGCGGGACGTACAGGGTGTTGGCGTAGTTGAGCGACCCGCCGCCCACACCCGCGCCCGCGAGCACCATCACCCGGCTCGACTTCGCCCCCCGGATGAGGTGCATCCGCTGGATGCCGGTCAGGCCGAGCGCCGGTGCCCAGAGATACCGCCCGATGCGCCAGTTCGTCTTGGGCAGCTCCGGATACCGGGATCCCGGCGCGCCCGACGGGTTCGTGTCGAAGCGGCGGCCCGCCTCGATCACGCCGACCTTGTAGCCCTTCTCGGTCAGCCGCAGCGCCGAGACGCTGCCGCCGAATCCCGACCCGACGACGAGCACGTCGAAGTCATGCTTCACGAACGATCCCTACTTGATGTGCAGCTTCTTCATGAGCTTGATGCCGGACGCCATGTAGTCGGCGAACTTGTCGTAGCCGATGCCGGCCGGCGGTTCGAGGTCCATGAGGTGCTGGCTGGCGATCGTCTGCACCTCGGTGAACTTCAGCAGGCCCTCGGCCCCGTGGCGGCGTCCCACACCGGACTGCTTCATCCCGCCCATCGGCGAGTCGTAGGACGCGTACGCGGCGCCGTAGCCGTCGTTGATGTTCACCGTCCCCGCCTGGATGCGGGCGGCGAGCCGGCGGGCCCGCGCCGGGTTCTTCGTCCACACCGACGCGTTCAGCCCGTACGGGGTGTCGTTGGCGCGGGCGACGACCTCGTCCTCGTCCCGGTACTTGTAGACCGCGACGACGGGCCCGAACGTCTCGTTCGCGCACAGGTCCATGTCGCCGTTGACGTCCGCGAGGATCGTCGGCTCGTAGAAAAGCGGGCCCACGTCGGGACGGGCCTTGCCGCCGGCGAGGACGGTCGCACCCTCCTTGACGGCCTGGTCGACATGCCGCGTCACCGCGTCCAGCTGGCGCCGGTGGGTCAGCGAGCCCATGTCGGCGTCGAAGTCGAGTCCCGCGCCGAGCCTCATGTCCTTGGCCAGCTCGACGAACCGGGGGACGAACCGGTCGTAGATGTCCTCGTGCACGTACAGCCGCTCGATCGAGATGCACAGCTGGCCGGCGTTGGTGAAGCACGCGCGGACGGCGCCGCGCGCGGTCCGCTCGACGTCGGCGTCCGGCAGGACGATCATCGGGTTCTTGCCGCCGAGCTCCAGCGAGTAGCCGACGAGGCGCGGCGCGACCTTCTCGGCGATGGCCTTGCCGCCGCGCGTCGACCCGGTGAACGAGACATAGTCGGCGTTCTCCACCAGCGGGTCGCCGATCTCGGCCGGCTCGCCGACGACGATCTGCCACAGGTCCTTGGGCAGCCCGAGCGCGACCAGCAGGTCCAGCACCCACAGGCTCGACAGGCACGTCTGGGTGTCCGGCTTGTGGATCACCGCGTTGCCCGCCATCAGCGCGGGCGCGATGTCGCCGGCCCCCAGCGCGAAGGGGTAGTTCCACGGGGCGATCAGCGCGACGACGCCCTTCGGGTGCCGCAGTTCCCGCACCCGTGTCAGCCCCGTCACCATGCCCTGCCGGCGTTTCGGCTTCAGCAGCCTCGGGGCCCGCCGGGCGTAGTACAGCGAGCACAGCGCCACATCGAGGAACTCCTCCATCGCGTGGCGGCGCGCCTTGCCGGTCTCCAGCTGGATGATGTCGAGGATCTCCGCACGCCGGTCGACCAGCGCGTCCGCCAGGCGGAGGAACGGCTTGACCCGCTCGCCGGCCGGCAGCGCCGCCCAGGCCCGCTGTGCCTCGCGGGCGCGCTCATAGGCCCCGCGGACGTCGCCGGCACCGGAGAGCGGAACGGTCGCGAGGGGCTCACCCGTGAACGGGCTGGGGATCGTCGCGCTGTCGGTGCCGTCCGAGACGACGTGGGAGGCCAGCCGGTCGATCAGGGGCTGGGGGAGCCTGTGCTCTGCCGCACCTTTGGCAGGGACCGTGGGGGATGCCATGCAGGCAGCGTAGGACCCCGCGATCATTTTTGCTACCCGCAAGTAACGCACTACTTGCAGTGATATGCCCCACCCGGTTCCGTTCCCAGGTCAGGGGGTGGCGATTGGGACGATGTCGGGGGCGCCTCGGCGGTGGGCGTCGGCTTCCTGGTCGCCGTCCTGGGTCTGGGAGGCTCGTTCGGCTTCCACCCGCTTGCGGTAGTACTCGATCTCGCGGTCGCGCTGCTTCTTGGACCAGCCGAGGACGGGGGTGAGGAGGTCGGCGGCCTCCTGCGCGACGCCCACGCCGCGGTCCCAGGTCTCGATGGAGATGCGGGTGCGGCGGGCCAGGACGTCGTTGAGATGGCGGGCGCCCTCGTGGGTGGCGGCGTAGACGACCTCGGCGCGGAGGTAGTCCTCGGCGCCGGTCAGCGGTTTGCCCAGGTCGGGCTTGTCGGAGATCAGGTCGAGCAGGTCGTCCACGAGGGTGCCGTAGCGGCGGAGAAGGTGCTCGACGCGGGCCACGTGCAGGCCGGAGCGGGCGGCCAGGCGGTGGCGGGCGTTCCACATGGCCTGGAAGCCGTCACCGCCGACGAGGGGCACGCGGTCCGTGCAGGATTGGGGGATCTTGCCGTCGAGGCCGTGGGCGACGGCGTCGATGGCGTCCTTGGCCATGACGCGGTACGTGGTGTACTTGCCGCCGGCGACGAGGACCAGGCCGGGGACGGGGTGCGCGACGACGTGCTCGCGGGAGAGCTTGGAGGTCTCCTCGGTCTCCCCGGTGAGCAGCGGGCGCAGGCCCGCGTAGACGCCCTCCACGTCGTCGTGGGTGAGGGGGGTGTTGAGGACGGCGTTGACGTGGTCCAGGACGTAGTCGATGTCGGCCTTGGAGGCGGCGGGGTGGGCCCGGTCGAGGTCCCAGGCGGTGTCGGTGGTGCCGATGATCCAGTGGCGCCCCCACGGGATCACGAACAGGACGGATTTCTCCGTGCGCAGGATGATGCCCGCCGAGGAGTGGATGCGGTCCTTCGGGACGACGAGGTGGATGCCCTTCGACGCCTTCACGTGGATCTGGCCGCGACCGCCGACGAGTTCCTGGATGTCGTCCGTCCACACTCCGGTGGCGTTGACGACCTGCTTGGCGCGGACCTCGCTGGTCGTGTTCGCTTCG
The DNA here is from genome assembly GCF_050948385.1 of Actinomadura formosensis. NCBI lineage: Bacteria > Bacillati > Actinomycetota > Actinomycetes > Streptosporangiales > Thermomonosporaceae > Actinomadura > Actinomadura formosensis. The sequence goes on from NZ_CP192011.1 coordinate 6,381,173, forward strand.
AGATCGCGGATGCGCAGGCCGGTGACGCGCTCCCCTTCGCGGAGGAAGCCGACGCACTGGGTGCGGGACGCGATCTGGGCGCCGTACTCGGCGGCCGTCCGCAGCACGGTCATGACGTAGCGGGCGTCGTCGACCTGCGCGTCCCAGTACTGGATCGCGCCCGTGAAGGCGTCCTTGCGCAGGGACGGCGCGAGCCGCAGCGCGCCGCGCCGGGTCAGGTGCCGGTGGTGCGGGACGCCCCGGGTGCTGCCCATCTGGAACGCCAGCACGTCGTACAGCGCCACACCGGCGCCGAAGTACGCGCGTTCCCACACGCGGTGGGTGGTCGGCAGCAGGAACGGGACGGGCTGCACCAGATGCGGCGCGATCTGCTGCAGCAGCAGGCTGCGCTCGGTCAGCGCCTCCCGGACGAGGTCGAAGTTGTACTGCTCCAGGTAGCGCAGCCCGCCGTGGATCAGCTTGGACGAGCGCGACGACGTTCCTGACGCGAAGTCGCGGGCCTCGACCACCGCGACCGACAGTCCCCGGGTGGCCGCGTCCAGCGCCGCGCCCGCGCCGACGATGCCGCCGCCCACGACGACGACGTCGAACTCCTCGCGCGCCATGCGGTCGAGCGCCGCGGCCCGCTCGGCAGGGCCCAGCCGCGAGCTTCCAAGGCCGGTCACCGGTGATGCCGTCATCGCATATCCCCCCATAGCGTTCGGTTTCCCAGCAGTACCTACCCAAGAGTAGGGATGGGCCCACCCCGGAAACGATCGAGTTCCCTCCGGGGAGGTCCAACAGCCGGGACAAACCCCGACGCGCGAGGGGGTCCGCTCAGTCGGTGGACCGGCGGGGAGCCACCACGACCTGGACCCGCTGGAACTCCTTCAGCTCCGTGTAACCGGAGGTCGCCATGGCGCGGCGCAGCGCGCCGATGAGGTTCATGGAGCCGTCCGCGACATGGGACGGCCCGTGCAGGATCTGCTCCATCGTCCCGATCGTCCCGAGTTCGAGGCGGGTGCCGCGCGGGACGTCGCCGTGGTGCGCCTCGCTGCCCCAGTGGTAGCCGCGTCCGGGCGCCTCGGCGCAACGGGCGAACGGCGACCCGACCATCACGGCGTCGGAGCCGCAGGCGAACGCCTTGGCGATGTCGCCGCTGTTGACCATGCCGCCGTCGGCGATCACGTGGACGTACCGTCCGCCGGACTCGTCCATGTAGTCGCGGCGGGCGGCGGCGACGTCCGCGACCGCGGTGGCCATCGGGACGGCCACGCCGAGGACGGTCCGGGTCGTGTGCCCGGAACCGCCGCCGAACCCGACCAGCACCCCGGCCGCGCCGGTGCGCATCAGGTGCAGCGCGGCCGTGTAGGTGGAGCAGCCGCCGACGATCACGGGGACGTCGAGGTCGTAGATGAACTGCTTGAGGTTCAGCGGCTCGGCGCGTCCCGACACGTGCTCGGCGGACACGGTCGTCCCGCGGATCACGAACAGGTCGACGCCCGCGTCGATGACGGCCTTGTGGAACTGCGCGGTGCGCTGCGGCGACAGCCGAGCCGCGACGGTGACGCCCGCGTCCCGGACCTCCTGGATCCGGCGGCCGATCAGCTCCTCCTTGATCGGCTCGGTGTAGATCTCCTGGAGCCGCCGGGTGGCACCCGCGTCGTCCAGCGAGGCGATCTCGGCGAGCAGCGGCTCGGGGCTCTCGTACCGGGTCCACAGCCCTTCGAGGTCGAGGACGGCGAGGCCGCCGAGCCGGCCGACGGCGATCGCGGTGGCGGGGCTGACGACGCTGTCCATCGGGGCGACGAGCAGCGGGATCTCGAACCGGTAGGCGTCGATCTGCCAGGCGACGCTGACCTCCTTGGGATCGCGCGTCCGGCGGGACGGCACGATGCCGATGTCGTCGAAGGCGTACGCCCGGCGGCCGCTCTTGCCACGGCCGATCTCCACCTCAGCAGCCACTGCGCCCTTCCTCCACGTGATCGGTGTTCCCGGCGACCCCGGAACCAAGCCCCGGAAGAGCTTACGTCACCCGTCCCGGCACGTCGCACGGGCGGCGGGCGTCAGCGGCCCTGGTAGTTCGGGGCTTCCACCGTCATCTGGATGTCGTGGGGGTGGCTTTCGCGGAGGCCGGCGACGCTGATGCGCATGAGCTGGCCGCGCTCCTGGAGTTCGGGGATCGTGCGCGTCCCCGCGTACCACATGGACTGGTGGAGGCCGCCGACGAGCTGGTGCGCGACGTTGGCGAGCGGGCCGCGGTAGGGCACCTGGCCCTCGACGCCCTCGGGGATCAGCTTCTCCTCGGAGGTGACGTCGGCCTGCGCGTAGCGGTCCTTGGAGAACGAGGCGCCGCGCTCGCGGTTGCGCATCGCGCCGAGCGAGCCCATGCCGCGGTACGACTTGTACTGCTTGCCGTGGACGAAGATCAGCTCGCCCGGGGACTCCTCGATGCCGGCGAGCAGGCTGCCGAGCATCACCGTGTCGGCGCCCGCGACCAGGGCCTTGGCGATGTCACCGGAGTACTGCACGCCGCCGTCCCCGATCACCGGGACGCCCGCCTCCTTCGCCGCGCGGGACGCCTCGTGGATCGCGGTGATCTGCGGGACGCCGACGCCGGCGACGACGCGGGTGGTGCAGATCGAGCCGGGGCCGACGCCGACCTTGACCGCGTCGGCGCCCGCCTCCACCAGGGTCTTCGCGCCCGCGTAGGTGGCGACGTTGCCGCCGACGACCTGGACGGACGAGCTCCCCTTGATCGCGGCGATGGTGTCGGCGACGCCCTTGGAGTGGCCGTGCGCGGTGTCCACGATGATCACGTCGGTGCCGGCCTCGATCAGGGCGCGGGCACGGCGGACGGCGTCCTCGCCGACACCGACGGCCGCGGCGACGAGCAGCCGCCCGCCGGCGTCCTTGGTGGAGTTGGGATACTGCTCGCTCTTGGTGAAGTCCTTGGTGGTGATCAGGCCCTTGAGCCGGCCGTCGGCGTCCACCAGCGGGAGCTTTTCCACCTTGTTGCCCCGCAGCAATCGGAACGCCTCGTCCCGCGACACGCCCACCGGCGCGGTCACCAGCGGCATCGGCGTCATGACCTCGCGGACCGGACGGGACAGGTCCGACTCGAAGCGCATGTCACGGTTGGTCACGATGCCGACCAGGACGCCCCGCACATCGGTGACCGGCACGCCGGAGATCCGGTAGTGCGCGCACAGGGCCTCGACGTCGGCGAGCGTGGCGTCCGGCAGGCAGGTCACCGGGTTGGTGATCATCCCGGACTCGGACCGCTTGACCCGGTCGGCCTCCTCGGCCTGCTCCTCGATCGGCATGTTGCGGTGCAGGACGCCGATGCCGCCCTGCCGCGCCATCGCGACCGCCGTCCGGGCCTCGGTCACGGTGTCCATCGCCGCCGAGACGAGCGGGATGCGCAGCGAGATCTCGCGGGTGAGGCGGGTCGTGGTGTCGGCCTCGCCGGGCTGCATGTCGGAGTAGCCCGGCAGCAGGAGCACATCGTCGAAGGTCAGGCCCTGCGGGAGGAACTTGTCGGGCTCGGCGGCGGGGTTCATGACAACCTTCCCGTGGTGGTGGCGGCATCGGGCCAGGTCGCGAGGGCCCTGCTTCCATGGTAGGGCGTGCGCCCGCGCCGGGACGGGCTGTTGCCCGCGACCGCCGCGTGGTCTTGCTGACATCACGCAACAAGCAGGACGGTCCTGAACATTCCCGGCCTATTTCGGACACGCGCGCACGCCGCGTGATTGTTCACGCACAAAGAAGACTCGGGGGGTGCACCTCGCGGGGCGTCCCGCAGTAGCGTGGGAGTGTGCACGATGACGCACCGCTCGACCCGTTCGCCGGAGATCCGGATGACCCGGCGGCGGCGCTCGGCGACCCAGGTGGCGATACCGCTCCGCTCAGCGTGACGGAGCGGGAGGACGTGCTGGCCGACATCGCCGACCTGGAGGTGTTCCGGGCCCTGCTGGAGCCGCTCGGGGTGCGCGGGCTCACCGTCGACTGCGGCGACTGCGGCAAACTCCACTACATCGACTGGGAACTGCTGCACGGAAACCTGCGCCACCTGCTGGACGAGGGCCTGCCCCGCGTGCACGAACCCGCCCTGTCCCCCGATCCCGTCGACTACGTGAGCTGGGAATACGCCCGCGGCTACGTCGATGGCGTGATCGACAGCGAAGAGGGACGCGACGACGGCTGACCCCGCCGCCCTGGCCGCCCGCTAGTCGTCCCAGCGGGCCGTTAGTCGTCCCAGCGGGGGTTGTCGTAGCGGTTCGCCTGTTTCCCGGCTTCGCGGCGCAGGTCGTCCAGGCGGCGGAGCGGGTCGTCGTCCGGCGGGGTGTTCGGACGGGCGGCCGGGGCCGAGCGCGTGATCAGGGTGGGGACATCCGGGCGGCCGGCGCGGGGACGGGGCGGGAACAGGTACTCCAGGCGCCGCTTGAGGCGCGCCATGTCCTCGCGTTCCGGGTCGCCGGACGGCTCGCGCGCCGCCGGGGGCGCCGGTGCGGGACGGGCGGCGGCCTGCGGGCGGGTACGCGTCTCGGCATCGAGGTCGCGGACGGGTTTGTCCGCCTTCCCCGAGATGCCGGACGCGCTCGGCACCGGGGCCGCGGACGTGCGGTCGGCGACGCCGCCGCCCGCCGCCGCGACGCCGGTGCTGGCGAGGACGGCACCCGCCACGCCCAAGGCCACGATCGTGCGCGACCCCCGGCGGCGGGAACCGGGGCCGGGCGGCGCGGGCGGCGGTGCGGACGGGCCGGGGTCGCCGTCGCGGCCGGGGTCCTGGTCGTCCACGTCGATGATCAGTGCGCGCAGCAGCCGCACCGCCGGGTCGGAGTCGTCGGCCTGGCGTCCGGCCCCGCCCTCGGGGCGGACGGCGCGCCGCGCGGCCAGCGCCTCGATGAGCGCGTCGGTACGGCGGACCGCGGCCAGGTCCACGGCCGGGACGGCGGCGGGCGGGCGGCCCGCCGGCGCCGGGGCATCGCCGGAGTGCGAGGACCCGGCCGGATTCGGGGCGCCCCCGATGCCGGTACGGGGGCCTCGCTCCGTCAAGCGATCGACTCCTCTCTGGCCATTGCCCGGAGCCGGGTGAGGGCCCGGTGCTGCGCGACCCGCACCGCGCCCGCGGACATGCCGAGCACGTTGCCGGTCTCCTCGGCCGACAGGCCCGCGACGACCCGCAGCAGCACCAGTTCGCGCTGGTGGTCGGGCAGCCGCGTCAGCAGGTCGCGGGCGCGCTGGGCCTCGATGCAGCGGACCACCGTCTCCTCGGGCCCCGGGCGGTCGTCCGGACCGTCCGGCAGGTCCTCGGTGGGGACGGCCGCGCGGACCGCGCTGCGCAGCGCGTCCGCGATCTTGTGCGCGGCGATGCCGAAGACGAAGGACGCGAAGGGGCGGCCCATGTCACGGTAGCGGGGCAGGGCCGACACGACCGCGATGCAGACCTCCTGGGCCACGTCGTCGGCGATGTGGTACTGCCCGGAGATCCGTCCGAGCCGGGCCCGGCAGTACCGGACGACCATGGGGCGCACCTCGGCGATGAGGACCTCGATCGCGCTCGGGTCGCCCTGCACGGCGAGGTTCGCCAGTTCCCTGAGATCGCCGTCGGCACTGTCCGCCGCGCGCCGGGCCCGCGCCCCGCGGCCGGGGTCGCGGGGCTGTGGAGGGGCGGGCCCTCCCGAGGGTTCGGCAGCGCGCGCGGTCATGGTCCCGGCGTAGCATCCCTCGGTCACGTCAAGCATGATGCCCAGCACCGCCGGTCATGTCTGCCCCGTCCTTTACAACGGAATGGTCACAGTGCTGGAACGAACCTGGGGTTATTACTCCACGCGTTCATCTGACTGCCCGGCGTTACCGAATCTTAAATGGCCCATTAGGTGACGAACACCCCATTAGCCGACATAAAGGCAAGACCCCCGGCCCGGGACGGGACGGGGGTCTGCCGACGCGCTCCGGACGGGACGGACCCGTCCGGAAGGCGATCAGTGGCCGTGACCGTGGCCGTGGCCGTGACCGCCGCCGGCGGCCTCCTCGGCCTCCTCCGGCTTGTCGACCACGAGCACCTCGGTGGTGAGCAGCATGCCCGCGATCGAGGCGGCGTTGGTGACCGCCGAGCGGGTGACCTTCACCGGGTCGATGACGCCCTGGGCGACCAGGTCGCCGTACTCGCCGGTGGCGGCGTTGTAGCCGTGCCCGGCCTTCAGCTCCTGCACCTTGGAGACGACGACGTAGCCCTCCTGGCCGGCGTTCTCGGAGATCCAGCGCAGCGGCTCGCTGAGCGCACGGCGGACGGCCTCGGCGCCGGTGGCCTCGTCGCCGGACAGGCCGAGCGCGTCGAAGCCCTCCTTGGCGACGTGGACCAGCGCGCTGCCGCCGCCGGACACGATGCCCTCCTCGATCGCCGCGCGGGTCGCCGAGATGGCGTCCTCCAGGCGGTGCTTCTTCTCCTTCAGCTCCACCTCGGTGGCGGCGCCGACACGCAGCACGCAGACCCCGCCGGCCAGCTTGGCCAGGCGCTCCTGGAGCTTCTCGCGGTCCCAGTCGGAGTCGCTGTTCTCGATCTCGACCTTGATCTGGTTGATCCGCGCGCTCACGTCCTCCGCGGAGCCCTCACCATCGACGATGGTGGTGTTGTCCTTGGTGACGGTGATCCGGCGGGCGCGGCCGAGGTCCTCCAGCCCGATGGAGTCGAGCTTGAGGCCGATGGCCTCGCTGACGACCTGGCCGCCGGTCAGGGTGGCCATGTCGCCCAGCATCGCCTTGCGGCGGTCGCCGAAGCCCGGCGCCTTCACCGCGACGGACGTGAACGTGCCGCGGATCTTGTTGGCGACCAGCAGCGCCAGGGCCTCGCCCTCGACGTCCTCGGCCACCACGAGCAGCGGCTTCTTGGTCTGCGCGACCTTCTCGGCCAGCGGCAGGAACTCCTGCACGTTGGAGATCTTGCCGTCCACGATGAGCACGTAGGCGTCCTCCAGGACGGCCTCCATGCGCTCGGGGTCGGTCACCATGTGCGGCGACAGGTAGCCCTTGTCGAACTGGAGGCCCTCGGTGAACTCCAGCTCCAGGCCCATGGTGTGGGCCTCCTCGACGGTGATGACACCGTCCTTGCCGACCTTCTCGAACGCCTCGGCGATCAGCTCGCCGATCTGCGGGTCCTGCGCGGAGATGGTCGCGACGTGCGCGATCTCGCCCTTCTCCTCGACCTCGCGGGCCGACTTGAGGAGCCGGTCGGACACGTACTGGGCGGCCGCGTCGATACCGCGCTTGAGCGCGAGCGGCGACGCGCCGGCCGCCACGTTGCGGGTGCCCTCCCGGACCATCGCCTGCGCCAGGACGGTCGCCGTGGTGGTGCCGTCGCCCGCGATGTCGTTGGTCTTGGTCGCCACCTCCTTGGCGAGCTGGGCCCCGAGGTTCTCGTAGGGGTCCTCCAGCTCGACCTCGCGGGCGATGGTGACGCCGTCGTTGGTGATCGTCGGCGCCCCGAACTTCTTGTCGATGACGACGTTGCGGCCGCGCGGGCCGATCGTCACCTTGACGGCGTCCGCGAGAGCGTTGACGCCGCGCTCAAGAGCCCGGCGAGCGTCCTCATCGAACTCCAGGATCTTCGCCATGCGGATACTCCTCTCCACGCGATCCGCCCCGGCGGGCCCGCCGAAGGCGGCGCCGACCGGGGCGGGTGCATCACGTTCTCGGTGATTACTTCTCGATGACCGCGAGCACGTCGCGGGCGGAGAGAACGAGGTACTCCTCGTTGTTGTACTTGACCTCGGTGCCGCCGTACTTGCTGTAAAGCACGACCTCGCCGACCTTCACGTCGACCGGGATACGCTCGCCCTTGTCGTCGACACGACCCGGGCCAACGGCAAGGACGGTGCCCTCCTGGGGCTTCTCCTTGGCCGTGTCCGGAATCACCAGACCCGACGCGGTGGTGGTCTCGGCCTCAAGCGGCTGGACGACGATGCGGTCCTCAAGCGGCTTGAGAGCAACCTTGGTGGCGGTCGTCACGATCTGACCTCCCCTTCGATTGGTCCTCGGCCGGCCATGGATGACCGGCCAGCACATGTGGCAGAAGAGGCGACCCTGGACCGGCCTGTCGTCGCGGGTGCCAGACCGACCTTGTCGCTTGTTGGCACTCTCAGTACGAGAGTGCCAGTCATGGAGACTATTCCGTGCCCGGGAGCCCGTCAACACGGACACGGAGGAGCCCGGCGGTGTTCACCGGCGGCTAACTTCTCTTTGTGGACATCGCGTCGTTCCGGGCTCTGCTCGCCCCCTCCGGCCAGGCGGTCCTCAGCGAGGCATCCGCCGCGGACCTGAGCGAGGACGGTCTGCTCGGCACGGCGACGCGGCTGCGCGAACGGCACGATCCCGCGCTCGTCGCGGCGGCGCTCACGCAGGTGCGGTTGCGGGAGCGGGCGCGGGCCAAGTTCGGCGCGGACGCCGGCCGCATGTACTTCACGCAGGCGGGGCTTGAGCAGGCGACCCGGGCGAGTGTGGCGGCGCATCGTGCCCGGCGGTTCGCTGCTCGCCTGGACGGCGCGCGTGTGCTGGAACTGGGATGCGGGATAGGAGCGGATCTCCTCGCACGCGGGCGCGCGGGCCTTGCCGGGGAGGGTGTGGAACTCGACCCGCTGACGGCTGAGGTGGCGCGGGCGAACGTGGCCGTTTTCGGACTGGACGCCCCTGTGCGCGTGGGGGACGCGACCAAGGTCTCTTTGGACGGGGCCGCCCTGGACGAGTTCGACGCGCTGTTCGCCGACCCTGGACGCCGTACTGCCCGGGGCAGGGTCTTCGATCCCCGCTCCTACGAGCCGCCGCTTGATGCCGTCCTGGACATGGCCGCGAAGGTGCCTGCGGCGTGCGTGAAGGTGGCGCCGGGCATTCCGCATGAGGCCGTGCCGGACAGCGCGGAGGCCGAGTGGATCTCGGTCCACGGTGACGTTAAGGAGGCGGCCCTCTGGCTGGGTGAGCTCGCAGGGGACGTGGAGCGCCGGGCCACCCTGCTCTCATCCGACATCGATCCGGAGGTCTCGACGCTGACCCCGCAGGGCTTGGACGACCCGGATGTGCGCGCGTGGGGGCGTTACCTGTACGAGCCCGATGGAGCGGTGATCCGCGCCCATCTGGTGGGTGAGGTCGCCCAGTTGGTGGACGGCGGGCTAGCGGACCCGCACATCGCCTACATCACGTCCGACCGGCTGCGTCCGACACCGTTCGCGACCGCCTACGAGGTCGAGGACGTGATGCCGTTCTCCGTGAAGCGCCTGCGCGCGGAGCTGCGGCGCCGCGGGATCGGCGTGCTGACCGTCAAGAAGCGCGGCTCGGCCGTGGACGTCGACCGGCTGCGCCGCGACCTCGGCTTCGGCGGACGCAAGGCGGGCCGGGGCGCGCAGGAGCTCACCCTGGTCGTGACCCGTGTCGGACGCGACCCGGTCGCGCTCCTCACCCGTCCGGTCCCGGGCCGGTGACCCGCCCGGCACCGCGGCCGGTCATGACCCTTTCCGAAGATCTTACGCCCGGCCGAAAACACCAAGGCGGGTTCATCGGAATGCCGTCCGAAAGCGACGCACGGCGCCACGGCCCGGCCGACACGTGCCGGCCACCCGTATTCGCCACCGGTTCGGGAGCCGCTGATTTCGGGCGTGATGCGCGGACACGTCCCCCACCGTCCGCACCACCCCGTCACCATGATCACCCCGATGGCCGCGAAGCGGGAGAACAACCTGTACCCGGCCGTTTCTCTCTATTCACCCCAGCCGGATAAGAGGCACATTCCACAGAACTCACATTCTTCTCTGCCCCTCGTTTTCAGCGGCGCTCCGTGTGCGCACTACAGTGGCCATCTCAGCGATTCATCTGCCGTGCATCATTTCGTCGCGCCGGCACACGAAGGAGCATTGGGTGGAAACGAGGCACAACTTCCCGTGGACCGGGGATCGACCGATCTCGGCGAGATGTCCGAGCGGATCGGCCGGCTCCCCGGCACGCCGGAGATCGCCGAGCCGCACCGCCCGCTGACCCGAACCGCGCGGCGTCCGATGCGGGCCCCGCCCGGTCCACTCGGATGCCCAACGGAATCCGTGGCATTTGTCCGGTCAACCGCCGCGACGACCGAAGCCGCACCGACCAACCATCCCGATGACGTGCAGTTTGTCACGATACGTCCTCGGAAAATCACTCCCAACACCCTTCGGAATCCGTTTTCATGGATCAGGTGACTCACACACCGGCCCCCTGCCTGCCGACCGGCGCCCCACCCGGCCCCACCACTTTGCGCTGGGTCGAGAACTGCCTCGGCAAGGGCGCCGAAGTCCGCATGGTGCGGCCCCTCGCAGGCGGCACGGCGCACACCAACCACGCCCTCCTCGTGGAGAGCGGCTCCGGCAGCGCCCACCGTCTCGTCCTGCGCCGCTGGACGGCCCGCGACCCGGCACGCCGCTCCCCCGGCGACGCCGGTTTCTCCCCCGAACGCGAGATCGCCGCGCTCGCCCTCCTCGCCGGCTGCGAGATCCCCACCCCGCAGCTCGTCGCCGCCGACCCCGCGGGCGCCTACTGTGACGTCCCCGCCCTGCTCGTCACCCGGCTCGGCGGCCACCCGCCCCGCCCGTCCCCCGACGACCTGCCCGAATACCTCATCCAGTGGGCCGCCGCGCTGCTGCCGGTGCACGCGCTGAACGGCGCGGCCACGATGCCGCCGTACGTCCCGCACAACCGGCTCGACGTGCGCCGCCCGCCCGAGCACGCGCTCCGCCCCGCCCTGTGGGAACGCGCCTTCGAGGTCGCCGCCCGGCCCGCCCCCGAGGCGCCCGCCCGCTTCATCCACCGCGACTACCACACCGACAACACCCTGTGGTCCTACGGCAGGCTCACCGGCGTCGTCGACTGGTCGGACGCCTCGTCCGGCCCCGCCGCCGTCGACATCGCCCGCATGCGCCGCGGCCTGGCCCTCCGCTACGGCCCGTCCGTCGCCGACCGCTTCCTGTCCGCCTTCGACCAGGTCTCCGGCGGCCACCTCCACGACCCCTACTGGGACGTCCGCTGCCTCCTGGACCTGCTCCCCGAAACCGACGACCGCCCCTTGGACGAGGCGGCAGTCCCCCTCTACGAGGACTACCTGAGCAGGCTCCTGGCCGACTGCTGACCCCGAAGCCAGAGGGTGCAGGGTCAGAGGGTGATGGACTCTATGGGGAGGCTGGAGTCGGCCGGCAGGTCCAGGGCCGAGGGCGCTCTGCCGGTGGCGACCAGTTCGGACCCCAGGGCGGCCACCATCGCGCCGTTGTCGGTGCACAGTTTGGGGCGGGGGACGCGGAGGCGGACGCCGGCCGCTTCGCAGCGTTCGGCCGCCAGGGCGCGCAGGCGGGAATTGGCGGCCACGCCGCCGCCGATCAGGAGGTCGTGGACGCCGTTGTCCTTGCAGACCTTCAGTGCCTTCTGCGTGAGGACGTCCACGACCGCCTCCTGGAAGGACGCGGCGACGTCGGCGACCGGAACGGGCTCGCCGGCGCGCTCCTTGGCCTCGACCCAGCGGGCCACGGCCGTTTTCAGGCCGGAGAACGAGAAGTCGTAGGTGCCGTCCTTGTACTTGCCGCGCGGGAACGCGATCGCGGCCGGGTCGCCCTCGCGGGCCATGCGGTCGATGACCGGGCCGCCCGGGAAGCCGAGGTCGAGGACGCGGGCGACCTTGTCGAACGCCTCACCCGCCGCGTCGTCCACCGTGCTGCCGAGCGAGCGGACATCGGCCGCCACGTCCGGGACGAGGAGGATCGAGGAGTGGCCGCCCGACACCAGGAGCGCGACGCACGGCTTGGGCAGCGGGCCGTGTTCGAGCTGGTCGACGCACACGTGCGCGGCCAGGTGGTTGACGCCGTACAGCGGCTTGCCCAGCGACAGCGCGTACGCCTTGGCGGCGGCGACGCCGACCATGAGGGCGCCCGGCAGGCCGGGGCCGGCGGTGACCGCGAACGCGTCCACGTCGGCGAACCTCACGCCGGCGTCCGCCAGCGCGCGTTCCACGGTCGGCGCCATCGCCTCCAGGTGCGCGCGGGACGCGACCTCCGGCACGACGCCGCCGAACCGGGCGTGCTGGTCGACGCTGGAGGCGATGGCGTCCGCGAGCAGGGTGTGCCCCCGCACGATCCCGACCCCGGTCTCGTCGCACGAGGTCTCAATCCCGAGCACCAGCGGCTCGTCCCGAATCACGTGTTCTCCCTGTTGAAACCCATGGGCGGACGCGGCGTGAACCGGCGGCTCATGACGATCGCGTCCACGTTCGAGGGCTGGTAGTAGCGCTTGCGGAGACCCACCCTGGCGAAGCCGAACCGCTCGTAGAGGCGGCGGGCCGCGTCGTTGTCGGCGCGGACCTCCAGGAACACCGCCTCGCTGCCCCGGCGTACGGCCTCGTCCAGCAGTTCGGTGAGCAGCGCGGCGCCGATGCCGTTCTTGCGGTGGTCGGCGCGCACCCCGATGGTCTGCACGTCGGCCTGCCCTCCGGCCGCGGCGAGGCCCGCGTAGCCGACGATCTCGCCGCCGGGGCCCTCCGCGACGACGTAGTGGCGGGTGCGGGGCTGGTCGGCGAGCTCGCCGCGGAGCATCTCCTCGCTCCAGGCGTCCTCGGGGAACAGCAGCCGCTCCAGGCGGTGGACGGCGGGCAGGTCCGCGCCGGTCATGGGCCGCAGGACGACGCCGGTCATGCGGGAGTCACCTTCTTGCGGGGGCCGGGCTCCCTCGCGTCCGGTCTGCGCAGGTAGAGCGGTTCCGGGGGGAGGAGGCCGGGTCCCTTGAGGCCCGCGAGGCGGGCGACGGTCAGTTCCGCGAGGGCACTGGCGGTGGGGAGCAGGGGGTCGTGGCAGGAATCGCCGAGGATCTCCGGGTACAGGGCCGCCCCCTCGCCGACGACGGGGAGCCCTTCCGGGACGTCCGACGGCGGGCCCACGGCCGGGCCGGTGACGCGCGTGCGAAACGAGTCGTACCGCGCCCAGTAGACCTCCTTGCGGCGGGCGTCGGTGGCGACGACGAACGGCTCCGCACGCCCGGTGGCCCAGGCGATGACGTCCAGCGTGCAGACACCGTGCACGGGGATGGTCAGGGCCTCGCCCATGGCGCGGGCGCTGACCAGGCCGACACGCAGACCCGTGTACGGTCCAGGCCCGACACCGACGGCGATGGCGCTCAGGTCGTCCGGCGCCGCCCCGGCCTCCGCCATCACCGCCGCGATGGAGGGGGTGAGCAGTTCGGTGTGCCTGCGCCGGTCGACGGCCTCGGCCACACCGCGCGGCACGGCACCCTCGCCCGGAGTCCACTCGTACAGCGCCACGGTGATCGCGGCGGTTGCGGTGTCGAAAGCCAAGACCAGCACGGATTGTAAGCCTACCGGTCGGCGGGAATGGCTCAGCCCTGGTTGAGGGCCTCCACCACGGCCTTGGCGACCTCGGTGGCGCCACCGGTGGCGGCCTTCGACGACAGCGGGTCGCCGGAGTTGGAGCCCGAGTAGTGAATCGTGATGAGGACGTTCACCAGCCGGACGTTGCCGACGGCCTCGCCCGCTCCCTGCTTGTCGTCGACGCTGTAGACGATGTAGCCGTCGTCGCCGACGCCCGTCAGGCGGATCTTCTCGGTGAGCTTCTGGCCGCTCAGCAGTGCCTTGCCGGACTCGTCCGCGGCGCGCTCGGCCATGAACGTCTTGACGGCGGTGCCCGTGGGCGTCTGGCCGCCGCTCCCGGCGATCGTGCGCAACTCGATGGTGAGCTGGCGCTTGTTGTCGCCCGTGTAGGCGCCCCACACACACTGGTTCTGCTGGTCGTTGCCCTGGTAGTTGTCGGCCTGGGTGCGCTCTGAGCCGGGGGCGAGCCTGTCGATGAGGCCCTGCCCGACGATCGTGCAGGAGTCGGGAACGAGGGTGCGCTCGCCCTTGGCCGCCGGGGAGTTCTCGGTGGCGCCGCTGCCGACGATCTGGCCGCCGTCCTTCTCCTTGTCCGCGCCGGCGCCGCTCAGCACGAGGAACACGGCGAGGACGCAGACGCCGACGCCCGCGCCGGCCCCCGCGAGGATCGCGGCCCAGTGCCGTCCGCCGCGGCGCCTGCGCGCGACCCGGTGGCTGCCGGTGCGGGATCCGCCGCTGCCGCGCGGGTAGCCGCCGTCCGCGCGGTAGCCGCCGGTGCCGGTCCGATGGCCGCCGGTGTCGGTGCGATATCCGCCGGAGCCGGACCGGTAATCGCCGCTACCGGTCTGGTACGGGCCGGTCTCCCGCTGATACGGACCGCTGTCCCGCTGGTACGGGTCGGCCTCGCGCCGGTAGGGGCCACTCTCCTCCTGATAGGGCGTGCCGTATCCACCGCCGTCCGGCCGGTAACCGCCGCCTTGCCCCTGGCCACCGCCCAAGCCGCGGTAGCTGTCGCGGTCACTGCCGCTGCGATCGCTACCACTCACCGGTTCCACTCCTGCTGAGGAAAACGATATGTCGCGTAGTGGGGTTCGTTCCGGCAAAGAGTACGACACGCAACCGTAAAGTGGCTCAACCCGCCCGGCGAAAAACGCAGAAGTTGCCGGACACCTGTCATCCGGCGTCGAGTTCCAGGTCAGACCAGCGATGACCGACCCCGACGATCCTTACTTCGCGCTCCTCGCCGGACCCGGCTCCGCGTGAAATGATCACTTCCAGACGATCTTCGGCAAGGCCCTCGGCGAGCCCTTCTCCCCATTCCACGACCGTCACCGATTCCGCGACCGACGCGTCGAGATCGAGATCGTCCAGTTCCGCGAAACCCCCCAGCCGGTAAGCGTCGACGTGCACCAGCGGCGGCCCGCCCGCGAGCGACGGATGCACCCGCGCGATGACGAACGTCGGCGAGGTGATCGGGCCCCGCACCTTCAGGCCCTCGCCGATGCCCTGGGTGAGCGTCGTCTTGCCCGCACCCAGGTCACCCGTCATCACCAGCAGGTCGCCCGCGCGGACCAGCCCGGCAAGGCGCACGCCCAGCTCGTGCATGTCCGCCGCGGTCGGGACGGTGACGGTGATCGCGTTCACGCGGTGCGCTCCTCCTCGTCGTACTCGGACCCGCCGTACTCGGACCGGACGCGCTCGACCAGCCGGCGCAGCCCGCCGGTCACCACCCCCGGACACTCCAGCGGCAGCACATGCCCGGCCACTTCCACCTCTACCAGCTCCGCGTCCGCCAGCACCTCCGCGATGCGGCGCGAGTGCCCGGCCGGGGTGAGCCGGTCCCGCCCCCCGGCCAGCACCAGGACCGGCACCCTGCCGAGGACGCCGAGGGAGCCGCTCTTGTCGTGGCCCATCAGCTCCGGGTAGAACTCCGCGATCACGTCGATCGGCGTCGCCCTGATCATCTGCTCCAGGAAGTCGACGACGGACGGGCTGACGTACTTGTCGGCGAACGCCATCTTCCGGGTGATGACGAACGCGAGGTCGGCGCCGAGGCCGCGCGCCTTGTCCACGAGGCCGGGGCGGCGGCCGAGGCCGCGCAGCGTCCCGGGCGCCAGCGGCCGGACGGCCTTCGCCAGCACCAGCGGCAGCCCCAGCGTCATCTCCGCCAGATCACCGCAGGAGGTGTTGACCAGCGCGACCCCGGCGACCTGCCGGTCGAACAGCTCGGGATGCCGCTCGGCCAGCGCCATGATCGTCATCCCGCCCATGGAGTGCCCGACGAGGATGACGGGCTCGTCCGGGCGCACGGTCGCCCCCAGCACGGCGTACAGGTCGTCGCCGGTCTGGTCGATCGTCGCGTGCGCCGGCCGGCTGCGCCCCGACCGGCCGTGGCTGCGCTGGTCCCAGAACACCATCCGCAGCCCCCGCAGGTCGCGGCGCTGATAGTGCCACGAGTCCTGGTTGAGGGTGTAGCCGTGGCAGAACACCAGGGTGAGCCCGGCGTCGTCGGGACCGTCCACCTCCACGTGCAGCGGGACGCCGTCGTCGGCCTCGACGGTCAGCTCCCGCCCGCGCAGTTCGCCGAACGGCTCGCCGGCGTCCGGGTCGGGCTGCAGCCGCACCCGGCCGACGGCGAAGTGCCGCAGCCCGACGGCCGCGCCCACGCCCGCGGCGCCGATGCCCGCGACGGCGCCGAGGACGCCGATCCTGCGCTTGCTCTTGCTGTCCATGCACGCGCCCCCTACAGCGCCCGTCCCGGATACGCCCTCGGCACCCGGGACCCGATGCGGGTGACGATCTCGTAGGAGATCGTTCCCAGCGCGTCCGCCCACTCCTGCGCGGTCGGCTCGCCCTGGTCGCCCGGCCCGAACAGGATGATCTCCTCACCCGCCGACAGCCGGTCGTCGCCGAGGTCGATGACGAACTGGTCCATGCAGACCCGTCCGGCGATCGTCCTGCGGCGGCCACCCGCGAGGACCTCCAGGAGGTTGGACCCGTGCCTGGGGATTCCGTCGCCGTACCCCACGGGCACCACAGCCAGATTGGTCTCCCGCGGAGTGGTGTACGTGTGACCGTACGACACTCCACGACCTGCTGGGACCCGCTTGACCAGCGCGGTGTCCGCCACCAGCGTCATCGCGGGCCGCAGCCCGAACGTCCCGAGCGCCGGGACCGGTGTCAGCCCGTACGTCGCGATCCCCGGGCGGACGAGGTCGAACCGGGCCTCCGGAAGCGTCAGCGCGGCGGCCGAGTTCGCGATGTGCCGGACCTCGAACCGCGCTCCCGCGCGCTCCGCGTACGCCACCATCGCGGTGAACGCTTCGAGCTGCGCGGCGATCGACGGGTGGCCCGGCTCGTCCGCGCAGGCGAAGTGCGACATGACCCCGACGACCCGCACGTGGCCGGCGGCCTCCGCCTTCAGCGCCGCGTCGACCAGCGCCTCCCAGTCCCCGCCGCTCACGCCGCCCCGGGACATGCCCGTGTCCGCCTTGAGGTGGACGCGCGCCCGGCGTCCCGCCCGCTCCGCCGCCCGGACGATCTCGTCCAGCAGCCACACCGCCCCCACGGTCAGGTCGATGTCGCGGGCGACGGCCTCCTCGTACGGCTCGCCGGGCACACCGATGCACGTCAGCGTCCGGGCGGTGAGACCCGCCTCCCGCAGCCGCAGTGCCTCGGCCAGTTTCGCGACCCCGAGCCATGCCGCGCCCCCGGCGAGCGCGGCCCGCGCCGCCTCGACCAGCCCGTGCCCGTACGCCTCGGCCTTCACCATGGCCATGACCTCGGCGCCCCGGGCGCGCTCGCGCAGCAGTCCGATGTTGGCGCCGATGGCGCCGAGATCGACGCGCGCCTCCGCAGGAACCTTCATGGTCACCCAGTGTGCCGTCCCGGCGGCAATGCCCGGGCATTATCGCCAGGTCAGGCCCGGGAGGCCGCCGTCCAGTGAGCGCTCCGTCAGCCCTCCACACCCGGTAGGACGCGTGGGCCCGCCCCGGAGTTCGCCGCCGGTCAGGCGACGCCGCGGAAGGCGGCGGGGAGGGCGTCGATCACGTCGCAGGCGCTGATCGGGGCTTCGGGGCCCGGGGCCGGGGCGGCGGCCAGGCGGGCGGCCAGGCCGTGCAGGTAGGCGCCGGACGCGGCCGCCTCCAGGGCCGGCAGGCCGCCGGCCAGCAGGGCGCCGATCAGGCCGGACAGGACGTCGCCGGTGCCGGCCGTCGCCAGGCGGGGAGTGCCGGTCGGGTTCACGCGGACGGGACGGTCCGCCTCCGCGACCAGGGTCGTCGAGCCCTTGAGCAGGACGGTGGCGGACAGTTCGGCGGCGGCGCGGCGCACATGGTCGAGGCGGGCGGCCTCGATGTCCTCGCGGTCCGCGGCGATGAGACGGGACAGTTCACCGGCGTGCGGGGTGAGGACGGTCGGGGCGGCGCGGCGCAGCAGGTCGCGGCGGCGGGACAGGACGGTGAGGCCGTCGGCGTCCACCAGCACGGGCAGGTCGGTGGTGAGGGCGGCCTCCAGCAGCGACTCGGCGGCGTCGCCGGTGCCGAGGCCGGGGCCGACGACCCAGGTCTGGACGCGTCCGATGCGCTCCAGGACCTTGCCGTTGTGGCGGCCCGGCTCGATCACCGTGGTCACGGCCTCGGGCCAGCGGTGCCGGACGAGCTCCACCGGGCGCGCGACCGAGGCGAAGCGGACCATCCCGGCACCACCGTGGACGGCGCCGCCGGTGCACAGCACGGCCGCGCCGGTGAACGCGTCGCCGCCCGCGAGGATGCCGACGACGCCCCGGCGGTACTTGTCGGACTCGGCGCCGGGCTCGGGCGGCTGGACGTCCGCCGGGAGGGCCGCGACGACGTCCGGGTCGGGCAGGTCGGCGCCCAGTCCGATGTCGACCAGTTCGACCACTCCGCAGTAGGACGCTCCGGGATCGATGAGAAGGCCCGGCTTGTGCGTCCCGAACGTGACGGTGACGTCGGCGTGGACGGCGGTGCCCTCGACGCGGCCGGTGCTCGCGTCCACGCCGCTCGGCACGTCGCAGGCGACGACGATTCCGCTGGACCGGGAGGCCAGCGCGGCGTACCGGGCGTGCGGTTCGCGGAGACCGCCCGTCCCGCCGATGCCGGTGAGGCCGTCGATGATGAGGTCGGCGGCGGCGATGGCGGGCTCCTCGCCGCCGTCCAGGAGCCGCCCGCCCGCGGCCCGCAGCGCCGCCAGCCCGGCCTCGTGGATCGTGGTGCCGGCCTGGACGGCCTGGACGCGGGCACCGCGCCGGGCGAGCCCGGCCCCGGCGTAGAGGGCGTCGCCGCCGTTGTCACCGCCGCCGATCAGGAGGACGACGCGGGACCCGTACACGGCGGGCAGGACGCGGGCGCAGACCGACGCGAGGCCGGCGGCGGCGCGCTGCATGAGGGTGCCCTCGGGGAGCCGGGCCATCAGGGCCCGCTCGGCCGTCCGCACCTTGCCGACCTCGTGCGCGTACCTCATCCGCGACTCCCCCAGTCGATCACACCCCTAGGGTGCCACGGGAACGCGTTCGGCAACCCTTCGTGCGGCGTCCGTGCAGGTTATTTGCAACTTACGCCGCAAATTTCAGTGTCACGTGCGCAAAAGAATCATGGGTCGTAGAATCTTCCTCATCCGCTCCGATGTATTCGCACTGCGGCACCGAGGTGCGGCAGAATGCGCCCAGATCAGTCCGCCGGGACTGGAGAGGCCCCAGCAATGAGCACTTCCCGAGGTCCCTCCGTCCGGCAGCGGCGGCTGGCCGCCGAGCTCCGGAGGCTGCGCGAACGCCGGGGTCTCACCGGGGACGAGGTCGCCGAGCGGCTCACCTGGTCCACCGCCAAGGTCAGCCGGATCGAGAACGCCCGGACCGGAGCGAAGATCAGCGACGTGCGGCGGCTGCTGGAGCTGTACGAGATCGACGGCGCCCGGCACGAGGACCTCATCGCCCTGGCGCACGACGCCGCGCAGCGCGGATGGTGGGAGGAGTACCGCGACCTGCCGAGCCCGCTCGCGAACTTCATCGCCCTCGAATCCGAGGCTGGGACCATTCGGCAGTGGGAGGGCAACTCCGTCCCCGGCCTCCTCCAGACCAGGAGGTACGCACGGCGTGTAATCGAAGGCTACAATGATATATCCACAATCCCGCCGCAGGAAATCGATCGCCGCGTCGAAGTGCGGATAAGACGTCAGGAGGTTCTGTACCGACAACAGCCGCCGCAGCTCGTGCTGATCGTCGATGAAGCCGTACTGAAACGGCGAGTAGGCAACGACGAGATGATGCGTGAACAGCTTGATCGAATGCTTTTTGCAAGTGGCTTGCCGCAGGTGACTCTACGGATACTTCCATTGGACGCTCCTCGCCGCGTGATGGCAGACTCCTTCACTATTCTCGAATTCCCGGCGACACACGATGTCACTTTTCCTGATATCGTGCACACTGAAAGCATCACCATCAGCCACCTTGTCGATGAGAGCGTCACCTATATGTATCGCCTCGCTCACAACAGCCTTGCGAGCCAAGCGCTCAGTCCCACCGAAACCCGGCAGCGGATCATCGAAGCGCGAGCCTTGTGGTAACGAGTCGGCAGGTGGCCTTCAGAGCACCGAAAGGCACGAAGTGTCTGTTTCCGACGTCATCGGGCATAGTTGGCGGCGAAGCACCCACTGTGGTGCAAACGGAACCTGCGTCGAGGTAACCGAACTACCGTGTACGGGACTCATCGGGGCGAGGGATGCCAAGCACGGCGACCGCAGTCCGGTCCTGACCTTCGACCGAGCAGAATGGAGCGGCTTTATCAACCGGTTGAAAGAAGGAGCATTCGACCTGTCCCAGTGAGCAGGTTCGACGAGGGCACCTCGTAGAACCTGCAGGAAGATGAAGCGAGCCGAGGTCCTCTACCCGAAGACCTCGGCTTTTCCCACGAGGGCTACGCCGCCCGCGAGCGCCACAGAAGACGGTGACAGGCCATTCCCGCCACGGCGCCCGCCCCCAACGCCGCTGCAATCACGGCTCGCCGACCCGCCGCACTACGAACGTTCCTTCGCCGATCAGGCGGCGGCTCCACCGGCTCTGCGACCATCGCCGCCGCATGCTCCTCGGCGAATATTTCCTCGAATCGCCGCTCCCGTCGCGTTTTAGCAAACAAAAGCCGTTTCTCCCCCTGCCTACGCCAGTAGTCACGCCCCGCCTTCCCAGAGAAGACGTCCCGCCTCGCAGCCTCTCGTACCTCTACTTCGGGCATGTCCTTGAACTCCCAAAGCATCCGCCACCAGTTCAGCAGCAGATTGAGATAAATGTCTCGCCGGAACTCATCGGAGGCCAAGCCCTCCTGAGCACCCCAACCCACCACCTCTCGGTAAACCGGGTCATCGAGGATCATCCGCATCAATTCGAACTGAGTACTGCGCGCGGCCTGTTCTCGCGAATGCCGTACCTCCCTGGCCTGCAGTGCCACCGAAAATCCGAGCACCACCAAGGCGCCGGCCGCCAACAATGCCGACACCGCCCCATAGGTCTGGCCGATATTGCTGAGCAGCGGCCAGTCAACGTCGATTCCCGCGAACAGGCCCCGCAAAGCGATGGGAGATAGAATGATCAACGCCATCGCTCCGACGACGCCGGACGTCATCATCAGCCGTGACGAGATGTGGGCAGAACCAATCAAACGCAACACGACCCCCGTGAGTCAGACGCGCCAATCGACAGGGCGATGGAACGCCAATTCTCACATTAGTTCAATGCCGGGTCAATCAAGCCATATGCCGGCCTGCTCACTCGACCGTGACGGACTTGGCGAGGTTGCGCGGCTGGTCGACGTCGTGGCCCTTCGCGGTGGCCAGCTCGCACGCGAACACCTGCAGCGGGACGGTCGTGACGAGCGGCTGCAGCAGCGTCGGGACGGCCGGCACGCTGATCAGCGTGTCCGCGTACGGTTCGACCGACTCGTCGCCCTCCTCGGCGATGACGATCGTCCGGGCGCCGCGGGCGCGGATCTCCTGGATGTTCGACACGATCTTGTCGTGCAGGACGGCCCGCGCCCGCGGCGGCACGACCACCACGACCGGCAGGTCGTCCTCGATGAGCGCGATCGGGCCGTGCTTGAGCTCGCCGGCAGCGAAGCCCTCGGCGTGCATGTAGGCGAGCTCCTTGAGCTTGAGCGCGCCCTCCAGCGCGACCGGGAAGCCGACGTGGCGGCCGAGGAACAGCACGCAGTGCTCGTCCGCCAGCGACCGGGCCAGCTCGCGGACCGGCTCCATGGTCTCCAGGACCTTCTCCACCTTCTCCGGCATCCGCTCAAGGAGCTGCACCATGGCGAACACCTCGTCCCCCCACTTGGTGCCGCGCACCTGCGCGAGGTAGAGCGCGATGAGGTAGACGGCGACGAGCTGGGTGAGGAACGCCTTGGTGGAGGCGACCGCGATCTCCGGCCCGGCGTGGGTGTAGAGGACGCCGTCGCATTCGCGCGGCAGCGTGGACCCGTTGACGTTGCAGATGCCGAGCAGCTTGGCCTTCTGCTCGCGGGCGTGCCGGACGGCCATCAGCGCGTCCATCGTCTCGCCCGACTGGGAGATCGCGATGACCAGCGTCGCCGGGGACAGGATCGGGTCGCGGTAGCGGAACTCGCTGGCCAGCTCCACCTCGCAGGGCAGCCCGGCCCAGTGCTCGATCGCGTACTTGGCGATCAGGCCCGCGTGGTAGGACGTCCCGCACGCCACGATGATGATCTTGTCGACCTCGCGGAGCTCCTGGTCGGAGATGCGCATCTCGTCCAGGCGCAGCCGCCCGTCGGCGCCGATCCGGCCGAGCAGGGTGTCGGCGACCGCGCGCGGCTGCTCGGCGATCTCCTTGAGCATGAAGTAGTCGTAGCCGCCCTTCTCCGCGGCCGACACGTCCCAGTCGACGTGGTACTCCTTCACCTCGGCGGGACGCCCGTCGAAGTCGGTGACCGTCACCCCGGCGGCGCGCAGCTCGACGACCTGGTCCTGGCCCAGCTCGATCGCGTCGCGGGTGTGCTCGATGAACGCGGCGACGTCGCTGGCGAGGAAGTTCTCGCCGTCCCCCACACCGACGACGAGCGGCGAGTTGCGGCGCGCCCCGACGACCAGGTCGGGGTCACCGGTGTGCACGGCGACCAGCGTGAACGCGCCCTCCAGCCGGCGGCAGACACGGCGCATCGCCTCGGCGAGGTCGCCGCCCGCCTTCAGCTCGTTCTCCAGCAGGTGCGCGACGGCCTCGGTGTCGGTGTCGGACGCCAGGCCGTGCCCGCCCTCCTCCAGTTCGGCGCGCAGCGCGGCGAAGTTCTCGATGATCCCGTTGTGGATCACCGCGACGGAGCCGGTGCAGTCGACGTGCGGGTGCGCGTTCCGGTCGTTCGGCGGGCCGTGCGTCGCCCACCTGGTGTGCCCCATGCCGAGCGTCCCCGCGGGCGGCGGCTCCTCCTCCAGGGCGCCCCGGAGGTTCACGAGCTTGCCCGCGCGCTTCGCCGTCGCCAGCTTCCCGTCGGCCAGCACGGCCACCCCGGCCGAGTCGTAGCCGCGGTACTCCAGCCGCGCCAGCCCGTCGACGACCACGTCAAGGGCCGGCCGGCCGCCCACGTACCCAACGATTCCGCACATGGCGGCAACTCTATTCGGTGTCCTGGCCTGGACCTACCCGCAGGCTGCGAAACAGGCGGCGCTAGCGTGTAACGGGCGGTGAAAACCCGGTGACGGGCCGACCCGCGCGAATAGTGTTCAGTCATGACGAGCGGATGGGACAGCATGCCGAGCCCCTATGTGGAACTCTCCCGCGAGTCCTGGCGCGGCCTGCGCGCGAACACCCCGCTGCCGCTCACCCCCGGCGAGCTGAACGCGCTGCGCGGGCTGCGCGACCCGATCGACATCACCGAGGTCGAGGAGGTCTACCTGCCGCTGTCCCGGCTGCTCAACCTGTTCTTCCTCGGGGACGGACGGCTCCGCGACACCGTCAGCGGGTTCCTCGGCGGCGAGGTGCGGCCGACCCCGTTCATCATCGGTGTGGCGGGCAGCGTCGCGGTCGGCAAGTCGACCACGTCCCGGGTGCTGCGGACACTGCTCGCGCGCTGGCCGGAGCATCCGAGCGTCGAACTCGTGACGACCGACAGCTTCCTGTACCCGAACGCCGTGCTGTCCGAGCGCGGGATCATGGACCGCAAGGGGTTTCCCGAGTCCTATGACCGCCGCGCCCTCGTCCGCTTCGTCTCGGCGATCAAGGCGGGCGCCGCGGAGGCGGCGATTCCGGTGTACTCCCACCTGGAGTACGACATCGTGCCGGACGCGCTGCAGACCGTCCGGCGGCCGGACATCCTCATCGTCGAGGGGCTGAACGTGCTGCAGGCCCCGCCTCCCGGCGCCCTTGGCGTGTCCGACTTCTTCGACTTCTCCATCTATGTGGATGCGCGGGTCGAGGACATCCGGCAGTGGTACATCGACCGGCTGTTCGCACTCCGCCGGACGGCGTTCACCGACCCGCGCTCCTACTTCCACAAGTACGCGCACGAACTGGACGAGGACGAGACGGCCGCGTTCGCGCAGCGCGTGTGGCGGGACGTCAACGAGATCAACCTCGTGTCCAACATCCTGCCGACACGCGCGCGCGCCACTCTCGTCTTGCACAAGGACCGCGACCACGCCGTCCAGCGCGTCCGGCTCCGCCGGATCTGACCGGGGCCAGACCTGACGCGGCCAGACCTGACGGGGCCAGACCTGACGCGGCCGGATCTAACGCCAGGGACCGGTGACCGCGAACGTCGTGCCCGGGTTGTAGACGTTGACGAACATCGTCCGCTGGTCGGGGGAGAACGTCACGCCGGCGAACTCGCCCCAGGCCGGCGCCTGCTCCGTGCCGATGTTCTGCCTGTTGCGCGCCATGGGGTACACGGTGCGGTTCCGCGACACGCCGAACACGTGCTGCGCGCCGTTGCCGTCCTCGCACACCATCAGCCCGCCCTGCGGTGCCAGGCAGATGTTGTCGGGCGACTCACCGGCCTTCTGGACGTCGGTGGCCGGGCCGAACACGATGACGAGGGTCAGCCGGCGGTGAGCCGGCTCGTACGACCACACCTGCCCGAAGTGGTCGGCCTGGGAGCCGTCCTTCGTCTTGGCGAAGCTCGACACGAAGTAGACGCGGTCGCCGCCCCAGTAGCAGCCCTCCAGCTTCTGCGCGTGCGTGATGCCGCCGGAGCCGAAGTCCTGGAACCGGATCGGCGTCTCCTGCGCCAGCGGGTCGGGCACCTTCTTCCACTCGACGCCGTCGAACACCGTGCCCGCCTCCTGCACGACCGACAGGTCCGGGACGCCCGGGACGCACAGCGCCTCAAGCCGTCCACCGGCCCGCAGGCTGTCGAACCCGCCGCGCGGCTTCTTCGGCAGGAACCGGTAGAACAGCCCGAACGGCTTCTGGAACGCGTCCTCGGTCTCGTAGACGGTGCCGTCGCGCGGGTCGACGGCGATCGCCTCGTGCGCGAACCGCCCCATCGCGGTCAGCGGCTCGGGGACGGTCCGGTCCTGCCGGTACGGGTCGACCTCGAAGATGAACCCGTGGTCCTTGGTGTAGCCGTTGGTGCCGGCCCTGTCCTCGGTCTCCTCGCAGGTCAGCCAGGTGTGCCAGGGGGTCGGGCCGCCCGCGCAGTTGACCGCCGTCCCGGCGATGGCGACGCGTTCGGTGTGGACGCGGCCGGCCCGGTCGACCTCCAGCGCGGTGCAGCCGCCGAGGCCCTGGGGGTCGTAGGTGACGCCGTCGACGGCCGGTACCCGGCGCTCCGCCGTCGGCTTGTTCTCGTGGTTGCGGACGAGCCAGGTCCGCTCCCGCGGGCCGGGGAACGCCGACATGCCGTCGCAGTGACTCGGCACCGCGCCCTCTCCGGAGCGCAGCGGCTCCCCCTCGCGGGACAGGACGGTGTACCGGAACCCGCGGGGCAGGTCCAGCAGGCCCTCCGGGTCGGGCACGAGCGGCCCGTACCCGTCCTGACGGCCGGTCGGCGCGGCGGACGCGCTCCCGGCGAACAACTGCTCGATGGCGCCGGTGAAGGCGATACCCGCCCCCACCGCTCCCGCCCTTGTCATGAGTTGGCGGCGTGTCACTGACATCGGCATGCACACTCCCAGTGGTTCGGATCATCAAGAGATCCCAAACCGTTTGTAACACGAGTCACATGCCAGAAGTGGCCAGACCGAAAATCCTCCACATTACGCGCATTTCGCATATTCTGCTCACGGAATCGGAATGTTCCGCGCTAGTCGGCGCTGGCGACCGGGAGGGAGCGCAGGCGGAACGCGGCGAGGAACGTCGCCACGGCCGTGACCGCGATGAGCAGGGTGACCGCCACCGGAAGGTCCACCGACGACCTCACCGGCGACGCGTCGGTCAGCGCGTCCGTGATGGACAGGCACCACTGCTGGATGGACGCCGACTTGGCGCCCGGCGCGAAGCTGCCCAGCAGCGACTCCCAGACCAGCGCGTACAGCAGGCCGATCGTGACGGCGTTGCGGCTGGCGACCGCGAGCGCGACGAACACCGCGCTGTAGGCGAAGCCGCCGACCAGGACGCCGACCGTGAAGGCCGGGGTCAGCCCCGCGGTCGTCCCGGCCAGGACGAGCCCCGCCAGCAGCGTCGGGACGACCGCGAACACCGTCACCAGGACGATCGCCACGACGAGCTTCGTCAGCACGATCACCTCGCGCCGGATCGGTTTCGTCAGCACGTACATGATCTGGCCGTCGTCGATCTCCGGGCCGATCACCCCGGTGCCGGCGATCAGCGCGAGCAGCGGCAGCAGCGTGGCGAGGCCGAACCGCTGCAGGGTCTGCGCCGAGACGTCCAGGTCGTCGTTGCCGGTCGCCCGCAGGCCGACCGCCAGGACGAGCAGGAGCAGCGGCAGCCCCAGCAGGAGCAGCGCGCGCTTGCGTCCGAGCATCGCCCGGAACGTGATCATCGCGATTGTGCCGTTCATCGGGCCACCAGGTAGGAGAAGACGCTTTCGAGGGACTCGTCCGCCGGGGAGACCTCCCACAGCCGCACGCCGGCGTCCCGGGACACCTGCGGGAGCAGCCAGGTGAAGCGCTGGAAGTCGACCGCCTCGATCCGCAGCCCCTTGTCGGTGAGCTGGACGCTGCGGGCCGAGCCGTCCGCGATGACGGCGGCGGCGAGCCGCCGGTCGTCGGACGAGCGGACCAGGAAGATGTGCGGCCGGTCGGTCATCAGCCGCCGGATCTTGCGGAAGTCGCCGGACGCGGCGTGCCGGCCCGCGACGATCACCTCGATGTGGCTGGCGAGCCGCTCGACCTCCTCCAGGATGTGCGAGGAGAACAGGATCGTGCGGCCCTCCCCGGCCATCCGGGTGATGAGGTCCATCAGCTGGAGCCGCTGCCGCGGGTCCATGCCGTTGAACGGCTCGTCCAGCAGCAGGACGGGCGGGTCGTGCACCAGCGCCGACGCCATCTTGATGCGCTGCTTCATGCCCTTGGAGTAGGTGCCGATCGGACGTCCGGCGGCGTACTCCATCTCGACCAGGCCGATGGCGCGGCGCGCGGCGGCGACCGGGTCGGGCAGCTTGTGCAGCTTCGCCATCGCGACGATGAACTGCTCGCCGGTCAGAAAGTCGTACGCCGTCTCCCGTTCGGGAACGAGCCCCAGCCTGCGGTAGACACCGGGGTTGCGCCAGATCGGCGTCCCGTCCAGCGTGACACTGCCGGACGACGGCGCGAGGAACCCGCCCATCATGTGGATGAGCGTCGACTTGCCGGCGCCGTTCGGGCCGAGGAGCCCGGTCACACCGGGGCCGATCCTCATCGACACGCCGTTGACGGCGACGACGTTCCCGTACCAGCGGGACACGTTCTCCAGGATCAGCTCGCTCATGAAAGGCCCGCCTTCCGGAAACGGCGGTACAGGACCGCGATGGACCCGGCGACGACCGCGGCGATCAGCGCGAGCGCCACCAGCCCGGGGGTCACCCCGGACGGGACGCTGGGCACCGTCGGCTCCGCGCCGAGCAGCCGGACCTGGGCGATCTCCACCAGGTTGAACGGGGACAGCAGCCCGATCCAGCCGGACAGGGTGAAGTTCGTCCGCGCCTCGGCGATGCCCTGGACGACCGCGACGAAGCCGGTGCTGAGCATGTAGACGGCGATGACCGCCGCGACCCCGAATCCGCGGCGCGGCGTCCACGCCGCGACCACCAGCCCCACCGCCGACAGCAGCGCGGCGAACAGCACGCAGCCGGCCAGCCCGCCGAGGTAGTCCAGCAACTGCCGTCCAGGGTCGGGCGCCTTGGACACCAGGCCGCCCGCGTACAGCACCGTGACCGGCACCGCCATCAGGGCGAACATCGCGGTGGCCAGGGCGCCGAGCTTGGCCAGGACGAAGTCGAGATGCCCGACCGGACGCGAGAAGTACAGCGGGACGACGTGGAACCGCAGTTCCCTGGAGGCCAGCACCGGTGCCTGCGTGGCCAGGAAGATCGCCACGATGACCTGCATGAGGTTCGCGTAGGCCGAGTAGTCGATCAGCGCGTCCGGCTCCTTGGTGAACGCGAACGCCGCGACCGAGCCGGCCGCGGGCAGCAGCATGATCGCCCCCAGCAGGAACGGCATGATCTTCGCGCGGGCGGGACGTCCGAGCCCGTAGGCGGCGCGCAGGTTGTGCGTGTACAGCGACCGCAGCACGTACGCGCGGCCATTGCGGCGCCCGCCGTAGTGGCGGTAGCCGATGTCGTGGATCGTGCTCGTGCTCATCGGGGCGCTCCCTGCTGGACGGTTCCGGCGGGGGCCTGCGGCGCGGGCGGCGCGGTCTGGAAGACCTCCTCGATGTGGTGGCGGCGCTGCTCCATCCGGATCAGCCGCAGCCCGAGGTCGGCGACGCCGTCGCGGATCAGGTCGTAGGTCGTCTCACCGGCGATGTCGACGATGAGGAACCGGCCCTCCGGGCGGACGGAGACGCCCTGGTCGAAGAGGTGCTGCCCGAGCACGTCCCGTCCCTCGTCGACCTCGACGGTCAGCACGCCGCTCGCGGCGGTGTACGCCTCGACGGCCTGGGAGCGCAGCAGCCTGCCGCCGTCGATGATGACGACGTGGTCGCAGACCCGTTCCAGCTCGCCCAGCAGGTGGGACGTGACGAGGACACTGATCCCGAACTCGGCGCCGATGCGGCGGATCAGGTCGAGCATCTCGTCGCGTCCGGCCGGGTCGAGGCCGTTGGTCGGCTCGTCCAGGAACACGAGCTTCGGGTCGTGGACGAGGGCCTGCGCGAGCTTCACCCGCTGGCGCATGCCCGTGGAGTAGCCGCCGATCGGGCGGTAGCGCTCCTCGTACAGCCCGACGTGGCGGAGGGTGTCGGCGGCGCGTTCGCGGGCCGCGGCCGGGGGAAGCCCGCACATCCGGGCCATGTGCACCACGAACTCGGTCGCGGACACGTCCGGCGGCAGGCATTCGTACTCGGGCATGAACCCGACGCTCTCCCGGATCCGCAGGCCCTCGCGTGCGATGTCGAGTCCCAGCACGGTCGCGGTGCCGGACGTCGGCGGCAGCAGCCCGAGCAGGATCTTGATGAGCGTCGACTTGCCGGCGCCGTTGGCTCCGACCAGCCCGACGACGCCCGGTTCGACGGCCACGGAGAGGTCGTCCAAAGCGGTCACCCGGGGGAACCTCATCGTCAGGCCCTGGGTGGCGATGATCGGCATGCTCCGAACCTAGCGGCTGGTTTCGCGCGGCACGTCCCCCTGAAGGGCGATGAGTAGGCAGCCTTTCGTCTGATCCGGCATCGACCTAAGTTCCCCCCGGACGGCTCTTTTCGCCCCGGCCGGCCGGCCTCGCCGGCCACCCCGGCCGTACACCCCGGCGGAGGACGATGCCCCACAGCACCTTCTGGACGAGCAGCGTCAGCGTCCCCGCGATGATCATCCCGGCGAAGTTGACGGCGAGCTGGAGCAGCGACCCGGTGATCTCGCTGCCGTGCTTGAGCGCCAGCGCGACCGCGAGGTTTCCGGCGGCGGGCACGGTGGTGACGGAGATGAACACCCCGACCAGCGCCGACGACTTGCCCGCGGTGAGCGAGAGCACCCCGGCGCCGCCGGCGAGCAGCGCGACGATGAACGACCAGCGGTCCGGGCTGTAGATGAACGCGGTGAGCGGACGCTCGTCGGGCAGCCGGTCCAGCTCGATCACGCCGGTCCACCGGCCGGCCAGCGCGCCCACGTAGGTGAGCACGACCGCGGCGGTGAACCCGATCAGCAGCACCCGCACCGCCCGCACGATGCGGAACGGCTGCCACCGGACGATCCCGTAGCAGATCGCCGCGACCGCGCCGAACTCCGGCCCGAGGACCATCGCGCCGACCACCAGCACCGGCGAGTCGATCAGCGCCGCGATCCCGGCCAGCTGGGTGGCGAGCACGAGGAACGCGACGAACGACCAGGTCAGCGCCGTCCCTTCGCTGACCTGCCGGTCGAATTCCTCCCAGACGACCGCGTCGTCACCGTGCCCCGGTGCCCGGTCCCTGGCCTCCTCGGCGGTCTCCGACAGCGTCAGATCGACCTTGTCGAGAGCGATGGAGCCGTCCCGGTCGACGCCGAGGGCGCGCAGCGCGTCCAGCACCTCGTTGGCGGCCTCGCGGGCCACGTCGCTGGTCACGAGGTCCCCGCGCGGGGACAGGGCCGCGTCCTCGATGAGGACGACGTTGGTGGCCCCGGCACAGTCCGCCAGTGCCTTGCAGACCGCGTCCGTGCGGTCCGCCGGGACGATCGCTCTGAGATGCAGCACATACCAATCGTGCCGTAAACGACAGGTCTGTGTCGCCAAGACGTAAGGTCATACGATTTGATCGGCTATTTACTGCTCAATCGGCAAATATGCGCAGAAACTTTCTGGGACGGTGACGACGTGGCACGGACGGCGGTACGAGTGAAGGCTGGACGGGCGGCTGTGGCGGGCCTGGCGCTCGCCCTGCCCCTGGCGGCGGGCTGCGAGGCGGACGTCGGCCTGTCACAGACCGCGTCCCCGTCCCCGGCCGGCTCCAGGCCCGCGGCCGGCGAGCAGGCCCGCGCCCGCAAGGACCTGTCCGGTCTGCGCATCGCGTCCGAGGGCACCGGCGGCGGCTACGCGCGCGACAAGTTCGGGACGCGCTGGAAGGACACCGACCACAACGGCTGCGACCAGCGCAACGACGTCCTCGCCCGCGACCTGGGACAGGTCGAGAAGCAGGGCCGCTGCATCGTCGTGGCCGGGCGCCTCACCGACCCCTACAGCGGCAAGGCGATCACCTTCGAGAAGAAGGACGCCGCCGAAGTCCAGATCGACCACGTCTACCCGCTCGCGCTCGCCTGGCGGATGGGCGCCTCCCGCTGGAGCGAGGACAGGCGCGAGCAGTTCGCCAACGACCACGCCAACCTGCTCGCCGTCTGGGGCGTCCCCAACCGCCAGAAGAGCGACTCCGGCCCCGGCGAATGGAAGCCCCAGAAGAGCTTCCAGTGCGCCTACGCGATCAAGTACATCACCGTGGCCGAGAAGTACTCCCTCCCGGTGACCCGCCCCGACCACGACGCGCTGCAGAACTTCCTCACCCGCTGCTGAGCTCCGTAGGCTGCTCCCATGAGCGATGAAGCTGACGAGCAGGGTGCAGTGGACGAGCGGCCGCGGGTCCGCACGGAGCGGGGCGTCGGCGCGCGCGCCACCGGGGCCGAGGTGACCGGGGCGTCCGCCACCGGGCTCACGGTGCGGCTCGGGAACGGGCTCGGGTCCCTCGCGGTGGGGTCGATGGCGCTCGGCGCGCTGGCGGTCGGTGCCGTCGCGATCGGCAAGCTCGTCGTCAAGCGCGCCGTCATCGCCCACCTTGAGGCCGGGACCGTGGAGATCAGGCACCTGAAGGTGGGCCGGCTGGAGATCGACGAGCGGTAGCCGAGCGTCAGCCGAGGGCCGTCTTCACCACACCGGCGAGGTGTTCGGCGACCGACTGGGCCTGGTCCTGCGACGCCGCCTCGACCATCACGCGGACCATCGGCTCGGTGCCGCTGGGGCGGATCAGGACGCGGCCCGTGTCGCCGAGGCCGGCTTCGGCGGCGGCGACGGCCTCGGCCAGTTCGGGGGACGTCTTCGCGCGGTTCTTGTCGACGTCCCTGACGTTGATGAGCACCTGCGGAAGACGGGTCATCACCTTCGTCAGCTCGTCCAGCGGACGGCCCCGGCGGGCCATCGCGGCCAGCAGGTGCAGGCCCGTCAGGACGCCGTCACCGGTCGTCGCGTGGTCCAGCATGATGACGTGGCCGGACTGCTCGCCGCCGAAGCCGAAGCCGCCCGCCTTCATCGCCTCCAGGACGTACCGGTCACCGACGGCGGTCTCCACCACGGTGATCCCGGCCTCCCGCATGGCGAGCTTGAAACCGAGGTTCGACATCACGGTCGCGACGACGGTGTCGGCGGGCAGCGCGCCCGCCTCACGCAGGTCCAGGGCCAGGATCGCCATGATCTGGTCGCCGTCCACGATCTCGCCGGCCGCGGTCACGGCCAGGCAGCGGTCGGCGTCGCCGTCGTTCGCGATGCCCACGTCCGCGCCGCGTTCCCGGACGGCCTTCCGCAGCGCCTCCAGGTGCGTGGAGCCGCAGCCCGCGTTGATGTTCAGGCCGTCCGGCGCCGTCCCGATCGTGTGGACCTCGGCGCCGGCACGGCGCAGCGCCTCCGGGGCCACGTCGCTGGACGCGCCGTTCGCGCAGTCGACCACGACGCGCAGGCCGTCCAGCGACACCGTGACGGTCGACAGCAGGTGCGCCACGTACTGCTCGACGGCGCCGTGCGCCTCCCGGACGCGGCCGACGCCCGCGCCGGTCGGCGGGTCCCACCGCGCGCCGAGACTCGCCTCGATCCGGTCTTCGAGCTCGTCCGGCAGCTTGTAGCCGCTGCGGTCGAAGAACTTGATGCCGTTGTCGGGGGCCGGGTTGTGCGACGCCGACAGCATCACGCCGAGATCGGCGTCCAGCGCGTGGGTCAGGTACGCGACCGCCGGGGTCGGCAGGACGCCGAGGCGCAGGACGTCCACCCCGGAGCTGGCGAGACCCGCCACGACGGCCGCCTCCAGGAACTCACCGGAGGCCCGCGGGTCGCGACCGACCACGGCGAGCGGCCGATGGCCCTTGAAGGCTCCCTGCTCGCCCAGCACCCGCGCCGCCGCGACGGACAGGTCCATGACGAGCGGGGCGGTCAGGTCGCGGTTGGCGAGCCCGCGCACACCGTCGGTCCCGAACAGACGAGCCACAGTTCAACTCCCGATGAGACAGGATGACCCCGGAAAAGCGGACGAGCCGCCGCACCGGAGCGCCCGCCACGCGGACCGGCCGCGTGGAGGCCACGGGGTGCGACGGCTCGTACCGTCGATCAACGCTTGCTGTACTGCGGAGCCTTGCGGGCCTTCTTGAGACCGGCCTTCTTGCGCTCCGGCACCCGCGCGTCACGGGTGAGGAAGCCGGCCTTCTTCAGCGCCGGGCGGTGCTCGATGTTCGCGAACTGCAGCGCGCGGGAGATGCCGAGGCGCAGCGCACCGGCCTGGCCGGTGGTGCCGCCGCCGTTGACGCGCGCGAGCACGTCGAACTGCCCCTCCAGGCCCAGCAGCACGAACGGCTCGTTCACGATCTGCTGGTGCACCTTGTTCGGGAAGTACTGGTCCAGGGTGCGGCCGTTGATCTTCCACTGGCCGCTGCCGGGGACGATGCGGACCCGCGCGATGGCCTGCTTGCGGCGGCCGGTGCCGGCGGCCGGGCCGGTCGCGACCGGCTGGCCGAGGTAGCCCTCGCCGGCGGCCTCGGGGGTCTCGGTGCTGTACTCGGACGGCGCGTCCTCGTACGAGTCGAGCTCGGCGCTCTCAGCGCTCTCGGCGCCGGTGGTGTCGTCCACGGTTCTCCTTGGGTGTTCTAGCCAGGGCGGCAGGCCCGTTCAGGGTGCCCCGGCGGCCTCGTGTTTCCTGGTGCGCCCGGAGGCGCGGGTGTCACTTCGCGGTCTGGCTGATCTGGGTGATCTCGAACGGGACCGGCTTCTGCGCCTGGTGCGGGTGGTCCGGACCGGCGTAGACCTTCACCTTGCCGAACATCTTCCGGCCGAGGGAGTTCTTGGGCAGCATGCCCTTGATCGCCTTCTCGACGGCCCGCTCGGGGTGCTTGGCCAGCAGCTCGGCGTAGGTCACCGAGCGGAGTCCGCCCGGGTACCCCGAGTGCCGGTACGCCTTCTTGCGCTCCGCCTTGTTCCCCGACAGCGACACCTTGTCGGCGTTCACGATGACGACGAAGTCACCGGTGTCGAGGTGCGGGGCGTAGATCGGCTTGTGCTTACCCCGAAGCAGCTGTGCGACCTGACTGGCGAGACGGCCCAGCACGACATCGGTCGCGTCGATGACGTACCACTGACGCTGGACGTCAGCGGGCTTAGGGGTGTACGTGCGCACGGTCGTAAGCCTTCGTTTCTCGTCGACTTCTCAGCGGTTCGATCCTCCGCCCGTCCTCGCGGACGGGCGCCACTTGGCAGCGGAATCCTGCTCGCGCCGATCAGAGGATCATCCGACCTGGCGCTCCGGGAGGCCGGTGCCCACATGCGGCACGGGGCGCACATGGCGGGGACACATCGGCACGTCGTCGCGTAGCCTCCCGCCCGCACTGGGCAGGCGTCAACGCACACAACAGAAACGCAGGATACTCGGCCTCTTGGTCACGGGTCAAAACGAAGCCGCCATGGCCGGCCCCGACCGCGCCTGCCACATGACATATCCCCCAAAGTCTCCCAAAAAGCAGGGACGGACGGCGCCCCGCCCATCACGAAGCGTAGCGATTTTCAGGTTTTTTGGGGGATCTTCGTAACTCGGGGTGCATACAAGGATATGGTGCCGGGCGACCGGATCAACGCCGGCGTGTGCCGGCCCGTACCCGGGAGCCCCCGCTGTCCACTCCCCGAAGACCCGGCGGTCCCGCCGGAGGCCACCAGCCCAGGCACGACGGGCGCGGTGGCTCAACGCCTCGTCCCAACGTCTCCCCTCCCCGCGACGAACTCGTCGCCGGCGGCCCGCGGCACGGCACGGCCCGCTCCGGTCCTCCGGCCGGTGGACGCCGGCCGGACGGCGGCGCATCCCGCGCCGGCCGGTCCCGGGCGAAGAGCGCGACCGGGCTCGTGCTGGCCGTCACCGCCTCCGGTCTCGCCATCGGCGCCGGCGTCGCGATCGACCGGCTCGTCCTGCCCGAACTGCGGTCGGAGAGGACCTCCGCGGCCGGGCCGCGGTCACAGCCGTCCAGCGCGGCCCCGCCGGGGCCGCGGGGCGACGTGCCGACCACGCCGGACGACGGGTCCCCCACCGGCACCGGCACCGGCACCGGTGAGCCGAGTTCGCCGCCGCGGCCCGCCGCGGAGGAGCAGACGCCGCCGCTGAAACCGATCCACCCGCCGAAGAGCGCGGCGGCGAAGCCGTCGAAGTCCGCGAAGGCGGCCGAGCCGGACGCGCCGCCGTCGCCGGACGCGGGCGGTGGTTCGCCGGGCGGGGGCGGTTCGTCCGGCGCCGAGGCGACCGTCGTGTCGCTCACCAACGCCGAGCGCGCCAAGGAGGGCTGCAAGCCGCTGCGCACCGACCAGCGGCTCGCCGTCGCCGCCCGCCGGCACTCCGCGGACATGGCGGCACACGACTACTTCGACCACACGTCCCGCAACGGCGACAGCCCGTGGGAACGGATGGAGGACGCCGGTTACCCCAGCCCCGGCGCCGAGAACATCGCCAAGGGCTACCCGACCGCCGCGGCCGTGGTGAAGGGCTGGATGAACAGCCCGGGACACCGCGCGAACATCCTGAACTGCGACCTGCGCGCCATCGGCGTCGGGATGGCGACCGGGCCGGACGGCACGCTGTGGACGCAGGACTTCGGCTGGAAGTGACCCGGTCCACACCGTCCGGAACATGACCTTCGGCAAACCGCTGACGTCCGGTTCGCCCCCCATGTCATGGTGGTTGTCCAAAAGTCCAGAGCCCTGAATAAGGAACGGTAAGGTCCAACCCATGGGTTATCCGGGCAATCAAGGCAAACCCGGCGACTGGCCCTCTCGGCAGTCGCCGCAAGCGCCGTACGGACCCGGAGCCGAAGCGCCGCCGTACGGACACGACAAGGACGAAGCCCCCTTCGCACCACGCGACGGGGGAGGCGAGCCCACCCCGTGGGCCGACCAGCCCACCGCGTGGGACGACCAGCCCACCGCGTGGGACGACCAGCACGCCGCGTGGGACGACCAGCACGCCGCGCAAAACGACCAGCCCACCGCACAGACCGACCGGCCCGCCGCGTGGAGCGACCAGCCGGTCATGCAGAGCGGCCAGCCCACCGCGTGGGCGGACGAGCCCGTCGCGGGCAGCGCGGTCGGTGATGGCTCCTTCGGGTCCTACGAAGGGGCGCCTCCGGGACCGTCCGGCGAATCGTCCCGGCCCGAGAAGCGCCGCAACCTGCCGCTGATCATCGGCGGCTCGGCGGTCGCCGGAATCCTCCTCATCGGCGGCGGCGTCGGCCTGTCGTCCATGCTGAAGGGCGACCCCAAGCCGAAGGCGACGCCGACGCAGGCCCCGTCCACGCAGGCGCAGCCCGCACCGAGCCCCACCCAGCCCGTCCTTGCGCCGGTGAAGCTGCAGAGCCGCACCACCGACCCCAAGCCGCTGACCCTCAAGGAGGTCTTCGGCAAGGCGTCGTTCAAAGCGGGCGGCTACAAGTACGTGCGGACGGCCGTGAACGCGCAGAAGAGCTGCACCGGCGTCGTCGGCGGCACCGCCCTGGAGAAGGCCCTCAAGAAGGGCGGCTGCACCCAGGCGCTGCGGGCCACCTACGCACTCTCCAGCGGTTCGCTCATCGGCACGGTCGGCGTGTTCAACCTCAAGGACGAGACCGCCGCGAAGAAGGCCGTGAAGGCCGCCGCCGCCAAGGAGGCGTTCCTCCAGGCACTGCCCGGCAAGGGCGTCTCCAAGACCAACGGCAAGGGCGAGGCGTTCGGCACCTCGCAGGCACGCGGCCACTACGTCATCATGACGTGGGTGCAGCGGCCGGACGGCAAGAAGATCGTGAGCAAGTACCATGCGGCCGTCCAGGTCTTCGGCACGCAGATGGTCAAGGGCAGCAACCTGGCCCTGGCTCTGCACTACAGAGAGACCGAAGGCAAGCCCCTCCAAAAGTGACCCCCTCCGGAAACCCTCACTGCTTATGTCTGGACCTAGAGACTCCCGGGAGACCGCCGGGTCGGCGGGAACGTCCGGCGTCCCCGCCGACCCGGCGCCGCCCAGCTTCGGCGGCACGGCTCCCCCGGCCGACGCACCGCCCCCCGCGGACGCGTCACCGCCCGCGGCCGAGACCGCAGGCGAGCCGCCCGGCGAGACCGAGACGGCCGAGCCCGCCCCGCTTCGGCTGCCCGCATTCGGCCTGCAGACCCCCTGGTGGGCCGCCGAGTCCACGGACACGGCCCCGCCCGCCGGCGAACCGGCCGCGGAACCCGTCCCGGCCGGAGCGGAGCCCTCGGCAGAGGCGGCCGAGCCCCTGGCGTCCGGCACCGGGCAACTGCCCGGGACGCTCGTCGCCGGCGCGGGAATCCCGGCCGTCGACTCCCGCGGCGCCGTCCCCGCCGAACCGTTCGTCAAGCCCCCGATCTCGGGCGCCGACACCGACCCCGACGGCTTCCAGCCCGTTCCCCCAGCGGGCGACACCCCCGCCGTCACGACCGCAGAGGACGAGACCGCCGTGGACAACCCCCTCGTGAACGAGGCCGCGGAAGACCGTTCCGCGTCGCCCCACGCCTTCGAGAAGGCGAAGGAGGCCGAGAACGCGTCCGCGTCCCCGGCGGTCGTGCTGGTGCCCGACGCGATCCTGCCGCCCGGCTTCGTGCCGCCCACCGGCAGCGGACCGTTCCCGAACACCGGCCCGGCCGGCGGGGGCACGGCGACCGCCGAGCAGCCCGTGATCACGCCGGTCCACCACGCCGAGGGCGGCACCCCGCCCGCCGGCTCGCCGCCGGGCCGGCCGCCGAAGGGCACCCCCGGCGGCGCGGGCGGCGGGAGCAGGCGCCGGCCGCTGCTCATCGGCGGCGGCGCGGCGGTCGTCCTCGCGACGGCGATCGCGCTGTTCACCGTGGGCGGGACGGGTTCGAGCGGCGACGGCCAGCACCGCGGCGCGGCCGAGCCGTCCGCGGCGCCGAGCACGTCGGCCCCGGCGACGCCGGTCCCCTCGCCGAAGCCCGTGAACATCGGCGACGAGAAGACCGACCCCCAGGACCTCACGTTCCGCGACGTGTTCCCCGAGGAGACGATCCAGCTCGGTGGACGGACCTACGCCCGCGACCGCTGGTCCCTCAACCGCGACGTCTCCTACGCGGCCCGGGGCTCGATGCTGAAGGTGCTGAAGCGGGAGAGCTGCCGCAAGATCATCCGGGCCACGTTCATCGACCAGAAGAACGAGCTCGCCGTCACCTCCGGGATCGCCGTGATGCCGACGAAGGCCGCCGCGATGACGGTGAGCAAGGCCGGCGACCCGGCCGCGTACGAGTGGTTCCGCGGCATGGCGGGCAAGCGCTCCCCCGACATCGACCGCGCCGGCGGCTATGCGGCGGTCACCGTCCGCGGACGGTACGTCGCCTACGCCTACGTGCAGCGGGCGG
This sequence comes from Actinomadura formosensis, assembly GCF_050948385.1. Taxonomy (NCBI): domain Bacteria; kingdom Bacillati; phylum Actinomycetota; class Actinomycetes; order Streptosporangiales; family Thermomonosporaceae; genus Actinomadura; species Actinomadura formosensis. The sequence continues at coordinate 6,419,193 of NZ_CP192011.1, forward strand.
ACGGCAAGAAGGCCAAGCCCGGCGACCCGCTGATCAAGCAGGCGGCACAGCGGTTCCTCGACTACGAACTCCGCCCGATCATCGCCCGCACCCGCGGCTGACGTGAGACGTACGACCGGCGGCCCCCGCTCGGGGCAGCCGGTCGTACCGTGTCCGGCCCCTAGGACATCCCCGGCCGGGACGAGGCGGGCTGATCGACGGCCGCCGCCGTGACGCCGAGCGTCCGCACCCGCCGGGTCTCCCGGGCACGCCGCGCCAGCCCGTCGTCATCGGGGTAGCGGACCTCCTCCAGCGACAGGCCGTGCGCGGGCGCCACGTTCACGCCGGAGTCGCGGACGCGGGCGGCGAGCACCGTCGCGGGCCAGTCCATCTCGCGCCGCCCGTCCCCCACCATCAGCAGCGCACCGACGAGCGCGCGGACCATCGAATGGCAGAACGCGTCCGCCTGCACGGTCGCGGACATCAGATGCGGGTCGCGGTCGTCGCGCGCCCACTCGTAGCGCAGCAGCTCGCGGATCGTCGTCGCGCCCTCCCGCCTGCGGCAGTACGCGGCGAAGTCGTTCTCGCCCACGAGGCGCCGCGCGGCGTCGTTCATCCGGTCCAGGTCCAGCGGACGCGGATGCCACAGCACGTCGTGGCGGCGCAGCGGCTCCACCCCGGCGGGGTTGTCGCACACCCGGTACACGTAGCGGCGCGACAGCGCGGAGAACCGGGCGTCGAACCCCTCCGGCGCGACCGACACGCGCCACACCCGCACGTCCGGCGGCAGCAGCCCGGCGAGCCGGCGCGGCATCGTCCCCTCGATCGCCGAGTACGCCGCCACCGGCACCTCCAGGTGCGCGACCTGCCCGCGCGCGTGGACGCCGGCGTCCGTGCGGCCGGCGACGGTGAGCATGGGCGGCGGATCCATGCGCAGCATGCGGCCCAGCGCGTCCTCAATGACGCCCTGGACGGTCCGCTGGTCCGGCTGCCGCGCCCAGCCCGCGAAGCCCGACCCGTCATAGCCGATGTCGAGCCGAAGCCGCACCAGAGCGGTCATATCAGCCAACTGTCCTTCCGCAACGTCCGTTCCTCGTTGTTCCGCGTTCACCGGGCACTCCCCTGACCCGCTCCCGGCGAACCGTCACCCGCCCACCCTGCCCCCGGGACCAAGCCCGGAAAAAATCGGGCCCGCCGTTCCGTAGTGGAACGGCGGGCCCTCATCATGTCGGCCGAAACCCTCAGCGGAACAGCCAAGGGAGTGGATCACCCCACGTGCGCGGGGAGCACAGCTCGATCACGGCCATCGGGGCGTTGTCGCCCGGATCACCCCCGCCTACGCGGGGAGCACCCTTGGCAATCGAGATCTTACTTAGCGTCGCCCTCGTTGTCCTCGGACCCGGCGGGCGTGGCATCCACGGCCTCGGGCTCCTCGGCAGCGGTCTTGCTGAGGGTGACCTCGCCCTCGGCGGGCTGCTCCTCCTCGGCGGGCTTCGGCGCGGCCTTGCCGGTGGCGGCCGACATCGGCTCCCGCACCAGCTCGATCACGGCCATGGGCGCACAGTCACCCTTGCGCGGGCCGATCTTGGTGATGCGGGTGTAGCCGCCGGGACGGCTCTCGAAGCTCGGCGCGATCTCGGTGAAGAGCCCGTGCAGCACGCCCTTGTCGCGGATCACGCGGGCCACCAGGCGGCGGTTGTGCAGGTCGCCCTTCTTGGCCTTGGTGATCAGCTTCTCCGCGAGCGGACGCACCCGCCGGGCCTTGGCCTCGGTGGTGGTGATGCGGCCGTGCTCGAACAGCGCCGTGGCGAGGTTCGCCAGGATGAGTCGCTGGTGCGCGGCGCTGCCGCCGAGGCGGGCGCCCTTGGTGGGCTGGGGCATGGCGTTTCCTTCCTGCACCGGCCGTGTCAGGTACCGGTGTCAGCTGGTCCCGGGACGGCCGGGGAACGCGCCCCCGGCCGCCGGGAATCGGGTTTCTAGTACTGCTCGGTCTCGGCGTAGCTCTGGTCGTCGTCGCCGTAGTTGTCCGCCGCCGCGCTCGGGTCGAATCCGGGCGGGGAGTCCTTCAGCGACAGGCCCATGTCGCTGAGCTTCTGCTTCACTTCCTCGATGGACTTCGCACCGAAGTTGCGGATGTCCAGGAGGTCCTGCTCGCTGCGGGCGACGAGCTCGCCCACCGAGTGGATGCCCTCGCGCTTCAGGCAGTTGTAGGAGCGGACGGTGAGGTTCAGCTCCTCGATCGGCAGGGCCAGGTCCGCGGCGAGCGCGGCGTCCGTCGGGGACGGGCCCATGTCGATGCCCTCGGCCTCGACGTTGAGCTCCCGGGCCAGGCCGAACAGCTCGACGAGGGTCTTACCGGCGGACGCGACCGCGTCGCGCGGCAGCATCGCCTGCTTGGTCTCCACGTCCAGGATGAGGCGGTCGAAGTCGGTGCGCTGCTCGACCCGGGTCGCCTCGACCTTGTAGGTGACCTTGAGCACGGGCGAGTAGATGGAGTCGATCGGGATCCGGCCGATCTCCTGGCCCGGCTGCTTGTTCTGCGCGGCGGAGACGTAGCCGCGGCCGCGCTCGACCGTCAGCTCCATCTCCAGCTTGGCCTTGTTGTTCAGCGTGGCGATGTGCAGGTCCGGGTTGTGGACCTCGACGCCCGCCGGCGGCGCGATGTCGGCCGCGGTCACCTCGCCCGGGCCCTGCTTGCGCAGGTACATGACCACGGGCTCGTCGTGCTCGGAGGAGACGACGAGCTCCTTGAGGTTCAGGATGATGTCGGTGACATCCTCCTTGACCCCGGGGACGGTGGAGAACTCGTGCAGGACGCCCTCGATCCGGATGCTGGTGACGGCCGCACCGGGAATCGAGGAGAGCAGGGTACGACGCAGCGAGTTGCCGATCGTGTAGCCGAAGCCCGGCTCCAGCGGCTCGATGGTGAACCGCGACCGGTACTCGTCGACCTGCTCTTCGGTGAGAGTGGGACGCTGAGCGATGAGCATGGTGATGCCTTCTTTCCGCGGTGCCCGCTATTTGACGACCGCAGTGTTCCGGTGTTCCCGTCCCGCCGGGATCCATCCATGGACCCCGGCGGGACGCTGAGCCCTACTTGGAGTAGAGCTCGACGATCAGCTGCTCCTGGACGGGAGCGTCGATCTGCTGCCGGACCGGCAGCGAGTGCACGAAGATCCGCATCTTCTCCGCGTCCACGCCGAGCCACGCCGGGACGGTCACCTCGCCGGCCTCGGCCTTGGCGACCTGGAACGGCGTCATCTCCTGCGACTTGGACTTGACGTCGATGATGTCGGCCTCGTCCACCAGGGCCGACGGGATGTCGACCTTCTTGCCGTTGACCCGGATGTGGCCGTGGCGGATGAGCTGACGGGCCATGTCGCGGGACTTGGCGAAGCCGCCGCGGTAGACCACGTTGTCGAGCCGGCGCTCCAGCAGGACGAGCAGGTTGTCACCCGTCTTGCCCTGCTGGCGGTTCGCCTCGACGTAGTAGTTGTGGAACTGGCGCTCCAGCACGCCGTAGATGCGCCGCGCCTTCTGCTTCTCACGCAGCTGCAGCAGGTACTCGGTCTCCTTGGGCCGACCGCGACCGTGCTCACCCGGCGGGTAGGGACGGATCTCGATCGGGCACTTCGGGCCCATGCACTTGCTGCCCTTGAGGAACAGCTTCATCTTCTCGCGGCGGCAGAGCTTGCAGTCCGCACCGGTGTAACGAGCCATTGTCGTGTGTTCTCCCTGCCTCAGACCCGGCGGCGCTTCGGCGGGCGGCAGCCGTTGTGCGGAACGGGCGTGACGTCCTGGATCGAGCCCACCTCCAGGCCGGTCGCCTGCAGCGAGCGGATGGCGGTCTCGCGGCCCGAGCCCGGGCCCTTCACGAAGACGTCGACCTTGCGCATGCCGTGCTCCATCGCGCGCCGGGCGGCGGCCTCGGCGGCCTGCTGCGCGGCGAACGGGGTGGACTTGCGCGAGCCCTTGAACCCGACATGGCCCGAGGAGGCCCAGGAGATCACGTTCCCGTTGGGGTCGGTGATCGAAACGATCGTGTTGTTGAACGTGCTCTTGATGTGGGCGTGCCCGTGAGCGACGTTCTTCTTCTCCTTGCGGCGCACCTTCTTGGCGCCGACACGGCTCTTAGGAGGCATGTGCTCTCTCTACTCGTGAGGTCATCGATCCGGAGGACCGACTCCGGACTACTTCTTGCCGGCCTTCTTCTTGCCGGCCACGGTCTTCTTCTTGCCCTTGCGGGTACGCGCGTTGGTCTGCGTGCGCTGACCGTGCACCGGAAGCCCGCGGCGGTGCCGGATGCCCTGGTAGCACCCGATCTCGATCTTGCGGCGGATGTCCGCCTGGACCTCGCGGCGAAGATCACCCTCGATCTTGTAGTTCGCCTCGATCCAGTCGCGGAGCTTCACCAGCTCTTCGTCGCCGAGCTGGTGCACCCGCAGGTCGCCGCTGACGCCGGTACCCGCGAGGGTCTCCAGCGCCCGCGTCCGGCCGATGCCGAAGATGTAGGTGAGAGCGACCTCCAAGCGCTTGTCGCGCGGGAGGTCGACGCCGAGAAGGCGTGCCATGTTGGGCAGTTCCCTTCATAATGCGGAGGTATGGACGCACCGCGTCCGCACACACCCTGCCCGGGTGGCGGCCCCGGCCTCCGACGATCCGAGGGTGCTCCTCCACACGACGCTGCCGTACGGCCCGATCCAGGGGATCGGACGGCGTACGGCCACGTGTGAAGGCTGCGGTGCGCTTGTCTGTTGTGTGCGTCAGCCCTGACGCTGCTTGTGGCGCGGGTCAGAGCAGATGACCATGACCCGGCCGTGCCGGCGGATGACGCGGCACTTGTTGCAGATCTTCTTGACGCTCGGCTTGACCTTCACTGGGTCTCCTGGAGATAAGGGTCACCCCCGCGCCGCCACGCGCGGGGAAGGCAACCCCAGTGGGATTACTTGTAGCGGTAGACGATCCGACCGCGCGTGAGGTCGTAGGGGCTCAACTCCACAACGACGCGGTCGTCCGGCAGGATCCGGATGTAGTGCATCCGCATCTTGCCGCTGATGTGGGCGAGCACCTTGTGCCCGTTCTCCAGCTCCACCCGGAACATGGCGTTCGGGAGGGACTCGATGACGGTGCCCTCGATCTCGATGGCCCCTTCTTTCTTGGGCATGTCCTCCGCGCTTCGCTGATCGGCTCATTGGACGCGGCCCGGGTCTCCAGAGGAGAATCGGCCGCACCCCACCACGACGCGAGAGCGTCGGAAACGGGGATTCAGGCGGCCGGCGACGGACCGACAAAGGAGTCTACGTCAACCGGGCGCGCAACGCGAAATCAACACCTGCCACGGGTCCGGAGACTGCTCCCGACCCAAGCATACAACGCGTCCGCGTTGTACCTTTCGAGGAGAGAGACTTCGAGGAGGATCAGCATGCCGAGCTATGACTTCGCGCTGATCCTCAGCCGTCCCCTCTACGAGGAGGAGCTCGACCCGCTGTTCGACCGTACGCACGGCGCGGTCACGGTGTCGATCATCAGCGAACCGCAGCACGCCGACCGTCCTCCAGCCCCCGCCCACCACCATCCAAACGACGAGCTCCGCTCGGCGGACCGTCTGGGCAACGCGTCCTGCTCCTGGCCCGGCGCCACCCTCGCCGCGGCGATCATGGAGGTGGTCGAGCACGTCGAGGAGAGCGCGCCCGGCCTGCACGTCCTGCAGGTGGAGGCCGACCCGCTGCTGACGATCCGCGACATCGCCGAACGCGTCGGCCGCTCGTTCGACTCGGTCCGGCACGCCATCACCGGCGCGCGCGGCGCCACCGGCTTCCCCTCGTCGGAGATGTCGGCCGCGGGCCACCGCCTGTGGCGCTGGTCGAAGGTCGCCGCCTGGTACGGCCTGGAGGATCCGCAGCTCATCGAGGCCAAGCCCACCGTCCAGGCCATCAACGGCTGGCTGGCCCTGCGCGACGTGGTCCCCGACGTGGCCCCCGCTCCCGAAGAGGTCACCTCGGCCCTCTCCCTGGTGATCCCCCACGTCGCCTGACCTCCCCTGCCGTGGGCGTGGGGAGCGCCTCCCACAATGGATCATCTGCCCCGAGTCGACAGGGGCGCGGGCGGGGGCCAAGATCGTCACGTTGCACAGGCCCGGAGGTGCCCGGAGGAAGGCCCCCGTGATGTGCTGGGGGCAAGGGGAGGATCGATCGATGGCGATCATCGCGCAGCTGAGCGACATCCACCTGGCGGCCGGGCGGGACGGCGAGGTGGACGACGGCTCGGGACCGGTGCGCGCCCTGCGGGCCGCCGTGTCGAGCCTGCTGTCGCTGCCCGCGCGTCCGGACGCGGTGGTCCTCACCGGCGACCTCGCCGACGGCGGGCGGCCCGCCGAGTACACGCGGCTGCACGCGCTGCTGTCGCCGCTGCCGATGGCCGTCTACCCGATGTGCGGCAACCACGACGATCGCGACGAGATGCGGAAGGTGTTCAGCGACCATCCGGCCGTGGTGGCGTCGGCGACGGCCCCCCAGGCGCCCATGCAGTACGCCGTCGACGTGGCGGGCGTGCGGCTCGTCTGCTGCGACACCGTCGTGGACGGTCATCCGCATGGGCATATGAGCGAGGAGCGGCTGGCGTGGCTGGACGAGGCCCTGCGCGCCGCGCCCGACACGCCGACGGTCATCGCCACGCACCATCCGGCGTATCCGATCGGGATGCGGTTCATCGACGATCTGCGGTTCGTCGACCCCACCGGGTTCGTGGCCGTGATCTCGCGGCATCCGCAGGTGGTGCGGGTGATCTCCGGGCACGTCCACCGGGCGTCGGCGGGGTCGCTCGCCGGCAGGGTCAGCACCACGTGCCCCAGCACCTACCGGCAGCTGTTCCTCGACCTCACCAAGGAGGGACGCGCGGCCGTCACCGGGGAGCCCGCCGGGTTCGCCCTCCACCTCATCGGCGAGGACGGCACCGCCACCACGCACTTCGCCCCGACCGGCAACTACCGCCCGCTGATGGACGTGGAGTGAGGCGCGGAGTGGACGGTCAGCAGCCGCCGTGCCGGTCGCCGAAGATCGTGCGCATCAGCAGGATCGCGCCCCACGGACCCGCCACCCAGATCCACCACGGGTAGACCACGCCGGTCGTCGCCATGAGGATCAGCCAGATGGTGACGTTGATCGCGCTGACCGTCGCCCACGCGCCCCACATCGCGCGCATGCGCTGCGTCACGAGGTCCCCGGACGAGACCTTCGCCGCGGACGCGGTGCTCTTCGGCTGCGTCGCCGGGACGGGCAGCTGGTAGAGGTCCTCCTCCGGCAGGTCGGAGGTGACCTCCTGGAGCTGCCCGAGGGTCTTCGCCCCGTACACCGACTCAAGCCGCTCCTGCAGCTCGTCTATCGTGATCCGGCCGAGCGCGCAGTGCTCACGCAGGCTCGCGGCCACCCGGTCGCGGTCGGCGTCCGAGGCCCGGATGTCAGGGTTCGGCGCCATCGTTCCTCCGCTTCTCAGGACGAGCTGTCATTCCCATTCTGCGCGGGTGAACCGAGCTTGCGAAACCATTCACGGCCCTCGTCCAGTGCCGTCAGGACGCGCGGGCCGTCCGCGGTGACCGCGAACGTGTGCTCGAAGTGCGCCGAGTACCGCCCGTCGGTCGTCACGACCGTCCAGCCGTCGTCCAGTTCCAGGGTCTCCTTGGTGCCGAGGTTCACCATCGGCTCCACCGCGAAGCACATCCCCGGCTCCAGGACGGGACCGTGTCCCGGCGCGCCATGGTTGGGGATCAGCGGGTCCATGTGCATCTCGGTCCCGATGCCGTGCCCCCCGTAGCCCTCAACGATGCCGTAGCGGCCCTGAGAGCGAATGTGAGCCTCGATCGCGTGGGACATGTCCGTGAGACGGGCCCCGGCCTTTCCGGCGGCCAGACCGTGCCACAGGGACGTCTCGGTGACCTCCAGGAGCCGCCGCAGCTCCTCGGTGATCTCCCCGACGGGAACGGTGACGGCCGCGTCGCCATGCCAGCCCTCGACGATCGCGCCGCAGTCGATGGAGATGACGTCGCCGTCCCGCAGCACCTTCCCGGCCCGCGGGATGCCGTGCACGATCTCCTCGTTCACCGACGCGCAGATCGTCCCGGTGAAGCCGTAGTAGCCCTTGAAGGACGGGACGCCGCCGTTGTCGCGGATGTGCTGCTCGGCGAGCGTGTCCAGATCCAGGGTGGTGATCCCCGGTTTGACGGCCTCGCGCAGCAGTTCCAGCGTCCGGCCGACCAGCAGGCCCGCCGCACGCATCAGCTCGATCTGCTCCGCGGTCTTCATCTGGATCGCGGGCCTACGCCGTCTGAACATCATTCTCCCTGCACCGGGTTCGCCGGCACCGCCGGGCGGGCGCGGGACCGGGGCCCGCGCCCGTGCCGTTCACTTCTCCAGCGGGCGGAGCGCGGCCAGGGCGCGCTTGGTGACCTCTTCGACCGGGCCCGTCGCATCGATGCCGACGAGGATGCTCTCGTCGGCGTAGAACTGCACCAGCGGGGACGTGTCGTGCCGGTACACCTCCAGCCGGTGCATGACGACCTCTTCCTTGTCGTCGTCCCGCTGGAACAGGTGACCGCCGCAGTCGTCGCAGATGTCGTCCTGCTTGTCGTCGAAGTCGACATGCCAGATCCGGCCGCACTTGTCGCATGTGCGCCGGCCCGACAGCCGCCGGACGACCTCGTCCTCGTCGACGACCAGCTCCAGCACGATGTCCAGGCGGGTCTCCCACTCGGCGAGGATCTTCTTCAGTGTCTCCGCCTGGGGGACGTTGCGCGGGAAGCCGTCCAGCAGGAAGCCGTCGGCCGCGTCGTCCTGGGCGAGCCGGTCGCGCACCATCGCGATCGTGATCTCGTCGGGGACGAGGTCACCGCGGTCCATGAACTGCTTGGCCTGCCGGCCGAGCTCGGTCCCGCCGCTCACGTTGGCGCGAAAGATGTCACCTGTCGAGATCTTCGGGACCGACAGATGAGATGCGATGAACTGGGCCTGCGTCCCCTTGCCCGCTCCAGGGGGGCCCACCAGCACGATACGCACTACCGGAGGAAGCCCTCGTAGTTACGCTGCTGCAGCTGACTCTCGATCTGCTTCACGGTATCCAGTCCGACGCCGACGACGATGAGGATGCTCGTGCCGCCGAACGGGAAGTCCTGGCTGGCTCCCAGGATCGCAAGGGCCACCATGGGGATCAGGGACACGAGCCCCAGGTACACCGCACCGGGTGTGGTGATCCTGGTCAGCACGAAGTCGAGGTATTCGGCGGTCGGCCGACCAGGACGGATACCTGGGATGAATCCACCATACTTCTTCATGTTGTCGGCGACTTCAGTGGGGTTGAAGGTGATCGCCACGTAGAAGTACGTGAAGAAGATGATGAAGGCGAAGAAGATCACCATGTGCCAGGCGTTGTCCTGCTGCAGGTACGGCTGGACCTTCTGCAGCCACTTGGCGTTGGGCCACAGCTGGGTGGCCAGAACCGGCAGGTAGAGCAGCGAGGACGCGAAGATGATCGGGATGATGCCGGCCTGGTTCACCTTCAGCGGGATGTAGGTCGACGTCCCGCCGTACATGCGCCGGCCCACCATCCGCTTGGCGTACTGGACGGGGATGCGCCGCTGCGCCTGCTCGACGAACACGACCCCCGCCATGATCGCCAGACCCACCAGGACCACGATCGTGAAGACGAAGCCGTTCTTGCTCTTGTAGATGGCCCAGAACTGGGACGGGAAGACCGCCACCACCTGGGTGAAGATCAGGATCGACATGCCGTTGCCGACGCCGCGGTCGGTCACCAGCTCGCCGAGCCACATGATGACGGTCGTGCCCGCCACCATGCAGATCACCATCGTGATGATCGGGAAGATGCCCTTGTCGTACAGGATGTCTCCGCTGCCGGACACGCCCTGGAACAGCTGCCCGGTGCTCGCCATCGCCACGATGCCGGTCCCCTGGAGGATCGCCAGCCCGACCGTCAGGTACCGGGTGTACTGGGTGATCTTCGTGGTACCGGCCTGGCCCTCCTTCTTCAGGGCCTCCAGGCGCGGGATCACCACCGTCAGCAGCTGCAGGATGATGCTGGCCGTGATGTAGGGCATGATGCCCAGCGCGAAGACCGAGAGCTTCAGCAGCGCGCCGCCGCTGAACAGATCAACGAGCCCGTAGAGGCTGGTGTTGCTCTGCTTGGCCGCATTGGCGGTGTCCTTCAGCACCTTCACGTTCACGTTCGGTGTCGGCAGGATCGACCCCACCCGGAACACCAGGATCATGAAGAGCGTGAAAAGGATTTTTTTACGCAGGTCAGGCGTACGGAAAGCCCGAGCGAACGCGGTCAGCACCATTCCTCCTGAGGACCTGCATCTATTGCGGCAGTACCGTCCTGGTTGATCCCATAGCGAGCGGGTACATGGCCCGCCGGTGCACACTGTATCCGCCGTCCTGACCGAAGCCGCAACGGCGAAGGGAAAACAGCCCGCCACAGTGTAGCGACTCCGCGGACCGTCACGAACCCCCTCGCTCGCACCCGAAGTCCGTGGGGAACGGGCGGGCAAAGGAAGAAGGCCACGGCCGTTCCCTCCAGGAGGAGACGGCCATGGCCTTCTTGGAAAAACCTACAGCTCGTCGGTGGTACCACCGGCGGCGGCGATCTTCTCCTTGGCGGCGCCGGAGAAGGCGTGCGCCTTCACCTGGACCGCGACGGAGATGTCGCCGGTGCCGAGGATCTTGACCGGACGGCCGCGGCGCACCGCGCCCTTGGCCGCCAGGTCCTCCGCCGTGACCTCGCCGCCCTCGGGGTAGAGCGCGGCGAGCTTGTCCAGGTTCACCACCTGGAACTCGACCCGGTTCGGGTTCTTGAAGCCCTTCAGCTTCGGCACCCGGCGGATCAGCGGCATCTGGCCGCCCTCGAAACCGACGGGGACGGTGCTGCGGGCCTTGGTGCCCTTGGTGCCGCGGCCGGCGGTCTTGCCCTTGGACGCCTCGCCGCGGCCCTTGCGGGTCTTGGCCTTGTTGGCGCCAGGGGCCGGACGCAGGTCGTGCACCCTGAGCGGAGTTCCCTCGGTCGTGTCCTTACCGAGATCAGCCGCCATGTCAGTCGACCTCCTCGACGGTGACCAGGTGTGCCACCGTCCGGATCATGCCGCGCACCTCGGGGCGGTCCGCGCGGACCACGCTCTGCCCGATCTTCTTCAGGCCGAGGGTGCGCAGCGTGTCACGCTGGTTCTGCTTCTCGCTGATCACGGACTTGGTCTGCGTGATCTTCAGGTTGCTCATGAGGTCGCGACCTCCGGCCTCGGTTCGGTGCCGGCCGCACGAGCCCGCAGCATGGCCGCCGGGGCGACGTCCTCGATCGGCAGGCCGCGCTTGGCCGCGATCTCCTCCGGACGCTTCAGCGCCTTCAGCCCCGCGATCGTCGCGTGCACGATGTTGATCGCGTTCTCGCTGCCCAGCGACTTGCTCAGCACGTCCTGGATACCGGCCGCCTCCAGCACGGCGCGCACCGGGCCACCGGCGATCACGCCGGTACCGGGGCTGGCCGGACGCAGCAGGACCTCGCCCGCCGCGGCCCGCGCCTGCACCAGGTGCGGAATCGTGCCCTGGATCCGCGGCACCTTGAAGAAGTGCTTCTTGGCCTCTTCGACACCCTTGGCGATCGCCGCGGGCACCTCCTTGGCCTTGCCGTAGCCGACGCCGACGGTCCCGTTGCCGTCACCGACGATCACCAGGGCGGTGAAGCTGAAGCGACGCCCGCCCTTGACGACCTTGGCGACACGGTTGATCGCCACGACCTTCTCGATGTACGACTGGCCCTTGTCGGCGCCACCGCGGCGGTCGTCGCGGCGGTCGCGACGGTCGCCACCCTGACCGCCACCACGCCTCTGCGCTGCCATCAGTGGTTCCTCTCGTTCACCTTGTACAGGGCCATTAGAGCTTAAGGCCCCCCTCGCGCGCACCGTCCGCGACAGCGGCGATGCGGCCGTGGTACTTGTTGCCGCCGCGGTCGAACACGACCGCGGACACGCCGGCCTCCCTGGCCCGCCGGGCGACGAGCTCGCCGACCCTGCGGGACTTGGCCGTCTTGTCGCCGGAGTCGGCGCGCAGGTCCGCCTCCATCGTCGACGCGTAGGCCAGCGTGTGGCCCTTGTCGTCGTCGATGACCTGGACGAACACGTGCCGGGTGGAGCGGGTCACGACCAGGCGAGGCCGCGCGGCGGTGCCCACGACCTTCTTCCGGACCCGCAGGTGCCGGCGCTTGCGGGACTTGGCCCGCGCCGACGTGGCCTTCGCGGCCAGGGTCTTCGTGCCTGCCATGACTACTTACCAGCCTTTCCGACCTTGCGGCGGATCTGCTCGCCCTCGTAGCGCACACCCTTGCCCTTGTACGGGTCGGGCTTGCGCAGCTTGCGGATGCGCGCGGCGATCTCACCGACGAGCTGCTTGTCGATGCCCTCGACGACGAGCTGCGTCGGCTTCTCCACCTTGAAGGTGATGCCTTCCGGCGCCTCGAAGGGGATCGGGTGGCTGTAGCCGAGCGAGAACTCCACGTTCTTGCCCTTGGCCACCACCCGGTAACCGACGCCCTGGATGACCAGGGTCTTCTTGTAGCCGTCGGTGACCCCGACGACCATGTTGTTGATCAGCGTCCGGGTGAGCCCGTGCAGGCCGCGCACCTTGTTGACGTCGTTCGGCCGGGTGACGACGATCTTGCCGTCCTCCTGGCTGACCTCAATGGGTTCGACGACGGTGTGCGACAGCGTGCCCTTCGGCCCCTTGACGGTGACCTCCCGGCCGTCGAGGGTGATCTCGACACCGCTGGGCACGGTGATGGGAAGACGTCCGATACGAGACATTGGTCAGTACCTCCCCTCACCAGACGTAGGCGAGGACTTCCCCGCCCACGCCACGCTTGCCCGCCTGCCGGTCGGTCATCAGGCCGGAGGACGTCGAGATGATCGCGACGCCCAGTCCGCCCAGGACCTTCGGCAGATTGTCCTTCTTCGCGTACACGCGCAGACCCGGCTTCGAGACGCGCTTGATGCCGGCGATCGAACGCTCGCGGGTCGGGCCGAACTTCAGCTCGATCACGAGCTCCTTGCCGACCTTGGCGTCCTGCACGGTCCAGCCCGAGATGTAGCCCTCCTGCTGGAGGATCTCGGCGATGTGCGCCTTGATCTTCGAGTACGGCATCGCCACGGAGTCGTGGTACGCCGAATTCGCGTTCCGCAGACGCGTCAGCATGTCTGCGATCGGGTCGGTCATCGTCATGGCCTGCTGGCCCTCCCTCGCCACGGTTTCCTCGGGTCGATGCGTCCCGTGGACCTTTGGCGCGGTCGTGGACGCCCTCTCAGGCGCCCGGTTGGTCATTCATTACAGGCCGGTGTCCGCCCCCCGGGGCCGCCCCCGGGGGATGCGGTCACCAGCTGGACTTCGTGATGCCGGGCAGCTCGCCGCGGTGGGCCATCTCCCGGAAGCACACGCGGCACAGGCCGAACTTCCGGTAGACGGAACGCGGACGCCCGCAGCGCGAGCATCGAGTGTACGCGCGCACACCGAACTTCGGCTTGCGCGCCGCCTTGGCGATCAGCGACTTCTTCGCCATGCTCTTTTCCTCGCTCAGCTTTCCTTGAAGGGGAAGCCCAGGAGCTTGAGCAGCGCCCGGCCCTCGTCGTCGGTCTTCGCGGTCGTCACGACCGTGATGTCCATGCCCCGCGTCCGGTCGATCTTGTCCGGGTCGACCTCGTGGAACATGACCTGCTCGGTCAGCCCGAAGGTGTAGTTCCCGTTGCCGTCGAACTGCTTCGGCGACAGGCCGCGGAAGTCACGGATGCGGGGCAGCGCCGTCGACAGCAGCCGGTCCAGGAACTCCCACATGCGGTCGCCGCGCAGCGTGGCGTGCGCGCCGATCGGCATCCCCTCGCGCAGCTTGAACTGCGCGATGGACTTGCGGGCCCGGTTCACCGCCGGCTTCTGGCCGGTGATCACCGAAAGGTCGCGGATCGCACCCTCGATCAGCTTGGCGTCCTTCGCCGCGTCGCCGACGCCCATGTTGACCACGATCTTGGTCAGCGTGGGGATCTGCATGACGTTGGGGTAGCCGAACTGCTCGCGCATCTGCCCCGCGATCTCCTCGCGGTAGCGGACCTTGAGCCGCGGCTTCGGGACGGGGCGCTCGGTAACGGTCTCGGTCATCGGTCTCAGATCTCCTTACCGCTACGGCGCGAGATCCGAACCTTCGTGCCGTCCTCGTTGGTGCGGTAACCGACCCGTACCGGCTTGCCGTCCTCGACGATCGCGACGTTGCTGACGTGCAGCGGCGCCTCGACCGTGACGCGACCGCTCTCCTTGCCGGCACGCTGCTGGTCGGCCTTGATGTTCTTGGTGATGAGGTTGACGCCCTCGACGACCACCCGCTCTTCACGCGGGATGACGCGCAGGACCTTGCCCGTCGCGCCCTTGTCCTTGCCGGCGAGGACGATCACCTCGTCGCCCTTGCGGATCTTCATCAGAGCACCTCCGGCGCGAGCGAGATGATGCGCATGAACTTCTTCTCGCGCAGTTCGCGGCCCACCGGGCCGAAGATACGGGTGCCGCGGGGGTCGCCGCCGTCCTTGATCAGCACGGCGGCGTTCTCGTCGAAGCGGATGTAGGAGCCGTCCGGGCGCCGGCGCTCCTTGCGGGTGCGCACGACGACCGCCTTGACGACGTCACCCTTCTTCACGCCCGCGCCGGGAAGGGCGTCCTTCACCGTCGCGACGATGATGTCGCCGACTCCCGCGTAGCGCCGACCCGAGCCGCCGAGAACCCGGATGCAAAGGATCTCCTTCGCACCCGTGTTGTCGGCGACCTTGAGTCGCGACTCCTGCTGGATCACGTCAACTCCTGTTCGTCACACCGGTTCTGCCGCGTCACCCGCGGCAGCCTGGTGGAACCAGTAATTACTTGGCCTTCTCAAGGATCTCCACCACACGCCAGCGCTTGGTGGCCGACAGCGGGCGGGTCTCCATGAGGCGGACGCGGTCGCCGACGCCACACTCGTTGGCCTCGTCGTGCGCCTTGTAGTTCTTCGTGCGGCGGATCACCTTGTGGTACTTGGCGTGCTTCACGCGGTCCTCGACGGACACGACCACGGTCTTGTCCATCTTGTCGCTGACCACGAGCCCCTCAAGGATCTTGCGGCTGCTCCGCTGCTCGGTCTGCTGCTCGGTCATTCGTTGCCCTCCGCGGCGTCCTCGACCGTGGTGATGCCGAGCTTGCGCTCCTGCATCACGGTGTAGATGCGAGCGATCTCGCGCTTCACGGTGCGCAGCCGCCCGTGGCTCTCAAGCTGGCCGGTGGCGGCCTGGAAGCGGAGGTTGAACAGCTCCTCCTTGGCCTCCTTGAGCTTGGTGACCAGGACGTCCTCGGGTTCGGTCCGCAGGTCGTCGGCGGTAAGACCCTTGGCCATCAGGACTCACCCACCTCTCGCTTGACGATCTTGCACTTCATGGGCAGCTTGTGGATCGCGCGGGTGAGCGCCTCCCGAGCGATCTGCTCGTTCGGGTAGGAGATCTCGAACAGCACGCGGCCCGGCTTCACGTTGGCCACCCACCACTCGACCGAACCTTTACCGGAACCCATGCGGGTCTCGGCGGGCTTCTTGGTCAGCGGACGGTCCGGGAAGATGTTGATCCAGACCTTGCCGCCACGCTTGATGTGGCGGGTCATCGCAATACGCGCGGCCTCGATCTGCCGGTTCGTCACATACGCGGCCTCGACGGCCTGGATGCCGTACTCGCCGAACGTCACCTTCGTGCCGCCCTTGGCCATGCCGCGGCGCTTCGGGTGGTGCTGCTTGCGGTGCTTGACCTTACGAGGGATCAGCATCGGTTACTCAGCTCCCCTCACCCTGCGGAGCAGCCTCGGCGGACTGCGCCGGCTGCTCGGAACCCTGCTGCTGCTGCTTCTGCTCGGCGCCGCCGCGTCCGCCGCGCTCGCCGCCGCGTCCGCCCCGGCCGCCGCGGCCGCCGCCACGGCGCTCACCGCGCCGCTCCCGGCCGCCGCCGCCACCGGCGGCGCGCTGCTGCGCGGCCTGCTGCTCGCGCTCGGCGCGGGTCTGCGCGGCCTCGCCCTTGTAGATCCACACCTTGACGCCGATGCGGCCGAACGTCGTCCGGGCCTCGTAGAACCCGTAGTCGATGTCGGCGCGCAGCGTGTGCAGCGGGACCTGGCCCTCGCGGTAGAACTCCGACCGCGACATCTCGGCGCCGCCGAGCCGGCCGCCGCACTGCACCTTGATGCCCTTGGCGCCCGACTTCATCGCCGACTGGATCGCCTTGCGCATGGCCCGGCGGAACGCGACCCGGCTGGACAGCTGCTCGGCCACGCCCTGCGCGACGAGCTGCGCGTCGATCTCGGGGTTCTTCACCTCGAGGATGTTCAGCCGGACCTGCTTGCCGGTCAGCTTCTCCAGGTCGCCGCGCAGCCGCTCGGCCTCCGCGCCGCGGCGGCCGATGACGATGCCCGGCCGGGCGGTGTGGATGTTGACCTCGACGCGGTCACGGGTCCGCTCGATCTCCACCTTGGAGATGCCCGCCCGGTCCATGCCCTTCTGCAGCATGCGCCGGATCTGGACGTCTTCCTTGACGTAGTCCTTGTAGAGCTTGTCGGCGAACCACACGGACTTGTGGTCGGTGGTGACTCCGAGCCGGAACCCGTGCGGGTTGATCTTCTGACCCACTACCGGGCCCTCCTCGTCTTCTTACCGCCGCCGGACGCCCCGCTGGACGCCTCATCCCGCGACTCCACGACCACCGTGATGTGGCTCGTGCGCTTGTTGATGCGGTAGGCCCGGCCCTGGGCGCGGGGGCGGAAACGCTTCAGCGTCGGCCCCTCGTCCACCCACGCACGGCTCACGACGAGCGTGTCCGAGTCGAGCTTGAAGTTGTGCTCGGCGTTGGCGATGGCACTCGCCAGCACCTTGCCCACCGGCTCACTCGCAGCCTGGG
The DNA here is from genome assembly GCF_050948385.1 of Actinomadura formosensis. Lineage (NCBI taxonomy): Bacteria > Bacillati > Actinomycetota > Actinomycetes > Streptosporangiales > Thermomonosporaceae > Actinomadura > Actinomadura formosensis. Next base: position 6,436,162 of record NZ_CP192011.1, read on the forward strand.
GGGCGAACCGCAGCACCGCCTGAGCCTCCGCGGCAGGCAGGCCGCGGATGAGGTCCACCACGCGGCGGGCCTTCCTGGGCGTGACGCGGATGTACCGCGCCTGGGCCCTGGCTTCCATCGCTGTTCCCTCTCTCCTACGTGCGAACTGCTCTGCCTGCTCAGCCGCGACGGCTGCGGCGGTCTTCCTTGACGTGGCTGCGGAACGTGCGCGTCGGCGCGAACTCACCGAGCTTGTGTCCCACCATCGCGTCGGTGATGAACACCGGGACGTGCTTGCGGCCGTCGTGCACGGCGATCGTGTGACCGATCATGTCCGGCACGATCATGGAGCGCCGCGACCACGTCTTGATGACGTTCTTGGTGCCCTTCTCGTTCTGCACGTCCACCTTCTTCATGAGGTGGTCGTCCACGAACGGGCCCTTCTTAAGGCTACGTGGCATGACGAGCGACTCCTACCGCTTCTTCTTGCTGCGACGACGGACGATCAGCCGGTCGCTCGACTTGTTCGCCTGGCGAGTGCGGCCTTCCTTCTTACCTGCCGGGTTCACCGGGTGCCGACCGCCGGAGGTCTTGCCCTCACCACCACCGTGCGGGTGGTCGATCGGGTTCATGGCCACACCGCGGACGGTCGGGCGCTTGCCCTTCCACCGCATCCGGCCGGCCTTGCCCCAGTTGATGTTCGACTGCTCGGCGTTGCCGACCTCGCCGACCGTGGCGCGGCACCGCACGTCCACCATCCGCATCTCGCCGGAGGGCATGCGCAACGTGGCGTACTTGCCCTCCTTGGCCAGCAGCTGGACACCGGCGCCCGCGCTGCGGGCGATCTTGGCGCCGCCGCCGGGACGCAGCTCGATGGCGTGGATGACCGTACCGGTCGGGATGTTGCGCAGCGGCAGGCAGTTGCCCGGCTTGATGTCCGCGCCCGGCCCGTTCTCCACCCGGTCGCCCTGCTTCAGGCCGCGCGGGGCGAGGATGTAGCGCTTCTCGCCGTCCACGTAGTGCAGCAGCGCGATCCGCGCGGTGCGGTTCGGGTCGTACTCGATGTGCGCGACCTTGGCCGGCACACCGTCCTTGTCGTGCCGGCGGAAGTCGATCACGCGGTAGGCGCGCTTGTGCCCGCCGCCCTGGTGCCGGGTCGTGATGCGGCCGTGGTTGTTACGGCCGCCCTTCTTGGGAAGCGGACGCAGCAGCGACTTCTCCGGCTCGCTGCGCGTGATCTCGACGAAGTCGGCCACGCTGGAGCCGCGACGCCCCGGAGTCGTCGGCTTGTAGTTACGGATGCCCATCTTTTTCGTTCATCCCTTGTCTGTCTTCGGGACGACCCTGGCCTGCTTAGGCCGGGCCGCCGAAGATGTCGATCCGCTCGCCCTCGGCGAGGCTGACGATGGCGCGCTTGGTGTCCTTGCGCTTGCCGTAGCCGAACCGGGTGCGCTTGCGCTTGCCCTGCCGGTTGAGCGTGTTCACGTTCGTCACCTTGACGCCGAACACGGCCTCGACGGCCTGCTTGATCTGCGTCTTGTTGGCGTCCGGGCGGACGATGAACGTGTACTTGTTCTCGTCCAGCAGCCCGTAGCTCTTCTCCGAGACGACCGGCGCGATGATGATGTCGCGGGGGTCAGCGATCTTGTTCACTTCGCCGCCTCCTTCTTGGTCTTGGCCGCACGCGCAACGAACTTGTCGTAGGCGCTCCGGGTGAAGACGACATCGTGGTTCACCAGCACGTCGTAGGTGTTGAGCTGCCCCTGGTCGATCAGGTGCACCTCGGGCACGTTGCGCAGGCTCGTCCAGGCGGTGGCGTCCGGGCCGGGCTCGTTCCCCTGGCCGACGACGTCGAGGACGACCAGCACCCGGTCGGCCTCGGTGACACCGCGGAGGTTCGCGAGCGCCGTCTTCGTCTTCGGGGCGTCGCCCTCGAAGAGGGTGTCGACCACGTGCACCCGGCCGAAGCGGGCCCGGTCGGACAGCGCGCCGCGCAGCGCGGCCGCCTTCATCTTCTTGGGCGTCCGCTGCGTGTAGTCCCGCGGCTGCGGGCCGTGGACGATGCCACCGCCGGCGAACTGGGGCGCGCGGGTCGAGCCCTGGCGGGCGCGGCCGGTGCCCTTCTGCCGGTACGGCTTCTTACCGCCGCCGGAGACCTCGCCGCGGGTCTTGGTGGAGTGCGTGCCCTGGCGCGCGGCGGCCTCCTGGGCCACCACGACCTGGTGGATCAGCGGCACGCTCGTCTTCGCGTCGAAGATCTCGGCGGGCAGGTCGATGTCGAGCTTGGAAGTCACTTGCCCGTCCCCTTCACTGCGTCGCGGACCAGCACCACGCCGCCGTTGGGACCGGGAACCGCGCCCTTGATGAGCAGCAGGTTCTTCTCCGCGTCGATGGCGTGGACGGTCAGGTTCTGCACGGTGGTACGGGCGTTGCCGTGCCGTCCCGCCATGCGGAGGCCCTTGAAGACGCGACCGGGGGTCGCGCAGCCGCCGATCGACCCCGGCGAGCGGTGCTTGCGCTGGGTGCCGTGCGAGGCGCCGAGGCCCTTGAAGCCGTGGCGCTTCATGACACCGGCGGTGCCCTTGCCCTTGCTCGTTCCGGTCACGTCGATCTTCTGGCCGGCCTCGAAGACGCTGGCGGTGATCTCCTGGCCGAGTTCGTACCCGGTGGTGTCGTCGGCCCGCAGTTCGACGAGATAGCGGCGCGGTGTGACACCGGCCTTCTCGAAGTGACCCGTGCGCGGCTTGTTCACCTTGCGCGGGTCGATCTGCCCGAACCCGATCTGGACGGCGCTGTAGCCGTCCTTCTCCTGGGTCTTGAGCTGGGTGACGACACACGGCCCGGCCTGGACGACGGTCACCGGGACGATCCGGCCCTCATCGTCGAAGACCTGGGTCATGCCGAGCTTCTCGCCCAGGACGCCCTTCCTCTGCGTACTCATCTCTCGGTGCGTCCCTTAGAGCTTGATCTCGATGTCAACGCCGGCCGGAAGGTCGAGCCGCATCAGCGAGTCGACCGTCTTGGGCGTCGGGTCGATGATGTCGATCAACCGCTTGTGCGTGCGCATCTCGAAGTGCTCGCGGCTGTCCTTGTACTTGTGCGGCGAGCGGATGACGCAGTACACGTTCTTCTCGGTCGGCAGCGGCACCGGGCCCGCGACCTTGGCGCCCGTCCGCGTCACCGTCTCAACGATCTTCTTCGCGGAGGTGTCGATGACCTCGTGGTCGTAGGCCTTGAGCCGGATGCGGATCTTCTGTCCCGCCATGGTGGCCTCGGTGTCCTTTGCTGTAGTGCCGCTGTTTACTTCGGTTCATAGCGCGGCGGCCCGGCCGTGGCGGCTGGGCCGCCGCGCTACGAGGGGTGTTACTTGATGACCTTGGTGACGCGACCGGCGCCGACCGTCCGGCCACCCTCACGGATGGCGAACTTCAGGCCCTCCTCCATGGCGACGGGCTGGATCAGCTCGACGCGCATCTCGGTGTTGTCGCCCGGCATGACCATCTCGGTGCCCTCGGGGAGGTTCACCACGCCGGTGACGTCCGTGGTCCGGAAGTAGAACTGCGGACGGTAGTTGTTGAAGAACGGCGTGTGCCGGCCGCCCTCGTCCTTGGACAGGATGTAGACCTGCGCCTCGAACTCGGTGTGCGGGGTGTTCGTGCCCGGCTTGATGACGCACTGGCCGCGCTCGACGTCCTCGCGCTTGATGCCGCGCAGGAGCAGGCCGACGTTGTCGCCCGCCTGGCCCTGGTCGAGGAGCTTGCGGAACATCTCGACACCGGTGACGGTGGTCGAGGTGGACTCCGGCTTGATGCCGATGATGTCGACGGTCTCGTTGACGTTCACGACACCGCGCTCGATGCGGCCGGTCACGACGGTGCCGCGGCCGGTGATCGAGAAGACGTCCTCGATCGGCATCAGGAACGGCTTGTCGGTGTCACGCACCGGCTCGGGCACGTTCTCGTCGACGGCGTCCATGAGCTCGATGATCGACTGGGCCCACTTCTCGTCGCCCTGCAGCGCCTGGAAGGCGGACACGCGCACGACGGGGAGGTCGTCGCCCGGGAACTCGTACTCGGAGAGCAGCTCGCGGACCTCGAGCTCGACGAGCTCCAGGATCTCCTCGTCGTCCACCATGTCGCACTTGTTCAGCGCGACGACGATGTACGGGACGCCGACCTGGCGGGCCAGGAGCACGTGCTCCTTGGTCTGCGGCATCGGGCCGTCGGTGGCGGCGACCACCAGGATGGCGCCGTCCATCTGCGCCGCACCGGTGATCATGTTCTTGATGTAGTCGGCGTGCCCCGGGCAGTCGACGTGCGCGTAGTGCCGGGCCTCGGTCTGGTACTCGACGTGCGCGATCGAGATGGTGATACCGCGCTCGCGCTCCTCCGGCGCCTTGTCGATGTCCTCGAACGGCGTGAAGGGGTTGAGGTCCGGGTACTTGTCGTGGAGCACCTTGGTGATCGCCGCGGTAAGCGTGGTCTTACCGTGGTCGATGTGTCCAATGGTGCCGATGTTCACGTGCGGCTTCGTCCGCTCGAACTTGGCCTTCGCCACTGGTTGCTCCTTGTTGCGATCCTCGGCCGTCTAGACGACCGCTTCGATGTACGTCCTTGGTGATCTGTGGGCAGGCCCGGTGCTTACTCGCCCCGCGCCTTGGCGATGATCTCCTGCGCGACGTTCGTGGGAACCTCGGCGTAGGAGTCGAACTGCATCGTGAAAACAGCCCGGCCCTGGGTCTTGCTGCGCAGATCACCCACGTAGCCGAACATCTCGGACAGGGGCACGAGCGCCTTGATGACGCGCATGCCGTGCCGCTCGTCCATGGACTGGACCTGACCGCGGCGGCTGTTGAGGTCGCCGATCACGTCGCCCATGTTCTCCTCGGGCGTGCTGACCTCGACCGCCATCATCGGCTCCAGCAGCGTGGGGGACGCCTTGCGGGCGGCCTCCTTGAACGCCATGGAACCGGCGACCTTGAACGCCATCTCCGAGGAGTCGACCTCGTGGTAGGCGCCGTCCTGCAGGGTGACCTTGACCCCCACCATCGGGTAGCCGGCGAGGACACCGAACTCGGCGGCCTCCTGGCAGCCCGCGTCGACCGACGGGATGTACTCCCGCGGGATGCGGCCACCGGTGACCTTGTTCTCGAACTCGTAGCCGTCGGACCCGCCGCCCAGCGGCTCCAGGTCGATGATCACGCGGCCGAACTGGCCGGAGCCACCCGTCTGCTTCTTGTGGGTGTACTCGACCTTCTCGACCTTGCGGGTGATCGTCTCGCGGTAGGCGACCTGCGGCTTGCCGACGTTGGCGTCGACCTTGAACTCGCGCTTCATCCGGTCGACCAGGATCTCCAGGTGCAGCTCGCCCATCCCGGAGATGACCGTCTGACCGGTGTCCTCCTCGGTGCGGACCTGGAACGACGGGTCCTCCTCGGCCAGCCGCTGGATCGCGGTACCCAGCTTCTGCTGGTCGGCCTTGGTCTTGGGCTCGATCGCGACGTGGATGACCGGCGCCGGGAAGTTCATCGACTCCAGGACGATCGGGTCCTTGTCGTCGCACAGCGTCTCACCGGTGGTGGTCTGCTTGAGACCCATCACCGCGACGATGTCGCCGGCGCCCGCGCGCTCGATCTCGGTGCGCTTGTTGGCGTGCATCCGGTAGATCTTGCCGATGCGCTCCTTGCGCTCCTTGACGGAGTTCATCACGCTGGCACCGGACTCCATGACGCCGGAGTAGACGCGCACGAAGGTGAGCTTGCCCAGGTGCGGGTCGCTCATGATCTTGAACGCCAGCGCGGAGAAGGGCTCCTCCTCGCTGGGCTTGCGCGACAGCGTCTTCTCCTCGTCCCGGACAGCGTGGCCCTCGATGGCCTCGACGTCCAGCGGGCACGGCAGGTAGCGGACGATCGCGTCCAGCAGCGGCTGCACGCCCTTGTTCTTGAACGCGGTGCCGCACAGCACCGGGGTGAGCTTGGCGGCGATCGTCGCGCGGCGGATGCCGGCGTGGAGCTGCTCGACGGTGGGCTCGTTGCCCTCCAGGTACAGCTCCATGATCTCGTCGTCGTTCTCGGCGAGGGTCTCGACGAGCTTGTCGTGCCACTCGCGCGCCTGCTCGGCGTGCGTCTCGGGGATGTCGAGCACGTCGTACATCTCGCCGAGCTTGGCCTCCTCGTTCCAGACGAAGGCCTTCATGGTGACCAGGTCGATGACGCCCTTGAAGTCGGCCTCGGCGCCGATCGGCAGCTGGACCGCGAGCGGCGTCGCGCTCAGCCGGTTCTCGATCATGTCGACGCAGCGGTGGAACTCCGCGCCGACCCGGTCCATCTTGTTGACGAAACACATGCGGGGCACGTCGTACCGGTCGGCCTGACGCCACACGGTCTCCGACTGGGGCTCCACACCGGCGACACCGTCGAACACCGCGACCGCACCGTCGAGCACGCGCAGGTTGCGCTCCACCTCGACGGTGAAGTCGACGTGCCCGGGGGTATCGATGATGTTGATCGTGTGATCGGCGTCGTCCACGGCCCAGTGGCAGGTGGTGGCGGCCGAGGTGATGGTGATACCCCGCTCCTGCTCCTGCTCCATCCAGTCCATGGTGGCGGCGCCGTCATGGACCTCGCCGATCTTGTAGCTCATCCCGGTGTAGTACAGGATGCGCTCGGTCGTCGTGGTCTTGCCCGCGTCGATATGGGCCATGATCCCGATGTTGCGGACCTTGGCCAGGTCTACACCGGTTTTGGTAGCCACTGTCGTCCTCGCGTGTCTCGTCGTTGCAGATCCGCCGGGGTTACCAGCGGTAGTGGGCGAAGGCCTTGTTCGACTCCGCCATCTTGTGCGTGTCCTCGCGCTTCTTGACCGACGCGCCAAGGCCGTTGCTGGCGTCGAGCAGCTCGTTCATCAGCCGCTCGGTCATCGTCTTCTCGCGGCGCTGCCGGGCGTAGAGCACCAGCCAGCGCAGGGCGAGCGTGGTGCTGCGCGCGGGCCGCACCTCGACCGGGACCTGGTAGGTCGCGCCACCGACGCGGCGGCTGCGGACCTCCAGGGTGGGCTTCACGTTGTCGAGCGCGCGCTTCAGCGTGACGACCGGGTCGTTGCCGGTCTTCTCACGGGCGCCCTCAAGGGCGTCGTACACGATGCTCTGCGCGATCGAGCGCTTGCCGTCCAGGAGAACCTTGTTGATGAGCGCGGTGACCAGCGGCGAGTTGTACACCGGGTCAGCGATCAGCTGGCGCTTGCCAGCAGGGCCCTTGCGCGGCATCAGCTCTTCTCCTTCTTCGCGCCGTAGTGGCTGCGCCCTTGCTTGCGGTTCCGGACGCCCTGGGTGTCGAGCGAACCGCGGATGATCTTGTACCGAACGCCGGGGAGGTCCTTCACACGGCCGCCGCGCACAAGCACGATCGAGTGCTCCTGCAGGTTGTGGCCGACACCGGGGATGTAGGCCGTGACCTCGATCCCGCTGGTCAGCCGGACACGGGCGACCTTGCGAAGCGCGGAGTTCGGCTTCTTGGGCGTCGTCGTGTAGACACGCGTGCAGACTCCCCGGCGCTGGGGGCTGCCCTTGAGCGCGGGCGTCTTGTTCTTAGTCACCTTGTCCTGGCGGCCCTTTCGGACCAGCTGCTGGATCGTGGGCACCGCGTCTCCGTCTTCCTCGTACCGAGCCGGTAAGTCTTGTTGCTGGAATCACCACCTCTGGCGAGGCTGTGACCTGCCGGTTTCCCGACCTCTCCGACCCACGCGGTCGGGCGTGTCGCCCCCCCACGGAAGTAGACCGCGAGAAACCGACACAGACCGCCCGGCCCCTGAAAAGGGCCGAATCAAGCCGGGGAGTGAGCCTCCCCCATCCGGCACGTCCCGACGACTCGAAACCGTCAAGCCCACCGAGGATGAAAGAGCCTCATCAGATGCGGCGCTGGGGCTGGCCTGCCGGCCTCGCCGACGCGCACGCATAGTGGCCCGCAGAGCAGGCGCAAGTGAAGAGATTACCGACCCGTGCCTCAAAGTGCAAAACAGAGAGCGCACTACCGTGTGCGCCTCTGTGGCGCAAGCCCGCGGGCCGGCGGGAGGGCTCTGCCCTGCCTGGAACGGCACAATGCCGACGGAAGTTCCCGTCCCGTCCGAGGAGGTTCGAGGGGGAACCCGTCGGCATTGTGTCCCACATTCCCCCTGTTGGGGAAGATGTGGACCGGCTTTTACTCCGGCTGGGACGTACCCGGTTACCGGAGGAAGGCGACGTAGACCACGGCGAGGATCACCAAGAGGGCGACGACCCCGGCGACGATCAAGAGCATGTTCTTGTTGCCCTTGCTCTCCTCGGCGCCGTAACCGGACTGCTGCCCGTACTGACCCTGCTGCCCCTGTTGCCCCTGCTGGCCCTGCTGCTGCCCGTACTGGCCGTAGGGCTGCTGGCCGTACTGCTGCTGCTCGCCGGGCTGGCCGAACTGCTGGCCCTGCTGCCCGTGCTGGCCCTGCTGGCCCGGCTGGTCGTACTGCCCCTGCTGGCCCTGCTGGCCCTGCTGGTCGTACTGCCCCTGCTGGCCATAGCCCTGCTGCTGGTACTGCTGGCCGTACTGTTCGGGCTGCCCGAAGCCGCGCTGCTGCTCGCCACCTGGCTGCTGGCCGTACCCCTGCTGCTGGTCACCGGGCTGGCCGTACCCCTGCTGCTGGCCGAACTGCTGACCGGCCGGCTGCTGCGGCTGCTGGCCCCACTGCTGCTGGCCGATGTCCATTCGGGTGGGGTCGGCGGTGCCGGGCGCCTCGGCGGCGTGCCGTCCCTGGGACGGGTTGAACGCCTCGGTCGGACGCGCGTCCTCGACATTGCTCTCGCCGGGTGGACGGTACAGATCGTCCACCGAGGGCAGGGGACCGGACGACTGCGAACCCGCGCCGAAGCCCGGGTCGGGCGGCGGCACCATCATCGTCCGCTCGTGGTCGACCTTGCCCTGGCCCTGCTGGGGCGCCTCCGACGACCACGGCTCGGGGGTGGACGGCGGCGTCGGCGCCTGCCACGGCTCGGCCGGTGGTTCCTGCCTGCGCTCGGGACCGGTGGCGACCGGAACGTCCGTACCGGGCGACCAGTGCAGCGTGGCCTGGTCGTCCACCACGGGCCGCTGCGGCGGCTCGGGCGCGGCGGCGCCGGGGCCGGGGACGATCACCGTGCGGTCGCCCGAGACGTCCCGCGGCTCGGGCTGCGGCGGCGCCTGCTCGGCGGGCACGCCGGGCTCGGGCGGCGGGAACCCGCCGGGCAGGCCGCCGAACGGCGGCTGCCCGTACTGCGGCGGCTCCGGCGGCGCGCCGTGCATCGGCTGCTGCGGGTATCCGGACTGCTGCTGCGGAGGCTGCCCGTACTGGGGCGGCTGGCCGTAGCCGGGCTGCGGCTGGCCGTACTGCGGCGGCTCACCCGGTGGGACGTACTGCTGCGGGTCCTGCGGGGGCGTGCCGTAGGGCAGCTGCCCGGCGGGCGGCTGCCCGTACTGGGGCTGCTGCTCCTGCGGGCCGCCGTAGGGCGGCTGGGGCGGGGCCGGAGGCTGCTCGCCGAACTGCTGCGGCATCGGCTGCTCGACCATCGTGGGGGGCGGCGGAGGCGGCATGGGCCGCTCCTCCCCGCGCGGCTCCGGCGGTGTGGGGCCGGTCTGGCCGCCCAATTGGGGCGCCCCGAACACCACGGTGCGGTCGCCCAGCGGTCGGGCCGGGGGCTCCTGGCCCTCGGGCGGCCTGGGCTGCCCCTCGTCCTCCGGCAACGGCCGCTGCGGTCCCTGCGTGCCGTCGTTCTCGGTCATCGTCGGGCTCCTTCAGCGCCGTCGTCCCGGGGCTCCTCAGCCCCGGGAGCCCGGAGGCGTATGACGCCGCCTCCGAACCTTCGCTCCTATCACCACGTGGCGGTCTCACCATACGTGGGCGTTCTCGTCCACAGCCTGCCCCGATCGCCCGGAGGATCGCAAATCACCACCTCTGAGACGCCGGACGTCCCCGGTCCGTTCCGCCACGGGCCGTCCGAGCAGCCATGCGAGCGCCACCTGCGCTACCCTGCGCCGCCGGCGCGCCGCGCTCCCCCACGACCTCCCCGACGGCGTCGAAGCCGGCTTCGGTGTACAGGCCGTCCCCGAACGGGTCATTGGGGGACCTGGCCGTCTTACGTTCGCCGCCCCTCTCCCGGTTCCCGGTGGCAGCCCGCGCCAGCGGCGTCGTACGCGACGACCCCGAAGCGTTGCTGCCCGCGCTGCGAGGGGCCGTCTCACGGACGGCCCCTATATAGAAGGTGTGGTCACCCGCGCTGAGGATCGCCCAGCGCGTCGGCTGACGCCTGCGAACGGTTCGTGGAGGCGTTCGCCTACGCGAACAGCCGGGTCTTCGCCGGCCGGCGGGCCAGAAAGACCTCTACAGCGAAGACGTAGAGAGCATGGGTCTGTCCGAGCCGGTCATCTCCAAGATGGAGGTGCGCAGGATGCAGCGTCGTATGCGGCGGTCGCCTCGGGCCCGTGTGGAGCAAGGACGGCCAGCCGGCGCCTCGTCCGTTCGGCTGGAAGGACGACCGGCCGAGCCTCGAACCGCGAGGCCGCACCACCGGCACAGGCGGGCGCCGCACTCGTCGTCGGCGGCCGGGTGACCCGGCGCGGCGGACACCGTGTCACGATCCTGCTGCCAGCGGCATGCCCGGCGGCAACCGACCAGGCGACAAGGGGCGGCGCCCGCAAGCCCTCTATCACCGCACTTTCCAAGTCGCCGCCAACTCGACACGCGAGGCGACGTTCACCTTCTGAAACACCTTCTTCAGATGGAATGCCACAGTGTGCCGGGAGATGAACAGCTGCCTGCCGACCTCGTCGTTGCTGTACCCCTGACTCACGAGATCGGCGACGGCGAACTCCGTTTTGGTGAGTCCATGCGGCAAAATGTCCGCGCATTCCACGGTGCGGACCGCTCCACGGCGCACCCCGAATTCTCGGAGCTTGCTCACCACGCGAGAAGCATCTCGCCTGGCACCGACCGCGTTGTACGCCCCCCGGGCTGATTCAAGGACGCGAATTGCCTTGTCCTTTTCGGAGTACCGCTTGGCCAGCAGGCCGGCCATGTCCTCCAGCGCAGATGCCCTGCACCATCGATCAGGGTAGAGATCGGCCGCTTCACGCAATCTGCCGGAGTCTCCCTCCAGCAGGCCGGCGGCGTGCAGGGCCGACCCCCGTATCACTCTGAACCGCGGATGCTCATCAGACGCCGCGAACGCCGCTGCCACCGACATTTCCGCCAGGTCAGGCGCGTCCAACTTGCCGGAGATGCGAACCAGCCAGGACGCCGCCGCCGGCTCTGAGACGAGAAGCTGACGGAGCACGAAGGGGCTCGTGACGATCCCGGACACGAGATCCGCGGCACTTGCCACTCCGCTACGGGACTCTACGGCCTGAGCCGTCACCCATGCCCCCGCGGCCTGCCCGAAATAGCCCAGCAGGGCTTCGACCGCCAGTCTGTCCACAAAGTCGAAACAGACTCTCATATCTGCTCGACGGAGCGCTCCAAGCGCCATCACGGTATAACAAGGGGCCAGCAGGGGCCGGACGCCGGACCGTTCAGCGATCCGCAGTCCCACCTCTATCTCGGCAATGGCGTCATCGATGCCGCCCATGGCGAACAGCAGCTTGCCTCGCACGGCATGTGACGCGGCGGCCACGCGCGGCGACTCGGGTGCGTCCCTTCGTGTCTTGATGGCATCAAGTGCCCGCCAGCCCGCATCGAGTTCCCCGACCTGGACGAGCAGGGCGACGTACCAGAATTGAGCCAGCCGACAAAGATCGTGGGATTCCTGACATTCGACGGCAGTAGCCTTGACGGCATTCCGCATTGCCGCCTCAAGTCGTCCTTCCGTCCAAGCCAGAACGGAGCACCGAAGCAGTTCCGTGGTCGCACACGACCCTTGCGCCAGATCGTCACCGAATCCAGCGAGAGAACATAGAGAAGATTGCATGCCCGATCCACCTAACGACGATTCACCTCGTAGGTCATACGAGATGGAATCGATCTCAGCAGAGAATACTCACGGGGTTACTGAGTCTGGCGTGGAAGTGGGAGGCGACGGCATCGAGGTCTTACCGAGTGCGCCTCACAGGAACGTTCCTAGAGGAATGACCCCATCGTGGGGTGCACTCAGGAACCATTTTCTTCCTGTGACAGGCGAGTACGCGGTCACCCTTCACCTCTTGCCATAGCCATAGCAGGGAATACTCAGACATCATTTGTGAGTACGGCGACTCTGCCAACCACTCACTACTGGCATGACTTTCCGTCAACCACTCACCACTAGCATAACTTGCCTTGATCTAGAGGTGTCAAGGGGCTGGGCTCCGTTTTCCGGTTCACGATCACCGCGCGACGCACTGAGCTGATTCCGACTTCATCCACCCGGGGACCAAGGGGAAGGGCGGCTTGGACGATGGCGGTCATGCGGTTTGGTGAGCTGCGGACTTTCGCAGGATGTGTCAACTCTTGGGCGCGGCGATGCTCTGCTCGCCGATCGCGGCTGGTGAGCGCGTCGATGATGCCGTGCGTGCCGGCCGCGGCCAGGCCGCGCGTCGAGCCCGAAAACGCGGGTGAAGCCCAGATCAGCCCACCATGCGGGCCGACCGGAAACTGAATGTTCACACCGTTCCGGTGATACTTTCCCCAGCGTCAGCAAAATAAGCGGGTTTGGTGGCTTGACATGGCAACCAGACCTCTGGGGCGACTACTTTCACCCATTAGCGTTCGGTCTTGGGGTGTCACCGATCGAGCCGTAACTCACGGGAGTTGGCGTTTGCCGGAGCTGTGCAGCCGCTCTTTCGCACCCTCCGCAGCCGGACAGGCGAAGGTCTCGTCGCAGCGCGGGTTCCCCCGCAACAGAAGCGTTTGGCCGCCGGGCCGCAGCGCGCGCCATCGTGACCGATCCGGTCGCGGTGACCGCCGATCAGCTCGGCCAGGAAGGTGCGGGCAGCGGGCGGCAGATCCAGCGCGGTCTTCGAATGAATCGAATGCCGATAATCCCTATCGGCGCCATTCCATTATCGGGATGCACGGCCCGTCACATGCGAAGGGTTCCCTCTGCCCTCACGCACCCGCAGGCGACCTCCCCGGCGGGGAGTTCAACGGCGGGCGGTCGGCATCAGACGGCTTCTCCGACACTCATCCCGGTCACGCGCCGCTTGAGCGGCTCCCACCAGCGGCGATTACGCCTGTACCACTCCACGGTCTCGGCAAGCCCGGCGGCGAAGTCGCGCCTTGGCCGGTACCCCAGCTCGTCCCGGGCCTTGTCGTCGCAGATCGAATAGCGCCGGTCGTGCCCCTTGCGGTCGGGGACATGGCTCACTCGGCTCCAGTCACCGCCGCACGCGGCCAGCAGCGACCCGGTGAGCCGGAGATTGGTCATCTCCGTACCGCCGCCGAGGTTGTAGACCTCGCCCGGCCTCCCCTTGGTGCGCACCAGGTCCACGCCGAGGCAGTGGTCGTCGACGTGCAGCCAGTCGCGCCGGTTCAGTCCGTCGCCGTACAGCGGGACGTCGCGCCGGTCGAGCAGGTTGGTGATGAACAACGGGATGATCTTCTCCGGGAACTGTCGGGGGCCGTAGTTGTTGGTGCACCGGGTCACCCGTACGTCCAGGCCGTGGGTGCGGTGGTACGCCAGGGCGATCATGTCCGAGGCCGCCTTGGACGCCGCGTACGGCGAGGTGGGGGCCAGCGGGTCGGTTTCGGCCCTCGACCCGGTCCGCACCGATCCGTACACCTCATCGGTCGAGATGTGCACGAAGCGCGTCACGCCGTGCCGGAGGGAAGCGTCCAGGAGCACCTGGGTGCCCAGCACGTTGGTGCGGACGAAGTCCCCGGCGGCGACGATCGAGCGGTCCACATGCGACTCGGCCGCGAAGTGCACCACCTGATCGGCCTCGGCCATCAGCCTGCCGACCAGGGTGGTGTCGCAGACGTCCCCCTGAACGAACCTCAGGCGCGGCTCGGTGAGGTCGAGATTGTCGATCTTCCCGGCGTAGGTGAGCTTGTCCAGCACGGTGATCCGGGTGATCTCGGGCCCCCCGGCCGGGCCGGGGCCGAGCAGCATGCGCACGTACGCCGAGCCGATGAAACCGGCGGCGCCGGTGACCAGGATTCTCACGGCCAGCCTCCGGGCTGCCGTGCGGAGGCGGGGAGCCGGCCACTGATGCGGGCGCAATCCATCAGATACCGCCCGTACGAGGAGTTCGCCATCTCCTCTCCCAGCCGGTAGCAGGCGTCGGCGTCGATGAACCCCATGTGCATGGCGACCTCCTCGACGCACCCGATCCGGATGCCCTGGCGGCGCTGCACGTCCCGCACGAACAGGCCCGCCTCCAGCAGCGACTCGGCGGTGCCGGTGTCCAGCCAGGTCACACCCCGGCCCAGCCACATCAGGTCGGCCCGCCCCGCCTTCAGGTAGGCGCGCAGCACATCGGTGATCTCCAGCTCGCCCCGGGCGGAGGGGGCGAGCCCCTTGGCGATGTCGACGACCTCGCCGTCGAAGAAGTACAGGCCGGGGATCGCCAGGCTGGAACGGGGGCACTCCGGTTTCTCCTCGATCGCCACCAGCCGGCCCGCCTCGTCCACCTCGGCGACGCCGAACCGCTGCGGGTCGGCGACCTGGTGGCCGAACAGCACGCAGCCGTTGAGCCGCCGGGCGCTGCGCCGCAGCAGGGACGGCAGGTTCGCGCCGTGGAAGAGGTTGTCGCCGAGGATCAGCGCGCTGTCCTCGCCCGCGATGTGGTCGGTGCCGATCCGGAACGCGTCGGCGATCCCGCGCGGCTCGTCCTGCGCGGCGTAGCCGATGGAGATGCCGAGCCGGCCACCGTCACCGAGGAGCCGGCGAAACAGCGGCAGCTCGGTGGGCCGGGCGATGACCAGGATGTCGGAGATCCCGGCCAGCATCAGGAGGGACAGCGGGTAGTAGATCATCGGCTTGTCGTAGACCGGGGCCAGCTGTTTTGACCCGACCAGCGACAGGGGACGGAGCCGCGTTCCGTTCCCGCCCGCGAGAATGATCCCCTTCATGGTCGGCCGTTCATCGAAGTATGCTCCTCCAGCAACGCCTCGACCTCCGCATCGGGCCGCAGTGATCCGAGCCCTCTATCAAGATCATGATCGGGGTTCGCAGGCTTCCGGCCTGGTGGCGCGGCCTGCGTTCTCGTTCCGGCGGGATCCCGGACGCCGCGCTCGGTCGTCACCGGCTCGGCCGGCCCGCCGCTTGATGCGAATTTCGTTCAGGTAACACTGGTGATGATCTCCAACTCCCGGCGGTGCCGCCTGCGAAGTCCGCGGGCTCGCTGCACATCTCCCCCTATGTGTCCCAAGCGTGATCAGACTCGCCCACACCGCCCACCGGGGCCATAACCAACTTAAGTAGTCTCACTCGGCCGCCGGGCACGGCCCTACCAGAGCGAGGGATGTCGCGGCACCACCGCGCACTCCGGAGATGTCTCTCGTTCCGAGATTCTTCCCTCTGCCGGCGCCGGATCATGGGTGAGCACCCCAGGGCTCACCTCCTTCTCCAATTCCGTTTGTGACGCCATTCTCAGAACTGATGGCTGATCGGTCGCATCCCGGCGGCTTTAACCGGGTCAGGCGCACGGAACGGTCGCGGTCGTGGCCGCCGGCAGCCAGTCGTCGCCCGAGCCGGGCACCATGCGTTCCACCAGGGCCCGGTTCTCGGGGTAGCCGATGTGGAGGTCGCTGATGGCGAGCAGCCGTCCGCCGCCGCGGCCCGTCCCGGGCATTCCGCGCTCCCTTCAGCGCACGCCGCGAGTCCGCGCCCGCTCAGGGCTCGAAGCCCGGCTCGCACCGCCTCAGATCGCGGCCCCGTGAGGCTCGCCCGCGCCCTGATGGTCCAGCCTCTCCGCCACGATTCCGATCACGCGTTCGCTATGGTCCACGAGGAAGAAGTGGCCTCCCTGGAACACCTGGAGCTCCGTCGGTCCGGTGGTGTGTTCCTTCCAGGCCGCTGCTTCGTCGACCGAGACCTGGGGGTCGCCGTCGCCGGTGAGCACCGTCACCGGGCAGCCCAGCCGGCGGCCGGGTTCGTACCGGTAGGTCTCGACGGCGCGGTAGTCGGCGCGGACCGCCGGGATGATCATTTCCAGTATCTCCGGGTCGGCCAGCATGGCCGCGTCGGTGCCGCTCAGCCTCCGGAGCTCGGCCACGATCCGCGCGTCCGGCTGCTGGTGGAGCCCGCTGGGACGGTGGCGGGACGGGGCACGCCGGCCGGAGGCGAAGAGCCGCACAGGCGGGGGGAGGCCGGCGTCCTGCATGCGCAGCGCGACCTCGTAGGCGAGAACGGCTCCCATGCTGTGCCCCAGCAACGCCATGGGGCGATCGTCGAGATGGCTTATCGCCGCGAAGATCTGGTCGGCCAGGTCGGAGAGGTCGGCGATGTTCGGCTCGTGGCGCCGGTCCTGCCGCCCCGGGTACTGAACCGCCAGCACCTCCACGGCGGGCGCGAGCGCCCTGGACACCGGGAAGAAGAAACTCGCCGACCCGCCGGCGTGGGGCAGGCACACGAGGCGGACTCCGCCGTCCGGCGCCGGGTGAAATCGGCGGACCCATTTTTCGAACTGCTCCGCTGATCGAGGCACAGTCAGAAATTCCCTTCAGAAATCACCCTGGGCACGCTGCCGCCCCATCGCGGATCGGCCGGCGGTCGACGGCGGCACCGTGCCGATCCGGCGACTTGCACGGTCCCCCGTCAGCCTAGGACCGGCGGAACCGGTCGGGCATCCTTCGATCTGATAGGTCATCTCGGCCCCTGACATCTGCGGCCACGACGGCGTCGGCAACCCGCCGGGCCATTCCCGGCGGCCGGGTGGGACTACCTACGTTGGTGATGGCCCCGGCGGGCGGTGTGGGCGAGTCTGATCACACTTACGACCTCATTCGAGCCGCCTCGGGGCCGCACTTTTTCGAACTCGAATGAGGTCCCGCCATCCCGCCGAACCACCGCTAGGAGAACTCCTTGAAGGCTCTCGTTCTCGCCGGAGTCGCCCCGTCCACGATTTTCAGCCACGTCCCGCTCGCCACGGCCCTGCGCAACGCGGGGCACCAGGTCATGGTGACCGCCTCGAACGAGGAGATGATCCAGACCATCGTGGACGTCGGGCTTCCCGCCGTGCGGGTCACGGACCCGGACGTGTCCCTGCAGCAGATCCTCGCGGCCGGCGGCAAGCCGGTGCACGTGCCGACGGATCCGGTCGAGCGCGAGCGCATGTCGGGCGGATGGTACGCGCGGCTGGAGGCCGCGACCCTCGACGCCCTGCTGGCGTTCGCCGAGGACTGGCGCCCCGACGTCGTCATCGGCGGCATGGCCTCCTACGCCGCCCCGCTGCTGGCCACCCGCCTCGGCATCCCCTACGTGCGTCACGCGTGGGACATCCACGATCCTCACCTGATGGACCTCGGGGCGACGGACGACCTGCGCGAGCAGCTGACGGAGCTGGGCCTGGACCGCATCCCCGACCCCGACATGCTGATCGACATCACGCCGCCGAGCCTGCGGCCGCAGGGCGCCGCCCCCGCCCAGATGATGCGGTGGATCCCGGGCAACTCGCAGTGCCGCCTGGAGCCGTGGATGTACACGCGGGGCGCGGGCACGCGGATCGGCGTGACCATCGGGACCGGCGTGGCGAACTACAACCAGTACGACTTCCTGCAGGGCCTCGTCGAGAACATCACGGCCCTGGACGCGGAAGTGGTGGTGCCGGTGACGGAGGACGCCGCCCCCGCCCTGCGCGAACGGCTGAAGGACGTCCGGGCGGGCTGGATTCCCCTGGACGTCCTCGCGCCCACCTGCGATGTCCTCGTCCACCAGACCGGCGGCAGCACCATGATGACGGCGCTGAGCTTCGGGGTGCCCCAGATCCTGATCCCCGACCCCGCGATGCACCGGGTGAACGAGATGGCCCGCCGCCTCGTCGAGTCCGGCGCGGCGCTCGCGCTCTCCCCGCAGGAGGCCACGAGCGAGGCCGTCGCGAAGACCTGCCAGAAGATCATTTCCGATCCGGGGTACGCCGAGGCGGCGGCCGGGCTGGCGGGGGAGATCGCCGCCCAGCCGCTGCCGTCGGAGGTGGCCCGCCGCGTCGAGCGGCTGGTCTGCGGAGCGTCCGCGGGACGCCGTGACTGAGCCGTCCGTCCGCCGGGAGCCGGGAGGGGACTTCCATCGTGACCAAGATTGAGGCTGCGGGGACGTCGCACCTGCTGGCCGCGCGGTTGCAGATTCCACCGGTCCCCTACAGCCATGCCAGCGGATCCTGGGTGTACTCCTCCGACGGGCGGCGCTATCTCGACGCGTCCAGCGGGATCATCAACGTGAACATCGGCCACGCCCATCCCGTGGTGGTCGAGGCGCTGAGGGACCAGGCGGGGATCTGCACGTACGCCAGCGCCGGATCGCTGGCGGCCACCCACATGGAGCAGCTGGCCTCCGCCACGGCGAGGGCCGTGCACAGGCCGGACGACCGGGTCATGTTCACCCCCACCGGCACGTCGGCCGTGGAGGCCGCCATCACGCTGGCGCGGCTGGCGCAGCGGTCCCGGGGCGAGATGGGCCGCCACAAGGTGCTGACGGCGTCGCTCGGCTACCACGGCAACAGCGCGTTCGTGCTCGCGCTGTCCGGCCACCGCTCCCGGCGTCCGCACGAGGACGACGGCTTCGGCATCGGCCCCGCCTTCGACCCGCCCTACCCCGGCCAGCATCTCGGCTGCCCCTTCCCCGCCTGCCGGCCCGAATGCGCGCAGGTCGTGCGCGAGGCCATCGTCGAAGCCGGTCCGGAGAGCGTCGCCGCGGTGCTGGTGGAGACCGTCAACGGCACGACCGGAGGCGGCTACGTGCCGCCGGCCGGATATCTGCGGGCGGTCCGCGAGATCTGCGACGAGTACGGCGTCTACGTCATCCACGACGAGGTGCTCACCGGGCTGGGCCGCACCGGGCTCCCGCTGGGCTCGCACCACACGCCGGGCGCGGAAGCGCACATCGTGACGCTCGCGAAGGGGCTCGGCGCGGGGTACCTCCCCCTCGCCGCCACGGTGATCGCGCCGGACCTGGCCGAGGACATCCTGTCGAGCGGCAGATGGCTGCCCCTCATGGGGACGATGTCGGCGACCCCGCTGCAGGCGCGGGTCGGGCTCGCGGTGCTGTCGGTGCTGGACGAGTTCGGTGCCCTCGACCGCGGCGAGGTGCGCGGCGCGGCCGTGGGCCGGCTCGTGGCGGAGTCGGCCCGGGAGCTGCCGGCGGTCCGGGATGTGCGCGGCATCGGCTACTTCTACGGCATCGAGCTGGCCCCCGGCACCATCCGCGACGCCCTGGAGATCACCAGGAGCAACGGCCTGCTGCTGTACCCGTTCGTCGGCTGGCATCCCGACGGCAGCGGTGAGGGGCTGCTGGTGGCGCCGCCGCTGAACGCCACGGACACCGAACTGGACTTTCTCGGCGAGGCGCTGCGCGCGTCGCTGGTCCGGCTCGGCGAGCACGTGAACTGACCGGGCCAGGGGTGCCCGCCGCGGCCGTAGGCCCGGTGCCTGCGGAACCGGGCCGGCGACCGTGCTCCACTCGGTGCCGCTCCCGTGAGGTCCGAAGTCCCGCTCGGATGGTTCGCGCGGGCGGCCGTCAGCTCCCGGCCGCCCGCACGTACTCCTGGATGGACTCGATCACGTAGTCGATCATCGGCGTGGTCAGCCCCGGGTACACCCCCACCCAGAAGGTCCGCTCGGTGATCAGGTCGGAGTTGGTCAGCTCGCCGGACACGCGGAACGGCCGGTCCTCGTACGCGGGGTGCCGGGTGAGGTTGCCGGCGAAGAGCCGCCGGGTGCCGATCCGGCGTGACCCGAGGAAGCTCTCCAGCCCGGCCCGGGTGAACGAGGCGTCCGGCAGCACCGTGATGATGAAGCCGAACCAGCTCGGGTCGGAGTCCGGCGTCGGGTCGGGCGGCAGCAGGCCGGGCACGTCCGCGAGGCCGTCGCGCAGCCGCCGCCAGTTGCGGCGCCGGGCGGCGCCGAAGTCCTCCAGCTTGGCCAGCTGGGTGAGCCCGAGCGCGGCCTGCACGTCGGTCGCCTTCAGGTTGTACCCCACGTGCGAGAAGATGTACTTGTGGTCGTAGCCGTACGGCAGCGTTCCCATCTGCTGCTCGAACCGCTTGCGGCAGGTGTTGTCCTCGCCCGGCTCGCACCAGCAGTCCCGGCCCCAGTCGCGCAGCTGCTCCACGATCCGGGCGAGCGCCAGGTTGGACGTCAGCACACAGCCGCCCTCGCCGGTGGTGAGGTGGTGTGCCGGGTAGAAGCTGACCGTGGAAAGGTCACCGAACGTCCCCGTCAGCCGTCCACGGTAGGTGGAGCCGACCGCGTCGCAGTTGTCCTCGATCAGGAACAGTTCGTGCCGGTCGGCGATCTCGGCGATCTCGGCCACGGCGTACGGGTTGCCCAGGGTGTGCGCAACCATGATCGCCTTCGTGCGCGGGCCGATGGCGGCCTCGATACGCTCCGGCGTCGGGTTGTAGGTGCCCAGTTCGACGTCGACGAACACCGGCACGAGTCCGTTCTGGATGATCGGGTTCACCGTGGTCGGCCACCCCGCCGCCACGGTGACCACCTCGTCGCCGGGGACCAGCCGGCGGTCCTCCAGCGTCGGCGAGGTCAGCGCGGACAGCGCGAGCAGGTTCGCCGACGAGCCGGAGTTGGTCATGTGCGCCTTGCGCAGCCCCAGCGTGCGCGCGAACTCGCGCTCGAACCTCCGTGCGCTGACGCCGGAGGCGATCCGCATGTCCAGGGCCGCCTCGACCAGGGCGACGCGGTCCTCCTCGTCCAGTGTGGCCCCGGAGACCTGCACCGGCGTGGTCCCGGGCACGAACTCCCCAGGCGCGTTCTCCCGATGGTATTTGCGCACGAGTTCCAGGAGAAACGCCTTACTCTCCGTCATACCCGCGACCTCCTCGCGTGTTCCCGGATCTCGTCGATCAGCATCGCCTGGCGCAGCATCGCCCGGACGTCCGGGCCGGCGCCCGTCCGGATCGCGGCGGCGAACGCGGCGACGGTCCTGGCGCACTGGTCCTCGGCGGGCAGCGTCATGCGGTCGACCCGGCCCTGCCGCGCCACGGTGATCTCCGTCGCCAGGCCGGCGGGCGGGGTGAACGCCCGGTCGACGCTGAGCCGTCCGCCGCTGCCGTGTACGTGGTAGTCGTTGACGTAGTGGTGGTCCATGCCGAACGTGAGCTGCGCGGTGACGCCGTCGGAGCGGTACAGCAGCGCGGAACCGCCGATGTCGACGCCGTGCCGCGGGTCGGTCGTCAGATGCGCGCCCGCCACCTCGAGTTCCTCTCCCAGCAGCAGTTGCGCCGCCCGGACCGGGTAGGCGCCGTTGTCCAGCAGCGCGCCGCCGCCCAGGCCCGCCGACAGCCGGATGTCACCGGCCGGCCGGGCGGGAATGGTGAACGTGCTGTGAAAGCCCCTGATCCGCCCCGCCTCCCCGTCGGCCAGCAGCCGCCGGACCCGGTCGTGGCGGGAGTGGTGGAGGAACATGAAGTTCTCCATCAGCACCAGCCTCCCGGCCCTGGCCAGCGCGATCATCTCCGCGGTGTCCTCGGCGGACGTGGTGGCCGGTTTCTCGGTCAGCACGTGCCTGCCGGTTTGGAGCGCCCGCCTGATCCACTCGGCGTGCAGGCCGGGCGGCAGCGGCAGGTAGACGGCCTCGACGTCGGCGCGGTCCAGCAGATTCCGGTAGCCCACGACGGCGTCGCAGCCGAACTCGGCGGCGAACTTCGCCGCCCGTTCCCCGGTCCGGCTGGCCACGGCGACGACCCGCAGGTTCCGGTCCGCCAGGAAGGCCGGCAGCATCCGGCGGCGGGCGATGTCCGCGCAGCCGAGGACGCCGATGCCGATCGTGCCGTTCGTCGCGGCGTGTGCGGGCACATCGCCCCTTCCGTGTCGAGAAAGGTGATCTTGCCTCTTGGCACTTTAGGGAAGGGGCACCCGGCCGGGCATCCCTCGACCTGATAGGACTTCGCGTCCCTGTCCCCGTACGCGCCCGGCCCGCCCGGAGCTATCAGGTCGAGGGATACCGGCCCGGTCACGCCTCTTCTAGCCTGCGAACGGATCACGCGGATCGCTGCCCGCCGGACGGCGGTCGCGCACGCCGCGGCGCCGGGCGGCGAGACGACGGCGGCAGGCCCCGCGCCGGACTGAGAGGTGCCCTTTGAGTGTCGTGCTGTTGCTGAACGGTCCCAACCTGGGTGCGCTGGGTCGCCGCGAGCCGGAGATCTATGGCACCGGCACGCTCGCCGACATCGAGAAGGCGGTCGCCGAGGAGGTCGGCGCCCGGGGCTGGGAGGTCGTCTCGATCCAGCGGGACGGGGAGGGCGAGCTGGTCGGCGCGGTCCACGAGCATCGCGACACCACGGCCGGCGCCATCGTCAACCCCGGCGCGCTGATGATCGCCGGCTGGAGCCTGCGGGACGCGCTGGCGAGCTACGAACCGCCGTGGATCGAGGTGCATCTCAGCAACGTCTGGGCCCGCGAACGGTTCCGCCACGAATCGGTGATCGCCCCGCTGGCGTCCGGCGCCGTGGTCGGCCTGGGCGCGTACGGGTACCGGCTGGCGGCCCGGGCGTTGCTGCACCTGTGCCCGGACGCCTGACGTGGCCGACGGCGACGACGCGGTCATGTCCATGGCGGACTTCCACACCTGGTTCGACGCGCGGGCGCGCGCGCACAGCTTCCAGGTGGAGCGGATCCCGTTCGCCGACCTGACCGGGTGGGACTTCGAACCGGACACGGGCAACCTCGTCCACGAGAGCGGGCGGTTCTTCTCGGTCGAGGGCCTGCGGGTGCGGACCGACCGGGCGTGGGCGGCCCGGTGGACCCAGCCGATCATCGTGCAACCGGAGATCGGCATGCTCGGCATCCTGGTCAAACGGTTCGACGGCGTCCCGCACTGCCTGATGCAGGCCAAGATGGAACCGGGCAACATCAACGGCCTCCAGCTCTCCCCGACCGTGCAGGCCACCCGGAGCAACTACACCAAGGTCCACGGCGGCGCCGGTACCAAGTACCTGGAGTACTTCCGGCCGGGCTCGCGCGGCCGGGTGCTGTTCGACGGGTTGCAGTCCGAGCAGGGGACGTGGTTCCTGCACAAGCGCAACCGCAACATCGTCGTCGAGACCGAGGACGACGTACCGCTCGACGACAACTTCTGCTGGCTGACGCTGGACCAGCTCCACCGCCTGCTGCGCCTGGACCACATGGTGAACATGGACTCCAGGACCGTCCTGGCGTGCATCCCGCATGGGCCGGCGGGGCCGGGCGGGCGGGACGCCGCTGACGGCTCGTTCGCCGAGGCGGTCCGCAGCTCGCTGTCGGGACACGGCAGGGCCGTCCACGACCTGGGCGAGGTCCTCGGCCGGCTCACCGAGGTACGCGCCCGGCGGGAGCTGGTGCAGCGCCTGGTGCCGCTCCGGGACGTCACCGAGGGCGGCTGGCGGCTCGGTGCCGAGGCCATCGACCACCGGGACGGCAAGTACTTCGACATCGTCGCGGTGGACGTACGCGCGACCAACCGCGAGGTCACCGCGTGGCCCCAGCCCCTGCTGGCCCCCAAACGGCCCGGGCTGGTCGCGTTGCTGGTCAGGCGGATCGGCGGCACGCTGCACGCGCTGGTCCAGGCCCGCAGCGACGCGGGCATGCTCAACGTCGCCGAGTTGACCGCCACCGTGCACTGCCAGCCGGACAACTACGCCGACGCCCCGCCCGAACACCGTCCGGCCTACCTGGACCACGTGCTCGCCGCGCCACCGGACCGGGTCCGGCTGGACGTCATGTACTCCGAGGAGGGCGGCCGCTTCCACCACGCGCAGAACCGCTACCTGGTCATCGAGGTCGAGGACGACGCCGCCGCCGAGCCCGACGACCGGTACCTGTGGACCACGCTCAACCAGCTCACCTCGCTGCTGCGGCACAGCAACTACCTGACCGTCGAGCTCCGCAGCCTCATGGCCGGCCTGCGCGGCCTGTGACCGCGGCCGTCCGCATTCCCGGCGGCCGGAAGGCCGCGCCGCCCAGAAGGCCCACGACAGTGAGATGAAGGAGTCCTCCGCCGTGACGACCAAGCCGACCGAGAAGCCGCCCGCCGGGGGCGTGCTCGGTTCACCGATCCCCCGAGAACTCATCAAGCGCGCCGACCCGTTCACGCTGCCGCCCGCCCTGGCGGCGATGGCCGAGCGGTCCCCGGTCACCAGGTCGACGCTGCCCACCGGCGACCCGTTCTGGCTGTTGTCCGGGCACCGGGAGTGCCGCGCGGTGCTGGCGGACCCGCGGTTCTCCTCCGACCGGTTCCGCTACCACCCCAGGTTCAAGAACCTGTCCGAGGAGGAGCGGGAGCAGTTCCGGAACGCGCGGGCGCAGGCCGGGTCGTTCATCAACATGGACCCGCCGGAGCACACCCGCTACCGCAGGCTGCTCGCCGGGCATTTCACCGTCCGCCGGATCAACCGGCTCGGCGAACGGATCGAACAGATCGTCACCGAGCGGCTCGACGCCATGCTGGCCCGGGGTGACACCGCCGACCTCATGGCCGAGTTCGCGTTCCCGGTGCCCTCGCTGGTGATCTGCGAGCTGCTCGGGGTGCCGTACGAGGACCGGGCCGAGTTCCGGCGGCGCGCGACGACCCTGCTGCAGGCGAACCTGCCGGTCAAGGACGCGATGGAGAACGCCGAGGCCCAGCGCGCGTTCATGCAGCGGCTGGTCGCCGGCAGGCGGGAGGACCCCGCCGACGACCTGATCTCCGGCCTGATCCACCATGCCGGGGCCGACCCCGCGCTGACCGACGACGAACTGGTCAACATCGCCAACCTGCTGCTGCTCGCGGGCTACGAGACCACCGCGGGCATGCTGGGGCTGGGCGCCCTCGTGCTGCTGCAGCGCCCCGACCAGCTCGCCGCGCTGCGCGAGGACCCGTCCCGCATGGGCGACGCCGTCGAGGAACTGCTGCGCTACCTGTCCATCGTGCACATCGGGCTCTTCCGGTTCCCCACCGTGGACGTGGAGGTCGGCGGCGAGCACATCCCGGCCGGCTCGACCGTGGTGCTCTCCGTGGTGGCCGCCAACCGGGACGAGAAGCACTGGCCGGACCCGGACGTGCTGGACGTGACCCGCCCCCGCGGCCCGCATCTGGCCTTCGGCCACGGCGTGCACCAGTGCCTGGGCCAGCAGCTGGCCCGGGTCGAGATGAAGATCGCCTTCACCGAGCTGCTGCGCCGCCTGCCCGGCCTCCGCCTCGCCGTGCCGCCCGAGGAGGTCCCCCTGCGCGACGAGATGCTGCACTACGGCGTCGACGCGCTGCCGGTCGCCTGGGAGGCGTCGTGAAACTTCACGCCGACCGGAAGACCTGCATCGGCGCGGGGCTGTGCGTGCTGCGCCTGCCCGACGTGTTCGACCAGAACGAGGACGACGGCACCGTGATGCTCCTGCGGACCCGGCCCGACCCCGACCAGGAGGCCACCGTGCTCAACGCGGTCAAGGCATGCCCGACCGGCGCGTTGCGGGTCGACCCCTGAAGCTCCCCGTGCTGATCGGCTCGGCCGACTGAGCGGCCCGAACAACGGCACCGCCGCGCGGACGTCCGCGCGGCGGTGCCGTTCTGGATAACAATCGGGGGGCGGCCCGCGGCTCCTACGCCGGAGCGGCCTGAGGCTGCTTGTGACTCGCCCACACGAGGTCGCCGTCGATGCTCGACACGCGCCACCCCTCCGGGGAACGGACCGCCTCGTAACGGAGGCACGAACTGATCGTGAGCTTGGGCTCCGGGGCGATCGCCCCCTCCGGCGCGGCGTCGTCACTGAGGATCACGACCACGTTCGCCCGTATGCCGGCGCGGTCGCCGTCGACGTCGATGAGGACGCTGTGGACGAGATGCTGGGACCGTTCGCCGGGCGAGTGCGCGGCCGCCGCGTTGGCGATCACCGCGTCCCGTCCCGCCACGGGCGCGCCGCCGGGGTCCTTGGCGGTGACCCCCTCGGCGAGCACCGACCGCAGGTCCGCGAACCTGCCGTCGTCCATGAGGGCGCAGAACCGGTAGATCAGCTGGGTGAGTTCCACGCGGTCGTCGGTCAGGCTCATCAATGCTCCCTGTACGGCTTGGCTGTACGGCTGTGAGGTCACTTCGTCCGGGTCGCCGGGAGGGGCTACCGGAGGAAGCCGGTGATCGACTCGGCAAGGCTCGCGGGGTCCAGCCCGTGCAGCCGGTCGTGGTCGGCGGCCGTGCCGTAGGCGCGCACCTCCCGGTCCCGCCGCACCCCGTGCGAGCGCAGCCGGTGCGGGACGTCGGCGAGCGCCTCGGCCACCTCGTGCGCCGAGGTCCCGGCCAGGTACGGCTCGACCAGCACCACGTTCGGCGCCGCGGAGTCCACCGCGTGGCGCAGGCCGGAGCGGTCGAACGGCCGGATCGTGGAGGCGTACAGCACCGTCACGTCCATGCCGGCGGTGGCTTCGAGCACCTGCCGCAGCGTCGGGCCGATCGCGACCACCACGCCGGCGGCGCCCTCGCGCAGCACGGTGAACTCGTCCGAGAGCGGCACCGCCTCGCTGTGGACCTGGTCGGACAGCCGCAGGTAGACCCGCCCGTCGCCGGACAGCGCGTCCTTCAGCAGCGCCTCGACCTCGTCCTCGTGCCCCGGCACGTGCACGGTCCAGCCCGGCAGCGTGTCGAGCAGCGCCACGTCGCCGGGGGCCTGGTGGGTCCGGCCCCGCGCCAGGTCGTCGTAGGAGCCGCCGATGCTGACCAGGACCGCGCCGACGTCCTGGTGCCCGAGGCTGATCTTGATCTGCTCGAACGGCCGCTCGACCAGGAACGGCGTGTAGGTGTGCACCACCGGCCGGAACCCGGTCAGTGCCAGGCCGCCGGCCATGCTCACCATCGCCTGCTCGCGGATCCCGACGTTGATGACCCGGTCCGGGTACCGTTCCCGTGCCTCGTCGAAGGACCACGAGGAGATGTCCGCGGTCAGCATGACCACCCTCGGGTCGGTGGCCAGCGACTCGATCACGGTGTCGATGAAGACGGTCCGCATCAGTTTCCTGTCCGCCTGGGTCGTCATCCCGCGACCCCTTCCTTCGCGCGGACGTTCGCCACCACGGCCTGGGGCCGCCCGTCGGGTTCCAGGGTCAGCGCCTTGTACAGCTCGTCGTGGTCGTGACCGTCCACCGTGGTCGCCCGCCACCCCTCCACCTCGAAGCGCCGGCCGATGCCGCCCGGCCAGCCGAGGCTGGCCGACCTGTTGTCGATCACGATCGCGGTGAGGCGGTCGAGCCCGAGGCGCCCGGCGATCTCGATCGCCTCGTTGTTGCTGCCCTCGTCGAGCTCGCCGTCGCCGATCAGCACCACCACCCGGGCGGTGCGCCCGCCGGCGCGCAGCCCGAGCGCGGTCCCCACGCCGAGCGGCAGCCCGTGGCCGAGGGAGCCGCTGCTGATCTCCACGCCGGGCACCAGCACGCGGTCCGGGTGCAGGCCGAGCGGCGAGCCGAGCTGCGTCCAGGTGTCCAGCTCCGCCGGCTCGAAGAAGCCCTTCGCCGCGAGCATCGCGTAGTAGGCCATCGGCCCGTGGCCCTTGGAGAGATAGAACCGGTCCCGGTCGGGATCCTGGATGTTCTCCGGCGAGACGTTCAGCACGCGGTCGTAGAGCACCCAGATCGTGTCCGTCGTGGACACGGCGGCCCAGATGTGCTTCTCGTCTCCGATCATCCTGCGGAAAAGGCCGCGTATCGTCTCTTCTGTCGTCTGCATGGCTCCACCTGCAACGTTTCTGATGGACGGGAAGGCACCGCGGACCCGTCGTCTCCGCTCCGCGGAACTCCGCTACGGCAAACGGGTCAGGCGGGCTTTCGGGCGGTCAGCAGGACGTATCCCACCATCGGCGCGTCGCTGAGCTGGCGGAAGTTCGAGAGCGTGCGCTCGAACTGCCGCGCCCCGATGTACTGCTCGGCCCGGTCCCGCACCGCCGCGAAGATCTCCGCGGACTTGCTCCACGACGGGCGGGTGTGGTCGCTGACGTCCTCGGCGGTCTCGGGCACGAGGCCGGCCTCCCGGATGCGGGACAGGTACTCGTCGAGATCGACGATCTTCAGCACGCCCTCGCGGACCAGGTCGACCCGGGCGGCGGCGTCGGCCCCGCTCCCGTGGTCGCTCCGGAGCAGGAAGTCGCCGATCGCCAGCCGCCCCCCGGGCCGCAGGACCCGGGCCGCCTGACGGATCACATGCCACCTGTCCGGCATGTGGTGCAGGGACTCCAGCGCCCAGACGATGTCGAAGGACTCGTCCGGGAACGGCAGGGCCATCGCGTCGGCGTACTGGAAGGACAGCCGGTCGGCCAGGCCGGCGGCCGCGGCGCGGTCGCCGGCCCGCTCCACCTGCCGCTTGCTGATCGAGACCCCCACCCCGGTGATCTCATGCGTCCTGCCCAGCCTGATGACCGGCTCGCCGACGCCGCAGCCGATGTCGAGCAGGCGATCACCCGGCTCGATGGCCAGCATTCCGGCCAGCTCGCCGGTCAGCCGGTTCGTGGCCTCGTCGAGCGACGCGCCGTCGGACGCGTCGTCCCAGTAGCCGTGGTGCAGATTGTCGCCCCAGAGCTGGTCGAGCAGATCCGCGAAATCGTCGTATCCCTGCCCGATCTCGGTCGGCGTCGGCTTTGTCACCAGCACCCCTCAAGGTTCGCTACTTTCCGGCGGTTTCCTGACGTGATCGACCACACGCAGGCTAAGGCGGGTGCGACCGGCCGGGTATCCCTCGCATTGATAGCCGTGCGGGCGGGGCCGGCGGCCTGCCCGGACGCGGGCGCCGGGTTCTATCAGGTTGGGGGATGTCCGGCCGTCCTCGCCTTCTTATCGTTCCGAATCGGGACTTCCGCGCGCCCGCCCATATCGGCGGACCGCACGTAATTCCCGCGGCGCACGCTTTCCACACGGAAGGAAATCGCTATGACCGCCACCACCGAGAATCAGGCCGACCCGGTCGACCTGTTCTCACCAGAAGTGGTCGCCGATCCGTTCGGCGCGCACGCCAGGGTGCGCGAGGCACCGACGTTGCAGATCGGCGGATTCATGGGCGGGCCGCCGATGTACCTGGCCGCCCGGTACGAGGACGTGCGCCAAGTCCTCACCGACCGGCGGTTCCTCACCAACCCGCTGGACGACTCGCCCGCCGAGGACATCCGGAACGGGGTGTTCAAGTACCTGGACGTCCCCGAGGACCTGATCCCCTGGCTGAAGAACCTCATCAACGCCTCCGACGGCGCCGACCACGCCCGGCTGCGCAAGCTGGTCTCCTACGCGCTCACCGCGCACCGGGTGGGCAAGTTCCGGCCCAGGGTCGAGGAGCTCACCGCGAACCTGCTCGACGAACTGGCCGAGATGGGCGGGGACGGCACGCCGATCGACCTGGTCCAGACGTTCTGCTACCCGCTGCCGGTCACCGTGATCTGCGAGCTGGTCGGCGTCGACGAGGCCGACCGCCCGTACTGGCGGGAGTGGAGCGACGCGATGGCCACGCTCGACGGCGAGCGGCTCCCGGGCAGCGTGCGCAAGACCCTCCAGGTCGCCCGGGACATGATCGAGCGCCGGCGGGCCGAGCCGAAGGACGACCTGGTCACCGCGCTCGTGCAGGCGCAGACGCAGGACCCGGGCCGGGTCTCCGACGACGAGCTGGTCGGGATCCTGTTCAGCCTGGTGACCGCCGGGCACCAGACGACGACGTACCTGATCGGGAACTCGGTGCTCGCCCTGCTGGAGCACCCGGACCAGCTCGACCGGCTGAAGGCCGACCCGTCGCTGTGGCCGCAGGCGGTCCGCGAACTGCAGCGCCTGGGACCGATCCAGTTCGGGCAGCCGCGGTTCGCCACCGAGGACATCGAGGTGGGCGGAGTGATGATTCCGCGGGGGATGCCCGTGGTGCCGCTGATCATGGCCGCGAACACCGACCCGCGCAAGTTCCCGGAGCCGGACAAGCTGATCGTCGACCGGCTGGCCGTGGGCAGCGAGAGCCACCTCGGGTTCGGCAAGGGCATCCACCGCTGCCTCGGGCAGCACGTCGCCTACCTTGAGGCGGAGGTGGCGCTGCGCGGGCTGTTCACCCGGTTCCCGAACCTGCACCTCACGGTGCCCCGCGAAGAGGTCCCGTGGATCCTGCGGCCCGGGTTCACCCGGACCAAGGACCTCCCGGTGCGGCTCGTCTGAGCCCGGGAATCCACGACACACCGACAGAGGCCGCGTCCGGCCGGCTCCCGTCCACCGCGGCGGACGGGAGCCGGTCCCGGTGGCCCGGCTCGTTGCCCAGGGAGTGCTTCCACATGACCGAAACCGTTCCCTTCCCGCAGGACCGCACCTGCCCCTACCAGCCGGCGCCGGGCTACCGGCCGTTGGCCGAGCGGCGCCCGATCTCCCAGATCACGCTCTACGACGGCCGGAGGGCCTGGGCCGTCACCGGCCATGAGCTGACCCGCCGGCTCCTGACCGACCCCCGCATCTCCAGCGACCGCACCGACCCCGGCTGGCCCATGGTCTCCGCGGCCGCGGCCGTCGAGTTCAACGACGTCCAGCAGAAGGTCGTCAAACTGCTCACCGCGCTGGTGGGCGTCGACGGCCCGAAGCACCGCGCCCGGCGCAAGCTGGCGCAGGCGGGCTTCACGGTGCGGCGGATCGACTCCCTGCGCCCGAAGATCCAGGAGATCGTCGACCAGCGGCTGGACGCCATGCTGGAGCACGGCGCCCCCGCGGACCTGGCCGCCATGTTCGCCTCGCCCGTGCCCCTGATGGCGTTGTGCGAGACGCTGGGCATCCCGCACGAGGACCAGGAGTACTTCGAGCGGAAGGCGCACCAGATCCTGTTCGGCCCGGACGCCGCGGCGGCCTACGACGAGCTGATGGCCTACCTGGGCAAGCTGATCGAGAAGGCCAGGCGGCACCCGGGCGAGGGGTTCCTCGAAGCCCTCCTCGCCGAGCGCGGCGACAGCACCGAGGTGGACCACGAGGAAATCCTCCAGATGTTCCTGATCGTGCTGGTGACCGGGCACGACACCACCTCCAGCTCGATCGCGCTGGGCGCCTACACCCTGCTCCAGCACCCCGAACGGCTCGCCGAGCTGCGCGCCGACCCGTCGCTGTGGCCCGCCGCCGTGGACGAGCTGACGCGGCTGGTGGCCGTTCCCGACGGGCTCCAGCGCGTGGCCGCCGAGGACATCGAGGTGGACGAGGAGACCACCATCCACGAGGGCGACGGCGTGTTCTTCCTGTTCTCCCTCATCAACCGCGACAAGGACGCCTACGAGCGGCCGGACTCCCTGGACTGGCACCGCCCCGCGTTCCGCGACCACCTGACGTACGGGTTCGGCCCGCACCAGTGCGTGGGGATGAACCTGGCGCGCGTCATCATGGAGATCGCCTTCCGCACGCTGTTCGAACGGCTGCCCGGCCTGCGCCTGGCGGTTCCCGCGAAGGAGGTTCCGGTCAAGCCCGGAGAGGCATTCCAGGGGCTGGTCGAACTACCTGTCACCTGGTAGCCGGCCCACTTTGTGATCACGGCGGGGCCCCGGACGCGCGCCGTGGCGCCGCGGCGGACATGGACCGATCGAAACGACCGGCACCGCGCCGGCCCGCATTCCGCCGGCGCACCCGCGGACGGCCCGGCCGGCGCCGCCGGCGACCAGCGGCGGCCGGGGCCCGCGGCCCTATTCCGCTCCGGCGCAGTCCTCGTAGCGCGGCAGCAGGCCCGCCGCGAGTGCTTCGGCGAGAGTCGGGGCCGCCTGGTCGCGGGGGGACAGGATCGGGGCGACGTCCCGGGGCCAGGGCAGGGCCAGCTCCGGGTCCAGCGGGTGGACGGCCATTTCCAGCTCGGCGACGTAGCTGCTGCTGACCATGTAGACCATCACGGTGTCGTCCTCCAGCGCCACGAAGCCGTGGGAGACACCCAGCGGGAAGTACACGGCCTGGAAGGACCCGCCCCCGAGTTCGACGAAGTCCCACTTACCGAAGGTCGGGGAGCCGACCCGGGTGTCGAGAACGACGTCCAGCGCGCGTCCGCCGGCGCAGTACACGTACTTGCTCTGCCCGGGAGGCGTCCGGGTGAAGTGCAGGCCCCGGATCGTCCCCCGCGCCGACCGGCTGTAGCTGCTCTGGGCGGTGGAGAACGGTCGCCCCACCGCCGCGACGAACGCCGGTTCCTGGTAAGGCGCGACGAACAGGCCCCGCGGGTCGGGGTGGACGTCAGGGGTGAACTCGAAAGTGCCGGCGACCGCCAGCTCACGCACCTGCACGCCGCTCACCCCTCCCCGGGTTCCGGCGGGTCCGCTCGACGGGGGAACGCGAACACCGGCGATCACGGCCGCCGCGTCAGGTGGCTCAGCTGTTCGCGCAGGCGCTCGATGCGTTCCGGCAGCTCCAGATCCCCCGCGGGCCAGGCCAGGTCGATACCGATGCGTCCGCCGAAGGTGCTCACCACGTAGCCGCCCATGGCCGAGGACTCCCTGATCCGGGAGGCGGAGTGCAGGTCGGTCAGCCGCAGGCCGGCCGGCGTGCGCATGGGGGGCGCCTGCCCCCAGTTCATCACGCTGACCACGGCGGGACCCCGGCTCGGCTCCCACGGCCTGGCGTCCCGTGCCGGCCCGCTGACCAGGTCCAGGAGGCTGCGCTGGATGGAGCCGTCCGCCAGTCCGGCCCGCAACCGTTCACCGATGGCCCGGCCGATCGCGACGGGCTCGGGTTTGGTCCCGGCGGCGACCGTGAACCCGACGCCGCCGAGCACGTTCGTGCCCTCGGTGGCGCCGACCCTCGGGGTGAGGCGGTCGCGCAGGTTCACCGTGAACCTCAGCAGCAGTTCGGTCAGCGGCAGGTCGCGGACCTCGGCCTCGACGACGAGCAGGGCGCCCGACAGCAGGCCGTTGATCGTCACGTGTTCGCGGTGGCCGAGTTCCACGAGCGCCGTCGTCCCGGCCTCCGTCAGGCGGTGCCGGACCACGTGCCGGACGACCGCCGGGGGCGGTTCGGGCATCGGCCCCGAGGGGGCCGCTCCGGTGGAGGCGTCCGCGTGGATGCCGCGCTCGGCCAGCAGATCCTCAAGCGACCTGGGGAACGGGTGGCGCGGCGGGTCCACGGGCATGCCGTGTACGGCGTCGGTGTAGCAGGACCACAGCGTCGCGAGCATCTCAAGGGAGTGGCGGGCGTCGGCGATGCTGTGATGGGTCAGCAGGCACACGCTCGCGTCGTCGCCGTCGCGGACGACGCTGAGCGCGCTCAGCGCGCGGCCCTGGTCCAGCTCCACGCCGGTCAACGGGTGTTCGAGGTCCCCCTCGCGGACCCGGACCTGCGGCCGGGCGGCGGACTCGACGAAGACGGGTCCGGCGTCGCCGGTCTCCAGCCGGGCCGCGAGCTGGGGATAGGCGCGGCACACCGCCGCGTAGGCCGTCTCCAGGGCGTCCGGATCCAGCCGGCCGGTGGCGCGCACCGTGTACCCGATGTAAGCCTCTCTCCCGGCGTGGGGTTTCTCGGTGGGTGCCAGCGCACGCCAAAATCCAGCTCGTGTCACGAATTGCTCCCCACGCAATCAATTTTCCCCAATTCTGCCCATGCGGGGCGCCGGTGCCATCACCAGATCGGGTAGTTGCGGGGCGGCCGAGGAACACGGCTCTATAAGGCTGAGGGATGCCGTGCCGGCACGGCCTGCCTAGCATGACGCCCGGACTGTCACGTGCGCTCTGGATTGTTCCGGCATTTTCTGGTGTGGCCGAATTCAGCCTGTCGATAAGCGTGGACCTGTGAGGTTTTCCTTGACGGACGCGGACGTCATCATCGTGGGCAACGGGCCGATCGGCGCGACACTTTCGGTGCTGCTCGCCCAGCGCGGCCGGCGGGTGACCGTGCTGGAACGCCGCCCCCGGCCGTACCGGCTGCCCCGGGCGACCAGTTTCGACGGGGAGACCGCCCGGCTGCTGGCCGGGACGGGGATCGGGCCGGACCTCGGCCGGATCACCGAGCCCGCCAACGGCTACCAGTGGCGCACCGCCGGCGGCGACACGCTGCTGGACATCGCGTTCACCACGGCCGGCCCCTACGGCTGGCCGGACGCCAGCACGATGCACCAGCCGGCTCTGGAGGAACTCCTCGCGGCCAGGGCGGCCGCGCTTCCCGGCGTCACGGTGCTGCGCGGGCACGAAGTCGTGGACATCGCCGACGGCGCGCAGCGGGTGAAGGTGACCGCCGCGACCGGCGACGGCGCGACGCGCGTCCTCTCCGCACGGTGGGTCGTGGGATGCGACGGCGCCAACAGCTTCGTACGCGACCGCCTCGACGTGCCGGTGACCGATCTCGGTTTCTCCTACGAGTGGCTGCTCTGCGACGTCGAACTCCGCGAGCCGCGCGAGTTCGTCCCCACGAACGTGCAGATCTGCGATCCGGCCAGGCCCACGACGCTGGTGGGCAGCGGCCCCGGGCGGCGGCGCTGGGAGTTCATGCGGCTGCCGGGCGAGAGCACGGCCGAACTGAACAGGGACGAGACGGCGTGGCGGCTGCTGGCGCCGTCCGGCGTCACCCCCGGCAACGCCACGCTGCTGCGCAGCACCACCTACATCTTCCAGGCCAGGTGGGCCGACCGGTGGCGGGTGGGCCACGTCCTGCTGGCCGGCGACGCGGCCCACCTCATGCCGCCGTTCGCCGGGCAGGGCATGTGCTCGGGCATCCGCGACGTCGCCAACCTGGCGTGGCGGCTCGACCTGGCGCTCCGCGGGCCGGCCCCCGAATCCCTCCTGGACGGCTACACCGAGGAGCGCCGTGCGCAGGCCGAGGAGGCGATCCTGGCGTCGGTCCAGCTGGGCCGGGTGATCTGCGTGACGGACCCGGTGGCCGCCGCCGAGCGGGACGCCACGGTGCTGGCCGGCCGGCGCGGCAGGCCGCCGACCCGCCCGGAACCGGCGAAGCCGCTCTCCGGCGGGCTGCTGCACCGGCGGCCGGGAGCACGGGAGGCCGAGCCGCCCGCCGGTGCGGTCATCCCGCAGGGACGGGTGAGCCGGCAGGGGGTCTCCGGGCTGTTCGACGACGTGGTGGGCCGCGGGTTCGTCCTGCTGACCACCGAGGATCCGCGTACCGCGCTCGGCGGGGACCGGCTCGCGTTCCTCAGCGAACTGGGCACCCGCGTGGTGCGGCTGCTGCCGCCCGGCGCCGAACCCGGCACGGCCCACGACGTGGTGGACGTGGACGAGGTCTACCGGCCGTACCTGGCGCGGTTCGGGGCCACGTCCCTGCTCGTCCGGCCGGACTACCACGTCTTCGGCGCCGCCGGCGGCGCGGACGGCGCCGAGCTGCTGGTGGACGACCTGCGCGACCGGTTGGGCGGCATCGCACCGGCGGGCGCGCGGAGACCGTGATCATCGGGCCGTCCCGGGCGGGGTGCGATCAGCCGGGCGAGCGACACCGCGCCGTGCAGCGACGACAGGCCGCCCAGCCTGGCCGGCTCCACCGGCAGCGGGTCGTGGACCGCGCGCGTCAGCCCGGCCAGATGGACGGCCACCCGGTCGATGATCCCGGGGATGCCCGCCGCGAAGCCGCCGCCGATCAGCGCGCGGCGCGGATGGACCAGTTCCCGCACCCCCGCCACCGCCGCGGCCAGTGCCCGGCAGCTCCGGTCGACCGCGGTGACGGCCCACGGCCGCTCGTCGCTCAGCGCGTACCGCAGCTCGTCGAACGTGACGGCCGCGCCCCGCAGCAGCTCCGCGCGGCGCAGCGTGGCCGGTCCGGAGGCGATCGCCTGCAGGCAGCCCCGCCGGCCGCAGACGCACCGCGCGCCGCCCAGCTCGACGATGAGGTGCCCGATCTCGAACGAGCCGCGGCCGAGCCCGGGGCACGGCTCGCCGCGCAGGACGAGACCGCCGCCGACACCGGTGCCCACGCCGACGTAGAGGAGGTCGTCGCAGCCGGCCTCCCGCGCTTCGGCGAGCGCGCCGAGGTCGCCGTCGTCCGCCCAGGCGACGGCGACCTCGGGGAACAGCGCCCGGAGTGACGCGGCCAGGTCCAGGCCGGTCCACTCCGGCCGGCTGGGCCACGAGGTGACCCGGCCCGCCGGGCCGACCGTCGCGGGCATCGCGACGCCCACCGCCCGCGGTGCCGTTCCGATCCTCGCCCGCAGCTCCGCCACATGGCCGGTGAGCTGGGCGAGATCCCGGGCGGCGCTGTGCCGGGGCGCCCAGGGGAACGCGGTCTCCTCGACGCTCCCGGTGTCGGACTCGGCCCGGAAGGCGACCTTGGTGCCGCCGACGTCGATGCCGAGGTAGTGGGCCACGCGCGTCAGCGGCCGGGCACCGGCGGGCAGAGGGCGAGGAGGTCCGCCGGGCGCCGCAGAACCACGTCGGGACCGGTGGCGAGCAGTTCCGCCTCGTCGGGGCCGGCCCACAGCGCGGCGGCCGCGGCGACGTCGGCGCCTTGGGCGCTGGTCATGTCGGTCGGTGCGTCGCCCACCATGATGGCCCGCTCGGCGGGCACGTCGAGCAGGCTCAGCGCGTGCCGCACGATGTCCGGGGCGGGCTTGGGCCGGGCGACCTCATCGGAGCCGATCACGTGCTCGAAGAACGGGAGCAGGCCCAGCCGGTCGAGCAGCGAGCGCGCCCGCGGGCCGCTCTTGCCGGTGGCGACGGCGAGCCGCAGCCCGCGGACCCGCAGTGTCAGCAGCAGCCCGACGACTCCGTCGAACACCGTCACCCGGTCGGCGAGGCGGTAGCTCTCGCGGACGAACGGCTCCTCCAGCGCGGGCGGCAGGTTCATGATCCGCATGATGTCCGGGAAGTAGCGGCCCAGGTGGCGCCGGTACTCCTCGAAGGGCGCGGGGCCGTCGCCGACGACCTCGGCGTAGGCGATGGCGAATGCCTCGCGCATCACCGCGAAGCTGTCGACGATGACCCCGTCCAGGTCGAAGACGACGGCGTGCCGGACCGGTGCGGACGTGTCGGCCGCGGCGGCCGGCCGCTCGCCCAGGGGGACTGCCATGGGGCACCTCCGGATCTACTGGAACGCGGGCTCCGCTCGCCGGGCACGCGCCGAGCGGGCGGACGCGTAGAAGTTCTCGATCACGTGGACGATCGGCCGGGCCGCGGCGACGGCCCGGCCGCGGTTGCCCGGGTCCGCCAGCATCGCGGCGAGGGCGTCCAGCTGCCGCCGGTACTCGACACCGATCTCCTCGGCGGGCACGGCGAGCCGGGTCATGGTGCCCTCGCGGGTCACCGTCAGCACGGGTTCGGGCTCCCGGTTGGGGCTGAAGCCGAACGTGCACCTCAGCTCCGCGGTGCCGGCACTGCCCTCGACCCGGATCAGGGAGACGTCCCGTGCCTCGTGCGACGCCCAGCCGGTCCGCAGGGAGACCGAGACGCCGTCGTCGCGGACCAGGAAGCCGCGTGCGGTGTCCTCGACGTCGGCGGCGACGGCGCCGGACCGGTCCCGCCGCCACGCCGCACGCCACGCGTCGAGGTTGACGAAGTCGTCCGAGGTCACGCCGGCCACCTGCGTGACCCGGGCCGGGCCGAGCAGGAACGCGAGGGTGTCGAGCAGGTGCCACCCGAGGTCGAGCAGCGCCCCGCCGCCGGCCCTGTCGCGCCGGGTGAACCAGCCGCCGGGCCGCGGTACACCGCGTGCCCGTACCCAGGCCAGGTCGACATGCCGGACGTCGCCCAGGTCCGGCACGACCCGTCCCAGCGCCTGGACGTCACCGCGGTAACGGGCGGCGCTGCCGGCCAGCAGCATCCCGCCGCCGCGCTCGGCCGCCGCGAGGATGTCGGCCTCGGCCGAGGTCAGGCACACCGGTTTCTCCAGGAAGACCGGGATCCCGGCGGCGAGCAGGGCACCGGCCACCTCGACGTGCAGGTGGTTGGGCACCGCGACGACGGCCAGGTCGACCGCTCCCGCGGTGAGCGCGTCCACCGCGGGATGCACGGCGATGCCCGTCGCCTCCCCGAACGCCGCGCGCGCGACCGGGTCGGCGTCGACGGCGGCGACCACCTCGAAGCCGCCGTGCTCGCGCAGCAGGGGAAGCCACAGCTCCCGTCCCGCCCAGCCGAGCCCGGCCAAGGCCACCCGGACGCTCATACGGCGGCCACGGCGTCGGCGATGATCTCGGCGGTGGCGTGCATCTCCCGCTCCCCCGCCAGCAGGACGCGGTGGTGCAGCCAGACGCAGTCCCGGCTGATGGCGTCGGTGTTGGGGCAGCGCTCCGCGATCGCGTCCGGGGTCTCGTCCGGCGCGCCGATCTCCCAGAACGCCTCGGTGCGGTAGATCGCGCGGAACGCGGCGAACGCGGGCAGGCCGGCGTCGGCGAGCCGGTCGACAAGGGCGTTGCGCTTCTCCTCCGCGATCCCGGGGAGGCGGAACATCGCCATGTAGTGCGAGTGG
Source organism: Actinomadura formosensis (assembly GCF_050948385.1). Classification (NCBI taxonomy): domain Bacteria; kingdom Bacillati; phylum Actinomycetota; class Actinomycetes; order Streptosporangiales; family Thermomonosporaceae; genus Actinomadura; species Actinomadura formosensis. Next base: position 6,474,570 of record NZ_CP192011.1, read on the forward strand.
CGGTCGGCGCGCACGTCGCCGCCCTGGGGGACGACGCCGTCGATCGCCCCGAGCAGCCGGGACAGCAGGGTCCAGCGCTTGCCGCGGAGCGCGATCTGCTCGTCGAGGCGGCGCAGCTGCGCCCGCAGCACCGCCGCCGAGAACTCGTTCATGCGCAGGTTGGAGCCGGCGATCCGGTGGAGGTACCGGCGGTCGTCCCGGGGGCGGCCGCAGCTGTGCCGCAGGAACGCCGTCTCGTACATCTCGGTGTCGGGGAACAGCACGGCGCCGCCTTCGCCCGCGGTCATCAGCTTGCCGTTCTGGAAGCTGAACGCCGCGACGCTGCCCAGTTCACCGACGCGCTTGCCCTGCCAGCGCGCGCCGTGGGCGTGCGCGGCGTCCTGGAGCAGCGGCACACCGGCCTCGGCGGAGATCTTCGCCAGCGCGTCCATGTCCGCCATGAGCCCGGCCATGTGCACCGGCATGATCAGGCGGGTGCGCGGTGTGATGGCGGCGGCCACCGCCGCCGCGTCGATGCAGTAGGTGTCCGGGCGGACGTCGACCGGGACCGCGACCGCGCCGAGCCGCTGGGCCGCCTGGGAGGAGGAGATGAAGGTGAAGGCCGGCACGATGACCTCGGTGCCCGGCCCGGCGCCCATGCACTGCAGAGCGAGTTCCAGCGCGTGCGTCCCGTTCGTGACCGCCAGCGCGTGCTCGGCGCCGTGCTGGGCGGCGAACTCGCGTTCGAAGGAGTTCACCTCGTCCCCGCCCATGCGCCACCACTGGCCCTGCTCCAGCGCACGGATCAGGCTGTCCCGCTCGGTCTCGTCGTACTGGGGCCAACGGGGGAATTCCGGTCCCTGTCGCGCGTGCATACCTCTCCGAATCTCCACTGGGCCAATTGAGGAAATGATCGAACGACGGCCCGATTTTCGGGAATTGAGCGAATCAGCCGCTGCTCGTCAGAATATGACGGCGTATGGTGCCCCACATCCCTCGCTCTGGTAGTCGCCGGACTCTTCAGCCCAGGCCAAAAAACGCACGATATGAGGCCAGTTGCCCGTCGAGCATGTGGATTCCGTAATGGACGCGGTGGCCAAGTGCCGCCGCTTCGCGAAGAAGCCGGGTCTCCCGGGGCCGCATAATGATGTCGGCCACCACACTGCCCGATGGCAGGAGGTCCGGGCGGAATGGCAGCGGGTCGCCGGGATTCAGCCCGAGCGGTGTGGCGTTCACGGCGATGCCGGCGCCGTCCAGCAGCGGTTCGGCCGAGACGGCGGTCCTGCCCGGCCAGTGCGCGTCCAGGCGCGAGCGGAGCCCGTCCAGTTTCGCGGTGTCCGGGTCGCACACCGACAGCCGTTCCACGCCCGCCGCCAGCAGCGCGGCGGCGATGGCGCTTCCCGCGCCGCCCGCGCCGACGAGCGCCACCCGGCTGCCTCTCGGGTCGTGGCCGGCGCCCACGAGGCCCGTCACGAAACCGAGGCCGTCGAAGTTCTCCGCGTACCAGCCGCCGTCGGCCTCCCGCCTGAGCGCGTTGGCGCTCCCGGTGATCTCCACCATCGGGCCGCGGCGGTCGGCGAGCCCGGCGGCCGCCGCCTTGTGCGGCACCGTGACGAAGATGCCGTCGACGTTGCCGGCGCACTGCAACCCGCCGACGATCCGCTCAAGGTGTTCGGGCCTCGCGTGCACCGGGACCAGCACCGCGTCGATTCCCAGCCGTGCGAAGAGCGGGTTCATCAGCGCGGGCGACTGGACCTGGGCGACGGGATCGCCCACCACGACGTACAGGCGGGTGGTGCCGCCGATGGGCGGGTTTCCGGTCATCACAGCCTTCTTTCCTGGACGTCCGTCCTGTCAGCCGCGCAGCATCCGCGCGACGGCGGAGGCGAGTTCGCCCGCCTGCCCGGCGTTGAGCCGCGGGTCGCAGGCGGTCCGGTAGCGGGCGGGAAGGTCGGTCTCGGCGATTCCGGAGGACCCGCCGAGGCATTCGGTCACGTCGTCGCCGGTCACCTCGACGTGGATGCCGCCGGGATGGGTGCCGAGCCGCCGGTGCACCTCGAAGAAACCGGCGATCTCGTCGACCACGTGGTCGAAGTGCCGGGTCTTGTACCCGTTCCCCGACGTCCGGGTGTTGCCGTGCATCGGATCGCACTGCCAGATCACTTCGTGCCCGGAGGCGTTGACCTTCTCCACGATCGGCGGGAGGACGTCGCGGACGAGGGTGTGCCCCATGCGGCTCACCAGTGTCAGCCTCCCCGGTGTGCGGTGCGGGTCGAGGCGCCGCACGTACTCGACGGCCTGCTCCGGGGTGACACTCGGACCGATCTTGAGACCGATCGGGTTGGCCAGGAGCTCCGCGAACGCGACATGCGCCCCGTCGAGCTGGCGGGTGCGGTCGCCGATCCACGGGAAGTGCGCCAGGCCGCTCGACAGCAGGGGCTCCGGGCCGGCGGCGTCCACCCACAGCACGGCCCGTTCGTAGTCGAGCAGGAGCATCTCGTGGCTGATGTAGACCTCGCCCGCGCAGAGCCCGCGGACCAGCTCCATCGCGCCGGCCGCGTTGGCGTGGGCGCGCGCCATCCGGTGCGGGTCGGGTGTTCTCGCGGCGGGGGTGCGTTCCGCGGAGTTGACGATGTCGCCGCGGTAGACCGGCAGCCCCAGCGTGTCGACGGCGTTGGACCGGGGTTTGGCGTACTGCCCGGCCATGCGCGCGATCTTGACCACCGGCATGCCGGCCGCCCGGCCGAGCACGGCGGCCATCCGCTCCAGGACCCGCAGGTTGGCCCGCAGATGCGACTCGGTGTTGCCGGCGAAGGTCTCGGCGCAGTCGCCGCCCTGCAGCAGGAACGCCGCACCGCGGGCGACCGACGCGAGCCGGCCGGACAGCCGCGCCGTCTCCTCCGGCGCCACGATCGGGTCCGCGTGGTGCAGCCGTCCGATGACGGCGCTCGCCTGTTCCGGTTCCGGCCAGCGCGGCTGCTGGGCGGCGGGCCGGGCCAGCGCCTCGTCCAGCCTGCGGGCCAGGAGCCGGTCCACCGGGCGGGCCGGGCTTCCGGCGGGCGGGAACCGCCTCATGCCGGCGCCGCATCGGCCGCGGCGTCCCCGACGAGCTCGTCCAGGCGCGCACGCGGCATCTCGTCGAGGACACGGGCGACCACGTCCTCCGGCACATCGCTCACCAGCTCCGCGCCCGCGGGCCCGTCCAGGACGAAGGCGAGCCCGGTGATCGCCTTCTTGTCCCGGCGCATCTGGCGGACGAGGGCCGCCGGGTCCACGCCGGAGGGCAGGGCGGCGGGCAGGCCGTAGTGGCGGACGACCGCCAGGTGCTCGTCCACCCTGGCCCGGTCGACGCGGCCCAGCGCGCCCGCCAGCCGGCCCGCGAAGACCGTGCCGATGGCGACCGCCTCACCGTGGCGCAGCGCGAATCCGGTGGCCACTTCGAGCGCGTGGCCCAGCGTATGGCCGTAGTTGAGCAGGTGCCGTATCCCGGTGTCGCGTTCGTCCACCTCCACGATGCCCGCCTTGAGAGTCACACTGGCGGCGATCTGCTCCGTGAGCGACAGCCCGCGCAGGTCCCCCGCGCCGATGAAGTGGCAGCGGGCGATCTCACCGAAACCGTTCCGCAGCTCCCGCCGCGGCAGGGTCGACAGGTGGTCGGTGTCGCACAGCACCGCGCTGGGCTGCCAGAACGCACCGACCAGGTTCTTGCCTTCCGGCAGGTTCACCCCCGTCTTCCCGCCGACGCTGGCGTCCACCTGGGCGAGCAGCGACGTGGGCAGGTGAACCACGGCCACACCCCGGTGGTACAGCGCGGCCGCCAGCCCGACGACGTCGGTGGTCGTCCCGCCCCCGCAGGAGACGACGACGTCCGACCTGGTGAGCCCGAACCGCACGAACTCACCGCACAGCGCCTCCACGGTGGACAGCGTCTTGTGCCGTTCACCGTCCCGGGCGGGCAGCAGCAGGGTCTCCACACCGGTGTCGGGCACCCATTCCTCCGGGCGTGCCGACACGACGACGGCCCGTTCCGCGCCCAGCCGCCGAAGCACCCCGGCAAGCGACGCGCGCACCCCCGGGCCGACGAGCACCTCGTAGGAACGATCTCCGAGGCGCACCGGAACCGTCCTTCTCACGGCGCCTCCTCCTGGGCGTCCCCCGAGGTGCGGTGCGCCGGGTCCGCGGCCTTCGCCGCCCCCGGCTGACCGGTGTAGAAGACGCACAGGAACCGGACGTACGCCTCGTACCCGGCCCGGTAGAAGTTGACGAGCCACGCGAACGGACGGGCCTCGTTCTCCATCATTTCCCCTTCTGGTTGCGATCGGGCGCGAGCTCAGCCGAGGTCGCCGGAGAGGACGCGGGACAGCAGCATCCGGTGCTCGTCGTCGTCGGTGATCGTGCGGACCTGCTCACGGCCGTTCCGGACGGTGAGATAGCGGCGCTGCCGCATGAAGACCTGACCGTCCTCGAAGGCCCGGCCGCACAGGATCTCCTGGGCGTCGTCCCGCTCCGCGTCCGACAGGAGCTTCCGGAAACCGTCCTCCAGTTCCTTCCAGTCGCTCCACTGCCGGGGTTTCAGCGTGAAGGTGTAGACGAGGCCCCAGCGGGTGGCCGCTCCCCGGCGTTGCAGCACGGTCCCGGATTCGTGGCCGACCAGCCGGAACTGGCTTCCGTACTGGGTCTGCACCGTGTCGGAGACCAGCAGCGGCTCGACGTAGGTCGGGCCCGGATAGCCGACGTCCACGAGCCATTCGCCGCCGTCCAGGGAGACGCGGTTGAACATGTGCTCGATGTCGGTCCCGAAGTTGTCCCGGCCTTCGGCGGTGGTGCCCGCCACCAGCGTGACGTCGTAGCCCAGCTCCCGGAGAAGCCGGTGGAACAGGCGGTTCAGGTGGTAGCAGGCGCCGCCGCGCCCGTCGGCGATGCTCGTCTCGAAGATGGCGCCGTCGTCGAGGTCGACGATGCGCACTCCGTCAGCGAGGTCGTAGGCGGCACTGTTGTAGGGAATCGCCATGAGGTGGTTTCTCTGCAGCTTCCGCAGCGTCGTGATGTCCACACCGGTCTCTCCGGCGCAGCCGATCCGCCGCAGGTAGCGGTCCACGTCGAACACGTCATCACCCTCTTTCAGACGGAGATCGCCACTGGGGCCGCGGCCTGCTCGCCGCACATCAGCTCGTGCAGGTGCGCGGCGATGCGCTCTGGTGTCGGGTAAGCGAAAACGAGATTGGGAACGATCTTCCGTTCGGTGATGTCGCGGAGCCGGTTGCGGAGCTCGATGGCGGTGAGGGAGTCGAAACCGATCTCGAAGAGTCCCTGGTCCGCGTCGATGTGGTGGGACGCGCCGTAGCCGAGGACCGCGGCCACCTGAGCCCGCACCAGGTCGAGCAGGACCTTCGCCTGTTCGGCGGCGGGCAGCCCGGCCAGCCGCTCCGGCAGCCGCCCGCGCTCGTCGCCGGCGCCCGCGGTGCGCGCCTGCTGCCGGCCCGCACGGACCAGGCCGCGCAACATGTGCGGCACGCCGGCGCCCGCCGCCGCGGCCGCGCGCACCCCGCGCAGGTCCAGTTTGGCGGGCACCAGCATCGCCTGCCCGGACCCGACGGCGGCATCGAAGAGTTCCATGCCCTCCGCGGGCGTCATCGGCAGCAGTCCCCCGCGCCGGTTCATCCGGGAGCGGGTGAGGTCGTCGGCGCCGGCCGCCATGCCGGTGCTCTGCTCCCACAGGCCCCACGCCAGCGACAGCCCCGGAAGACCGGCCGCCCGGCGGCTCGCCATCAACCCGTCCAGGTACGCGTTCGCGGCCGCGTAGCCACCGCTGCCCGCGCCCATGAACACGCCGGAGACCGAGGAATAGACGACGAACGCGTCCAGGTCCATGCCGCGGGTCAGTTCGTCGAGATGCCGGACCGCGTCCACCTTCGGCGCGAACACCTCCGCCAGCCGGTCCGGCGTCACCGTTCCGATCACCCCGGCATCCGACACGCCGGCCGCGTGCACCACACCCACCAGGGGCTGCTCGGCGGGCACGGACGCCAGCAGGCTCGCCACCTGGTCGCGATCCGACACATCGCAGGCCACGACCGACACGGCCGCGCCCCGCCCGGTGAGGTCCGCGACCAGGTCCGCCACGCCCTCGGCGGCCGGACCCCGCCGGCCGGCCAGCACCAGACGCCGCACCCCGTGCCGGGCGACCAGATGCCGGGCCACGAGACCACCCAGCGATCCGGTACCGCCCGTGACCAGGACCGTCCCTTCCGGACCGAACACCGCCGGGGCGTCCGGCACGGCACCGCCGGCACGGGTGAGCCGGGGCACCGACAGGGCCGTGCCGCGGACGGCGACCTGCGGTTCCCCACCGGCCAGCACCGGACCCAGCACCGATTCCGCCCCGTCCCCGGAAGCCGGGTCGAGGTCGATCAGCACGATCCGGCCGGGGTTCTCGGCCTGGGCGGCCCGGACCAGACCCCACACCGCCGCGGCGGCCGGGTCGGTCACCGCGCCGTCACCGGCGGGCACCGCGCCCCGGGTCGCGACCACCAGCCGCGACTCCTCCAGCCCGCCCCCGGCCAGCCAGCACTGCACCGCGTCCAGCACCCGGGTCGTCAGCTCCAGCACGGCGCCGTCGCCGTCAGCGCCGTCGGCGACGGCTTCCAGGACTGCCGCCGCCGGGGCGTCCGCACCCGACAGCACGTCGTCGGCCAGGGTCGCCACCTGTTCCGCGTCGGCCACCGGCACCCACGACGGCGAAGGCCCGCCCGGCAGCGAAGGCAGCCCCACCCACGCCACGTGGAACAACGAGTCGGCGCGCGCGGTGCCCGCCGCCGTCGCCAACTGCTGGTCGGTGACCGGCCGGCCCATCAGCGAGTCCAACGTGACGACAAGGCCGCCCGCCTCGTCCGCGGCCTCCAGGGACATCGCGTCGGGTCCGGGTTTCGCGACGCGAACCCGCAGCACCGCGGCACCGGCCGCGTGCAGTCGCAGCCTGTTCCACGCGAACGGCAACCGCAGTTCCCGCCCATCCGGTTCGCCCTCGTCCGCCGCGGCGCTCAGCATGGTCGAGTGCAGGGCCGCGTCCAGCAGCGCCGGGTGGATGCCGAACCCGCCCGCCTCCTTGCGCTGGTCCTCGGGCAGGGCGACCTCGGCGAAGGTCTCCTCGCCGCGCCGCCACACGGCCCGCACGGCCTGGAACGTCGTCCCGTACTCGTAGCCCACCTGCGCGAGCAGCCCGTAGCCACCGCTGGTGTCGACCGGCCGCGCGCCGGGCGGCGGCCAGGCGGTGAAGTCGAATCCGGTGCCGCCCCGATCCGGCCGGCCCGTGGCCGCCAGCACACCGGTGGCGTGCCGGGTCCACGTATCCGCACCGGCGTCTTCGCGGAGGGAGTACACCTCGACGGTGCGTGAGCCGTCCTCGCCCGGCCCGCTGAGTGCCACCTGTACGCAGACCCCGCCGTGCCGGGGCACCACCAGCGGCGCCTCGATCACGAGCTCGTCGAGAACCGGGCACCCGGCTTCGTCCCCGGCACGCACGGCCAGCTCGACCAACCCGGTGCCGGGGACGATGACGACGCCCCTGACCGCATGGTCTGCCAGCCAGGGATGCGTCCGCAGCGACAGGCGTGAGGTGAACACCAGGCCGTCCGACTGCGGCAGTTGCACGACCGCGCCGAGCATCGGGTGGTCGGCTCCGGCCAATCCCAGTGAGACGGCATCGGTGGCGGGCTCGGTCGCGTGCAGCCAGTAGTGCCGGTGGTCGAAGGCGTAGGTCGGCAGTTCCACCCGTCCGGGCGGGACGGTCGGCAGCATGGTGGTCCAGTCGACGGGGACGCCCCGGACGAACAGCTCGGCCATCGAGGTCAGCAGCCGCCGCATCCCGCCGTCCTCACGCCGCAGCGACCCCGTCACCACGGCATCGGCGTCGGTCTCGTCCACAACCTCGCTGATCGGCTGCACCAGCACCGGATGCGCACTGACCTCCACGAACACCGTGTGACCCTGGTCGATCAGGTCGGCCACCGCCGGGCCGAACCGCACCTGCTGCCGCAGGTTCCGGTACCAGTACGCGCCATCGACAACCCCGGCGTCCCGGATCCACCCACCGGTCACCGTCGAATAGAACGGAATGGCCGGTGCTTGCGCATCGATCCCGGCCAGCGCATCGGCCAGAGACTCACGGATGTCGGCCACATGCCGACTGTGCGAGGCGTAGTCCACCGCGATCCGCCGCCCGCCGAGCGCATCGACCGCTTCGGCCAGCGCCTCGGCATCACCCGCGATCACCACCGAAGACGGCCCGTTCACCGCCGCCACCTCGACCCGGCCCGCCCACGGCTCCAACCGCGCCGCGGCCTCGACCTCGCCCAGCGCCACCGACGCCATACCGCCACGCCCCGACAACCGGGCGGCGATGGCCTGACTGCGCAACACCACCACCCGCACCGCGTCCTCCAGCGACAGCGCACCCGCCACACAGGCGGCGGCGATCTCCCCCTGGGAGTGGCCCACCACCGCGTCCAGCCGCAGTCCACACGACCCCCACACCGCCGCCAACCCCACCATCACCGCAAAACTCGCCGGCTGAAGGACATCAACCCGCTCCAGCAGCCCAGGATCGGCCTGGCCCCGCAGCACCTCGATCAGCGACCAGTCGACCCACCGCTCCAACACGGCCGCGCACTCGGAGAGCCGCTCGGCGAACACCGGCGAGGAATCCAGCAACTCCCGGCCCATGCCAACCCACTGCGTCCCCTGACCGGGGAACACCCACACGACCTTGCCCGGCGTGCCCGCTCGGCCGGTGACCACGCCGGCCACGGTCTCACCGCGCGCCAACGCACCCAGCCCAGCCCGCGCCTCCTCACGGGAGTCCGCCACCACCACGGCACGCTCACCGAACACAGCCCGGCCCGTCACCAACGCACCCGCCACCGCGGACAGGGGCACATCACCCTTTCCGAGGAACCCAGCCAGCCGCTCGGCCTGACCCGCCAGAGAAACAGTGCTGCGCGCGGACACCACCAGCGGCACCACACCATCCGGCACCGTCTCGGCCACGGCGGGCAGCGTCTCCTCGGCCGGTGCTTCTTCGATGATCAGGTGCGCATTGGTCCCGCTGACCCCGAACGAGGACACACCCGCCCGGCGCGGACGACCATTGCGCGGCCACTCCCGCACCTCGGTCAGCAACTCGACCGCACCAGCCGACCAATCGACCTGAGTGGTGGGCTCGTCCACGTGCAAGGTGGGCGGCATGACACCATGCCGCAACGCCTGCACCATCTTGATCACACTCGCCACACCGGCCGCAGCCTGCGCGTGCCCAATGTTCGACTTCAACGAACCCAGCCACAACGGACGCTCCGGATCCCGGTCCTGCCCGTAGGTGGCCAGCAGCGCTTGCGCCTCGATCGGATCACCCAGTGCCGTCCCGGTCCCGTGACCCTCGACCACATCCACATCGGACGGTGCGATCCCAGCGTTGGCGAGCGCTGCGCGGATCACCCGCTGCTGCGACGGACCATTCGGCGCCGTCAACCCATTCGACGCACCATCCTGATTCACCGCGCTGCCCCGCAACACCGCCAGCACCCGATGCCCACGCTCCCGCGCCACCGACAACCGCTCCAACACGACGATCCCGACGCCCTCGGCCCAGCCCGTGCCATCGGCACCGTCCGCGTACGCCTTGCAGCGACCGTCCACGGCCAGCCCGCGCTGACGCGAGAACTCCACGAAGGTGCCGGGCGTCCCCATCACCGTCACGCCGCCGGCCAGCGCCATCGAGCACTCACCCGACCGCAGCGCCTGCCCGGCCAGATGCATCGCCACCAGCGACGACGAACACGCCGTGTCCACCGTGACCGCCGGGCCCTCGAAACCGAACACATAGGACACCCGGCCCGACGCCACGCTCGACGCCGCCGCCGTGCTCGCGTAGCCCTCCAGTTCCGGCGCGGCCACGCCCATCCCGTAGCCCTGGCTGGACACGCCGGTGAACACCCCGACATCGGTGCCCTTCAACGACACCGGGTCGATGCCCGCTTGTTCCACCGCCTCCCAGGAGGTCTCCAGCAGCAACCGCTGCTGCGGGTCCATCGCCAGCGCCTCACGCGGCGAAATCCCGAAGAACCCCGCGTCGAACTGGCCCGCCTCGCCCAGGAAACCGCCCTGGCTCGTGTACGAGGTGCCCGAACGGTCCGGGTCGGGATCGAACAGGCCCTCCAGGTCCCAGCCCCGGTCGCCGGGGAATGGCGACATGCCCTCGCGGCCTTCGAAGACCATGCGCCACAGGTCCTCGGGATCCGCCACGGCGCCCGGCAACCGGCACGCCATCCCCACGATCGCGATCGGCTCGCCGGGATCCGCGGCGGCCACGGTCGCGGCGGGCGCGGCGGACGCCGTCCCGCCCAGTTCGTCCCGCAGGTGGCGGGCGAGCGCCAGCGGGGTCGGGTAGTCGAAGACCAGCGTGGCCGGGAGCTTCGACCCGGTCGCCTCGCGCAGGCGGTTGCGCAGCTCCACCGAGGTCAGCGAGTCGAATCCCGCGTCCTTGAACACCGCGTCCGCCGCGACGCCTTCTGGTCCGGTGTGTCCGAGCACGACCGCGGCCTGACCGCGGACCATGTCCAGCAGCAGCGCCTCCTGCTCGGCCGCGGGAAGCCCGGCCAGCCGGCGGACCAGCCCGCCGTCATCGCCGGACGCCGCCCGCGCCTGCCGCCGCCCGGCCCGGACCAGGCCGCGCAGCAGGTGCGGCACCGCACCGCCGGCCGCCGCGCCCGCACGCGTCCCCCGCAGGTCCAGCTTGACCGGGACGAGTAGCGCCTGCCGGGCTCCCAGGGCGGCGTCGAACAGGTCCATGCCCTCCTGCGGCGTTATCGCGAGGACACCGCCGCGGCTCATGCGCGCCTGGTCCGCCCCGCCCAGGTGGGCGGTCATGCCGCTGGTCTGCTCCCACAGGCCCCAGGCCAGCGACACCCCGGGCAGGCCCGCCGCCCGGCGACCGGCCACCGCCGCGTCAAGGAACGCGTTCGCGGCCGCGTAGTTGCCCTGACCGGCGGCCCCGAAGGTCCCGGACGCGGAGGAGAAGACGACGAACGCGTCGAGGTCCATGTCCCGGGTCAGCTCGTCCAGGTGCCGCACCGCGTCGACCTTCGGCGCGAACACGGCGGCGAGCCGGTCCGGGGTCAACGCCTCGATCACACCGTCGTCCAGCACGCCCGCCGTGTGCACCACGCCGGTCAGCCGGCCGGGCACCGATGCCAGCAGCGCCGCCGCCTGCTCCCGGTCGGACACATCGCAGGCCACCACCGAGACCTCCGCGCCCTCCCCGGTGAGGTCGGCGACCAGTTCCTCCGCACCCTCGGCGGCCGGACCCCGCCTGCTGGCCAGGACGAGACGCCGCACGCCGTGGCGGGACACCAGATGCCGGGCGACCAAGGCGCCCAGCGACCCGGTGCCACCCGTGACCAGGACCGTCCCCTCCGGGCCGAACACGGCGGGCGAATCCGGGGCCTGATCGGTGACGCGGGCGAGCCGGGGGGCCGACAGGGCGGTGTCCCGGACGGCGACCTGGGGTTCACCGCAGGCCAGCACGGAACCCAGCACCGGCTCCACGCCACCGCCGGCGGCCGGATCGAGGTCCAGCAGGACGATCCGGTCCGGGTTCTCGGCCTGCGCGGCACGCACGAGTCCCCACACCGCCGCACCCGCGGGATCCGTCACCGTGCCCGCACCGGCGGGCACCGCGCCGCGGGTCACGACCACCAGGCGTGACTCCTCCGCCCCGGCGGCGGTCAGCCACGCCTGCACGACCTCCAGCACCCGGCACGTCAGCACCAGCGCCGCGTGCGAGCCGTCCCCGCCCACCGCCTCCAGGACCGCCACCGCGGGCACGTCCCCGCCCAGGGCCGCCACGTCGCCCGCGGTGGCCACCGGCGCCCACGGCGGCGAGGTCTCTCCCTGAACCGGCGGCAGTTCGGTCCAGTCCACCCTGAACAGCGCATCGCGGGTCGCCGCCGCGTCCAGTTGCTCAGCGGACACCGGCCGGGACACCAGTGATTCCACCGTCACCACGGGGCCACCGGTCTCGTCCGCCGCCTCCAGGGACAAGGCGGCGGGTCCGCCGGGCACCAGGCGCACCCGCAGCGCCGATGCGCCCGCGGCATGCAGCACCAGCCCGTTCCAGGCGAACGGCAGCACCGGCCGCCCGGGCTCCTCCTCCGGCGTGGCAGCGGCGCCGAGCATGCCCGCGTGCAGGCCGGCGTCCAGCAGCGCGGGGTGCAGGCCGAACCCGGCGGCGTCCGCGCGGTCGTCCTCGGGCAGCGCGACCTCGGCGAAGATCTCCTCGCCGCGCCGCCACACCGCCCGCAGCCCCTGGAATACCGGCCCGTACGCGTAGCCGCGGTCGACCAGTCCGGTGTAGAAGTCCCCCACCTCGACCCGCTGTCCACCGGGCGGCGGCCACGCGGTGAAGTCGTACCCGAGGCCCCGCGCCGGCGGCGTGGCCGACAGGAGTCCGGTGGCGTGCCGCGTCCACGCCTCCGTCTCGTCGTCGGGCTGGGAGTACACGTCCACGGTCCGGGAACCGTTCTGCCCCGGGCCGCCCACCGCGACCTGCACCCGCACCCCGCCATGCTCGGGTACGACCAGCGGCGCCTCGATCACCAGCTCGTCCAGCACCGGGCAGCCGGCCTCGTCACCGGCGCGCACGGCCAGTTCCACCAGCCCGGTGCCGGCGACGAGCACCACCCCGCCGATGGCGTGGTCGGCGAGCCAGGGGTGCGTGCGCAACGACAGGCGGGACGTGAACACCAGCCCGGCGGAGTCCGGCAGCCGCACCACCGCCCCCAGCAGCGGGTGGTCGGCGGCCGCCTGCCCGAGCGACGCCGCGTCGGCCGGGGCGCCGGTGGCGTGGAGCCAGTAGTTCCGGTGGTCGAAGGCGTACGTCGGCAGGTCCACCCAGCCTGTCACGGCCGGCAGGGCGGCGCCCCAGTCCACGGCCGCACCGCGCACGAACAGTTCGGCGACCGAAGCGATCAGGGTCTGTTCTTCCGGGCGGCCGTCGCGCAGGGCCGCGAAACAGGTCGCCTCGGCGCCGGCGGCGGTGGCGGTCTCCTCGACCAGGGCGGTCAGGGCGGCACCGGGGCCCAGTTCCAGGAACAGCGCGGCGCCGTGCTGCACCGCGGCCGCGATCCCGTCGGCGAACCGGACCGGCCGCCGCACATGCTCGGCCCAGTACCGCGGGTCGGCGAGCGCACCGGGTTCGGCCGGCCGCCCGGTCACGTTGGAGATCACCGGGATTTCCGGCCGCCGCCATGTCACGCCGGTCAGCTCCGCGGCGAAGCCGGCCAGCATCGCCTCCATCTGGACCGAATGGAAGGCGTGCGAGACCGCCAGCCGCTTCGTCTTGCGGCCCCGTTCCCGCAGCCGGCCGGCCGCCGCGAGGACGGCGTCGTGGTCGCCGGAGAGCACCACGGCGGCCGGGCCGTTGACCGCGGCGAGCTCCACGCCCTCGCCCAGCAGCCCGGCGACCTCCTCCTCGTCGGCGGCCACCGCGACCATCGCCCCGCCCGGCGGCAGCGCCTGCATCAGCCGGCCGCGGGCCGCGACGATCCGCGCCGCATCCCGCAACGACAGCGCCCCCGCGGCGTAGGCGGCGGTGATCTCGCCGACCGAGTGGCCGATCACCACGTCCGGCCGCACGCCCCAGGACGCCACCAGCCGGAACAGCGCGCTCTCCACCGCGAACAGCCCCGCCTGCGTGAACACGGTCTGGTCGAGCAGTACGGCGCTACCGCCCACCCTGCCCAGCACCACGTCCCGGACGGGGTGGTCGACCCGGCCGGCGAGGCAGGCGTCCAGCTCCGCGCAGGCCTCATCGAACGCCTCCGCGAACAGCGGGTACCGGTCGTACAGCTCCCGGCCCATCCCGACCCGCTGCGCGCCCTGGCCGGGGAACACCATCGCGACCGAGCCCGGTGCGTCCGCGCCGCCGGTCACGACACCGGGCGCGGTCTCGCCCCGCGCGAGCGCACGCAACCCGGTGAGCGCCTCCTCGCCCGTGCCGGCCACGACGACCGCACGCTCGGCCAGCACCGCACGGTGTGCGACCAGGGCGGCGGCCACGCGCGCCGGCGGCGCCTCACCGGACTCGACGAACGAGGCGAGCCGATCCGCCTGGGCCGCGAGGGAGGCGGCGCTCGCGGCCGACACGACCAGCGGCACGGTACCCGCGGGCGCCGGCTCGCCGGGGTCCTGCTCCGTGTCCGCCGGCGGCGCCTCCTCAAGGATCAGGTGCGCGTTGGTTCCGCTGATGCCGAACGCGGAAACGCCGGCCCGGCGCGGACGTCCGTCGGCCGGCCAGTCGCGGGACTCGGTCAGCAGCTCGACCGCGCCCGCCGACCAGTCCACCTGCGGTGTCGGCTCCCGCACGTGCAGGGTGGGCGGCATGACGCCGTGCCGCAGCGCCTGCACCATCTTGATCACACCGGCCACCCCGGCCGCGGCCTGCGCGTGCCCGATGTTCGACTTGACCGACCCCAGCCACAACGGCTTCCCGGGGTCCCGCTGCCCATAGGTGGCCAGCAGCGCCTGCGCCTCGATCGGGTCACCGAGAGCCGTGCCGGTCCCGTGGGCCTCCACAACGTCCACATCGGACGGAACCAGCCCGGCACCGGCCAGCGCCTTGCGGATCACCCGCTGCTGCGACGGACCGTTCGGCGCCGTCAGGCCGTTGGACGCGCCGTCCTGGTTCACCGCGCTGCCGCGCAGCACCGCCAAGATCCGGTGCCCGCGCTCCCGCGCCACCGACAGCCGCTCAAGGACCACCACACCGACGCCCTCGGCCCAGCCGGTTCCGTCGGCCGTCGAGGAAAACGCCTTGGACCTTCCGTCGGGGGCCAGAACACGCTGCCGTGAGAACGCCACGAAGGTGCCGGGCGTCGGCATCACCGTCGCGCCACCGGCCAGCGCCATCGAGCACTCGCCCTGCCGCAGCGCCTGCGCGGCGAGGTGAATGGCCACCAGCGACGACGAGCACGCCGTGTCCACCGTGACCGCCGGGCCCTCGAAACCGAACACATAGGACACCCGGCCCGACGCCACGCTCGACGCCGACCCTATGCCCGCGAACCCCTCCAGCTCCGGCGTGATCGCATCGGCGCCGTACCCCTGGGTGAACACCCCGGAGAACACGCCGACATCGGTGCCCTTCAACGACACCGGGTCGACACCGGCGTCCTCCAGGGCCTCCCACGACGTTTCCAGCAGCAACCGCTGCTGCGGGTCCATCGCCAGCGCCTCACGCGGCGAAATACCGAAGAACCCCGCGTCGAACAGCCCCGCGCCACGCAGGAAACCGCCCTGGTCGGTGTACGAGGTGCCCGAGCGATCGGGATCGGGGTCGAACAGGCCCTCCAGGTCCCAGCCCCGGTCGTCGGGGAACCCGGAAAGGGCGTCGCCCCCGGCGGCCACCAGCCGCCACAGGTCTTCTGGTGAGGACACGCCTCCCGGCAGGCGGCACGCCGCTCCCACGATGGCGAGCGGCTCGTCAGCGTGCCGAGCGCCCTGCTTGCGCAGGGTGTGCAGCTCGGCCGTGACGCGCTTGAGGTACTTGAGGAGTTTCTCGTCCGTGGCCATTTTCCTGTCCTCACGAAGTTCGCTGGAACGTGGCGTCTCAGACCGGTGTCAGACGAGACCGAGCTCGTCGTCGATGAAGCCGAGGACCTCCTCGGCGGACGCGGACTCAAGCTGGTCCGCCACCGTGGCGGCGTCCCCCTGCCCGGGGACCCCGTTGCACCGGGCCATCAGCCCCTGAAGGCGGAGCGTGATACCGGACCTCATGGACTCGTCGAGGCGCAGCCCGCTGATCAGCGCCTCGACGTCCTCGATCTTCGCGTGCACACGGGACAGCGCGTCGTCGCTTATGCCGAGCTCGGCACGCAGGTGGCGGGCGAGGGCCAGCGGCGTGGGGTGGTCGAAGACCAGCGTGGCGGGCAGCTTCAGCCCGGTCTGCTCACGGAGCCGGTTGCGCAGCTCCACCGACGTCAGCGAATCGAACCCGGCGTCCTTGAACGCCGTGTCCGCCCGCACCGCGCCGGACCCGTCGTGCCCGAGCACGACGGCGGTCTGGCCGCGGACCAGGTCGAGCAGGAGTGCCTCCTGCTCGACCTCGGCAAGGCCCGCCAGCCTGCCGACCAGGCCGCCGCCGGGGGACGCGGCCCGCGCCTGCCGCCGTCCGGCGCGGACCAGACCGCGCAGCAGGTGCGGCACCGCATCACCCGCGCGCACCTCCCGCAGGTCCAGCTTGACCGGCACCAGCAGCGCCCGCTCGGATCCCACGGCGGCGTCGAACAGCGCCATGCCCTCGGCCGCCGTCATCGCCACCGCACCGCCGCGGCCCATGCGTGCCCGGTCGGCCCCGCCGAGGTGCGCGGTCAGGCCGGTGGCCTGCTCCCACAAGCCCCACGCCAGCGACAGGCCCGGCAGGCCGGCCGCCCGGCGGTTCGACATCGTCGCGTCCAGGAACGCGTTGGCCGCCGCGTAGTTGCCCTGGCCCGCGGCCCCGAAGACGCCGGCCCCGGACGAGAACACGACGAACGCGCCGAGGCCGAGCCCGCGGGTCAGCTCGTCGAGATGCCGTACCGCGTCGACCTTGGGCGCGAACACCCTGGCCAGGTGTTCCGGGGTGAGCGTCCCGATCACGCCGTCGTCCAGGACACCCGCCGTGTGCACCACGGTGGTCAGGGGGTGCTCGGCGGGCACGGATGCCAGCAGGGCGGCCACCCGGTCCCGGTCGGACATGTCGCAGGCGACGGCCGACACCTCGGCGCCCTGCCCGGTGAGGTCGGCGACCAGGTCCGCCATGCCGTCGGCGTCGGGGCCCCGCCTGCTGGCCAGGACGAGACGCCGCACGCCGTGGCGGGCGACGAGATGCCGCGCCACGAGGCCGCCCAGCGTGCCCGCGCCCGAGACGAGCACCGTCCCGCCCGGACCGAACACCGCGGGACCGTCCGCGGTCCGGTCACCGGCGCGGGCGAGGCGCGGGACGGACAACGCCGTGCCGCGCACCGCGACCTGCGGCTCACCGGCGGCCAGCACCGCACCGAGCACGCGGCCGACACCGTCACCGGAAAGGGGGTCGAGGTCGAGCAGGACGATCCGGCCGGGGTTCTCGGCCTGTGCGGAGCGGACCAGCCCCCACACCGCCGCGGCGGCCGGGTCGGTCACCGCGCCGTCACCGGCGGGCACCGCGCCCCGCGTCACGACCACGAGCCGGGATTCCTCCGGCCCGGCCGCGGTCAGCCACGCCTGCAGCACGCCCAGCACCCGGGAGGTCAACGCCAGGGGCGTGTCCCCGCCGCCACCGCCGCCGGCCTCCAGCACCGCCACGGACGGCACGCCCCCGGCCTGCGCCACCACGTCGTCCGCGGTGGCCACCGCCGTCCACGACGGTGACGGCTCGCCCTGGGGCGGGGGCAGCTCGGCCCAGTCCACCCGGAACAACGAGTCGCGGTTCCCCACCGACACGGCACCGGGCCCTTCGGGGGACACCGCGCGAAATGCCAGCGAGTCCACCGACACCACCGGGCCGCCGGCGCCGTCCGCCGCCTCCAGCGACACCGAATCAGGCCCGTGGGGTACCAGCCGCACCCGCAGCACCGAGGCACCCGCGGCGTGCAGCACGAGCCCGCGCCAGTCCAGCGGTTGCCGCGGCTCGTCGTGGGCGGCGCTCAGCAGGGCCGGGTGCAGCGCCGCGTCCAGCAACGCCGGGTGAACACCGAACCGCCCCGCGCTCTCCCGCTGGTCTTCGGGCAGGGCGACCTCGGCGAAGACCTCCTCGCCGCGCCGCCACACCGCGCGCACACCCTGGAACACCTGTCCGTAACCGAACCCGAGATCGGCCAGGTCGTCGTAGCAGCCCTCGACCTCGATCCGCTCGGCGTCCGGCGGCGGCCAGGCGGTGAAGTCGAATCCCGTGCCCGGAGTCGTCGCCGCCGTTGACAGGAGTCCGGTGGCGTGCCGCGTCCAGGCGTCGCCGTCACGCAGGGAGTACACCTCCACGGTGCGTGAACCGTCGTCGGCCGGGCCGCCCAGCACCACCTGCACACGGATCCCGCCGTGCTCGGGCACCACCAGGGGCGACGCGATCACCAGCTCGTCGAGCACCGAGCAGCCGGCCTCGTCGCCGGCGCGCACGGCCAGCTCGACCAACCCACTGCCGGGAACGAGCACCGCACCGCCGACAACATGATCGGCCAGCCAGGGGTGCGACGCGAGCGACAATCGCGAGGTGTACACCGACCCGTCCGACCACGGCAGCGGCACCACCGCCCCCAGCATCGGATGATCGGCCGGCACCTGCCCCAACGACGCCGCATCCGTCGCCGCCCCGGCCGACTGGAGCCAGTAGTGCCGGTGGTCGAAGGCGTAGGTCGGCAGTTCCACCCGTCCGGACGGGACGGTCGGCAGCATGGTGGTCCAGTCGACGGGGACGCCCCGGACGAACAGCTCGGCCATCGAGGTCAGCAGCCGCCGCATCCCGCCGTCCTCACGCCGCAGCGACCCCGTCACCACGGCATCGGCGTCGGTCTCGTCCACAATCTCGCTGATCGGCTGCACCAGCACCGGATGCGCGCTCACCTCCACGAAGACGCCGTGACCCTGGTCGATCAGGTCGGCCACCGCCGGGCCGAACCGCACCTGCTGCCGCAGGTTCTGGTACCAGTACGCGCCGTCGACAACCCCGGCGTCCCGGACCCACCCTCCGGTCACCGTCGAATAGAACGGAATGGCCGGTGCTTGCGCGTCGATCCCGGCCAGTGCATCGGCCATCAGGTCCTGGATGTCCTCGACCTGATTGGTGTGCGATCCGTAGTCCACGGCCACTCGCCGCACCCGGACACCCCGGCCTTCGAGTGCCTCCAGAGCCTCGGACAGGGCCTGAGCCTCACCCGCGACCACCACCGAAGACGGCCCGTTGACCGCGGCCACCTGCACCCGGCCCGCCCACGGCTCCAGCAACTCGGTCGCATCGTCCTCGCCCAGCGCCACCGAGGCCATACCGCCACGCCCCGACAGGCCGGCGGCGATGGCCTGACTGCGCAACGCCACCACCCGCACCGCATCCTCCAGCGACAACGCACCCGCCACACAGGCGGCCGCGATCTCCCCCTGGGAGTGGCCCACCACCGCATCGGGAACCACACCCGCCGCCCCCCACACCGCCGCCAGACCCACCATCACCGCAAAACTCGCCGGCTGAACGACGTCAACCCGGTCCAGCAAGGCAGGGTCAGCCTGGCCGCGCAGCACCTCGATCAGCGGCCAGTCGACCCAGCCCGCCAACACAGCCGCGCACTCGAAGACCCGCTCGGCGAACACCGGCGAGGCATCCAGCAACTCCCGGCCCATACCAACCCACTGCGCACCCTGACCCGGAAACACCCACACGACCTTGCCGGGCCCATCAGCAGAGACACCGCCAGTCACCACACCGGACGCCGCCTCACCACGCGCCAACACACCCAACCCAGCCCGCGCCTCCTCACAAGACCCCGCCACCACCACAGCACGCTCACCGAACACAGCCCGGCCCGTCACCAACGCACCCGCCACGCGCGGCAACAACGGCTCATCAGCCCCATCGAGGAACGCCGCCAGCCGCCCGGCCTGACCCGCCAGGGAAACGGTGCTGCGCGCAGACACCGGCAGTGGCACGACGCCCGTGGACTCCCCGTCGCCAAGGTCCGGCTCCGGTTCCTCGGGGGCCTCCTCCAGGATCAGATGCACGTTGGTCCCGCTGATCCCGAACGCCGAGACCCCGGCCCGGCGCGGACGACCGTTGCGCGGCCACTCCCGCGCCTCGGTCAAGAGCTCGACCGCTCCCGCCGACCAGTCCACCTCGGTCGTCGGCTTCCGTACGTGCAGCGTCGGGGGCAGCACACCGTGCCGCAGCGCCTGCACCATCTTGATCACGCTGCCTACGCCCGCGGCGGCCTGCGTGTGCCCGATGTTGGACTTCAACGACCCCAGCCACAACGGCTTCCCGGGATCCCGGTCCTTCCCATAAGTGGCGAGCAGCGCCTGCGCCTCGATCGGGTCGCCCAGTGCCGTCCCGGTCCCGTGGCCCTCGACCACGTCCACATCGGACGGTGCGATCCCGGCGTCGGCGAGCGCTGCGCGGATCACCCGCTGCTGCGACGGGCCGTTCGGCGCCGTCAGCCCGTTGGAGGCACCGTCCTGATTCACCGCGCCGCCGCGGATCACCGCGAGAATCCGGTGCCCGCGCTCCCGCGCCACCGACAACCGCTCCAGCACCACCACACCGACGCCCTCGGACAGGCCCATCCCGTCGGCGCCGTCCGCGTACGCCTTGCAGCGACCGTCCTCGGCCAGCGCGCGCTGCCGTGAGAACGACAGGAACGAACCGGGCGTCGCCATCACCATCGCGCCACCGGCCAGCGCCATCGAGCATCCCCCTTGCCGCAACGACTGCGCGGCGAGGTGAATGGCCACCAGCGACGACGAGCACGCGGTATCGATCGTGACCGCGGGGCCCTCGAACCCGAACACGTAGGACACCCGGCCCGACGCCACGCAGGGCGCCGCTCCCGTGCCGGCGAAGCCCTCCGACTCCGGTGTGACGACACCACCGCCGGCCCCGTAGCCCTGGCTGGACAGCCCGGTGAACACCCCGACGTCGGCGCCCTTCAACGACACCGGGTCGATGCCCGTCCGTTCCACCGCCTCCCAGGAGGTCTCCAGCAGCAGCCGCTGCTGCGGGTCCATCGCCAGCGCCTCACGCGGCGAGATACCGAAGAACCCCGCATCGAACTGGCCCGCACCACGCAGGAAACCGCCCTGGTCGGTGTACGAGGTGCCCGAACGGTCCGGATCCGGATCGAACAGGCCGTCCAGGTCCCAGCCCCGGTCGTCGGGGAAGCCCGCAACGGCGTCGCCCTCTTCGGCCACCAGCCGCCACAGGTCGTCGGGCGAGGACACGCCGCCCGGGTAGCGGCATGCCATGGCGACTACGGCGATCGGCTCCCGCGCCCGCTCCTCGACCTCGCGCAGCCGGTTGCGGGCATCGCGGGCATCGGCGATGGCCCTCTTGAGGTAGTCGCGAAGTTGTACCTCGTCAGCCACTGAACTCAGCTCCCATGAGATGTCCGTGGGGGATTGCGGTGGTGGTGGTGCGGTGTCATCCGAACCGGTCGACGAGCGCGAACAGCTCCTCGTCGGTGGCGGTGTCGAGGTCGTCGTCGGTGGTGTCCGTGGCGTCCGGATCCCGGCCGGCCGCCTCGGCGGCGGCCAGCAGTTCCCTCAGGCGCACGGTGATCCGGTCGCGGGCGGCCTCATCGGACGCGGCCGTCGCGATGGCCGTCTCCAGCCCGGCGAGCCCGGTCAGCACCGGGTCGGCGGGCGATCCCTCGTCGGCGGCGAGCTCGTCGCGCAGGTGGCGGGCGAGGGCCTGCGGGTTGGGGTGGTCGAACACCAGCGTGGCGGGCAGCTTCAGGCCGGTGGCCTCACGCAGCCGGTTGCGCAGCTCCACGGAGGTGAGCGAGTCGAACCCCGCGTCCTTGAACGCCGCGTCCGCCCGGACACCGCCGGGGCCGGCATGGCCGAGCACGACCGCGACCTGCGTGCGCACCAGGTCAAGCAGCAGCGCCTCCTGCTCGGCCGCGGGCAGTCCGGTCAGCCGGCGGACCAGCCCGCCGGCGTCACCGGCGGCCGCTCGCGCCGACTGCCGGCCCGCGCGGACCAGCCCGCGCAGCAGGGGTGGCACCCCGCCGCCGGGCGCCGCATCGGCACGCACCTCGCGCAGGTCCAGCTCGACCGGCACCAGCAGCGCGTGCCCGGATCCCACGGCGGCGTCGAACAGCGCCATGCCCTCGGCGGACCCGAGCGCGCCGACTCCGCCACGTCCTTCACGGCGGGACATCCGGGTCCTGGTGAGGTCGTCGATGGTGTCCCCCATGCCGGTGGCCTGCCGCCACGGACCCCAGGCGATCGACAGTCCCGGCAGGCCCGCCGCGCGCCGGTGGGCCATCAGCCCGTCCAGGTACGCGTTCGCGGCCGCGTAGCCGCCGCTGCCCGCGCCCATGAACACCGACGACGCGGACGAGTAGACGACGAACGCGTCGAGGTCCATGCCGCGGGTCAGCTCGTCCAGGTGCCGGACCGCGTCGACCTTCGGCGCGAACACGGCGGCCAGCCCGTCGCGGGTCAGCGTCCCGACCACGCCTGCGTTGAACACGCCCGCCGTGTGGACCACACCGGTCAGGGCGTGCTCACTGGGGATGGATGCCAGCAGGGCCGCCGTCTGCTCGCGGTCGGAGAGGTCGCAGGCGGCCACGGACACCTCGGCGCCCTGCTCGGTCAGCTCGGCGACCAGGTCATCGACGCCGTCGGCGGCCGGGCCCCGGCGGCTGGCCAGCACCAGACGCCGCACCCCGTGCCGGGCGACCAGGTGGCGGGCCACGAGGCCGCCCAGCGTCCCCCCGCCCGAGACCAGCACCGTCCCGTCCGGGCCGAACGCCGCGGGAGCGTCGGTGGCGCGATCGGTGACGCGCGCGAGTCGCGGCACGGAGAACACCGTGCCGCGCACCGCGACCTGCGGCTCACCGGTGGCCAGCACCGCACCCAGCACGGAACCGACCTCACCATCGGATGCCGGGTCAAGGTCCAGCAGGACGATCCGGTCCGGGTTCTCCGCCTGCGCGGCACGAACCAGACCCCACACCGCCGACGCCGCCGGGTCGGCCACCGCACCGTCACCGGCCGGCACCGCACCACGCGTCACCACCACGAGCCGCGCCTCCGCGATCTCGGCGAGCCACACCTGCACGACGTCCAGCACCCGGCACGTCAGCGCCAGCGCCGCGTGCGAGTCGTCCCCGCCCACCGCCTCCAGGACCGCCACCGCGGGCACGTCCCCGTCCAGGGCCGCCACGTCGTCGGCGGTGGCCACCGCCACCCACGCGGGCGCGGGCTCCTCCCGCGCCGGAGGCAGTTCGGTCCAGTCCACCCGGAACAGCGCATCGCCGGCCGCCGTGTCCGCCGCCGTCTCCAGCCGCGCGGCGGACACGGCCCGCAGCACCAGAGAATCCATCGTCAGGACCGGGCCGCCGGTCTGGTCGGATGCCTCGACGGTCATCATGTCCGGACCGCACCGCGCGACCCGGACCCGCAACGCCGACGCACCGACGGCATGCAGCGTCAACCCGTTCCAGGCGAACGGCATCACCGACTGCCCGGATCGCTCCTCCGCGGCCGCGGCTGCGATCGTTCCGGTCTGCAGGGCCGCGTCCAGCAACGCTGGATGGATGCCGAACCCGGCGGCGCCCTCCCGGTGCTCGTCGGGCAGGGCGACCTCGGCGAAGACCTCCTCGCCGCGCCGCCACACCGTGCGCACGCCCTGGAACAGCGGCCCGTAGGCGTAGCCGCGCTCAATCAGGTCGGCGTAGAAGGTCCCGGCCTCGACCTCCCACGCCCCCGGCGGCGGCCACGAGGTGAAGTCGAACCCGGCGCCGCTACCCGGGGTCGCCGACAGCACACCGGTAGCGTGCCGGGTCCACACGTCCGCGCCGTCCTCGCGCTGCGAGTACACGTCCACTGTGCGCGCCCCGGTGTCGTCAGGCCCGCTCACCGCGACCTGCAGCCGAACCCCGCCGTGCTCAGGTACCACCAGCGGCGCCTCGGTCACGAGCTCGTCCAGCACGGGGCACCCGGCCTCGTCGCCGGCACGCAGGGCCAGCTCGACCAGCCCGGTGCCGGGGAAGAGCACCATGCCGCCGATCGCGTGGTCGGCCAGCCAGGGATGCGTCCGCAACGAGAGACGTGAGGTGAACACCAGGCCGTCGGACCGCGGCAGCCGCACGACCGCACCGAGCAGCGGGTGGCCCGCCGCCGCCTGCCCCAGCGACGCGACGTCGGCCCGCTCGTCCGACTGGAGCCAGTAGTGCCGGTGGTCGAAGGCGTAGGTCGGCAGGTCCACATGCCGGGAGGTCGCACCACTCGGCAGAATCCCGGCCCAGTCCAGGGGGACGCCGCGGACGAACAGTTCGGCCATCGAGGTCAGCAGGCGCCGCATCCCGCCGTCGTCACGCCGCAGCGACCCCGTCACCACGGCATCGGCGTCGGTCTCGTCCACAACCTCGCTGATCGGCTGCACCAGCACCGGGTGGGCACTGACCTCCACGAAGACGCTGTGGCCCTGGTCGATCAGGTCGGCCACCGCCGGGCCGAACCGCACCTGCTGCCGCAGGTTCCGGTACCAGTACGCGCCGTCGACAACCCCGGCATCCCGGACCCACCCGCCGGTCACCGTCGAATAGAACGGAATGGCCGGTGCTTGCGCGTCGATCCCGGCCAGCGCTTCGGCGAGCCGGTCGCGGATGTCGGCCACATGCAGACTGTGCGAGGCGTAGTCCACCGCGATCCGCCGCCCGCCGAGCGCATCGACCGCTTCGGCCAGCGCCTCGGCATCACCCGCAACCACCACCGAAGACGGCCCGTTCACCGCCGCCACCTCGACCCGGCCCGCCCACGGCTCCAACCGCGCGACCACGTCCTCCTCGCTCAGCGCCACCGAGGCCATGCCGCCGCGTCCCGACAACCGGGCGGCGATGGCCTGACTGCGCAACGCCACCACCCGCACCGCGTCCTCCAACGACAGCGCACCCGCCACACAGGCGGCGGCGATCTCCCCCTGCGAGTGGCCCACCACCGCATCGGGAACCACACCCGCCGCCCCCCACACCGCCGCCAGACCCACCATCACCGCAAAACTCGCCGGCTGCACCACATCAACCCGGTCCAGCAAGGCAGGATCGGACTCGCCGCGCAGCACCTCCACCAAAGACCAGTCCACCCACCGCCCCAACGCGGCAGCGCACTCCGCGATCCGCTCAGCGAACACCGGCGAGCCATCCAGCAACTCCCGGCCCATGCCAACCCACTGTGTCCCCTGACCCGGAAACACCCACACCAGCTTCCCCGGCACGTCCACGCTGCCGGTCACCACACCAGACGCCGTCTCACCACGCGCCAACGCACCCAGCCCGGCCCGCGCCTCCTCACAAGACCCCGCCACCACCACGGCACGCTCACCGAACACAGCCCGGCCCGTCACCAACGCACCCGCCACACGCGGCAACAACGGCTCATCAGCCCCATCGAGGAACACCGCCAGCCGCCCGGCCTGTCCTGCCAGGGAAACGGCACTGCGCGCGGACACCACCAGCGGCACCACACCGGCAGGCGGCGCCTCGGCCCCGGCGGGCGTCTCCTCGGCCGGTGCTTCCTCCAGGATCAGGTGCGCGTTGGTCCCGCTGACCCCGAACGAGGACACGCCCGCCCGGCGCGGACGACCGTTGCGCGGCCACTCCCGCGCCTCGGTCAAAAGCTCGACCGCACCGGCCGACCAGTCGACCTGGGTGGTGGGCTCGTCCACGTGCAAGGTGGGCGGCATGACGCCGTGCCGCAACGCCTGCACCATCTTGATCACACTCGCCACACCGGCCGCAGCCTGCGCGTGCCCAATGTTCGACTTCAACGAACCCAGCCACAACGGACGCTCCG
Source organism: Actinomadura formosensis (assembly GCF_050948385.1). Lineage (NCBI taxonomy): Bacteria > Bacillati > Actinomycetota > Actinomycetes > Streptosporangiales > Thermomonosporaceae > Actinomadura > Actinomadura formosensis. Next base: position 6,500,118 of record NZ_CP192011.1, read on the forward strand.
GATCCCGGTCCTGCCCGTAGGTGGCCAGCAGCGCTTGCGCCTCGATCGGATCACCCAGCACCGTCCCCGTGCCGTGGCCCTCGACCACGTCCACATCGGACGGTGCGATCCCAGCGTTGGCGAGCGCTGCGCGGATCACCCGCTGCTGCGACGGACCATTCGGCGCCGTCAGCCCATTCGACGCACCATCCTGATTCACCGCCGAACCGCGCAACACAGCGAGAACCCGGTGCCCGCGCTCCCGCGCCACCGACAACCGCTCCAACAGCAGCACACCGACGCCCTCAGACAGCCCCATTCCGTCCGCGCCCGACGCGAACGCCTTGCAGCGGCCGTCCACGGCCAGCCCGCGCTGCCGGGAGAACACGATGAACGAGTTGGGGCTCGACATCACCATCGCGCCGCCGGCCAGCGCCATCGAGCACTCACCCGACCGCAGCGCCTGCCCGGCCAGATGCATCGCCACCAGCGACGACGAACACGCCGTGTCCACCGTGACCGCCGGGCCCTCGAAACCGAACACATAGGACACCCGGCCCGACGCCACGCTCGACGCCAAGCCGGTGCCCGCGAAGCTCTGCATCTCCGGTCCGGCGGCACCGGCGCCGTAGCCCTGGCTGGACACGCCGGTGAACACCCCGACATCGGTGCCCTTCAACGACACCGGGTCGATGCCGGCCCCTTCCAGGGCCTCCCAGGAGGTCTCCAGCAGCAACCGCTGCTGCGGGTCCATCGCCAGCGCCTCACGCGGCGAAATCCCGAAGAACCCCGCGTCGAACTGGCCCGCCTCGCCCAGGAAACCGCCCTGGTCGGTGTACGAGGTGCCCGAACGGTCCGGGTCGGGATCGAACAGGCCCTCCAGGTCCCAGCCCCGGTCCTGGGGGAACCCCGACACCGCGTCCCGGCCCTCGGACACCAGCCGCCACAGGTCATCCGGGCCGGTGACACCGCCGGGCAACCGGCACGCCATGCCGACGACGGCGATCGGCTCGCGGGATGCGCCGAGGAGCCGGCGGTTGCGCTTCTTCAGCGTGCCGACTTCTTCCAGCGACTTCCGCAGGGCCTCGACGACCTTCTCGTACGACGCACTCACAACCGCCCCAATCACTCGGGTACCAGATGCCGGGTCTCGCGGGACTACTCTTCGCCGAACGCCAGTTGCACGAGGTCGTCGACGTCCAGCTCGGCGATCGACCGCTCCCCGGCGTCCTCCTCGACCACGCCGGGCGCATCACCCGCACCGGCGAGATCCGGCTCGCCCAGCGCGGCCAGAGTGGTCAGGACGTCGATCAGCCCCGCCTCGCGCAGGCGGGACAGCGGGACCGACGCGAGCGCGTGCCGCAACCGTTCCTCGTCCGCACCGGCCGCGCCGCCGTCCGCGCCGCCGTCCGGGAGCAGTTCCGCCCGCAGGTGGCGGGCGAGCACCAGCGGGGTCGGATAGTCGAACACCAGCGTGGCCGGCAGTTTCAGTCCGGTCTGCTCACGGAGCCGGTTGCGCAGCTCGACCGAGGTCAGCGAGTCGAACCCGGTGTCCTGGAACGCCGTGTCCGCCCGCACCGCCTCCGGGCCGGCGTGCCCGAGCACGGCGGCGACCTGACCGCGCACAAGGTCCAGGAGCAGGGCCTCCTGCTCGTCTGCGGCGAGTCCGGCCAGCCGGCGCGGCAGCGCGCTGTCCGTCGCGGCGGCCGCCCGCGCCTGCCGCCGCCCGGCCCGGACCAGGCCGTGCAGCACGTGCGGCACCGACCCGCCGGCCGCGACGTCCGCCCGCAACGCCGCCAGGTCCAGCTTGATCGGCACCAGCAGCGACGCGTCCATGCGCAGCGCGACGTCGAACATGTCCAGGCCCTCGGCCCGCGTCAGCTCCAGGACGCCGCCGCGGCCGGCGCGTGCGTGGTCGACGACGCTGAGGTGGGCGGCCATGCCGATGCCGCGCTCCCACAGGCCCCAGGCCAGCGACAGTCCCGGCAGGCCCGCGGCCCGGCGGTGGGCCATCGCCGCGTCCAGGAAGGCGTTCGCCGCCGCGTAGTTGCCCTGACCGCCGCCGCCGACCACGCCCGCGACGGAGGAGAACACGACGAATGCATCGAGGTCCATGCCGCGGGTCAGCTCGTCCAGGTGCCGCACCGCGTCGACCTTCGGCGCGAACACGGTGGCGAGCCGGTCCGGGGTCAGCGTCCCGATCACCCCGTCGTCGAAGACGCCGGCCGTGTGCACGACACCGGTCAGGCGGTGCTCGTCCCGGATGGACGCCAGCAGCGCCGCCACCTGCTCGCGGTCGGAGACGTCGCAGGCCACTGCGGACACCTCCGCGCCCTGCTCGGTGAGGTCGGCGACCAGATCCGCCATGCCGTCGGCGCCGCGGCCCCGGCGGCTGGCCAGCACCAGGCGCCGCACCCCGTGCCGGGACACCAGGTGCCGGGCCACCAGACCGCCCAGGGCGCCCGCGCCCGAGACCAGCACCGTCCCGTCCGGACCGAACACGGCGGGCGCGTCCGAGAGCCGGCCGGTGGCGCAGGCGAGCCGAGGCACCGAGAAGGTCGTGCCGCGCAGGGCGAGCTGTGGTTCACCGCTGGCCAGCGCGGTCCCGAGTACCGAGCCCGGCACGGTTTCCGCACCGGTTCCGGTGGCGGGATCGAGGTCGAGCAGGACGATCCGGCCGGGGTTCTCGGCCTGTGCGGAGCGGACCAGCCCCCACGCCGCCGCGGCGGCCGGGTCGGTCACCGCGCCGTCGCCGGCGGGGACCGCGCCGCGGGTCACGACCACAAGCCGCGACTCCTCGAACGCGGGCGCGGCCAGCCACGCCTGCAGGACCCGCAGTACCCGGGACGTTACCGCCAGCACAGCGCTGTCGCCGCCGTCGCTCATGGCGTCCAGCACGGCCACCGGCGGCACGCTCGCACCCTCGGCCAGCGCCGCCACGTCACGCGCGGCGCCCACCGGTGCCCAGGACGGTGACGGCTCTGCGTGCGTCAGGGGCAGTCCGGCCCACTCCACCCGGAACAGCGAGTCACGGCTCTCGCCCGCCGCGACGCCCAGCCGCTCGGCGGACACGGGCCGGGACACCAGCGAATCCATCGTCACGACAGGCCCGCCGGTCTCGTCGGCGGCCTCGACCGACAGCGCGTCCGAGCCGGAGGGCGCGAGCCGCACACGCAACGCCGTGGCGCCGGCCGCGTGCAGCACCACCCCGTTCCACGCGAACGCCAGCACCGGTTCTTCCGGCTCCTGCGCACCACCGGCCGTGGCGGCCTGCAGGGCGGCGTCGAGCAGCGCCGGGTGCACGCCGAACCGCGCGGCGTCCTTGCGCAGGCCGTCGGGCAGGGTGACCTCGGCGAACACCTCGTCACCGCGCCGCCACACCGCCCGAAGGCCCTGGAACGCCGGACCGTAGGCGTAGCCGCGCTCGGCAAGGCCGGTGTAGAAGTCCGCGACGTCGACCTCCACCGCGCCCGGCGGCGGCCACGCCACGAAGTCGAATCCGGCGCCACTGCCCGGCACGGCCGACAGCACGCCGGTGGCATGCCGTGTCCACGGGCCCGCGCCGCCATCGCGCAGCGAGTACACGTCCACGGTGCGGGCACCGTTGCCGTCCGGGCCGCTCACGGCAACCTGCACCCGGACCCCGCCGTGCTCGGGCAGCACCAGCGGCGCCTCGATCACCAACTCGTCCAGGACGGGGCAGCCGGCCTCGTCACCGGCGCGCACGGCCAACTCGACGAGCCCACTGCCCGGCACGATCACGACTCCGCCGACCGCGTGGTCGGCCAGCCACGGGTGTGACCGCACCGACAGCCGCGAGGTGAACACCAGCCCGCCGGACTGCGGCAGCGGCACCACCGCCCCCAGCATCGGATGGTCGGCCGCCGCCTGGCCCAGCGACGCCGCGTCGGTGACCGACTCGGCGGGCCGGAGCCAGTAGTGCCGGTGGTCGAAGGCGTAGGTCGGAAGTTCCACCCGTCCGGACGGGACGGTCGGCAGCATGGTGGTCCAGTCGACGGGGACGCCGTGGACGAACAGCTCGGCCATCGAGGTCAGCAGGCGCCGCATCCCGCCGTCGTCACGCCGCAGCGACCCCACCACCACGGCGTCGTCCACATCGGTGTCGTCGATGACGTCCGTGATCGGCTGCACCAGCACCGGGTGGGCACTGACCTCCACGAAGACGCCGTGACCTTGGTCGAACAGGTCGGCCACCGCCGGGCCGAACCGCACCTGCTGCCGCAGGTTCCGGTACCAGTACGCGCCGTCGACAACCCCGGCGTCCCGCACCCACCCTCCGGTGACGGTCGAGTAGAACGGAATGGCCGGTGCTTGCGTGTCGATCCCGGCCAGTGCATCGGCCATCAGGTCCTGGATGTCCTCGACCTGATTGGTGTGCGATCCATAGTCCACGGCCACTCGCCGCACCCGGACACCCCGGCCTTCGAGCGCCTCCAGAGCCTCGGACAAGGCCTGAGCCTCACCCGCGACCACCACCGAAGACGGCCCGTTGACCGCGGCCACCTGCACCCGGTCCGCCCACGGCTCCAGCAACTCGGTCGCATCGTCCACGCCCAGCGCCACCGAGGCCATACCGCCACGCCCCGACAGGCCGGCGGCGATGGCCTGACTGCGCAACGCCACCACCCGCACCGCGTCCTCCAGGGAGAGCGCACCCGCCACACAGGCGGCCGCGATCTCGCCCTGGGAGTGGCCCACCACCGCATCGGGAACCACACCCGCCGCCCCCCACACCGCCGCCAGACCCACCATCACCGCAAAACTCGCCGGCTGAAGGACGTCAACCCGCTCCAGCAGCCCAGGGTCGGCCTGGCCGCGCAGCACCTCGATCAGCGGCCAGTCGACCCAGCCCGCCAACACAGCCGCGCACTCGAAGACCCGCTCGGCGAACACCGGCGAGGCATCCAGCAACTCCCGGCCCATACCAGCCCACTGCGTACCCTGACCCGGAAATACCCACACGACCTTGCCCGGCGTGCCCGCCCGGCCGGTGACCACGCCGGACGCCGCCTCACCACGCGCCAACACACCCAGCCCCGCCGCCGCCTCGTCGCGGGAGCCGGCGACCACCACCGCACGTTCGGTCAGTGCCGCGCGGTCGGACACCAAGGCCCCGGCGACGGCCGCGAGCGGCGCCTCGCCGTTGAGGAACCCGGCCAGCCGCCCGGCCTGGGCCGCCAGCGAGCCGGGGCTCCGGGCGGACACCACCACCGGGAGCGCCTCCGGAGTCGCGGCGTCCCCGGCGTCGGGCGCGGCGGCGCTGGGCAGGTCCTCCGGCGGCGCCTCCTCCAGGATCAGGTGCGCGTTCGTCCCGCTGACACCGAACGCGGACACCCCGGCCCGGCGCGGACGACCGGTGCGGGGCCAGCCGCGGGCCTCGGTCAGCAGCTCGACGGCACCGGCGGACCAGTCCACCTCGGGGGTGGGCGCGTCCACGTGCAGGGTCGCCGGGAGCACCTCGTGCCGCATGGCCTGCACCATCTTGATCACGCTCGCCGCACCGGCGGCGGCCTGCGCGTGGCCGATGTTCGACTTCAGCGACCCCAGCCACAGCGGCTTCTCCAGGTCGCGGTTCTGGCCGTAGGTGGCGAGCAGAGCCTGCGCCTCGATCGGGTCGCCCAGTGCCGTCCCGGTCCCGTGGCCCTCGACCACGTCCACATCGGACGGTGCGATCCCGGCGTTGGCGAGCGCTGCGCGGATCACCCGCTGCTGCGACGGGCCGTTCGGCGCCGTCAGCCCGTTGGAGGCACCGTCCTGATTCACCGCGCTGCCCCGCAACACCGCCAGCACCCGGTGCCCGCGCTCCCGCGCCACCGACAACCGTTCGAGGACGATCACGCCGACGCCCTCGGCCCAGCCGGTGCCGTCGGCCGCCGCGGCGAACGCCTTGCAGCGCCCGTCGACGGCGAGGCCCCGCTGCCGGGAGAACTCCACGAAGGCGCCCGGGTTCGCCATGATCGTCGCGCCGCCCGCCAGTGCCATCGAGCACTCGCCCGACCGCAGTGCCTGCCCGGCCAGATGCATGGCTACCAGCGAGGACGAGCAGGCGGTGTCGATCGTGACGGCCGGGCCCTCGAATCCGAACACGTAGGACACCCGGCCCGACGCGACGCTCGACGACCCGCCCGTGCCTGCGAAGCCTTCCAGTTCCGGCGTGACAACGCTGGCGCCCGGTGCGACGTACCCCTGGCCGAAGGCACCGGTGAACACGCCGACGTCGGTGCCCTTCAACGCGGTCGCGTCGATGCCCGCGGCCTCCAGTGCCTCCCACGAGGTCTCCAGGAGCAGCCGCTGCTGCGGGTCCATCGCCAGCGCCTCACGCGGCGAGATACCGAAGAAACCTGCGTCGAACAGCCCGGCCTCGTGCAGGAAACCGCCCTGGGCGGTGTACGAGGTGCCCGAACGGTCCGGGTCGGGGTCGAACAGGCCCTCCAGGTCCCAGCCCCGGTCGGTGGGGAACCCGGACACCGCGTCCCGGCGGTCGGCCACCAGCCGCCAAAGGTCGTCCGGGCCGGCCACGCCGCCGGGCAGCCGGCACGCCATGCCGACGATGGCGATCGGCTCCTCCGCGTCGGCCACGACGGCCGTCGGCGTCACGGGGGCGGGTGTCACGCCACCGAGCTCGTCGCGCAGGTGGCGGGCGAGGGCCTGCGGGTTGGGGTGGTCGAACACCAGCGTGGCGGGCAGCTTCAGCCCGGTGGCCTCACGCAGCCGGTTGCGCAGCTCCACGGCCGTGAGCGAGTCGAACCCCGCCTCCTTGAACGCCGCGTCCGCCCGGATGGCACCTGCTTCGGCGTGCCCGAGCACGGCCGCGATCTGGCCGCGCACCAGGTCGAGGAGCAGGGTCAGCTGGTCGGCCGGGGCGAGGCCGGCCAGCCGCTCGGACAGCCGGCCGCGTTCGCCGCCGGCCGAGCGCGCCTGCCGCCGGCCGGCCCGGACCAGGCCGCGCAGCAGGTGCGGCACCGTACCGCCCGCCGCCGCATCGGCACGCACCCCGCGCAGGTCGAGCTTGGCGGGCACCAGCAGCGACCGGTCGGAGCCGATCGCGGCGTCGAACAGGTCCATGCCTTCGGCCTGCGTCATCAGCCGCAGGCCGCCGCGCCGGTTCATCCGGGCCCGGGTGAGGTCGTCGGTGCCGGCGGCCATGCCGGTGGTCTGGCCCCACAGACCCCACGCCAGGGACAGCCCCGGCAGGCCCGCCGCCCGACGGTTGGCCATCAACCCGTCCAGGTACGCGTTCGCGGCCGCGTAGCCGCCGCTGCCCGCGCCCATGAAGACCGACGAGACCGAGGAGTAGACGACGAACGCGTCGAGGTCCATGCCGCGGGTCAGCTCGTCCAGGTGCCGTACCGCGTCGACCTTCGGCGCGAACACGGTGGCGAGCCGGTCCGGGGTCAGTGTCCCGATCACCCCGGCGTCGAGGACGCCGGCCGTGTGCACGACACCGGTCAGGCGGTGCTCGTCCCGGACGGACGCCAGCAGCGCCGCCACCTGCTCGCGGTCGGAGAGGTCGCAAGCCACCGCGGACACCTCGGCACCCTGCCCGGTCAGCTCGGCGACCAGGTCATCGACGCCGTCGGCGGCCGGCCCCCGCCGGCTGGCCAGCACCAGCCGCCGCACCCCGTGCCGGGCCACCAGGTGCCGGGCCACCAGCCCACCCAGGGCGCCCGCGCCCGAGACCAGCACCGTCCCGTCCGGACCGAACACGGCGGGCGCATCCGTGGGCTGCGCCGCGCGGGCGAGCCGGGGCACCGAGAGGACCGTGCCGCGCACTGCGACCTGCGGCTCACCGGTCGCCAGCACCGCACCCAGCACGGAACCGACCTCACCATCGGACGCCGGGTCGAGATCCACCAGCACAACCCGGTCCGGGTTCTCCGCCTGCGCGGCACGAACCAGACCCCACACCGCCGACGCCGCCGGGTCGGCCACCGCACCGTCACCGGCCGGCACCGCACCACGCGTCACCACCACCAGACGGGATTCCTCCAGCCCGGCACCCGCCAGCCACGCCTGGACGGCGGCCAGCACCCGCGAAGTCAGGGGCAGGGCCGCGTCCGCACCCCCGGCGGTCGCCTGGAGCACCGCCGCCGCGGGCACGTCCCCGCCCAGGGCCGCCACGTCGTCGGCGGTGGCCACCGCCGCCCACGCGGGCGCGGGCTCCTCCGCCGCGGCCAGCTCCGTCCAGTCCACCTGGAACAGCGAGGTGGCGCGCACGGTGCTCGCCACCACGGTGCCCGGCCGCCCGGCGGACACCGGCCGCGACACCACCGAGTCCACGGTCACGACCGGGCCGCCGGCCTCGTCCGCCGCCGCCAGCGACACGGCGTCGGGCCCGTTGGGCGCCAGCCGCACCCGCAGCACCGACGCACCCGCGGCGTGCAGCACGAGCCCGCGCCAGTCCAGCGGTTGCCGCGGCTCACCGTCGGCGGCACTCAGCAGGGCCGGGTGCAGCGCCGCGTCCAGCAGCGCCGGATGGAGACCGAAACGGCCGGCGTCCGCGACCAGTTCCTCGGGCAGGGCGATCTCGGCGAACAGCTCCTCGCCGCGCCGCCACACCGCCCGCACGCACCGCAGTGCCCGCCCGTAGGCGAACCCTCGCCGGGCCAGGTCGCCGTAGAGGTCGTCGGCATCCATGGCGAGCTCCCGCGCACCGGGCGGCGGCCATGCGGCCGCGTCGAACGGCTCCCGGTTCGCAGGCGTGGTCAGCAGCTGCCCGGTGGCGTGCCGGGTCCAGACGTCCGCGCCGTCCTCGCTCAGGGAGTACACGTCCACCGTGCGCGAGCCGTCGTCGGCCGGGCCGCTCAGCACGACCTGCACCCGCACACCGCCGTGCTCGGGCAGCACGAGCAGGTTCTCGACCACCAGCTCGCCGAGGACGGCGCACCCGGCCTCGTCACCGGCGCGCACGGCCAGCTCCACGAGCCCGGCGCTCGGCACGACCACGACACCGCCGATGGTGTGGTCCGCGAGCCACGGATGCGATCGCACCGACAGCCGCGAGGTGAACACCAGCCCGCCGGACCGCGGCAGCGGCACCACCGCGCCCAGCATCGGGTGGTCGGCGCCGGCCAGCCCGAGCGACGGCGCGTCCGTCGCCGCACCGGCCGGGTGGAGCCAGTAGTGCCGGTGGTCGAACGCGTACGTCGGCAGATCCACCGGCCCCGGGACCCGCGGGAGCACACCGCTCCAGTCGAGCGTGACACCCCGGACGAACAGCTCGGCCATCGACGTCAGCAGGCGCCGCATCCCGCCGTCCTCCCGCCGCAGCGACCCCACCACCACGGCGTCGTCCACATCGGTGTCGTCGATGACGTCCGTGATCGGCTGCACCAGCACCGGGTGGGCACTGACCTCCACGAAGACGCTGTGACCCTGGTCGAGCAGGTCGGCCACCGCCGGGCCGAACCGCACCTGCTGCCGCAGGTTCCGGTACCAGTACGCACCGTCCACAACCCCGGCATCCCGGACCCACCCGCCGGTCACCGTCGAATAGAACGGAATGGCCGGTGCTTGCGCGTCGATCCCGGCCAGCGCTTCGGCGAGCCGGTCGCGGATGTCGGCCACATGCCGACTGTGCGAGGCGTAGTCCACCGCGATCCGCCGCCCGCCGAGCGCATCGACCGCTTCGGCCAGCGCCTCGGCATCACCCGCGATCACCACCGAAGACGGCCCGTTCACCGCCGCCACCTCAACCCGGCCCGCCCACGGCTCCAACCGCGCGACCACGTCCTCCTCGCTCAGCGCCACCGAGGCCATACCGCCACGCCCCGACAACCGGGCGGCGATGGCCTGACTGCGCAGCACCACCACCCGCACCGCATCCTCCAACGACAACGCACCCGCCACACACGCCGCCGCGATCTCCCCCTGGGAATGGCCCACCACCGCATCGGGAACCACACCCGCCGACCCCCACACCGCCGCCAACCCCACCATCACCGCAAAACTCGCCGGCTGCACCACATCAACCCGCTCCAGCAAGGCAGGGTCGCTCTCGCCGCGCAGCACCTCCACCAGCGACCAGTCCACCCACCGCCCCAACACGGCAGCGCACTCCGCGATCCGCTCAGCGAACACCGGCGAGCCATCCAGCAACTCCCGGCCCATACCAACCCACTGCGCGCCCTGACCGGGGAACACCCACACGACCTTGCCCGGCGTGCCCGCTCGGCCGGTGACCACGCCGGCCACGGTCTCACCACGCGCCAACGCACCCAGCCCAGCCCGCGCCTCCTCACGGGAGTCCGCCACCACCACGGCACGGTCGCCGTGCACCGCCCGGGTCGACAGCAGTGCACCCGCCACGCGCGGCAGCGACGGCTCGTCGGCCCCATCGAGGAACGCCGCCAGCCGCTCGGCCTGACCCGCCAGGGAAACGGCACTGCGCGCGGACACCACCAGCGGCACCGCGCCGTCCGGCACCGTCTCGTCGGCGGCGGGCGGCGTCTCCTCGGCCGGTGCTTCTTCGATGATCAGGTGCGCGTTGGTCCCGCTGATGCCGAAGGACGAGACACCCGCCCGGCGTGGACGGCCGTTCGGTGACCAGTCCCGCGTCTCGGTCAGCAGCTCGACCGCACCGGCCGACCAATCGACCTGAGTGGTGGGCTCGTCCACGTGCAAGGTGGGCGGCATGACACCATGCCGCAACGCCTGCACCATCTTGATCACACTCGCCACACCGGCCGCAGCCTGCGCGTGCCCAATGTTCGACTTCAACGAACCCAGCCACAACGGGCGCTCCGGATCCCGATCCTTCCCATAAGTCGCCAGTAGCGCCTGCGCCTCGATCGGATCACCCAGTGCCGTCCCGGTCCCGTGGCCCTCGACCACGTCCACATCGGACGGTGCGATCCCAGCGTTGGCGAGCGCTGCGCGGATCACCCGCTGCTGCGACGGACCATTCGGCGCCGTCAACCCATTCGACGCACCATCCTGATTCACCGCGCTGCCCCGCAACACCGCCAGCACCCGATGCCCACGCTCCCGCGCCACCGACAACCGCTCCAACACCACGACGCCCACGCCCTCGGACAGCACCGTGCCGTCCGCGCCCGACGCGTACGCCTTACAGCGACCGTCCACAGCCAGGCCCCGCTGCCGCGACATGCCCAGCAAGCCGATCGGCGAGCCCATCACGGCGACGCCGCCGGCCAGTGCCGCAGAGCACTCGCCCCGCCGCAGCGCCTGCGCGGCGAGGTGGATCGCCACCAGCGACGATGAACACGCCGTGTCGACGGTGAGCGCGGGACCCTCGAACCCGAACACGTAGGACACGCGGCCGGACGCGACACTGCCCGCCGTGGCGGTCGTGACAAAGCCTTCCAGTTCCGCGGGCATGTTGCTCAGGGACTCCAGGTAGTCGTGGATGGAGACGCCGGAGAACACGCCGATGTCGTCGCCGCGCGCCGCGGTCGGATCGATGCCCGCCCGTTCCAGCGCCTCCCACGACGTCTCCAGCAGCAACCGCTGCTGCGGGTCCATCGCCAGCGCCTCACGCGGCGAAATCCCGAAGAACCCCGCGTCGAACTGGCCCGCCTCGCCCAGGAAACCGCCCTGGCTCGTGTACGAGGTGCCCGAACGGTCCGGGTCCGGGTCGAACAGATCGTCCAGATCCCAGCCCCGGTCGCCGGGGAACGGCGACATGCCCTCGCGGCCCTCACACACCAGCCGCCACAGGTCGTCCGGGCCGGTGACACCGCCTGGCAGCCGGCACGCCATGCCGACGACGGCGATCGGCTCGCCGGGGTCGGCGGCGACCGGGGCGGCCGGGGTGAAGGCGCCGGTGACGCCCGGCTCGTCGCCTGCTTCGTCGCCCAGCTCGTCGCACAGGTGGCGGGTGAGCGCCACCGGGGTCGGGTAGTCGAAGATCAGCGTGGCGGGCAGCTTCACGCCGGTCGCCACGCTCAGCCGGTTCCGCAGCTCGACCGCGGTCAGGGAGTCGAACCCGATGTCGCCGAACCCGCGGGTGCCCTGCACCGGCTCCGGCCCGCTGAAACCCAGCACGCCGGCCGCCTCGGTCTGGACGAGGGACAGCAGGACGCTCTCCCGCTCGTCCCGCGGCAGCCCGGCCAGCCTGCGGAGCAGCCCGCTGCCGCCGTCGGCGCCGGCCCGCGCCACACGCCGGCCGGCCCGGACCAGGCCGCGCAGCAGGTGCGGGACCTCCCCGCCCGCCGCGGCCTGGCCGCGCAGCGTCCGCAGGTCCAGCTTGATCGGCACCAGCAGCGCCTGGTCGGCGTGCAGGCCGATGTCGAACATCTCCAGGCCCTCGGCGGGCGTCATCGCCAGGACACCGCCGCGGCTCATCCGTGCCCGGTCGGTGGCGCCGAGGTGGGCGGTCAGACCGGTGTTCTGCTCCCAGAGACCCCACGCCAGTGAGAGTCCCGGCAGACCCGCCGCACGACGGTTGGTCATCAGGCCGTCCAGGTACGCGTTCGCCGCCGCGTAGTTGCCCTGGCCGGCGGACCCCATGAGCGCGGCGGCCGACGAGAAGACGACGAACGCGTCGAGGTCCATGTCGCGGGTCAGCTCGTCCAGGTGCCGGACCGCGTCGACCTTCGGCGCGAACACGGCGGCGAGCCGGTCCGGGGTCAGCGCCCCGATCACACCGTCGTCCAGGACACCCGCCAGGTGCACGACACCGGTCAAAGGGTGCTCGGCGGGCACCGACGCCAGCAGGGCGGCCACCTGCTCCCGGTCGGCGACGTCGCAGGCCACCACGGACACCTCCGCGCCCTGCCCGGTGAGGTCCGCGACCAGATCCGCGACACCGGCGGCGGCCGGACCCCGCCGGCCGGCCAGCACCAGGTGCCGCACACCGTGCCGGGACACCAGGTGCCGAGCGACCGCACCGCCCAACGAGCCGGTGCCGCCGGTGACGAGGACCATCCCTTCCGGACGGAACACGGCGGGCGCGTGCGGAGCCTGCCCTCCGGCACGGGCCAGGCGGGGTACGAACAAGGTCGTGCCGCGCACCGCGAGCTGCGGCTCGCCGCCGGCCAGCGCCGCGCCCAGCCCCGACGCCGCGTCACCGTCCTCGGCGGAGTCGAGGTCCAGCAGGACGATCCGGTCGGGGTTCTCGGCCTGTGCGGCGCGAACCAGACCCCACACCGCCGCACCGGCGGGGTCGGAGACCGCACCGTCACCGGCGGGCGTCGCGCCGCGGGTCAGCACCACGAGCCGCGTGTCCGCCGGCGCGGCGGCGCCCAGCCAGCTCTGCAGGACGCCGAGCACCCGCGAGGTCAGCGCCAGGGGCGTGTCCTCACCGCCCACGGCACGCAGAACCGCCACCGGGGGCGCGTCCCGCGTCAGGGCGGCCACGTCGTCCGCCGTGTCGACCGCCACCCACGACGGTGCGTCCGCCTGCCGGGCCGGGGGCAGCTCGGTCCACTCCACGCGGAACAGCGCGTCGCGGCTCTCCTCCGCGCCCGTCTCCAGCCGCTCGGTGGACACCGGCAGCGACACCAGCGAGTCCATGGTCACCACCAGGCCGCCGGTCTCGTCGGCGGCCTGGAACGACAGCGCGTCCGGCCCGCACGGCACGACCCGCACCCGCAGCGCGGAGGCTCCGACGGCGTGCAGCAGCAGCCCGTTCCACGCGAACGGCAGCACCCTGCGGTCGTCGTCCGGGTTGGCGAAGGCGTTGGTGTGAAGGGCGGCGTCCAGGAGGGCGGGGTGGATGCCGAACCTGCCGACGTCCTCCCGGTGCTCGTCGGGCAGGGCGACCTCGGCGAAGACCTCGTCACCGCGCCGCCACACCGCCCGAAGGCCCTGGAACGCGGGACCGTAGGCGTAACCACGCTCCACCAGGTCGGGATAGAAGTCGGTGATCTCGACCGGCTGCGCGCCCGGCGGTGGCCAGGCCGTGAAGTCGAACGCCGTGTCCTGGGCGGATGGCGTGGCCGACAGGAGGCCGGTGGCGTGCCGCGTCCACGCGTTCTCGCCGGCGTCCTCACGCAGGGAGTACACGTCCACCGTGCGCGTGCCTGTCTCCGCCGGTCCGCCGACCGCGACCTGGAGCCGCACTCCGCCCTGCTCGGGCAGCATCAGCGGCGCCTCGATCACCAACTCGTCCAGGACGCCGTAACCGAACTCGTCGCCGGCCCGCATCGCGAGGTCGACGTACACCGTGCCGGGAACGATCACGGCACCGCCGATGGCGTGGTCGGCCAGCCAGGGATGCGTCCGCAGCGACAGGCGTGAGGTGAACACCAGGCCGTCGGACCGTGGCAGCGGCACCACGGCACCCAGCAGCGGATGGTCGGCTCCGGTCAACCCCAGTGACGCCGCGTCGGTCGCCGATTCGCCGAGCCGGAGCCAGTAGTGCCGGTGGTCGAAGGCGTAGGTCGGCAGGTCCACATGCTGGGACGTCGCACCACTCGGCAGAATCCCGGTCCAGTCGACGGGGACGCCGCGGACGAACAGTTCGGCCATCGAGGTCAGCAGCCGCCGCATCCCGCCGTCCTCACGCCGCAGCGACCCCGTCACCACGGCATCGGCGTCGGTCTCGTCCACAACCTCGCTGATCGGCTGCACCAGCACCGGATGCGCACTGACCTCCACGAACACCGTGTGCCCCTGGTCGATCAGATCCGCCACCGCCGGGCCGAACCGCACCTGCTGCCGCAGGTTCCGGTACCAGTACGCGCCGTCGACAACCCCGGCGTCCCGGACCCACCCACCGGTCACCGTCGAATAGAACGGAATGGCCGGCGCCTGCGCTGTGATCCCCGCCAGCGCATCCGCCAGAGACTCACGGATGTCGGCCACATGCAGACTGTGCGAGGCGTAATCGACGGCCACCCGCCGCACCCGGACACCCTGCTCGTCCAGGACCTCCAGCACCTCATCCAGCGCCTCGGCATCACCCGCGACCACCACCGAAGACGGCCCGTTCACCGCCGCCACCTCAACCCGGTCCGCCCACGGCTCCAACCGCGCCGCGGCCTCGACCTCGCTCAGCGCCACCGACGCCATACCGCCACGCCCCGACAACCGGGCGGCGATGGCCTGACTGCGCAACGCCACCACCCGCACCGCATCCTCCAACGACAACGCACCCGCCACACACGCCGCCGCGATCTCCCCCTGGGAATGACCCACCACCGCATCGGGAACCACACCCGCCGACCCCCACACCGCCGCCAACCCCACCATCACCGCAAAACTCGCCGGCTGAACGACATCAACCCGCTCCAGCAAGGCAGGATCGGACTCGCCGCGCAGCACCTCCACCAGGGACCAGTCCACCCACCGCCCCAACGCGGCAGCGCACTCCGCGATCCGCTCGGCGAACACCGGCGAGCCATCCAGCAACTCCCGGCCCATACCAACCCACTGCGCACCCTGACCCGGAAACACCCACACGACCTTGCCCGGCACGTCCACGCTGCCGGTCACCACACCAGCCGCGCTCTCACCACGCGCCAACGCACCCAACCCAGCCCGCGCCTGCTCCTCCGTGCTCGCCACAACGACGGCACGCTCACCGAACACAGCCCGGCCCGTCACCAACGCACCCGCCACAGCCGCCAGCGGCACGTCGTCGGCGTCCGCAAGGAATGTCGCCAGGCGCTCCGCCTGCGCCGTGAGGGAAGCGGCGGTGCCGGCCGACACGACCAGCGGCACCACGCCGTCCGGCAGCGTCTCCGCCGCGGGCGGGGCATCGTCGGCGGGCGCCTCCTCGACGATGAGGTGCGCGTTGGTCCCGCTGGCGCCGAACGAGGACACGCCCGCCCGGCGCGGACGACCGTTGCGCGGCCACTCCCGCGCCTCGGTCAGGAGCTCGACCGCACCGGCCGACCAGTCGACCTGCGGGCTTGGCGCGTCCACGTGCAGGGTCGCGGGCAGCACCCCGTGCCGCAGCGCCTGCACCATCTTGATCACACCGGCCACACCGGACGCCGCCTGCGTGTGCCCGACGACGGACTTCACGGAACCGAGCCACAGCGGCCGGTCCGGGTCCCGCCCCTGCCCGTAGGTGGCCAGCAGCGCCTGCGCCTCGATCGGATCACCCAGCACCGTGCCCGTGCCGTGACCGTCGACCGCGTCCACATCGGACGGAGACAGTCCCGCCCCGGCCAACGCTCTGCGGATCACCCGCTGCTGCGACGGACCATTCGGCGCCGTCAACCCATTCGACGCACCGTCCTGGTTCACCGCGCTACCGCGGATCACCGCCAGCACGCGGTGCCCGCGCTCCCGCGCCACCGACAACCGCTCCAACAGCAGCACACCGACGCCCTCGGCCCACCCGGAGCCGTCGGCGCACGCGGCGTAGGACTTGCAGCGCCCGTCGAAGGCGAGTGCCCGCTGGCGCGCGAAGCCGACGAACCCGCCCGGCGTCGCCATCACCGTCGAGCCGCCCGCGAGCGCCATCGAACATTCGCCCCGGCGCAGCGCCTGGGCGGCGAGGTGGACGGCCACCAGGGAGGAGGAGCACATGGTGTCGACGGTCACCGCGGGGCCCTCAAGCCCGAGGACGTACGCGACCCGGCCGGACGCGACGCCGCCGGCGGTGCCCAGTGCGCGCTCCAGGCTCATGAACCCCTCGAACCCGCTGAGGTCGGGTGCGTAGTCCTGGTGCACGATCCCTGCGAACACCCCGACGTCGCCGCCCCGCATCGAGTGGGGGTCGATGCCGGCGCGTTCGAAGGTCTCCCAGGACACCTCAAGCAGTTGCCGCTGCTGGGGGTCCATCGCCAGGGCCTCGCGGGGCGAGATGCCGAAGAACCCGGCGTCGAACTGGGCTGCTTCGTGCAGGAACGCGCCCTCCCGCACGTAGGTCGTACCGGGGTTGTCAGGGTCCGGGTGGTAGAGACCTTCGAGGTCCCAGCCGCGGTCGGCGGGGAAGCCGGTGTAGACGTCGGTGCCTTCGGACACCACCCGCCAGAAGTCCTCCGGGCTGCGGATGCCGCCCGCGTACCGGCAGGCCATGGAGACGATCGCGATGGGCTCCGCGGCCGCGGCGGCGAGTGCGCCGTTCTCCTGCCGAAGCCGGGCGTTCTCCTTCAGCGAGGCACGCAGTGCCTGGACGATCTCCTCGTCTGGCGCCGACATAACCCTCCTCCACGGTTGGTTCACCATCGGTGGTCAGCTCGTCCTGCCCAGGGCCCGTTGCACGAGACCGGTGACATCGAGTTCGTCGATCAGATCCACGTCGTCCGCACTGGCGGGCGCCTCGGCGGCCGGCGGGTCCGCGGCACGGTCCGCCTCGGCGAGGCCGAGCAGTGTGTCGAGCACGCCCGCCTCCTTGAACCGGGCGAACGGCACGGACGCCAGGACCTTCCGCAGGTCGTCCTCTCGGCCTTCCATGCCGTCGTCGGCCTCCCGGAGGAGCTCGGCGCGCAGATAGCCGACCAGCGCCTCCGGAGTGGGGTAGTCGAAGATCAGCGTCGCCGGCAGGCGCAGCCCGGTGGCGGCGTGCAGGCTGTTGCGCAGGTTGACGGCGGCCAGCGAGTCGAAGCCGACCTCCTGGAACGCCTGGCGCGGGCCGATGCCCTCCGCCCCGCCGTGGCCGAGGACCGTCGAGGCGTGGCCGCGGACCAGCCGGAGCAGGATGCGGTTCTGCTCGCCGTCCGGCACCGCCCGCAGGGAGTCCGCGAGGGACGCGGCGGTGTCGCTGTTCTCCGTATCGGGTTGCGACGCCTGGAGTGCCGCCTTCGCCTCCGGCAGGTCGGCGAACAGCGGGCTGGGACGGACGGACGTGAACGCGGGGATGAAGGCGCCCCAGTCCATGTCGGCCACGGTCACGGACTTCTCGTTGTCCTGCGCCGCCTGCACGAACGCGGTGACCGCCAGCCGGGGCGCCATGGGCAGGACGCCGCGGCGGCGGAGCTGGGAGAGCGTGGCCTCGTCCATGCCGACACCGATCTGGTCGAGGGCGCCCCAGGCGATCGATGTGGCCCGCAGTCCCCTGGCGCGGCGCCGTTCGACGATGGCGTCGAGGACGGCGTTCGCCGCGCCGGACGGGCCCTGGCCGCCACCGCCCCACACGCCGGCGATCGAGGAGAACACGACGAACGCGTCGAGCGGCCTGTCCCTGAACAGCTCGTCCAGGCGGCGGGCGGTGTCCACCTTGGCCGCGAACACCTCGGCGAGGTCGCGCTCGCCGGTGTCGTCGACGGTGCTGGTCTGCGTGATGTCGGCGGCGTGCACGACGGCCGTGAGCGGCTGGTCGCAAGAAGCCGCGGCGACCAGCCCCGCGACCGCGTCATGGTCGGCGTCGGCGCAGGACTCGACGGCGGTGTCGAGGCCCAGGCCGGCCAGTTCGGCGCGCAGTTCCGGCACGCACTGGTCGGGCGCGTACGCGGTGGTGGTGACGATGAGCCGGTCGGCGCCGGCCAGCGCGAGCCAGACGGCGGCGTGCCTGCCGAGCCCTTCCGCGCCGCCGGTGACGAGGACCGTGCCGTGTGGCCGCCAGCGATGGTCCCCCGCGGACTCCGGCACGGGCTTGCGGACCAGCCGCCGGCAGTAGACACCGGATCGTCGTACCGCGAGCTGGTCTTCACCGGCGGCACCGTTGAGCACGCCGAGCAGAGCTCGCGTAGTGCGCCGGTCGGTCGTGGCGGGCAGGTCGACCAGGCCGCCCCACCGGTCGAGGCGTTCCAGCGCGACGGCCCGGCCGAGGCCCCACAGCGATGCCTGGGCCGGTGCGGTGAGGGTGTCCTGGATGCCGATGTTCACCGCGCCCCGGGTCACGCACCACAGCGGCGCGGTGGCGGTGGTGTCGCCCAGGGCCTGGACGAGCGCGAGCGTCGTCGCGGCGAGCGCCGCCGGATCCTGTGTCCCCTGGTCGAGGGCGAGCAGGGACAGCACGCCGGTGATGTCGTGCTGGGCCAGGACGTCGGCGAGGCGCTCGGCGAGCCGTTCGCGGGTGCGGTCATGGTCGCCGGCCTCCAGCAGGACCATGCCGAGTCCCTGCCCGGTCAGCTCGGCGAGGAGGGCGTCGGTCGCGCCGTCGTCCCGGCGGGTGGACGGGACGACGACCAGCCATCGGCCGCGGGGCACGCCGGAGGCGTCGCGTTCGAGCGGATGCCAGGTGACGTGGTAGCGCAGCTTCTCCACGGCCGACCGCTCGCGGCGCTTCTCCCTCCAGTCCGCGAGCACGGGAGCGACGGCGCGCAGGGCGCTGCGCTGGTCCGGGGACGCCAGCTCCAGCAGCTCGGCCAGGGAGTCGGTGTCGGCTTCCTCGACCGCGGACCAGAAGTCGGCGTCGGAGCCCTCGGCGGTGTCGGTCCTCCCGGTCACTGCGTCCGCCTCGTGCAGCCAGTAGTGCCGGTGGTCGAAGGCGTAGGTCGGCAGATCGACCCGTCCGGACGGGACGGTCGGCAGCAT
This sequence comes from Actinomadura formosensis, assembly GCF_050948385.1. NCBI lineage: Bacteria > Bacillati > Actinomycetota > Actinomycetes > Streptosporangiales > Thermomonosporaceae > Actinomadura > Actinomadura formosensis. Next base: position 6,519,453 of record NZ_CP192011.1, read on the forward strand.
GGTGGTCCAGTCGACGGGGACGCCCCGGACGAACAGTTCGGCCATCGAGGTCAGCAGCCGCCGCATCCCGCCGTCCTCACGCCGCAGCGACCCCGTCACCACGGCATCGGCGTCGGTCTCGTCCACAACCTCGCTGATCGGCTGCACCAGCACCGGATGCGCACTGACCTCCACGAACACCGTGTGACCCTGGTCGATCAGGTCGGCCACCGCCGGGCCGAACCGCACCTGCTGCCGCAGGTTCCGGTACCAGTACGCGCCATCGACAACCCCGGCATCCCGGACCCACCCGCCGGTCACCGTCGAATAGAACGGAATGGCCGGTGCTTGCGCGTCGATCCCGGCCAGCGCTTCGGTGAGCCGGTCGCGGATGTCGGCCACATGCCGACTGTGTGAGGCGTAGTCGACGGCCACCCGCCGCACCCGGACTCCTTGACCGGACAGGACCTCCAGTGCCTCATCCAGCGCCTCGGTATCGCCCGCGATCACCACCGAAGACGGCCCGTTGACCGCGGCCACCTCGACCCGGCCCGCCCACGGCTCCAACCGCGCCGCGGCCTCGACCTCGCTCAGCGCCACCGACGCCATACCGCCACGCCCCGACAACCGGGCGGCGATGGCCTGACTGCGCAACGCCACCACCCGCACCGCATCCTCCAACGACAACGCACCCGCCACACACGCCGCCGCGATCTCCCCCTGGGAATGGCCCACCACCGCGTCCGGCCGCAGTCCACACGACCCCCACAGCGCCGCCAACCCCACCATCACCGCAAAACTCGCCGGCTGAACGACGTCAACCCGCTCCAGCAAGGCGGGGTCACTCTCGCCGCGCAGGACATCCACCAGGGACCAGTCCACCCACCGCTCCAGCGCGGCCGCGCACTCGGAGAGCCGCTCGGCGAACACCGGCGAGGAATCCAGCAACTCCCGGCCCATACCAACCCACTGCGCACCCTGACCCGGAAACACCCACACGACCTTGCCCAGCACGTCCACGCTGCCGGTCACCACACCAGACGCCGTCTCACCACGCGCCAACACACCCAACCCAGCCCGCGCCTCTTCACGGGACCCCGCCACCACGACGGCACGCTGCCCCAGCAGCGCCCGGCTCGACAGCAAGGACCCCGCCAGAGCGGCCAGCGGCACGTCACCGGAGCCTTCAAGGAAGGTCGCCAGCCGACTGGCCTGTCCCGCCAGCGAACCGGCGGTCCCGGCCGACACCACCAGCGGCACCACACCGTCCGGCGGCGCCTCGGCTACGGCGGGCGTCTCCTCGGCCGGTGCTTCCTCCAGGATCAGGTGCGCGTTGGTCCCGCTGGCCCCGAACGAGGACACACCCGCCCGGCGCGGACGACCGTTGCGCGGCCACTCCCGGGCCTCCGTCAGCACCTCGACCGCACCGGCCGACCAGTCGACCTGGGGCGTGGGCGTGTCCACGTGCAGGGTCGCCGGGAGCACCTCGTGCCGCATGGCCTGCACCATCTTGATCACGCCGGCCACACCGGCCGCGGCCTGCGCGTGCCCGATGTTCGACTTCAACGACCCCAGCCACAACGGCCGGTCCGCGTCGCGCCCCTGCCCATAAGTCGCCAGCAGCGCCTGCGCCTCGATCGGATCACCCAGTGCCGTCCCGGTCCCGTGGCCCTCGACCACGTCCACATCGGACGGTGCGATCCCAGCGTTGGCGAGCGCTGCGCGGATCACCCGCTGCTGCGACGGACCATTCGGCGCCGTCAACCCATTCGACGCACCATCCTGATTCACCGCGCTACCGCGCAACACCGCCAGCACCCGATGCCCGCGCTCCCGCGCCACCGACAACCGCTCCAGCACCACCACACCGACGCCCTCGGCCCAGCCCGTGCCGTCCGCGCCGTCCGCGTACGCCTTGCAGCGACCGTCGGCGGACAGCCCCCGCTGACGTGAGAACTCCAGGAACGCGTCCGGACTGGCCATGACCGTCGCGCCGCCGGCCAGCGCCATCGAGCACTCACCCGACCGCAGCGCCTGCCCGGCCAGATGCATCGCCACCAGCGACGACGAACACGCCGTGTCCACCGTGACCGCCGGGCCCTCGAAACCGAACACATAGGACACCCGGCCCGACGCCACGCTCGACGCCGTGCCGGTCATGAGATAGCCCTGGACGTCCTCGGGCACGTTGCGGAGCCGGGTGACGTAGTCGTGGTGGACGATGCCGGTGAACACTCCGACGTCGGCGCCCTTCAACGACAGCGGGTCGATGCCCGCCCGTTCCAGCGCCTCCCACGACGTCTCCAGCAGCAGCCGCTGCTGCGGATCCATCGCCAGCGCCTCACGCGGCGAGATGCCGAACAGGCCGGCGTCGAACTGCGCGGCCTCGTGCAGGAACCCGCCCGAGCGGGTGTAGCTGGTGCCGGGGTGGCCGGGGTCCGGGTGGTACAGCCCCTCGACGTCCCAGCCGCGGTCGAGTGGGAAGCCGGACACGGCGTCCCGCTGCTCCACCACCAGCCTCCACAGCTCCTCGGGACTGTCCGCGCCGCCCGGCAGCCGCGTGCTCATCCCGACGATCGCGATCGGCTCGCCGGAGACCGCCGCCGGCGCCACCACGGCCGGTGGTGCCGCTCGCTCGCCGATCAGCCCGGCCCGCAGGTGGGCCGCGAGGAGCGCGGGGGTCGGGTAGTCGAAGATCAGGGTGCTGGGCAGGTCCACGCCGGTGAAGTCGCGCAGCCGGTTGCGCAGCTTGACCGCGCTGAGGGAGTCGAAGCCGAGGCTCTTGAAGGACCGCTCCTCGCCGAACCCGTCCGAGTCGCGGTGCCCGAGCACGACCGCGGTGCTCTCCCGGACCAGGTCCATCACGATCTGGAGCTGTTCGGTGGCTGCCAGCCCGGCCAGCCGGTCCGCCATCGCCCCGCCCGGCCCGTCGCCGCGCGCCACCGCGCGCCGGGCGAGCGGCACCGGTGGTGCGCCGGTGCCGGGCTCCTCGGCCACCGTGCCGGGCAGCGGGTGCCGGGCGCTGAGCGCCTCCGCGCCGCCCGCCGCCGTATCGGTCTCCACCCAGTACCGCCGGTGCTGGAACGCGTAGGTGGGCAGGTCGGTCCCGACCGCCGCGGCCGGCCGGCCGAGCACGGCCGCCCAGTCGACGGCCACGCCGCGCACGTGCAGTTCCGCGAGCGCGGTCATGACGTCGGTGGCCTCCGCACCGTTCCTGCGGAGGGTGGCGACGCAGCTCTGCTCCTCCGCGCCCAGCGTGCCGAGCGCCATCGCGGCGAGGACCCCGCCGGGGCCCAGTTCGAGGAACGTCGTCGCGCCCCTGTCGCGCAGCGCGGTGACGGCGTCGCCGAACCGCACCGCGTTCCGCGCCTGATCGACCCAGTAGTCGGGGGTGCCGAACCGGCCGTCCTCGGCGGGACGGCCGGTCAGCGTGGACACGATCGGCAGGTCGCCGGGCCGGCGCGGCAGGCCGGCCGCGACGGCGCGGAACTCGTCGAGCACGGGTGCCATGAGCGGCGAGTGGAAGGCGTGGCCGACCGGCAGCCTCCGCGTCTTACGGCCACGGCCGGCCAGCTCGCCGGCGGCGGCCAGCACCGCGTCCTCCGCCCCGGACAGCACCACCGAGTCGGGGCCGTTCACCGCCGCGACGCAGACCACACCGCCCACCTGGCCGAGCAGCGGCACCACCTCGGCCTCGGCCGCCTGGACCGCGACCATCGCGCCGCCTTCGGGCAGGCCCTGCATCAACCGGCCGCGTGCCGCGACCAACGTCGCCGCCTCGTCCAGGGCGAGCACCCCGGAGACGTGGGCGGCGGTGATCTCACCGATCGAGTGGCCCGCCAGGAGGTCCGGTCGCACGCCCCACGACTCGAACAGCCGGAACAGCGCGGTCTCCAGGGCGAACAGGGCGCCCTGTGTGTACATGGTCTGGTCGAGCAGGTCGCCGTCCGGCGCGGACACCACATCGCGCAACGGATGTGCCGCGTACCCCCGCAGGTGCTCGTCCACGGCCGCGCACGCGGCGGCGAACGCGTCCCGGAAGACCGGGAACGTCTCGGCGAGTTCGCGGCCCATGCCGGCCCACTGGCTGCCCTGACCGGTGAAGAGAATCGCCAGCTTGCCCGGCACCGGAGTGCCGGACACGACCGAAGGGCTCGCCTCCCCGCTCTCGAAGGCGGCCAGGTCCGCACGGGCCCGGCGCCGGTCGGACGCCACGACCACGGCGCGGTCGTCGAGGTGGGCCCGCTCGGTGGCGAGCGCGTGGGCGGCGTCGGCGAGGCGCACGTCGGGCCGGTCGCCGAGGAAGCGTGCGAGCCGGCCGGCCTGGCCGCGCAGTCCGGCCGGCGTCCGCCCCGACACGAGCACCGGGACGGGGACACCCGCCGGCTCCGGCGCGGGCTCCGGCGTGGGGGCCGGCGTGGGGGCCGGCGGGGGGGCCGGCGTGGGGGCCGCCGGCTCGTCGGGAGCCGCTTCCAGGATGACGTGCGCGTTGGTACCGCCGATGCCGAAGGACGACACGGCCGCCCGGCGGGGCCGGCCCGTCTCCGGCCAGTCGCGGGCCTCGGTCAGTAGCGCCACGGCGCCCGCCGACCAGTCCACCTTGGACGACGGGCGGTCCACGTGCAGCGTCCGGGGCAGCACGCCGTGCCGCATGGCCATGACCATCTTGATCACGCCCGCCGCGCCCGCCGCCGCCTGCGTGTGCCCGATGTTCGACTTCACCGACCCCAGCCACATCGGCCGGTCGGCCGGCCGCCCCTGGCCGTAGGTCGCCAGGAGCGCCTGCGCCTCGATCGGGTCGCCGAGCGTCGTGCCGGTGCCGTGTGCCTCCACGGCGTCCACGTCCGCCGCGCGCAGGCCGGCGTCGGCCAGTGCCCTGCGGATCACCCGCTGCTGCGCCGGGCCGTTCGGCGCCGTCAGGCCGTTGGACGCACCGTCCTGGTTCACCGCCGACCCGCGGACCACCGCCAGCACCCGGTGGCCCCGGCGGCGGGCGTCGGACAGCCGCTCCACCAGCAGCAGCCCCACGCCCTCGGACCAGCCGGTGCCGTCGGCGCCGTCCGCGAACGCCTTGCACCGGCCGTCGGGCGCGAGCCCGCGCTGCCGGGAGAACTCCACGAAGGTCTCCACGGTGCCCATCACCATCACGCCGCCCGCCAGCGCCATGGAGCACTCGCCCCGGTTCAGCGCCTGCGCCGCCATGTGCAGCGCCACCAGCGAGGAGGAGCAGGCGGTGTCGACCGTGATGGCGGGGCCCTCGAAGCCGAAGTGGTAGGCGACGCGCCCGGAGATGACGCTGCCCGAGCCGCCGGTGAGCCGGAAGCCCTCGACGCCGGACGCCCGGTGCATCCGCATGCTGTAGTCGTGGCTGTTGACGCCGGCGAAGACGCCGACGTCCTGTCCGGCGAGCGTGGTCGGGTCGATCGCCGCCCGTTCGAACGCCTCCCAGGACGTCTCCAGCAGCAGCCGCTGCTGCGGGTCCATCGCGAGCGCCTCGTTCGGCGAGATGCCGAAGAAGGCGGCGTCGAACCCGGCGGCGTCGTCGAGGAAGGCGCCGTGCCGCACGTAGGTGGTGCCCTCGTGGTCGGGGTCGGGGTGGAAGAGCCCGCCGGTGTCCCAGCCGCGGTCGGCCGGGAACTCGGTGACGGCGTCGACCCCGTCGGCCACCACCCGCCACAGGTCCTCCGGGCTGTGCACGCCGGCCGGGAAGCGGCACGCCATCGCCACGATCGCGATCGGCTCGCCGGCCGGCGCGGCGGGGGCGCCGGGGCCGGCCGGACGGTGCGCCGTGCCGCCGGCGAGCACGGCGCGCAGGTGCTCGGCGAGCGCCGACGGCTTCGGATAGTCGAAGATCATTGTCGGGGAGAGGGGGAGCCCGGTCGCGGCGGCCAGCCGGTTGCGCAGCTCCAGGGCGGTCAGCGAGTCGAACCCGGCGTCCTTGAAGGTCCGGCCGGGGTGGACGGCGTCGGCGGTGTGCCCGAGCACCTCGGCGGCGTGCCGCCGCACCAGGGCGAGTACGGCCTCGGCCTGCTCGGGGCCGGTGAGGCCGGCGAGGCGGTCCGCCAGGGGCGCGGACACGGCCGCCCGTGCCGCGGGTCGCGGCGCCGGGACGAGACCGCGCAGCAGCGGCGGGACCGGTTCGCCGGCGGCCGCGGTCGCGCGCAGGGCGAGCAGGTCGAGCTTCGCCGCCACGAACGTGCCGGAGGCGCCGAGGGCGGCGTCCAGGATGGCCATGCCTTCGGCGGTGGAGAGACCGGCCATGCCCGTCCGCTGGTTGCGCCGCAGGTCCGCGGCGCCCAGGTGCCGGGTCATGGCGCTGGCCGTCGACCAGTGGCCCCAGGCGAGCGAGACGGCCGGCAGCCCGAGACGGTGCCGCCGGCGGGCCACCGCGTCGAGCGCGGTGTTGGCCGCGGCGTAGCCGGCCTGCCCCGGGTTGCCCAGCACGCCTGCCGCCGAGGAGAACAGCACGAACGCGGCGAGGTCCAGGTCGCGGGTGAGTTCGTCCAGGTGGAGCGCCGCGTCCACCTTCGGCCGCAGCACGGTGTCGACACGTTCCGGGCTCAGCTCGGTGAGCACCCCGTCGTCGAGGACACCGGCGGTGTGCACCACGGCGGTGAGCGGGTGCTCGGCCGGGACGGCGGCCAGGACGGCCTCCAGCCGGATCCGGTCCGCCGTGTCGCAGGCGGCGATGGTGACGGACGCTCCCATGGCGGTCAGCTCGTCGTGGAGGTCCGGGGCATGGCCGCGGCGGCTGACCAGGACCAGGTGCCTGATGCCGTGCGCGGTGACGAGATGCCGGGCCGTGGCCGCGCCGAGTGTTCCGGTGCCACCGGTGATCAGCACGGTGCCACGGGGGTCGAGCGGGCGGCGGTCCCCCGCGTCCTCGGGCGAGACGCGTGCCAGGCGCGGCACCGCCGCGGCGCCGCCGCGCACCCTCAGCTGCGGTTCGCCGCTCAGCAGCACGGCGGGCAGCACGGGCCGGGAGGCGTCGTCGAGGTCGGCCAGCACTATCCGGCCCGGGTGCTCCGACTGCGCCGAGCGCACCAGGCCCCACACCGCGGCCGCGTCGAGTTCGGCGCAGTCCCCGGTGACGACGGCCAGCCGGGTGTCCGCCAGGGCCGGTTCCGCGAGCCACGCCTGGAGCAGTGCCAGCGCGGCGTTGACCGACGCGCGGGGATCCCCGGCGATGGCCTCGTACAGCAGGAAGTCGGGAGCCGCCGCGGCCGACGCGGCGACGTCCGCGCCGGTCGCGACGGGCACGATGTCGAGGGCGCGGTCCGCGGCGGGGAGCGGCAGTTCCGTCCAGTCGACACGGAACAGGGCATCGTGCGGCGACGCGCCGGCGATCCCCGCCTGTTCGGGGGAGAACGGTGTGCCGAGGACCGCGTCGACGGTCATGACGGGTCGCCCCGCGGTGTCGGTCAGCGCCAGCCCGGTCCCCCGCTCCGACGTCGCGCCCGGTCGCACGCGCAGCGCGGTGGCGCCCGATGCCAGAAGGGTCACCCCGGTCCACACGGACGGGAGCATGTCGCCGGGGACGACGGTGCGGACGGCGGCGTCGAGCAGGGCGGGGTGCATCCCGTAGCGGTCGGCGTCGCGGAGAGCGGCGCCGTCCAGGCCGACTTCGGTGGCGGCCCCGGCGCCCGGACGTGTCACCTGCGAGGCGGCGGGCGCCAGCGTGCCGTGCGCGTGGCTCGTCCATGGTGCGTCCAGAGGGGCGTCCGCGGCGCGGGAGTAGATCTCCACGGACCGCCGCCGCGCGTCGTCGGGCTCGCCGACGACGGCCTGGATGTCGCGGCCGCCTCGCTGTGGCAGCACCACGGGCGCCTCGACGGTCAGTTCGTCGAGGACGGGGGTGGCGGCCAGGTCGCCGAGCCGGACGGCCACCTCGACCAGGGCCGCGTTCGGTACCGGGACGGCATCGGCCACGAGGTGGTCCGCGAGCCAGGGCTGCGACTGCGGTGACCACCTCGACGTGGCCGTGAATCCGGCCGAGCCGGGCAGGCTGACGACCGCGCCCAGCAACGGGTGGTCAGCCGCCGCCTGTCCCAGCGACGCGGCATCCGCCGCCGGCCGGGCCGGCTGGAGCCAGTAGTGCCGGTGGTCGAAGGCGTAGGTCGGCAGATCCACCCACCCGGACGCGGGCGGCAGCACCTCGGCCCAGTCGACGGTGACGCCCCGCACGAACAGCTCGGCGATCGAGGTCAGCAGCCGCCGCATACCGCCGTCGTCACGCCGCAGCGAGCCGGTCACCACCACGTCGGCGGTCCCGATGATCTCGGTGATCGGCTGGACCAGCACCGGGTGGGCACTGATCTCCACGAACACCGTGTGCCCCTGGTCGATCAGGTCCGCGACCGCGGGGCCGAAACCCACCTGGTTGCGCAGGTTCCGGTACCAGTACCCGCCGTCGACGGCACCGGCGTCCCGGATCCAGTCACCGGTGACGGTGGAGTAGAACGGCACCGCAGGCGCCAGCGCACTGATCCCGGCCAGTGATTCGGCAAGCGTGTCGTGGACGTCTTCCACGTGCCGGGTGTGCGAGGCGTAGTCCACCGCCACCCGCCGCACCCGGACACCCTGGCCCGACAACGCCTCCAGAGCCTCGTCCAGCGCCTGCGCGTCCCCGGCGATCACCACCGAGGACGGCCCGTTGACCGCGGCGACCTCCACCCGGCCCGCCCAGGGCGTCAACCGGGCGACCGCGTCTTCTTCCGCGAGCGCGACGGAGGCCATGCCGCCGCGGCCGGACAACCGGGCCGCGATGGCCTGGCTGCGCAACGCCACCACCCGCGCCGCGTCCTCCAGCGACAACGCACCGGCCGCACACGCCGCCGCGATCTCACCCTGGGAATGGCCCACCACGGCGTCGGGCCGCACACCCACCGACGACCACACCGCCGCGAGACCGACCATGACCGCGAAGGTGGCGGGCTGCAGCACGTCGACCCGGTCCATCAGCTCGGGCTCGGCGTCGCCGCGCAACACGTCCACCAGGGACCAGTCGACCCACCGGTCCAACGCGGCGGCGCACTCCGCGATCCGTTCGGCGAACACCGGGGACGAGCCGAGCAGTTCCCGGCCCATCCCGGCCCACTGCGTCCCCTGGCCCGGGAACACCCACACCAGCTTGCCCGGCACGTCCGCACCGCCCGCGACGAGACCGGGCGCGGGCTCACCGCGCGCCAGGGCGCCCAGGCCGGTCAGCGCCTCCTCGCGGGAACCCGCCACCACGACGGCCCGCTCGTCCATCACCGCCCGGCGCGCCACCAGCGCCCCGGCCACATCCGCCGGCGGGGTCTCACCGGAATCCCCGATGGACGCCGCCAGCCGACCGGCCTGTCCCGCCAGCGACCCGGCGCTCCGCGCCGACACCACCAGCGGCACCACACCCGCCGGCGCCACACCCGCCGGCGCCACACCCGCGGGCGCCGCCTCTTCGGCGGCCGGCTCCTCGGGCGCCTCCTCCAGGATCACATGCGCGTTCGTGCCGCTGACCCCGAACGAGGACACACCGGCCCGGCGCGGACGGCCGTTCCGGGGCCACTCACGGGCCTCCGTCAGCAACTCCACGGCGCCCGCGGACCAATCCACCTCGGTCGTGGGCCCGTCCACGTGCAGCGTCGCCGGAAGTACGCCGTGCCGCAGCGCCTGCACCATCTTGATCACACCGGCCACACCGGCCGCGGCCTGCGCGTGCCCGATGTTCGACTTCAGCGACCCCAGCCACAACGGCTTCCCGGGGTCCCGCTGCCCATAGGTGGCGAGCAGCGCCCGCGCCTCGATCGGATCGCCCAGCGGTGTCCCCGTTCCGTGCGCCTCCACCGCGTCCACATCGGACGGCGCCAGGCCCGCGGCGCCGAGTGCCCTGCGGATCACCCGCTGCTGCGACAGACCGTTCGGCGCCGTCAGCCCGTTGGACGCGCCGTCCTGGTTCACCGCGCTGCCGCGCAACACCGCCAAGATCCGGTGCCCGCGCTCCCGCGCCACCGACAGCCGCTCCAGCACGACCACGCCCGCGCCCTCGGCCCAGCCGGTCCCGTCGGCCGTCGCCGAAAACGCCTTGCACCGACCGTCGGGGGCAAGAGCCCGCTGCCGGGAGAACTCCACGAAGGTGCCGGGTGTCGCCATGACCGTCGCGCCGCCGGCCAGCGCCATCGAGCACTCGCCCTGCCGCAGCGCCTGCGCGGCGAGGTGAATGGCCACCAGCGACGACGAGCACGCCGTGTCCACCGTGACCGCCGGGCCCTCGAAACCGAACACGTAGGACACCCGGCCCGACGCCACGCTCGACGCCGACCCGGTGGTCGCGAAACCTTCCAGTTCCGGCGCGACCACGCCGCCCCCGTAGCCGTGACCGAACACGCCGGAGAACACCCCGACCTCGGTTCCCTTCAACGAGAGCGGGTCGATGCCGGATCGTTCCAGCGCTTCCCAGGAGGTCTCCAGCAGCAACCGCTGCTGCGGGTCCATCGCCAGCGCCTCACGCGGCGAGATACCGAAGAACCCCGCGTCGAACAGCCCGGCCCCGCGCAGGAAGCCGCCCTGACGCGTGTACGAGGTGCCCGCGCGATCGGGATCGGGGTCGAACAGGCCCTCCAGGTCCCAGCCCCGGTCGTCGGGGAACCCGGAGACGGCGTCGACCCCGCCGGCCACCAGCTTCCACAGGTCCTCCGGTCCCGCCACCCCGCCGGGCAGCCGGCAGGCCATGCCCACGATCGCGATCGGTTCGCCGGGGTCGGCCGCCGTGACCGGCCCGGTCACCGATCCGGTGACACCGAGGACCTCGGTCCGCAGGCAGGACGCCAGCGCCGCCGGAGTGGGGTGGTCGAAGACGGCGGTGGTGGGCAGCCGCAGCCCGGTGCTCTCCGTCAGCCGGTCGCGCAGTTCGACGACGGCCATCGAGCTGAAGCCCAGGTCGTGGAAGGCGCGGTCGGCCGGGACCGCCTCGGGTCCCGGCTGCCGCAGCACAACGGCGGCCTGCGTGCGGACCAGGTCTTCCAGCAGTGTCCGCTGCGCGCGCTCCTCCAGACCGGCCAGCCGGTCACGCAGGGCCGCCGTGACGGCCGCGTCCGGCCTGCTCTGCCGGGACGGCGTCCCGGCCAGGGCTTTGAGGATCGCGGGAACGGGGGTGCCCGGGGCCGGTGTACCCGCCCTCAGGGCCAGCAGCGGCGAGCGGTCCGTCGTGACGGCGAGGTCGAGCGCGGCGAGCAGGTCGCTCAGCCGGCCGGTGGCGCGGGGCCAGCCGAGGAAGGAGGCCGGCAGGTTCCGCAGCCGGCGGTTCCGCACCACCGCTTCGGACAGGACGCCGTTGACGGCCGCATGGTGGTCGCCGGGTGACCCCAGCAGCCCCGCGGCATCGGACACCACGACGAAGGTGGAAGGCCCGTCGCCGGCGGTCATCTCATCCAGGTGCAGGGCCAGTCCGGGATCGTCGGCGGCGTGCACCACCGCGGTCACCGGGAGCCGCGGGCCGGCCAACGCGGCCCGCAGCGGCTCCGGGTCCCGGCCGTCCGCGGTCACCCAGGCGGCGTCCGCCCCGGTGAAGGCGGGTTCGGTGCCGGGCGGACCGACGAGGACCAGGTGCGCCGCGTTGTGGACCGTGGCCAGCCGGCGTGCGATCGCCGCGCCGTGCCCGGTGTCCGCTCCGGTGACCACCACCGTGCCGGCGGCACCCGGCCACGACTCCGCCCGCGGCGCGCCGGTGACGGGCAGGCGGGTCAGCCGGGGCGCCAGCAGTGCCCCCGACCGCACCGCGACCTGCGGCTCGTTCGACGCGATCGCGGCCATCAGGGTGCCGGGGCCCGGTTCGGCGCCGCCGTCGAGATCGAGGACGGTGAGCGGAGCGTCCGGGAAGGACCGGGCGACGGCCCAGAGCGGAGCGTCGGCCAGGTTCTGGGCGCCGTCCGTCGCGGTGGCCGCGACCGCGGCGCGGGTGAGGACGACCAGCCGGGAAGCCGCCGGTTCCGGCCGCGCCGCCGAGGCGCGCACGTGCTCCGCCAGGAGACGGGCGTTGTCGCGTCCCGCGGCGACCGGGTCGTGCGCGGGTCCGGGCGGCCGGACCAGGACCGTCACGTCCGCAACCGCCTCGGCCCCGGCCGCCGCCGCCAGGTCCGGGTACTGCCGTACCTCGGCGCCGCCCGCGCGCAGCGCGGTGACGAGTCCGGCCGCGGAACCGACCACCGCCCAGCTCCGGACCGGGGGCGCGGGGTCCGCCGGTGCCGTCACCGGAACCCAATCCACGGTCATCAGCGCGTCGTGGTGCCCGCTCGCCGCGTACCGCAGCCGGCTCGGCCGGTCCGCCAGGAGACGCCGCTGGACCTTGCCCGACGTGGTCCGGGGGATGCTCGCGACCTCGTGGACCTGCTCGGGCGCCTTGTAGGCGGAGAGTTCCTCGCGGCACCGGGTCATCAGGGCCTGGACGTCGAACCCGGAGGGGCCGGGGATCACATACGCGACCGGCACTTCGCCGAGCATGTCGTGCGGCGCACCGGCCACCGCCACATCGGCGACGCCCGGGACCGTGCGCAGGACCGCCTCCACCTCCGTGGGGTGGATGTTCTCCCCACCGCGGATGATGAGCTCGTTGATCCGGCCGCGAATGGTGAAGTAGCCGGCGTCGTCGCACCGGGCCAGGTCGCCGGTCCGGTACCAGCCGTCCCGCAGCGCCGCGGCGGTCGCCTCCGGGCTGTTGTGGTAGCCGACCATCACGTTCGGCCCGCTGACCCAGACCTCCCCCTCCTCGCCGGCGGGAACGTCGAGCCCGGTGCCCGGATCGACGACGCGCACCCCGACACCCGGCACGGGCAGGCCGCAGGACCCGTCGACCCGGGCACCGTCCGGCGGGTTCATGGTGATGGCCCCGCACGTCTCGGTGCTGCCATAGGCATCGACCAGCGGGACCCCGAAGGTCTCCTCGAACTCCCGGCGCAGCCCGGGCCCGGTGACCGCTCCCCCGACCAGGCCGATCCGCAGGCGGGGCGCGGAGAAACCGTTCCGCCGGGCGGCCGCCACCAGGCGGTGGTACGTCGTGGGAACACCGGCCAGGAAGGTCGGCTCGTCCTCGCGGAGCGCCCTGATCACGTCCTCCGCTGAACTCCCGTCCATGATCCGGGCGGTGGCGCCGACCACGGTGACGGAGAGGACGCACGCGATGTGCGAGAGGCTGTGGAACAGCGGGAGAGGCCAGAGCACCCGGTCCCGGTCCGTCAGCCCCGGAATCGGCACATAGCTGGAGGCGACGGACCAGAGGCAGTTGCGCTGCGTCGACAGGACGCCCTTGGGCCGGCCGGTCGTCCCCGACGTGTAGAACATCCAGGCCACGTCGTCGAGGCCGAGGTCGTCCCTGGCCGGCGTGTCCGGCTCACCGGCGGCGAGTTCGTCGTAGGAGTGGGCTCCCACCCGCACCGGGGCATCGCCCGTCACCACCAGCGTGAGGTGCGGCGCGGGCTGGAGCCGCTCCGCCTGCGCGGCATCGGTGATGACCACCGTGGCGCCGCTGTCGGCCAGCAGGTACTCCAGCTCGGCACGGGCCGAGGCGGGGTTGAGCGGCACCCCGACACCGCCCGCGCGCACGATCGCGAGATAAGCCTCTACGGTGGACACCGTGTTGCCCAGGCAGATGGCCACCCGGTCTCCGTGCCGGACGCCGAGGCCCGCCAGATGCCCGGCCAGCCTGCGCGTCCGCGCCTCCAGGTCCGCATAGGTGACCGCCCGCCGGTCGTCCGCGAAAGCCACCTTGCCGGGAAAGCGGGCCGCGTTCTCCTGGAGTACGGCAGGCAGCGGCTTGATGAGGTCGGTGCGCACTATGCCGCGGATCCTTTCGGGGACTCGGTGGGGAGAGCGCTCACCACGAGACGGGCAGGTTCTTCACCGCGAAGACGGATCCTCTGAGCAGCAGCGGCACCGCATCGGCCGCGACGGCCAGCCGGAGGCCGGGGAACGCGCGGAAGAGAGCCGACAGCCCGGCGCGCAGCTCGATGCGCGCCAGGTTCTGGCCGAGGCACTGGTGGACACCGAAGCCGAACGCCACGTGGCCCGAGGTGTCGCGAGCGATGTCCAGCCTGTCGGGGCACTCGAACTTGGCCGGGTCACGGTTGGCCGCGGGCAGCGACACCGTGACGCTGTCCCCCTTTTTGATCACCTCACCGTCCAGTTCGAGGTCCTCCAACGCGGTGCGGTAGGTGTGGTACTGGTTGACGGTGAGGTAGCGGAGTAGTTCCTCGACCGCGGCGTTGAGTTTCGCCGGGTCCGCGCGGAGCGCCGCCAGCTGGTCCGCGTGGTGCAGCAGCGCGAAGACACCCACGGCCAGCGCGCTCTCCGTGGTCTCGTAGCCCGCGAACAGCAGAAGGGTGACGATGTTGCGCAGCTCTTCGGTGGTCAGTTGCCCGTCGGCGGCGAGGCGGCTGACGAGGTCGTCCTCAGGTTGCTTCCGCCTCCTCTCGATGACCTCGTCGAAGAAGGCGCCTGCCTGCTCGTAAGCGGCGGCGGCCTCTTCCGGGGACGCGTCCGGGTCGTGCAGGAGAGCCACTGCGTGTACGTACCGGTCACGTTCGGCGTAGGGCAGGCCGACCATCTCGGACAGCACCCTCAGGACGAGCGGTTTGGCGAAGGTCGCCACCAGATCCACCGGAGCCCCGTGCTCACGCATGACGCCGATCTGCTCGGCGGCCACGGCCTCGACGCGCGATGTCAGCCGGCTCGCCCGGCGGACGGTGAACTCACCCGCCAGCAGACGGCGGTACCGGGTGTGATCGGGCGGGTCCATATGGATGAACATCCCGGGAATCTTCGGATGGGTCGGTATCACCTCCCCCTGGTGCGTCACCGGAAAATGACCGATTTCGCAGCTGTGGCTGAACCGCGGGTCACTGAGGACCTCGCGCACCAACGCGTAGCTGGAGACGATCCAGCCCACGTGTCCGTCCGGGTAAACCATCCTCGCGAGGGGGCGTTCTTCGCGCAGCGAAGCGAATACCGAAGGAGGGTCGAACTTGTCGGTCCGCGCCCACGGCACCTCGAAGGAAATGGCGTCGTTCATGGAATCCTTCTCACTCGGGACAACGGGCGGGCGGGCGAAGGGAATCACTCGGCGATCTTCGTGCGATTCGTCCAGTGGAAGACCGCGACCTCGCATCCGTCTATCGTCTGGTATTCCCCGTCGTGAACGAAATGCTCGTACCCGGCTCGGTAGCAGATCTTGAGCGTTCGGCCCAACTCCGCCACCGGGACCCTGCGGTCCACCGTAGCCAGCTCGACCGGACCGCCGCTCAGCATGATTTTCACTTGCGCGACACTCACCATGATCCTCAACTCTCGCCGGGCCATTCCGCCCGGTGCACAGGCGCGGCATGACCATTCCGGAATAGTTGGCTTCACATGCAGGAGATACGATCAGCCGGTTTGCGAATCGCTTATTCATAAACCAGGCTAGACGAGCCGCGACTACCCGGCATCCCTCAGGCTGGTAGGACTAAGACCGAGCCGGGATCATCATCAGATATCGACGGGACGGCTGGTGCGCGCCGATTTTCGGGCCGCCTGGATGACCCGCAGCGCACGCACCCCGGCTGCACCATCCGGGCCTACTTCGTGCCCATTACCGACCGCGGCGATGAACTCATTGAGCATGACCGAATACAGGTCGGCCCCGCCCGGTTCCCACCGTTCACCGGCGGTGGCGGAGTCGAATCCGCCGAGCAGCCGCGGGCAGGAATTGAACTCCGCACTCGCCCGCTCGCCGATGAAGGTCATGGTCGGTCCGCCCGCTGCCGGCCGGCTCGCTGACGGGCTCCAGCTGCAGTCGATGGCCGCGACCACCCCGCTCGGATAACGCACGGTGACCAGTGCCGCGCTCGCAACGCCCGGCTCCGCGCCAAGGACGCCGTTGGACTGTGCGTACACCTGCTCCGCCGGCTCCCCGCCGAGCACCGCGTCCACCATGTCCAGCAGGAACGCCGCGTTGGCGTCCAGCGCGCCGTCCGCCGCCGCCTCCCCGGTCGCCGGCGGGGAACCCGGCCGGGCCCGCCCCGGGTTGTTGCAGGCCCCGTGGATGGTCGTCAGCCTGCCGATGACATCACCGGCGGCGATCGCTTCGCGCACAGCGGTGAACGCCGGGCTGAAGCAGACCGGGGACGCCGCGGTCAGCCGCACCCCCGCATCCGCACAGGCGCCCGCCATCGCCTGAGCGTCCGCTTCCGTGGCCGCCAGCGGCGGCTCGCACAACACCTGTGCCCCGACCTGGGCCGCCCGCTCGGCCAACTCCCGCCGGCGGGCGATCTCGCTGGTGACCACCACGGCCTGGAGACCTGGCGCGAACACCTCGTCCCAGCCGCCCGCATATGCCGCGCCGAGCCGCCGGGCCACGGCCTGGCCCCGCGCCGGATCATCCGGCGAACCATCGGGGTCGGCAATGACCACCTCCACCCCGGGCATGTCGCGCAGCAACCGAGCGTAGGTCGCGGCACGCTCGTGGGCGAACGACAACACGGCGACCTTCATGCGGCCCCGCCTTTCTGAAGGTGTCCCGAGGGTCCCGTGCGAGCGGGACCACCGGGTGGTGCGGGTGAGGCAGGGACGGAACTCATGCCGGCTGCCCTCGATGGCTCAGGAGGCCGGCCTCCTCGACCGGCAACTCCACCGCACGCCCCGTCCATGCGGACTCCGCCGCGGCCTGGGTGATGCGCACGGCGGCCAGCGCGTCCCGGGGCCCCAGACGCGGCTCGGGGCCACCCGAAAACGCCTGAGCGAACTCCCGGATCTCGGAGACGAACGGCAATTCCCCCACGTATCCGAATCTCCCGATGCTCCCGGCCGCGTCACCGGTGACCTGGACCTCCTGAGGCCACTCAGAGTCATGGCGCACCGTCCCGCCCGTACCCGAGACATGAAAGGCGATGCGAACGGGCGGGTGCGGCGTCGCCGTCCATCGGCTCACGATCTGACTGAGCGCACCGGTGGCATGCGTGAGAAGGGCGGTCCCGACCGCGACGGTCCCCTCCGGGGCCGGTGCGGCGATTTCCCCCTGGTAATAGGCGTGCACCCGCACCACATCCCCGAAGATCCAATAAGCAAGGTCAACGCCGTGCAGCATCTGATCGGTCAGAATTCCGCCCGACCGCGCGGACATATGCCCCGTCCAGGGCCGCGGATGATAACCGCTCACGGCGAACCGGGCGACCGCGCCCGCACCCAGCCGACCCGCCGCCACCAACTCGTGAAGCCGGGCGAACGCCGGGCCGTAACGCACATCATGGGCCGGATAAAGCCGCACACCAGCCCGCTCCGCGGCGGCAACGATCTCCTCGGCCTCCGCGGTGCTCGCGGCCAGCGGCTTCTCGCACACCACCCCCGCACCCGCGGCAATGGCGGCCATGGCTATTTCATGATGGCTGTTCGTCGGGGTGCAGATATCCACCGCGTCCGCACCGTCCAGCGCATCATCCAGAGAAACGACTGCCTTAACACCGAACTCATGCGCCAGATCCGCAGCCCGGCCATCATCGGAGTACACCCGAACGGACGCCCCGGCGCCGATCCACGCCTCCACATGCAAACGCGCTATCAGTCCCGCACCGATCAGCGCCACCTCAAGCCGCCGCATGGCACTCCACCCCTCCCCAGACCCGCAAAGCACGCAGGCTCTTGAACATTTCCTCACCTACTACGACTGTGAATAGCCGACAGGGAGTGTCAGTCCCGGCATGGCCGCCGACGCCCTACACGTCCGAAGCCTGATCAGTTTCACCCGCACCGCTCGTCGCTGCCATCACTAACATGGGTAATCTCCGCCAGGTGCTGAGCCTGGTGCGCCTCGGGTCGCGTCCATGGCGGTGCTGGACGAGATCCGGCAGGTCACAGGATGTCTTCATGAACGCGCGGCGGACGGGCGCAACCGGGGTGCGGGCTTCGGGATAGAGGAGGGTGTCAGCACCCCCTGGTCACGGAGAACGCGCTTCATGAAGAGACGCCCATGGGCACGGTGAGTCATGCCGGCGAAGAGTTGGACGATTCGAGGATCGTCGCCGGCCCCTCCTCCTCCGGCGACGGCCGCTGCGATCCCTGCGCACCGTCGTTCTCGGTCATCGCCGGGCTCCTCAGCGCCCGGAAGCCCGGAGTCGCGCGGTGCTGGACGCCCCCTGACCGTTCCTGGAGGCGTCTCCCCCATCACCCGTCAGGAACATCCGGAACAGGCTGCGGCGGTACAGGTCTCCAGCGACCTGCTTCTCGTCCGGTTCCAGATCCGCGGCGGTGTGAACCCGATGGCCCTGTTCCGCGACTGTGCAGAGGACGGGAGGACGACATGAACGATGAGTTGCTGGTGGTTCGCTGCCAGCTCGGAGAGCGGGAGGCCTTCACCGAATTGGTGGGCCTCTGGCACGTCCCAGTGTGGACGTTCGTCCGGCGGATGCTGGATGCCGAGCGAGCGGACGACGTGGTCCAGGAAATCTGGGTGGCGGTGCTTCGCAGCCTGCCCCGGCTGGCCGATCCCAGCCGGTTCGCGCCATGGCTGTTCACCATCGCCCGGCGTACCGTGCTGGACCGCCTCTGCCGCGAGTACACGGTCACCGAAACACCCGGCGGGGCCACTGAGACGCCCACCGAGGATCTGGCCGAGGAAGTCGCGGACCGGACCGACCTGATCGCCGCACTGGCGAGCCTGCCGACGCTGGAGCGGGAGATTCTCATCCTGTTCTACCTGGAGGATCTGTCGATCGCGGACTGCGCGCAGATCTGCGAGGTCCCGGCCGGCACGGTCAAGTCCCGCCTGTATCGCGCGCGCCGCCTGCTGCGCGAGCACCTAGCCGAGAAGGGATGTCAGCCATGAACGACGAACCGCGCATGTCCGCGGAGGAGATGCTGGAGCGACTGGCCCCGATGCTGTCGCGCAGGCGGCGGCTGCGCGGCATCGGGGCGTTGCTGGCCGGGCTGACCGGAGCGGTCTTCACCACGGTGTTGTGGGTCACCGAGCCGGGATCGCTTCCAGACCGCACCCGGCTGTCGTTCGCTCTGCTCATCCTGGTGTGCCTGGCCTGGACCGGCTACGGCATCTGGTTGACCGCACGGCGCGCCCCGCTGTTCGCACTGGACCGGGTGGTCGGCGCGTGGCTCGGCCTGACCGCCGCGCTGCTCACCGGAACCATCACGATCACGCTGGCAGCCGTCCGGGAACGGGGCCTGATCACCGCCCTGGTGGTGAGCGCGATCATCGTCGCCGTCGCCGTGCTGCTCACCGTCCGGGCCCACTCGCACCGCGCCGCCCTGCTGCGCCGGAAGGCGGAGCTCACCGGATCCGGCCCGCGATAACGGCGACCCGGCATCCGCACTCCCCGCCGACCCTCCGAGACCTTGTGGCGACGCCGCCTCGAAACAGCCGGAAACGCACCGCAAGGGGCCCGTTCCGGGTGGAACGGGCCCCTTGCGTGCGCGGCGGGTCAGGCGAACGCCTTGCACTCCACCACGGCGCGTCGCTCGGTCATGCCCTGCTGGACCGACGAGGTCACGCACGCGCGCTGCTTCTCGTTGAGCTGCGGCTGACCGCACTCGGTGACGCTTGAGTAGGTGCGGCAGTCCCGGCGCGTGTTCTGCTCGTGGGACGGCTGGGCGGCGGTGGCGCTGCCGACTCCGGCGATACCCACGAACCCGGCGATCAGCGCACCGGTCATGACCCTCTTCATCTGCTCTCTCCCCCGTCGCGTACTTGGGCAACGAGGATGTTCCTCCCCGGGCACGGAAGCATAAAAACACCCCCAAAGGTCAAGAAATCGGGCACATGTCCGGGTCAAGCCACCGCCGAGGATCCCGGTCTCCCCGATAGACCGGTCCCGGCTCCGCAGACGCGGAAGGCCGCCCCCGCGAACGCGGGAGGCGGCCTTCTGCGTGCCCTGCGGCCTTACCGGTTGTACTGGCCGAAGTCGTACTCCTCCAGCGGGACGGCTTCGCCGGAGCCCTGCCCGAAGGCGTACTCGGCGCCCTCGTCGTAGGAGCCGACGGAGTACACCGCCGCCTTCGCCTCCTCGGTCGGCTCGACCCGGACGTTGCGGTACTGCGGCATGCCGGTACCGGCCGGGATGAGCTTACCGATGATGACGTTCTCCTTGAGGCCGAGCAGCGGGTCGCTCTTGGCGTGCATCGCGGCCTCGGTGAGCACCCGGGTCGTCTCCTGGAAGGACGCCGCCGACAGCCACGACTCGGTCGCGAGCGAGGCCTTGGTGATGCCCATCAGGACGGGGCGGCCGGCGGCGGGGGTGCCGCCCTCGGCCACGACGTTCCGGTTCGTCTCCTCGAAGATCGGACGCTCCACCAGGTCGCCCGGCAGCAGCTCGGTGTCGCCCGACTCGAGGATGTTCACCCGCTTCAGCATCTGGCGGACGATGATCTCGATGTGCTTGTCGTGGATCGACACACCCTGCGACCGGTACACCTCCTGCACCTCCTGCACGAGGTGGAGCTGCACGGCGCGGGGACCGAGGATGCGCAGCACCTCGTGCGGGTTGATCGCACCCGCGATGAGCTGCTGGCCGACGTCGACGTGCTCGCCCTCCTTGACCAGGAGCCGCGAGCGCATCGGCACCGAGTAGGCGATCTCGTCGGAGCCGTCGTCCGGGACGATGACGACCTTGCGGGCCTTCTCCGTCTCGTCGATCTTCGCCCGGCCGGCGACCTCGCTGATCGGGGCCACACCCTTGGGGATGCGGGCCTCGAACAGCTCGGTGACACGCGGCAGACCGTGCGTGATGTCACCGCCGGCGACACCGCCGGTGTGGAAGGTCCGCATGGTCAGCTGGGTGCCGGGCTCGCCGATGGACTGCGCGGCGATGATCCCGACGGCCTCGCCGACGTCCACCCGGTTGCCGGTGGCCAGCGAGCGGCCGTAGCAGGCGGCGCAGACACCGATCTTGGCCTCGCAGACCAGGGCGCTGCGAGTGCGGACGGTCTCCACCCCGGCCTCGACGAGCCGCGTCACGACCGCGTCCGACAGGTCGGTACCGGCCGGGAAGATGACCGTGCCGTCCACGACGACGTCCTCGGCGATGGTGCGGCCGATCAGCGAGGTCTCGCTCGTGGCCGGCTTGACCAGCGTGCCGTCCGCCAGCTTCTCGGCGACCTCGAACGGGATCGTGCGGTCGGTGCCGCAGTCGGTCTCGCGGACGATGACGTCCTGCGCGACGTCCACCAGGCGCCGGGTCAGGTAGCCCGAGTCGGCGGTGCGCAGCGCGGTGTCGGCGAGACCCTTGCGGGCGCCGTGCGTCGAGATGAAGTACTCGACGACCGACAGGCCCTCGCGGAACGACGACTTGATCGGACGCGGGATGGTCTCGCCCTTCGGGTTGGAGACCAGGCCGCGCATACCGGCGATCTGGCGGAGCTGCAGCGGGTTGCCGCGGGCACCCGACTGGATCATCATCCAGATCGGGTTGGCCTTCGGGAACGCCTTCTCCATGTCCACCGCGACGTCCGCGGTGGCCTTGTTCCAGATCTCGATGAGCTCCTGCTTGCGCTCATCGTCGGTGATCAGGCCGCGGTTGAACTCCCGCTGCACCTTCTCGGCGCGCTGCTCGTAGCCGCCCAGGATCTCCTGCTTGTTCGGCGGCGTGATGACGTCGTCGATCGCGATCGTGACCCCGGACCTGGTCGCCCAGTGGAACCCGGTGCTCTTCAGCGCGTCGAGCGCGTTGGCGACGGCGACCTTCGGGTACGTCTCCGCCAGCTCGTTGACGATCGCCGAGAGCTGCTTCTTGCCGATCTCGTCGTCGACGAACGGGAAGTCGTCCGGCAGCGCCTCGTTGAACATGGCGCGGCCGAGCGTGGTCTCCAGCCGGTACGGCTGACCGGGCTCGTAGCCCTCGGGCGCCTTCCAGCCGCGCGGCGGCGGGATGTCCTTCAGCCGAACCTGGATCTTGGCCTGCAGGTCCAGCTCACCGCGGTCGTAGGCCATGATCGCCTCGGCGACCGAACCGAACGCGCGGCCCTCGCCGGTGGCGCCGTCCTTCTGCGTCGTCAGCCAGTACAGGCCGATGACCATGTCCTGGGTGGGCATGGTGACGGGCTTGCCGTCCGACGGCTTCAGGATGTTGTTGGTCGACAGCATCAGGATCCGCGCCTCGGCCTGCGCCTCGGCGGACAGCGGCAGGTGCACCGCCATCTGGTCGCCGTCGAAGTCCGCGTTGAACGCGGTGCAGACGAGCGGGTGGATCTGGATGGCCTTGCCCTCGACCAGCTGCGGCTCGAACGCCTGGATGCCGAGCCGGTGCAGGGTCGGCGCGCGGTTCAGCAGCACCGGGTGCTCGGTGATGACCTCTTCCAGCACGTCCCACACGACCGGGCGGGCCCGCTCGACCATCCGCTTGGCGGACTTGATGTTCTGCGCGTGGTTGAGGTCGACCAGCCGCTTCATGACGAACGGCTTGAACAGCTCCAGCGCCATCTGCTTGGGCAGGCCGCACTGGTGCAGCTTCAGCTGCGGGCCGACGACGATGACCGAACGGCCGGAGTAGTCGACGCGCTTGCCGAGCAGGTTCTGCCGGAACCGGCCCTGCTTGCCCTTGAGCATGTCGGACAGCGACTTCAGCGGACGGTTGCCGGGCCCGGTGACCGGGCGGCCGCGGCGGCCGTTGTCGAACAGCGCGTCGACGGCCTCCTGCAGCATCCGCTTCTCGTTGTTGACGATGATCTCGGGCGCGCCCAGGTCGAGCAGGCGCTTGAGCCGGTTGTTCCGGTTGATGACCCGGCGGTACAGGTCGTTCAGGTCGGACGTGGCGAACCGGCCGCCGTCCAGCTGGACCATCGGACGCAGGTCCGGCGGGATGACGGGGATGCAGTCCAGCACCATGCCGAGCGGGCTGTTGCGGGTGTTGAGGAACGCCGAGACGACCTTCAGCCGCTTCAGGGCGCGGGCCTTCTTCTGGCCCTTGCCGGTGCGGATGATGTCGCGCAGCTTCTCGGCCTCGGCCTCGAGGTCGAAGTTCTGCAGCCGCGCCTGGATGGCCGCGGCGCCCATGCCGCCCTCGAAGTACTTGCCGAACCGGTCGCGCATCTCGCGGTAGAGCAGCTCGTCGCCCTCCAGGTCCTGGACCTTGAGGTTCTTGAAGCGGCTCCACACCTCGTCGAGACGGTCGAGCTCGCGCTGCGCGCGGTCGCGCAGCTGCTTCATCTCCCGCTCGGCGCCGTCGCGCACCTTGCGCTTCTGGTCGGCCTTCGCGCCGGCCTCCTCCAGCTCCGCGAGGTCGGCCTCCAGCTTCTGCTGGCGGGCCTCGACCTGCGCGTCGCGGGCCTGCTCGATCTGCTGGCGCTCCACCGAGATGTGCGCCTCCAGCGTGGGCAGGTCGCGGTCACGCCGCTCCGCGTCCACGCTGGTGATCATGTAGGCCGCGAAGTAGATGATCTTTTCGAGATCCTTCGGGGCCAGGTCCAGCAGGTAGCCGAGGCGCGACGGGACGCCCTTGAAGTACCAGATGTGCGTGACCGGCGCGGCCAGCTCGATGTGGCCCATCCGCTCGCGGCGCACCTTGGCACGGGTCACCTCGACGCCGCAGCGCTCACAGATGATGCCCTTGAAGCGGACGCGCTTGTACTTGCCGCAGTAGCACTCCCAGTCCCGGGTGGGGCCGAAGATCTTCTCGCAGAAGAGCCCGTCCTTCTCCGGCTTGAGGGTCCGGTAGTTGATCGTCTCCGGCTTCTTCACCTCGCCGTGCGACCACTGGCGGATGTCGTCGGCGGTCGCCAGACCGATGCGAAGCTCGTCGAAGAAGTTGACGTCAAGCAACTGTTTTCCCCTTGAGTTCTCAGACCTCGTCGACGCTCATCGCGCCCTCGTTCGGGCGGCGGGAGAGGTCGATGCCGAGCTCCTCCGCGGCGCGGAAGACGTCCTCGTCGGTGTCGCGCATCTCGATGGACATGCCGTCGCTGGAGAGCACCTCGACGTTGAGGCACAGCGACTGCATCTCCTTGATGAGCACCTTGAAGGACTCGGGAATGCCGGGCTCGGGGATGTTCTCGCCCTTGACGATGGCCTCGTAGACCTTCACGCGGCCGAGCACGTCGTCGGACTTGATGGTCAGCAGCTCCTGGAGGGCGTAGGCGGCGCCGTAGGCCTCCAGTGCCCACACCTCCATCTCACCGAAGCGCTGGCCGCCGAACTGGGCCTTACCGCCGAGCGGCTGCTGGGTGATCATGGAGTACGGGCCGGTCGAACGCGCGTGGATCTTGTCGTCGACCAGGTGGAGCAGCTTGAGGATGTAGATGTAGCCGACCGAGATCGGGTCCTTGTACGGCTCGCCGGTGCGGCCGTCGAACAGCCGCGCCTTGCCGCCCGGGCCGACCATGCGGCGGCCGTCGCGGTTCGGCAGGGTGCTCTCGATCAGGCCGGTGACGTCGTTCTCGCGGGCACCGTCGAAGACCGGCGTCGCGGTGTTGGTCCACGCCGGGGCCTCGTCGGCGCCGATCTCCTGGAGGGCGCGCTTCCACTCGGTGTCGTCGCCCTCGACCTTCCAGCCGCGGGAGGCGACCCAGCCGAGGTGGGTCTCCAGGACCTGGCCGACGTTCATGCGGCCGGGGACGCCCAGCGGGTTGAGCACGATGTCGACCGGGGTGCCGTCCTCCAGGAACGGCATGTCCTCCACCGGCAGCACCTTGGAGATGACACCCTTGTTGCCGTGCCGGCCGGCCAGCTTGTCCCCATCGGTGATCTTGCGCTTCTGCGCCACGTACACCCGGACCAGCTCGTTGACCCCCGGCGGCAGCTCGTCACCGTCGTCGCGGGAGAACACCCGCACCCCGATGACCTTGCCCTGCTCACCGTGCGGCACCTTCAGCGAGGTGTCGCGCACCTCCCGCGCCTTCTCCCCGAAGATCGCCCGCAGCAGCCGCTCCTCGGGCGTCAGCTCGGTCTCCCCCTTCGGGGTGACCTTGCCGACCAGGATGTCGCCGGGGACGACGTCGGCGCCGATCCGGATGATGCCGCGCTCGTCCAGGTCGGCCAGGACCTCTTCGGAGACGTTGGGGATGTCGCGGGTGATCTCCTCGGGGCCCAGCTTGGTGTCGCGGGCGTCGACCTCGTGCTCCTCGATGTGGATCGAGGACAGCACATCGTCCTGCACCAGGCGCTGGGACAGGATGATGGCGTCCTCGTAGTTGTGGCCCTCCCACGGCATGAACGCCACCAGCAGGTTCTTGCCCAGCGCCATCTCACCATCGTCGGTGCACGGCCCATCGGCGATGACCTGCCCCGCCTCGACCCGCCGCCCCTCGTCCACGATGGGCTTCTGGTTGTAGCAGGTGCCCTGGTTGGAGCGCTTGAACTTGGTGACCCGGTAGGTGGTGCGGGTGCCGTCGTCGTTCATCACCGTGATGTAGTCGGCCGAGACCTCCTCGACCACACCGGCCTTCTCGGCGACGATGACATCACCGGCGTCGACCGCGGCGCGGTACTCCATGCCGGTGCCCACCAGCGGCGCCTCGCTGCGCAGCAGCGGCACCGCCTGGCGCTGCATGTTGGAACCCATCAGCGCCCGGTTGGCGTCGTCGTGCTCCAGGAACGGGATCATCGCGGTGGCGACCGAGGCCATCTGCCGCGCCGAGACGTCCATGTACTGGACCTCGTTCGGCGGCACCAGCTCGACCTCGCCGCCCTTCTTGCGGACCAGGACGCGCGCCTCGGCGAACGAGCCGTCCTCGTTGAGCGCCGAGTCGGCCTGGGCGATGACGTAGCGGTCCTCGACGTCGGCGGTCAGGTAGTCGATCTCCTCGGTGACCACGCCGTCCACGACCTTGCGGTACGGGGTCTCCACGAACCCGAACGGGTTGACCCGCCCGAACGCCGCCAGCGACCCGATCAGCCCGATGTTGGGGCCTTCGGGCGTCTCGATCGGGCACATCCGGCCGTAGTGCGAGGGGTGAACGTCACGGACCTCCATGCCCGCCCGCTCCCGCGACAGACCACCCGGGCCCAGCGCCGACAGCCGCCGCTTGTGGGTCAGACCGTCCAGCGGGTTGGTCTGCTGCATGAACTGGGAGAGCTGGCTGGTGCCGAAGAACTCCTTGATGGAGGCCACCACCGGCCGGATGTTGATCAGGGTCTGCGGCGTGATCGCCTCAACGTCCTGGGTGGTCATCCGCTCCCGGACCACCCGCTCCATCCGCGCCAGCCCCAGCCGCACCTGGTTCTGGATCAGCTCGCCCACCGTGCGCAGCCGCCGGTTGCCGAAGTGGTCGATGTCATCGACCTCGATCGGCACCGGGGCACCGCCGACAGAACCTTCTTCTTCGCCGGCGTGCAGCCGGACCAGGTACTCGATGGTGGCGACGATGTCGTCCTCGGTCAGCGTCCCCTGGTTCATGTCCAGGTCCAGACCGAGCTTCTTGTTGATCTTGTAGCGGCCGACCTTGGCCACGTCGTACCGCTTGGGGTTGAAGTACAGGTTCTCCAGCAGCGTCTGCGCCGACTCCCGCGTCGGCGGCTCTCCCGGCCGCAGCTTGCGGTAGATGTCCAGCAGCGCGTCATCCTGACCGGAGGTGTGGTCCTTCTCCAGCGTCACATTGATCGACTCATACGACCCGAAACGCTCCCGGATCCGCGCCTCGTCCCATCCCAGCGCCTTCAGCAGCACCGTCACCGGCTGCTTGCGCTTGCGGTCGATGCGCACCCCGACGTTGTCGCGCTTGTCGATCTCGAACTCCAGCCACGCCCCCCGCGAGGGAATGACCCGGCATCCGTAGATGTCCTTGTCGGACGCCTTGTCCAGAGCGCGATCGAAGTACACCCCGGGCGAGCGCACCAGCTGCGACAC
This sequence comes from Actinomadura formosensis, assembly GCF_050948385.1. Lineage (NCBI taxonomy): Bacteria > Bacillati > Actinomycetota > Actinomycetes > Streptosporangiales > Thermomonosporaceae > Actinomadura > Actinomadura formosensis. The sequence goes on from NZ_CP192011.1 coordinate 6,546,218, forward strand.
CACCACCCGCTCGGTGCCGTTGATGATGAAGGTCCCCTTGGGCGTCATGAGCGGGAAGTCACCCATGAACACCGTCTGGCTCTTGATCTCACCGGTGGTGTTGTTGATGAACTCCGCCGTGACGAACATCGGGGCGGAGTAGGTCATGTCCTTGTCCTTGCACTCCTCCACCGAGTACTTGGGCGGCTCGAACCGGTGGTCCCGGAACGACAAGGACATCGTCCCCGAGAAGTCCTCGATCGGACTGATCTCCTCGAAGATTTCCTCAAGCCCCGACTGAGTCGGGACGCTCTTACTACCGGCCTTCTGGGCCGCCTCGACCCGGGCCTTCCACCTCTCGTTGCCCAGCAGCCAGTCAAACGAGTTGGTCTGTAGAGCAAGAAGGTCCGGGACTTCGAGCGGCTCCTTGATGCGCGCGAAGGAGACGCGGTACGGACCGGTTGTGGTATTCGAGGCGTTGCGCGAGGCTGCCAAGAGTGGTCCTTCCGAGGGCTCGCGGCGTAACTGACGACACGCACGCCAGACGATCCACGTCCGAGACCTGCTTTTTTCGGGTCTACGACAGACCCCTGCAGGGGTGCTCTCACACGCGGATAGTCAGAGGGCAGCGCAAAGGGGCAGTGTAGCCGACCGGTACACCGCTCGCAACTCTAGCGCCGCAGTATGCATCACGTTGCCATGGAGCATCGCCCCTCAGCGCCTCTCAGTCAAGAGCGGACTTGGACTTTTCGGGCCCTGACCTGCAGTGAGGAAGACCATAGTTTAGAGGACGCAGACCCCGGTGTTCGCCGGCGTCGCCCGTGGTGAAGGCCACCTTCCGGCCGAGTGGGCGCCGGGGTCGCGGGGGTCGTTCGCCGGCCGGGCGGGCGGGGTCAGGAGATGACGGTCAGTTCGGACGCCAGCCATCTGCCGTCCTTCTTCTCCATCGTCATCTTGATGCGGAGCGGCTCGGGGAGGCGCTGCCGCTCGTCGTTCTTGGTGGCGGACGAGCGGTTGGCGTAGACGAGGGTGACGACCTTGTCAGGTGCCGCGCTCACGACACCGACCTTCATCACGGTCGTGTTGGAGACGGCCTGCTGCTGGACGGCGACGGTCCTGAGTTCCTGGGCGAGCTTGTCGTACTGGGTGCGGAGCTTGCCCGTCGTCGTGGCGGACGCGGCCTTCAGGTCGGCGTCGAGCGTCTGGTAGTCGTACGACGAGAGCTTCTGGGCCGCGCGGGACGAGGCGAACGACGCCTCCTTGCTCGCCTGCTCGGTCGCCTTCTGCTCGCGGACCTTGAGGTACAGCACGGTGGTGCCGGCGCCGAGCGCGAGCACCAGGACGGCCAGGACCGCGATCACCGTCGAGAGACCGCCCATGCGGGCCCGGCGCGGCTCGTCGTCCTCGTCGTCTTCTTCCTCGTCGTCCTCGACCGGCTTCTTGAGGTTCAGGCGCCTGGTCTTCGTCGCCTTGGTCGTCGCCGGCTTCTCGTCCTCGCCGGCCTCGGCTTCGGACTCCGCCTCAACGGCGTCGTCGGCGTCGTCGTCAGCGTCGTCGCCGGCGGTGTCGGCGTCCTCGGGGGTTTCCGCGGCGGCAGAAACCGGCTCCGGAGCCTCTGAGTCGCCTTCTGGCGCGTCATCGTCCTTGGAAGCGACTTCGGATACCCCTTCGCCCTTTCGGGGCTTCTCTGGGGACGTGACGGTCTTTCCGGACTCCTCCGCCTCCACGGCGGCGGCCTCGTCCGCGGCTATCTGGGCCAGGCGGGCGGCCTCGCGGGCCTTGGCCGCGGCCTCCTCCGCCAGCCTCGCTGCCTCCTCGGCCTTCGCCACCTTGTCGGCCTTCACAGCCTTGTCGGCCTTCCAGCCTTGTCGGCCTTCACAGCCTTGTCCGGCTTGTTGTCTGCCTTGTCCGTCTTCTCGTCGGGCTTCTTCTTGCCCCGGCCAAGCATTGTCACGGGACGACCTCCAGTCCGGACACGAGCCAGCGGCCGTCGACCCGCGTGAGGTCCATCTGGTAGCGGTAGCCCTGCGGCGTACCGTTCTTCACCTTGTCGTTGGTGACGGTCCCGTTGAGGGAGACCATCACCTCGGCGGAGTCACCGTCGATCGAGACCAGGGCGGCGTCGACGTCGCTGACGGTCGACTTGGCCTTGGCCTTGGTCACCTGCTGCATGAAGGCGCTCGACTGGCTCGCCAGCTTGTTCTTCAGGTCGCCGGTGGTGCCGGCCACGATGCGGTCGAGGTCGCGCTGCGCGGTGGCGGCGTCCAGCGACATGAGGTTGACGCCCATCTGCCGCGCCGCCTGAACCGCCTTCGCCCGCTGGTCGGCCTCGTCCTTGCCCCGGAGGGAGACGACGCCGAGCCAACCGGCCGCGATCGCGAGGCCGACCACGATGACGCCGAGCGTGATCGCGGTGACCATGGGAAGACGGCCTCTCATCGTGTCCGCCTCACTGGCTCAGGGGTCCGAGCAGGAGCCACTTCCACGAGGATTCCTCTCCCAACTGGCGTGTACCGGCGCTGCGCGGCATGACGTATCGCTTGCCGTCGGGCCCGTAGACGGCACCCGTCGTTGGATCGTATCCAGCGAATTCCACGGAATCCGCCGGATAGGACAGGATCAGCCGACCGTCCGTCAACTGGCCGGTCGGGGCCGCCGCCTTGGTCTTGGCGTCGCCCTTGCCCTTGGCCTCGGACGTCTTGCCGTCGTCCTCGGTGCCGTAGGCGCCGCCTTCGGGGAAGCCCGCGCCAGCGGTGGCGCCCGCCGGGACCTGCGGGTACGGCGCGATGGCGTCGCGCGGGAAGTTGCGGGCGCCGCGCACGGCGGTGGGGGCGTTGTGCGGGGCCTTGCAGCCGGCGTCCAGGGCCGGCTTCTTCGAGGACGTGTCCTGCGGCCAGCGGTGCTTGACCTTCTCGTAGCCCTTGGTGCAGGCGGGCGGTGCGTCGATGTTGAGCGCGAGACCCAGGTGCTGGGTGCCGTCGCCGGGCGTGACGGTGAACGCGCCGCCGACCGTCAGCGGGTACAGGATGAACAGCGTCCGCAGGCCCGCCTTACGGGACGTGATGACCTGGCCGGTCGTGGTGAGGTTCGCCAGCAGGACGGGCAGCGTCGGCGCGAGCTGGTTGATGGCCTTGTGCGTCTCGTCCACGGCGCCAGGCGCGGCGTCGATGGTCTTGCGCAGGGCCGGGTCGTCGTTGCGCAGGGACGTGGTGAGCTCGTTCAGGTTGCGGGCGAACCCGCGGATGTTGGCGGCCTGCCCGCGCTGGGTGTCCAGGACGGTGACGCTGTTGTTCAGCAGCCGCTCGGTGTCGGGGTATGCCTCGTCGGCGGTCTTCAGCAGCCGGTCGGTGTCGTCCAGGATCGACTGGAGGTCCTCGGCGGAGCCGGAGAACGCCTTGTCCAGCTCGTCCACGATGATGCCGAGGTCCCTGGTGTCGACCGATCCGACGAGCGCGTCGACGTTGCGCAGCAGCTCGGCGGTGGACACCGGCAGCGTGGTGCGGCCCCTGGGGATCGTGTAGGGGTCGCCCTCGTCGAGATAGGGGCCGTTCTTCTTGGCGGGCTCCAGATCGATGTACTGCTCGCCGACCGCGGACCGGTTCGCCACGACGGCCTTGGTGCCGTCCCGGGGGATCCGCTTGCCGCGTTCGAGCAGCAGCTTGACCCGGATGCCGTCCTTGGTCAGCTCGATCGGCCCGACCCGTCCGACCGGGACGCCCCGGTAGGTGACCTCGGCGCCCGTGAAAACGCCGCCGGAGTCGGTGAGGTCGACGTAGGCGATGTACTGCTTGCCGAGCAGGTCGCGGCCCAGCCCGATGTAGTTCACCGAGACGATCGCCACGCCGACGACCGTGATGACGGCGAACGCGATCAGCTGGACGATGACGCCGCGCTTGAGGATCACGAGAGGCCCCCCGTCAGCAGGGTCCGCAGACCGCCGTCACCGGAGCCGGGGGCGAGCGCGCCCGTCCGTTCCGGGTTCGGGGTGCCGGACGTCGTCTTGGCCGGTGTGGGCGTGGAGCCGCCCGGCAGGCCCGGGACGCCCTGTCCGGGGAGTCCGCCCGTGCCGCCCGGTGTCTGCGGCAGCACGCCCAGCGGCGAGTCGGGCAGCGTCACGTTCGGCACCTGCAGCATGCCGCGCATCTGCCTGCCGCTGCCGAGCATCCCCTCCAGGTCGGTGCCGCCGAGCAGGTTGCGGGCGATGGACTCGAAGTCCAGGTCGACGGTCAGCCGCACGTTGCCGTAGTCGCCCTCGATGACGTTCTCGAACGTCGCCGGGAACGGGAAGGTGATCAGGCTCTCCAGCGACTTCGGCAGGTCGGAGCCCGCCCTGTTGAGGTTCCGCAGGATCTTGTCGAGGTCCTGCAGGTTCGCCAGCATGTCGGCCTTGGAGCGGTCGATCACGTAGGTGGTGGTGCGGCTGAGCTTGTCGAGCGCGACCAGCATCTTGGTCAGGTCGGCGCGGTTGCGGTTGAGGACGGCGATCGCCGGGCCCGTCTCGTCGATCGTGTCCTGGATCGTCCTGCGCTCGTTCGCGAGCTTGCCGCTCAGCCGGTCGATGCTGTCGAGCGCGCGGGTGATCGCGGCCCGGTTGCGGTCCAGCGTGCCGGCGAAGGTGTTGACCCGCTCCAGCACCGACCTGATCGTGGACTCGCGTCCGCCCATCGCGGCCTGCAGTTCGTGGCTGATCGTGGAGACCTGCTCCAGCCCGCCGCCGTTCAGCAGCAGCGACATCGCCGACAGCACCTCTTCGATCTCGGTGCCGCGGGAGGTGCGGTTCAGCGGGATCAGGTCGCCGGAGCCGAGGCGCCCGATCGGGGCCTCGTTCCTCGGCGGTGCGAGCTGCACGAACTTCTCGCCGAGGAGGCTGGTCTGGCCGATCGCGGCGACGGCGTTGTCCGGGAGCCCGACGTCCCCGCGCACCTTCACGGTGACGAGGGCGTGCCAGCCGCCCTTCCCGGGGACGCCGCCGGCGAGCTCGATGTCCTCGACCTTGCCCACCGACACGTCGTTGACCTTGACCGCGGACTGCGGGACGAGGTCCAGCACATTCGCGAACTCGATCTTCACGGTCCGCGGGTTCGAGCCGAGGTCGGGGCCGCCGGGCAGCGGCAGCGACTCCACGCCGTTGAACGAGCAGCCCGACAGGGCCGTCGCCGCGGCGACCGCGGCGGCGCCCAGCAGATGGGCGCGGCGGGCGAGCCGTGTCCTGCTCATCGGCCACCTCCGGGCAGCAGCGCGCTGAGGTCCCCGGGCCCGCCGCGCGCCCCGGCCGTCGCGGTCTTGGCCGGCGTCGTGCCCGTCTTGCCGGTCTTGCCTGGCTTGCCGGACCCGCCCCGCGGGCCGTAGGCGTCCGGCGGGATCGGCACCGGGTCGTAGTGCGTGGTCAGCGCGGTGATCCAGGACAGGTCCAGGCTGAAGCCCGTCAGCGCCTTGCCGATGCCGTTGTACGGCCGGACGAAGTCGAGGCATTCCTTGGCGGGCGTGCCGACCGAGTACGCCAGCGAGCAGATCCAGTCGGCCAGGTCGTGGAACTGGCGGAAGTTGTCGCGGGTGTGGATGGTGCCGCTGATCGGGTCGTACGCGCGGGCCAGGTTGTTCACCGCGAGCGGTCCCGCGGTGAGGATCTCGGCGAGCGCGTCCTTCTCCTTCACCAGCACGCCGGTGATCTGGGCGAGCTGCCGGACGTTCGCGGCCAGTTCACCGCGGTTGTCCTTGACGAAGCGCTGCACGTTCCGCAGCGTCGGCGCGAGCGTGTTGAGGGCCGCGCTGAGCTCCTCCTTCTCCCCCGCCAGCTGCGCCGACACCCCGTTGAGGTGCCCGGTGAACGACTTGATCTGCTGGTCGTTCGCCTTCATCGCGTCGGTGATGATCCGCAGGTTCCGGATCGTGGCGGCGACGTCGCCGCGGTCGGTGCTGAGCGTGCTGAGCGCCTTGGAGGCGTCCGCGATCGTCTGCCGGATGTCCTCGCCCTGCCCGTCCAGGTTCGCGGCGCCGACCCGCAGCAGCCGCGACAGCGATCCGGTGCCGTCCTCGCCGGGCGCGTTGGCGCCCTGCGGGCCGAGCGCCTTGGAGAGGTCGTTGAGGCTGCCGCCGACCTCGTCGACCTCGACCGGGACGGCGGTGCGGCTGGTCGTCAGCGTCGCCCCGTCCGCGAGGACGGCGCCGCTCCGGTAGACGGGGGTCAGCTGGATGTAGCGGTCGGCGACGAGCGTCTGGTTGATGATGACGGCCTGCGCGTCGGCGGGCACCTTGTACTTGGCGTCGTACCTCATCTCGACCTTGACCGCGTCACCGACGGGTTCGACGCTCGTGACCTCCCCGACCGGGATGCCGAGGATGCGGACGTCGGCGCCCTTGTAGAGGCCGACGGTCTTGGTGAAGTACACCGTCAGGCGGCGCTGCTTCGGCTCCTGGAGCACGAGCAGGAGCACGGCCACCAGCACTGCGACGGCGAGGACCGCGCCGCCGAGGCGAAGGATGGTTGCGGAGTTGCGCACTGTGACCTGCCTGCTCACGGGAGGAACGGCAACGGGTTGTCGCTCTGGTTGCCGGTCTGGTTGCCGCTCTGCTTCTGCTTCGTCCCGCCGTTCTTCGGGGCGTCCTGGATCGAGGCGGGGATCGGGACCAGGTTCTGGATCCAGGAGTCGAACCAGCGCCCGGTGCCGGTGACGTCCGAGAACTGCCGTGCGAACGGCGCGAACAGCTGCAGGATCCGGTCCAGGTTGTTCTGGTTCTTCAGCAGGATCCGGTTGACCTTCGCCAGGTTGTCCAGCATCGGCCGCAGCTGCTTGTCGTTCTCGCTGATCAGCGCGTTCACCTGCTGGGACAGGGTGACCGTGTTGATCAGCAGCTGGTGGATGACCGCGCGGCGCGCCTGCACCGCGCGCAGCACCTCGTCGCCGTCCCGGACGAGCCTGGCGAAGTCCTGGTTGCGGTCGGCGAGCAGTTGCGAGACGTCCTTGGCCTTGCCCGCCAGCTCGTGCAGCTCCTCGTCCCGGGACGCGACCGTGTTCGACAGCCGCCGCAGGCCCTCCAGCGACGCCCGGACCTCCTCCGGCGAGTTCTTGAACGTCTCCGACAGGACGTCGAACGACTTCGCGACCTGCTGGACGTCGATCGCGCCCACCCGCCGGCTCAGCTCGCTGATGGCCGGAACGACCTCGAACGGCACGTGCGTCCGCTCGATCGGGATGTTGCGGCCGAGCCTGCCCCTGCCGCGCGGGGTCAGCTCCAGGTAGTGCGCGCCCAGAATCGTCTTGATCTTGATGCCGGCCTCGGTGCGCTCGCCCAGCCGCACCCCGTCGTCCACCCGGAAGGTGACCTTGACGTGGTCGCCGTCCAGGTCCAGGCCGGTGACCTTGCCGACCTTGACTCCCGCGATGCGGACCTCCTCGTCGGGCTTGAGCCCGGCCGCCTCCTTGAACGAGGCGGTGTGGGTCCGGCCGCCGGAGACGAGCGGGATGTTCTCCAGATTCATCGCCAGCGCCACCAGCAGCGCGATGATCGCGAACGCGGAGAGCCCGATGGGGACCGGGTTGCGTTGCCGGAACGGGACCCTCATCTACTTGCACCTCGCGTTCTCGTTCACGATCGCCGGTGTCTGGTAGACCGGTCCGCCCGGCAGCCGCACCCGCGCGTCGAGACCGCAGATGTACATGTTGAACCAGGACCCGTAGGACGAGATGTTGACGAGCTTCTGCAGCCGCTCCGGGCTCCGCTTGAGGCCCTTGTCGAGGTCGCCTCCGCTGGCGTTGAACGTCGCGGTCAGCTTGCGCAGCCCCGCGATGTCGTTGCGGATGCCCGGACGGGCGTCCGACAGCAGGTCCCGCGTCGTGCCGGTCAGCTCGTTGATCGCCGCGACCGAGTCGAAGATCGCCTTGCGGTCGCCGGAGACCCCGCCGACGAACCCGCGCAGATCCGTGATCAGCCGGTTGACCTCCGTGTGCCGCTCGTCGATGGTGCCGAGCACGGTGTTCAGGTTGTCGATCACCTGGCCGATGACCCGGTCCCGGTCGGCGAGCGTGTTGGTCAGCGACGCCACGTGCGCGAGCAGGCTGTTGATCGTGCCGCCCTCGCCCTGCAGCACCTGGACGATCTGCATCGCGAGCGTGTTGACGTCCTTCGGCTCCAGCGCGCGGAACAGCGGCCGGAAACCGTTGAACAGGGTCGTCAGGTCCAGTGCCGGCCTGGTCTGGGAGATCGGGATCGTCCCGCCCGGCTTCAGGTAGTCGTTGGCCTGCCCGGCGCCGTCGGTCAGCGCGAGATACCGCTGGCCCATCAGGTTGCGGTAGCGGATCTGCGCCTGTGTGGACGACGGCAGGCCCACCTTGAGCGGGCCGTCCCGCTCGACGCGGAACGTCACCTCGGCCTGGCTGCCCCGGTACAGCCGGATCTTCTCGATCTGCCCGACCCGGACGCCCGCGACCCGGACGTCGTCGTTCTCCAGCAGCCCGGTCACGTCCGAGAAGATCGCCTTGTAGCCGCGGGTCTCCCGGAACCGCACGTTGGCGATCGTCATCGCCAGCACGCCGGTGGCCACCGAGGTGATGACCACGAAGATGCCCAGCCTGATCGCCGCGCTCGTCGTCCTCACTTGATCGTCACCACCGATCCGTCCCGCAGCAGCGGACCGAACATCAGCGACGCCACGTCGGACACCTCATCGGCCGGGGTCCGCGTCGCCGGCCCGAGGACGCTGTTGAGCTGCTCCTTCGGGGACAGCGAGCCGGTGTCGACGAAGACGTTCGACAGCGCCCGGCCCCGGTCGCCGCCCCCGCCGTTCGGGTCGTCCGGGTTCTTCCACCACAGGTCGTCCTGCGTGCCGTCCAGCGCCAGGTAGTCCGGGAACGGCTTCTTCGGGTTCGGCAGGCCGTAGCAGCGCGGGTTGCGCTGGTCCCTGGCCTCCGGCTTGTCCAGCGGGTACTTGTAGCCCGGCCGCGGCTTGACGATCTCGATCGTCAGGTTGAAGGTCTTCGACCCGTTCCCGCCGGCCACCCGCTCGGACTCCGGCTTCAGCTTCATCAGCCCGGCGAACACGCACGGCAGCGACGGCGAGTACCGCGCCACCAGGCTCGCCACGTCCCGGTTCGCGATGTTCACGCCGATGATCTTCGGCCCGTTGTGCCGCATGAACGTGTCGCCGTCCTGCGCCAGCGCGGTCGTCGCCGGGATCAACTGCTCGATCGTCGCCTTCTTGTCGGTGATCGTCCGGCTGGTCACATTGAGGTTGCGCAGCGTCTGCAGCAGGTCCGGCGCCGCCGCGTAGTAGATGTCGGACACGTCCGACAGGCTGTTCAGGTCGTGCACCAGCGTGCCGAGCTGCGGGTTGATCTTCTTCAGCAGCGCGTCCGCCTGCTCCAGGTTCCGGCCGATCTGGTCGCCGCGGCCCTGCAGCGCCGTCGCCAGCGCGTTCAGCGTCGCGTTCAGCTCCGCCGGCTTCACCGCCTGCAGCAGCGGCAGCAGATCGTTCAGCACCTTGTCGACCTCGACGGCGGCCTGGGAGCGGTCCTGCGCGATCACCGCGCCCTCGCGCAGCCCGAGCGGGGCCGGCTGGTCGGGGATCCGCAGGTCCACGTACTTCTCGCCGAACAGCGTCTTCGGCAGCAGCCGCGCCTGCACGTTCCGCGGGATCAGCTTCGCCTTGCCCGGGTCGAGCGCCAGGTGCAGCGTCGCGCCGTCCCCCGTCGCGGCGGTGCCGCGCACCTCCCCGACGATCAGCCCGCGCACCTTCACGTCCGAGTGCGGCAGCAGTTGCAGCCCGGCCCGCTCGGTCTTCACCGTCACCTCGGTGACCGGTGTGAACGCCTTGTTGTACAGCGCCACGGTCAGCGCCAGCAGCAGCGCAATCACGATGATCATCGAGATGCCGAGCACCCGGTAGCGCACACGTTCGCTCATCGCCGCGTCACCCCGCGATCCGGACGTCCGTCGAGGTGCCCCAGATCGCCATGCCGAGCAGCAGGTCCGCCACGTTGATCACGACGATGCTGGTGCGCACCGCGCGGCCCACCGCGACGCCGACGCCCGCCGGGCCGCCGCTCGCGTGGTAGCCGTAGTAGCAGTGGATCAGCATCACCAGCACCGCGAAGATGATCACTTTGCCGAACGACCACAGGATGTCGTTCGGCGGCAGGAACAGATGGAAGTAGTGGTCGTAGGTTCCGGGCGACTGCCCGTAGAACATCGTCACGATCACCCGTGTCGCGCCGTAGGAGGCGAGCAGGCCCACGGTGTACAGCGGGACGACCGCGATCATCCCGGCCAGCATCCGGGTCGTGACGAGGAACGGCATCGACGGGACGGCCATGACCTCCAGCGCGTCGATCTCGTCCGAGATCCGCATGGCGCCGAGCTGCGCGGTGAAGCCGCAGCCGACCGTCGCCGACAGCGCCAGCGCCGACACCAGCGGCGCGATCTCGCGGGTGTTGAAGTAGGACGCGACGAACCCGGTGAACGCGGCCGTGCCGATCTGGTTCAGCGACTCATAGCCCTGCAGGCCGACCTGGCTGCCGGTGAAGAACGTCATGAAGCCGACGATCACCACCGAGCCGCCGATCACCGCGAGGCCGCCGGTGCCGAGGCTCACCTCCGCCAGCAGCCGCAGCACCTCCGTGCGGTAGCGGCGCAGCACCCGGAACACCCACGCGAACGCGCGGGCGTAGAACGACAGCTGGTGCCCGAAGTCGTCCAGCCGCTGGAGCGGCGCGCCGGCCAGCCGGCCGGCCGCCTTTCCCGCCTTCGAAGGGGCAGCCATCACATCCCCTTCGACGGGACGAACTGGAAGTACAGCGTGGAGATCAGGAAGTTCTCCACGAACAGCAGCATGAACGTGATGACGACGGTCTGGTTGACCGCGTCGCCGACACCTTTCGGGCCGCCCTTGGCATTCAGGCCCTTGTAGGCGGCGACAAGGCCGGCGGTGATGCCGAACACGAACGCCTTGAACTCGGCCTGCAGCAGGTCGGGCAGTTGCGCGATCGCATTGAAGGACGCCAGGTACGCGCCCGGCGTGCCGCCCTGCAGCATGACGTTGAAGAAGTAGCCGCCGAGCAGGCCGACCACCGACACCAGGCCGTTCAAGAACAGCGCGACGAAGGCGCAGGCGAACATCCGCGGCACCACCAGGCGGTGCAGCGGGTTGATGCCCAGCACCTCCATGGCGTCGATCTCCTCGCGGATCTTGCGGGAGCCGATGTCGGCGCACATCGCCGACCCGGCGGCGCCCGCGACCAGCAGCGAGGTGACCAGCGGGCTGGCCTCCCGGACGATCGCGACCACCGCGGTCGCGCCGGTGTAGGACTGCGCACCGAGCTGCCGGATCAGCCCGCCGACCTGCAGCGACAGGATGCCGCCGAACGGGATGGCGACCAGCATGGTGGGAACCACGGTGACGCTGACGATGAACCATGCCTGCTGGACGAACTCGCGCCACTGGAACGGCCACTGGAACACCGCGCGGCCGGTGTCCAGACACAGGGCGAAGAACCGCCCGGGTTCCCTGACGACCACGTTGGCCGCGCCGTCCCCGATCTTGCGGAACGTCGCGGAAGAGCCGCCGCCCTTATCCCCTCGCTGGTCCGCGCCGATACCAGGAGTGGACATCAGTACCCTGCACCGCCCCCGGGCCGGCCAGGAGGCGGGTTGCCCGGGAACTGGCCGGGTCCGCCCGGCGGCATGCCGCCGGGCTGCCCCGCGGAGGACGCGCCGACGGGCGCCATCGACGCCACGTACCGCGGCCACTCCTCCACCCAGTTGCGGCCCAGGTCGTCGACGAACGAGCCGGGCGGCGGGGTGACGCCGTGCGCGGCGCACCACGCGCCGGGCGCGTGCATCCCGGCGCGCAGCAGCCCGTTGCTCGGCATCTGCTGCGGCGGGATCGACGGCAGCTTGCCGGGGTCGTGGCCCATCTTGGCCTCGGCCTCCAGCTCGGACTCGTCCTTCTCCTCGGACATGCCGATCGGGCCGATCTTGCTGGCGTTGAGGAACTGCCGGACGACCGGCTCCTCGCTGGACAGCAGCATCTCCCGGGGCCCGAACATCGCGAGGTGCCGCTGGTACAGCAGGCCGATGTTGTCGGGAACGGTCCGCGCCGTGTTGATGTCGTGGGTGACGATGAGGAAGGTCGCGCCGATCTGCGCGTTCAGGTCGATGAACACCTGGTTCAGGAACGCGGTGCGGACCGGGTCGAGGCCGGAGTCCGGCTCGTCCACCAGGAGGATCTCGGGGTCGAGGACGAGCGCGCGGGCGAGGCCGGCGCGCTTCTTCATACCGCCGGAGATCTCGCCGGGGAGTTTGTGCTCGGCGCCGAGGAGACCGACCATGTCCATCTTCTCAAGGACGATCCGCTTGACCTCGGACTCGGACTTCCTGGTGTGCTCGCGCAGCGGGAAGGCGATGTTGTCGAACAGGTTCATCGAGCCGAACAGGGCGCCGTCCTGGAACAGGACGCCGAAGAGCTTCCTGGTCTCGTACAGCTGCCCCTCGGGCAGATAGGGCAGGTCCCTGTCGCCGATCCAGATGTGCCCGCGGTCGGGCTTGAGGAGCCCGACGAGCGACTTCAGGAATACCGACTTGCCGGTACCGGACGGGCCCAGAAGAACGGAGATCTCACCTGCGGGAATGGTCAGCGACACGTCCTGCCAGATCACCTGGCGGCCGAAGGACTTGGTCAGGCCCTCGACTCTGATCTCGACGCCCACTCGTCACCTTTCGTCCAGGCCGGGGGAATCCCGAACCAATGAGCGAGTAGCACTCAGGCTCTTTCTGTCGTCACACGGCGTGTCCGCCGTATTGCTACCGTCCGGTAGCCGCGCCGGGTTCCACCACCGTAGCGGCCCCCCGTCCAAATGGAAGAGGTTCCTCTCCGGATCAGCGGCCGAATGCGACGTTGTAAGGCAATCGTTACTTACAACGTCTATGAGACTAGTGGTCCAAGAACCGACGTCTCAAGGGAGGGGTCCGGCCGACCGCCGAACCCGGACGGCAGGGACGGAGACCGCCTGATGTGACCACAGCGTCAGAACGGGACGGTACGCGGCCCGCAGATGACCACACAACCCGTCGGCGGCACACGCTTTCACGCGGACCTTTATCACTCCGGCACAGGAAACGAAGGCCCCGGAACGCGAAGGAGGCGGCCACCCCCGAAGGGGTGACCGCCTCCGCGCAGAGCGGTGGAGCCACAGGCTCCGCGACTCTGGAGCTTGAAGAGCTCTGGAGCGTCCTTACTTGACGGTGACCGACGCGCCGGCCTTCTCCAGGGCCTCCTTGGCCTTGTCGGCCGTCTCCTTGTTGACCTTCTCCAGCAGCGGCTTCGGCGCGCCGTCGACCAGGTCCTTGGCCTCCTTGAGGCCGAGGCTCGTCAGGGCGCGAACCTCCTTGATGACCTGGATCTTCTTGTCGCCGGCGCCCTCAAGGATGACGTCGAACTCGTCCTGCGCGGCGGCCTCCTCGGCGGCCGGGGCGCCCGGCCCGCCCGGGACGGCGGCCACGGCCGCGACCGGCGCGGCGGCCTTGACGTCGAAGACCTCTTCGAACTGCTTCACGAACTCGGAGAGCTCGAGAAGGGTCATCTCCTTGAAAGCGTCGAGCAGGTCGTCGGTGCTGAGCTTCGCCATGATGTTTCCTCCGCTATGGCTTGTGATCTGGGGTGTGGGGAACCGCGGGTGTGCCTACTCGGCGGCGGGTGCCTCGGCGGTCTCGCCGGCGTCCTCGCGCTTGGCGCGCAGCGCCTCGGCGAGCTGGGCCGCCTGCGTCGGCAGGGCGTTGAACAGCGCGGCGGCGTTCGCCATCGAGCCCTTCATCGCACCGGCCAGCTTCGCGAGGAGCACCTCGCGCGACTCGAGGTCCGCGAGCTTGGCGACCTCGGCCGCGTCCATCGACTGACCGTCGATGAACCCGCCCTTGATCACCAGCATCGGGTTCGCCTTGGCGAAGTCACGCAGGCCCTTGGCTGCCTCGACCACGTCGCCGCGCACGAACGCGATGGCCGACGGGCCTTCGAGCAGGTCACGGAACTGCTCGTCGATACCGGCCTCGTTCGCCGCGCGCTTGGTCAGCGTGTTCTTCACCACGCGGAACCGCGCGTTCTCGCCGAGGTTGTCGCGCAGTTCCTTGACCTGCGCGACGGTCAGCCCGCGGTACTCGGTCAGCACGGCGCCGCTGGAGCTCTCGAACTCGCTCTTGAGCTCGGCGATCGCCGTGTCCTTGTGGGCCTTGGCCATAGCCCTCCTTCCGATTACCTGGGTGGTCCGATCCGCGTCCGTCCTCCCGAGGGGACAGGACGCCGATCCACCAAAAAACGCCCCGGCGCAGGCGCACGGGGCGTCCAGGCACGGCGCGGAGGCCATGCGGGGAAGCTCTCGTCTCACCTACGCAGGCCGCCCGAACGGAGTCGGGTCCTTCGGTCACCTCATGGAGGTGACGACCGGCGGTCTTCGGCATGGAACAGGATACGCGTGTCCTCGATCAGGGCCAAATCGGGGGGACGGCGGAGGGACCGCGGCCCGTGCGGGCCGCGGTCCCCCGGTGGTTCGGTGACTCGGTGGTTCGGTGGTTCGGTGGTTCGGTGGTTCGGTGGTTCGGTGGTTCGCCGTGCGGGTCAGGCGCCGGCGCCGGGAAGCCCGCCACCGCCGAGCCCGCTCATGAGCTGGCCGAAGTCGGTGACCTGGCTCGCCGGAGGCTCGACGATCTGCACCGGCTTGCCGTAGTCCCGGTACTTCATCGTCATGGTCATCGCGCCCTGGGACGTCTGGTTCGACTTCATCGTCATCTTGCGCGGCAGCTGCTGCCCGTCCACCCACAGGTCGAAGTGCATGTTCTGCATCCCGGTCGTGGCGAGGCTCTTGCGGTAGGCCTCCTGCATCTCCGGAGAGAGCTTCGCTATCGCGTCCTCCATCTGGTAGGTGCCGGTGTAGTGGGTCGTCTCGACGCCGTCCACCGACTCCTTGCCGACCTCACGCACGTCCTTGGACGCCGTCAGCATCTTCGTGTTCTGGATCGGGTCCATCTGGCGCGACTGCTGCAGCAGCTCGTCGATGTTCATGCCGGACTTCTTGCCCAGCTCGTCCAGCGAGATCTTGATCCACGGCTTCGCGCTGGAGCCGCCGCCGAGCGCGCTCAACATCGCCATCTTCATGTACATGTTCCGGCCGACGAGCCGCTGCTCCATGCCGCCCATCGACTTGCCCCCGACCGTCATCTGGGCGAAGTTCATGCTGTAGGCGAGGTCGGGCTTCGTCCGGTACTGCATGGTGCCGTTCATCGACACGTCGCCCTCGGCCGAGCCCGCCATCTGCAGCGACATGTCGGCCTTGAACGCGTCGGTCTGGCCGGTCTTCTCCGCGGCCTTGCCGAGCACCTGCGCGGCCGTCAGCTTGATGTTCTTGCCGGCCTCGTCCACCTTGCTGCCGGCGTCCCCGAGACAGCCGGTCAGCGAGAGGGCGAGGCCGGTGGCCAGCGCCGTGCCGGCGGCGAAACGACGGATCATCGTGGGGGTTCTCCTTGGTCTGCTTGGTCGCCCGGGCGCACGGGCCGAACGGTAGATCAGACGCGGGAGACACCGTCGCGGTTCACCCGGCCCCGCGTGAGGCCCTCGATCAGTTCCCGCCCGGGAAGGACCCGATCGACAGCTTCCCCACCTGGTCGGACGGCGGCGGGTTCACGCGGAACGACTTACCGTAGTCGCTGTACAGGACGGTCACCGTGCCGTTCTCGCCCCGCACGCCGGTCGCCTTCGAGACGAGCTTGCGCGGCAGGTTGTCGCCGTCCGTCCACAGATCGAAGTTGATCTTGCCGTTGGCGCGGTCCTTCGGCAGCCACCTGCCGACCTTCTCGCGCGCCTGCGGGTCGAGCCGCCGCAGCGCGTCGTCGACGGTCACCGTCCCGGCGTAGTGCGTCGTCTTCACGCCGTCGATCGTCTCGGTGCCGACCCGGCGTGCGTCCTTGGAGCCGGTGAACATCTTCGTCTGCTCGGCCGGATCCACCTTCTGCACCTGGTCGACCAGGCTCCGCACGTCGAACCCGGTCCGCTGCGCGACCTGGTTCACGTCGATCCTCACCCACGGCTTGCCGTCGCTGACGAACCGGGCGAGCTGCGGGACCTTCGCGTACAGGACGTCGCCGGTGTAGATCGCCTGCCCCTTGGCACCCGGCACGTTCTGCCCGTTGTGGCTGAACTCGTCCAGCCTCGCGGTGAACGTCAGCTCCGGACGCAGCCGGAACTGCCCGGTGGCGTGGACCTTCCCGGCGCCGTTCCCGGTGCCGGTCACGGTCAGGTCGGCCTTGAACGTGTCGGCCTGCCCCGTCTTCTGCGACGTCTTCAGCAGCGCCTCACCGGCGCTGAGCTTCATGTTGTCCGTGTTCGCCGACCCGTCCCCGTTGCATCCGGACAGGACGAGCGCGGCCCCCACGGCGGTGCCGCCGGCCGCCACCACGAGTCGTCGGTTCATGAGAGTCGAGCCTCCCTTGTCGTCCTTCTGGTGTTCCCAGTGTCCCGGGATGGCAACAGCTCGACATCCCCCGGTGGTACGAACGACTCTCCAAGCGGTACGACCAACGGCGTAGCCCGCGACCGGCCCTACGGCAGGGCACGGAACGCGCGAGAAGGCCGCGTCAGCGGTAGGAGCCGAAGGCCATCGACCCGTTGAAGGACGCGCCGGGCCCCTGCGCGTTCAGCACGATCGACGTCGGGCGGGCCCTGCTGTCGGCCCACAGGTCGAGCCCGCAGCCGGTGCCGTCCGGTACCAGGGGGCGGAACCGGGCCGCCGTCTCCTGCGGAAGCAGCGCGTACACGCTGCCCATCAGCGCCTGCGCCGTGAAGTTCGTCCGGCCGGACGCGTCCGGCTCGCTCGCGGTCATCCCGGGCAGCGTCCCGATCATGAAGGTGAACTGCCGGGGGTCGGACTCGTTCTGCAGCCTGCCCAGCTGCGCCGCGGTGAGCGTGGACGTCGTCCACTTCGTCCCGTCGTAGCCCCTGAGCGTGTTCCCGCTCACGATCACCTTCTTGGTGACCTTGCTCAGCTCGCCGCTCTGCATCGTCTGCGTGACACCGGTCGCGCTCATCGCGAACTTCGGCCACAGGGTGAACGAGGCCGTCTCCGTGGCGTGCTGATAGTCGCCGCCCGACCCGATCGTCACCTTCATGTCCGTCTTGCGGGTGAAGGAGTGCAGGCTGGGGCCGGGCTGAGGCGGGGCCGTGGGCAGCCCGTGCGCGCCACCGCCGTTCCCCGTGCCGGGGGCGCCCGAGCCGGGGCCGTTGCCGGGGCTCGCGCCCGGTGCCGCGGACGCGCCCGGGGAGACCGTCCCGGACGCCGTCCCGTTCGGGTTCGTCCGGTCCCGCTGGGCCATGGCCGCGGCCGGCGGCATCGACCCGGCGTCCTTGGCGGAATCACCGCCGACCTTGACCACCATCAGGATCACCGTGGGCACGACGGCCACCGCGGTCACGGCGGAAATGGCGATGGCCCGGTCGGTTCGACGCTTCACGACGGCAATTCAACACCAGGTTCCCCGCGGGTAACAAAACAATCGTGCGACGAATTGTCCGGTTGCGGACGCGACCCGATGTATCCACCCGGTAGAACGCGGAAACGCGACAGGGCGCCCCCGGGTGGGGACGCCCTGTCGTGACGGTCGCCGCTACCGGCGAGCCGATGCGATCAAGCGGTTTCGAACTCCGCGGTCAGGTTGCGGACCGCGTTCGGGTCCACCGGGATGCTCGGGCCCATCGAGGTCGTCAGGGACGCCTTCTTGACGTACCGGCCCTTCGCCGCGGACGGCTTGAGCCGCTGGATCTCCTCGATCGCCGCCGCGTAGTTCTCCACCAGCCGGCGCTCGTCGAAGGACGCCTTGCCGATGATGAAGTGCAGGTTCGCGTGCCGGTCGACCCGGAACTCGATCTTGCCGCCCTTGATGTCGGACACGGCCTTCGCCACGTCCATGGTGACCGTGCCGGTCTTCGGGTTCGGCATCAGGCCGCGCGGGCCCAGCACCCGGCCGAGCCGTCCGACCTTGCCCATCTGGTCCGGCGTGGCGACCACCGCGTCGAAGTCCAGGAAACCGCCCTGGATCCGCTCGATCAGGTCGTCGGAGCCGACCAGGTCGGCGCCCGCCGACTCCGCCTCCTGCGCCTTCGCGCCGACCGCGAAGACCAGCACGCGGGCGGTCTTACCGGTGCCGTGCGGCAGGTTGACGGTGCCGCGCACCATCTGGTCGGCCTTGCGCGGGTCGACGCCCAGCCGCAGCGCGACCTCGACGGTCGCGTCGAACTTGGTGACCGCGGTCTCCTTGGCCAGCTTCACGGCCTCGGCCGGGCTGTACAGCCGCTCCCGGTCGATCTTCTCCGCGGCGGCGCGGTAGCCCTTGCTGCGCTTCATGCTCGTTCCTCCAATGGAACTCGTGGTACGGGCCGGCGCCGGCCCTCCCACCGGGTGACTTACTTGACGTCGATCCCCATCGACCGCGCGGTGCCGGCGACGATCTTCTCGGCGGCGTCCAGGTCCTTGGCGTTGAGGTCGGGCATCTTGGTCGTGGCGATCTCGCGGATCTGGTCACGGGTGACCGAGCCGACCTTGGTCTTGTGCGGCTCGCCGCTGCCCTTCTCCACGCCCGCGGCCTTCAGGATGAGCTGCGCGGCCGGCGGGGTCTTGGTGACGAAGGTGAACGACCGGTCCTCGTAGATGGTGATCTCTACGGGGATGACGTTGCCGCGCTGGGACTCCGTGGCAGCGTTGTACTGCTTGCAGAAGTCCATGATGTTGACGCCGTGCGGACCGAGCGCGGTACCGACCGGCGGCGCCGGAGTGGCCGCACCGGCCTGGAGCTGGACCTTCACCAACGCGGCGATTTTCTTCTTCTTGGGAGGCATGCCTCTCCCTCTGTGTTCCGTTTCGCTGTGGTCCCGACTCCCGGACACCGGGCAACACGGCGGGCGGAACTAGACCGCCGCGTTGGGACCTTGGTCGACCCCGCAGCCCCGCGTGCGCGGGGAGCACAGCCGCACCTTTACGAGGGCGGCCACGTTTCTGGGGGGTCATCCCCGCGGGAGCGGGGCCGATGGGTGCCCGTCCCGCCGGAGACCGGAGGGCGGGAACCCGAACCCGTCCCCGCTGACGCGAGGACGGCCTGTCAAGGATACGGCCTGACCGGAGCGAGCAGGACCGGGCGTCGAGACCGTGTCGGATCTCGGAGACCCGGGCAGATCCCGGAGGCGGTCAGATCTTGGAGACCTGGTTGAAGGACAGCTCGACCGGCGTCTCCCTGCCAAAGATCGAGACCAGGACCTTGAGCTTCTGCTGCTCGGCGTTGATCTCGTTGACGGTGGCGGGGAGGGTGGCGAACGGGCCGTCCATGACAGTGACGGACTCGCCGACCTCGTAGTCCACGGTGGCCGGGGCCTTCGCCTGCTCCTTGGCGGTCTTGGCGACGCCCTCCTCGGGCGCGGGGGCCAGCAGGCTGGCGACCTCGTCCAGGCTCAGCGGGGACGGCTTGTTCAGCAGGCCGACGAACCCGGTGACGCCCGGCGTGTTGCGGACGGCGGCCCACGACTCGTCGGTCAGCTCCATGCGGACGAGGATGTAGCCCGGCAGGACCTTCTCGTTGACCTTCTGGCGCTTGCCGCCCTTGATCTCGGTCACCTCGTGCTGCGGGACCTCGATCTGGAAGATGTAGTCCTCCATGTTGAGGGTCTGCGTCCGGGTCTCGATGTTGGTCTTGACCCGGTTCTCGTAGCCCGCGTACGAGTGGACGACGTACCAGTCGCCCGGCTGGAGCCGGAGCTGCATCTTGAAGTCGGCGTACGGGTCGGCCGGCGGCTCGGGCGCGGCCTCCTCGCCCTCGCCTTCGACGGCCTCCGCCAGCTCGGCGGCGCCTTCGGCGGCGTCCGGCGCGGGACCCTCGCCTTCGAGCTTCGTGTCCGCGGGTTCGGCGTCGCCGGCGGACACGGCCGCCTCGGCCGTCTCCTCGGCGGGCTCCGCCGCCTGGTCTGCCGCAGCAGCCGCAGCGGACTGGGCCTCGTCAACGGCCTCGTCGTAGGGCTGTGAGGGCTCGGACACGGCGACTCTTTCTCTCGGTCTTCGGTGATGGACTTGCAAGGTTACGGCGGGTCTACCGGGTACACGGCCCCGGCCGCGCGACGTCAGCCGAAGATGGCGTAGACGCCCTTCTGCAGCCCGTAGTCGAAACCGGAGACGACCGCGACCATGATCAACACGAACACGAGCGAGACGGTCGTGTAGGTGACGAGCTCCCGCCGCGTGGGCCAGATGACCTTGCGCAGCTCAGCGATGACCTGGCGCACGAAAAGCGAAGGCGACGTCCGCCCGGAAGGGGACTTCTTCCTGCTCTTGCCCTCGTCCTTGGCCTCGGGCTCTTCGCGAGTCTCAGTCGCCATTTGCCGCCGTTCACCTCATAGGTCGTGATCCAACCACCCTGTGGTTGCCGCGCGGTTCCGTACCGCGGAGCGTCACGGCGCCGCCGTGACGCGGCCGGAACGGGTGCGCGCACCGCACCTCGCAGGGCAGGAGGGACTCGAACCCCCAACCGCCGGTTTTGGAGACCGGAGCTCTACCAATTGAGCCACTGCCCTTCGTTCTCCGGCTACGGAGAACACCCGGCCATGGGACCGGGATGGTGCCGGGTCCCAGCTTACGGCCTCATGTCGATGCCCGCGTGCGGACAGGCTCGTATGGCGGGGACACGCCACTTGGAGGGTGAGTCTACGTGGCCGAGGGCCCCGCGTCGAACCGATACCCGGAGATCGTCCTCCGGGCGGCGGCGAATCCCGTCCGACCAGCCCGGATATATGGCTCGGGTCATGGACCGGCGTCTGTAACGATAGAGCCATGAGCACTGACCGTCCTCGCATCTCCAAGCGCATCGCCGCGATATCCGAGTCCGCCACGCTGGCCGTCGACGCCAAGGCCAAGGCGCTGAAGGCGGCGGGCCGCCCGGTCATCGGGTTCGGGGCGGGCGAACCCGACTTCCCGACACCGGACTACATCGTCGAGGCCGCGGTGACCGCCTGCAGGGTGCCGCGCTTCCACAAGTACACGCCGGCGGGCGGGCTGCCCGAGTTGCGCGCCGCCATCGCCGAGAAGACCGAACGCGACTCCGGGTACAAGGTCGAGGCCAATCAGGTCCTCGTGACCAACGGCGGCAAGCAGGCGGTGTACGAGGCGTTCGCGGCGCTGCTGGACCCGGGCGACGAGGTGCTCGTCCCGACCCCGTACTGGACGACCTACCCCGAGTCGATCAAGCTGGCGGGCGGCGTGCCCGTGGACGTCGTCGCCGACGAGACCACCGGCTACCGGGTGAGCGTCGAGCAGCTGGAGGCGGCCCGCACGGACCGGACGAAGGTGCTGCTGTTCGTATCGCCGTCCAACCCGACCGGGGCCGTGTACTCGCGGGACGAGATCGAGGCCATCGGACGCTGGGCGGACGAGCACGGCCTCTGGGTCGTCACCGACGAGATCTATGAGCACCTCGTGTACGGCGACACCGAGTTCCACTCGATGCCGGTGGTGGTGCCGGAGCTGGCCGACCGGACGATCGTCCTGAACGGCGTCGCGAAGACGTACGCGATGACGGGCTGGCGCGTGGGCTGGCTGATCGGCCCGGCGGACGTGGTCAAGGCCGCGCAGAACCTCCAGTCGCACGCGACGTCCAATGTGGCGAACGTGTCCCAGGCCGCCGCGCTCGCCGCGGTGACCGGTGACCTGTCGGCGGTGGCGGAGATGCGGGCGGCGTTCGACCGGCGCCGCAAGACGATGGTGCGGATGCTGAACGAGATCCCGGGCGTGGTCTGCCCCGAACCGGAGGGCGCGTTCTACGCCTACCCGTCGGTGAAGGCGCTGCTGGGCAAGGAGCTGCGCGGCAAGCGTCCGGAGACGTCGGTGGAGCTGGCGTCGCTGATCCTGGAGGAGGCGGAGGTCGCGCTGGTGCCGGGTGAGGCGTTCGGCACGCCGGGCTACTTCCGTCTCTCCTACGCGCTGGGCGACGATGACCTGGTCGAGGGCGTCTCGCGGGTCGCGAAGCTGCTCTCCGAGGCGAGCTGACCCCGCCGACGTACGAACCGGCCCCGGGCGCACGCCGCCCGGGGCCGGTTTCTTTTCCCGTGGTCTCCCCTCAGGGGCGCACGCCCTCGGCGATGCGCATGAGCTGGTCCTTGGGCGCTCCCTTGGCGGTGACGGTGACACCGACCCCGGGCCGCGCCAGCCACGAGATCTGGCGCGCCGAGTCGGGACGGTCGGCGGTCAGCGCGGGCGCCCCCCGCACGGACGTACGGCCTGGGACGCCCGTCGTCTTCATGAGGTCGGCGGGGCCGGTGAGCCCGCCGCTCTTCACCAGAGCGATCTCCACCCAGCCGGTCTTGCCGCGCCACTGGCAGGTCGTGGTCTTGCGGCCGGCGTCCTCGGTCACGGCGCAGGGGCCGGTGGAGGCAAGAGCGTCCGGGATGTAGGTGATCCAGCGCGGCAGCCGTCCGGTCACGTCGCCCACGCCGGGCCTGTCCGGTCCCGTCCCCCCGCCGGAGGAGGGACGCGTGGCCGGTCTCGGCGAGGCACCCGCCTCGGTCCTCCCCTTGGACGGCGAGGACACGGGGACATCGGGGGCGGGAGACCGCTCCGGTGGCCGGTGCGCCGAGACGGTGTTCGTGGGACGTGGCGTCTCGGCGTTCCCGGCCGGCGTGGCCTGGAACGACTGGTAGGTGGGCACGAGGGCGAGCGCGGCGACCGATGCGGCCGCGACGCCCGCGGCGGCGCGGATCCGGGCCGCCCGGCGGCGGTGCCGCCGCTTGACGTCCGCGGCGAGCGAGGGGGACGCGGTCGCCGCGGCCACCTGCTCGGCCATGGCCTTCCGCAGTTCACTCTCCAGGTCCATCGCTCATCTCCCCAGTGGCGCCAGGTTCGTGTCGAGGCGCTCCCGGAGCCTGGCGAGCCCCCGGGACGCCTGGCTCTTGACCGTTCCGACCGAACAGCCGAGCGCCTGCGCCGTCTCCGCCTCCGAGAGGTCCTCCCAGAACCTCAGGACCAGTACCGCACGCTGCCGCGGGCCGAGCTTGCGCAGCTCGTCCATGAGCGTCCCCCTCAGCTCGACGGCGTGGTTCGGTGAGGCGGCCGGTGTCTCCGGGAGTCGCGCCATATGAATCTCCCGGAGCACCTTCCACCGGCGGGCGCGGCTGATGATGAGGTTGACCAGGATCCGGCGGACGTACGGTTCCGGATCGCTGCCCGCCTCCAGCCGCCCCCAATGGCGGTAAGCCTTCTCAAGCGCGGTCTGCAGGATGTCCTCGGCGTCCTGCCGGGCCCCGCACATCAACGACGCGGTGCGCAGCAGGGCATCGCCGCGTGCCGCCACGAACTCCACGAACGACTCGTCGTCTCGACGCCCCACTGTGCTCCGTCCCGGCTAGTGCGGTTCCGGTCGATGTCACCGAGAGCAGGCGGCCCCCGCGCCAGGGCCGCCCGCTCGCGCCTGTGGTGTTACCGCGCCTGCCCCAGCGCGGTCGCCACGTCCCGCAGCCCGCCGGCGAGGACGGGGCTGCCGTTGACGAACAGCGAGTAGCCGTTCGGGTCGAACAGCAGCACCCCGTTGCCGTTCGGGGCCCGCCAGCCGGCGAAGCCCGCCACGGTGACCGGGCTGCCGCCCTCGGGCAGCCGCAGCGCCTGCCGGAGCTGATTCTGGGTCATGCCGGCGGGCGTCTTCAGCGTTTCGACGGTGAGCCACTGGCCGGCCTTGCCGGTCCACTTCTGCGTGATCGCGCAGATCTTCCGCTTGCGCAGCTCGGCGGAGCCCGAGGCGGCCGAGGTGTAGCGCAGGCCCTTCGGCAGCATGACGGTCTTCTCGACCGTTCCGCCGACCTTGACCGCCGGCATCAGCTTGCTGCAGTCGAGCTTCGGGACGGCGGGCAGGCCGGGCTTGGCGGGGACGGCCGCGGACGGCCTCGGCGCCGGGGCGTCGGTCGGCAGGCCCGGGGCGGTCGGCGCGCAGGCCGGCAGGTGCGCGGGGAGCTGGCCCTTGACGTCCGGGCTCTTGACGCCGGGGGCGTCGACACCCGGGACCTTGGCGCCCGGCACGTCGGTCTCGGGCAGTTCGGTCTTCGGCAGGTTCTTCGTGACCGGGTTCTGCTTGAGGTGCTGCTCGACCTGCTTCTTCACGCCGGTCTTGGGGATGTCGGCCTTGGGCAGGCCGGTCGCGGGGAGCTTGCCCTCGGGCAGGCCGGGCTTCGCCGGGATGCAGGTCGGGAGCGTCTTCGGCGCGGTGTGCCGCAGCTCGCTGGTCGCGGCGGGAGCCTTGGCGCCGTTCGACTGGAGGCCGGCCTCGTGGTGGGTGCCCGTCATCGCCCAGGTCGCGCCGCCGCCGACGGCGACGGTTCCGACGGCGGACGCGGCGATCAAAGCGGCCTTCAGCGTGATCATGGTGTGTGTCCCTTTCTGCCCGGGTCGTTCTCGCGGGGGGTGCCCGTTTCTCTCTGGCGCCCCTCGTATACGCACGGTGCGGACAGGGGGTTGCACGCGGTTCCAAAGTTTTTTTCTGAGGTGCCCATGGGCGGATGGCCGCCGCGTGTCATGCGGGGTAGTCCGGTGTGGTGATCTCGCGGGGACAGGGGTTCGAGACGCCCGCGGATCCGGCAACATTGGCACATGGAGGCCCGTACCGTTTCAGCCCGTCCGGCCCAGGACCACTCCATGCCGGACCACCGGGAGCCCGCCCCCGCCCCGCGCGGCTCCGCCCGCCCGGACGTGGCCAAGCTCCCGAAGGCGCATCTGCACCTGCACTTCACCGGATCGATGCGGCATTCGACGCTCGTGGAACTCGCCGGCGTGCACGGCGTCCACCTGCCGGACGCCCTCGTCGAGGACTGGCCGCCCCGGCTGCACGCGACCGACGAGCGCGGCTGGTTCCGGTTCCAGCGCCTGTACGACATCGCGCGTTCGGTGCTGCAGACGCCGGACGACCTGCGCCGCCTGCTGCGCGAGACGGCCGAGGACGAGGCGGCGGAGGGCTCGGGCTGGCTGGAGATCCAGGTCGATCCGAGCGGCTACATGGCGAAGTTCGGCGGGCTGACCCCGACCGTGGAGCTGATCCTGGACGCGGCGCGGGAGGCGGCGGAGGCGGCCGGCGTCGGCATCGGCGTGGTGATCGCGGCGAACCGGACCCGGCATCCGCTGGACGCCAAGACGCTCGCGCGGGTGGCCGTCCGGTACGCGGGCCGGGGCGTGGTCGGGTTCGGGCTGTCGAACGACGAGCGGCGGGGCCGGGCCTACGACTTCGAGGGGGCGTTCCGGATCGCCAAGCGCGGCGGGCTGCTGTCGAGCCCGCACGGCGGTGAGCTGCTCGGCCCGGCGAGCGTCCGGGAGTGCCTGGACATGCTGGCCGCCGACCGGATCGGGCACGGTGTCCGCGCCGTGGAGGACCCGCGGCTGCTGGCGCGGATCGTCGAGCGGGGCGTGACGCTGGAGGTGTGCCCGGCGTCGAACGTGGGTCTCGGGGTGGCGGCGACGGCATCGGAGGTTCCGGTGCGGCGGCTGTACGAGGAGGGCGCGTCGATCGCGCTGGGCGCGGACGATCCGCTGCTGTTCGGGTCGCGGCTGGCCCGCCAGTACGAGCTGGTCCGCGCCGAGCACGGGTTCTCCGACGTGGAGCTGGCGGAGCTGGCCCGGCAGTCGATCAGGGCGTCGGCCGCCCCCGATGACGTGCGGAAGCGGCTGCTGGCCGGGGTGGACGCCTGGCTCGCGGGCTAGGCGGCGGACGCGGCCGAGCCCGCTCGCTTCCGCGTCCCGTCAGGCGGTGATCCCTTCGACCAGCAGGAGGGCGCCGAAGACGGCGAATCCCGTGGCGGCACCGTACTTGATGACGCGCTCGGGGAGTTTCCGGCCGAGCATCTGGCCGGCGGCGATGGCGAGCGCGTCGGCGGCGACCATGCCGATCGTCGAACCGGCCCACACACCGGCCAGCGCCAGGAGCCCGCCGTGGTCGGCGGCGAGGGTGACGGTGGCGAGCATGGTCTTGTCGCCCAGTTCGGCCAGGAAGAACGCGCCGCCGACGGCGAGGATCGCCGAGCCCTTGGCGCGGCGGGCCTTCGCGCGTTCGTCCTCGTCCAGTTCGTCGCCGCGGAGCGTCCACAGCGCGAAGCCGAGGAACGCGAGCCCGGCGAGGATCGAGATCGGGCCGGTGGGGAGCGCGGCGCCGAGCGCCGCACCGAGGGCGACGCTCGCCAGGTGGACGAGCGCGGTCGCGGCCGTGATGCCGATCAGCACCTGCGCGGCGCGGAAACGGGTGGCGAAGGTCATGGCCATGAGCTGGCTCTTGTCGCCCAGCTCGGCAACGAAGATCACGGCCAGGCTGATGAGGAAGGCGGACACCGGTTCCCTCTCGCTCGGACGCCGGGCGAAGGGCGGGGGTTGAGCACACGCGACCCCGGCCCGGCATGGACTGCCAGGCCGAGGGTCTCGTCCGCCGCGGTGCGCACCGGGCCCGCGCGACCGGGCGCCACCGGCGGCGCCAGTATGTCGATCACGCGATTGGGACTACTCCCCCTCGACGTTTCCGACCCTACCGGATCAGAGCGCGACCCCGACGAGGACGGGCTCGTTGACCAGTTCGACCCCGAACGCGTCGCGGACGCCGGCGCGGACCTCGCGGGCCAGCGCGAGCAAGTCGGCGGTGCTGGCGCCGCCGGGGTTGGTGAGGGCGAGGGTGTGCTTGGTGGAGATGCGGGCGGGGCCGAGAGCGTGGCCCCTGGCGAATCCGGCGCGGTCGATGAGCCAGGCGGCGGACGTCTTGACCCGGTCGCCGGTCTCCGGGTAGCGCGGGAACGTCGCGTCCGGGCCGAGGCGCTCGGCGACGCGGCGCTGGAGTTCGGCGAGCTGCTCGGGGTCGAGGACGGGGTTGGTGAAGAACGATCCGGCGCTGCGGGTGTCGGGGTCGGCGGCGTCCAGGACCATGCCCTTGCCGCGCCGCAGTTCGAGGACGGCGTCGCGGGCCTCTTTCAGCGTGACCCGCTCCCCCGGCCGTACGCCCAGTTTGCGCGCCAGTTCGGCGTAGGCGATGGGCTGCGACTCCTCGGCCTCGTGGAGCGCGTACGTCACGTCCAGGACGACGTACCGGTCGTTGCCCTTGAAGACGCTGTGCCGGTAGGTGAAGCGGCAGGCGGCGCGGTCGAGCGTGACGACGGCCCGGGACTCCCGGTCGTAGGCGCGGACCTCGATGATCGTCTCGCTGACGTCCTGCCCGTAGGCGCCGACGTTCTGGATCGGGGTGGCGCCGACGCGGCCGGGGATGCCGGACAGGCATTCGACGCCGGCGAGACCGTCGGCGACGCAGCGGGCGACGAACGGGTCCCAGTCCTCGCCGGCCTGGGCGCGGACGTGGACGGTGCCGCCCTCGGCGGCGGTGCGTTCGGTGCCGCGGGTGCCGATGTGCACGACGGTGCCGGGGAAGCCGTCGTCGGACACGACCAGGTTGCTGCCGCCGCCGAGCACGAGGACGGGTTCGCCTTCGTCGTCGGCCGCGCGGATCGCGGCGACGAGTTCGGCCTCGGTCGTCGCCTCGACGAACCGCCGGGCGGGGCCGCCCAGCCGCAGTGTGGTGTATCCGGCCAGGTTCACCTCTTCGGCGATCACCGCCACGTCGTCTTCCCTCCCGTACGTGCCCGGCCCCCATGGCGGCATCGGCCGGGACGGCCCCGGCCGATGCGTCGCTCCCGTTCAGGCGAGCTTGACGACCGCCTTCGCGCGCGTGAGGACCTTCTGGTCGTTGGACCTGGCGGTGAGCGCCACGACGACCTTGCTGTCGTCGAGCTTCTCCTCCACCTTGCCGCTGATCTCCAGTGTCGCGCCGCCCTCGTCGGGGACGACGACCGGAGAGGAGAACCGTACCCCGTAGTCCACGACGGCGCCGGGGTCGCCCGCCCAGTCGGTGACGAACCGGCCGCCCTGCGCCATCGTGTACATGCCGTGCGCGATGACGTCGGGGAGGCCGACGGCCTTGGCGACGGACTCGCGCCAGTGGATCGGGTTGAAGTCGCCGGACGCGCCCGCGTACATGACGAGGTCGGCGCGGTCGATCGCGTAGGTCTGCGCGGGGATCTCGGTGCCGACCTCGACGTCGGCGTAGTTCACCTTGGCGGTCATCAGGCACCCCGCTCCACGATCACGTTGTAGGACTTGCAGACCAGTTCGCCCTCGGTCGTCTTGACGTCGGTCTCGATGACCATCTTCTCGTTGTTGCCGATCGACCTGATCTCGGTGATCGTCGCGGTGCAGGTGACGACGTCGCCGGCGCGCAGCGGGCGGGTGTACTCGAAGCGCTGCTCACCGTGCACGACCATCGCGTAGTTCAGCCCGAGTTCGGGGTCGGCGAGACCGGCGTTGCCGAGCGAGACGACGATCGGGAAGGTGGGCGGCGCGATGACGTCGGGGTACCCGGCCGCCTTGGCCGCCTCCTGGTCGCGGTAGATCGGGTTGTGGTCGCCGATCGCGTCCGCGAACTCGCGGATCTTCACCCGGCTGACCTCGTACGGTTCGCTGGGCGGGAAGCTCCGCCCGATGAAATCACGGTTGAGTGCCATGCATTCCGTCCCTCTAGGTCGAACGGGGCATCCATGCCCGGGCGCCCCCTGAGCACATCCTGTCCCGTCTTCGCTCGGACGGTAACAGAACGACGTTCAGCCCGCCCTCGCGGGTCTCAGTGGCGAGGACGGGCTGATCATGTCAGGGCAAGCGTGCGAAGAAGCAGCCGCTTCGGCGGGGCCTGGAGCGACCCGGCTCAACTGGCGGGTTTCCCGGTGCGGACGGTGGGTCCTGGCCCTGTGCCTTGAACACAGCGGGCAGTACTCCTCCGTCCGGGCCTCAGCTAGCGGGTTTCCCGGTGCGGACGGTGCGTCCTGCAGTTGGGGCAGTACTTCTTGATCTCAAGGCGGTCCGGGTCGTTGCGCCGGTTCTTCCGCGTGATGTAGTTGCGGTGCTTGCACTCCTGGCAGGCCAGCGTGATCTTCGGCCGGACGTCGGTGGCAGCCACGATGGAGTGCCTTTCTGGGTAAGGGACATGGAACTTCGGGCCGCGGCCGCCCTGGCGGGCGGCCGGCGATTCGACCCAGCCTGCTCACCTCCGGGACGGAGGTGAGAGACATGGGTAGTAGCGAGGGCCGGACTTGAACCGGCGACACAGCGATTATGAGCCGCTTGCTCTGCCTGACTGAGCTACCCCGCCGTGATGGTCGGTGTGACCGGATTACAAGGATACCGGATGCTCACCGAACCCTGGAAACGCGACAACCCGGATCGAGATCGGGGCTTCGGCTTCGCGGGCTCCACCGGACCGTCTCCGGGACATCGGGCGCGCCGATGAGCCGTGAAACGTCCTGCTGGAACCGGTGGGACGGTACCACAGGCCCCGCTATGGAGCGAATCAACTCGTTCCCGGCTCCTCGGCTCCGGCGCAGGAACCGCGGGGACGACGAAGGCCGCCGTCCGGTGATGCCGGAGGGCGGCCCGTGTGTCGTGAGCCCCTTTACGGAATCGAACCGTAGACCTTCTCCTTACCATGGAGACGCTCTGCCGACTGAGCTAAAGGGGCTTGCGTCGTTCGCGCAGTAAAACCATACACGGCCCGAGGGCATGGCGCGAACCGCATAAGGCTCTTCCGGAGTCCGGGTGCGGCGCCCGCCGGAATGCCCCGCCCGGCAGCCGTCAGAAACGTACGAAGACCGCGGTGGCGTCGTCGAACCGCTTGCCTCTCGGCCGGCCGGCCGCCGACGCCTCCACGGCCCGGGTGCGCCTGACGAGCTCCCGCGGGCCTTCCTCGTCGAGGAGGCGGAGCAGGTCGTCCCAGCCCATGTGCTCGAACCGCTCCACGAGCCGGGACGCGCCGTCGCTCAGCACCGCCGCGCGTGTGAGGCCCTCGACCGGCACCTCGCCGGTCAGCCCCTCGTACGCGGCCTCCGGTTTCGTGCTCGCCACCCAGAACCCGCCGGGGCTGTTCCGCGACCTCCGCACGCCTTCGAGGGTGTAGCTGGGCAGATGGTCGACCCGGTCGTCCCGGAACACCCTGATCTCGCCGGCGTCCATCACGATCGGGGAGTCGGCGAGGACGTACCACTCCACCGCCCCGTCGCGGCGGCGCAGCAGCGACACCGTCGCCGACGGGCTGTCCGGATTCTCCAGATCGCATGTCCCCGCGTGCGCCTCGCCCGTCACCTTGATGGCCTCGGCGACCAGGTCGGGCAGCGGCCGGCCCTCCTCCAGCGCGAGCAGCGCCGCGATCCGGCCGCCCAGTCTCCGCACCAGCCATACCGGGTCGTGCCGGCACCCGCTGTCCACCCCCGGCGGGGCCGTCGCCCCGTCCAGCAGCACGACCCATCCGGGCCCCGCCGCCACGAAGTCCTCGTTCTCCCGTCCCGGCGTCGCCTCGCTCACATAATTCACCTGCACGGATGCAGGTCTACACGGTGGACGGCCCGCCCGGGGCCGGTAGACCGAACCCGCACACGGGGCGCGCCGGGCCGCCGCCCTGCTGTATCGGCCTCAGTCCTCGACGTCGACGCCGAAGCCGCGCGCCAGCTCGGCCAGGCCGAAGTCGTGGCCCTGCCCGACCACGCGGAGCCGCCACCGCGGGCCGCGCCGGTAGATCTCGGCGAGCAGCATCGTCCGCTCGCTCGTCCCGGCGTCGAGGGTCGCCTGCGCGACCGCCCGCTCGCCGTCGTCCGGTCCGATCCCGAGTTCGACCGGGCCGAGTTCACCGAACGTCGCTCTGCCGTCGATCGCGGCCGCGACGGTCACCTTCCGGACGGCTTCGGGCAGCGCGGCCAGATCGATGGCGATCGCCTGCTCGGTGGGGCCGTCGGCGGCGAGGCGCACCGCCCCGTCCGGGGATTCGGCGGCGCCGTAGAACACGAAGTCCTCGTCGCAGGACACCTGGTCGTCCTCGTCGAGCGCGAAGGCCACCACGTCCACCTCGCAGGACGCGTGCTGAACCCAGGACGCGGCGACCGTCCACCGCGTCCCGGCCGGCAGGTCGATGGCCGCACCGCGCGGCAGCACCATCGGCGACACGCGTTCCGTCTCCGCTCTTTCCGGTGCCCTGAGCCACCGTTCTTCGTGAACGGGCACTTCCAGGGCGACGACCCGTTCCATTCGCCGGTCGTTCTCGCCGCCGTCCAAGGCGACGACGTCCGTGACGCTTGCGGACAGGTTCACGGCCGCGGCACCGCCCAGCTCGACGACCCGGCTCCGCGCGGCGGACGAAGCGGGGTGGGTTCCGCCGAGGACCAGCACGCGGCGTCCTTCCAGCGGGCCGGTCCGCCCGGACGGTCTCCCGGGCGGTCTCCCGGGCGGCGGCGCCGGCTCCTTGGCCCCGTGCGGTGTTCCCGGCCGGACGTTTTCGAGGAGGGCGAGGAACGTCCGCTCGTCGACGATCGGCACACCTTCCCGGTGGGCTCGGCGCGCCTTGGCCGTTCCGGAGCCGGGGTCGTTCGTCACAAGGAGCACCGGCCGCGGCAACGGCGCGCCCGACGCGACCAGGACGAGGACGATCAGCTCGGCGGGCACCAGCGCGAGCAGCGCGGCCCTGGCCGTCTTCAACACGACCGGTCCTTCAGGATCGCCACCAGCGACCGGAACACCTCGCGTTGCGCGGCGGACAACTCGTCCAGCCATCCGGTGTCCGCGCCGTGCTCGACCAGGAGCGCCGCCAGTTCCGGGGGCAGGTAGGCGGCGAGATCTTCGGCGAGCGCGGCGACCCGGGGATCGTCCCGCGGCGCGTCCGCGATCTCGTCCATGCGCGCGTAGAGTTCGGCGGCCCGCGCACTGGCCTCCGGCTCGGCGAGCGGACGCAGCATCTCGGCGAACCTGGCCCGCTCGGTGGGCTCGGACGCGGTGTCGACCAGCGCCGGCAGGCCCCGGTCGAGCTCGGCGAACCCCGATCCGTGCGGCAGCCCCCGCAGGACCTCCGCCATCTCCGGGGACACCGCCGAGTCGGGCCGCAGCTCCGCCTCGGCCAGCAGCGCGGCGAGCCGGGCCCGCCCCGCCTCGATCGCCTGCTGCTGCCGGGCCAGGTCCGCGTCCAGCTCGACCAGGACTTCACGCAGTTCGCGGCCCTGATCGTCGGCCAGGACGTCGCTGATCTCGGCCGGCGAAAGGCCCAGCTCGGTCAGCCTCCGTATCCGGGCGAGCAGGACCGCGTCCCGCAGCCGGTACTCGCGGTACCCGTTCGCGCGCCGTTCCGGCTCGGGCAGCAGCCCCAGGCGGTGGTAATGCCGCACTGTCCGGGACGACACCCCGACCAGTGCGGCGAGTTCACCGATCCGCATGGCCCTATTACAGACGTTGACGCAACGTCAAGGTCAACATGCGCTACACGCCCCGCCCGTCCCCCGGTCACCGTCCGTGTCCACGATCTGGAGGGACGTCTTACACGGGCCGGACGCACCATATACCACTGTCCGCGGAGAATTTCAGACAGGGAGGGCGCGCCGGTTGGCAGTCCCAGGTCGACGCGCCCGCCGCCGCCCGGCCGCAGGACTGCTGATCAGAGGTGTGAACCGGAGACGGCAGCCATCGTCCGGCTCGATTTTCGACCCGGCCAAGGTGACCACTTCCGGACAGCGATCTTTGTATCCACCGTCCGGTTTCGCCCTGTTTGATGATATTGCCGCGCGGACCGGCCGAAACCTCGGCCAGAAGTCCGATGGTTGACGTTTTCACAGGTCAGAACGTTGGACCCGGTGAGCATCCGGGGGATTTGGTCCATGACTCCGCGTAGCGGTCCGCCCCGTCGAGAGAGCCACCGGACGCTCGGCGGCACACCGCGCACCGCATCCGTCCCATGCCGCTCATCTGCGGCTTCACTCATGACAAGGGCCGATTGGTCACGTCAAGGCGTTACTGTTCCACCCGTCGCCGAGGGTTACGGCGATCACCATCGGTCGTACGTCGGGGAGTCGGTCTGTGGAACGTCGTGGTCGGCGCTCGCGCATCCTGGCGGCCGCGGCCGTCGGGCTGTCGGGCCTGGTCGGGGCGGCATTCCTCGCTTTCCACGCGTTCCGGGAGGAGCCCGCCACCGCCGGCCCGCCGATGCCGCCCGCCGCGGCGTCGGTGTCCAGCCCGGCCGTCCCCTCGACGACCCCCGCCCTGCCGCGTTCGGCGCCGCTGCGCCTGGAAGTACCGCGGATCGACGTCCGGACACCGCTGATGAAGCTGGCCCAGAACCCGGACCGGACCGTCGAGACTCCGCCGCTGAGCCGAGCCCAGGAGGCCGGCTGGTACCGGCTCGGTGCCGCGCCCGGCAGCCGGGGCGCGGCCGTGATCATCGGGCATGTGGACACGGCCGGCGGCCCGGCGGTCTTCTACCGCCTCGGCGCCCTGCGCCCGGGCGACGAGGCGAGAGTGCTCCGCGCCGACGGCCGCACCGCCGTGTTCCGGATCGACTCGGTGGAGCGCGTCGACAAGGGCCGTTTCCCGACGCGGCGGGTCTACGGCGATCCCGGCTACGCGGCGATCCGCCTGATCACCTGCGGTGGACGCTTCGACCGCGCCAGCGGCCACTACGTCGACAACGTCATCGCCTACGGGCACCTGCTGCGTACCACGGGGGCACGCTGACATGCCATCGGCCTTCGACCCCGCGGCGTTCGCCGGGGCCGCCTGCGACGTGACGCTCCCCGACCGTCCCGCCGGACACCGTTTCGCACGGCCCGAACACCCCGCATCCGCCCATGCCAAGCGTCCGATCACCACGCCCGGGACGGGGCACCTGACGTTCCAGGCGGCGAGCGGCTCACCGACGGTGACCCTGCCCGACCGGCCGGCGCACACGCTCGCACCGCCGGCCCGCCCGCATCCGGTGCCCGCCCGCCCCCGTCCCCAGGCGGCACCCGAACCTCGCCGTACCGAGCCGGCCCCGGCCCGTCCGGAGGCGGCACCCGCCCACTCCCACCGGCGGACCAAGGACAGCAAGAAGGACGACGGCAAACGCGACCTGCCGCCCACCCGCGCGGACGCGATGCGCGTCACGGTCCTGATCCCGGCGCACAACGAGGCCAAGCAGATCACCGAGACGATCGCCTCGCTGCGCCGCCAGGAGCGCCCCCCGGACCACATCGTGGTGATCGCCGACAACTGCACCGACGCCACCGCCGCGTTCGCGCAGCTGTGCGGCGTCGAGATCGTCGGGACCCGCGGCAACAAGCACAAGAAGGCCGGGGCGCTGAACCAGGTCCTCGACCGCCTCCTGCCGATCTTCGGCCCGGACGACGCCATCATGGTGATGGACGCCGACTCGGCGCTCGACCCCGGTTTCATCCGGCACGGCGTCGAGTACCTGGCCACCGGCCGCTACGCCGCGGTCGGCGGCACCTTCACCGGCAAGCCGGGCGGCGGCACGGTCGGCATGTTCCAGCGCAACGAATACGCCCGGTACGCGCGGGACGTCCGGCGCGTGCAGGGCAAGGCGCTCGTCCTGACCGGCACCGCCACCATCTTCCGCGCCGCCACCCTCCAGGAAGTGGTCGCGGCCCGCCGGGCCGAGCGCCTCCCCGGCCTCCCCCACGTCTACGACGTCCGCGTCCTGACCGAGGACAACGAGCTGACGCTCGCCATCCTCCATCTCGGCTTCCGCATCCTGTGCCCCCCGGAGTGCACGCTCACCACCGAGGTGATGCCGACCTGGCGGGAACTGGGACAGCAGAGGCTGCGCTGGAAGCGGGGCGCCCTGGAGAACCTCCTCGACTACGGCTGGACGCCGATCACCCGCCCCTACTGGGGACGGCAGCTGCTCTCCCTGATCGGCATCCTGGTGATCGTCGCCTATCTGTCCTCGCTCGCCTACTCGGCCATCTGGCTCGGCGGCATCAAGATCAGTCCGGTCTGGGCCGCCGTCACGTTGATCTTCATGCTGGAGCGCATGGTGACCGTCCGGCAGCGCGGCAAGCTGCAGATGGCCCTCGCCGGCACCATCGTCGTCGAAATGATCTTCGACGTCTTTCTCCAGATCGTCCAGGCCCGTGCCTTCTGGCAGGCCGCCTGGCGTAAAGAAAGGAAATGGTAGGTCATGTACAACACCCCACCCATCGGTGGCATCGCCGCCGGTTTCGGCGGAGCAGCCGCGGCCTCTCCCTGGCTCGGCGTGCAGGCCCTCTGGATCGGCCTGGCGCTCTTCACGCTGGTCTCCGCCGGCCTGGCCGTGAAGCGGATCCTTCCCGCCCGCAAGGGCTGACGCCCTTGGAAGGCCGGGGTCCCGCCCCCCGGCCTTCCTTAGGTGACCTTGGCGAGTTCTCGGTCCGCGGTGACGACCGGTTTCGGCGCCGCCACGGGCAGCAGCTCGGCCAGGCGGCCCAGGCCGGAGAGTCCGGGGAGCACGGCGCCGTCCGGGCGGACGACGGCCGGGACCACCGGCGTAAGGCCCTGCCACTCCGCACGCCACCGCTCGATACGGCGCTGACCGGTCACCGTCAGGGGTCCGCCGAGCACGCTGACCGTCGCGCCGAAGCGCCGCTCAGTCCCAGAGGCGACACGGCCGGCGTCCACGGCCATCACCAGGTCGGGGCCGTACCGGTGGTCCAGCGCCGACGCCTGCGGATACATCAACTCCGCGACGATGCGGCGGATCTCGTACGGGCTGCTCACGTGACGTCCGTCCACCCAGATGGCGCGGAAGATCTCCCGCCGCACCTCGTCGGCCAGACCGTCGGTCAACGCCTCGGCATATGCGGCCACGGCCGCGCCGGTGTTGCTGACCACCGGTGGCGGCGCCTCCGGCACCGCCTCGCCGGGCCGTGAAACCTCGGCGATCTCCCCCAACTCCCGGGCCCATTCACCCTGCGCGGCACCGCTGGGGGTGCCGGTGAGCGGCAGCCGCCGATCATGCTCCACGGCCCGCCACTCAATGCCGGACCCGCCTCGCCGTACGAACTCGTCCACACGCAGGCTCGCCAGGTAGGAGTAGGGGCAGTTGAAGTCCCCGTAGACGATGTAGGCCATCGCGCATCCCTCCTCAGCGACACCCGAAGCTATTTATTACAGTTTCTACCAGTCAAAAAGAAAAAACCATCCCCACCTGGTGTGACCCAGCTCTCGTCCCCGACTCGGACACGCCCAGCCGCCAACGGCCCCACCGTCCCCACGAGAGCGACCCCCAACAACCTCACGGAAGAGGCGTGGCCCTCAGCCGGGGGATTCAGTGCTCCGCTGCGGCGACCTGCCAGGCGATGCGCCGGGCACCACCGGCACGACCACGGCCAGGAGCGAGACGGCCTCGCGCACAGGGAGAGAGACGGCCTGGCAGAGCGTCCTCCACTTCCACCTGCACGTCGTTCCCCCCGCTACACCCTCCACGGACCTCATCGCTCCCTGGACCACGACCGAACTCCCCCTGAAATCCCTCCGCCCCTGGCCGATTTCACCCGCGCCAACACCACCAGCTGAACCCCACCGCCAACATCCCAGCCCCCGAAGTCGCCCGCCACGCCGGCCACGGCATTGAAGTGTTGCTTCGCGTCCACGCCAGGTGCATCGACGACCATGAGCAGACGTGGAACGGCCGCATCGACAACGGCCAGGAACGACAGAGCGCATCCACCATGTTCCGTAACTGCTCCGTGCACACCCGGGACCTGCGGGCCCCAACGAGAACGGCCCCTGACAGCGTTGTAGCTGGTCAGGGGCCGTTCTGTGTGGTGTGGCGGGTCCAGGATTCGAACCTGGGTAGGCTAAGCCGACGGATTTACAGTCCCACCGCCGAACACCCCTGACCTGCCGCTTCTCGCGCTCGTCACCGAACCTCGGCACGCATTCGGCACACCAGGGCGATCAGAGCCATGTGACCCGGATCAGACACGCTTCCCGCTGCTCCTCCAGGACGAAGTAGACGGCAAGGCCGCCGTCCCCGAACGCGAGCGTGAGCATGTTGCCTCGGGGGTTGGACCTGCCGAACGGCTGACCGCTCCACGGAGAGACCTCCAACAGAGTGACCAACTCGGCGAAGGGGCTGAGAGCCTCGTCCGGAAGGGCGGAGACCTGCTCCTCGACCTCCGGCGTCATGATGAGCCGATACAACTAGCCTCGGGCCTCACGCTCGGCGAGAACCTCGCGCACGGGTCGTCCCTTGGGAACCGTCTCTCCCGCTTGGATGCGCTCGGCCACCGCATGCATCCGCCGCCGGCCTTCGGGGTCTTTGGCCGAGTCACAGGCCGCGAGCCACCACAGGTGTACGAAGTCGTTCAGGACACCCAAGTCCAGACTGACGCGCACCTCATCAAGCACGGCCTTAAGCCCGGCATCGAACGCCTCACGGTCCTGCGGCACCACCAGAGCGGACCGGATGGCACGAAGACTCTTCTCCGGCACAGGCGTACCGCCTGCCGGGTAGTCCTGCGGCTGCGCGGTCATCACAAGCCCTCCTCCCCCGTACCTAGAGCCTACAGACCTCGGCCCGTCTCGCGCCTGGATCGGTCGGAGGGCGGTGAGGCCCAGCCCCGCGCACCAGCCTTCTAATCCGTAGCAAGATCAGGACCGCCC
This sequence comes from Actinomadura formosensis, assembly GCF_050948385.1. Classification (NCBI taxonomy): domain Bacteria; kingdom Bacillati; phylum Actinomycetota; class Actinomycetes; order Streptosporangiales; family Thermomonosporaceae; genus Actinomadura; species Actinomadura formosensis. Next base: position 6,583,708 of record NZ_CP192011.1, read on the forward strand.
AGGGGTGTCCCCACGGGTCTCCTGACCAGTGCGGCAACCTCCCGCCCGTCCACACCCGTCCAAGGTCATCCGACCCCGTCGTTAGCAAGCGCGTTAGCACCCACGCCCGTCCCGGAGGGTGCGCCCGCGCGAACGGCGAGACGGTGTGACAGACAGCTTCGCGCGGGCGTGCCCTCCGGCCCGCGGGGGGCTGGGGGCCGCGAGGCCCCCGCTTCGCCCCCGCCCGACCGGCAACGCCCGTCCGACACGTGTCGCGTACGCATGCCTTCACGCATCGGCTGTATAGGCGACCAGACTGTGTTAAGGTACCCTTGTCGGCCTTGGGGGAGGCTTGCCGGAGCGGCCGATCGGGGCGGCCTGATAAGCCGTTGGATCCTGTGTCTGGAAACACAGGTCCCGTGGGTTCGAATCCCACAGTCTCCGCCAGACGCAAGTAGGGGGCGCGCATCGCGCGCCCCCTACCCTGACCTGGGCCGGAGCCTAGGATCCTGTGTCTGGAAACATCTTCAGTATGCAACCTTCGAGCTCCAGAGGCAAGCTGGGACAATGAGCCATCCTGATGAACTGGAGAAGGTAGAAGATCCTCTTCGCCTCTTCTGGCTGACAACTGACGCGATCGAGCATCATAAGAAACAGATCGATCGTCTAGCCGAGATCCGTTCTCGGTCAATAGCAGCATTGCATGCCAGCGGATATAGCTATAGGGATCTAGCGGAAGTCCTGGGCATCAGCGCACCGCGCGTTGGACAGCTGGTCAGTTCAAATGAGCCACCCATCCTCGAAATCTTGAAGTCATGGGTCTCAATCGAGCGCAATATGTCGCTGATTGCTGAAGCTTCATCAGCTGACGACGAACCTGACCTAAGCTACTCCAAAGCACTTAAAATAATCCGCCAATCTCCTCGTTTCGACGATGGGGCTCTCTCTGACTTGAAGAAACTGCGCATCCTTCGCAATCAGGTCGTCCATGGACGCTACGATGCAACTGTAGAGGATGCCGAGTTCGCGACGGACAAGACAATTTACCTTAACGCATTGTTGCACCTTGTCCTGTCGGACGTCACATCCGACAGGAGAGTGGATACCATCTCTTCTAGTCTTGTTGAGACTAGAATAGCGAGACTTGAGAGACAATGCCTTGATCTAGCCAAGAAGGAAACTGCCGCCCGAGAGAAAGAAAAGCAATTCAGAGCTGACGCAGCGAAGAAACTTTCTAGAGCAAGTTCTTCTAGACAGCAGAGTCAGCAAGCGACAGCCGCACGAGCTGCCGCCAGGCGAGACAAGGAAGCCGACGAATGGCGGAGACGGGCCGAGAAGTTTGCTTCTGACCGCATGCGAAAGGAGGCTGAACTAAAACGCGCAAAAAGTAAGCTGAGATAGTCCCGCCTTGCTTGCTGCAGCTGTCACTGACAGACCTGACCGATCGGTGACCGTGAGTCGCCCTGATGAGCATCGTCTGAAGCCTATGGGCGCTGCATCGCCGCCCTGGGCACTCAACCTCCCCCTAGCCACTCAACCTCCCCCTAGCCACTCAACCTCCATCGAATAATCAGAAGCGGCGCCTGCACTCGACTGGCATGATGGTGGTGCACCGAGTCAGACAGCTCGATCAGCTTCGGCGTGAGGGTGACATGAACCACTCCTTGACAGATCTCGCGGACGTTGTGGAGGCACTGGCCAGGGAATGCGCGGGTATCTTCGATCTAACCTACGGCGGCCAAGCTCTCGTTGAGATAGACCAGCATGATCAAAGCTATAGCGGAGGGATTGTTCAGAACCCCGTTAAGTTCTGCCAGGAAGTGGCGGGTATCTACCTCCTGGGCGCCGGAGACTACCTCTATGGAACAGCCCTGTCCGCCAATCCGCGGCACAATCTCGCCTTTTCCTCCGCCGCGCTTGCTCGCTCCGCTTATGAGTTTTCTGCCTGGTCGTGGTGGATTCAAGAGGCCAGTATTGATGCAACGGAAAGAGTTCAGCGGACTATCGGAATCGTGCGCAGTGATATCAAGCACCCTGGCAATGCTGGACAATACGGAGTTCCCGGAGAGAGATTGATTCAGGAACTCGATTCTTGGGCTAACGCTCAAGCGTTCAGAGTTCCGAGAGGAACCCGCAAGATTACCGAAGTCATCGCATTGATGAATCCGGACAACGGGCCTATGCACTACAAGTTTCTATCTGGTCTCACACATGGCCAACTCACGCCATTGCTGCGCATCTACGATCACGTACGCCGCTCGCAAACCGACCTTGAGTGTGATCAGTGGGAGCGTCTTCTCATTGCATCGGGTGCGGTGCTACAGGCGATGGAGGCAACTTGCGTGCTTCGTGGTCACGTGTTGCCGCAAACCGTGGTTCAGTTGCGAGAGTTGCTCGATCTGTTCATGTCTGAGCTCACGTCCTTCCTCGACCGTCAGTCAGGCACCTGGGAAGGCCATGGCTAGGCAGCCCTGACTCTAGGCGGACGGGCGACGCGGCGCGGCGGGACCGGACGGGACAGGCCGCATGCCCGGCGCGCCGGGGCGCGCGGCCGCCGGCGACGCGAAGCGGCGCCCTTGAAGACGTATAGAAAGTTCTCATCCGGTCGGCTTGTTGCCCCGCTGACCTGGGGTTTTTAGGTGTCTTGGCCGCCGATGGTGGGACCTGTTGGCCAGAGGGACTCTAGGTCGCTTGGGGCTAGCGGGTCTCGGTAGGCGGCCTGGAGGACGGTTGTCCTGGTGGGCTTGTTGGCGTCGGCGAGGTTGGTGAACCAGTCGATGCCGGCGGGGTAGGCCCATAGGTAGGAGCGGAGTTGGGGGTTGGCCCCTCGGTCGGTGAGGAGGTCGGCTATGGCCGCTTCCTTGATCCAAGGCATCCGGAAGCGTGCATGGTCGGCCAGTTCCGCGATGCTGGCACCCTCGTTGAGGGCTATGTGCAGCTCGGCGCGCACTAGTTGGTTGAAGTGGTCGAAGCGGGTGCGGGTGACGAGTAGCTCGTCGTCGGGGGCGATGAAGAGGGGCAGGGCCTGGGCGAGTCCTTCGAGGAGGACTTGTTGCGGGGCGTGCACCGACATCAGGCGTACCCAGGGGACGTCTTCGGCTGCGGCTCGGGCCGACCAGCTCGCGCCCTGGAGGCCGTGGCCGAGTACCTCGTGGAGGGCGAATTGGCGGGCGGCGACCTTGGTGAAGCTGGCGCGGCGCAGGTTGAGGCGCAGGCGGACCTTGTCGCCGGCGCCGTCGAGCCAGTACGCCCAGTAGGCGTCTACCTCGGCGGTCTCGATGGTGAGGTTGAACGGGGCTTGGCTGCCGGTGGCGTGGCGGACGGCTTGCTCGTAGTCGGCGGCGGCCTGGCGGATCGCGTCGGGAGCCTCGTCGGTCTCGATGGGGCCTTCGACGGCATTGAGGTCGCGGACGGTGTCGGGGCCCCACTGGATGCCTAGGGCGGCGAGTGCTTGGCGGGCCTGGTCGCCTCGGTGGGTGATGTAGCCGTCCTGCCATCCGACGGCCGGGCATCCCTGGGTCGCCTGGACGTAGTCGGTCAGGGGCCGGTGCTCGCCGAGCAGTGCGCCTAGATACGCGAGGTCGGCCGTCAGGCGGGCGGTGAGGCGGGTGGCTCCGGCTTGCCTGGCGCGGGTGTGTAGGTCGGTGAGGCGCTGGTAAACGTCTAGGCGGCTGGTGGCCGGTTCGGTGGGTGTGGTGATGGGTGCGCAATCGAAGTCGATGACGGCGACGGATCCGCGGCCGGTCTCGTAGGCGTGCCAGGCTCGTAGGGTCGATTCGATCTCGTCACGCAGGTTCACGGATCGGCTCCCAGCGCAGCGTCACGAACTGGTTCGGGCGTAGGTGGTCACGGGTCAGCGACATGACGGCGTCCTGGCCGTCGATGTCCCAAACGAGGCTATCTGTGGCGGAGTTCTCCGAGCCGTCCGGGTGTTCCTCGCTCGCGGTGCACCCGGCGAGGTCGACATGGCGTTGCCGGACGTTGATCTCGTAGCGGCGGCAGTAGCGGGGCATCGCCTCGCGCCAGTAGTGGTTCAGGTCGAACTTGCCGCCCTCGCAGATGTAGCCGACGCGCGCCCACTCCCCCGGCCGTAGCGGCGGGGAGATCTAAAACGCGAATTTCGCGAGGTTGGTCGTGTCGTGGATGCGCTGGATGGCGATGCGCCGGTCAATGTCGGGGACGGGCTTGATGACCAGGGGGCCGGTGGTGTGCTCGAACCACACTTCGCGCGACATGCGGGCCTGCGGCTTGTCGCCGAGGTTCAGCAGGTCGAAGCGGTATTCCAGGCGTGCGGCGCCGTCGGCGGCAATCTCAATGTCGATGGTCTTCGCCAGCTCGACGACGTGGCCGGAGAGGCCGGCCAGCTCGGTGACGTCGGCGTCGTTCAGGCGGCGTTCACGCTGGAGTTCGAGGAGTCTGCGGCCGAGGTCCTGGGCGTGGTCGCTCGTGGCCGCGAGGCGAGCCTTGGCGGCGGGGATGGCTCGGGTAGTGGTGCCCCAACTGATCTCGCCGGTCTCGGGGGCGTCGATGTGGTGTTCAAGGGTGGTGAGCAGTTCGGCGACGTCGAGGGCCATGGGCTCATCGGGGTCGCTCTGCGGCTGGTTGGACTCCTTCGGCGGGCACGGCTCGAAGAGTTGTTCTGCCGTCCAGCCGGGGAGCATCTTCTCCAGCACGCGGCAGTGATGCGGGTACGGAAGCCCTTTGAGTTCACCGCTGAGCCAGCGATGGAACTGCGCCCGGCTCGGCCAACTCCCGACAAGACCAGGGTCGATGCCTTTTGCCGCTTTGTCGTATTCGCCGCAAAACGTCTGGTGCGTCTGCCAGTGCTTCTCTCGAAGTAGCACCTTGAGCCGTACGGGGGGATTCGCCATCACAACCTCTCGACGGCAGGAACGTAACACAGACGAGTATCAGACGAGACAAGACGAGAACGATCCGTCCTGGATGCGATACAGGCGGTAATGCGACGTGACGTGTCTCCCGGCCACCTTAGAAGCGTGAACACCGAGACCACTCCTGAGATCGAGTTGTTGGCGGGGCTGCGGGCTGAACTGACCGAATACGAAGTTCGGTCTGAAGTCCGTGAGAGCGTCGCCGGCCTGGCCGTCTTCACCGACGTTCCCGGCGTCTTCGTCTGGGTGTTCGTCGGGTACTCCGGGCGTTACTTCGCCTGGGACCAGGACGGGCGTCAGCACCCGGTCAACGACATCCCGGGGGCGGCTCGCCGGATCGCCGAACAGGTCCGTCCGGGCGGGGCCGAGGTGGCGACGTCGTGAACGGGCTCTCCGGATCCGGCTCGTCAGCGCTGATCAAGCGCCTACAGGACGGCTTGTCAGTCGACTTCCCCGGCTGGCTCATCTCGCGTGAGTGTTCCGGCCGATGGGTCGCCACTCGGCCGGGGTGGGGCTCCCTGTACGGGCAAAGCGCCGGAGAACTCCGCAACCGGCTCGACCGGTTCACCAGTCAGGGGGACGCGCGATGACCGGCGACCGGACGGCGACCGTGGTCCGCATCTCCCCTGCACGGCAATCAATGACCAGGAAGAAGGCGGTCGGACTGACCGAGGAAGAGCGTCAGATCCTGCTCGCGGAACTCGCCGAGATCACGGCCGAACTCGATGAACTTCACGCCCAGACTCGGCAGATCACCGCTCGGGTTCACCGGGCCGGTACGGCCGCCCCGGAGTGCGAGCCCGGTGCGGCCTGAGACCAACGACTTCAACTGAGGAACCCTGCGATGGAAACGCGTGCGCACAACGATGACCCGGCGCTTCGCCGGCTTCAGGAGGAGTTCACCGGTCACCGGATCTGGCGGGCTCGGCGCTGGGACGGACGTCTCGGCGACTGGGTCGCGACCCTCCACAACCCGGCCGCCGGCGTCGATCTGACGGTGATCCGGTCGGATTCGGCGGCGCTGCGTGAGGCGCTGGTGCAGGAGCGGCAGCGTGCGGGGCGTCCGGTGTTGAAAAGAGCCTGGTGATGGTGGCGTGGACTCCGCCATCGTCACCGGATGGGGCCGTCCCTGCGCTGGGCGGGGCGGCCCTGGTGGAGGCTGAGGCGGCGCGGCGGGCGCCTATCCCCCCGGATGCACTCGTCGCGCTGCCTCGGCCGTTCACCGCGCAGCTGCTGCTCAACCGGCTCGGCCGGGCGCTGCGGCGGCGCGGGTGGCGGGTGGAGCACCGTTACGCCGAAACCCTGCCCTTGCTGCGGGTGCACTTCCCGGAGGTTGCGGGCCTGGGTGAGAGCGTCACCGTCACCGGCTCGGGCGGCGGCGGGTGGTGGTACCGGTCCAGTACCGGGGAACTGCTCGCGCCGTGCTCGGATATGGACCTGGCTGCACTACGGGTGATGACGTCACTGGATCGGTGGATCGCGGCGGCAGGCTCGTCCTGGAGGACGGACGGGGTCTGATGGACGCCGGGGCGGCCCTCGCCGAGATCTCGGACCGCTTCGGGGTCACATGCTGGCGGGGTCACTACACGCGGTCGTTGTGGGCGCTGGTGCGGTGTGACCGTGGGTGGCGGCTGGTTGAGGCGGTGTCGGTTCGAGAGCTGGTCATGGCCATCACTCATCCTGACGGGTGGCCGTGGCCGTGACGGCCGTGCGGCATGGGGAACGGTGGGGGCACCGTGGATTCCTGCGCCGTCCGGTCGTCGCCATTCGAGGGCGGGCGGGACGACTGGCCCCGCGGCTCGGCCTAGAGGTCCTTGGTTCGTTCGTCCAGGTCGTCAAGCCTCGTCCTGAGGCTGCGGAGTTGGCCCCGGATGTCCTGGAGTTGGGTGAGCAGGAGTCGGAACTCCTCGCTGTGCTCTGATGCGGCGTCGCCGGCCTCTTGCGCGTCGGGGGTCGCTATGACGGTTGCGCCTCTAGCTCCCTGCCGGGTGGTAACCAAGCCCTCTTCGCGCAGGACGGCGATTGCGTTGCTGATGGTCATCCCTGAAACGCCGTACTGATCAGCAAGCTTGGCGCCGGGTGGCAGGGTCTCCCCCACCTGATAGACACCGGACGCGATATCGCGGCGCAGGTCGTCAGCGATGCGCACGTACGGTTTGCGTCGGTCTACCGGGCCTTTTGCCATGTCAGACAGTGTACGTCTACGCCTAGGTCTCTAGGTACCTGCGGAAAATCTCGGTCTAACGCTTGACTTGGCGACTTCCCTAGATACCTTGGTACCTAGATAGTTCGTTTCAAGCCCTGGAGGGCCTCATGCGCAACATCCCGGTGGACGTGTCGGCGCTGACGTTCGTGTGCGTGTCCGCGCCGCGTCCCAAGCTGGTCAACCAGGAGACGGGGGAGGTGAAGACGGACCGCAACGGGCACACGGTGTTCACCGTGGGTCTGTCGGCTGCCGACGTGACGGGGCGGGTGGACCTGCTCAACGTCGCGGTGGTCGGCGACCAGTCGGTGACGATCGGGGAGGTCGTGACGCCGGTCGGCCTCGTCGCCTTCCCGTGGGAGGCGGTGCTCGGTGGGGAGAAGCGGTGGGGTGTGGCCTACCGCGCCGAGCGGATCGCGCCCGTCTCCTCGGTCGCCGCGCCCTCGCCCTCGTCGGCCTCGTCGTCGGACTCGTCCGCTTCGGCGGGCGTGGCCTGAACGGCGGCCCGGTCATGACTGACCTGCTCTGGGTGCTCGGGGTCCTGGCCGCTGCGGCGGCCGGGCTCTGGGCCTGGCGCCGGTATCACCCGGCCTCGTTCTGGTACGGCGTCGCCTTCCCGCTCCGCGCCGTTCTGGTGTATCTGACGTGGCATCACGTCGCCTCCGGCTGCAAGCTCACCCGCAACCGGCGGCGGTTCCGGCTCACCCTGGACGCCATCCCGGTGGTGGGGCCGGCCTCCCGGTCCGCTGCGACGGTGGTCGAGCAGAAGCGGCGGGTGCGGCGGGTCGACGTCGAGCGCGCTCCCCGCCTGGGCGTCCTGCGTCCGACCCGGCTCGGCTGGCGCATGCGGCTGCGCCTGCACGATGGGCAAGTTCCGGCGGACTACGAACGCGCTGCTGAGGGGATCGCGCACGCCTGGCGCGTCCACTCGGTTCGCGTGGTCGACGTCCGGCCCGGCTACGTGACCCTGTGGGCCACCATGCGTGACCCGCTGGTCGACGTGGCCACCGAACCCCAAACCGGCGAACTGCTCACCGTGCGTCCCGGCAAGCTGGAGAACGGCCGTGACTGGCTGATCGACTTCCGCACCGTCCCGCACTGGCTCAACGCCGGGGCCACCCAGTCGGGCAAGTCCAACCTCGCCAACGCCCTCATCAAGGGCCTGGCCCCGCAACCGGTCGCCCTGGTCGGCTTCGACCTCAAAGGCGGCGTCGAGTTCACCCCGTACGCCCCGCGCCTGTCGGCGCTGGCCACCACCCGCAAAGAGTCGGTCGACCTGCTGTCGGATCTGGTCGGCGAGGTCGAGAACCGCATGGCGCTGTGCCGCGCGCACGGTGCCCGCAACGTCTGGACGCTCCCGGAAGACCTGCGGCCGGTCCCCGTCGTCGTCCTGGTCGATGAGGTCGCCGAGCTGTTCCTGATGGCCGACAAGTCCGAGAAAGAAGAGGTGTCCCGGACCGCTACCGCGCTGCTGCGCCTGGCCCAGCTCGGCCGCGCATTCGCCGTCCACCTGATCGTGTGCGGGCAGCGCATCGGCTCCGACCTCGGCCCCGGCGTCACCGCGCTCCGCGCCCAGTTGTCGGGCCGGGTGTGCCACCGGGTCAACGACCCCGAAACCGCGAACATGACCCTCGGCGACCTCGACCCGGCCGCCCTCGACGCCGCACGCGCCATCCCCGCCGAGACACCCGGCGTGTGCGTGGTCGCCGGGCAAGACGGCTCTTGGCACCGCGCCCGCTCGGTCTACGTCCCCGAGCATGAGGCCGAGCAGGCGGCGCGTGAGTACGCGCACCTGACCCCGGACTGGTACGCGCTGATCGGCTCGGTCCCCGCCGTCGACCCGGCCGCTTAACCGGCCCGGCTCCCTCTCCCTTCCTCTCTCTTCCGGCTCGGCGTGAGCCCGTTCGCGCCACGTCCTTACCCGACCCATGCCCGAAACCGTCCCTGGAGGCTGCCCGATGGTCGCCCGCGTCCGTGTCCTTCGTCCTCGTCCTCGTCCCCGGTTCGTCGTCGTCCCGTCCCCCTCGTCCCCGTCCGGCCCGTCGCCCTCCGGCTCGTCCTCGCCGTCCGGGTCGTCGCCGGTGGTGTCGTCCTGGGACGTGTGGCCGGTCGGGGTCGAGTGGGACGAGTTCCGGTCCCTGCACGTCGCCCGCTGCCAGCGCTGCGCCGAGTCGTTCGCCTCCGAGTTCTGCGGTGAGGTCGACGACTGGGCGGACGCGCACCGGTGTGACGCCGAGTTGGCCGCGCTGCTGGCCCTGGTCGACGTGCGGCGGGCGGCATGACCCGGCGGATCCTCGGCGCGGTCGCCGACTCCGGCCCGGTGGTGGTGCTGGCCGGTATCGCGGCGGCGGGCTCGTTCACCCACATCCGCGACACGGCCACCGAACACGGGCAACGCGGCTGGATGGCCTGGGCCATCGCCGTGTGCATCGACCTGACATGCGTCATGGCAGCCGGTGAGCGCCAGCGCGACAAGCGGACAGGACGTGACACCGGGCGCCTGTCCTGGCCGACCGTCGTCCTCGTCGGGGGCGTCCTGCTGTCCCTGGCCGCCAACCTCGCGCAGGCCGACCCCACGGTGTGGGGCTGGATCACCGCGGGCACTCCGGCGGGCGCCTTCCTGGTCGCCGTGTCGATGCTGGAACGCCGCAAGGCCGGCCCCCGTCCGGCGGCTCGTCCCTCGCCGGTCCCGGACTCCTTCGGCCACCCGTCCCCGTCCTCGACGCCGTCCCCGTCCTCGGCTGGCTCGTCCGTCCCGTCCTCGGTCTCGTCGCCGCGGGTGGTGTGGGAGGACGAGCGACCCACGGTCGCCGCCGTCCCGGCCGTCCAGCACGGCAACAAGCGGGGCGAGGACGAGCAGGACGGCCAGACCTCCATCCCGGTGCCCGCCGAACACTCCGCCTCGACGCCGTCCGCCTCCTCATCGTCGGCCGCGTCGGCCGCGTCGGCCGCGTCGGGCTCGTCGGGTCCGGCCGGTCCGCTGGTCGACTTCGCGCGCCGCGTCGCCGCCGAACACCAGACCGAGCACGGGCGGCCCATCACCCGTGACGCGCTCCGCGCACGCCTCGGCGTCTCCAACCAGCTCGCCTCCGACCTGCTTCGCCAGCTCCGCAACCAGACAACCGCGTCCGTCTCCTGACCACTGGAGGAACCCGGCATGACCAACAACACCGACCAGACCGGCCAGACGCCTGTGATCGTGCCCGGCGACCTGTTCGCCCGGCACCAGACCATCACCGGCCTGGGTGCCCTGGCCGATTTCCTGGAGGCCAACCCCGGCGTGCCGGTCAACGAGTACGGCGCGACCTTCCACGTGCCCATCCGGGCCACCGACGACGCCTCGGCCGCCGCGCTCGTCGACAACACGGCGGATCTGCTGGGCGTCAACGCCGAACACGACACCCGGCGGGGCGGCCACTACATCGCGACCCGCACCTTCGGCCGCATCTCCTACACCGTCTTCCACATCCCCGCACACGAACGCGCGGCCTCCCTCGCCCGCGACAGCTACCGCGCCAACATCACCCTCGACACCGACCAGGACGGCAGCCAAGACACCGGGCGGGCCGCCTGATGCGCGCCCGTACCGGCCACCCGCGACCGCTGCCCGCGTTCCTCCCGTTCCTCCGGCTCGTCGTGGGGTGGGTGTGCGGGACGTGCGGCGGGGGCGGGGTCGCCTCCGACGGGTCCACCTGCCCCGACTGCAACGGCCACGGCCACACCTACTAAGGGGCGTCCCGATGTTCCTGCGCCGCTGCGCCTTCGCCTGCTTCTGGCTCGTGCTGGGCCTGTTCCTGGTCCGCCAACCCGAGAACGCCGCGCACGCCGTCCGCGCCATCGTCGGCGGCCTGGCGCTCGTCGCCGATGCCCTCGCGCGGTTCACCACCGCCTTCTAGATCCCCGGCGTGGCCGCTGTCGCCGGCAAGCATCCGCGGCCACGCCGGGCCATCCCCACCACCCGCAAACGGATGAGGAGACCCGCCTAATCATGCCCGACCCGGCACCCGTCATCACCGGCCTGGCAGCCCGCGACATGGCCGCCCGGTACAACCGGGCCGACTTCAAGGCCTGGGCACGCCACGCGCACTCCACCGGGGGCTGTGCGCAACCGGTCCACCTGCGCGGCCGCGTCACCCACCTGGACCCGCTGACCGGCCAGATCCTGCACCACTACTCCACCGCCCGCGAGCCGGGCGGGATGCTGCGGGTGGCCTGCAAGACCCGGCGCGCCTCGCGGTGCCCGGCCTGCGCCGAGATCTACCGCGCCGACACCTACCAACTCGTCCGCGCCGGACTCGTCGGCGGCAAAGGCGTCCCGGCATCGGTCTCCACACACCCGGCCGCATTCGTCACCCTCACCGCTCCCTCCTTCGGCCCCGTCCACACCCGCCGCACCGGCAAGGGCGGGGGCATGGTGGCCTGCCGTCCCCGGCGGAACGGCGGGACGTGCCCACACGGGCGGCCGGTCTCCTGCACCGTCCGGCACTCGGCCGCCGACCCTCGCCTCGGGCAACCGATCTGCCCCGACTGCTTCGACTACACCGGCGCCGTCCTGTGGAACGCCCACGCACCCGAACTATGGCGCCGGTTCACCCTGGCCTTCCGACGCTACGTCGCACGCTCGGCCGGGCTCCGGGTGTCCGACCTGCGGGACGTGCTCACCGTCTCGTTCGCCAAGGTCGCCGAATACCAGCGGCGCGGCCTGGTCCACTTCCACGCCGTCATCCGCCTCGACGGCCCCGGCGGCCCCGACGCACCCCCACCCGCCTGGGCCACCCTCGACCTGCTCAACGCCGCCGTGCACCACGCCGCGGGCGCGGTCACCGTCTCGACTCCGGCGGCAGGCGACGCCCCGGCCACAGAGCATGTATGGGGGTCACAGGTCGACGTACGCCCGATCACCACGTCGGGGGAACTGACCGATACGGCGGTGGCCGGCTACATCGCCAAGTACGCCACCAAAGCCGCCGAATGCGTCGGCACCCTCGACCGCCGCATCAGGCCGACTGACGACCTGGCCACCCTGCCCGTGTCCGGCCACGCCCGGCGGCTCATCGCCGAGTGCCTGCGCCTGGGCGCGATCGAGCAGTACGCCGGGCTGCGGCTGACCGAATGGGCTCACATGCTCGGCTTCCGCGGCCACTTTTCCACCAAATCCCGCCGCTACTCCACCACCCTCGGCCGCCTGCGCGCCGCGCGCATCGACCACACCCGCCGCGACCTCGACATCACGACCGGCCGCCTGCCCTTCGACGACGACCAGGTCCTCGTCATCGCCCATTGGCGCTACCTCGGCCAAGGCATGACGCCCGGTGAGGCGCTGTTGACCGCCGCCCTCACCGGCAAACCGCTGCCCCATCTCAGTCCATCCGGCTCCTGACAACCCATGGAGAGGCATCACGTGGCCACGCTCACCACTCGTGACACGCTCACCGTTCCCGAGGTCTGCGCCGAACTTCAGATCTCCCGATCGACCTTCTACGACTGGCGTCAGAAGGGACGCGCGCCCCTCTGCATCGTCCTGCCGAACGGCAGCCTCCGCATTCGCCGGCGGGACCTCGACCGGTGGCTTGCGGCCTGCGAGGACGCCGCCTGATGGACGACATCACATACGACGTCCGCGTCTACAAGACAGACGTCTACAGGGGAAAGAAGGTCACGACCTACACCGTGCGGTGGAAGGTCGCTCGCAAGACCTGGAAAGAGCCTTTCCGAAACGCGGCGCAGGCCGATAGCTTCCGCTCGTCCCTCCTCACGGCTGCTCGTAAGGGTGAGGCGTTCGCCGTGAAGACCGGCCGTCCGCTCTCCTGGGAGCGGGAGGAGAACGCAATCACCTGGTTCGCGTTCTCCCTCGACTACTGCGCGGCCAAATGGCCGTACGCCTCCCCCAACCATCGACGGGGCATCGCTGAGGCGCTGACGGACGCCACAGAGGCTCTCTTGACCACGGGCAAGGGCGCTCCGGCGGGCGGCCTGCTGCGTGAGGCTCTCCGAGCCTGGGCCTACAGCGGGCGCTTGCAGAACGGCGAGACCGAACCGCCCGAACACCTGGCCTCGGCCGTCCGCTGGCTGGAGCGGAACACCGTCGACATGAGCGACCTCGCGCCCGACCGGCAGGGGCCGCAGCTCGCGCGGCAAGTCCTCGACCGGCTGAGCCGTCGTCAGGACGGGGCTCCGGCGGCGGGCAGTACGGCGACGCGCAAGCGGGCGACCTTCAACAACGCCATGGAGTACGCCTGTGAGCGGCGCGTCCTGCCGATCAACCCGCTGACCTTGGTGAAGTGGACTCGGCCGCGAGTGGCGCAGACGCTTGACCTTCGGGTGGTCGCCAATCCCGACCAGGCGCGGCGGCTCCTCGACGCCGTCCGGTGCCAGGGCAAGCGCGGTGAGCGCATGGTCGCCTTCTTCGCCGTCATGTACTACGCCGCGCTGCGGCCAGAGGAAGCGGTGGACCTGCGACGGGATACCCTCGTGAGCCTGCCTGACGACGGCTGGGGCGAGATGCGGCTGACGCACGCCGAACCGCGTAGCGGCTCCCGGTGGACCGACAGCGGCAAGCCTCGGGACAGGCAGCCTCTCAAACACCGGGCGCCCGGCGAGACCCGGCCCGTGCCGATCCATCCGGAGCTCGTCACGCTGCTGCGCCATCACATCAAGGAGTTCAACATCCCGGCCGGGGGCCGGCTGTTCGTCGGGCCGCGCGGCGGGATCATGACTGACCGGACGTACCTCGGGGCCTGGCACAAGGCGAGGGCGGCGGCGCTCAGTGAGCGTGAGGCAGCCTCGCCGTTGGCCAAGACGCCGTACGACCTCCGGCATGCGGCCGTGTCGACGTGGCTCGGTGCGGGCGTCCCTCCGGCTCAAGTCGCCGAGTGGGCGGGGCACAGTGTGGCCGTCCTGCTGCGCGTCTACGCCAAGTGCGTTGCCGGTCAGGAGGAGGACGCCAAGCGCCGAATCAGTGAGGCGACCAGGCCAAAGACGCCTTAGAACTTCGGCACGTATTCGGCACAGACGGCCGTAGGAGGCCGTTAACGATCAGAGACAGCCGGACATGACGAGAACAGCCCCTGACCGCGTTGACGCTGGTCAGGGGCTGTTTCTGCTAGTGTGGCGGGTCCAGGATTCGAACCTGGGTAGGCTAAGCCGACGGATTTACAGTCCGCTCCCATTGGCCACTCGGGCAACCCGCCGTGGTGTCGCTCTCGCGACGGCACTGGAAAGAATAGCGGACCGCGGGCGTGGGTGTGACATCGAGGCGGGGCGTCCGGGGCGTGGGGAGTCGATACGCTTTCTTGATCGGAAGTTGCTGCTGAGGGGATGTGTGGGTCGTGGCCGATTCCTCGTTCGACATTGTGTCCAAGCTCGACCGGCAGGAGGTCGACAACGCGGTGAACCAGGCAGCCAAGGAGGTGGCGAACCGGTTCGACTTCAGGAACGTGGACGCGGGGATCAAGTGGTCGGGGGAGTCGATCGAGATCCAGGCGAACACCGATGAGCGGGCGAACGCGGTGCTGGACGTGCTGAAGGACAAGCTCGTGAAGCGGGGGATTTCGCTGAAGGCGATCGACGCGGGCGAGCCGAAGCTGTCCGGGAAGGTGCACAAGCTGAGCGTGGGGCTCAAGGAGGGCATCGCGCAGGAGGACGCGAAGAAGATCGGGAAGATCATCCGGGACGAGGGGCCGAGAGGTGTGAAGGCTCAGATCCAGGGGGACGAGCTGCGGGTCAGCGCGAAGAAGAAGGATGACCTGCAGGAGGTCATCGCGCTGCTCAAGGGCAAGGACCTCGATGTGGCGCTTCAGTTCGTCAACTATCGGTGATCTTTCGAGGAGCGCGTCGGCCCCATCCCCCGCCGAAGGGGCCGGCGCGCTCTCGCGTGTTATGACGCGGCGGCGTCCGGGGTGGTTCGCTCGAAATCGGCGAGCGTGGTGGCGAGGGTCGTCAGGTCCAGGTCCAGGACGCGGGCCAGGGACGCGACCGTGAAGAACGCGGGGACGGCTATGGCACCGCGTTCGATCTTGCGGAGGGTGTCGAGGGAGATGCCGGCCTCGTGGGCCACGGCGGCGGCCGGGCGGGGGCCTCGGGCGGCGCGGAGGATCTGGCCCAGGGCCTTGCCTCGGTCGCGCTGTTCGTCGGTCAGTGGGGTGCGCACCATACGAGTGATTGTAATACTGGTATTATAATCTTCTGCATGGTGACCTACCGAAGCCCACGGGAGTGGGAGCGCATGCGGGAGGCCGGGCGGGTCGTGGCCCGGATTCTGCGGGACGTCAGGGCGGCGGCCGAGCCTGGGGTGCCGCTCACGGAGTTGGAGGCGGTGGCTTCGCGGACGCTCAAGGAGCATCATGCGACGTCGCCGTTTCTGCACTACAAGCCGGCCTGGGCGCCCTACCCCTATCCGGCGAACATCTGCGTGTCCGTCAATGAGGTCGTGGTGCATGGCATCCCGGACGGGAGGGTCCTCCTGGACGGCGATCTCGTGACCGTTGACTGCGGGGCCCGCCTCGGCGGGTACTGCGGGGACGCGGCCGTCTCATTCATGGTCGGGACATCCGATGAGGCGGGTGCGCGGCTTGTCGAGACCACACGGGCCGCGCTTGAGCAGGCCATCGCCCAAGCCGTTCCCGGGAACCGGTTGGGAGACGTCTCGTCCGCCGTCGAGGAGACCGCCAGGAACGCCGGCTACGGGATCGCGGACGGGTCCGGCGGGCATGGCATCGGGACGGAGATGCATGAAGATCCGCCGGTGCCGAACACGGGCCGGCGAGGGCGCGGGATGCGGCTCAGGGAGGGGCTGACCATCGCCATCGAGCCGCTCGTGACCGAGAGCGGGCGCGATGCGACCGTGACTTTGGCCGATGGGTGGTCCGTGGCGACCAGGGACGGGAGCCGGGCCGCGCACTTCGAGCACACCATCGCGATCACGGGCGATGGGCCGGTGGTGCTGACGGCGCTCTAGCGGCGGCCGGCCATGCGTTCCAGGCGGGCGATGCGGTCGGCGGTCGGCGGGTGAGTGGAGAAGAGTTTTCCGATCCCGGCGCCGGCGAACGGGTTGGCGATCATCAGGGAGCTGGTGGTGGCGAGTTCGGGGTCCTGGGGCAGCGGCATCGCCCGGGTGCCGGCGTCGATCTTGCGGAGGGCGGAGGCGAGGGCGAGCGGGTCGCCGGTGAGGCGGGCGCCGGCGGCGTCGGCGGAGTACTCGCGGGTGCGGCTGATCGCCATCTGCACGACGGCGGCGGCGACGGGGCCGAGGACGAGCATCAGCAGGGCGCCGAGGACGCCGGGGCCGTCGTCGTCCTCGGACCGGCCGATCGGCAGGAAGATCGCCAGATGGGACAGGTAGGTGATCACGGTGGCGATGGCGGCGGCGACGGACGAGATCAGGATGTCGCGGTTGTGGACGTGGGACAGTTCGTGGCCGAGGACGGCGCGCAGTTCCCGCTCGTCCAGCATGCGCAGGATGCCGCGGGTGCAGCAGACGGCGGCGTTGCGCGGGCTCCGGCCGGTGGCGAACGCGTTGGGCTGCCGGGTCTCGGAGATGTAGAGCCGCGGCATCGGCTTGCGGGCGTCGGTCGACAGTTCCCGGACGAGCCGGTACAGCACCGGCGCCTCGACCTCGCCGACCGGGTGGGCGCGCATGGAGCGCAGCGCGATCCGGTCGCTGAAGAAGTAGGCGACACCGTTGATGCCGAGGGCGATGACCAGCGCGATCGTCAGCCCGGGTCCGCCGCCGAACGCCCATCCGGCGACGAGCATCAGGGCGGACAGCGCGGCGATCAGTGCTGCCGTCTTGACGCCGTTGTATCGCACTTCCGTTGCCTCCCCGTCGACTCCGGCATGAACATCAACGGTTTGACCTGGGTGAACGTTCCCGGTCAGGTCACCTGGGACACCGTCTGCAGGACGATCTGCGGCGCCGCCGACAGGACGACCGCGCCGGCCGCGGTGGCGGTGATCGCGGCGCGGACGCCGGCGCCGGGTGCCGCGTCATAGTGCTCGCCCGAGGGGGACGGGGTGAACAGGCGCACGGCCCAGGCCAGGTAGTAGTACAGCCCGATCACCGTGTTGATCGCCATGATGACGGCCAGCCAGGTGACGCCGCCCGCGACGGTGGCGCGGAACACGACGACCTTCGCGAACAGCCCCATGACACCGGGCGGCAGGCCGGCGAGGCAGATCAGGAAGAACGCGAGGGCCGTGGCGACGGCGGGGCTGCGGCGGGCGAGGCCGCGGTAGTCGTCCAGGGTGTCCCACCGCCCCGAGACGGGACCTCGGCGGCGGAAGCCGATCACGACGGCGAACGCGCCGAGGTTCATGACGGCGTAGAGGGCGACGTAGGCGGTGGTGGCGGCGACGGCCTCGGGCAGCCGGTTCGCGCCGACGGCCAGGGGCGCGAGCATGTAGCCGGACTGGGCGACCGACGACCAGGCGAGCAGCCGGATCGCGGTCCGCTGCCGCAGCGCCAGCAGGTTCCCCAGTGTCATCGTGATCGCGGCGAGCACGGCGATGACCGGCCCCCACACGTGCCCGTACGCGGGCAGGCCCAGGGCGAGGACGATCACGAGCCCGGCGAATCCGGCGGCCTTCGACACGACGGACAGGAACGCGGCGACGGGCAGCGGGGAGCCCTGGTAGACGTCCGGGGCCCAGAAGTGGAACGGGACGGCGGCGACCTTGAACGCGAATCCGGCGAGGACGAGGACCGATCCGACGGACGCGACCGGGTCCAGGTCGGCGTCCAGCCGGGCGAGGGCGGGCGCGACGCGGTCCAGGTGCATGGCGCCGGTCGCCCCGTACAGGAGGCTGATCCCGAACAGCATGATCGCGGTCGAGACGACGGAGACCAGGAACAGTTTCAGCGCCGCCTCGGACGCCGTCCCGTCGTAGCGGCGGAGCGCGGCCAGCGCGAACACCGGCAGCGACAGCGTCTCCAGCGCGACCACCAGCAGGACGAGGTCGCGGGCCGCGACCAGCGTCAGGGCACCGATGACGGCGGCGAGCAGCAGGAAGTGGTACTCGCCCACCGGCATCTTCGAGTCGGTGATCTCCTGCAGGGACAGCAGCACGACGATCACGGCGGCGCCCAGGACGATCCCCTGGAACAGCAGCGTGAAGTCGTCCGCGACGTAGGAGCAGGAGCGGGGGCCGCCGGAGCGCAGGCCGTCCGGCAGGCAGAACGTGGCGCGGCGGTCGCCGGCGGCCAGCGCGAGCACGGCGATCAGCGCGGCGGCGAGCGACCCGCCGGACACCAGGGACAGCACGCGGCGGGGCGCGTCGAACGCGTCGGCGAGCAGCAGCCCGATCGCGGCGACGGCGAGGATCAGCGGCGGCGAGATCGCCGCGTAGTCGATGCCCTGGATCATCAGCCGCCTCCGAACAGCGCGCGGACGGGACCGGTGGTCACGTCCAGCAGGGTCTTCGGCCACAGGCCGACGAGCAGCGTGAGCGCGATCAGCGGCACCCACGCCGCGTACTCCTGCGGCGACACGGCCGCGACGGGGCCGGACCGCGGCGAGGACGGCCCGTGGGTGAGCCTGGCGAGCATCCGCAGGAAGTAGGCGGCGGTCAGCACGGCGCCGAGCGCGGCGACGGCCATGAACGTCACGAACGTCTCGCGCGGCAGGTCCGCGTGCGGCCGGTACGCGCCGGCCAGCGCCAGCACCTCGCCCCAGAACCCGGCGAGTCCGGGCAGCCCGAGCGAGGCGACGGACGCGAACGTCAGGATCGACGCCAGCCGGGGCGACGTGCCGAGCATGCCGCCGCCGATCGCGTCCATGTCGCCGGTCCCCCAGCGTTCCTTGACCGAGCCCGCGAGGAAGAACAGCAGGCCGGTGATCAGGCCGTGCGCGATGTTGCCGAACAGCGCCGCGTTGATCCCGACGGGGGTGAGCGTCGCGATGCCGAGCAGGACGAACCCCATGTGCCCGACGGACGAGTAGGCGATCATCCGTTTCAGGTCGCGCTGGGCGAGGCAGGCGAGCGCGCCGTAGACGATCCCGATGACGGCGAGGAGCCCGAGCCAGGGCGCCCAGAACCGCGCGCCGTCCGGGGCGAGCGGCAGCGCGACCCGGACCAGCCCGTACGTGCCCATCTTCAGCAGCACCCCGGCCAGCAGCACGGACCCGACGGTCGGCGCCTCGGTGTGCGCGTCCGGCAGCCAGGTGTGCAGCGGCCACATCGGCGCCTTGACCGCGAGCCCGATCCCCATCAGGGCGAAGGCCGTGATCTGGATGCCGTGCGGCAGCCCGGACCCGTGCCGGCCGGCGAGCGCGGTCATGTCGAGCGTGTCGGCCTGCGCGCCGACGAGCAGCATCCCCGCGAGGAGCAGGCCGGAGCCGAGCAGCGTGTAGAGGATGAACTTGGCGGCGGCGGCGCGGCGTCCCGGCCCGCCCCACAGCATGATCACCGCGTACATGGGGACCAGGACGGTCTCGAAGAACACGAAGAACAGCACGAGGTCGAGGGCGACGAACGTGCCGAGCATCCCGATCTCCAGGACGAGCAGGAGCGCGGTGAGCAGCCGCGTCCGGCCGCCCTCCGGCGGGCGCCGCAGCGTGTAGAGGAAGCACAGGAACGTCAGCAGCGCGGTCAGCGCGACGAGCGGCAGCGAGATCCCGTCCACGCCGAGGTGGAACCGCAGGCCGATCGCGGGCGCCCAGGCGCGGTCGATCTCCAGTTGGACGCGGGAGGTGGCGCCGAAGTCGAACGCCGTCAGCGCGGAGACCGCGACCAGCAGCGTCGCGGCGGACACGGCCGTCCCGAACGCGCGGACGGCGAAGTCGGTGCGCAGGAACCGGTTCGCCGGGACGAGCATCGCCAGCGCCCCGGCGAGGGGGAGCGCCAGCATCAGCACGAAGATCACAGGAAGATCACCACCCCGGCCACGATGACGACGACGCCGGCGAGCAGGCCGGTGAGGTAGGTCTGCGGGTTGCCGTTCTGCGGGACGCGGAGCAGCCCGCCGAGCCGGCCCGCCGCCCGCGCGGTGCCGACGACGGCCGCATCGACGCGGTCGCGGTCGAACGTGACGACGTAACGCGCCAATGCCTGGACGGGCCGGACGATCGCCACCGCGTAGAGCTCGTCCACGAAGAAGGCCCGCGCGAAGGCGGGACGGACCGGGCCAAGCGCGCGCGCAGGATCCAAAGCCGGGTCACGGTTCCATACGAGGAAGGCGGCACCCGCCCCAAGGGCGACCAGCAGGACGCTCAGCAACGACGCTCCAAGGTGCGGACGCAACTCCGAAGCGCCGAGACCGAAGAATCCGAGGATCGCGGCGGGGACGGCCAAGGCCGCGACCGTCCACGACATGAGGCGCGACGGGTCCCGCGCCTCGTAGGAGCCGCGCGGCTCGCCGAAGAACGTCATCAGCCACGTCCGCATCGCGTAAGCGGCCGTCAGGGCGACCGTGACCAGCAACCCCAGATAGACCAGCCACGCGATGCCGGCAGGCAGGTCCATGGCAGGGGCGTTGTAGCTGATCTCAAGGTGAACAGGTGGGAGCGTCCCCAGCGTCGAGTCATCGTGAATCGGAGTACAGACGAGCGACGAGTCGAACTTGCATTGCGCGTACCCGGCGGATGTAGGGGCCGCTGGGGGTATGACGGCCGACTCGCCGCCGTGGAGGGCCGCGTGCTGGGCGGCCTCGATGATGGAGTCCTTGGAGAACCATCCGCTGAGCGGCGGGACGCCCGCGAGCGCGGCCAGCCCGATCGTCATCGACCAGAACGTGATCGGCATGCCGCGCCGCAGCCCGCCGTACTGCGCCAGCATGGTCGAGCCGGCGACGGCGATGACGCATCCGGCGGCGAGGAACAGCAGCGCCTTGAACGCGCCGTGCGTCAGCAGGTGGAAGATCGCCGCGGACTTCGCGCCGACCGCGAGCCCGGCGGCCATCACCGCGAGCTGGCTGATCGTCGAGTACGCCAGGACGCGTTTCAGGTCGTCCTGCGCGAGCGCCGCGCACGCCGCGCCGACCATGGAGATCACCGCGATGAGGCCCAGCACGGCGAGCGCGGCCGGGGCGGCGAGGAACACCCCGTACAGCCGCGCGACGACGTAGACGCCGGCCGCGACCATCGTCGCCGCGTGGATGAGGGCGCTGATCGGCGTGGGGCCCGCCATCGCGTCCGGCAGCCAGGTGTGCAGCGGGAACTGCGCGCTCTTGCCCGCGACCCCGGCGAGCAGCAGCAGCGCCGCCGCCGTCACCGCCCCGCCGGGCAGGCCGCCCACCGCCCGCAGGACCCCGCCGATCTCGAACGTCCCCGCGCCGACGCCCAGCACGATCACGCCGATCAGGAACCCCGCATCGCCGAGCCGGGTGACCAGGAACGCCTTGACCGCCGCTCGCGAGTTCGCCCGCTCCTCCCAGCGATGCCCGATCAGGAAGTACGAGCAGATGCCCATGACCTCCCAGCCCACGTACAGGACGAGAAGGTCACCCGCGTAGACGACCAGCAGCATCGCCGAGGTGAACAGCGAGATGAACGCCGCGTAGGACGAGTACCGCCGGTCGTCCTTCATGTAGGCGACCGAGTACACCTGGACGGCGAGCGCGACGCAGCACACCATGAGCCCGGTCACCGCGGACAGGCCGTCCACCTGGAGCCCGACCCGGATCGGCACCGACCCGGTGTCGACCAGCGTGAGCGTGCCCGTCCGCTCGCCCGGGGCGCGCCACACGGCGAACGCGACGATCGCCGACAGCACCAGCGACACCGCGACCGGCACGCACGCGATCACGCCCGACCCGCCGCCCGGCAGGCCGCGCACGAGACGGGTCAGCGACGGCCCGGACAGCATCCCGGTGAACGCGGCGAGGAACGGCGGCAGGACCACCAGTGCGGCGAGCCAGATCATCGCGCGTCGACCGCCTCGGTCTCGGTCTCCGGCTCCGCCGGACGCGGACGGGCCACGCCGCCCGCCGCCTCGTCGTCCGCCGCGTCCTCGGCCAGCGTCCGCAGCCGGTCGACGTCGATCATCTTCCGGTTCCGGAACACCAGCAGGACGATCGCCAGCCCGAGCCCGATCTCGGCCGCCGCGATCACGATGGTGAACAGCGTGAGGACCTGGCCGCCGTGCAGCCGGTCCCGGTACCAGATGTCGAACGTGACGAGGTTCAGGTTCACCGCGTTCAGCATCAGCTCGACCGACATCAGCACGAGGATCGCGTTGCGGCGCGCCAGCACCCCGTACACGCCGGCGGAGAACAGCAGCGCGGCGACGACCGTGGGATAGGCGAGATGCATCAGCCGTCCTCCTTGCGCGGCCCCGTGCCGGAGTCCCGCGGCCCGATGTCGGAGCGGGACAGGACGATCGCGCCGACCAGCGAGGCCAGCAGCAGCACCGACAGCACCTCGAACGGCAGCACCCACGTCCGGAACACCCCGGCGCCCAGTTCCCGCGCCGACCCGCCGCCCGCGTGCAGCGGCATCCGCCGGTCCCCGAACCCCATGACCAGCACGGTGACGAGGACCGCGGCGGTGGCGGCGGCGACCGCCAGCGCGGCCCACCGGTTCCCGGAGTCCAGATCGGCGGACCCCCCGATCGGCGCCCGCGTCAGCATGATCCCGAACAGCAGCAGCACGACGATCGCGCCGACGTAGATGAGGACCTGCACCCAGGCGACGAACTCCGCCGTCAGCACCAGGTATCCGCCCGCGAGCGCGCCGAACGACACCACCAGCCACAGCGCCGCGTGGACGAGCCGCCGCGTCGTCACCACCAGGATCCCGGCCCCGACCGCGACCACCCCCAGCAGCGTGAACACGATCTCCTGACCGCTCATGTTCCGGTCCCCGGCGCCCGGCGCGCGGCCCGCGCCGCCGCCTTCTCCGCCGCGGCGATCTCCTTCGGCGGCTCGGCGGCCGGATCATGGGCCGGCGGCGGCGGGACGGTCCACATCCACTCGCGCAGCCGCTCCTTCTCGTGCGTCAGCTCCGCGATGTCGTACTCGGCGTACTCGAACTCCGGCGACCAGAACAGCGCGTCGAACGGGCACACCTCGACGCAGATCCCGCAGTACATGCACAGCGCGAAGTCGATCGCGAACCGGTCGAGGACGTTGCGGGTCCGCGGGCGTCCGCCGCCCTCGGCCGGGAGGGTCTCCTTGTGGGAGTCGATGTAGATGCACCAGTCGGGGCATTCGCGGGCGCACAGCATGCAGACGGTGCAGTTCTCCTCGAACAGCGCGATGACGCCCCGGCTGCGCGGTGGCAGGTCAGGTTGCACTTCCGGGTATTGACGCGTTATGGATCGCCGCGTCATCGTCCGCAACGTGACCGCCAGCCCCTTGGCCAGCCCGCCTCCTGGTAGCCGTCCCACACGCCCCATGATTGCGCACCACGGGCGCGGGGGGAACGCGATGGGTCCTGCGTTCGTCCTACCTGGAGTAGGCCGTGTGGTAGATGGCGGGCTTACGGGCAGGGAGGACTTGTGAGTCATCACGCAGACCGCCCGTTCGATCCGGAGTCCGGCCGCCTGCCCATGCCGGAGCGTCCGTACCCCGGGGCCCCGTATCCAGGGCCCTCGTACCCCGGAGCGCCGTACCCCGGGGCGCCGTACCCCGGGCACGCCCAACCCGGGCACACCCAGCCGAGCCGCCGGCCGCCGCCGCGGGCGTTCGGGCCGGCCGGAGGGCGTCCGCCCTATCCGGGGCCGCCCGCCCCACCGCCTCCCGTGTCGCCGCCCCTCCCGCCGCCGTCCGCGGAGTCGGCGAATGACGTCCTGTGGGCGTTCGTACCGTTCATCACACTCGGCTACGGGACGCCGTTCGCGTTCCTCTACGCCGCGATCCGGCGCGGATCGTGGGGGCTCGGCGCGGTCGCCGCCGGTTACGGCATCGGCACGGCCGGCGTCCTCACCCTGATGCAGTCCGGCGACCCGCTCCTCACCGTGCTCGGGGCGTTCCTGGCGATCATGCTGTGGCTGGCGGGCACCGGGCACGCGTTCGCCGTCCGGACGTCGGTCTTCCCCCGCGAGGCGCCCCGCAACCGGCAGAACGAGCACGCCATCCAGATCGCCAAGTACCGGCGGACGCTGCGTGCGGAGGCCCGCGCGCTCGCCGCCGAGGACCCGGCGCTGGCTCGCGAACTGCGGATCGGCCGTCCCGACGAGCCCCGCACCTACGACGACGGCGGGCTCGTGGACGTCAACCACGCGCCCCGCGAGATCATCGAGAAGCTGCCCGGCATGACGCCGGAGATGGCCGGCCGCGTCATCCGCCGCCGTGAAGAGCACGGCGGGTTCGTGTCCGCCGAGGAGATGGCGGTGGACGCCGACATCCCGCCCGACGTCCTGCCGCTGATGGCCGACTACACGATCTTCCTGAAGTGACCTCGGCCTTCCCGAAGTGACGCCCGGCCGCTCAGAGCGCGACCCTGAGGACGCCGGTGAGCGCGAGCTGGGCGAGTGACAGCGGGACGAGCCACGCCCAGGCGAGCTTCTGCAACTGGTCCTCGCGCATCCGCGGGTAGCTGACCCGCAGCCAGATCACGCAGAACGCCAGCACACCGACCTTGAGCAGCGTCCACAGCCAGCCCAGCTCGGTGTTCAGGAACGGGCCCTTCCAGCCGCCCAGGAACAGGACGGCCGTCAGCGCGCACAGCACCACGATCCCGGCGTACTCGGCGAGCAGGAACAGCGCGAACCGCAGCCCGCCGTACTCGGTGTACGGGCCGAAGATGATCTCCGAGTCGGCGACCGGCATGTCGAACGGCGGCCGGCGCAGCTCGGCCAGGCCGGCGACGAAGAAGACCACGGCGCCCACCGCCTGCCACGGCAGCCACCACCAGCGCCACTCCCCGACGATGCCCTGCAGCGACAGCGTCCCGGCCGCCATCGCCACCGACGCCGCCGCGAACACCATCGGCAGCTCGTACGACATCAGCTGCGCGGCGACCCGCATCCCGCCGAGCAGCGAGTACTTGTTCGCCGACGCCCAGCCCGCCATGATCGCGCCGATCACGCCGACGCCCATGACGGCGAGCGCGAAGAAGACGCCGGGCCCGAGGTCGAGCGCGACCTGGCCGCCGGGACCGACCGGGATCACCAGCAGGACCAGCAGGTACGGGACGAGCGCCACGCCCGGCGCCAGCTTGAACACCCACCGGTCGGCGTCGCGCGGGACCACGTCCTCCTTCTGCGCGAACTTGACCCCGTCGGCGATGAGCTGCGCCCAGCCGTGGAAGCCGCCCGCGTACATGGGGCCGAGGCGGCCCTGCATGTGCGCCATCACCTTGTGCTCGGCCTGCCCCACCAGCAGCGGCAGCAGCGCGAACGCCCCCGCGACGAGGGCCAGCTTGACCACGACCTCAAGCATCGGGCCCCCAGTCGTCCGGTACGCCGGGCGGGCGGACACGGCGGCGGCTGGGCGCGCCGTGGCCGGATTCGCCCGGTTCCTTGGCGCCCGGCCACGGCTTGGCGACGCGGGCGGCGAGCACGAAGTCCTTGCGCAGCGGGTGGCCCTCGAAACCGTCCGGCAGCAGCAGCGGGACGAGGTTCGGGTGGCCCTCGAACAGGATCCCGAACATCTCCGCGGTCTCCCGCTCGTGCCACGCGGCGCCCCGGTAGACGCCCGTCGCCGTCGCCAGCACCGGGGCCCGCCGCGGGACGCGCGTCCGGACCAGCAGATGGTGCCGGCGTTCCAGCGAGTACAGGTGGGCGACGACGGCGAAGCCGTCCTCCAGTTCGTCCACGCCGGTCAGCCAGTCGAAGAACCCGCAGGACAGGTCGTCGCGGGCGAAGGTCAGCGCGTCCACCCAGTGCTCGGGCGGCACCCCGACGGCGAGGCCGCCGAACGTCTCCTCGGTGGTGACCTCGTCGTCGAAGCGGGCCGTCCAGGCGCGGGTCAGCTCGTCCGCCAGTTCGGCGCTCACCGGTCGCGTCCGATCCGGTCGTCATGATCGTCGTCGTCGACCAGGCCGGGGATGATCGACGGATCGTGCTCCGCGGCCGCGGCCTCGTCCGCCAGCGCGGTGACGGGCTGCGTCACCTCGTCGTCCGGGTGGACGGGCGGCTCCGGCTCCCCGGCCACCGGCTCCCCCGCCACCGGCTCCCCGACCACCGGCTCCCCGACCACCGGGACCGGGCGGGTCTCCTGCTCGTCCGGCGGCGGGACCGGCGCGAGCCGCCGGTCCTCCATCGGCCCGGTCTCACCGGGCACGGGAACGTCCCCGAGGTGCTGGACGGGGATGGTCTCGTCGTCCGGGCCGGCGCCCCGCGGGGCGGCGGGTTCGCCGGTCTCGTCCGCCAGGACGTCCCAGTGCTCGAACGTCTCCTCCTCGTCCGGCGGGGGCGGCGGCTGGAGCGGACGGCGCAGCACCGTCGCCGACAGCGGACGCGGCGCGGGCGGCGGGCCGAGCGGCTCCCCGCCGCCGTAGCGGTCGCCGAGCGACTCGGCCGCGATCTTCTCCTGCAGGTGGACGATGCCCTGCAGCAGCGCCTCCGGGCGCGGCGGGCAGCCGGGCACGTACACGTCCACCGGGATGATCTGGTCGACGCCCTTGGTGACGCAGTAGGAGTCCCAGTACGGTCCGCCGCAGTTGGAGCAGGCGCCGAACGAGATGACGTACTTGGGTTCGGGCATCTGCTCGTACAGGCGCCGCACGGCGGGCGCCATCTTGTCGCTGACGGTGCCGGAGACCACCATGAGGTCGGCCTGCCGGGGACCGGGCGCGAAGGGGATGACGCCGAGCCGGATGAAGTCGTGCCGGCTCATCGACGTCGCGATGAACTCGATGGCGCAGCAGGCCAGGCCGAAGTTGAAGACCCACAGCGAGTAGCGGCGGCCCCAGTTGAGCACGAACTTGATCGGCTTGGGCGCGAGCCGCGACAGCGGCCCGACCCTCGGCGGCGGTAGATCGATGGTGCCCACAGCGCCATTGTTACAGCGCCACCGGGGGTCAGACCCAGGAGAGGACGCCCTTCTTGCCCGCGTAGGCGAGCCCGGTGGCCAGGAACGCCAGGAAGACGAACATCTCGCCGAGCGTCGTCGCCCCGTAGCCGGGCGCGGAGAAGACCGTCGCCCAGGGGAACAGGAACACCGCGTCCACGGCGAACACGACGTACAGGTAGGCGAAGACGTAGTAGCGCACGTACGAGTGGGCCCAGCCCTCGCCGACCGGGTCGACGCCGCACTCGTAGGTGGTCAGTTTCTCGGCCGTGGGACGATCCGGACGCAGCATCCGGTTCGCCGCGAGCGCGCCGCCGACGATCCCCGCGCCGACGAGGAGCAGTACGACCACAACGACATACGTGTCGAAATAGTTATGCACCAGATCCTCCTCGCGTGCGTCTCATCCAGTACCCCACAACAAGGGTCAGGGGAGTGTGGCGTTGTACCTCCACCCCGGGGGACCACAATGTCATGGTTTTACTGCACACTAGGCTTGCATTGGGTCGTCTTGACCTGGAAGGACGTGACCGGATGAGCAACCCTCCACCTCCCCCGGGCTGGGAATCCCCGGGCGGTGCCTCCTGGCCGCCTCCACCGCCGCCCGCGGGTCCGGGCGGCCCCGCTCCCGGCGGCCCTGGAAACGCAGGTGGGCCGGGTGGCGTCGGCCCGGGCGGCGCTCCCCCGCCCGGCGGTTTCGGCGGCCCGGGAACGCCGCCCCCCTTCTTCCCGCCGCCGCCCGGCGCCCCGATGGGCGGTGCCCCGATGGGCCCCGGCATGCCGCCGCCGAAGCGCGGCGGAGGGGGTGCCCTGATCGCGGCCCTGCTCGGCGGCGGCCTCGTCATCATCGTCATCATCGGCGTCGTGGTGTTCGCGCTGGCCGCCAGCAGCGGCAAGTCGCCCGAGGAGAAGCTGGCCACCGCGGCCACCGGCCTCGACTCGGCGCGCGCCGTCGGGCTGAAGGGCACCTTCGGCGGCTCCGAGACGCTGACCGGTGAGCTGAACGTCACCAAGGGCGGCCGCGCGATGGGGCCCGTCACCTGGGGCGGCAACAACGTCACCCTGCTGTCGGCCGACGGCAAGCTGTTCGTGAAGGCCGACAAGGCGTACTGGGAGCGGGAGATCTCCTCCGCCGACGACCAGTTCTACCTGAAGAGCGGCGAGCAGTGGGGGCGGCTGGGCGACGACGAACTCGACCTCGACTTCAAGACGCAGCTGACGCCGGCGGCACTGGCCGCCAAGGTGCGCCTGGCGAAGACCTCCAGTGTCAAGCCCATCGAGACCACGTGGCAGGGGAAGAAGGCCCTGAAGTTCAGCACCTTCGCCTCCACCATCTACATCACCGACGAGGACGACGCGCAGCTGATGCGCTACGAGGCCACCACCCCGCGCGTCACGCTGGACGTCACCCCGAAGGACGCCGGTGACGCCTCGTCCCTCATCTCCGACATGCGCACGAACATGGGCGAGCTGAAGGACTCCTTCAACGGGTCGGCCCGCCCGTCGGTCGACGAGTGGAAGAAGGGCGGCTGCAACGGCAACTCCGGCTGCACGGTGGAGGCGAAGATCCGCCCGCCGTACGACGTGGAGAAGCCCGTCACCGTCGACGTGCGGTTCCGGATCACCGCCGGCACGCTGACCGGCCGGGACCTCGGCAACTGCACCACCCGGATCACCATCACCGGCAGCGACTCGCAGTGGGCGAGCTGCCGGGTCACCAGCGGCGCGTGGACGAGCTGGGCCAAGTCCACCGGCGGCACGTTCTACAAGCACGCCGAGTACAAGGTGATCGGCGCCACGCCCGCCGAGGTGCAGGCTCTGCAGAACGGGCTCGACAGCGAATGAGGCGCAGGTGAGGCGCGCGGTGCGGGGCACCGCGCACTGATCCCGCCGCCCGGGTGCCCGGCGGCGCTCCTCCCGTCCGGGGGGAAGCGCCGCCGGGCACCCTTATGCTCTGTGGAGACGCCCCTCCAGGGCCCCGGCGACCGGCCCACCACCTCCCGGACCGGTCTGGAGCCTTGCCGGCACCCTTTGGAGGACGCCTCAGATTCCTTGCTTCGTGCCTGGCGGTCGGGCCGAAACCGGGCCCCGGAAGTGAGCAGAGTGAGACCGAGTGAGCGCTGAACAGGACGAGCCGTCATCCGCGGCCTCCTTCTCCCGCCCGGACGCCCCCGGAACACCCTCCGCCCCCCATCCCGGGGACGTCCACGTCGCCGGCGCCGTCCCCGCCTCCCCGGCACCACCGGACGGCGCGGTGCCGCCCGTCCCGCCCAGCGGGGCCATGCCGCCGGGAGGGGCCATGCCGCCGGGAGGGTTCGTGCCGCCGGGAGGGCCGGTTCCGGCCCCGGCCGGGAAGGGCGGCCGGCGGGGTCCGCGAAGGCTGCGGATCATGGCCGCCGCGGGCACGGCGGCCGTCGTGGTCGCGGCCGGAGCCGGCGCCGCCGTCACGCTCGGCGGGGACGAGAAGCCGGTGAAGAAGACGCCCAAGCCCACCGTGTCCGCACCGCCGCCCGCGTGGACGATCGCGGCCGGACGAGCCCTCACCTCCGGGACGGGCCTGCGCTACGACGGCACGATGACGCTGATGGGGCGGCCCGTCCAGGCGCATCTGCGGGCGACACCGGCGGGTTCGGTGACCGGCACGCTCGTCGCGGGAACGCTGACCGCCGACGTCGTCGCGATCGACGGCGTCACCTACCTCAAGGCGGGGCTCGCGTTCTGGCGCGACTACGCCGGGGACGTCGCGCACCCCGAGTACTACGCGGACCGCTGGTCGAAGGCGCCCGCGTCCGTGCCGGGCTTCGACGTCCCGGACGTCCTCGGGCCCAAGTCGATCGCGAAGACGCTGGCCAAGGCGTCGGCGGCCCCGCCGACGGAGAACGTGAACGGCGTCCGCGCGTACCGGATCAAGACGCCGGGGGCCGACTACCTGGTCACGGCCGCGGCCCCCTACCGGCTGCTGGCCGTGCGGGCCGCCGGGCAGAGCGCGCCGCGGTTCAGCGCGGCACCCGTGGCCGCGCCCGGGACGCTGTTCGCCGAACTGCGGCCGAAGGTGGCCATGCTGGGCGGCGCGCCCGACCCGGCCCTGCGCTTCACGCCGGGGACGCTGACGTTCAGCAACTGCGACCAGAACACCAACGGCTGCACGGTAAGCCTGCCCGCCACGCTGAGCGCCCCCCAGGGGACGGTGCCGGAAGACGCACGCGCCGCGATGCGGGCCTCCATCGCCTCCAGGGGCAAGCCGCTCGGTTCCTGCACGGCGTCCGGCCCGGTGCCGGCCGACCGCGCGCTGGTGCTGCGCTGCACCGTCACCAGCGGGCTGTGGCGGCACTGGATGCGCAACGCGCTCGACAACCCCGGCTCCTACCCGTACGAGGCGGCGGCCCGGGTCGTCGGCCAGGCGCTGGACCCGGCGGACGTCCCGAAGCTGCTCGCCCGGGTCGACCGGGAACGCAAGGCCGTGCTGAAACCGAAGCCCCCCACGCCGGGGCCGTCCCAGACGGGGCAGCCGTCGGCCGAGCGGTCACCGCGGCCGGAGGTGGCCACATCACAGGCCCCTGGAACCCCATGAGACACGCGTCCAGGGCCGGTGCGGCCCGGCGGGATCCGCGCTGTCTACACTTCGGGACGTGAACTCCACGCGCCTGGGGAGCCGTGGCTCCTCGACGAGCCACGCGCGGCGGCTGGTCCGGCGGCTGCACGTCGACCTGTGCCGACAGCGCAGCGGCCTGTGTCCGGGATGAGCGGAGACACCGCCCCAGGTCGCAACTCCCGGTGAGCGGTCGTCCCGACAGCCCCATCCGATCCCGGACATACCATGAAGGTAAGCCTAAGTAGCATCACGATCCCGGGTGCCTCCCCGGGGACAGATGCTGCCCGTCGAGGAGGTCTTCCTCTGTGACCAAACAGGTCCAGCAGCTCGACCGCGTCATCATCCGCTTCGCCGGCGACTCCGGCGACGGGATGCAGCTGACCGGCGACCGCTTCACCCAGGAGACCGCGGCGTTCGGCAACGACTTGTCGACGCTGCCGAACTTCCCAGCCGAGATCCGCGCCCCCGCCGGGACGCTGCCCGGCGTGTCCAGTTTCCAGCTGCACTTCGCCGACCACGACATCCTCACGCCGGGCGACGCGCCCAACGTGCTGGTCGCGATGAACCCGGCCGCCCTCAAGGCCAACCTCGCGGACCTGCCGCGCGGGGCGGACCTCATCGTCAACACCGACGAGTTCAGCAAGCGCAACCTCACCAAGGTCGGCTACGCGTCCGACCCCGTCGAGGACGGCTCGCTCGGCGAGTACCGCGTGCACGCGCTGCCGCTGACCTCGATGACCGTGAAGGCGCTTGAGAACTTCGACATCTCCAAGAAGGACGCCGAGCGGGCGAAGAACATGTTCGCGCTCGGGCTGCTGTCCTGGCTGTATCACCGTCCCACCGAGGGGACACTCAGCTTTCTGGAACGCAAGTTCGCCACCAAGCCCGAGATCATGAAGGCGAACATCGCGGCCTTCCAGGCGGGCTGGTCCTACGGCGAGACCACCGAGGCGTTCTCGGTGCAGTACGAGGTCAAGCCGGCCGAGCACGAGCCCGGCCTGTACCGCAACATCACCGGGAACCTCGCGCTCGCGTACGGGCTGGTCGCGGCGGGCGTGCAGAGCGGGCTGCCGGTCTTCCTCGGCTCGTACCCGATCACCCCGGCGTCGGACGTCCTGCACGAGGTCTCCAAGCACAAGCGGTTCGGGGTGCGAACGTTCCAGGCCGAGGACGAGATCGCCGCGGTCGGCGCGGCGCTCGGCGCCTCGTTCGGCGGGTCGCTCGGCGTCACCACGACGTCCGGCCCGGGTCTCGCGCTGAAGAGCGAGACGATCGGCCTCGGCGTCGCGACCGAGCTTCCGCTGCTGGTCATCGACGTGCAGCGGGCCGGCCCCTCCACCGGTATGCCGACCAAGACCGAGCAGGCCGACCTACTCCAGGCCATGTACGGCCGCAACGGCGAGGCGCCGGTACCGGTGATCGCGCCGCAGTCCCCGTCGGACTGCTTCGACGCGACGCTGGAGGCGGCGCGGATCGCGGTGAAGTACCGCACCCCGGTGATCCTGCTGTCGGACGGCTATCTCGCGAACGGCTCCGAGCCGTGGCGGCTGCCGGACGTGGCGTCGCTGCCGAAGATCGAGCCGAACTTCGCCGAACCGGCGCAGGAGGGGTTCCAGCCGTTCCAGCGCGACCCGGAGACCCTCGCCCGCCCGTGGGCGATCCCGGGCACGGCGGGGCTGGAGCACCGGATCGGCGGGCTGGAGAAGGCCGACGGGTCCGGCAACATCTCCTACGACCCGACCAACCACGACACGATGGTCCGGCTCCGCCAGGCCAAGGTGGACGGCATCGCGAACGACATCGAGCCGCTCGCCGTGGACGACCCGTCCGGTGCGGCCCGCGTCCTGGTCATGGGCTGGGGCGGGACGTACGGGGCGATCTCCGCGGCCGTCCGGCGGGTCCGCTCGACCGGCCGGGCCATCGCGCAGGCCCACGTGCGGCACCTCAACCCGTTCCCCGCGAACCTGCCCGAGGTGCTGCGCTCCTACGACAAGGTCATCGTCCCGGAGATCAACCTCGGCCAGCTCGCGATGCTGCTGCGCGGCCGGTACCTCGTCGACGTGATCGGCTACAACCAGGTCCGCGGCCTGCCGTTCAAGGCGGAGGAGCTGCAGGGCGTCATCCAGGAAGTGATTGACAGTGAGTGACTCAACCGCCACAAGCGGCAATGGAAGCGGCCACGCTCCTGTTAACATCAAGGTGCCGGCGGGCCATGCTCCCCGCGTACGCGGGGGTGGTCCGGGCTTCAAGACAGACCAAGAGGTTCGCTGGTGCCCTGGCTGCGGCGACTACGCCATTCTCGCCGCAGTCCAGAGCTTCCTCCCCGAGCTTCAGCTCCCGCGCGAGAACATCACGTTCATCTCCGGCATCGGCTGCTCGTCGCGGTTCCCGTACTACATGAACACCTACGGGTTCCACTCGATCCACGGCCGCGCGCCCGCGATCGCGACGGGCCTCGCCACGTCCCGCCCGGACCTGTCGGTGTGGGTGGTGACCGGGGACGGCGACTCGCTGTCAATCGGCGGCAACCACCTGATCCACGCGCTGCGCCGCAACGTCAACCTGAAGATCCTGCTGTTCAACAACCGGATCTACGGGCTGACGAAGGGGCAGTACTCGCCGACGTCCGAACTCGGCAAGATCACCAAGTCGACGCCGATGGGGTCGCTGGACGCGCCGTTCAACCCGCTGTCGCTCGCGATCGGCGCGGAGGGCACGTTCGTCGCCCGCACCATCGACTCCGACCGCAAGCACCTGCAGTCGGTGCTGCGGGCCGCCGCGCGGCACCGAGGCACCGCGCTCATCGAGATCTACCAGAACTGCAACATCTTCAACGACGGCGCGTTCGCCCCGTTGAAGGACGCGTCCGTCCGCGACGACGTCACCGTCCGGCTGGAGCATGGCGAGCCGATCGTGTTCGGCGCGGACCGTGACAAGGCGCTGCGCCGCACCCCGGCCGGGTCGTTCGAGGTGGTGAACGTCGCGGACGTCGACCCGTCGGAGATCGCCGTCCACGACGCGCACAGCCCGGACCCGTCGCAGGCGTTCGCGCTGTCGCGGCTGGACCAGCCGGCGTTCGCGCACACCCCGATCGGCATCTTCCGGGACGTGGACCGCCCGTCCTACGACGAGCTGATGCGGGCCCAGCTCGGCGAGGCCGTCGAGAAGCAGGGCGAGGGCGACCTGGCCGCGCTGCTCGGCTCCGGCGACACCTGGCGCATCGACTGATCACTTTCGCGCAAGGCCCGGCCCCGGCTCGCCCGGGGCCGGGCCTTTTCCGCGCTTTGAACGCCGGCCGGCGGGGCACGGTTCCGCACGTCCCCCGTTCGCCGATCTCCGGGCGGGACACGGTGCGGGACACGTCTCATCCTGAGAGACTGGCGGAGATCATGGAGCCGGGGAGGTGACGATGCGGGTCATTCCGCGCCGCAGCAGAGATCGTCCGCGCGAGGATCCCCCCACCGCGCCGGGCCCGGCGCTCCCCGGCGAGGCCACCACCGCCGTGCTCGCGGTTCCGCACGACGAGGCGGCGCGGCGGCGGGCGCGGGCGGCCGAGCGGCGGCGGGAGGCGGCCGAGGTCAAGCGGAGCCGGGCCGGGCGGCGGCCGGGCCGGGCGCGGGGGGCGCCGGCGGCGCAGGTCGGGGCCGCCGACCGGCATCGGTCCGCGCTGCTGATCATGGTGCTGACGCTGGGGCTGCTGATCGCGGCGGTCGTGGTGACCGGCGCGCTGATCGCGTCCTCGATGCGAACCCGGCCGGTGACGCTCGCCGCGCCGCTGCACATCTACCCGGTCGCGCAGGCGACGCCGGGGCCGTGCCCCGCCGGGACGAAGGGGATCACCGGGCAGGGGGACACGGGCCCGACGTGCTACCACCTCACGCAGGGCATCGCGATCCACAAGGTCGCCGACCTGCGGGTGCAGAAGTCGCGGGTGAAGCCGGGCGGCTACGACGTGGCGGTGACGCTGCGGCCGGTCGACCGGCACGCGTTCGCGGAGCTGACCCGCGTGACGGTCGGGCGGGATCTCGCGTTCGTCGTCCGTGACCGGCTCGTCACCCTGCCCCGCGTCGACATGGCCATCACCGACGGGAAGGTCATCGTGACCGGCTCGCCGAACCGGGCGGCGGCGAACAGGCTCGTCCACGACCTGAAGGGGCGCTGACTCAGCCTTCCGGGGCGGCCGGGGCCGCGGTCGCGGCGGGAGCCTTCGCGGCGGCACCGCCCCGGCCTCCCGAGCCGCGCAGCGGCAGTTCCTTCAGCGCGAGGACCGTGAGGAAGCCGATCACCGCCACCGGGACGCCGACGAGGAAGACGGCATGCATCGCGTGGGTGAACGCCTCCTGGATGATCCCGTGCACCGGCTCGGGCAGCTTCTGGATCTGCTCCGGCGAGCCCAGGCGGCCGCTCCCACCGGACGGCATGGGGATGCCGGCCGCCCGGAAACCCGAGGTGATCTCGGCCGCCACCCGGTTGGCGAGGATCGCGCCGAACGCGGCCACGCCCATCGCGCCGCCGAGGTTCCGGAAGAACGAGACGCCGGACGTCGTCGAGGCCAGGTCGGCGGGCGCGGCGGCGTTCTGCGCGGCGAGGATGAGGATCTGCAGCGTCAGGCCCATGCCGGTGCCGAGGAGGGCGAGGTCCGCGCCGATGAGGAGCTTCGGTGAGTCGGTGTGCAGTTGCGCCAGCAGGAACATCCCGATCGCGATGCACAGCATGCCGAGCACCGGGAAGAGCTTGTAGCGGCCCGTCCGGGTCACCATCTGCCCGGAGCCGGTCGAGGTGACGAGCATGCCGAGGACGAGCGGCAGCGTCATCAGGCCGGACGCCGTCGGGCTCATCCCCTTGACGATCTGCAGATACTGCGGCATGTAGATCATCACGCCGAACATCGCCATGCCGACGCAGACGGAGATGAACGACGTCAGCACGAACGTCCGGTTGCGGAACAGCCGGGGCGGCAGGATCGGGTCGCGGGCGATGCGCTCGGCGACGATCGCCAGGCCGAGCAGGACGGCGGCGGCCCCGAGCAGGATGTAGGTCCACCGGGAGTTCCACGCGAACTCCGTCCCGCCCATGGACAGCACCAGCATCAGCAGGGCGGCGCTGCCGGTGATGGTGACCGCGCCGAACACGTCCACGCTGGTGTCGCGGGTCACCTTCGGCAGCTTCAGCACCTTCTGGATGACGAGGAACGCGACGACCGCGAGCGGGACGCACACGTAGAAGGTCCAGCGCCAGCCGAGGGCGTCGGCGTCCACGATGAACCCGCCGAGCAGCGGCCCGGCGACCGTCGCGACGCCGAACACCGCGCCCATGTATCCGGCGTAGCGGCCGCGCTGCCGGGGCTCGACCACGTCGCCGAGGATGACCTGGGCCAGCGCGGACAGGCCGCCGACGCCGAGGCCCTGGACCGCGCGGGCCGCGATGAGCTGGCCGATGTTCTGCGACAGTCCCGCGGCCACGGACGCCAGCACGAAGATCAGCAGGGCGGTCTGGAACATGAGCTTGCGCCCGGCGATGTCCGACAGCTTGCCCCACAGCGGGGTGGACGCGGTCATCGTCAGCAGTGACGCGCTGGCGACCCAGGCCAGCTGGTCCTGGCCGCCGAGGTCGCCGACGATCGTCGGCAGGGCGGTGGCGACGACCGACGTCGAGAGCATCGACGTCAGCATCGCCATCATCAGGCCGGCGAGGATCTCCAGGATCTGACGGTGCGTGTACTGCGGTCTCGCCGGCTCGGACGCCGCCGGGTCGTGCGACGCCACGCTGGTTTGAGCCACCCTGCCCCCATGCCAATGGAATTACCTGTGTCGTGCAGGTATCTTATGTAGACGCTTGTTTACTTGCAACTCGGTGGATACTGGGCACCGACCGTCAGCGACAGCCGGGGATGGGGATGCAGGTCGAGGAGCAGCGCACGGCCGAGCGGCGGCCGAAGCGGGACCGGGCGGCGACCCGGCGCCGCATCCTGGACGCCGCCCGCGACCTGTTCGGCGAGCACGGCTACGACGGCGTCACCGTCCGCATGATCGCGGCGCGGGCGGAGGCGAACGTCGCCCTGGTCAACCGGTACTTCGGGTCGAAGGCGGCGCTGTTCGGGGAGGTCCTGGCCGGCGAGTCGGTGATCCGCGGCGTCATCGCGGGCGACCCCGAGGGGCTGCCCCGGCGGCTCGCGGAGCACTTCGTCCGGCAGATCGACCCGCGTCCGGTCACCGCCATCTCCCGGATGCTCGACCGGTCGGCGGGGCACCCCGAGGTCAAGGAGATCCTGCTCCACTACCTGGAGGAAGTGATCGTCGAGCCGATGGTCGCCCAGCTGGAGGGGCCGGACGCCCGCGCCCGCGCGCTGCTGGCGTCCACGATCATCATGGGCGGCGGGCCCGTCCGGCGGCTCGTCGGCCTGGGCGACCTGCGCGCCGCCGACCCAGCCGAGCTCACCGACCGCCTCACCGCCATGTTCACCGCCGCCCTCGCCCCGCCGGTACGCCGCGCGGTGTAGCGGGGCGGCCCGGCGTACGGCGGCGGGAGCAGCGAAGATCGGCTCATGGGCGGAGCCTGCGGCGGCGCGGCGCGCATAGGGTGCAGGACATGAGGGTGGCGGGCGCGGTTCGGGCGCGGTGGGGCAGGACGGGACGGGCCGTGCGGTGGACGGCGGGCGGTGCGGCGGCCGTGCTGCTCGCGGGCGGCGCGGCCTTCGGGCTCACGGCCGGCGACGCCCCCCGCGTCCAGGCTTCCGACCAGCTCATCAGCGTGGTGGACGGGCCGGGCAACGACCAGCGCGTCACGCTCGACACGACGTTCTACAGGCCGGTCGGGCGGGCCAGAGGCCCGGCGGTCATGCTGGCGCACGGCTTCGGCGGATCGAAACGGGACGTCGAGGGCGAGGCGCGCGGCCTGGCCCGCGCGGGGTACGCGGTGCTGGCCTGGTCGGCGCGCGGATTCGGGCGGTCGGGCGGTGAGATCGCGCTCAACTCGCCCGACTACGAGGTCAAGGACACCCGGCAGCTCATCGACTGGCTGGCGAAGCGTCCGGAGGTCGTCCTCGACGGGCCGGGCGATCCGCGCGTCGGCATGGCGGGGCAGTCGTACGGCGGCGCGATCACGCTGCTGACCGCCGGGTACGACCGGCGGGTGGACGCCATCGCGCCGCAGATCACCTGGCACAGCCTCCCGGACGCGCTGTTCCCGTCCGCGACCGGCGCGGGGCCCGCGGACGGGGTGTTCAAGAAGCTGTGGACGGGGCTGTTCTTCACCAGCAGCGCGGGCCGGACGGCCTGCGGGCGCTTCCTGCCGTCGTTGTGCGACATGTACCAGGAAGTCGCGGAGAAGGGGCGTCCGACCGAGTCGGCGATCTCGACGCTGCGGCGGTCGAGCCCGGCCTCGGTCACCGGCCGGATCAAGGTGCCGACACTGCTGGTCCAGGGGCAGTCCGACTCACTGTTCCCGCTGGACCAGGCCGACGCCAACGCGCGCGCGATCGCCGCGGGCGGCGCGCCGGTGTCGGTGGTGTGGTTCCAGGGCGGGCACGACGGCGGCGACCCGGAGACCGCGCGGGTCGAGGGGCTGGTGCGCGACTTCTTCGACGCGCGGCTGCGGCACACCTCCGCACCCTCGCCGGACGGTTTCACGGTGACGCGGGCGGGCGGGCTCGACTCCGCCACGCAGGAGATCGTCGTGGGGGAGGCGACGACGTCCCGGTATCCGGGGCTTTCCGGTGATCCGGTCGCGATGCCGCTGTCCGGCGGCGAGCAGACGATCTTCAATCCGGCGGGCGGGTCACCGGCGTCGATCTCGGCGATGCCGGGGCTGGGCGCGCTGGGGTCCCTCGGCTCCCTGGGCGGGGCCGGCTCACCGGCCGGGTCGCTGCCGACGGACATGCCGGGGCAGACGGCCGCGTTCGACACGCGTCCGCTGGACCATCCGGTCCGGCTGACCGGGGCGGCCACGGTGCGGCTCAAGGTGCGCGGGGACGGCCCGCTGTTCGCCAAGCTCTACGACGTGGCGCCGGACGGGAGCACGATCCCGGCACGCCGGCTCGCGGCACCGTTCCGGGTGTCGGGCGAGGACGTCACGGTGACGCTCCCGGCGATGGACTACCGCTTCGACCGCGGCCACCGCCTGCGTCTCGTCATCGCGACGACCGACATGGGGTTCGCGACACCTGCCAAGCCTTCGTCTTACAAGGTGCAGGTGATGTCGCCGCTGTCCGTCCCCACGGTCCCCTCATTGGCGACTGCGGCGCCGCCCCTGCCCACCTGGGTGTGGGTCCTGCCGGTGGTCGCGCTCGCCGTTGCCGCCGCCATCCTCGTGCCTGGACGCCGCAGGCGGGCCGCTGAAACCGACAGCGACGTCCCGCTGGAGATATCGGGCCTAACGAAGGCGTACAAGAACGGCCATCTCGCCGTGGCGGACCTGTCTTTCCGTGTGGAGAAGGGCCAGGTTCTCGGTTTGCTCGGCCCGAACGGCGCTGGGAAGACCACGACCCTGCGCATGCTCATGGGCCTCATCCATCCCGACTCAGGCGAGATCCGCATCTTCGGTCATCGCGTCACTCCCGGTGCGCCCGTCCTGTCTCGCCTTGGCTCCTTCGTCGAGGGACCGGGGTTCCTCCCCCACCTCTCCGGCCGCGACAACCTGGACCTGTACTGGCGCGCCACCGGGCGCCCCTCGGACGAAGCCCACCTGGACGAGGCATTGGAGATAGCCGGCCTGGGGTCCGCCCTGGACCGGGCCGTCCGCACCTACTCGCAAGGCATGCGGCAGCGGCTCGCCATCGCCCAGGCCATGCTCGGCCTGCCGGACCTCCTCGTCCTGGACGAGCCGACCAACGGCCTCGACCCGCCCCAGATCCGCGAGATGCGGGAGGTACTCGTCCGGTACGCCGCTGCCGGACGCACGGTCATCGTCTCCAGCCATCTGCTCGCCGAGGTCGAGCAGACCTGCACGCACGCGGTCGTCATGGCCGGCGGGCGGCGCGTCGCCGCCGGTCCCGTCAGCGAGATCGTCGGTTCCGGCCGCCGGCTGGAGGACGCGTTCCTGGAGCTCATCGGAGAGGCCCCATGACGACCTACAACGTCCGGCGGACCCTGCCCCTGCGCGTCGAGGCCGTCCGCCAGTTCCGGCGCCGCCGCACCCTCGTCGCGTTCGGCATCCTGCTCGTCCTCCCGTGGGTGCTGATGCTCGCGTTCAAGCTCGGCGGCGACCCCGGCCCGGACGGCGTTCCCAGCCTGGTCGGCGTCGCCACGTCCAGCGCGCTGAACTTCGCCCTGTTCACCCTGTTCGCCGCGACCGGCTTCCTGCTGGTCGTCGCCGTCGCCCTGTTCTGCGGCGACACCGTGGCGAGCGAGGCCGGCTGGTCGTCGCTGCGGTACCTGCTGGCCGCCCCCGTGCCGCGCGCCCGGCTGCTGCGCCAGAAGCTGGTCGTCGCCCTCTCCTACGCCGTGGTGGCGGTCGTCAGCCTGCCGGTGATGTCCCTGGTCGCGGGGACCGTCGGCTTCGGCTGGGGCGACATCGCGCTCCCCACCGGCGGCACCGTCCCGGTCGGCACCGCGCTCGGCCGGATGGCGATCATCATCGGCTACTCGCTGATCGCCCAGCTCGTCGTCGCGGCCCTGGCGTTCCTGCTCTCCGTCACCACCGACTCGCCGCTGGGCGCGGTCGGCGGCGCGGTCGGCCTCGTCATCGTCAGCAACATCCTGGACGCCGTCACCGCGCTCGGCTCCTGGCGCGACTTCCTCCCGACGCACTGGATGTACGCGTGGATGGACGCCCTGCAGCCCCAGATCCAGTGGACGGGCATGGCGAAGGGCGCCGCGATCTCCCTCTCGTACGCCGTGATCCTCTTCGCCCTGGCCTTCCACCGCTTCCGAACCCGCGACATAGTCTCCTGAGTTTCCGGCACGATCCGCGATCATCCGATCACCCCGAGCCACCGACATCTCCCAAAAATCGGTCGAACCTCCAGTGTCCGGTGCATAAGCTCAGCAAACCGCGCAGGCGCCCGGTACGTACTACGAGGTGACCACGGTTAAGTCCGGCCCGTTGGGGGGAGGTGATCACCATGGCACGGCAGCAACTCGTCAAGCGCCCCAAGCCCCCGCGTCAACCGAGCCAGCCCGATCTGCGGACCCCGTCAGGCCGCCTGCTTCCCTACTGAAGCCGCGCCAGGAACCTCTCCCGATCCACCACGACCCGCTCGATACGCCCGTCCCCCACCGCACCGCGCTCGTCGACGGCCCTGACCCCGAACACGAGCCGCTTCCCGTCGACCTCTTCGAGCACCGCTTCGACGGTCACCCGCGCCCCGACCGGGCTGGCCGCCAGATGCCGCATCTCGACGCGCGTCCCCACAGAGGTCCGCCCGCCGGCGAGACGGCCCGCGACCGCCTCAACGGTCGCCGCCTCCGCGAGCGCCACCAACCGGGGCGTCCCCAGAACCGGGACATCCCCGCTGCCCGCATGAACGGCGGTGTCCTCCTCCCCGA
The DNA here is from genome assembly GCF_050948385.1 of Actinomadura formosensis. Lineage (NCBI taxonomy): Bacteria > Bacillati > Actinomycetota > Actinomycetes > Streptosporangiales > Thermomonosporaceae > Actinomadura > Actinomadura formosensis. The sequence goes on from NZ_CP192011.1 coordinate 6,624,746, forward strand.
CCACCAGGGACGTCTCCGCCCGCAACCCCGCCTTCAGTTCCATGGGCCGATCCTCTCCTTCTGCGGAATTCACTCACAGTCGTCGCTGTCACCGAGGCCATGGCCGGCGCCCTCGGTCAGCCACCGCCTCTGCGCCTGGGAAAAGCACTCAGCGGGCAGGGACTTGTACGCGGCGGCAACGGGCCTTCGGCGTCCGGCCACGAACGATGAAGCCGGCCCGGCTCCGAGGACGACCCCACGGTGCTCTCAGGGCTTCCTGTTCCTCCGTCAGAGGAAGGTATGGCTGGACACAGACGAGCACGTCCTCTCCCGCATACCAGCGATGCCCCAGCGTGCACGGCGACTCCTCTATGGGGAGCTGCGGAAACCCCAGCCGGACGAACTGGCGCTCCACAGCGGGGATCTCCGCCTCAAGCAGTTCCCCCCGCAGAGAGAGTTGCGCGGCCCCACCCCACAACGTCTCCTCAAGCACCATGTCGATCAGCGCGATGGACAGCCGCTCGGTCCAGGCGACACCGGTCGCGTGCTCCTCATGACCCCGGTCGCATGAGTGCGCGGTCGGCGGATCGTCCATGTGCAGATCCGCCGGCCGGATGTACCGCTCCCAGGCGCCCTGGTTCTCCGCGTGGTACATGACCAGGCCCGTGTCCTCGTACACGTACAACCCGCCGGGCGGTTCCAGGCGGTGCATCGTGGCGCACAGATCCGCACGCTTACCGAACAGCGTGTACGCCTCGCGCAGCGCCGCCGGGAACGGGAAACCCAGCCGTTCCTCGGCCGCGTCCAACTCCCCGCCGTCGTAGCCGTCGCCATCGCGTAGCGGCGTTGACCACGCCCGAGCGAACTCTTGGATGAACGTCCACGCCCGGTGCCTGTCCTGCACCCCCGCGGCAATCTCACTCGCAAGATCGAAACCATCCGGCACGGCCAGAACCCTACGCCCCCGCACGGCCGGGCCAAGCGCGCAGCCGTCACCGAAACCGACCTCTGTCGATCTGGATCGACCGGCGATACATACCGCGCTGACTCCGAGCCTGTCTTTCCCACCGGATCTCGCAGAGCAACCAGCACGGGAGCGCACGGCGACCGGACGAAACTCGCCCCCGCCCTTACCCGGCTACACAAAGTCACTCCTTCCTCACGGGATTTACTCTTCACAAGTAAAGGTCACCAGTCAATATCAAGGCGAGTACATGACCATGTCGCCGTAGACACAATTCTGGCAATTGAATCTTCCTAAAGTGCGACATAGCGTCAATTTAAACGCCGCCCGAAGCGTGCTTTTCTGGGGCTGCGGGACCCCGGCGCCGGGCGGTGCTGCCTACCGAAAGCGAAAGGCGTCAACATGCTCAAAGTGATCGGGGCCGGGCTGCCGCGCACGGGGACCACATCGATGAAGGCGGCCTTGGAGCGGCTCGGGTTCGGCCCCTGCCACCACATGTACGAAATCCTCACGAACCCCGACCAGGTCGATCGATGGCTTCCGGCCGCCGACGGCGAGCGGCTCGACTGGGACCGTGTCCTCGCCGGCTATTCCTCCAGCCAAGATTGGCCGTCCAGCGGATTCTGGCGCGAGCTCGCCGACGCCTACCCCGACGCGAAGGTCGTGCTGACCGTCCGCGATCCGCGCGGGTGGCACACCAGCTTCGGCAACCTGATGGCGAACAGTTCCGGAGTACGGAACGCCGAGGAGTTGCCCGAGGCCGCGCGTCCCGTCGCGACCGCCATGCAGCGGCTGCGTCCCGTCCTGGACCGCATCGGACGCGACATCCTCGGTGAGGTCTGGCAGGCGGAGGACGACGCCTTCAGCGAGGACGAGGCGGTCGCGGCATTCAACCGGCACGTCGAGAACGTCCGAGCGGGCCTCCCCGAGGACAGGCTGCTGGTGTTCGACGTCCGCGAGGGCTGGGGCCCGCTGTGCTCGTTCCTCGGGGCCGAGGTCCCGGACGAGCCGTTCCCGCACCTCAACGACTCCGAGGCACTGCGGAGGACGTTCGACACGCTCCTCACCGGAGGCCCCCTCGCCGCTCCCGCATAAGGGAACCGGATCAGAACCCCTCAAGGGCGATGCTCAACTCAGGCGGGCTCGCAGGAGGCAGAATTCGTTGCCTTCGGGGTCGGCCAGGACGTGCCAGGGCTCCTCACCGGTCTGGCCGACGTCGGCCGGGCGCGCCCCGAGCTTCAGGAGGCGTTCGAGTTCGGCGTCCTGATCGCGGTCGGTGGCGTTGACGTCGAAGTGCAGCCGCAGCCTACCCACCTTGGGCTCGGTGGTGGAGCTGAAGACCAGAGTCGGCTGCAATCCACCGAACCCTTCCTGTGGTCCGATCTCCACCGCACCTTCGTCCTCGGTGTCGAGCACGATGAAGCCCAGCACCTCGCACCAGAACGCCGCCAGCCGTTGCGGATCCCGGCAAGGGATTATCAGCTCGGAAATACGACAAGCCATGATCGTTATCCTACGGGGCATCAACCGAGCAAAACCAATCACTAAACGGCCCAGAGCCGCGGCACAGTGGGCGCCCCGGAGGGTGGGCCGGCCCGATCCGCGCCCCCGGGCGGTGATGCGCTTATCAGGGTGTCGGCCCGCTGGACGTGCTCAGGGGTATCTTGACTGAGGGAGCACGGGGGCGGGTGTGTGGCCAGCGCAGGGCGGACCGTGGACGGCCCACCCATGGCGCATTGAACGGCCCCGCCTCTCTGCCACGAGGGCGAAGCAGAGAGACGGGGCGGGCAGTGACGGGCGGCTCGAACTCCCCAGCCGGAGCTGGAGCCGTACCGGGACGTCCCCGAAGTGCGCGAGGTGCTCGACACCTACGCCGCTTGACCACTGCGTAGCAGGTCAGAAGCTACTCGGCGGGGGCGACGCCTACCGGGCAGGCGAGGCCCGTTCCACCTATGCCGCAGTAGCCGTCGGGGTTTTTATTGTCCGAGAGGTACTGCTGGTGGCAGTGGTTCTCACATAGGTTCGAAATAAACTCTCATCGAGCTTCGATTGCCGCAAGAACATCAGCTGCCAGCAATGAGACGGCCAAAGCCACAGTTTCAGGCTCGCCGATCCCTTCTTCGGCACGACCGGCCATCGCCGACCCCGTTGCACTCGGACCCACCGCAAAAAGATCGTACAAGTGTTGGAGTGCCTCTTTTGTAGGTCCCGAACTGATCGGATCGCCAAGTAGCGGCAGGAACCTTTCAGCAAGTTCCTCCGTCTCGGAGTCAATCATGACGCGATAAATATCGTGAGCATCTTTATCGTTCAGCCGGCGAGGCTTGTCGACACGTTCGGAGATTTTGTGAAGCTTCGCTACAAGTAGCGCCGCGACTCCAGCAACCTTCACATGGTATCTACGTGCATCACGGGGGTGCAGAGCTTTTACTTCCAGCAATGAGTTGTCAACAACCGATGCTTCAAGACCTTTCGCCCGACGGGCGACCCGACGGTCATGAGGGGGATACGCGCTCCCCGGGTATTTTTCGAGCCCGGGCCAGCCAAAGCCTCTGGGACCATGAGGTCAACAGGGATTCCGGCAGGATTACGCCACGCGCCCGGCTGACCGCCGTCAGTCTCTCGATAGAACCCAGCCTGCTCCATAACGACTTCGACGCGCGGATCTGGCCCGAGCCTTCTCGGGTCAAGAGCCAGATCACTATCCTTGGTAGCCTCCGCGAGCGCCACCGTGGAACGAACGGTACGAAGGTAGATCGCTTGGGCACCAATGACGATTACTGCGTCCCGATAGACATCCAAAGCCTCCAAGGCGTCCAAAAGCGCCGATCGAGACCGAACCAAAAGGTCGTCTTCATCGTCGCCAGGAAGATTCATTTCGAACCATCCATTCAATAAGTTCCTCAGCTTCGGATGGACTACGGCCCGGGCCAGTCATCAAATCAACAACGACCTGAGAGGGCGCCGCGATCGCAACATTCGCCCGCGTGGCCTTGGCGCGAGCGAAGACGATATCACTTTCCGGCTCAGCCAGCATCACATTCGCTCCAGCATCAGCTTCGCGCAGGTTCCACTGCTCAGCGGCATGATCCGCATGAGCTACGTAGATCATTGCGGAGCGGGCAGGGGCGTACGGTGCCCAATTTTCCGCAGCGAGCGTTCCGGTGACAGCGTACTGCACTGAACTTTCAGCAACCCTGCTCAGCAAATTTGCAAGGCCGCGTACTGCAATCCATCGGGTGACATTGCTGTTTCGCACAAATCCATAGTCATCGCTCCACCTTCGCAGGAGCGCCACCCAGTCGGGAACGTCTATCTCTCCTCGCTTATCTCGCGTCACCAGGCCTTCGGTTTCAAGGAACTCAATCACCCGATATGTGGACCCCGTCGACGCACCCGATATCTCTACCAGCGAACGAACTGTCCACGACCTCCTAAAATCCAGGAGCGCGCGAACAACCTTGGCAGCCGGAGCACCCTTCAGCGTGCCTCTCGGTCTCCCAGGCCCTCGCCAGGGATCACGGTCAGCTCCTCGGTCCGTGATGTACAGGCCCGGCCGAGAGAGGACGAGGTGCACATTCCCTGTTGCATCGACGAAGGACAGCCCTGATTTAGTGAGGCGGTCACGGAGCACCGGCGCCAGGTACCGACTAACTATCACAGCGCTCTCACCAGGAAAGTGATCAAGAATACGAGAGAAGCGCTCCCGCAGTACGGCTACGTCCCGTCCCTCCACCACTCGTTTGGCCTCCAAGAGCAGCAGGCCGGACGTACCATCTGGGGCAGCCACCTGCAGGATCGCATCGACCTCGTGGTTAGCGGCCGCTGCATCCAGCCTCTTTGCCGACCACCCATCCGGCAGGCGGTCGATCAGGGCGGTCAGTCCAGTACGAAGGACGTCCGCTTCACTCCGAGGTGCAGGCTGTTCATCCACGTCTCCCCCTGTTGTTCGGGAAACAGCCTACCTCCAGCGACAGCGGAACCAGCGCATTTCCCGAACACTGGCTGCCTCAGCTCGGCGGCCAGGAGAGGCAGCGAAGACTTTGAAGAGCCGATCCTCCAGGCGCACGCCCTCGGGCGTGCGCCTGGAGGGATCCAAAGTCATCCTGGCGTACGCGCGACTGCCGACTCAGGTGCAGCCCGGCGCAGGCATAGTGCTCGTCTGGAACAGCGCCTTCCGGGTGGCCTCCCCCGGAGAGGCCAGCAGTTGGGAGGTCACTCGGCGGGGGCGACGCCGATGGGGCAGGAGAGGCCGGTGCCGCCTATGCCGCAGTAGCCGTTGGGGTTTTTGGCCAGGTACTGCTGGTGGTAGTACTTCGTCCTAGGCCATAGAACGGAGCTTCCGGTGAGCGTGACCGAGCGTGACATCCTCCCTGTCGTCTCTTACGCGCGTATCTCTGCCGACCAAGAGCGCGACGAGCACGGCATCCAGCATCAGCACAAGGTCAATCGGCAGACCGCCGAGCGACTCGGCTGGACGGTGGTCGCGGAGTACACCGACAACGACAAGTCAGCCGCCAAGAGTGGCGTCGTCCGGGACGAGTTCGAGGCCATGCTTCGCGCACTCCGGACCGGGAAGCTTCAGGACGGCCGCGCCATCCGTGGGACCGTGGTCATGGTCGAAGACCGCTTGGTCCGGCGCCCCGGAGACTACGAGCGCTTCGTTGAAGCACTGACCTACCGGGAGGGACGGGTCTACGCCGACCAGCGCGGCCCCAAGGATCTCTACAGCGAGGACGTAGAGAGCATGGGCTTGATCGGTGCCGTCATCGCCAAGATGGAGGTCCGGAAGATGCAACGCCGGATGCGCAACGACCACCGCCGCCGCGCGCTCGCCGGAGAGCCGCCCGCCGGCGGCAACCGCCCGTTCGGGTGGAAAGACGACCGGCGCACGCTCGACCGCGACGAGGCCGCACTTGTGGCGAAGGCCGTCGAGCAGTTCGTTGCCGGACGCGGACTCAACTCCATCGTGCGGAGATGGCAGGAAGCAGGCGTCAAGACCACCACCGGCCGGGAGTGGACCACCACATCCCTAAAGGTGATGCTGCAGAACCCGCGCCTCTGCGGATGGCGCATGATCAACGGTGAACTCGTCCGAGGCACGGATGGCGAACCGATCGTTGGGCAGTGGGACGCCATCATCACCCCCGATCAGTGGATGGCGGTCAACGCCATCTTCACCGCCCGCAAGGGCAAGGCCGTGAACGCCAACGGTGCGGGAGCCCCACTCCCCCACGACTTCAGGGAGCACAAGCACCTCCTGACGGGCTTTCTCCGCTGCGGACGTCTCCGTCCGGACGGATCGATGTGCGGTGCCCGCCTACGCGTGACGCGACAGCGCGACTGCGTGCAGCACATCTACACGTGCCCGCCCAAGGCGTCGGGAGGATGCGGAGGCTTGGGCCGCCGAGGCGACAAGGTGGACGAGTTCATCTCCGAAGCCGTGTTGGCCAAGCTCGAAGAGCAAAGCACGGCCGCCGCCCGAGAGGTCGGCCCGTGGCCAGGCGAACAAGACCTCATAGGCGTAGAGGACCAGATCAAGGAACTCCGGGAACAGTGGCGCGCCCGCAAGATCAGCAACGCCCTGTTCTTCGAGGAGATCCCCGCGCTTGAGAGCGAGCAGACCCGCCTACGCACCGAGCGAGAGCGCTACGCCTTGACCGCCCAGCGCGCCGCCGCTGACATGACCGATATCCGCCGCCGCTGGTACTCGGAGGACGACGAAGACCGCTTGGACGTCTCCCAGAAGCGCGCGTACATCCGGGAAGCCCTTCACGCCGTGATCATCCACCCAGTCGGCAAAGGCAACGGCAGCCGATCCAAGTTCAACCCCGATCTCCTTGAGCCGATCTGGCGTGAGGACTGACCCGCATCCAGCGCCGAGGCCCCGGAGATGAGCACCGACCGGGGCCTTTGGCTGTGTGATCTACGCCACTTTCAGTCGTGTGCGGCCAGACGCCAGCGGACGCTACCGGACGTCAACGGTCACCCACGGACAACCACACACACCGGCAACCCCTACGGGCAAGGCGGTTTCGCAGGTTTGATCTTCGCGTGTGCGTGGCACAGTGGAGACCGGAGCCGCATCCAGCGACTTCGAGACATGCGAGTGGTGGGCGGGGTCGGCTCCCGTCGCAGGGGTCCCGCGAGGTGACCTCGGACAAAGCGGAAAGCCGGAACACACACACTAAATACACAGATCGCCGGGGTGGGCTCTCGGCACGTAAGACCGGGGTCGCGCCCGGGCGGGGTTCGCCCCGCGAAACGGCTCTCCCAACTTAGAAAGCCCTGGCTAACACGGCACATAAAGAAGGCCGCTCGCGCGAAGCACTGACCGGAACGAGCAGGCGTCAGCCTGCCCGCAGGTCGTGTCTTCAGTCCCGGAGATCGTTGCGCGCTCCCTAGCTGTGGCCAGGGAGAGGAGTCACGGGTTGAAGCCCAGCCCGGAAGCTGTCGCATGGGGAAAGCGTCAGGCCAGCACATCGCCGCACTGGTCAGACGCCAAATGGAGCAAGATCGAAGCAATCTTCGGCGTGAAGCTGCTCGCCCAGGACCAGACCGGGCAGCAGCCCCAGGAGGACGCCGAGCCGTTGCGGGACGCGGCATGAGCGCCCCGCAGATGCCCGAACTGCCGCCCGAACTGGCGGCCGCCGTCCAGCGCGCCGCGATGCCGGACTTTGAGCGCTGGCACCAGATGATCACCTCGGCGGGAGGGTGCGAGCAGCCGATCCGGCTGCGCGGCGAGCGGATCACGCTGGACGGCGAGACCGGCGAGCTGATCGAGTCCTACTCGACCGCCGACGAGCCCACCGGGTTCCTGATCACCGCGTGTGGGAACCGCCGCGCGTCCCGCTGCGCCGCGTGCGCCGAGGTCTACCGGGACGACACCTATCACCTGATCATCTCCGGTCTGACCGGTGGGAAGGGCGTCCCCGAGGAGGTCAGCGGGCACCCGCGCGTGTTCCTCACCCTGACCGCGCCCTCGTTCGGCGCCGTCCACGCCCACCGGGCCAAGGCCGGGAAGACCCAGCCGTGCCGACCCCGCCGAGACGACCCGGTGTGTGCGCACGGCCGCCCGGAGGGATGCCGAGCCCGGCACCAGGCTGACGACCCGCAGGCAGGGCAGCCAATCTGCGCCGACTGCTACGACTACCCCGCCGCCGTGCTGTGGAACGCCCACGCCCCCGAGCTGTGGCGCCGCCTGACCCTCACCGTCCCCCGGCTGATCACGGCCGAGCTGGGCATCACCCACAAGGCCCTACGCCAGCAGGCCCGCCTGTCCTACGCCCGCGTGATCGAGTACCAGCGGCGCGGACTCATCCACTTTCACGCCGTGGTGCGCCTGGACGGGCCGGACGGCCCCGACCAGCCCCCGCCCGCATGGGCCACCGCCGAACTCCTACAGCGGACGCTTCGCACCGCCGCCGCACAGGTCGAGGTACCGGCCCCGCACCCGGACGGGACCAGCCCGCCGCTGGTCCTGCGGTGGGGACGCCAACTCGACATCCAGCCCATCCAGGTCGCCGCCGAGCTGGACGGCATCGCCGACAAGCACGTGGCCCGCTACATCGCCAAATACGCCACCAAGGGCGCCGAGGACTCCGGCACCGCAGACCGCCCCATCCGGTACGCCACACAGATCAACTCGTTGAAGGTGTCCGAGCACGCCCGCCGCATGATCTGGACGTGCTTCGCACTGGCCGACCTACCCGAGTACCACGACCTACGGCTACGCAACTGGGCTCACATGCTGGGGTACGGAGGGCACTTCTCCTCCAAGTCCCGCCGGTACTCGGTCACCCTCACCGAGCTACGCCAGGCCAGAGCCGACCACGCCACCCAAGCGGCCCACCAAGCCGCAGGACGGCCCGAGCCCGACCCGGACCGCGCCACCGTGACCACCGGGCAATGGAAGTACCTCGGAAGCGGCCTCATGCACGGCGAACACTTCTGGGCCGAGCAAGCCCGCAACCGCATCCAGCAGGCACGGGCCATCCGGAACCAGATCACCGAACGTGACCAGGAACCGAAGGCGAGCTAGCCCGGACCACCCGGCGTCGAGGAGTTTCATTACAGGATCAAGGCGCCCGCAAGCGGGCGCGCGCACGGGGCCTGAGGGGCCACGCGTTTTCCGGACAGCTTCTTGATCGGTGATCTGCGGGCAGATCTACGCCGCTTGCTGCCGACTCAGGTACTGGGCATGCACCTCAAGCGGTGTCCGGTACCCGTTCGCGGAATGAAGCCTGTGTCGATTATAGAAGCCCTCGATGTACTGCACAACCGCACGGCGGGCCTTGGCTCGTGTGGCAAACACCATACGGTTGAGCCACTCGTTCTTCAACGCTCCGAAAAACGATTCGGCCATTGCGTTGTCCCAGCACACACCGGTCCTGCCGACCGAGCGCCGCATCTTGTACTTCTTGCTCAGATGCCGGCCGAACTCATCGCTGGTGTAGTTCGACCCACGATCTGAGTGGAAGATGCAACCTTCCTCGATGCGGATGCTTCCCGCCGCGGAATCCAGCGCAGCGGTGATGAGTGAAGTCTTGAAGTGGTCGGCCATCGCCCATCCGACCACCATCTTCGAATGGCAGTCGATAACCGTCGCCAGATACAGGAACCCTTCCCAGGTGGGGATGTAGGTGATGTCCCCGACCAGCTTGGTCCCGGGCCGCGCCGCGGTGAAGTCCCGGTTGACCAGGTCGGGGATCGCGCCCGGATCGCCCGCCAGGGTGGTGACCGGCCGCCACGGCCGCGGCTGCACCGGCTGGAGTCCGAGCTCGCGCATCAGCTGCCGCACCAACTCCAGCGAGGCCTCCTCGCCCGAGCGGGCCAGCACCGCGTGGACACGCCGATGGCCGTAAGTCTCGTGATTGGCGGCGAATATCGCCTCGATCAACGTCTTGAGGCGCTCCCGGCGTTCGGCGGTCGCCGACAACGGCCGGGTCCGCCACTCATAGAACCCCGACCGTGACACCCGCAGCCAGGCGCACATGTCAACGATGGCGTGGTCGGCCTTCTCCGCGTCGATGAACTCATATTTCGCGCTCACCGGTGATCCTTCGCGAAGAAGGCCGCGGCTTTTTTCAAGAACTCGTTCTCTTCGCGAAGCTTGCGGACCTCGCGTTCGAGTTCTCGTTCTCGAGGGCTCTTCGGCTCGCCGGCCGAGGTGGCGGACGAGTCCCCGCCGTGCCTTCTGCGGTACTCCTTGACCCAATTGCCCAAGGTGGTGTCGTGGATCCCGACCTCCCGGGCCACATGAGCGATGGGGCGCGGGCCGTCCAGGACCATGCGGACGATCTCGTCCTTGTGCTCCTGGGTGAAATGCCGCCTCTGTCTCGCCAACTGCCTTCCTCTCCGGTTCCACCCAACTCTAGTTGGGGGCCTGTCCGGAAGATCCGTGGCACCTCAGCCGGGCCGAGTGCCGCAGGCCGGTTCCCGACTTGCGCGGGGACCCCGCGCGGGGCCTCGGGACGGGCCATTGCGGGCAGGCAGGTGCCGCCCGTCCGCCGGTCAAGGCTACGAGGCCCCGCCCCCGCGCAAGTCCGGAACCGTCCAGCTTCAACGCGCGGCACAGCCGACACACATGGGCCGGATCTCGACAGAGTGAAGCGCGGGGGCGGGGTGCGTGGCCGGTCCCGCCCACCGCGGGGCGGGACCGTGGACGGCCGCCGCGCCTTGCGCGTGCGGCGCTGGGGCGCCGTTCGCGGCGCGGCCCCGACCACCGCCCCGCCCCACCGTGGACGGCCCGCACCCACCGCACCGCGCAACCCCAGGCAGGCCCCCGCGCAGAGCAGGCCGCACAGGTACCGGGCAGCGGCTTCCACGCCGGGCGACGCTTAAGACGGAATTGCCGCAACGGCGCCGGCTGACTCCCTGCGGTCGCCCCTACGGGGTGGCCTTACGGCCATCGACCGGCCCCAACCCTGCCAGCACGCAAGGGAAGCCGCGGCCCTCAACTCACCGCGCAGCAGTCATTAAACGGCCCCGCCTCTCTGCCACGAGGGCGAAGCAGAGAGACGGGGCGGGCAGTGACGAGCGGCTCAAACTCCCCAGCCGGAGCCACGCGTCACCACCGGGAACGAGGGACAATCCCCGAGCCCCACCCCACAGGATTCGTCCCTCTTGCGGCCTACCAGGTGCCGAGGAACATGCGGTGTTTGAGAACGGCGTCGACCTGTTCGGCCGCCGCTTTGGCGTCATCGCAGGGAGCCAGGTAGCCCCGCCGCTCTCCTCCCGTCACCGGCCAGACGGACGCATCAGGAACTTCTGTTGAGGCCATGGCCAGGCCGCCGGATTCTCCAGCGCTTCCCGCAGCTCACGCGGGTTGGCCGCTTCCACCAGCCGCGCCCCCTCCGGCGACGGGACCAGCGCCCACCATGCCCCCGTGGCCCGCCCGTACCACGTGACCGCCCCGAACGCGGGACCCCTACCCATCGGCCTGCGCGGCGAGCTTGCCCTTCACCGCCACCACCACCTCGTGCAGGTGCGCGTCATCGGCCGGAGCGATCGCACCACCGCCCGAGAAGGCGAACCACAGTTCACCGCCGCAGACCGCCCGCCGATCGCACCGCACCACCACCGGCGACCCGAACACGGCCGGAACCGCCAGCAACGGGTCAGACTCGGCCACCTCCACCGCGTACCCGTGCGCCTTGAGTGCCTGCGCCAGCGCCCACACCCGCAGACGCCGCGCCTCCGTCACCTCCGAAGCTTCCGTTGCCATGGAAGCCATCCCTTCACCGAGGCGCAGGACGGGGGTTGACCGTTGGCGCCTGCCGCCTCTTCCATGGCTTGAGCCTGTCTTTTCGGGCTGTCTCCTCAGAGGCGCCTACCAGGGGGCCGGAGAGGGGCCAGACTGAGGAGTGAGGGAGGGGCCAGCGTGATCAACGAAAAGCGGCAACGGTTCGGTCTGTATCTCGCGGGGTTGCGGCGCAACGCGCACAAGAGCCAGCGACAGTTAGCGGAGTCGTTGTGCCGCATCTCAGGAACGGCGTCTGTGACACGCCACGAGATCAGCCGATGGGAACGAGGCGAACGAATCCCCGATGTCTGGATTTCCGCCCTCTCCGAAGCCCTAGACGTTCCCCTTCAGACGCTTGAACGGGCAGCCGCCCATGCGCGCGGCGAGGACTTCTCGCCCGAAGCGCCCAGCCCAGCGGAAGCACTCTCCTATTTCCTGCCCGAAGACGTCGAACTCGGGCCATTGGCGAGCAGCACAGGCCGTCGAGTCGGGACGTCCACGGCGGCCGCGCTTGCCGATCGGGCGCACGGCCTGCGGCTCGGAGACGATGTCATCGCCAGCCGCGATCTGCTCGCGCCAGCCTTCAGGGAGTTGGACGGCGCAGTCCAGCTCTACCGAGAGACGACGCATTCCGAGCAGACCGGCCGCTCACTCCTCGGCAGCATCGGCGAGATAGCCCAGATCACCGGATGGATCGCCAGCGACGCGGGCCAACATGACCAGGCGGCACGCGCATACCGGCTCGGAATCTCGGCGGCCAGGGAGGCCGGAGACCTCGCACTCGTCGGTCACCTCGCAGGGAGTCTGGCCTACCAGCTCACCAACACCGGCCACGAAGAGGACGGGCTTAGTCTGGCCCGCGCCGCGCTGGAAGAGGCTGGGCCGGACGCACCAGCCAAGGCCCGCGCGCTCTACCTCGACCGAGTCGCATGGGCGAACACCAAAGCGGGCAACGCCCAACCAGCCATGCGCGCTCTTGCCCAAGCTCACGAAGCCATGGACGAGGAGGGCTCGCGAGAGGCACCGGATTGGGCCTACTGGGTATCGCCCGAGGAACTCGACGTGATGGACGCCCGCGTCTTCACCGAACTCCACAAACCCCTACGGGCCGTGCCTCTCCTGCAAGAGGTGCTCAGCCGGTACGACTCGACACGCACGCGCGAGCTTGCTCTGTACCTATCTTGGCTCGCGGTCGCCCTGGTGGACGCCAACGAGCCCGAAGAGGCAGCCGAGACGGCGCGGCGCATGCTCGACCTCTCGGCCCGCTTCCCCAGCGATCGGACTGCGAAGCGTGGGCGAGTCGTGCTGACCAAGCTGGAGCCGTACCGGGACGTCCCCGAAGTGCGCGAGGTACTCGACACCTACGCCGCTTGACCGCTGCGCAGCAGGTCAGACGCTACTCGGCAGGGGCGACGCCTACCGGGCAAGAGAGTCCCGTCCCGCCTATGCCGCAGTAGCCTCCGGGGTTTTTATTGTCCGAAAGGTACTGCTGGTGGTAGTCCTCGGCGAAGTAGAAGTCGGGGGCCTTGGTGATCTCGGTGGTTATGGGGCCGTAGCCGGCGGTGGCGAGGGTCTGCTGGTAGGCGTCTCGGGAGGCTTCGGCGGCCTTCTGCTGGACGTCGGTGCGGGTGAAGATGGCCGAGCGGTACTGGGTGCCGATGTCGTTGCCCTGGCGCATGCCCTGGGTGGGGTCGTGGGACTCCCAGAAGACGCGGAGCAGGTCGTCGTAGGAGATCTTGGCGGGGTCGTAGACGACGCGGACGGTTTCGGCGTGGCCGGTCTGGCCGCTGCAGACCTCTTCGTAGGTGGGGTTCGGGGTGTAGCCGCCCGCGTAGCCGGCGGCGGTGGAGATGACGCCGGGGGTCTGCCAGAACTTGCGTTCGGCGCCCCAGAAGCAGCCGAGGGCGAACTCGGCGATCTCGGCGCCGTCCGGGTAGGGCGGGGCCAGGGGGGCGTCGAGGACCTCGTGGCGAGGCGGCACCGGGATGGGCTCGTCCCTGCCGGGGAGTGCCTTCTCCGGAGAGACCATCTGGGTCTTCGCAAAGCCGAACATGTTACCCAGATTACTCTCCGGATGAGTCATGAGTGTGACCAGGTATGGCTGATTACCAAGTAGAGTTCCGGGTGTGGTGAAGCGGGGGATGCTGTTCGGGGTCGGGGCCTACGTGATGTGGGGGTTGTTCCCGCTGTACTGGCCGCTGCTGAAGCCGGCCGGGGCGGTCGAGATCCTCGCGCACCGGGTCATGTGGTCGCTGGTCGCGGTCGCCGCGGTGCTCGCGGTGCGCAGGACCCGGATCCGGAACCTGGGGCTGCGCAGAGGGCTGCTGCTGGCGCTGGCCGCGGTGGTGATCAGCGTCAACTGGGGGACGTACATCTACGCCGTCAACAGCGGGCAGACGCTTGAGTCCGCGCTGGGGTACTTCATCAACCCGCTGATCAGCGTGGTGTTCGGTGTGGTGATCTTCCGGGAGCGGCTGCGGCCGGGGCAGTGGGCGGCGGTCGGGCTGGGGACGGTGGCGGTCATCGTGCTGACCGTCGATTACGGGCGTCCGCCCTGGATCGCGCTGGTGCTGGCGTTCGCGTTCGGGACGTACGGGCTGCTCAAGAAGTTCGCCGACATGCCGTCGGCGGAGAGCCTGGCGGTCGAGACGGCCCTGCTGTTCCTGCCCGCCCTGGTGTTCGTGCTGGTGCTGGAGGGACGGGGCGAGGCGTCCTTCGGGCACCACGGGATGGGGCACGCGGCGCTGATCGTGGGGGCGGGACTCGTGACGGCCGTCCCGCTGATGCTGTTCAACGCGGCGGCGATCAGGCTGCCCATGACCGCCATCGGCATGTTGCAGTACCTGGCGCCCGTGCTGCAGTTCGTCATCGGGTTCTTCGTCCAGCACGAGGAGATGCCGCCGAGCCGGTGGGCGGGGTTCCTGCTGGTGTGGCTGGCGCTGGTGACGCTGACATGGGACGGGGTGAACGCCGGGCGCCGGAAGCGATGCCCGAAACCGCCCGAAGAGGCTAAAGTGCCGGACGTCGAACCCCGGATTCGAGGAGTTCTCGTTGCGTCTGGTCAGCTTCACCGTGTTGGGGACGGCACTCGTCGCGGCGGGCATGCTGGCACCGGCGACGGGTGAGGCGACGGCCATCGGGCACGACGACGTCACGGTGGAGCCGGGCGTGGCGCGGCCCGGGGAGCGGGTCCGGGTCTCGGTGCCCGGGTGCGGGGGCATGGCGCGGGCGGTGACGTCCGAGGTGTTCGCCGGGCAGGCCGTGCGCGGCGCCGCCACCGTGAAGCCGGATGCCGCGCCCAGCACGTACGCGGTCGAAGCGCGGTGCGGTTCACGGAAAGTGACCGGCAAGATCCGGGTGGCGGGACGGCTGGGATGGCCGGATATCGTGCCCGCCGGCCACGATTCCCGATAACCGGGAAAAGCGGAAGCTCCCTCCTTTTCTATTGCTCATTACTTAGCGTGGCCGATCGGCGGCGCGAGCACCTCTTCTCTCCGGCACCTGCGGGGATGCTGTCAACTCGTCTCGTCAACTGAGACAACCAGTCCAGCAAGTGATAAACCTCACCCGGTGGCGGTTGAGATTTCTACCGTTCGACCCCTTGATCCCGTTAAATGATCATATGATACTCCCACGAAACCCTACATAACACCCACGCCTCACAGAGAACGCCAGAAACCCCCATTCCTCTGCTTCCGGTGTCCACCGCGAGGGACACCGGGGCGCCTCGGCAGGCCCGCGCCGAGGGGCCGTATCCCCTGAGACACGCGAGCACGGGTCGAGACGCTTCAACTCAACATCGAGGGGCAGTCGGTAATGTCCGTTGACGCGGTTCCAGCCCAGAAGCCCAAGAACTTCCCCCTTTACCGCACGGCCGCCGGGTTCGTCCGCGATCCGCTCCGACAACTGGAGCGGATCAGCAGCGAGGGCGACGGCCGGCTCATCCGCATCGACCTCGGCGCTTCGCACCCTTACCTCGTCACCCACCCCGACCACATCCAGCAGGTACTGCGGCGGGAGTCGGAGAACTTCCAGCGGGACGGGGTGTTCTGGCGGCCGCTCCGCGAGCTGATGGGCGACAGCATCCTCTCCGAAGGCGCCGAGTGGGAGCACAGCAAGCGCGTCCTGCAGCCGGTCTTCACCACGCGCAACGTCAACCGGCTCACCGGGCTGATGGCCGGGGCGATCAACAACGCGGTCGCCAAGCTGGACGAGCCGGCCCGCACGGGACAGCCCGTCGACGTCCTGGCGGAGATGGGCCGGATCGTCAACGAGACCGTCATCAAGGTCCTGTTCGGTGACAAGATCTCCCCGAACGACGCCAACCGGCTGATCCCGACGTTCGACCAGATCGCCACATTGATCTCGTTCCGGTTCCTGCTGCCGTTCGTCCCGCGCGCGATCCCGATGCCCGGCGACCGGGCCTTCCGGGACGCCGTCAACGTGATGGACGAGGTGCTGTTCGAGCTTGTGGAACGTTACCGGGACGACCCGGGCGACGGCAGCGACATCTTCACCGCGCTCTGCCAGGCCCCCACCGAGCACGGCGAGCCCCCGACCAACAAATGGATCCGCGACAACCTGCTCGCCATGTTCGCCACCAGCACCGAGACGACGACGCTGGCGCTGACCTGGCTGTGGCCGCTGCTGCACGACCACCCGGACGTCCAGGACCGGCTGGTCGCCGAGATCGAGGAGGTCGTCGGCGGCGACCCGGTCCGCCCGGACCATCTGCCCAGGCTGCCGTACGTGTCGCAGGTCGTGGACGAGCTGCTGCGCCTCTACCCCGTCGGCTGGATGTTCCCCCGCATGGCCACCAGGCCGACGTCCATCGGCGGCGTGCCCATCCGGCCGGGCGACTCGGTGCTCATCAGCCCGTTCCTCACCCACCGGCTGGCATCGGTGTGGGAACGTCCGCTGGAGTTCGACCCCGACCGGTTCACCCCGGAGAACGTCCGCGAGCACCACCGCTACGCCTACTTCCCGTTCGGTGGCGGACCGCACCAGTGCATCGGCCGGCACGTGTTCAAGGTCGAGGCGCGGATGATCCTCACGAGTATCCTCAGCCGGTTCCGGCCCAGGCTGTCGGAGGCGGTGCCGGCCATGCCGCGCATCGGCGCGACGCTGCGGCCCCGAGAGCCGCTGGAGATGACGCTGACGCACGCCGGGAAGGGCGAGTGAGCGGGAGCGGAGCCGGCGAACTCGCCCACCCTGCCCATCAGGGGCGGACGAGCACGCCCGCCCTCGAATCCGGGACGATCTGCGCGGTCGCCGGCCAGTCGCAGCGGCAGATGCGCGGCTGGGCCGCCGAGTACCCCGCGCTGTACGGGGCACAGGCGTTCGATCCGGCGCTGTTCAGCACACTGTCACTCGCGGCGGCGTTCAGCGGCCCCGGGCTCACCGCCGGCGGGCTGCGCATGGCCAACCGGGTCTGCCTGTGGTGCTTCGGCCTCGACTGGCTGATCGACTACGCGGCGTCGTCCCGCGCGCAGGTGCGCGGTCTCGTCCGGCGGTGCGCGCGGGTCGCCGACGGCGCGGAACCCGGGGACGGCGACTGCGCCGAGGATGAGCTGATGCGGTTCCTCGCCGCCGTCCGGGACGAACTGGCGGCCGAACCCGCCCATCCCGGCCTGCGGGACGTCTGGCGGGAGGAACTCCAGCGGGTGCTCGACGCGATGGCGCTCGAATGGGACTGGAAGGCCGCCCGGGAGAAGGGCGAGCACGGACCCGCGTTCGAGGAGTACCTCGCGAACGCCGACAACCTCGGTTTCTCGTTCGTGTTCGCCTCGCACTGGATCGCGTCCGGGGGCGGCGGGAACGTTCCGGTGGTACGTGAGGCGAGCCGGACCGTGCAGCGGGTGATCCGGCTGCTGAACGACCTCGGCACCTACGAGCGCGATCTGAAGTGGGGCGATCTGAACGGCCTGCTGCTCGACCGGACGCGCGCCGAGGTCGAGGAGCGCATCGGGGAACTGACCAGCGAAGCCCGGACGCTGCTCCGGGACGCCGCGCGGAGCGTCCCGGAACTGGCCGGCTACATGGAACGCCAGATGGACTTCTGTGCGGGCTTCTACGGAGTCACCGACTTCTGGGGCACGTTGTGAGCATCGCCGACCGTCCTGTTGTGTGGAGCGCCGTCCCTTACCCGCGCCGTCCGGCCACGAGGTCCGGTGGCGTGGACCTGAACAACGCCGTCGGCGAGCTCATCGCCGGGCTGGTCACGCGGCAGTGGGGGCAGGTCACTCCCTCGGTGTACGAGACCGGCCGGCTGGTGACGTTCGCCCCCTGGCTCACGGGCCACGAACGGCGCCTGGGGTTCCTGCTGGAGACGCAGCGTCCGGACGGCGCCTGGGGCGTCCCCGACGACGGGTACGCGCTCGTCCCCACGCTGAGCGCGGTCGAGGCGCTGCTCGGCGAACTCACCGGCGAGGCGCGGCGGGACGGCGGGAGCGGCCTGCACCGCGCATGGCTGGCGCACTCGGCCGAGCGCGGGCTGCGGGCGATCCGCCTGCGGATGTGCGGGCCGGCCGCGGCGTCCCTGGACCTGCCCGACCTGCCGGCGATCGAGCTGATCGCGCCCGCCCTGACCGAGCGGATCAACGTGTCGCTGGCCCGGCTGCGGGACCGTCCGGTGCCGGGGCTCGCCGGCTGGGCGGGATGCGAGCTCGGCCCGCCCGCGGGGCTGTCCCGCAAGAAGCTCGACTTCGTACGCGCCCTGTTCGCCGCGGGGGCGGACGTGCCGCAGAAGCTGGTGCACGCGCTGGAGATCGCCGGGGACGACGCCGCCGGGCTGCCCTGGCCTACCCCCGAGCCGACCGGCACGATCGGCGCGGCACCGGCGGCCACCGCGGCCTGGCTGGGCGCGGACGCGGCCGACGACCTGGAGAATCCGGCCCGCTGGTATCTGGAGACCGTGGTGGCGCAGCACGGCGGGCCGGTGCCGTGCGGTTTCCCGCTGACCGTGTTCGAACGCGGCTGGGTGATCGCGTGGCTGGTGCGCGCGGGCGTCCGGTGCGCCGTCCCGCCGGAGATCGTGCTCAGCCTGACGGCGCCGCTCGGCCCGGCGGGCACCCCGGCGGCGGAGGGCCTGCCGGCGGACGCCGACACCACGGCCGGGGCGCTGTACGCCCTGGCCCTGCTCGGCGCGCCGCACCGGCCGGATCCGCTCTACGCCTACGAGACGGACACGCATTTCTGTACGTGGCAGGGCGAGGAGGGCGCGTCGATCACGACGAACGCGCACGTCCTTGAGGCGTTCGGCGAATACCTCGCCGCGGGCAGGCCCGGCGCGCAGGCGTCCCGGTACGCCGCGACCGCAACGAAGGTGGCGGGCTGGCTCCGCGAGCAGCAGGCGCCGGACGGAAGCTGGTCCGACCGGTGGCACGCGTCGCCGCTCTACGCGACGGCGTGCAGCGCCATCGCGCTCGCGCGGTTCGGCGGGCCGGAATCGGCCGCGGCGGTCGGCGCGGCCCGGCGCTGGGTCCTGGAGGCGCAGCGGCCGGACGGCTCCTGGGGCCGCTGGGGCGGCACGTCGGAGGAGACCGCGTACGCGGTGCAACTCCTGCTGCTGACCGGCGCGGTCCCCGCGCCGGCCGTCCGGGACGCGGTCGACCGGGCCGTCCCGCGGCTGCTCCGCTCACTGACCGGCGCGGACGGCGGAGACTTCGGTGAGCCGGCGCTGTGGCATGACAAAGACCTTTACCGGCCCTCGGCGATCGTCCGGGCGGGTGTGCTCGCCGCGCTGCAACTCGTCCGCACGATGCCCGGGGGCGGATCCGGCACGCGGCCGATGTTCGACTGAGTGAATTCCGCCACATCGACAGTCCTCCGCATCCCCCTCAAAATGCGACAAAGCGCCCGCCGTTGATGATTCACCTTGAGGGGTTATGGTCCTGTTGCTAGTCTTCTAGGCCGTATGGAACGGCGGCTTGCCGTCGCCCTTGCATCCCTCTGACCGCGCAATCCGCCCCCACTCGTCTATGGCAACGGCGGCTTGCGAGCCATTTCACATATTGTTTGGGCGATTGTAATGCGCTTCCGCAACTCGCGCCTGCGAACCAAGATCGCGGCGCTCTTGCTTTCCCTCACGGCACTCTGGGTTTTCGCCGCCTGGGTGACGCTGCGCGAAGGCGTCAATCTGCTCGGCGTCAGCACCCTGGACCGCGTGCTGGCGCAGCCGACCGACCCGTTGCTCGCCGACCTGCAGCACGAACGCTGGATCTCCATGGTGCAGTTGGCGCGGCCGGACGCCGTCAACCGCGCGGCACTCGACAAGCAGCGTGCCGAGACGGACAAGACACGCGCGGAAGCGATCCGGCTGGCCCGCGACAGCAACGTCTCCCTGTTCGGCAGCAAGCTCCTCGAACGGCGCGTCTATCAGATGCTGGACCAACTGAGGGCGCTGGACGCCACCCGGCACTCGGTCGACGCCGGTGCCACCGACCGGGCCCGGATCACCGACGCGTATTCGGAGGTCATCGAGTCCATTTTCCGGGTCTACGATTCGCTCGCGACCCTGGACGACAAGGATTTCGCCCGCGACACCCGGACGCTGCTCGAGCTGAACCGCACCTGGGAACTGCTTTCCCAGGAAGACGCATTGATGTCCGGTTCCCTCACGGTCGGCCGGATCACACCCGCCGAACTCATCGAGTTCACCCAGCTGGTCGGCAGCCGGCGGCACAACACCGCGCAGGCGCTGCTCAACATTCAGAGCTCGGACCCCGTCCTCTACAAGGCCCTGACAGAGAACGCGAAGCTGCGGCAGGTCGAGGCGTTCGAGGACGAGGTGATGCAGAACCGCCGGATCCCCAAGGCCGGGCAGTCCCGGCTGAACTGGCGTCCCTCGATGACCGCCGACCGGTGGGACTCGGCGGCCGACCCGGCCCTGCACTACATGCGCCTGCAGATCCAGGCCTCCGGCGACCGGCTGGTCGAGCGCGCCACGCCCATCGCGGCGGGGGTCATCCTCCGGCTGGCGCTGGCCGGTGGTCTCGGGCTCCTCGCGGTCATCGCGTCGGTCATCGTGTCGATCACCACGGCACGTGCCCTCGTCCGGCAGCTCGAACGGCTGCGCGGCGCCGCCTGGGAGCTGGCCGAGCAGCGGCTGCCCAGCGTCGTCGAACGGCTGGGACACGGTGAGAAGGTGGACGTCGCGCTCGAGGCGCCCCCGCTGCAGTTCGGCACCGACGAGATCGGCCAGGTGGGACGCGCGTTCAACGCCGTCCAGGAGACCGCGATCCGTACCGCCGTCGAGCAGGCCGAACTGCGCCGCGGCATCCGGGACGTCCTGCTGAGCCTGGCCCGCCGCACCCAGACGCTGGTCCACCGGCAGCTCACCATGCTCGACACGATGGAGCGCAAGCGCGACATCGACCCGAAGGACCTGGAAGAGCTGTTCCGGCTCGACCACCTCGCCACCCGCATGCGGCGCAACGCCGAGAACCTCATCGTGCTGTCCGGGGCGATCCCGGCCCGCGGCTGGCGGCAGTCGGTGCCGATGGTGGACGTCGTGCGCGCCGCGGTCGGCGAGGTCGAGGACTACACCCGCGTCACCGTCCTGCCGTTCGGACCGATCGAACTCACCGGCCGCGCCGTCGGTGACATCACCCACCTGCTGGCCGAGCTGATCGAGAACGCGGTGTCGTTCTCCCCGCCGGACACCGCCGTGCACATCGGCGGCCACCTCGTCGCCAACGGCTTCGCCATCGACATCGAGGACCGCGGGCTCGGCATGACCGACGAGAAGCTCGCCGAGATCAACGAGCGGATCGTCGACCCGCCCGAGTTCAACCTGCGCAGCTCCGTCCAGCTCGGCCTGTTCGTCGTCGCGAAGCTCGCCGAGCGCTACGGCGTGCGCGTCTCGCTGAAGCGGTCGGCCTACGGCGGCACGACGGCCGTCGTCGTCATCCCGCAGGACCTGATCGTCGAGAGCGACGCCGCGAAGAGCCCCGCGACCACCACCCAGAACGGCCTCACCGTCCGGCAGCCGGCGGCGGTCTCCGCCGGCGCCAGGTCCTCGGGGGCGCATCCGACGGCCAGTGTGACGACCATGACCAGGAAGCCGTCCACCTCGCCCCCCGCCCTGGTGGCCGTGCCGCCGCCCGCGGCCGACCCGGACGATCCGGACGACGCAGCCGACCAGGACGACCGCGAGGACCCGGCCCCCGACCCCGGTGACACGGAGACTTCCGAGCCGCAGGCCAGCGCCGCGGCGGAGACCAGCCACCCGGAGGATCAGCCACCCGTGACCGACAACTCCATCACCCCGTCCGGCCTGCCCGTCCGCGTTCCCCAGGCCAACCTCGCGGCGCCGCTGCGCACCGACGAACCCGTCGTCGCCCAGCAGCCGGACGAGCACGACGACGACCCAGGCCGCTCGCCCGAGGAGATTCAGCGGATCATGGGTTCCTACCAGCGCGGCACCCGCCTTGCGAGGACGGCCGTCGAGTCCCTCGGCAACGAAGCAGTGGAAGGCGAGAACGAGCAGTGAAGCAGAAAGCAGGTGCGCCGTCCGATCTGGGCTGGCTGCTGGACGACCTGATCCACCGTGTGCCGCACGCGCACAGCGCGGTCGTCCTGTCCGCGGACGGCCTTCTCATGGCCTCCTCGGAAGGGATGAGCCAGGACGACGGCGAACACCTGGCCGCGGTGGCCGCCGGCATCCAGAGCCTGGCCAAGGGCGCCGGGACACGGTTCGGCGGCGGCCCGGTCAGGCAGACGATCATCGAGATGCAGTCGCAGTTCCTGCTGGTGACGGTGGCCGGCAAGGGCGCCTGCCTCGCCGTGCTGGCGGGCGATGAGGCCGACGTCGGCCTCATCGCCTACGAGATGGCGATGCTCGTCACCAGCATGGGGCACCATCTCACCTCGCCGTCACGTTCGGAGACCGCGGAGGGCCGCTCCACATGATGCCGCCCGAAGACCCCTCGCCCGACCTCTGGCCGGAGACCCCGCCGCTCCCACCGGCCCCCGAACCGGACACGCACGAACGCTGGCTCGACGACCAGGCCGGCCCCATGGTGCGTCCCTACGTGATGACCAGCGGGCGCATCGAGCCGACCCGCGGCAAGTTCGACCTGATCACCCTCGTGGTCGCGGCCGGCCCGGAACCGGACACCGTGATCGGGCTCGGCCCCGAGCACCTGGCGCTCATCCGGCTCTGCCAGAACGTCATCTCGGTCGCCGAACTCACCGGCCATCTCAACCTGCCCGTCGCGACCGTGCGGGTCCTGCTCGGCGACCTGCTCGACAAGGGGTTCGTCTCCATGCAGGAACCCGAACCGGAGGCGGACATGCACGACATCAGGCTCTACAAGGCGGTGATCGATGGTCTCCGGGCCCTCTAGAGGCGTACGCGCCCGCCGGCTTCCCACCGCGGTCAAGATCGTGATCGCGGGCGGTTTCGGGGTCGGCAAGACCACGATGGTGGGCACGGTCTCCGAGACCCGGCCGCTGCGCACCGAGGAACTCCTCACCGACCAGAGCATCGGCGTGGACGACATCGCCGGGGTGGAACGCAAGAGCACCACCACGGTCGCGATGGACTTCGGCCGCATCACGATGCGGGACGAGTACGTCCTCTACCTGTTCGGGACCCCCGGCCAGGAACGCTTCTGGTTCATGTGGGACGAGGTCGCCCTCGGCGCGCTCGGCGCGGTCGTCCTCGCCGACACCCGCCGCCTGTCCGACTGCTTCCCGTCGGTGGACTACTTCGAGCGCCGCGGCACCCCGTTCGTCGTCGCGGTCAACTGCTTCGAGGGCGCCCAGCGCTACGACCTCCAAGAGATCCAGATGGCCCTCAACCTGGGCCCCAAGGTCCCCGTCATGCTCTGCGACGCCCGCCGCGTCGAATCCTGCAAGAAGGTCCTCATCGACCTCGTCCTGCACGCCATGAAGTTCCGCGGCCTGACCGAAGAGCCCGCCGAACCGCAGAAAGCCTGAACCCGAACAGCCGGGCTTCAAGAGCGGGGCCGTTCGCGCCCACCGGCATCGCCGGCGCGAACGGCCCCGCGCGGTCACGTCCCGCCACCTGGATCAGCGGCCGGGCGGCGCGGATCAGCCCGTGCGGCTCACCACGTAGTCGCAGAGGTTGGTGAATGCCTCGCGGGCGGGGATCTCGGGGAGGGTGAGGAGTTCGGCGCGGGCGTCCTCGGCCCAGCGGCGCAGGTCGGCACGGGCACGGTCCATGGCGGGGTGGGCGCGCAGCAGGGTGAGGGCCTCGGCGTGGCGGGTGTCGTCGGTGAGGTCCTGGACGAGGAGTTCGCGGAGGCGGGCGTCGTCCGGCCCGGAACCGATCCCGCCGAGGACGTGGTGCATCGGAAGGGTGCGGACGCCCTCGCGCAGGTCGGTGCCCGGCGTCTTGCCGGACTCCTCGGTCTCGGACGCGATGTCGAGGATGTCGTCGGAGAGCTGGAAGGCGATGCCGATCTTCTCGCAGGCGGAGGTGATCGTGTCGACGACATGGGGCGGGGCGCCCGACAGCAGGGCGCCGAACTGGCCGGAGACGGCGATGAGGGACGCGGTCTTGTCGGCGACGACCTGCAGGTAGTGCTTGAGGGGGTCGGCGGAGGTGCCGGGGCCGACCGTCTCCTGGATCTGGCCGCGGACGAGGCGGGCGAACGCGCGGGCCTGGATGCGGACCGCCTCGGGGCCGAGGTCGGCGAGCAGGTCGGAGGCGCGGGCGAACAGGTAGTCGCCGGTGAGGATCGCGACGGTGTTCGTCCAGCGGGAGTTGGCGGACTCCTGGCCGCGGCGGACGGTCGCCTCGTCCATCACGTCGTCGTGGTAGAGGGTGCCGAGATGGGTCAGCTCCACGACGACGGCGGCGGGGACGACGCCCGCGGCGGCCGGGTCGCCGAAGTGGGAGGCGAGCAGCACCAGCATCGGCCGGAACCGCTTGCCGCCCGCCTCCACGAGATGCTCGGACGCCTCGGTGAGCAGCGGATCCTCGCCACGCACGCAGTCGAGGAGCATGGCCTCGACATCGGCCAGACGCGCTTTCGCAGCGGACGCGAGCGCGGCGTCGATGGGAAGCCCGAACGGGCCGGTCTCCTTGACGGCCGGCCCGCCGGGCTTCTCAGCGGATGGGTTGCTCACCCAAGACTCCCTACCGGACGAACATGTGGGTCGTGGCCTGACCCGCGAGGTCCAGGACCGGCTGCGGGATCACGCCGAGTACCACAGTAGCCGCCACGCCGAGGGCGACCGCGACCGCGGTCGCCGGCCCGGCCACCACGACCGGCCCGTCCGCGTCCGGCTCGCTGAAGAACATGACGACGATCACGCGGACGTAGAAGAACGCGGCGATCGCGGACGAGATGACCGCGATGATGACCAGGGGCGTCGCGCCCTCCTCGACGGCCGCCTTGAACACCGCGAACTTGCCGGTGAACCCGCTGGTGAGCGGGATCCCGGCGAACGCCAGCAGGAAGAAGGCGAACACGCCGGCGACGACCGGGGACCGCTTGCCGAGCCCCGCCCACCGGGACAGGTGGCCGGCCTCGCCGCCCGCGTCCCGCACCATCGTGATGACGGCGAACGCGCCGACCGAGGTGAAGCCGTAGGCGAGCAGGTAGAACAGGCTGCTCGACAGGCCGTGCGGGGAACTGGCGATCACGCCGAGGAGCAGGAAGCCCGCGTGCGCGATCGACGAGTAGGCCAGCAGCCGCTTGATGTCGGTCTGCGTGATCGCGATGAGCGACCCGGCGACCATCGTGAGAATGGCCACACCCCACAGGACGGGCCGCCAGTCCCAGCGCAGCGTCTCGAACGCGACGTAGTAGACGCGCAGGATCCCGCCGAACGCGGCGACGACCGTGCCGGACGCCATCAGCGCCGTGATCGGGGTCGGGGCGCCCTGGTACACGTCCGGCTTCCACATGTGGAAGGGGACGCCGCCGAGCTTGAACAGCAGCCCCACGGACAGCAGCGCGACGCCCGCGAGGAGCAGGGTCTCGCTGCCGGCGTCCCTGCCGATCTGGGCGGAGATGTCCGACAGCCGCACCGACCCGGCGTACCCGTACAGCAGCGCCGTCCCGTACAGGAAGAACGCCGACGAGAACGCGCCGAGCAGGAAGTACTTGACCGCCGCCTCCTGCGACAGCAGCCGCCGCCGGCGGGCGAGCCCGCACAGCAGGTAGAGCGGCAGCGACATGACCTCCAGGGCCACGAACATCGTGAGCAGGTCGTTCGCGGCCGGGAACATGATCATGCCGCCGACGGCGAACATCATCAGCGGGAACACCTCGGTCTGGGTGATCCCGGCCTCGGCGGTGCGCTGCTCGGCCTCGCTGCCGGGCAGCGCGGACGCCTGCGCGGCGAAGTGGCCGCCGGCGCGCTCGGCGATCAGCAGCAGGCTGACGAGCGCCAGCACCAGGATGGTGCCCTGGATGAACAGCGTCGGCCCGTCCACGCCGAGCGCGCCCTCGGCGGCGACGTGGTGCGGGTTGTCGCGCCACGCGAGCGCGACCGTCCAGCCGAAGGCGCCGGCGAGGCCGAGGAACGCCAGCGGCACCTGCGCGTAGTAGCGCGCGTTGCGGCCGACGAACGCCTCGACGAGCACGCCCACGACGGCGACGCCGAGGACCAGGAGCAGCGGGGCGATCTGCCCGTACTCGATGTGCGGCGCGGGGATGTCACCCCCCTGCGCGAGGACCGCGCTCACCTGACTGGTGGTGCTCATGGACGGGCTCCGTTCTCGGCGACGTTACCGGTGATGGCCGGCGCCGGATCGCGCTGATCGACCCTGGCCAGCGTGTGTCCCACCGACGGGTTGATCACGTGCAGCACCGGCTGCGGGAAGAAGCCCATCGCCACGATGATCGCGATGATCGGGGCGATGACCCACTTCTCCCGGGCGGACAGGTCCTTCATGCCCTCGACCGCGGGGACCTTCGGGCCGCCCATGGTCCGCTGGTACATCCACAGGATGTAGATGGCGGCGAGCACGATGGCGATGATGGACGCGACGGCGGCCCACCTGTAGCGGCTGAAGGTGCCGACCACGACGAGGAATTCCGACACGAACGGCGACAGGCCGGGCAGCGACAGCCCGGACAGGCCGGCGATGAGGAACGTCCCGGCGAGGACGGGCGCCGCCTTCTGCACGCCGCCGAAGTCGGAGATCCGCGCCGACCGCCGCCGGACGATCAGGAACCCGACGATGAGGAACAGCGCGCCGGTGGAGAAGCCGTGGTTCACCATGTACAGCGCCGCGCCCGACTGCGCCTGCGAGGTCATCGCGAAGATACCGAGCACGATGAACCCGAAGTGCGAGATCGACGTGTAGGCGATCAGCCGCTTCATGTCGACCTGCCCGATCGCGAGGACCGCGCCGTAGATGATGCTGAGCACGGCGAACCCGAGCACGACCGGCGTCGCCCACTTGGCCGCGCCGGGGAACAGCTCCAGGCAGAACCGGAGCATCCCGTACGTGCCGACCTTGTCCAGCACGCCGACGATCAGCACCAGCGCGCCCGCCGGGGACTGCTGCGCCGCGTCCGGCAGCCAGGTGTGCACCGGCACCATCGGCGCCTTGATCGCGAACGCGATGAAGAAGCCGAGGAA
Source organism: Actinomadura formosensis (assembly GCF_050948385.1). Lineage (NCBI taxonomy): Bacteria > Bacillati > Actinomycetota > Actinomycetes > Streptosporangiales > Thermomonosporaceae > Actinomadura > Actinomadura formosensis. The sequence goes on from NZ_CP192011.1 coordinate 6,652,000, forward strand.
CAGCCACTTCGCCGTCGTCGGGTCGATGTTCATCTTCGACAGCTCGTCGAACATGAACGTCCCGCGGCCGAGGCCGCCGGCGTCGACGGACTTCGCCGACAGCGGGTACAGCCAGATGACGGCGACGAGCATCAGCAGCCCGCCGAACAGCGAGTACAGCAGGAACTTCACCGCGGCGTAGGAGCGCTGCGCGCCGCCGTAGGACCCGATGATGAAGTACACCGGGATCAGCATCGCCTCGAAGAAGACGTAGAAGAGGAACACGTCGGTCGCCGCGAAGACACCGATCATGGCCGCTTCCAGCGACAGCAGCAGCGCGAAGTACGTCTTCACCGACCGCTTCGCCGGAACGTCGGTGCCGCCGGAGCGGTCCGCCTCGCCCCACGAGGCCAGCATGACCAGCGGGACGAGAATGACCGACAGCAGGATCAGCGTCAGCGCGACACCGTCGACGCCGAGGGCCCAGTGGACCCCGAACTCCTTGATCCACCAGTACTTCTCTTCGAACTGGAAGCGCGGGCCGCCGGCGTCGAAGCCCGCCGCCATGACGCCGGTGAGCGCCGCGACGGCGACGGAGACGCCGAGTGCGAACTGCTTGACCAGCGTCTCCCGCTCGCGCGGGATGGCGATGAGCAGCAGCGCGCCCGCCAGTGGCAGTCCGATGAGGACGCTCAGCCAGGGAAAGTCGCTCATGAAACGTTCACCACCAGGAGCGCCGCGACCACGAGGGCCGCACCGCCCAGCATCGAGAGTGCGTAGGAACGGGCGAAGCCGGTCTGGACCCGGCGGAGCCGGCCGGAACTGCCGCCGACCCCGGCGGCGGTGCCGTTGACGACGCCGTCGACGCCGCGTCCGTCGAACCAGACCGCGAGCCGGGTCAGCCACTGCCCGGGACGCATGAGCAGCGACTCGTTGAGCGCGTCGCCGTACAGGTCCTTGCGGGCCGCGACGGTGGCGAACGAGCCCTTGGGCGCCTCGCGCGGCACCGGCCGGGCGCCGTACTGCAGCCACGCGATCGCCGCACCGATGATCATCAGCACCAGGGTGATCGCGCCCGGGACGGTGAGCCACTTGAACTCGTGCGGGTGCTCGGGCGTCCCGACGACCGGCTCCAGGAAGTCGGCGAACCCGCCGAGGATCAGGAACCCGCCGGCGGCGACGGAGCCGACCGCCAGCAGCATCAGCGGCCAGGTCATGACCTTGGGCGACTCGTGCGGGTGGACGTCGTCCTCCCAGCGCTTCTCGCCGAAGAACGTCATGAACATCACGCGCGACATGTAGTAGGCGGTGATGCCCGCGCCGATGAGGGCGCAGGCGCCGAGGATCGCCCCGGACGTGCCGCCCTTGTCGAACGCCGCCTCGATGATGGCGTCCTTGGTGAACCAGCCGGACAGGCCGGGGAACCCGATGATGGCGAGGTACCCGAGCCCGAACGTCGCGTAGGTGATCACCATCACCGCGCGGAGCGCGCCGTAGCGGCGCATGTTCACGTCGTCGTTCATGCCGTGCATGACGGAGCCCGCGCCGAGGAACAGGCCCGCCTTGAAGAAGCCGTGCGCGATGAGATGCGCGATGGCGAAGACGTAGCCGGCCTTGCCGAGCCCGGCGGCCAGCGTCATGTAGCCGATCTGCGACATCGTCGACCCGGCGAGGGCCTTCTTGATGTCGTCCTTCGCGCAACCGATGATCGCACCGGCGAGCAGCGTGGCCGCCCCGACGATCGTGACGGCGAGCTGCGCGTCCGGCGACATCTCGAAGATCGGGCCGGACCGGACGATCAGGTAGACGCCCGCGGTCACCATCGTCGCCGCGTGGATGAGCGCCGACACGGGGGTCGGGCCCTCCATCGCGTCCAGCAGCCAGGACTGCAGCGGCAGCTGCGCCGACTTACCGCACGCGCCGAGCAGCAGGAGCAGCCCGATCGCGGTGGCGGTGCCGGTGCTGAGCTGGGACGCCAGGCCCGCGTGCCCCGGACCGGTGCCGAGGATCGAGCCGTAGTCGATCGTGCCGAACGTCGAGAACATCAGCGCGATCGCGATGATCAGCCCCATGTCGCCGACGCGGTTGACGACGAACGCCTTCTTCGCGGCGGTCGCGGCGGTCGGCTTGTGCTGCCAGAACCCGATCAGCAGGTACGAGGCGAGGCCCACGCCCTCCCAGCCGAGGAACATGACCAGGTAGTTGTTGCCGAGCACCAGCAGCAGCATCGCCGCGACGAACAGGTTCAGGTAGGCGAAGAACCGGCGCCGGTCGGGGTCCTCGGCCATGTAGCCGATGGAGTAGATGTGGATGAGCGAGCCCACCCCGGTGATCAGCAGGACGAAGCTGATGGACAGCGGGTCCACCAGCAGGTCCATGCCGACCTTGAACGAGCCGACGTCGATGAAGTTCCACAGGTGCAGGGTGCGGCGCCGGGCCTCGGCGTCGTATCCGAGCATCTGGGCGAACATCGCGGCGCCCACCGCGAACGACGCGATCGACATCGTGACGCCGAGCAGGTGGCCCCACTTGTCGGTGCGCCTCCCCCCGAGCAGGAGGATCGCGGCGCCCGCGAGCGGGAGCGCGATGAGAAGCCAGGACGCGGCCTGGATGCCTTCCGCTTTCATCCTCGGCCTCTCAGTACTTCAGCAGGTTCGCGTCGTCGACCGACGAGGACCTGCGGGTCCGGAAGATGGTCATGATGATCGCCAGGCCCACGACGACTTCCGCGGCGGCCACCACCATCACGAAGAAGGCGATGATCTGACCATCCAGATTGCCGTGCATGCGGGAGAACGAGACGAACGCCAGGTTCGTCGCGTTCAGCATGAGCTCGACGCACATGAACACCACGATCGCGTTGCGCCGCACGAGGACGCCGAGCGCTCCGATGGTGAACAGGATCGCCGAGAGCGCCAGGTAGTGCCCCGGACTCATTGACCCGCCTCCCCTTCACTCGCGCCGCCGCCCGCGGCCGGCGACCCCGACTTCACCGAGCGCGCCTCGGCGTCGGCGTCGTGGACGTCCTCGGTGACCGCCTTGACCGCGGCCACGTCCTGTTCGAGGGCCTCCTCCTCGGTGCCGCCGTAGAGGTCGGCGTGCCGCTCGGCGGTGTCGGTGCGGGCCGCGATGACCGGGTTGACCGACAGCTCCGACGGGGTGCCGTCCGGCAGCAGCGCCGGCATGTCGACGGCGTTGTGCCGGGCGTAGGTGCCGGGGCCGGGCAGCGGGCCGGGGTGGTCGCCGGTCAGGAACCGTTCCTTGGACAGGTCCTTCTGCGTCGGCTTCGGCTCGGTCCGCTCCCGGTGCGCCAGCACCATCGCGCCCAGCGCCGCGGTGATCAGCAGGGCGCTGGTCGCCTCGAACGCGAACACGTACTTGGAGAACAGCAGCCGGGCCAGCCCCATCACGTTGCCGCCGGCGTTGGCCTGCTTCAGGCCCACCGAACCGCCGAGCGCCGCGTTCCCGAGCCCCACCGTCAGCAGGACGATGAAGCCGAGCGCGGCGATCGCGGCCCAGAAGCGCTGGCCCCGGATCGTCTCCACCAGCGAGTCGGTGGAACTGACCCCGACGAGCATCAGCACGAACAGGAACAGCATCAGCACCGCGCCGGTGTAGACGATCACCTGGACGAACGCCAGGAACGGCGCGCTCTGGATCGCGTACAGCGCGGCGAGGCAGAGCATCACGGTCGCCAGCAGCAGCGCCGAGTGCACCGCCTTCCGCATGAAGATCATGCCGAGTGCGGCGAGCACCGACACGACCGCCAGGAGCCAGAAGAAGAACGGCTCACCGGACTGCTTGTCGGCGACCTCGGCGGCGAGGAGATGAGCGGTGCTCATTTGCCCTCACCCCCGTCGTCCTGCTTGAGGCCGAGGCGGTAGTAGTCCTCCTCGGTGTCGCCGAGCCGCATCTCGTGCGGCGGCGTCTCCATGCCCTCGCGCAGCGGCGCCAGCAGCATGTCCTTGGTGTAGATCAGGCTCTCGCGGCTGTCGTCGGCGAGCTCGTACTCGTTGGTCATCGTGAGCGCCCGGGTCGGGCACGCCTCGATGCACAGCCCGCAGAGGATGCAGCGCAGATAGTTGATCTGGTAGGTGCGGCCGTACCGCTCGCCGGGCGAGTACCGCTCCTCCGCCGTGTTGTCGGCGCCCTCGACGAAGATGGCGTCCGCCGGGCAGGCCCACGCGCACAGCTCGCAGCCGATGCACTTCTCCAGGCCGTCCGGCCAGCGGTTGAGCTGGTGCCGCCCGTGGAAGCGCGGGGCGGTCGGCTTCTTCACCTCCGGGTACTGGACGGTCTCGCTCTTCATGAACATCTGGTGGAACGAGACCCCGAACCCCTTGACCGGGTTCAGGAAATCAGTGAGTCCCACTGGTGACCTCCTCGGAGGAAGTTTCGATCTTGGCGGGCCGGACCGGCTCGCGGGCGCGACCGTGGTAGTGCGGCGCGTCCAGCGGCGGCACCGGGAACCCGCCGGCGGCCGGCTCGGCCTGTCCGCCCTGCGCCGCGCCGGGCACGATCTCCTTGTCCTCCTCGCCGCCCCGGAACATCTCCCAGAGCACCGTGGCCAGCAGCACCACCGCGCCGACCACCGCCGCGGCGATGACGATCTGCCGCATGTCGTAGCCCTCGTTCTTGAAGGCGCGGATGGCCGCCACCAGCAGGATCCAGCCGAGGGAGACGGGGATCAGCACCTTCCAGCCGAGCCTCATCAGCTGGTCGTAGCGGACCCGCGGCAGCGTGCCGCGCAGCCAGATGAAGAAGAAGATGAACAGGAAGACCTTGATCAGGAACCACAGCATCGGCCACCAGCCGGAGTTGGCGCCCGCCCACACCGTGGAGATCGGCGCGGGAGCACGCCAGCCGCCGAGGAACAGCGTGGTGGCGAGCGCCGACAGGGTGGTGAGGTTGATGTACTCCGCGAGGAAGAACATCGCGAACTTCAGCGACGAGTACTCGGTGTGGAACCCGCCGACGATCTCGCCCTCGCCCTCCGGCAGGTCGAACGGGATGCGGTTCGACTCGCCCATCATCGTGATCACATAGATCACGAAGGACGGGGCCAGCAGCACCACGAACCACGTGTCGTGCTGCGAAGCGACGATCTCCGAGGTCGACATCGTGCCGGCGAACATGAACACCGCCACGAACGACAGCCCCATCGCGATCTCATAGGAGATCATCTGCGCGGACGAGCGGAGCCCGCCGAGCAGCGAGTACGGCGACATCGACGACCAGCCGGCCAGCACGACGCCGTAGATGGCCATCGACGACATCGCCAGCACCAGCAGCACCGCGACCGGAAGGTCGGTGCCCTGCAGCGCCGTCTTGTGCCCGAAGATCGACACCGTCGGCCCGAACGGGATGATGATGAACGAGATGAACGCCGGCACCGCCGCCATCACCGGCGCCAGGATGAACACGACCTTGTCCACCTGGCGGGGGACGATGTCCTCCTTCAGCGCCAGCTTGATGCCGTCGGCGAGGCCCTGCAGCAGGCCGAAGGGCCCGGCGCGGTTCGGGCCGACGCGCAACTGCATCCGGCCGATGACGCGCCGCTCCATCCACATCGTCATCAGCACGGTCACGACGAGGAACGCGAAGATGAACAGGACCTTGCCGCCGATCAGCCACCACGGGTCGGTGCCGAAGTCCTTCAGCGTGGGGTCGGCCGCCGGGGCCGCGGCGAGCGGGCTCATTTGCCACCTCCAGCGTTCCGCGCGGCGCCCGGGAGCACCCCGCTCGCGATCTTGACGATGCCGCCCGCGGCCGCGCCCAGATCCCGGTGGAGGGCGCAGCCCGCCGAGTTCGTCGGCAGCCACACCACCCGGTCGGGCAGGTCCGGGGTGATCTCCAGCGGGAGCGTCACCTCACCGCGCGCCGCCGACACGGTCACCGCGTCGGTCGCGCCGATCTCCGCGGCCGTCGCGGGCGACAGCCGGGCGATCGCGGGCTTGGCGGTGCCCGCGAGGAACGGCTCGCCGTCCTGCAGGCGGCCCCGGTCCAGCAGCAGCCGCCACGTCGCGAGCAGCGCCTCGCCCTGCTCGGGGTGCGGCGGCAGTTCCTGCGCCACGTCCGGCGCCTCCGGACGCTCACCGCGGTACCCGCCGAGCTCGGTCAGCTCGCGGCGCGCCGCCTCCGGGCCGGGCAGGCCCAGGTGGACGTCCATCTCGTCGGCCAGCGCGTCCAGCACCCGCAGGTCGGACAGCCGCCCGGCCGACTTCAGCACGGTGTCGAACGGACGGCCGCGGCCCTCCCAGTCGACGAACGTCCCGGACTTCTCCGTGACGACCGCGACCGGGAACACCACGTCGGCGCGGTCGGTGACCGCGCTCGGCCGCTGCTCCAGACTCACCACGAACGGGGTCGCGTCGAGCGCCCGGAGCATCGTCTCCGGGTCGGCGAGGTCGTAGGGGTCGACTCCGCCGACGAGCAGCGCGCCGCGCCGTCCCGCGGCCGCCGCCGCGACGATCCCGTCGGTGTCCTCGCCCGCCGCGGCGGGCAGGTCCGCGACGCCCCAGACGCGGGCGACCTCGGCGCGTGCGGCGGCGTCGGTCACCGGACGGCCGATCGGCAGCAGCCCGGGCAGCGCCCCGGCCTCGATCGCGCCGCGTTCCCCGGCCCGGCGCGGCACCCATGCCAGCCGGGCTCCGGTGATCCGCGCCAGCCGGACCGCCGCGGTCAGCGCGCCGGGGCTGCCGGCGAGCCGCTCCCCGGCCAGGATGACGGCGCCGGGCGTCTCCAGCAGCGTCCGGATGCCCGCGTGGCCGGCGTCCCCGATCAGCGAGCCGAGCGTCTCGGCCTCGGCGCCGGGCGGCGTCGGCAGCAGCGTGCCGCCGACCTTCGCCAGCCCGCGGGTCGCGAACGGCGCGGCGGCGTACACCGGCAGCCGGTGCTTGCGGTACGCCTTGCGGAGCCGCAGGAAGACGATCGGCGACTCCTCCTCCGGCTCGAAGCCGGCGAGGAGGACGACGGGCGCCTTCTCCAGGTCGGTGTAGGACACCTCGATGGAGTGGCCCGCGACCGAGGAGGCGATGAACCGCGACTCCTCGTCCGACAGCGGCCGGGCCCGGAAGTCGACGTCGTTGGTGCCGAGCGCGATCCGGGCGAACTTGGCGTAGGCGTAGGCGTCCTCCAGGGTGACGCGGCCGCCGGTCAGCACCCCGGCCGAGCCGCGCGCCGCCGCGAGGCCGCGCGCCGCGATGGTGAGCGCCTCCGGCCAGGACGCCGGCTCCAGTTCACCGTCCTCGCCCCGGACGAGCGGGTGCGTGAACCGCTCCGGCCGCGTCCCGTAGGCGAACGCCCAGCGGCCCTTGTCGCAGTTCCATTCCTCGTTGACCTGCGGGTCGTCCCCGGCGAGCCGGCGGGTGACCTTGCCGCGCCGGTGGTCGGTGCGCAGCGCGCAGCCGGCCGCGCAGTGCTCGCAGACGCTCGGCTGCGACACCAGGTCGAACGGGCGGGACCGGAACCGGTACGCGGTGCCGGTGAGCGCGCCCACCGGGCAGATCTGCACGGTGTTGCCGGAGAAGTAGGAGTGGAACGGCTTGCCGTCGGCCGTCCCGACCTCCTCCTTCGCGCCGCGGTTCAGCAGGTCGATGAACGGGTCGCCGGCGATCTGCTCGGAGAACCGGGTGCAGCGGGTGCACTGGATGCACCGCTCGCGGTCGAGCAGCACCTGGCTGGACAGCGGCAGCGGCTTCGGCCAGGTCCGCTTGGTCTCCTGGAAGCGCGTCTCGCCGCGCCCGTTGGACATCGCCTGGTTCTGCAGCGGGCACTCGCCGCCCTTGTCGCAGATCGGGCAGTCCAGCGGGTGGTTGATGAGCAGGAACTCCATCACGCCGTGCTGCGCCTTGTCGGCCACCGGCGAGGTGAGCTGGGTCTTGATGACCATGCCCGGCATCACGGTGGTCGTGCAGGACGCCTGCGGCTTCGGCATCCCGCGGCCGTTGCCGGCGTCCGGGATCTCCACCAGGCACTGCCGGCAGGCGCCGATCGGGTCGAGCAGCGGGTGCTCGCAGAACCGGGGGATCTGGATGCCGAGCAGCTCGGCGGCCCGGATGATCAGCGTGCCCTTCGGCACCTCGATCTCGAAGCCGTCGATGGTGCAGGAGACCATCTCCACCTGCTCGACCGACTGACCCGACTTGTCGTCGGTGACGGTCACTTGGCACCTCCCCAAAGGGTGGACTTGGCCGGGTCGAACGGGCAGCCGCCCTGTTCGAAGTGCTGGAGGTACTCGTCCCGGAACAGCTTGATGGACGACACGACCGGGCTGGTCGCGCCGTCGCCGAGGGCGCAGAACGCGCGGCCGAGGATGTTGTCGGAGATGTCCAGCAGGGTCTCCAGGTCCTCCTCGGTGCCCTCGCCGGCCTCCAGCCGCTTGAACATCTGCTTGTACCAGTAGGTGCCCTCGCGGCACGGCGTGCACTTGCCGCACGACTCGTGCGCGTAGAACTCCGACCAGCGCTGGACGGCCCGGACGACGCACGTCGTCTCGTCGAAGATCTGCAGCGCCCGGGTGCCGAGCATGGACCCGGCGGCGCCGACGGACTCGAAGTCCAGCGGGACGTCCAGGTGCTCGTCGGTGAAGATCGGCGTGGACGACCCGCCGGGGGTCCAGAACTTCAGCCGGTGCCCCGCCCGGATGCCGCCCGCCATGTCGAGCAGTTCCCGCAGCGTGATGCCGAGCGGCGCCTCGTACTGGCCGGGCCGCGTGACGTGCCCGGACAGCGAGAAGATCCCGAAGCCCTGCGACTTCTCGGTGCCCATCGAGGCGAACCATTCCGGCCCGTTCTCGATGATCGAGGGAACCGAGGAGATCGACTCGACGTTGTTGATGACAGTGGGTCCGCCGTAGAGGCCCGCGACCGCGGGGAAGGGGGGCTTCAGCCTGGGCTGACCGCGGAATCCCTCAAGGGAGTCCAGCAGCGCCGTCTCCTCGCCGCAGATGTAGGCCCCGGCGCCGCTGTGCACGACCACGTCCAGGTCGTAACCGGACCCGAGGATGTCCTTGCCGAGGTAACCGGCCTCGTACGCCTCCGCCACCGCCTGCTGCAGCCGGCGGATCACGTGCAGGACCTCGCCGCGCACGTAGATGAACGCGTGGTTCGACTTGATCGCGTACGAGCTGATGATGACGCCCTCGACCAGCACGTGCGGGTTGGCCATCATCAGCGGGATGTCCTTGCACGTGCCCGGCTCGGACTCGTCGGCGTTGACGACGAGGTAGCGCGGGTTCGGGCTGGACGGCGGCAGGAAGCCCCACTTCATCCCGGTGGGGAACCCGGCGCCGCCCCGGCCGCGGAGGCCGGAGTCCTTGACGGCCTGGACGATCTCGTCCGGCGCCATGCCGAGCGCCTTGCGGAGGGCCTTGTAGCCGCCCTCGCGCTCGTAGCCGGCGCGGGTGAACGAGTCGGCCTGGTCCCAGTTCCTGGTGAGGACGGGGGTGAGCGTGGTCACTGGTTCCGTCCTTCCTGGCTGCCGGGCTTGGCCTCGCCGGGGACGGGTTCGCCCGGCTCGTGCGGCGGCTCGGCGATCTGTTCCGGCTTCACCGGCTCCTCCGGACGCTCCCGGCCCGCCTCGGTGGAAGGCGCCTCCCACCCGCGCTCCCGGGCGAGCTTCACCCCGGCCAGCGACTCGGGCCCGGCCTGGACGCCCTCACCGGCGAGCCCGTCCGGGAACCCTGCGAGCACGCGGGACGCCTCCTTCCAGGTGGCCAGGTGGTTCGGCCCGCGGGAGGGGAGCACGTCGTTGCCGAGGCGCAGGTCGTCGACGAGCTGCTTCGCCTTCTCGGGAGTCATGTTGTCGAAGAACTCCCAGTTGACCATCACCACCGGGGCGAAGTCGCAGGCCGCGTTGCACTCGACCCGCTCCAGGCTGATCTTGCCGTCCGGGGTGGCCTCGTCGTGCCCGACCCCGGTGTGCTCGCTCAGCTCGTCCCAGATCTGGTCGCCGCCCATGATCGCGCACAGCGTGTTGGTGCAGACGCCGACGTGGTACTCCCCGACCGGCTTCCGCTTGTACTGCGTGTAGAACGTGACGACGCCCATCACCTGCGCGGGCGTGATGCCGAGCATCTCCGCGCAGAACTCCACGCCGTCCTTGGTGACGTGGCCCTCGGCCGACTGCACCAGGTGCAGCATCGGCAGCAGCGCCGACCGCGGCCGCGGGTACCGGCCGATGATCTCCTTGGCGTCCCGCTCCAGCCGCTCGCGTACGTCGGGTTCGTATGTCATCGGTCCACTCCCCCCATGACCGGGTCGATGCTGGCGACCGCGGCCATGTTGGCAGGTGCGACCATGCCGCATGCCGTACTACGTGCGATGCTCATCGGTCCACTCCTCCCATGACCGGGTCGATGCTGGCGACCGCCGCGATGATGTCGGCGACCATGCCGCCCTCGCTCATCGCCGGGGTGGCCTGCAGGTTGACGAAGGACGGCTCGCGGAAGTGGACGCGGTACGGCCGGGTACCGCCATCGCTGACCACGTGGGCGCCGAGTTCGCCGCGCGGCGACTCGATCGGCGCGTACGCCTGCCCCGCCGGCACCCGGAAGCCCTCCGTCACCAGCTTGAAGTGGTGGATCAGCGCCTCCATCGAGGTGCCCATGATGTGCGCGATGTGCCGGGGCGAGTTGCCCATGCCGTCCGCGCCGATCGCCAGCTGTGCGGGCCAGCCGATCTTCTTGTCCTCGATCATGACCGGGCCCTTGACCGTCTGGAGCCGGTCCAGGCACTGCTCGACGATCTTCAGCGACTCCTCCATCTCGTCCATCCGGACGAGGTAGCGGCCGTACACGTCGCAGGTGTCCTGCGTCGCGACCTCGAAGTCGTAGGTCTCGTAGCCGCAGTAGGGCTGCGACTTGCGCAGGTCCCACGGCAGGCCCGCCGCGCGCAGCACCGGGCCGGTGACGCCGAGCGCCATGCAGCCGGTCAGGTCCAGGTACGCGATGTTCTGCGTCCGCGCCTTGAAGACGGGGTTGTCGTCCATCAGCTTGCGTAGCGCCTTGATCCGCTTCGGCATCCGGTCCAGATAGTCGCGGATCTTGCTGGTGGCGCCGCTCGGCAGGTCCTGCGCGACCCCGCCCGGGCGGATGTAGGCGTGGTTCATCCGCAGCCCGGTGATCTCCTCGAACAGGTCGAGGGTGTACTCGCGCTCGATGAACCCGTTCAGCATCACGGTCGTCGCGCCGAGCTCCAGCCCGAACGTGGCGATCGCGACCAGGTGCGAGGAGATCCGGTTCAGCTCCATCATCATCACGCGGATGATCTGGGCCCGCTCCGGGATCTGGTCCTCGATGCCGAGCAGCCGCTCCGTGCTGAGGCAGTACGCGGTCTCGTTGAACAGCGGGGCCAGGTAGTCCATCCGGGTGCAGAACGTGGTGCCCTGCGTCCAGGTGCGGAACTCCATGTTCTTCTCGATGCCGGTGTGCAGGTAGCCGATGGCCACCCGGGCCTCGTTCACCGTCTCACCGTCGAGCGTGAGGATCAGCCGGAGCACGCCGTGCGTGGACGGGTGCTGCGGGCCCATGTTGATGACGAGCCGCTCGTCGCCCAGCTCCTCGGCGGCGGCGACGACCTTGTCCCAGTCCTGCCCGTTGACGTCGAAGACCTTGCCCTCCGCCGCCTCTTCGGCGGCGTAGGCGTCGTACTCGGTGTACTTCGTCGAACTCATACGTAAGACCTCCGCTCGTCCGGCGGCGGGATCTCCGCTCCGCGGTACTCGACGGGGATGCCGCCGAGGGGGTAGTCCTTGCGCTGCGGGTGCCCGACCCAGTCGTCGGGCATCTCGATGCGCGTCAGCGCGGGATGGCCGTCGTAGACGATGCCGAAGAAGTCGTAGGTCTCCCGCTCGTGCCAGTCGCTCGTCGGGTACACCGGCACCAGCGACGGGACGTGCGGGTCGGCGTCCGGGCAGGTCACTTCCAGCCGGACCCGCCGGTTGTGCGTGATCGACAGCAGGTGCACGACGGAGTGCAGCTCGGCGCCCTCGTCCTTCGGGTAGTGCACGCCGGACACGCCCGAGCACAGCTCGAAGCGCAGTGACGGCTCGTCCCGCATGGTCCGCGCGACCTCGACCAGGTGCTCGCGCCTGACGAAGAGGGTCAGCTCGCCGCGGTGCACGACGACCCGCTCGACCGCGTCCCCGAAGTACGGGTAGGCGCGCTGGAGTTCGTCGGCGATCTCGTCGAACTCGCCGGGCTCGGCGGCGCCGCCGGGCCCGCCGTAGGGGCGCGGCGTCGACACCTTCGGGGCCTGCCGGACGACGAGCCCGCCGTACCCGGAGGTGTCGCCGGTGGTCTTCGCGCCGAACATGCCCTTGCGGACGACCGGCTGCTCCCGGCGCTCCTCCTCGGCGTGCGCGGGCAGCTGGTCGGCGGCCTGCTCGGCCCGCTGCTCGGGGTGCTCGGAAGTCATGAGGCCCCCTGTCCCAGCAGCGGCAGCCGGCGGCGCTTGGCCTCTTCCAGCTCCACGATCTGCTTCGCGCGCTGCGGCCCGAGCTTGGTGTTCTGGATCTTGTCGTGCAGCTTCAGGATCGCGTCCAGCAGCATCTCCGGCCGCGGCGGGCAGCCGGGCAGGTAGATGTCCACCGGGACGATGTGGTCCACGCCCTGCACGATCGCGTAGTTGTTGAACATGCCGCCGGACGAGGCGCACACGCCCATCGCGATGACCCACTTCGGCTCGGTCATCTGGTCGTAGATCTGCCGCAGCACCGGCGCCATCTTCTGGCTCACCCGGCCCGCGACGATCATCAGGTCGGCCTGCCGCGGCGTCGCCGAGGCGCGCTCCATCCCCCACCGGGAGAAGTCGTGCCGGGGGTCGCCGGTCGCCATCATCTCGATCGCGCAGCAGGCGAGGCCGAACGTCGCCGGCCACACCGAACTCTTACGCGCCCAACCCGCGACCTGCTCAACCGTGGTCAGCAGGAACCCGCTGGGGAGTTTCTCCTCTAGACCCATCTCAGTCCCACTCCAGACCGCCGCGCCGCCAGATGTAGGCGTACGCGACGAGCACGGTGACGATGAAAAGGACCATCTCGACAAGGCCGAAGAGCCCCATCCGGTCGAAAGCGACCGCCCAGGGGTAAAGGAAGATGATCTCAATGTCGAAGACGATGAACAGCATCGCCGTCAGGTAGTACTTGATCGGAAAACGTCCGCCGCCGACCGGCTGCGGAGTCGGCTCGATACCGCACTCGTAGGCGTCCAGCCGGGCACGGTTCCAGCGCTTCGGCCCGGTGAACGCGGCCATCAGCACCGAGCCCCCGGCGAAGGCGAAGGCGAGCAACCCGAGCACGATGATCGGAATATAGAGATCCATGCGTTACGACCTCTCCCCGGGACGTACGACGTTGTACGGGACGGGCCGTCCGCGACCCGCCACACTGACCAAGGTGATCAATAGCGCTCCCCTCTCCGGGGGTCGGGTAATGCACTGTAGTCCGCTCACCTGCGGAAGCTTGAATTCGCTGGATGCGATCATGCCGCCGGCGCCACCTTCTGCATCGCGTTGATGACCCGGTCCATCGCATCCCCGCCCCTGGGGTCGGTCAGGTTGGCCAGAAGCTTGAGCGTGAAGCGCATCAGCGTCGGGTGCGGCAGGCCGTGCGCCGTGAGGAACTTCATGACGCGCGGGTCGCCGATGGCCTGCACGAACACGCGGGCCAGCGTGAAGTAGCCGCCGTGCTCGTCCTTCAGGATGCGCGGGTACTCGTACAGGGTCCGCTCGCGCTGCGCCGGGGTGCGGCGGGCGAGCGCCTGCACCATGATGTCGGCGGCCAGCCGGCCGGACTCCAGCGCGTAGTCGATGCCCTCCCCGTTGAACGGGTTGATCATGCCGCCGGCGTCGCCGACGAGCAGCATCCCGCGGGTGTAGTGCGGCTGCCGGTTGAAGCCCATCGGCAGCGCCGCGCCGCGGATCTTCGAGGTGGCGTGCTCCTCGTCGAACCGCCACTCCTCCGGCATCTGCGCGCACCAGCGCTTCAACATGCCGCGGTAGTCGACGTTCTGGAACGCCTTGCTGGTGTTGAGCAGGCCGAGCCCGACGTTGGACGTCCCGTCCCCGACGCCGAAGACCCAGCCGTAGCCGGGCAGGAGGCGCTCGCCGTCCCACAGTTCGAGCCACGCCTCCATGTAGTCGTCGTCGTGGCGCGGCGTCTGGAAGTAGCGGCGGACGGCGACGCCCATCGGCCGGTCCTCGCGCCGCCGCAGGCCCATGGCGAGCGACAGCCGGGTCGAGTTGCCGTCGGCGGCGACGACGAGCGGCGCCCGGAACTCGATCTCCTCGCCCTCGTGCTCGGCGGTGACGCCGATGATGCGGCCGGTGCGGTCGTCCAGGATGGGGCCGGTCACGGTGCAGCCCTGCAGCAGCCGGGCGCCGGCCTTCGCGGCGTGCTCGGCGAGCAGCTGGTCCAGGTCGGTGCGCTTGCGGACGAGCCCGTAGTCGGGGAACGACGCCAGCTCCGGCCAGGGCAGCTCGACCTTGGCACCGCCGCCGTAGATGCGCAGACCCTTGTTGCGTCCCCAGCCCGGGGCGTTGATGTCGACGCCCATCCCGATGAGCGCGCGGACGGCGCGCGGGGTGAGTCCGTCACCGCAGATCTTGTCCCGCGGGAAGGTGGCCTTCTCCAGCAGGAACACGTCCAGCCCGGCCTGCGCGAGCCAGTACGCGGTCGACGATCCGGCGGGGCCTGCCCCGACGACGATGACATCCGCGTGTCGGGTGGAGTCGGTCACGGCGTTCCTCTTTAGCTCGTTCGCTTGTGAAGCACTTCACAAGGATCCGTTGGGGAGTCTATTCCTTTATCGCGACTGGTGGGTACTTCTGGCCCGGTTCGTGTTTGGACCGGTCCCTTTTGGAGCGGTCCGGCCTACTCGCCACCTGATCAGCGGGGGTTGACGGCGTGGTGCAGCGCGGCCACCCCGAACGTCAGATCACGCCAGCGCACGCCCACCCACCCCGCCTCCCGGATGAGCCGCGCCAGCGCCGCCTGGTCGGGCCAGGCCAGCGTCGACTCGGCGAGGTACCGGTAGGAGTCGGGGTTCGAACTGACCCGTGCCAGCAGCGGCAGCCCGTACCGCAGGTGCGCCCTGTGGCCGAGCGCCAGCAGCGCGTTCGGCGGATGGCTCACCTCGCAGACCAGCAGCCGTCCGCCCGGTTTGGCGACCCTTCTCATCTCGCGCAGCGCGCGCACGGTGTCGGCGACGTTGCGGAGCCCGAACGAGATCGTGACCGCGTCGAACGAGCCGTCCCGGAACGGCAGCCGCAGCGCGTCCCCCGCCACGAAGCTCAGCCCCCGCACACCCGCCTGCCGGCGCACCCCGACGCGCAGCATGCCGAGCGAGAAGTCGCACGCCACCGTGTCGGCGCCCGCCTCCGCGAACGGCACCGAGGACGTCCCCGTCCCCGCCGCGAGGTCGAGGACGCGCTCCCCCGGCTTCGCCCTCAGCGCCCGGACGGCCTCCCGCCGCCACCGCCGGTCCTGGCCGCCGGTCATCAGCGTGTTCAGCAGGTCGTACCGCTCGGCGGTGCCGTCGAACATCGCCGCGACGTCGGCGGGCTGCTTGTCCAAAGAGGCACGGGTCATGCCTCCACCCTAGAGACTGCCGCGAACGCCCCGCGCGCCCACGGTCGCCTTAAGGAACGATTCCGCCGAAGCCGTAGCATGCGGCGGATGCCCGCCCCGCCACAACACTGGAGAAGCATGGAGTTCGACGAGACGCTTCGGCAGAGCATTGAGACGAACAAGCGCAACGCACAGGGCTACTTCAGCAAGACGCTGGAGGTGCAGAAACGGCTGTCCGGCCTGGTCGGGAGGGCCTCCAGCGGCGACGGGCGGGTCAGCGTCGGCTTCACCACCGGAGGCGCGCTCAGCGAGCTGCACATCGACCCGCGGGCGATGCGCATGGGAGCCGACGAGCTGACCCGCACGCTGCTCGACCTCGCCGCCGAGGCGCAGGCCGACCTGAAGCGGCAGACGGAGGAGATCGTGTCCGAGGCGTACGGCGACCAGAACCCCGCCGAGATGTTCCGCGACCCGGAGAAGTTCGCGGAGAACCTGCGGGCGATGCGGGACGCGTTCAGCGGGGCGATGGGCGAATCGGTCACCGCGCTGAACGAACTCAAGCGCAGGGTGCAGGCGTGAGCGCGGTCGGCGCACTGCTCGACGCCCCGGTCGTCCGGCTGCGGCTCGGCGGCGGCCGGCTGATGGAGACGGCGTTCACCCTGACCTCCGGCGACGGGCGGTTGCTGGCCCTCGGCCGCGAGCCGTCGCTCGGCCCGCTCGGCCAGGTCCGCCGGCTGACCGCCAAGACCTACCGCGACTTCCGCCGGACCGTCACGCTGTCCGCCGAGGACGGCACGGTGCTGATGACCGTCGACAAGGAGCGCTACGCCCACACCCGCCGCGCGAACGTGCTGGACGGGGCGGGCCGGCCGGCCGGGCGCATCGACGACGCCTCCCCCATGCTGTCCAAGCGGTTCCGGCTGCGCGGGCCCGACGGCGCCGAGCTCGGCCGGATCGAGGGCGAGCGCGGCGTCCTCGCCGTCACCGACGGCCGCGGAGCCGAGGTGGGCGAGATCTCCTACGACGCACCGGGGTGGACGCTGCGCCGGACGGCCGCCCACGGGCCGCCCGGCGTGCTGCTGGTCGCGGGACTGGTGCTGGCCGAGCTGACCCGGGGCAGGTGACCGCACCCGCCCCGGGTCAGCCGCGGCCCGCTAGCCGACCTCGGGGCTGGGCTCGCTCGTCAGGTCACCGGTGAAGGTGTAGGAGGGCGAGTCTCCGCCGGAGTCCGCACCGCCCTTGATCCGCCCGCCGCCGACGACCGGCCACGGCAGCTTGGGGCCGCCGGTGTGGTCCCACTTCATCGTGTGGCCCGTGAGGTTGCGCTCCAGACGCTGCAGCGACCCGCGCCAGGCGGCGTCGAACGCCGGTACCTGCGCCTGGATCAGGTCGAGCGCGGCGCCCGGGTTGCCCGACAGCATCTGGGCGCCGATGTCGGCCACCAGAG
The DNA here is from genome assembly GCF_050948385.1 of Actinomadura formosensis. Lineage (NCBI taxonomy): Bacteria > Bacillati > Actinomycetota > Actinomycetes > Streptosporangiales > Thermomonosporaceae > Actinomadura > Actinomadura formosensis. The sequence continues at coordinate 6,668,993 of NZ_CP192011.1, forward strand.
CGGTGCCGAGGATCACCGCGGCCCCGTTCATCAGCGCGTCCACGTTGCTGGTGACCGTGGTGAACATCGGGACCATCTCCATCTCGATGATCAGGCAGATCTCCCCGACGGCGGCCCAGTAGCCGGTGCCCATCGTGCTGGCGGCCACGATGGCGACATAGACGACCTGCGCCACCAGGATGATGGAGATGATCAGCATGATCACGATGAGGATGTAGAGCGTGATGGCGGCGAACAGCAAGATGTGGTGGGTGACGTCCGCCATGACGGCGGAGAGCCCCACCTGCGTCTTGAAGTCCTCCATCTTCTCTTCGTAGGCCTTGCGGTCCTTGCCGTCCCAGTCGTGGCCGGGGATGTCCTTGATGATCCGCTCGACGTCCTTTTCGAGGTCGTGGAGCTTCTTCGCCGTGCCGCCCCACGTCTCGGAGCCCTTCCAGTACGCGCTGGGGTCGCACTGGCACAGGTACATCATCGAGACCAGCTCCCAGGCCGCGGGAAGGATCACCGCGCAGCCCATGCTGGTGTAGAGGGCGGTCTGCGCCGTGCCCAGGCCGTCTTCGAACATGTGCCTTCCTCAGACGACCTGGATGGTGCTCTTGTCGTCGGCCTGCCGCCAGTTGGCCGCGACCGTGGTCAGTCCGAACTCGATCTCGCCGAGCTGGTCGTTCTTGCTCTTCATGTCCTGGATGAAGAACGCGCTGGCCTCGGTGTAGGCGATCGCCAGCGCGACCGTCACCGCGGTGAACGAGGTCTGCGCCAGGTCCAGTGACCCGATCTCCTTCGCAATGGCCGTGAACTTCGGCCCCAGTTCCCCTGCCACCTTCTTCGCGTACGCGTCGATGGCCTCATGGTCGTTCTGGACCTGGCCGTTGCCGCCGCCGGAGGGCGTCGTAGGCGAGGGTGCGGGTGTAGGCGAGGGCGAGGGTGTGGGGGCCGGCGTCGGAGAGGGGGACGGCGATGGCGGCGGCCCCGAGGTGGTCGGGCCGGGGCCCGGCGAGTTGAGAATCTGACTGATCCGATTCGGCGGCTCCGGGCTCAATCTCGCGCTCCTCTCCGCAAGGCTTCCGGCGGCCATCGTGCCGCCCGGCGGACGATCAACGCGGCACCAGGCTCCACCCAACCGCCGCCCCGTGGCAACCGGCGGTGCGGTGTCAGGCGTCTTCCTTGGTGACGGACTTCTCGAACTTCTGGCGCTGGGCGCGCAGGCCGCCGGCCACGGCGGCGGACATGCGGTCGCGCTGACCGGACAGCAGGACGTAGCTGACGACGCCGCTGATCAGCAGGGCCATCAGCACGAGCAGGAAGCCGCGGGCGCCGAAGAGCGCCAGCACACCCGCGGTCGCCGCGAAGATGGCGAGCCGCGCGATGGTGTAGAGGATGACGGAGCGCATGACACTTCGAGGTTATCCCCGGTTCTCAGCGCTCTCGCTCCGGGGTCACTTCAGGACGTCCAGGAAGAGGGCCGGGTCCACGTTGCCGCCGGAGAGGATCGAGACGTAGGTGCGTCCGGCCGGGAGTTCGTCGCGGTGGTGCAGGTAGGCGGCGGTGGCGACGGCACCGGCGGGTTCGGCGATGAGGCGCGCCTCACGGGCCAGGCGGCGCATCGTCCAGCGGATCTCGTCCTCGGTGACGGTGACGATGCCGTCCACGTGGGCTTGCATGTGGGCGAAGGGGAGGTCGCCCACCTGCTGGACGCGCAGGGCGTCGGCGATGGTGCGGCCGGTCTCCTCCGCGTCCCAGGCGACGGGACGTCCCGCGGCCATGGAGTCGCGGGCGTCGGCGGCGAGTTCGGGTTCGACGCCGATCACCTTCGCCTCCGGGCGCAGCGTCTTGACGGCGGCGGAGACCCCGGCGACGAGGCCGCCGCCGCTGATCGGGACGAGCACGACGTCGACGTCCGGACGGTCCCGGACGATCTCCAGCCCGGCGGTGCCCTGCCCGGCGATGACCCGCGCGTCGTCGTAGGGCGGGATCAGCGCGAACCCGTGCGCGGCGGCGAGTTTGCCGCTGGTCTCGGCGCGGGCCCGGGCGGTCGGCTCGACGTAGACGACCTCGGCGCCGAGCGCGATGCACCGGTCGACCTTCACGGCGGGGGTGGTGTGCGGCATGACCAGGACGGCCCTGATGCCGAGGGTGCGGGCCGCGTAGGCGACGGCCTGCGCATGGTTGCCGCTGGAGTGCGTGACCACGCCGGCCGCGCGCTCCTGCGGGGTGAGTGACGCGATGGCGGCGTAGGCGCCGCGCACCTTGAACGCTCCGATCGGCTGCAGCGACTCGGCCTTCACCAGCAGCGCCGGGTCGGCGGCGGCGCGGGGGGCGGGGTCACGGGGAAACGGGACGAGCGGGGTCCGCACCGCGACGCCCGCGATGCGTTCGGCGGCCCGCACGATCTCCGGCAGCGAAACAAGATCGGACATGGTCGTGAGACTACTTCGCGTACCGCGCACCGGGAGCGCTCGGGCGTGTTCCGGGCGTGACCGTGCAGGTCAAACGGGGTCAACGGGGGTCCCGCACAAGAACAGGCAAACACTGAGCGCGATCGCTCCTGCTCAAGAAACTACGGTCAGTCATCTTTTCCGAAAACAAGGGAGAAATCGGTCTTGACCCGCCACACTGTTAAACAGTCCACCCGCGCCGAGAGCGGGACAAAGGGGGAGAGAAAACGTGGAGAGTACGAGCGAGCGACTGCTGACCCCAGGAGAGGTCGCCGCCCTCTTCAGGGTCGACCCGAAGACGGTCACCCGGTGGGCCGCCGCGGGCCGGATCAGCAGCATTCGCACTCCGGGAGGCCACCGGCGCTTCCGCGAGTCGGAAGTGCACGCGCTGCTGCGCGGCGAGGAGCCCGTCGCCGAGCATTCGGCCCGCTGACGAGGCTCTGGCCGCCCGGACCGCCGCGCCACGGATCGGTCCTCCAGCCGGGCGGCCGGGGCATCGCACCCACCCCGATCGAACGCATCCGGGGGCGTCCGCGCGCTCAGCCCTCCGCGTCCTCCGCCTTCCACTCCTCGAACCTGCGCAGCAGGTCGGCGTCCTCGTCCCGCCAGCGGCGCCGCCGCTCCGCCAGTTCCTCCTCGGTGAGCGACTCGCGGAGCAGCCGGTCGTAGTCGGGGTCGTCCGGGCCGATCTCGATGTAGCCGTCGGCGATGATCCGTCCCTCCTGCGCGTCCGTCCCGGGCTCGCCGGTGCCGGCGAGAACGCTGTGCGGAACCCGGAGCGTACCGTCGGGGAGCCGGATCACGTACATCCTCGATCACCCTCGCCGTCTGTCGTCGCGCGGCCTGTCGTCACGGTGTGCTAGATCCCGTACCTGCGGTTGAAGAAGAGCATGACCTCAAGGGCCATCCGGATGTCGCCGGCGAGCATATCCACCAGCGCGGGCCGCTGCCGGGAGGAGATCGCGGCGAACGCGTCGGCGAAGAACTCGCGCCGGCCGAGGGCGCCCGGCTGCCGGTGGAACATGCTCGCGAGATGCGGCCGGCACTCCTCGTACAGTGCATGGAAGGCCGGGCTGTCGGAGGTCCACTCGCCGTCGTCGCCGTCGATGTCGTCGAGCGCGTGCCCGACCTCGTGCAGCATCACGTCCGGCGTCGGGGACGGCCGGTCCCCGACGACGATCTTGTGGTCGCCGTACGCGCCGGCGCAGATGTCCCAGGTGGCGCGGCCGGACGGCAGCGGCCGGTCGCGCAGGTGGCCCATGTCGTCGAGCTGCGGGACGCCGCCGGGCCCCACGTAGATGCCGTCGAGGCCGGCCGCGAGCTTCTCCTTCAGCGGCTCGGGCAGCGCCGCCAGGCTGTCCACCGCGCCGATCACCTCGGGGGGCGGCGGCCCGTCCTGGACGTCCCACTGCCGGTACAGGATGCCCTCCAGCACACCGCAGTTGCGGCGGCCGTCGGCGGCGTGCGGCATGCCCGGCGGGTACGGCTCGACCCGGAGCCGGTCGTCCTCCAGCTCGAAATCGCTCCACGAGTAGTCGCCGGACCGCGGCCGGCCGGGCCCGCGCCGCGCGAGCCTGCCGGCCTGCGCGGGCGCGTCGCCCGCCGTGTCCATGCCGCCCGGACCCAGGGCGCCCGCGTCCATGCCACGGGGGCCGTCCACCGAGAAGTCGTCGTCGCGGCCCGCCTTGCGGAACCGCCCGAACCGGTCACGCGGCTGGTTGCTGCGCGGCCTCACCTGCCCCGAATCGGGCGGGGACGCGGCGTAGGCGACCTCGTCCCGGGCCGTGTCGGCACGGAACCGGACGCCGCGCAGCACCTCCCGGGCGCGCACCTCCCGGGGTTTGCGGTGGACGCCTTTGAAGCGCATCGGGCTCCTCTGTCCGCGGGACCCGCAGGGTATCGGGCGGCATACGCCACCGGACGAGGGCCCCGCAGGCAGGGTAAGCCCGAACCCGACATCCCGTCACCCCCTGGAGTCACGCGCCTGTGGCGGGCGTGCGGTCAGGCGTAGGAGTGCAGGCCCTGGAAGATGTAGTTCACGCCGAAGAAGTTGAACATCAGCGCGGCGAACGCCAGCAGCGACAGGATCGCGGCCTTGCGGCCCTTCCAGCCGGCGGTGGCGCGGGCGTGCAGGTACGCGGCGTAGATGATCCACGTGACGAAGGACCAGATCTCCTTCGGGTCCCAGCCCCAGTAGCGGCCCCACGCCTGGTCGGCCCAGATCGCGCCCATGATGATCGCGGCCGTCCAGATCGGGAACGCGAACATCGTGACCCGCATCGACAGCCGGTCGAGGCTCTCCACCGACGGGATGCGCGACAGCACGCCGCCGGCCGCGACCGCGCCGCGCGACTCCGCGCGGTCCTTCAGCAGGTAGAGGATCGTGGCGGCGCCCGCGACGGTGAACGCGCCGGTCGCGATGATCGCGGCGGTCACGTGGATGGCGATCCAGTAGGAGTTCAGCGCCGGGCTGACCGGGCCCACCGAGTCGTACAGCCAGATGTTGGCGACACCGAGGGCGACGACGGCGGCGGCCATGACGAACGCGCCGAGGAACCGCGCCCGGTACCGGAACATGACGACGACGAACGCGGTGACGGCGGCGAACGAGATCGCGGTGAGGAACTCGTACATGTTCCCCCACGGCCACCGGTTCGCGGCCAGCCCGCGGGTCACCAGGACGCCGAGGTGCGCGCCCCAGCCCAGCACGTTCAGCAGGACGGCGAGGTTGGCCCAGTCGACCTGGGAACGCTCCGAGCCGCTCTCACCGGCGGCGGCGGCCTGCGCGGCGTCCGGGCCGCCGGTCGTGGTCTCGGCACCGGCCGCGCCGACCAGCACCTTCGCCCCGGCCTTCGCCTCGACGGCCCCGGCCGTCGCACGGCGGCGGCCGAAGCCGAGATCGGCGGCATAGGCGACCAGCGCGATGATGTACAGCACGACGGTGGTCAGCATGAGCTTGTCGCTCAGGTTCGCGAGGTCGGCGTTGCTCACCTCGTCACTCCTTCGTTTCGGGGGCCGACCCGGATTCCTGATCGGCGTCGGGGTCGCTCTCACCCGGCTCAGGGCCGGACTCCCGGCCGTGCTCCGGGGCGGGCTCGTCCTCCGGACCGCGCAGCACGGTCACGATGTCGTCGAATTCCGAGGTCGGATTCCCCAGCGTGAGACCGCCGACCTCCACCACCGTACGCCCGCCCTCTCCGGCGCTCGCACGGACCCACACCCGGCGCCGCCGGACCATGAACGAGGCGGCCACGCCGAGGACCGCGAGGATGGACGCGATCAAGGCGGGGACGCGTCCCGGGTCATGGTTGACCGACAGGCTCGTCCACTCCTTGAGCCCGTCGAACGTGACCGAGCCGGCGCCGCCCGGCAGCGTGAACGTCTCCCCCGGTTCCAGCAGCTTCTGGCCGCCCTTCACGGGCTGGAGCGTCTTGCCGAGGCCCTCCAGCTTGTAGACCGACTGGGGGGCACCGGAGTCCAGCCCGAGGTCGCCCTTGAACGCGGTGATGGTGACGACCGGGCGGGCCGGCGCGGGGAACGCCGAGACGATCTGCTTGCCGTCCTGGCTCGCGGTCGCCGTCGGCCACAGGATGGCGTAGAAGGCGAGCTGGTCGGGCTGCGCGTCGGGGACCTTGATGACGCCCTCGGACGTCAGGTTGCGCGGCTCCATCTGCAGGAACGGCACCGTGTCCTGGAAGGCGACGTTGCCCTTGGCGTCGCGGACGGTGAACACCGGCGCGTACCCGTGGCCGAGCAGGTACACCTTCGCGCCGCCGACCTTCAGCGGATGGTTGATCCGCAGGTCGTACGGCTTCTCCCGGGCGTCCGGGCTGGACCGGTAGCGGATCTCGGCGTTGAAGTCGGTGGCCTGGCCGCGCTTGGCGCCCCGCGTCTCGTACTGCGCCTTGAAGTCGTCCAGCGTGACCGTGAACGGGGCGAGCTCGCCGCCGCCGAACGCGCGTCCCGGCTGGAACTGGTCGTACAGGCCCAGCGAGTTCGCGAACGTCTTGCCTTCGGTCAGCAGGACGTTCCCCCGGTAGCCGAACAGGTTGCCGAGGCCGAGCGCGAACAGCAGCGCCAGCAGCGCCAGGTGGAAGAGCAGGTTGCCGGACTCGCCCAGGTAGCCCTTCTCGGCGGACACGGCGCCACCGGAGACGTCCGCCCGGAAGCGGCGCCCGCGCAGCACCCTGCGGGCCTCGGCGAGGACCTCGTCCGGGGAGGCGTCCGTCTCGTACGTCGCGGACTGCGGCAGCCGGTCCAGGTTGCGGGGCGCCGCCGGCGGACGCGCCCGCATCGACTGGTAGTGCTTGACCGCGCGGGGCAGGACGCAGCCGGCCAGCGACACGAACAGCAGGATGTAGATCGCCGCGAACCAGGGCGCGGCGAACACGTCGAACATCGAGAACCGGTCGAGCCACGGGCCGAACGTCCTGTGCCCGTCCAGGTAGGCGGCGACCTTCTCGGGCGCCTGGCCCCGCTGCGGCAGGATCGACCCCGGCACCGCGCCCAGCGCGACCAGGAACAGCAGGACCAGCGCCGTGCGCATCGTGGTGAGCTGCCGCCAGCCCCATCGCAGCCAGCCGAGCGGGCCCATACCGGCCGGACGCGGCACCTCCTCGGGCGCCCGGCGGGCGGCGGGCGCCTCGGTGCCCGACTCCGCGGGGTCGTCCGCGGGGTCGTCCTTGAGCTCGTGCTTGGTATCAGTCATCTCAAATCACCGGTTCGAAGCCGCTGATCCACGACCTCAGCTCGATGGTCAGGTTCCCCCACAGGCCGCTCACCAGCAGCACCCCGATGAGGACGAGCATCCCCCCGCCGATCCGCATCACCAGGGGGTAGTGGCGTTTCACCGCGCCGAACGCGCCGAGCGCCCGGCGGTAGGCGAGCGCGGTGGCCACGAACGGCAGGCCGAGGCCGATGCAGTACGCCAGCGACAGCAGCGCGCCCCGTCCGGCGCTGGCCTCGGTGATCGCGAGGCTCTGCACGGCGCCGAGCGTCGGGCCGATGCACGGCGTCCAGCCGAGCCCGAACAGGACGCCGAGCAGCGGCGCGCCCGCGAGCCCGGCCGCCGGGAGGCGCCCCGACTTCATCGTCCGCTGCAGGCCGGGGATGAACCCCATGAACGCGAGGCCGAACACGATCGTGACGACGCCGAGGACCCGGGTGATCGTGGCCTGGTACTCCAGCAGCCACCGGCCGAGCCCGCCGAAGATCACGCCGTAGCCGACGAACACGGCGCTGAAGCCCGCGACGAACAGCAGCGCGCCGGCCAGGAGCCGTCCGCGCCGCTGCTCGGCCAGGTCGACGCCGGTCATTCCGGTCACGTACGACAGGTAGCCGGGGACCAGCGGCAGGACGCACGGCGAGGCGAACGAGACGAGCCCGGCGAGGGCGGCGAGCGGTGCCGCCGCGACCAGCGACCCGCTGACGATCGTCTCGCCGACGCCGCTCATGGCCTCGCTCCGCGCGGCGCGCGCCCGCTCACCGGACTCACTTTTCCGCGAGGACCTTGCCGACCAGGGGGTTCAGCTTGGAGTACGTCGTCGGGCCGATGATGCGGACGGCGACGCGGCCCTGCCGGTCCAGCACGAGCGTGCTCGGGATCGCGCTCGGCGGCACCTCCCGGAACGCCAGCGTGACCTGGCCGTCGGCGTCGAACAGGCTGGGGAACGTCACCTTGAACTTGCGCTCGAACGCCTGCGCGCTGGCCTTGGAGTCCTTGAAGTTGACACCGAGGAACTCGGCGCCCTTGGCCTTGTTCTCGGTGTAGACCTGCTCCAGGGACGGCGCCTCGCCGCGGCACGGCGCGCACCATGACGCCCAGAAGTTGACGACGACGACCTTGCCCTTGAGTTCGGCCAGCTTGAACGCCTTGCCGTCGAGGCGCTCCCCGCCGACGTCATGGACGCTCTTGCGGTCGGCGGGCTTGTACTGCGTCACGTTCCCGCCGCCGGAGATGAACCGGTTGTCGCCGCCGTCCGGACCGCTCCCGGCGGCGTTCGTCCCGGCGCAGCCCGCCAGCAGGCCGCACAGCGCGACGGCCGCGGCGGCGGCGCGGAACGGGGAGATACGGGGGCTCAACGGGACCCTCCTACTACAAGACGTAGTATTCAACTTAGCGGTGCGTTCAAGCACCGGCGACACTGGGGCCCTTCGCCATGCCCGCGGCGGGCTCGCAGTACGCGACCTCGACCAGCCTGCTGCCCTCGAACGTCAGGCTCGTCAGGCTGGCCAGCCCGCACTCGCGCCGGGTCGGGTGGTGCCAGAGGCGGCGGTGCTCGGCGCGCAGCCGCAGGATCCAGATCGGCAGCTGGTGGCTGACGCACACGGCCTCGTGGCCGCGCGCCGCCTCCCGCGCCCGGATCACGGCGGCCCGCATCCGCGCGGCGAGCTGCTTGTACGGCTCGCCCCAGGACGGCTTGAACGGGTTGATCAGATGCCGCCAGTGCTCGGGGCGGCGCAGCGAGCCGGCCCCGGCCCCGAACGTCAGCCCCTCGAAGTGGTTGTCGGCCTCGATCAGCCGGTCGTCCACCGTGACGGGCAGGTCCAGCGCGTCCGCGAGCGGCGCGGCCGTCTCCAGCGCCCGCTGCATCGGTGAGGAGAACAGCGCGGTGACGTCCCGCCCGGCGAACCACTTGGCGGCGGCCTTCGCCATGAGGACGCCGTCCTCGCTCAGGCGGTAGCCGGGCAGCCGTCCGTAGAGGATGCCTTCGGGATTGTGCACCTCACCGTGCCGCAGCAGGTGAACGATCGTCGTCTCAGTCATGGCGTCGTCAGATTACCCGCGCCGCACGTTACCCGCGCCGCACGCCCGCCGCGGGCCGGCTCGTCGCGGGCCGGCCCGGGACGGGGGCCACCGCCGGGAGGTCGGCCGGGACGGCGGCGCGCAGCGCGGTGACGGCGGCGCGGATCGCCGGGCGCCGGGCGGCCTCCTCCCGCCACACCGCGTACACCCGGCGCGTCAGCGGCGCCGCCAGCGGGACGATCGCCACGCCGGGCGGGACGTCGCAGCGGCCGAGGCGCGGCAGGATCGCGTTGCCGAGCCCGGCGGCGACGAGGCACAGCTGTGAGGAGAACTCGTAGGCCATGTGGTCGATGTCGGGTTCGCTGTCGACGGCGCGGAGCGTGCGCATGAGCCAGCCGCAGCAGATGCTGTCCGGGGAGGAGCTGATCCAGGGGTCGCCGGCGAGTTCCTTGAGGTCGATCGTGTCGCGCCCGGCGAGCGGGTGGTCGGCCGGCAGCGCGACGTCGGCGACGTCGTCGCAGATCACGCCCTTCTGCAGGCCCTCGGCGAACGGGAGGGGCTCGTTGTTCCAGTCCTGCACGAGGGCCATGTCGAAGTCGCCGCGGGAGACCAGCGGCATGCTGCGCAGCGGATCCTCCTCGCGGAGCAGGACGCGCAGGTCGGGATGGTCGGCGCGGAGGCCGCGCAGCGCCGCCGGCATGAGCCCGCGGATGGCCGTGGGGAACGCGGCGATGGCGAGCTGGCCGACGACCGAGCCGCGGTGCGCCTCCAGGTCGGCCTGCGCCTGCTCGACCAGGGACAGGATGCGCTCGGCGTGCGCGACGAGCAGTTCGGCGGCGTCGGTGAGCCGGACGCCGCGGCCGTTGCGTTCGAGGAGCTTCTGCCCGGTCTCCCGCTCCAGCTTCGCGAGCTGCTGGGAGACGGCCGACGTGGTGACGTGCAGGACGTCGGCCGCCGCGCTGACCGAGCCGTAGGTCGCGACCGAGTGCAGGGCGCGCAGCCGTTCCAGATCAAGCATGAAGCAATTCTAAAACGAGGTGTCAAGAAATTCTCGGTTGTCCTAAATGGAATTGTCCGAAGACGATCAGGGGATGAGAGCACACCACGTCCTGCCTGGCCACCGCGGTCGCCTCCGGAACAAGGGGACCTGATATGCGCGGAATCCACGCCCCGCTCGTCACGCCGTTCACCCGCTCCGGCGAGGTGGACGTGAAGTCGCTCGAACGTCTCGCCGTCCACTGCCTGGACAACGGCGTGGACGGGCTGGTCGCGCTCGGCACGACCGGTGAGGCCGCCCTGCTGACCCCCGAAGAGCAGCGGACGGTGCTGGAGGTGTGCCGCGCCGTCGCGGGCGAACACGGCCGGCCGCTGATCGCCGGCGCCGGGACCATGGGCACCGGGGACTCGATCCGGCAGGCCCGCGAACGCGCCGCCCACGCCGACGCGCTGCTCGTCGTCGTCCCGTACTACCTGCGCCCGTCCGAGGAGGCCGTCGTCGAGCACTTCGCCGCCGTCGGCGCGGCCGTGGACGTCCCGCTCGTCCCGTACAACGTCCCGTACCGGACGGGCAGGCACCTGTCCGCCGGCACGCTCCTGGAGATCCTCGCGCTCGACTGCGTCGCCGGCATGAAGCACTGCGCGGGCGCCATCGACCACGACACGCTGACCGTGCTGGCGTCCAATCCCGGCAAGCCGGTGCTGTGCGGGGACGACGCCTACATCTACCCGATGCTCCAGCTCGGCGCGGCCGGGGGCATCGCCGCGTGCGCGTGCCTCGCGCCGGCCGCCTACGCGTCGATGTTCGGCGCGGCGCGCCGGGGTGCCGCCGCGGAGGCGCTGACGATCCACAACGCGCTGCTGCCGATGGCGGAGGCGCTGTTCAGCGAACCCTCGCCCGCCGTCCTCAAGGCGTGCCTGGCCGAGGCGGGGCTGATCGGCGACCCGGTGGTGCGCGCTCCCCTGCGCGCACCGCGTCCCGGACCGGTCGCCGCCGCCCTGGAGGCGTTCGGCGCCCTCCAGGGCAGCGTTCTTCCAGGACAGCGCTCTAGAGGGCGCTTCTAGGACGACGCCTGGGCGGCGGCGCGGGCGGCGTGCGGGAGGGCGTCCAGGACGCGCCCCAGCGCCTCCTCGTCGTGCGCGGCCGACAGGAACCACACCTCGTACGCCGACGGCGGCAGGTACACGCCGTGCTCCAGGGCGGCGTGGAAGAACGCCGCGTACGCCTTGGAGTCCTGGCGCTGCGCGGCGGCGAAGTCGCCCACCGGCGCGTCGCTGAAGAAGACCGAGAACAGGTTGCCCGCGTTCTGCACCCGGTGCGGGACGCCCTCCCGCTCCAGCGCCTGCGACGCGGCCTTCGACACGATCTCCGCCGACCGGTCGATCGCCGCGTACACCTCGGCTGTGGCGTGCCGCAGCGTGGCGAGCCCGGCGGCGGTGGCGAGCGGGTTCCCCGACAGCGTGCCCGCCTGGTAGACGGGCCCGGCGGGGGCGAGGTGGTCCATGATGTCGGCGCGTCCGCCGAACGCGGCGGCGGGCACCCCGCCGCCCATCACCTTCCCGAACGTCATCAGGTCGCCCGGCACGCCCTCGATCCCGAACCAGCCGGACCGGGACGCGCGGAACCCGGTGAGCACCTCGTCCAGCACCAGCAGCGCCCCATGCCGCTCGCACAGCCGCTTCAGCAGCGCGTTGAACCCCGCCAGCGGCGGGACCACGCCCATGTTGCACGGGACCGCCTCGGTGATGACGCAGGCGATGTCGCCGCCATGGTCGTGGAACGCCGTCTCCACCGCCGTGACGTCGTTGTACGGCAGGATCAGCGTGTCGGCGGTGGTCGCGCCCGTCACGCCCGGGGTGTCGGGCAGCCCGAACGTCGCGACGCCGGACCCGGCCGCCGCCAGCAGCGAGTCGACGTGCCCGTGGTAGCAGCCGGCGAACTTCACGATCTTGGTGCGGCCGGTGAAGCCGCGCGCCAGCCGGATCGCCGACATCGTCGCCTCGGTCCCCGAGTTCACCAGGCGGACCTTGCCCACCGGCGTCCGGGACACGATCTCCTCGGCGAGGTCCACCTCGCCCTCCGTCGGGGCACCGTAGGATGTGCCCCGGCCCGCGGCCTCCCGCACCGCTTCTACCACGGCCGGATGCGCGTGCCCGAGGATCATCGGACCCCACGAGCACACCAGGTCGACATAGGTGTTCCCGTCGGCGTCCGTCAGATACGGGCCCCGCGCGGACGCCATGAAGCGGGGCGTCCCGCCGACGGCGCCGAAGGCCCGCACCGGGGAGTTGACACCGCCGGGGACGACCCCGGCGGCACGGTCGAACAACTGCCGAGAGCGATCGAAATCAGTCACAGTTGCAGTCTCTCAGTTGCAGTTCGGCGACTTGCCTTGACCTCACGGCGTACGGGCCGATATTCCACCAAGTACGACATCGGAGGGATGGGCTTTCAACGTGGTTGACGGCTGGACGGTCCCGGGCTTCAGCCACGAGCGGGAGCTGGGCGGCGGAGCCTCGGGCCGGGTGATGCGGGCGGTCGACGACCAGACCGGCACGAAGGTCGCGATCAAGTACCTCGACGGCGCGCTCATGGCCGACGAGGCGTTTTTGGTGCGGTTCCGCGCGGCCGCGCGGAACCTGTCCCAACTTGAGGACCCCAACGTGGTCGACTTCTACGACTTCGTGGAGTCCGCGGACGGCACCGCGATCGTGATGCAGTGGGTCGAGGGCGTCAGCCTGCGGCGGGTGCTGGCCGCGCAGGGCCCCACCGGGCCGCTCGCGGCCCTGTCGGTGCTGGGCGGCGTCCTCCTCGGCCTCGCCGCCGCGCACGACCGCGACGTCGTGCACGGCGCGCTCCGCCCGGCGAACGTCCTGGTGGACACCGGCGGCAACGCGCAGCTCACCGACTTCGCGACCGCGGCCGCCGGCACCGAGGTGCGGTCCGGCGCGCAGTACGCGGCGCCCGAGCTGTGGAGGGGCGAGCCCGCCACCGTCGCCACCGACCTGTACGCCGCCACCGCGGTCTTCTACGAGTGCCTCACCGGGCGTCCCCCGTACGCGGGCCGCAACATGGCGCGACTGCACCGCGAGGCCGACATCCCCGCCGACGAGGTGCCGGGGCCGCTGCGCGGACTCGTCCGCCAGGGCCTCGCGAAGGACCCGGAGGAGCGCCCGAAATCCGCCGCCGACTTCCTCGGCGCGCTGGAGGACGCGGCCGTGTCCGCGTACGGGCCGTCCTGGGAGGCGCAGGGCCGCGGCCGGCTCACCGAACTCGCCGCGCAGGCGGCGCTGCAGCCGGAGCCGCCGAAGCCGAAGCCGGCCCGCGGCAGCGGCCGCAACCAGGTCGTCGCGGACAAGTCCGGCGGGTCCCGCAAGCGCTGGCTCGTCGCCGCCGTCGCCGTCCTGGTCATCGCCGGGGCCGGCGCGGCCGCCGCGACGCTGCTGAAGAAGGACGACAAGAACGCGCCGCCCGAGCCGACACCCGCGCAGAGCAGCAGCCCGCAGCCGGCGCTGCCGATCGGCGGCGTCGACCCGGCGCCGCTCGTCGCGCAGATCGACCAGGCCGTCGGGCGGGCGTCCGGCGCGGCGTTCAGCTACCAGCAGACCGGCTGCTGCGGTTTCCCCGTCAGCGGCCGGGGGACGTTCGGGCCGGGACAGGACGGGCGGCCCGCCTACTCGATGACGCTCGCCGGGACGGGCCCGGCCCGCAAGCCGGTGCACGCCGTCATCGTGCAGGACCGGCTGTACGTGCGGGTCGGCAAGAACTGGAGGGCGTCGGCGCTCGGCGGGCACGGCTATCCGGGGGCGGCCGAGCAGGTCCGCCAGGGCGGTTCCGTCGCGAACCTGACCGCGCTGCTGAGGTCGGCGACGAAGCTCAAGCAGTCGGGATCGATCTACGAGGGCGAGGCACCGGCCGCGACGCTGGCGCAGGTGCCCGGCGTCGGCCCCCTGTACGCGCGGATGGCCCAGGCGACCGGCGCCCAGCAGATCGCCTTCGCCGTCAAGCTCGACGCGGACCACCGTCCCGTCAAGTTCTGGGTCCGCGCCGGGCCCGAGAAGGGCCGCAACCAGATCCAGCACGGCTCCTACTCCAAGTGGGGTCCCAAGCCCACCATCAAGGCCCCGCGCTAGGCGTTCCCGCGCTAGGCGCCCTCACAGGCGTCTGCGAGGACCTCCAGGAGCCGCAGCGGGTCGGGCAGCGGGTCACGGGTCGGCGGCCTCAGCCAGGCGACCTCACGCCCGTACGGCAGCGCGGAGGGCGGCGCGACCACGTAGCTGTCGCGGCAGTGCCACCGCATCCCCGGCGTCTCGGCGACGTCCTCCGGGACGCAGTCGAGGTGGCACGACCACCACTCGTCCTCGTCGACGGGCGCGCCGCGGGTCGCGACGAAGAACAGGTGCCGTTCGCCCCCGAACGACGCGACCGGACCGACGGGAACGTGCTCCCGCTCGATCCGGTCGAGGGCGATGGTCCCGGCCGCGGCCGGGACGTCGAACACGTCGAAGACCCGGCCCGTCGGCAGGATGATGTTGGCCTGCGGGCGTTTCGTCCACCAGCGTCCGATCACGTCGGGATCCACGCTGGCCTGGTGCGCCCAGGCCGCCGATACCGGATGCGCCCCCGGGTCCGGGCAGCCGATCCGGTCGCACGAACACGCCCGGTCGGCCCCGACGTGCGCCCCCGGGAAGCAGGGCCAGCCGAGCTTCGCGTACTCCCGCGCCGCCGCGGCCATCCGGTCCCGTGCCGCCTTCTGCCGCTTGTGCCCCGTGACCGCCAGCATCTTCGCCCCCCAATAGCCCAAGGTCGCACGTGGGTTCTTGGTTACCGATGATGCCCGCCGGGACGGACCCGAGACACGGCAACCCCCGGAAAGGGCCCTAAGTGACTAGCCGGAGGGCGTACCAGGGCAGGCGCGAGAGCTAGGACGACGCGAGGAGCACCGCCGCCTCCGTCGCCCAGTAGGTGAGGGTGATGTCGGCGCCGGCGCGGCGGATGGACATCAGGGACTCCATGATGGTGCGCTCGCGGTCGATCCAGCCCTTCTCGGCGGCGGCCTCGATCATGGCGTACTCGCCGCTCACCTGGTAGGCGGCGACGGGGACGTCGACGGCGTCGCGGACGCGGCGGACGATGTCGAGATAGGCGCCCGCGGGCTTCACCATGACCATGTCGGCGCCCTCGTCGAGGTCGAGGAAGACCTCGCGGAGCGACTCGCCGGCGTTCGCCGGGTCCTGCTGGTGGGTGGACCGGTCGCCGAACTGCGGGGCGCACTCGGCGGCGTCCCGGAACGGGCCGTAGTAGGCGGAGGCGTACTTCACCGAGTACGAGAGGATCGCGACATCGGAGTGGCCCGCGCCGTCGAGCGCGGTCCTGATCGCGGCGACCTGGCCGTCCATCATGCCGGACGGGCCGACCACGGCGGCGCCCGCCTCGGCCTGCGCGACGGCGATGGACGCGTAGCGTTCCAGGGTGGCGTCGTTGTCGATCTCGCCCGCGGCGGTGAGGAGGCCGCAGTGCCCGTGGTCGGTGTACTCGTCCAGGCACAGGTCCGACATGATCACGATCGCGTCGCCGAGGTCGGCGGCCAGGTCGCGCAGCGCCCGCTGGACGATCCCGTCCGGGTCGTCGGCGGCCGAGCCGGCGCCGTCCTTCACCGCCGGGACGCCGAACAGGATGATCCCGCCGACGCCGGCCTCGGCCGCCTCGTGCGCGGCCTTGCGCAGGCTGTCGCGGGTGTGCTGGAACACGCCCGGCATGGACGCCACCGGCTGCGGCTCGGCGATGCCCTCCTTGACGAACATCGGCAGGACGAGGTCCGCCGGGGCGAGCCGCGTCTCGGCGACCATCCGGCGCAGCGCGGGCGCGCGGCGCAGCCGCCGCGGCCGGGCGACGGGGAACTGTGCAGACATGATCCCTCTGTGGGTCTATTTCCGGCGCCGGGCCCCCCGGCGCATCTGGCTGGGCTTGCGGAGCGGGTCTCCCGCCTCGATCTGGGCCGCCCGCCGCCTGGCACCGTACTCCGCGAGCGCCTCGGCGAGCGCCGACACCGACGGTTTCTCGGCCATGACGTCCACGCGCAGCCCGTACTCCCGCGCGGTCTTCGCCGTCTGCGGGCCGATCACCGCGATGACCGTGACGTTGTGCGGCTTGCCGGCGATCCCGATCAGGTTCTTCACCGTGGACGACGAGGTGAACAGCACGGCGTCGAACCCGCCGCCCTTGATCGCCTCGCGGATCGGCGCGGGCGGCGGCGCGGCCCGGACCGTCCGGTAGGCGGTCACGTCCTCGCACTCCCAGCCCAGCTCGGTCAGCTTGGCGATGAGCACGTCGGTGGCGATGTCGGCGCGCGGCAGCAGCACCCGGTTGATCGGGTCGAGGTCCTCGTCGTAGGGCGGCCACTCGCTGGCGAGGCCCTCGCCGGACTGCTCCCCGGACGGGACGAGGTCCGGGTGGACGCCGAACTCGACGAGCGCGGCGGCGGTCTGCTCACCGACGGCGGCGACCTTCAGGCCGGCGAACGCGCGGGCGTCCAGGCCGTAGTCGACGAACTTCTCCCGGACGGCCTTCACAGCGTTCGTGGAGGTGAACACCACCCACTCGTAGCGTCCGGTCACCAGGCCCTTCACCGCGCGCTCCATCTGCTGCGGGGTGCGCGGCGGCTCGACGGAGATCGTCGGGACTTCGTCCGGGACGGCCCCGTACCCGCGGAGCTGGTCCGACAGCGACGCGGCCTGCTCCTTCGTGCGCGGCACCAGGACGCGCCAGCCGAACAGCGGCTTGGTCTCGAACCACGACAGCTTGTCACGCCAGTTCACCACGTCCCCCACGATGATCAGGGCGGGCGTCTCCATGCCCTTGGTGTCGGACGCGAGCTTCTGCAGCGTCGAGACGACCGTCTCCTGGTCGGTGGTGGTGCCGAGGCTCGTCATGGCGGCGGGCGTGGAGTCGGGGCGGCCCGCGGCCACCAGGCCCTTGGCGACCTCGGCGACGGCGCCCTCCGCGCCGAGGATGACGAGCGTGGTGCCGGGGGCGGCGAACCGCTCCCAGTCGACGCCGCCCGCGGAGGCGTCGACGATGCGGACCTCGCGGTTGTCGGCGTCCGTCAGCGGGATGCCCGCGTACCCGGGCACGCCCGTCACGGCGGACACGCCCGGCACGATCTCGAACGGGACGCCGGCCTTGGCCAGCGCCCCGCCCTCGGCGGCCAGCGTGCAGGCGAGCCCCGGATCACCGCGGAACAGCCGGACGACGCGCCGCCCGGCCTTCGCGGCGCGGACGGCGAGCTTGACCGGGTCGCCCTCGGCGGTGTCGAGGATCTCCGCGTCCGGACGGCAGCAGGCCAGGATGTCGGCCGGGCAGTGCGCACGGCTGACGATGACGGTGTCGGCGCGTTCGAGCTCGGCGGCGGCGCGCAGCGTCAGCAGCGCGGGGTCGCCCGGCCCCATGCCGACGATCGCGACCGTGCCCGGGTCGGCGGTCCGGCGCGCGGCCGGCGGCCGCGCGCCGGCCGGCGCGGTGTCCTTCGTGCTCGCGGCGCTCTTCGTGCTCGCGGCGTTCTTCGTGGTGGCGGTGGTCTTCGCGGCGGTGGTCTTCGCGGCGGGGCTCAATCGCGCTCCCCCATCAACTGGTCGGCCCCCTGCGCGAGCAGCCGGTTCGCGAGGTCGCGTCCGATCTGCTCGGCGGCATCCGGGTGGCCGCTTGCGGACAGCCTGATCTGCCGGCTCCCGTCGTACGCCGCGACGGTCGCCGTCAGATGAAGCCTTTCATCTACTTCGGCAGCGTATGTTCCCACGGGCGCGGAGCAACCCGCCTCCAGCACGGCCAGCACCGCCCGCTCGGCGGTGACGGCGCGCCTGGTCGCGGCGTCGTCGACCGTTCCAAGCAGCTCCCGGAGGTCGTCCCGGCCGGCGTGGCATTCGAGGGCGAGCGACCCCTGTCCGGGCGCGGGCAGCATCTGGTCCGGCTCGAAGACCTCGCCGACCGCCTCCAGCCGGCCGATCCGCTTCAGGCCCGCGTGCGCCAGCACCACCGCGTCCAGCTCACCGTCGGTGACCTTGCGGAGCCGGGTGTCGGCGTTGCCGCGGATCGGGACGATCTCCAGGTCGGGGCGGAGCGCGCGCAGCTGCGCGACCCGGCGCGGCGAGCCGGTGCCGACGCGGGCGCCGCGCGGCAGGTCGGCGAGCTTGCTCGGGCTGCAGAGCGCGTCGCGGGGGTCGTCGCGCCGTGGCGTCGCGGCCAGCGCGATCCCCGGCGTCTCGGACGTCGGCAGGTCCTTCAGCGAGTGCACGGCGAAGTCGATCTCGCCGGACAGGATCTTGTCGCGCAGCGCGTTCACGAACACGCCCGTGCCACCGATCTGGGCGAGCAGCGCCTGGGAGACATCACCCTGCGTGGTTACCCCCACCAGCTCCACGGCATGCCCGGTCAGCCGGGTCAGCGCGTCCGCGACGCCCTGCGACTGGGTCGTCGCCATCAGGCTCTTCCGGGTGCCGAGCCGCAGCGGCCTGTTGTCGATGGTCACGTCTCGTCTCCTTCGTGCGCCGGGACCGTGTCCCGGGCACTGACCGCCCGGACGCTCGCGGCCTGGGCGTTCACCGTCTCCACGTTCACACCGTCCGGCACGTCCGGGGCGGCGGAGGCGAGTCCGGCCGGGTCGGCCTCGGCGCGCTCCGGCGCGATCGCCGCCGGCGGTTCGTCCTCGCGCAGGTCGGCGCGGGTCACCGCCTCGGGGGCCATCGGGTCCAGGCCGAACAGCTCGCGCAGCGCGTCGGCGTAGGAGTCGCCGCCCGGCGCCGCCGCCAGCTCCTTGACCCGGACGGTCGGCACGTGCAGCAGCTTGTCGACCACGCGCCGCACGGTCTGCTCGATCTCCCGGCGGTCCCGCTCCCCCATCTCGGGCATCCGGCCGGTCAGCCGGGACAGTTCCGCGTCCACCACCTCGGCGGCCATGCTGCGCAGCGCGACGACGGTCGGCGCGACGGCGGCGGCGCGGGCCGCGCTGAGGAACGCCTCGACCTCCTCGCACACGATCCGCCGGGCCGCCTCGACGGCGGCGGGGCCGATCGCCTCCGCGGCCTCCTGCGCGGTCCGCAGGTCGTCCAGCCCGGCCAGCTCGACGCCCGGCAGCCCGCGGGCGGACCGCTCGATGTCGTGCGGCAGCGCCAGGTCGAGCAGGAACCGGCGCCGCTCGCCGTCCCCGCCGCCGCGCGCCGTCAGCTGCGCCGTGGTCAGCACGAGGCCGGTGGCGCCGGTGCACGAGACCACCAGGTCGGCGTCGGTGAGCGCCTCGTCCAGCACCGACAGCTCTATCGCGCGGGACGGGACGTCCAGCGACTCCGCGAGGCGCACGGCGTGCGCGTGGGTGCGGTTGGCGACCACGACCTCGCGGACCCGGGCGCGGCTCAGCGTCGCCGCGGCCAGCGAGCTCATCGACCCGGCGCCGACCACCAGCGCGCGCACCTCCGCCAGCGGGCCGAGGTGCCGGGCGGCGACGTCCAGGCCGACGCTGACCAGCGACGCGCCCGCCTTGTCGATGCCGGTCTCGTGGTGGGCGCGCTTGCCGACCCGCAGCGACTGCTGCAGGACGTCGTGCAGGTCGCGGCCGAGCGTGCCCTCGTCGTGGGCGACCTTGAACGCCTGCCGGATCTGGCCGAGGATCTGCCCCTCGCCGACGACCATCGACTCCAGCCCGCACGCCACCGCGAACACGTGCTGGACGGCCCGCTCCTCGTAGTGGACGTACAGGTGCCGCGACAGGTCGTCCATCGGGATGCCGGAGTGCAGGGCGAGCAGCTCGGAGATCGCCGAGACGCCGCCGTGGAACTTGTCGACCACCGCGTAGATCTCGACCCGGTTGCACGTCGAGACGATCGCGGCCTCGGCGATGTTCGCCGAGGCGTGTACCGCGTGCAGCAGTTTGACCAGGTCGTCCCCGGCCACCGCCGCCCGTTCCAGCACCGCCACCGGGGCGCTGCGGTGACTGAGCCCCACCACCAGAACGCTCATGCCGGGTCTCCCGCCGTCTCTCCCGCCGTGCCCTCGATCATGCCTCGACAGTCTCCACGTACTGCGGTGCGCCCGGCGGCGAGTCGCCGTCCGGCATCGGGGCGAGTTCGTCCGGCCCGCCGGCCTTGCGCTGCTCGTGGAACGCGAGGATCTGCAGCTCGATGGACAGGTCGACCTTGCGCACGTCGACGCCGTCGGGCACCGACAGCACCACGGGGGCGAAGTTCAGGACGCTGGTCACGCCCGCGGCCACCACGCGATCGCACACCCCCTGGGCCGCGCCCGCGGGGGTCGCGATCACAGCGATGGACACGCCGTGGGCCGCGATGATGTCCTCCAGCCGGTCGATGTGCTGCACCGTCATGCCGGAAATCTCCTGGCCGACGATGGCGGCGTCCGCGTCGAGCAGGCCCGCCACGCGGAAGCCGCGGGACGCGAAACCGCCGTAGCCGGCCAGCGCACGGCCCAGGTTACCGACACCGATGATGGCGACCACCCAGTCCTGGGTGAGGCCGAGTTCGCGGGAGATCTGGTAGACGAGGTACTCGACCTCGTAGCCGACCCCGCGCGTCCCGTAGGAGCCGAGGTGGGACAGGTCCTTGCGGAGCTTGGCCGAGTTCACCCCGGCCGCCGCCGCCAGTTCCTCGGAGGAGACGGTGGCGACGCCGCGCTCCTGCAGCCCGGTGAGGGCCCGCAGGTACACCGGGAGCCGCGCCACGGTGGCTTCGGGGATGCCACGGCCCGCACGGTCGCGGTGCCGGTTCTGTCGTGGAGGTGTCACGGCCTGCTCTTCGGGCTCGACGCTGGGGACGGGGCGCTCGGGGAACCCCTGGCCCCGGCTCGGGCGGCCGGGAGGCGGCCTGGTGGCCGCGATCCGATCCGCCCGGGGCTGGCCCCCAGGTTAGCCCTTGTGAACACGCGCACAAAGTCACCCCCCGGTTTCGCGGCCGGAACGGCACCGCGGAGCGGGACGTCCATCAGGGACTTCCAGCGTAAGGGCCCGGCACCGGGACGCCATCGAATGTGACAGACCAGACAATCCGGGCCGGTGGGGCCGATGTGGCGGAGGGGCGTCGCGGCTAGCGGAGCTTCGCTATGGCGGCGCGGAGACGGTCCTCGTCGACGCGCCAGAAATCGTGCTGGACGCCGTTGACGAGCGTGACCGGGATCTGCTCCCAGTACCGCTCGTTGTCGGCCTCCGACCGCGTGATGTCGCGCTCCTCCCACCGCACGCCGAGGTCGGCGGCGACGCGCTCGATCACCGCGCGGGCGTCGTCGCACAGGTGGCAGCCGGGCTTGCCGAGCAGCGTGATCACGATGTCCGCGGCCATGTCACCTCCCGGGGAACTCCGGCGCGGGCAGCGGCATCTTGGCCGGGCCCAGCTTCAGCTCGATCACGTTCGTGGCCAGCACGTGCGTGCGGGACTCCGCGAGGAACCGCCGCAGGTGCGGCTGCCCGCGGTGCGCGGTGAACGCCGCCTCGTCCCGGAACAGCTGGTAGAAGATCCGCTGCGTGGGGCCGCCGACCACCTCGTGGCAGGCGAAGATCACCGTTTCCGGCTCGTTCGCCCGCGCCGCCTTCACCAGGTCGGCGGCGAGCCGGTCGAATGCCTCCTCGCGTCCGTCCAGCAGCGTGTAGACGGTGATCTGGCCGCACGCCTTCGACAGGTCGCCGCCCGGCAGCGGCATGCCGCCCGTCCCGGCGGGGGCGGGGAGCCCACCAGGGATGGGGAGCCCGGCGGGGCCGCCGATGCCGTCGATGGCGGTCGGCCCGGCCGGGTCGCCGGAGAAGCGCGGCTCCTCGGTGGCCGGCTCGGGGAACCGCAGCTCGCCGCGGCGCGGGGCGGGCGGCGGGGTCGGCGCCGGGACGGGCTCGGGCTTCGCGGCGGGCTTCGCGGGGTACGCCTGCTCCTCGTAGCCGCTCGCGGGCTCCTCCCCGTACTCGTCGTAGCCCTGTTCCCCGTCGTAGACCGGGATCGTCCGCATCGCGCCGTACCAGACCAGGCCGACGGCGGCGCCGAGCGCGATCACCGCGACCGGGGCGGGCAGGAATCCGCGGCTGCCGCTGACGACCAGCACGCCCGCGAGGGCGACCAGCGCGATCGGGATCAGCAGTTCGCCGGCCTCCCGGTCCTGCTTGCTCGCCAGCCACGCGGTGACCCCGGTGCAGGCCGCCAGGGAGATCACCGCGACGACGTGCGCGCCGTCGATCAGCAGCAGCGGCAGCGCGTCATAGGTGGAGCCGGGCTTGGGCAGGCTCTTGGAGAGCGACCCCTTGAGCGGGTCCAGCATCAGGATGACGATCGCGACGACCGTGTAGGAGATCGCGAACAGCCAGGCGCCGAACCGCACCTGCACGTACCGCGCGATCAGCTCGATCATGCCGAGCGCGAGCCACACCGGCCCGATCAGCGCGGCACCGAGTTCCATGACGCGGAACAGCGGGCCGTTGAACCCCATCATGAAGCCGAGCGCCATGCACAGCAGCGCGAGCGTCAGCCCGACCTGCGTGAACGACCAGGCGATGAGGTAGAGCAGCCGGTCCTTGTAGGCGCGCTGGACCAGCAACCCGGTGGCCGCCAGGGCACCAAGGGTCGCCAGAAGCGCGAGAAGAGCGTCGACCATCGCGCCCAATGGTGCCCGATGCCGCGCGTGGACGGGTAACCGCGCCGGGGAAAGCACCCGATAAGCACTTTGCGCTCATTGCCTCGCGCGCCTTCCGGTATCTAGAGTGACAGATCACGCCGGAGGTCGCGTACGCCCCGAGGAGAACTGCATGAGCAGCTTGACCCTCGATGCCGGGGTCATCCCGCTTCCTCGGTCTTCCCGTACCCGCGCCGCCCGGATCGCCCGCCCCGCCGCCGAGCCGGGCACCGACCGGGCCGAGGTCCTGAAGGCGCTGGTACTGCGCGCCCGCGACGGCGACGCCGACGCGTTCGGCTGCCTCTACGACCATTACGTCGAACTCGTCTACCGGTACGTCTACTACCGGGTCGGGACGCATTCGCTCACCGAGGACCTGACCAGCGAGACGTTCCTGCGCGCCCTCCGCCGGATCTGCGATTTCCACTGGCAGGGCAAGGACTTCGGGGCCTGGCTCGTGACGATCGCCCGGAACCTCGTCGCCGACCACTTCAAGTCCGGCCGCTACCGGCTGGAGGTCTGCACCGCCGAGCTCATCGAGCCGGACCGCCACCAGGAGGGCCCGGAGCGGGCCGTCCTGGACGCGATGACGAACCGGACGCTGCTGCTGGCCGTCCGGCGGCTCGGATCCGAGCAGCAGGAATGCATCGTGCTGCGGTTCCTGCACGGCCTGTCGGTCGCCGAGACCGCGCTGATCATGGGCAAGAAACCGGGCGCGATCAAGGCGCTGCAGTACCGGGCCGTCCGGTCGCTGAGCCGTATGCTGCCGGACGATCTGCGCCTGTGACCCCTTCGCCGGCCCGTTGACCGACCCCGCTCGGAGGTGCTTCATTGGACTGTTTATCAATTAATCATCGGGCCGTAACCCGCCGCGCCGCAGGATCGTTCTGCGGGCAGGGGCGATTTCGCGCCCGGATTCCGCAAAGGAGCGGCCGATGAGAACCGGGCTGTGAAGACGAGACGACGACGCGTCACCGAACGGGGAGACGTGCTGACCCGGCTGCGGGCCGGCGAACCGGGACCGGATCCGCAGTTCCGCGCCGTACTGCGTGAACGCCTGATTGCGGCCGCATATGACAAAAGTGAAGACTGTCGCAACCGGCGCCGGGAGGACGGTCCCGGGGAGGCGGTTGACTAGGCTTCGCCTCATGCGGCGATTCTGGCAACGCGACGTGGACCACAAGAGCGCCGGGGAGGCCGCCGCCGCGGCCGCGGCCCCGCCCGGTCCGCTGCCCGAGCCCGATCCCGCCGCGGCGGCGTTCTTCGACGTCGACAACACGATGATGCGCGGCGCGTCCATCTACTACTTCGCGCGCGGGCTCGCCGCCCGCAAGCTGTTCACCATGCGCGACCTCGCCATGTTCGCGTGGGGGCAGGCCGCGTTCCGGCTGCGCGGCACCGAGAACCACGA
Source organism: Actinomadura formosensis (assembly GCF_050948385.1). NCBI lineage: Bacteria > Bacillati > Actinomycetota > Actinomycetes > Streptosporangiales > Thermomonosporaceae > Actinomadura > Actinomadura formosensis. The sequence goes on from NZ_CP192011.1 coordinate 6,693,232, forward strand.
CCACATCGGCAGCGCCAAGGAGGCCGCGCTCGCGTTCGTCGCCGGGCAGCGGGTCGCCGGGATCGTCAAGCTCAGCGAGGAGATCTACGACGAGGTGATGGCCGACCGCATCTGGCACGGCACCCGCACCCTCGCGCTCCAGCACCTCGACGCCGGCCAGCAGGTGTGGCTCGTCACCGCCACGCCCGTCGAGGTCGCCCGGACGATCGCGCACCGCCTCGGCCTCACCGGCGCCCTCGGCACCGTCGCCGAGACCCGCGAGGGCGTCTACACCGGGCGGCTCGTCGGGAACCTGCTGCACGGGCCGGCGAAGGCGGAGGCCGTCCGCGCGCTCGCCCAGCGGGAGGGCCTCGACCTCGCGCGCTGCTCCGCCTACAGCGACTCGATCAACGACCTGCCGATGCTGACCGCCGTCGGCCACCCGCACGCCGTCAACCCCGACTCCGAGCTGCGCGCCCACGCCCGCGACCACGGCTGGCCGATCCACGATTTCCGCACCGGCCGCAAGGTCACGATGGTCGCGCTGCCCGCCGCCGCGGGCGCGGGCGCCATCGCGGGCGGCGTCGCGGCGGGCATCGCGCTTCGCCGGCACTACCGCACGAGCTGATCTTCCGGCTTAGCCTGTCCGCATGACGGTCGAGCTGGCGCTGCTGTCCCGGGCCGCCTGCCGCGGACGGGACGTGACGAGCCCCCGGCTGCGCGGGCTGCTCGCGCTGCTCGCGGGCGAACCGCGAGCGGGCGTGTCCGCCATGCGGCTGGTCGGGGGACTGTGGCCGGACACCCGTCCCGAGAACCCGGTCAAGGCGTTGCAGGTCGTGGTGTCGCGGGCCCGGTCGCAACTGGGCGCGGACGTCATCGTGAGCACCGCGCTGGGGTACCGGCTGGGGCTGGAGGAGTCCGCGGTGGACGCGTGCGCCGTGCTGCTCGCCGCGTCCGCGAGTGCGCGCCGCTCGCGCGACGGCGACCACGCGGGCGCGCTCGCCGCGGCCGAGGAGGGGCTCGCGCTGTGGGACGGGCCGCCGGAGCCGGAGCCCGGGGACGACCCGCTGTCGCGCCTGCGCGCCGAGCGGGCCGCGACGTACCGGACGCTGCGCCGTGCCCGCGCGCTGGCCCTGGCGCGGCTCGGCCGGCACGCGGAGGGGTTCGACGCGCTCACCGGCGCGGCCCGCGAGTATCCACGCGACGAGGAGGTCCTCGCCGAGCTGCTGCGCTGCGAGGCCGCGGTGGCGGGGCCGTCCGCGGCACTCGCCCGGTTCGAGGCGTACCGGCGGTCGCTGCGCGATTCGCTCGGCACCGATCCGGGTGCCGCGCTGCGCGGCGTCCAGCAGGAGCTGCTGCGCGCCGAGGCGCCCGCCGTCCGGCGCGGTGCCGCGCACGAGCCGAACCCGCTGCTCGGGCGGGCCGGCGACCTCACCGCCGTGCTGAACCTGCTGCGCACGTCACGCGTCACCTCGATCGTGGGGGCGGGCGGGCTCGGCAAGACCCGGCTGGCGAACACGGTGGCGCGTGAGGCCCCGCAGCGCGCGGTGCACGTCGTGGCGCTCGCGGGGGTCGCCCGGGACGGGGACGTGGCGGGCGAGGTCGCCTCCGTTCTCGGCGTCGGCGAGTCCCGGCGGGCGCCGATACGGCCGGGCGGCCCGCTCGGCGGGATCGTGGAGGCGCTCGGGCCGGGGCCGGCCCTGCTCGTCCTCGACAACTGCGAACACGTCGTGGACGGCGTCGCCGAACTCGTCGGCGCGCTGGTGTCGATGACGCGGGACCTGCGGGTGCTGACCACCGGCCGCGCACCGCTGGGCCTGTCGTCGGAGTCGGTGTATCCGCTGCCCGCCCTCGACCTGCCGACCGCCGTCGAGCTGTTCCGGCAGCGCGCGTCGGCGGCGCGTCCCGGCGCCGGCCTGCCCGCGGGCGCGGTGGCGGAGCTGTGCCGGCAGCTGGACGGGCTGCCGCTCGCGGTGGAACTGGCGGCGGCGCGCGTCCGGGTCATGTCGGTGCCGGAGATCGCCCGCGGCCTGGACGACCGGTTCGCCCTGCTGCGCTCGCACACGCGCGACGCGCCGTCCCGGCACCGGACGATGCACGCCGTCGTCGACTGGAGCTGGAACCTGCTGTCGCCGTCCGGCCGGGCGGCGATGCGGTCGCTGTCGGTCTTCTCCGGCGGGTTCACCGCGGACGCGGCCCGCCATCTGCTGGACGGCGCCGACGTGCTGGACGTCCTGGAGGATCTCGTCGGCCAGTCGCTGCTGTCCATGACCGAGGACGGCGGGGGCGCGCGGTTCCGGATGCTGGAGAGCGTCCGGGAGTTCAGCGCGTCCCACCGGGAGGCCGAAGGGGAGACGGACCGCGCGGTCGGCGGGCTGCTGGCCTGGGCACGCGACTTCGGCACCGCGCACCACGAGGCATTGTTCGGGGACGATCCCTCCGCCCCCTGGGAGCGGGTCCGCGCCGAGCAGGACAACCTCGTGCAGGCGCTCCGCCACGGCCTCGCCAGGGGAGACGTCCCGGCGGTGGCGGCCGTGACGGCGGTGCTGGCCGGCCTGTGGACGCTGGAGTCCGCCTACGGCCGGATGATCGTCCTGGCCGAGGAGACCGCCGGGCCGCTGAGCCGGTTCCGTCCGGGCCCCGACGACGTCGAGGTCACCCGGACGGCCCTCACCCTGAGCGTCCTGACGACGTTCATGCTGAAGGGCCCGCGGCCGACGCGTGCGCTCGTCGCGCTGCGCCGCCTGCCGCCCGCCCCGCCGACCAGCCTCATCCGGGCCGGGGCGATCGTGATGGGCTCCGTGCCCGCGATCCTGGACCCGGACGGCGCGGCGCTGCGCCGGATGTGCGCGAGCGATCAGCCGCCGCTCTCGGCCCTCGCGAACTGCATCGCCGGCTACCTCCGCGAGCGGGACGGCGACCTGGAGGGGGCGCTGGCCGCCGCGGAGGCGATGACGGCGCTGGCGGACACGCCGCGGACGCCGTGGCTGCGGTTGATCGCCCACTCCCGGCTCAGCGAACTGCTGATGCAGCTCGACCGGGGAGCACGGGCCAAGCATCACCTGCGGGTCGCCCTGGACGTGCTCAACCGGTACGGATGGCCCGACATGTTCGGGTTGCTGTGGGCGCTCGCGGCCGTCTGCCTGCACCTCGGCGAGTACGACGAGGCGGAGCACTGGCTCGACCGGTCGCCCGCGCACGGCCAGGACGAGTTCTCCGGCACGGCCACGTTCGACCTCGGCTCACGCGCCGAGATCGCCCTCGGACGCGGTGACGTCGAGACCGGCCTGCGGCTGTGGCGCGAGGCCGTGCGCGGCCTGGCCGACGAAGAGATCCCCGGCCCGGGGCCCGGCCTCGACCCGTGGACGCTGGAGGCCCACTCCGTCACGGTCGTCGCCCACGCGCGGCACGGGCGCCTCGACCTCGTCCAGGACATCGCCGCCGGGCTGCCCGCCAAGCTCTCGGCGCTGCTCGCCGAACCCCCGCTCCCCATGCCGTCGTACTTCATGGACCTGCCGATCTGCGGCGGTCTGCTCCTGGCGCTCGCCATGGCCGACGGCGACCGCTCCCGTGCCGCGCGGCGGATCGCGCTCGCGGAGCGGATGCACTTCATCCGGTCGTTCCAGCCGACGATGTCCCCCGCCGCCGCCCGCCGCGCGGCCCTCGACGCCGACGAGCCGGCGTACTCCGCCGCGGTGGCGGAGTACGCCGGCCTGGGCCGTGCCGGGCTGCTGGACGCCGCGCGTGCGCTCGCTACCGGGGCGCCTTCCGGTTGAACAGCGCCTTGGAGGACGCGTAGGCGACCGCCGCGAGCCCCGCGCACCATGCCACGGAGGCGACCGCGTCATGCCCGTCCGGCGCGTCCACCAGCAGCCCCCGGAGCGTCTCGATGATCGGGGTGAACGGCTGGTACTCGGCGAACCACCGCACCCCGGCCGGCATCGACTCCGGCGGGACGATCGCGCTGCCGACGAACGGCAGGAACTGGACGATCAGCGGCGTGTTGCTCGCGCCCTCCGGGTTGTTCGCCAGCAGCCCGAGCATGACGCCCACCCAGGTCAGCGCGAACGTGAGCAGCACCAGCAGGCCGGCGGCGGCGAGCCAGTCGGCCACCCCGCCATGCGTCCGGAAACCCATCGCGACCGCGATCCCGATCACCGCGGCCGTGCTGATCAACGTCTGGATCATGCTGCCCACCACGTGCCCGGTCAGCAGGGACGCCCGCGCGATCCCCATCGTGCGGAACCGGTCCACGATGCCCTCGGTCATGTCCGTGCAGACGGCGACCGACGTCGACAGGCACCCGGACGCGACCGCCATCAGGATGATCCCGGGCGCCACATAGGTGATGTAGTCGCCCTTCGCCGGGCCGCCCACGCCCGCGCCGAGCGCGTTGCCGAACACGCCGACGAACAGCAGCAGGATCGTGATCGGCATCATCATCCCGCCGATCGTCAGGGACGGGTAGCGCAGCGCGTGCCGCAGGTTGCGGCGCAGCATCGTCGCGGAGTCCACCGCCGCGGTCGTGAGCGTGGTCATGCCGAGGTCACCTTCTCGTTCTCGTTCTCGCCGGTGAGGGCGAGGAAGACGTCGTCGAGGTCGGGGGTGTGCACGGACAGTTCGCCGACCTCGACCGCCGCGTCCTCCAGCCGTCCGAGCAGCGCCCGCAGCGACCGGACACCGCCGTCGCCGGGCACCTGCAGGCAGAGCGCGTCGTCGTCGCGGGCGGTCACGCCGAGGACGCGGGCCGCCGCGTCGAGGCCGGCCAGATCGTGGAACCGCAGCCGGACGTGCCCGCCCGGGACCAGCCGCTTCAGCTCCCCGGACGTCCCCTCGGCGACGAGCCGGCCGCCGTCCAGCACCGCGATCCTGTCGGCGAGCTGGTCCGCCTCCTCCAGGTACTGCGTGGTCAGGAAGATCGTCACCCCGTCCCGCACCAGGCCGCGGACGATCTCCCACGTCGTCCGCCGGCTGCGCGGGTCGAGGCCGGTCGTCGGCTCGTCCAGGAAGATGATCCGCGGGCCGCCGATCAGCGTCATCGCGATGTCGAGCCTGCGCCGCATCCCGCCCGAATAGGTGGCGACCGTCTTGTTCGCGGCCTCCACCAGGTCGAACCGCTCCAGCAGCCCGTCCGCGGCGCGGCGCCCCGCGGCCTTGCCGAGATGGTGCAGGTCCGCCATCAGGATCAGGTTCTCGCGCCCGGTCAGCAGCCCGTCCACCGCCGAGTACTGCCCGGTCACCCCGATCGCCTTGCGCACCCCGTCGGGGTCCCGCGCCAGGTCGCGCCCGGCGACCCGCGCCTCGCCACCGTCCGCGCGGATCAGCGTGGACAGGATCCGCACCATCGTCGTCTTCCCCGACCCATTGGGGCCGAGCAGCGAGAACACCGTCCCGCGCGGCACGGTGAGATCGATCCCGTCGAGGACGGTCTTCTCCCCGAACGCCTTCCGCAGCCCGGCCACATGGATCGCCGTCTGCCTCGCCTCTGTGTTCATGCGGCACAGCCTGCGCGCCCCCGCCTTCAGCCCGGTTTCACCCGGGTTTCAGGACCCGCCGCGGAGTCCGGTTCCGGTCAGGGGGACATAAGCGAGATTTCGGACGACTCCGGCTAAGATCACGCGATGTCCCTTTTTGGCCGCCCGGCCACCCGCCTGGCGACGGCCCTGGCACTGGTGACCGCGACCACCGCCTGCGGCGCGATGCACGTCGACGAGTTCCACAGGCAGATACGGATTCGCGGCGGCGGCCTCACCACGGCGCTCGTGCGGGACGCGATGGACGCCCTGGCCGTTGAATACCGGTCGAAGGACCTGAGCCTCACCGCGCTCACCCTCAAGTCACCGGACGCCAGCCTGACCGCACGCGTCCGCGACCCGCGGCATCCGGACCGGCTCGATGAGTTCACCTACACCGAGGAGGGTCTCGGCGACCGGTCACCGGTGAAGGTCAGCGCGCACGACGACCTGGACCGCATGGCCTTCCCCATCAAGGACGTGACCGCCCTCGGCAACGTCGAGAAACTCGTGGACACGGCGCTGGTCAGGACGGACGGCCACGTCGATTCGGTGGAGGTGAGCCGCGCCGGCGCCGCCCCGGAGATCAGCGTCGCCGTCTCGTCTCCCCGCACGGACGCCGTGGTGACCTTCAAGGCGGACGGACAGTTCCTCAAGGTGACACGGAAATGAGCAAGAACCGCGCTGCGCAGATCCTCAGCGTATTGGTCGTGTGCGCATTCGCCTCAGCGATGCTGACGCTGCTCAGCACAGTGATCGCGCCGGGCCAGGTTCGCTGGACGGCTCACTCCCTCTGCGACGCCCCCTACACCGACCCGTTCATCGTCGCCTACCGGGCCGGCAGGGGCGGCACCAACTACACGATGTACTGCGTCGGGGAACGCGGCGAGCACCAGGACGTCGGATGGATGAACCCGTACCTGATCATGTGGGCGGTGTACTTCCTGGTGATCACCCCCATCACCGGCCTGGCCCTGCTCCTGCGCCGCCTGTCAACTACTCGGCCCTGAAGGACCGAGCTTGTCAGCTGGGTCCTTGTGGGCTTTGTTCACGCTCCCGACTGCCCGCTACGGCGGGGCGGTCACGGGTCGCATCCACCAGGTTCCGGGGCTATGCCGGGGCCGGTGCGGGCATGTTGACGAATACCCACGCCGAGCGTGCGCGGTCACGCACGTTGACCCCGGCGACGACGCCGGCGGGTCCAGCGAGACCGCACCGGCGACAACAGAAATGGTCCCGCGAGGGACGGTTGTTCCTGGCGGTGCGGCCGCAGCGCGGGCAGCGCTGCGAGGTGTAGGCCGCATCCACCTGCAGGAACGGCACACCGGCACGCCGCGCCCGCTTCTTCAGCAGCCGGGCCGCCGAACGGGTCCGCTTGGCCTGGATCTCCGCCCGCTTGTCTCGTGGCCGCGGCGCCAGACGAGGGCCAGTTCCGGGTCGGGCAGGCCGACGACCGGGACGTGGGTGACGGCGCTCTCCTTCAGATCGCCGGGACGGCACCGCCCGCCCTCGCGGTACGCCAGGACACGGGCGGTCTTCGGGGCGTCCGGGCCGAGAGCGGGGACGGCGGGGTCACCCGGTGACCTCGCCGAGGGCTTCGCGGGCGAGGGTGGTGGTCAGGAGGAGGGCGAGGAGGGCGGCTATGGCCACGAGGCTTGCGGGGACGCCGATGGCGGGGGCGGCGAACGGGGTGAGGAGGATCAGGGCGGCGGTGGCCCCGACGAGTTCCAGACGGACGGCCGGGCGGCGCATGGGGGCGTGCAAGGCCCAGATCATGACGAGGACGACGGCGACGGGCACGGCGACAGAGGCGACGACCGTCCGCGTCCCCGCTCCGGTGTGCCCGCCCGCCGATGCGACCGCCGTTTCGAGGCCCGCGCCGATGGCGGCGAGCGCGGCGAAGACGAGGTAGTGGCCGTAGCCCCAGACGAACGACCTGTCGCGGTGCCGCTCCAGCCCCTCCCCGGCCGGCTCGGAGAAGTAGATCCACCAGAGCGCGAACAGGATGGCGAGACCGGCCAGGGCGATCGTGACGAGGTCGGCGTGCAGGCCGTGCTCGACGGCGTCCTGGACGGCGTTCGTCGAGGCGAGGACGCTCTCCCCCAGCAGGATGATCGTGAACAGCCCGTACCGTTCGGCGATGTGGTGCGGGTGCCAGGCCGTCGTGCCGGAACGCTCCGCGATCGGCGGGACGGAGAGGTCCAGTGCCACGAGGACGAAGAACAGCCACATCGGGCCGCCGCCGGAAAGGGCGAGCCGGGACAGCCAGAACACCTGGACGATCGAGAGGCCGGCGGCGTAGCGGAGGGCCGTGGCTCGTCCGGCGGGATGCGCGATCGCGGCGCGCACCCACAGGCTCACCAGGCCGACGCGCATGACGAGGTAGCCGAGGGTGACCGTGGTGAAGTCGCCGTCGAACGCGGCGGGCGCCCCCGCCGCGAGGACGAGGACGCCCGCCATCTGCACGAACGTCATGACGCGGTACGGGACGTCGTCGGTGTCGTACGCGGAGGCGAACCAGGTGAAGTTCATCCACGCCCACCAGATGGCGAAGAACACCATGAGGAACGGCGCGATGGCGTCCCCGGTGTGCGCGGTCCCCGTGGCGTGGGCGAGGCGCCCGGAGACCTGGGACACGGCGGCGACGAACGTCAGGTCGAACAGCAACTCCAGCGGGCTGGACACGCGGTGCGGTTCGGCCAGGTCACGGGCGACCATCCGGCTTCGGAGCGGCATGCGCCTACTTTAGGGACGCGCGGGCCGGCGCAGGCGAGCACGGACGAGCCGCCCGGCTCGCCGGTCACAGGAAGGCGGGGCCGCGGCGCAGGAGGGCCTCGTAGAGCATGTGCTGGATGTTCTCGCGGACGTGGTCGGTGAGCTCGAAGACCGTCATGGGGTCGTCGGCGTCGTCGGCCTCGTAGCCGTCCAGCGTCATGGGCTCGCCGAACTGGATCACCCATTTGGACGGGAGCGGGACGAGGCCGGCGAGGCCGAGCAGCGGGAACGTCGGGGTGATCGGGAAGTACGGAAGGCCGAGCAGCCGGGCCAGCGGACGCAGGTCGGCGATCTTGGGGTAGATCTCCTCGGCGCCGACGATGGCGCAGGGGACGATCGGGACGCCGGCGCGCAGCGCGGTGCCGATGAAACCGCCGCGGCCGAAGCGCTGCAGCTTGTAGCGGTCGGAGAAGGGTTTGCCGACGCCCTTGAAACCCTCGGGGAAGACGCCGACGAGCTCGCCCTTGGCGAGGAGCCGGGTGGCGTCGGCCTGGCAGGCGAGGGTGTGGCCGGCCTTGCGGGCCAGGTGGCCGAGCATCGGGATCTGGTAGACGAGGTCGGCGCCGAGGAGGCGGATCTGCCGGTCGGCGTGGTCGTGCAGCGCGACCGACAGCATCAGCGCGTCGAGCGGGATCGTGCCCGAGTGGTTGGCGACGAGCAGGGCACCGTCCTCGGGGACGTTCTCCAGCCCGCAGAGCTCGACGCGGAACCAGTGCTCGTAGAGGGCGCGGGCCGGCGGCAGCAGGACCGTGGAGGTGAACTCGGGGTCAAAGCCGAACTCGTCCACCTCGTAGTCGCCGGCCAGGCGGCGGCGCAGGAACGCCAGCCCGGAGGCGATGCCGCGTTCGAGGAGGCCGGGCCCGGCGGGGGAGTCGCCGGCGGAGTCCTGGCGGTCCGGGGACAGCGGGATGACCTGCGCGTCCTCGTCGTCGTCCGCGTGGCGGGCGTTCAACATCGCGGGCTCCCCTTTCAGGCGCGTCCGAGCAGGTGCGTCAGCCGGTTGTGGGTGAGGCCCTGGGCGGCGGCGAAGTCGGCGAAGGCGGCCTCGGAGCTGTACTTGGGGCGCCACGCCAGCTCGGTCTCCAGGGCGGTGGTGTCGATGACCCGCCCGTACGTCAGCCAGCGCAGCAGTTCGGGCGAGAACCCGGACAGGCCCGCGAAGCGGCGTCCCATGTCGCCGAGCACCGAGAGGGACGGCGACGGGACGGGCAGGTACGGCCGTCCGGCGCGGCGGAGCGCCTGGGACAGCAGCAGCACGCCGTCCCCGGCGACGTTGTAGCAGCCGGGATGCGCCTCGACCGTCATGCGCCGCAGCACCTCGACGCCGTCGTCCTCGTGGACGAACTGGAGCCGCGGGTCGAAGCCCAGCACCGTCGGGACGACCGGCAGGTGCAGGTAGCGGGTGAACGGCGAGTCCACGCCCGGGCCGAGGAGGTTCGCGAACCGCAGCACCGACACGGTCAGGTCGGAGCGGCGCCGCATCAGCCCGCGGACGTAGCCCTCGACTTCGACCGCGTCCTTGGCGTAGCCGCTCCTCGGCGGCTCGGCCGGTTCGTCGCGCTCGGTGAAGACCGCCGGGTCCATCGGCGAGGACCCGTAGACGGCCGCCGAGGACCGCACGACGAGCTTGCGCATGTCCGGTGAGCGCTGGCAGGCGGCGAGCAGCTGCATCGTCCCGATGATGTTGAGCTCTTTCACCTTCGCCCGCGGGGCGGCCGAGGAGGTCACCAGGTTGAGGTGCACCACCGTGTCCACCCCCGCCGACGCGATGATCTTCGCGATGCCGGGCGTGCGGATGTCGACGCGGACGAACTCGGTGCGGCCGAGGGACTCGGCGGGCGGCACCGTGTCCACCCCGATGACCCGTTCGATCCCGGGCTCCGCCTGCAGCGCGTTCGCGACCCGCGCCCCCAGGAAACGGGAGACGCCCGTGACGAGGACGACACGGGCCGCGGCGACGGGCATGGAGGACACCGTGCGCTCCACCCCCTACGGGCTCACTTCTTGTTGCGGCGCTGGATTCGCGTCTTCTTCAGCAGCTTGCGGTGCTTCTTCTTGGCCATTCTCTTGCGGCGCTTTTTGATGACAGAGCCCACGAGACCTCGCTCGGCGTATCGGGTGATGTGCAGGAGACGAACGTGCCGCGGGCGAGCATGGCCCATGAAGCGTGCACGGTCGGTCGCACAAGACTACCGCCGAACGGGCGGAGATCATGCCTCGGCCCGCCTCATGGCGCCGCGGAGGCGGCTCGCGGCCGGCCGCGTCGCATCGCGGACCGACCTGCGGCATCCGGCACCGCGCCTCGCACGGCGCCGGGCACCGCCGAACCGGGGCGGGCGGTCGCCGCCCGTCCCGCTCGGTGTCCGGACCGTCCCGCCGGGCCGGGGACGGCGGAGGCGCTGCCCCCGCTCCCCCGGTACCGGCTCCGGCGGCCGCGAGGCCGCCGGCCGGTCCTCGTCCTGCGTCCCCGGCTCCGGGGCGGTCCCTGGGGATCGCCCCGAGGCCCCCTGCGCGGCCGGGTGCGGAGTACGGGGCGGGGTCATGGCTCATGCCCCGCCCTTACCCGTTATCCGGCTTCGATGTACGCGTCGCGCAGGTAGTCGTGAACGGCCTGCTCGGGGACCCGGAACGAGCGGCCCACGCGGATCGCGGGAAGCTCGCCCGAGTGGACGAGGCGGTAGACGGTCATCTTGGACACCCGCATCACCGAGGCCACTTCGGCCACGGTCAGGAACCTGACCTCACTCAGAGGTCGCTCGCCTGAGTTCATCGGACGCCCTCTTCCACACGTGCCGCGCACAGCCCTTCGGGTGACTTCGATCACGCACGTGTACTTCCTCCAGCGTAAATCGCGCACCGGCAGTCGCAAGAGGGGAGTTCCGCACATTTCCGTATCCCGACCTGACCGTGGGGATACAGTGTCGATTCCATACTCAACGTGGACGTAACGGCACTATCCGTGTCACAACGAACGGTCGTCAACCAGGATCCCGCACTGACCTGCGGTTCCGCTGCCCTCGATGGCGTCGCACAAGCTCATCCGTCCCGTTACGGCGGCCTTGTCACCCCCTGTGACATGCCGGACGGGCACCGGTCGGCCGGGCGCGGGCTGGGACGGGGCTCAGCCCGCCGGGGCCAGCCCCGCCCGATCAAGGATGTAGGCGGTCAGCGGCGCGTAGTGGCGCGGGGAGACACCGTCGTCGAGCGGGACGACGACATCGATCTTGCCCTCGGCGGCCCCGGCGAACAGCGCGGGGTCGTTACAGTCCGCGAACCCCACGGTGTCGATGCCGGCCTGACCGGCGGCTCCGGCCCAGCCGTGATCAGCGATGGCCAGATCCGGCCAAATATCAGGTTTAGCCTCCACCGACTCCCCGGAAGCGCTAGGGGACAGCTCCCGGAGCATGGCCTCCATCGGGTGCGGGTCGTGCGTGTGGTGGGTCCGGTAGTCGTCGCCCTCCAGCATCGCGACACCGTGCTCGGCGTAGACGAGGCGGCGCAGGTCCAGGCCGCCGTACCCGGTCTCGATCTCATACGTCCAGCCGGTCGCGGGCGTCAGCACCCGGCAGCCCGCCTCGGTCAGCGCACGCGCCACCGCCTGGTAGAGCGGCGTCAGCGTGGCCGGGTGACCGGTCGCGATGACCACGTTCTCCCTGCGGCGGGCCGCGAGGCCGATGCGGTCGCCCATCGCCTCAAGCATGTCGAGCGTGATGTCGGGATCGATGGTGTCGTCGCCGTACAGATGCCTGGGGTCGGGGCTGACTCCGCACCGCTCGACCATCATCTCCAGCACGGTCCGCTCCGTCCACGACGGCTTCAGCTCCAGGCCGAACTGGTAGTACGGGTTGCCGGCGGCCATCCGCCGGTAGTGCAGCAGGTTGTTCTGGCGCGGTGTCGCGACATCGCCCGCGATCATCGTGCGGACGAGGTGGGCGCGCAGCTCGTCCCTGCCCGGCGCGGGGGTCACTCGTCCGTCAGCGGGTCGAGGCCGTGCTCGGGGAACACCGCCCGCCGCGTCGCCAGCACCGCCTGGTCGATGGGACTGCTCGGGTCGTAGCCGTTCCCCCACCTGCTGACCTCCACCACTTGCGTTCCGTCCGTCATCCGGCGCGGGGCGATCTCCTCGGTCCGCCGCCGGACGAAGTCGCGCCACTCCCGCGGGGTCTCGGTGTCCGGCGCGATCGGCCCGCCCGCGGCCTCCGCCAGCAGATGCGTCCACGCGCGCGGCACCACCTGCACCAGTTCGTAGCCGCCGCCCCCGGTGAGCACCCAGCGGCCGCCCGCCGTCTCGTGCGCCAGCCGGTGCAGCAGCGCGTAGGCCGTCCGCTGGCCGTCCACGCTGAGGAGGAGGTGCGCGAGCGGGTCGAGCGCGTGCCCGTCCGCGCCCTGCTGGGTGACGAGGACGTCCGGCCGGAACCGGTGCAGCAGCGGCGGGATGATCGCGTCGAACGCGCGCAGCCACTGCCGGTCGCCGGTACCGGGCGGCAGGGAGATGTTGACGGAGGTGCCGTCCGCGCCCGTCTCGTCCGGGAAGCCCGTGCCCGGGAACAGCGTGCGCGGCGTCTCGTGCAGGCTGATCGTCAGGACGCGCGGGTCGTCGTAGAAGGCGTCCTGCACGCCGTCGCCGTGGTGGACGTCGATGTCGACGTAGGCGACGCGTTCGGCGCCGTTCTCCAGCAGCCAGGCGATCGCGATCGCCGGGTCGTTGTAGACGCAGAACCCGCTGGCGGCGCCGCTCAGCGCGTGGTGCAGGCCGCCGGAGATGTTCGCGGCATGCTCGGCGCGGCCCGTCCAGACCGCCTCGGCGGCGGCGACCGAAGCGCCGGCGACCAGGGCGGACGCCTCGTGCATGCCGAGGAAGACCGGGTTGTCGGGGGTGCCGAGGCCGTGCCGGATCTCGGGCAGCCCGGTCGCGCCGGCCTGCTTGACCGCCGCGATGTAGGACTCCTCGTGGACGAGCCGGAGCAGCTTGTCGCCCGCCGCCTCGAACGCCGAGACCCGCACGTTGGGACGGTCCAGGACGCCGAGCTCCCGGGCCAGCGCCATCGTCAGCTCGACGCGCACGGGGTTCATGGGGTGGCCGGGGCCGAAGTCGTAGGAGATGAGCCGCTCGTCCCAGAAGATCTCAAGCCCGCAGTTCTCGGGACCGGAGCGCGGGGACGGCGCGGGACTGCTCATGACCTCACGGTATCGCGCCCGTCACGTGGCCCGGCTCACACGCCCTGCCCGGCCGCCGCTGCGGTCTTCAAGGATTCAGTACGAAACTGTGACGTGAATTACTCCGTAAAACGGGGCATACAGGTCAGACAACGCGAAATATCAAAGGGGGGTCAGATGGACAGCCCGAGCGTTCGCAGCCGAGCAATCAGCGGCGCTCTGCGTCTGGGCGTCCGTCCGCTTCTGCACTACCTCCCCGGCCACGCCACCGGCATCCGCACCGCCCGCTCCACGGTCGACGCCGCGTCGCTGCTGCTGCGGCCGGGCTCCGGTGTCCGGATCGAGGGACTCAACGAGCGGTCCGCGGACGGCGACGGCGACGGCGACGAGCGTCCGATCAGGGGCGAGTGGGTCATCCCCCGGGACGTCCCGGAGGGAAAGGCCGACGGCGCCATCCTGTACCTGCACGGCGGCGGCTACGTGGTCTGCTCGCCGCGCACGCACCGTCCGATCACCTCGCGGCTCGCGCACGACACGGGCCTGCCCGTCCTCGCGCCCCGGTACCGGCTCGCGCCCGAGCATCCGTTCCCGGCGCCGCTGGAGGACGCCGTCAGCGCCTACCGGTTGCTGCTCGCGCGGAACATTCCCGCCTCCCGCATCGTCGTCGCGGGCGACTCGGCCGGCGGGCACCTCGCCGCCGCGCTCGCCGGCGAGCTGTGCCGGCTCGGCCTGCCGATCCCCGCCGGGCTCGCCCTGTTCTCCCCCTGGGTGGACCTGACCTGCGAACTCGCCATCCAGGCGCAGCGCCGCGCCCGCGACCCCTACATCAGCCCCGCCTCGGCACGCCGGATCGCCCGCCTCGTGGTGGGGTCCGCCGGCTTCAAGGACCCGCGGCTGGCCCTGCTCACCTGCGCCTGGACGAACACGCCGCCCGTCCTCATCCAGGTCGGCGGCGCCGAGGTCCTGCGCGCCGAGGCCGAGGCGTTCGCGGACGCGCTGAAGCGCGCCGGCGCGTCCTGCGAGCTCCAGGTCTGGAACGGGCAGATGCACGTCTTCCAGATCCTGAACCGCGTCCTGCCCGAGGCGAGCGAGGCGATGCGCGGCGCGGCCCGATTCGTCTGCACCGTCACCCACCACGCCGCGCCGCGACGGAACAAGGCGGCCTAGGCACGGCCGCGCCCCGCACCCGGGCGCCGGGCGGTCAGCCGCCCGCCAGCTCGCGGCCCCGGTCGCGGGCCGCCTCGATCGCCTCCAGGACGGCGGCGCGGACACCGTGCCGCTCCAGCTCCCGGATCGCCGAGATCGTCGTCCCGCCCGGGGAGGTGACCGCCTCCCGCAGCAGCACCGGATGCTCACCCGAGTCACGGAGCATGATCGCCGCGCCCACGGCCGACTGGATCACCATCTCCAGCGCGGCGGCGCGCGGCATGCCGAGCAGGATGCCGGCGTCCACCATCGCCTCGACCAGGTAGTAGAAGTACGCCGGGCCGCTGCCGGACAGGGCCGTCGCGCCGTCCTGCAGCGACTCCGGGATGCGCAGCACCTTCCCGACCGGGGACAGCAGTTCCTCGGCCCGTTTCAGGTGCTCCTCCGCCGCGTGCGACCCGGGCGAGATCACGCTCATCGCCTCGTCCACGTGGACGGGCGTGTTCGACATGACGCGGACGACGGGCACGCCCTCCGGCAGCCGCGCCTCGACGAACCCCGTGGTGATGCCCGCCGCCATCGAGATCACCAGCCGGCCGGGCGGGACGTGCGCGCTGATCTCGTCCAGCAGGGCCCCCATGTCCTGCGGCTTGACCGCGAGGATCAGCGTCTCGGCCTTCGCGGCGGCCTCGGTGTTCGGCACGACCTCGATGCCGTACCGCTCGCGCAGCAGCGCGCGCCGCTCCTCGCGGCGCGCGGTCGCCATCAGCTCCGACGGGCGGCGGCCGGCCCGCAGCACCCCGGACAGCAGCGCCTCGCCCATCTTCCCGGCACCCAGAATCGCGATCATCGGCATACCTTGACGTGGGGATTCATCGACCGGCCCAGCCTATAGCCGCGCGGTTCACGCCCGTCCGGCAACGGAGCGCAGGAAGAAGCGGAGGTTGGCGGGACGCTCCGCGAGGCGCCGCATGAAGTACTGGTACCACTCGCGCCCGTACGCGACGTAGACGCGGACCTGCGCGCCCTGTGCGGCGAGCCTGCGCTGCTCCTGCGGACGGATCCCGTAGAGCATCTGGTACTCGAAGGTGTCGGCGTCGCGCTCATGCAGGATCGACAGCGCCCCGGCGATGTCGATGAGCCGTGGGTCGTGCGTGGCGAGCATCGGGTAGCCCTTGCCCGCCATCAGGACCTTCATACAGCGGACGTACGACTTGTCGATCTCGTCCTTGTCAGTGAAGGCCACCGCCGCCGGTGCCGCATACGCGCCCTTGCACAGCCTTACGCGTGACCCCTCGTAGGCCAGTTCCGCACAGTACTCCTCGGCCCGCCGCAGATATGACTGGATGACCGCCCCCACGTCCGGGAAGTCACGCCGGAGCTCGTGGACGATCCCAAGGGTCGAATCGACGGTCGTGTGCTCTTCCATGTCGAGAGTGACCGTCGTACTGGCGGAACGGGCGGCCGCGCACACTCGCTTGGCGTTCTCCAAGGCGAGGTCTTCATCGAACGTCTGGCCGATGGCCGACAGCTTCAACGACACCTCGGCGCGTGTGCCGAGACCGGCGGCGCCCAGCCGTTCCAGCAGTTCGACGTAGTGCTCGACGTTCGCCTCGGCGCGGCCCTTGTCGTGGGTGTCCTCGCCCAGGACGTCCAGCGTGACGAGCAGCCCCTCGCCGGTCAGCTCCCCGGTGACGCGTGTCGCGTCCTCGATCGTCTCCCCGGCGATGAAGCGGCGGACGACGTCGCCGGTGAACGGCGCGGTCTCCACGACCCTGCGCGCGCCGCCACTGCGCGACGCGGCGAGCAACGCCTGACGAAGCACCGTACGCACCCCTTGCTCCCTGGGCCCCTACCCGTCCCAGGTTATGCCCGCCGCGGGCCGGCGATCACGAAACGGTGCCCAGGCTGTTGCCGCCGCCGTACTGTTTGACGTACTCGGCCATCTCGGCGCTCTTCACGGCCTCGAACAGCTGTTTCGCCTTCGTCCCGTCCAGGAACACGACGCTCTGCTTGCCGCGCATGCCGGTGCCCTTGTGCGGCAACGTCATGAACATCACGTCCGACGCCCGGACGTCCCGCATGCTCAGCGCCAGCGAGCGCAGGTCGCCCGCCGACACGCCCTCGTCCACGCTGATCGACTTGCTGAGCGCGGACAGGAACCGGTCGAGCTTGAGCGGGTTGGTGAGCGTGCCCCGGTCCGCGGCCTGCTTGGCGAGCGCGCCGAGGAACGCCTGCTGCCGCTTGATCCGGTCGAAGTCGCCGTTCGGCAGGTTGTAGCGCTGCCGGACGAACAGCAGCGCCTCCTCGCCGTCGAGCTTCTGCCTGCCCGCCGTCCACTGCTTCTTGCGGGCCGGGTCGTACACGCTCTGCTTGACGTTGACGGTGACGCCGCCGAGCGCGTCCGTCATCGCCTTGAACCCCTCGAAGTCGATCGCGCCGTAGTGGTCGATGCGGACGCCGGTGAGGTTCTCCATCGTCTCGATCAGCAGTTTCGGCCCGCCGAACGAGAACGCCGCGTTGATCTTCTGGTTGCCGTAGCCGGGGATCTCGACCCACGAGTCGCGCGGGAACGAGATCACGTACGCCTTCTTCCGGTCCGCCGGCAGGTGCAGCAGCATGATCGTGTCAGTGCGCTGCCGCCCCGGCTTCCAGACCTGGTTACCCTCCCCGGTCGTGCCGCCTTCGGCCCGCGAGTCCGAGCCGACGAGCAGCCAGTTCTCGGTTCCCTCCACGTTCGGCCCCGGCCGCTTCGCCCCGGTGTCCGGCATCACTCCCTTGATCCGGTCGATGTTGCCGTTGTAGGACGACTGGCGCTGCCACAGCAGGCCGCCGAGCCCGGCCACGACCAGCGCCAGGAACACCCCTACCGCGATCAGGACGCGGGGCCAGCGCCGCTTCCGCTTGCGCTCGGCGCCGTCCGAGGCCCCCCAGAACGCGCCCTCGGCGTCACTTTCGGGAGCCTCCTTGGCGCCCGCGGCCTGGTCGGCGGCGTGCGGCTGCGGAGCCTCCGCGGGCCGCTGCGGCCCCGGTGGCCCGTGCTCTGGGGAGGTCATGGCGCGAAGCTACCAGCCCGATAGAGCACGGAGAGCCTGATTGCCCCCACCTGTCCGGTTGAGGAGCGACACACCGCCGCGTGTAAACCTCGGCCGCCGTTCACGGGTCATGCCGTACGGCGGCGGAGGGTGATGGCGCCCAGGACGAGGGACGTGATCGTGAAGGCGGCGATGACGGCCACGTCCAGGGCCAGGGTGCCGGTGAAGTCGGGGGTGGCGCTGATCTGCTGCATGCCCTCCACCGCGTAGGACAGCGGCAGGACGTCCGCGATCGCCTGGAGCCAGGACGCCATCTTCTCGCGCGGGTAGATCAGCCCGCACAGCAGCAGCTGCGGCAGGACGAGCGCGGGCATGAACTGGACGGCCTGGAACTCGGTCCGCGCGAACGCGCTGGCCAGCAGGCCGAGGGCCATGCCGAGCAGGGCGTCCAGCAGGGCGACGAGGATGAGCGAGCCGAGCGAGCCGTGCAGGTCGAGGCCGAGCCAGGTCAGCGAGATCGCCAGCACGACGGCGACCTGGACGAGCGCGAGCAGCCCGAACGCGAGCGCGTAGCCGGTCAGCAGGTCCAGCTTGGCGAGCGGCATGGTCATCAGCCGTTCGAGGGTGCCGCTCGTCCGCTCGCGGAGGGTGGCGATGCTGGCCACGACGAACATGACCGTGAACGGGAACAGGCCGAGCAGCATCGGGCCGATCCGGTCGAACAGCACCGGCTGGTCGAACACGTACCGCAGCAGGACCATGAGCAGCGTCGGCACGCCGACCAGCAGCGCGAGCGTGCGGTGGTCGTGCTTGAGCTGCGCGAGGATACGCCGCATCGTGGCGAAGGTGATGGCCGCGCTCATGCGGGACTCCCTGCCTTCTCATTGATCAGCCGGAGGAACGCCGCCTCCAGGTCGGAGGTCCGGGTGCGCGAGCGCAGCTCCTCCGGGGTGCCATCGGCGAGGACCGCCCCCTCGCGCATCATCAGCAGCCGGTCGGTGCGGCGCGCCTCGTCCATGACGTGGCTGGACACGACGAGCGTGGCGCCCCCGTCGGCCAGGTCCCGGAACAGCTCCCACAGCTCCTGCCGCAGCACCGGGTCGAGGCCGACGGTCGGCTCGTCCAGGACGATCAGCTCGGGCGAGCCGAGCAGCGCGACGGCGAGGTTGAGGCGGCTGAGCTGCCCGCCGGACAGCGTCGCCGCGGTCTGGCCGCGGTTGCGGCCGAGCCCGACCTCGTCGATGACGCGGTCGGCGTCCGAGCGGGGCGCGCGCAGGACGGACGCGAAGTAGCGCAGGTTCTCGGCGACGGTCAGGTCGGCGTACACGGCCGGGGACTGCGTCGCGTATCCGACGCGGCGCCGCAGGGCGGACGATCCGGCCGGCGCGCCGAGCACCGTCACCGTGCCGCCCGCCACGATCTGGACGCCGACGAGCGCCCTGATCAGCGTGGTCTTCCCGCAGCCGCTCGGGCCGATCAGGCCGGCGATCTCGCCGCGCGGGATGTCGAAGGTGAGCCCGTGCAGGACCTCCCGGCCGCCGCGGGCGACCCGCAGGTCGCGCACCCGGACGGCCGGCTCCTGGTTCACCGGGCTAGAACTCATCATGTGTTGAATTTATGTGCGCGGCGGAGCCCGGTCAAGGAGGCCCGGCGAAGCTCAGGCCGATGTCAGATAACGCTGGATGACCGGTGAAACCAGCGCGACCAGTTCCTCCTCCGGAACCGACGCCATCGGCTCGACGCGCAGGACGTACCGCAGGATCATCAGGCCGATCATCTGCCCCGCCGCCGCCTGGATCTGCGCGTGCGGGACGTCCAGCGCCTGCCGCGCCCGCTCGGTCAGCGCGACCGTGACGAACTCGCGCAGCAGCGTCGCCGCCCGCTCGTTCGTCATCGCCGAGCGGAGCATCGCCAGCAGCGGCGCGCGGCGGTCGGCGTCCCCCCACACCGCCAGGAACGCGCGGACGACCGCCTCACCGAGCCGGTCGCGCGGGACCGACATGATGCGCGGCAGCAGGACCGACGGGTCCACCGGGAAGCGCATCGCCTCGACGAACACGCCGTCCTTGCTGCCGAAGAAGTGGTGGACGAGCGCGGGATCGACGCCGGCGGCGCGGGCGATGGCGCGCACCGAAACGCCGTCGTAGCCCTTCTCGGCGAACATCTCGCGCGCCGCGGCCAGGATCTTCTCGCGCGTCTCCGTCGGGCCGGGACGGCGCCCCGGCCCCCGGCGCCCGGTGGTCTCGGTCACCGCACGCCCCGGCGGGTGACCTCCCCGGCCGGCGTGACCTCCCAGGTGCGGTCGGCGGCGGCCAGGTGCAGGCGGGCGAACGCCAGGGCCTCGGCGAGGTCCTCCATCCGCTCGACCCGGCTGGTCGCGCGCCGCGTGTTCACCTCCAGGACGATGTGCCCCCGGAAGCCGCCTTCGGCGAGGTTCTCCAGCATCGCCCCGCACGGCTGGTTGCCGCGGCCCGGGACGAGATGCTCGTCCTTGTTGGTGATGCCCACACCATCGGCGAGATGGATGTGCCGCAGACGGTCCCCCAGGTCGCCCGCCATGTCGACGGCGTCCGACCCCGAGACGGCGGTGTGGGACAAGTCGAGGGTGACGTACGGGTAGTCCTGGTCGACGGGATTCCAGTCGGGCAGGTACATGCCCGCTTCCGCACCGCGCGCCTTGAGCGGGAACATGTTCTCCACCGCGAACAGGACATCCGTCTCGTCCTGCATACGGGCCAGGCCCTCGACGAACTCCTTGGCGTAATCACGCTGCCAGCGGAACGGCGGATGGACGACAACGACCTCCGCGCCCAGTTCCTCGGCGACCTCCTTGGAGCGCACCAGCTTGCCCCAGGGCTCACGCCCCCACACCCGCTGGGTGAGCAGCAGGCAGGGCGCGTGGATCGACTTGATGGGGACCTGGTGGTAGTCGGACAGGCGGCGCAGGACGTTCAGATCCTGCGACGAGGCGTCCGTGGAGACCATGACCTCGATGCCGTCGTAGCCCAGGAGCGCGGCGATCTCGAACGCGCTCGGTACCTTCTCCGGGTAGACCGACGCGGTGGAGAGCGTGATCGGCGCGTCCGGGACCCGCAGAGCGGGTGAACGGACGCCGTTGTGCTGCGGGGTCAAGGCTTCCTCGCCAGGAATGATCGCTCGACGGTGTTCATCAGGTTCGCAAGGCAAAGCCTATGCGGCGGCGGCCGTGATGAAACAACCGCCGCGAGTGATCCTCCTTGCTCCGTCCCCATGGACGCGCCATTGATGCGTGCCGGGCCCCGGCTACGCTCTGTTTCCGTGGCCGAGATCGCGCCGGGCGCCGTGCCGAGCCCCAACATCTGGAACTCCCCGCAGGTCTACGAACTGGAGAACCGCGCCGTCGACCCCGACGGCGTCCTCGCCGACGCGATGCGCGCGATCCGCCCGTGGAAGGGGGCGGACGTCCTGGACCTCGGCTGCGGCACCGGCTTCCACCTCCCGTTCTTCGCCGCGGACGCGCACCGGGTGATCGGCGTCGAGCCGCACGCGGGCCTCGCCTCGGCCGCCGCCCGCCGCACCCGCGGCCTGCCCAACGTGACCGTCCGTACCGGCGCGGCGCAGGCGCTGCCGCTCCCGGACGCCTCGATCGACGTCGTCCACGCCCGGTGGGCGTACTTCTTCGGGCCGGGCTGCGAACCCGGTCTCGCCGAACTCGACCGGGTCGTCCGGCGCGGCGGGGCGATCTTCATCATCGACAACGACGCCACCCGCTCCACGTTCGGCCGCTGGTTCCGCCGCGGCCTGCCGAAATATGACCCCGGGGCGGTCGAGCGCTTCTGGACGCGCCGCGGCTTCGCCCGCGAGCCGCTGACGATCCGGTGGTCGTTCCAGAACCGGGACGATCTCACCGCCGTCCTGCGGATCGAGTTCCCGCCGGGCCTCGCGGACGCCTGCCTGCGCGAGGTCGACGCCGCGGGAGCCGGCTTCGAGGTGGACTATGCGGTGAATTTGTGGTGGCGTTGCCCCTGAGTTACCGACGGGTTGGTCATCCGGGAGGAACGGAGCATGGGCAACGCCGCCACCACGAGCCGTGTCACCGCTGGAAGAGCGTTCGGCGGCCTGCTCGCCGCCACCGCCGTCGGCGCCGCCGGAGCCGGCGCCGGACTCCTCGCCCAGCGCCGCGCCCTGCGCCGCCTCCAGCTGCGCCCCGACCCGTTCGCCGGCGAGCCGTTCGGCTCGCTGCGCGGCCGCCCGACGCCCGTCCGCGCCGACGACGGCACCCGCCTGTACGCCGAGATCGACGGCGAGGAGCGCACCGACCTCGCCGTCGTCTTCTCGCACGGCTGGACGCTCACCCAGGACTCCTGGCACTTCCAGCGCAAGGCGCTGCGCGGCCTCGGCCGCCTGGTGTTCTGGGACCACCGCGGCCACGGCCGTTCCGACGGCGGCGGCCGCGACGGCTACTCCCTCGGCCGCCTCGCCGGCGACCTCGCCGCCGTGATCGAGGCCACCGTCCCCGCCGACACCCCCGTCGTCCTCGTCGGGCACTCCATGGGCGGCATGACCGTCATGCGGTACGCCGACGAGAACCCCGGCCTGATCGGACGCAGGGTCCTCGCCACCGGCCTGCTGTGCACCTCGTCCGGCGGGCTCGGCGAGGTCACCCTGGGCCTGCCCGCGCTGGTCGCGCGCACCACCCGGCGCGTCCTGCCCCGCGCCCTCGGCGCCCTCGGCGCGGGCGCCGGCGCCATCGAGAAGGTCCGCCACTTCGGCCGCGACGTCACCACCCTCGTCGAGGACCTCATCGCCTTCGGCCCGGACGCCAGCCCCGCCGCGGTCGCCTTCGCCGAGCAGATGATGATCGAGACCCGCATGGACGCCTTCGCCGACTACTTCCGCTCGATGATCACGACCGAGGTCATCAGCGACTGCGCGTCCCTCGCCGCCGCCGACACCCTCGTCCTCGGCGGCGAGAACGACGTGCTCACCCCCGTCGAGCACAGCATCAAGATCGCCTCCTGCGTGCCGTCCGGCCGCCTGGAGATCATCCCCACCGCCGGGCACATGGCCATGCTCGAACGCCCCGGCACCGTCTCCGACCACCTCGGCGACCTGATCGAACGGGCCCATAAGGAGCGCTGACTGTCGGGGCCGGGCTCTAGGCTGCCGCGCATGGCGAAGGCTAAGACGGCCAAGGCGGCCTATCGGTGCTCGGAGTGCGGGTGGCAGACGTCCAAATGGGTCGGGCGCTGCGGCGAGTGCCAGACGTGGGGGACGGTCACCGAGGCGGCGTCCGCGACACCGGCGCGGGTCGTGGCCGCCGGGCCGGTCAGCGCGCCGGCGCGGCCGATCGGGCAGGTGGACGTCCGGTCCGCGCAGACACGCCCCACCGGCCTGGACGAGCTGGACCGGGTGCTCGGCGGCGGCATCGTCCCCGGGGCCGTGCTGCTGCTCGCGGGCGAGCCGGGCATCGGCAAGTCGACGCTGCTGCTGGAGGTCGCCGCGCTGGCCTCGACGGGAGGCGAGGGCGCGGGCGGCAAGAACGTCCTCTATGTGACGGGTGAGGAGTCGGCCGAGCAGGTGCGGCTGCGCGCCGACCGGGTGGGGGCGATCACCGACCACCTGTATCTGGCGGCCGAGACCGAGCTTTCCGCGGTCCTCGGGCACATCGACACCGTCGAGCCCGCGCTGCTCGTGGTCGACTCCATCCAGACCATCGGAACGTCCGAGGCGGACGGCGCGCCCGGCGGCGTCACGCAGATCCGCGAGGTCGCCGCCAACCTGATCAGGGTCGCCAAGGAGCGCGGCATCACCGTCGTGCTGGTCGGCCACGTCACCAAGGAGGGCGCGATCGCCGGGCCGCGGCTGCTGGAGCACCTGGTCGACGTCGTCCTGTACTTCGAGGGCGACCGGCACTCCCGGCTCCGCATGATCCGCGCGGTGAAGAACCGCTACGGGCCCACCGACGAGCTGGGCTGCTTCGACCTGTCGGAGGTCGGCATCGTCGGCCTGCCGGACCCGAGCGGCCTCTTCCTCACCCGCCGCGAGGAACCCGTCCCCGGCACCTGTGTGACGGTCACGCTGGAAGGCCGCCGCCCCCTGGTCGCCGAGGTGCAGTCGCTCGTCGCCAAATCCCACCTGCCGGCGCCGCGGCGGGCCACGTCCGGGCTCGACACCTCCCGCGTCGCGATGGTCCTGGCCGTCCTCGCGCAACGCTGCAAGATCTCCATGCACGAACAGGACGTGTACGTCTCGACGGTGGGCGGGGTGCGGCTCACCGAGACGTCCGTCGACCTGGCCCTCGGCCTGGCCGTCGCGGGGTCCACGGTCGAGCAGGCCCTGTCCAACAGCCTGATCGCGCTGGGCGAGGTGGGGCTCGCCGGGGAGGTCCGGGTCGTGCCCGGCGTCCAGCGGCGGCTCGCTGAGGCGGCCCGGCTCGGGTTCAAGTACGCCGTCGTCCCGCGCGGCTCCCTCGAACTCGCCGACGGGTCACCGCTCAAACGCGCCGACCCCCAGCTCAGCAGCTACGAGGGCATGAAGGTGATGGAGGTCGACAGCCTGCAACAGGCCCTCCAGGTAGCGTTCACGGCCCCCTGACAGGGGCCGCGGCAAAGTATTACTTCACGTATTACTCCACACAACGCGGGCTTGCGACCTGGGGAGGAACCAGTCCGCGGCCCTCCTCGGTAAACTGGCGCCGTCCAGCGACCTCCGGGGGTCAGGTGCCATCACACGACAAGGGTCATGACGAACGACGCCGCGCCACATTGGCCGCGGTGGCCCCGGGCACCCAGATTCGCGACGGACTGGAGCGGATCCTTCGGGGCCACACCGGCGGCCTGATCGTGCTCGGCTACGACAAGCCCGTCAGGGAGCTGTGCACGGGCGGCTTCGAGCTCGACGTCGAATTCTCCGCGACCCGCCTTCGCGAACTCGCCAAGATGGACGGCGCGATCGTCCTCGACAACAGCCACACCCGCATCGTCCGCGCCGCCGTCCACCTCGTGCCCGACTCGACCATCCCGACCGAGGAGTCGGGGACGCGTCACCGCACCGCGGAACGCGTCGCCCGCCAGACCGGCCTTCCGATCATCTCGGTCAGCCAGTCGATGCACATCATCGCGCTGTATCTCGACGGAACCCGCTACGTCCTCGAAGACTCGGCGGCGATCCTGTCCAAGGCCAACCAGGCCCTGGCGACACTCGAACGCTACAAACTCCGCCTCGACGAGGTGTCGGGCACGCTCTCCGCCCTCGAAATCGAGGACCTCGTCACCGTCCGGGACGTCAGCGCCGTCGTCCAGCGCCTCGAAATGGTGCGCCGCATCGCCGACGAGATCGAGGGCTACGTCGTCGAACTCGGCACGGACGGCCGCCTGCTCTCCCTCCAGCTCGACGAGCTGGTCTCCGGCGTCGACGCGGACCGGGAGCTGATCGTCCGCGACTACCCCTCCGACGACACCCGCACCCGCGGCGTGGCCGCCATCCTCACCGCGCTGGACGCGCTCTCCGCCAACGAACTCCTCGACCTGTCCACGGTCGCCGAGGTGATGGGCTTCTCCGGCCCGGACGCCCTCGACCTGCCCGTCAGCCCCAAGGGCTGCCGCCTCCTCGCGAAGGTCCCCCGGCTGCCGAGCACGGTCGTCGAACGCCTCGTCGAGCACTTCGGCGGCCTGCAGAAACTCCTCGCCGCCAGCATCGACGACCTCCAGGCGGTCGGCGGCGTGGGCGAATCCCGGGCCCGCAGCGTCCGCGAGGGCCTCTCCCGGCTGGCCGAATCCTCCATCCTGGAACGCTATGTCTGATCGCGCCGCCCTCACCGCCGGGCACTAGGACGCCTCAGCGGACCGGGACGAGGGAACGCCCGCCGCGTGTCACAATGGCGGCGCGCCATGAACCTGAACTCCGTGTACACCGCCCCGATCCTCGACTGGTACGAGGCGAACGCCCGGGATCTTCCGTGGCGGGCGCCGGACGCGAGCCCGTGGGGCGTCCTGGTCAGCGAGATCATGCTCCAGCAGACACCGGTCGCGCGCGTCCTGCCCGTCTGGGACGCCTGGATGACGCGCTGGCCGGCACCCGCCGCGCTGGCCGCCGAACCGTCCGGCGAGGCCGTCCGGGCGTGGGGCCGGCTCGGCTACCCGCGCCGCGCGCTGCGCCTGCACGAGAGCGCCCGCGCGATCACCGAGCGGCACGGCGGCGAGGTCCCGTCCGCGCACGAGG
The DNA here is from genome assembly GCF_050948385.1 of Actinomadura formosensis. NCBI lineage: Bacteria > Bacillati > Actinomycetota > Actinomycetes > Streptosporangiales > Thermomonosporaceae > Actinomadura > Actinomadura formosensis. The sequence continues at coordinate 6,719,039 of NZ_CP192011.1, forward strand.
AACTGCTGGCGCTCCCCGGCATCGGCGCCTACACGGCCGCGGCCGTCGCGAGCTTCGCGTTCCGGCAGCGGCACGCCGTCCTCGACACCAACGTCCGGCGCGTCCTGGCCCGGCTGCTGTCCGGTGCCGAGTATCCGCCCAAGTCGCAGACCAGGGCGGAGGTGCGGCTCGCGGAGAGCCTCCTGCCGGCCGATCCCCCGACCGCCGCCCGCTGGGGCGTCGCCGTCATGGAACTGGGCGCGCTGGTGTGCACCGCCCGCACACCCCGCTGCGTCGACTGCCCGGTGCTCGACAGGTGCGCGTGGCAGCTGGCCGGACGTCCCGCCTACGACGGGCCGCCGCGCCGGGGCCAGACGTACGCGGGCACCGACCGGCAGTGCCGCGGCCGCCTCCTCGCCGTCCTGCGCGACGCCGAAGGACCCGTCGCGAAACCGGCCCTCGACGCCGTCTGGTCGGACACCGTCCAGCGCGAACGCGCCCTCGACGCCCTCATCGCCGACGGCCTCGTCGACCCGCTGGACGACGGCCGCTACGCCCTCCCCGGCTGAACCGGGGCGCCGCGCCCGGCGTGCTCGTGCACGCGAATATTCGCTGGTCGTCCTGGGTGGCGCGCCCATACCGTAACGTCCGTGCGCGACCTGCTGACCCTGCCCAAAGCCCACCTGCACGTCCACCTCGAAAGCACCGTGCGGTGGACGACCCTCCGCGAGATCGGCGCGGCCAACGGTGTCCGGGTGCCCGGCGAGGTGGGCGCGTTCGGGGACTTCGCCTCCTTCTTCGCGCAGAACGACCTCGTGCGGGCCTGCCTGCGCCGTCCCGCCGACTTCCACCGGATCGCCTACGAGTTCTGCGCGGACGAGGCCGCGCAGGGCGTCCGGTACGCCGAGGTCTCGTTCACGGCGGCCGGCCACGGCGAACGCCTCGGTGACCTCGGCATGCCGCTCGCGGCCGTCCTGGACGGCCTGGAGGCCGGGCAGGACGCCTTCGGGATCGAGTGCCGCCTCATCCTCGACCACTCCCGGCGCCGCTCCGTCGAACGCGCCTGGCGCACCCTGGACCTCGCCCGCCGCCACGACCGCGTGGTGGCCGTCGGGCTCGCCGGCGACGAGGCGCACCCCGGCGCCCCGTTCGACGCGGTGTTCGCCGCCGCCCACGACGCCGGGCTGCACATCGTCCACCACGCCGGCGAAGGCGAGGGACCCGCGAGCATCCGCCACGCGATCGGCCCCGGCCGCACCGAGCGCCTGGGGCACGGCATCCGCGTCCTGGACGACCCCGATCTCGTGGCCGAGGTCCGCGACCGCGGCATCGCCCTCGAAGTCTGCCCATCGTCCAACGTCGCCCTGGGCTTCGCGCCCTCCCTCGGCGCCCACCCGCTCCCCCGCCTCCGCGACGCGGGCCTGACCGTGACCCTCAACACCGACATCCCCGCCCTGATCGGCACCCCCCTGGCCGCCGAGTACGCCCTCGTCCGCGACACGTTCGGCTACGACGACCCCACCCTCGCCGGCCTGGCCCGCGCCGCCGTCGACGCCTCCTTCGCCCCCACCGAAACCAAGCACCGGATGAACCAGGCCATCACCGATTGGCTGACCCGGCCCGCGGCACCCGGCGGTTAGCCCCCGGCTCACCGGCCACGTCCGCCTCCACGCGGAACCATCCTTTTCCGGCCCCTCCTGGACTATCTTCGGCTTCGGAACTTCCCCAACGGGGTCGCGGCGGGTGGCTGGGAGTTGAGGGCACTTGCGTGAAGGGCTGGAACTCGCTGGACGCTACCGGCTTGAGCGCCTTCTCGGCAGCGGCGGGATGGGAGAGGTCTGGCGCGCCGTCGATACGCGGCTGCGCCGCGCCGTGGCGGTGAAGACGCTGCGTGCTCATTCGCGCGCCGACTCCAGCCTCGTCACCCGTTTCCGGCGGGAGGCCGAGATCGCGGCGAGACTCCAGCATCCCGGCATCACCGTGGTGTTCGACTTCGGCGAACACGAGGGTCACCTGTTCCTCGTCATGGAGCTTCTTGAGGGCGAGGACCTCCGCAGCGTTCTGTCCAGGGAACCCCGGGGTCTGCCCATTCCCCGGGTGCTGGAGCTGGCACGGCAGATCGCCGAGGCCCTTTCCGCGGCGCACGCCGGCGGAATCGTCCATCGCGACATCAAGCCCGCCAACCTGATGGTCCTGGAGAGCGGCAGGGTCAAGATCTGCGATTTCGGCATCGCGCGTTTCGCCGAGGCGACGGCCGGCCTGACCGGGCGGGGAATCATCGGCACCCCCTCCTACATGGCGCCCGAGCAGCTTGAGGGCGGCCGGATCGACCAGCGAACCGACCTGTACGCGCTCGGCTGCGTGCTGTACCAGCTGGAGACCGGACGACCGCCTTTCCCCGGCGACAAGGGCATCGGCGCTTTGATGCACGCGCACCTCAACGTGCCGCCGCCGAGCCCGTGCGCCGTGCGCCCCGACGTTCCGGACGAACTGGATCGCCTGACCCGGGCACTCCTCGCCAAACGCGGCACCGAACGCCCGGCGGACGCGGCGACGGTGGCCGCGAAGTTCCGCGCGATCGAGGACGAGATCAAGAGCATGGGGCGCTCGTGGCACATTCGTCCCAGCGACCTTGAGGTCGACGCGACCGTGACGTTCGCGCAGGCGCTGGAGGGGGTGACGCTGCCCATCCGGCTGACACGCCCGGAGCGCTGTGCCAGATGCCGGGGAACGGGGGCCGGAGAAGGCACCGGTCTCCGCCGCTGCCCGCGCTGCGACGGCACCGGGCTGAGAAAGGAGGCCGCACCGGACGAGGACCCCTCGAATACGGCCTGCCCCGGCTGCTGGGGACGCGGCCTGATCGCGGATGACCCCTGCAGCGCCTGCGCCGGCCGCGGCCTGATCGACGCGGCCAGAGTCCTCGCCGCGAAGATTCCCGCCGGTGTGGGCCATGGGCAGTTCGTCCGCCTGAGAAACAAGGGAAAGCCAGGTGCCGACGGTGCGCCCGATGGGGACCTCTACGTCAGGATCAGCATCAGGCGGCATCCCGTTTTCGGCCGCCGCGGCGATCACCTGACCGTCACCGTTCCGATGAGCTACACGGAGGCCACGCAGGGCGGCGAGATCCGTGTTCCCGTCTTCGGCGGCCCGCCCGTCACTTTGCGCCTCCCCGCCGCAACGCCCTCGGGCCGCATATTCCGGGTACGGGGCCGTGGCGCGCCCCGCCGCGACGGCACCAGGGGAGACCTGCTGGTGACAATGGAGGTGCACGTTCCCCAGGACCCGGCCGGCAATGCCGCCGCCCTCCGCGAAGAACTCATCCTGCGCGCCAACACCCCCAAATAGCGGAAATCCGCGACCGCGACGCCGACCAAGCACGCCGACATGAGGGCACGGTCTCGGTTTTCTAGAGCCTGAGCAGGGAGCCGCTGCGGATCTCACGCAGGAAGGGATCGGTGTCGTCGAACCATTCGGGCTGCGTCCGGACGACGGGGTGGACGGGCAGGCCCAGGCGCGCTGCGGCCTCTTGGGCCGCGTCATGGGCCGCATCGCAGGGGACTTCGCCGATGACGAGGACTTCGACATCGGCCGGCTGGTCGCCCGGCACACCGTTGCAGCGGTCCGCCCAGGGGCCGAACAGGTAGAGCTCGTGGACGGCCCGCAGGACTCCGAACTCCTCCGCCACCACGGCGGCGGGGCCGAAGGTCAGCATCAGGAGCCGGGCCAGCGGGCCGTAGAGAGGGCTTTCGGTGTTCCGGGTGACCAGGCTTCCGGCGAGCGTCCGGCGCAGCGTGAGGAGGTCGGCTCGGGCCAGCCTGGCGACCTCGCGCATCACCGATGCGAGGTCGGTGCGGAGCATCACCGCGAGGTCCAGCATGGAGACCTCACGCTCTGGGCCGAGCAGGAGCCGGGCCAGCAGTTCCCCTTGCAGGTGCGACCGGAAGATCGGCAGCCTGGCCGGCGCACCCGACCGGACGTCCTGCCGGAACGCCCGGGTGATCCGCGCCTCCTCCAGATTCGGCCGCCGCCCGAACTGCGCCACAGCACCACCCTCATTCGATCTGATGTTCGAATATTAGGGGTCGCGTATGACATTTCCACCTATCAGGAGCGTTGGGGTGCCAGGGTGAGGCGGCCGGCCCGACTCCTGCGCCACCGTCAGCCCAGGAGGCGCCGTGGAGGGCCGTCGGTCTGCTGTGCCCGTGAAACCGCCGGGCATACGGAAGGGCCCGCAGCCGGCCGGCTGCGGGCCCCTCTCGACGGACGTCAGTCCTTGTTGAAGTTGACCGCGCCCTCGATGGGCGGCGGGCTGTCGGGGACGGTGGACGGCTTCGGCACGCCCTTGAACGTGAACTTGGCGTTCTCCGCCGTGGCGTCCTTGTTCTCGGGGTCGAAGCCCTCGGTGCCGACGATCACGATCTGGCCGGGCTTCAGCTCGTTGTAGAGGATCTTCTCGGACAGGGTGTCCTCGATCTCCCGCTGAATGGTCCGGCGCAGCGGACGGGCGCCGAGCACCGGGTCGTAGCCGCGGATCGCGAGCAGGTCCTTGGCCTCCTGCCGCAGCTCGATGCCCATGTCCCGGTCACGCAGCCGCTCGTCCACCTTGGCGATCATCAGATCCACGATCTGGATGATCTCCTTCGGGGTGAGCTGGTGGAACACCACCGTGTCGTCGACGCGGTTGAGGAACTCGGGGCGGAAGTGCTGCTTGAGCTCCTCCGACACCTTCGCCTTCATCCGCTCGTACGAGCCCTGCTCGTCGTTCTGCCGGGCGAAGCCCATCGAGACGCCCTTGGAGATGTCCTTGGACCCCAGGTTCGTCGTCATGATGATGACGGTGTTCTTGAAGTCCACGACACGGCCCTGCGCGTCGGTGAGGCGGCCGTCCTCCAGGATCTGCAGCAGGCTGTTGAAGATGTCCTGGTGGGCCTTTTCGATCTCGTCGAACAGGACGACCGAGAACGGCTTGCGGCGCACCTTCTCGGTCAGCTGGCCGCCCTCCTCGTACCCGACGTAGCCGGGCGGGGAGCCGAACAGCCGCGAGACGGTGTGCTTCTCCATGAACTCGGACATGTCGAGCTGGATCAGCGCGTCCTCGTCGCCGAACAGGAACTCCGCGAGCGTCTTGGACAGCTCGGTCTTACCGACACCGGACGGGCCGGCGAAGATGAACGAACCGCCGGGACGCTTCGGGTCCTTCAGCCCGGCGCGGGTACGCCGGATCGACTGGGAGAGCGCCCTGATGGCGTCCTCCTGGCCGATGACCCGCTTGTGGAGCTCGTCCTCCATGCGCAGCAGGCGGCTGCTCTCCTCCTCGGTCAGCTTGAAGACCGGGATGCCGGTGGCGGTGGCGAGGACCTCGGCGATGAGCTCGTCGGTGACCTCGGCGACGACGTCCATGTCGCCGGCCTTCCACTCCTTCTCCCGCTGCGCCTTCTGGCCGAGCAGCTGCTTTTCGGAGTCGCGCAGCGCGGCGGCCTTCTCGAAGTCCTGCGCGTCGATCGCGGACTCCTTGTCGCGCCGGACGTTGGCGATCTTCTCGTCGTACTCGCGCAGGTCCGGCGGAGCGGTCATCCGGCGGATGCGCATCCGCGAGCCGGCCTCGTCGATCAGGTCGATCGCCTTGTCGGGCAGGAACCGGTCGCTGATGTAGCGGTCGGCGAGCTGCGCGGCCGCGACCAGCGCGCTGTCGGTGATCGACACGCGGTGGTGCGCCTCGTAGCGGTCCCGCAGCCCCTTGAGGATCTCGATCGTGTGCGACAGCGACGGCTCGGCGACCTGGATCGGCTGGAAGCGGCGCTCCAGCGCGGCGTCCTTCTCCAGGTGCTTGCGGTACTCGTCCAGCGTGGTGGCGCCGATGGTCTGCAGCTCACCGCGCGCCAGCATCGGCTTGAGGATGGACGCGGCGTCGATCGCGCCCTCGGCGGCGCCCGCACCGACGAGGGTGTGCAGCTCGTCGATGAACAGGATGATGTCGCCGCGGGTGCGGATCTCCTTGAGGACCTTCTTCAGGCGCTCTTCGAAGTCACCGCGGTAGCGGGACCCGGCGACCAGTGCGCCGAGGTCGAGGGTGTAGAGCTGCTTGTCCTTGAGCGTCTCGGGCACCTCGCCCTTGACGATCTTCTGCGCGAGGCCCTCGACGACGGCGGTCTTGCCGACGCCGGGCTCACCCACGAGGACGGGGTTGTTCTTGGTACGGCGGGACAGCACCTGCATGACCCGCTCGATCTCCTTGTCCCGGCCGATGACCGGGTCGAGCTTGCCCTCACGTGCGGCCTGCGTCAGGTTGCGGCCGAACTGGTCGAGCACAAGGGAGGTGGACGGAGCCGACTCCGAGGGACCGCCGGAGGCGGCCGGCTCCTTGCCCTGGTAGCCGTGCAGCAACTGGATGACCTGCTGGCGGACCCGGTTCAGGTCGGCGCCGAGCTTCACCAGCACCTGGGCCGCAACACCCTCGCCCTCGCGGATCAACCCGAGCAGGATGTGCTCAGTGCCGATGTAGTTGTGGCCGAGCTGCAGCGCTTCGCGCAGTGACAGCTCAAGGACCTTCTTGGCGCGCGGAGTGAACGGGATGTGGCCCGACGGCGCCTGCTGGCCCTGGCCGATGATCTCCTCAACCTGCTGGCGCACCGCCTCAAGGCTGATCCCCAGGCTCTCCAGAGCCTTGGCGGCGACACCTTCGCCCTCGTGGATCAGGCCCAGGAGGATGTGCTCGGTGCCGATGTAGTTGTGGTTGAGCATCCTGGCCTCCTCCTGAGCCAGGACGACAACGCGCCGCGCGCGGTCGGTGAACCTCTCGAACATCTCGTCGCTCCTCACAGAGCGGTTGGGCAGAGTCCGGAACGTCCGGAACTGTCCTTCCGCATGCTAGCCCGCCCCGAGGAGGCCGCCCGGTGCACTCCCACCAGGAGACGTTCCCCAGCTAAGCGCTGTTCAGTCTCATCCAACTACCGCATCGGTGCGTCATGTTCCCGCTACGCCGCAAGCGAACGGGGGCTTTCCGCAGGTCGACCGGGGCGCGGGACGAGTACGCCGAATGGGACGGAGTTCCATCCGCGCCGCCTCTCTACCTCGGCGGGGACCCACCGAACCCCATTGCCGCTACGCCAGAAGCGAACGATTGATCTTTTGAACGGGCGGCGTCACCGTCGACTCGGCTCTTGGAAGCCGGTGCGGAGACTCCCGCAGAACCGGCACAAAGAACGCCGCTCCCGAGAGAACGCCCGCAGAACCCGCTGGGGCGGAGTGTCGAAGAACACACGGGGGGAAGGCCCCCGGGAGCCCCGGAGAACAACGAACGGCCCGTCCCGCTAAGGGAGACGGGCCGCCCCGATGGGTGAGCGGTCAGTTGGCCGCCTCGTACTGCTCGATCACGTGGGCCGGGATGCGTCCGCGCTCATTGACCTTGATGCCATTGTTCTTGGCCCAGGCGCGGATCTCAGCGCTGCGTTCCCGGCTGGACGCGCCGCGCTGCCGGCGACGACGCGAGACCGCGCCCGCCTTGCGGGACTTCTCAACGAACGGCTGCAGCGATTCCCGCAGCTTCGTTGCGTTGGCGCCACTCAGGTCGATCTCGTAGGAGGCGCCGTCGATCGAGAACGCTACAGTCTCGTCCGCCTCGCCACCGTCGAGGTCGTCGACGAGAAGCACCTGAACCTTCTGTGCCATGGGGACAGACCCTTTCGGCTTGAGCAAACTTCAATCGGCTGCCAAAGATATACCGAGAACTACGCCGATGACAATTCCAGCCATGCCGATGAACCGGCACTCGGGACGAAGTCGCCTTCCGCCGGTGACCGGCCGTAATCGACCTCATCGTTTCCGGAGCAGCGCGGGGACACGCGAGGGGCGGCGGTAGCCCCTGGAACCGGGAATTAGCGCCCCACGCGGAGACGGCAGAGGTTTTCGGGCGTGACCGGTGTCACGGGCCACCGCGCCGACCTGGGCGGACCCTCGCGCTTTGCGCCGGGTTTGCGGGTGTCCCCGCTTTCGGGCGGGACGGGCGTCCAGCCGCAAAAGTCCCCTGCCCGGACCTTAACAGGCCCTGCGCACTGGTACCGCGGCCAACGATTAACCCTGACGTAACGGCCCTAACCGCCCCCGGCCGGGAATACGCGCGGACTCCGCGAGCCCGGCGCGGCGAGGATCCGCCAGTACCTCCGGGACGGCGCCCGGAGGCGCCTGGCCGGAGGGAGCCCGGGACGAAAACGGAGATCACCGCCCCCACCGGCCGAGGTGGACGGATAACCGCGGGCAAGGCGGCGGCGAAAATCTGTTCCGCCGCCCTGGGACGCGAAGTCACCATCCGCGATCCCGCCGAAGCCCGGCGTCGTGCTCCGCCGGGGAAATCAGGAGATTGAGGCACAATCCGACCGTCCGGTCCGCCCAGTTCTTCACCCTCCCCACAGGACCGGCCGAGGCGAACGTGGCCCATCTACTGTCACAACCCGCATGGATGCGCGAAAGTCCGTGCCAAGCAAGACCACGTCCCATCCGGAGTAAGTCCACTACCGCTATGAAGCGACACCGTACGCGGTGCGGCAAGGGCGGGGAAGCATCCCGCCAATCCGGAGGCGGCATCCGGGACGTGACAGATCCCGGCCCGATTCAGGGCCGTAACCGGAACGAGGCGGCATTCGCCCCGTGAACACGGGCGTCCGAAACAGACCCGGCCAACTCGGCGAAAGCATGGAGAACACCGGCGAATATCCTCGTGCCACGATGGATCGCCGCCCGAGGGTACGGCAGCAACGCCCCGGGAGCGCACCTGAACGCGTCTGAGAGGGCCTCAGAGGGCCGATGAATCGGGACGCGCACGTTTTACCACGAGGGTCCCGGCGAGCCTGTCATGGGCGGCCTGGCGGCGCGTGCCCTCGAACAGGACCCCGGCGTTCACCACCCAGAAGACGCCCGCCAGCAGACCGAGGACGGGAATCGGGCGCGCCGCGATCGGCAGCGAATAGACCGCGGCACGGAGAACCGACCGCAGGACGTCCGGGCGGGCGGCGACCCCGGCATCCGCGTTCCCGGAAACGCCCGCCGGCACGAACCCGGGTACGGGCACGGGCGATACGGGCACGGGCGAGGACACGGGCGGGGAGGCGGGCAGGGCGCCGGTTCCTCCCGCCGCCGCGGGTTCGGCGTCCTCTGCGACCGCCCCACCGGGCTGCTCGTCCGGTGGGGCGACGACGACTTCTATGCCCGCGAAGCGCTTGCCCAGTGTCCGCCCCCAGAGGGCGAGCTGGACCGCCTCGTACACGAGCATGCATCCGGCCACCGCAACAGGGGCGGCGACGTCCACTGCGCGCCCGGACGCCAGTTCGCGGATGGCGAGGACAACGGGCACACCGACGATGAGCGTGTCGACGACACGCGCCAGCAGGCGCTGACCCGGTTCCGCAAGGGGAGCCGCCATGGCGGCCTTACTCCGCGTACTCGGCGTACTCGTCGTACCCGGTCGTCCGCTCATCGATGACGAGCGTGCCGGCGAAGCGGTCGTGCAGTGCCTGATGCAGGGGCTGATCCCAGATCGCCCACAGGTAGGCCATAAGGCCGCCCACCCAGACCAGCGCCATCCCGTACGCGGCGTAATCCCACACCATCACCGCCAGGACGAGAAAGAAGAAGACGCCGATCTGGTAGCCCACATGCACGATGCCGGCGCGCCACACGGCCTGCGTCGTGGTCACCGGCTCGCCCGCGGGACGCGCCTGCACGATGCCCAGGCCCAAGACCCGCTTGCCCAGCGTCCGTCCCCACATGGACAACTGCACGGCCTCGTAAAGGAACGGCAGCACCGACAGGACGAAGAACAGGGTGAAGATGATGGGCCAGTTCCAGATGCCGCCCTCGTCCTCGGTCTTGCTGCCCGGCTTGCCCAGGCCGAACGCCCCGATCGTCACCGGCAGGATGAGCGCGAACCCGAAGACCGCGACGAGCCCGTTGTCGATGATCCGGGCACCGGCCCGGCGGTGGATGGGAGCCAGTTCCATCTCACCGCTGTAGGAGTCGCCGTAGGAGCCGTCGTACTGGTCATAGGCCGGCTCGTGGGACTGCCCCCAGTCCTGCTGGGGCTGCTGCCACTGTTGTTGCGACGGCTGCCGCTGCTGGGGTTGCTGCCATTGGGCCCCTTGGTACGGGGGCGGCGGGCCGTAAGAACCCTGGCCCTGCGGCGGTTGGTGGTGCCGCCGCCCGCGGTGGGGGGAATCACTCATTTGGGTCGGTCCTCCAGGCGAAGCAACATCCGGGTGTTGCCCAACGTATTCGGCTTGACCCGGTCGAGGTCCAAGAACTCTGCCACGCCTTCGTCGTAAGAGCGGAGAAGTTCCTCGTACACCTCTGGCGCCACCGGAGTCCCCAGGATCGGTTGGAAGCCGTGACGGGCGAAGAACTCCACTTCGAAGGTAAGGCAGAACACCCTCCGCACGCCGAGTTCTCGCGCGGTCTCCAGAAGGCGGGCCACGATGCGGTGCCCGATGCCACGTCCGCCGTGGCCCTTGTCCACGGCGACAGAGCGGACCTCCGCCAGATCCTCCCACATCACGTGCAGGGCGCCGCAGCCGATGACGGTCCCGGGCGTCCCGTGCTGGATGTCCTCGGCGACCCAGAACTCCTGCACGTCCTCGTACAGCGTCACCGTCGTCTTCTTCAGCAGGCGTCGTCCCGACCCGGCGTACAGATCGACCAGCCTGCGGATCTCCTGAACGTCGGCGGTACGGGCACGCCGGATCACGACCTCCACAAACAGACGAGATTATCGAAACCGGGCTCATCCCGGCGCCACGCCCTCGCGACCTGCGAGTTCGCGTGTTCTGGTTGGCATCCATTGCGGGTTCCGTTAGTGTCCATCGCTGGTATCGGCCGCCCGCAGAACGGAGGCCGAACCGCCGAGTCCGCGGACCGCAACCAGCGTCCCGAGGAGTCGGGAACCCGCTTTCGGAGCGTCTGGGGGTCGCCCCTGGACGGAACCGTCAGGGGTGAACCCGCGGGTGCGCGGCAGGGCCGCACACCACCGCACACGGGCTGCTCCGGCCCCAACCCGTCAGCCGACCCGCAGGCGGACGAGGAGAGGAGAATTCGTGGAGCCATTGCGGCCTGCTTCTCTTTCACGCTTTCACGGCCGCGCGGTCACCGTGGCCGGCGCGCTCATCGCGCTGACGGCCGCGCCGCACGCCATCGCCCCGCACACCGTCGCCGTCGCGCACGCCGAGCCGGGTCCGTCCGCCAAAGAGCTCCGGGCCGAGGCCCTCAAGCTCGCCGACCAGCTGGAGCAGCTCACCGAGCGGTACAACGGCCTGAAGGTGAAGCTCGCGCAGTCGCAGCGCGCCGCCAAGGTCGCCAAAGAGAACGCCGAGCGACAGGAGAAGTCGCTCCAGGAGATCCGGCAGAAGGTCGGCGCCCTGGCCGCGACCAGCTACATGCAGGGCGGCTCCGACCCCACGGTCTCGTTCGTCGTCGCCCAGAACCCGCAGGTCGTCCTCGATCAGGCCGCGACCCTCAACTACTTCGCCAAGCAGGACAGCACCAGGGTGCTCCACCTCATGCGGGCCATGCAGGCCGCCCAGCGGGCCCGCAAGTCCGCCGAGGCGCGCGCCCAGCAGGTCAAGGAGCTGCGGACGCAGCTGGAGTCGCAGCGCAAGAAGGTCTCCGAAACCTACGAGAAGGTCCGCGGCAAGCTCGTCAAGAAGGACCCCACGCAGCTCGCCAAGCTTCCCGTCGTCGGCAGCGGCAAGGCCGCGCAGGCGCTCCGGTACGCCATGAGCAAGATCGGACGCCCGTATGTCTGGGGCGCCGCGGGTCCCGACACCTTCGACTGCTCCGGCCTCACGATGTGGGCCTACAAGCAGGTGGGCATCAACCTCCCGCACTACACCGGCAGCCAGTGGAACGCGGGCACGCACGTGTCGCGCAGCCAGCTTCAGCCGGGCGACCTCGTTTTCTTCTACTCCGATCTCCACCACATGGGGATGTACGTCGGCGACGGCAAGATGCTCCACGCGCCGCACACCGGCGATGTCGTGAAGATCGCCCCCATGGCCGGACGTCCCTTCGCCGGCGGTGTCCGAGTCGCCTGAGCCTCGCTCGAACCTCGCCGCGCACGCCGGAGGGATCCACGGCCGCCGGATGGTCGAACGCCGTCCGCGGCGACGCCTCCTGCAGGGACCTACCTGCCAGGACGTCGGCGCCGCCGCCACGGGGCCGGACGGAATTCGTACCAGGTTCGCCGCCTGGATCGTCGGTGACGCCCACCCGTCCCCTGGCGGGCGTCGGGGGGTGAAGCCGCTAGATGAGCTGCCTTCGGGCCGCCCACACCACGGCCTCGATAGGGGTGTTGACCTCCAGCCGGTCACAGATCGTCCGCAACCGGCGCCGCAAGGTCCGTGCGCTCAACTCCAGCTTGCGTGCCGCCACATCGGCAGTGACACCGCTGGCGATCTGGGCGAGCAGCCGGATCTCCTCTTCGCTCAGCCCGAAATCGTCGGTGCCACGACGTGCGAGTGTGGCTGGTTCCACTCCGTCCTCCCTCGTCCGTGGTGATGACCGCGGGGATGCAGCCGTCCGCTGCACAGGCACGGGTTGGGCCTCGATCTGTACGCGCGTTGGGTTGCCGGGTCCGGAGCCTTCCGGACTTAGATCATCGGGTTCCTTTTCTGTCTCGCGAGCTTGGCCGGAGGTGGCCGCCTGGCCGATTGCGGGGTCGTACGGGGGAACTCCGGGTGACGATTCACTCGTTGGCCGTCCGAGGGAGACGGGATGAGATCGCCAGCCATCCGCACCGCCCCTTCTCGTTGGACTCGCCAGATCTCGACGCGGATCAAGATCGTGAATCGTTTCAAGCTACGCTTCGGCTCGGAACGCTAGGCGGCCGGATCCGGCCCGTCAAGCGCCGGTCAGCTGCCATCTGCCACCAATTGAACACGCTGCGTGGTCACTCAATCGGTGGCGCCCCCTGCACAACTCCACTACCTGGGGAAACACTCCTGGGGCGGGACGAGGAGCGAGTTGCCACAGACCAGTATTCGTGAGGTCGCGAGGCGGGCTGGAGTCTCAGTTGGGACCGTTTCGAATGTCCTAAACCGGCCAGACCTCGTGGCCGAAGCTACCCGTGACCGTGTTCGCGCCGCGATCGAGGAGCTCGGATTCGTCCGGAACGAGTCCGCGCGCCGGCTCCGCCGGGGCCCCGACCGCACCGCGGGCGAGTTCGGCGATCAGCCGCGGCGGGCCTTCGGCATCGTCGTCGAGGACCTCACCAACCCGTACGCGTCGGACGTCGCACGCGGCGCCGAGGCCGCGCTCAACGAGGCGGGCCACGACGCCCTCTGGCTCTCCAGCGACCACTCGTCCGCCAAGGAGCGCCGTTCGCTGGAGCTCCTGGAGGAGCAGCGGGCCGCCGGGGTCCTGATCATCCCCGTGGGGCTCGATCCCACCGATATCTCACGGCTGCGCGCCGCCGGGATGAGCGTGGTGCTGATCGACCGCGACTCGTCCGACGCCTGCACCGCGCGGGTCGATCATGTCGCGGGCGGGGAGACCGCCGCCAGGCATCTGCTCAGCCTCGGCCTGGAGCGGATCGTCTTCGTGACCGGCATCCCCGAGCCGCAGCCCTGCGTGGACCGCCGGGACGGCGCCGCGCGGAAGATCGTCGAGGCCGGTTTCGCAAAGCCCCGGACGCTCGTCCAGGACGCCCTGAGCCCGACCGAAGGCCAGGCCGCCGCCCACGCGGTCATCGCGATGTCCCCGCGGCCGGACGGGGTGTTCTGCGCCAACGACCTGCTGGCGATCGGCCTGATCAACGAGCTGACCCGGCTCGGCGTCCGCGTCCCCGAGGACATCGCCGTGATCGGCTACGACGACATCGAGCTGGCCGCGAGCGCCGCCGTCCCGCTCACCACGATCAGGCAGCCGCGCCGTGCGCTCGGCTGGGAGGCCGCCGAGCTGGCACTGGCCGAGATGGGCGAGGGCAGATCCCACCAGCACCGCCAGGTCGTCCAGCGGCCCGACCTCGTGATCCGCGAAAGCGCCTGACCGGCCCCCCCGGGGGGCGCCGGCCACGGCGCGTCGCGTCACTGCCCGGGCTTGACCAGCGGGAACAGGATCGTCTCCCGGATTCCCTTACCGGTGAACGCCATGATCATCCGATCGATGCCGGCGCCCATCCCGCCCGTGGGCGGCATCGCGTACTCCAGCGCGCGCAGGAAGTCCTCGTCGAGCTGCATGGCCTCCGGGTCGCCGCCGGCGGCGAGCAGCGACTGCTCGGTGAGACGGCGGCGCTGCTCGACGGGATCGACCAGCTCGGAGTAGGCGGTGCCGAGTTCCGTCCCGAAGCCGATGAGGTCCCACTTCTCGGTGAGGAGGGGCTCCTCGCGGTGCTGACGCGTCAGCGGGGACGTCTCGACCGGGTAGTCCATGACGAACGTGGGCTGGACCAGGGTGTGCTCGATCAGCTCCTCGAAGAGCTCCTGCACGAGCTTGCCCTGCCCCCACTTGGGGTCCCAGGAGATGTCGCGGGCGTCCGCGAGCTTACGGACGGTCTCGATCGGCGTGTGCGGGGTGATCTCCTCGCCGAGCGCCTCTGACACCGCCCCATACAGCGTGATCCGCGGCCACTCCGCCAGACCGAGGTCTATCTCGACACCGTCATGGACGACCACGGTGGTGCCCAGGGCCGCGACAACGGCCTTCTGGTACATCCGCTGGGTCAGGTCAGCCATGTCGTTGTAGTCGAGGTACGTCCCGTAGGCCTCCAGCATCGTGAACTCGGGGTTGTGCGTGGAGTCCGCGCCCTCGTTGCGGAAGTTCCGGTTGACCTCGAAGACCTTCTCGATGCCGCCGACGACGAGCCGCTTCAGGTACAGCTCGATCGCGATACGGAGGTAGAGGTCCATGTCGTAGGCGTTGATGTGCGTCTTGAACGGACGGGCCGCCGCCCCGCCGTGGATGGGCTGGAGCATGGGCGTCTCGACTTCGAGGTAGCCCTCGTCGTGCCAGAAGTCCCGGACCGCCTTGACGGTGGCGCTACGGATCCGCGCCATCTTCCGCGCCTCGTCGTTGACGATGAGGTCGACGTACCGCTGCCGGACCCGCGCCTCCGGGTCGGTGAGGCCGGCGTGCTTCTCCGGCAGGGGGCGCAGGCACTTGGAGGTGATCGCGAACCGGTCCGCCATGACCGACAGCTCACCCCGGCGGGAGGTGATGATCTCGCCCTCGACGCCGATGTGGTCGCCGAGGTCGACTTCGCGCTTCCAGAAGTCGAGCTGCTCCTGACCGACCTTGGCCAGCGACAACATGATCTGGAGGTCGCCGTCGCCGTCCCGGATGGTGGCGAAGCACAGCTTGCCGGTGTTGCGGATCAGCATGACGCGGCCGGTGACGCCGACCTTCTCACCCGTCTCGGTGCCCGGCTCCAGGTCCGGGTGTTTCTCCCGGATCTCGGCGATCGTCGCCGTGCGGGGGAAGGTCACCGGGTAGGGGTCGATCCCGCTCTCGCGGAGCCGGTCGAGCTTCTCCCGGCGCACGCGCATCTGCTCCGGGAGCTCGTCGAAGGTCTCGTCACTCACGTCGTCAAGGCTATCCAGCCCGCCTGATGCGCCGCGAACGACTTCCGGTGCTAGGGGGTGTTGCGTTCGTAGATGAGGCGGAGGCCGATGAGGGTGAGCCACGGCTCGAACACGTCGATGCTCTGGGACTCCTCCAGGACGAGCGGGGCCAGACCGCCGGTGGCGATGACCGTGACGTCCTCGGGATCATCGGCGAGCTCGTCCGACATGCGTTCGACGATGCCGTCCACCTGCCCGGCGAAACCGAAGATGATCCCGGACTGCAGCGCCTCGACGGTGTTCTTCGCGATCACGTTGCGCGGCCTGACCAGCTCGATCTTGTGCAGCTGGGCGCCGCGCGACGACAGCGCGTCTATCGAGATCTCGATGCCGGGCGCGATGGCGCCGCCCACGTACTCGCCCTTGGCGGACACCGCGTCGAACGTCGTCGCGGTCCCGAAGTCGACCACGATCGCGGGCCCGCCGTGGGTGTGGACGGCGGCGAGCGCGTTCACGATGCGGTCGGCGCCGACCTCCTTGGGGTTGTCCATCCGGACGGGGACGCCCGTCTTGACGCCCGGCTCCACGATCACCGCGGGCACGTCGCCGTAGTAGCGGCGGCACATCTCCCGCATCTCGTGCAGGACGGACGGGACCGTGGAGCACAGCGCGATGCCGCTGATGTCGCTCTCGGCCAGCAGCGGGCTCTGCTGGACGAGCCCCTGCAGGACCACCGCGATCTCGTCGGCGGTACGCCGCGGATCGGTGTTGATCCTCCAGTGCTCGATCACCTCGTCGCCCTCGAACAGGCCGAGGACGGTCTGGGTGTTACCGACGTCGATGGTGAGCAGCATCAGGTCCCCGCTGGTCAGGTGAAGTCAAGGCCGATGTCGAACACGCGCGCCGAGTGTGTCAGCGCGCCGACGGCAAGGTAGTCCACCCCGGTCACGGCAACGTCTCGGGCCCGGTCCAGGGTAAGACCACCGCTGGCCTCAAGCTCCGCTCGCCCCGCCACAAGGCGCACCGCCTCGGCCATCTCGGCGTCGGTCATGTTATCGAGCAGAATGCTCGTCGCGCCCACCGCGAGTGCCTCTTCGACCTGTGCGAGGGTGTCGCACTCCACCTGGATGTGCAGGGACGGATACACGGCGCGGATCGCCTCGTACGCCTTGGTGACGCTCCCGGCCGCCGCGATGTGGTTGTCCTTGATGAGGGCAGCGTCGTGCAGGCCCATCCTGTGGTTGACCCCGCCGCCGCAGTGGACGGCGTACTTCTGCAGGGCCCGGAGCCCGGGGAGGGTCTTGCGGGTGTCGCGGACCTTCGCCTTGGTGCCGTCCAGCGCGTCCGCCCACCGCCGCGTGGCCGTCGCTATCCCGGACAGGTGGGTGAGCAGGTTCAGCGCCGTCCTCTCGGCCCGGAGAATCGCCCTGGTCTGGCCGCTGACCGAGATGAGGACCTGCCCGGGGACCACCCGGTCGCCGTCCTCGGCCTTCGTCTCGTAGGCGACGTCCAGGAGCTCGAACACGACGCAGGCCGCCGGGATGCCCGCGACGACCCCTTCCTCCCGCGCTCTGAGGTCCCCGGTCGCGGTGTCCTCGGGCGCGAAGATCGGCATGCTGGTGACGTCGGCCTCCCCGTCCTCGGCCAGCGCCGTCCGGACGAGGTTTTCCACAGTTCGCGGATCGAGCCCGGCGGCAGTGAGCCTCTGCGAAAGTTCCGGTGTCATGAGCGCTTTCCTTCCAGAGGTTCGTAGGTCGTCGTCAGGACGTTTCCGGTCAGCCGCGTCACCAGGTGCCCGCGCCACGCTCCGTCGGCCCGCTCGGGGAAGTCCTCCCGCCAGTGGCTCCCGCGCGTCTCCTCCCGCAGGCGCGCCGCCGCCACGATCGCGGACGCGACGGTGTGCAGGTTGGTGACCTCCCAGGCCCCGACACCGGGCGCGGTGTCCCCGCCCCCGAGCGCCCGCAGTTCCCGGGCCGCGGTCTCCAGGCCCCCGGCCCCCCGCAGCACTCCGGCGTAGGAGGTCGTGATCCGCTGAATCTCCTCCCGGAGCTCCGGATCGAGCAGCCCCCCGCCCTCGGAGCCCGCACCGGCCGTGACCGGGTCGCCCATACCGGCGCCACCGGCGGGCGCGGCGGCGGCCTCCGGGACCGCGTCGCCGACCGGCGAGGCGGGTGCGGCCGAGGAGGCGAGGTCGGTTCGCAGGGCGGTGGCTATGCGGGCCGCGAAGACCAGACCTTCCAGAAGGGAGTTGGATGCCAGGCGGTTGGCGCCGTGGACGCCCGTGCAGGCGACTTCGCCGCAGGCGTACAGCCCCGGGACGGACGTGCGGCCGTACAGGTCGGTGCGGACGCCGCCGCTCGCGTAGTGGGCGGCGGGGACGACCGGGATCGGCTCGGTCACCGGGTCGATGCCGTGGTGCCGGCAGGCGGCCAGGATGGTCGGGAAACGGTTCTCCCACATGGCGGCGCCGAGGTGCCGGCCGTCCAGGAGCATGCAGGACGCGCCGGTCTCGCGCATCCGGTTCATGATGCCCTTGGCGACGACGTCGCGGGGAGCGAGTTCGGCGAGTTCGTGGCGTCCGGCCATGAAACGGACGCCCTCGTGGTCGATGAGGTGGGCGCCCTCGCCGCGGACGGCCTCGGAGATGAGGGGCTGCTGGCCGGTCGCGCCCTCGCCGAGCCAGAGGACTGTCGGGTGGAACTGGACGAACTCCAGGTCGGCGACCTCGGCCCCGGCGCGCAGCGCGAGCGCCACACCGTCGCCGGTCGAGACCTCGGGGTTGGTCGTGGCGGAGAACACCTGGCCGAGCCCGCCGGTGGCGAGCACGACGGCGCGGGCGCGGACGGCGCCGACGCCGCCCGGCTGCCCCTCGCCCATGACGTGCAGGGTGATCCCGGCGGCACGTCCGGCGGCGTCCTTCAGCAGGTCGAGGACGAGCGCGTGCTCGATGACCTCGACACCGGAGTCCTTGAGCGCGGCGAGGAGGGCACGGCTGATCTCCATGCCGGTCGCGTCGCCGCCCGCGTGCGCGATGCGGCGCCGGTGGTGGCCGCCCTCGCGGGTCAGCGCGATCTCGCCGGCGCCGGAGAGGTCGAACGCGGCGCCGAGGTCGATGAGCCCGCGGACGGCGTCCGGCCCCTCGGTGACGAGCACCCGGACGGCGTCCTCGTCGCACAGCCCGACCCCCGCGGTGAGGGTGTCGGCGAGGTGCTCCCGCGGGGTGTCGTCCGGTGCGAGCGCGGCGGCGATGCCGCCCTGCGCCCAGCGGGTCGACCCGGCGTCCAGGAGGGCCTTGGTGACGAGCAGCACCCGCCCGTGCGGACGGCAGCGCAGCGCGGCGACCAGGCCGGCGATGCCGGAGCCGATGACGACGACATCGGTCTCGGTGGTCCAGCCGGGGTCGGGGGCGTGCAGAACGGAAGGGATCATGTGCCCTCCTCCGGGATCGGTTCTCGTCATTATGACCCTAATCCCGGAGAGTCCGAACGCCCGCCCCCTCCGGCAGGGCGGGCCCGGGTCAGTCGTGGACGAGGTCGCCGCGGGTCGTCCGGGTGCCGGGGACGGGCTCGGCCGGGTCGGACCCCAGGGAGATGATCTTGTTGCCGCGGTCGACGTGCACGACGGTGGGGACGAACTCGCGGGCCTCGGCGTCGGTGAGCTGGGCGTAGCTGATGATGATCACCAGGTCGCCGGGCTGCACCAGGCGGGCCGCGGCGCCGTTGATGCCGATGACGCCGGAGCCGCGCTCACCGGCGATCAGGTAGGTCTCCAGGCGGGCGCCGTTGTCGATGTCCACGACCGAGACCTGCTCGCCGGGGAGCAGGTCGGCCGCGTCCATCAGATCCTGGTCGATGGTGAGCGAGCCGACGTAGTGCAGGTCCGCCTGCGTCACCGTGGCGCGGTGGATCTTGGACTTGAACATCGTCCGGAACATCAGTGCTCCTTGCCGAGCTGGAGGTGAACATTGTCGATCAGGTGGGTGGTGCCGACGCGGCCCGCGACGGCGAGGACGGCGGGTCCGGCACAGGGGGCCGTGATCGGGGTGAAGGACGCGGGATCGACCAGCACGAGGTAGTCGAGCACGAGAGGCGGGTCGGCGGTCGCCGCCGCGTCGAGGACGGTGCCCGCGGCGGCGAGGATCGCCTTCGGCCCTTCGGCGGCGGCGTCCGCGCCGGCGCGGAGGGCGTGCGACAGGGCGAGGGCGGTCTTGCGCCCGGCGGAGGAGAGGTAGCGGTTGCGGCTGGAGAGCGCCAGGCCGTCCGGCTCGCGGACGGTGCGGCCGCCGATGATCCGCACGGGCACGTCCAGGTCGGCGACCATGCGGCGGATCATCGCGAGCTGCTGCGCGTCCTTCTCCCCGAAGATCGCGACATCGGGGCGGACGAGGTTGAGCAGCTTCAGCACGACGGTGAGCATCCCGTTGAAGTGGCCCGGCCGGGCGGCGCCCTCCACGATCTCGCCCATCGGACCGGACAGCACCGTGACCTGCGGTTCCGCCGGATACATGACGTCGCGGGCCGGCGCGAAGATCAGGTCGACGCCCTCGCCGGCGCACGCCTCGACGTCGGCGTCGAACGTCCGCGGGTAGCGGTCGAAGTCCTCGCCCGGCCCGAACTGCAGCGGGTTGACGAAGATGCTGACGGCCACCGTGTCCGCGCTGCGGCGGGCCTGGCGCATCAGGGACAGGTGCCCCTCGTGCAGCGCCCCCATGGTCGGGACGAACGCCAGCGTGCCCGCGACGCGGGCGCGCGCCGCGGCGAGTTCCTCCCGCGTCCGCGCGATGACGGGTTTCACACGACCTCCCACATCATTCGGCTTCCCGCCCGGACGGACGGTGGTGATCAATCGGCCAGTGCTTCCAGGAGGCGTTCGGCGTCCTCGGGCTTGAGGAGTCCGGCGCCGAGCGCGCGGTCGGCGGTGAGGCGGGCCAGCGCGACATAGGCGCGGCGGCTCTCCGGCGACACCTTGGCCAGTTCGGCGACATGGTCGGAGACCGTGCCGGCGTCGCCGCGGGCGACCGGGCCGGTGAGGCCGTCGATGCCGAGCCGCAGCCCGTTGTCGAGGGCGGCGCCGAGGAGCGGGCCGAGCATCCGGCCGGGTTCGGCCACACCGGCCGCGCGCAGCAGGTCCATCGCCTCGACGACGAGCGTGACCAGGTGGTTCGCGCCTCCGGCGAGTGCCGCGTGGTAGAGCGGGCGCGCGTCCTCGGTGATCCACACGGGCTCGCCGCCCATCTCCAGGACGAGCGCCTCCGCGACCGGGCGCAGCGGCTCGGGCGAGGTGACGCCGAACGAGATGCCGGTGAGCCGGTTCACATCGTCCGGGCGCCCGGTGAACGTCATCACCGGGTGCAGGGCCAGCGGCAGCGCGCCCGCGCGGGTGAGCGGGTCGAGGACGGCGGTGCCGTACCGGCCGCTGGGGTGCATGATCAACTTGCCGGTGACGGGGACACCCGCGGTGACCAGCCCGGACGCGAGTTCGGGCAGTTCGTCGTCCGGGACGGTCAGCAGCACCAGGTCGGCGGCGGCGACCACGTCCGGCAGCGGCGAGACGGCCGCGCCGGGGAGCCGCTCCGCGACGCGGGTCCGCGACCGGTCGGACACGGCGGCCGCGGCGACCACGCGGTGGCCCGCGCGGGACAGCGCGGCGCCGAGCGCCGTGCCGACGCGGCCGGCGCCGACGACGCCGACCGCGAGCCGCGCGGGCCGGTCCGCCGGGAACTGCGGCCCGTTTCCGGGCGCACCGGAGGAGGGCGTGTCGTATGGGTCCATCAGTTCGTTCCAGTCCTCACGGGCAGGTACCGGACGTGCGCGCACCAGCGTACCCGCGGGACCCGGTCACGCGGTCCGGTGGGTGACGATCGCCACCCCGGTTCCCCATTCAGTCATGCGCCAGCGACTCCACGATGGAGGTCTTGGCGGCGCGCCGCGCGGGCAGGACGGCGGCGAGCGTCCCGGCCAGCCCCGCGAGCAGGACGAATCCGGCGATCTGGAGATACGGCAGGGCGAACACCGATCCCTCGATCATCGCGCTGGTCGCGGCCCAGCCGAACACGCCGCCGAGCACGACCCCGGTCAGCGCGCCGATCATCGCCATGACGACCGCCTCGATCGACAGCATCCGGCGCAGCTGGCGTTTGGTGAGACCGAGGGCGCGCAGCAACGCCGATTCGCGGGTTCGTTCCACGACCGAGAGGGTCAGCGTGTTGGCGATGCCGAACAGCGCGATGATGATCGCGAGGCCGAGCAGCCCCCCGAAGACCAGCAGCACCATGTCGATCGCCCTCTTCACCTGCTCTTCGAAGTCGGCGGTGGAGGTGACCTTCGCCGCGGGGTACGGCCGCACCGCCTCGTCCACGATCTTCCGCGCCTCGTCGGGGGACAGGGCATCGCTGGTCTTGACGTAGATCTCGCCCGGGGCGACCTTGCCGAAGTACCGGATGAAGTCGGCCTCCGGCAGGATGACCCCGCTGAAGTGCTCGCCCAGCTTGTACATGCCGACGATCTCGACCGGGACGGTGCCCTGCCGCGTCTTGATCCGCAGGGACTTGCCGACCTCCCATCCGGGGATGCTCGCGGCGGTCTCGTCCACGATCGCGGTTCCCGGCTTCAGGTCGGACATCGAGCCGGTCTTCATGTCCACCTTCACCGTCGAGCCCCACGCGGACGCGGTCACCGTCATGAACGCGTCCTCCTTGCCGTTGGCCGTGCCCGCATGGTCACGGACCTCGACGACCTTCTCGACCTGGGGCCGCCCGCGCAGGTCGTCGCCGAGCGCGGGCGGGAGGTCCTTTCCGCTCTGGGTCGCGATCCTGAACTGGGCGGGGAACTGCTCGTCCAGCTTGTGCGCCGCGGTCGCCTTGCTGCTCGCCGCGATGACCGCGAACAGGCTCATCAGCCCGACACCGACGGTCAGCGCGATCGTCGTGGTGGCGGTGCGGCGCGGGGCGCGCTGCGCGTTCGCCACCGCCAGCCGTCCCGGGACGCCGCCGAGCCGCGCCGGGATCGCGCCCGCCAGCCGCCCCATCGGGCGGATGAGCGCCGGCATCCCCGCGACCACCGCGAGGAAGAAGACGCAGCCGGAGAACGCGACCACGAACATCGCGACCTGCCCCTTCTCCATGACCAGCGCGCCGAACACGCCGATGGCGAGGCCGCCGGACGCGAGCAGCACGGCGAGTGCGGTGCGCCAGACACCGAGCCGGAACCGCCGGCCGCCCGGTTCCAGCCCGGCGCGCAGTGCCGCGACGGGCGCGACCCTGGTGGCGGCGCGGGCGGGCAGCAGCGCGGACAGGACGGTCACGACGACGCCGACACCGAGCCCGATCAGTATCGTCCGCACCGCGAGGGACGGGCCGGTGATCGCCACGTTCGAGTTCAGCCTGCTGATCAGGACGAGCGCGCCCTGCCCCAGACCGACGCCCGCGGCGATGCCGAGCAGCGAGCCGGTCAGCCCCACCACCGCCGACTCGGTGAGCACGCCGCCGAAGACCTGCCGGCGGGTCGCGCCGACGCAGCGCAGCAGCGCCATCTCCCGCATCCGCTGCGCGACCAGGATCGCGAACGTGTTGTAGATGACCAGGGCGGACACCAGCATCGCGACCAGCGCGAAGATCAGCAGACCGGCACGGATGAGCTCGGTGTCGGCGCCCGCCTGCTTCGCCAGCATCGCGCCGAGTTCCGGGCCGGTGAGGACTCGGTAGCTGGGACCGATGGCGGCCTTCACCGCGGCCTGGGACGCCGTGCCCGCGATGTCGATCTCGTGATAGTTCTTCTGGCCGGTCATCCAGACCGTGGTCACCGGGTCGAAGCCCACCGCGCCGAAGACGCTCGCCTCCTGGTCGATGCCGAAGTCGACCAGCCCGACGACACGGAACTTGTGCGGCCGTTCCTCGCTGTCCAAGACCGTCGCCGTGTCACCGACGGTGAAGCCCTCCCGCTTGGCGACCTTGCTGTCGATGACGGTCTCGCCGCCGTTGGAGGGGGGCCGGCCCTTGTCCACGTCATAGCGCAGCAGACGTCCGGACGGCACGGACATCCCTATCGTGGCGAAGTCGCCGACCGTCCTACCGTCCTTGCCCACCAGTGCGGTCTCGCCCCTGACCAGGCCCTGGGCCTCGGTCACCCCGGGGACGGAGCGGATCTTCTGCAGCAGCGGGGCCGAGAGCTCCTTCCCCGCCTTCTCGTTGTACAGCACCGCGACGTCGACCTTGTCGGCCGACCGGGCGAACGTCTTGGCGATGCCCTTGTTCATCGTGTCGGTCAGCACGAACGTGCCGGAGATGAAGCCGACGCCCAGGGTGATGGCCACCGCGGTCAGCAACAACCTCAGTTTGTGGGCGCGCAGGCCCGCCAGTGTCGTCCTCAGCATCACGCCCCCAGAGCCTTGAGCCGGTCCAGGACGGCCTCCGGGGTCGGCCGGAAGATCTCGGAGACGATCTCACCGTCCCGTAGGAACACCACCCGGTCGGCGTACGAGGCGGCCACCGGGTCGTGGGTGACCATCACGATCGTCTGGCCCATCTCCCGGACGGACGAGCGCAGGAACCCGAGAACCTCCGCGCCTGCCCGCGAGTCCAGGTTGCCGGTCGGCTCGTCCGCGAAGATGACCTCGGGCCGGGCGACGATGGCGCGCGCGCACGCCACCCTCTGCTGCTGGCCGCCCGACAACTCGCTAGGACGGTGCCCCAGCCGGTCGCTCAGGCCCAGGACGTCCACGACCCGCTGGAACCAGGCACGGTCGGGCTTGCGTCCGGCCAGTTCCATCGGCAGCAGGATGTTCTGCTCGGCGGTAAGCGTCGGCAGCAGGTTGAACGCCTGGAACACGAACCCGACCCTGTCGCGGCGCATCAGCGTCAACTGCCGGTCGCCCATCCGGGTGATCTCGGCGTCGCCGAGCATGATCCGCCCGCCGGTGACGGTGTCGAGCCCCGCCAGGCAGTGCATCAGCGTCGACTTCCCGGACCCGGACGGCCCCATGATCGCGGTGAACGCGCCCTTGGCGAATCCGACCCCGACGCCGCGCAGCGCGTGTACGGCCGCGTCACCGGTCCCGTACACCTTCGACACGCCCTCGGCGGTGACGGCTGGTGGCGCTTCGGCACCCGGGACTCCCCCGGGCGGATCGGTGAACGTGCTGGTCACAATGGCTCCTTCGTGGTCCGGACTGATCAGCGACCACGTTAGGAATCCGCGCCGCCGCTGCCATCGCCCCGGCGGCCACGCTCTGCGTCCCCCTCCCGGCTATCCGCGGCACCCGCGTACGACCTGAGTCGTACGGGCCCGTCACCCTGCCCGCCGACCCGGGAACCGGGGAGGAGGGCGAACGATCAGATCGTTTACGCGGAGTGACCTCGCCCGCCGCTTTTGACCAGACCCGTCTCGTAGGCGAAGACGACGGCCTGCACGCGGTCCCGCAGCCCGAGCTTCATCAGGATGCGCCCCATATGCGTCTTGACCGTGGCCTCCGAGACGTACAGCCGGCCCGCGATCTCCGCGTTCGACATGCCGCGCGCGACGAGCCGCAGCACCTCGCCCTCCCGCTCGGTCAGCGTCTCCAGCGCGCCGCCCGCCTTCTCCTCCGCGTCCGGCAGGTGCACCGCGAACCGGTCCAGCAGGCGCTTGGTGGTGCTCGGCGCGACCACCGCGTCCCCCGAGTGCACCGCCTTGATCGCCTCGATGAGCTGGGCCGGCCCCGCGTCCTTCAGCAGGAACCCGCCGGCCCCCGCCTTGAGCGCCGCGAACGCGTACTCGTCCAGGTCGAACGTGGTCAGGATGATCACCTTCGGCCCGGACCGCGCCACCACCCGCCGGGTCGCCTCGATGCCGTCCATCCGCGGCATCCGCACGTCCATGAGCACCACGTCGGCGCGCGTGCCGCCCAGCAGTTCCACCGCCTTCACGCCGTCGCCGGCCTCACCCACGACCTCGATGTCGGGCTGCGCGTCCAGGACCATCCGGAACCCGGCCCGCACCAGTTCCTGGTCGTCCACCAGCACCACCCGGATGGGCGGCGCCGCGTCCTCAACCTCGATCATGCACACTCCCTGTGGGACGACCGGCCGCGCAGGCCGCGCCCCTCTCGGTCCGCCTGGTCATGCCGCGACCTCCTCGCGCACCGGAAGGGTCGCGACCACCTCGAAGCCGCCGCCGGGACGCGGGGCCGCGCGGACGCCGCCGCCGTACACGGCGACGCGCTCGCGCATTCCGGCGAGGCCGTGGCCCCGTCCGTCGTCGAAGGCCGCCGCGCCGCGCCCATCGTCCTCCACCCGGATCTCCAGCGCGTCATCGGCGTACCGCAGCCGCACCGACACGTTCACCCGCGGGCCCGCGTGCTTGAGCGCGTTGGTCAGCGCCTCCTGGACGATCCGGAAGACGGTGAGCTGCCGCCCCTGCGACATGGCCGCGGGCACCCCGTCCACCTCGTAGGTCACCGCCAGCCCGGACGCGCGGACCTGCTCCACGAGGTCGGCCAGTTCGGCCACCCCCGGCTGCGGCGCGAACGCCCCCGCGTCGTCGTCCTCGCGCAGGACGCCGAGGAGCCGCCGCATCTCCGCCAGCGCCAGCCGCCCGGTCGAGGAGATCGTGTCGAGCGCCTGCCTGGCCCGCCCCACGTCGGTGTCGATCGCGTAGGACGCGCCGTCGGCCTGCACGACGATCACGCTGACGTTGTGCGCCACGACGTCGTGCAGTTCCCGGGCGATACGCGCCCGCTCGGCTGCCATGGCCACCTTGACCTCGTTGTCGCGTTCGCGCTCCAGCCGCTCGGCCCGCTCCTCCACCGAACGCAGGTACGCCCGGCGCGTCCGCATGTGCAGGCCGAGCACGTACACGCCCGCGACCAGCACCGTCAGCATGAGGAACGTGGTTCTGCGGTGATCGGCACTGGCCGCGTAGCGGTAGGTCGCCATGCCCGCGCCGAGTTCCGCGACCAGCGCCGCCGCCAGACCCCAGCGGAACGAGCATCCGGCCGTGACCGTGTAGAGCCCCATCAGGACGGCCAGGTTCGCCGGGATCGTGGGCACCTGCAAGACGCACTGGACGCACGAGACCAGCGCAACCGCGGTGAACACCGTGCGAGGGAACGTCCGGCGGAGGATGAGCGGACCGGTCAGCGCCGCCGTCCACATCAGGAACCGCGGCGTCTGGATCCCGTACGCGCCCGCGAGGATGCCGGGCAGGGACATGAGCAGAACCTGTGCCGCGTAGAACGCGTCGACCAGCGGCTTCTTACGCCGCAGCCAATCCCACACGCTCGCCACCATGGCGACAGGGTACGTACACGCTGGTCAGCGGCGGATCAGCCGCAGGTCTGACCCCTGTCCACCGCAAGGAGGGCGCGAGGGACGCCGTCGCCCACGGTAACGTCACAGTTGTGGAGGCGTTGGTTCCCGAATGGCTGACATGGCGCACGGCGATGGAGCGGGCGCTGTACGGGGAGGACGGGTTCTACCGGCGCGGAGAACGCCCGGCGGAGCACTTCCGCACCTCGGTGCACGCGTCCCCGCGCTTCGCCGCCGCCGTCGTCCGCCTGCTGGTCGAGGTCGACGCCCTCCTCGGACGTCCCGACCGGCTGGACGTGGTCGACATCGGCGCCGGATCCGGGCGCCTGCTGAGCAACATCCTGGCCGACGCGCCCGCCGACCTGGCCTCCCGGCTCGCCCCTACCGCGGTGGAGATCGCGCCCCGCCCCGCGGAGGTGCCGGACCGGATCGTCTGGCGGCCGGACCTGCCCGACCGCATCACCGGCCTCGCCGTCGCCAACGAGTGGCTCGACAACGTGCCCCTGGACGTGGTCGAACGCACGCCGGACGGTGTCCGGACCGTGCTGGTCGACCCGGCCACCGGGACCGAACGTCCCGGGCCGTGGCCGTCCGCCGAGGACAGCGACTGGCTGGAGCGCTGGTGGCCGCTCCGCGAGCCGGGAGACCGCGCCGAGATCGGCCACCCGCGCTGCAACGCCTGGGCCGCGGTGATCAGGCGGCTCTCCCGGGGGCTCGCGCTCGCCGTGGACTACTCGCACTCGCGCGGGGCCCGCCCCGTGTACGGGACGCTGACCGGATACCGGGACGGCGCGACCGTCCCGGCCGTCCCGGACGGATCGTGCGACGTCACCGCCCACGTAGCGCTGGACGCCTGCGGCATCGCCGGGGAGCGCGCGGGCGCGACGTCCACCCTCCTGACCACCCAGCGCGATGCCCTGCTGGGCCTCGGCCTGTCCGGCACCCGCCCGCCGCTGGACCTGGCCCACCGCGATCCCTGCGGCTACGTCGCCGCTCTCTGCCACGCCGGCGAGGACGCGGAGTTGATCGACCCGTCCGGCCTGGGCGGGTTCGGGTGGCTCGCCCAGACCGTCGGCGTCCCGATCCCCGCCGTCCTCTCCCCCTGACCGGGGCCGCGGCCCGGGGTCAGCGTTCCACGTGCAGCGCCTCCAGGCCGCGCAGGACGTACCCGGGCTTCCACTGCGGCTCCGCGGACAGGCGGAGGTCGGGGGCGGCGCGCAGGAGCGCGCCGAACGACTCGGTGAGCTCGATGCGCGCGAGCGGGGCGCCCAGGCAGTAGTGGATGCCGAGCCCGAACGTGATGTGCGGGTTCGGGTCGCGGGACAGGTCGAGCCGGTCCGGCTCGGCGAACACCTCCGGATCCCGGTTGGCGGACGCGAACTGAAGCGCCACCTCCGCCCCGCGGGGGATGTCGACGCCGGCGACCGTGATGTCCTCCAGGACCCAGCGTTCGAACATGGGCGCCGGGGTGTCGTAGCGCAGCAGCTCCTCCACCGCCGTGGGGACGAGCTCCGGTTCGGCACGGAGACGCTCCAGCTCGCCGGGGTTGCGGAACAGCGACCACCAGCCGTTGCCGGTCGCGTTGACCGTGGCCTCGTGCCCGGCGTTGAGCAGCAGGACGCAGGTGCCGACCAGCTCATCCTCGGTGAGCCGGTCGCCCTCGTCCACGACCTGCGCGAGCGCGGTGATGAGGTCGTCGCGCGGCTCGTCCCGCCTGCTGCGGGCCAGCGTGCGCAGATAGTCGGAGAACTCGACGGCGGCGCGGACGGCGGTGCGCCGCGCCTCCTCCGGAGGGTTCAGCTCGTACATGCCGCAGATGCCGGCCGACCAGGGACGCAGGAGATACCGGTCCTCGGGCGGGACGCCGAGCATCTCGGCGATCACGTTGACCGGCAGCGGCTCGGCGATCTCGGCGAGCAGGTCGCCGCCGCCCTCGTCGGCGAGGGCCCCGGCCAGCTCGGTGGCGAGCCGTCTGATCGTCGGGCGCAGCCCCTCCACCATCCGCGCGGTGAACGCCTTCGACACCAGCCGCCGCAGCCGCGTGTGCGTGGGCGGCTCCACGTCCAGCATCCCGGCGCGGACGAGGTCCCAGAACGGCTTGAGGAAGTCGGCCTCCGGCCGCCGGCCGAACTCCTCGTGGCTCCCGATGTGAAGGTACGACCGTCCGAGCCGTCGGTCCCGCAGCAGCGCATCGACGTCCTCGTACCGGCTGATCACCCACTGCCCCGTCGGCTCGTGAAAGAACACCGGGCGCTCCTCGCGGAGCCGCTCGAACACCGGGTAGGGGTCCGCCACGAACTCGGGGGACCAGGGGTCGTACACCGCGTCACTCATGCCCCGAAGATATGCGCATTTCACCCACTTCGGACACCGCCCCCAGGTCACCGCCCCCCAGGTCAGGGCCACCCCGCCGGGACGTCAGCGGGCCCAGCGGGTGGGGTCGCCGGTGGCCCGGCGGGCGGCGCGGGCACGGCGGGCGGTGCTGTCGACGATCGCGCGGGCCTCGCCCAGATCGCGGTCGGTGGCCGTGACCTGGACCGGCCCTGGGGGCGCGTCAACGTGGACGGTGGCCAGGCCGAGGAGACGCTGGAGCGGGTTCACGGTGAGCCGGACACTCTGCGCGCGCGCGTGGGCGATCACGTCGGTGCGGCGGCAGGGCCAGCCGTGCCGGGCCACGAAGACCACGTCGTCGGTGCCTGCGCCGTCCGCGCGGTCGACCGCCACAGCCTTGGAGGACGCGGGGACCAGGGGGACACCGTCGACATGCGTCCCGGGGAAGACCTGCGAGACGAGGTGCATGGCGACATGGCGGGGCGCGACGGGCAGCAGGGTCGAGGACAGGGCCTGACGCTCGCCCGCATAGCCGGCGACGGTGACCTCGACACGGGCCCAGCCGAAACTCCGCCAGATCGCCGGTTCGACGATGCTGACGGCCTGGACGCGCCCCGGAGGAAGCGTCTGCATCCTGGTTTCCAAGAGCCCGTAGCGGAGGCGGATTCCGTCCGGTGACATCGCGACCGTGAAGTTGGCGTACATCACCAGGGGTGCGATCACCGCGCGGATGAGCCCCAGCAGGACGGGGATGGTGACGGCCAGTATGCCGCCCTCCGCGTACGCCACGAGGAAGACGAGGGAGCCCAAGAAGAGCAGGCCCGTCCCCAGGACGGGCAGCTTCACGATCAGGGACGCGAAGAGCGTTCCGAACGGGACGCGCCACAGGTGACGTTCCGGGGCCTCCGGTGTGTGGCCGGGGAGCCCGGCGGCACGGGCGAGGAGTTCGGCGCGCAACTGCTGGGCGGAGTGCCGTCCCAGATACCGCAGGGCGATCTCGCTCTGCTCGCCGCCCGCCAGTTCCACTCGCACCTCCGCCAGGGCGAACATCCTCGTCACCAGCGGGCGGACAAGGTCGATGGCCTGGATGCGCGACAGCGGGATACGGCGCTTGTTCTTACGGAGGAGACCGGTCTCGACGACGAGATCGTCGTTGTCGATGCGGAAACGGAGGGCGAGCCAAGTCCAGAGGCCCGTTCCCACCGCGATCAGCCCCATGGGGAGAGTCACGATGAGGAATCTGAAGATGACCTCCGGGGTGAGCGCCAGGGTGATGCCGTGGTCTGTCTGGGTCACCAGCAGAGGGAAGCCGAGCAGGACGAAGTAGATGATGAGGAAGATGAAGGCGCGCAGGGGGGCCGTCGCCCAATGGAGCCTGTGCGTGCCCTCGGAGAACCTGACCGGCGGACGGTAGCCGGGTGGCGGGCCGTACCCGTACGGAGGACGGGGCGGACCGTACGGCGGGCCGGCGGGCCCTGGAGGGCCGTAGGGCGGTGGTGGTGGGCCATAGGGCGGGCCCGGACGGCCTTGAGGGCCATATGGGCCGGGCCGTCCCGGCGGACCGGGTCGCCCTGGCGGACCGTAGGGGCCGTAGGGGCCACTCATAGCCCCATGCTCCGTTCCTCGCCCTTCTGTGCGAGACGGTCGCGCAGAAGAGCGGCCTCAGCGGCGGGCAGGCTCGGAATGGTCGCGTCCGTGGCCGCGGCGGCCGTGTGCATCCGGACGGTGGCGATTCCCATCCACCGTTCGAGGAGCCCCGCGGTGACGTCCACGAACTGCATCCGCCCATAGGGGACGACGATGAGCCGCTTGACGAACACACCGTGCGTGACGATGAGGTCGTCCGCACGCTCGGCATACCCGTACGCCCGCCGATCCAGTTCGGCGACCAGCCAGGTGACGACCGTCCCGAGGACGACGGCGACGATCCACATGGCGGCGGCCGTCCCGCCACCGTTCCGCCACACGACGAACGCGCCGACACCGCCGATGGGAACGGCCCAGAGAACGGCGGTGAGAAGCCTGTGCCAGGCGTGCCGCTTGGAGATGGGCGCCCACTGGAGGTCGCCGCCGGGGGCGAAGGCCTGATCCGCCTGGTAGACGGGCGGCGTCTGCTGTTGCGGCGGGTAATGTGCCGGTACCTGACCTGGAGGTCGGCCGCCGGGTCCCGGGCCGGGGGACGCGGGCGGGTGCGCCGCGCCCTGCGGTCCAGGATGCGCGGCGGGCTCGTACGGCGGTTCGCCGTGGCTCGGGTTCATTGCTCCCTAGTCAACCGGAAAACGAGTACCGCTCGCCATGGGACCATGAAGCGGTGACCGGAGCGGCGGAGGCGCGACCATGACCACCGAACGGATCGTCGGGATCGGTGCGGGCGCCAAGGAGCTCGCCACCGAGGACATGACGCTGAACATCGGCCCCCAGCACCCGTCCACGCACGGCGTGCTCCGGCTGAGGCTGACCCTGGACGGCGAGCGCATCTCGGCCGCGGAGCCCATCGTCGGCTACATGCACCGGGGCGCGGAGAAGCTCTTCGAGGTCCGGGACTTCCGGCAGATCATCGTACTGGCGAACCGGCACGACTGGCTGTCGGCGTTCTCCAGCGAGCTGGGCGTCGTCCTCGCTGTGGAACGCATGCTCGGCATGGAGGTCCCGGTACGCGCCGTATGGGTGCGGACCCTTCTGGCCGAGCTGAACCGGATCCTCAACCATCTGATGTTCCTCGGCTCGTATCCGCTGGAGATCGGGGCCATCACTCCGATCTTCTACGCGTTCCGTGAGCGTGAGACGTTGCAGCGGGTCATGGAGGAGATCTCCGGCGGACGCATGCACTACATGTTCAACCGTGTCGGTGGCCTGAAGGAGGAACTCCCCGCCGGCTGGACGGCGCGCGCGCGGAAGGCGGTCTCCGAGGTCCGTGCCCGCATGGGCGACATCGACGACCTCATCATGGGCAACGAGATCTTCCGCGCCCGCACCAGGGGCGTCGGCGTCCTCACCCGGGAACAGATCCTCCAGTACGGGGTGTCCGGGCCCATCGCACGGGCGTCCGGCGTCGACTTCGACCTGCGCAGGGACGAGCCGTACCTCGCCTACGGCGACCTCGACGTCCGCGTGGCCACCCGCACGGAGGGCGACTGCCTGGCCCGCTTCGAATGCCTCCTCGACCAGGTACACGCCTCCCTGGATCTCGCCGACGCCTGCCTGGAGCGCCTCGCCGAACTCCCGCCCGGCCCGATCAACCAGCGGCTTCCGAAGGTCCTGAAGGTGCCGGAGGGGCACACCTACGCCTGGACGGAGAACCCCCTCGGCATCAACGGCTACTACCTGGTGTCGCGTGGCGAGAAGACCCCGTGGCGGCTGAAACTGCGGTCCGCGTCGTTCAACAACATCCAGGTCCTCACGGAACTGCTGCCCGGCCACCTGGTCGCCGACATGATCGCCATCCTCGGGTCGATGTTCTTCGTCGTCGGTGACATCGACAAATGAGCGCCTAGGCGCGGGAGGCCCGGTGGTCGTGTTCCTCATCGTCGGGCCCCTTGGGGACCCGGCACGCGTACTCCAGGAAGAACGCCGCCGCCACCAGCACGACGGCGGCCAGGAACGTGCCGCCGCTGACGAAGAAGTCGTGACGGGGGGTCGGCTTGTCGAGCTGGGACACGAGGTTGACGGCGAACCCTCCGAACACGCCCGCGATGACGGCGGCGGAATGCGCGCTGGCCTTGCCCAGGGCGGCCAGGCGCGCCACCGCCATCGGCTCCAGCGGCTTCGGCCCCTTACGACCGGTGTCCGGCGCGTGCCTCTTGTCGGGCTTGCGGCGGATACGGCGCAGCACGTTCCAGCCGGTGAAGGCCTCGCCCAAGGCGAGCAGCAACAGCGTCGGTACCGCCGTCCATGGCAGCGGCGGCAAGGACACATAGGCCGTATGCAACACCGCCCAGGTGACCACCACGAAGACGACGGTCAGGGCGACGAGGAACAGCGGGCGGGACGGTTTCATGCAGGCTGCTGCAGGGCCAGATCCTCCCGCCGGCGCACCGCCGACGGGCCGCCCTCGGACTGTTTGGCCTGGGCCAGGTCACCCACACGGCCATGCCCGGGCAGAAGCACGTCCGGCTCGATGTCGGCCCACGGGACGAGCACGAACGCACGTTCGTGCGCGCGCGGATGGGGAAGCGTCAGATCAGGGTCGTCGGAGGAGAAGTCACCGAACGTCACGATGTCGATGTCCAGGGTGCGGGGCCCCCAGCGGACCACGCGCTCCCGGCGCATGGAGTTCTCAATGTTCAGGACGCGTTCAAGCAGGTTCTCCGGAGGCAGCCGCGTGTCGGCCACCAGCACGACGTTGAGGAAGTCGCCCTGTTCGGGGATGGTCTCCCCAGGCGGCGCGAAGGGCGCGGTCTCGTAGACCGGGGAGATCGCCACGAAGTTCAGCCCCGGCGCGTCGAACAGCGCGTCGACCGCCTCCTGGATGTTGTCCAGCCGGTCCCCGAGATTGCTGCCGATCGAGAACACGACACGGTGCTGGACCAGCATGTGCCCACCGGTGGCGGTGCGGTCGGGCATGCGGTCGGACGCTGTCATGGGCGACTCCTCCTGATCCTCACGGCGACGTCCGTGAAGGGGTGCGGCACGGGGGCGCTCGGCTTGTGGACGGTGATCTCCACCTCGGCTACCGCCCCGTCTTCCAGACATATTGTCGCCAGCCGGTCGGCGAGCGTTTCGATGAGGTCGACGGGCTCGCCCTCGACGGCCGCGACCAGACGGCCGGCGAGCGTCCCGTAGTCGACGGTGAGCGAGAGGTCGTCGGCGGCGGCGGCGGGACGGGTGTCGAGGCCGAGCACGGCGTCCACCACGAACTCCTGGCCCAGCTCACGCTCGGCGGGCAGGCATCCGTGCCGTCCCCGCGCCCGGAGACCGCGCAGTTCGATGCGGTCGAGAGTCATTCTTCCTCTGCATCCACGACATTGAGGACCGGGGAGCCGTGGTGGAGCAGGAGCCGCCACTCCCCGCCGGTCCGGACGAACAAGTTCGTCGCCACGATGCTCCCTCCCGCGAGGAAGCCCGCCTCTGTGTCCTCATCGGCGGTAAGGACGTTCTCCTTACATGTCACCACGGCGTGGTCGCCATAGACATCTGTCTCGATATCCGTCAGCACGAACTGGATGTAGGTCGTGTTGGCCATGATGAGCGCCCAAGAACGCAGCACCTCCTCACGTCCCCGCAGCATCGTCCAGCCCGGATGCACGCAGGAGACGCCGTCGGCGTACGGACCGTCCGCCCACACGGCCGACATCCGGTCGAAGTCGCCGGCCTCGAACGCGGCATAGAACTCGGCGTGGACCTCGTCCACGTCGGCGCGGTTCACGGCACGGCTCATACGCGATGTCCCCCCTGTCCGGCGCGACCGTCCGCCGCGGCCGGTTCCGAGATCTCGTCATCTGGTGGACGGGCCGCATGGACGGCGGCCGCCACGCGCACCGCGTCCGCATTGGGGCGGACGCGGTGAACCCGTACCCCCCATGCCCCGGCCGCGGCGGCCAGGGCCGTGGTGGCCACGGTGGCGTCATCACATTCGGCGAACGCGCGGGGCGTCCCGTCGGCATCCGCTAGGAGCCTGGTGAGGAAGCTCTTGCGGGACGCACCGACCAGCACCGGATATCCGGTCTCGGTCAGCGCGTCGAGCCGCGCCAGGAGCGCCCAGTTGTGCCCCGCCTTCGGGCTCTTGGCGAACCCCAGCCCGGGGTCGAGCACGATCATCGACGGGTCGACGCCCTCGCGCAGCACGGCATCGACCCTCTGCAGCAGTTCGTCCCGCACCTCGCGGACGACGTCCGTGTAGAGGGCGCGGGTCTGCATGTCATGACTGTGGCCCCGCCAATGCATCACCACGTAGGGGACGCCCGCGGCCGCGACCACCCGTGGCATGTCCGGATCGGCCAACCCGCCACTGACGTCGTTCACCAACCGGGCGCCCACGCTGATGGCGGCCTCGGCGACCTCGGCGCGCATGGTGTCGACACTGACCGGAACATTCTCGGAACGGAGCGCCTCTATGACGGGGATCACGCGGCGCAGTTCCTCGTCCTCGGACACACGCTGCGCACCGGGGCGCGTGGACTCGCCACCCACGTCCACGATGTCGGCGCCCTCCGCGACGAGGTCCAGCCCATGGCGGACGGCCTTCTCAGGGTCGAACCAGGCTCCGCCATCCGAGAAGGAGTCGGGGGTCACGTTGACCACGCCCATGATGAGGCACCGCCCTGGCGCGGGCAGCCCCGGGACTACGGCATTGGTCATGTCACCCCACCCTATGCGCTGCGGCCACACGGTCGGCGCGACGCCTCCACCATTCCGTCACGTCCGCCCCATACCCGCCGGAACCGGCAGAACGGGCCTCAGCGCGACGCTGAGGCCCGTTCAGGTGGTTCGGGTCTCCGGGAACGGCCCGGCGGTCACTAACGGCCGAGGATCAAGCTCATCGCCTCGGACCGGGTCTCGGCGTGATCTCGGAAGTCACCGCGCACCGCCGACGTCACCGTCTTCGCGCCCGGCTTGCGGACACCGCGCATCGTCATGCACAGATGCTCCGCCTCGATCACCACGATCGCCCCGCGCGGCTCCAGCACGCTCATCAGCGCGTCCGCGACCTGGCTCGTCAGCCGCTCCTGCACCTGCGGGCGACGCGCGTACACGTCCACCAGCCGGGCCAGCTTCGACAACCCGGTGATCTGCCCCTTCTTGTTGGGGATGTAACCCACGTGGGCGACACCGTGGAAGGGCACCAGGTGGTGCTCACAGACGGAGTAGACCTCGATGTCCCTCACCAGGACCATCTCTTCATGGTCGGCGTCGAACACCGTGGTGAGCGCGTCCTCCGGCGCCTGCCGCAGGCCCGCGAACTGCTCGGCGTACGCACGCGCCACCCGCGCGGGGGTGTCGCGCAGCCCGTCACGGTCGGGGTCCTCCCCGATGCCGATCAGGATCTCGCGCACGGCCTTCTCGATGCGCGCGTGATCGAAATGCCCGCCGTGCAGGGTCTCGCCCGGCGGGTCATTCTCGATCGGCGCCTCGTCGTACGGAATCGCCAAGACGGTCAGCTCTCGCCCTGGGCCGGGTCGACCGCGTCGGAGGGGACGCCGCCGCCCTGGCCGTTGTTCTTGGTCAGGTCGGTGACGTCCTGCGGGCCGAGCAGGGCCAGCTCCTTGGGCGTGAGCACCGGCGGACGGTCGGACGGGAGACGCTTGCCGTAGCCGGTGTAGGAGTTCTGGTGCGGCCGCTTCTGGATCGGCGCGAAGATCTCCAGCACCTGGTTCTTCGACAGGGTCTCCTTCTCCATCAGGTTGACGACGAGCTCGTCCAGGACGTCCCGGTACTCCATGAGGATCTCCCACGCCGTGTCGTGCGCGGCCTCGATGTAGCGGCGGACCTCGTCGTCGATGGCGGACGCGATGTCCTCCGAGTAGTCACGCTCGTGCCCCATGTCGCGGCCCAGGAAGACCTCACCCTGGCCGGAGCCGAACTTACGCGCGCCCAGGCGCTCGCTCATGCCGTACTCGGTCACCATGTTGCGGGCGATGGCGCTGGCCTTCTCGATGTCGTTGGCCGCACCCGTGGTCGGCTCGTGGAAGACCAGTTCCTCGGCGGTACGGCCGCCCAGCAGCATGGCGAGCTGGTCGGTCATCTCCGAACGCGTGGTGAGGAACTTGTCCTCCATGGGGAGGGTCATGGTGTAGCCCAGGGCCCGCCCACGCGGAAGGATCGTCACCTTGTGCACCGGGTCGGAGTTCGGCAGCGCGTGCGCCACCAGCGCGTGCCCGCCCTCGTGGTAGGCGATGATCTTCTTTTCCTTCTCCGACATCACCCGGGTCTTGCGCTCCGGCCCGGCCATGACGCGGTCGATGGACTCCTCAAGGGTGTCCATGTCGATCAGCTTGCGGTCGAACCGCGCGGTCAGCAGCGCCGCCTCGTTGATGACGTTGGCCAGGTCGGCGCCGGTGAAGCCCGGGGTACGGCGGGCGATCACGTCCAGGTCGACGTCCTGCGCGAACGGCTTGCCGCGGCCGTGCACCCGCAGGATGCCCTTGCGGCCCTCCAGGTCCGGGCGGTCCACGGTGACCTGCCGGTCGAACCGTCCGGGACGCAGCAGCGCCGGGTCGAGGATGTCGGGACGGTTCGTCGCCGCGATCAGGATCACGCCGCCCTTGACGTCGAAGCCGTCCATCTCGACCAGCAGCTGGTTGAGGGTCTGCTCGCGC
This sequence comes from Actinomadura formosensis, assembly GCF_050948385.1. Classification (NCBI taxonomy): domain Bacteria; kingdom Bacillati; phylum Actinomycetota; class Actinomycetes; order Streptosporangiales; family Thermomonosporaceae; genus Actinomadura; species Actinomadura formosensis. Next base: position 6,756,421 of record NZ_CP192011.1, read on the forward strand.
TCGTCGTGGCCGCCGCCGAGGCCCGCGCCGCGGTGCCGCCCGACGGCGTCGATCTCGTCGATGAAGATGATCGAGGGGGCGTTGGCCTTGGCCTGCTCGAACAGGTCACGGACCCGGGACGCGCCGACACCGACGAACATCTCGACGAAGTCCGAACCGGAGATCGAGTAGAAGGGCACGCCGGCCTCACCGGCCACGGCGCGCGCCAGCAGCGTCTTACCGGTGCCGGGCGGGCCGTACAGCAGCACGCCCTTGGGGATCTTGGCGCCGATCGACTGGAACTTCGCCGGATTCTGCAGGAAGTCCTTGATCTCTTCCAGCTCCTCCAGGGCCTCGTCGGCCCCGGCCACGTCGGCGAAGGTGGTCTTCGGGGTGTCCTTGGTGATGAGCTTGGCCTTGGACTTGCCGAAGTTCATCACCCGCGAGCCGCCGCCCTGCATCTGGTTCATGATGAACAGGAAGATCAGCACGATGACCACGATGGGCAGCAGGCTGAACAGCAGGTTCAGGAAGAAGCTCTGCTTGGGGACATCGACGTTGTAAGCGCCGGGCAGGTTGCCGGCGTCGGCCTGCTTCTGCAACTGCTGCTGCAGTTGCAGCCCCTGGCCGTCGACCCAGGACGCCTGCTGCTGGTCACCGTTCTTGAGGGTGACCTCGATCCGCTGGTCCTTGTCGATGATCTTGGCGGACTTCACCTGCCCCGCGTTGATCTCCTGGACCACCTTGGAGGTGTCCACGTTCTTGAACGATTGGCCGGGGTTGACGCCCCACATGAAGAGGGCGACCACAATGCCGACCAGCAGGATCCACAGCAGCGGCCCGCGAAAGTAGCGCTTCACGTCCATTTATCCGGTCACCCCTTACGGGGCCCGTCCCTCCTGACCAACGTCTGTGTGCGATCCCCGCCCGTCCGGGGGGACGAACGCCACTGCGACCAACGATGCGTCCAACGAAAGGCCCGTCGTCCGGGACGTCGGACCCGCCGTGGCGGCTTCCCTCATACGGCTCCCCCGAACCCAGGGTCCGGGACACCGACGGTACACCGCAGGCGCGGGCGACGCAGCCGACGCGTCCTCCCGCATCCCTTCCATATACCTGTCAACGACCTTTGCAACGATTCGTCACGGTCTCTTGTTCCCTGAAGCACTTTGCAAGGCTGTGACCAGCACGGCTCCCTCCGGGTTCAGGCCGGTGCAGGACGGCCGGACCCGGCCGCCGGACGGGCCCGGCCGGACGGTCAGGCCCCGTCACCGCCATGCACGTGCGGGGCGAGCGTCCCCACGAACGGCAGGTTCCGGTACTTCTCCGCGTAGTCGAGCCCGTACCCGATGACGAACTCGCTGGGGATGTCGAACCCGATGTACTTCACGTCGAGGTCGGCCTTGACCGCCTCCGGCTTGCGCAGCAGCGCGCAGATCTCCAGTGAGGCGGGGCCACGCGAACGCAGGTTGCTCACCAGCCACGACAGGGTCAGGCCCGAGTCGACGATGTCCTCCACGATCAGGACGTGCCGGTCGAGGATGTCGGTGTCGAGGTCCTTGAGGATGCGCACGACGCCGGACGACTTCGTGCCCGAGCCGTACGAGGACACCGCCATCCAGTCCATCGAGGCGGGCGTGTGCAGTGCCCGCGCCAGATCCGCCATGATCATGACGGCGCCCTTGAGGACCCCGACGAGCAGCAGGTCCTTGCCCGCGTAGTCGGCGTCGACCTGCCCGGCGAGCTCCCGCACCTTGGCCTGCAGATCATCCTCGGGGATCAGCACCTTCGCCAGCTCGGCGCCCAGGTCCTTCTCGTCCACAATCCCACCCTTGTTCGCTCAGCCCCCGCCCGCCCGGTGGGACGGACGTGGGATGGACACCGTCGCACGCGCCGTATCCGCGCCGCGCACGACGGACGCGTCGCGTGACGACGCGCACACGTCGCGAGGTCACGCCGGGCCGAACAGCAGCTTCCCGGACCGCCGGACGGCTCGTAGCCCCCCGGGCAGATCCACGTGCCGCTGGCCGTGCCAGGCCGTGACCAGCCGGTCCACCGCATCGACATGAACCGCCGCGAGCGTACCCGGTGGGCTGCCGGCCTTCACCGCGGCCATCCTCACGACCCTGGTCCGGACGGCTCTGGGCAGGTCTTCGAGCCCCTCCAGCCCGATGGCGACGCTGTAGCCGTCTTCCGGAGCCTCCAGATCGGTGTAAGCGCGAGCGGCGAGGTCGTCAAGGGCGTCGGCATCGTCACGGAGCATCCTGGCCGTACGGGCCAATGCCTCGGCCACACCCGGGCCCAGGGTCTTCTCCAGGACCGGGAGGGCTTCGTGCCGTACGCGCACACGCGCATAGGCGTGGTCGACGTTGTGGGGGTCGTCCCAGGGGTCCAGCCCCATCGCCGTACAGGCCCGGCGTGTGGTGGCGCGGTCGAGGCCCAGAAGGGGTCTCAGATAGAGGACGTTCTGCCGCCTGAACTCGGGCGGCATACCGGCCAGCGAGCGGGCGCCGGAACCACGCGCCAACCCCAGCAGGACGGTCTCGGCCTGGTCGTCCTGGGTATGGCCGAGGAGGACGGCTGCGGCCTTCAGCCTGCCCGCCGCTTCGCTGAGAGCCGCATAGCGCGCTTCGCGGGCGGCGTTCTCCGGGCCTCCCGGCCCATCGACGGTGACCGCGATCGATCCCGATGGGTCCAGGCCAAGGCCCGCCATGGTGCGGACCACGGCGTCGGCGCGCTCGGCCGAACCGTCCTGGAGACCGTGGTCGATCGTGATGCCACCGGCGGGACGGCCCGCCCTGGGCGCCTCGAAGGTGAGCGCCCCGGCGAGCGCCAGGGAGTCGGCGCCTCCGCTGCACGCGGCGAGCACCATCGCGCCCCGCGGCAGACCGGCGAGTACGCGCCGCACCGCGAGACGTACCGCCGCCACCGCCGGATCAGGCCCCATGGCACACGTCTACCACCTTGCGGGGCCGCGCATCCGCCCTAGCCCGGCTCAGGCTTCGTTGGCCTTGGGCGGCGCGTCGATGGCCCTGGGGCCGAGGACCCGGCTCATCCAGCGCACCGGCTCCTTGATCTCGTCGTGCGTGGGGAGCGTCTCCGGCGACTGCCAAATCTGGTTGAAGCCGCTCATGCCCGCTTCGGCGACGACCCGGCGGACGAACCGCGATCCCTCCGCGTACTGCTTCATCTTGAGGTCGATGCCGAGCAGGCGCCGGATCGTCTTGTCGAGCTTGGAGCCGCCTTCACGCCGCCCCTGGAACCGGGCCCTGATCTGTTGCACGGACGGGACGACGTCCGGGCCGACCGCGTCCATGACGTAGTCGCCGTGGCCCTCCACCAGCGTCATCACCGCGGTCAACCGGTCGAGGATCTCGCGCTGTTCCGGGCTCTGGATCGCGTCGATGAGATTGGAGTCGCCGCCGCGCACCGCGTCCGCCACCGCCTCGGCCGCGTCCCGGAGGCGGTCCAGCATCGCACCGGGGTCGAGGTCCGACGCGAGCAGGAACTTGGTCATCTGGTCCTGGACGTATTCACGCAGCCAAGGGACGCCGGTGAACTGGGCGCGATGCGTCTCCTCGTGCAGGCACACCCAGAGACGGAAGTCACGCGTCTCCACACTGAGCTCATGCTCGACATGGACAATGTTGGGCGCCACCAAGGTCAGCCGCCCGGTCGAAGCACGCCCCGACGGGTCCGGCGGCAAGAACAGCTCGTACTGCCCGAGGACACGGCTTGCCATGTAGGCGAGGATCGCGCCCACCTGCATCCCCGTCACGCGGGAACCGACCGCCTGGATGACCACGTCGCCCGCACCGCCGAAGGGGCCGGGGCTCCGCCGCTCGGACATCTGCTCCATGAGCGGCTCCAGCACCACGCGGAAGCCGTCCACGTTGGCACGGATCCAGCCGGGCCTGTCCACAACCGTCGCCGGGTCGGGATCGAGTTCCGACGCCATGCCGGTGAAGTCGCGCACGTGCCCGTGGGCGACCTTCGACAGCTCGCGCAGCTCCTTCACGACCTCGCGGGCCTCGTCATAGCTGACCTGCGGTCCCGGCCGGACGAGCCGGGTTCCGGCCTGAACGGCCACGTTCCAGTCGATCATTGAGGCGCTCATGTACTCCACCGTACGTTTCGGACGCGGCGCCGAGGCGCCCCTACTAGGTCGTTCAACGAACGACCGTTCTGGTTATCTCCCGTACAGCCCCGCCCACACCCGCCACCGGCCCATACACGTCCCGCCGAAGCCAGGCGCCAAAAAAAACAGGCCCCGCCCACCCGGGGGCGGACCGTACCCCTCCACCCTCGCCATCCCCGCCGCCCCACCGCAGTAGAACGAGATTCTGGGGATAACCGAAAATCAGCCGCAGCCGCACCCGGCGACGGCCGCTGCGAGTTGGTCGAGCTTCCCCGGATCCACCGGTCCCTTCCCATCCCCCGCCATGAACGCGAACGCCAGCAGCCGTCCATCCGCGTCGTACGCGAGCCCGGCCAGCGTGCTGACACCCGCCAGAGTGCCGGTCTTGGCACGAACCATCCCCGCACCCGCCTGACTGGCCGCGACGGTGTAGCGCGGCGGCCTCAACGTCCCGGAGAACCCGGCGACGGGCAGCCCGGTGATGGCCGAACGCAGCTTCGGATGTTTCTCACCGGCCGCGAGCGAGACGATGCGGGCAAGCGCGAGCGGCGAGATCCGGTTGCGCGGCGACAACCCACTGCCGTCGTTGACCGACACGCCTTCCGCAACACCGAGCCTGGCGAGAACCTGCCGGACGGCTTGCGCCGCGTCCGCGAACGTCGCCGGACGCCCCAGCTTGATGGCGACCTGGCGGGCCACCGCCTCGGCAACGTCGTTGTCACTATCAGTCAGCAAATGCTCCACCAGCGCGGACATGGGCGGCGATTGGACGGCACCGAGCCGAGCCGCCTCCTTCGGCGCGACAGTCATCCGTCCTGGCCTCGCGCTCACTCCGTCCCTGGACAACAAACGCGCGAACTGCCTCGCCGCAGAGGCGGGTGGATCGGCAATCCGCGCCTTCCTGGTCGGGTCCAACGGTGAGACGCGCCCCTCATCGACGGCTAGGGCGGTAACAGGGGCGACCTCGCCGTCCGGCAGGTAATTGGGTTTCCACCCGGCGGCCGTGCGAGGCCCCTGGTACGCGGACACGTCGTAGTCCACACGTACCTGGCGCACCCCCGATGCCTTCAGCGCCGCAGCCGTCTGATGGGCCAGATCCAATAGCGACGCATAAGGCGGCCGGCCGGCCCCTGGACGCGACGGAAGTGCCGTCAGGGTAGGATCCCCGCCTCCGATCAGTACGATTCCGCCTCCGGTACCGCGCACGACCTGGGTGGTGATCCGGTGCGCGGGGCCGACCGAGGCCAGCGCCGCCACCGACGTCGCCAGTTTCGTCGTCGAGGCCGGGGTGGCGGGCCGGTCGGCGCGCAGCTCGTAGAGGGGCCGCCGCGTCTCCGCGTCGATCACCACTGCGTTGATCTTCGCCTTCGGGCCGCCGATCAGCGCCGAGAGCCGTCCCGCCAGGACGGACGGGTTCGGCGGGCGGCCCGATCCGGCATCGGCGGCGGGGACCACGGTCGACGTGGCGGGGGCGCGCACGAGGTCGCGCGCCGCCACGCTCGGCGGCTGCGGGGACAGATGCCGGGCAGGTGTGAGTTTCACCACTGCCAGCCCCGCGGCGGCGGTGAAAACGTTAAGGAGGGACAGCGACAGGATCACGAGGGTTCGGGCCCGTCCAGGCACGTGACCGCCCCTCTCCCACTCAGCACTCACCAACGTGCGACATCCTTATACGAGGGAATACTCGTCCTGTGGGGCCGGCCTCGCCCACGGGCTCCCGAAAGACTATTCACTGCGCGCGCGCAGGGAGCGGAGGACATCTTGGATTTCGACGTCACCATTGAGATCCCGAAGGGCCAGCGGAACAAGTACGAGGTGGACCACGAGACCGGACGCATCCGCCTCGACCGCATGCTGTTCACCGCGACGCAGTACCCGGCCGACTACGGATTCATCGAGGACACCCTAGGGGAGGACGGCGACCCGCTGGACGCGCTCGTCCTGCTGCAGGAGCCGACCTTCCCCGGCTGCCTCATCCGCTGCCGCGCGGTGGGCATGTTCCGGATGACCGACGAGGCCGGTGGTGACGACAAGGTCCTGTGCGTCCCCGCCACCGACCCGCGCATGGAGCACCTCCGCGACATCCATCACGTCGCCGAGTTCGACCGGCTGGAGATCCAGCATTTCTTCGAGGTCTACAAAGACCTGGAGCCCGGCAAGTCGGTCGAGGGCGCCAGCTGGGTGGGGCGTGTCGAGGCCGAGCAGGAGATCGAGCGTTCCCTCAAGCGCGCGGCCGACCAGGGCGGTCACTGACACCGTCCCCATGACCGGTCGGCCGACCGGCCGGTGGGCCGCGCCCAGGCCGGGGCAGGGAGTCGCGGACGGCGCTGATCCGCTCCCCATCGCCCATGCGACACGTCTCGCGAGGAACCCTTCCGCACACACAGGACGTCGTGCGGAAGGGTTCTCGCCGTCCATAGGGGTTCGCCTTCATCCGGCCGGCCTCCGCCACTCGCCGTTATCCGGTGGTCGCCGGGGCCGGGCTGGAATAGGTGCTCCCCGATGATCGCCCTGTGGGGGACGGTGTCGGCTCCGGCTCGGTGCTTGAGGACGGTGATGTCACAGGAGCCGACGACGGTGCGGGGTGGGTGGTGTCCGGGGGTTGGGTTCCGGGGGTCGTGGTCGGACTCGCTGGGGCGGAACCCGTCGGCGTAGGCGTCGGCTCCGGATCAGGCGCGTTCTGCCGCCAGGTCACCTGCACTTGGGGTCCGCAAGGCCGGAACGTGATGAGGCCGCTCCCGCGTGCGTTCCCCTGCCGGGAGACATGAACGCGCACGGTCACGTTCTGGCCGGGTTGAAGATGTCCGTAGGACGGCTGAACTCGTATCGGGCCCCGAGTCTTTGCCTGCCAGGCCACTGTTCCGTCTCCCGCACGCAGGTCTACGGAGCCGTCCGAGCTTCCTGCCATGTCCAGGTAGAGCGGCGAAACCGTCAGGACGCATGGGGCCGCCACGATCGGCTCTGTTCCGGAATCGGGGTCTGGAGACAGCAGGGGCACAGCGGCCAGGGGGGCGGATGAGGCGCGCGCGCCGAGCGGGAACGTGGCGGAGACAGGAGCGGACTGAAGGGTCCCCGGCCCATCCGTATGAGTTGCGGACGGCCGTCCGGACTTCGGCATCTGCGAGACGCCCGGAACCGCCGTGGGGTGTGCGTCGGCACCCCCTTCTGCGGGATTCCGGCCGGTGCCCACGAACCCGTACATGGAGGCGACCCCGCCCCCGGACAGAAGCCCCACCACCGCCAGCACCGTCGTGGCACGGATGACCGAAGCGCCGAGACCTGCCACGCTCGCGGAAGGGGCTCTGCGGAAGCGACCGATCCCTGAGAATCGGCCTGGACGCGCCTGCTGCCCGGACCGTACGGACTGAATGGGGAAACCTTTGGGCGTGAACTCGGCGACCCTGGTGGCCGCGAAGAGCCTGTAGCCGACCAGTTCGGGATCCAGGAAGCAACTCATCACGCGTAGCCGCAGATCCGCCGGCGGATGCACTTCTGGTAGCAGCCCGTACACCTTCTGGGCCGACACAGACCGGAGTCGGAAAGGTCCACAGACCGAACACGATCTCGCATGCTCCGTCAGCCGCCCGCTGAGGTCGTGAGTGAGCTCACCACGCCGTTCCCTCAGCAGCAGCGCACGCTCGGGGCAACCATAGGGCCCCTGCTGCGCGAGTATCTCCGCCGTTAAGGTCTCGGCGAGTTCGCGGTGCGCGAGGTCCAGAGCCTCTTGGGCTTCCTGCAGCGACATGCCGAGCACGGCCGCCAGGTCGGGAACCGACAGCCGGCGCCTGACCCTCAGATCCAGAATCTCCCGCGAGATCGGACGTAACGCCGAAACCGCCTGCCATGCCGTTATGCGCCGCTCTACGTCCTCCTGGTCGTGGTGGGCGACCGGCACGTCCGGTGTCTTGGTGCGAGGCGACTGACGCCGTGTGCACTCCAGCCGCGCAATGGCGTAGAGCCATGTCCTGAAACGGTCGGGGTCGCGCAGCCTACCGACGTGCGCCTCGGCCACGATGAAGGTGTCGCGTAAGGCGACCTGCGCCGCGTCACGGCACCGCAACCGGAACCAGCAGTACGCGTAGAGCCCGCGGGCATGGGCGTCGTACACCGCGGCCGGGGCGCCGAGAGCGCGCTCGCGCAGCGCCTCGACCAGGAGTCGGTCGTTCATACCGGAAAAACCTAAAGGCTCTGGTCGCTCTTTACAGACCAATTCAGAAGATCCAAATCCAACGCCGGCCACCATTACTAGCGCTATCCAGCAAGCTCTAGGCAAATGTCCCATTTAGGAGCTTTGTTTGATTTGACCGAGATACTGTAAGTATCAGATGCCTGATGCGACCAGGAAGACATCACAATGAGCGATCAAGTAGAGACGTAGCGTGAGTGGAACATATTTCTCCTCTCGCCACGAGAGGACCATTTTCACCATCGCGGGAACAGCCGTTCGATGCCTCGTTGCCGCGACCTGAACGGCGACATGAATAACGGCTCTGCCGTAATGGCGCATGAGGTCGCCCACTCGCACCGCAAGGCCGTCCGCCGGGTGATCGAGGTCCGCCGCCGGCACGGAGCCGCCGAGGATCTCCAGAGTCGATCTTCGTTCGAACTTGACACTGTCATCGTGACAGTGTCATCATCGAGCCATGGACGAGACCTGGACGATCGGCGAGCTGGCGGCACGCGCCGCCACCGCCCTCACGGCGGACGGAGCCGCACAGGTCAGCGGGCGGGTGCGCGATCTCCCCAACGAGCGGCTGATCCGCTGGTACACCACCATCGGCCTGGTCGACCCGCCCCTCGGCCGCCGTGGCCGCAACGCCCTGTACGGGCCGCGCCACCTTCTCCAGCTCGTCGCGGTGAAACGCCGCCAGGCCGCGGGCCACTCGATCGCGGAGATCCAGATGGAACTCGCCGCCGCCCCCGACGAAACCCTCGCCCGGATAGCCGGCCTCCCCGCCGGCGGCGCCACCGCGCCAACGGCCTCCGCGCACCCGGCGCCCTTTGAAAGCGGCCGACCCGAGCCGAGCCGAACGCGGGGAACCACCGCACCACGGTCGCCGGAAGAACCGGAAGAATCCGCCGCCGGGAATGCCGGGCGAGCGGCTCCCCCGCGCCCCGCAGCCGGCAGCGCTCGCACGGCAGAACCCACCAGAGCACCGACCGGTTCGGCAGACGGCGAAGGAGGCCACGAACAGACCGACTTCTGGCGCACCAGACCCGACGTGTCCTACAGCCGGGCAGCCGTCGTCAGCGATTACGGCCGGCCGCTCCCCTCGGTGCTCCAAGGGGTTCGGCTGGCTCCGGGCCTCACCGTTCTGCTCGACGGCCCCACCCTGAGCGGCGACGACCTCGCCGCCATCGAGACCGCCGCACGTCCCCTGCTCGACGAGCTGCACCGGCGCGGTCTTCTCACCCTCGCCGAAAGCCCCGACTCTCCGTCCGCCGATCACTCCCGGAGGTTCCAGTGACCGTGCGCATTCTGCCGCTACCCGAGACCGAGCCCCCGGTACCCGACCGCGGGCTCGGCGCACTCACCACCGACAAGGGAAACCTGCCGCTCGACTCCGTCGACGTCCACGCGTCCATCACGGGTCTCGCCGCCGGAATCGAGGTCGTCCAAGGCTTCCGCAACCCGTTCGACACGCCGCTTGAGGCCACCTACATCTTCCCTCTGCCCGACCGCGCCGCCGTCACCGCGTTGCGCATGGAGGCGGCAGACCGCGTCATCGAAGGCACGCTGAAAGAGCGCGGACAGGCGCGCCAGGACTACGACGCCGCCATCGCCGAAGGCCGCCGCGCCGCGATCGCCGAGGAAGACCGCCCGGACGTGTTCAGCATGCGGGTCGGCAACATCCTGCCCGGCGAACGAGTGACCATCAGGCTGGCGCTCAATCAGCCGTTGCCGCACGAGTCGGCCTCCAGCGCGACATTCCGTTTCCCGCTCGTGGTCGCCCCCCGCTACATCCCGGGCAGCCCCTTGGACGGGGAACGCGCCGGCCCCGGGGTGGCCGACGACACCGACGCCGTACCGGACGCGTCCCGGATCAGCCCGCCCGTCCTCCTGCCCGGTTTCCCCAACCCGGTGCGCCTCGCCGTCTCCGTCGACATCGACCCCGCCGGGCTGCCACTGACCCAGATCCGCTCGGCCCTGCACGTGGTGAGCGAAGAGGGCGAAGGCGAGCGCACCACCGTGCGCCTGCAGCCGGGTGAGCGACTCGACCGCGACTTCATCCTCCGCCTGGACTTCGCCCCGCGCGAGAGCGCGGCCCTGTCCCTGATCCCGGACGAGTCGGGCGAAGAGGGAACGTTCAGCCTGACCGTCCTGCCGTCCGGGGAGGCCAGGCCGAACCCCCGCGACGTCGTCCTCGTCCTTGACCGTTCCGGCAGCATGCACGGCTGGAAGATGGTCGCGGCCCGCCGCGCAGCCGCCCGCATCGTCGACACGCTCCGCGGCGAGGACCGGTTCGCCGTCCTGTCCTTCGACAACGTCATCGAACGCCCCCGCGACCTCGGCACCGGCCTGGTCGACGGCACCGACCGCAACCGGTTCCGCGCCGTGGAGCACCTTGCCGCGCTGAACGCGCGCGGCGGCACGGAGATGCTCGCCCCGCTCGATGAGGGCTGCCGGCTGCTCGCCGACTCCGCGCGTGACCGCGTGCTCGTTCTCATCACCGACGGCCAGGTCGGCAACGAAGACCATCTCCTCGCCCACCTGGAACCTCGGCTCCACGGTGTCCGCGTCCACACGGTGGGCATCGACCAGGCCGTCAACGCCGGCTTCCTGAACCGCCTCGCCTCCATCGGCCAAGGCCGCTGCGAACTGGTCGAATCCGAGGATCGCCTCGACGAGGCGATGGAGCACATCCACCACCGGATCGCCGCCCCGCTCGCGACCGACCTGTCCCTGCACGCCGACGGGCTGGAGATCGTCCCCGGCACCATGGCCCCGGCCCGGCTGGGCGCCCTGTTCCCCGGCGTGCCCCTGACGATCGCGGGGCGGTTCCACGGTGACCCGTCCGGCACGATCGCCGTCCGCGGCACCGCGTCCAGCGGGACGCCATGGGAACAGCACGCCACCGGCATCGTCTCCAAGGATCCCGCCGCCACGTCCATCTGGGCCCGCGCCCATCTGCGCGACCTCGAAGACCGCTACACGGTCGGCGGCCCCGACGACCTGGAACAGCGCATCATCGAAACCTCTCTCCGCTTCGGCGTCCTGTGCCGCTTCACCGCGTTCGTGGCCGTGGACAGCCGGGTGGTCGCCGAGGGCGGCACCCCGCACCAGGTCGTCCAGCCGGTCGAATCCCCCCGCGGCTGGACGCCGCCCACGGCGGTCCCGAGAGCCGTACCCGCCGCATTCGCGGCCGCCCCGGAACCCTTCGCACCCCCAACGGTCACCGGCGGCATGCCCATCGGTGGCATGCCCGCCCCCGCAGGCCCGCCGCCAAAGAGCGCCGCCCCCTACGGCGCGCCACCGGCCGGCGCCGGAGTCTCCGGTAGGCCCTTCGGCAGATCCACCGGCAGGGACCCCGCCTCGCGACGGTCCCGCCGCGCTCCCGCCCTCACCGGGTTCCAGCAGGAACTGGCGAACGTCCTCAACCGCCTTCGCCAGGTCCCCGACGACCAGCGGCTCCACCATCTGCTGGGCGAACTCCTCCCGATCCTGGAGTCGATCGTCCAGCGCATGGAGGCGCAGTTCCTGGACGTCGCTCCCCTGGCCGCCCTCCGCGACGATCTACGCCGACTCCAGCCCACCTCGGACCGGGCCACCATCAACGACCAATGGACCCGCACCCTGGAGGTTCTGGCCGACTTCACCGGAGAGTCCCCACCCCGCCGCCCCTTCTGGAAACGCCCCAAGTAACCCCGGCGGCGGGTGGTGCAGCTGAGGCGGGGGCCGCCTCTGGGAGGCAGCCCCCGCGTAGTGGAAGGAGGTCAGCTTTGCTTCGGGCGGCGGTGCAGGAGCGGGATCAGGTTGAGTGCCAGACCCACCACGGCAACGGCACTGACCAAGTTGACGCCCGGGTGGAACTCCGCGAAGCCGCCGCCGGCGGTCGTTCCACCCGCGACGAGCGCGGTGACCACGGCCAGGACGAGGGCGGCGCCGACCTGTCCCGAGGTCTGGACGAGGCCGGAGGCCAGTCCCTGCTCGGAGTCGTCGATTCCGTCGGTGGCCTGCGCCATGATCGAGCTGAACCCGAACGCGAACCCGCCGCCCAGCAAGAGCATCGTCGGCAGGATCGTGACCACGTAGTGCGGGGCGTTCCCGGCCGTGGCCAGGAACCAGCCGTAGCCGAGGGTGAGGGACGTCATGGAGCTGGTGATCAGGCGGGGCGTCCCGTATCGGTCGATCAGGCGTCCGACGAAGGGGGATCCGAAGGCGACGAGCAGTCCGGCGGGAAGCAGCCCCATGGCCATCTCCAGCGGCGACCAGTGCAGGACGTCCTGCAGGTAGAGCGTCATCATGAACTGGAAACTGAGGTACGAGCCGAACAGCGCGATAATGCTCAGGTTGGCGCGGACAATGGAGCCGATCCGCAGGATGCCGAGCCGGATCAGCGGGTGCCGCACCTTGTTCTCCGCGACGAAGAAGCCGGTCAGCAGGGCGGCCGCGAGCACGACGGAGCCAAGTGTTATGGGGGCCAGCCAGCCGCGGTCGGGTGCCGAGACCACGGTGTAGACCGCGAGCAGCATGCCGCCGGTGAGCGTCACGGCGCCGACGATGTCATGGCCGCCACCGGCCGCCGGCTTGTCCCGAGGGATCAGTGCGACACCCGCGACCAGGGCGATGACCGCGAGCGGGACGGGCGTCAGGAACGTCCAGCGCCATCCGAAGCCGGTCAGCAGCCCGCCCAGGATCAGCCCGGACGAGTAGCCGCTGGCGCCGAAGACGGAGAACACCGACAGCGCCCGGTTGCGCGCGGGCCCCTCCTGGAAGGTCGTGGTCAGGATGGACAGGGCGGTGGGAGCGGTGAACGCGGCGGCCAGTCCCTTGACGAAACGGGTGACGATCAGCATCGCACCGTCGTTCATCAGTCCGCCCACCAGGGACGCGACCGCGAACACGGCCAGCGCGGCGAGAAAGACCCGGCGGCGGCCGAGCAGGTCGGCGGTACGTCCGCCGAGAAGAAGCAGCCCGCCGTAGCCGAGGACGTAGCCGTTCACGATCCACTGCAGTGATGTGGTGGAAAGGCCGAGTTCAGCGCCGATCGACGGCAGCGCGACGCCCACCATCGAGACGTCGAGGGCGTCGAGGAACAGCACGGCGCACAGGACCGCGAGGACCCCCCACAGCCGGGGAGTCCAGGTCTGTTCGGGCAGCGCGCCTTCGGCGCCCCGCACACGGACGGTGGAGGCAGGTGAGGTGTCGGTCATAGTCACGTCGGAGGACAGTACATGCATATGCATCAAATGTCTACGCACTAATTTCTTAGGAATTTAATGTGAGTGCATCTGATGCGTGCGCATGGTACGATCCGCGGCATGGAGGCGAAGGCTGCTCTGGTCGCGCGATGGCGCGGGCTGGCGACCTGCTACAACACGGTGGCGTGCGCCCTGGACCGCGCCCTGCAGGACGCCCATGGCCTGAGCATGAGCGAGTACGAGACGCTCGACCGCCTTGTCGACCTCGACTGTGAGAAGCACCGCATGCAGGAGATCGCCGCCGCGATGTACCTCAGCCAGAGCGCCCTGTCCCGCACGGTCGCCCGCCTGGAGAAGCACGGCTACGTCAAGCGCGGCCTCTGCGAGAACGATCGCCGCGGCGTCTTCGTCGAGATCACCGAGGCCGGACGCCGCTGCCATGCCGAGGCCCGCGACACCCACCTGAAGATCCTCGCGGAGCACCTGACCTCCTGACCCGGAGAGATCACCTGGCCCCAGCCCCCGGAAGAGGCCCCGCACCGTTCCTCGACGGCGCGGGAGCCAGGCGGGGTGCTGCTGGTGGCCTGCTAGACCCGGCGCACGTCCGCTGCCCGCCCCGCACCGAGATCCACCTGTTCGCCCGGGCAGGCCCGATCAGCAAAGGCGCCCTGGTTCCCGTCAGCACCCATCCGGCGGCCGAGCAGGGCGGCGTTGTCCAACTGGTCGCCGAGCCCGCCCCCGGAGCCGCTCCCCCGAGGTGACCGCCTGGGGAGTGCGTTTCATGACCGGCCGTCGGGCAACCTGGGCCCTGGGCGAAAGCGGTCCGCGTACAACGGAGCCAGGAGCCGAGGCGTTGTGGGAGGTCGCGTGATCGCCACGCTCACCGGCATCGTCCGCAGGCCGTACGACCGCGCCGACTCGGGCCAGCCCGGTCCCGGCAGCAAGCAGTGCATCCCCGGCCAGCAGGGCAACCCGCACCCTGGTTTCAAGGCCGGCGTCTGCACCAACCCGTGACAAGGCACCCGTTCCCCTAACGGCCTGCGCGGTCAGGAACGGGTGACGGTCCCCGGGGCCGGCCGAAGAGGCCGAAGCCGGGGACCGACCACATCCCGGTGACCGCGCAGCGGACGCCCTTGAAAAGACGTTGGGCGTGTTCGTCCTGAACGTCGTTGGGATAACGACAGTTCGGCCGTGGAGATGCGGGTTTCGGGGTCGATGTTCTGCGCAAATCTCGCCGGCTGATGTGGGCGGTGGGGCCGCGGGTGGGGCGGGTGATGGGCTGGACGGCTGGGGCCTGTTTCAAGAGTGCCGAATTGGCACCTGCCGCCCGCGCTGTGTCCCGGGCGCCGGGTCAACGTCTGGGTCTTTACGGGCTGTCCGTCGCGATAGGCCGGGAGATCACGGTGTGGCTTCGGCCTCGGCGCCGTTCGGCAGCAGGGCCAGGAGCTGTGCCGCGTGGCCGGGCAATTCCACTTCTGCGAGTCCGGTGATGAGGTCCCTCAGCGGAACGGGCTGGTCAACCAGGACTGTGCCGTTGGACAGGAGCCGCGTGGGCACCGGTGTGCCGAGTTCGGCCTCGCTCAGGGCCGGTCCGCCGAGTGCGCACAGAGCGTCTCCTTGGGCACGGATGCGGTTCCGGAGCCCCGTGTTACCGCCGGCGAGCGCAATGACGCGTTCAATGGTCCATGTGTCGAGTGCCATGCGGTTGTCGTACGTGGTGTTGCCTCCCGAGGCGATTGTGGAAACGGCGGCGATGGCTGTGGCGTTGATGATGGCAACGTGCGCCAGAATCTGGTCGGCGTTCCATTCACCAGCCGGAGGGACGTGGCTCGTGGCGCCGGAGTCGGCCACTGTGGCGGCAGCGTCCAACAGCGCGCGGTAGGCGTCCCGCAGCGGCTTGGCATCCATCATTTCTTCTTTCCCGGGTCGTGCGCGGGGTGAACGCGACAGAGGTTTATGGCGACATCCGTCTCAGGCGTGCGCGCGAGACATTTCCCATGGCGCCTGGGGGAGAATTTCTCCGGTTTCGAGCAGCGACTTGAGGTTCGCCAGCACGGCCGGCCATCCGTGCGAAATCCCGTTGAACATCGCCTGGTCGGGGAGATTCTCGTGGGTGACGGTGAGGCGGACGATGTCGTGGTGCGGCTCGACAAGGAAGGTGACGACCGACGGCTCTCTCGGCGGTTCAGCGCCGGGGGTGTCCTCGAAGGTGATGACCAGGCGCGTCGGGGGCTCGGCCTTGAGCACTTGACCGACGACGTCGACTGCGCCTGATCCGTCGATGCGCCGGTGCTCCCAGGTCGAGCCCGGCTGCCAGTCCGAGACATTGGCATGTCCCCAGTAGCGCGCCGTCAGGTCCGCTTCCGTCAGGGCCTGCCACACCTGCTCCGCGCTTGCGCGGATGTAGGTGACGTACACGTAGGTCGGCACGGAGGTGGGTGCGTTGGTCATGGCGTACTCCTCTGCCTGGTTCTTGATGGCACTGATCGCTTGCAGGCGGGGCTTGTCGAACTCCGAGATCCAGCGCTCCTCGATCTCGTGGATCGGCGCCGGGTTGAGGTAGTGAAGCCGTTCCCGTCCCCGCCGTACGACGGTCACGAGGCCGGCCCGCTCAAGAACGTCGAGATGCTGGGTCGCCGACTGGCGCGCCATGTCCAGGCGTTCGCACAACTCGCGCAGCGTCTGGCCGTTGTGCTCGCGCAGGCGGTCGAGCAGGAGTCGCCGGGTGGGATCGGCCAGCGCTTTGAAGACCGAGTCCATCCCTCTCGCTTCGAGGCTCACGTTGACGATTATGCAGGTATCCACCTGCATATGTCCACCGATCGGGGTCACCGGGGATGTCCTCGGGATGAGCGGAGCGGCGGCCCACCAGCTCATACGGCTCTTCGGCCTGAGCGGCTTCGAGGTCGCACATCGCCCGGTCGTCCAGGATCAGCACGGCGAGGCTGGGGAGTTCGATTGACCGTTTGGGGTCGCCGAGCCGACCTCGGCGGCGCGGGTCACCTACCTCGCCCCACTGACCCGGGGGGAGGTCCCGTCCCATTCCTCGACGGCGCGGGAGCCGGCCAGGTACTGCGACTGACCTGCGAGGACCCGGCGCGCGCCCGCCGCCCATCCCGCATCGAGACCTACCAGTTCGTCCGGCAGGCCGGGTCAGCGAAGGCGCCGTGGTCCCCATCAGCACCCATCCGACGGCGTTCGCCGCACCCGCCCCACCGGCAAGGGCGGTGGCATGCCCGTCCTCGCCGCAGCAGGGGGACGGGCCGTATGGGCAGCCGGTGCCCCTTAGCGGCTGCCCAGGATGTTCGAGTGTGCATAAAACTCCTCCCAACCAACCTTTGACCACTTTAAGTAATTGATCGGAAACAAAAAGTATTCAAACGAAGGAGTGATGGCCGCTCGGCTGACACGGCCACTCCGGGACACAGTGATCTCCCGCAAGCGCCGCAACGGCTGCGGACACCGCACTTGCCCCGTGCGGAGGCCCCACTGGCGCGTGCGCCACCCGCACGTCCGCGACACTGTCACCGGTGGACGGCGGCGCGGAGTGAGGCTGTGGGGCGAGGACCTTCGTCCCTTGATGGCCGGGACCCGCGATGTGTCTGGTGGAGGAAAGGACCGCCGCGGGGCGACCTGCACAGACGGTCATTCCAACGCCAGTACGGGGGGAAGTTCATGGAGACCGGAATCCTGATCAGGTGGGGCGCACCGAGGCAGGGGCGCGAGAAGGAGTCCCTCGAGCTCTTCCGGAAGTCCGCCGACTACTACAACCGTCTCGTCACGGACGGGAAGCTCACCTACTTCGAGCCCTTCATGCTCGGCAGTGGTGACTCCGAGGTCGAGGCCGGTTTCTTCATCCTCAAGGGAGAAGTGGCCAGCATCTTCGAACTGCTCGACAACCAGGAGTTCCGCGACCTGCTGGCACAGGGCAGCGTGCTGGCGGAGCACTACCGCTTCGACATGCTCGCAGTCGGCGAGAGCATTCAGCGGGCGCTCGAGGAGTACCAGCGGGCACTCACGACCGTGGGCGCCTAACCCACGACACGCTCAGGGCGGAACCCCCAGGGTTTCGCCCTCTTTTCATCACTGGCGCCCCTGGGGCCGCCGAGCAGATCAAGCACCCGCAGGCGCGGACGGGCGGCTCTCCTGTCAGGGGCGGATGCCATCATCGGGCGCGTGACGGACCACGACGAGTTGCTGAGGCGGGTCGCCGAGCGAGCACTCCGGGAGTCCGGTGGCGCGCTCCCACACGCCACCGCGGAACAGATCGAACAAGCCGAGGCGGCGCTCGGTTTCGCGCTGCCTCCGCTGCTGTCACGGCTCTATCAGGAGGTCGGCAACGGCGGGTTCGGCCCCGACTACCGGCTCCTGCCCCTGGCCGGAACCGACGGCCGCACCGCGGTCAGCGCCTACCTGGCGGAGCATGCTCCCGGCCGGTGGCCGACCGGTGTCCTTCCCATCCTCGACTGGGGCTGTGCCATGTACGCGGCAGTCGACTGCACCGACGCCCGAGCACCCGTCCTGCTCTTCGAACCCAACGCCGTGGAAGACGACTGGAGCGCCGCCTGGTTCGAGGACGCCGACAGCCTCGCCGACTGGCTCCAGGCGTGGCTCTCGGAAACCGGCTGGTACGAGGAGGAAGTCATGCTGAGCGAGGACTTCGCAGGCCCACAGCCATGGCCCCCGGCCAGGCAACGATTGGGCTGACGGACCGAGTCGGCCCGCGAGGCTGGCAGGAGTCGTTGATCGAGTGATCTGTGTTCCTTGTGCTGGGGACTGTAGAGGTCACTGTCTGTGGTCATCTGGGGCGTAGCGGTTCCAGGCCCCGCCCGCTTGGGCTGCGAGTTGGGTGGTGGTTTTGTCATGGAACCCGAGGGCTTGGGCGATCACGGGGGCGGGGGCTTGGAGGACGAGCTGGCGCAGGGCGGCGACCCGCCCGGCGGCGCCGGGGATGCCCATGCGTCTGACCTGGTCGGCCAGGGAGCGTGAGTGCAGTGGCCTTCCGGCGCGGCTGGGGAACAGCCATGACGCCGTCGAGCCGTTGTCAGTGCTTGCGTTCTTGGCGCGTAGCAGCAGGTCGGAGAAGGGCGCGGGAACGGGTGTGGGCGGGTCTCCGAGCCGGATGAGGACGTCGTTGTCTTCGCGGAGGACGTCGTCGGTGGTGAGCTGGACCAGGCGACTGGCGGGTTGGGCGTAGAGGAGCATGAGGCTGGCCGCAGCGCGGGCAGGAACCGGTCCCGCGGTTTCGTCCAGGACTCGACGCAGTAGTTCCAGGCGCCGGTGCTGGGTGAGGCGGCGGCCCTCGGTGATGTGCAGTCTCGGCAGGGACAGGTGCCGCGGGGCGCGGCCGGTGCTGGTCGCCCAGGTCAGGAAGCCGCGGAGAGAACGCTGCTCGTGAGACGGGTGGGTTGCGTGCCAACGGTCGAGGTGGGCCTGAGTGAGCTGGGCGAGGGCGCTTTGGTTCTGGTGGAGCCAGGTCAGGAACTCATGGGCCCGGTTGAACTGCTGGGCTGCGTGGTTGCCGGCGCTGTCGGTCAAGGGTTTGCGGGTGGCGCGGGCGCGGAGTTTGGGCAGTTGGTGCCAGGTGGCGAAGTGTTCCAGGGTCTGGTGGTGCGGGTGGTCGGCGAGTTCGGTGAGGCGTCGGTGCAGCCGGCTCTCGAAGCGCAGGAGTCTGCCGTCTCGTTCGGGCAACAGCCCGCAAGCCATGAGGAGGTCACGCAGGTGCGCGGCGGTGCGCCATTCAGGATGCCGATGGAACGCCTCGTGGGTGAGCGGCAGCGTGCCGTCGGCGAGATCGGTCAGCAGAGCTTGGTTGGTGGTTCGGCGAAGCCAGATCAGGCGGCTCTTGGGACGCGGCATCTGGATGAGCATGGCGTGCAGAGGTGCAAGGCCGGGGGCGATGCGGCGGCCGGTGCCGTCGTCTAGGTGTACTCGGTCATGATCTTGGTGACAGTCGGGTGATGGGTGGCTGGCCGCCCAGGGCTGAGTGCGGGCGTTTGGTGTTGTAGTGCTCCAGCCAGGGGCCGAGGGCCTGGGTGCGCTGGTCGTTGCTGGTGTAGGGGCGCCGGTAGGCCCATTCGGTGGCCAGGGTGCGGTTGAGGCGTTCGGCTTTGCCGTTGGTCCAGGGGTGGCGGGGCCGGGTGAACTTCTGCCGGGCGCCCAGCTGGGCGCAGGCCTGCTGGAACGCGCGGCTGGTGCGGTAGTTCTTGGCGTTGTCGGTCAGTACCCGCTGGATGCGGGGGATGCCGCAGGCGGCGAAGAACACCGCGGCGCGGGTGAGGAAGGCGGCGCTGGTGATGCCCTTCTCGTCGGGCAGGACTTCGGCATAGGCCAGGCGGGTGTGGTCGTCGATGGCGGTGTGGACGAAGTCGTAGCCGATGCCGCGGCCGCGGACGGCCTGGCTGCGGCCATGGATCCGCCAGCCGCCGCCGTCGGGGATCCGGCCGAGCTTCTTGACGTCCAGGTGGATCATGTCGCCCGGCGCGCCATGCTCATAGCGGCGCTCGCTCTCGCGCAAGGCGCGGATCTGGGCTCCGGTCACCGGGTCGCAGGCGGCGAGCACCGGCACGCCGTGGCGGCGCAGGATCCGGGTGACGGTGCGGGCCGGCACCCCGGTCGCGGCGGCGATGTGGTCGGGCCCGGCGCGCAGCTCACGCCGGGCGGCCAGCACCCGCTCCTCGGTCTTGGCCGGGGTCTGTGACGGGCATGCGCGGGGGCCGCTGCGCCGCTCGGCCAGCCCGTCCCAGCCTTCTTTGCGGAACCGGCCGACCCACCGGTGCGCGCACTGGCGAGACACCCCGAGTTCGGCGGCGACGTGCGCGATCGGGCGCCGGTCGAACTCGACACGGCGAACCAGCAGACATCTGCCATGGAACGTCAGCCGGGCATTAGCGTGACCCACTGGGACCTCCTGGTGGCGGTGAAGTCGGTGAAACTCCACTACGCCAGGAGGTCCTCTTGCTGATCAAAGACCTACCGGTCAGGTGTCACCAAGATCATGGCCAAGTACATCTAGGAGCTCGGCGAGCTGGTCGGAGAGGGTGCAGCGTTCGCAGAGCCGGCGGCCCAGCAGGTGGGCTTCGTTGCCGCAGCGGTCGCAGTGGAAATCGCGGGTGATCCCGGCGCAGTCCCGGCAGACCGGTGCGCCATCACGTCGGCCGGGCAGTAGTCGTTCAATACCGCAGCCCGGGCAGGTGCCAAAGGTCCGAGCGGCCTTCTCGCAGCAGGTGCGGCATATCAGCCCCTCCCAGTTTGCGGACTTGGCCGCGCGCCGTCCGCAGCGGACGCACTCGCCAAGATGCCAGCGCTCGTACTGCTCCCTGGTCCGGTGCGTCATTCGGGTCGGATGCGGGCGCGCTTGGGCTGGATCGGTGCGATCTGCGGCCCCGGGCCGGTGTCGCCGGTGGCGGTGCGTCGGGGCGCGGCGTTCTCGGCGCGGGTGCCGATCAGGTCCGAGGGGGTGCAGTCGAAGATGTCGCAGAGCGCGGCCAGGATGGGCAGTGAGAGCCGTTCGGGGCTCTGGGTGACCAGGCGCCAGATCTGCACCGAGGACAGGGTGACCCCGCGGTCGGCCAGAGGAGCGGCGAGGTCGGTGGCGGAGAACATGCCGTGGGTAGCCATGACCTCGCGGAGCCGCCATTGGTAGCTGACCTGGCGTTTCATCGCTTGCCCCTTCCGGTGGCGAGAACGGCGTCGGCGGTGTCCTGCATCGCTTTGAGCAGGGTCCGAGTGCGGAAGTCCGAGGACACGCAGGTGTAGATAGAGGTGGTGGAGGCGTGTTCGTGGCCGACCTGCTCCTGGACGAACCGTGGGTCCCAGCCGTCTTCGATCAGGTGCGTGACGTAGGAGCGGCGCAAGGAATGAAAGTCCAGGCCCTGATCCAGCCCGAGCGCATCGCGGTAGGCGGCGAAGCGGGTGTTGATCTGCGAGAATCCGATCCGGGGGCTGCGCTCCGACGGCCAGAACGCCGGTGAGGCAGACGCCTGAGCGAGCCTTGGTCGGACTTCGGTGACCCACTGGTCGAGGGTGTCGACGATCCAGTCCATGCCGCCGATCCCGTCGCGCGGTCCAACCGTCAGGACACTGCGGCGTTTGGGCGGTGAGCCCTTCATCGCCTTGCCCCAGCGGACGTAGCAGACGCCGAAGTCCCCGAAGGTCGGCGCGTGTGGGTTGCGCCCGAAGTCGGCCAGGTCCAGCATCCGATCCTCGCGGCGGCGCAGCCCGTAGGCGTAGGCGGTTTTGAACAGCGTCGCGTCCCGGAACGCCGGGAGCCAGCCCTTGCGGCCGGCGCCGCTGACCCGGTGGACCTGGTCGTCGGCGTGGTCGAAGAACGCCTGGAGCTCATCGCGGGTGAATGCTCGCTTGGACGGGTCAGCCTCGTTGTCCTGAAGATGAACCGTGGTGTTCCACTCGTGGCAGACCTGGATCGGGTGCGAGCCGAACCGGCGCTCACATTCGACCGCCCAGCCGTAGGCCGGGTCGGTGAGGAACGCGCAGAACGAGCGGACCGCCTCGGCGTAGTTGCGCACCGTCGAGTGCCGCAGATGCCGGACTGCCCGCAGGTCACCCAGCCACTCATCCACCATCTGCGGCATCCACTGCCAGAGGAACGCGTCGGAGTAGCGGGTGAATGCCTTCACCGCGTTCACCCGGCCCTCGATCGTAGAGAGCGCCAGGTTGCGGGCGAGCTGCTGATTCCGCCACCCGCTCAGCATCGCCTCAGCGACCTGTTCCTCGGGCCGAAGCAGCACCGTCCCACCGACCAGATGCAGGCTCGCCGCACCCGGCACCGACCCGTCCCGGATCACACTCCGCCACCTTCCGCTGCCTACATCAAACGAAAGAATCTTTCATCAGAAGTAATCGCCTGGCAAACGTGCAGGTGAGAAGGAGGTTTTCGGTGGTTCGCTGGGAGGCATTACGCTGGCCGTGCTTTCACCAGCCGCCCTCACCTCGCCCAGGCCAGCGGTTCCGGCCTGGGCGGCGCGACGTGTGAAGTAGTCGCAGACTTCATCGGCTGAAATAGCGACTGCTTGGAGGATCGGACCGGATTTTGGCGGTAGCGGGCTGGGAGGCTGCGTTCGGTGTGGGCGTCCGCGCGTTGGCCTGCGTGGAGGCTGAGTGCAGAAGTTAGCGGTAGGCCCCGGCACTCGACCGGCGATGGTCGCGGCCATCAGGCCGCGACCATCGCCATTCCCAGGTCAGTCGTGCGGCGCGGTTGTGGATTACCGCTTTTGGGCGGGCTCGGTCGTCGGCTTGTTGCGCGGGCTGAACAGGAAACACAACACGACAGCGGCCACCAGAACCATGGCGCACGCCACGAGGGTGGTCTGCATGGCGTGGACGAAGCCGGTGGCGAACGTGTCGGCGGTGAGGCGTTCGTACAGGCTGGTCGTGGCGGGGCTCAGGCCGCCGGGCGGCGTGGGCGGACTGTAGTGCCGCGCGGCGGCGGTGCTGTTGTCGACGAACCGGGCGCGCAGATCCTCTGGTAGCTGACCGGCGCGCTTCTCGGCCTCACTGTGCAGGGCCGCGGAGAGGCGGGCCGACAGCAGCGCGCCCAGCATGGCGGTACCGAGGACCCCGCCGACCTGCCGGATGGTGCTGGAGACACCGGAGGCCGCCCCGGCCAGTCGGGGATCGACGCCGTCCATGGTGGCCTGCTGCAGTGGCGCGAACGTGGCGCCGCTGGCGATCCCGATGATGGTCAAACCGGGCAGCATGTTCCACGCGCTGCTGGTGGGGCCGGTCGAGGAGGCCAGCACCAGGAGGCCGACGGCCAGCAGGGTCGTCCCGGCCACCAGGATGTACTTGCCGCCGAACTTGTCCGACAGCCGTCCGGCGTACGCCGAGCCGGCCGCGGTGAGCACGGCGTTCGGCAGCACCACCAGGCCGGTCTCCAGCGCCGAGTACCCGCGGGCCATCTGCAGGTACAGCACCAGCACGAACATGATGCCGATCATGCCGAGCTGGAAGACGAACCCGACCGCGTTACCGACCGCGAAGTCGCGCACACCGAACAGGGCCAGGGGCATCAGCGGCTCGTCGCGCCGGCGGTGCTGCCACAGGACGAACACCGCCAGCAGCACGGCGCCCAGGGCGATGACCGAGGTGATGGTGACCGGCCCGGTGATGGTGCCCCAGTCGTAGCGTTCTCCCTCGATCAGGCCGAAGACGATGCCGCCGAGCCCGGCGGTGGCCAGCGCGACGCCGACCAGGTCGAGCCGGTGGGTGCGGCCCGAGCGCAGGGGCGGCGCGAACCTCAGCGCCAGCACGACGGTGATGATTCCGATCGGGACGTTGATGAAGAAGATCCAGCGCCAGCTGAGGTGGGCGAGCAGGCAGCCGCCGGTGACCGGGCCGACGACCGGGGCGAAGCCGACGATCGCGCCGAACAGGCCGAACGCGCGGCCGCGCAGGTGCGGCGGGAAGATGGTCAGGATCGACGAGATGACCTGCGGGAACAGCAGCGCCCCGCCCAGTCCCTGCAGCAGCCGGGCGGTCAGTAGCCAGGCAGGTGAGTCGGCCGGCCCGCACAGCGCCGAGGCGATGGTGAAGGTGATGATCCCGATCACGTACAGCCGGCGGTATCCGAAGATGTCCCCCAGCCGCCGGTGGTGATCAGCAGCACCGAGAAGACGGGCAGGTAGCCGTCGATGACCCACAGCACCTGGTCGTAGGAGGCGTCGATGCCGTGGATCAGCGTGGGAACGGCGACGTTGACGATGGATCCGTCGAGCAACGACATGAAGAAGCCGATGCACATGATCGCGAGAACCAGCCACGGACGCCGCGTGACCGGCCGGTCGGCGGATCGGAGAGGATCAGAAGGGCGGGCGCGTTTCGTCACCATCACAAAACACCCTTTTCCGGGATGTGATGAGTGACTTCCACCTTTCCCGCGTCATCGGGACCCGGGAGAAGCTGGTTGGCGAGGCGGAATGCCCAACGGTGAGAAGCCGGCTCGCGGCCCAGCACAGCGCGTTCAGCCCGCGTGTAGATCGTCGAGAGGTCGACCCGGGACGCGGACTGTCGATCCGCCCACGCCGGTGTTCGTCAAACGGTCGTTTCATCTATGGCGAACAGTCGAGGCCGGCGGCCGGGAACGTCCAGGAGGAAGCGTTCATCTGACCGTTCATTTTGTGTTAGCGCCCCGGCTTGATGAACACGTTTGCCGAACGCCTGGAGGCGCGAGCATAGCTGGTCGGACTCGTCCGGGTCAGCACCAAGGATCAGGAGACCGTGCGCCAGCACGACGCGCTCGATCCGATCTGCATCAAGGTCTTCGAGGAGAAGCGCTCGGGCAAGTTGAAGGTCGACGAACGGCCCGGTCTGCAGGCGGCCCTGGACTACATGCGCCCGGGCGACATGCTGACCGTCCAGGAGGCCGACCGGCTCGGCCGCAACCTGCTGGAGGGGCTGATCGTCCTGAACGATCTGTTCCAGCGCGGCATCGCCGTCAAGGTGCTGGAAGGGATCGCGGCCGGTGAGCACACCGAACGCTCCCTCATTTTGGACCTGGCCCTCGCCCTGGCCGATGACCGGCGCCGCGACATCGTCCGCAAGCCCGCAACGGCCTGGAGGCAGCCCGCAAACGGGGCCGGGTCGGTGGACGGCGCCCGGTGGTCGACGACGACAAGCGCGCCGCGATCCTAGCCCGCCGCGAGCGCGGGGAGTCCATCCGCCCCATTGCCGCCGGGGTCAAGGTCTCGGTCGGCGTCGTCCACAAGACCCTGACCGAGGCCCGGCCAGAAACCCGTGCAGAGGCCCAGGACGAGCAGCAGCTCGTGCTGGGCCCCGCTTTACCTGGTGCCTCAGGCAGCGTCGGTCGTCCATCATGCAGACGATCCAGCGGATCCGCCGCCACTGGGACGACATCCTTCGGGTCGGCGCCTCCATCCATACCGGCGCGGTGCGTGCCTAAGACGTCATTCGCATGCTCTCCCGAGACGGCAACCCCACCCCGCTCGGGTTGGCCATCGTCCACTTCGGGCGCCTGCACAAGACCCTCCACGTGCTGTCCTACATCGACGACGAGTCCTACCGGCGCGGCATCAAGGGCCAGACCAGCCTGCAAGAGTCCCGCCACGCCCTGGGACGGTACGTCTTCCACGGCAAACGCGGCGAGTTGCGCCAGCGCTACATCGAAGGGATGGAGGACCAGCTCGGCGAGCTCGGCCCGGTCCTCGATTGCATCACGTTGTGGAACAGCGTGTACATGGACGGAGCTTTGGACCAGCTCCGCACCGAGGGGTACCTGGTACGCGGGGAGAGCATCGTCTACCTCTCGCCGTTCGCACGCAAGCACATCAACGTCCAGGGCCACTACTCGTTCCTGCTCCCGGACCGTCCCGATACCCGGCCAGGACCAAGCTGTTGTCGATGAGCGGCACGCGTGGTCAGGCTGCCTGCTTGGCACGGTGGGCGTGCACCCGGCAGGCCGTCGAGCAGTAGCGGCGTCGTCGTCCGGACTTGGGCTGAGCCACGGGCAGGCCGCACCCGGGAGCTTCGCACCGCGTTTGGTTGCACATCCCTTGGCCGGGCAGTGCCGGCCCGGGACTCCCATGAAGAAAGAGGGGCTGCTCCTGCGGCCCGAAATCTCCTCGACGAACAGCTCTATGGGCAGGTCGGACAACGCCAGGATCCGCACCTAACCAAGTGTCGGCGGGTGCTGTGCCGGACGGCGTCCCCAGGCCGAGATCAGCGGCGCGAGAGTCAGGTCGAGTTCGCCGGCGTGGATGGCGGCCAGGTGCGCGTCGATCTCGGCGTCGTCGGCCAACCCGGCCGCGAGCAGCTCGCCGCGCACGTGCCGTATGGTCGCCGCCTCCAACCGGTCACAGGCCGGCCCGCCGACCGGGAACGAGCCCACCGCGGCGACATCTACCAAGCCGGCCTCACGCAATGCCCGCGGCAGCGTCCGGCCGTAGCGCAGGTCCGCGCCGCGGCGCGTCAGCAGCTCCCGGACCGCGTCGCGCAGCCGGTTGGCCCGCCGCTGCGCAGGGCCGCTGTCGTCCAGGCAGGCCAGTGGCTGCAGAGCGGTATCGGCGTCCTCGACCAGCAGCCAACCGCCGGGCCGTAGCGCTGCCGCCATCGTGGCCAACGCTCGGGCCCGGTCGGGTACATGGACCAGCACGAGCCGGGCGTGCACCAGATCGAACGTCCCCGGCTCCGGGGGCGGATCAGCGGCGACGTCGTGCCGGCGCACCTCGTACCCGTTGCCCGCCTCCAGCCACGACGGGTCGATGTCGGTGGCCAGCACGTGCCCGGTCGGACCGACGGCCGCCGCGAGCGCCTCCGGGATACTGCGGCCACCGGCCCCCACCTCCCAGCAGCGCGAGCCGGCCCTGACCCCGAGCCGATCAAAGTGCGCGCGCGTCACACCGTCGAACAGCTCGGCCAGCCAGACGAATCGCTCGCCCGCCTCGGCGCGCGCGTTGTCCAGCAGATACCCGCGGGCGGATGCGGACTCCCCACCGGGCACGGCAGCCGCGCCGGTCGGATCCAGTCGGCCACCGACGTCAGGCAGGCGGGGCGAGGAGGTCATCACCACATTGTCAACCTCCCCCGGCCACCACGCCACGACGACGGGAGAGGGACATCTCACACAGCCGACGAATTATTCGGCCGCTTCGATCTCGGCGCGGGTGGTGGGGACCTCAACGGCGCGGCGGCTGCCGGTGGTGAGTTCGGGGACGTACTTGTAGATGGTGGAGCGGGAGACGCCGAGCAGCCGGGCGATGGAGGAGACGGTGTCCTCCGGCCGGGTGAGCAGGTCGCGGGCGTTGCGGATCTGCTCTTCGGTCATGGCCGGGGGCCGGCCGAGGCGCTGGCCGCGGGCGCGGGCGGCGGCGAACTCGACCACCTCCGCCGGGACCTTCAGCGGAGTGTCCGCCAGTAACGTGCCCAGCATCCGGACCGTGCCCCACTGCACCGCGCCGCCCAACCGAGCTTGGTCGCCGGGCGCCGCTTGTCCGCCACCACCGCCCGCGCCTTCGCGTCCAGGCGGAAGAACTGCTCCAGCTCGCCGACCGTCACCTCATCACGGAACCGCCGATACCGCGCGACCTGCTCATCCGACAAGAAATCAACTGGCATGCCCCAGGAACGTAGAGCCCCGCCAACCGCACCAAGCCCGCCGTCACCGAACCGTCGTCAACCCCGCCGGGCTACCGCCAAAATCCGGTCCGATCCTCCTCGCGGGCCAGTCCAAGCACGCCGCCCAGACAGCCTGGGCTGACAAGCTCCTCACCAGCGAGAAATGGCGGAGCGGTGATCAGGGCTACGAGTTCGCGTCCGGCTGGGCCTGCGGCAGGGTGAGGCGCTCGGACTCCGCTGGAAGTTCATCGACCTGGACGGCGGGTCCGTGCGGGTGTAGTGGCAGCTCTCGCGGCTGAAGTGGCGGCACGGCTGCGACGATGTCGCCGCGTGCACTGAGGGCAAGCACCGGCGCCCGTGCCCGAAGGCGCGGCGGGTGCCCGGCCGGCGGCACACCTGCGTCCCGGCGGCCACCGAGCGGCTGTGCCCGAAGCGGACCGGCGGCGGGCTGGTGTTCCGCAAGCCCAAGCGGACGGTGCCGCTCCCGCCGGAGCTGGTGCCCGTGCTGAAGGCGCACCGCAGGCGGCAGCGTGAGGGGCGTCTCGCCGCGGCGAACGCCTGGGAGGACAACGACCTGGTGTACTGCCGGCCGAACGTGCGGCCGATCGATCCGCGCAACGGCTGGAAGGACATCCTTGCTGCGGCCGGAGTACGGGACTCCCCGATGCATGACGGGCGGCACACCGCCGGGACGCTGCTGATCGAACAGAGCGTTCACGTCCGCACCGTTCAGGAGATCCTCGGCCACTCCGACATCCGGCTCACCCAGCAGTACACCCACGTCGCTACGCCAAGGGCCCAGGATGGTATGCAGCGCATGGGACGGGCCCCGGGGGGGCGCCGTGATCATGGGAACTGCAACACGAATTGCAACCGGGACGGCGAAGGACGCCCACCGGATTCAGGTGAACGCCCTGGTCACATACCGAGCCGCCTATCGGAATCGAACCGATGACCTATTCATTACGAGTCTCACGAACAAGATCCACACCCGTCCAGCCCCGTCCGCTCACCTGCTGGGTGACCCTCCAGATCACCCCTCCGTTCCACCTTCGTCCAGGCCCATCCAGACCTGCCGTTAGCATCCGCGTTAGCATTCCAGCCCCACGCGGCCCGGAGGTCGCGAGCCCTTCGCCTCGCGCTCGCTCAACCGGCCCTGGCTCTGCGACCGTTCGCTTTTCAGCTATAGCAACACTCCTGCCGGTTGGGCTTCGGCCGAGGTTGGACGGCTGTCGGCGTGCGCTGACAGTTGGAGCTGGTTGCCGCTGTTGCTGTCACCGTTGCTGTCAGCTGGACACGGTCTTGACGAAAGTTACGCTCTGCGCGCCGCGGTTCGGGAGCGCCTGATATCCAGCATCCAACCAGGCTGCCTGCGTGTGTTGGGGGTCGGTCTCCCACCACTGCGAGTACTTCGCAGCGCTATCGGGCAAAGCAGCACCGATCACCGCAGAGACCTCGGCGAATGACATCTCGATGTATGGGCGGCCGTCTGACCGTAGGTGCTGCGCTAGCCGCTCATACTGCTCACGTCGTACCACCTGACCATCATCGGTCACGGAGTCTCGGAAGTCATGATGGTGGGGTGGGTGTCGGCAGGAGGATCCCGCTGGCGCTCACGTGGGCATCGCTCCAGGGGGTGCGCCCGCGCGAACGGCGATGTGGTGTGACAGAGCGATTCGCGCGGGCGTGCCACCTGGCCCGCGGGGGGCTGGGGGTCGCGAGACCCCCGCTTCGCGCACGTTCAACCGGCCCTCGACCGCTAGCACCATGCCGGACTGGACGGGCCAGCGCTTCCTGTGAACGGCAGAGGCCCCTGAGAAATCGATCCCAGGGGCCTCCTACGTGATGCACACTGCCCACGGTAGACCGCAGACCAGCGTGACACGCTCACCATAGAGCATTCCCAGGCGCTGTGCTGGGAGGTGCGCAGGGTAGTAACGCCCGAGCTCAGCTCAGCGGGTGACGGCGGTCAGTGTGGGGGACTGATTAGTCGTATGGACCGAGGAAACGCTCCCCGTTGAAATGAATCAAGTGTGATGGGTCGCTGGCACACCACACCTCTGTTTCCCATGCGATCTCTCGAAGGTACTTCCGCATCTCCCTGCGGTCGGGGAAGCATGAAACGTAGACCAGTCCCGGTCTTGCCCCCTCAAATAGGGACGACAGTTCGCTGTGACGTTTAGCATCGACCGGCCCATGTGATGAGGCGGCTTCGAGAAGAACAAGCCATCCCCTGTCGGCCATGTACACGATAAGGTCGGGCATCTTTCCGTGATAGGCGACCGTCACGCCGAGTTGCGCAAGCCGTTCTTCCTCGAACCATGCCCACTTCGCGTCTGCGTCACCGACGTACAGCACTTCAGCGCCCGGGGTGAAACGTGGGCAGAACTCTTCAATCATCTGCTTAATCAGTACGTTTTGCCCACCCGGCGACAGAGTGAACGGCTCTCCGCTCGGCAGGTTGACCGGGATGCGGTTCATTTCTCGCGCGGCTGCGTATTGAGCTTTCAAACCCGGCACCCTGTCAAGATAATCGGCTAGGGCTCGATCGAAGCCGCGCCTGCCGTATAGCTGAATCACCGTCAACGCTTCTGGTGTGACCTGATAGTTCCACTTGGGTGAGTTGATGGGGCGGTCTGGCTGGTCGGGGTTCTGCTGGACGAGCAACGCATCAGCGAACTGGTGGAGCGTGAACCGGCGGATCGTCTCGCGGGTGTTAGCGGCATACTCCCGGCCGTATTCGTCTCGTATCCAGTCCATGATGGCCCTCGTGCCGAGCATGGGATTAGAGGCGTCCGCCCAGGTGTCACCGGGGCTCATGCGTAGAAGGGCAAGCAGGGTGAGTGCAGAGCGCTCGTTCGAGCGCTCGGAGTCCATCTGGAGAGCGGCGAGGATACGGCGGGCTTCGCGGATCTTGTCGGTCACACAGCTGTGTCTATCATGTCCAGGACCTTGTTAACGAGAGTATCAATCTCATTCTGTACCGGCAACCGATCGGGGGCTAGCGCTCCCAGCTGGCGCAGCGACGCCCGGTCGGGGAACCGCATAGTCCGCAGATCAGTCGCGTTCACCTGCGTGTGCCCGGAGAAGGTACGAAAGAACTTATCGACGAGGGAGGAGTTGAGCCACATGGAGAGACCAAGAGTCATGTCTCGATCCAGTCCGACTCCGTTGATGTGGAAGACATTCACATGATTCTCGAAAGCCACTTTCCCGGGTGTCTGATCTGGTGACCAGACAGCGGCCACGATGCGACGTCGCTCTTCCTTGGCGGAGAATCGCTTTACCACGCAATACCACCCCTCGGGGAGCAGCATCTTTGCGTCCTTGTCGGTGACAGGCCGGAACCACTGCGGTTTCCGGATCTCCCTAGGCCAGACCACTAGACCATCGCGAACGTTGCCGGGGTAGATCAACGGCACCGCGTCGTCTTCGGCTTGTGTCAGGAGGCAATCCCGCGACCTAAAGTCCACCACCCTCCCGGTAGAGACCTTGATCCCGAGTGAGGCGAGGGTATCGGGAAGAGAGAGCATCCGCTCGGCAATCTTGGTGTCCTCCTCGTTGGTGGCAATCCGAATGAACCGGTGTGGATCGTCCGGACGCACAACATCGGAGTAGGGCACATTGCGGTGGGACGCTTCTTCCTCGTGGCCGGCGCTCGTGGAGAGCAGCACTTGATCACGTGTGCCCCCCTTCGTGCCAGAGAAGATCACGTTTTCCTGGAGTACACCTGTGTCAGCGAAGACCGTTGAACGCGACTCGAATACATGTACCCGGTCTAGGGCCATCTGATCGAGCAGATAAGACCGAAAGGCGCCGAAGTAGGGGCCGTTGCAGAACGACCGTGGAGTGATGGCCACCAACTGACCGCCCTGGTTGAGCATGGCCGTAGCCAGGGACAGGAACGCGGCGTACAGGTTGGGCGCGTCGGCGCCGGTTGTACGGACCGCAGCGCGGGCAGCTGAGGAGGCTGCGAGCTTCGCGTATGGCGGGTTCTGGATGACGAGATCGAAGCCTGAGAGGCGCTCGTCCTGCTCTATGCCTGTCGATGCAGTGATGAAGTCGGCTTCGATCACTTCACATGTCACGCGACCGTCTCCGGCGGTGGTACATGCCGTAAGAGTGTCCGTTAGGTACGGCAACACACTTTTGTCGCGCTCGACTGCTACCACGTGCACGGCCAAGTTGGGCCGCTCGTCGAGAACGCGGGACACGAGGGCGGCGGAGAGTACACCCGATCCTGCGCCGGGGTCGAGAACACGGAGGCGACCCTCCTGTGGAAGGTAGGGCAGTGAGGCGATGAGTGCAGCCGCACGGGCGGGTGTGAAGAACTGACCTAGGGAGTCCTGGGTCTTTGGATCGAGCTCAGCAAGGGCGGCCACTCGGTTCCGCTCCGCCTGGGCGAGAAGGTCATGCACCACGAGGCCACGCTAGCGCAGCACCTCACCCTCCGTGACGTCCGTCGTGAAGCCGGTAGGGTTGGCGGCGCGGCGCGGCGGGACCGGCCCGGAGAGGCCGCACGCCCGCCGGGCCGGGCCGCCGGCGACGCGTAGCGGCGCCCTTGAAGACGTATAGAAAGTTCTCATCGGGCGGGCTTGCCCTTTTGTCCGGTCTCAGGACCTGCGTGACACATCGTGCTCAGGACGTGCGTGACACTTCGCCGAGTGCTGGTGGAGTTGAGCGTGGTGGAGCAGCGGTATCAGGCCGTGCTGCAGGTGCTGTCCGGGGCGAGTGTCACTGAGGTGGCGGGCCGGTTCGGGGTGTCGCGTCAGGCGGTGCACCGCTGGCTGGGCCGGTATCGAGATGAGGGCCTGGCCGGGTTGTCGGATCGCTCGTCACGTCCGGTCTCCTCGCCGTCGCGGACGCCTGCCGAGGTGGAGGCGCTGATCTGTGAGCTGCGGCGCAACCATCCCTCGTGGGGTGCGCGGCGTCTGGTGTGGGAGCTGTCCCGTCGGGGCTGTCGCGGGCCGGTGCCGTCGCGGGCCACGGTGCACCGGATCCTGGTGCGGCACGGCCTGGTGCAGGTCACCCCGCGGGGCCGGCGGCGCGAGGACTACAAGCGCTGGCAGCGCTCGGAACCGATGCAGCTGTGGCAGATGGACATCGTCGGCGGGATCATGCTGGCCGACGGCACCGAATGCAAGGTCGTCACCGGCGTGGACGACCATTCCCGGTACTGCGTGATCGCGGCCGTGGTGGCCCGTCCCACCGGCCGGGCGGTCTGCCTGGCCCTGGCCGGGGCGCTGGAGCGGTTCGGGATTCCCGATGAGCTGCTGACCGACAACGGCAAGCAGTTCACCGCCCGGTTCGGCCGCGGAGGGGAAGTGCTGTTCGACCGGATCTGCCGCGAGAACGGCATCGCGCACCGGCTGACCCGGCCCCACTCGCCCACCACAACCGGCAAGGTCGAACGCTTCCACCAGACCCTGCGCCGCGAACTGCTCGACGACCACGCCCCCTTCACCGGCATCGAGCACGCCCAGCGGGTCCTGGACGCCTTCGTGGCCGACTACAACACCGCCCGGCCGCACCAGTCCCTGGACATGGACCGCCCCGCCGACCGGTTCCAGCCCCGCCGCGACGACCAGCTCCCGCTGCGCCTGCCACCTGCACTGCGCCCCCTCCCCGAACCCAGGCCCGAACCCAGGCCCGAACCCGAGCTCGGGGTGGTGCCACAGCCTCGCCGGGAACCCGAACCCGCGCAGGCCGCGGGGCTGGTGCTGTCGGCCAACGGCATCGACCCGGTGAACCTGGCGGTGGAGTTCACCCGCCTCATCCCGGCCTCGGGCAACCTGACGGTCTGCGGCCAGCAGTTCTGGCTCGGCCCGCACCGCGCCGGTCTCACCCTCACCCTGCGCGCCGACACCGGAACCGTCGAACTGCTGACCGCCGGCACCAGGATCAAGAAGGTTCCCTCCCGGCTGACCACCCGGCACCTGCAGCAGTTGCTGGCCGGCGGCGGCTCCCGCATCGCCCCCCTGGCCCCGCCGCCGCATCCCGGGATGGGTGAGGCGATCGAGGTCGACCGCACCATCAACGGCTGCGGCCTGCTGTCGCTGGGCGGCCGCCAGCACCCGGTCGGCTACCACCTGGCCGGACGCCGCCTGACCGTCCGCATCGACGGTTCTGTGCTGCACCTGATCGACGGGCACACCCTGCTGCGCACCCTGCCCAACCCGCTCACCGGCGCCGACATCGCACGCATCCGCGACGCACGCCCCGCCGGACCCGGCCCCCGCCCCGCGGCCGAACCGGTCAGGGTCCAGCGCCGCGTCAGCAGCCGCGGCCAGGTCATCA
This sequence comes from Actinomadura formosensis, assembly GCF_050948385.1. NCBI lineage: Bacteria > Bacillati > Actinomycetota > Actinomycetes > Streptosporangiales > Thermomonosporaceae > Actinomadura > Actinomadura formosensis. Next base: position 6,790,289 of record NZ_CP192011.1, read on the forward strand.
TCGCCGGCCAGAAGATCCAGGTCGGGATCGGCCACGCCGGAGCGACCGTGACCATCGAAGACACCGACGGCACCTTCCGCATCAGCCTCGCCGACCAGATCATCACCGAAGTCGCCCGCACCACCACCAAACCGATCGCCCGGTTCAAAGCCCGAAAACCCGAACACCACCGAACCGGCCAACCCGCCCCGCCCCAGACGGCAACCGCACTAACCTCAACCCAGGAACAACAACAGATCATCTAGCCGGAGTGTCACCCACCTCCCGAGCCAGATCTGTCACCAACCTCATGAGACCCGACACGGGCTTGCCCTTTTTGTCCGTGGCGCGGTCGGCATCCTGTGGGATGTTGCCGGATTCGGTCTCTTCCCTGGTCACGGGCGCTGGCTGTCACTTTTTCTCCGTGATCGCGCGCATCCCGGTCTTACTTTCCGGATGACGTATCCGCTGCGGAGGACGGGATGGCTGACGCGAGAAAGAGCCTGGAGGAGCTGGGCGGGGCACTCACGGACGCGGGATTCAAGGTTCGCCTAGCTGTAGATGACCCCCCGCTGCTTCACGTGGAGGGCATCGGGTCGGCCGAACTATGCGAGCAGATCGGATGTCGACTGAACCCGCTGGACGGCGAATTGTGGTTCCAGTGGTCCGCCCTAGAGGTGTTCCTCGGCCGCGCCTCCGATGTGCCCAGCGGGGTGGAACGGGTGAAGTACGTCTTGCAGGCACGGGCCGATGAGAAAAGCGCGGACTAATGCTCGCGCTCCGCGACCCGGACGGCAATGGAAATGAGGTGATGTGATGACCTCCGGCCGTGCCTCGTTGGCCATGCTGGAAACGCAGTTGTTTGCGCGTGGCCTCAAGGTCGAACTGACGGGGCAAGATCTCAAGCGCCGTGGACAGTGCGGCCTACCGCACGGTATGCGTTCTTTCGGCGCCCGGCCGAGAGGCGTCGCGTGAATGCTCTCGACCTGCCCGAGCGGCGGCTTGCCGCACTCGGTACACACTTGTCCGCACGTGGCTACCGGATTGATTTTCTCGGTACGCGGCTGAAAGTCAGCAACGTGCACGATTCGGAATGCTGCGCGCAGCGTCTAAGTGACACGGTCACGTGCCGCGCCCGGCAGGACGACGGGGGTCGGTGGTGGTACTTCACGTCCTGGGGTGAGCCGATTGCGCCGGCCGATCGGGTCACCGATGCCGCCGTTTCAATTCAGGGCTACTTGCCCTTGCCGAAGCGGTGAGTCGTGGGCGTATTTCCGGCAAGCGCAGATCACTGGCATGTCAGTACGTCACGGCTGGGAAAGTGGCAGGTCTTTCCCGAGCGTCATAACCGCGAAACGGCGATAAAAGCAGTGCGTGACCTCCTTTCTTACGACGGTCGTGTAAGTGGTGATCCCAGGTTCGGTGACGCCGTCCGCGCGATCGACAGCGGGTATTGCACGTACCGGATTGGCCGGGCATGCTACGCGGCTTTTGCGTGCGCATGCCCATCGCTCCCAAACGAATAGAGATAGCAAAACCTTGGAACCGCTGAAATTCCGAAAGTCGTCTCGATGTGCGGAACTCAATCAAGACGGCTGTGTCGAAGTCGCCTGCGGGCGGGGTTACTTCATCGTGCGTGACTCCAAGGATCCGAACGGCCTTGCGCTATGCATGCCGATTGCGGTGTGGAGAAACATCGCGCGAGCGATTCGCACTAACGCAACGTTTATGCAGGCCAGCAAACGAGAGATAGGAATCGCCGTCAATGACACAAACCATGCAAGATCCACGCATTAGGCCACCGGAAAACGGGAACGGCGATAAGCACAAGAAACGAATCCGCCGTGTTGTCCGCTGGATACGCAAGCAAGTGCGGGCCATCTCCAAAACCGGCTAGATAAGATCATTTGGGAAGGTGGTCATCCCCGGTCACTACCTTTCCTCTCCTGGGAAGGACGCGAGCACTGTGCGGAACCACCCTGGTGCGCCCGCTTGCGTCGCCTCGGCTCCTGCCTTCCATTTTTTCGGTGGGCAGGAGCCCGTCAAGCTCTCTGCACAGACTCAAGGGACGGCAGGCGGAACGGAAGTGGCAAGGGAAGAGAAGCGACGTCAAGAAATGATTCGAATGCGCCAGAGGCGCGGACTGTCGCAAACCGAAGCCGCTCGAAAAATTCGGGTTGACCTGGTCACGCTCCAGCGCTGGGAACTCGGCAAATGCAGCCCGCAACCCCGAAACATTGTTGAGATTTCGCGCGTCTTCCAAGTGTCCATATTGGAAGTGGAACGCTGGTTTGGCATGGAGCCGATGCCCAGTGATAGTAACTGGTGTCCCGATACCGATAGCAGGTTTCTTGACGGAACGACGCTTACCAAAACTATGGCTCTCATGCACGATGCCTATCGCGAAGGAATGGGGAGTGCAGGACTAACCAGGGGACAGATAGCCGCAGTGCAAGCGTACGCCGACCTCTACATTAAGGGCTTTAAGGAGGGGAGGAACGAGACAACGAGCCCACGCGCCCCTAACGGAGATACACAATAGAAGACGAGTTGGCGCCGATGTCCCGCAACGAGAACAGTTCAGTGTATCGCGATGGGGATTCACGCCCAGCATGGGCCATCCGCCTACAAGCGGAACGCGAGTCCAGGGGATGGAGTAAGCGCGAAATGGCTCGCCGTCTACTCAGGACTCCCCAGTATCGCAATTATGATCACGGATGCATTCTGAGGCAGATATACAGATGGGAAAAAGGAGAAGTTTTCCCGAGGCGGGCACAAACCGCCTTCGCTGTGGCATTTGGGATACACGTAGACCGCTTCAGCTTGAACGTTGCCGAATCTAATAGCGCACTGATCCGTGCAAAACAAGAAGCGCTGATCATCCGTGCCGCTTACCGCGAAGCGTTGCGGGCGGTTGGGTTACCGGAAGATCTGAGAGTGGAGATTGATAGATACGTCGCTCTTGACATCATGTCCAGGGAACCTACGTCCGAACGGGGGGCCTCCGTCCCCTCCCAGGGGGAACCAGGGGGCCGCACAGGGGAGCCAACTCCCGGGGTTTTCGCCGGATGACTCCCGCCCCAAGCAGACAAAGCAGTGCCGTAGCCGCAGGTCAAACGCGGTCCCGCCAACTTTGTTAGATCGGTATGCCTGGGCTTCGGTGAGGTGGTCAACGTCGGGGACATCCGTAACCCGTCAAGGCTGGAACGGCCGCGGTGCCCCTCCTGCTGCCCAACGGACGCGTCTTGACCGCGCGGTGAGCGCTGGGCGTGACGTGTCTGGGGTCTGACCGCCAGTGGTGTTCGGTCCGGCGGGAATGCCCGTCGGGCCTTCGTCGTGCTCGGGGCGCCGTCCGTCGATAAGTCGGCTCTCTGCTCTACTGGGGGCTTGGTGCCGTTCGTCCCGAGCATGCTTGAGGGGGTGGCGACCGTTCGGCGGTGACAGTGCCGGGAACTTTCGTCGTCGATCTTCTTCCTGGTCACGCAACCTGGAGGATAGGGACTGTCACTTTTTCTGCCAGTGATCGTCACTCCGGCGCCTACGTTGTCACTGTGGGAAAGGGAGTCTTCAACGTGAGTGAAGAGATGACCACGGGCCAGCGTGTTGCGCGGGCGCGTCGCCGTAAGGGCTGGGATCAGGCGACGCTTGCGCAGGAGATGGACCGTTCGGTCAGTTGGGTCACCAAGATCGAGAACGGGAGGCTTCCGCTCGATCGCGCAAGCGTGCTGGCCAAGCTCGCGAGAGTCCTGGATGTCGAGATCCCCGAACTGACCGGACAGCCGTACCGGCATGAGACGGCCGAACTCGACTCCGGCCACTCGACCATTCCGGAACTCCGGCTGGCTCTCCAGCGGGCGACCATGCCGGGCGGGGCCGGCCTGATCGGGACGCGCGAACCAAGCTCGCTCTCTGAACTCGCAGGGCAAGTCACACTGGCCGAGAAACTCCGGCAGGACGCTCGTTTCTCGGCGCTGGGTGACATCCTTCCGCGGATCATCACCGATCTGACCTTGCATGCCGCAGACCGGGGTTTGCCTGACCGCGACCGTGCCGAGTCGCTGATGTTGCGCGCGTGCCACATGGCGCGCGTGACGTCCAACTTGCTCGGTCACCATGACCTCGGCTGGACCGCCGTTCAACGCGAACTGGTGGCGGCTGAGCGGGTGGGAGCGCCGGAACTGGTAGCGGCGTCGGCGTGGGACCTTTGCGGGGTCTGGCTACATGAGGCTGCTCTCGACGGCGCCAAGTCGGCGGCACTGGCCGCGCTGGACGACATTGACGAACACTTGGGGGCCGGTGACCCGAACCTTCGGGCGCTGTCGGGTGCGCTGCATCTACGGGCCGCGGTGGCGTACTCTCGACTGCTGAACCGGCAGGAAGCGGAAAGTCACCTCAGTGAGGCTGAGCAGATCGCCGAAGAGCTTCCGCCCGGCGGCAACGTGTTCCAGACACAGTTCAACCGGGTGAACACCCGCATTCACGCTGTTGAGGTCAGTCTCGAACTCGGGCGTCCCCGCGACGTGACCTCGCGTGCCGAACAGGTCGAGGTCTCCGAGATCGCCTCGGGGGAACGGCAGGCGCACTACTGGACGTGCCGGGCGGCCGGGATGGCGATGAACCGCAAAGAGGACAAGGCGGTAGAAGCGCTTCTGACCGCTGACCGGATCGCGCCCCAGCACGTTCGAAACCGTCCGTTGGTGCGGAACCTCGTCCGGGACCTGCGTAGCAGCGGGAGGCACTCCAAGGGAGTGGAGGTCAGGGCGCTGGCAGCGCGCATGAGACTCGACTGACGGCCGTGACGGATACCACGCGGCGGGGCAGGGACGGACGTCACCTCGCCGCGATTGTCGGCACTCACCCATAGCGCAGACGTCGGCACGGACAATGACAAGAGGGGTAATGGCCACCAAGCCGGGGCTTACCGAGTTCGAGCGTCAGAGGCTACTCAAGGAGCTGGCGGAGATCTCAGCCGAGATGACGGCGACACAACGCCGCATGGCGCAGCTCTCCACGAAGCTCACAGGTCCTTCGTCCGTCTCTCAAGCTCGTCCAGCCTGAGATTCTGCCGCCGGAGATGCTCCCTGATCTCCTGGAGCTGGCCCCATAGAAGGGTGAACTCCTGGCTGGGCTCCTCGGGAGTGTCTCCGGCTTCTACACGCTCCGGCTTCGCTATGACGACGCTGGGGCTTCCCTGTCGGCTCTGAATGAGCCCTTCCTCGCGAAGCACGGTCAAGGCGCGCTCCACCGTGGCCTTGGCCGCGTCGAACCGCGCGCTCAGAGCGGCAATGCTCGGGAGCGTCTCCCCTACCGGGTAGCGCTCTGACGCAAGGTCCTGCCGCAGCTCATCCGCGATGCGGACGTAGACCTTCCTCCGGTCCACGTGGCCATGTTTGCCCATGTCAGCAGCATAGCCCTTCAACGCAGGTTCCTGGGTTCATAGGAAAGTTCTGGCCAAAGGGTTTACAGTCATACTTTCCTAGGTAACCTGTGTTTGCAGGAATCCGAAGTGACCTGGAGGTCTCGTGCGCAACATCCCTGTGGACATCTCCGCTCTGTCGTTCGTGTGCGTGTCGCCGGCGCGCCCGAAGCTGGTGAACCAGGAGACAGGAGAGGTCAAGCTCGACAAGAACGGTGAGGCGGTCTATCAGGTGGGCCTGTCGGCGGCGAACGAGGGGGGCCGCGTGGACCTGGTGACAGTCGCGGTGACCGGCGACCCGGGCTTGACGCTCGGACAAGTGGTCACGCCGGTCGGCCTGGTCGGCTTCTACTGGGAGCAGACCATCAACGGCGAGAAGCGGTCGGGCGTCTCATTCCGCGCTGAGCGGGTCGTCCCCGTGGGCGACGTGGCCGCGGCGGCTGCCTGAGATGAGCGACACAACCGCCTATCTGGTGCTCGGGGTCCTGGCCGCTGCGGCGGCCGGGCTCTGGGCCTGGCGCCGCTGGCACCCGGCCTCGTTCTGGTACGGCGTCGCCTTCCCGCTGCGCGCGGTGCTGGTGTATCTGACGTGGCATCACGTTGCCTCGGGCTGCAAGCTGACCCGGCAGCGGCGCCGGTTCCGGCTCACCCTCGACGCTATCCCGGTCGTCGGGCCGGCGGCGCGCAACGCCGCGACCGTGGTGGAGCACAAGCGGCGGGTGCGGCGGGTCGATGTCGAGCGCGCTCCCCGCCTCGGCGTCCTGCGGCCGACCCGGCTCGGCTGGCGCATGCGGCTGCGCCTGCACGACGGGCAGGTTCCCGCCGACTATGAGAAGGCGGCTGAGGGCATCGCGCACGCCTGGCGCGTCCACTCGGTGCGCGTGGTCGACGTCCGGCCCGGCTTCGTCACCCTGTGGGCGACGATGCGTGACCCGCTGGTGGACGTGGTCACCACCCCGGAGACCGGCGAACTGCTGACCGTGCGCCCCGGCAAGCTGGAGAACGGCCGTGACTGGCTGATGGACTTCCGGACGGTGCCGCATTGGCTCAACGCCGGGGCAACGCAGTCGGGCAAGTCCAACCTTGCCAACGCCCTCATCAAGGGCCTGGCTCCTCAGCCGGTCGCGCTGGTCGGGTTCGACCTCAAGGGCGGGGTGGAGTTCACCCCCTACGCCCCGCGGCTGTCGGCGCTGGCCACCACCCGCAAAGAGTCGGTGGACCTGCTCTCCGATCTAGTGGGCGAGGTCGAGAACCGCATGGCGCTGTGCCGGGCGCACGGCGCCCGCAACGTCTGGACCCTGCCGGAGGACCTGCGGCCGGTTCCGATCGTGGTCCTGGTGGACGAGGTCGCCGAACTGTTCCTGATGGCCGACAAGTCCGAGAAGGACAAGGTGTCGCGGACGGCTACCTCCCTGCTGCGGGTCGCCCAGCTCGGCCGGGCGTTCGCCGTCCACCTGATCGTCTGCGGGCAACGCATCGGCTCCGACCTCGGCCCCGGCGTCACCGCCCTGCGCGCCCAGCTCTCCGGCCGGGTGTGCCACCGGGTCAACGACCCCGAAACCGCCACCATGACCCTCGGCGACCTCGACCCGGCCGCCCTGGACGCCGCCCGCGCCATCCCCGCCGAGACACCCGGCGTGTGCATCGTCGCCGGTCAGGACGGCACCTGGCACCGCGCCCGCTCGGTCTACATCCCCGAGCATGAGGCCGAGCAGGCAGCGCGGGAGTACGCGCACCTGACCCCGGACTGGGACGCGCTGATCGGCTCGGTCCCGGCCGCATAACCGGCCCGGCCCTCCCTCTCCCTCCCTTGAGCGGCTCGGCGTGAGCCCTGATCGCGCCACGTCCCTACCCGCCCCATGCCCCAAACCCGTCCCTGGAGGCTGCCCGATGGTCGCCCGCATCCGTGTCCTTCGTCCTCGTCCTCGTCCCCGGTTCACCGTCGTCCCGTCCCCCTCATCCCCGTCCTCGGGGTCGTCCCGGTCGTCGGTGGTGTCGTCCTGGGACGTGTGGCCGGTCGGCGTCGAGTGGGACGAGTTCCGGTCCCTGCACGTCGCCCGCTGCCAGCGCTGCGCCGAGTCGTTCGCCTCCTCGTCCTGCGGCGAGGTCGACGGCTGGGCCGACGCGCACCGCTGTGACCCGGAACTGGCCGCGCTGCTGGCCCTGGTCACCTCCCGGCGGGCGGCATGACCCGGCGCGTCCTCGGCGCGGTCGCCGACTCCGGGCCGGTGGTGGTGCTGGCCGGAATCGCGGCGGCGGGCTCGTTCACCCACATCCGCGACACCGCCACCGAACACGGTCAACGCGGCTGGATGGCCTGGGCCATCGCGGTCTGCATCGACCTGACATGCGTCATGGCGGCCGGAGAACGCCAGCGCGACAAGCGCACCGGACGGGAGACGGGGCGGCTGTCGTGGCCGACCGTCGTCCTCGTCGGCGGTGTCCTGCTCTCTCTGGCCGCGAACCTGGCACAGGCCGACCCGTCGGTGTGGGGCTGGATCACCGCCGGGACCCCGGCCGGGGCGTTCCTGGTCGCCGTCTCCATGCTGGAACGCCGAAAGGCCGGCCCCCGACCGGCGGTTCACCCCTCGCCCCGTCCGGCCGCCGACGTGTCGCCGGTCCCGGACTCCTCCGGCCGTCCGTCCCCGTCCCCGTCGCCGTCCTCGTCCGGCCCGTCGGACTCCTCGCCCTCGCTCTCATCCTCGTCCCCGTGGGTGGTCTGGGAGCGCCCCACCACTCCCGCCGCTGCCGCGCCCGTCCAGAACAGCCAGGACGACCAGAAGCCGGGCGAGGACGAGCAGGACGGCCAGACCTCCATCCCCATCCCCGCCGATCCCCCCGCCTCAACGCCGTCCGCCTCGTCTCCCCCGTCCCCGTCGGGCTCGTCGGGCTCGTCGGGCTCGTCGGCTCCGGCGGGGCCGCTGGTCGACTTCGCACGCCGGATCGCCGCCGAACACCAGACCGAGCACGGGCGGCCCATCACCCGTGACGCGCTCCGCGCCCGGCTCGGGGTCTCCAACCAACTCGCGAGTGACCTGCTCCGCCAACTCCGCACCGAAACCGCGCCCGTCTCCTGACCACTGGAGGAACCCGAAATGACCGCCCACACCACCCCGACCGGCCAGACGGCCCCGGTCGTGTCCGGTGACCTATTCGCCCGCCACCAGGTCATCAGCGGCCTGCGCGCCCTGGCCGACTTCCTGGAGGCCAACCCCGGCGTGCCGGTCCCCGAGTACGGCGACACCGTCGACGTCTTCACCCGCCATTGCGACGACACCTGTTCGGCCGCGCTGGTCGACCACGTCGCCGCGCTCCTGGGTGTCCCCGTCGACGACGACCGCCCCAACGGCGGCCACTACAAGGCCGCCAAGTCCTTCGGCCGCATGGCCTACCGCGTCATCCACATCCCCGACCGAAGCCGCCGCGAGCACGAAGCGGAAATGAGCTACCGCGCCAACATCCGCCTCGACCCCGACCAGGACGACCAGGACGGCGACCAGGGCACCGGGCGGGCCGCCTGATGACGGTCGAGAACCTGTCGACGTGGCGGCTTCGCTGCCGGGCCTGCAACGTCACCGGCGGCGGACTCGGCTGGGTGACCCTGCTCGCGCTCCGGGGTGGTCCCTCGTGCTCGGCCTGCGGCTCAACCGAGGTGACCGCGCAGGACTCCGCGACCGGGTCGGCCATCGCCTTCCCTCGTCCGCTCGCCCCGGTCGGCCAGTGGTGGCAGTGCTGCAACTGCGGCGGGACCGGCCTGGACTCCTACGGCGACACCTGCCCGCACTGCTCGGGCCTGGGCAACTGCCAGTGATCTGAGCGCCCCCGGCGTGACCGCTCAACCGCCAAGTCACGCCGTCACGTCGGGGGCCATCCCCTGTCCCGCATGAATCGGTTAGGAGACCCCTTCATCGTGCCTCACCCTGTCGTCACGCCGCAGGACGCCCGGCTGATGGCGAAGATCATCGACCGGCCGGACTTCGAGCGCTGGGCCGCTCGTGCCCGCGCAACCGGCGGTTGCGCTCAACCGGTCTTCCTCACCGGAACCGTCAAGCACGTCCACACCGGTACCGGGGAACTGCTGCACAGCTACTCCACCGACACCGAACCCGACGGCGCGCTTCCCGTGGCCTGCAAGACCCGGCGGGCCTCCCGGTGCCCGGCCTGCGCCGAGATCTACCGGGCCGACACTTACCAGCTCATCCGGGCGGGCCTGGCCGGTGGAAAGGGCATCCCCGAAAGCGTCTCGGGCCACCCGGCCGCCTTCGTCACCCTGACGGCGCCCTCGTTCGGCCCGGTCCACGCGCGGCGGGCGCGCAACGGCGGACGCCTCCAACGCTGCCACCCACGGCGGAACGCCAAACCGTGCCCGCATGGCGTGGTGGCCTCCTGCGCCGTCCGGCACTCCGACGATGACCCCCGGCTCGGCGAACCGCTGTGCCCCGACTGCTACGACTACGCCGGGTCGGTGCTGTTCAACGCCCTGGCGCCGGAACTGTGGCGGCGCTTCACCCTCGCCCTGCGCCGCTACCTCGCCAAGTCGGCCGGACTGACGCACAAAGAGTTCCGCGAGACGCTGGCGGTCTCGTTCGCCAAGGTCGCCGAATACCAGCGTCGGGGCGTCGTCCACTTCCACGCGGTCATCCGCTTCGACGGACCCGGCGGTCCGGCCACGCCCCCGCCCGGCTGGGCGAACGTCCGGCTCCTGGAGGACGCCGTCCGGCACGCCGCCGGCGCCGTGTCGGTCACCACTCCGGCAGCACCTGGCATCCCGGCCCGGTCGCTGTCCTGGGGGCCGCAAGTCGACATCCGGGCCATCACCTCCTCGGGCACGCTCACGCAACAGGCCGTAGCGGGCTACATCGCCAAATACGCCACCAAGGCCGCCGAATGCGTCGGCACCCTCGACCGGCGGCTTCAACCCTCTGACGACCTGGCCGCGTTGCCGATCACGCCGCACGCCCGGCGGCTCATGAACGCATGCCTGACCTTGGGTGCGCTGGAGGAGTTCGCCGATCTCCGGCTCGTCCAGTGGGCTCACATGCTCGGGTTCCGGGGCCACTTCTCGACCAAGTCCCGCTGCTACTCCACCACCCTCGGCGCGCTGCGGGCCGCACGCATCGCCTACGTCCGCGAGCAGTTCCCCGGCTGGCAACCACCCGACGACCAAGACCCTGGCCTCGTCCTCGCCATCGGCGAATGGCGCTTCCACAGCCAGGGCCTCACACGCGGCGAAGCGCTCGTCACCGCCGCACTCACCGGAAGACCCCTACCGTCCGCCGTCTCTTCGAGGAGTCCCGCGTGCCCAAGCTCCTGCTGACCGTCCCGGAAGCCGCCAAAGCCCTGGCCATCTCCCGCAGCAAGCTCTATGAACTGCTCGCCTCCGGTGTGCTGCGCTCGGTCCGCATCGACGGTTCGCGCCGCATCCCGCTCAACGCCCTGAACGACTACATCGACGCCCTGATGGAAGAGGCCGCCTGATGACCGACTCCGCCAGCTCCGACAAGCCGCGCAAGCCGTCCAAGAGCACGCCGGGCAAGGGTCGGCCCAAGCTGCGCGACGGGGTGATGAAGCGCGGCAACACCTGGTCCTACGTCATCCGCGTGACCGACCCCGAAACCGGCATCTCAAAGCCCAAATGGGTCGGCGGCTTTACTACCGAGGACGCCGCGAAAGAGGCGCGGGACGAAGCACGGGTCAAGGCGCGGCGCGGTGAGTACATCGACCGCAACGCCATCACCGTTGCCGAGTACCTCGACCAGTGGATTGAGTCGCACGCCGTTGAGATCCGGCCGCGCACGCTGGCCAGTTACCGCACCATGATCCGGCTCTACATCAAGCCGCACATCGGCGGCCTGCGGCTCCAGTCCGTACGCCCGGCCCGAATCACCAAGCTCTACCGCGACCTCCTGACGGGCGGCGGCGAGGACGGCAAGGCACTCGGTATCTCGACCGTCCAGCGGACGCACGCCATCCTCCGTAAGGCGTTCGGTGACGCCGTCCTGGTCGATGAACTCATACCGTCCAACCCGGTCGAGCGGGCCAAGCGGCCAAAGGCGGCGGTGAACGAACCCGGCGCGGTCTGGACGACCGTGCAGCTCCGCGCCTTCCTCGGGGCCGTTCGTCGGCATCGGCTGTTCGCCTTCTACCACCTGGCCGCGTACACGGGCGCGCGGCGCGGGGAACTGCTCAATCTGCGGTGGTCGAGTATCGACCTGGACGCGAAACAGATCACGATCAGCGGGTCCACGGGTGTCGTCGCCGGCGAGCGTATCGAGGGGGCGACCAAGAGCGGGCGGTCTCGGGTCGTGAGCATCGATGACGAGACCGTGACCGTGCTCCGGGATCACCACAAGGCCCAGGTGGCTGACAAGCTCCTCGTCGGTAAGAAATGGCGGGGCGGCGATGACGGGTACGTGTTCGCTACCGGCTGGGGTGACCCGATCCATCCGGATACGGTCGGCTGGCTGATGACCAAGACCGTCCGGGCCTATAACGCCCCCAAGGAGGGGCCGCGTCCGGCTGAGCCGCTCCCCCATGCTCGGGTTCACGACCTTCGGCACATTCACGCGACGACTCTGCTCCTGGCGGGCGTGCCCGTCCACATCGTGGCCGCTCGGCTAGGGCACGCTGACCCGGCCATCACGCTGAGGGTCTACGCGCATGTGATCAGGTCGGCTGAGGTGGCTGCGGCGGACGTGTTTGCTCGGGTGATGAACGAAGCGGCGTAGACGACTGCTGTTAGCAAGCCTGTTAGCAAAAGCCCTCTTGCGAAGATCGCAAGAGGGCTTTGAGCTGGGAGCCGCCTGTCGGAATCGAACCGACGACCTATTCATTACGAGTGAATCGCTCTGCCGACTGAGCTAAGGCGGCTTGCCATGCGGAACACGGCTAGGTGAAGTCTAGCGGGTGTCGGGGGGTGGGTGCGCACGGGTTTCAGCCGCAGGTGGTTCCGTCCTTGGGCGGGTCGGTGGTGATGAGGTAGTCGTCGGTGGCCTTGGTGATGCAGGGGTTGCCCTGCAGGTAGGCGGTGTGGCCGTCGCCGTTGAAGGTGAGGAGGACGCCGCTGGAGAGCTGGTCGGCCAGGTTCTGGGCCCACTTGTAGGGGGTGGCGGGGTCGCGGGTGGTTCCGATGACGACGATGGGGGCGGCGCCCTTGGCGGTGATGGGTTTGGGTTCCTGCTTGGTCTGGACGGGCCAGTAGACGCATGGGAGGCCGCCCCAGACGACGAAGGCGCCGAAGCGGGGGGCGACCTTCTTGGCCTTGTCCGCGTACTTCCCGTAGGCGGCCAGGTCAGGCGGGTTGGGCTTGTCGACGCAGTTGACGGCCATGTTGGCGTCGGTCTGGTTGCTGTAGGTGCCGTCGGGTTTGCGTTCGACCATCTCGTCCGCGAGGGCCAGGAGGATCGTGCCGTCCGAGTTCTGCATCGCCTGGGTGAGGGCCTGGCGTAGGACGGGCCAGTACTCCTTGACGTAGAGGGCCCTGGCGATGCCCATCACGGCCAGGGCCTCGGTGACCTTGCGGGAGTCGCGCGTGTTGGTGAGGGGCTTGTGGTCCGTGGCGGAGAGGAAGGACTCGACCTTGGCCACGACCGCGTCGGCGGAGCCGCCGAAGGGACATGTTCCCGGCTTGACGCAGTCGTCGGCGAACGCGCGGAGGGCGGTTTCGAACCCCTTCGCCTGCTCGATCAGCAGTTCGGTGGAGGAGAGGCGGGGGTCGACGGCACCGTCCAGGACGAAGGCGCGGATGTTCTTGGGGAACTGTTCGGCGTAGAAGGCCCCGAGATAGGTGCCGTAGGACGCGCCGTAATAGGTGAGCTTGGAGTCTCCTAGGGCGGCACGGAGGACGTCCATGTCGCGGGCCGCGTCGGCGGTGCCGACGTAAGGGAGTTCTGAGCCGGCCTTGGTCTTGCAGTGCTGGGCGAACTTCTTGCCTTCGGCGGCGAGGGCGGCCGTTTCCTTCGGGTCGTCGGGGGAGGCGTCCGTGGCGAAGAACTCGTCGAGCTGGGGGCCGGTGTTGCAGCGGACGGGGTCGCTGCCGGCCACGCCGCGCGGGTCGAAGCCGACGATGTCGAAGCGGCGGCGCAGGTCTCTCCCGAACGTCCTGCCGGCCTGCCGGACGAAGTCCACACCGGACCCGCCCGGGCCGCCCGGGTTGGTGAGCAGGGAGCCGATGCGGTTGGACTTGTCCTCGGCCGGCAGCCTGATGACGTGGATGTCCACTTTCTCGCCGGACGGCTTGGCGTAGTCCAAGGGGACCTGGACGGTCGCGCACTGGAACCCGTTGCCGCAGCCCTTCCAGGATGGTTTCTGCCCGTAGAAAGACCCGAGCCCCGCGGGGACGCTCGTCGACGGGCTCGCCTCCTGCTCGTCGCCGTCGCTGCATCCGGTGACCGTGGCCAGTGCCAGCACTGTGGCCACGCCGATGAACTTCGCTGCCCGCACCTGGACCCCGTCTCGTCATAGCGGCACGTACGCCGCCGCCTACGCTACGTCGGCAGAGCGGCGAGGGCCACATCCCTCCATGCCCGTGTCCGACGCCGTTGACCAGCCGGTTGACCCCTGCCCACGGGAAAACACCCATCTTCCGGGCGACCGCCCCGAAGCAGCGGCATGACGGTCTGGGGCACGTCCTTGCCGGCGAGCGTTGCACAACCGCGGGTGCGATGCCTGTCAGCCGAGGGCCTGGGCCACGGGGAGGTAGAGGCGGGCCGGGTCGTTCGTGATGGGCTCGCCGTACTCCATGATCGTCGTGGTGAACGCGGGGCGCAGACCGTGCCGCTCCGCCCAGCCGATCAGCTCCGGGTGACGGTGGTCGATGTCGAGCCTTATCGGGCCTTCGGGGACGACTTCCTCCACCAGCGCGAGCGCGGTTTCGGTGTCCTGCGCGATGACGGGGCCGACGATGACCACGCCGTCGTTCTTCCACGCACCGCCGTAGCCCACGACCCCGGTCTCGTCCCGGACGACCCGTAGCGTCTCGCAGAACGTCGGCAGCCCTTCGACCAGCTGCGACCGGTCGGCGCCGAAGACCTCGGTGTCGAGCGCATGGATTCCAGGCATGTCGCTTGCCTCTACCGGCACGGTCACACCCCGCTTGGACGGCCCGTCCGACTCACCCTTATACGTCGTGCACAGCCCCACGGCCCTGAACCCCAGCCGCTCGTACAGGGGGCGCCCGTACTCGGTGGCGGTCAGGCAGAGGCTGGCCGTGCCCGCGTTGTCCATCGCGTGGCGCATCAACCGGCCGCCCAGGCCACGCCGCTCGAACCGCTTGGCGACAAGCACCATGCTGATGGCCGTGACGTCCTTGCCGTATGGGGTCGACACCACCGTCCCGGCGAGTTCCCCGTTTCCGTCATCGATGCCGTAGACGTCACCGACCGAGAACAGGAACCGCCACTTGTGGTCTTCACGGCCCCATTCGCGGTCCTCGGCGAGCCGCTGACAGGCCCCAAGGTCGTCGATCGCGAGCAACCGCACGGCTCCGTCCAGCACGCTCATGGCCTGGACGCTAGATCGTCCCCAACCATCTCCACAACCGAATTACACGCGGCGAAGCCGGCGGCATTACCCCACGCGTTATCGCCTTCACGACCTCCCTCACGCGATCGTCGGGGAACGCCCGACGATCCGAGGGGGACCATGTCGCACACCGCGATTCCGGAGGCGGGAAGCCGTCCCGGGGAGGCCGCGCGGCCGCACGCCGCGTCCACCGGCACGCTGCTCGTGCTGCTCACCGGCATATTCATCACCACGCTCGACTTCTTCATCGTCAATGTGGCGATTCCTGATATCCAGGCCGATCTGGGTGCGGGCACGACCGCGATCCAGTGGGTGGTCGCCGGGTTCGGGCTGGCGCTCGGCGGCGGGCTCATCACCGGCGGACGGCTCGGTGACCTGTTCGGACGCCGCCGGATGTACGCGCTCGGCCTGGCCGTGTTCACCGCCGCGTCGCTCGCGTGCGGGGTCGCGCCGTCCCCGGGCACGCTGATCGCCGCCAGGGTCGTACAGGGGATCGCCGCGGCGCTGCTGATGCCGCAGGTCCTCGGCATCATCAACGCCGCCTTCACCGGCGAGCGGCGCACCCGCGCGTTCACCGCCTACGGGCTGGCGCTCGGCCTCGGCGGCGTTTTCGGGCAGCTCATCGGTGGTGCGCTGATCCAGGCCGACGTGCTCGGCAGCGGGTGGCGCAGCATCTTCCTGATCAACGTCCCGGTCGGCGCGGTGACACTGGCGCTGGTCCGCCGGACGGTCCCGTCCCAGGCCGCCGCGCGGAACACCCGTCTGGACGCCGCCGGAACCGTCCTGGTCACGCTCGGCCTCGTCGCGCTCGTCCTGCCGCTGATCGAGGGACGCCGGCTCGGCTGGCCGGCGTGGACGTGGGAGTCGCTCGCGGCAGCGGCCGTCCTGCTGGCCGCGTTCGCGGTGCACCAGCGGCGCCTCGACCGGCGCGGTGGCGCACCGCTGGTCGCGCCCGCGCTGTTCCGCGAGCCCGCGTTCCGGGTCGGCAGCGGCCTCGCCCTCGTCTACACGCTGGCCATGGCGTCCTTCTTCCTCTACCTCGCCCTCTACCTCCAGCAGGGACGCGGGCTCAGCGCCCTGGAGTCGGGCCTGCTGTTCGTCGCCCTGGGCGCCGGCTACCTCGCCGCGTCCACCCGGGCCACGGCCGTCGCCGCGCGGCTGGGACGGCAGGTCCTCGCGCTCGGCGCGCTGATACAGGCGGCCGGCTGCCTGCTGCTCATGGACGCCCTGGGGCACGGCATCGCCTGGCTCATCCCGGGCTTGGCCCTGGCCGGGGCGGGCATGGGGTTCGTCGTGGCGCCGCTGTCCGCGCTCGTGCTGTCCGGGGTGACGGACCGGCACGCGGCCTCGGCCTCGGGCGTCCTGGCCACGGCCCAGCAGGTCGGCAACGCCCTGGGCGTCGCGGTGGTCGGCATCGTCTTCTACGGAGCCGCGGGCGGCGTTCCGGACGCCTTCCGGGCGTCCCTCGTCCCGCTCATTGCCTTCTGCGTGGCTACCGCGGCCCTTGCGCAGTTGCTCCCGCGCCGGTGAGCCGGGTCGGCACACGGTGAGATCAGCCGGCGTCGCCGGGCCCGGTTCCGGATGAGTACGAGGCCCACGAGATCTAGGTAGAAGGACCCATCCGGTGCGAATCAGTGCGCCGCAGGATGAGGCGATCGTTCTGTCTGGAGGGCGCATGAGATTCCGCTTGCCGAAAACCTGTGCTGTGCTGCTGCTCGTCGTCGCCGCGGGCTGCGGGAGCCCCGCCGCCGGGCCTGATCTGTGGAGGACGAAGGTCGCTCCATGGCAGGTGGAGGTCGAGGACGCGTCGGTAAGGGTCGATCCCCAGGTGGTCACGATCGGCCCCGATGACGTGTGGGTGTTCGGCGGGCGCGGCCCGGCGGACACGACGCGGTGGCCGGTGGCGAGGCACTGGAACGGCCGGAGTTGGAGCAAGGTCGACCTTCCCGGCGGACGGAGCGGCGCGATCCTGGCGGCCGGGGCGTCCTCGGCGTCCGACGTGTGGGCGGTGACCTCCGGCGAACCGGACTCGGCCGTCCTCCACTGGGACGGTGCCCGCTGGACGGTCGCCCAGCGTCTCCCCGGCTTCACCGTGACGACCATGGAGGTGTTCTCCCCGCAGGACGTCCGCGTCTACGGCTCCGGGCCGTCCGCCACCGGAACGGTCTGGAGCCGCACGGCGGAAGGGTGGTCGAGGAGCGGGCTGCCGTTCCTCATCTCACGCACCAGCGCCCGTTCCGCCCGGGACATCTGGGCGCTCACCTTCGAGGAAAAGCTGTACCGCTACGACGGCACCGTCTGGAAGGCCGTCCCGCTGGACGGTGTCCTCCCCGCCGGCAAGACGCATCACCTCATGGAGATCACCACTACGGACACCGGGATCTGGATCACCGCCGAGGGCGGCGGCAGTCCGTTCCGGGGTGGTCCACCCCAAAGTGGTTCACCCCAAGGTGAACCTGGCGGCCCCGATCTGACGTCCCTGCTCGTTCACGGCGACCCCGAAGGCGGCCGCTGGACCGCCGAAAGCCTCATGGACAGGACGGGACGGCTCAACGAGTTCGCCGCACCGATCATCGACCCGGACGGCGGCGTATGGCTCATCGGTTCCACCGACGTCAACGCCTACGACTCCGCGCTCGCCCACCGGACCCCGGACGGCGCCTGGACCCGGACCAGGATCCGCGCCCCCCGCTTCGGCTTCTTCGAGGTGCGCGCCTTCGCCCGGATGCCGGGCGGCACACGCTTCCTCGTCGCGGGCATGAACGATGAGGACGGCGCGATCCTGTCCACCCGGTGAGCCGGTCAGGTCGCGTGGCCGTCGCCCGGGCCGTACATGGCGTCGTGCTGCCGGCGAGGCGAGCAGACCGAGGCGGACGGGCACGAGCAGCGGCGGGACCCCACCTTCACGGTCACCCGGTCGCCGGGCACGTTGTAACCGATGACCTGCCCTTCTCCCTCCGGCGTGCTCACCCGCGCCCCGAGGCGCGGCGCCTTCTCCTTGAACTCCATGTAGAGGGGGTGCTCGTATTTGAGGCAGCACATCAGGCGGCCGCAGGCGCCGGCTATGCGGAGGGGATTGACGGGCAGGTCCTGGTCTTTCGCCATCCGGACGGAGACGGGTTCGAAGTCCTTGAGGAAGGTGGCGCAGCAGAGGTCGCGGCCGCAGGGGCCTATGCCGCCCTGGAGGCGGGCCTCGTCGCGGGGGCCGACCTGGCGGAGTTCGACGCGGGCCTTGATGCCGCGGGCCAGGTCGCGGACGAGGGCGCGGAAGTCCACACGGTTCGGGGCGGTGAAGTAGATCTTGAAGATGTTGTCGGCGTCGAGGTAGTCGACGCCGATGACCTTCATGGGGAGGTCGTGCTTGCGGATGAGGCGCTTGGCGATGGAGCGGCCCTCGGCGCGGCGGCGGCGGTTGGCCTCGTCCCGGGCGAGGTGCTCGTCGGTGGCGAGGCCGGCGCATTCGGGGAGGCCGCCGATGTCCTCCGGCACCCACTGCGGGGCCCAGACGCATTCGGCGACCTCGGGGCCGGAGTCGGTGGGGACGAGGACCTTGTCGCCGACGCCCGGGGAGTGCGGGCCCGGGTCGAGGTAGTAGAGCCGGCCGTAACGGGTGAAGCTGACGGCCATCACCATGCCCACGGTTTCGCTCCGTTCGCCCGGTTTCCTGTGGCCCCACGTTAGTCCGTCGGGCGCACGCGTCACCAGGTGGCGTCGGCGAGGTCCTTTCCGGGGACGGCCGGGACGCCCTGCGCGTAAAGGTCGCCGGCGGTCGCGAGGAGGGACCGGCCGGTGTCGAGGTCGGTCAGCGGGCCCGTCACCTTCTGGCGCCACAGGACCTTCGTGGGCTTGCCGGTGAGGGTGAAGCCCTGGAGGGTCAGCTCGGAGTTCGTCACCGTGCCGGCGACCACGGCGTCCTTGGTCAGGACGGCGTTAGCACTGCCCTTGGGCAGTGTCATGACGGCCTTGCTGAGCTTCAGGTCTCCGGCGGCGCCGTTGGTGTCGAGGGTGCGGAGCTGCGGCTTGGACGAGCCGGCCGGGGTCCAGACGAAGGCGAGGGTGGCCCCGGACCAGGAGAGGCTGCCGACGCGGCCGGGCGCCTTGGTCGCCCATGCCTTGTGGGCGCCGGTGCCGAGGGTGAGGACGTCCACGCGGCCGTTCTTGCCCTTGTAGGTGACGTAGGCGATGCGGTCGCGGGTGACGGCGATGTCCGACCAGGCGGTGGAGGCGCCGGGGACGGTGGCCTTCGGGATGTCCTTGAGGTCTTGCGGACGTCCGTCGTCGCCCAGGTGGAGGCGCTGGAAGGTCACCTTGCCGCCGCCGTAGGACGCGACGATGTACGAGCCGTCCTTCGCGGCGGCGACGCGGTGGAAGCGGCGGCCCTGCGGCGGTGCGATGGGGACGCCCACGTCGGCGCCGGTGTGCGCGTCACGGACGAGCAGCGCGGTGCCCGGCCGGGTGATCCCGACGATGAACCGCGGGTCGGTGTGCTCGGCCTTCGCGGCCGGCTTGGCCTCGTGCTCCTCCTTGGCGGCGCGCTGGTGGCGGTGCACCACATCGACGCCCCCGCCGATGAACAGCGCCGCGGTCGCGGCCGCGGTGAGCGGGATCAGGCTCTTCCACGAGCCTAGACGTGTCCCCTGGTCCTCGCGCCTGCCGTCGTCCATGGGTTCGCTCTGCACCTACCTGTCCACTCTTGGGGTATCGCGTCGTTTCTATCTCATCTCCATCATTTACATCGCCACAAAAGCCCATGAAGCGGGAGTTACCACATCGACGCGAACCCGCGAGCCCGGCACGGCCGCGGGCTGCGAGACGCAGGGTAACGGACGCCCCGGCTCCTCACGGCGAACCGCCTCAACCGAGGCAGGCTCGGGCCGCCTCCACCAGGGAGGAGCGGTAGGACGTCCCGAACAGGGCCACGTGGACGAGGAGGGGATGCAGCTGGTGCAGCGGGACGCGTGCCCGCCACCCGTCCGCCAGGGGCGCCGTCTCGTCGTAGGCGGACAGCACCGTTTCGAGGTGGGGCGTGCCGAACAGGGCCATCATGGCGAGGTCTGTTTCGCGGTGGCCGCCGTGCGCCGCGGGGTCGATGAGGAGGGCCCGGCCGTCCGTCCACTGGATGTTGCCCGACCACAGGTCACCGTGGATGCGGCTGGGCGGTTCCGGCGGCCCGGCCAGGTCTGCGATGTCCGACATGACGCGCTCGATGAGACGGATGTCGGCGGACGGCAGGTGCCGCGCGCCGCGGCGGAGGAACGGTTCCAGGCGGCGTTCGGCGTACCAGGCCGGCCAGTCACGGTCGTCCAGCGTGTTGTCGAGCGGGAGGTCGGCGATGAAGCCGTCCCAGGGCGCGCCGTAGGCATCCGGGCGGTTGCGGGTGTGCAGGGCGGCCAGCTCACGGCCGAGGCGTTCGGCGGCCTGCCGGGACGGCGGCGTGGCCGGCAGCCACGGCAGGACGAGCATGTGATCGTCCGCCGCGACCACGTCCGGGACGGGCGTGCCCGGCCCCGCCTCGCCCAGCCAGCGCAGCCCGGCGGCCTCCGCCGCGAACACGCCGGCCTGGCCGGCGGCCGCCTTCACGAACACCTCGCGGCCGTCGGCCAGGGACGCCCGGTGCAGCGTCCAGGAATGGCTGGAACCGAGGTCGCGCACCTCGCCGACCCCGGTGCCGAGGAGCCGCTCCAGCCGGTCGCGCACTCAGCCCTCCTTGAGCGCGGTGCGGATCTCCTCCAGGAGGCCGGGCATCGCCGCCTCCACCTGCTCAAGGACGAGGTCGAAGTCGGCGCGGTCACCGTAGTACGGGTCGGGGACGTCGAGGTCGCCGTCCGCGTCCGGGTCGAATTCGCGCAGCAGCCGGATCCTGCCGCGCGCCCCCTCGTCCGGGGCCATCGAGCGCAGCGCCCGCAGGTGCCCCTCGTCCAGTGCCAGGATCAGGTCGTACCGCCCGAACCAGGACGGTGCGAACTGGCGGGCGATGTGCGCCGACCGGTAGCCGGCCCGCTCCAGCGTCGCGACCGTCCGCTCGTCGGCCTCGTTGCCGACGTGCCAGCCGCCGGTGCCCGAACTGTCGACCTCCACGTCCAGCCCCTCGTTCTCGACGTGGTGGCGCAGCACCCATTCGGCAATCGGGGAGCGGCAGATGTTGCCCGTGCAGACGAACGTGACGCGGTACGACATGCCCCCATCATGCCCGAGCCGGCCGAAGCTCGATGATGACGGTGCCCACGCCCGGAGCACCGTCCCGGGAAAAGGGGGCGGCCCCCCGACCGTGACCGGTCGGAGGGCCGCCTTCGGGTGGCGTCAGTATCGGACGGCGTTCAGCGCGTCCACGATGCCGTTGCCGAAGAAGCCGTTCTGCTCCTTCGAGCCCTCACAGGTCTGCGTCGAGGTCCGCTTGGCGCCCGACGAGGTGTACCACTCGTACACGAACGTCCGCGGGCTCGGGCATTCCTTGGGGGTCGCCGTGCCGAGCAGCGCGCGCTCCACGACGTCCGGGTTCAGGGTCAGGCCGCCGTTCCGGCGGTCCGGGTGCCCGTACCTGCTGACGATCAGCGCGGCGACGCCGGCGGCGTGCGGCGAGGCCATCGAGGTGCCCTGCAGCGACGAGTAGTAGGCGCACTTGCCGTCCTTGCAGCTGCGGATGACGTAGGACACCTTCGGCGTGCCGTCCGGGTTCAGCTCGCCGCGCTCCTTCGCGAGCCGCTCGGGGTAGGCGGCCCAGACGCCGCCGCGGTCGTCCGGCCGGCTGGCGGCGTTGTCGACCTTGTCGCCGCCGGGCGCGGCCACCGCCACGTACCCGTTGCCGAAGCTGCTGTAGTACGACTTGCGGGTGCTGGGGCCGGTCGCCGAGACCGGGATGACGTTCTCGCCCTCGGACGGCATCGACACGCAGCTCGCCGGGACCGTCCGGTCGTACGGCGCCTCACCCGGCACGGACGGGAAGTCCGGGCTGGTCGCGTCCAGGTTCGTCTTCGTGTAGTCGACGTAGTCGTTGCCCGCCGCGGAGACCAGCGTGACGCCCCGGTCGTGGGCGAAGTCCAGGGCGCGCTGCGTCGCCTCGATGATCGTGCGCTGTTCGAGCTGGTTCTCGGGGCTGTCGGCGGGGTTGTTCTCGCAGTTCCAGAGCCACGGGTCGATGTAGTACGACATGTTGACGACGTCGATGCCGTTCTTGGCCGCGTACGTCAGGCCGTCCACGGTCGGCTGGAGGAAGAAGAGACCGGAGTCCTGGCCGACGCGCAGGTTGACGATCGACACGTTCGGCGCGACGCCCGCCATGCCGAACCCGTTGCGGGGCGAGGCGATCGTGGACGCGACGTGCGTGCCGTGGCCGCGGTCGTCCCAGTCGTTGGGGTCGACGCACGACGTGAACTCGCACGGGCCGTCGAGCTCGTTGCCGTCGGCATCCGTCGGGATGTCCTGGGTGAAGTTGCGGCTGAGCTTGCGGTTGAAGTTCGGCTTGATGTCCGGGTGGTCGCCGTCCACGCCGGTGTCGAGGATGCCGACCAGCACGCGCTTGTCGCCCGGCTCCTTCTTGTACGAGCCGTCCGGCGTCGCGTGGATCTGCTTCATGTCCCACTGCAGATCGGCCAGCGGCTCGCCGTCCTGCGACGAGGCGCTCTTGGCCGACACCGTCTTCCCGGTGCCGGTCATCTGCTCGACCTTCGAGACCTTCGTCTTCGCCTTCGCCGGCTTCGGCGCCTCGCCGATGATCCGGTTGTGCGCGACGCCCTCAAGCGCGCGCTGCTTCATCACCGCGTGGATGAACTCGGGGTTGTCGGAACGGACGGTCGCGACGCCCACGTCACGGTTCTCGTGGACGACCTTGCCGCCGGCCGCCTGGACCGCGTGATGAGCCTGGCCGAGAGAGACGTGCTCCTTGTAAAGGACGACGTACTCCGACACCTGACCCTTCGCCTGCGCGGGTTGTGGTTCCGCTGATGCTGGCACCGCGAGCGCCGTCATGGTGGTGACGGCGCACGCGGCGGAAATCAAGGCTCGCCGCAAAGCTGACCTCCTGGCAGTGGGGGAGCTAGCCCGGGATTGGGGCACAAGCCTGCCGAAGGTACGGGAGCGACTATTGAGTCTTGCGTACGGTTGTATAACGAATAGGGAGATCTCTTGTAAGCCGTGTCAGCCGGTGCGGAGCGCCAGGGTGAGCGCCTCGACCGCCAGCAGCGGGTTCACGTTCGCGTCCAGCCGCTTCCGGCAGGCCATGATCGCGTCCAGTCGCTTGAGGGTGTTCTCGGGGCCGCCGTTCTGCGCCGCCGTCCGCAGCTCCGGGCCCAGCTCGGTGTTGACGAGGTCGGTACCCGCCCCCATCTGGAGGGTCAGCACGTCCCGGTAATAGGACGCGAGGTCGAGGAGCGTCCGGTCGAGGGCGTCGCGCTCCAGCCGTGTGGCACGCGACTTCTGCCGGGCCTCCAGGTCCTTGAGCGCCCCGGCCGTGCCCCTCGGCATCCGTCCCTTGGCGCTCTCACCGAGGGCCTGCCGCAGCGCCGACGTCTCCGCCTCGTTCAGCTCCTCCGTCTGCACCTTCGCCTCCGCCTTCGCCGCCGAGACCAGCGCCTCCGCCGCCGCCACCGCCGGGCCCACCGCCGTCAGCCGGCGCGGCACCGCCAGCACCTCCGCGCGCCGCCGGCGCGCCCGCGGATCGGTCGCCAGCCGCCGCGCCCGGCTGATGTGGCCCTGCGCGGCCCGCGCCACCACGTCCGCCGTCTCACGGTCCACCCCGTCGCGCAGGGTGAGGACGTCCGCGACCGCGTCGATCGGCGGCGTCCGCAGCGTCACCAGGCGGCACCGCGACCTGATCGTCACCAGCAGATCGTCCGGGGACGGCGTGCACAGCAGCCACACCGTCCGGGCCGGGGGCTCCTCGATCGCCTTCAGCAGCGCGTTCGCCGCCGCCTCCGTCGCCCGGTCCGCGTCCTCGAACAGGACGATCTGCCAGCGGCCCCCGGACGGGGACGACGACGCGCGCAGCACCAGCGCGCGGGCCTCCTTCACCCCGTACGACAGGCCCTGCGGGCGGACGACCTCCACGTCCGCGTGCGTGCCCTGCAGCACCTGGTGGCAGGACGCGCAGTGCCCGCAGCCGCGCGGCGTCTGCGCGCACTGCAGCGCCGCCGCGAACGCCCGCGCGGCGGCCGAGCGCCCCGCTCCGGGAGGACCGGTGAACAGCCACGCGTGCGCGAGCCCGCCCGTCCCCTCGGCGGCCGACGACAGCTGCGCGACGACGGGCTCCTGCCCCACCAGGTCATCCCACACGCTCATGGATAGAGGCTAACGGGGTCAGGCGTCCCGGATGGCCGGGAAGGTGCTCGTGGCGTCCTCGGTGCCCGCCGGGACGGGGTCGGGGAGGATCTCGCGGATCCGGTACTGGATCTCGCGGCTCAGCTCGCCCTGCGGCCGGCTCGCGTCCAGGATCAGGTACCGGTCCGGGTCGGCCTCGGCGAGGGCGCGGAACCCGGCGCGGACGCGTTCGTGGAAGTCCTGCGGCTCCGACTCGATCCGGTCGGCGGGCGCGGGCAGCCGCCGCAGCCCCGCCTCCGGCGGGATCTCCAGCAGGACGGTCAGGTCCGGGACGAGACCGCCGGTCGCCCACGCGTTCACCCGGGCGATGTCCTCGACCGGCTGCCGCCGCCCGAACCCCTGGTAGGCGAGGGACGAGTCGACGTACCGGTCGCTGACGACGATCGCGCCGCGGTCCATCGCCGGCTTGATCACGTTGGCGACGTGGTCGGCGCGGTCCGCCGCGTACAGCAGGGTCTCGGCGCGGTCGGACAGCCCGGTCGTGTCGCGGTCGAGCAGCATCGCGCGCAACCTCATGCCGATCTTGGTGGCGCCGGGCTCGTGCGTGGTGACGACGTCGTAGCCGTGGTCGCGGAGCCAGATCGCGGCGAGCCGCGCCTGCGTGGTCTTGCCCGCTCCCTCGCCGCCCTCGAACGCGATGAGCACGCCGCGGTTCCGGTGGACGGGCTGGGGCTCGGCGGCGGCCTGCTCCGGCGGCGTGTAGATCTCGCCGTGCAGGGCCGCGTGCAGGTCGGGGACGAGCGGGATGCCGCGCCGGTCGTCCGCCCGCCGGTAGGCCAGCAGCCCGGACAGCAGGGCGCCGGCGGCCGCGATCAGCAGCGCCGCGCTGGAGCCCGCGAAGTCGTGGCCGCCGTCGCCGAGGTCGATGCGGTGCGTGCCGATTGCCCCGGTGACCAGCGGGGCGGCGAGGAACGCGACCAGCGCGGTGACGAGCGCGACCGAGCGCAGGTAGGCGGGCGGGCGGACGTCCTCCGGCGTGTCGGGGTCGGTCACCGCGGTGGTGGCCGTCGACCAGGCGGCACCGGCGAACACGCCGAGGAACGCCGTCATGAACACGACGACGACGAGGTTCTGGACGAGGGCGAGCACGCCCAGCGCGAGCGCGGCGGCGACCACGGCGAGGCCGTTCAGCCGCCGGCGGCTGAACGGGACGAGGACGCGGGGGCCGAGGAACACCCCGAAGCCGAAGCCGATCGCCAGCCCGGCGAGGACGGTGCCGTAGCCGGCGTCTCCCCCGCCCAGCACGCCGGTGTGGACGCGGGCGACGGCGGCGACGGCGCCCCCCGCCAGGAACGCCCCGGCGATCGCGAGCCCGAGGCCGCGCGCGGCGGCCGTCCCCGGCCCCTGGAACAGCAGCCTCAGCGGGGCCGGGACCGCGGGCATCGCCCTGACCGGGATCTCCCGGACCGCGGCGACGGCCGCGGCCGAGACGGCGAAGATCCCGGCCGCCGCGTAGAGGGCCAGGTCGGCGCGGGAGCCGCGGCCGAGCGTCCCGTCCGCGATGAGCGCGAGGACGGCGAACAGCACGGCGGCGGCCGGGGCCGGGCCGTAGATCACGCGGGTGGCGGTGCGGTGCGCGCCCGGCTCCCCGTCCGGGTCCGGGACGAGGGCGGGCAGCGCCGCGCGCGCCGCGCACACCCACAGCAGGCTCAGGCAGCCGACGAGGAACGCGGCGGCGAGCGTCCAGGCCGCCAGGTCCACCAGCGGCACCGTCACGATGATCACCAGCCGCAGCACGTCGGCGATCAGCAGCATGAGCCGGCGGTCGACGCGGGCGGCGAGCAGGCCCGCGAGCGGGGCGAGCAGCACCGCCGGCAGCAGCATCAGCGCCAGCGTCCCGCCGATCGCCTGCGCGCGCACGGCGAGGTCCTCGTCGCGGGTCAGCATCGCGACCATCGCGGTCAGCGCGGGGACGGTGAGCCACTGCGCGAGACCGGCCAGCGACAGCGCGGTCCGGAGCCGCCGGAACGGTCCGATCGGCGGAAGTGACGAAACGCCCGGCGGCGGTGACGCTGCGGGGTGCGGCCGGGGTGCGCCCGTTCTGGTCATGTCGGTCAGGGTATCGGCGCCGATGTCCTTATGAACCGGACTTCGCGGAGGTTCGGCGGCGGGTTGCCGTCTTCTTCTTGGCGCCGCCCGCGGCCACCTTCTCCCGGCGCTCCGCGAGCAGTTCCGCGGCCCGCTGAATCGTGATCGACTCGACCTCGTCGCCCTTGCGGAGGCTCGCGTTCGTCTCGCCGTCGGTGACGTACGGGCCGAACCGCCCCTCCTTCACCACCACCGGCTTCTCGCTCGCCGGATCGACGCCCAGCTCACGCAGCGGCGCCGCCGCCGCGGCCCGGCGGCCACGCTGCTTCGGCTGCGCGAACAGTTCCTTCGCCCGCTCCAGCGTGACGGTGAACAGCTCCTCCTCCGAGCCGAGCGAACGGCTGTCGGCGCCCTTCTTGATGTAGGGGCCGAACCGCCCGTTCTGCGCGGTCACCGGCTCGCCGTCCAGCTCGCCCAGCGTGCGCGGCAGCGACAGCAGCTTCAGCGCGTCGTCCAGCGTGATCGTGTCGAGCGACATCGACTTGAACAGCGAACTGGTGCGCGGCTTGGGGGCGTCCGCCTTCTTCGTCCGCTTCCTGCCCTCGGGGGCGGGGGGCTGCTCCGGCAGGATCTCGGTGACGTACGGGCCGAACCGTCCCGACTTGGCCACGATCGTGTGGCCGGTCGCCGGGTCGGTGCCGAGATCCCGGTCGCCGGACGGCTGCGCGAACAGCTCCTCCGCCTTCTCGGCGGTCAGCTCGTCCGGGGCGATGTCGTCGGGGATGTTGACGCGCGCGCCGTCCCGGTCGAGGTACGAGCCGTACCGCCCGACCCGGACCACGATGTCGGTGCCCCTGATCGGGAACGAGCTGATGCCCTTGGCGTCGATGTCGCCGATGTCGCCGACCAGCTCCTTCAGGCCCTCGGCCCCGTTGTCGCCGTAGTAGAACCGGTTCAGCCACGGGACGCGCCCGGCGTTGCCGCGCGCGATCTCGTCGAGACCGTCCTCCATGTGCGCGGTGAAGTCGTAGTCGACCAGGTTGCCGAAGTG
Source organism: Actinomadura formosensis (assembly GCF_050948385.1). NCBI lineage: Bacteria > Bacillati > Actinomycetota > Actinomycetes > Streptosporangiales > Thermomonosporaceae > Actinomadura > Actinomadura formosensis. The sequence goes on from NZ_CP192011.1 coordinate 6,817,597, forward strand.
CCGCTCCAGCAGGTTGACCACGGCGAACGCCAGGAACGACGGGACGAGCGCCGTGCCCTTCTTGAACACGTACTCGCGCGCCAGGATCGTCCCGATGATCGAGGCGTAGGTCGACGGCCGCCCGATCTCGCGCTCCTCCAGCTCCTTGACCAGGCTGGCCTCGGTGTAGCGGGCCGGCGGGCGGGTCGAGTGGCCCTCCGCGTCCACCGCGTTCGCGGTCAGCGCGTCGCCCTCCGCCAGGTTCGGCAGCCGCCGCTCCTGGTCGTCCCGGTCGGTGGACGGGTCGTCCGCGCTCTCCACGTACGCCTTCAGGAACCCGTGGAAGGTGATCGTCTTTCCGGTGGCGCCGAACTCGGCCCGCTCGCCGCGGGTCGACAGCCCCGCGACGCGGATCGACACCGACTGGCCCACCGCGTCCTTCATCTGGGAGGCGATCGTCCGCTTCCAGATCAGCTCGTACAGCCGGAACTGGTCGCCCTTCAGCCCCGTCTCCGCCGGGGTGCGGAACGTGTCGCCCGCCGGGCGGATCGCCTCGTGCGCCTCCTGCGCGTTCTTGACCTTGGACGCGTAGACGCGCGGCTTGTCCGGGACGTACTCGCCGCCGAACAGCGACGCCGCCTGCCTGCGCGCCGCCGTGATCGCCGTCTCCGACAGCGTGATCGAGTCGGTGCGCATGTAGGTGATGAAGCCGTTCTCGTACAGCTTCTGCGCGACCGACATCGTGTACTTCGCGGAGAAGTTCAGCTTGCGGCTGGCCTCCTGCTGGAGGGTCGTCGTCCGGAACGGGGGGTAGGGCTTGCGCGTGTACGGCTTGCGCTCAACGGACGCGACCTCGTAGGGCCTGCCGCGCAGCCGCTCGGCCAGCGCGCGCGCGGCGGGCTCGTCCAGGTGCAGCACGTCCTTCGTCTTCAGGGTGCCGTCGGACGCGAAGTCGCGGCCCTGCGCGACGCGCCTGCCGCCCACGCTGACGAGCCCGGCCTTGAAGACCTTCGGCTCCTCGTCCGCACCGGTGTCGAACTGTGCCGCGATGTCCCAGTAGTGGGCGGGGACGAACGCGATCCGCTCCCGCTCCCGCTCGACCACCAGCCGCGTCGCCACCGACTGCACCCGGCCCGCCGACAGCTTCGGCATGACCTTCTTCCACAGGACGGGGCTGACCTCGTACCCGTAGAGGCGGTCCAGGATGCGGCGCGTCTCCTGCGCGTCCACCAGGCGCATGTTCAGCTCGCGCGGGTTCGCGGCGGCGCGCTGGATCGCGTCCTTGGTGATCTCGTTGAAGACCATCCGGTGCACGGGGACCTTCGGCTTCAGCACGTCCTGGAGGTGCCAGGCGATCGCCTCGCCCTCCCGGTCCTCGTCCGTCGCGAGGTACAGCTCGTCGGCCTCGGCGAGAAGCTTCTTCAGCTTCTGCACCTGCTGCCGCTTGTCGGAGTTGACCACGTAGAGCGGCTCGAACTCGCGCTCCACGTTCACGCCGAGCTTCGCCCACGGCTCGCCCTTGTACTTGGCCGGCACCTCCGAGGCGCTACCCGGGAGGTCCCGGATGTGGCCGATACTGGACTCCACGATGTAGCCGCGGCCCAGGTAGCCCGCGATCGTCTTCGCCTTCGCGGGCGACTCGACGATCACCAGGCGCGTCCCCGCACCGTTGCCCCGGCCACTGTTCGCGGTGCCGTTCTTGGCTGGCACAGTCGCTCCAACCTCGCTGTCTTGGTCCTCTTACACAGGTTCTTTCTTACCGGCTTCCTACAACGCCGCAGGACGGCGCGTTCATGCCCGCGCGCTCCTCGATCATCGTTGCCGCCCCCATCAGGGGACGGGATCCTCACCGCTTTACGCCTCCGACAGGATGACATGCCGCCGCACACCGCGCGGACCGGGACGCCACGGTACGGTGCCGCATGCACGGTAGACCAAGTAATAATGGTCGCAATGGCGGAGTACACCTACCTCGTCCTGTCACTGCCGCGCGGCACCACGCGTGATGCGGCCCGGCAGATCCTGACCGAGCACGCCGAACGCGGCGGCTGGGAAATCGATCGCTTGCGCCTCTACCCGGATGGACGCCGCCGTATTCAGCTCCGCCGCAAGGTCATCCGCGCCGTCCGCACGTTCTGACCGTCCCGGCGGAGCGTAGCACCAGGTACGAACGTCATGACGCATCGTCGCGTCACGCCCGCTCCAGCGGCGCCCGGCCGGACGCCTCGTCCACGACGGGCGAACCGTGCCACCCGCAGCCGAGCGACCACCGAACCGTCCTCAGCGAGCGGTAACGATAACGCCACCGAACGCATCGGCGATGGCGAATTCAGGAACGATCAAGGAACTTGTCGAGAACCCGGACGCCGAAGCGCAGCCCGTCCACCGGAACGCGCTCGTCAACGCCATGGAACATTCCGGAAAAGTCCAGCTCCGGCGGCAGCCTGAGGGGCGCGAAGCCGAAGCAGCGCATTCCGAGGCGCGCGAACGCCTTGGCGTCCGTCCCGCCGCTCAGGCAGTACGGCGCCGGCAGCGCTCCCTCGTCCTCCGAGATCAGCGCCGCCTCCATCGCCGCGACGAGGGCCCCCTCGTAGTCCGTCTCGAGCGCATGGTCGTGGTGGACGAAGTCACGCCGAACGTCCGGCCCGAGAAGTTCGTCGACGGCCGCGAAGAACTCCTCCTCGTGTCCGGGCAGGAACCGGCCGTCCACCTGGGCGGTGGCGGTCTGCGGAATCACATTCGTCTTGTACCCCGCGTCCAGCCGCGTCGGATTGAGCGTGTTCCGCAGCGTCGCCCCGATCATCCGCGCCAGCGGCCCGATCTGGTCAAGGCACTTCTCCGGACGCTCCGGATCGAACTCCACCCCGTACGCCATGCACGCCCGCTCCAGGAAGGCCCGCACCGACTTCGTCAGCCGCACCGGAAACTCATGCGACCCCAGCCGCGCGACCGCCGCCGCCACCGCCGTGACCGCATTGTCCGGATGCACCATCGACCCGTGCCCGGCCGTCCCCCTGGCGGTCAGGTTCATCCACGCGATGCCCTTCTCCGCAGTCTCGATGAGGTACATCCGCCGGTCCCCCGGCACCGTCAGGCTGAACCCGCCGACCTCCCCCACGGCCTCGGTGCACCCCTCGAACAACTCCGGATGCTCCTTCACGAGCCAGTGCGCGCCCCACTGCCCACCGGCCTCCTCGTCCGCCAGGAAAGCGAGCACGACGTCCCTCGGCGGCCTCCGCCCCTCCCGCAACCGCTGCCGGACGACGGCGAGGATCATCGCGTCCATGTCCTTCATGTCGACGGCCCCGCGTCCCCAGACGCAGCCGTCGGCGATCTCTCCCCCGAACGGATCCCGCGTCCAGTCCTCCTTGCGCGCCGGCACGACATCGAGGTGCCCGTGCAGGAGCAGCGCGTCCCGTCCCGGATCCTCCCCCTCGATCCGCGCGACGAGACTGGCCCGTCCCGGGTGCGACTCGAAGATCCGCGTCTCCAGCCCGACCTCGTCGAGCTTCTCCGCGACGTACTCCGCCGCCACCCGCTCCCCCGGACCCGAATGATCGCCCGGGTTGCTGGTGTCGATCCGGATCAGCTCCTGGCAGAGCCTGACGACCTCGTCCTCAGCGGTCGGCTGGTGGGCCACAGTGATCACCTTCGCCTCGTGTCCTCCCCTACCCGCCCCATGGTCCCCGACGATCGACTTCGCCGCGACTCCCCACCTTTGGTACAGTGAACCCCGCCGCGGCAGCACCGCGGCCTGCGACCGAGTCCGGGTGGCGGAATAGGCAGACGCGCTAGCTTGAGGTGCTAGTGCCCTTTACGGGGCATGGGGGTTCAAGTCCCCCCTCGGACACTTCACGACAAAGTGGGACAGGTTCACATCTGTCCCACTTTGTGGTTTCTGCGCTTGGCGGAGTACTGGTGCCGAGTCCCAGAGCACCAGGACGTTCAGGAGACCCGTTGCGAGCCTTCGGGCGGAACGTCCAGTGCGCGGGCGAGGGCGGCGGCGAGCGGGGCGGCGCGGTCGGGAACGTACCGCTCGGCCCATGAAGCGGCCAGTCGGTGGAAGGCGATCAGGTCGCGTTCCACGCCGGCCAACAGACGCCGCAGGTCGGCGGTGGGCAACTCGATCATCGGCCTGTCATCGCGCTCGGCGTCGACGATCATGCGGACTATGTCGCCGTGAAGTTCACCGCATGGATCGGGATCGTGTCCGAGGAAGCCGCTCGAGGCATGGCCGTCGAGGACGCTCCACCATTCGCGCCAGTCCTCGATCCCGCTGCAGCAGCCGGGCAGCAGGGTGGTGCCCGTCGTAGTGTCGATGACTCGCAACCCGCCCGGCGCGAAGAGCGGCTCCATGGTGAGAAGGTCATGCAGGAAGGCCCCGAGCGGATCGGCCGGACGCCGCGGACGACCGTCCTCGGGATCGATATCGTTGGCTTCGGCGATCCCCATCACCGCCGTGCCGACCTCGACCGGAGAGAGTGTGCCGCTGAGCGGCAGGTACCTGAACGGCTCCGACCGAGCGACCGGCCAGAGCGTGAAGCCCTCTGACCCGTACACCTCCAAGACCGGCTGCATCTCAATCACCCTTGAAGTCTGTCTCACATCCCTCCGGGGGCACCTCACGTTTTCCGCGGACGTGATCCTGGAGCGCCCCAGGTTGGGTGGAGGCCCTGATACCTGGAAAGGTGAGGGGCTATGGCACCCCCGAGGAAGTACTCCCCTGAGCTGCGTGAGCAGACGGGTGAGAGGACCGGGTCGATCGCCCGGGTGGCCGACCAGCTCGGGGTGCATCGTGAGGCGTTGCGGACCTGGATCCGGCAGGCCTAGAACACCGCCTTGCCTATGGTTTGCCGGCGCGGCGGCGGTGGCCGGTCAGGTCGGTTGCTTTGATCAGCTTTTCGGGTGCTGATGGCGCGCGCCACAGTTGGACTAGGTGCTGCTCGTCGGTGCCGGCGTCGCGGCCTTGGACGCTCACCCGGGTCCGGTACATGCACGTGGACGGCCAGACCCGGTCGAACTCGATCAGGGTGACGGCCTGGTGTCCGGGGGCGGCGGCCCGGAGCGTGCCCGTCGTGGGCGGGGGGCCAGGGACATCGATGGTGGGGAACGCCCAGGAGTATTCGGCGATGTCGTCCCAGGGATCGGTCTCCAGTGGTGGGGGGCCGTCCAGGAGTTCGGCGGTGAGGTCGACGGCGCCGTTGCGGGTGCCGGTGAGGATGTGGGAGCGGACGGCGAGCCCGTTGCCTTCATCCAGCCAGGTGTTGTCGTCGAAGCGGTATGCGCTGACCGGGAAAGGGTGATCGGTGCCTGGTGCCGCGAACAGTGCGAAGCAGCCCAGTTCGTCGATGTGGACGCTGGTGGTGTGGTGTTGCGGCGCTGAGGGCTGCGGGGGCGCGGGTAGGTGGTCGCCGAGCCCTTCGCGGATGCGGTCACGAAGGCTCCGGGCGAGCGTTGCGTCCTCGGGGTCTCGGCTGGCGAGTTGGAAGGCCGACACGTCGAGGAGTTCGGCGAGCAGCGACCAGTGGTCGGGCGTCAGTGCCACCGTGACGGTGGTTTCCTCGGGTAGCTCGATAGTGCGGTGGCTGGTGTGCTCCCACAGCTCGTGGAAGATGGCGCTGTATTCGTCGGCTTCGGCCGGGTCGCCGCCCTCACGCAGGGACTGGCTGCTGTTGTCCAGCTGACCGACTAGGCGATGACGTTCCTTGAGGCTGACATCCATCGGATAGAGGTCATTCATGTTCTGAGATCGTATTTCTCTCGGGGCATGGCCGGCCGACGGAGTACGTGCCCCGTCGGCCGGCCGGTGTAGCGGGTTGTTGTCACATGTGGTTCTGGCACTGGGTGAAGGTCGGTGGTGTGGTGGGCGCGTTGGACACCCACACCCAGTAGGAGCCCTGCGGACGCCCGGTGGTGTCGGTGACCTTGCCGGTGGGGTTGCGCCACAGCCGGTTCTCGTCGTGGAACTTGCGGATGTCGGCGCCCTGGTAGTCCTGTTCGGCCTTGGGGACGAACCGGCAGCTCCACTGGTCGGCCGGTACCCATTCGGCGCCCTGCCAGGTCGAGGCGAAGGGGTACTCGTCGCAGGTCTGACCCTCCGGCCTGGGGAGGCTACTGGGGCAGGAGACGCTGCGGCTGAGGTAGTCGAAGTTCTTCACCACACCGTCCTTGGGGTCAGCGATCCGCGCCGGGCCGCGGATCAGGGGCTGACCGCCTGGGATGATGCCCGTGCCGGGAAAGCCGGGGCGGCTGCGCAGCGCCAGCTGCGCGAACAGGATGTTCTCCGCGATGGTCGGCATCCGCTCATCCGCACCGTACTCGACTGTGTAGGTGGGGGTGTACCAGTAACACGCAGCCCGGCTTCCCGGTGGAGATGGCGTCGGTGAGGCTGTCGCAGTGGACACCGGTGGGCGGGCCCAGGTGCGTCGCCTTCCCGTCCGAGCCCTGGATGATGGCGCCCGGGTAGGCGAACTGGATCTTGGTTTGCGGCTGCGGGAAGGTGATCGACGACCCGGTCGATTCCATGAAGTGCTCGTGCTGTTGCACCACGCCCTTCTGGGCGATGAAGGTCTTGGGCAGGGGGTGCCGCACGCCCCGTCGCAGTCGATCGAGAATGTCGCGGTGAGCAGGCTCTCGATCAGCTTGCCGGTCACGAAGTTGGTCCGGAAGTAGACGGTGCGTTTCCACTGGCGGGAGGCCGGGTCCAGTTGCTCCTCGAACGCCGAGTCGGTGTTCGCGGTGCCGAGGATCTCCGGTGTGTTGTCGGCCTCCACGAAGACGCCGATCTGATTCACGTGCGAGCACGAGTAGGTCCGCACGTAGTGGATCGCGTCCTTGTTGGCCGGTGCCGGGCAGTCGGGCCACCCGGCGGCTGTAGCGACCGCAGCCTGCCAACGCGGCGAAACCGACGAGGCGTTCGCCCTCGCCCTCGACGCCCTCAACACCGGCATCACCTACGGCTCCGAACGCATCATCAGACAAGCCCGCCAGTTCCGCTACAGCAACGCCCCCACGACCGCACCCACCGTCACCCGCTTTGACGACCGCCTCAGGACAACCCTGCTCTAGGAGAACCCGTTGCGCATCGCCATCTCCGGCCACCGCCTCCTGCCTCCCGCCACCGAAACCCTGGTAACCGAAGCACTCGACGAAGCCCTCTCCCCCATCACCGCGGACATCACCGGCCTGACCTGCCTCGCCGACGGCGCCGACACCCTGTTCGCCCGCGCCGTCCTCGCACACGGCGGCCAGATCGAGGTCATCGTCCCAGCCGAGCAATACCTCGCCGGCCTACCCGAAGAGCACCACGCCGAATACCACAAGCTCCTCGCCCAAGCCACGCAGGTGCACCGCATGCCCTTCACCGAGTCCACCAGCGAAGCCCACATGTCCGCGAGCCAGCACATGCTGACCCTCGCCGACGAGATCTGGGCCGTCTGGGACGGCCAACCCGCACGCGGCTACGGCGGGACCGCCGACGTCGTCCAAGCCGCCCACGACCTCAATAGACCCGTCCGAGCCATCTGGCCGACTGGCGCCACAAGGGATTGAGCGCTCCGTCGAACATTTGACCTTACGAGCCCTCGAAGGCGATCCGTCTCGCCGAGAGCGCCAACTCAATCTTCCCCAACCATTCACAAACCAACTGGTCCAAGCCCGAGCGCAAGACATGAATGACTCTGCGCTCAAGCCAGCACAGGTCTGAACACACAGGAAGTTGGTTACCTACCTGTCGCATCAGAGGTCGATGACACCTCAAGGCCCTTCCTCGATCTGTGTCATGTCCCCGCCCCGCAGGCAGGTCGGGCGCGACGGCGGTGAACGGCCGGCGCACCAGGTCGGGAGCCGCCGCCCGTGTGCCCTGGCGAGTCAGCAACCGCCGTTTGCGCGGACCGGACCGCCCCGCCAGGCTCAGCCATGGCGCGTCCACGATTTTGAACCTCCTGCGTTCTCAGGGGAATCGCAGTATGGGCCATGAGCTCGGTTCAATGTGCCTGCGGTAAGAGGGCAGTTGCCGGGGCCTGTCGGGTTTTTCAGCCGCCCCGCAGGGTGACCCCGTAGAGGATCCGCAGCCGGTGGATCTCCCACCACGAGATGGCGATCACCAAGCCCGGGCCGCAGAGAAGTAGCAGGCATGTGATCGGCCATGGCCCGCTGGGCAGTCCGAAAAGAGCAGCGCACTCCAAGGTCAGAACACTGGCCAACACGGGCGGGAGGACGGGGTGTACCGCGCCCAGGCCGAAGCCGGTCCGCATCACCCTGGGCGTGGCGAACAGAAGCACCGACAGGGCCCACACGAACGCCGCTACTCTCACCAGGAGCGCCCAGCCGGCATCATCCAGGTCCACGTCGCTGGGCAAGGCGGCGAAGAGGGTGAAGGCGAGGGCCACTGTGCCGAGGTAGCAGAGTAGTTTGCACAGCGGGGTGCGCACAGCCGTCCGCATGGCCGAGCGCGCATCGCGCTGCGCGCAGCCGATGACGATCATGACAACAAGCGGCGCGCTAAGCACAAACAGCGCGGGGGACACGGAATAGATCAATAGGTGTTTGGCGAGTTGCCCGGCCACCCCACTTCCAGTGACCGCAGCAATCACGAGCGGCACTAGGAGCGCTGTCCACACCCGCAACTTCTTGACTATCCCCAAAGGCCGGTCGTCAATCTGCGCGGCTCCCTTGAGAAAGAGAAACCAGGTCACGAGGCGGGCGCTGCGGAAGATGTAGTACGCCCCGATCGGATAAAGGGGCCACCGGGCGAATACGGCGAAGTACCCCAGGCCCAGCAGGGGATAAATCCTGTTGGGAAAGAGGGAGGGCCTGTCGGGGAAGAACCTCCTCTGAAAAAAGGGCATGTTCCAGAAGGGAGGGGGCCGGTTAGAATGCTCCGGAGGCCACAGAGTCCGTCGCAGCACACGAAAAGCAAGCGAGTCGGGTGCGCGATGCGAACCTGTCAACGCGTTCCCCCTTCCGTCAACCTGACGGCTACGGAGATAGCCTATATCCCCGGCCATAAAAGAACTGTAAAGAAGCCATCCCGTGCTCAGCATCTTTCCCAGCAGCACTGATGGGTAGATGATCACGTCCTGATCGCGGGCGGTGCGGCTTGGTCTGGAAACATGAAGGTCGGGTAGCCGGGAGGAGTTCCCCACTCAGGCTTTCACCTAGCTGTCTCCGATAGCTCCCAAGGAACCAAGGTGGACTTCAAGATATGACGCCGCCGCGTATGACGGTGTTACAGTGCCACTGAAAACGGTAGAGCGACACGCAGAGGGTATCTGACTAGGGAGGACGGGCTTGATCCGTCCTCGGACACAAACACATGTCGAAGCGCCAGGTCTCTGACCTGGCGTTTTTGCGTTTGCATGGGTTTGGCTTCTGATGTCGGCGGCTAAACCGCAGGTCAGAGCGATGGGGGTTCGGGTCCCTGGTATGTCCCGGTCTTCACTGGCTTCGTCGTGCTCTGTAGTTATCGTGCAAGTGATGGCCACGACAACCGGCGACGAGCGAGCCGCGTCCATCCGTGGCGCCGTAGGTCGAGACGGTGCGGCGGGCGATCTTCAAGGTGTCGTTGGTGCCCATGAAGTCGACGACCGTCTGCCCGGAGCCAAGGCGTTGCCCCGGATGCCACGTGGGCGAACTCGGCGGACATGGACGCGTAGGGCACCAAGGAGACCTTGGCGGCATACGTCGATCACGGTGGAGAAATACACCGAATGCTTGCAGTGATCGAGAACAGTCGCCGTCGGATGGGTAGGCCGAGGCATCGACCTCCGCAACACCGTTCGTGCCAGCGCTATTTCCTGCTGTTCTCGATAATGGACACTACTTCTTTCGCTATTCCTTCGCGATCGGGCAGGATCCGGAGGCTCGCTTCAACGAACTCCTTGGACAGCAGGCCGTCCGAACCGCCGGGCACGACCCAGATGACGGACGCAATTTCGGTGAGCGCCGCGTAACTCCTGATCGTCTCCTCATCGGGGAGCGGCGCGTCAAGCCCGAAGACGACGACGACCGGCATCGCCGTGCCCCCTCCCTCCGATGCGAGAAATGCCAGGTCCCGGTGCATCATTTCCAGGACCTGAGCGAAGGGCGCGATGACATCGAAACTGGGCGGCGGACGCTTGATGGCCCCCTTCGGCATTTCCCCGGCCAGGCGGAGCGCGTCTCCCGCCTGCGCCTCGCCCCCGACCATGGCGCGGACCCGGTACACCGTATGCGGGCGTGCGGCGAGCGCCCCGTCGATCTCCCGCAGCACCTCGCCACCCCGGCGCCACCCGGCCCTGTCCCGCGCGCCGATGCCGTCGATGATCACGAGGTGGACGAGCGCGTGCCCGCCGCTCCCCGCCCCGTCGGACGCGGGTTCCGGGGCACCGCCCGCCGATACGTCCGCGCGCTTCCCGCGACGCGGCAGCAGGTGGAACGGCGACCGGCGCCTCGGCTCGCGCTGGGGTTCCTGGCGTGCGTCCCCCGCGTACCGGAACTCACCGGCGGGATTCGAGGGGCCCTGCTGCTCGATCGGCGCCGGCGGCGCACCGGGCGGAACGAACGCGGCCGGGCTCAGATCGAGCGGCCGGTCCTCTTCGGCGGTATCCGCGCACTCCCCCGCGGAGGACGGCGCGAAAGGCTCGCGGATCGACGCCAGTTCCTCTCGCGTGACACCATGATCGTGCGTCGTCGCGAAATGGTTCAGCAATTCTTCGGCGTATTCCTGCAACTCCCCCACCATGGTCCGCTGCGTCCATGAGCCCGACGGCGCGAAACGCACCTCCGAGCCCTGCGCAACGGCCGCCGCACCTTCGTCCATCGCGGGCCGGGGACGGTCCTCGCTCACCGCGAGGCCACGGCACCGCAATGGGAGTCTCGCAATGGACGGATCGAGCCGGCAATCGCCGAGCAGCCGTTCCGCGGCGGCCGCGGAACCGTCGACGAACACCAGACCGAAGAAGTTCTCCGCCGCGGCCTCCATCGGTCGGGTGAGCTCGTCCCGCAGCCGCGCCACCGCCGCCGGCGAACCGTCCCCCTGCCGTGGCCGGTCCCCTGCGTCGGCGAAGCGCAGTTCGATGAAGTCACCGAGGACGGGTGACATCATCAGCCGCGCGGCGGCGTTCGTCACGACGTCCGCCACCGTGCCCGCGATGTCGGTGTAGCTCGCCACCACGAGCAGGCAGCCTCTCGAATCAGGCTCGTCGGACATCGCACCTCACAGGTTGTCGTCGTCGGGCAGATTGATCGGAGAGACCACCTGGCCCATCGCGGCCCGGTTGTTGTTCGGCCCGGCGCCGGATCCGCCATTGGCGTGACCAAGCGGACCGGTGGCACCGGCGGGCACAACAGCGTTGCCGCCGGCGGGGGCCGGCGCAGACGCAGACGTGGGCGCAGCCGGCACCACGCTATTGCCGGCAGGTGCTACCGGCGCGGGTGCCGGACTCGCCGCGGGTGCGGGCGCCGGACTCACCGCAGGTGCAGGCGCGGGGCTCACCGCAGGCGCGGGCGGTGGGGCCGGTGCGGCGGGCGCAGGTGCGGGCGGCGCGCCGTTGGTGAGTGCAGGCGGCGTGGGCGCAGGGGCCGCTGGGGTAGTGGGGGTTGCCGGGGGGCCGCTGGGCGGGATGGGCTGGGGCAGGGCGGTGCCCTGGGCGTGATTGGGCGGGACCGCTGCGGCGGGGGGCGTGCCGGGGAGGGGCGCGGGTGCACCGGCGGGCTGGGTGCCCCCCGCGAGCTGCGCGTGCAGCTGGGCGCTCCACTGGCGCAGCGCGATGTCGATGATCGTGGTCATCTCGGCGGCGACATGCTTGTTGGCGCGCTTGCCCAGGTCCACCTCCAGCTTCCGCATGTTCTTCTCGACCGCGAACGCGGCCTGCCTCTTGTCCCTCTTGCGCTTGGCGTTGTCCCTCGCCTCTTGCTCGGCGTCATTTCGAGCTGCGGTTCGCGTGATCAGTGCTCTGTCGATCTCGGCGTTCTCCCGGGCCTTGGCCCGCGCCTCGTAGGCCGAGACGTCGCCGGTGTTGAGCAGGATCTTGACCACGACCGGAAGCAATTCGATCATGAAGAACAGCAGGCCGACCAGCAGATGCGAGACCAGCAGCGTCGTGTCCTGGTTGCCGAAGTCGTACAGCGCCTTGATCTGGGCGGGCAGCTTGTTGTCGTCCTCGATCAGCTTGGTGCCCAGGTCGGTCCTGTTGCGCAGCTTGACCATCAGGTCGTCGTACTTCTTCTGCAGGCCGGGAAGCTCTGCCCTGGCATCCGCCTGCGCCTTCTGCAGCAGCTGGGCCTCACTGCCCTTGATCTTCTCCCGCGCCCGGTCCACCTCGTTCTGAGCGGCCTTCAGCTGCTGGGTGAGCACGGCGGCCTGGGCAGCGGCCTCGTCGTAGAGCTTCTTCTTCGCGTCGGCGAGCGGCCCCTGCCCCCACGTCTTGCTCGCGTCATGGCACTTCTCTCCCTGCCCGTAGCGTTCGCACTTCCAGGCCAGTAGCGCGTCGTCCCGCTTCTGCACGGCGTCCTTCTGCCGCGTCTGCACGCTTTCCAGCTTGCTCTGCGCCGCGTCGAGTTCCGGGCTGGAGGCGTCCTGGGGGAGATTCCCGGCCAGGATCCTCTTGTCCTCGTCGATCTGCTTCTTGAGCTGGTTCGCCTGGTCCTGCTCGGCCGTGTTCGCGGCCCGCTGCTTCTGCTCCTTGGACTGCTCCTGCTGCGTCTGGTAGATCTGCCGGTTGATGTCGCTCTCGAAGATGCGCAGGACGAGCGGCGTGGAGATGACGACGGCCAGGACGCCGGCCATGAACAACCGCGGCGCCGCCAGGAACAGCAGGCGGCGCTTCTCCCGGACCGATCCCATGCTCAGGACCAGCAGGCGGTCCAGGTTGATGATGACGAAGCCCCACAGGACCCCGAACGGCACCGCCCAGAACCAGTGCGCCTTCATCCCGTCGTGCAGGACCAGGGACATCGAGACGACGGCAAGGCCCGCCGTGGTCAGCAGGACCCCGGCCATCTGCGTGAACTTGGTGCGCTCCCACGGCACCTGCGCCAGGATCTCTTTGTCCCCGCCGCCCAGCCATGCGAGGAAATCCCCGACCTTCCCGCTCACGACCCACTACCTCCCGGCCTCTGTCCTAGGAGCCTTTTCTTGAAAATGTCGTGCAGCAGCGGGCCCATGTCGTCGCCCGCCCGGGCCAGCACGGTCCGCAGTGCCCGCGTGGTCTCTGCGGCCGCGTCGCCGATCCCCAGCGCGGGCATGGCGGCCGGTGCGGCCGGGATCAGCGCCTCGACGGGCTCGAAGACGTTCAGCGGCGGGATCGTCAGCACGTCGTTTCCGACCGCGATGCGCGGTCGTCCCGCGAGGGTCGCGGCGAGGGCGGGGGGCTGGAACGCGGTGAGCGTCGGGATCTGCGGCCGCGGCAGGTAGTTGAGGTCGACGGTGAAGGGCGGAAGTTCGTGCAGGGTGAGTTCCCCCAGGTCGATGGTGACGGTCGCGAACCGGTTGCGCACGTCGAGACGGACCGGGCCCGACTCGTCCGCCCGGAACGCGAACCCGTGGGGGTGGCCGGCAGGGTCCACGGTGATCTTCCCGCCGTTGCCGTGGGTGATCTCGATCTCCGCCGCCCGGTCGATCCGCCATTCGACCCGCGCGTCCTGGCCGCGGACGAGGAACGGTGAGACGAGGCGGGCGACAGTGACCTCGGGCGGATCGATCCGGTCGGCGAGCGCCTGCTTCAGGTAGATGTAGACCTGCTTTGCCGTCGGCCGCACGCTCCGGTCGTCGGACAGGGCCCGGGTGATGATGTCGATGCCGGCCTGCTCGAGGTCGCCGTGCAGCCGGCTCGCCTTCCGCGTCGAGCTCGCGCCCTTGCCCGGGGCGAGGCAGCGCAGCATCGCCAGTCCCAGTTTGTAGACGTCGGTGACGTCGTCCTGCAGGGCCTGGCGGCGCGGCCGGCCGGCCGGCGCCTGGATGGGGCACTCCGGTGCGTCCCAGTTGGGAGTCGATGCCTGGCGGCGAGAGGTGTCGGCGAGTTCGGCGGCGCCGTCGCAGTCGAGCAGCATGATCCTCGGCGGGTCGAGCGCGAAGACCACGTTCTTGAAGCTGACGTCGCCGAAGACCCAGCCGTACTTGTGCAATCTTCCGATCATGTAGACCAGCTGCGCGAGCATGATCATGCGCTCGGTGCGGTCGACGTCCCGCAGGTCGATCCGGGCCGCCTGCCGCTGCGCGGCGCTCGACGCGAGCCATCCCATCTCGCGCGGTTTCGCGACGATCTGCCCGTCCCCGTCCGCCAGCCGGCAGAAGAAGTCCCCCGGGATCTCCGCCATCAGCAATCCGCAGATCGCACCGGAGGCATCGTGCACGAGCGCCTTCGGCCAGGCGGTGAACGTGTCCAGCTCGGTCTGCTCGGCCGGCGTCAGCTTCGTCCGGAAGACGATCGAAGCCTTGGCCGCGCGGGCCTGCTCGGCGTGCCCGCTGGTGAACTTCTTGTAAGCCAGCGGCGCCGGATCACCGGGAAGGTGGAAGTCGGCCGCACGGAACACTTCGGCGAATCCGCCTTCTCCCAGCGGGGTCAGGTCTCCGAGGTCGGCTTCGCGGATCTTCAAATGGCGTCTCCGCTTTCCCCGCTCGCGACGTCGGGCCAGAAGCCCACGACGGTGCGGTCGTCCACATGTGACTTGCGGGCGAATGCCGCCTGCGCGGCGAACGTGAACGGATCCGGTGGCCCGCACCACCACTCCGCCAGCGTCTCCTGGACGTCGCCGGACCACTTGAGCGGGTTCGCGATGCCGTCCGACATCAGGAAGAGCGCGCCCGCGCCCACCCGGACCTCCCGGGTGGCGCAGGCGCCGCCGGCCATCGGCATCGGCCGCACGCCGGTGGAGTGGTAGCCCTCCTCGTCCTCGTCGGCCTGGCCGGTCAGCGGCGTCCAGCGCCCGTCCGGGGCCAGGTGCCACAGCGACGAGTCGCCGACCCAGGCGACGTCGCCGACCCACGCGTCCGCCGCACGGTGGACGGCCAGCGCCACGGCCGTCGTGGCCATGCCGTCTCGGCTCGGGTCGCCGGTGTCGTCGCACCTCGGCTCCTTCACGAAGGCGTGCAACTCCTCGTTGACCTGCGCGAAGGCTTCGGGCCAGGGCGTACCCGCGGCGCCCAGGGCCGTCAGGCGGCGGCTGACGAGCGCGGCCGCCTCGTCCGACCTGCCCAGCGAGCCGACGCCGTCGCACACGACCGCGACGGCGCGCACCGTCCCATCCTCGGCGGCGTGCCGCCCGAGCGCGAAGGCGTCCTGGCGGACCTCGCCGTTCGAGCGGTGCAGCAGCCCCCGGACGGTGGCCGCGCGGACGAGCATGCCCGGCTCGGACGCGGCGCTCAGCTCGACGTCGGAGAGCCCGGCGCGGTCCGGTGGGGCGCCGGCCGGGAGTTCCAGCCCGGCGCGCCCCGGATTGCCGATGGCATAACCCGAGAACGCGACGCGCGGATCCGCGGGCGTTTCGAAATTCATGACGTGCGGCGCCTTCCGGTGAGGACGGGAAACGAGCCGGTCAGATCCATTCCGGATCGTACTCGGCATCGCCGTGGGTAATGCCCGATCCGGGCGCGGGATCCTGCTGCGTCACGGCCGGCTTATTCGTCTGGGCGCTCATGCCGGACGTGATGACCGTCTTCATGATGACGTCGAGGATTCCCTTCAGCGCCTCCTCGACTCCGGAGGTCCGGGCCTGGTACCACTTGCCCTTCTCCGGCGGGTACGCCAGTTTCCTGAGGACGTCTTCCGGGGCGTCCCGGAATCCGAACGGGACGAAGATCGGGTGCGCCTTCATGCCCGCGCCGGTCTTGGGGCTGTAGTGCAGCGCCGAGGAGAAGGTCTGGTACCAGTCGCGGTCGAGGGGCTCGCCGTCGGTGAGAAAGAACGCGCACGGGCGGAAGACCCTGTACCCCTGGGCCTTGAGCTTCGCGCGGTCGTCCTCGATCACGCGGGCCAGTTCGCGGAAGGCGCTGCCGTAGTTCGTCCCGCCCTCGACCGCGAGCTCGGGGATCGCCGTCTCGCTCATCTGGGACAGCGGCACGACCACCTTCGCGTCGTTGGAGAACGTCATGACGCAGATCTGGGCGACGTCGTCCACGACGGACTCGGCCACGATCGCCCGGCGCAGCCGCTTCACGCCGTCGTTGAGCGCCGGCATGTCGTTCGTCATCGAGTAGGACACGTCGCAGATGAGGTAGAAGGGCATGACGATCTGCCCCTCCTCCACGTCTTTGCGCTCCGACATCCGTTCGTCGTTCATTTCGCTCCTTGATCTCGCGGGGCCCGGCGGTACGGAACGCCGGGCACCGAACCGGGGGGACGCCCTAAGACACTCATGCGGTTACACGGCCTTGACAACGAAAATGCATCCCGGTGAGCCATGGCGGACTCGCCGCTCAGCCGGCATAAAGTCCTGCCGCCCTTCTCCATATTGCTTGATATATCAAAGACGGATCGTCGGGCGGTACCGGGGAAAACCCCGGGATCGGTGGAAGCGGCACACGGAACGGGACCGGCGCGGAACGGGACGGGTGGGCGCCGCACGCCCCCGCGGCACCGCGTCCACCCGGATCAGGCCCCGCCGCCGACGACCGGGCCGGCGACGCTCTGGGGGGCATCCGTCGCGCGTTGGCTCGGTGAGCGGCCATGCGATCAGCGTACAGATACTTTTATATCTGAACAAGGAAAATTCTTGACGCCCTGAGCGGCGCGGCCCTACCGTCGGGGGATGTACGCGCTCCCTGCCCGGGTCCCGGACGTCGAGGTCCCGAGGGCCGAGATCATCCCCAACCGGGTCGCCCGGAAACTGGCCCCGCTCTTCGGCGTCATCTGGGACGAGAACCCGTTCGGCCGCACCTGGGTCTGCGACTACGGCACCGTGACCCTCGCGGAGATCATCAGGGGCGCGCCCCTTCCCGGGCGCGCGGAGCAGGCCGCGCTGGACGCCGCGGCCGAGCAGGGAACCGCCTGGAAGCACGCCGGCCGCGCCGTCTGGACGCCGCGCCGCGCGCCGACCCCGGTCGCGCTGTCCAACGCGTCCATCAACCGGTACGGCCCCGACACCAAGGCCGCCACGGTGCTCACCGGCGTCAACGTGCTGCTACGCGACGCGACCGGGGCGATCGCCGACGTCTGCCGGCACATGCACGCGACCGGCACCGGCTCCGGCATCCAGTACGCCGTCTGGGCCGGCCTCGTCCTGGAGGTCTTCCGCGCGCAGCCCGCGCTCGTCATGGCCGGCGTCCAGGCGCGGGCGGTGCAGCGCTCGCTGAAGTTCCCCTGGCGGTCGCTCGTGGACGCCCACCAGGTGGAGGGCGCGGCGCGCTGCGAGGTGAACGCCGGCGACGAGGACACCGAGGCCGACCAGCCGCACCGCCTCGACCTCATCGACGCGACGCTGCCGCTGCTCATCCCGCCCGCCGCCGTCGACCCGCTCGACACCGGGCTGTCCAGCACCGACATCCGCGGCGCGATCGCGGACCGCTGGGCGCAGCGGCTGCTCGAGATCGGCAGACCCGGGCGCGGCATCGTCTGGCTCACCGAACGGCCCACCGGCCACCGCGAGGTGCAGGCGTACCTGCGCGTCGGGTCCGCGGTAGCACCGTTCGTCGCCGAGTTGCGCCACCTCTGGCCGGACGAGGAACCCGGCACGCTGCCGCAGCCGCCGGACGACCTGGCGGACGCTCCGCTCGCCACCCGCCGCGCCCATCTCATCGCCGTGCACATCGCCGTCAACTACCTGCGGTTCCGGGACGATCTGCTGCAGGGCCCGCACGAGCTGCGCCGCAACACCCTCGCGATGGTCGCCGCGGCCGGACGGCAGGCGCGGGACGTCCTCGGCCCGCAGGACCCGGTGACCACCGTCCTCGGCGCCTACGCGTCCTACCTGGAACTCACCGACCTCAACCGCGACCGGCATCCGGACCCGGCGCTGATCGGCGCGGCCGTCCGCGAGGTCATCGGCCGCCAGCGCGAGGTCACCGAGGCGTGGCGCGGCGGGCGGCTCGACCCGGGGACGGCCGCCTACCTGCTGGAGGTCATCAACGTGGAGGCCGCGCGGGCGCGCGGCGTCCTCGACGATCCGCGGCCGGTCGACCGGGCCCTCGCGAGCGGCTGGCGGGAGCATCTGCGCGCCCGCGGCATCGACCCGGACCACGACGTCGCCGCGCTGACCGAGGCGCAGCGCTACCACCTGCAGAACTACAGCGACTACCTGGCGGGGCTCGGCGGCGGCGACCGGCTGCGCCGCGCCTTCCGGATCCAGCGGCTCGTCGTGGACATCCGCGAGCGGGTCACCGAGGCGGAGCCTGCCGGCTACGTGGCCAAATACACGGCGTCCCGGACGTCGCACGAGGTGGCGGCCAGGATCGCGACGGCGCTGCTGGACGTCGCCGGCCCGGACGAGGCGCCCATGGTGCTGGAGGCCGGGCTGCACCATGTCGAGGGCGTGCTCGCCAATCCGACCACCGAACGGCTGCTGCTGAGCCCGCAGAGCGACGGCCAGGTCGCCTGGACGGCCCTGAACGTGTTGCCCCTCATGGCGGCTGCCGCGGAGAGCGGCCGGTCGGCGCAGGTGAAGCCGCTGCTGGAGCGGGGGCTGGCGCTGCTGGAGGAGGCGCGGAACCGGGTCGCCCCCGGCAGCGCGGAGCGCGCGAAGCTCGACGAGCTGGCCGCGCGGCTCGCCGCGTCCACCTAGGTCACACAGGGGAGGGGCGGTCGAACCACTCTGCCCACCTGTCCCGCAGCCAGGCGTCCAGTTCCGCCTGGCTGCGGAAGCCCAGGCCGGTCAGCTCGGCGACGCCGTCCGGGGTGAGCGCACCGCTGCGGGCCGCCGCCTCCAGGTCGCGGGGCAGCCAGGACAGGAAATGCTTCCGGGACGGCCCGTGCAGCAGTTCGACCACCTCCTCCGGGTCGGTGTCGATGTTGCACCACGCGGACAGGAAGTCCGCCAGTTCCTCGCTGATCACGCGTTCGTCCTCCTGGTCGTCCGGGCCATCACGGCTTCGGGAAGCACGTGACGAGGTACCAGCGGCCATCCTCGCCCATCCGCCAGCACGCGAAGCCCCGCGCGCCGTCCGGGAAGCGGGTGGGCCTGCTCGCGCCCGCGGCCGCCGTCATGCTGCGGCCCTCCACCTGGGCGCGCCAGTCCGGGCCAAGGGCGTCGCGCAGCGGGACGGTGGCGGTGAACTTCATCTCCGAGCGCTGCAGCTGACCCGCCCGGTGCTTGCGTTCCTGCCGCTCCCGCGCGGCCCGTCCCGCGTCGGAACGCCAGGCCGCGTCGGCGGTGCGGATCAGCGCGCCGTCGGAATGCCAGCGTGTCGCGTCCCGCACCGGCACCTTCTCCCGTACCCCCCTGGCGTTGACGCCGGTGGTGACGCGCCGGTCGAGCTGCCGCACCGTCACGTCGCGGTGCTCGGTGAACGCGTGCCCCACCCCCTGCTTCTCCCTGGCGCGGACGGCGTCCGCCCGCCGCCGGGTCCGCTCGTCCTCCCGCGCCCGGTCGCGTTCGCGGTCCCTGGCTCGGTCCGCGTCCCGCGTGCGCCCGTCCCCCACCGCGTTCTCCTCACTACCGGGTCAGGTCGACGATGAACGGGTTACTCGCCAGGTCGCGCGCGTGCACGGTCGCCGTCCACGGGCCGAACGGCGGCGACATGATCTCGCGGACGCCCAGGACCGGCGCCATCTGCGTGCCCATGGTGCGGCTCGTCGAGTGCCCCGGGCCGTGCTGCGCCGGGGACCGCGAAAGCGACGAAATCTGGACGGGATGCTCGCCGACCCGCTTGGCCATCAGCTCGGCGCTCGCGTGCGACACCCCCGACATGCAGACGAGGGTGCCGCAGTTGGCGAAGATGACCGACCGCTGGTCGGCGTCCTTGAACTGCTGCGCGTCCTGCACGGCGATCACCAGCGCGACCCCGGCGGCCCTTGCGACGCTCAGCACGTTCTCGAAGTCGATCCGGTCGGCGAGCTGCGCGGCCTCGTCCAGGACGAGCAGCAGCGGCACCCCGGCCGGCGCGGTGAAGCGGTCGTACGCCCGGTTGAGCAGCTGGTTGACGAACAGGCTGGACAGCATCTGCGCCATCTGCCCGTCCTGTTTCGGCGCCACCACTGAGACGAGGGTGCGTTCGCGGAGGATGTCGCCGACCGACAGGTCCAGCCGGTCGGTGACCGCCTCGACCATGGGCTTGGCCAGCGCGTCCAGCCGCACCGCCACCCCGGTGATCCGCTTGGCGTAGTCGGCGGGGTCGAGGGACGGCAGGTCCCGCAGCCGGGTCGCGGCCGGGCTCGACGGGTACCGGGCGAGGGTCCGTTCGAGGTCGTTCTGGTCCTTCAGCAGCCGCAGCAGCCGGCCCGCCGTGATGGACCCGCGCCGCGGCGAGCCGCTCACCAGTTCGAGCAGCCCGCGCAGCAGCGACGCGTCCATGTTGAAGAAGTACGGGTCGGTGCCGGGCGGCGGCTGGTGCCCGAGGATCGCGGCGACAGCCCGGTCGATCGCGCGGTCGTCGTCCAGCTCGGCGAGCCAGTTCCAGTGCATCGACGCGGCGGGCCGCGTGTAGTCGAGGCTGTGCGCCCGGACGCCGAGCGGCGCGCCCGCCCGCGCCTCCTCCTTGATCTCCTTGAGCAGGTCGCCTTTGACGTCGATCGTGACGACGCTGTAGCCGGCCCGCAGACCGGCCACCGCCCACGGCACGATGATGCTCTTCGTCTTGCCGGACCCCGCCGGCCCGATCACGCCGACATTGTGGTCGGCCGCCGCCGGCGGCAGGCCGATGGGCTGCAGCACCCCCCGCGCGGGGTGGACGTACCTGCCGAGCGGGAACGTGCCGTGCCGCAGGTCGTCCGGCACCCGCCGCAGCGACAGCACCCCGCGGTAGTCGTAAAACGACCCGATCATGTCCGGTGGTGGCGGCGGGTCTCCGGGCGCCAGGAGCCCGCGCCTGGCGCCGCGGCCTTCCCTGCGGTCGGTGATCGCCTCCGAGATGTGCCGGGCGAGCGCGTTCGACGCCTTGGAGGACCCCTTCGCGACCCAGCGGGTGCCCTGCCAGTAGTAACGCAATATCTGGCTCACCGCATCGCCCCGATCCAAGTGCTCGACGTTCACCTCAACGGTACTTGCAAATGCTGAGGTCCTCCAGGTGCCCGAGTCAAAGGCGAGCCTATTGGCGGGGTGCGGGTTCAGAATAGCCTTCTGGCGGAAGAAGCCGATGTTTCCCTGTCCAGCCTTCAGGGCGTGCTCGACATGCAGCGTGGGCTTCTTCCTTCCGCCCGGTCGTTGTTTCCGTGAAAGATCCGGCCGCGGAGGCCGCCGATCAGCTTGATCTTTCCCCCGCCCCGGAGGCCATGCAAAAAATCGAAAGAAGAGCAGTCCGGTGAACTCCTGGGTTCCGTTCTTGCGCATGAGACAGACCACCATCGTGATCGGTCTATAGAGGCCGATGATCGGTGGAGGCAGCGGTCTGAGCGGCCGGGCATTGGCGATGCCCTGGTGAGGCCGATGCTCGTTGTAGAAGGTCTCGAACTCGCGGAGGGCGTGGAGCAGGTCCGGGAATTTGCCGTCCGGTCACGGATCAGAAACCGTGCCCGGCATCCCGCGTCCTCCAGACCCATGACCAGGTTCCGGGCCGCCTGGGTCACCCACGAGGCGGTCGGGTGAGCGGTTGCGTCCAGAACCCGGATACGGCGGGTGTGATGCTCGATGACCGCCAGCACGTACCTGCGCGCCCCCGTCACGGTGACGGTCTCCAGGAAATCGCACGCCAGCAGCGCCTCGGCTTGGGAGCGTCGACCACGCTCCTGGCCGACCGCATCGTCTCCTGATCAATCGGGTCTGTACGTTTTTGGGCGCCTCTCTGTGTCAAGCGGCGGCGAGCAGAGAGGTGTCCAACCTGTTGGATCGATGGCGTTGGCCGCGGTCTGCAGCCAAGGTCAACAAGGCTGTGGCCGGGGTCGCTCTAGTTGCGCCTGCCGCCCTCCGGCTGGCTCATTCAACGGCGTGCGTGCCGGCCACCGCCGCTGGCGAGAGTGGCTGGTCTGCACCGCCCCAAGTTGGTTTGCCCTCCTCGCCGGTCAACTCCTGCCCGGACCTTCCAGGAGCACCATGCCGTCATTCCCCCGGCTCACCGACACCGCTGGTCAGGTCGCCGTCCAGGTCGGCCACTTCGGCCCGGCCAAGCCCAGCCGCCCTGGAAGGCCGGCACGCCGCCTCACCCGCGGGGGGTCGGCTGCTGGAGCGCAGCACGCACCATGTCGCGCTGACCGCCACCGTCGCGGGCGGGGCGGCGCCCGCAGGTTCCCGACGCGACTCGCCGCCGGTCACCGGGAGGGCGCCGGTCCCGAGCGCGGATCAGACGCGGACGGTGGAGATGCCGCAGGACGCCAGGATCTCCTGTGGCATCGCATCGCCGGTCCCGGCGGCGGATCCGGCCAGGGCGGCCTCCGCCGCGGACGGCACCGCCCCGGGCGGGATGAGGAGAAGCAGGATCGGGTCCGCGCGCCCGCAGGTGATCGAGACCATGTGGTCGAGGTGGGCCAGCCAGCCCACCCTGACCTCCTGCCCCAGGACGGTGATGCGGAGCGGGACGCCGTCCCAGTCGTCGAAGTCGATGGCCACGCGGGTGGCCGGTTCCGGAGCGTCGCCCATGCCGGCCAGAGCGGTCAGCAGTTCGGTGAGTTCAGCGCCGGTGTCGCGGGATCGGGGCCACCAGCCGCCGTCCATGACCCCGCGTCCCGCACCGCCGGGGGCCAGGCGCAGGCGCGGGGCCGGCGGAGTGGGTTCGGCCGGCGCGGCCGTGGCCGGAGGGGGGTCAAGCTGCGTGGTGTCGCGGGCCATGGAGGGGGCCCCATTCTCGGTCCGTGCGGAACCGGTTCGCGTATCGCCGGGGACGGCGCCGGCATGGTGGCCCGCGCGCGAAAAGCCCTCGGTAACGCCGAGTGTACGTCAGGGGATGTGCACGTCACGGGCTGTGCACGTTCGGACGCGTAGACACGCGGCATCCGGCACCGGCAACACCGTCCGGGCATCCCGGATGAGTCTCGCCGGACCCGGGTCGGCCACCGCGGTCTCGCCCGATCCGGCGTCTCAGAGCGATTCGCCGCCCCAGCGCCATTCGTCGTTCTCATGCCGGGCGCGGATCAGGTGCGCACCGCTGGAGTCGGCGAGCTCGGCGATCATCCGGATCAGCTCGCGGTGGAAGTCGGCGGGCGGGTGGCCGCCGCCTGACGAGCCCTCCAGGAGCGTCACGTTGACTTTCGCCTCGTCGCGGAGCTGCGCGGTCAACCGGCCGGTCTTGTCCAAGCGGAGTATCACGATCGCATCGGCACGGATCATGTCGCAGCCGTCGGCGGCCGAGATCCACACTTCGCCCATGCGCCTCATCTCCAAGGATCGGAAGCCGCATGCCCCACCACTCCAACATAAGCGCCCTCCGCGCCCCAGCGGCGTCACCGACGGGTGCGTGGAGTCGTGACCCGCCCTGCATCGCGCGAACGTGATCGCACGGGGCCAGGGCGTATACTCGTTGTGACACGGGTTACTCGATGCGGGCGGCCAAGCTCACGTCCCCCTGGTCTCTCGATACTCGGCCCTCTCGGGGCCAGACAGGTCCGGCGCTATGACGCCGCAACACCAGCCCACCCGAACCGCTGAAACCGATCTGCGCACCGGGATCGCCACGGGCACCGCCTGTGAGGCTGAGACGTCGGCATCCGAGCCCTTTGGCCATGGGGTCACGCGATGCCTCCGCAGGCGCTGACCTGCCGTGCAACCACCTCGCCCCGGCTCCGGCCATGAGCGGCGTTCACAGACCTCGGATCGGAGATCCCCCATGCCCACCGGTACCGCCTCGCCCGAGGCCGGGCTGACCCGCGAACGGCTCGCCGACCACACCGTCATCGCCATCAGCGGCGAACTCGACATCGCCTCCACCCCGTCCCTCCGGGAACGTCTGCACGTCGCGCTGCGGGACGTCGGCGCGTACGTGATCATCGACCTGTCGGGCGTGACGTTCTGCGACGCGTCGGGGCTGGCGATGCTCGTCGGCGCACGCCGCCGGACGCAGCCGAACGGCGCGCCCGTGATCCTCACCGGCCCGCGCCGTCAACCCGCCAAGCTGCTGGAGGTCACCGGGCTGCTCCATGCCTTCACCGTCCGTTCCTCCATTCCCGGGGCACGGACCGCCGACCCCGGTCCCCGATCGGCCGCGGCCTGACCGCGGCGGGACACGGGCGGAACCCCGCCCGTTGCCGAGCCGGGACCGGGCAGGCGCCAGGCCGGAGGAGAGCGGGATGACGACATGACCGGACACGATCTGCCGGTGAGCGCCTGGGGGCCGGACGAATCCGGGAGCGCGGAGAACGACCGGCGCCTGACCGCGTCGTTCGACCTGATGACGGCGGTCCTGGACGGGGCCGCCCTGCCCCGTCTGCTGATCCTCGTGGCCGAACGAGCCCGCGCCATGGCGGGCGTTCCGCTGGCGTTCATCGCCCTCCCCGACGAAGACGGCCACACATTGCGGATCGATGTCGCGGTCGGCGCCGGCAGCGACCGGATACGCGGGCTGACCGTGCGGCGCGGCCGGTCGATGCTCGGCCGGGCGTTCGGCTCCCGCCGGGCCCTGTCCGCACGGATCGTCGCCGACCAGACGCTCAGCGCCCTGCCGGCCGGCCCGATCCTGATCCTGCCGCTGGACACCGGCGAGGCCACGCGCGCAGTGCTCGCCGTCCTCGGGCAACCGGGCGCGCAGCCGTTCAGCCCGGCCACCGCCCGCCAGCTGCTGCTGTTCGCCGACACCTCCGCCCGCCTGGTCCAGCTCGCCGAGGACCGGCGCGCGACCGCCCAGCCGGACCGCGCGGCCGCACAGATCATCGCTCTCCGCCCGCCGCGGCCCACGCAAATGTGACACGACCGAGCGGGAAATCACGGCGAGTGAACAACGGCCTCTCCGGGGTCCGCTTGTAAGGTCAGGGGCGGACGGATGCGGGGCGTGCCTATTGGCCGTTGGTGTTGTCGATCCAGGTTCCGTTGCCCTTGTAGGCGTAGAACCGGGAGCCGAACGAGCCGATGGCGGGCGGTGCCGGGTTCTCGCCGGAGGCGGTCTTCGGCGCGCCCCCGAAGACGGGGCCGGTGAACTCCTTGGGCCGATCGCCTGACTTCCGCGGCGCTCACGTTGGTCGTTCGGAAGACCGTTGCCTGGCGGCCATCGACTCACGGCTCGTCCAGGAGTCCGGTCATGGGCGCGTCCACGCTGACGTTGTCGCGGGTGCTGATGCCCTGCGGCTGGATCGGCATCGTGACGATCCGCACCGCCGGCGCGAGCAGCAACAGCACGAGCGACGCCACGATCACGACGACAACGACCAAGGTTCCCCTCGGACGCTCCACTCCCTGGAGGTCCGAGCCCGAACAGGCCATCTGGAAGACCCCGCCCAAGCCAAGCCCATGCGGCCATCGGAGGGATACCGCCGATACGGGCTGAACCGATCATCGCAACCGATCACCGCACGGGGGGGCCGGGTGGATCGGTGGTCTGCGGTCAGCCGGTCGCCTGGTCGGCGGTGACCAGCCAGCCGAGCCGTTCGGACATGCCGCGGGCGCAGGCGACGACGGCGCGTACATGGTCGGAGTCGTCGGCGGCGCGCCACAGGATCGACCAGGGGTAGAACGAGGCGGGTTCGGTGAGCGGGCGCCAGATCGTTCCCGGGAGGGCGGAGATGCAGGAGGAGGGCACGCAGTACAGGCAGCGGCCCTGGGCGACCAGAGCCGATGCGGCGCGGATGCTGTCGACGGTGCCCTTGTACACCGTCGGGGTGAAGCCGGCGGCCCGGCACATCTCGACGGTGAACTGGTTGAACTCCGGCGCCTTCATCTCCTCGGCCAGCAGCAGCGGCTCCCGGGCCAGGGCCTCGACCGGCACCGCGTCCAGGTCGGCGAACCGGTGCCCGCGAGGGACCAGGACCCCGAGACGATCCCGGCGGAACAGATGCGAGGCGATCCCGCTCGGCGCCAGTGCGGCACGGCCGATGCCCACATCGAGACGCCCGTCCACGAGCTGCTGGTACTGCTCGGGGACCCCGACCTCCACCTGGTGGATCACCAGGTCCGGATAGCGCGCCTGGGCCTCATGCAGGATCTGCGGCATCGAGTCGTAGCTCGCGTCGATGATGCCCACCCGCAACGCCGGGGAGGTGCCCTGCGCGGTCCGGGCGACCTGGGCGGCGCGCTCCACGTGAGCGAGGATCTGCCGCGCCTCGACCAGGAACGCCGCCCCCGCCGTAGTCAGGGCGACGTAGTGCGTGGTGCGCTCCAGCAGACGCACCCCCAGCTCCCGCTCCAGCCGCTGTACCTGCTGGCTCAGCGCCGACTGCACGATGTGCTCACGGGCCGCCGCGCGCCCGAAGTTGAGCTCCTCGGAGACGGCGATGAAATAGCGGAGCTGGCGCAGTTCCACATCTCCCGCCTTCCGGGCCGAAACAGCGAGCCCCCTCAGCAGCGTACATCGCGGCGTGCGCCTAGAGAGGTTCACTGACCCAGCGCCAGCCGTCCCCCTCGTGCCGTGCGCGGACGAGTTGCGCGCCGCTGGTGTCGGAGAGCTCGGCGACCGCCCGGAGCAGCTGACGATGGAAGTCATCGGGCGGCGGGGAGCCGGACGAGCCTTTCAAGAGAGTCACACTGACCTTCGCATCGTCGCGGAGCTGCGCGGTCAACCGTCCGGTCTCATCCAAACGGAGCATCACGATCGCATCAGCACGGACCATGTCATGGCCGCCACCGGTCTCGATCCAGACCTCGGGCACCGTTTTGCTCATGGACATCATCTCCTCGGCTCCGACAGTTCGCCCCACCGCTCAACATAGAGGGCTCGGCATGACGTCCGTCAGAACCGGGGCGGCGGCCTGTGCCCCCGCGCGACGCGGGGTATGACCACCGCCGACGGTTATCACCCCCGCTGATGGCTCTTGCCAGGATTGCGCGGTTCGGTCCGGCCGAAGGCCGAGTTCAACTGGTAGTGGGCGTCATCCCGTACCCGAGTTCGGCCGGTCGCGTCCAAGCCGGTCCCGCACCCGCCAGAGGGCCTCCCCTCGGAATGGAAGACCATGACCACGATCGTCCCCGGAGGCAACACCCATCGGGGCGCACCGGACCGGCGTGACGCCGGAGGGTGCGTGCGGGGCAGTGACTACGCGGTGCTGTCGCGGCAGGTGAAACGGGCCGGCCTGCTGGCCCGCCGTCCCGGCTACTACTGGGTGAAGGCCGCGACGAACCTGCTGCTTCTCGCCGCGGGATGGGCGGCCTTCGTGCTGATCGGCCCGTCCTGGTGGCAGCTCGCGGTGGCGGCGTTCCTGGCGGCCGCGTTCACCCAGACCGCGTTCCTCGGCCACGACGCGGGCCACCAGCAGATCTCCGGCTCCAGGCGGGTCAACGTCCTGCTCGGACGGCTGCACGGCAACCTGCTGGTCGGTCTCGGCTACGGCTGGTGGGTCGCCAAGCACAACCGGCATCACGCCCACCCCAACCAGGTCGACCGCGATCCCGACATCGCCACCGGCGCGATCGCCTTCACCCGCCAGAGCGTGCGAGCACGACGCGCTCCCGGTGCGTGGCTGGCCCGCCACCAGGCCTGGCTGTTCTTCCCCATGCTGCTCCTGGAGGGGTTCCACCTGCACCTGGCGGGGGTCCGGGCACTGGTCGGCCGTGGCGCGACATCACGGGCGAACACCTCGGGAACGACCCGGCTGGTCGAGGGCGGCCTGCTGCTCGCCCATGCCGCCGGATACCTCACCGTCCTGTTCTGGGTACTGGCTCCCGTCCAGGCCGTGGGCTTCCTCCTGCTCCAGCAAGGGCTCTTCGGGCTCTACCTGGGCTGCTCGTTCGCCCCCAACCACAAGGGCATGCCGATCTTCGGCAAGGACCACAAGTCCGACTTCCTGCGCCGCCAGGTGCTGACCGCGCGCAACATCCGCGGCGGCCGGATCACCGACTTCGCGCTCGGCGGACTGAACTACCAGATCGAACACCACCTCTTCCCCTCCATGCCGCGCCCCAACCTGCGCCGCGCCCAAGCCCTCGTGCGCGCGTTCTGCACCCGCAACGACATCGCCTACTGCGAGACGAGCCTCACCGGCTCCTACGCCCAGGTACTGCGGCACCTGCACGCGGTCGGCGGTCCCCTGCGCCCGGAACTGGAGTACTGACCCGGCGGCAACGCAACACGACGCCCGGAAGGGGAGGTTCGATGAACCACGAGATGAGGATCCACGCCATGGCCTCGGGCGTGCCGTCCAGCCCGAACGGATCGGCACCGCGCTGCGGCCACGTGGACGCCCTGGCGCCCGTCACGCCACGATCACGCGGCTGCACGGCATGTGAGACACGGGGCGCCCGGTGGACGGCACTACGGCTCTGCCTGACCTGCGGCTGGGTGGCCTGCTCCGACGACTCGCCCCACCGGCACGCACGAGCGCACTACCAGGAGACCGACCATCCGGTCGCCGCCGCCGTGGAACCGGAATCCACCTGGAGATGGTGCTACGTCCACGAACGTCTGGTCTGACGAACCCGGCCAGGCACCTCTTTCCATCGGCCGCCCGCCACGCCAGGCCACTCGCGGATCGAACATGTCCGGATACCTAGAGTCATTGATGTGGCAACGGGCATATAGACGCGGTGGGGGAACGGATCGGACGCGAAGAGCCGGTGGATCGGAGTGAAGGCTTCGGTGAGCGGCTGCTGGGGCAGTTGCTGGACCGGGCGCACGAGATGCCACCCCAGCTCATCGCCCCGCTGGTGGCCGAAGAAATACACGCGATCGGCGGCCGGGACATCTCGATCCTGCTGCAGGACTACGCCCAGCTGACACTGGTGCCGCTGCCGGGCCGGGGCCTCACCGACAGTGAACCACTGCCCCTTGCAGGATCCCTGGCCGGACGCGCGTTCCTGTCGGAGACCATCGTCGAACACCCGCAAGCCGACGGCGTGCGCATGTTCCTGCCCCTGCTGGACGGCAGCGACGAGATCGGCGTGATGGTCCTGACCCTCGACAGCGTCAACGACGACGACCGCCGGCTGCTGCGACGGCTCGCGGGCCTGGTCGCCGACATGCTGGTCACCAAGAACAACTACACCGACCAGTTCCTGCGGACACGACGACGCGAACCGATGAGCGTGCCCGCGGAGATCCAATGGTCACTGCTGCCCCCGCTCACCATGACGACACCGCAGGTCGCCGTCGCCGGAATACTGGAACCCGCCTACGACGTCGCCGGCGACAGCCTCGACTACGCCCTCAACGACGACGTCCTGCACCTGGCCATGATCGACGCGATGGGCCACGGCCTGAACGCCGCGGTACTGGCCACCGTCGCCGTGGGCGCCTACCGGCACGCCAGACGCGCCGACGCCGGCCTCGCCGAACTGTACGCGTTCATGGACACCGCCATCGACGCCCAGTTCGGCCCCGACCACTTCGTCACCGCGCAGATGATGCGCCTCAACATCGGGACGGGCCACCTGGAATGGGTCAACGCCGGCCACCCGGCACCCATGCTGATCCGTGACCACCACGTCATCGGCACGCTGGAAGGCCACGGCACGCTGCCCGTCGGCTTCGGCGGCTCGTCACCCCAGATCAACAACGAACGGCTACGCCCCGGCGACCGGGTTCTGGCCTACACCGACGGCCTCATCGAAGAGCACATCACCGGCGGGGAACAGTTCGGCGAGGAACGCCTGATCGCCACCATCGAACGCGTCGGACCCGCCAGCGCGACCGTGCAGCAGATGGTGCGGCACCTCTCCCACACCCTCATGCGGGAAAGAGGCGGGATCACCAGCGACGACGCCACCCTCTTCCTCATCGAATGGCGCGGCGGCACCGCCGACCACCTCACCAGACCACTCCTGTGACCGCGAGATCCGGGCCGGGCGGGCGGCCGGGCGGGCGGCCGGGCGGGCGGCAGTGAGGCGGTGAGGCGGTGAGGCGGTGAGGCGGTGAGGGACGGTACAGACGATGACGTCGGTGCTGGCGCGCAGGACGGCCGCCAGGAGTAGACCTCGCTGGTTCCGCAGGATCCGGTAGCGCCATCGTTTTCGCCGTCACCGGGTCCCCAAGCGGTATCGATCTGCACGCGGTGGGCACCGTCTTCATGGTCGCCGTCGTCGTTCCCTGACGGGGCATGAGAGCGAGGAACCACGGCGTGAGGACGGCGACCGGGCCGGTCGCGCAGGGCTTCGTGTCCGGTGACGGTGATTACTGGTCGGCGATGGCGTCCTGTTGCCACCAGGCGAAGGAGTGGATGTACCGGACGCGCTTGCGGGAGGGCCGGCGTCCATACGTCAGGGCAATGATGCCGTGGCCGTCCGCGTGGTCGGACGGCCGGCCGGCGGCCCCGGACGGGGCGGGTGCGGCGTCGCGGATCTCACCCAGCAGCAGGCGGGCGGATGCGCGTAGTTCCAGCCGCAGATCGACCGGGCCGCGCGCGGCGGCACGGGTGAGAAGGTCCTGGACGAGTGCCGTCAACTGGTCACTGAGGTCGCCTGCGGCCGGCCCCAGCCCCCACGTTCGCAGAGCATCGTGAACCGCCCGGCGGACCTGTCCGGCGGGCAACCGCCACCGGCCGGTGCGCAGACCGGGATACGCGGCGGCATCGGCGTCGTTCTCGGCGGGAGCGGCCACGGTGCTCTCCGATCAGAAACGAGCCCGGACCGGGACGCGCGCCGTAGGGCCGGCGTCGCGGAACCGAGCGCGGTTTGGTCACATCGCCCCTCTTGTGCCCGGCGCGCATGCGGTCATGCGGCGAGCTCGGCGCGGACTTGCCGAGGGGGTTGGACGATGAGCGCGCGGTCGAGCCCCGTGACGCGGAGCAGCGCGGCGACCGGCGGGCTGCGGGCGGCCAGGCGCAGGGTGATGCCGAGTCCGGCGGCGCGGCGCCAGGCGCCGATCAGCACGGCCGGGTGGTCATGGCGATCTCCGATCGCAGATGGGGCCGGAAGCTCCGTGCCCGGACGGCCGCATGACGGCCGGCCGGGCAACGGGTCGGATCAACGCGTCGTGAGGTCTCCGCGAAGTCGTCCGCCCTCAGATTCCCAGGCGTCCTCTGAGTCGTTCTGGGCGCCGGCCCGGTCCGTCCGGCCAGGTGCTGCGGTGAGGGCGGCCAGCAGGCCGGGGGTGTGCAGGTGGTTGGCGGGGTGGGATGCCAGTTCCATCACCGCCTCGGCTTCGGCGCGGGTCGTGGAGACCGGGACGGTGAGCAGGTCGACGCGTCGGCCGTCGGCGTGGATCGCCGTGAGCAGCCCTGTGGGAAGGGAGTCGAACCAGCTCAGCCGCACCACCCGGGTGTCGGCCGGGCCGTCGATCCGCAGCCGCCGCGGACGGCTGTCCCAGTCGCCCACCCGGAGCAGGACGTGGGTGATGGGCCGGTGGTCGTCGATGGGCCCGTGGTCCTGCAGGGCCAGGATCAGGCCCGGCAGCTCCGCGACCGGGTCGGCCGAGCGGGGCCACCAGGCGCCGTCGAGCGCCGTCCGCGCCGAGCCGGGAGAAGCCGCGGGGCGCAACCGCAGCCGTGGAGTCGAGGGCGGTGACAGGCTGGTCGTTGTGCGGCGTTCGGTGGTGCTCCACATGACCGGCACCTTCTTTTGAATTTCGATTGACGCGGCGAGTCGGTTTCTCATCGGAGGCGCTTGCGGGTCAGCGGGCGCAGTTGGGTGAGGCGGGCGGTGCCCAGGATCAGGGTCACCGCCTGCGGCACGGGCCGGGTCTTGTGTCGACCGGGCGAGCCGGGGCCGGGCTGGAAGCCCGCACCTGGGCGTCCACTCGTACGAGGTCGCCATGGCTCCCCCTCTCCGGGGGCGAGCCGGTGTAACGAAACAACCCTCAGAACAAGAGTGTCGTTATTTCCGGATAACTTGATTCTACCCGACAAATCGCCAATATTCGCAATTTTTGAAAATGATTCCCCCGGGAGGTGCGCAGGAGTGCGGGACCAGGATCCATTGCCCTCCGAGCGACGGTCATCGGCGCAAGTGATGGCGTGTGCACGCATTGCCTGTTTCCGTCATCAGGCCGTCCGGCTCAAATGAGAAGTGGCCAGTCACTGCTGGGGGCTGCGCCGGCTGGTCCAGGGCCGTCCACTCCTCACCCGAGCCGGGCGGCCCTGGACCGCAGCCCACCCGTTGTGAACGAGGACATTGGCAGGGTCGGTGAACCGGAAGTGAGCCCCATGACCACCCCAGACCGGGTCCCCGCGATCCGAACCTCGAAATGCCGCCCCCCTACCGGCGCCCCGGACCGAGCCGACCACGAACAGCAGCCCTCAAGCGCGGACGCCGTTTCCTGCTCGCCGGTGGTCGTGTCAGTTGGCCTGCCCGCGCCCACACCCCAGACCGTCCAGCAGGCGCGGGCCTACCTGACCCCCCGCCACGCGACCGGCGTGGACGGATTCCTCTGGCAGTCCAAGGAACGGCCGATGCCCGACCGCGACGCCATCAACGCGGTCATCACCGCCGGCGACCGAGCCCAGCACGGAACCGGCGACCATCCCGAGCCGGTCGAGGTCGCCGCGGCACTGCTGGTACTGAGCGCGGTCCGCCTGGGCCTGGACCAGACCGAGGCCCGCCTGCTCAACACCGCGCAAGCCTCGGGCATGGGCTTCGAACAGATCGCCGCCGTCCTCGACCTCAGCGTCGAGGAAGCCGAAGAACGCTACCGGCAACTCAAACCCCGCCTGGACGAACCCGCCGCCACACCGTCCCCACCGCCGCCTCGCCGCGCCGGCACTCCCGGCAGATCACCCCGCCAGCCGGGTACACGGACCAGGGATCAGCCGACCTGGGACGAATTGGATGACGAAGACTGGGGAAACTGATCCCACCGGAGAATGGAGGGAGTCCCGATGATCCAGATGGCCGACATCAGGGAATGGCGCGCCCACGCCATCCTCGACTCAACCGGACACAAGATCGGCACGCTGGAATCGGTCTACGTCGACACCAGCACCGACGAACCCGCCATGGCCACCGTGCGGATCGGCCTGCCCACCCGGCACCGCCTGGCCTTCGTCCCCCTGGAAGGTGCGACCGTCGGGCCCGGCTACGTGCGGGTCGCCCACGACAGGTCGCTGGTCAAGCACAGCCCCGCGATCGGCACCGACGACGTCCTGCCCGCCGAGGACGAGGAAGCCGTCTTCCGGCACTACGGCCTGCCCTACGAACCCGGCGCCGGCGGCGAGCGCCAACTCGCCCGCCGCTGAGCGCTCGGCCCCCGGCCGAAGGAGTGAAGGCACATGATGGTCTTCGTCCTCGTGGTGATCACCGCGCTGGTGCCGGGCATCCTCGGCATCTCATCCACGGTCTGTTCTACCTGCTGATCATCGGCATCATCGTTCTCATCGCCGATCTGGCTTTCCTCGCCGTGCGCTCGACCAGGCGCGAACGGCCGCTTCGCTGACCGCCCGCACGGAACCGGTCCCGGCGTCAGTCCGGGGGGTCGTCGCCTGCGGGCGGGTCGAAGTCGACGTCGACGTTCTCGAACCCTTTGTGGCGTTCGGTCTCGGCGTAGGAGGAGTAGGCGCGCCGGTCCCCGGCGGTCAACTCGACATTGTCGGTGAAGGGCGTCAGGAGGCTGCGGGGCCACAGCCGCCGCTCGCGGACGACGTTGATCTCCGCACCGGCCACGAAGGTGATCGCGCCCAGGTAGATCCACGTCAGCAGGCCGAGCACCAGGCCGAACATCCCGTAGGTGGCGGTCGCGCCCTTGAGCATGTGGCCGAGCAGGAACGCGCCGGCCCACTGCAGGGCCTGCCAGACCAGCGCCGAGACGATCGCGCCCGTCCGGACCTGCGCGACGGTGAGCGGCCTCGCGGTCAGCACCCGGAACGCCACCGTGAACAGCACGACGTTGATGGCGACGGCCACCACGATGGCCCCCGCCCGCACACCGGCACCGAAGACGCCGCCGGACGCGGTCACCGCCGACAGCAAGGTGGTCGCCAGGATCACCCCGCCGCCGACCGCCAGCAACGCCAGGCTGCGCACCCTGGCGGCGATCGGGTTCGGCCGGGAGTTGCGCGGCACGCCCCAGATCTTGTTCAAGGCGTTCTGGACGGCCTGCACGACGCCCAAACCGCCGTACAGACTGCCCGCCACGCCCGTCACCAGAGCCAGGATGCTGCCGTGGAAGGAATGGATGTTCGCACCGATCTGGTCCCCGATGACCGGGAACTGGGCTAGCGCCGAATCCAGCACACGCTGCTGCAACCCCGGACTGCCCTGCAACGCGAACCCCAGACCGGTGACCAACAGCAGCAGCAACGGAAACAGCGACACGAACCCGTAATAGGTGATCAACGCCGTGAGGTACGCGCCCTGGTCGTCCACGAACTTGTACACCACCGCCAGCGGCAGCCCCGCCCAACGATGCCGCCTCTGATAGGCGTCCACGCGGCCGACCACTCCCACACGATCCTTCTTCCCTCCTCACCCCCGGCCAACGCCCCCGCGACCGGCTCGCGACTGACCGCACCGGTCCTGCTCACCAGGAAGCTGCATGCGAGCCGATAGTCGAGCCCCGCGTCGGGGCTGCCGCGCGGCCAGGTCCACGTGCCGCACCATATTGCGGATCGTCAGGCCCAGCTGCTGGTAGAGGTCGGCTTTGTCTTCGGGCTCGGCATTGCTGGCCGGCTGCGCCAGGTCTCCGCTCCGCTGGAGCAGGTCGGCAATCTCGTCCCGGGAGATGCCCGAGCCGCGCGGAGCGGCCTTCACCTCGCGTTCCAGGTGGGCACGTTCCTGCGTGACGTCGTTAAGACGAATACCGGCGGCTGCGCGGCACGGTGGGCGGCACCCACATCGCCCTCGGCGGGCCCGGGTCACAGCCTCCGGCACCGTGTCCGGCGCCGAACCGGGTTGTCGGCCACTGCGGCTGTCACGTGACCCACGACGGGACGATCTGGTCCAGCCGGGCCGGGGCGGTCAGCCCGCGGATCGCGGTGACGGCGCCGCCGGCGACCGTGAAGGCCAGGACCGTGACCGGCCGTCCGCCGACGGTGATGAGCGCACCCGGGACGCCGTCCACGAGCGCCGGATGCGCCCGCCCGTCGGAGCGTGCGAACGTCGTCGCCTGGGCCGCGACCTCGCCCGCGCCGCGGATGACGACGGTCCCCCAGGGGCCCTGCGTCCGCAGTTCGACCTCGGGGGCGAGCACGGCCAGCAGTCCGGCGATGTCGCCCCTGCCGACCGCCGCCAAGAACGCGTCGATGACCTCCCGGACGTGCGGCGGTGTCACCATCAGGACGCATCGCACGCCGGTCAGGTAACCCCCGGCCCGGCGTTACCTCCCGCCGCGGCCGGACGTCGTAGTGCCGTCCACCGGTCCACCGGCCCGCTCCCCGGAGGAGAGATGACGGCACGCATCCAGAACACCGCAAGCCAACCCGACATCACCAAAGGCGTCCAGCACCTCTTCAAGGAGGTGTACGCCGGCGGCGTACCGCGTCAGACACTGGAGCCGGTGCATCTGCGCGCGAGCCAGATCAACGGCTGCAGCGCCTGCGTCGACGCCGGCGCCAAGAGCGCGGCCAGGGCCGGCGCCGACCCCGAGAAGCTGCTCACCCTGGCCGCCTGGTACGAGAACCCGCTCTTCGACGACGCCGAGCGGGCCGCGCTCGCGCTCACCGAGGCCGCGACCCGGCTCTGCGACCGGCCCGGCGCGGTCACCGACGAGATCTGGGCCGAGGCCGCAAGGCACCACGACGAACGGCAACTGGGAGCCCCGGTGCTGAGGGTGGCGATCACCAACTTCCTCAACCGCATCAACACCACCCTCCGGGTGCCCGCCGGAACCAGCTGGCACTGACACCAGACCCGCGACCCGCCACACCTGCGGCACACGAAGCGACAGCAGTCGGCCCACCCCAGACGTCGGTGCACCGGGCAGTGACCGGACGCCGGCGATCCGCGCCGACGAACGACATCGCGCAGCCCGCCCGCTGCCTCTTACTCAGGGGCAGCGGGCGGGTTGCATCCCCTTCCCCACCGGCACGGCGCACGCGGGATGGATCCAGCAGCTCCCGCCGGGACAGCCGCCGGAGCTTGGACAGGGTGGGAACCTGCCGGCCGTCGAGCCAGGGGCAAGGGGGCGCAGGGGCACAGATGTGGTCAGTTCGTGCAGCCGGCAATCGCGCAGGGCGGTGTCGATACAGCCGACGCTGGACGCGTGGGGAGGCAGGCGAATGGCCGCGACCGCCTTGCGATCGCTCTCGGAGCGAGCGGGGGCGGCGGCGACCCGGCCGGCAGGGGCGGGGACGTACTGCTCGGCCTGCGTCACGGCCGGCCGCTGGAAGGCGACCGGATCGCGTTCCGCTCTGCCGGCAGGTGACGCGGCACCTGCCTTCCCGGAGGAGGTGGAGCTGCTACGCCCGGTCCTGGGACGGATCTTGCGACTTTCGGTCCCGCTGTAACCGGGCGTTGATGCGCTGGGCTTCGGCGAGCTGGTCTTCCAGGATGATGATGCGGCAGGCCGCGTCCAGCGCGGTGCCCTGGTTGACCAGGTCGCGGGCGCGCTGTGCCAGCCGCAGCTGGTAGCGGGAGTAGCGGCGGTGCCCGCCGGCCGAGCGTTGCGGGACGATCAGCCGAGTGGTGTCCAGGCTGCGCAGGAACGCCGGGGTGACGCCCAGCATCTCCGCGGCGCGGCCCATGCTGTAGGCCGGGTAGTCCTCGTCGTCGAACTTGTCTTCAAGCTCGCCGGAGTCGTCCTGCGCATGGTGCTGGTCTAGCGGGTCGCCGGCCCGGGCCGGCTGGGATGCCTTCACTGAACCTTCCGTACTGCCTCGGTCGGCAGCGACGACAACAGGGGCCCCGGCGCCAGACTGCGGCGCCGGGGCCCAGAGGTGCAACACCACCTACCGGCCCTGAAGAGCCGGTCTTCCGCGTGCGCCCCCCAGACGGGAGCGGGAACGCGGGGATCGCGGATGCGTGACCGTAGACCACCGTCCAATCCGTGGAACTGCGGTACCCGCGCGTGGCTGGAGCCTGCAGCGGGCGATCCCGATGGCGTCGAACCCTCCTTTCCTCGACATCACTACCGGTACTGCGTGTTTCCTTGCGTACTGCGTTTTCGTGCGTTGTTCCGCTCCCGGCGACTCGCCTGCCGCCGGGCCGGCCGACTGCCGGAGCCCCTTGCACTGCGCTGGCCCCGGCACGTCCGGCCGGTGTCATCCGTACCTGCCGGCAGTTCGTCCACTGCCGCTTCTCATGGACTTGTCTCTCTTCGATGACAGGAACAGTACCCGCTGCTCTCCCGAAAATCTACTTCGAGCACTACAGAGTTTCGTAGATCACATTGCTTGGTTCTCTTCATCCATCGCGAGTGCTCCGGCTGGGCACGGGCAGGCGGGAGCGGACGGCCGAACCCGCCCCCCGGCCGCCGGCCCGGAATCCCGGGTGGAGGGCGTGGAGGACCCCTGGACGCTCGTTCAGCGGTCGGTGACGATGAGCAGGCGGGGGCTCTGGTTCAGGCGGCGGGCTCCGATGTCGGTGCAGACGACGACGTCCTCGATCCGCGCACCGTACAGTCCCGGAAGGTAGATGGCGGGCTGGACGGACACGGTCATGCCGGGTTCGAAGACCGTCTGGTCCTCCGATGTCAGGTAGGGCGGTTCGAACTGGTCGAGGCCGACCCCGTGGCCCGTCCGGTGGACGAAGAACCTCCCGTACCCGCTGGCCGCGATGGCGTCACGGCAGACCTTGTCGATCTCGGCGGCGGTGACACCGGGGCGCACCGCCTCGCAGGCGGCGCTCTGGACGGCGAGCACGACGGAGTACATGGCCTCGAAGTCCTCGGGCGGCTCGGCCACGACGAACATCCGGGTGATGTCGGAGCAGTAGTCCTCGTGCCGCCCGCCGATGTTGATCAGGACCGCGTCGCCCGGGTTGATCACCCGTTCGGTGGGCCGGTGATAGGGGGCGGCGGAGTGCTCCCCCGCCGCGACGGTGACGAGCGTGACCTCCTCATGGCCGGTCTCCAGCAGCAGCCGCCGCAGCAGCCGCGCCATCTCCCGTTCGGTGGCGCCGGACCAGCGCAGTTCAGCGGCCATCGCCACGGCCCGGTCGGCGGCGAGGGCCGCGCGTTCCATGGCCGCGATCTCCGCGTCGGACTTGCGCATCCGCAGCGGTGCGAGGAGCGGCTCGGCCGAGGCGAACAGGGTCTGCGGGCCGAGCCGCTCCTGGATGGACAGCAGTTCATGCGCGGGCATCTGGGGGTCGATGGCGACCCGCGCGCCCACCGGGATGAGGGACGAGGCGTCGGGAACGTGTGCGGGCGGGCCGTCCGGCGTGATGACGAGGAAGCCGTGCCGCACCGAGCCGGCCAGGTACCGCAGGTTCGAGGAAGGGCGCAGGACGAGGACGTCCACCCCGTGCTCGATCATGCGGGCCCGCACCCGCTCCATGCGGTCGTCGCTCATTTCGGCGCCGGATCGTGGAGCCAGCAGGCCACCCCGCGTTCCCGCACCGGTTCCCGCGTCGAGCAGATCTCCATGGCGTGGGGACAGCGCGGGTGGAACCGGCAGCCGGACGGCGGCGACACCGGGTCCGGCACGTCGCCGGGCAACTCGGCGGGCAGCGTACCCGCCCCGTCCGGCGCGGGGATGGCGGCGAGCAGGGCCCGGGTGTAGGGGTGTCGCGGGTCGGCCCAGACCTCAGCGGTACGGCCGATCTCGACGATCTTGCCCAGGTACATGACCGCGATCCGGTCCGCGATCATCCGGACGACCGACAGGTCGTGGCTGATGAACAGCAGCCCCGCCCCCGACTCCACGGTCAGCGACCGCATCAGCCCCGCGACCTGCGCCTGGGCGGAGGCGTCCAGCGCGGAGATCGGCTCGTCGCCGATCAGCAGGGAGGGCTGGGCGGCCAGCGCGCGGGCGATGGCGATGCGCTGCCGCTGCCCGCCGGAGAACTCGTGCGGGTAGCGGGTGGCCATGTCGGCCGACAGCCCGACCCGCTCCAGCAGCTCACCCGGGGTCGGGCCGCCGCGCCGGCCGTCGGCGATCTGGCTGCCGACCCGGCGGCGCGGGTTCAGCGACGCGAACGGGTCCTGGAACACCATCTGGATCCGGGTCAGCGCGGGATCGCGGCGGCGCAGGCCGAGCGGCGGCACCGGGCGGCCCTCGAACCCGATGGAACCGCCGGACGGGCGGATGATCCCGCAGATGGCGCGGGCCAGCGTGGACTTTCCGCAGCCCGACTCGCCCACCAGGCCGACGACCTCTCCGGGCGCGACGGACAGGTCGACACCCGCCACCGCCCGTACCGGGGGCCGGTCCGGGCTGTGATGGTCGACCACCAGGTTCTCGACGGCCAGCAGCGATGTGGCGGGCGCCGGCTCGGCGCCGTCCAGCAGTTTCATGAAGTGCTCCGCTCCGGCAGCGCGTCCAGCAGCATCCGGGTGTACTGGTCGGCGGGCTCGCGCATGACCTGGGCGCGTGCGCCGGTCTCGACCAGCAGGCCCGCCCGCATCACGCTGATCGTGTCGGCCACCGCGGACATGACGCCGAGGTCGTGGGTGACCAGCAGGACGGCGAGCCCGAGCTCGTCGCACAGGCCGCGCAGCAGGCGCAGTATGCCGGCCTGGACGGTCACGTCGAGCGCGGTGGTCGGCTCGTCGGCGATCAGGACCTTCGGGTCGCAGGCCAGCGCGATCGCGATCGCGATGCGCTGCCGCATGCCGCCGGAGAACTGGTGGGGGTACCGCCGGAGCGCGCCGTCGGCGTCCGGGATGCGCACCCTGGCCAGCAGTTCGACCGCGCGGCGGCGCGCCTCGGCCTTGTCCAGCTCCAGATGGTGCCGCATGTGGTCGGTGAGCTGGCGGCCGATCGGGAGCATGGGGTGCAGGCTCGTCGACTGGTCCTGGAAGACCATGCCGATCTCGCTGCCGCGCAGCGCGTTCATCTTCTTGGGCGGGAGGGTCAGCAGGTCGGTCCCGTCGTACCGGATCCGCCCGCCGGTACGCGCGCCGTGCGGAAGCAGTCCCATGACACCCAGCCCGGTCATGGTCTTCCCGGAGCCGCTCTCGCCCGCCAGCCCGTGGATCCGGCCCGGTTCCAGCGCGAGGTCGATCCCCTGGATGATCTGCCGGCTCCCCAGCTCGACGGTGAGCCGCTCGATGTTCAGCACGGTCACAGCGCCCGCTCCTTGATCGCCCGTGCGGTCCGCGGGTCGAGCGCGTCGCGCATCGTGTCACCGAGGAAGTTGAAGGCCAGCACCACCGTCAGGATGGCCAGGCCGGGGAACACCCCGACCCACCATTTGTCGAACACGTGCGTGGCCGACGCCACCATCGTGCCCCATTCGGCGGTCGGCGGCTTGGCGCCGAGCCCCAGGAACGACAGTCCCGACAGCAGCAGGAGCTGGGTGCCGATGTCGAGGGTGGCCAGGACCAGGACCGGGCCGGTCACGTTCGGCAGCACGTCGGTGCGCAGCGAGCGCCACGAGGAGAACCCGAGCAGCCGCCCGCTGATCACGAATTCGCGGGACCGGACGCCGAGCACCAGGCCGCGGGTGACCCGGGCGTACGCGGGCCAGGACACGACGAGGACGGCGAGCACCGCGTTGCGCAGGCTGGCGCCGAGCGAGGCGGCCACGACCATCGCGAGGATGATGGTGGGGAACGCGAACACCAGGTCCGCCACCCGCATGATCGTCTCGTCCAGCCAGCGGCCGAAGTAGCCGGCGCAGGCCCCCAGCAGCCCGCCGATGACGACGGACATCACGACCAGCAGCAGGGTGAGCGGGATGGACAGGCGTGCGCCGTACAGCACCCGGCTGAGGACATCGCGGCCGAGTTCGTCGGTGCCGAACCAGTGCGCTCCGCTCGGCGCCTGGAGCCGCGGGAATGCCTGGCTCAGCGGGTCGTGCGGCGCGAGCAGCGGCGCGGCGAGCACCACGACCAGCCATCCCGCCGCGATGACCAGGCCGGCGACGGCGAGCGGCTTGCGCCATGCCTCCGGCAACCTGCGGCTCACGTGTGCCTCACTCTCGGGTCGATGACGCCGTACAGCATGTCCACCACGAGATTGACCACCACGTAGATCACGCCCACCACGAGACCGACGCCCATCACCGCGGGCAGGTCGAGGTTGGTCGCGCTCTTGTACGCGTACTCGCCGATGCCGGGCCAGGCGTAGATCGCCTCGACGAGCACGGTGCCGGACAGCAGGCTGCCGAAGGCCAGCCCCGCCACCGTGATCACCGGCACCAGCGCGGCGCGCAGCGTGTACCGGAGGAGGACGGTACGGCCGGGCAGCCCCTTGGCCCTGGCGGCCCGCACGTAGTCCTGGCCGAGCACCTCCAGCACGGCCGACCGCGTGAACCTGGTGAGCAGGCCGATCGTGTACGCGGCGAGCACCAGCGCGGGCAGCATGAGGTGGCCGACGGCGCTGGCGAAGACGTCCCACTGGCCGGCGATCGCCGCGTCCACCGTGTACAGGCCGGTGGTGTGCGGCGGAGGCGCCAGGGCCGGGGAGAGCCTGCCGGAGCCCGGCGCCAGCTCGAATTTGTAGAAGAAGAGGTAGAAGGCCAGCAGCGCCAGCCAGAACGTCGGCACCGAGACGCCGGCCAGGCTGGTCACCCGCAGGAACTGGTCCACGAGCCGGTCCCGGCGCAACGCCGCGATCACTCCGAACGCGACGCCGACCAGCAGCGACACCAGCAGCGCCGTGCCGGCCAGCTCGAACGTCGCGGGGACGAACTCCCGCAGGTCGTCGGCGACCGGCCGGTGACTCTGCTGCGACTCGCCGAGGTCCCCGCGGACGAGGTCGCCCATGTAGGTCGCGTACTGCACGGGCAACGGCTTGTCGAGGCCGTGCTCCTTCCGGAACTGCTGGACGATCGCCGGGTTGCCGAGCGCCTGCTGGCCGAGGTTCGCGGTGGCCGGGTCGCCGGGCACCATGTTGGTGAGGATGAAGGTGACGAGGGTGACCCCGACGGCCAGCAGTACGGAGACCGCCAGCCGCCGGGTCAGGAACCGCATCAGCGGATGCCGTGACCACCACCGGGCGCCGGGTGGCCGGCGGCCCTTGAGCGTCCGCGCGTCCGACGGGGGATGGGACTTCATTTGCTGCCGAGCGCCGCGATCTCGAAGTTCCACACCGGGTTGACCGCCAGGCCGGTCAGCGATCCGGCGGTGACCAGGCGCAGGCTCGGCTGCATCAGCGGCACGATCGGGCCGCGCGCGTTGAGCTGCTCCTGGATCTGGTGGTACTGGGTGAACCTGTCATCGCCGCTGGTGGCCGCGGCCTTGGCGCCGGCGTCCTCCAGCGCC
This sequence comes from Actinomadura formosensis, assembly GCF_050948385.1. Lineage (NCBI taxonomy): Bacteria > Bacillati > Actinomycetota > Actinomycetes > Streptosporangiales > Thermomonosporaceae > Actinomadura > Actinomadura formosensis. The sequence goes on from NZ_CP192011.1 coordinate 6,859,883, forward strand.
TTGTCGGCGCCCTTCTTCCAGCCCGCGCGCTCGCCGACCAGGCCGCCGGGCAGGAAGGCGAGGTAGTTGCTGGCGTCCGGGTAGTCCGGGCCCCACCACCACAGGCCCATCTCCTCCTTGCCGTCGCGGTAGCTCTCCAGCGCGGTCGCGATCGGCGCGGGGGCGAGGTCGACGGTGATGCCGACCTCCTTCAGGTTGGCCTGGATGCGCTCGGCCAGCGGCTGGAACGACAGGCCGTTGAGCGTGAAGTCGCTCGGGAATTCCAGCTTGACCCTGGGGTTGGTGATCCCGCCGGCGGCGAGCGCCGCCTTGGCGCCGGCGACGTCGCGCTTGGGCGCCTGCGCCGCGGGAAGCGACCCGTTGATCATGGACGGCACGATGCCGGCCGCCTGCACGGAGCCCTCGCCGGCGAGTTCCAGCAGCCCCGCGTAGTCCACGCCCTTGCGGACGGCCTCGGCGAACCGGGGATTGGACGTGATCTTGCTGACGGACGGGTTCCGGTTGGTCAGCAGGAAGAACACGTTGGCGGACGCGCCCTTGACGATCTGCTTGTCGCCGCCGATGCCCTGGGCCTGGTCGGCCGTCAGGTCCACCGCGATCTGGCTGTCCCCGCGCTGCACGTTCAGCTTCTGGGTCTGCGACTGGACGTTGCGCAGCACGACCCGCTTGTAGACCGGTTTGGTGGCGCCCCAGTACTTGGGGTTGGCCTTCAGCACGACCTGCGTGGCGACGTTGAAGGACTCCAGCATGTACGGCCCGGATCCGGCCGACTGGCCGTTCAGGTACTTCTCCGCCTTGTCGGCGGGGCCCGCGGCACCGCCGTTGGCCTTGACGACCTTGGAGTTGAGGATGCCGAGCGCCGGGTTCGGCAGGATGAACGGCAGCGACGGGTTGGGCTTGTCCGACACCAGGGTGATGGTCTTGTCGTCGGTCTTCTCGACCTTCACGCCTTCGAGCAGGAACGACGGGTTGCCCTTGAGAGCGCGGACCCGGTCGAGAGAGAACACCACGTCGTCGGCGGTGACGGGGCTGCCGTCGGAGAAGACCGCGTCCTGGCGGAGCTTGAGGGTGAGCTTCTTGCCGTCCTTGGACAGTTCGTACGATTCCGCCAGCGCCGGCACCGGCTTGCTCACGTCGGAGCCTTTGAAGCCGAGCAGCGTGTCGTAGAGGGCCCGGTCGATGAGCAGGCCGGTCTGCTCGTACATCCGTCCCGGGTCCACGGTCTTGAGGTTGAACGAGGTGTCGATGACCAGGGCCTTGCCGCCCCCGGACGAGGACGTTCCGTCCCCGCCCGAGCAGGCGGTCAGGCTGAGCGCTGCGGCCACGAGGACGGACAACGCCGCCCGCCGTGTGGTTCCACTCGTGATCGGCATCAGCGGCCTCCGGGGCTCCGTCAGGTCAATTCTTTGCTTCTGGACGAGGAGGTCCCATGGTGCGAGACTTCCGACTGACCGTCTATGAAGCAAGCAAAAGTCAAGACAAAGCGAAAGAAGGACACGGATCTATGGTCAGACCGTCGCACGGACCACCTCATAGGGGGACCGAACCTGGACAGATCCGCACCGGGCCGGACTTGGTCGACCTCAAGATGCTGGAGGTCCTGCGCCAGGACGGCCGGATCTCCATCGCGGCCCTCGCCCAGCAGGTCGGGATCTCCCGGGCCAACGCCTACACGCGCCTTGAGGCACTCCGCACCGGCGGCGTGATCAGCCGGTTCACCGTGCAGATCGACCCCGTCCGCACCGGCCTCGGCATCTGCGCGCTGATCTTCGTCACCGTCCGGCAGCAGATGTGGCCGCAGTTCCGCGCCCAGCTCTCGCTGATGCCCGAGGTCGAGTACTGCGCGATCACCACCGGCCAGCACGACGCGATGATCCAGGTCCGGGCCGTCGACGTCGCCGCCGTGCATCGCCTGGTCTCCGAACGCCTGGCCGGCATCCCGGCCGTGAAGGCGACCGAGACGGTGCTCATCCTCGACGAGGTGATCCGCCGGCCGTTCGTGCTGCCGTCCGACTGCGTCCCGGCGAAGGTCGAGACGGAGCCCGGCCCCGGCCCGGTCGCCCTGGGACGGATGCGCTTCATCCGCGCGGACGCGGGGCGGGCCAAGCTCAAAGACCTCCCCTGACGATCTCCTCGCAGATGCTGACCTGGGGCGTATCGTCCCCGTCGAACCGGAACTCCTCCACCAGCCTGATCCGGCCGTCCCGCAGCAGCTCGATCCGGTTCGTGCTGGACCCGGCGACCGGCTCCGCGCTCTGCTTGGTCAGATGCACATAGTTCAGCCGGACCTCGGCCCCGCGCCGGGCCCCCACGAACCGGCCGTGGACCACGGTGTCGCCTTCGTAACTGCCCCACACCACGCCGCCGGACTCGGTGTAGGCGAATCGTGTGGGCGCGGCAGGGTCCACACGGCTCGCGGTCGAGCTGACCATCGCGAACCGCCGGCCATCCAGATTGAAAAGATCATTCTCATGCACGGTGCCATCGTGCCGGGTTCCGCATCTCGCGCAATCGCGCCTGAACGCATCGTAGCGGAGCCGCCCGCCTCCTGGACGAACCGTCCGCGATACGCGGCCTTCACGCCAATCCGTCTCGGACCGCCCCGTCCAGGCCGCGAAGCCCGCGGGGTGAAGGAGTCCGTCCAGCATCCGTGCCGATCACCGGGGCCGATCCCCGCACCGGGATCGCCACGGTCACCGCCTGTGACACCGAGGCACGAACCACCGGCCCCGGTACCCGATCGGCCGCGGCCGGACCGCGCGGCCACACTGATCATCGCTCACCGCCCGCCGCGGCCCACGCAAATGTGACACGACCGAGCGGGAATCACGGCGGGTGAACTGCGGGGGGACGTCCAAGCCCTGGTTCCCACCGCCGTTGCAGGCCCGGCGCGGGTTTCAGAGTTTGAAAAGTTTCATGTACGGGGCGGGAATCCTGACCTTCCCCGTCCCGAAATCGACCAGGACGGAGCCTCCGGACTCCGCCTCCACCACGCGCCCCAGCCCGTACTTGTCGTGAGTGACCAGGTCCTGGGGCGCGAACTTCTTGGTGGGCGGAGCAGCGGACGGAGGCGGGAAAGGGCTCGTGGGCAGGTGCCGCCTGGTGGATCCGGAGGATTTCATAACCGCAGTATGCGCCGCGGCAAAGCATTACGGATAGCCTTCGCGGCAGCTGACGGGAAAATCACAACCGCGCCCGGCCGGCCGCCGCCCCGATCCCGTTCCGTCCGCCCGGCCATGTGGTACCGTCCGAGTAGTTGCGGTTCCCATAGACATGTTCATGCGCCTGTTGGGTCTGACCTCAGGCGCATTTTTGTTGTTCTGGATCTTCCGGATGGGCCATCGCGGCGTCCTCGACGCACACGGTGTGCGGCGGGACCCACCAAGAAGGAGACAACCATGGCCACCGGTACGGTCAAGTGGTTCAACGCCGAAAAGGGTTTCGGCTTCATCGAGCAGGACGGCGGCGGCCCCGACGTCTTCGCCCACTACACCAACATCGCGGCGCAGGGCTTCCGCGAGCTCCAGGAGGGCCAGAAGGTGTCCTTCGACGTCGCCCAGGGCCAGAAGGGCCTGCAGGCGGAGAACATCGTCCCCGCCTGATCACCGACCCGCGCGGCGGGCGGCCGCTTCGGCGCCGCCCGCCGCGCCCGTCGCGCGTGTCGCCCGTCACTCCGGGCGCCCAGCTCCCCGCGACCACCGTTTCTTCTCACCCCGGCCCGGCGGCCCAAGCCCCGCCGGTCGCCACCCGGTTCGTTCTTGAGAGCCCTCCGCACCCCTCGGGGTCCGCGATCCAGCACGGCGGAGCACTTCCACGACACGCACCGCTTCGAGGAAGGCTCCCTGTGCCCCGCAGTTCCCATCAGACCGCCCGCAGACGCTCCCCCGGCTCCGGCCGCCGCCGGCCGGCGCAAGAGCAGCGCCCCGGCGCGGATTTCGCCCGCCCAGAGGCGTCCACCCCGCCGCTGCCCCCGGCCGAGTCGTTCGCGCACCTGCGGATGCCCGGACCGCTCCTGACGGAGCTGGCCCGCCAGGGAGTGACGGCCCCGTTCCCCATCCAGGCCGCGGCCCTGCCGAACGCCCTCACCGGCCGGGACGTCCTCGCCCGCGGCCGCACCGGCTCGGGCAAGACCCTCGCCTTCGGCCTGGCACTGCTCGCCCGCACCGCCGGCCACCGCGCCGAACCCCGCAGCCCCCTCGCCCTGGTGCTGGTCCCCACCCGGGAACTCGCCCAGCAGGTCAGCGCCGCGCTCACCCCGTACGCCGACGCCGTGGACCTGCGGCTCACCACCGTGGTCGGCGGCATGCCGATCTCCCGCCAGGCGAACGCCCTGAAACGGGGCGCGGACGTCCTGATCGCCACCCCCGGCCGCCTCGCCGACCTGATCGAACGCGGCGACTGCCGGCTCGCCCGGGTGCGGACCACCGTGCTGGACGAGGCCGACCAGATGACCGACATGGGATTCCTGCCCCAGGTCACCCGGCTTCTGGAGCAGACCCCGCGCGACGGGCAGCGGATGCTGTTCTCCGCGACCCTGGACCGCAACGTCGACCAGCTCGTCCGCAGGTTCCTCAGCGACCCGGCCACCCACTCGGTCGACCCGCCCGCCGGCGCCGTCACCACCATGGAACACCACCTGCTCCACCTCGCCGACGCCGACAAGCACGAGATCACCGTGCACATCGCCGCCCGCGACGACCGGGTGATCATGTTCGTCGGCAAGAAGCACGCCGCGGACCGTCTCGTCCGCAAGCTCACCTCCCGCGGCGTACGCGCCGCCGCGCTGCACGGCGGCAAGAGCCAGTCGCAACGCAACCGCGCGCTGGACGGCTTCCACGCCGGGGACGTCACCGTGCTGGTCGCCACCAACGTCGCCGCCCGGGGCATCCACATCGACGACCTCGACCTCGTCGTCAACGTCGATCCGCCCGCCGATCACAAGGACTACCTGCACCGCGGTGGGCGCACCGCCCGCGCGGGGCGCCGGGGAACCGTGGTCAGCCTCGTCCTCCCCGACCAGCGCCGCGAGATGAACGACCTGATGGCCAAGGCCGGTATCACCCCGCGCACCACCCGCGTCCGGCCCGGCGACCACGACCTGGCCCGCATCACCGGCGCCCGCACACCGGACCGCCCCGCCCCCCTGCCGTCCGGGCGACTGCACCCCGCCGCCCCGCCCCCTCATCGCGAGGACGCGCAACTGTCCCGCAAACGCAGGCCGCGCCGCCGCCCGTCCTCCTTGAACACCTGACGCCACCCCGTCTACGGCCGGCGCTGCGGGCTCTGCCGCGGTGTCCGTTGCTGACTGTCGAGTCCGATTCGACTGGGACGGCGTCGGGCGACTACGCGCCGGGCCAGAGCCACGCGGGCATCGTGGACTTTTTCGCCTCTGCGGTCACGGGGCGGAACAGGAGCGGGGCGCCGGCCGGTGACAGCTCGCGGTACGCCTCCTCGGAGAGGATGAGCGCGAGGTCGGCGGTGGAGGAGTCGAGCGCGTCCCGGATGGCGGTGGAGTCGACCAGCCGGAATGCCTGGTTCACCGCCCTGCCCGCCACGCCGTACGAGTCGCGATGGACGGTGCCGAAGTGCAGGGCGGCGCGCAGCCTGATCGTGTGAAGCGGTAGGACCGACCGGTTGTGCCCGTGCAGGGCGTCGCCGAGGCGGGTGACGAGGGACGGGACGAGCGCGGAGACCGGAACCGGCACGGGCAGCACGATGAGAGCACCATCGCCGCGATCTTCCCGCACGCAGAGGCGCCAGGGGATGCCCGCCGCGTTGAAGGAGCGCGCCAGCAAGCCGTAGAGGGACCGGCGCAGGCCGAGCTGCACCGGGTCGTCGCGCTCCTCGACCGTGAAGTCCTTGATGTCCACCACGAAGATCGCGCACCGGCGGGACGCACCCGCATGGAAGGCGACCCGGCCGTCCCGTGCCCCCATGGCCACCTTGGGCCGTTCTGTGGTTCTTCGCCCCGTAACAGAGGCGATCAACTGGCAACCTGATCTCAGGCGCATCCCGCTACCCTCCGCCCCGTCCACTCATCCCGAGAAAGATGGCCTGAGTCACAGAATCATGCTGGGTCATATAGAATCATCCTCTCTTGGGTGCCGGTCGCACATCAGGAGGTCAACGTGGAGCTTGTGATGCATGAGCACCTCGGCCACTGGTGTACCTCGGAGCCGATTCGCATGAGTCAGCATCGAACCGAGTCCACCGTCGCCGACGGTCTCTCGGAACGGTGGGATGAGCACGATGGCCGCGGTGAAAGGGCAGGGCGAGGCGTCGAGCGCCCGTCATCGACTGGCGGCGGAGCTGCGGGCTCTGCGCGAGCTGGCCGGACTGTCGGGCAGGGAACTGGCCGGCCGGATCGGCATCAGCCAGTCGCAGATATCGAGGATCGAGTCGGGGAAGACGCCGCCGACGATGCCGCAGGTGAAGGAGTGGGCCACGGCGGTGAACGCGTCGACGGAGACCAGAACGTGGCTGGTCGCGATGACCGAGGCGGCCTACACCGAGGTGGACGCCTGGCGGACGGTGCTCGGCGATCGGCCTCACCTGCAGGACGAGATCGGGGAACTGGAGGCGCGTACGCAAAGGACGCGATGCTTCCAGCACTCGGTCGTGCCCGGACTGCTGCAGACGGCCGAGTACATGCGGCTCGTCTTCGGCCTCTACCGGGACATCCCCTACGCGAAGGAGGATCTCGCGGCGGCGGTCGCCGGCCGGCTCGACCGGCAGCTGGCACTGTTCGACACGGAGCGGCGTTTCGAATTCCTCATCACCGAGGCGGCACTGCGCTGGCGGCCCGGCTCGGTGGCGAGCCAGCTGGCCCAGCTGGACCGCCTCGCCTCGCTCGCCACGCTGGAGAACGTGTCCATCGGACTCATCCCGCAGAGCACCCGCGCGGTCACTTACCTCTCGCACAGCTTCGTCATTTACGCGGCGGATGGCGCCCTGGAACAGGAATCGGTCGTGATCACCGAAACGATTCATGCGCGAGTGACCGTCCACAAGCCGGACGACATCGTCCTTTACGAGGATCGATGGTCTCTCTTGCAGCAAATGGCGGTATTCGGCGATGCGGCCCAAGACTTCCTCTCCGAACTCGCAGCCGACCTGCGGAGGCCGCCGGAATGAACATGACGAGCAGAACGCGCCCGGCTCGACGGGGGCCAGGCCGGGCGGACCCGGTGGTCCGGGCGCCCGTGCGCGCCCGGACCACCGGCCCCCTCCTATCAGCGCAGGTCGAACTCGCCGTTCTTCACACCGGCGAGGAACGCCTTCCACTCGTCACCCGTGAACCACAGCACCGCCCCGTCCGGGTCCTTGCTGTCGCGGACGCCGACCCAGTGGGCGACGGTCACCTCCACGCAGTCGCCGATGCCCTCGCTCCGCCGGCTCTTGCGCCAGATGCCGGCGCTCAGCCGGCTCTTGGAGTCACCCATTTTCATGTCCTTTCTTCCGCGACCTCACTGGCCGCTCTGAAAAGAGCATCAAATGGGCACCAAGGTGGATTTCCCATGGCCGATCAAGCAATTTCAAGAAGGATTCCAGTGACTTTCCAGGTGGTGTGATGAGACACGTGACCATGCCCGGCGAGCAGCTTCCGGCGGACCGGCCCGACCCCGGCGAGATCGCGTTCACCCTCTTGGAGCGCGTCCGGGCGGAAGTGGGCGGCACGGAGATCAGGCTGGGCGATCAGAAGGCGCGCCTGATCCTGGCCGTCCTGCTGGAGCAGCCGGGCACGCTGGTCCCCATCGAGGCACTGATCAACCGGGTATGGCCCGAAGCCCCCAAAAGCACCCGTCCGATGTTGCATGACCATGTCACGAAGCTGCGGGGCAGACTCGACACGGCGAAGGAAGGCGCTCGCTCGCTGCTGCCGCGCGGCGAGGGCGGCTACCGGATACAGGTCGACCGCCGGCAGATCGATCTGTGCCGCTTCCGGGACCTCGTCAAGCACGCCCAGACCGTCGCCGGACACGACGGCGAGGCGGCGGTGCGCTACTACCGGAGCGCGCTGGAGCAGTGGGGGCCGCTGCCCGACGGGCCGTGGTCGGCCGAGCCGCTCGGCGGCCTGCACAGCGGCGCGTGGATCGACTCGACCCGCACCGCCCTGCGCAACGAGTACCAGCGGGCACTGATGTCCTACCTGGAGCTGGAGCTGCGCATCAGCGACCCCGCTGCGCTCATCCCCGGACTACAGCGGCTGACGGCCCGTTCCGAACCGCCCGACGACGCCCTCGCCGCGCTGCTGATGCGCGCGCTTTACCTGTCAGGCCGGCAGAACGAGGCCCTGGACGCGTACCGGCGGCACCACTCCCGCTCCGTCGAGGAAGTCGGAGGGGAACCGGGTGAAGGGCTGCGGCACCTGCAGCAGCAGATCCTCACAGGGGAACTTCCGCTGAGGCCGCCCACCGCACCGCACGATTCCGACCCCCCGAAGGGAGCCCCCGTGGGCCGAGCGGAGAACGAGCAGGACAGCACGACCGGCCACGGCGGGCAGACCCCGCCCGGCGAATCCTCCGGGACGGCGGACGGCACGCGCCGGACGATCGAGGAGGTCGGTGAGGCCGCCGCCATGGCCGTCGCCGCCGGCGCCCGGCGGGCACTGTCCGGAAAGGTCGTGCTCCAGCCGCCCGCCGAGCGCAAGCTCGTGGAAAGAGTGCAGCGGGAGTTCGAGCCGGACACCCCCGGATTCCGCGCACTGGTCGTCGTCGAGACGGCACCCGACCAGGCCGGCGCCGTCCAGGCGCTGCGGGACGCCCTGGTCGTGCGAATGCTCAGCCACGGCTCGTTCCTGAAATCACTGCGGAAGCTCACCGATCGGCTGAACACGGCGCCGTCACAGGGAACCGGCACCATCGTCAACGCCAACCGCGTCGGCAAGGTCGTGACGTTCAACGACAAGGTGAAAATGCGTGACTGGAACTGCTGAACGGCTCCACGCGCACGTCCTCATCCACCCGGGTTCCGAAAGCGAGGACCATGAGCCAGCCCGACGACGCCGAAGCGAAGAACGCGGAACCGGCGGCCGAGCCCAAGCACAGGCGGCAAGGTGACGAGGAGGCGCAGAAGCCTCCCGAGCCCGCTCCCCGCCAGAGCGAGGGCGGCGCCTCCGAGGAGGGGTACCCCGCCTCGGAGGAGGAGGCCCTCCGCGCGCTCGGCGACGGTGCCGGCGAGGACGCCGGCCTCCCGTCGCAGCACGCGCAGTACATGGACATCATCAAGCAGATCACCGAGCGGTACGCGGGCGATGCCGCCGGGCCCTCCATCGGCACGCTCGCGTTGTTCCAGGACACCGTGGAGTTCGGCGGGGACTTCAACACCGGCGGTGCCGCGCGGCGGCGTGGGCGGGCGTCGTTCAGGATCGATCTCGACCGGCTCGCCCGCCACCTGCGGGGCTTCGTCGAACCGCCGAACTTCGCCGCGGCCGTCAGCGTCCTGCTCGACCGGCATCTGCTGATCCTGGCGCTGGCGCCCGGCACCGGCCGGGAGACGGCCGTCTACAACCTCCTGGACCGGCTCCCCAACCCCGGCGGCGGGCAGACGCGGCCGGAATGCCGGCTCTTATCGGAGACCGCCCCGCTCGGTGCCCCGGGCTGGCGGCCCGACATCCGGCACTGCGCGTTCGTGGTCGACCTCGACGGTGCCATCGAGACGCACCGGGAGGACGAGGGCCTCACCGCCGACCGCATCGACGAACGCTGGATCTCCGAGACGGCCGCCGCGTTGCGGGAGACCCGCAACTTCATGATCGTGCTGACCGGCCCGGAGCGCGGAGCGCTGATGGAGGCGGCGGAGCGCTCCGCCCACGTGGTCACCACGCTCGGCCGGGTGCCCGCCATGGAGATCATCGAACGGCGGGTGCTCGGCACCGACCGTGACCCCGGCCGGCGCCGGGAACTGCACGCGCGGCTCACCGCGTGCGGCGCCGGGGAACTGCTGCGCGAGTGCCCAGAGCCCCGGGTGGCCGCGCGGCTCGCCGAGGCCGTCAACACCGGGCGGGACCTGGCTGCGACCGTGCGGGAACTGCGCGACCCGACGGGCGAGGTGCATCGCCGGCTCAGCCGGTACCGGAAACCGGAGTACGTCAGCTTCGCCGTGGCATCGGCGGTGCTGGAGGGCTCGGGCTACCTCACCGTTTCGGACGCGGCACTCGATCTCTACGCGATGCTCGTGCCGGACGAGGAGAAGCCACCGCTGTCGCGGCTCAGGTTCCGCGACCAGCTCGGTGCGGAGCAGAACTGGATCGAGGTCGCCGTGCCGTCCGGCGAGGCCGGGCATCGCGGCGCTCCCCGGGTGCGGTTCCGCAGGCCGCTCGTCCAGCAGGCGGTCCTGGAGTACGCCTGGACGTACCTCGACAGCGACCGGCCCGCGTTCATCCGGTGGCTGCGGCGGCTGATGACGCACTCCGACGTCGAGGTCCGCGCCCGTGCCGCCGTGGCGGCGGGCGTGCTCGCGGGCAGCGACCCGGCGCACGCGTTGCACCGTCTCGTCCTGCCGTGGGCGCTGGACGGCTCGCCGCTGCTGCGCCAGGCCGCCGCGACCGCACTCGACCTTCTCAGCACCCGCCCGGGGCTGGCCGGCGAAACCTGGAACCTGCTGGGCGCCTGGGCGGCGGAGGGCGGTACCGGGACGGCGCCGCGGCGGCTGGCGCTCGTCGCCGGCGCCGCCGCCGGCCGGATCATGGGCAGCCGCGATCCGGAGCGCGCACTGTCCGTGCTGCGCGCGGTTCTCGACCGGGACGACTGGGCCCCGCTGCCCACGGTCGCGTCGAGCATCCTGCAGCTGATCGAGTTCAGCCATGTGCGCCAGGTCCTCGCGGCGCTGCTGGAGTGGAGCGCCGCGCAGGACAAGTCGCCGCTGGTCATCAAGGCGCTGTCCGCCTTCGTGTTCGCCTCGACGGAACCCGCTCCCGAACTCGCCTGGGCGGTCCGCGCGCCGGCGGGCCGGGCGCGGGAGCCGCGGTCGCCGCTCGGGCTCCTCCCGGCGGACGAGGACGCGGCACCGCTGCTGCTCGCGCACGCCGCCGAGCACCGGTCGCAGCTCGTCCCGCTGTGGGCGCGTGCCCTGGCGCGCAAACCGGTGCAGACGCAGGCGCTGGCGCGGCTGCGGAGCTGCCTGGAAACCCACGCGGACCGGGACATGGCGGTCCGCGCCCAGATGCGGGACCTGCTCCTCGGGATCGCGGCGCAGCCCGGCCAGCACCGGGAGCGGCTGCTCTACCACCTCGCCGCCTGGGCGAGGGACACCGCACGGCCCAACGAGGCGGCCGCCCAGATCCACACGGCGCTCCTGCGCGATGAGCCGGTCCCGTGCGGACGCCCCGCCACGCACGCCCTTCTTTGGATGGAGGAGAGATGACATGGACCACATGACGTACGACCCGATCCTCGAGGAGCAGGAGCTCTCCCGGGTCAGGCTGTTCTCACCGCCGCGTGCACCGCGTCCCCGCGAAGCCCTCGTGCTGGCACCGGGCCGCGGGCCGATGTGCACGATCCGGCACAGCGATCCCATCCCGGGCGCCCGGCTGACCGACTACCGCCGCCTGTACCGGGTCGACGTGGCCGAGCACCGGCTGGTCCTGGACTTCCCGCTGCTCAGCCGCGACCACACGTTCGCGTTCAACGCACGCGCCACCTTGACCTGCCAGGTCACCGATCCGGCTAAGGTGGTCAGCCGCAATATCCGTGACATGAGCGGAGCGCTGTACGGACCGTTGAAGGGGATGTTGCAGGACGTCAGCAAGCACTACGACATCTCCCATTTCCACGCCGCGCAGGAAGCGCTGAACCAGGAGATGCGCTATTTCTCCGGCGATTCGGCGATCCGGCTGCACAGCATCCACATCGAGCTGCTGGTGAACGAGGAGGAGGCCGCCGAAAGCGGGCGGATGTTCCGTGACGTGGCCCGCGAGCAGCGGCTCGCGGACATGAAGGCCGACCACCAGCTCGAACGGCTGCGCAGCACGGGCGTGGAAGGGCTGATCGCCGATATCTTCGTGGAAAAGGGCGCGGAAGCCGCGCTGGCCCGGATTCGCGAGATCGAGGGGGAGGAGCGGGGCGAGATCCTCGCCGCCTGGGAAGCGGTCCTGAAGCACTCCGAGGACTCCGTCGATCCGTACCTCCTGGCCGAGGCGCACAAGGAACTGCTGGCGAAGTACGTCGAGGGCAGTTCGGCCCCTTTCGGGGGCACCCGTTCCGGGCGGCTGCGCGGTTCGCTGACCCCGGGCGTCATGAGCAGCATCGAGCCGCCGTCCGCGCCTCCGCCGTCCGTGTCCTCGCCGTCCGCGGAGGCGTCGGACCGCTCCCCGGGCGGTTCCTCTCCACGGGTGGGGCGGCACAGTGAGCACCGTCCCTCGCCGGCGTACGGCGACCCCGGCGCGCCGGCCGGCCCGCCCGACGACGAACCGCCGGGCACCCCCGCGCATTCGCCGGGCGCCGAACCCGCGGGCGCCCGGCGTGATTCGGGCGCGGGCTGGGGCACCGCATGGGACCCGAGTACGAGCGCGAGCGCCGGGGCCCCGCCGCCCCCGGTTTCCGGAAAGGTGCCCGGCGCCGGCCCGGCTCAGCCGTCGGGCGGCGCCCGCATGGGCGGGGCTTCCACGGACCGTACCGCGGACGGAACGCGACCGGGCGGCGATGACGCGGCAGGCGGTGACGCGGGAGACGACGGCGATGCACCCGGCGGGCACCCGGCGAGCCGGCTGCGCGGCTTCCGTACCGGGGAGCCAGGGCGGTGACCGAAGCGCAGGCGACGCCCGCCGGCCCGATCGCCTGGGACTACGAACTCGGAGACGCGTCGGCCGGAGGGGTATGGACCGAGGCCGTCACAGGCCACGGGCAGGACGCCGAGCCGCTGTTCGTCCACCATCTGCCGACCGGACAGGGGATCATCGCGGTCTTCGACGGTTCCGGCGGTGCGGGATCCGCTCCGGCCTACTGGACCTCCGACGGGACACCGCGCACCGGAGCATGGCTGGGAGCACGGGTGGCCAGGACCGCGCTGGAGTCCTGGTTCGGCGCGTCGGTCCTGAACGGCGAAGGGTTCGGCACCGCCGACCTGGAATCGCGGCTCGCCCGGATGCTGGAGGCGATGCGGCCGGCGACAGCGTCCCGCATCGTCGGGCGAATGCAGAAGGAACTGCCCACGACGATGGCCGCCCTGCACTACCGCCTGCGGCACGGTGCGGTCGACTGCCGGGTTCTTTGGGCGGGGGACAGCCGCGTCTACGTGTTGACCCCGGACCATGGTCTGCAGGCTCTCAGCCGGGACCACACAGAGGAGGAGGACGGCCTCGTCCAGCTTCTGCAGGATCCGCCGCTCAGCAATGTGATCTGCGCCGACAGCCCGTTCTTCGTCCAGGTACGGCGCCTCTCCCTCGAACTGCCGTGCGTGCTGCTGTGCGCGACCGACGGCTTCTTCGGCTACGTGCAGACACCCGCCCACTTCGAGTACCGGCTCCTGGCGGTGCTTCAGGACTCGGACTCGATGAAGGACTGGTGCGGGCGGCTCGGCCGGGACATCTCCGGCTACGCGGCGGACGACGCTTCGCTCAGCATGGTCACGCTCGGCTTCACGGACTTTCCGTCCCTGCGCACCGCGTTCGCCGGACGCGAGCGGGGCCTGGGGCGCCGGTACTGGAGCAACCGTCCGCGAGAGCACACAGGCCCGCCGGACGCGGACCGGAACGGCGCACGGCCGGAGGGGCCGAGCGCCGAGGAGAGGGTCGGCCGCCACGAGAGGAAGTGGCGGCAGCTGACCTGGGACAGCTATCGAGGCGACTACGAGCGCCTCATGCCACCACCGGACCTGGAGAGGGAGCATGAAACTCGGAGACACGATCAACGGCTACCAGGTGATCACCCGGCCCGGTAACGACGACGCGGGCAAGAGCGTGTGGGCGTTCGCGGCGAAGAACGGGTCGCAGTACTTCATCAAGCAGTTCCTTGAGCCGAAGCGGCCCCGTGGCGACTCGACGGCCAGCCCACGGAGCAAGGAGCTGCGGCTTCAGGAGTGCCTGGAGTTCGAGCAGCGGCAGCGGACGGTCGCCCGGGTGCTGGAGTCGCAGCACGGCCGGCCGGGAACCGGCAACCTGGTCCTCCCCCTCGATTTCTTCGCGGACGGCTCGACCTATTACAAGGTGACCGAGAAGGTCGAGGTCGCTGGCCGCGAACCGGAGTCGTTCTCCGCCAGGGAGAAGCTGACCCTGTTGCGCACGCTCGGCCTCAGCCTGCAATTGCTGCACGGCATCGGGATCGTCCACGGAGACCTCAAACCGACCAACGTGCTGATCCAGCGCAAGTCCGAGGACAGGGCCTTCTACCGCGCCCGGCTCATCGACTTCGACGACGCCTACATCTCGGAAGAGCCTCCGGCCGCGGACGTCATGGGGGGCGACCAGCTCTTCGGCGCCCCCGAATTCATCCGTTACCTGCACGGGGATCCGGTCGTCCGGGCGCGCGACCTGACAGTGCGCGCCGACGTCTTCTCGCTGGCCCTGCTGACCCACCACTATCTCACCGAGAGCCTGCCCGGCCACGACGACGCCTTCGCCGCGCCGGCCGAGGCCGTCGCAGCGGGCGAGCGGCTGCGGTGGGACGCGCGCCTCAGCGCGCCCGTGCGGGATCTCCTCATCGCGATGACCTCTCCGTCCCCCGCGGAACGGCCTGGTGTAGAGGACTTCCTGGACACGATGAAGGATCCGGCCCTCTGCGCGCTGAACGGGCCGGCGCCGGCCGCAAGCCCGGCGACACGACTGCGCGGCATCCGTTCGGGAGACTCCCAGCCCCCGGCGGCACCGAGGCCCTCCGCACCGACCACCCCCGCGGTCCCCGCGCCGCCTCCCGGCCCGTCTTCCGGCCGGGCCTCGCGGCTGCGGATCAACCTGGGCGGCGATGGCCGCCCCTGACCCTGATTGGAATCCACATGACCGACCACATCGGCCAGTACCGCGGCAATCTGCGCTACGCGGTCGACATCGTGATGTGCATCGACGCGACAGGGAGCATGGGCCCTGTCCTGGAGGAGGTCAAGAGCAGCGCGCTGTCCTTCCCCGGGCGGCTCAAGGAGGAGATGGCGCAGAAGCGCAAGGCCATCAGCCAGCTCCGGCTGAAGGTCATCGCCTTCCGCGACTTCGCCGACTTCGCCGACGACGCGCTGGAGGAGAGCGAGTTCTTCACGATGCCCGGAGAGCTGGACAAGTTCGAGTCGTTCGTCCGCGGGCTGACGCCGGAGGGGGGCGGCGATGTGCCCGAGTCCGGGTTGGAGGCCCTGGCACTCGCGCTCCGGGCACCGTGGGAGCGCGGGCTGGACCGGCGCCGCCATGTCATCGTGCTGTTCACCGACGCGCCCGCCCACCCGCTGGGCGACCCGAAGGCGCGCGCCGCGCACACCTACCCGGCCGGGCTGCCGCTGGACGGTGACACGCTGCTGGAGGAATGGGGGTACGCGCGAAGCCGGCAGGCCCTCATGGAGAACTCGGCCAAGCGACTCGTGCTCTTCGCCCCCGACGAGACCCCCTGGAAGAACATCGCGGACGAATGGAACATGACGATTCTCTTCCCCTCGGTCGCGGGCCAAGGGCTGGAAGAGGTCGAGATGAGCGAGATCATCAACACGATCGCGCACAGCATCTGAGATGAAGTTCAGGAAGGACAAGCATCCCGCCGACGCGCCCGGAACCCGGGTGCAACCGTCCCAGGACGCCACCGGGCAGGCGGACGAGTCCGCGGTGCCCTCCGGAGACACGCAGACGGCGGACAGGTGGGTGCTCTACTGCCAAGAGGCCGAACTCGTGTTCGACGGTCAACGCGTCGACGTGGTCGGGCCCGGCGGGCTGCGCCAGAACCTCCCGATCGGCTGGTGCGTCGAGGTGGCGGTGCAGCCGCTTCCAAAACCCCGGGCACTTCAGCTCGTGCTGCATTTCGCTCCCGGGGCACCGGCCACCGGGAACTCGAAGGAGTCCCCGGTCCTGGTCGTCCTGCGGCTCTTCGTGGACGCGCCGTACGTGCGCGACGCCGAGCAGATGGCGGAACGGCTGAGACGCCGCGCACCGAGGCTCGCTTCGCCCCGCGCCGCAGACGAGCCGTACGACCTCCTGAACGGCGAAGTGCCGCAGGCGGTCCCCAGTGCCGACGGGGAACGTGCGCCCAGGACACCGGAACCGGCGCCCGGCCGGTCCGCCGAGGCGCCGCCCACCGTCTGGTGCGCCCCGCAGAACGGCGAGTGGGCGTTCTTCACTCCGATGTCCGACACGGTCGAGGTACGCGACGATCTCGCCGGATGGGCGCGGAACCTCAGATCCGGCCACGTCACCGGCCCCTGAAGGAGGGACCGCCATTGGCCTCGCAGTGGCACTGCGGCTCCTGCAGCACCTTCAACGCGGGGGCGGCCGAAGAATGCATCGGATGCTTCTCGCCGCGGGAATCGGCGGAGAGCAGGAAAGGCCCCGGGGACGTACCGCCGCGCGGCGAACCGGGAGGCAGCGGCCCCCGGCCCCGGGCGCCGGACGCAGAGCGTCCGAAGACACCGGACGAGATTTTCATGCCGCCGGCGGGCGCCGGGTACCGGCCGGAAACGTCGGAGCCCACCGCGCCTCCCCCCGCCCCCGTCCCGGCTCGCCCACGCGCGGCCTCGCGGCGCGAGTCGCGCATCGGCACGAAGCTGCTGGCGGGCGCTTCCCTGGTCGCGGCTCTGTCTTTCTCGGTAGGCCACTTCGACGACATCGAGCGGTTCGTCCGGGAGCACACACCCGTCGAAGAAACCGCGGCCGGCACCTGCCCGACGCGGGTCGCCCCGGAGTCACGGAACGGCACCACCATGAACCTGGTGATCGCCTACCGGACCTCAAGCCACGACGTCATCATCTGCCGATCGTCCTCGGGCGAATACGTCTACCACGGTGAGGAGATCGGAAATCCGTCCTCGGCGATCGATCTCCATGCCGAACGGACGTCGCACGGCTATATCGCCCGCAACGGCTCCTATACCTACGATATCCGCGGCCGAAGAATCATTGTCAAGCATCAGGGGAAGGTCATCGGCAAGTACACCGGAACTCGTTTCTCTCCCTGATCACTTTTCTGGTCCGGTGGAAGGGGAACCACTCGCCGGCGGTGCTGCGACGGCCCTTTGCGCTCTCGTTCCGGTACGGCCTTGGATGACCGGTCATGGGGCGGGACCTGGGTGGTCCCGCCCCATGACCGTGGCCGTCAGGGGACGGCTCTCGGCCACCTTTGTGCTGATCAGAGCACTGTCGCTGATCGGAGTTCCGCACGGCGATGCGTCGCCCTCACCGATCCAGATGCTGCGCTGACCGAGGTAGCGGTACCTCTTCGCGTCGAAGACGGGTTCCTCGCGTTCGCCGTCGCGGCCATCGAAGGTCACGGCGAGGCCGGTGCGGCCGGCGGCGTCCGTGATGCGGCCGCCCGGGTGAACAGTTCAGCGGCGTTGGCCGGCGCGGGGCCGGGCCCGCCGGGACCGTCCCCGCCCGGGATCAGGACGGCACCCGCGGTCACCGCCGCGGCCAGCCCGCCCGCCACCGCCACGCGCAGGCCCCACGCGGAGCGGAACCCGCGGACACGGGCCCGGGTGCTGCCGCGCCCCCGGCCGGGTCTCGTCCAGCACCCGCCGGCGGGCGGCGGCGAGCCGGCGTCTGCTCATCTGGGCGCTCACCCGCTCGACCGCCCGTTCCGCGATGCCGGCGGACGCGTCTGGCAGCGCCCCCGTGCGGACGAACGCCCGGTAGCGGCCACCTCGATGCGCCGATGCCTCCGGATGACGTTCGAGGCGCTCCCGTACAGCCAGGGCAGGGCATCGGGGCGGTTCAGGTCGTAGGCGTCCCGCTGCCGGAACGCCACCGAGAACGTCTCGGCGACGATGTCGTCGGCCTCGCCGTCACCGAGCCTGCGGCCCGCGTACCGGTGCAGCCGCGCGGCATACCTGTCGAACAGCACGGCGAACCATTCGGGCTCCCGCCGGGAGCTGGGTCCGGGCGGGCGGGGGTTTTGTCGGTGCGGGCCCGTACAACTATCGGCATCCGACGGGCCGCGAGGGTGGAGGTCGAAGTCATGGGTTCCGGCGAGGCCGGCTGGGAGGAACGGAGCGCGGTGCGCGTGGCGCCGCCCGTCCAACCGCGCAAGCTGGCCAAGGTGCCGTTCGTCGAACTGGCGGAAGGGCGGCTGCAGGGTGTGGTGTCGAGCGGTTCGGACATCGCCCGGGTGTACGTCTCGTCGATCGCGGCGGAGACGCACGATTTCAGTTGCAGCACCAACAACAACCGGCCGTGCGGCGGGCTCGGCGGCGGCCACCGCTGCAAGCACCTCGACGCGCTGATCGACGAGGCGGTCAGGCAGTACGGCCTCGAACGCGTCGCGCGCTACCTGAAGGCCGAGGCCGGGGAGGGTGACGACCTGCGTTCCCTGCTTCAGGGCACCCGGGAGAAGGCTCCGGCCGCCGCGGTGTTCAGCCGGTTCCTGCGGCACCTGACCTATCTGGAGGTCCCGGCGAGCCCGGAGCCCCTCACCGAGATGCACTGGTTCCCGGCGCTGGGGGCGGTCCGCTGATGCAGGCAGTACAGCTCGCCGAGCTGACCGGGCGGGTCCCGCCGGGCGTCGGGGAGGCACTGGAGGTCGTCGCGGGGTTCGACGCCGCGCTGGCCGACGGCCTGGCCCGGCTCGGCCCCCGGCACACCGAGGCCCTCGGCGCGCTGGCCGGCGCGGTGGGCGGCTCTCCGCTCGGCGCCGCGCCGGCGGAGGCGTCCGGCAGGCTCGCCACCGGTTCCATCGGCGCCGCGGAGTTGTCGGCGGTGGCCGCGGCCCGTGCCGCGCTGCTCGGCGCGGTGCACGACGCGCTGCTCGACCGGCTCGACGGTGCGCTCGGCCGGTCCCGTCCGGGTTGGGAGGAGCCGCCCGGCGATCCGGAGCCGGTGCCCGCCAACCTGCTCGTCGCCGGCCGGTCCTGGCTGCAGGAGCTGGCCATCGCGGGCTGGCGGGGCGTCGACGACGCGCTGGTCTCGGCCGCCGACCGGGCGCTCGACGCGCTGTGGGCCGAGCCGCGGCTGCGCCGCCTCGCCGTGCTGGCCGACGGTCTGGCCGCCGAACTGCGCGCCTCGTGCCCGGTCGCGACGATGGAACGGATCCCCGAACGCCGCTGGGCCGACCTGTGGACACGTGCCGTGCTGCTGTCGCACGGGGGGAGCTGGACGGGCGGCGCGACGGCCGTCTCCGGGCGGCTGCTGCCGCTGGGCGTCGACGTCCACGAGCACGGGACGGCCGTTCAGGTGCAGCTGCACGCGGTGCTGGAGCCCGCCGGCGAGGGGCCGGTGCGGCTGGTGCGCGTCGCCGTCGCCGCCGCCAAGGTCGACACGATCGTCGGCCCCCTGGTGTGGAAGCTGCTGTCGGCGTACCCGACGCTGCTGGCGGCCCTGGCCGAGCGCCGCGCCGTCGAGGTCACCGGGATGAGCCTGACCTCAGGCGGCGACCTGCTGTGGGACGAGGAACGCGCCGCGGCCGGCGCGCCCGCCGACCCGTTCGCGACGGCCCGCGTCCGGCTCGCCGGCGCGCAGGCCCCGGCCGTCGCACCGCTCGACCGCCATCCGGTGCGCATCGCCGAACCGGTGCTGGTCGAGGGGTACAAGGCGGGAAACGACGGCACGTTCGACCTCGGCGGCGAGCGGCTGGCCGTCGACTCGGACCGGCTGCCGCCGAGCGGCCCGCTCACCCCGCAACTGGTCAAGGCGTCGACGGCGTGCATCGGCCTGCTCCGCTGGGACGCCGGGCGGTGGACGCTGCAGCCGCTGGCCGTGCGGTCCGCCGTGAAGAGGCAACCGGTCGAGGCGCACAACGGCGACTGGGCGCTGGGCCCCACCGACCCGAAGGTCGCCAAGGCCCAGGCCCGTTCCGGCGACGCCGTGGCCGTCCTGTCCGAACGCGCGGGACGACTGCTGCGCAATTGACCCGGCTCCCGCCGCCGGGCACCGATACGTGCGGCCTGTGCCGCGTTTCCCTCCTCCGCCCGCGGGCGGAGGTCTCCCCCCAGGAGTTCTCATGAACGACGGCGACAGTGACGACGTCCGCCGGCAGGTGCTGCTGTGGCGGTTGCTGGGCCGGGTGTTCGACGCCGAGGAGCAGCCCGCCCTGGAGGCGGCGAGCCTGGCCGTCGTCCAGGAACGCGGGCTGCCCGCGGCGCTGCTCGACCCCGGCGTCACGATCGACACCGTCGTGCAGCGGTTCCCCGAACTGGAGCCGGAGTTCGCCGACCCGCTGGCCGGCGGCGACCGGGTGCGGCGGACGGCCCTGGTGTCGAAGCTGCTGCTCAACGCGCTGCGCACCGGCTCCGGCGACGTGTCGGCACAGCGGCTGGCCGCCTGGCAGCGCGACGCCGAGTGGCTGCGCCGCGCGCTCGGCGCGTGCGCGGGCGGCGCTCCCGGACAGGGCGCGGGGGGCCGCCCGGCGGGCGGCGGCCAAGGCGAAGGCGCGGGCGACGGGCGGGCGGCGACCGGGCGGCGGCGGCCCGACCCAGGACGCGGCGAGGGCGGCGGCCCCGGGCAGGGCTTCGACCTCAACGAGGACGAGCTCAAGCGGATCCTTGGCGAGCTGGAAGGCGGCCTGGTCTCCCGGATGCGGCTGCGCGAGGTGCTGGCCGACCCGGCGCTGGCCCGGCAGCTCACCCCGAGCATGTCGCTGGTCGAGCAACTGCTGCGCGACAAGCACAACCTCTCCGGCGTGGCGCTCGCCAACGCCAAGGGCCTGATCCGGCGCTATGTGGACGAGGTCGCCGAGGTGCTGCGGACCCGGGTCGAGCACGCCAGTGCCGGAAGGATCGACCGGAGCGTGCCGCCCAAGCGGGTGTTCCGCAACCTCGACCTCGACCGCACGATCTGGAAGAACCTGGTCAACTACAACCCCGACGACGAACGGCTCTACGTCGACCGGCTCTTCTACAGGCACACCGCCAAACGCAGCACGCCCGCCCGGATGATCGTGGTGGTCGACCAGTCCGGGTCGATGGTGGACTCGATGGTCAACTGCACCATCCTGGCGTCCATCTTCGCCGGGCTCCCCAAGGTGGACGTGCATCTGATCGCCTACGACACCCGGGCGATCGACCTCACCCCGTGGGTGAACGACCCGTTCGAGGTACTGCTGCGCACCAAGCTCGGCGGCGGCAACGACGGGCCGGTCGCGATGGCCATGGCGCGTCCGAAGATCACCGACCCGCGCAACACGGTCATGGTGTGGATCTCGGACTTCTACGAGTTCGACCGGTCCCGCCCGCTGCTGGAGGGGATCAAGGCCGTGCACGGCTCCGGGGTGAAGTTCATCCCGGTCGGCTCGGTCAACAGCTCCGGGCAGCAGAACGTGGAGCCCTGGTTCCGGCAGCGCTTCAAGGAACTCGGCACGCCGGTCATCTCCGGCCACATCGACAAGCTCGTGTTCGAACTCAAGAACTTCCTGGGCTAGGCCCGGGCCTGCAGACCTGTAGAGGAGTCCCCCCGAATGACCGACGACATGCTGCGCGCACCGGCCGAGGCCAAGTACGCCGACGAACTCGACTACCTGGAGTCGGTCGACGACGCGCCCAGGCCGTTCTCGTGGCGGCTCAGCCCGCGGATGGTGCGCACGTTCGTCCTCGGGTCCGAACGCTCCGACGGCCTCGACCGGGAGATACCGCAGAAGTGGTTCGGTGACCGGACCTTCGTCGAGCGCGCCATCGTCACGCTCGCCTCCGACCGCGGGCTGCTGCTGATCGGCGACCCCGGCACCGGCAAGTCCTGGCTGGCCGAGCTGCTGGCGGCGGCGATCAGCCGCAACTCGACGCTGGTCGTGCAGGGCACCGCCGGCACCACCGAGGACCACATCAAGTACTCCTGGAACGTCTCCATGGTGATCGCCAAGGGGCAGTCGCGGGAGTCGATGATCCCCTCCCCGATCATGACCGCGATGGAACGGGGCGTGATCGGCCGGTTCGAGGAGCTGACCCGCGCCACCAGCGACGTGCAGGACGCGCTGATCTCGATCCTGTCGGAGAAGTACGTCTCCATTCCCGAGCTGAGCACCGACAACACCGTGTTCGCCCAGCCCGGCTTCTCGATCATCGCCACGGCCAACAGCCGTGACCGGGGCGTCAACGACCTGTCCTCGGCGCTCAAGCGGCGTTTCAACTTCGTCCGCATCCCCGTGGTGACCGGCAAGAAGGCCGAGTCGGAGATCGTCCGGTTCCGGACCACCGAGCTGCTGCGGCGGCACCGGATCGAACTGGAGGTCGCGCCGTCGCTGCTGGAGGTGCTGCTGCAGAGCTTCGCCGACCTGCGCGCCGCCGCCGCGTCCGCCCGCGGCGACGACGAGAGGCTGGAGTCGGCGCTGTCGACCGCCGAGCAGATCGGCGTGCTGGAGGACGCGATCCTGCACAGCCGGTTCTTCGGCGAACGCGAGCTGCGTCCCGAGACGCTCGCGTCCTCGCTGGTGGGGTCGCTGGCCCGCCGCACCCCGGAGGACCTGGCCATCCTCAACAAGTTCTGGCACGGCGTCGTCGAACCGCGCAGCAAGAAGGAGGAGGGTCCGTGGCAGGGCTTCCTGCAGGGCGGCCGCGAAGCGCTGGCGAAGCTCTCATGACCGGCGACGTGACCGAGCTGAACGGCGTGACCGCCGGGCCGTTCGGTGAGCTGCGCGGGCAGCTGCTCGGCGCGGCCGAGCGGTTCGGCTCCGGCCCGGTGGCGGAGATCCTGGGCGGGCTGGTCGAGGACGTCGACCGGGCGCTGCGCGAACCGCTGGAGATCTTCCCGGTGTGCCACCACTCGCCGTCCTCGGCGACGGCGATGGTCCGCCGGCTGCGCCGCAAGCAGCCGAAGGTCGTCTACCTGGAGCTGTGCGAAGACCTGCGGCCGCTGCTGGACGAGCTGCACAACTGCACGCTGCCGGTCGCCCTGCAGTCGTTCGCCACCGACCTCGACGGCTTCCCGGCGGCATGGGCGCCGCTCAGCGTGGTCGCGCCCATCACCGAGGCGTCCGCCGAGTACCAGGCGATCTCGTACGCGCTCACCACGCCCGGCGTGGAGCTGGTGCTGGTGGACCGCTCGACCGACCACGTCTTCCAGTGGGAGCCGCGCGGTGACGACGGCGGCGGGAGCGCGGACGACGAGACGGCGCTGCACGGCGACGCGGTCGGCGTCGAGATCGGCGACCTGCGTCCCCGCTTCGCCGAACTGGAGGAGCACCTGCTCCATCACGGCAAGGTGCGGCACTGGTCGGAGTGGTGGGACCAGTATGTCGAGCAGCCGCTGGTCGACGCCGACCACGACACCTACCGGCAGGTGATGGTGCTGGTCGGCAGCCTGTTCCGGCGGCTGCGGCCGGAAGGGTCGGCCCGCACCGCCGTGGACGAGGACCGCGAGCGCCACATGTGGACGCGGATGCGCGAGCATCTGGCGTCCTCGGGCGCCGATCCCGCCGACTGCCTGTACGTGTGCGGCGCCTTCCACGCGGCCAGCCGGGTCGCGGAGTTCGGGCTGCACGGCCGGGCCGGCTCGTTCGAGATCACCCCGCGCACGGCCACGAGCTGGCAGTACGGGCTCATCCCCTCCAGCCACTCGGCGATCGAGGCGCAGTTCGGGCTCGCGCCCGGTTCGGTGTCGATCGCCGCCGCGACCTGGAGCAAGGCGCTGCGGCGCGGCGGGCTCAAGCCGTTTCGGCTGAGCGGTGCGCGGACGGCGGGGAAGAAGCCCGCCAGGGCCGCGAAGCCGCCCGCACCGCCCGCGCCCGTGACCGACCGGCTCTCGGGCTTCCTGACCGCCGCGCCCGCACCGGACGGGCTCGACGAGCAGGAGCTGCTCGGCTGGTGCGTCGACATCGTCCGGCTGGCCCGCAAGAACGGCTACGCGTCCAGCACCGCCGACGCCATCGCGGTCTATGAGACCTCGATCCTGCTGGCCGGGATCCGCGGGCGGCGGCGGCCGACGCCGTACGACTTCCAGGACGCGGCGATCACCTGCATCGAGAAGGACGCCGTGCCCGGCCGCCGCGACATCGCGCGGCTGTGCGAGATCCTGCTCGGCGGCGACCGGGTCGGCTCGGTCGGCTACGACGCGCTGCCGCCGCTGGCCCGCAACGTGCTCGACCGGCTCGGACCGCTCGGCCTCGACCTGGAGAAACGCACGATCCAGCGGGCGCTGCTCGACCTCGCCGCCGACCCTCGCCTGCGGCCGTGCTCGGACCTGCTGTGGATTCTGCGCCGCCTGGTGCCGCACGACGCCGTCCAGCCCATCATGGGCTCACGCCGCCTGGGCGAACGTCCGATCCAGGAGAGCTGGGACCTGGCGATCGGCCGGAACATGCGCTCGATCGTCGAGCTGGGGTACGAGGGCGTCACCGTCGAGCAGGTGCTCGAACAGCGGCTCCGCAAGGGCGTGCACGGGCCGCGGGCGACCGCCGCCGGCGCCCTCGCCGCCGTGGCGGACTCCATCCTCTACCTGGGCGGCGGGCGCTTCACCGACGAGCTGGGAGCCCGCGCGGTCGAGCTGCTGGCCGCCGAGCGCACGGTGGACGAGGCGCCCGAGGTGCTGCGCCGTATCCGGCGGCTGCTCACCCACTACCAGGCGACCGAACCGGAACTCCCGGCATGGTGCCAGGCGTTCGTCACCGCCGGTTACGCGCACTACTGCACGCTGCTGCCGACCGCGTTCGCCGACGACGCCACCGGGGTGCGGCAGGTCGCGGCGATGCTCGGATTCCTCCTCGGGATGGAGAGCCTGGCGCTGTCCCTCGGCTGCGACCACACCCAGCTGGAGCTGGCCGTCCAGCAGTCGCATCCGGAGCACCCCGCCAAGGTCGCCCTGCTGTGGGCGGCGCAGACACAGCTGGGCCTGCTGCCGCTGCGGGAGCTGCGGCGGCGATGCGACGAACTGCTGGACAACCCGCTGGTGGTGCCGTCGTTCCCGCTCTACCTGAGCGGCTTCGTCCAGGCCCTGGAGCCCGCCCCGGCGCTGGCGTCGCTGGTGGTGGAGGTCCTGTCGAAGGCGTTCGCCCGCCTCCCCGACGCGGTCCTGCTGCCATGGCTGCCGAAGCTGATCACCACGTTGCGGGACCATGCCGCGGAGATGGTCCCGGTCCTGGTCAGGGAGGCCGGCCGTACGTTCCCGGCCACCCTGCCGGCGCTGGACTCGTGGGTCCCGCCCTGGTCGGCCCCCGAGGACTCCGAGGACCCCGGGGCCACCGCGCCGCCCGCCTCCGTCCCCGGCGGCGGCCCGGCCGGAGATCTCCTGGCCGCCCACCCCGCCGCCTGCGACGCGGTGGCCGCTCTCCTGGGCCTTGCGCCCGGCTGGGCGACCGCCGCGACGACGGCGCCGGGAGCCGCACCGGAGGTGACCGCACTGCTCACCGAGCATCCCGCCACCGCCCACGCACTCGCCGCCCTCCTGAGCTGAACGCCCCGCCCATCCGGGCGGCTGAGACGGCCCACCTCGAAACCGGGAAGGTCCCGCTCTCCGGACGGGCGGAGAGCGGGACCGAGGACCATTCCCCGGTTTTCACCAGAACCGGTCCCGGAAAAGGTGGCGGGTGGGGCGGGGACGCTCAGGTTCGCGCCCTCTCGCACACCCATCCCTGCGGCAGCTCTCCGGAGTCGAGGAAGGCCCGCAGCCGCTCGGCCACCGGCTCCGGCGTGACTCGGTCCACCTCCGGGTAGAGGATCTTCTCCTCCTTCAGGTTGTGGTGGAGGAGCTGGACGGTCAGCCGGCGGCAGAGCGTGAGCGCGGCACCGATGTCCGGTTCGGCTTCCAGCGAGTCGAGCGTCGTCCACATCTGGGCATGTTCGCGCAGCATGAGGAGCACCGGGGTCCCCAGCCCCGCCGCGTACAGGGACGGGAACAGGAATTCCTCTTCGAGGTAGATGTGGCGGCGAAGGGCGTGGATCGCTCGCGTCAGCGGCCGCCGGTCCCGTTCCCTGGACGAGGGGTCGGCGGTGAACGCCCCGATCCCTTCGTCGATCTCGCGGTGCTCCCGTTCGAGGGCCGCCGCCAGCGACTCGATCTCCATGCCCGCCACCTCGGTGCCGCCCTGGTCGTCCCGTCCCACTCCGCCGGGACACTGGAGCCACGATATTAATACAATCAATCCTGTAAATAATAGCGCGCCGAGATCGTCCGCCCTGGTCCTGCGGGTCCGGCCCAGGGGACGTCAACCGGCCGTGTCCGGGGTCGCTGCCGGCGAGGGTTCACGGTCCGCGGCTCGAAAATGAAGGACTTTGGTCCCTACAGCCGCTCGCGGGATGGAGAGACGTTGGTAGTGGGCCTGCGGGACGAGCGAGGGAGTTCGACCCGGAACCTCCGGAGGAGTCGCCTTCGACGGAGGAGACGGGAGGACTGAGAGGCCGGAGAACCGCAAGGCGATCCGGCGACCCCTAGCCACCTGATCCGGACAATGCCGGCGAAGGGAGAGCGCCTCGCAGGTCTTCCTCCATGCCCGGCGAACCTGCCTCAGCCTCCGAGATTCCCGCCGGGCTGGAGCAGCCGGCGGAGTTCCTCGGGCAGGTGCCTCAACGCCTGGTCCACACTGCCGGCGGTGCTGCGAGCGATCACCACCTCGGTCACGATCGCCGCGGTCTTCGGCACATCGCCCCGGGAAATGTTCGCGTCCTCCGCGAAACGGGCGGTGAACTCGTGGGCATCGTACTTGTGCGGCACGTGGGCGGGACTCCACCCGTCGTAGAAGACGCCGCGGAGCAGTTCCGGGAGCTGCGCCGCGAGATGGGCCGCGGCCTCGACCGGGAGGCGGTCGCGCAGGGTGTGCATCCAGGCCCGCAGTGTCCGGTAGGCGAAGGCGCGATCTTCGGTGCCGAAGGCCGCGGCGATATCGGCGATCCATCGATTGGTGCTGTCGATGCTCCGGTCCAGCGCTTGGACTTTCGTGAACGACATTGGCCCGCCCCCCTGGCGTCCTCATCTTCATCGTCGTTACGAGCATTCCGCCGGCGAGCACTCCTGACGACCGGTGCAACGGTCCCGATCCGGCAAAGCGTCGGTCATGCCGGACCGCCAGGCCCCCACATCACAGGCCGACATGCGGGCACGGAAGAGAGAGGCCGTGGCCTGCGGTAGAAGGCACCGGCAGGTATGGCGGTATCGGGAAGCTGGTGATGATGGTGCGGACGGACGCCAAGAGGCGCCGGGCTGAACCCCCGGAATCCGATGAGGAACCCGACCTGGTGCGGCAGTACCTGACCCAGATCTCGTCCACTCCCCTGCTGAACGCGGAGGAAGAGGTCGAACTGGGGCGGCGCGTCCAGCAGGGCGCGCGGGCCGCGGCGCTGCTGCGCGAATCCGACGCGGGCGAGCGCACCGTCCCTCCGGAACGGCGTGCGGAGCTGGAAGAGGCGGCACGGGAGGGCCGGCAGGCGAAGGACCACATGATCAGGGCGAACCTCCGCCTGGTGCTGTCGGTCGCCAAGAAGTACTCCCGGCACGGCCTGCCCTTCCTGGACGTGGTGCAGCAGGGCAACCTCGGTCTGATCCGTGCGGTGGAGAAGTTCGACCACACCCGCGGCTTCAAGTTCTCGACCTATGCGGTCTGGTGGATCCGGCAGGCGATCCAGCGGGGCCTCGCCGCGCAGGCCAGGACCATCAGGTTGCCGATCGACGTGGTGGAGGAACTGGCACGGGTCGGACGCCTCGAACGGGAACTCCAACTCGGCCTCGGACGAGAGCCCACGCCGGAAGAGGTGGCCGAGCACGCCGGGATCACGGTCGGCAGGCTCTCCGAGCTGCGCCGGCTCGCCCGCACGTCGGTCAGCCTCGACGCGCCGGTGGGGGAGGACGGGGACACGCGGGTACGGGATCTGATCACCGAGACCGAGGTGCTGCAGGCGGCCGAGGTCGCGGAGTACCGGGCGATGGCGGAGGAACTTCGCGCGCGGATCGACACCCTGCCCGCGCAGGAGGCGATGGTGATCAGCCTGCGCTACGGGCTGCACAACGGCAGACCGCGCTCGCTGCGCGAGATCACCCGCCAGACGGGGCTGGGCTCCAAGCGGATACGCAGCCTGGAGCGCTCGGCGCTCGCCCGGCTGCGCGGCTCCGCGCAGGGTGACGCCCGGCCGGCCGGAGAACGGCGGTCCGGCCGGCCGGACCGGGACTGAGCCCGTGCTACGCGTGGCGCAAACGCGCGACCGGACCGGCGGGATGCCGGCGCGGCGCGGCCAGACGGACGAGCGGGCCGCTGGAACGGCGGCCGGGGACCGCCGTCATGGGACGAGGTCCAGCGCGGCACGGACGATCGAGTCCGTGTCGATGCCGTGGTGGCGGTAGACGTCCTCGATCGTGCCGGACTGGCCGAAGCCGGTGACGCCCAGGTTGACGCAGGGGACGTTGTTCAGCCCGGCGAGGAAGGCCAGTGTGTGCGGGTGCCCGTCCAGAACGGTGACGAGCGGGGTGGCGCGGGCGGCGGGGAACGCCTGGTCGAGGATCCAGTTCGGGCCGTCATCGTGGCCCTGGCGGGAACGGAGTGCCTGGAAGAGCAGGCCGGGACTGGTCACGCACACCACGTCGGTGCCGAGGCCGGCCTGTTCCAGCCGGTCGGCGGCGGCGAGCGCCTCGGGGACGAGGGCGCCCATCACCGCCACGGTCACTGCGGGGCGGGCGGCGCGGCGCAGCGGGTAGCCGCCGGCGATGACCTGCCGGCGGCGGCGTTCCCGGGCGGCCGGGTCGGCCGGCACCGCGGCCAGCGTCTGGTCCACGGGGCGGGTCGACAGGCGCAGGTAGGCCGAGCCGCCGTCCGGACGGCCGAGGCGGGCCATGCTCGCCAGGAGCGTCCACTCGGTGTCGAGGGCGAACGCGGGCTCGTAGGCGACGCAGCCCGGCTGCTCGATCCCGATCGACGGGGTGAGGACGGACTGGTGCGCGCCGCCCTCGGGGGCCAGGGTGACCCCGGACGGCGTGCCGATCAGGATCGACTGACCGCCGGCGTAGATGCCGAACGACCAGGGCTCCAGGGCGCGGCCGACGAACGGGTCGTACAGGACGCCGATCGGCAGCAGCGGCCGGTTCCAGCGGCTCCAGGTGGCGCCGAGCTCGCCCAGCAGCCCGACCAGGTTGGTCTCGGCGATGCCCAGCTCGATGTGCTGGCCCGCCGGGCCCTCCCGCCAGTGCAGGATCGTCTCGGCGTCGTCGGCGAACCAGTCGCGGCGTTCGGAGGTCGACCAGACACCGACCTTGTTGACCCAGCCGCCGAGGTTGGTGCTGGAGCTGACGTCCGGGCTCACCGTCACGACCCGCGCGGCGGCCTCGGGCGCCTCCCGGGTGAGGTCCAGCAGCAGCCGGCCCAGCGCGGCCTGGGTGGTCGCGGTGCCCTTGGGGGTACGGCCGATGTCGGTGGGCAGCGGGGGCGGGGCCTGCGGCGCGACCGGGTCGCGGCGCAGCCGCGCGGCCGTGTCGGCGCACAGCCGGGCCGCCCGCGTGCCCTCCTCGAAACGGTCCCACGGCGCGTCCGGGTCGATGCCGAGCCGGGCGGCGAGCCCGGTCATCTGGTCGGCCGTGAGCAGCGAGGAGTGGTTCTGCGGGTGGCCCTCGCTGGGCAGGCCGTGCCCCTTGACCGTGTACGCGAAGATCACGGTCGGCCGGGTGTCGTCGATCGCGTCGAACGCGTCGGCCAGGCTGCCGAGGTCGTGGCCGCCCAGGTTGCGCAGCGCCGCGAGAAGTGCGGTGTCGTCCAGCGTCGCGACCAGCTCGGCGACGGGGCCGCTCCCGCCGGGCAGCCGGTCGCGCAGTTCGGCCGCGTCGCAGCGCAGCAGCCGCTGGTACTCCGGGTTGGACATCGCGTCGATGCGGGCGCGCAGCGCGTCACCGCCGGGGCGGGTGAACAGTTCCGACAGCAGCCGGCCGTACTTCAGCGTCAGCACCTGCCAGCCCGCGGCGGTGAACATCCCCTTCAGCCGGTGCGCGGCCAGGTAGGGCACGACCCGGTCGAGCGACTGGCGGTTGAGGTCGACGATCCAGACGATCTCGCCGAGCTCGGCGACACCCGGGTCGAGGATCGCCTCCCAGACCGCGCCCTCGTCCAGCTCGGCGTCGCCGACCAGCGAGTACTGCCGGCCCGCGGGCGTCCCGCCGGCCACCCCGTCCACGTACCGGCGGGCCATCGCGCCCCAGATCGGCGCGGTGGCCCCGATGCCGACGGACCCGGTCGAGTAGTCCACCGGATCGGGGTCCTTGGTCCGGCTCGGGTAGCTCTGCAGCCCGCCGAACTCGCGCAGGGTCGTCAGGTACGCCCCGTCCAGCTCGCCGAGCAGGTAGTTGATCGCGTGCAGCACCGGGGACGCGTGCGGCTTGACCGACACGCGGTCGTGCGGCCCGAGGTGGCGGAACCACAGCGCCGTCATGATGGACACCATCGACGCCGAGGACGCCTGGTGCCCGCCCACCTTCAGCCCGGACGGGTTGGGCCGCACCCGGTTCGCGTGGTGCACGATGGCGGTCGCCAGCCACAGCACCCGCCGCTCGATCTCCTCCATCACCTCGGTGTGCGGCGCCGTCGCCACGGGGTCGTTCATCGTCGGCTCCTCTGCGTCAGCGCCAGGAAGGCGCCAGGTCGATGGAGATCGACTGGATCTCCGTCACGGCCTCGGCAATGTAGCGGCCGCCCAGCCGGCCGTGGCCGCTGGCGGTGCCCGGCGCGCCGCCGAACGGCAGATGCAGTTCCCAGTAGTTGCTGGTGTCGTTGACGGTCACCTGCCCGGCGCGGAGCCGGCCGGCCACCGCCAGGGTACGGTCCAGGTCCCGGCCGAACACCGCCGGGCGCCGCCCGCTACGCGCTCCGGCACAACGTCACCCGGCCGGCCGACGACCACGCCGGCGCCCGCGTCCTCGCCACGCTGCTCGCCGAGGGCGGCCTGCCGGTCGATCCCGCCGGGGTCGACACCAACTTCGTCTTCCTCGATCTGGCGCCCCTCGGGCTGACCCGCGACGCCGCCCGTGCCCGGCTCCGCTCCCACGGCGTCCTGTGGTCCAACGCCCACCATCCCACCGTCCTGCGCGCCGTCGCCCACCTCGGCCACTCCCGGGCGGACCTCCAGACCGCCGCGGCTCGCACCGTCCACGCCCTGACCACCGGCTGAATCGCGGCCCGGCCGCGCCTTCAGGCCGTCCTGATCAGGCCGGCCCGATCAGGACGGCCCGATCAGGGTTCCAGGACAGCCGGACGGGTTTGCCGGGGTCGGCGGGGGCCGTGCCCGGGACGGTCAGTTCCACCGGCCGGGTGAGCCCCCCGACCTCGACGGCGACCCGGGAGACGCCGCCGAAGAAGCTGGTGTCCATGACCGTCCCCGCGAGCGGGCCCTCGTCGTCGAACCTGACGTTCTCGGGGCGCACGGACAGCACGACCGGGCTCCCGGCGGGCAGGTCCCCCGGGGGCTCGCAGGGCAGCGGCCCGGATCCGACCCCGGGCACCTCGACGCCCCCGTCCCGCAGCACCCCGTCGAACAGGTTGTTGGCGCCGACGAAGTCCGCGACGAACCGGGTCCGCGGGCGGCGGTAGAGCGAGACGGGCGCGTCGACCTGCTCGACCCGGCCCTCGCTGAAGACCGCGATCCGGTCGGCGAGCGACATCGCCTCCTCCTGGTCGTGGGTGACGACCACGAAGGTGATGCCGACCTCGTGCTGGAGCCGTTTGAGTTCGAGCTGCATCTCCGCGCGGACCTTCTTGTCCAGCGCGGACAGCGGCTCGTCGAGCAGCAGCAGCCGGGGACGTTTGACGATCGCGCGGGCCAGCGCGACCCGCTGCCGCTGCCCGCCGGACAGCTGGTTCGGGCGGCGCTTCGCGGCGCCGGGCAGGCCGATCGTCGCGAGGACGCCGGCGACCCGGGCGCGGATCTCGTCCTTCGGCAGTCCCTCGCGGTGCAGGCCGTAGGCGATGTTCTTCTCGACCGTCATGTGCGGGAAGAGCGCGTAGCTCTGGAACATGAGGTTGACGGGCCTGCGGTGCGCGGGCAGCGCGAGCAGGTCCGCGCCGTCGAGCGTCACGGTGCCGGTGTCGGGCCGCTCGAACCCGGCGAGGACGCGCAGCAGTGTGGTCTTGCCGCAGCCGGACGGGCCGAGCAGCGCGAAGAACTCGCCCTGCACGATGTCGAGGCTCACGTCGTCGAGGGCGGTCACATCGCCGAAGCGCCGCGACACACCGGTGACGCTCAGGAGGGTCATGCTGGTCCTAACGCAGGGAGTCGGTGAGGCGGGTGAGCCGCTGGGCGAGGATCACGACCGTGAAGCTGACCGCCAGCAGCACCGTGGCCAGCGCGTTGATCTCGGGCGTGACACCGAAGCGGACCATCGAGTAGATGACGATCGGCAGGGTCGGGTCCTTGGGTCCGGCGGTGAAGAACGCGATCACGAACTCGTCGATCGACAGGGTGAACGCCAGGAGCGCGCCGGCGACGATGCCGGGCGCCAGCGTCGGCAAGGTGATCCGTACGAACGTCGTGACCGGGCCCGCGCCGAGGTCCCGGGACGCCTCCTCCAGGGACGTGTCGGAGTGCGACAGCCGGGTCCGCACGACGGTCGCGACGAAGGCCATGCCGAACACGGTGTGGGCGAGCAGCACCGAGTGCAGCCCGAGCGTCGCCCTGACGGCGGAGTAGAACGCCAGCAGCCCGATCGCCAGGATGAGGTCCGGCAGGATCGCGGGCAGCGTGGCGAGCACCGCCAGCACGCGGAGGCGGGGGTAGCGGGCCAGCCCCACGGCGAGCAGCGTGCCGAGCACCGTCGCCAGCGCGGTGGACCCGGCGGCGACGACCAGGGTGTTGACCAGCCCTTCCCGGATGGCCTCGTCGCCGCTCAGTTCGCCGTACCAGGACGTGCTGAAACCGCCCCAGGAATAGGGCGTGTCGGCGGCGTTGAACGACATCGCGACGAGCACGACGATCGGCGTGTAGAGGAACAGATAGGTCAGCCAGAACGGCCCGTAGGCCCACCGCGCCCTACGCATGGTCGCCCTCCCCGGAGAACCGGCGCGCGGCCCACGCCTGCACTGTCAGCAGCGCGATGAGCACGGCGACGATGCTGAGCGCCAGCACCGAGCCGAAGGGCCAGTCGCGGGCTTTGAGGAACTGGTCGCGCACCAGGTTCCCGACCATGATCGTCCGTCCGCCGCCGAGCAGCTCGGGGATGACGAAGTTGCCGAGGCTGGGCACGAACACGAACACGCACCCGGTCAGCACGCCGGGCAGCGTGAGCGGCAGCGTCACCGACAGGAACGTCCTGGCCGGGCCCGCGCCGAGGTTGGCCGAGGCCTCTGCGAGCTGCGGGTCGAGCCGTTCGATCGCCGAGTACAGCGGCAGGATCATGAGCGGCAGGTAGGCGTAGAGCAGCCCGGTGACGATCGCGCCGTCGGTGTAGAGCAGCCCGAGCGGCCTGTCGATCACCCCGAGGTCGGTGAGCGCCGAGTTGACCAGCCCCTCGGAGTTCAGCAGGACGATCCAGGCGTAGGTACGGATCAGGAAGTTGGTCCAGAACGGCAGCACCACCGCGACGAGCGCCGGCGTCTTCCACCGGGCGGGCAGGCGCGCGATGACGTAGGCCGTCGGATAGCCGATGGCCAGGGCCAGGAGCGTCGTCACCGTCGCGAGCTTCACCGAGGTGAGCAGCACGTCCAGGTAGAGCGGGTCGGCGGCGCGGGTGAAGTTGTCGCCGGTCGCCTCGTGGACGATCCCGCCGAACCGGCCCCGCTTGAAGATCGTGTAGCTGAGGACCAGGGCGAGCGGGACCAGCAGGAAGGCCAGCAGGTACAGCAGGCCGGGACCGAGCAGCACCAGCGGCTCGGCCCGCAGGCGGCGGGCCCTGCCCGCCGCCCGCGTCCGCGCGTCCTTGGGCACGGCGGTCATTTCTTGGCCGCGACCTCGGTGGCGATCTGCGTGTAGGTCGGCGCGGCCTCGCCGAGGTCGACCAGGCCCTCGCCCTTCAGCAGGTCACCCGGGGGCATGGCCAGGTGCGGGTGGCTCTTGACCAGTGCCGGGTCGACCTTCTCCATCGCGAGCTTGTTCGGGACCTTGTAGAGGATGTTCGCCGCGGCCCAGCCGTGCACCTCGGGTTCGAGGATGTAGTTGATCAGGGCGTGCGCGGCCTCCTTGTTCTTGGAGGACTTCAGGATCACCATCGTGTCCACCCAGAGGTCGCTGCCCTCCTTGGGCACCGCGAACTTGATGTCCTTGCGGTCGGTCGGGCACCAGCCGTCCCATGCCTCGGCCAGCGCGGCCTCGCCGGACTTGAGCCGGTCGCCGAAGGTGGCGTCGTCGAAGGCCAGCAGGTTCTCCTTGGCCTTGACGAGGACGGACTTCACCTGGTCCATCTGGCCCTTGTCGCGGGTGTTGGCCGAGAAGCCGAGGGACTTCTGGGCGGGCAGCATCAGCCAGCGCTCGGTGGCCAGCATCGTGATCTTCTTCTTGAGCTCGGGCCTGGGCTTGAGCAGGTCGTTCCAGCTGTCGGGGGTGTAGCCGGTCAGGTCGCTGCGGTAGCACAGGCCGGTCGTGCCCCAGGTGTAGGGAACCGAGAAGGTGTTGCCCTTGTCGTAGGCGAGCCGGGTGGCCTCGGGATAGAGGTTCCCGAGGTTCGGGATCAGGTCCGCGTGGATCGGTTCGAGCAGGCCCTGCTCGTTGAGCGCCTGGGCGAACTGGCCGGAGACGAAGGCCACATCGATGCCGCTGTCCCCACCCGCGGTGAGCTTGGCGACGATCTCCTCGTTGGTCACGTGCTTGGTGACGGTGACCGGGGCGCCGGTCTTCGCCTTGAACTTCGCCGGCAGGTCCGCCGGCATGTACTTGTCCCAGTTGGAGATCGTGAGCGACTGCTCGGCGAGATCGGCGCTCGGGTCGAGCCTGTCCGGGGCGGCCGCGCCTCCGGAAGCGGAGCCGCCGCAGGCGGCAAGGGTCAGGGCGAGTGCCGCGACGATCGTCGCGGTCGATATGCGGAGCATACCGACACCACCTTCGGTGGTCGGAGGACTGCGGTCGAAGGCTGAGTGTTGCATCTCACCTCAACATGAACAAGACTTAAATCTGCTACTCAACGCCTACTTGTGGTTACAAACTTGAATTTGCATTCAATAGACGTCGTGGCCCCGGACGGGGTCCCGGAGCCCTACACGGCGCGGGACTTCGCCGTGCTGCCGCCGCTGGCCGACCCCGCCGAGCGGGCGATCACCGCCGACCAGACGCACCGGTCGGTGATCGTCGGCGAACGGCTGGTCGTCAAGTGGTTCACCCCGCCCGCTCCGCCGCCGCACCGGGCCCTGGCGGTACTGGAACAGCTCGCGCTGGCCGGGTTCACCGGGACCGCACGCCCCTACCGGGCGGTCTTCGCCCCGGACGGCGCATTGGTCGCGCTGGTCACGGCCTACCTGCCCGAGGCCCGCGACGGCTGGGAGTGGTGCGTGGACGCGGCCGTCGCCGGGGAACCGGTCGGCCGGCTGCTGGGCACGCTCACCGCGGACCTGCACAGGGCCCTGGCCACCGCCACCCCCGCCCACCCCGCCCCGGTGGTCGAAGGCGAACTGGTCCGGCTGCCGGGCGCGCTCGCCGCCCTGGACGAGGCCCTGGCGCGCACCGGCGACCCATGGCTGCGCTCCCGGGCGCACCGGCTGCGCGCGGACCTGCTCGACCCGCCCGACCCGCTGCGCACTCCGCTCATGCGCATCCACGGCGACCTGCACGCCGGCCAGATCCTCCGGTGGCGCGAGGGCCACGCGGTGATCGACTTCGACGGCAACCCGGTGCTCGCCGGCCCCGGCGGCGGGCGGCCCGCCGCCGACCTGCTGCCCGCCGCCCGGGACGTCGCGCAGCTGCTGACCAGCCTGGAGCATGTCGGCCAGGTGGCCCGCGAACGCCGCGGGCACGACGCCACGGGCTGGGTCGCGGCGGCGCGGGCGGATTTCCTCGCGGCCTACGGCGCCCCCGAGTTCTTCGACGAGCGCCTGGTCAGGGCGTTCTCGATCGAGCAGGAGTGCCGGGAACTGATCTACGCCGCCCGGTTCCTCCCCCGCTGGCGCTACGCCCCGCTGGGCGTGCTGCGCTCCTGGTACGACCACTGACGGCACACTGGAGACCACCGATGCACCCGGACCTGTTCCGCGCCGACCTCGAAGCCAAGCCCGCGGCCCTGGCCGCACTCGCCGACGCCCTGCGCGGGGGCGACCCGTTCGCCTCCCTCGGGGACGTCCGGCGGGTGGCCTTCCTGGGCATGGGCAGCTCCCGCTACGCCGCCACGGTCGCGGCCCACCGCCTGCGCCGCGCCGGGATCGACGCGGTGGCCGACTATGCCTCGGCCCTCCCCGTCCCCGAACCGCCCGGCACCCTCACCGTCGCGATCTCGGCGTCCGGGGCCAGCCGGGAGGTGCTGGACGCGCTGGCCGTCCGCGGCGGCGGGCACGTGGCGCTCACCAACGTCGCGGACTCGCCCGTGACCGAGGGCGCGTCCCTGGTCGTGCCGATGCTCGCGGGCGAGGAGAAGGGCGGGGTGGCCTGCCGGTCGTTCCAGCACACCCTGGGGCTGCTGCTCGCCCTGGAGCGGCGGCTGACCAGGGCGGCCCTCGATCTGCCCGGCCTGCTGCTCAAGGCCGCCGAGGCCAGCGCCGACCTGCTGGAGCGCCGATGGCTCGACGACGTGCTCCCCCTGCTGGACGGGCCCGACGGCGTCTACACGATCGCACCGTACGAACGGATCTCGTCCGCGGAACAGTCGGCCCTGATGCTGCGGGAGGGGCCGCGGCGGCCCGCCGACGCCTGCGAGACCGGCGACTGGTCCCATGTCGACGTCTACCTGACCAAGACCCGCGACTACCGGGCCCTGCTGTTCCCCGGCTCGCGCTACGACGCCCAGGCCATGGACTGGATCAAGCGGCGCGGTTCGACCGTCGTCACCGTCGGCGCGCCGGTCGGCGGCGCCCGCGCCGCCGTGCGCTACCGGCACGACGGCGAGGCCGACGTGGCCCTCCTGGCCGAGACACTGGTCGCCGAACTGGTCGCCGCCGCCTGGTGGCGGTAGCCCTGTTTGAAGACCCGTTCAAATCCTTGCCGGGCGGCGGGGCGGGCGGGCGGCCATGGAACGCGGCGCTCGGATCACCGGGCTTTCGGGGTGGTGCCGGCGGCCCTGGGCTTGCGCGCCGGCTCGGGCGCGGGACGCAGCGGGTGCCCGGTGGCCTGCCGGGCGTAGTCCAGGATCAGCTCCGCCGCCTCGTCCGGCCCGATCAGCGGATGCCTGGCCACGATCCGGTAGCCGTAGGCGTCCTCCAAGGCCACGAGGTTGCGGGCGATCGTCTGCGAGTCTCCCGACAGGGTGAACGCGCCCTGGGCCCGGCCGGTCTCCAGGATCATCTGGTACATCGTCACCTGGCGGTCGTAGAGCGTGGTCAGCAAGGTGGCGTAGACGCGGTTGCGTCCCGCCGAGCCGCCGAGTTCGCACAGCAGCCGGACGTCGTCGTCGTCCGGGCTCGACGGCAGGCCGGAGCGGATGGTGACGACCAGCTTCTCCGCCGGGTCGGCGATCGAGGCGATCTTCTTCATCCGCAGGTCGTAGAAGCGCTCCATGCCCGCGTGGTGCGCCTCGAGCAGCAGGTCGTTGAGGTCGGGGTAGTGGTACAGGACCGCACCCGAGGTCAGCCCCGCCGCCTCGGCCACCTGGTTGAGGTGGACCGCGTCGGTGCCGTACTGCACGATCGCCCTTCGCGCGGCCTCGATGAGGTCCTGGCGCCGCTCGGTCTTCCTCTTACGCGTGGCCATGGCTCCCCATTCTCGGTTCTCCCAGGTGTTGACGTGGCGCCCTCGATACTATTTGAATCCTTCTTCAAAAGAGCCTCCCCTCTTGGGGCGACACCGGGAGCCACCATGGCCGATGAGCTGACGGTCCTGTTCATGCCGGAGAGCGCCTACGGGCCGACCAACAACTGCGTGGGCATCGGCGACGTCCTGCGCAGGCGCGGGCACCGTGTCGTCTTCGCCGCCGAGGCGTCGTGGAAGGGCAAGCTCGCGCCGCTGGGCTTCGAAGAGGACCTGGTCGACCTCACCCCTCCGGCCGAGGACGCCGCCGAGCAGGACGCGGGCCAGTTCTGGAAGGACTTCATCCGCGACACCGCGCCGGAGTTCCGCAAACCCACCTTCGAGCAGCTGGACACCTGGATCAAGCCCGTCTGGGAAGAGCTCATCTCCGGCGCGAAGTACTGCGAGCCCCGGCTCAAAGAGATCATCGGGCGGGTGCGGCCGGACGTGATCGTCGAGGACAACGTGGTGTGCTTCCCCGCCCTCACCACGGCGGGCGTGCCGTTCGTCCGGATCGTCTCCTGCAACCCGCTGGAGGTGAAGTCTCCCGAGGTCCCGCCGCCCTTCTCCGGCTACCCGATCGACGACCGGTCGCGCTGGCGGGACTTCGCCGCCGAGTACGACCGCACCCACCGGGCGCTCTGGGAGGAGTTCTCCGCCTGGTGCGTCGCCCAGGGCGCACGGCCGCTTCCCGAACTGGAGTTCATCCACGAAGGCGACCTCAACCTCTACGTCTACCCCGAGGCCGCCGACTATCCGCGCGAACTCGGAGCGGCCTGGCACCGCCTCGACTCCTCGGTGCGCGCCACCGACGACTCGTTCGAACTGCCCGGCGAGCTCCGTACCGGCGAGGGCGCGCTGATCTACTTCTCGCTCGGCTCGCTCGGCTCGGCCGACATCGAACTGATGCGGCGGGTGATCTCCGTGCTCGGCGCGACCCCGCACCGCTACATCGTCTCCAAGGGCCCGCTGCACGAGGAGATCGACCTGCCCGGCAACATGTGGGGCGCGGAGTTCGTCCCGCAGACGCAGGTGATCCCGCTGGTCGACCTGGTGATCACGCACGGCGGCAACAACACCACCACCGAGAGTCTGCACTTCGGCAAGCCGATGGTCCTGCTGCCGCTGTTCTGGGACCAGTACGACAACGCCCAGCGCGTCGACGAACTGGGCCTCGGCGTCCGGCTCGACACCTACCGCTTCTCCGCCGAGCAGCTCACCGGGGCGATCGACGGGCTGCTCGGCGACACCGCGCTCCGCGAGCGGCTCGGCAAGACCGGGGCCGAGATCCGCGCCCGCGACGGTGTCACCCTCGCCGCCGACCTGATCGAACGCGCGGCCCGCGCGTGAGCTTCGTTCCCGGTGCCGCCGGGGGCGCCCGGCCGGCGGTCTTCTGGACCGACCGGCCAGGGCGTCCCGGCCCCTTCCCGCCGCTCGCCGGCGCCACCGGCGCCGATCTCGTCATCGTCGGCGGCGGTTACACCGGCCTGTGGGCCGCGATCCTCGCCAAGGAGGAGAACCCCGGCGCCGATGTGCTGCTCCTGGAGGCCGCGACGATCGGCTTCGGCGGCAGCGGCCGCAACGGCGGCTTCGTCTCCGACTCCCTCACCCACGGCATGGCCCACGGCGTCTCCCGCTGGCTCTCCGAGATGCCCGCACTGGTCAGGCTCGGCCGCGAGAACCTCCGCGACCTGGCCGCCACCCTCGACCGGCACGGCATCGACGCCGGCCTGCGTCTCACCGGCAAGACGACGGTCGCCGTCGCCCCGCACCAGGTCGCCGAACTGCGCGCCCTGCAGCGGCTCCACCTGGACTACGGCGACGACGCCGCCTGGCTGGACGCCGAGGAGATGCGGGCCGACGTCCGCTCCCCCACCTATCTGGGCGGCCTGCGCGTCCGCAACACCGGCGGCCTCGTCGACCCCGGCAAGCTCGTCTTCGGCCTCACCGAGATCGCGGCCCGCCTCGGCGTCCGCATCCACGAACACACCGTGGTCACCGGCTTCACCCGCCATCGGAGCGGAGTCGCCGTCGACACCATCGCCGGTCCCGGCGGGACGGCGGCGGGTACCGTCCTGGCGGGACAGGCCCTGGTGGCCACGAACGCCTATCCGGCGCCGTTGAGGCGGCTGCGGCATCTCGTGCTGCCCGTCTGGGACTACGTACTGGTGACCGAACCGCTCACAGCCGCTCAGCTCGCATCGATCGGGTGGACGCAACGGCAGGGGGTCACCGACGCGGGCAACCAGTTCCACTACTACCGGCTCACGGCCGACGACCGGATCCTGTTCGGCGGGTACGACGCGATCTACCACCGGGGCGGCGGGGTCGGGGAGCACCTCGCGCAGCGGGCGTCGTCGCACGATCTGCTGGCGCGGCACTTCCGGGAGACGTTCCCGCAGCTCCGGCCGGTCGCCTTCAGCCACAGGTGGGGTGGCGCCATCGATTCGACCAGCCGGTTCACCGCCACGTTCGGGACGGCGCTCGGCGGGCGGGTCGGGTACGCGGTCGGGTACACCGGGCTCGGCGTCGCGGCGTCCCGGTTCGGCGCGCAGGTCGCGCTGGACCTGCTGGCCCGGCGGCGCACCGAACGCACCGAACTGCGGATGGTGCGCCGGCCCCCGCTGCCGTTCCCGCCCGAGCCGCTGCGGTGGCCCGTCGTCGAGGTGACGCGCCGGGCCCTGGTACGCGCCGACGCACGCGAGGGGCGCCGGGGTCCCTGGCTACGCCTGCTCGACCGTTTCGGCATCGGTTTCAACTCCTGAGGACGCACATTGCGCACGTTGATCAATCCCGCCACCGGCCGGGCCCTCGCCGAGCTCGCGGACACGCCGGCCGGTGAGCTGCCGGCGATCGTCGCCGCCGCCAGGAGCGCCCAGGAGATCTGGAAGGACGTGACACCCGGCGAGCGCGCGCGGGTGCTGCTGCGCCTGGCCGACCTGGTCGAGGCGAACTCCGCCGAGCTGACCCGGCTGGAGGTCGAGGAGACCGGCAAGCCGGCACCGGTGTTCCGGGACGGCGAGCTGCCCTTCGCCGCCGACAATCTGCGGTTCTTCGCGGGCGCCGCCCGGTCCCTGGACGGCACCGGCGCGGGCCTGTTCAGCGCGGGCTACACCTCGATGCTGGTGCGCCGCCCGGTCGGCGTGGTCGCCTCGATCGCCCCCTGGAACTTCCCGCTGGTCATGGCCGTGTGGAAGGTGGGTCCCGCGGTCGCGGCGGGCAACGCGGTGATCATCAAGCCCGCTCCGAACACCCCGCGGGCGACGCTCCGCCTGGCCGAGCTGATCGTCGAGGCGGGTGCGCCGCACGGTCTGGTCCAGGTCGTCCTCGGCGACGCGGGGGTCGGGGAGGCCCTGGTCACCGACCCCGGCGTGGACATGGTGAGCGTCACCGGCTCGACCGCCACCGGGAAGGCCGTCATGCGCGGTGCGGTCGAGGGCGTCAAGCGGGTCCACCTGGAGCTCGGCGGCAAGGCGCCCGCGCTGGTCTTCCCCGACGCCGATCTGGAGCAGATGGCCGCGGGCCTGGCGATGGGCACCACCTACAACACCGGCCAGGACTGCACCGCCGCCACCCGCGTCTACGCCGCCCGCGAGTCGTTCGACGCCGTTGTGGACGCCCTGCGGACGGCGGTCTCCTCGGTGCGTCCGGGCGACCCCTGGGCCGACGGCACCGACATCGGCCCGCTGATCTCCGCCGCGCACCGCGACCGGGTGGACGGCTTCGTCCGGCGTGCGGTCGCCGCGGGCGCGCGGGCCCTGTGCGGCGGCGCCCCGCTCGACGGCCCCGGCTACTACTACGCGCCGACCCTTCTCGTCGGCGCCGCCCAGGACAGCGAGATCGTCCAGGGCGAGGTCTTCGGCCCGGTCCTCGTCGTCCTGCCCTTCGACCACGAAGACGAGGCCGTCCGCCTGGCCAACGGCACCCCCTACGGTCTGGCCTCCTCGGTATGGACCGCCGACGTCTCCCGCGCCCTGCGCGTCGCCCACCGTCTCGACGCCGGCGTCACCTGGATCAACGACCACCTGCCGATCGCCTCCGAGGCCCCGCACGGCGGCGTCAAGGGCAGCGGCTTCGGCAAGGACATGAGCCAGGAGTCGGTCGCCGAGTACTCGGTCACCCGGCACATCATGCTCAAACACGCCGCTCCCGAGTCCCGCGACGCCTTCCGCCCGGCCTGACGTCCCCGCCGCCGGCACGAAATCCATGAACCAGGGCTTTGGACATTACTCCGGCAAAGCCGATGCGACTCCCGAAGAAGCCGAACTAAAAACTTACTTCCCGGCCATATTTCGAGTCTGTACATTTGGACGAACTTGATCATCAGAAAACTACTCAGCGAATGCGAAGCATCACACGATGGCCCTCGACACCGAGCAGGAAGTAGCGATGTTCACCGCCCGCCCTTCTGATGGCGCACGTGAGTGACCGATGCCCGGGGGAGACGCACTCGCAGGTGACGCCTTTCACGAAACCGACCTGCGTCGTTTGGGCCGGGTGATCCGTCATGCCCGGCAGGCGTCGATCACGCCCGTCGCGGAACTCGTGGGTCCCGTCCGGCCGGGCGGTGCGGCCGCCCGGCTGACCGAGGACCACTGCGTGTTCGACCACTGCGCGGTGCTGCTCTTACCCCGGTCGCTCACGGCCGGGCTGGAGTATCTGGAACGACGGGGGCTGGCGCCGACGCCGCCGGTGCCGAGCACGGTGGTCCGCCGCCGGCTGATCGAGCGGTACGGGCTCGGACCGGAGGACTGCGACGTCCACATCACGCGCCTCCAACTGGAACTGCCGAGCGGGCAACGGCATCCCGCGGTCGAGGTGTTCCTGTTCCCCCGCACCTGCCCGGATCTGGACGACCGCATCGAGAGGTCGGAAATCGCCCACGGCTTCGAAGACCACACCGCGTTCACCGTGGCCCACCCCGACCCGCCGCTGCTGGCCAGGCTGGTCGCCGCC
This sequence comes from Actinomadura formosensis, assembly GCF_050948385.1. Classification (NCBI taxonomy): domain Bacteria; kingdom Bacillati; phylum Actinomycetota; class Actinomycetes; order Streptosporangiales; family Thermomonosporaceae; genus Actinomadura; species Actinomadura formosensis. The sequence goes on from NZ_CP192011.1 coordinate 6,902,624, forward strand.
TGGCGGCGCGAGGGGGGACTGCACTGGGAGGGCGGCGGGTACAACCCCCGCGAGGGCGGCCCCCGGGGAACCACCGTCATGTACTTCGTCCGATCGCCCGCGAACCCCTCAGGCCGGCGCCGGTTCGAGCTGCACTGCGCCGGTGATCTGACCTCCTTCATCAGCGGCATCGCGGTGGACGCCGAGACCGTCGGCCACGCCTACACCGCCTGGCGGCGCGCCGTACGAGACCCGCACCCGTCCTGACCGAACATCCCCCGGGAGACACCGTGCGCCGGAGCGAACCCCTCGACCTCAGGAACCTGGCTCTCACCCCGGACCTGCATTCCTATCTCCTCACGCAGGGCAGGATGACGCCCGATCCCCTCCTGGAGGAGCTGATCGATCGCACGTGCGCGCTCGTCCCCGACCAGGCGCACATGGTGGTCGCCCCGGAGGAGGGCGCCCTGCTGACCTTCCTCGTCCGGCTCCTGGGGGCCCGCGACATCGTCGAGGTCGGCACGTTCACCGGCTACTCGGCGCTGTGCCTGGCGCGCGGGCTCCCGGCCGGCGGATCGATCACCACATGCGACGTCTCCGCCGAGTGGACGGCGCTGGCCCGCGAGTTCTGGACCCGGGCGGGCATCGCCGACCGGATCCGCCTCCGGCTGGGCCCCGCGCTGGAGACCCTGCGCGCCCTGCCCCCGGAACCGCACCTGGACCTCGCCTTCATCGACGCCGACAAGCCCGGTTACATCGGCTACTGGGAGGAGCTGGTGCCGCGGCTGCGGCCCGGCGGGCTGCTGCTGGTCGACAACACCCTCTTCAGCGGCCAGGTGATCGAGGACGAGCCCGGCGAGAAGGCCGCGGCCGTCCACGCCTTCAACGAGCACGCCCGCCGGGACGACCGGGTCCAGATGGTGATGCTGCCGATCGCCGACGGCCTGACCATGGCCCGCCGCCTCCCGCCCGCCCGCCTCCCCGCTCCCCCGGGGCCCGCCTGATGCGGGGTCGCATCAGCACAGGATCTGTTTGCCGACGACCTGGCCGCGGCCGAGTTGCTCGTGCAGCCTGGGGGCGTCCTCCAGGGGGGCGCGTTCCGCGATGACCGGTGAGAGCCGTCCGCCGGCCAGCAGATCGAACAGGGCCGTGAGATCCGCCCGGTACCAGTCGGGCCGCCGGTCACGCCATTCGGCCACCTGGTAGATCGTCGCGGTGGGGGCTCCCGGCAACGCGGCCCGGGCGAACACCAGTGCTCCGGCCGCGTAGAACTCCAGGGCCCGGACGAGATCGCGCCGTCCGTGCCGCAGGGACGCGTAGTGGCCGAACATCACCAGCCTGCCGCCGGGACGCAGCAGCCGGTACGAGCGGCGCGAGGTCCGGCCTCCGATACCGTCCAGGACGACGTCGATTCCCCGGGGGGCCAGTTGACGCACCCGTTGCGCGAAATCCTCCCTGGTGTAGTCGATCGCGTGGGCCCCGAGCTCTGACACGATCTCGGTGGAGGCGCCGCCGGCCGTCCCGTACATGTGCAGGCCGGCCAGGCGCCCCAGTTCCAGCGCGGCGGTGCCCACCCCGCCCGCGGCACCGTGCACCAGCACCCGCTCGCCCTCCCGTGCCTTCGCGACGCGGTGGAGCATCTGGTGGGCGGTGACGTAGTTGAGGACGAGGGCGACGGCCTCGGCCGGGTCCAGGTCCGCGGGAACGGGCACCAGGTGAGGCGCCGGAACGCAGACATGATCGGCGTAGGCCCCGAAGACGGTCAGGGCCGCGACGCGCTGCCCGGCGGACAGGCCGGTGACGCCCTCACCGACCGCGTCGACCGTTCCGAGGAGGTCGTATCCCGGTGTGAGCGGCGGGCGCGGACCACCCGGGTAGCCGCCCTCGCGGATGAGGACGTCGGCGAAGCTCACCCCGGCCGCGACGCGTTTCACCCGGACCTCGCCCGAGCAGGGCATCGGCAGCGGCTCCTCGACCAGGCGCATGGCCTCGGGGCCTCCGTACCGCGCGACGACGATCCGCCGCGTCCGCCCCGCCGGCCCGTCCCCGGCCGCGACCGGACGGGCGCGCAGCCGGACGAGCACGGCATCGCCGCCGGAAAGCCGGTTCCGGGGGAAGCGACGCCGGTGGCCCCGCGCCCCCTCGCCGGCGTCCACGCGGCAGGCCAGTGCCTCGCCCACCATCTCCTGCTCCCTTCCGGCGATCAGCAGCCGGACGGCGGCGGGACGGCGCAGGTTGCGCCACCAGGTCTTGCGGCCGGAGCGGCGGACGAGCACGTAGACGCCGCCGTCCCGGCGCGCGTAGACCACCGGGAGCGTGTAGGGCCGGCCGGTACGGCGTCCCGTGACCGTGATGAGGGCGCCGGAGCCGCTCAGCAGCCGATGGGCGCGGGACCGCAGAAGCGCGCCGACGACCGGGTTCGCCACCCGTTCGCGAAGTCTCATGGAACCCGCCCGGTCTGGATCGACGTACTCGTGAAGACGATGTTTCACGGTGCTGCCGGCATGCCGTTATCGGTAACGGCAGGACACTTCATACCCCTTCCGGCCGGAAAGATGATCGGCTGGTTCACCTTTTGTGTTGATGTTCCCTTTCGGTGACGGATATTTCATCATCGGACAACGCCGGGATTGGCCGAAGATATGCCATGTCACCTGCGATGACGCGCGTGCCGAAAACTGCGTCCACGCAAGGATCGGCGGCAGGCGGGCTGGAAGGTCTGCCGGCTCCCGGGAGACCGGGACCGCGGAAGGGCTCGCACGATGGTGAAGACTGTGGCCATGGAATTCTTCTGCTACCACCGCGATCGGCCCGGCTCGATGGCACTGCGCGACGAGCTGCTGGAAGAGCACTGGTCCTACATGGACCGGTACGCGGCGGAGCTGATCGCCCGCGGCCCCACCTTCGCCGCCGGCGACACCCCCACCGGCAGCGTGCACATCGTCGACCTGCCGGACCCGGCGGCCGCCCGCGCGTTCGCCTTCGACGAGCCCGGCTACCAGGCCGGCGTGTACCGGGACGTGCTGCTGCGCCGGTGGCGCAACATGCTGGGGCGCACGATGTGGGACTTCCCCGGTGGCCGGACCGATGGCGACCGGTACCTGGTGCTCGGCCTCGGCTCGGGCCAGGCCGCCGACCTCGACGTGCCGCCCGGCCGGGACGAGCTGATCGCCTACGGGCCGCTGCTGTCCGACGACGGCACCGCATGGCTGGGCACGGCGGCGCTGCTCCGGGCGCCGGACCCGGACACGGCACGCGCCGTCCTGGACCCGAAGCGGTACGCCGATATCGAGGTCCACGCGTGGGAGTTCGGCGGACGGCGGTAACGGCCCTCCCCGTCACCCGTCCGGTTCAGGACGTGCCGGCGATGTTGCGGGCGGGTGATCGGGGGAAGGCTGCCCGTGTGGCCGAGGACGAGCCGGGGGGCACTCCTCCCGAGCCGCTGCTGGAGGTGATCGCCAACCTCGCGCGGTTCCATCACGAGCATGAGAAGTACTACTCCCAGGCGCCGCTGAGGCAGGCGGCCGAGCTCCAGGCCCGGTCCCGGGCGCTGAAGTCGCTGGCCGACCGGTGGAGCACGGTCGATGCGGGCGGACGCTCCGGGACGGTTCCGTTCGCCGGCGCGGAGGATCTGAACGCCCCGGGGCTCGTCGCGGAGTCGGGAATCCTGTTCATGGAGGGCGAGGGCGAACCCGCCGAACTGCTGCGGCTGAAGCGGGACATCGGGGAGGTCGCCGACGACTACGAGCGGGGCGGCACCTGGCTGGCGCACGCGATGGAACAGGCATGGGAGATCGCCGGGCAGCTCGCCGTCCACCCGGCGCTGGCCGACCTGCTCGGTGAGCGGCACCGCATCATCGCCAACGACTGGCAGTCGGCGGGCCTGCAAACCTTGGTCGCGCGGCTGCTGAGACGCGCCCTTGAGGTACTGGCCCGCGTCGACTTCTCGCCCGCGGCGCTCCGCGCCGACCTGGGCGGCGGGCGGCTGGCCCCCGGCTACCTCTACTCCGCGTCCGAACTGCTCGACCGGGCGGCGGACCTGATGACGGAGTCGGCCATGCTCGTCCACGACAATGAACGCCGCTGGCGCGTCTTCGGCGCCCGCGTCCGCGAACTGCGGTCCGGGTAGCCCGCGTTCCGCGGTGCGAGGCACCGGCCTCAGCCCGCGGCGGGACGGGTCTGCTCCATGCGGGTCCAGGGCCAGGTGATCAGGGCCCAGCCGAGCAGGATGAGCGCGGCCTCGGCCGGCACGTACCACGGCCAGGGCCCCAGCAGATCCAGCACCGAGGCGGTGCCGGGCTTGTGGTTGAGGTACCCGTAGTTGGTCCCGGCGGCGACGTTGAAAACGAACGTGGCGACGGCCCACGCCAGGGTGACGGCGACCGCGAACCTGTAGCCGCCCCAGTCCGGCCGCATCCCGAGCCCCCAGGTCAGGTACACCGCGGCCCACACGATCATCAGATGCATCCCGAAGAAGCCCAGGTAATCGATGTCGGGATAGTCCCCGCCGTTCAGCGCCGGTGTGAGCAGGGCCTGCACCGACAGTGTGAGTCCCCAGTAGTACGTCAGCGCGAACCAGCGCCGGCCGAGCGTCCACAGCGCGCCGACCGCGGCCGGCCACGCCACGTCGCACAACTGCAGCGGCAGCGACCCGCCGATGCTCCACTGGCCGGGCAGCAGCGGGTGAACCTGCGTGCCGATCATCACGTACACGATCGCCAGCGCGTACGCCTTGCCGAAGCCCCTCGCCTGCTCGCCGGACCCGTGGCCCGGCTCGGTCCCCGTCCGCTGCGCCCGGCCGAGCGGCACCAGCCCGGCGCACCCGATCGCGAACAGCCCGAGCGCCGCCCAGTGCGACGGCCCGAACGCGACGAACTCGCCGGCGACGGTCAGCGACATCCGGTGATGCTAACCCGGCCGTCCCCGGTCGGCCGCCCACCGCGCTCCCCCGCCCCGTGGCGGACGAAGAACCCGCGAGCACGAGGGCGGGCCCAGAAGCAGGAAATTCGAATGCACCCTCGATTTCCGCCCGTTTTCGGAAGATTATGACAAAACGCCGTAATGCGAAGAGCGTTCCACTTTCGGGGTATTGATCATTTCCGTCGGCGGGCGATCGGCTGCCGCCGTTCGGCGAATACCCCGAAGAATGGTGATCGGTGCCGTAGGGCGGTGCCCCTCACAGTGATCATTCAGGTTTACTCCGGGTGTGGCGGAGGGCGAATGCGGCCTGGTCAATTGGTGGCCGACCGCTACCGGCTGCTGGAACAGGTCGGCGCGGGCGGTGGAGGTACGGTGTGGCTCGCGAACGACGAGTTACTGGGCCGGGACGTCGCGATCAAACGCGCGCTGCCCGCCGAGGGGGCGCGCGGCGCAAAGCACATCCGGGGTCTGCGCCGTGAGGCCGAGCTGCTGGCCAAATTGAACCATCCCCATGTCGTCACCCTGTTCGACGTCGTCCAGGAGAACGGCGAATGGTGGATGGTGATGGAGTACGTCCCATCGCGCAGCCTGGCCGATCAGGAGACGCTGCCCGCTGAGCGGGTGGCCCGGCTCGGCGTCCAGATCGCCGATGCGCTGGAGGCGGTGCATGCCGCGGGCATCGTGCATGGGGACATCAAGCCCGGCAATGTGTTCGTGACCGATGACGGCCGGGCCAAGCTGGGCGATTTCGGGATTTCGCGCTCCATGTACGCGGATGTGACGGTCTCCGAGAGCGGCGCGGTGATCGCGGGGACCCCCGCGTACATCTCGCCCGAAGTCGCGAAGGGGCGGGAGCCCACCCCGGCGTCTGACATCTTCTCGCTCGGAGCCACACTGTTCGCCGCGGCCGACGCCCTCGTGATCGACGCCCCCGCGGACGGGCCCGAGCCGTCGCCTCCCCGGCGGCGGGCCGTGCTCCGCGCCGCCGCGGTCGTGTGCGCGATCACCGTGATCGCCGTCGTGGCGTGGGTGGTCGTCGGCCCGCCGTCCCCGGCACCCCGGCCGGCGGCTCCCGCCTCGGCCTTGGGCGATCCGCACAAGGCCGACCCCTGCGCCCTGCACGACACCGCACAGCTCGCCCGGTTCGGTACCACCGAGATAGACACCGCCTACGGCAATTTCAATCGGTGTGACGTTCTCGTGAATCCGCGCAGTGGCGGCGAGGTGGACGTCAAGGCGGAACTCATCAACCCGGACCCGGCCATGGAACTGCCCCGGAAGGTCGAGAACCTCGCCGGAATCCAGGGCTGGCGGGAACTCCAGGAGGAGCACGCGTGCTCCTGGATGCTGTTGTTGCGCGACAAGCACCTCGTGAACATCAGCGCGGATTCCGGTGACGCCTCGGTGAACATGTGCGCCATCGCCGACACCGCCGTCAAAAGCGCGGCCACGGTGCTCTCAAAGGGGCAGCTTCCCCCGCGGACGGCACGTCCGGTGGGTGAATCGCTGTTCTGGGCGAACGCGTGCGCGCTCCTGGACGCGAAGGCGCTCTCCCGCCTCCCCGGCGTGGACGCGACGCATCCGAGGACGGAATTCGGCAACTGGGAATGCAGGTGGGACAGTACGACCAGCCACCAAACCCTCATCGTGCGTTTCGATCAGGATGACCCGCTGAATGCACAGGACGGCCGCCCGATCAGGCTGGGCGGGCACGACGCATTCGTCGACCCGGAATACGACTCCGACACGTGTGCCGCCCAGGTCGTCCATCGTCGCTTCACCGTCGCGCATGGCAGGAAGACGGAGTTGCTGCTGGTCATCGTCCAGGGAGGAGCGGACGCGGCGCAGCGCTGCCGGCTCGCCACCGGCCTCGCCGGATCCGCCGCCGGCAGGCTGTCCAGCGCCGCCTGACCGGTCCTCGTCCGCCCGCGGCCGGCGGAGCGTCCAGGGGCCGGGGTCAGGTGCGGATCATCAGGGTGTCCAGGGGTTCGTTGTCGCGCAGGCGGCCGATGGCGTCGGCGAGCAGTGGGGCCACGGACCGCACCTGAAGCCACGGCGGCCGCTCCCGGCTCGCCGGGAGGGTGTCGGTGACCAGCAGGCGGCGCAGCGAGAGCCGGGCGAGCCGCTCGTGGGCGGCGGCCACCAGCGGCCCGTGGGTGGCGGCCACGGTGATGTCGGAGGCGGCCCCGGCGGCGCGCAGGACACGCACCGCCGCCTCGATCGTCCCGCCGGTGCTGATCATGTCGTCCACGATGACCACGGGCCGGCCGGCGACGTCACCGGCCAGTTCCTCGGCATGAACCCTCTCTCCGGTCACCCGTCTCTTGCGCACCACGGCGACCGGACGCCGCAACAGCCGGGCGTAGTGCTCGGCGAGCTTGACCGCGCCGAGGTCGGGCGCCACCACCACGGTCGTGTCGGGGGTCTCCTGCGCGAGCACACCGGCCAGGACGGGCACCGCGGTCAGCATCTCCACCGGCATGGCGCACATGGCCTCCAGCGCGCTGGTGTGCGGGTCCACCACGACCAGCCGGTCCACCCCAACGGAGGCCAGGGCGTCGGCCACCACCCTGGCGCCCACCGCCTCCCCCGCCAGGCCGCGGCGGTCCTGCCGGGCATATCCGAAGTACGGGACGACGGCGGTGAGCGTCCTCGCGCCGCCCCGGCGGCACGCGTCCAGCAGCAGAAGCAACTCGACCAGGTGATCGTTCACGGCGGGTCCCGTGGGCTGGAGCACGTACACGTCCCCGCCCTGCACACCGCCCACGACCGGCCGCAGCTCCCCGTCGGGGAAACGCACCACCTCGCTCGTCACCGGCTCGGTGCCCAGCGCGTCCGCGACGGCGTCGGTCAGCGCCGGATGCGCCGTCCCTGACACGATCTGGATGGACATCGCCCCTCCTCGTCCGCACCGGAAAGCCGGTGCCGGTCGGATGCCGGCGTGACCGCCCGCATCATCGGCGGGCCGGCGCATCCGTGCACTCGCCCGCACCACGGTCCACCGTCGGTCGCGCCACGGGGTGTCCTTCCCCCGCCTCGGGCAGAGATGACAGGCACGCCGCGCCGCAGCCGCCGGAGCCGACCCGCCCCCAGCCCTCCGCCGACCTGCGCCGATATGGACCTTCGACCCTGGCTGCCGGCCGCGGTCCGCACCACGATGGACTCAGAACCGAACGTCAGGAAGAGCGGAACATCGGGGGGACGCCATGCAAGCGAGCGTAGGTGACCGGCTGGTGATCCACGGACACCACGTGGGCGAGCCGAACCGCAACGCCGAGATCATTGAGGTGCACGGCCGGGAAGGAGCACCGCCCTACCTCGTCCGGTGGGACGACGGGCACGAGAGCACGTTCTTCCCCGCCTCCGACGCCACCATCGAGCACTACCCGTCCGATGCACCGGAGACACCGAAGGATTAGACGGCGGCATTCCGGTGGCCGTCCCCTCGGCGGTCTCCGCACCTCGCCGGGGCGCAGGGCGGACGGCAGGGCCGGTCAGGGAATGATGGGCGTCTCCTGCTCGGCCAGCACGGTGGTCATCGGCGACCAGCGGTCGGCGAGCCGGTCGGCCAACTGCGGCATGGTGGTGTACTCCAGGTCCTCCAGCGGCAGCCGGTGCGGCTCGAACGGGCCGTGGCGGCGCAGGTAGTCCATCGCGTGGTTGGCCTGGCGGCGGGCCTCGTCGAAGGAGGGGTCGGCGAACAGGTCGCGGGGGCCGATGAGCCTGCCCTCGTGAACCTGGAAGCCGAGGGCGACCACCCGGGGCGGCCCGTCGAACCGGGCGGGGTGCGAGTCCTCCATGGAAACGGGCATGAGCGGGGCGTGGTGCGAGCCGCGCATGGCGCCGCCGACGGTGTAGGAGAAGCTGAACGGCTCCAGCGCCTCGCCGACGGCGGGCAGCCCGGACTGGCAGCGCACGATCATGACGGGGTCGTCCTTGCCGACGTACTTGCCGGCGATCAGCGACAGCCGCTGGGTGCTGGTGGCGGCCGCCGTCTGGTCCAGGGTCTTGGACCGCACGCCGTGCACCACGTAGCGGGCCGGCGCGCCGATGAACATCAGCATGTCGTACAGGTCGGCCGGGCAGTCGAAGAAGATCCGCTTCTCCTCGAACAGGTCGTACACCTCGAACTCGAAACCGGCGTGCATCTTGGCGTCGATGACCAGGCCCGCGGTGTTGAACGGGTCGGCGAACATCTTGTAGAGCGGGAGGTTCCACGCTCCCGGCTCGGTCTTGTCGGCGAGGAAGCAGATCACCGGCTCCGACTGCCGCTCCTCGAACTCCAGTTCGGCGTAGCCGGGGCCCATGCCGCGCAGGTTGCCGGAGAAGGCGTCCGACAGCAGGTCCTGGCCCGCGCCGTACAGGCCGAGCCGTTGCGCGATGTGGGTGGTGGCCTGGAAGGTGTCCCAGGCGAAGGAGTGGATCAGCCGGGCGTCCGGGCCGTGCTGATGGGTCATGATGAGGGACATGTCGTCGCCGCACGTGGCGACGTGCCCGTCGATGAGCAGTTCACTGTCGACCATGTGCTCCACCCGGTGCCGCGCCTCGGCGATCATGTCCGGATGCACCGCCGCGTGACCGACGAACCCGCCGGTGTCGGCCTTGATGATGCTGAGCGTGATCATGTCGCTGCTCCCCCGTGTGTCGACCTTCGCGGTCACGCCGCGCCGGCTGCGAGGTGGCGCCCGGCGGCCGCTTCGGCCCGGCTGCCCGGCCGTCGCGCGGGCTGCACCATTCCCGTGCCCGGAACAGAATCGGCGCTGTCCTGGTTGTATTGAATGACCGGTGTTCAGAGTTCCCCGGACTGCACGAACAACTGATGTTGCCCCTGCGGATTACCGGTTCGGCCGGTGCCGCATCGGGCCGGAAGCCGAGACGAACCTGGACACCGGCCTTCTTGATGGGACGCCGTCCCGGCAGAGCGGTCACCAGAGCGTGCTGCGAAGAATTCGGACGAAGTACCTCCAGTCGAACCTATCTGACCTGTGCTTTCAGTCAAGCACGCTGCCATCGGCACCCGAGGGACACTGCTCATTCGGGGTTCCGAGGCGCCCCGTGGATCGCCGTCCGGCAACCTCGATGACCTTGCCGGAATATCGTCGGTAACGACATTCTGGGTGAGATATTCCCCCTCTTTTACCTTTCCCGCTCACCGGTCCACGTGTCAGCGTTTCCGCCCGGCAGGGCTGGACACATTCTGGCCGTGGAGAAGGTTCGGCTCCGCGGCCCCGCCCGCGCCGAAGGCTTGGCGGAGGTCCGCCGGTCCCCGGAGTGGAGGCGGGCTTCGGCCGGCCGGACCTGATCGACCCAACGGGGGGAACCATGCTGATCAGCAACGTGTACCGGCCGACGGTCTTCGGCTGCCAGGCGGACGAGCATCTGGCCGAGGTGGCGCGGCGGATGGTGGACCAGGACGTCGGCGCCCTCGCGGTGCTCGACGGTGAGCGGGTCACCGGGATCATCACCGAACGCGACCTGGTCAGGGCGCTGGCCGCGGCGACCGAACCGGCCGCCCAGCAGGCGGCGGCGTACGCCTCGGCGCAGATCAGGACCGCCGCGCTGGACGAGGACTCGCGCGAGGTCACCCGCCGGATGCTGGAGGAGGGCATCCGGCACCTGCCGGTGGCCGACCACGGACGCCTGGTCGGCATGGTGTCGATGCGCGATCTGCTCGCCCTGGAGACATGGGCGCTCTGAGCGGCGGGCGGGCGCGGATGCCGAGAAGTCCACGCCGGCGCTGACGGCGACGCAGGGGCGGCCATGAAGATCGTCGAAGAGACCCCGTACCGCTTCCGGATCGAACGGGAAGGGGCCATGCGGGTACCGGGCGTGGTGTTCGCCTCCCGCGCCCTACTGCCCGATATCGCCACCGACGAGGCCCTGACACAGGTGGCCAATGTCGCGACGCTGCCCGGCATCGTCACCGCCTCGTACGCGATGCCCGACATCCACTGGGGATACGCGTTCCCCATCGGCGGCGTGGCGGCCACCGATGTCGCGGACGGCGGGGTCGTCTCTCCCGGCGGGGTGGGTTTCGACATCTCCTGCGGGGTCCGGCTGCTGGCCGCCGACCTGGATCGCGACACCCTCGCGCCAAAGCTGGGCACGCTCATGGACCGGCTCGGCCACACCATTCCCCGCGGCCTTCGGCGCGGCGCCGTCTGGCCGCTCGCCGGCCGGTCGCAGCTTGAACAGGTCCTGGCCGGCGGCTCGGCGTATGCGGTCGAACACGGCCATGGCACCGCCCGTGACCTGGACCGCTGCGAGGATCGGGGCGCGGTGGCGGACGCCGACGCGGCCGGTGTCAGCGCCCGTGCCGAGCAGCGCGGGCTTGAGCAGCTGGGCAGCCTCGGGGCGGGCAACCACTTCCTGGAAGTGCAGGTGGTCGACCAGATCTACGACGAGGGCGTGGCCCGGGTCTTCGGGATCGGCGCCGGGCGGATCTGCGTGATGATCCACTGCGGTTCGCGCGGGCTCGGCCACCAGATCTGCACCGACCACGTGCACGTCATGCAGGCCGCCATGGACCGCTACGGGATCGACGTCCCCGACCCGCAACTGGCCTGTGCCCCCGTCGAGTCCCCGGAGGGCCGCCGGTACCTGGGCGCGATGGCGGCCGCGGCCAACTACGGGCGGGCCAACCGGCAGTTGCTCGGCCAGGCCACCCGGCGCGCCTTCGCCGAGATCTACGGGGCCGATCTGGAGCTGGTGTACGACGTGTCCCACAACCTCGCCAAGATCGAAACCCACCGGGTGGACGGCGTGCCACGCCGGTTGTGCGTGCACCGCAAGGGCGCCACCCGGGCCTTCCCGCCCGGGCACCCGGACCTGCCGCCGGACCTCGCCGGGACCGGCCAGCCGGTGTTCATCCCCGGCACCATGGGCACCGCCTCCTATGTGCTCGCCGGCGTCCCGGGCAACCCGGCGTTCGACTCCACCTGCCACGGCGCGGGCCGTACCCAGAGCCGGCACCAGGCGGCCCGCACCGTGCGCGGCCGGGAACTGCGCGACCGGCTGGAGGCCGCGGGCATCGCGGTGCGGGGCGCGTCCTGGCGCGGCCTCGCCGAAGAGGCCCCCACGGCCTACAAGGACATCGACGCCGTCGCCGAAGTCGCCGAAGGGGCCGGGCTGTGCCGCAAGATCGCCCGCCTCGTCCCGCTCGGCGTCGTCAAGGGCTGACCGGCCGCGGCATTCAGCGGGACGCCCGGCGCACCTGCCCGCGTCATGGCCGAAGGTCCCACCCTCCGGTGCCGTTCGTCCGCTGGTCTCCCGGGCCGGGGCGGCCGAGGCTGGCATCAGGCATGGGGCTCGATTCTCGAGACCATCGGGAAGGGCACGCGCCGCAGGGTTCAGGAACCGCCCTGGCCGGCAAGGCGTCATCCGTCATCCCCGTCCCCCCGTTGGCGGTCATCCGCACCGCGTCCGGCCAGGGCCCGCACAGACGGAGGGAATGTCTTGACTTCCTCCACCCGCCTAAAGGCGGGGGATTCCACGGGTCGCCCCGTGGGTTTCCTGCTTCGTCGCCGTCTGCCCGCTCGGCTTGCGCCGTTTGGGTCTTACGTCGGCTCCACAGGCTGCTACCGCCAGCCCGGCGGCCAGAATGTTCTTCGCTGCGTTGACGTCGCGGTCGTGTCGGGCGCCGCACCCGCACTCCCATTCCCTCACGCTGAGGGGCATCGCCTCGGTGATGGCCCCGCACTCCGAGCACGTCTTGGAGGATGGGAACCACCGGTCGATCACGACGAGTTCGCGGCCGTACCAGTCGGCCTTGTACTCCAGCATGGTCCGCAGGTCCCGCCACGCCGCGTCACTGATGGCGCGAGCGAGGGAGTGGTTGGCGACCATGCCCGCGACGTTGAGGTCCTCGATCACGACCACTTGGTTCTCGTGGACGAGCCGAGTCGAAAGCTTGTGCAGGAAGTCTCGCCTGCGGTCGGCGATGCGGGCGTGGATCCGCGCGACGCGCGTCTTGGCCTTCTCGCGGTTCTTCGAGCTCTTGGCCTTGCGGGCCAGGTCCTTCTGCGCGCGGGCGAGGCGCTCGCGGTCGCGGCGTTCGTGGCGGGGGTTGGTGACCTTTTCCCCGGTCGACAGGGTCACCAGCGACGTGACCCCGGCGTCGATGCCCACGGCCTGGTCGACGGGGTCCAGGCGGGTGATGGCGTCCTCGCACAGCAGGGACACGAACCACCGCCCCGCCGCGTCCCGGCTGACGGTGACCGTGGACGGCACGGCATGCTCGGGCAGCGGCCGGGACCACACGATCGCCAGCGGCTCGGACATCTTCGCCAGCGTCAGGCGCCCGTCACTCCACTTGAACGCGCTGCGGGTGTACTCCGCAGACTGCCGGGACTTCTTCCGCGACTTGAAACGCGGGTAGGCGGCGCGTTTGGCGAAGAAGTTCGTGAACGCCGTCTGCAGGTGCCGCAGCGCCTGCTGCAACGGCACGCTCGATACCTCGCCCAGGAACGCCAGATCCGGGGTGCGTTTCCAGGCGGTGAGCATCGCGGAGGTCTCCACATAGGAGACGCGGCGCTGCTCGGTGTACCAGGCGCGGGTGCGTTCCTCCAGCGCCCGGTTGTAGACCAGGCGCGCGCAGCCGAACGTGCGGGCAAGCTCTTCCGCCTGCTCGTCCGTGGGATGGAAGCGGTACCGGAAAGCCCGCTTCACCTGCCGTGCCATGCCTCACATCCTATCGGTTTCCAAGTGAACGAAGGGAGGGAGCGGCGTTTCCTCCCCTGCCTGAAGGCAGGGGTATCCACGCCGCGAACCTGATGAAGCGATCGACGACCCGGGCCGCCCCCGAGGTGGCCGTGGAGCACCGGGGAGCGGTGCCGGACGGCTCCGCCGACTACGCGCGTTCCAAGGTGACCGCGGTGTTCGGGCACGCGCCGGAGCCGGTGCTGTTCGCCCGCGTGAGACTGACCATGGCGGCCGATCCGGCGGTGGCCCGCCCGGCGCTCGCACAGGCCAACCTGGACGTCAACGGCCGCCTGGTGCGGGCGCAGGTGGCGGCGGAGACCATGCCCGAGGCGATCGACCGGCTCCATGACCGGCTGCTGCACCGGCTCCGCCGCATCAGCCGGCACTGGGAGGCCCGCCGGGGCGCCCAGCCCCTGCCCGGCCCGCACGAGTGGCGGCACGACGCCGAGCCGGCCCAGCGCCCGGACTACTATCCGCGTCCGGTCGAGGAGCGGGAGCTGATCCGGCACAAGTCGTTCACCCTGGCCTCCGAGTCCCCCGACGAGGCGGCCTTCGACATGGAGTCGCTGGACTACGGGTTCCTGCTGTTCACCGATGTGGAGACCGGGCAGGACAGCGTCATCTACCACCGCGGCGAGGGCTACCGGCTCGCCCAGGTCACCCCGCGGGAGGACCGGCATGACCCGGTGGCCGTTCCGCTGACGATCAGCCCCCATCCCCCGCCGCGGCTGAGCGTGCCCGCGGCAATCCAGCGGCTGGAGAGCATCGGGCTGCCGTGGGTGTTCTTCCTCGACGACGGCACCGCGCGAGGCAACGTGCTCTACCACCGCTACGACGGCCACTACGGCCTGATCACCCCGGCATAGCCCCGAGGGAGGCGACGATGCCGAAGTTGCACGGGCGCTCACGTGGTCCACGTGCGGTGACCGCCGCAGGGACCAACGGCCCTACACATCCGTGCCGGAACGTGCGGACTGTGGGTGAAAGGCCACAGGCCACGCGCAACGACAGGAGGTGATGTCGGTGAGCATCACCGACCGGATCGCCACGCTGTTCAAGGCCAAGACGCACGCGACGCTGGACCGCATCGAGGACCCGCGTGAACTCCTGGACTACTCCTACGACAAGCAAGTGGAGATGCTGCAGGCGGTCAAGCGCGCGCTGGTGGACGTCGCCACCGGACGCGCCGGGGTCGAACGCAGGGCCGCCGGGCTGCGGCGCTCGGCCGACAGGCTCTCGCAGCAGGCCGAGCAGGCGATGTCCGCCGGCGACGAGGACCTCGCCCGCCAGGCGCTCACCCGCCGGACGGCCGTCCTCGCCCACGCCGGCGAACTCCAGGAAAGGCAGGACGAGTTGAGCGAGGAGGAGAGGAAGCTCGCCGACGCGACGAAGCGGCTGCAGGCCAAGGTGGAGACGTTCGGCACCCGCAAGGAGGCCATCAAGGCCCAGTACACGGCCGCCGCCGCGGAAACCTACATCAACGAGACGTTCACCGGTGTCTCGGAGGACATGAGCGACGCGGGCCTGGCCGCCCTGCACGCCCAGGACAAGACCGCGCGCTTGCAGGCCCGCGTCAGCGCACTGGACGACCTGCTCGCCTCCGGCGCGCTCGCCGACGCCACCCAGCCCGCCGGCGACGAGGAGATCCAGGCCCGGCTGCAGGAGATCACCACGGCCGCCGCCGTGGACAGGGAACTCGCCGAACTCAAGGAACGGCTCAAGACCACCGGCACCGGACCCGAACCTCCCTCACCGGACACCCCGCAGGACGCACCGTAGGCCGCACGTGTTCGGGTCTCGTCCCGGCCGGCCGGGGATGTCAGCGGTTCGCCCGCAGGAAGTCGATCAGCCGGTCCACCGGCCAGGTGTTGATGACCTCGTCCGCCGTGAGCCAGCCGCGCTGCGCGGTACCGACCCCATAGCGCGTGCAGGCCAGGTGCGGGACGGCGTGGGCGTCGCTGTCGATGGCGAACCTGACGCCGTGCCGCCGGGCCCGGCGCACGTGCCCGGCGGACAGGTCGAGGCGGTCGGGGAGCGAGTCGATCTCCAGGGCGGTGCCGGTGCACGCGCACGCGGCGAACACCGCGTCCCAGTCGGCGTCGACCGGCGGCCGCCGGCCGATCAGCCGTGCGCTGGGATGGCCCAGGATGGTGACGAAGTGGTTCTCGCAGGCGCGGATCAGCCGCCGGGTCATCGCCGCGGCCGGCTGGTCGAAGTGGGAGTGGATCGAGGCGACGCACACATCGAACCCGGCCAGGAAGCCGGCGGGCCAGTCGACGCCGCCGTCGGGGTCGATGTTGAGTTCGGTGCCGTGCAGGACCCGCATGCCGTTGTGGCGGCCGTCGAGCTCGCGGACCTGCTCGCGCTGGGCCAGCATCTTCTCGTCGGTCATCCGCTGCATGGCCAGGCCGGGCGCGTGGTCGGTGACGGCGTAGTAGGAGTACCCGCGGGCCGCGGCCGCGGCGACCATGTCCGGCAGGCTCGCCAGCCCGTCGGACAGGTCGGTGTGGGTGTGCAGGTCCCCGCGGAGGTCGGCCTCGGCCACCAGGACGGGCAGCTCGCCGCGCAGCGCCGCCTCGATCTCCCCGGTGTCCTCGCGCAGCGGCGGCGGGATCCACGGCAGCCCGAGCCGGGCGTACACCTCGTCCTCCGCCGCGGACACGATCTTGGTGCCGGTCGCGACGTCGAACAGGCCGTACTCCGACAGTTTGAGCCCGGCGTGGACGGCGATCTCGCGGGTGCGGATGTTGTGCGCCTTGGACCCGGTGAAATATTGCAGGGCCGCGCCCCAGTCCTCCGGCGGCACCACCCGCAGGTCCACCTGCAGTCCCGCACCGGTGCGGATCGAGGTCTTGGTGTCCCCGGCCGCGATGACCTGCTCGGCCAGCGGCAGCCCGGTGAAGGCCGCCATCAGGGCCGCCGGGCGGCCGGACGCGGCCAGCACGTCGACGTCCCCCACCGTCTCCCTCATCCGCCGCAGCGACCCGGCGAACGCGCAGCGTGCACAGCCGGGGACCGCCGCCAGGTCGGCCACGACGGACTCGGCGAGCTCCAGCGCCGTCCCGAGCGGGACGCGCCGGCCCGCCTTGTGCAGGATCTCGATCCCGTGCCGCAGGTTCTCCTCGGTCCTGGCGCCGAAACCGGGCAGGCCGTGCAGGTGGCCGGCCTCGATGGCCTCGGACAGCGCCTCGACCGAGTCGATGCCGCGTTCGTGGTAGAGCACCATCGCCTTCTTCGGGCCGAGCGTGGGCACCAGCGTCAACTGCCGGACGCCCACCGGGATCCGGGCCCGCAGTTCCTCCAGCGCATGGATGCTCCCGGTGGACAGATACTCCTCGATCTTCGCCGCGATCGATTTGCCCACGTTCGGGATGCCGCGCAGCCCGGCGGCGTCCAGCCCGGCCAGGTCCGCCGGGTGACCGGCCACCGACCGGGCCGCCTTCTCGTACACCCGCACCTTGAACGCGTCCCCGCCGGTGATCGCCAGCAGATCGGCGTACTCCTCCAGCAGGGCCCCCACCTCGTCGTTGACGCGCATGACGCACCAGTACCCCGTGAGCGGGGAAGGTCCCTGGTACAGGCCGGCACGGGTGACGCCGGTGGCCGGTCGGTACCGCACACGGAATCCGGTCGCACGACCGCGGGACAGGGTGATGTGGATGGCTGTTCTCCCCCGTGAGATCCGCAAGCGCGACGGCACGCTCGTCGCGTTCGACCCCGAGCAGATCCGGCGGGCGATCGACCGGGCCGCCGCCGAGGCCGGGGTCCGGGACCCGGGCGTGATCGGTAAGGCCGCGCGCCGGGTGGTCGACCGGGTCGCCGCGCGCTTCGACGGGCGGGCGCCGACGGTCGAGCAGGTGCAGGACGCCGTCGAGGACACCCTGATGACGGCCGGGCTCGCCGACGTCGCCCGCGCCTACCTGCTCTACCGCAGCCGCCGCGCGGAGCTGCGGGACTCCAAGCGCATGCTCGGCGTGCGCGATGAGCTCAAGCTCACCCTGGCGGCCACGGTCGTGCTCAGGGAGCGTTATCTGCGCCGGGACGAGACCGGCGCCGTCGTCGAGTCCACCGGCGAGATGATGGACCGGGTCGCCGGTCACGTGGCGCGCGCGGAGGAGGAGTTCCCTCCCGGCGCCTCCGCGCACTGGGCCGGGGAGTTCGGCCGGGCCATGCGGGCGCTGGAGTTCCTGCCCAACTCGCCGACCCTGGTGAACGCGGGGACCGAGCTGGGCCTGCTGTCGGGGTGCTTCGTGCTCCCGGTGGAGGACTCCCTTGACTCGATCTTCACGGCGGTCAAGGACGCGGTGCTCATCCAGCAGGGCGGGGGCGGCACCGGATTCGCCTTCTCGCATCTGCGTCCGGCCGGCGACCCGGTGCGCTCCACGCACGGCGTCGCGAGCGGCCCGGTGCCGTTCATGCGCGTCTTCGACGTCGCCACGCAGGTCGTCCGCCAGGGCGGGCGCCGCCGCGGGGCGAACATGGCGGTGCTCGACTGCGCGCATCCCGACATCCGCGCGTTCGCGGCGGCCAAGGCCCACTCCGAGCACTTCGAGAACTTCAACCTGTCGGTGGCGGCGCCCGACGCGTTCCTGCACGCCGTCCAGGACCGGGCGTCCTGGCCGCTGGTGAACCCCCGCACCGGGGAGACGGCCGGGGAGGTGGACGCGGCCGAGCTGTTCGACCTCATCGCCGCGCAGGCGTGGCGCACCGGCGACCCCGGCCTGCTGTTCACCGATCGCATCAACCGCGCCAACCCCGTGCCCTCGCTCGGGCGGATCGAGGCGGCCAACCCCTGCGGAGAGGTGCCGCTGCTGCCGTACGAATCGTGCAATCTCGGCTCGCTGAACCTGCCGCGCTTCGTCAGCGGCGGCACGGTGGACTGGCCGCGGCTGACCGGCGCGGTGAGGCTGGCGGTCCGGTTCCTGGACGACGTCATCGAGGTGAACCGGTTCCCCTTCGGCGAACTGGAGGAGGCGGCGCGCCGCACCCGCAAGATCGGGCTGGGTTTCATGGGGCTGGCCGAGCTGCTGGCCATGCTCGGGGTGCCCTACGGCTCGGCGGAGGCGGTCCGCCTGGCCGGCCGCATCGCCCACCGGATCGCCGCCGCGGCCCGCGAGGCGTCGGCCGAGCTCGCCGCAGAACGCGGCCCGTTCCCCTGCTTCGGCCAGAGCGTCCACGCCGGCGGGCCGCCACTGCGCAACGCGCAGCTGACCGCGGTGGCGCCGACCGGGACGATCTCCCTCATCGCCGGCACCACCTCGGGGATCGAGCCGATGTTCGCCCTCGCCTACGTCCGCAACGTGCTGGGCCGGCACCTCATCGAGGTCGATCCGCTGTTCGAGCGGACGGCCCGCGACCGCGGATTCTGGTCCGAGCACCTCATGGCCGACATCGCCGCCACCGGCAGCCTCCCCGACCACCCGTCGGTGCCCGCCGACGTGCGGCACGCCTTCGTCACCGCCGCCCAGGTACCGCCCGAGGCGCACCTGGCGATGCAGGCCGCCGTCCAGCGGCACATCGACGCGGGCGTGTCGAAGACGGTGAACCTTCCGGCGTCCGCCACGGTCGACGAGGTGAAACGCATCTACCTTGAGGCATGGCGCGCCGGCGTCAAGGGCATCACCGTCTACCGGTACGGCAGCAAGCCCGGCCAGGTGCTCACCTACCTCGCGGAACCGCCGCGGCAGGCGCCGGTCCAGGTCGACGGCGCGTACGCGGGCGGCTGCGCCCACCATGTGTGCGAGTACTGAGGGGCCCCGGGGGCCCGGACCGTCCCCGAGATCTACGAACTCAGGGACCTTCGTCTCTGCCCCGGGCACCGGCGGGTGACGCAGCCTGCCAGAAAGGTGACAACCTCCCGCCGGGCGCACACGCCGGCGAGGAGAACTCACAGGGGGGACCTCATGACCACTGCCCGAGACATCATGCACTCCGGTGCCACCTGCATCGGCGAGAACGACACCCTCGCCTCCGCGGCGCAGCGGATGCGCGACCTGGACGTCGGCGCACTGCCGATCTGCGGGGAGGACGACCGGCTGCACGGCATCCTCACCGACCGCGACATCGTGATCAAGTGCGTGGCCGAGGGCGCTGACCCGCAGTCCACCACCGCGGGCGAGTTCGCCCAGGGCAAACCCGTCACCGTGGACGCCGACGCCGAGGTGGACTCGGTGCTGCAGGCGATGGAGGAGCACCAGATCCGCCGGCTTCCGGTCCTGGAGAACCGCCGGCTGGTCGGCATGATCAGCGAGGCCGACCTGGCCCGCAGCCTGCCCGAAGAGACCGTCGGCGAATTCGTCGAGGCGATCTGCGCCCGCTGACCGGCGAGTGCCGCGGTTCCCGGCCGTGCGGCGGGCCGGTCACCGGCCCGCCGCCGCGGGGAGCCGCCTCGCGCGGGCTCGCGCTCCGGTGCGGCGTGACCGCTTGAGCAGCCGGGTGAGAACGTGGCGGGCGTCGGCGCCGACGCCGCGCAGGGTGGCCGAGGCGAGCGAGCGCTGCCACTCCAGCCCGACGTAACCGAGCCCGGCATGGGTGGTGGAGACGCCGCCGCGGTGGCGGGGCGTCCCGTCCTCGTCCAGGGCGCCGAGTCCGGCCAGGTAGCCGGCGTCCGGCCGGTATCCGGTGGCGAGCAGCACCACGTCGGCGTGCTCGCGGACGCCGTCGGCCCAGACGACGTGGTCACCGTCCAGGCGGGTGAACATCGGGCGGCGGTCGGGGTTCCCCGAGGCGACGGCGTCCCGGTAGGTGCCGGTCTCCATGACCGGGGTGCCCTTGCCGCCGGTCAGCAGCGGCCGGGCCCAGCCTGCGGTGTCCAGGCCGGTGCGCCGCAGCCAGATGTGGACGTCGCGGCCCGCGATGCGCTGCGGGGTGAACCGCAGCGGATGCGGGGTGGCCAGCGTGACGTCGGCGACGGCGGCCAGTTCGACCGCGATCTGCACGGCCGAGTTCCCGCCGCCGACGATCACCACCCGCTTCCCGGCGAACGGTTCGGGGCGCCGGTAGCCGGCCGAGTGCAGCACCTCCCCGGCGTCCGCAGACGGCGTCACGGGCCGAGCCCCGGCGGGGTGCGGCGCGGTCAGGCCCCTCGCGAACCCGCGGGGCCGAGAAGCTCGGCGGCCAGGGCCGCGACGCGCTCGCGGATCTCGTCGCGGATGGGGCGGACGGCCTCGACGCCCCGCCCGGCGGGATCGTCCAGCGTCCAGTCCAGGTAGCGCTTGCCGGGGAAGACCGGACAGGTGTCGCCGCAGCCCATGGTGATGACGACAGCGGAGCCCCGGACGGCGTCCGCGGTCAGCACCTTGGGGATTTCGGCGGAGATGTCGATGCCGTCCTCCGCCATCGCCGCCACCACGGCGGGATTGACCGCCTCGGCGGGCTCGGACCCGGCCGAACGCACCTCGACCGCGTCTCCGGCCAGGTGGGTCAGATAGGCGGCGGCCATCTGGGAGCGGCCCGCATTGTGCACGCAGACGAACAGCACGCTCGGCTTGTCGGACACGGCACTTCCTCCGTCCGCGGCTCGGGCTCCGTGTGCGGCTCGGGCCGGCGCAAGGCCGTCCTCCGGCACGGAGATACGGCTGCTAAAATATCAGTCTGTGATGATATCAGTTGATAATGATGGCTTGCGGTTGCTCGGCGACCCGCTGCGGGCCCGTATCGTCGAACTGCTGGCCCGCGAGGCGCTGTGCGTGTGCCACCTGGTCGAGGAGACCGGCGCCCGGCAGACCAACATCTCCAACCACCTGCGGGCCCTGCGCGAGGCCGGGCTGGTCGACTCCGAACCCTGCGGCCGGTTCACCTACTACCGGCTGCGTCCCGAGCCGCTGCGCGCCCTGGCGGCCGAGCTGACCGGACTGGCCGGCGCCGCCGAACAGACCCGCTCCGAGACCCGGAAGAGACCCTGCCCGTGACCACCTCGCACACCGAGCCTCCCGCACCGGCGCACGATGCGGAACGCGGCCTCGTCGCCCGGCTGTCCGTCCTCGACCGCTTCCTGCCGGCGTGGATCCTCGCGGCGATGGCCGCCGGGCTGCTGCTGGGCCGCGCGATTCCCGGCCTGGACGACGTGCTGGCCAAGGTCGAGATCAGCGGTGTCTCCCTGCCGATCGGGCTCGGGCTGCTGGTCATGATGTATCCGGTGCTGGCCAAGGTGCGCTATGACCGGCTCGACACCGTCACCGGCGACCGCCGCTTGATGATCTCCTCGATAGTGCTCAACTGGCTGGTCGGCCCCGCGGTGATGTTCGCACTGGCCTGGACGTTCCTGCCCGACCTGCCCGAGTACCGCACGGGTCTGATCATCGTCGGGCTCGCCCGCTGCATCGCCATGGTCATCATCTGGAACGACCTGGCCCGCGGCGACCGCGAGGCCGCCGCCGTCCTGGTCGCCCTCAACTCGCTCTTCCAGGTCGTCGCGTTCGGCGCACTGGGCTGGTTCTACCTGCGCGTGCTGCCCGGATGGCTGGGCCTGGCCACCGACGACCTGCACTTCTCCACCGGCAAGATCGTGGTCAACGTGCTGGTCTTCCTCGGCATCCCGCTGCTGGCCGGATACCTCTCCCGCCGCATCGGCGAGAAGACCCGCGGCCGCGACTGGTACGAGACCCGCTTCCTGCCCCGCATCGGCCCGCTCGCCCTGTACGGGCTGCTGTTCACCATCGTCATCCTGTTCGCGCTGCAGGGCGACACCATCACGTCCCGGCCCGGTGACGTCGCCCGCATCGCCCTGCCGCTGCTGGCCTACTTCGCGCTGATGTGGGGTGGCTCCTACGCCCTCGGACGCGCCGTCCGGCTGCCCTACCCGCGCACCGCGACGCTCGCCTTCACCGCCGCCGGCAACAACTTCGAACTGGCCATCGCCGTCACCATCGCCACCTTCGGCGTCACCTCCGGGCAGGCCCTGGCCGGTGTCGTCGGCCCTCTCATCGAGGTCCCGGTCCTGGTCGCCCTGGTGTACGTCTCGCTGTGGCTGCGCAACCGCACCGAACGGACGGCCTGACCCGGCGGGACACCGCCGGCCGTCAGCGGTGCGGGGAGCGGGTGATGGCCAGCAGGGCGGGGCCCGAGCCGCGGGGGCCGCAGCCGGGCTTGCCGTTCCTGCCGAGCGCGCAGCCGCCGCAGCCGGTGGCAGGGCAGGCGGCGGTGAGGTCGTCGGTGGTCAGCAGGCCCTTGCGGGTCCAGTAGGCGACCATGGACTCGGCCTCGTCGCGGGTCACGCCGACGCGGCGGGCTATCTCCTCCAGGCTGACCGGTTCGTGCGCGGCGGTGATCTCTTCGAGGAGTCGTCGCAGGGGGCTCACCAGAACAGCCTCCCCAGCTGGAACACCGCGACCGCCAGGAGCCAGGCCACGGTGAGCTGCATGCCGATGCCGAAGAGGGTCAGCCGTCCGCCCATCTCGGCCCATTGGGCGGCGACGGTGGCCATGCACGGCGTGTAGGCGAGGAGGAACACGAGGAACGCCAGCACGGCCGGGAGCGGATGCCCGCCCGACGTCCGGTCGAAGGTGGCGCGCAGGGCCGGGGCGAGTTCGCCGTCTCCGGCGCTCTCGCTCATGCTGTAGGTCTGCGCCGTGGTCGAGACGACGGCCTCCTTGGCGACGAAGCCGGTGAGCAGGGCCGCGGAGTTGTGCCAGTCGCCGAAGCCCGCCGGGGCGAAGGCCGGTGCCGCGGTCCGGGCCGCCACGCCGTAGACGCTGTGCTCGACGGGGGTGTCGCCGAACGTGCCCTGGCCGACCGGGATCGACGACAGCAGCCAGACCAGGGTGACGGTCGCGACGATCACGCCGCCGGCCGTGCGGAGGAACGCGCGGAGCTTCACCCAGGTCTGCGTGCCGATCAGCCGGAGCGTGGGCAGCCGGTACGGGGGCAGGTCCAGCACCAGCGGCTCGCCGGCCATGCCGCGGAACAGGGTGCGGCGCAGCAGCAGGCCGATGCCGATCACCAGCGCGATCGACAGGACGTACATGGCGAACACCACGGTGCCGGCGGCGTCGCCGAAGAACACGCTCGCCACCAGCACGTACACGGTGAGGCGGGCGCTGCAGGTGACGAACGGGACGAGCAGGCCGGTCAGCAGGCGGTGCCTGCGGTCGGCGAGGATGCGGGTGCCCGCCACGGCCGGGACGTTGCAGCCGAACCCGACGATCAGCGGCAGGAAGGCGCGGCCGGGCAGCCCGATGAGCCGCATCAGCCGGTCCACGACGAAGGCGGCGCGGGCGAGGTAGCCGGAGTCCTCCAGGACCGCGAGCAGCACGAACATGATGGCCATCAGCGGCACGAAACCGAGCAGCTGGCCGACCCCGGCGATGATCCCGTCGACCACCAGGCCCCGCACCGGGGCGCCGGCGCCGATCGCGGTCAGCGCGCCGCCGGCCGCGCCCGCCACCGGACCGTCGATCAGCGCCTGCAGCGCGGCCGTGAGGGGCGCGGCGGCCTTCGTGGTGAGGACGAACACGCCCCACATGACGGCGAGGAAGATCGGGGCACCGGACCAGCGGGAGGTGAGCACCCGGTCCACCCGGTCCGACCAGGTGGTCCGCGTGTCGCCGCGGCGGGTCACGACGTCCGCGATGACCTTGTGCACCCACGCGTAGCGCTGCTCGGCGACCAAGACCTCCGGGTCGCCGAGGTCGTCGCCGTCCACGAGGGCGGCGCCGAGGTCGCGGGCCAGGGCGGCGGTCCCGTCCGGGACGCCCGGGACGGCCTCGCCGGTGATCAGCGCGATGGAGAGCCAGCGTGCCGGAAACCGTGCGGTGGACGCGGCGGGCAGTTCGGCGGCCAGCGCGGCCAGGGCCGGTTCGACGTGGTCGCCGAGGGGCGGGACGGCCGGCGGACGCGGGTTCGCGAGGGCCTCGGCGACGGCGCGGTCCAGCGCGTCCAGCCCCTCGCCACGGCGCGGCACCATGGGGACGACGGGCGCGCCGACCAGCGCCGACAGCCGGCCGGCATCGACCCGCACGCCGCGGGCGCGGGCGACGTCGACCATGGTGAGGGCCACGACGAGCGGCACGCCGGTCTCCATGACCTGGGCGAGGAGATACAGGTTCCGGGCGAGGTTGGCGGCGTCGACGGCGATGACGACGGCGTCCGGGCGGCCGTCCATGCCGTGGTCCACGAGCACGTCGCGGGTGAGCGCCTCGTCGGGTGAGCCCGGCAGGAGGCTGTAGGTCCCCGGCAGGTCGATCAGGGTGACGTCGCCGCCGGACGCCCGCCAGGTGCCCCGCGCGACGCTCACCGTCTTGCCCGGCCAGTTCCCGACGCTCTGCCGGGCGCCGGTGAGCGTGTTGAAGAGCGTGGACTTGCCCACGTTCGGGTTGCCGGCGAGCGCCACCCGGGGAGCGCGTTCGTCCACCGTGCCGGTGTGCTCGTCGCAGCAGGACTTGGCGAGCAGCGTCTTCGCGGGCCGGACGTCAGTCATGGGACGGCTCGACGAGGAGCGTGGCCGCCGTCCCGGCGTCCACGGCCACCCGCGCGTCGCCGAGGGCCAGGATGAGCCCGCCGTTCACGCCCCTGGCGATCACCGAGACGTCCGCGCCGGGCACGAAGCCCAGTTCGACGAGCCGGCGGCGATGCCTGCGGTCACCGGTGACCCGGCTCAGCCGCATGGCCGCGCCCGTGGTCGCTTCGCGTGGCGTCACCGTGTCCTCGATCCACTCGACCTTCAGTGAGGTAAGGATTACCTAAGGAAGGGGTGGATATCCACGGACTGCGAGTTAAGTCACAGCTTCTATTGTAAAAAAGGACCTTGGTCCCGGCGTGGCGGGCCGGAAGTCCCGCGGCCCGGTCAGGCCGCGATGGCGACGGCCACGAGGAGCAGCACCGACGACGCCACCTCGACGAATCCGATCTGCTTCGCCGAGTAGCGGCGGCGGCGCAGCACGACGGCCCTGGCCAGGTACCAGGCGAAGGGGACGGCGTACACCGGGCTCAGCCAGGCGGCCAGGACGGCGGCGCCCGCGTGGAACCCGGTCGAGACCGCGAACAGCTTCGTGTTGTCCCGCTCGCGGATGCACGTCTTGACGAACAGGACCGTCCCGGCGAAGTACAGGAACGTCACCACGGCCACCTCGCCGGTGCTCCAGGGCGACTCCCCGGCGACCACCGCGACCACGGGCAGGATGAGCGTGGCGGCGGCGACCGACACCAGCCCGTTCAGCAGCGCCCGGTCGTCGCGGCGGGCCGCGAACAGGCCGTTGACCAGGAGCGCCACCGCGAAGACCGGCGCGAAGGCCAGCAGTTGCGGGCGCGCGAGCAGCACCGTCGCCCCGGCGGCCAGTGCCGTCCCCCCGTAGGCGAGGACCTGGGGACGGAACTTGCCGAGGCGGCGGGTCTTGACCGCGAGCAGCGCGTAGTACGACAGCAGGTAGCCGGCGATCCACGCGACGAGCAGCGGCAGGTCGGGCCAGGAGAAGCCGAAGGCGAGCAGCCCCGCCAGGTACGGGACGAGCAGCATCGCCCACGCGCCGTGCTGCGGCGGGATCCAGCGGCGCCTACGGCGGGACGGCGCTTTGCGCGAGGCGGCTCCGCGCGAGGGCGCCCGATGCCGGGACGTCCCGGGCGTGGACGTCCCGCCTGCGGACGGGCTGTGCGAGGGTGCGCGGCGGCGCGCGTCCGGCGCCGGCGACCCGGTGTTTCTCGCCATCGGTCCCACCTCCGAGGCGGTGCGCCGCCGGACAGGACGTACCGGCCCGCAGCCACCCCAAAGCAGTTAATACAGCCGTGCTATGTAAAAACTACTTCACGGTGAGTCCGGCCGGCGAACCGGCCCCGACCGAAAGGCGCCGACCTCTAGCTTCCCGAACCAAGTTCTAGTATCCAGGTAGCACCAACGGCTCCAGTGCGTCCATCGGGAGGCAGCAGTGCAGACACGAGCGGCGATTCTGTGGGAACCCCACACCGACTGGAGCATCGAGGACATCGAACTCGACGATCCCAAGGCCGGCGAGGTCAAGATCAAGCTCGCGGCCTCCGGGCTGTGCCACTCCGACGAGCACCTGGTCACCGGGGACATGGTGCTCGACCCCGAGATCGCCAAGCTCATGGGCTGGGAGCAGTTCCCGGTCGTCGGCGGGCACGAGGGCGCGGGCGAGGTGGTCGCGGTCGGTCCCGGCGTGACCACGCTGCAGGAGGGCGACCACGTCGTCCTGTCGTTCATCCCGGCGTGCGGCCGCTGCCCCTCGTGCGCCATGGGCCGCCAGCACGTCTGCGACCTCGGCGCGGTGCTGCTGGCCGGACGGCAGATCGGCGACATGACCGCCCGGCACCACTCCAAGAGCGGCAAGGACCTCGGCATCATGTGCTGCACCGGCACGTTCTCGCCGTACACCGTGGTCAACGAGGCGTCCGCCATCAAGATCGACGACTGGATCCCGCTGGACAAGGCCGCGCTCGTCGGCTGCGGCGTCACCACCGGCTGGGGCTCGGCCGTCAACGCCGCCGATGTCCGGCCCGGCGAGACCGTCGTGGTGATCGGCCTCGGCGGCATCGGCATGAACGCGGTGCAGGGCGCCGCCATGGCCGGCGCCCGCCACGTCTTCGCCGTCGACCCGGTCGGCTGGAAGCGGGAGAAGGCCGGCGTGTTCGGCGCGACCCACACCGCCGCGTCCATCGAGGAGGCCGCGGCCCAGGTCGGCGAACTCACCTGGGGCGCCAACGCCGACAAGGTCATCCTCACCACCGGCGTGGCGACCGGCGACCTCATCGGCCCCATGATGGGCATGGTCGCCAAGGGCGGCCGCGGCGTCGTCACGGCGGTCGCGCCGATCGTCCAGGAGGACGTGAAGCTGAACCTGTTCGACCTGGCGATGCAGCGCAAGGAACTGGTCGGCTGCATCTTCGGCAACGCCAACCCGCGCCGCGACATCCCGCGCCTGCTGCGCCTCTACGACGAGGGCAGGCTCAAGCTGGACGAGCTGGTCACCACCACCTACACCCTCGACGAGGTCAACAAGGGCTACCAGGACATGCGGGACGGCAAGAACATCCGCGGCATGATCAAGTACTGACGCGACCCGCCCCGGCCCGCCCCGGGCGGCGCGGGCCGGACGGTCCGACCGGCCATGCCCGCCGGATCGATCACGGTGCGCTGCGCTCACCGGGTTCCCGGAGACGACCGGCTTCCAGGTGCAGGATCTGGTCGACGGTCCCCGGCGGCGGGGGTGCGTGGGTGATGAGCAGGATGCCCGCCCCGGACGTGTCGCCGAGGACGTCGGTGAGGAGCTCGCGGGCGGTCGCGGGGTCGAGGTGGGCGGTGGGTTCGTCCAGGATCACGAGCCGCGCGCCGGACAGGAAGGCGCGGGCCAGCGCGATCCGCTGACGCTGGCCGCCGGAGACGCGGGCGCCGTGCTCGCCCACGTGGGTGTCCAGACCGCCGGGGAGGCCGGCGATCCAGTCCCAGACGCGGGCCCGGCGCAGCGCGTCGACGATCTCGGGTTCGGTGGCGTCCGGCCTGGCGAGGGCCACGTTGGCGCGGATCGTGGTGGCGAACAGGTGGGCGTGCTGGTCGACCAGGCAGATCGCGCGCCGGACGTCGTCCTGCGCGTAGTCGCGCAGATCATGGCCGTCGAGGGTGATGCCGCCCTCGTCGGGATCGCGGAACCGGACCAGCAGGTGCGCCAGGGTGCTCTTGCCGCCGCCGCTCGGGCCGAGCAGCGCGACCCGGCGGCCGGGACGCAGATCGAGGTCGATCCCGTCCAGGACCCAGGGTGCGTCCGGGGCGTAGCGGGCGCGCAGGCCGCGGACCCGGAGCAGGTCGCCGCGCGGCGCGGGCAGCGGGCGGGGCGGGTCGGCGGCGGGCGCCGGGTGGGCGGTGAGCGCGCCGAGGCGGGCGGCGGCGCCGTGCGCGGTGAGCAGGTCGCGGGCCGCCTCCGGCAGCGGCCGGACGGCCTCGAACGCCGCCGTGGCGGCCAGCGCGAGGGCGGCGAGCAGGACACCGGGCAGCGCGTCCCGGTGGACGGCGTGCAGCCCCGCGACCAGGACGGCGAGGGTCGTGGCGGCGGTGAGGAGGGTGACCGACGCCGAGGTGAACCCGGCGGTGCGGGCGTCGCGGCGCGCGATCCGGGCCAGCGCGGCGTCGGCGGCGGCGATCCGGCCGAGCCGGTCCGCCACCTCGCCGAAGGCGATCAGGTCGGGCGCACCGTGCAGGAGTTCGACGGTCTCGGCGGCCCGCGCCGCGCGGGCCGCGGTCCGCCGGGACGCGGCGGCGCGGGTGAGCGCGACGGCCGCGGCGGGCAGCACGAGCGCGGCCGGCAGCAGGCCCAGCGCCAGCCAGAGCCCGGCGGCGGGCAGCAGCCACGCGGTGGCGGCGACCGACCCGGCGGCCACGGTGAGCGCGACGAGCGGCGGGGCCAGCCCGCGCAGGTACAGGTGCTGCACGGCTTCGACGTCGGCGACGAATCCGCTGAGCAGGTCGCCGGAGCGGGCGCCCGGCAGGCCGGCCGGGACGAGCGGCTCCAGCCGGCGGAACCACCGCACCCGCAGCTCCCGCAGCAGCCGCAGGCTCGCGTCGTGGGAGATCAGGCGCTCGGCGTAGCGGAACACGGCCCGCGACAGGCTGAGCGCGCGCACCGCGGTGATCGCCACGGCCAGCGTGACGACCTCCGGGCGGAGCGCGGCGCGGGAGATGAGGTAGCCGGAGGTGCCCATCAGCGCGACGGCCGAGCCGAAGGCGAGCGCGCCGCAGAGCGCGGCCGCGGCGAACCGGTGCGCGACGGGCCGGGCGGCGGCGAGCATCGCCGCCAGCGGGCGCCCGCTCACGTGAGGATTCCCGCGCGGGATCCGGACAGGTCGATCACCTGGTCGGCGCCCGCCGCCAGCCGCGCGTCGTGCGTGGCGACCACCACCGTGCGCCCGCGAAGGGCCAGGACGGCGTCGGTCACGCGCCGGGCGGTGGCGGCGTCGAGGTGGGCGGTGGGCTCGTCCAGCAGCAGGAGCGGCGCCGGGCGGGCCAGCGCCCGCGCCAGCGCGAGGCGGCGCAGTTCCCCGGCGGAGAGCCCGGCGCCCG
The DNA here is from genome assembly GCF_050948385.1 of Actinomadura formosensis. Classification (NCBI taxonomy): domain Bacteria; kingdom Bacillati; phylum Actinomycetota; class Actinomycetes; order Streptosporangiales; family Thermomonosporaceae; genus Actinomadura; species Actinomadura formosensis. The sequence continues at coordinate 6,932,223 of NZ_CP192011.1, forward strand.
CCTCGCCCACGGTGCGGTGCAGCAGCGCCCCGGCGCCGGCCAGTTCGGCGGCGGCCACCGGGCTCAGCCCGCCGGGCTCGGCCGGGGTGATGGCCGCCAGCACCGGGCCGGGCCGCAGCCGCGGACGCTGCGGCAGCCAGGCGACCAGCCGCCGCCACTCGTCCGGGTCGACCGCGGCGAGGTCCGTCCCGGCCACGGTGATGAGCCCCGACGACGGCTCGATGAAGCGCATGAGCAGCGCCAGCAGGGTGCTCTTGCCGGCGCCGCTGCCCCCGACGAGCGCCGTCCGCTCCCCCGGGCGGATCTCCAGCGACATCCCGGCCAGCACGGGCGGGCCGCCGTATCCGGCGGTGACGTCCGCCATCCGGACGACCCCGAACCCGGCCGGGCGCGGGCGCGCCGGCGGCGGCACGGCGGGAGGCAGCGCGAGCAGCGCGGACAGCCGCCGCGACGCGGTCAGCCCGTCCGCACCGGCGTGGAACTCGGCCGCGAGCCCGCGCAGCGGCCCGTACAGTTCCGGCGCGAGGACGAGGATCGCGAGGCCCGCCCGCAGCCCCAGGTCGCCGGTCGTCAGCCGGAGGCCGATGCCGACCGCGACCAGCGCCGTGCCGAGGGTGGCGGCGAGTTCCAGGACGAACGCCGACAGGAACGCGACCCGCAGGACCCGCATCGTCTCCCGCCGGTAGCGGTCGGTGGTCGCGGCGACGGCCGCCGCCTGGGCGCGGCCCCGGCGGTGGGCGCGCAGGGTCGTCAGCCCGTTCACCACGTCCAGGAAGTGCCCGCTCATCTGGGCGAGGGCCCGCCACCGCTCCCGGGTCCTCGCCTTGGTCGACCGGCCGATCAGCGCCCCGAACAGCGGGATGAGCGGCAGCGTCACCGCCATGATCACCGCCGACGGGACGTCCCGGAACGCGACCCACGCGAGGATCGCGGGCGGCGCCAGCGCGGCGGTCGTCAACTGCGGCAGGAACCGGGCGATGTAGGTCTCCAGCGCCTCCACGCCGTCCGTGGTGACGGTCACCGCCTCGCCGGACGGCACGCTGCCGGGACGCGCCCGCACCAGCCGGTCCAGTACCCGTCCGCGCAGTTCGCCGACCATCCGGGACGCCGCCGTGCGGGCACCGGTCTCCCGCGTCCAGCCGATCGCGGCCCGCGCCGCGCCGGCCCCCGCGAAGCACAGCAGCGCCGGCAGGACGTCCCGCACGTCGCGGTACCCGAGGAAACCGGAGACGACGATGTGCGCGAACAGCGCGGCCTGGGCGATGGTGAGCGCCGCCGAGCAGGCGGCGAGCGCGCCCGCCGCCGCCAGGAACCGGCGGATGCCGGGGACGTCCCGCGGCAGCAGGCGATCGAGCGCGCGCATCGGCGGCCTACTCCCCGCCCCCGGCGGGCGCGCCCCCGGACGACGCGTCGCCCCGTCTCGTCCCCCGCTCCCGCGTGATCATGTGCAGCGGGGTCGGCGGGCGCGCGAAGTCGGCCCGCGAGAGCCGTGCCCGGAACACCCACAGCGCCCAGATCTGGTAGACGAGCACGACGGGCACGAACACGGCGGCGATGATCGTCATCGCGACCAGCGAGTAGTGGTTGGACGCGGTGCCGTAGATCGTCAGGCTGGGCGAGCCGGACGTGGACGACACCATGACCCGCGGATACAGCCGGGCGAACAGGGCCGCGACCAGCAGCACGGTCGCGGCCGACGTCCCGGCGAACGCGGCCAGCGGACGTCTCAGCCAGGCCAGCGGACCGGACGCGGCGGCCGCCGGCAGGCCCAGCCCGAGCAGCACGTACACCGGCACCGGATACGGCGCCGACGACGACGCCTGCACCGCCGTCCACACCGTGAACGCGATCAGCAGCACCGCCGCGACCGGCCACAGCGCCAGCGCCGTGCGGCGCGCCCGCGTCTCCAGGCCGTCCCCGGTGCGGATGGCGAGGAACAGCGCGCCGTGCAGCGCGAACGCCGCCACGAGCGCGAACCCGGTGAGCACCGAGTACCCGCTGAACAGCACCCCCTGGCCGCCGCTGACATCGCCGCGGGCGTCCATCGGCACACCGCGGGTGATGGCGGCGAACACGACGCCGAGCAGGAACGGGATCGCCGCGCTGGAGATCGGCATCGCGATGTCCCAGCGGCGGCGCCAGGCCGGGTCGTCGTGCTTGTTGCGGTACTCGATGGCGACGCCGCGCACGATGAGCGCGACCAGGATCGCGAAGAAGACCAGGTAGAAGCCGGAGAACATGCTCGCGTACCAGCCGGGGAACGCGGCGAAGGTGGCGCCGCCGGCCACGATGACCCACACCTCGTAGCTGTCCCACACGGGCAGGATCGTGGCGAGCAGCGCGTGCCGCTCCGGGTCGTCGCGGCCGAGGAAGGGGTAGAGCATCCCGACGCCGAAGTCGAAGCCGTCGAGCAGGAAGAACCCCATCCAGAGCACCGCGATCAGCACGAACCACAGCGTCTGGAGGTCGAAATGCCCTGCGGTCTGCATCGTGGTGCGCCTTTCGACGGGCCGGGTCAGTAGAGCATCGGCGGCAGCGAGTCCTCGCGGGTCACCTCGGGGGCGGGACGTTCCGGGCCGGCCTTGATCGCGCGGACCATCAGCCAGCCCATGATCGCGGCGAGCACCCCGTAGACCACGGTGAAGCCGGCCAGCGTCGCGATCACGTGGCCCTTGCCGACCGTCGGGGAGATGGCGGCGTGCGTCTTCAGCAGGCCCTGGACGATCCACGGCTGGCGTCCCATCTCGGTGAGCAGCCACCCGGCCGTGTTGGCGAGGAACGGCAGCCCGAGGAACACGTAGGCCGTCCAGGCGAACCAGCGGGACCGCCGCCACCCGCGCCGGCGGATGAACCACAGCCAGAAGGCGCCGTACAGCACCCCGAGGAACCCGATGGTGATCATCACCCGCCACGACCAGTAGATGCTGCCGATGATCGGCGTGTAGTCGCCGGGCCCGTACCGCCGCTGGTACTCGCGCTGGATGTCGTTGATCCCGCGGATCTCGCCGTTCCAGTCGTTGGTGGACAGCACCGACAGGCCGTGCGGCAGGACGATGTCGACGTTGGTCCGCTTCGGGTGCTTCTCCCAGGGCCCGATCGCCAGCAGGGAGAGCGGCGCGGGCGCCTGCGTCTCGTACAGCGCCTCGGCCGCGGCCATCTTCATCGGCTGGTGCTCGACCAGGATCTGCGCCTGGAAATGCCCCACGATGATCACCGCGAGGGACGCCAGCGCCGTCACCCAGAGCGCCCCGCGCGCGGCGGCCCGGAACAGCGTGACGTCCGCGTCCACCCGTCCCGCGTCCACCCGTCCCGCGTCGGCCTGGCCCGCGTCCTCCCGCCGGGCCTTGCGCAGCCGGTACGCGGACGCCGCGATGACCAGGAGCGCGGCCGTCATCAGCGAGGCGGCGATCGTGTGGAAGAAGTGGGTGATCTGCAGCGGCTGGAAGAGGACGTGCCACAGCGACGTCATCTCCGCGCGCCCGTCCTTCATCTCGAACCCGACCGGACGCTGCATCCAGCTGTTCGCCGCCAGGATGAAGTAGGCGGACAGTGTCACGCCCGCCACCACGAGCCAGATCATCGCGAGGTGCACGCGCGGGGACAGCCGGTCCCAGCCGAAGATCCACAGCCCGATGAAGGTGGACTCCAGGAAGAACGCCACCAGGCCCTCGATCGCGAGCGGTGCCCCGAACACCGACCCCACGAACCGGGAGTAGACGGACCAGTTCATGCCGAACTGGAACTCCTGCACGATTCCGGTGACGACCCCCAGCGCGAAGTTGATCAGGAAGAGCTTCCCGAAGAACCGCGTCATCCGCAGGTAGTGCTCCTTGCCGGTACGGTGCCAGGCGGTCTGCATCCCGGCGACGAACCAGGCGAGGCCGATCGTGAGCGGCACGAACAGGAAGTGGTACACGATGGTGACCGCGAACTGCCATCGGTCCAGAACCGCCGTCGTCTCCACCGCGCTCCCTTCCCCGCCGTCGGAGATCTCAGCGGCAGAGCACCATCGGAAAGCCGCCCGCACCGGGGATGCACTGGGCACATTTCCCGGCTGATCGATTCCGAAAGGCGCCGCATGGTCAATCGTTGATCAAGTTGTGGCCGCCCCCGGTGCGGTGCCGCCCACCGCGACGGCCGGTGCGGTGAGCCGCGCCGCCGGTGCCCGCCGAGGTCGGCAGGGGGGTGCGGCGGGCTCCGCGAACCCATGTACTACGGTTCGTAGTACATGGGTCCGGACACGGTGAGCGAGAGGACGCGCGCTGACGGCGGCATGCGGCTGCTGAGGTCAGCGGCTTTTTCCGCCGTGTGCACGGCCGTGTCGGCGTCCGCCCACTCCGCGGTCTCCGGTGCCGGGCTGCCCTGGTCGTCGCTGCTGGCCGGATGGGTCCTCACGATGGGCCTGGTGACACCGCTGGCGGGCCGGGAACGGTCCAGGCACGCCATCACCGCGATGCTGCTGTGCGGCCAGATGATCCTGCACGTGGTGTTCTGCTTCGGGCAGGCCCCCGCGCAGCACGCCCCGGCGATGCCCGGCCATCACGGCATGGGCGTGCAGCTGATGCCGGGACCCGACATGTTCGCCGTGCACCTGGCGGCCGCGTTCCTGCTCGGCTGGGTCATGCACCGCGGCGAGCACGCCGTCTGGCGGATGGTGCGGATCTCACGGCGGACGGCGGGCGTCCTCGCCGGCCCGCTGGCCGCGCTCCTCGCCGCCGTCTTCGCGCGGCCCGCCGCGTGCCGCCCGCTCGACCCGCGGCTCCGGCCGCGCCGCCGCTGCACCGAGGAGACCGGACGGGGCGAGACCCCGCTGCTGGACCACGCCGTGGTCCGGCGCGGCCCGCCCCTCCCGGCGACGGCCTGAGCCGACCCCTTTCCGCCGTGCCGGTGGCACGGCGTGCTCCACCATGCGTCGCCGACGCTCCTCGCCCTTTGGAGGCTTCATGCGTGCCCTTCTGCACGCCTCCCCCCGGACGGCCGTGCCCGTCCGGGCGGCCCTCGTGGTCGCGGCGGTCTCGCTGACCGCGGCCGCGTGCGGCGGCACCCCGTCCGCGAGCCGCCCCGACGCCGCGACGCCCCCGCCCCCCTCCGGCACCGCGATCCGGCTCGACCGGCCGCTGCCGAAACCCGGCCTGACGCTCACCGACGACCAGGGCCGCACGTTCGACCTGGTCAAGCGGACGGCGGGCAAGCCGGTGCTGATGTACTTCGGCTACACCCACTGCCCCGACGTGTGCCCGACGACGATGGCCGACATCGCCAACGCCGTGAAGAAGCTGCCGCAGGCCGAGCAGCGGAAACTACAGGTGATCTTCGTGACCACCGATCCGGGCCGCGACACCCCGAAGCGGCTGCACCGGTGGCTCGCCGCGTTCGACACCCGCTTCACCGGGCTCAGCGGCGACTTCGACGCGACCCAGAAGGCGGCGCGCAGCCTCGGCATCGCCGTGGAGAAGCCGCGGAAGAACGCCGACGGCTCCTACACCGTCAACCACGGCGCGCAGGTGCTCGCCTTCTCCCCCGCAGACGACAAGGTTCACATGATCTACACATCCGGCACCACCAGCCGGCAGTACTCCGCCGACCTTCCGAAGATCATCAAGGGGGCGCTGTGAAGCGGTCCGCCGCCGCACTCGCGGCACTCCTCCTCGCCGCCGGAGCGGCCACCGCCTGCGGCTCGGACGACAAGGGATCGGGCGACCAGGGCCATGACGGGCCGCACCTCGCGGTGAGCGGGGCGTACGTCAAGGAACCGCCGATGCCCGACATGACGGCCGGCTACTTCACGATCACCAACACCGGGCGGGACGCCGACACGCTGACCTCGGTGACCAGCGACCTCGCGAAGCACGTCACCGTGCACACCACGAAACCGGACGGGTCGATGACCGAGGCCGGCCCGCTGGCCGTCCCCGCCCATGGCCGGCTGGTGCTGCGCATGGGCGGCTACCACGTGATGTTCATCGGGCTGCACCACAAGCCGAAGACGGGCGAGACCGTCACGATGACGCTGCGGTTCGCCACCTCGGCCCCGATCACCGTGCGCGCCCCCGTCCAGCCCGCCGGCTACCGGCCCGGGGAGCGGTGACCGGTGGGGGAACCGACCACGCGGCGCGGCGTCAGCCGGCGGTGGCTGCTCGGCACGGCGGGCGGCGCCGGCGTCGCCGGGCTGGCCGCCGGCGGCTTCGCCGCCCGTCCCCGGGCCGAGGACGCCCCGCCGCTCACCGCCGTCGGAAGCACCGCCGTCCCGTTCCGCGGACGGCACCAGGCCGGGATCCTCACCCCGGCCCAGGCGTGCGGGCACCTGGCCGCGTTCGATCTGCGCCCCGGTGCCGGCCGCGCCGGGGCGGCGGCGCTGCTGCGCCGCTGGTCGGCGGCGGCCGAGGCGATGACGGCCGGGCGTCCGCCGGCCGGTGACGACCAGGTCGCGCTGGACGCCGGGCCGTCCTCGCTCACCGTGACGTTCGGCTTCGGCCGCTCCTTCTTCGGCAGGACCGGGCTGGAGGACCGCATGCCGGACGCGCTGGTGGAGATGCCGCCGTTCTCCGCCGACGCCCTCGACCGCGCGAAGAGCGACGGCGACCTGTGGGTGCAGATCGGCGCGGACGACCCGCTCGTCGCCGTGCACGCGCTGCGGATGCTGGAGAAGGGCGCGGCCGGGACGGCGAAGGTCCGCTGGACGATGAACGGCTTCAACCGGGCCCGGGGCGCGACCGACCGGCCGCGGACCGTCCGCAACCTGATGGGGCAGATCGACGGCACCGGCAACCCGCGTCCGGCCGACGACGGGTTCGACGCCAAGGTCTTCGCCGCGGACACCACCGGCCCGCACGCGTGGATGAACGGCGGCTCGTACGCGGTCGTCCGGCGCATCCGGATGCTGCTGGACGCGTGGGACCAGTTGCCCGTGCACCAGCAGGAACGGGTCATCGGCCGCCGCAAGTCCGACGGCGCCCCGCTGTCGGGCGGCACCGAGACCACGCCGCTGAACCTTTCGGCGGCCGGGCCGGACGGGGCGCTCGCCATCCCCGGCGACGCCCACGTCCGGGTGGCCGCGCCGTCGTCCAACGGCGGCGCGGCCATGCTGCGGCGCGGGTTCTCCTACCACGACGGGCACCGCCCGGACGGCGCACCGGACGCCGGGCTGCTGTTCATCGCCTGGCAGGCCGACCCGACGGCCGGCTTCATCCAGGTGCAGCGCAAACTCGACGGCGCCGACGGCCTCACCCGCTACCTCCGGCACGAGTCCAGCGCGATCTTCGCCGTGCCGGGCGGCGCCCCACCCGGCGGCTACGTCGGCCAGCCCCTCCTGGAGAGCTGACCACCGCGGACATAACGGCCGCCGCCGTCGCGGAACCGGCGGCGGCCGAGCGGCGGCGCACTGGTCTGCCTCGCCGGCATGGCCGTGATCATGTACGCGCCCCGCGGCCAGGATGAGCCGGGCGGCCGTCCTTGAGCCGGACCTTGCCCGGCCTGGTGCGGCAGCCAGAGCAAAGCCCCGACCCACCGGGCCGGGGCTTGCCTGGACGCAGGTTCAGATCCAGTTCGTCCTGCGCCTGGGCTCCCTCCACCGGGTCGCTGATGAACCTCGAATATCTCTTGTCTCTTACGAATTACCTCGGCCAATCGGGTGAAAATACGATCGAGAAATCCGGCTCCAACCAAGCCGTTGCGGGGGTGATGTCGCACCTCGCAGATTCAAGATTCAGCGCTCACTTGACGAACTTGATATACAACTTTCAGATTTCCATCTCATCAATTGCGTCCAGTGTCATGCCCCACGGAAACAGATGCAAGTACTCGCTGCCCGTACCGGGAGCATGAAGGGGATACACTTCGGGGCCGAACAGCACTTTGACTCCCCATTCCCGGAGGTTGGCAATATTGGCCCCGAAAGCCGGATGTGCGGCATGGTCCCGGTTAGTGAACGGCAACGCGACTATTGGAAGATTTTTGCCGACCCCCTCAACCAAAAGACCAAGCGCAAGGGTGTCACAGATCCCTAGCGCCCATTTATTCACCGTGTTGACCGTGGCCGGGGCAACAATCAAAGCGCTGGGCGGAGGCAGAACGTCTGCGGTCCCCAGAGCTTTATATTCACTCCGCACCGGGTATTTCGTCATTCTCTCCACGTGATCGGCATTTATGAATTTTCTTCCCGATGGCGTGGTGACCACACAAACCGTCCAGCCTCTGGCCTGAGCCATCTCCACGAGTACAGACACATGACGTGCAGGCGGCGCACCGCAAGCAATGACATACAGCACACGGTTCAATTCTTCACCCCCGCCCTTGCCGCAAGTTGTTCGAGCGTGAATGATGGCGCACCCCGTGCACGCCGCATAAGGTCACTGATCGCTGCTTGCGCTACTGGGCGACACCGAACCTCGCGTGGAGCTATCCTTTCGGCTTCGATCAGGTTGCGCAAAGCCTGATCTCGCTCCCCTATTTGGTTGTACGCCCTCGCAACATCCACACGCAGCGCCGCCCGCCGCTCTTTACGCAGCTTGCGGAGTTCGAACTCATCAATAGAGTTTGCGGCCTGAACTGCTCGCCCACCTTCTCCTTGCGCCAAAAGGATGGTTACTTCATGCAGGGAGACGTTCGTTTTTCCAAATTCTAGGTGATAATGATCATGCTGCGTGGTCACATGTCTCGCCGCATCGCGCGCCTCGCCAATCAGGTCTTGCACGGATGCGCGATCCTCGTCATCGGCGGTTGCCGCCGCAACGGCTGCTTGCAGCATGACATGTCCGTACAACGCACGATTGCTTTCGTCGCGGGATTCGGCTTGAATTCTCTCAGCGAGGGAAACGGCTAATTCCTTCGCTTGCCGTGCGCGCCCCAGCGAAAGCAGGGCATTTGCGACTCTAAATCCTGTGGCCACTGAGAGCGCGGGCGTTTCTAGGTTCTGAGAAAGAGCCATTCCTCTATCGCCCGCCAGCCAGGCCAGTGACGGCTCTCCAAGTTTCCGGAGAGTCGAGGATGCTATCTGGTAGATCTCGATCAACATTTCTCGCGCAAGCACATCTTGCGATGCCTGGAAGGTTTTCCTGCCTGCCATGATGAGATCGGGCAAAGTGAGGCTGACAGTCGTATAGTCTGCATACTCGAAGGCGGTCCATGCGTACCGCACTCGCCCCCTCAATGCATCGATGCCATAGGGCCGATCCTCAGTCACCCCGGCCACTGAGTAGTTTTCCAGGGCGGACTGGATGCGTTCTGTGTCCGCATCGTCAAGGCAAACCTGAGCCTGCCGACTTGGTTCTTCGCCGATAAGTGTGGAGAGATCAACGCGCAGTACCTGACAGATATCATCGAGGATATCCAGCCTAGCGGCACTTCGATAACCGCCCTCAACTTTCACGACCCAGCTTTTCGAACGACCAATCAGGTCGGCAAAAATGACTTGGGTGAACCCGCGCCGGCGGCGCCAATAGCCGATTCGTCTGCCAAGTTCACGGTCGTCCATTGTGTCCTGGTTCCGGAGTGGTTGAGAGGGGAACCTCTGTTCTTCCAAAACCAGGATGACAGAGGTAACACGGGATGTGCCACTCCCTCATGGGAACAGGCTTAGCGTCAGTGCTTCGGGCACATGAGGCGGCCCCGGACCTGATGCGCCGACATCAGGACAGTTCCCCCGGGGCCTTGATCCGACATGGGAGGTCGGACCCATGGCAGATAGTAGGACAAACCCGCTGGCCGAGTTAGCCGTGATGCTCATGCAACGGTGTTGCCGTATTGATGTGGGTGGTGAATCCCTGGTTGCCTCGCTGGGGCTGTCGGCGCGTCCTGAGTGGGTCATAGCACACGACGGACGGTGGTCCCGGTGGGAAAGCGCCCATGGTCGGGAGCTCGGTTCGACCAGCGACGTGGACGGTACAGCTGATCGCGCGGAGGTCGTCCTGGCGATGCATGGTCGGGGGTGCGCCACGTGAACGCGCTCAGCCTGCCCGAGCGGCGGCTTGCCGCGCTCGGTGCGCACTTGTCCGCGCGCGGTTACCAGATTGACTTTCTCGGTACGTGGCTGAAGGTCACCAATGCGGATGCGTCGGGATGCTGTGCACGGCGTCTGAGCGACACGGTCACGTGCCGTGCCCGGCCGGATGACGGGAATCGGTGGTGGTACTTCACATCCTGGGGCGAGCCGATCGCACCAGCCGATCAGGTCACCGACGCCGCCGTTTCGATTCAGGGCTATCTGCCGTTGCCGGAGCGGTAAACCGTGGGTACCTTTCCGGCACGCGCGGATCACTGGCATATCGCTACGTCGCGGCTGGGAAAGTGGCTGGTCTTTCCCGAGCGTCACGACCGCGAAACAGCGATCAAGGCCGTACGTGACCTCTTGATTTACGATGGTCGCGTCAGTGGTGATCCCAGGTTCACCGATGCCGTCCGCGCGATCGACAGCGGGTATTGCACGTACCGGATCGGTCGGGCATGCTATGCGGCTTTTGCATGCGCATGCCTCGACGCTCCCAAAAGGTTTCGCCGGATGAACTCACCACAAGCCGACAACGTAGCACCGTAACCACAGGTCAAACGTAATTCGTCAGCTCTGCCAGGCTCCATAGAATCCCCGTGTCCAGCCTGGGTGGAATGGCAGGAACATCCAGAAACAGGAGATCGAAGTGTTCCACAGGATACGCCGGGTGGTGGGTCGGTGGCAGGCGGTGCTTCGGTGGCGGACGCTGCTGGGGGACGAGACGGCGGTGCGAAACCTGGAACTGCTCGCCCTCGCGCTCAAGGAGAAGGGATGGCGGTGCGTAGAACTGTACGAGAAGCAGGAGTACGGGTTTCCGGTACCGCTGCTGTGGGTGTACGCCAGCGGGATGGCCGAAGACGTCGGGATGGTGGTGACGGTGCGGGCAACGCCGGGCGGCACGTGGGCCTACTTCGAGGCGGGCAAGGGGCGGGCCGGGTTCCTGTCCCCATGCGGCGACGCCAAGACGGCGGCTGAGCGGGTTGACCGGCTGCTGAAGTACCGGATGTTCCCCAACCCCGAGTGGGCCTGACGCAAGCGTTGAGGTGGTGTGCCCCACGCGAAGCGCTCGATGACCGACAACGAGGGGGCCGGAGGACCGAAAGGGACAAACAAATGCCGGGCGGGGTGGTCGAAGGACCGTAGCCGCGCTGTCAGTGTGGAGAAGGCCGGGCCGGTTGAAAGGAGTTCAGGAGATGGGAAAGCACGGCAAGAAGGAGACCTGCAAGCGGTGTAACGGGTCAGGGACGATCGTCGTCGACGCCGATGGGAAAGACGGCCGAAGCCAGGAGACGCGGAACTGTCCCGGGTGCGGCGGGACCGGAGAGGTATGAACCGGCGGCAGTTCATTCCGGACACGGTGTGGGTGTGGGGTGATGACGGCTGGATGATCCCCTTGCGCCGGGAGGTCGATCCGGAGCGGTGGGAGCGGCTTTGCGACAGTGACGAGGCGATCGTCACGCAGGTGGACGATGGCGCCTGTGACATGGGTGTGCAGCCCACGAGTTCCAGCAGCGCTCCGTCGGTCATGCGGGAAATGATCGATGCCCTGGATGTGGGAACGGGTATGCGGGTGCTGGAGATCGGAACCGGGACCGGGTACAACGCGGCGCTGCTTGGGGAAATCGTCGGTTCGGAGAACGTGACCACGGTTGAGGTCGATGCGCAGATCGCCGACCATGCCAGGCATGCCCTGAAAGGGGCAGGATTCCCGGTGACTGTGATCACGGGGGACGGCATCACCGGTTATCCGGAGAATGCGCCCTATGACCGCATCATCGTGACGGCCTCAGTGCGGGATGTCCCCTACGCCTGGGTGCGGCAGAGCACCGCGGGCGGGCGGATACTCATGCCTTGGGGCAGTGACCTCTACCCGGGCGGGGTCCTGTTGGCGCTGACGGTGCGGGCTGATGGCACGGCCGAGGGACGGTTCACTCGCGCGGTCGCCTTCATGCGGCTGCGGGAGCAACGGCCGAAGCATGTGCCGTGGCGCGATGACGTGCGGGAAGGCGACTACCTCCAGAGAGTATCCAGGGTCTTTCCTCGCGAGGTCTTCGAGACCGCATCGGATGCCAGATTCGCCCTGGGGGCCAGGCTCCCGGGCGTTACGGACGGCAGGACCAGAAACCCGGACGGAAGTCACACTCTACGGTTGTCGGACTACGAGACCGGATCATGGGCGGCCTGCACGCCCGGTTCCGGCGAGCACCTCGTATGGCAGCACGGGCCGCGCCGGCTCTGGGATGAGCTTGAGCGGTCTTATGAGTGGTGGCTGGACTCCGGCAAGCCGGGACCCGCAAGGTTCGGTCTCACGGTGACCCCTGCGGGGCAACGCATCTGGCTTGATTCACCTGACGACCCGATCGCTTGAAGGCTGCGGCTCCCCCGGCCGGCGGAGGCCGCAGCCCCGCAAGAGCACACGTAGGGGCGAGACCGTTACGGGATCATGAACGCCGTTCGTCCTCGATCGGTTGTGGTGGGGACTCGTCGAAGATCAGCCAGGTGCGGGTCGCGCGGACGCCCTCGACCGCGTGGATACGGGCCAGGACGACGTCCCTGAGCGAGGCGTTGTCCGGGGTACGGACCAGCATGACCAGGTCGACGTCGCCGCCGACGAACGCCAGGTGCTCGATGTGCGGCACCTCCCGCAGCAGGGCCGAGACCTTCCGCCAGGAGTTCTGCTCGATGTTGACCATGACGTAGGCGGCGGTGCCGAGGCCCGCGCGGACGGGGTCCACCTGGGCGGTGAAACCGGTGATGACGCCGTCGGCGATGAGGCGCTCCACCCGCGCGTAGGCGTTGGAGCGGGAGACGCGGACCCGCTCGGCGAGCGTCCGCATGGACATGCGGCCGTCCGCCCGCAGTTCGCGCAGGATCGCGCGGTCGAGGTCGTCGAGCGGGGCCGCCGAACGTCCGTCGGGACCGGGAGGCGGCAGATTCTCAGGCGACAGTTGGTCCATGGAAACTCCACTTCTGAGCCGAATGTCCTTGTTTTTACCCGTCTATTGAGACTTATGGTCGATCGGGTTCATATTTCTAGCACCGATCGAGTGCGGAGGTGCAGGCGTATGACGGATCGGGTTGAGGCGCTGCTCCCCTCGGCGGAACCCGTGCGGTTCCTGACGGACAGCGGCGCGGCGGTGCGCGGACGGCAGCGCTACGCGGCCCCGGACCCGGAGCTGCTGCGCCGGGCGCACCGGGCCATGGTCGTCGGGCGGCGGTTCGACGCGCAGGCGACCGCGCTGACCAAGCAGGGCCGGCTGGCCGTCTACCCCTCCAGCCATGGCCAGGAGGCATGCCAGGTCGGGTCGGTGCTCGTCCTGGAGGACGGCGACTGGTTCTTCCCCACCTACCGGGAGTCGATGGCGCTGGTGTCGCGCGGCATCGACCCGGTCGAGGTGCTCTCCCTGCTGCGGGGCGACGCGCACTGCGGGTACGACCCCCGGCGCCACCACACGGCGGCGCAGTGCACGCCGCTCGCGACCCAGACCGTCCACGCGGCGGGGCTCGCGTACGCGGAGCGGCGCAAGGGGACCGGACGGGTCGCGCTGGCCTGCGTGGGCGACGGCGCCACCAGCGAGGGCGACTTCCACGAGGCGCTGAACTTCGCCGCCGTCTTCAAGGCGCCGGTGGTGTTCCTCGTCCAGAACAACCAGTACGCCATTTCGGTGCCGCTGGAGCGCCAGACCGCCGCGCCTTCGCTGGCCTACAAGGGAATCGGTTACGGGGTGCGCTCCGAGCGGGTGGACGGAAACGACCCGGTCGCGGTGCTGGCCGTGCTGTCGGCGGCCGTCGAGCACGCCCGGTCGGGCCACGGCCCCTTCCTGGTCGAGGCGCACACCTACCGGCTCGAATCGCACACGAACGCCGACGACGCGTCCCGGTACCGGACGGACGCCGAGGCCGAGGAATGGCGCGGGCGCGATCCGATCACCCGGCTGGAGAACTACCTGCGGCGGCGCGGGCACCTCACCGACGAGGACCTCGCGGCGGCGTCCGCCGAGGCCGAGGAGTTCGCCGAGCGGCTGCGGACCCGGATGAACACCGACCCCGAACTCGCCCCGATGGGGCTGTTCGAGCACGTCTACGGCACCCCGACCCCGCAGCTGGACGAGCAGCGGGCCCGGTTGCACGCCGAACTCCAGGCCGAGGAGGCGCTGTCATGACCACAATGGCCCAGGCGCTCAACACGGCGCTCCGGCACGCCATGGACGAGGACGAGCGGGTCCTGGTGTTCGGCGAGGACGTCGGCGCGCTCGGCGGCGTCTTCCGCATCACCGACGGGCTGACCGCGAAGTTCGGCGACGACCGCTGTTTCGACACGCCGCTCGCCGAGGCGGGCATCGTCGGGTTCGCGGTCGGAATGGCGATGGGCGGTTTCCGGCCCGTCGTCGAAATGCAGTTCGACGCGTTCGCCTACCCGGCCTTCGAGCAGATCGCCTCGCACGTGGCGAAGATGCGCAACCGGACCCGCGGAATGGTGGAACTGCCGCTCGTCATCCGCATTCCCTACGCGGGCGGAATCGGCGGCGTCGAGCACCACTGCGATTCCAGCGAGGCGTACTACGCGCACACGCCGGGCCTGAAGGTCGTCACCCCGGCGACGGTGGAGGACGCGTACTCGCTGCTGCGGGAGGCGATCGACGACCCCGACCCGGTCGTGTTCCTGGAGCCGAAGAAGCTGTACTGGTCCAAGTCGGACATCGAGCGGCTCGACCGGACCGGGCCGTTCGGCCGCGCCGCCGTCCGCCGGCCCGGCCGGGACGCGACGGTCGTCGCGTACGGGCCGAGCGTGCCGGTCGCGCTGGAGGCCGCGAAGGCCGCCGCGGACGAGGGCTGGGACCTGGAGGTCATCGACCTGCGCACGATCGTCCCGTTCGACGACGCGACCGTGGCCGCGTCCGTGCGGAAGACGGGCCGCTGCGTCGTGGTCAGCGAGGCCGCCGGGTTCGCGGGCGTGGGCGCGGAGATCGCGGCCCGCGTCCAGGAGCGCTGCTTCCACAGCCTGGAGGCGCCGGTGCTGCGGGTGGCGGGGTTCGACATCCCGTACCCGCCGCCAATGCTGGAGCACCACCATCTGCCGAGCGTCGACCGCATCCTGGACGCGCTCGACCGCCTCCAGCGCGACGACCGGCCGGATACCCGGTACCTGCCTGTGGACGGTGCGGCATGAGCGGAGCGACCGTCTTCCGGCTGCCGGATCTCGGGGAGGGGCTGACCGAGGCCGAGATCCTGGAGTGGAAGGTGTCGGTCGGCGACACCGTGGCCACCGACCAGATCATCGTCGAGGTGGAGACGGCGAAGGCGGCGGTGGACGTCCCCGTCCCGATGGCCGGCACGGTCGCGGAGCTGTTCGCCGAGGCGGGCACGGTCGTGGACGTGGGGTCGCCGCTCATCTCGATCGCCGCGCGCGACGCCGCCGCCGAGCGGTACCGGGAGGAGGAGCGGGCCGGCTCCGGCAACGTCCTCGTCGGCTACGGGACGACCGGGACCCGCCGCTCCCGCCGCCGCGCCGCCCGACCGACCCCCGCATCACCGGCCCCCGCACAACCGGCCCCCGCGCAACCGGCGGCGCCGTCCCACGACGAGGCGCCGCGCGTCATCTCACCCGTGGTGCGCCGCCTGGCGAAGGACAACGGCGTCGACGTCGCCGCGCTCACCCCGACCGGCCCCGGCGGCGTCATCCTGCGCCGGGACGTCGAGCGGGCGATCGGCGCCGCCGCGCCGGCCCCCGAGCCGCGGCAGGACGAAACCGGCGTCGTGCGCGTCCCGCTCAAGGGCGTCCGCCGGACGATGGCCGACAAGCTGTCCCGCAGCCGCCGCGAGATCCCGGACGCCACCACCTGGGTCGACGTGGACGCGACCCGCCTGGTCAAGCTGAAGAAGAAGATCCAGCGGGCCGACCCGGACGCGAACGTCGGCATGCTGGCGCTGTTCGCCGGGATCTGCGTGGCCGGGCTCCGCCGCTTCCCCGAACTGAACGCCTACGTGGACACCGAGCGGCAGGAGATCGTCCAGGTGCCGCACGTCCATCTGGGGTTCGCCGCGCAGACCGGCCGGGGCCTCGTCGTGCCGGTCGTCCGCGACGCGCACCTGATGACGGTCACCGAACTCGCCGCCGCCCTGCGAGCGCGGACGCAGGAGGCGCGCGAGGGGCGCCTGTCCCCGGCCGACCTCACGGGCGGCACGTTCACGCTGAACAACTACGGCGTGTTCGGCGTGGACGGCTCGACCCCGATCATCAACCATCCCGAGGCGGCCATGCTCGGCGTCGGGCGGATCACCGACCGGCCGTGGGCGGTCAAGGGGAAGGTCCGGCTGCGCAAGGTGACGCAACTGTCGTTCACCTTCGACCACCGGGTCTGCGACGGCGGTGTCGCCGGCGGTTTCCTGCGGTTCGTCGCCGACTGCGTCGAGCATCCGGAAACGCTGGTCAGTCATCGCTAGCCACCGCGCGGCGGCGCAGGCCGTCGAACGCGACCTTGCAGAGCGCGTCGGCGATCTCTTCCCCGCTCGCGCCGCCGCGCGGCCGGTACCACTCGATCAGCGAGTTGACGAGCCCGAACAGCAGCCGCGCCGCGATCGCCGGGTCGATGTCGGGCCGGATGTCGCCGTCGGCCTCGGCCCGCGCGACCAGCCCGGCCACCAGCCGGTCGAACTCGCGGCGGCGGGCCAGCGCGCGCTTCTCGACGGCGGTGTTGCCGCGCACCCGCAGCAGCAGCGTGACGAACGGCTGCCGCTCGACGAGCACGGCGACGCTGGCCCGGACGAGGTGCTCCAGCCGGTCGATGGCGCGCCCCTCCACGGCCGCGGCCTCGTCGGCGGCGGCGAACAGCCCGTCGAGTGCGCGGTCGACGGCGAGCTGGAGCAGTTCGCTCTTGCCGGCGACGTGGTGGTAGATCGCGGACTTGCTGATGCCGAGCCGCTTGGCCAGGTCGTCCATGCTGGTGCCGTCGTAGCCGCGCTCGTTGAACACCGTGACGGCGACGCGCAGCAGCGACTCCCTGTCGTAGCCGGGCCGTCCCCGCCGGCTCGGCCGCCCGCCGCCCATGGTGGTCACGGCGGTCATTATCGCAGCGCCGCACCCCCGGCCACGGCGCCGCGTCCCTTCACCGCGGGCCGTCCCCGGGGTAAAATCCTGACTGAACGGACGGTCGGTAATTCAATGGTCGGCAAGTCGAGGGAGGCCCGATGGCTCCGCTGCCCAGCTACGTGTCCGGCACCTGGCATGTTCCGCCGGACGAGGGCGCGCCGCTCACCGACGCGGTGACCGGCGAGGAGATCGGCCGGCTCTCCTCGACGGGCATCGACATGGCCGCGGCGCTGGAGCACGGACGTCGGACGGGCGGCCCGGCCCTGCGCGAGCTGACCTTCCACCAGCGCGC
The DNA here is from genome assembly GCF_050948385.1 of Actinomadura formosensis. Taxonomy (NCBI): domain Bacteria; kingdom Bacillati; phylum Actinomycetota; class Actinomycetes; order Streptosporangiales; family Thermomonosporaceae; genus Actinomadura; species Actinomadura formosensis. The sequence continues at coordinate 6,949,590 of NZ_CP192011.1, forward strand.
CGCCCTGCTGAAGCAGCTCGGCCTGCACCTGCGCGAGCACCGCGAGGAGCTGTACGCGCTGTCCGCGCGCACCGGCGCGACCCTCGCCGACTCCCGGATCGACGTGGACGGCGGCATCGGCGTGCTGCTGGCGTACGCGAGCAAGGGCAAGCGCGAACTGCCGAACGACACCGTCCTCGTCGACGGGGACGTGGAGCCGCTGAGCAAGGGCGGCACGTTCGCCGGACGGCACGTCTGCACGCCGCTGGAGGGCGTCGCCGTGCAGATCAACGCGTTCAACTTCCCGGTGTGGGGCCCGCTGGAGAAGCTCGCGCCCGCGTTCCTCGCCGGCATGCCGAGCCTGGTCAAGCCCGCACCGCAGACGGCCTACCTGTCCGCACGGCTGGTCGAGCTGATCATCGGGTCGGGCATCCTCCCGGAGGGGACGCTCCAGCTCGTCTGCGGCGGCCCCGGCGACCTGCTCGACCACCTGACCGAGCAGGACCTGGTGGCCTTCACCGGGTCCGCGGCCACCGGGCACATGCTGCGCGCACACCCGGTGGTGATCGGGCGGTCCGTCCGGTTCACCGCCGAGGCCGACTCGCTGAACTGCTCGATCCTCGGCCCCGACGCCCGGCCGGGGACGGCCGAGTTCGACCTGTTCGTCAAGCAGCTCGTCACCGAGATGACGGTGAAGGCCGGGCAGAAGTGCACGGCGATCCGGCGGGCGCTGGTGCCGTCCGGCCTGATGGACGAGGTGGCCGGGGCGGTGCGCGAACGGCTGGCGCGGGTGCGGGTCGGCGTCCCGTCCCACCCGGACGTGCGGATGGGCGCGCTCGTCACGCTGGAGCAGCGCCAGGAGGTCCGCCGGCAGCTGAAGAAGCTGCTGGACGCGGGCCGGATCGTGTTCGGCGACCCCGAGCACGTCGAGGTCCTCGGCGCCGACGCCGAGCGCGGCGCGTTCCTGTCCCCGATCCTGCTGCGCGCCGACGACGCGGGCCGCGCCGAGCCGCACGAGGTCGAGGCGTTCGGCCCGGTCAGCACGCTGCTCCCCTACGACGGCGCCGAGCAGGCCGTCGCGCTGGCCGCACGCGGGCGGGGCAGCCTGGTCGGCTCGGTCGTCACCGCCGACGCGGGCTTCGCGCGCCGCGTGGTGCTGGGCGCGGCGCCCTGGCACGGGCGGCTGCTCGTCCTCAACGAGGAGGACGCGAAGGAGTCCACCGGGCACGGCTCACCGATGCCGGGGCTGGTCCACGGCGGGCCGGGACGCGCGGGCGGCGGCGAGGAGATGGGCGGGATGCGCGGCGTCCTGCACCACATGCAGCGCACCGCCGTGCAGGCCGGGCCGTCCATGCTGTCCGCGATCACCGGGCGCTGGACGCCGGGCGCGCCCCGCGTGCAGGCGGACGTCCACCCGTTCCGCAAGCACCTCGAAGACCTGCGGGTGGGCGACACCGTCATCGCCGGCCCCCGCACGGTCACCCTCGACGACATCGAGCACTTCGCGGAGTTCACCGGCGACACGTTCTACGCCCACATGGACGAGGAGGCCGCCAAGGCGAACCCGTTCTTCGGCGGCCGCGTCGCGCACGGCTATCTGGTGGTCTCGTTCGCGGCGGGCCTGTTCGTCTCGCCCGAGCCCGGTCCCGTCCTCGCGAACTACGGGCTGGAGAACCTGCGGTTCCTCACCCCGACGTTCCCCGGCGACGAGCTGACGGTGAAGCTCACCGCCAAGCAGATCACCCCGCGGGAGAACGCCGACTACGGCGAGGTCCGCTGGGACACCGAGGTGACGAGGCAGGACGGCAAGGTCGTCGCGGCGTACGACGTCCTGACCCTGGTGGCCAAGCGCCCGGAGGAGACGCCATGACGCAGCAGCACTTCGAGCGGACGATCGAACGCGACCAGCGGATCGAGCCGCGCGACTGGATGCCCGACAGGTACCGGGCCACGATGATCCGGCAGATCGCCCAGCACGCGCACTCCGAGATCATCGGAATGCAGCCGGAGGGCGCCTGGATCACCCGGGCGCCGTCGCTGCGGCGCAAGGCGATCCTGCTCGCCAAGGTGCAGGACGAGGCCGGCCACGGCCTGTACCTGTACTCGGCGGCGGAGACGCTCGGCGCCGACCGGTCCGACCTCACCGCCAAGCTGATCTCCGGGAAGCAGAAGTACTCCTCGATCTTCAACTACCCGACGCCGGCGTTCGCGGACGTCGGCGTGATCGGCTGGCTGGTGGACGGCGCCGCGATCTGCAACCAGGTGCCGCTGTGCCGCAGCTCCTACGGCCCCTACGCGCGGGCGATGATCCGGATCTGCAAGGAGGAGTCGTTCCACCAGCGGCAGGGCTACGAGCTGCTGATGACGCTGATGCGCGGCACGGACGCGCAGCGGGAGATGGTGCAGGACTCCGTGAACCGCTGGTGGTGGCCGTCGCTGATGATGTTCGGCCCGCCGGACGCGGAGTCGACGCACACCGCGCAGTCCATGGCCTGGAAGATCAAGCGGCACACCAACGACGAACTGCGGCAGCGGTTCGTGGACATGACCGTCCCGCAGGCGGAGGCGCTCGGCGTCACGCTCCCCGACCCGGACCTGAAGTGGAACGCCGAGCGCGGCCACCACGACTTCGGCGAGATCGACTGGTCGGAACTGAAACGCGTGATCAGCGGCGACGGCCCGTGCAACGCGGAGCGGATCGCGGTGCGCCGGCAGGCCCACGAGGACGGCGCCTGGGTCCGGGAGGCCGCCGCCGCGTACGCCGCGAAGCAGGCTCACCGGGAGGTGGCGTGATGGAGAAGGACTGGCCGCTCTACGAGGTGTTCGTCCGCGGCAAGCGGGGCCTGAACCACGTGCACGTCGGCTCGCTGCGCGCCGCCGACGGCGAGATGGCCCTGCAGAACGCCCGCGACCTGTACACGCGGCGCAACGAGGGGGTCAGCATCTGGGTGGTGAAGGCGCGGGACATCACCGCGTCCAGCCCGGACGAGAAGGACCCGTTCTTCGCCCCCAGCGGCGACAAGGTCTACCGGCACCCGACGTTCTACGAGATCCCCGAGAACGTCCCGCACATGTGAGGCTCCATGTCGTTCGACAACGCGTTCGACGCGCTCGCCCAGGAAAGCGACGACACCCGCTGGGCGTTCGGCACCGGGTTCGCCGACCCGCTCGCCGGGATCGACCCGGCCGTCCCGGACGGCGTCGACCGTGCCGCGCTGGCCGCCTACTGCCTGATGCTCGGCGACGACGCGCTCGTCATGTCGCACCGGCTGCAGCAGTGGTGCACGCACGCGCCCGAACTGGAGGAGGAGGTCGCGCTCGCCAACATCGCGCTCGACCTGCTCGGCCAGGCGCGGCTGCTGCTGGCGCGCGCCGGGGCCGCCGAGGACGCCGGCCGGGGCGAGGACGACCTGGCCTACTTCCGGGACCCGCCCGAGTTCCGCAACGTCGGCCTGGCCGAGGCGGAGAACGGGGACTTCGCGTACTCGGCCGTCCGGCTGCTGGTGTTCGCGACGTGGCGGCTGGCGCTGCTGGACCGCCTCACCGCGTCCGGCGACCCGGTGCTGGCCGCGATCGCCGCGAAGAGCGTGAAGGAGGTCGCCTACCACCGCGACCACGCCGCGCTGTGGACGGTCAGGCTCGGCGACGGCACCGACCTCTCCCACGAGCGCGCGCAGCGGGCGCTGGACGACCTCTGGCCGCTGACGGGCGAGCTGTTCGCGGCCCACGAGGTCGAACGCCGGCTCGCGGGCGCCGGGGTGGGCGTCGATCCGGCCGACGTCCGCGAGGAGTTCGACGCGGTGCTGGACGAGGTGCTGGCGAAGGCGACCCTGCGGCGCCCTGATCCCGTCCCGTCCCACCTGGCCGGACGCGACGGCGCGCACTCCGCGGCGCTGACCGGTCTGCTCGCCGAGATGCAGGGCCTGGCCCGCGCCCATCCGGGGGCGACATGGTGAGCGCCCGCGCGGTCGCCGAAACCGTCACCGACCCGGAGCTTCCGATGCTCACGCTCGCGGAGCTGGGCGTCCTGCGCGACGTCACGGAGCGGACCGGCCGCGTCGAGGTGACGATCACCCCCACCTACACCGGCTGCCCCGCGCTGGACACCATGCGCGCCGACCTGCGGTCCCGCCTCGCGGCGGCCGGCTACCCCGAGGTCGAGATCCGCACGGTCCTGGACCCGCCCTGGACGACCGACTGGATCACCGAATCGGGTCGCCGCAAGCTCTCCGAGGCGGGGATGGCGCCCCCCGGCCCGGCCCCCCGCCGCGAGCCGGGCCCGATCCCGCTCACGCTGGGCCCGGCCCGCCGCGTCCGCTGCCCGCGCTGCGGCTCCGCCGACACGGTCGAGCTGTCCCGGTTCGGCGCGACCGCCTGCAAGTCCCTGCGCCGCTGCGACGCCTGCCGGGAGCCGTTCGAGCACTTCAAGGAGCTCTAGATGACGCTCACCGAGGTCGCGCCGCGCCGCGCCGGCTTCCACGCGCTGCGCGTCGCCGCCGTCGAGCGCCTGTGCGACGACGCGGTCGCGGTCACCTTCGACGTGCCGCCGGACCTGGCGGACGCGTACGTGTTCCGTCCCGGCCAGTTCCTCACGCTGCGCCGCCGCGTCGACGGCCGGGAGGAACGCCGGTCCTACTCGATCTGCGCGCCGGCCGGGGCCGCGCCCCGCATCGGCGTCCGCGAGATCCCGGCCGGGCTGTTCTCGTCCTGGCTGGTGCGCGAGGTGCGGCCGGGCGACATGATCGAGGTCCTGCCGCCGTCGGGCACGTTCGTCCTCGCCGGCGGCGCCGCGCACCACGTGCTGATCGCCGCCGGGTCCGGCATCACCCCGGTGCTGTCGATCGCCGCGTCCGCGCTCGCCGACCCGTCCAGCCGTGTCACGGTGCTGTACGGCAACCGGACCAGCGGCACGGTCATGTTCGCCGACGAACTCGCCGACCTGAAGGACGCCCACCCGGACCGTTTCGAGCTGGTGCACGTCCTGTCCCAGGAGCCCCGGGAGGCGGAGCTGTTCAGCGGTCGCCTGGACGCGGACAGGCTGCGCACCCTGCTCCCCCTTCTCGTCCCCGTCCCGGACGTCGACCACTGGTGGCTGTGCGGACCGTTCGGCATGGTCACCGACGCGCGCGGTGTCCTGGACGGCTTCGGTGTACCGCGTGACCGCGTCCACCAGGAGCTCTTCCACGTGGACGACGTGCCGCCCGAACCGAACCGGAGGCGGTCCGCGCCCACCGGCCCGGCCAGCGAGGTCACGATCGTCCTGGACGGACGTTCCACGACCCTCACCCAGCCGCGGGACGCGACCGTCCTCGACGCCGCCCAGCGCGTCCGCCCCGACCTGCCGTTCGCCTGCAAGGGCGGCGTGTGCGGCACCTGCCGCGGCAGGGTCGTCGAGGGCGAAGTGGACATGCGCCGCAACTTCGCCCTTGACCCCGCCGAGGTGGCCGCGGGTTACGTCCTGACCTGCCAGTCCACCCCGGTGACCTCCGAGCTGACCATCGACTACGACAGCTGACCCGGCTCGGGCGGGCAGGTGAGATCGCGGCCGGGCAGGCGGCCGGTCAGCAGGTAGCCGTTGACGGTGGTCATCACGCACGTGTTCGGGTAGCCGCGCTGGTAGGGGGCGTGGACGTTCGCGGGCAGGGTGATCATCCGGCTGCCCCGCAGTTGGCGGTGCACCACTTCGTTGCGTTCGTAGATGGTTCGCGTGTCGCCGGTCGCCGCCACCATCAGGGCGGGGAGGGGGCCGACGGTTCGCGTCGGCGGCTCGGCCGGACGGGTCGGCCAGAACGCGCAGGGGCCGATGTTGTGGCTCACCGGGCCGAACATCGGGGCGGCGTGGCGGGTGCGCTGGACGTCGCGCCAGTAGAGCGCAGGGTCGCGCGGGGCGGCTCCGTCACCGCAGATGATGGCGGCCTGGCCGGAGGCGTCCCGCCCTTCGGCCCCGGTGAGCAGATAGGTGAGCTGCTCGTCCAGTTGCGGGGTGGGGCGGGCGGGGCGCCCCGCGGCCGCGTCGGCCAGGACGCGGACGGACGCGGCCAGGTTCGCCCGGGCCGCGTCCTCGTCGGTGTCCAGGGCGGTGAACAGCACGAGGGGCACCATCGTGTCGTCGAGGCGGTGGCGGCCGACGGCCAGGGGGGCGCGGCCGGACGCCTTGAGGATCCGGTGCACGGTGGCCAGGACCGCGGTCCGGGTGTCTCCGAGGCGGTATTCCGCGTCGCGCTCCGCCGTCCAGGCCGCCCAGCCGGCGAGGCCCCGCTCGTTCGCCTGCTCGACGCCCACGAGGGTGCGCGGACCCCAGGTGAACAGGTCCTGGGAGCTGTCGAGGACGACCCGGTCGAGGCGGCCCGGGAACATCGAGGCGTAGACCTGGCCGAGGACCGTGCCGTAGGACGCGCCGTTGTAGGACACCTTCCGCTCGCCCAGCGCGCTCCGGACCACGTCCATGTCCCGGGCGATGTTGCGGGTGCTGATGTGCGGGAGCATTCGGGCGTTCGTCCGCGCGCATCGTGCCGCCAGGTCCTTCGCGAAGGCGGCGGCGCGCCCGTAGGAGCGGCGTGTCACGCCCGCGCCCTTGATCCACGTGCCGGCGGGCCAGCCGCAGTCGACCGGGGTGCTGCGGCCCAGCGAGCGGGGGTCCATGGCCACGAGGTCGTAGCGGGTGCCCGCCTCGCCCATGATGCCGCGCATGTAGGGCGGCATGTCGAGGGCGGGTCCGGGGCCGCCGCCGTTGAGGATCATCGTGCCGATCCGCGGGCCGGACGCCGCGAGCCGGGAGATCGCGACGGTGATGGTGCGGCCGTCCGGGCGGGTGTAGTCGAGCGGGACGGTCACGCCGGCGCACCTGGCGCCGGCCTTGTCGAGCTCCGCGCCGATCTCGTCGCCCGGCCCGAGCGTGCAGGGCTTCCAGGTGAGCCGCTGATGGTGGAAGCGGCCGAGGGGGTCCGGGGCCGCGGTGGCCGGGACCGCCGTCGCCATGGCGAGTGCGGCGGCCGTTCCCGTGAGGGCCGCCGTCCAGCGGGTCGTTTTCATCGGTTCTCCTCGCAGAGGGCGGTCCTGGCGATGTCCAGCTCGTCGTTCCACGCTTCCTGCGTGGCGGGGTTCTCGTTGAAGACCACGGTGACGGTGCGGCCGGACGGGGCCACCCCGGCGAGCGAGGTGAAGCCGTCGATGTCGCCCGCGTGGCCCCACCACGTGCCGCCGCAGCGCAGCGGCGTCCCGATGAGGCCGAGACCGTAGGACGCGCCGTCCCACACCCGGTCCGGGTCGGCGGGGACGGTCCGCCTCATCTCCGCGAGCATCGCCGGGGGCAGCAGCCGCCCGCCCGGCAGGGCCGCGAAGAACCGGTTCACGTCGCGGGGGCTGGAGATCAGCGCGCCGCCCGCCCACGCGACCGACGTGTTCATCTCGGTGCGGTCGGCCCACGCGCCCGTCTCGGTACGGATGTAGCCGCGCGGGTGCGGGCCCCGGATCCGCGTCCCGTCGCCGGGCCAGTAGGTGTCGCGGAGCCGCAGCGGTTCGATGATCCGCCGCCGGACCTCGTCCTCCAGGGGGTGGCCGCTCACCTTCTCCACGATCAGCCCGGCGATGACGTAGTTGGTGGTGGAGTAGTGCCAGCCGGGGCCGGGGCGCGGCAGCGTCAGCGCGCGGGCCACCAGTTCCTCCGGCTCGAAATGGCGGAAGCGGAACTCCTCGCCGCTCGCGAAGGTGTCCATGTGGTCGGGCAGGCCGCTGGTGTGCCGCAGCAGGCTCCGCACGGTGATCTCGCGTCCGTCGTGGCCGCCCCGGCCGAGCAGGCCGGGCAGGTAGCGCTCGACCGGGGCGTCGAGCGAGATCCGGCCCCGCGCGGCGAGCCCGAGCAGGGTCGCCGCCGTGAACGTCTTGGTGATGCTGGCGACGCGGACGCGCAGGTCCGCGCGCATCGGGCGGTGCGTCCGCCGGTCGGCGACGCCGCTTCCCGCCGTCCAGGCGCCGCAGCGGGGGTCGTCGATCCGTACGGCCGCGCCGGTGAGGCGGTGCACGCGCGTCATGCGTTCCAGCGCCGTGCGGGTGGCGTCGTGGTCGCCGCACCGGGGCCGGGCGGCGCGGGCCGGCGCGGGCGCCACGGCGGTGACGGTGACCGTGGCCGCCGCCACCAGCAGCGCGGTGATTCGGTGCCTGATCATGTGTTCCGACGCTAGGCGGGCGCGCTCACCGGCACATTGGGGCGATCACCCGGAGCGGTGGTGGGGCCGGCCCCCGTGCGCGGATTCCGGTGATCGGGACAGGGATTGGGGAGAGGGGTTCGTCCCCCTAGGATCGGCGCACCCATTCAGTCGCCGACCGGGCCGGGCGCGGGGCCCTCGGAGAGCGGCCGTCCCGCCGTGCGCGGTGGCCGCCGAGAGGAAGACATGGACCTGAGCGCCGATTACGTCGTGGTGGGGGCCGGCAGCGCGGGATGCGTGCTGGCGAAGCGGCTGGCCGAGTCGGGGGCGAGCGTCGTCCTGGTGGAGGCGGGTGGGTCGGACCGGACGCCGCTGGTCCGCAAGCCGGGGCTGATCGCCGTCTTCCACAACGTCCCCCAGTTGAAGAAGAAGCTGGACTGGGGGTTCTACAGCGCGCCGCAGAAGCACGCGCTCGACCGGAGGATCCCGCAGGTCCGGGGGAAGGTGCTCGGCGGCTCGGGGTCGATCAACGGCATGCTGTTCGTGCGGGGCCACCGCAGGAACTACGACGACTGGGCGGCGGACGGCTGCGACGGCTGGGGCTTCGACGACGTGCTCGCCGGCTACCGGCGGATGGAGAACTGGGAGGACGGCGCCACCGAGCTGCGCGGGGCCGGCGGCCCGATCGAGGTGACCCGGCAGCGGGACCTCACGCCCGCGTCGGAGGCGTTCATCGAGGCGCTGATCGACACGGCCGGGGTGAAGCGCAACGACGACTACAACGGCGCCGAGCAGGAGGGTGCGGGCGTCTTCCAGCAGAGCGTCGCCAAGGGGCTGCGGTACAGCTCGTCCGTCGGCTACCTGGACGACCACGGGCTGCCGAACCTGACGGTCGTGACGGGCGCGCTGGTGGAACGCGTGACCGTCGGCAAGGGGCGTGCCACGGGCGTCGAGGTCGTCTCCAAGAAGGGGCGCGGGACGATCCGGGCGTCCAAGGAGGTGGTGCTCGCGGCGGGGGCGTTCGGGTCGCCGCAGTTGCTCATGCTGTCGGGGGTGGGTCCGGCCGCGCATCTGCGGAAGCACGGCATCGAGGTCCACGCGGACCTGCCCGTCGGCGACAACCTGCACGACCACATGTTCGTGCCGATGACGTTCATCATGGACACCGCCCGCAACAAGGGCACCGCGCCCTACTTCGCCCGGGGCGTCGCCAAGGAGTGGACGAAGGGCGGGACGTGGGTGGCCCGCAGCGTGTTCGAGGCGGTGGGGTTCGTCCGCAGCGGGCAGGCCGGCGAGATCCCCGACCTCCAGCTGCACGCGCTGCCGTGGTCGTACCCGTTCCCCAACCAGGACGCCCCGGTGCGGCACAAGGTGGACAAGCGTCCCGCCCTCACGGTCATGCCGACGCTGATCTACCCGAAGAGCCGCGGCACGGTCCGGCTGGCGTCCGCCGACCCGGCCGCCGCGCCCGTCATCGACCCCGGCTACCTGACCGACCCGGACGACGCCCGGCTGCTGCTCGACGGGATCGAGCTCGTCCGCGAGGTGATGGCCAACAAGATCATCGCCGGGGACGTCAAGGCGGAGCTGTCCCCCGGGCCGCGGTACCCCGATCGCGCCGCGCTGGCGGAGGAGCTGCCGAACCGCGCGACGACCGTCTACCACCCGGTCGGCAGCTGCCGGATGGGGTCGGACGAGCGGGCCGTCGTCGATCCGGCGCTGCGGGTCCGCGGCATCGAGGGGCTCCGCGTCGCGGACGCGTCGATCATGCCGAGCATCATCGGCGGCAACACCAACGCCCCGAGCATGATGATCGGCGAACGCGCCGCGACGCTGATCCTCGGCGGCTGATCCTCGGCGGGCCGAGCCTCAGCGCGGGAAGCGGGCCACCCAGCGGCGCTGCCAGGGCGTCTCCACGGCGCGCGGGTGGTGGTGCTCGCGCGCCCAGGCGACCGCGTCGGCCGGGTCCACGCCGGACAGGACGGCGAGGCAGGCGATGACGGTGCCGGTGCGGCCGACGCCGCCGCCGCAGGCGACCTCGACGGAGTCGCCCGAGCACGCGCGGGCGTGCAGGTCGCAGATGCGCCGGACCGCGTCATCCCGGTCGCGGGGCAGCAGGAAGTCGGGCCAGTCGATCCACGCCGACTCCCAGCTCAGCCCCGGTTCGTGGCGGCGGCGCAGGCGGCCGGAGCCGAGGTAGAGGCCGAAGCCGGGGACGGGTCCGTCCGGCAGCGGGGCGCGCAGGCCGCGGCCCCGGATCCATGCGCCGTCCGGGAGCCGGATCGCACCGTCGAGCGGGGCGGTCACCGGGTCACCCCCGCTTGGCGGCGGGCGCGGTGGTTGGCGACGTTGAGCCGGTTCCCGCACCGCTCGGGCATGCAGTAGCGGCGGCGTCCGGCCCGGCTGGCGTCGATGAACACGCCGCGGCAGCCGGGGGCGGCGCAGGCGCGGAAGCGTTCGTGGCCGAGCGCCCGGACGACGCCGAGCACCGCGACCGCGATGACCGCGGCCAGCTCGTCGGCGAGGGACGCGTCCGGGGCGGTCGGGACGAACCACTGCCACCGCCCGGACGGGTCGCGGCGCAGCACGGGCGCGCGTCCGGCGCGCCGGAGCAGGACGGCCGCGCCCGCGGCGCTCTGCTCGCCGTTCTCCGTCTCCACGATGCCGCGGGCCTCCCGGCGGAGCAACTGGACCGGCTGGACGTCCGCCGCGTCCGGCACCCGAAGGTCCCGCCCCGCGGGCAGACCGGCCAGCAGGCCGGCCAGCGCCGCCGCATCGGGCAGCGCCTCCGCTCCGCGCACGGTGGGCGACGTGCTGATCAGGGCGTTGGCGAGCTCCGCGCCCGCCACGTAGTCGCCGATCGGAATGTGCACCACAGGTCCTCCTGTAAGGGTTACAGGAGGACCATAACACTTACTTCACCGGCTCCGTGCTGACGTCGAACTGGAGACCGCCGTTCACGGCGGACACCTCCACGTGCCGGCCGTGCTCCAGGTCGCCGGCCAGCAGCAGGTCGGCGAGCTGGTCGTCCACCTCCCGCTGGATCGTGCGGCGCAGCGGCCGGGCGCCGAACTCCGGCTGGTAGCCGCGCTCGGCGATCCAGTCCACCGCCTCGGGGGTGAAGTCGACGTCGACGTCCTGCGCGCGGAGGCGGCGGCGCGTCTCGTCCAGCAGCAGGTCGGTGATCTGCCGGAGCTGGCCCGCCTCCAGCCGCCGGAACACGATGATCTCGTCGATCCGGTTGAGGAACTCGGGCCGGAACGACTCGCGCAGCCGGCGCATGATCCGGTCGCCGAACGCGTCCCCCTCCCCGCCGGACACGCCGAACCCGATCTCCGTCGTCCCGATGATCAGCTCCGAGCCGAGGTTGCTCGTCATGATCACCACGGTGTTGCGGAAGTCGACCGTGCGGCCCTGCGCGTCGGTGAGCCGCCCGTCGTCGAGCAGCTGGAGCAGGACGTTGAACACGTCCTGGTGCGCCTTCTCGATCTCGTCCAGCAGGATCACCGAGTACGGCCGGCGGCGGACGGCGTCGGTGAGCTGCCCCGCCTCCTCGTAGCCGACGTATCCCGGCGGGGCGCCCAGCAGCCGGCTGACGGTGTGCCGCTCCTGGAACTCGCTCATGTCGAACCGGACCATCCGGTCCTGGCTGCCGAACAGCGCCTCCGCCAGCGCCTTCGCCAGCTCGGTCTTGCCGACGCCGGTCGGGCCGAGGAACAGGAACCCGCCGATCGGGCGGTTCGGGTCGCCCATCCCCGCGCGGGACCGGCGCACGGCCCGCGCCACCGCCGCCACCGCGTCCTGCTGCCCGATCACCCGCTGGTGCAGGTGCTCCTCCAGGCGGGTGAGCCGCTCGCGTTCGGCCTCGGTGAGCTGGGTGACGGGCACGCCGGAGATGCGGGAGACGACCTCGGCGATGTCCTCGGGGGTCACCTCCGGGACGGTCGCGGGGCCGTCCTCCTCGCCGGCGTGCCGCAGCTCCTCCTCCAGCCGGGTCACCTCGTCCCGCAGCTCGGACGCCTTCTCGTAGTCCTCGTCCGCGACGGCCTGGTCCTTCTCCCGGCGCCGCCGGTCGAGCCGCTGCTCCAGCTCGCGCCGCCCGCCGTCGCGCGTGCCGGACCGCAGCCGGACACGGGCGCCCGCCTGGTCGATCAGGTCGATCGCCTTGTCCGGCAGGAACCGGTCGGTCAGGTAGCGGCTGGACAGGTCCACGGCGGCGACGAGCGCCTCGTCGGTGAACCGCACCTGGTGGTGCGCCTCGTACCGGTCGCGGAGGCCGCGCAGGATCTCGATGCTGTCGTCGACGCTCGGCTCCGGCACCAGGATCGGCTGGAACCGGCGCTCCAGCGCCGCGTCCTTCTCGATGTTGCGGCGGTACTCGTCGATGGTCGTCGCGCCGACCGCGTGCAGCTCGCCGCGCGCCAGCGGGGGCTTCAGCATGTTCCCCGCCGACACCGCGCCCTCCGCGCCGCCCGCGCCGACGATCGTGTGGATCTCGTCGATGAACACCACCAGCTCGCCGGCGTGCTCGCGGATCTCGTCCACGACCTTCTTCAGCCGCTCCTCGAAGTCGCCCCGGTACCGGGTGCCCGCGACGACGCCGCTCAGGTCGAGCTGGACGACCCGCTTGCCGCGCAGCGCCTCCGGGACGTCGTCGTCCACGATCCGCTGCGCGAGCCCCTCCGCGATCGCCGTCTTGCCGACCCCCGGGTCGCCGATCAGCACCGGGTTGTTCTTGGTGCGGCGCGACAGCACCTCGACGGTCTCCTCGATCTCCCGCTCCCGCCCGATCACCGGGTCGATCCGGCCCTCCCGCGCCAGCACGGTCAGATCGCGGCCGAACTCGTCCAGCGTCGGGGTGCCGGACGGCGGCCCGCCGCCGGGACCGGCCGGAGGCTGCCCGGGACCGCCGCCGGCCGCCGCCGACTGCAGCGAATCCGGCGTGATGTGCTCGTGGTCCAGGATGCGTCCCGCGCTGGACCCGCGGTCGAGCGCCAGCGCGAACAGCAGATGCTCCGGCCCGATGTAGGACGAGCCGAGCGCCCGCGACACCTGGTGCGAGTCCAGCAGCGCGCGCTTCGCCGACGGCGTCAGCTCCGGCGGGACGTCCCGCGGCTCACCCCGCCGGGCATGGTCCTCGATCTCGTTCTTGATCTTGTCGGGGTCGGCGCCGGCCCGCGCGATCCACTGCCGCGTCCCCTGCTGCCGCGTCGCCGCCCACAGCAGGTGGTCGGTGTCCAGGTCGACGCTGCCCCACTGCGCCGCCTGGGCCGCCGCGTCCCGGACCAGCTCGCGCGCGGGCTCGCTCATCAGCCGCGCGATGCTGATCCGCTCCACCGGGCGGCGCTGCGCCCGCGCCCCGAAGAACCGGCCGAGCATCTCCTCGAACGGATCCATCCCCCCAGGCCCGTACCATCCCGCGCTCATCTGCGAACCCCCCTCGCCTGCGCACCAAGGCGCCGGCGCCCCGTCCGAGATGCGCGAGCACCGCACGCCGAAGGCCCGTTACTGCAACGGTCAGGGACCTGCCCGTGGGACGGCCCGGAAAACCCCGGGTGAAGCCCCCGGGCGGGGAGGCGTCGCGCGGCCGGCGCGCGGCACGCCGTTCCCGGCGGGCTCAGAGATGGTCGGCGGGCTGGACCAGCGGGCGCAGCAGGGTCGCCCGGACGCGCTGGTCGTCGCCGACGCCCGTCATCGGGTACTTCTGCGCGGTCTGCAGGTGACCCCGCAGCAGGCGGGCCACCCCCTCGGCGTCGCCCTCCTCGATGAGCGCCAGCGCCTGGGCGTGCTCGTCCAGGGCCTGGCGGCGCAGCGCGGGTTCGGGAAAGAAACCGGCGCGGGTCGCGTGCTCGGACCAGTCGCTCTCCTGCGCCGTCCACAGCGTCTCCAGGGCGCCCGCCACGACGAACAGCGTCTCGTTGCCGCACAGCCGGACGATCGCCTCGTGGAACTCGCGGGACGCGGGCGTCGCGCGCTTCTCGTCGCCGGTCTCGACGGCGTGCACGAGGCTCTCGTGCGCGCGGCGCAGCGCCGGCACGACCGCGGTGTGCCGGTCGGGACGCTGCGCGCACAGCGCCGCGCAGAACGGCTCGATCTGCTGGAGCGCGAACCCGACGTCCGGCAGCGCGACCTGCCGCGACTCCAGGACCAGTGCCAGCATGTAGGCGACGCTGTCGCGTTTCGGCGCGTGCACGACCGACCCTCCGGTGTTGCCGCGCCGGACCGTGATCAGCCCCTCGGTCTCCAGGATGCGCAGCGCCTCGCGGGCGGCGAGCTTGCTGACCCCGAACTCCTCCAGCAGGTCCGACTGCTTGGGCAGCAGGCTGCCGTCGGGCAGCTCGCCGCGCAGGATTCGGGACCGCAGGGTGTCGGCGAGCAGGTCCGCGACCCGCGGCTGGCGCATCTGCGCCCGCGGCTCCGGGCTCTCGGTGTCCTCCACCGTGTCGATGTCCTCTCGGATGTCATGGTTCCGGCGGTCACGTGCGTCTCTCATCTTCCACCCGGCGGCGAGACCGCGTGCGGTTCCGCGCTCCCGGCCGTGACGCCCATCGCGCGCTGGTAGGCGGCGTCCAGTTCCCGGCCGCCCTCGACCGGGTCGGACGCCCGGCCGCGCAGCAGCACGTAGCCGCGGTCGAGGCGGTCCCGGATCGCGCCGATCGACGGCTCCACGACCACCACGACGGTGCCCTCCTCGGCGAGCCGGCGCGCGGTGTCCATCAGCTCCGCGACGATGAGCGGCGCCAGGCCGGTGGACATCTCGTCCAGCAGCAGCGCCTTCGGCGAGCCCATCAGGGCGCGGGACACCGCGAGCATCTGCTGCTCGCCGCCGCTGAGCACCCCGGCGAGCGCGCGGGCACGTTCGCGCAGCACCGGGAAGCGGTCGAGCGCCGTCTCGACCTGCCCGCCCGGCAGGCCCAGCGTGTCCGCCATGACCTGGAGGTTCTCCCGGACGGTCAGCCGCGGGAAGATCTGCCTGCCCTGCGGGACGAGCGCGAGCCCGCGGGCGGCGCGGCGGGCGGCGCTCAGCCCGCCGATGTCCTCGCCGTCCAGGGTGACCCGGCCGGTCGCGGCGACGGACCCGTACGCGGCGAGGAGCAGGCTCGACTTCCCGGCGCCGTTCGGCCCGACGACGCCGGTGACGGCCCCGCCGGTGAAGGTGAGCGAGGCGTCCGCGACCGCGACCGACTCGCCGTACCGCACCGAGACCCCGCTCAGGATCAGCTCATGGGGCAACGCTCTCACCACCGGTTCCGAAGTAGACGTCCTGCATCTCGGCGCTGGCCAGGCATTCGGCCGGGTCGCCGTCGAACACCACCGTGCCGGTGCGCAGCAGCATGACCCGGTCGACCAGGGACGCGACGATGTCCACGTTGTGGTCGACGAGGATGATCCCGCAGCCCTGCGCGCGGACCGTGCGGACCGCCGCCGAGATCGCCCCGATGCCGATCGAGTCGGCGCCCGCGAACGGCTCGTCCAGCAGCAGCACCGACGGCTCCTGCGCGAGCGCGCGGGCGACCTCGACGAGCCGCTGCTCGCCGAGCGTGAGGTCGCCGCAGCGGCGGCTCAGGTCACCGAGTTCGAGGGCCTCGGCGACCCGGCGCAGCGTGCCCTCGAAGCGGGCCCCGGCGGGCCGGAACGCGCCCGCGACCAGGCCCGCGATGAGCCCGCCGACCCCGGCGAGCTTCGGCGCGGCGGCCCCGAGCAGGATGTTCTCCCGGACGGTGAGGTCGTGCGCGAGGTGCGGATGCTGGAACGTCCGGGCGAGACCGGCGCGGGCGCGCCGCGAGGGCGGGCCGCCGAGCCTGCGCCCCCGGATGGTCAGCGTCCCCCGGTCGGCGGGCTGCGCACCGTCGAGCAGGTCCACCAGCGTCGTCTTGCCGGCGCCGTTCGGGCCGATCAGGCCGAGGACCTCCCCGGCCGACAGGCGCAGCGACACGTCGTCGACCGCGTGGACGCCGCCGTAGCTCTTACCGAGCCCGGTGCCCTCCAGCAGATACGGCCCGTCATGAGTCGTCTCGGTCATCGCGTCCCTCCCGTGCGCGTGAGCCGGCCGCGCAGCCACCGGGCGCCCTGCCCGGCGTAGCCGAGGATCCCGCGCGGGGCGATCAGCAGGACGGCGAGCACCGCGATCCCGAAGATCAGGGACCCGGCGCGTTCGAAGATCTGCAGGTTGAAGGTCAGCTCGACGACCAGGACCGCGCCGAGCACCGCGCCCCACGCCGACCCCTGCCCGCCGAGCAGCGGCATGAAGATCGCCAGCATGACCAGGCTCAGCGTGAACGTGTCGGGCCCGATCGTCTGGTTGGCGGTGGTGAACAGGCCGCCGCCGACCGACGCGATCGCCGCGCCCGCGCCGAGCACGGTCAGCCGCAGCGCGGGGACGCCGATCCCGGCCGCCTCCACCGCCGCCGGGACGTCCCGGGAGCTCTGCAGCGCCACCCCGAACGGCGACCGGCGGACCCGGTCCACGGCCACCGCGACGATCCACACGACCAGCAGGGTCAGCGCGATGAACGACCGCCGGTCCACTTCGCCGCCGAAGAGGGTGAGCGGGCGGATCGAGCCGATCCCGAGCGCCCCGCCGGTGATCTCCTTGGCGTCCAGCAGGAAGCTCTGGAACGCGACGCCGAACAGCAGCGTCACCGCCGCCAGGTAGAAGCCGGACAGCCGCCGCGTCGCGAATCCGAGCACGACCGCGAGCACGGCGGACGCGACCGCGCCGAGCAGGTAGGCGACGGGCAGCGGCCAGCCGGTCTCGGTCGCGACGAGCCCGACCGCGTACCCGCCGATCGCGACGTAGGCGCTGTAGGCGAGCGACAGCGCCCCCGCCAGGTTGAACGGCAGGTACATGCCGAGCGCCAGCAGCGCGTACGTGGCGCCGAGAAGCGCCAGGTCCTGCCGGAACAGGTCACCGCCCGCCCACGCGATCACGCCCAGCGTCAGCACCAGCGTGCCGAGGACGCGCGCCGTCTCCGCCGACCGGACCCACCCGAACGACCCGGCCGACTCCTTCACCGATACCGCACTCATACTCGGACCCTCCGTACGAACAGACCGCTCGGCCGGAGCGCGAAGAACAGGATCGCGACGGCCAGGACGGCGTAGTCGAGTGAGGCGCTGCCCAGGTAGTAGGGGACGAGAGTCTGGGCGAGCGCGAGCAGGAGCCCGCCGGCCAGCGGCGCCCACACCGAGCCCGTCCCGCCGATGACCAGGGCGAGGAACCCCGACAGCGCCCATCCGAAGCCGGACTGGAAGCTCACCCCCGCCTTGGCGGAGAACAGCTGCCCGGCGAGGCCGACGACGAGGCCGGCGAGCGCGAACGCGACCAGCCGGACCCGTCCGACCGGCATCCCGAGGGTGCGCGCCGCCTCCCGGTTGCTGCCGACGGCGCGCAGGATGCGGCCGTACTTGGACTTGCGCATCCACAGCCACACGCCGGTGAACGAGACGAGCGTGCAGGCGACGAGCACGAGCGTCTGCCCGTCCACGGTGACGAAGCCGAGGTCGAGGGTCGTGCCGGGCAGCCATGACCGGCCCGGCATGAGCTGCCGGCCGAACAGGGTGCCGGCGAGCTGCTCGACCGCGAACAGCACGGCGACCACCGCGATGAGGGACGGCAGTTCGCCGCCGCCGGTGCGCGCGTCGATCGGCCGGACGAGCGCGACCTCGGTGACGACCGCGAGGACCGCGGCGATCACGATGCCGAGCACGGCGGCGAACCCGAGCGGCCAGCCCTGCCGGGCCATCAGCCAGGACGCCGTCAGGCCGGAGAACATCGCGAACGGACCGAGCGCGAAGTTGAAGAAGTCGGCTCCTTCGAGGACCAGGTAGTACCCGAGGGCCACCAGTCCGAAGAAGCACCCGATCTGCACGACCGAGACCCACAGTTGCGCTGACATCCCGCTCCTTCTGAGCTGCTTCTGTGGGATCTTATGTTTAAAAGAAAGCTATGACAATGCTAACTTCGGGGCAGGTTGGGAGACCGGGGAGGCAGCTGTGACCAGTCCATACGACGCGGCGACCGTGCGGGCGTACCGGGCCGCCGGCTGGTGGGGCGCGGCGACCGTCGCGGACCACGTCCGGCGGCACGCGGCGGAGCGGCCCGGCGCCGCCGCCTACACGACCCCGGACGAGACGCTCACCTGGGCGCGGTACGAGGAGAACTCGACGGTCCTGGCCCGCCACCTCGCCGCGCTCGGCCTCGCACCGGGCGACCGGGTCGCGACGCTGCTGCCGGACGGCCCCGCGTGGCATGTCGCCGCCGTGGCGGCGGAGAAGGCCGGGCTGGTGCTGGTCGGCGTCGGCGCGCGGGCGGGCCGCCGCGAGCTGCGGTTCCTGCTGGGACGCACCGGCTCACGCGCCCTGGTCACGCTCGCCGAACACCGTGGCGCCCGGTCCGCCGCACTGGTGGACGAACTGCGCGCGGACGGCCTCGGCCTCGCCCACCACGTCGTCGTCGACCGCCTCGGCGTCCCCGGCGACCCGCGCGACGCCGACATCACCGGCCGCGCACTCGGCCCGGACGACTTCTCCATGCTGAACTCGACATCGGGCACGACCGGGCTGCCCAAGTGCGTGCCCCACACGCAGAACCGCTGGTTCTACTTCCACGAGCTGGCGTGCCGGGCGGGGGCGCTGAACCCGTCCGACGTGTTCATGGGGGCGGTCCCGTCCCCGTTCGGGTTCGGGCTGTGGACGGCGCACTTCTCCCCCGCGGCGCTCGGCGTCCCGACCGTGCTGATGGAGCGGTTCGACGCGCACGCCGCGCTCGACCTGATCGAACGGCACCGCGTGACCGTCCTGCACTGCGTGAGCACGCAGTTCATCATGCTGCTGAACGCGCAGGCGGAGCGGGAACGCGACCTGTCGTCGCTGCGCTGCATGTTCACCGGCGGCGAGGCCGTCCCCTACGACCGGGCGGCCCGGTTCGAGGAGACGACGGGCGCGAAGGTCCTGCAGTTCTACGGCTCGAACGAGACCGGCGCGCTCAGTTGCACCAGCCTCGACGACACCCGCGAGCACCGCCTGCGCACCGCCGGCCGGATCATCCCGGAGATGCGGGTGCGGCTGTTCGACCCGGCGGACGGCTCCGACATCACCGGGAGCGGCCGTCCCGGACAGCCCGGCTGCAAAGGCCCCGCGACCTGCCCCGGCTACTACGACGACCCGGAGGCCGACGAGAAGCTGTTCACCCCGGACGGCTGGATGCTCATGGCCGACATCGTGGAGATCGACGCCGACGGCTACCTCCGCGTCGTCGGGCGGCTCAGCGACCTGATCATCCGGGGCGGCAAGAACATCAGCGCCGCCGCCGTGGAGGAGGAGGTCGGCACGCATCCGGCGGTCGCGCTCGCCGCCGCCGTCGCGATGCCGGACGAGGTGTTCGGGGAACGCGTCTGCGTCTACGCCGAACTGCGTCCGGGCGCCGCGCTCACCCTGGACGACCTCACCGCGCACCTGACCGAGCGCGGCGTCTCCCGCGAGTGGCACCCCGAGCGGCTCATCGTCCTGGACGCCCTGCCCCGCTCCTCCGGCGGCAAGGTGGCCAAGGGCGACCTACGCGCCGACATCCACCGCCGCCTCACGCCCTGACCCGGATCACCAGGCGGGCCGGGTCATCCGCCCTCCGTCAGCAGCGAGACGGCACGCCGGGTGGCATCAGGGTCGGCAACGGCGAGCGACTCCAGCAGACCGTCCAGGTCGGACGCCGAGATCGGAATGCGGCCGATGGCCCGCCACACGCCCGCATCGTCCCGCATGATCGCCCACTCCGGGAGCAAATGGTGGAGCAGCAGCAGCGCCACGGCCTCGTTCATGTGGCTACCGCGATCGGTCCTGAAGAAACCGGTCGATGACCTGCGCGGCGTACTTGGTGTCGCCTCCGCAGTGGCACAGGAACCCGCCACGTCCGCGCGGAGCCTCATGGAACGCCCACCGGCCTCCGGGCACTGCCATGACATTGAGCGTGATCACGACACCGCCGGCGCCGTAGACCCGCAGCAACGGCGTACGGACCGGGACGACCTCGGGGCAGTACGTCTTCACGCAGCGCCACCCGTGCCGCTCCAGCGCGAGAGCGAGCAGGTCCAAGTGGCGTACGACGGTGTCGCGGTTGCGGTCGGTGCGCCACTTCAGGAGGCGGAAGTGAAGCCTCCGGCGGATCTGGTAGCCCGTCAGTGAAGCTTGGCCCACGTGACCTTCCCTCCCTCATTGAGGGGGCGGACGCCCCAGTCGTGGACGAGTTCGGCCATGAGCAGCAGCCCCCGTCCGGAGACGTCGGCGCAGTTCTCCGGCTGGATCTCCGGCCGTCCCTCCCCGGCGTCCCACACCTCCACCACCGGCCGGCCGTCGCGCTCGTCGCGGAACACCCGGACGACGATCTGGCCCGCACCGTGCAGGTAGCTGTTGGTGACCAGTTCGCAGACCACGACCCGGCCCACGTAGTCGTCTTCGACCCCCCACTCGGCGAACCGCTCGGCAAGGAACCGCCGCGCGAGACCCGGCGCCTGGTCAGTGGGTTCGAGAACGAGCGGCGGCGGAACCTCTGGAGCGAGCACTGTTGCTGACATCGGTGCGACCCTTTCGGCACGTCTCCACTTGAACGCCTCCATTGAGCCACCGAGCAAGTGCACAGCGTCACGAACCGCAGGTGGTTGCCTGACAATCTCCTCTGACCGGCTTTCTGAACTTGGTAGCCGCTTGCGTCAAGGTTGAGAGACCATGACCGCATGGCACCACGACGGTTGAGAGCGAAGGTCAGCCCGAGCCTGGTCTCGTTCGGGCGCAGGTTCCGCCGGTTCCGTGAGGCCAAGGGCTGGAGTCAGGAGAACGTCGCGCGAAGGGCTCGCGACGGAGAGGGCGTCACCCCTCAGTACATCGGGCAGGTCGAGACCGGCCGGACGCGGTGCACCCGTGAATTCGCCGAGACGATGGACCGCGAGCTTGAGACTGGCGGCGAGCTGGTCGAACTGTGGGAGGACCTGGTCAAGGGCGCGGAGTTCCCGACCTGGTACGAGTGGCTCCCCGTCGAGGAGACGGCGGAGGAGCTGACCTCGTGGAACCTTTCACTCGTACATGGCCTGCTCCAGATCCCCAGCTACGCCGAAATGCTGCTCTACGGCGACAAGGAGAAGGTCGAGGAGCGTATAGCCCGACAGAGCATCCTCACCCGGAAGAGCCCGCCACCGCCCGGTTGCACGTTCCTGATCGACGAGGGAGTGCTGCTGCGCGAGGTCGGCAACCCGGCGATCATGCGAGCGCAACTCGATCACCTCATCGAAGCACCGAAGGCCCTCGGGGTCTCGCTGCACATCGTGCAGATGCGGGGCGATCACCTCGGGAACGCAAGTTCCTTTACGATCGCAACTATGGAGGACATGCGGGAGGTCGCATACTTCGAGAGCCCGGCACGCGGGTTCACGCTGGAGGAGTACGAAGAACTGGCCGCCCTCCGCCGGGCTCTCCGAGAGATTCGGGGCCTGGCCCTCCCGGTAGATCAGTCGCTTGATGTCATCCGAAAGGTGCAGGCAGAACGATGGACCTGAACACGACGACCTGGCGCAAGAGCAGTCACAGCGCCGGCACCGGAGGCGAGTGCGTCGAACTGGCGTCGGCCCCCGGAATCATCGCCGTCCGAGACAGCAAGAACCCGGACGGCCCGAAACTGCTGATAGCGCGCGACGAGTTCGCAGCCCTGGTGACAACCCTGAAGCACTGACACTCCCCAATCAGCACGGAAGCCCTATGGACCCGAACGTGTCCACCTGGCGCAAGAGCAGTCACAGCACCAGCACCGGAGGCGAGTGCGTCGAGCTGGCGTCAACTCCCGGAATCATCGCCGTCCGAGACTCCAAAGACCCGGACGGCCCGAAACTGATCGTGAAGCGCGACGAGTTCGCAGCCCTGATGACAACCTTGAAGCACTAACCCGCTAATCCGCGCAGAGCCCCGGCCTCTTTCGAGGGTCCGGGGTTCTTGCGCGCTTTCATACCGTTCAGGACTTTCGGCTTGCCGGGGGTCCTGACGTTACGGAGGGCCATGTGCCGGCCCCTATCGGTCGATGCGATGCTCCTCGGTGTCGAGCCAGACGTACTGGCCCTCGGGGGTGACGGTCAGGCCCCACCGGTCGGCGGTGGGACGGTCGAGCCCGTCCCACCAGCGGTAGGCGTCCTCCACCTCCCGCCACAGGTCCCGGTCGCCCGACTGCCGGACGGGGAACTTCTCCGCTCCCGGCTCGACGTCCAGGCCGGCCCACGAGCCCGACCACGGATCGACCAGCCACACCGTGTAAGCACCGTCCTGCCGGTGCCTGACGACGAGCTTGCACCGGGCGACCCTGAGCCCGACCGCCAGTGAGGCGTCGTACTCGCCGAGCACCCCGTACGGATGCAGGTCGGTGAACGACCGGCGGGCCTGCTCCACATGCCGCACGTCGCGGGTGAGCAAGGCGCGCTTGCCACGCTGGGCGCGCAGCCGCATGAACGCCACGTTGTCCACGATCCGGCCCCGCATCGTGGCGTCCCGTGACACCACGAACGACACCAGCGCACCGTTATGGAAGTCGGTGGTCCACGGCACCAGCACCCGGCCGCCCGGACGGGTCTGCTCCGCCCACGCGGACGGCACCCGGTCGGCCGCCACCGTGGCGATCACCCGGTCGAACGGCCCGGACTCCGGGTAGCCCAACGCGCCGTCTCCGGCCGCAACCGTGAGCTGGTAACCCGCATCCCACAGAACGCGACGAGCACGGTCGGCCACCGCCGGATCCACCTCCACCGAGGTCACCCGGTCGGCCCCGAGCCGTTCGGCCAGCAGCGCGGCGTTCCAGCCGGTACCCGTGCCGATCTCCAGTATCGCCATGCCGGGCTCAACTTCCAGCGCCGCCAGCATGCGCGCGACCACGTCCGGGCGGCTCGCCGAACTGGTGATCTCCCGGCCGACCTGCCCCGGCCCGGCCGGGACACCGTCGTCCACCTGCGTGACCACGAAGTCGTTCACGTAGCACAACTCCAGCCACGTGGCCTCGTCGTCGGCTCGCTCAACCGGCACCAGCCGATCACCGTCCTGAATCCATACCGTGTCGGGGATGAACCGGTGCCGGGCCACCTTGCCGAACGGCCCGCGCCAGTCCGGCGTCAGATCGCCCGCCTCGGCGAGCTCGGTGATGAGCCGGGCGGAAAGCTCCGCGGCATCGGCCACCTACTTGCCGCCCTTCTCGTGCCTGCCGCCTCCCGGCGGGTTCTTGGTGTCCGGCGGCGGAACCGGCTTGTCCCATTCGCCTTCCTTCCATCCCTGCACCACCACGCTGCCGTCAGCGTCGTCGTACCAGAGCGAAGGCGAGTCACCGTCCTTGCTGTCCGGGTCCTTGCCGGGGAAACGTAATGCCATGGCGCTCTCCTTGGTGGAGGGTGTGCCCGAACGTGGCATGCCGGATACCACCATGAGGCCGTACGGACGGCATGAGCAAGGTATCCAGGCATGCACTCTTGGCTTGCCGGTCGCACGCGGACCGGGTCGACAGGCGCCCTGCGTCATCCAGTCGGGAGGGCGCCGCCGTTGAGGAGTAGGCGGCGCATCGGGGGCGGTATCGGGACCGCCTTGGCCGGGGTGGCCGGGTCTACGCAGACGAGGGTGAGGGTGGCGGTGCTTGCGCGGGTGCCGTCCTCGCGGATGAAATCGCCGCGCATCTCGAACGAGGTGCGGCCGACGCGGGTCGCGTAGAGGCGGCATTCGATCTGGTCGAAGAGGGTGATGGTGCGTTCGTACTCGGCGGACGCGGCGCGGGTGACGACCGCTACGCCGAGGCGGGATGGAAGCTCGTCGAAGCGCAGGCCGTGCAGGAACCACCATTCGGTGTGCACGCGTTCCATCCAGCGCTGGTAGTTGGCGTAGTACACGATCCCGGCGGGATCGCAGTCGCCGTACGACAGGCGGAACGTCACCCGGTGCAGTGGATCGTCCGGCACGGTCACTCCCCTTGCAGATGCTAAGATTTAGATGTTAAGGGCCGTCCGGCCCATCGCACTCACGACGGGGGACCGGTGGAGGGAACGCGCCCGGCGCGCATTCGCCAGCCCCGCCTCGCCGACATGGTCGCCTCCGTCCTGCGTGAGCGGATCGTCAGCGGCGAACTGGCCGACGGCGAGGTCATCGGCCCGCAGGACGACCTGCTCGCCGAGTTCGGGGTCAGCAAGCCGTCCATGCGGGAGGCACTGCGCATCCTGGAGTCCGAGGGGCTCATCACCGTGCTGCGCGGCAACAAGGGCGGCGCCGTCGTGCACGTCCCGCGCACCGAGACGGCGGCGCAGGCCATCGACCTGGTGCTGCGGTCGCGGCAGACGGCGCCCGCGGACATCGCCGTCGCCCTGGTGCGGCTCGAACCGGTCTGCGCCGGCCTGTGCGCCGAACGCCCCGACCGGGAGACCAGCATCATCCCGGCCCTGGAGGCGGCGCAGCGCGACGTCGAGGCGAACCTGGACGACCTGATCGGCTTCGTCCGCGCCGCCCGCGAGTTCCACGCCCAGCTCGTGTTCGGCTGCGGGAACGCCGCGATGGCGGTCGCCGTCGGCGCGCTCGAACGGCTCTGGACCACCGCCGAGCAGGAATGGGCGGGCGGCGCCGCCGGGCGCGGCGAGTTCCCCGGCCTCGAGCAGCGCTCCCAGGGCGTGCGGGCCCACCACCGGCTGATCAGGCTGATCGCGGCCGGTGACGCCGCGGGCGCCGAACGCGCCGCACGGCGTCACCTGACCGCGGCCCAGTGCCATGTGCTGAACTAGCTACACCGACCAGGCGATCGGCAGGGTCGCCGGGCCCCACATCATGAACGAGTCGACGCGGGTCGGCTCGCCGTCGAGGCGCAGGCCGGGCAGCCGTTCGCCGAGCAGCCGCAGCGAGATCCGCGCCTCCAGCCGGGCCAGCGCCGCGCCGGGGCACAGGTACCGGCCGAGGCCGAACGACAGGTGCCGGCGGCGCAGCTCGTTCAGGTCGCGGTCCAGCCGGAAGGTGTCCGGGTCGTCCCATGCCTCCGGGTCCCGGTTCGCGGACGCGTACAGCCCGTGCACCTTCGCCCCCACCGGGATCTCCACCCCGTGCAGGACGACCGGACGGGTGCTGGTGCGGTACAGCCCGAGAACCGGCGGGTCGTAGCGGAGGCTCTCCTCCACGGCCGCGTCCGCCAGTTCCGGGCGCGCCCGGACCTCCTCCCACAGCCCGAGATCCAGCAGCCGCCACACCGCGTTCGCGATGAGCGAGGTCGTGGTCTCGTTGCCGCCGACCAGCAGGAGCAGGATCAGCGGCAGCAACTCCTCGTCGGTGAACGGCCGCCCGTCGTGCTCGGCGGTGAGCAGGGCGGTGAGCAGGTCGTCCGGCAGCGCCCGCGGGCCGTCGCCGGCCAGCACCTCGCGGCGCCGCCCAAGGACGCCGGTGAAATAGCCGTCGATCTTGGCGCGGGCGGCGCCCTGCACCGCCGGGTCGGCGGCGTTCTGCCCCGCCATGAACTGATCCGACCACTCCTTGAAGTCGGCCTGGTCGGACGCGGGCACCCCGAGGATCTCGGCGATCACCAGGACGGGCAGCGGGACCGCGAACGCCTCGCACAGGTCGGCGCGGCCGTCCCCGGCGAACCCGTCGACCAGCCCGGCGGCCGTCGCGGTGATCCACTCCTCCAGCGCGGCGGTGCGGCGGGCCGTGAACGCCGACGTCACCAGCCGCCGGTAGACGGTGTGCTCCGGCGGGTCGGAGCGCAGCCCGCCCTCCCGCGTGTAGATCGGGCCCTGCCCCCACTCCGACGACCAGAGGCCGACGTCACCGAACACCTCGGTGACGTCGGCGTGCCGCGACACGGTGTAGAAGCCCTTCTCCCCGAACCCCGCGTAATGGTGCACCGGGCATTTGTCCCGGAGGGCGCGGTGCGCCGGCGCCGGGTCCTCCAGCACCTCCGGGGCGAACGGGTCGTATTCCCCGGAGGTGCCGGCGCCGGAAGAACGCATGATCGTCATCGTGGGTCTCCCGGTCAGTACGCGTTCGGGTCGGCCTGGACCTCGGCCGGGACGGGGTGCCGGTACAGCTCGGCGGCGTTCTGCCAGGTGAAGCGGCGCACGTCCGCGTCGGGCAGCCCGCCGATCTCCGACTCGATGACCCGCTGGGTGTCCGGCCACGTCGAGTCGCAGTGCGGGTAGTCGCTCTCCAGCAGGATGTTCTCCACGCCGATGCGGTCGCGCAGCGCGAACGACGACTGGTCCTCCACGGCGCAGAACCAGAAGTTGCGCTTGAGGACCTCGGCCGGGGTGAGGCCGATGTCCTTCGTCCACGTCCCGTACATGTCGTGGTAGCTGAGCATGTGGTCGAGCCGGTCCATCAGCCCCGCGACCCAGCCGATGCCGCCCTCGCTCAGGCAGATCTTCAGGTCCGGGTAGCGGACGGGCAGCATCGAGTACAGCCAGTCCACGGCGGCGAACATCGCGTACCCGAAGAACAGGACGCCGACCGTGTCGGGCGGTGCGTCATCGGCGGTCGCCGGGGACGTCCCGGACGACCCGATGTGCAGGTTCACGACCGTGCCCGTCTCCGCGCACGCCCGCATGAGCGGGTCCCAGTACCCGGTGTGCAGGGACGGCAGCCCGAGCTTCTGCGGCGCCTCCGAGAACGTCACCGCCTTGAAGCCGCGCTCGGCGTTGCGGCGGATCTCCTCGGCGCCCAGCTCCGGGTCGAGCAGCCACGGGATCTGGCAGGGGATGATCCGGTCCGGGTAGGACCCGGCCCACTCCTCCAGGTGCCAGTCGTTCCAGGCCCGGACGGCCGCGAGCGACAGTTCGGTGTCGGACGTGGTGAGCTGCAGCCGCTGCCCCGCGAAGCCGGGCAGGAACGACGGGAAGTTGAGCGACGCGTAGATCCCGGCGAGGTCCATGTCCTTGATCCGGTGGTGGATGTCCCAGGCGCCGCGCCGCATCTCGTCGAACCGGGACGGCTCGAAGCTGTACTCCGACACGGGACGTCCGACGACGGCGTTGAACCCGACGTTCGGGAACTCCTTGCCGTCGTAGACCCACACCTCGGTGCCGCCGTCCTTCTCCACGATCTTCGGGGCGCGGTCGGCGAGCCTGGCCGGCAGCCGTCCCTCGAACGTGTCCGGCGGCTCCACGATGTGGTCGTCCACGGAGATCACGGTGTACTTGCGGTCGCGCCGTTCGGGCTCGGGCAGCCAGGTGGGCCCCTCGGCGCCCCTGCCTCCGGTGGTGAAACCGGTGTTGGCCGCGAGGTCGTCCAGGTTGATGCTCATGAGTCCACCACCTCCGGATGGTCGCGGAGCAGCGCGCGGACCGCGCCGTTCCAGAAGAATTCGGTTCCGCGTTCGAGAAGCGACGCCTTCATGCTCCGCCGCAGGCCGGGCGCCACAAGCGTATGGTCCCGCCCCGAGACCAGCACGTCGTGCATGAGCCGGCACTGCCGGTCGATGGTCGCGGCCCGGTAGGTCGCCTCCTCCACCGACGGGCCGGTCACGATCACGCCGTGGTTGGCGAGCAGCACCACCGACTTGTCGCCGATCCGGTCGGCGAGGTCGGCGCCGAGGTCGGCGGTGGCGACCTCGCCGGTGTACTCGTCCACGAAGACCAGGTCGCCGTCGAACATCGACCCGGTCTGGTGCAGGAACTCCGGCAGCACGCCGAGCGCCGCGAGCACGGTCGCGTGGTACGGGTGGTTGTGCACCACGGCCCGCACGTCGGGGCGGCGGCGGTGCAGCTCGGTGTGGATGTGGATGGCGGGGGTGACGTCCCACTTGCCGTCGAGGACCTCCGCGTCCGGCGACACCCGGCAGATGTCGGACGCGGTGATCTCCTCCCACCACAGGCCCCACGGGTTGATCAGCAGGTCCTCGCCGTCCTCCACCCGGACGGTGATGTGGCCCGCGATGTTCTCGCTGAAACCGGACCGCCCGAGGATCCGGAACGCGCACGCCAGCTTCTGCCGGTCGCCGAGTTCCCTGCCGATCGGCGGCATCACCCGGGGCGTCCATTCGGCGGCGCCCCCGGCGACCGGTGCCGGTGCGGGCCGAGGCCCGACCTCCAACGTCACGGTTCCTCCCATCTGTCAGCCGCAGGCCGGCTGGTACACCGGCCACTGCCGGCCCGGCTTGCTGTTCTCGAACTGCATGAGGATCAGGCCGCAGAGCCCGTCGGTGCCGCTGTGCTTGCCCGGCTTGAACGACAGGGTGTAGCCCTTCTGCCCGAAGGAGGACGGGTAGCCCGACACCTGCTCAAGGCCCTTGTTGATGGCCTCGCCGTCCACCTTCGGCCCGGCCTTCTCGATCGCCTTGGCGAGCATCCCGATCGCGTCGTAGGCCTGCGCGTCGTAGGCGGTGACGCTGACCGTGCCGCCGCGCCTGCCCGCCAGGAACTTCTCCAGCGCGGCCGTCTTGTCGTTCTCCCGCGTGATGGACCCGACGAAGACCAGCTTGTCGAGCGCCCCCGGCTTCGCCTGGCCCCACAGGTCCGGCTGGTTGCCGATGGACGCGAGCGAGAACCGGTCCACGTCCGGGACGAGCTGGTGCGCGGTGTTGTGGACGAGCACCTCCATCTGCCCGCCGAGCGCCGTGACGAGCATCGCGTCCGGCTTCGCCTGCTTGATCCGGGTGACCTGCGCGGTGACGTCGCTGGCGTCCACCGGCGCCACCTCCGTCGCCACCACCTCGATGCCGGCGTCCTTGATCGGGGTCAGCAGCGCCTTCTCCATCCCGGCGATGGACGCGCTGTCGTCCTTGAACACGGCGAGCCGCTTGTATCCGGCCTTCTTGAACGCCTCCGCGTAGACCTTGCCGAAGTCCGCGGTCGGGTTCGCGAGCGAGTACGTGTACGCCGAGTTCGGGCCGTCCCCGATGCCGGGGGTGATGTTCACCGGGGCGACCGCGGGCACCTTCTGCTGCTTCAGCAGCGTCTGCACCTGCAGGACGGACTGCCCGCCGGAGTTCATGACGATGGCCTGCGCGCCCTGGCTGAGCAGCTGCCGGACGACGGTCGGCGCCTTCGTCGCGTCGTTGTCGTCGCTCTTGACGACCAGCTTGAGCTTCTTGCCGCCGATGCCGCCCCGCTCGTTGACCTCGGCGACCGCGTCCTTGATCGTCTTGCCGACGATCGAGGCGTACGCGGCGGCGCCGCCGGAGGTGTCCTGGTCCATGCCGATGACGATGGTGTTCGCGTCGGCCTCGACGGACCCGGAGCCGGACGCGCAGGCGGTGACCGCGAGGGCGGGCAGCGCCGCCGCGGCCAGCACGGCGGCCCGGCCCGCTCTGCCGCGCGACCTCGGAAAGATTCCTGCCATGGGGGTTCCTCCTAGGAGTGGGGTGGAGGCGGGGGGACGGAGTCGGGAGTGATCACGACGCTCACGGGGGCGGTCTCAGGGGAGGCCGGGCGGTTCCCGGCGAGCGTCTCGATGGCCTCGGCCGCGTCCGCGAGCGCGAAGGAGTGGGTGACGAGGCGGTGCAGCGGCCGGTCGCCCGCCGCGATCAGCGCGACGGCCCGGCGGAACGAGGTGTGCCCGACCGCCCGGACGCCCTGGACGCGCAGCCCCTTGAGGACCACGTCGTCGCTGACCCAGCCGGGCACGGGCCTGCCGCCCTTGAGCCCGGCGAGGACCACCGTCCCGCCGGGCCGGGCGATCCGCATCGCGTCCAGCACGGTCGTGGTGTCGTGGGACGCGACGTCGATCACCACGTCGGCCGGGACGCCGCCGGTCAGCGCGAGGACCTTCTCCGGGACGCCGCCCCCGTCGGCCTCCACCGCGCCCGTCGCGCCCAGCTCCAGCGCGAGGTCGAGCTTGTGCCGGTCGGCCGCCAGCCCGGTGACGATCACCGGGCCGGCGCCGGCCGCCCGCGCCGCCAGCACGCAGGTCAGCCCGCGCTGCCCGGCGCCGAGCACGACCACGCAGTCGCCCGCGCGGGTGCCGGGCACCTCCACGGCCCACTCGACGCCCGCGGCGAGCGCGTTGAACGTCGCGGCGATCCTCGGGTCCACGGTGTCCGGCACCCGGTGGACGACGCTGTTCGGGTGCAGGTACATGTGGTCGGCGAACCCGCCCCACAGCGCGGGCGGAATCCTGGCGGGGATGAACCCGTAGCTCATCGGATGGTGGTCCCATCCGGCGCACAGCGCGTACCGGCCCGTGCGGCAGTCGCGGCACGCGCCGCACGGCAGCGCCGGCTCCACCACGACCCGGTCGCCCTCGGCGAGCCCCCAGCGCCGCGCCGCCCCCGCCCCGATCGCCGCGATCCGCCCGACCGGCTCATGCCCGGGGACGAACGGCGAGGCGGGGCCGATGGAGTCCAGCAGCGCGCCGCTGTACTCCTCCACGTCCGTTCCGCAGATCCCGCATGCCTCGACGCTCAGCAGCGCGTCGTCGGGGCCGACGTCCGGAAGCGGCAGCTCCACCAGGTCGAGATCGCGCGGAGCGCGCTGGAGCACGGCACGGGCCGTCCCCGCCCCGCTCATTTGGTGATGGTCCGGACGCCGCCGAACACGCGGCGGACGCGGGGCGCGAAATGCTCCAGCGGCGGCGTGTCGAACCCGGGGTCGAAGGCGACCTGGTCCCACTCGTCGGCGAACCGGATCGCGTCGGCGTACCAGGGCTCGTCCTTGAACGTCTCCCGCTCGGCCGGATCCCACCCGAAGTGGTGGCCGTAGTGCGCGGCCTCGAACGTCTGGTGGGCGTGGATGATCCGGTAGACGTCCTCGCACACGTACGGCCGCAGGATCTCCGCCGCCACCGCCGCGTGGTTCGCCGTCGAGATCACCTTGCCCATGTCGTGGCACAGCGCCGCGACCACCATCTCGTCGTCCGCGCCCGCCGCCTCCGCGTGCGCCGCGGTCTGCAGCGAATGCTGGAGCTGGTCGACGGCGAACCCGTCGCGGAACGCCGACAGCGAGGCCAGCATCGGCAGCACCCGGTCGGGTGCGTCCTCCTGCGTCTTGAGGGTCTCGCCGCGGATGTACAGCCACTCCTCGCGGGTGCCCCGGTCCATTCGGGTGAACATGTGCCTCCTTACCGGTAGCGCGGCCGGAAGTCCGGATCCGCGGGGTCGAGCCCGTTCTCGTGCTCGGCGAACCAGCGCGTCCGCACCGCCCGGGTCAGCCGGGCGTCCACGAGCACCGGGCCGGACGGGTCGGCGATCAGTCCCTTGAGGTCGTCCAGCTCACCGGGCGTCCGGACGGTCACGGCCGTCGCGCCGAACGCGCGGGCCACCGCCGCGAAGTCGGGACGCGGGATGACCGACAGGCCGACGTCCATGCCCCGGTGCAGCATGTTGTGGTACTCGTAGCCGAACGCCCCGTCGTTCATGACGACGACCACGAGGCGCAGGCCCCGCCGCACCGCCGTGTCCAGTTCGGCGAGGTTCATCATCAGCGCGCCGTCCCCGGTGACGGCCAGGGTCACCCGCTCGGGCCGGGCGGTCGCCGCGCCGATCGCCGACGCGAGCCCCAGCCCGATCGACCCGAAGTTGACGGGGAACACCAGCCCGGACGGGTCGGGCACCGACAGGCCCCGGCACGGCTCGGACAGCGCGGCGTGCCCGCCCTCGACCACCAGCGTCCGCTCCCGCGGGACGATCCGCTCCAGCGCCGCCACCACCGTGTGCGGGTCGAGGCCGGTCTCGTCGCTGCCGTCCGGGTACTCGGTGTCGTAGCCGTTCTCGGTCAGGCGCCGCGCGGTCTCGGCGGTCCGCCGGCCGGTCTTCGGCTCGGCCACCTCGGTGAGCATCGCGGCGAGCGCCCCCGCGTCGCCGAGAACGCGCAGGTCGGCGAGTGTCCACGCGTCGAACGCCGCGGGCCGGACATCGTTGTGCACGATCACCGGGTTCCCGGCGAGCATCCGGCCGCCGTCCACGGTGAAGGAGTTGAGCCCGGCGCCCATCGCCAGCAGCAGGTCGGACTCCCTGATCAGCTCCCGCCCGATCGCGGTGGCGAAGCCCCCGCACACGCCGACGTCGAACGGCTCACCGGTGAAGAGGCCCTTGGCCTTCAGCGTCGTGGCCAGCAGCGCGCCCGTCCGCTCGGCGAGCGCGACCAGTTCGTCCCGCGCGTGGGCGGCACCGCGCCCCGCGACGATCACGGGCCGCTCCGCCCGCCCGAGCGCCTCCGCGACCCGCGCGACCTCCTCGGCCCGCGGCACCGGCACGGGCGTCCGATCCTCGCGGAACGTTCCAGGCCCGGCGCCGGCCGCCAGCGCCAGCAGCGGTGTCGGGACGTTCAGCACGATCGGCCGCCGCTCGGTGAACGCCCGCCGGATCGCGAGCACCACGTCCGCCACGGCCGACTCCGCCGAGTGCACCCACTGGACGCCCGCGCCGGTCGGCCGGACGACGTCCTCCTGGTCGATGGCCTGCGGATTGCGCCGGTCGCCCGGCGGCGTGTCGGCGGCGACGAGCAGCATCGGCGTCCCGGCCCGCGCCGCCTCGGTCAGCGCGGTCACCGCGTTGGTCAGGGCCGGCCCGTGCGTGACGGTCGCGACCCCGAGCCGCCCTCCGGCCCGCGCGTACCCGTCCGCCATGAGCACGGCGCCGTCCTCCCGGGCCGCCGCCACATAGTCCGCGCCGTGCTCGCGGACCAGCACGTCCAGGATCGGCAGGTTCCCATCCCCGAGCACCCCGAACAGGCACGACACCCCATGCTCGGCGAGCACTCCCGCCACCGCCTCGGCGACCCGCATCCGCGCCTCCCAGCTCATCCGGCACTGATAGGGACTATCTTATAAAAGAAAGCCACCAGTCAAGGGGTTGCTCTCACGCATCACCGCAGGACCGGCCCGGGACGACCGCCGAAGGCGATGCCGCACCCGGCCCGAAGTGCGCCGCGGGCGCCCGGGACAGAACGGCCGCCGACACGCGAACGGCCCGGCCGTCACGGACGGAGCCGCACAAGGTCACCGGTCACGGCGAGGGCGCGTTCCATCGGCGAGCGGATGCCGAGGCCGGTACGGACGGGCGCAACTCAGAGCCGCAGGAACGCGGAAGACCGGGAGAAGCAGGAGCACGAGAGGCGCGAGAGGACGCGAAGACACGGGAAGCCGGGAGCGACACGGACACACAAAGATGCGAGATGGCGCGGAAAACGCGGGAGAGCACGAGAGAGCGCGGGAGGGCGCGGGAGGGCGCGGGAAGCGTGGGAACCCGGGAGGACGCGGGGAACGCAGGAAAGCGCGGAAACCCGGGAGGACGCGGGAAGCGCGGGAACGCGGAAGGGCGCGGAACGCGGAAGGGCGCGGAACGCGGAAGGGCGCGGAACGCGGAAGGGCGCGGAACGCGGAAGGGCGCGGGAAGCGCGAGGGGTGGGGGAGAGGAGGTGCGGGCCGGTGGCCTGGTAGGGGAGCCGAGGGGCGGAGGCCCTCGCCGTTGAAGGCGTCCGTCCCAGAGAGGGGGTGTCCGGCCGGAGCCGGGGCTCGTTCAGGGTCAGATGAGGCCCTGGGCGAGCATCGCGTCGGCGACGCGCTCGAAGCCCGCGATGTTGGCGCCGACGACGTAGTCGCCGGGGGCGCCGTAGCGTTCGGCGGTCCCGTAGCAGGTCTCGTGGATGTCCGTCATGATCGTGGCCAGTTCCTCCTCCACGCGGGAGAACGACCAGGCGGCGCGGCTCGCGTTCTGCCGCATCTCCAGCGCGCTGACGGCGACACCGCCCGCGTTGGCCGCCTTGCCGGGGCCGAACGCGACGCCCGCGTCCTGGAAGATGTGCACGGCTTCGGGCGTGGTCGGCATGTTCGCGCCCTCGGACACGGCCTTGACGCCGTTGCGGACGAGAATCCGCGCGGCCTCCGCGTCCAGCTCGTTCTGCGTCGCGGACGGCAGCGCGATGTCGCCCGGGACGTCCCAGACGCGGCCGCCGGGCACGTACCGGGCGGACGCACCGCGCAGCTCGGCGTAGTCGGAGACGCGGCCCCGGTCGACCTCCTTGACGTGCTTGAGCAGGTCGAGGTCGATGCCCTTCTCGTCCACAACGTAGCCGCCGGAGTCGGACACGGTGATCACGTTGGCGCCGAGCTGCTGGGCCTTCTCCACCGTGTAGATCGCGACGTTCCCGGAGCCGGACACGACGATCTGCTGGCCGTCCAGGTCCTCGCCGCGGTGGCGCAGCATCTCGGCCGTGAACATGACGTTGCCGTAGCCGGTCGCCTCCGTCCGGCAGGCGGACCCGCCCCACAGCTGGCCCTTGCCGGTCAGCATCCCCGCCTCCCAGCGGTTCGTGACCCGGCGGTACTGGCCGAACAGGTAGCCGATCTCGCGGGCGCCGACGCCGATGTCCCCGGCCGGGACGTCGGTGTGCTCGCCGACGTGGCGGTACAGCTCGGTCATGAACGACTGGCAGAACCGCATGACCTCCTCGTCGGAGCGGCCGTGCGGGTCGAAGTCGCTGCCGCCCTTGCCGCCGCCGATGCCGAGCCCCGTCAGCGCGTTCTTGAAGATCTGCTCGAAGCCGAGGAACTTGACGATGCCGAGGTTCACGGTCGGATGAAAGCGGAGCCCGCCCTTGTACGGCCCGAGCGCGCCGCTGAACTCGACGCGGAAGCCGCGGTTGACGTGGATCTCGCCGTTGTCGTCCTGCCAGGGCACCCGGAACATGATCTGCCGTTCCGGCTCGATCATCCTTTCGACGAGCTTGGCGGCGGCCAGCCTGGGGCGGGCGGCCAGCACCGGGCCGAGGGATTCGAGTACCTCGTGCACGGCCTGGTGGAACTCCGGTTCACCGGGGTCACGGCGCAGAACCCTGTCGTAGGACTCTTCGAGGAGGGCCAGCGTCTCGGGTGGCGCCGGCAGACGGGGGGCCAATGGCATGGTGCGGTCCCTTCCTTGGGTCTCCTCCACTCTAAAACCTGCGTCTCCCCGCATGAGACGAACTCACCGCAGGTCGGAGCACATGCGTTGCCAATAACAACCCCTGCAACTCCCAAAGCGGAGAGCCGGGCCGCGCCCTCCCCCGGTGGGGACGCGACCCGGCTGGATGAGCGGGCTCAGACGCCCGGGCAGCGCTTCCACTCGAAGTGGTAGGTGGTCTTGACGCTGCCGTCGGTGGAGTCGAAGGC
Source organism: Actinomadura formosensis (assembly GCF_050948385.1). NCBI lineage: Bacteria > Bacillati > Actinomycetota > Actinomycetes > Streptosporangiales > Thermomonosporaceae > Actinomadura > Actinomadura formosensis. Next base: position 6,984,770 of record NZ_CP192011.1, read on the forward strand.
CATGAAGCTGGTCTCCGCCGGGTCGGAGGTGCCCTTGAGCACCCGCAGCTCGGTGTTGATATTGAAGTTGCGGTCGACGCCGCACGGCTTGAAGACGAGTTCGGAAACGGGCGTCCGGTCGGAGAACTGCCAGTTGTCCGAGTACACGCCCTGGACCGTGTGACTGACCGGCGTCGTCTGCGCCATGCCCTGGTGGTAGTAGCTCGCCCTCTCCATGCCGGACGCGCCGTCCGCCAGGTGCGCGAAGCCCCGGTAGTCGGCGCCCGCGATCGCGTAGGTGAACCCCTGCGGGACATGGACCTGCATGCTGATCTGGCAGTTCTTCCGGAACTCGGTCGGGCCGGAGGCCCCGCCGGCCTGGGCCAGGTAGTCGCTGTAGGTGACGGTGAACGCGGTGTTGTCGCTCGCCGTCGCCACCGCCGCCGTCCCGGCCCGGCAGCCCGACCCGTTCACGGTGAGGACGTCGATGGTGATCCGGTCGGCCGGCGGGGGGTCGGCGGGGGCGGCGGACGCGGCGGGGGCCGCTGACAGCGGCAGCGCCAGTGCGGCCACGGCCGCCGATACGGTCAGTGCTCTGCGCATCGGTGATTCTCCTTTACTCGAGGCGTCCTTCCACGGATCAGGGACATGCCTTCCAGGCGAAGTGGTAGACGGTCTTGATGCTGCCGTCGGTGGAGTCCATGGCGATGAAGCTCGTCTTCGCCGGGTCCGAGGTGCCCTTGAGCGCCCGCAACTCGGTGTTGATGTTGAAGTTGCGCTCCTCACCGCACGGCTTGTAGACGAGCTGCGCCACGTCGTTGGTGTCGGTGAACTGCCAGTTGTCGGCGTAGGGGCCGCTCAGGGTGTGCGAGATGGCGGAGGTCTGCGGCATGCCCTGGAAGTAGTAGCTCGCCTTCTCCACGGCGCTCGCGCCCTGCTCCAGCGACGCGAACCCGCGGTAGTCGGCGGCGGCGATCGCGTAGGTGAACCCCTGGGGGACGTGCACCTTGAGGTCGAGCTGGCAGTTCTTGCGGAAATCGGTCGCCGTCGAGGCACCGCCCGCCTGCGCCATGTAGTCGCTGTAGGTGACGGTGAACGCCTCCTTGTCGGGGGACACCGCGACGGCGGCCGTCCCGGCCGGGCACCCGGACCCGTTGACGGTGGCGACCTCGATCGTCACCCCGTTCGGGCCGGGCACCTGGAAGGTGTCGGCGGATGCCGGCGCGGCGGTCATGGCGCTCACGGCAATTGCCGCGGCAGCGGAAACTACGATCCCTTTACGCATGCAATTCCTCCTTGCTGGGGTTGCGTAAAGGGAGCGTAAACTTCCCATATCAGAGGCGTCAATCGGCACTTTTCAACATCAAATAAACAGCGTTTCCACCCCCACGACGACCCGGAACAGCCGCCTTGGAACGTCCATGAAACTTTCCGTTGAAAGGGAGCGTTCCATAAAGTCATGAACGAATTTAAATGCCCGCGTACAGAACACATGGAAACCGGCCCGGGCCGGTCGGGGCGCGGGCCGGGGACGTCCGGGCGGTCAGCCGGTGCCGCGGAGCCGGGCGGCGAGGACGGCGGCCTGGCTGTGGTCGATGTCCCTGGTCGCGGTGAGGAGGGTGATGGTGCCGTCGCCGGCGAGTTCCCGCAGCCGGTCGAGGGCCGCCGCGCGGCCGGGCTCCCGCAGCTCGGCGTCGTAGCGGTCGGTGAACTCCTCGAACTTGGCCACGTCGTGGCCGTACCACTTGCGCAGCTCGGTCGAGGGGGCGACGTCCTTCTCCCACTCGTCCAGGCGCGCCTCGTCCTTGGACAGCCCGCGCGGCCACACCCGGTCGACCAGCACCCGCTTGCCGTCCTCGGACGAGGCGGGCTCGTACACCCTGCGCAGCCTTACCTCCATGCTTCCTCCCAGCACGACCTATACCCCGCCCGCCGACCCGATGCCCGGATTTCGCCGGTACCGGGCCGTGCGCCCGGGCCGGTCCGGACCGCTACGTCACTCCGCGGGGTGGCCGGAGGACGGGAGCTGCCAGCGTCCGGTGACGCGGAGGTCCTCGGCGGTGCGGCGGGCGAACTCGGCGGCGAGGGCGTAGCCGAGGACGTCGTCGTCGGGGCGGTGCCGCTCCAGGTATTCGAGCGCCTCGGCGAGTTCCCCCGCGGTCAGCCACCGCACCGGTTTCCCGGCCCAGTGCGGGAGCCACCGGTCCGCGGGCACGGCGGCGGGTACCGCGTTCACCGGTTCGAACAGGGGTTCGGCGCGCATGGGCGGAGCCGGCGGGTGGGCGACGCGGCCGCGGCGGCGCAGACCGCCGATCAGGGCGGCGCGGAGCGTCTCGATGGTCATGACCTTCCCCTACGCGTTCGTGAATGCATCGGGGCGACCTTTTCGCAGGCGGAACCGAAAGTCGACTTCCTCCGGGTCAAATTTTGCCAGGAGGTAGACGTGGAGCAGCCATTTCCGTTTCGCCGGAAACGTCTTATCCGCTTCGCGATCTCCGCTCCTTTGGGAGGCATTACTGTGCCGTTTGGACGAGCCGAAGGCTTCCTTTGCGAAGACTTTCTGTTCGGCCGTGGAACGTCTGGTGCGGGAAGATCTCTTCGCCGGCGGGGGGACGTCCGGCGGCGCGTCCGGCGCGGCGCGTCCGGGCCGCGTCCGGGGACCCGCGACACGCCGGGCAGGCGAGCGGCGACTGTCAGCGGGGTGACAAGCGCGGGCCGTCGAAACCTTCCGCGCCCGCCTAGCGCCGGGCCGCGCCGCGACCGAGTCCGGTGGCCATGAGCCGCAACAGGTCGTCCGCCGCCCGGACCTCCCGCTGTCCGGGGTCCCGGCGGCCCCGGCCGCGAGCGGATGCTCACCGCGCTCAAGGGGACGCGGGCGGCGATCGGCCCGGCCGTCCCGCCGGCGCGGGACGCGCTGTCGCTGCGCTGGGCGCGGCGGGGCCTCGCGCTGGTCGAGCGCGGCGTGCTGCCGGACAAGGAGCCGCTGCGCTGCCTCGACCATCTGCCGGCCCTGGTGGCGGCGCAGAGCGAGGAACTGCTGGACGTGACGCTCGGCAGCCGGCTCGCGCCGCTGCTGAAACTGCCGCCGCACCGGCGGGACGCGCTGTCGCGGACGCTGCTGACGTACCTGGAGTGCCGCGACAACGCGGTGGCGGCGGCGGAGCGGCTGCTGGTGCACGAGCAGACCGTCCGGTATCGCATCCGCTGGCTGGACGCGGCCCTCGGCGGCGCGCTGAGGGACCCGGACCGGCGCATCGAACTGCTGCTGCTCCTGCACCATCTCGTCCGGCTGGATCCGGGCGACCGGCGCCTCTCGCCCGCGAACCCGTCGCGCGGCCGCGTGCCCTGCCCCTCCGGAAACAGACGGAGGGGCCACTTCCCCCCGAAGTGACCCCTCTCCCCCCGTTCCGCCGTGCCGGCCCCGGTGCGCTCACAGGACCGGCCGCTCCCCCCGAAGCGGCTCGCACCGGCCGTTCAGCGGATGTCTCGAACGTAGCGAGACCACCCCGGCCGGATCGAGGATTCAACCCTGCGCATCGACGAACGGGCGACTCTGTGCGACGAACGGAACACGCTGTGCATCCGACGCGTCATCGCCGTCCGGAAAAGCGTGTATTTTCTGCACGGTCGTGCGAGAACGGACACGGGAGGCGCGGGACCATGGCGGGACATGCGCGGCCGATCACGCTGGTGGGGACGCCGGTCCTGCATCAGCCGTGCCGGCCGGTCGAGGACTTCGACGCCGCGTTGCGGGAACTGGCCGACGACATGTTCGCCAGCATGTACGAGGCGGACGGTGTCGGCCTGGCCGCGAACCAGATCGGTGTGGACCTGTGCGTCTTCGTCTACGACTGCCCAGACGCGGACGGCGAGCGGCATAAGGGTGTCCTAGTGAATCCCGTCCTGGAACTGCCGGCGTTGGAGAACCGGCGGCTGGACGACAGCGACGAAGGATGCCTCTCTCTGCCGGGACCTTACGCTCGTCTGGCGCGGCCTGACCATGCGACCGTGCACGGCTTCGACGTCATCGGCAACGCGGTCACGGTAGAGGGCACGGGGTTGCTCGCCCGCTGCCTCCAGCACGAGACAGACCACCTTGAGGGCAAGGTCTACATCGACAGGCTCTCCGCCAGGACGCGCAAGAAGGTGCTCAAGGAGTACGAGGCCCTGCGCGCGGAGAGCCCGGCGGGCTGACCGTTCACGGGGTCAGAAGGCGTTCGTATTCATAGAGGACGCTGGCGAACTCGCCCGTCGGCATCTCGCAGGCGTGGCCGGGCAGCCACATGTGCTCCAGGCGGACGGTCCGGACGTCGAGTCTCAGGTGACACGCGTTCCCCGTGTGCTCCCAGCCGGGACGCGCCGCCCGGACGACCTCCAGATGGTGACGATGGCTCTGCACGTCGTGCAGCAGGAACGCCGTCAGGACGTGGCGCGGCCCGTCCACGGCCCGGGGGAAGTCGCTCGCGGTGGACGCGGCGGCGACCAGATCAACACCGGAATCGGCCAGTTCAGGGAAGAACACCCGAACGTGCCGGACGACACCGCCGATCTCGATCGGATCGCAGGGCAGCCGTAAGACGGCGGCAGGGTCGACGTAGCCGTGCACTGGGACACCGGCGACGAAACCCGCCCACGCCCCTGGGATGGTGTTGATGAAACGAGCATGTGTCAGGGTGTTGCCCAGTTCCGCCATCAGGCGCTCTGGGTCGATGCCACGTGGCATGAACGTTTTCGTGCCGCCGCGTAGGCGCGTTCCTGCCTCGTCCAGGACGGCGAGGTCGGCCCAGCAGGCGCCTGAGCCCGTCCCCAGGACGCCATGCGGGAGGCAGCCGTCAGGGTGCGGGATGAGCCCGGCCATGTCTTCCAGGACGGCGCGCGGGGTCTGGAACAGCCTCCAGCCCTGCGTCCGGTGAGAGACGGAGCCAAGGGCAAGGGAGGTCGCCACCGGTTCGCCCTCGCGCGCCTCGCCGAAGACGCGGTCGCGGCGGTCCCGCAGGGCCCCGACCTGCTGGAGGTACTCCTCCAGGCACTGCCGCAGGACGGCCGGGTCGAGATCGCAGGACGCCCAGCCGTCCACGTCCCGGACGTGGACGATCGTCCCGTCGAAGTCGAGGCGGTGGTAGCGGTAGTTCTCCTGCCAGGGCCCGGACGGGACGCCGTCCAGCCATCCCTGGGCGCGCGCGATCGCGGACACGTCCTCACCCAGGTCGTTGATGAGGAAGTCGCGCAACGGAGCGTGCAGGGGGTCGGTCTCCACCGCCACCCGCACGCCATCGCTGCGGAACCGTACCGGAAGCGACATCACCACCCGCGTGATTATGCCTACAAGCAAAGATCACTACTGGTATGGCGAAATGTTCTTTCCGCTCATGCGGGCTCGTCGGCCATGTACGGCGGCGCGGGCTCGTGCTGGATGTACCGGCGGACCGCACGTGCGTCGTCGCGGCCGTGGACGCGTCCGAGCTGGATGCGCGCCGGCCATGACATCGACAACGGGTACCCACAGAACACGCCGCCTTCCGAAGCCGGGGGTTGCCACGGAGAAATCCCGATGAAGCCTCCCGGCGATGTGTCTCCACTCGCCGCCGTCCGGGTTCGCGGCCGGCCGGGACTAATGGGTTGACATCGCCCGGAGGGCTATGGCTAACTCTTACGCATGGAGTTCTGATTCTTCTCCGGTTGAGCCGCCCCCGGCACCGCCGCGGGCCCGCTCCCGTTCCTTCACCGGCGCCCCTTCATCGCATACAGGCCATGTGACCTGCGTTGTTGCCGCGCGCCCGTCTTTTCTTTCTCCTCGGCCTTCCCGGCCGGATTCACACACGCCCGGAGGTGTTCTCTTCATGCGCGCCATTGACAACCCCGAATCCGCGCCCTTCACCAAGTCCAAGAAGAAGGGCAAACGGAATAACTCCGACTTCAGGTCGGCGAATTTCGCGAACCACCGCCGCAACGCCCGGCGACTGCCCACCCGGCAGCTCAACCGGGGCCGCTGACCGGCCGCCCCCGGCCCCGGCCCGCCGCTTGGCGGCCGGGGCCGGGACATGCGGCGGCACGACTACTCTTGGCAATGAATCACTACCGAGGGTGTCGACCGGGGGCCGGCTGTGACGATGGAGAGGCGGGACCGCGTCCGCCGCCGGCTGCGGCGCCTGCTGCTCTCGGTGCGCGGACGCGCGACGGTCACCACCACGGCGGTGGCGGCGCTGATCCTCACCCTCGTGTTCGTCCTGCTGATGCTGCTCGCGCGGGACTGGGCGCAGAACCGGGTCGCGCGCAAGACCGAGCGGACCACCGAGCGCATCGCGTTCTCGATCACCTCGGGCAAGAACCGCGGGGACCTCACCACCCGGCCGGACGAGGCCCCCATGGTGCAGGTCGTGAGCCCGGACGGCCGGGTCCAGGCGGCCAACGCGGCGATCGCGGGGCGTCCGGCCCTCGCACGGGCGGACTTCGCCGCCGGCGTCCTGCTCGTCGACGCGAAGACCTGCCCGTCCTTCCTGGACCAATGCGTATGGGTCGCCGGGCTGCGCCTGCGCACATCACCGTGGGGCCCGAACGTGATGGTGATGACGGCCACCCCCCTACCCGACCTCCTGAACGTGTGGGTGCTGCCGCTGGGCATCGCCCTCCTCCTGTCCGCCTTCCTCGCCCTGATCGCCTGGTGGACGTGGCACACGATCGGGCGGGCCCTGGTCCCCGTCGACCAGCTCCGCGCCGAACTCGCCGACGTCGGCGCCCGCGGCCTGGACCAGCGGGTCGCCGTCCCCCGCACGGCCGGTGAGATCCAGACCCTCGCCGAGACGGTCAACGCCACGCTCACCCGCCTGGAGGAGGCGTCCAACCGGGAACGCCGGTTCGTCTCGGACGCCTCGCACGACCTGCGGAACCCCATCGCCGGGCTGCAGATGCGGCTGGAGGTCGTGCTGGACGAACCGGACGACTACCCGTGGAAACCGGTGGTCCGAAACGCCCTGGCCGACGCGCAACGCCTGAACGACATCGTCTCCGACCTGCTGGAACTGTCCCGGCTCGACGCCCGCGCCCCGCAACCCGTCGAACCGGTCGACCTCGCCGGGCTGGTCCGCCGCGAGCTGAGCCGGTACGCGGGCCGCGTCCCGGTCGACACCCGGCTGGAGCCGGGCGTGGTCGTCACCGCGGACAAGGTGCGGCTGAGCCGCGTCCTCGGCAACCTCCTCCACAACGCCGAACGGCACGCCGAGTCGCGCATCCGGGTGACCGTCGCCCGCGACGGCGGCGACGCCGTCCTGGAGGTCCTGGACGACGGGTCCGGCATCCCCGACGAGTTCCGCGAACGCGTCTTCGAACGCTTCTCCCGCCTCCCCGAATCCCGCGTCCGCGACCCCCACGGCACCGGCCTGGGCCTCCCCATAGCCCGCGAGATAGCCGAGATCTACGGCGGCACCCTCCGGCTGGCCGACAGTCCCCGCGGCGCCCGCTTCGTCCTCCGCCTCCCCCTCACCTGACGAACCGCCCGCCACCGGGCCGCACGGGGACGTGCCCGGACTCGCCGAACGCGTCCGTCAGGAGAGGTCCAGGCGGGCGAGTTCGGTGCGGGCCGTGACGCCCAGTTTCGGATACGCCTTGTACAGGTGGTAGCCGACGGTCCGGGGGCTGAGGAAGAGCTGCGCGCCGATCTCGCGGTTGCTGAGGCCCGTCGCCGCCAGCCGGACGACCTGGAGCTCCTGCGGGGTGAGGCGGGCGGCGAGATCGGCGGGCGGGGCGGCGCCGGGGCGGCTTTCGCCGGCGGCGCGCAGTTCGCCGCGGGCGCGTTCGGCCCACGGGGTCGCCTCCAGCCGCTCGAACGCCTCCAGGGCCGCGCGCAGCCGGGCACGGGCCCCGTTCCGGCGGTGCGACCTGCGGAGGAACTCGCCGTAGAGCAGCTCGGTGCGGGCCCGTTCGAACGGTGGCCCGCCCTCGCGGTGCAGGTCCAGGGCGCGTTCGTACGACGATTCGGACGGGTCGAGAAGCGCGGCACAGCGCAGCGCGACGGCCTCCGCCCAGGGTTGCCGCACCTGCGACGCCCACGCGCCGAACCAGTCGGCGGCGTCCCGCGCGCGCTCTGGGACGCCCGACCGGACGGCCGCTTCGACCAGGTCGGGCAGCGCGGACATGACGCCCACCCTGCTCGGCCCGGCGACGACCTCCGCCAGGCGTTCGAGGGCGGCCTCGTGCCGTCCGAGCCCCAGGTCGAGCAGGCTCCGGGCCGCCGCGGCGTGCACGTTGCCCGGCGGGACGTTACGTGCCAGCGCCTCCTCCGTCAGCGCGAAGCAGCGCTCTTCGTCACCCTGGATCGCGGCGAGCTGCGCCAGCACGGTGTCCAGATGGACGCGGATGCGGTGCTGCCCGGTGTCGGCGGCGATCCGCAGGCCCTCCGTCGCGGCGGTGAGCGCGTCGCGATGGCGTCCGAGGAGGAGGTCGGTCCGGGAGCGGAGCATCAGCACGGGCGCGAGCAGCCCGATCGCGCCCTGCTCCCGCAACCGCCGCTCCAGTTCGGCGGCGACCTCCGCCGCGCCCGGAACGTCCCCGAGCACGAGGTGCCACGTTCCGGCGCGCACCCGGTCGCGCGGCCCGTAGCAGGCGCCCATCCCGTCCATCAGCTCGCGCAGCGCCGTGACGCCCGCCGCCAGATCACCGTCGTCCGCGAGCGCGTTCTGCCCGGCGAACACGCGGTTCAGCGCGCGCAGATGGTGCGCGTTCGGCACGCCGAGCCGGGCGCCTTCGGCGGCGATGCCGGCCACGGCGCCGAAGTCCCCGGCGTTGGCGGCGGCGGACGCGGCCTGGAAGTACAGGTAGCCGGACGTGCGCGGATCGAGCTCGGCGACCGACGCGGCCGTCTCGGCGAACAGCCGGTAGGCGTCGCGCGTCCGGTCCTGCTCGTCGGCGAGGGAGGCCCGGATCAGCGTCAGCCCGGCCCGCGCCACCGGGTCGGGCAGGTCGGCCTCCGCGCGGGCCGCCAGCTCGATCGCCCGCTCGGGCAGCCCGGCGTCGGCGGACGCCCGCGCCGCGGCGGCCAGCCGCCGGCCCCGGTCCGCCCGGTCCGGGCTGAGGCCGGCGGCCGTCTCGTACATCGCGGCGACGGAGGCATGCCCGCCCGTCTCCCGCTCGGCCTCGGCGGTCTTCTCCAGGACGGCCGCGACCCGCTCGTCCGGCCCCGGCACCGAGCGGGCCAGATGCCAGGCGTGATGGCAGGCGTCGCCGCGCTCCAGGTAGGCGCCGGCGAGCGCGTCGTGCACCGCCAGCCGGGCGCTGAGCGGCGCGTCCCCGACGGCGGCGGTGCGGATCAGCGGATGCCGCACCTCAAGCCGCCCGTCGCCCGTGCTGCGCAGCAGGCCCAGGCGTTCGGCGGGCGCGAGGTCGTCGACGGACGCGCCGAGCCGGGCCGCCGCCGCCATGATCACCCCGGTGCCGCCGAGATCGTCCGCCGCGACCAGCAGGACCAGCCGCCGGGCCGGCTCCGGCAGCTCGGCGATCTTCGCGGCGAACGACCGCCGGATGCGCTCGTACGCCGACGAGGTTCCCTGGCCGTCCTGTCCCGGCAGTTCGAGAAGCGCGAGCGGGTTGCCCATCGCGGCCGCCAGGACCTCCTGCCTGGCGTGCTCGGGCAGGCCGGGGGCGTGCTGGGCGAGGAGCGCGGCCGCCGTGTCGCGGTCGAGCCCGCGAAGGCGCAGCTCGGGAAGGCCGGGCGCGGCGAACTCGGGGGCGTCCCCGTCGCGGGCCGCGAAGATGATCGCGATGGGCTCGGCGTTCAGCCGGCGCGCGGCGAACAGCAGCGCCTCGGCGGACGGCCCGTCCACCCAGTGGGCGTCGTCCACGACGCACAGCAGCGGGCGCTCGTCCGCGAGGTCGGACAGCAGGGTCAGCACGGCGAGCCCCACCAGGAACCGGTCGCCGTCTCCCGGGGTTCCGCACCTGTTGAGGGCCGCGTACAACGCCTGCGCCTGCGGCGGCGGCAGGCTCTCGGCCCGGTCCAGATGCCGGCCGAGCAGCAGGTGGAGGCCCGCGTACGGCATGCCGCTCTCGTATTCGACGCCCGTCCCGCGCAGCACCCGCATGTCACCGGCCGCCGCCGCGGCATGGTCGAGCAGGGCCGACTTGCCGATCCCCGCCTCGCCGCGCACGACGAGGACGCCGCTGCGCCCGGCGCGGGCCCGGCCGAGAAGCCGGTCGAGTTCGGCCAGCTCCCCATCCCGCCCGTACAGCATGGCGTTCACCCTACTCGGGCCTCCCGGACGCCCCGGAGGGTTGAAGCCCGTCCCCCGGGTATCGCCTCGGTTCGAGCATTCATGAGGGGGATGACCATGCCCGAGACGGCAGAGAACGTTATCGACCTGCTGCTTTCGCAGCACGATGAGATCCGCCGGCTGGCGTCGAACGTCGAGGAGAACAGCGGTCAGGTCCGCAAGGACGCCTTCGACCGGCTGCGTGAGCTCCTCGCCGTGCACGAGACCGCCGAGGAGGAGATCGTCCACCCGTTCGCCCGCCGCGCCATGGGCGACCGCTCCCATGTGGTGGACGACCGGCTGGAGGAGGAGAACAAGGCCAAGAGCGTCCTGTCGGATCTGGAGAAGATGGACCTCGACTCCGCGGATTTCCAGGAAACGTTCTCCGACTTCCACAAGGACCTGGAAGCGCACGCCACCAATGAGGAGAAGAAGGAGTTCCCCGACATCCGGAAGAACGCCACGCCCGAGCAGCTGCGCGGCATGGCCAAGGCGTTCCGGGCCGCGGAGGCGGTCGCCCCGACCCACCCGCATCCGGGGGTGGAGTCGCCGACCAAGAACGTCGTGCTCGGCCCGATGGCCGCCATCGCCGACCGTGTCCGCGACGCCATCGGCAAGGCGCGCGGCTGAAACGGCCCGCGGCTGAAACGACCCGCGGCTGAAACGACCCGCGGCTGAAACGACCACGGTGGGGCGGCCCCGCGCGGGGCCGCCCCACCCGTGAGGACGACGGCTCCAGCCCCCCGACCGGGGTTCCCGAGCGGCTCACTGGGTGTCGTCCCCCAGGTCGGAGCCGACCGTGACGCCGACGACGTCCTCCAGTTCGCTGAGGCGCGCGGTGAGGTCGTGGACCGAGCCCGCGCCCTCCAGCACCAGCGACACCACCGCGTTGCCGGGGCGCCGTCTTTCGGGCGGTTCGCGCCGGTCGCGCCGCTCGTCCCGGCCGCGGTCGGAGTCGTCCGGCAGGTAGTCGCGGTCGACGTGGACCTCCAGGATCACGAACCCGCGCTGCGTGCACTCCATCAGGACATGCCGCAGCGCCCCCCGCCCGTCCCGGTAGACGAGCCGCAACCGTGCCAGCTCCGGCGGGCCGAAGCGGTGCAGCGGCAACTGGTGCGACAGCGAACTGAGCCCGTACACGATGAAGAAGTGGACGGCGGTGACCGCGACCGCCAGGATCGGCAGCCCGGCGCCCGCCGCCATGCCGACCGCCGCGGTGACCCACACGACCGCGGCGGTCGTCAGCCCGCGCACCGCGTCCCGCCGGACGAAGATCACCCCGCCGCCGATGAACCCGATGCCGGACACGATCTGCGACGCCACCCGGGACGGATCGAGCGAGGTGGTCCCCGGAACGTCCTGGAACCCGTACTTGCCGACCATCATGAACAGGGCGGCGCCGACACCGACGAGGGTGTGCGTGCGCAGGCCCGCGCTCTTGTTGCGCAGCCCCCGCTCCAGGCCGATGAGGGCCGACAGCACCATCGCCAGGAGCAGTTCGCCGATCTGGACGAGCCCCTGACCTGTCGGCAGGTCGATCACCTTTTGTGTCTACCCGCCCGCTCCGCCCCACAAGCCGCGCACGCGAAGACCGCCCGGGGGCACCCATGGGCCGGTGCCACCGCGGGCGGCGGAGGGCCGCTGTGCCAGACTCCTACCGGCAGGGTTGTGAGGCGAGGAGCATGGAGTCATGGAGCTGATCCACCGGGGGAAGGTCAGGGACGTCTACGCGGACGGGGACGAGCTGATCCTCGTGGCGTCCGACCGGGTGAGCGTCTACGACGTCGTCCTGCCGACGCCGGTCCCCGACAAGGGCAAGATCCTGACGCAGCTGTCCCTGTGGTGGTTCGAGCAGCTCGCCGGCATCATCCCGAACCACGTCGTGTCGGCGACGGACGTCCCGGACGAGTGGGCCGGGCGCGCCATCCGCTGCCGCCGTCTCACCATGCTCCCCGTCGAGTGGATCGCCCGCGGCTACCTCACCGGCCTCGGCCTCAAGGAGTACGAGAAGAACGGCACCGTGTCCGGGATCACGCTGCCGGGCGGGCTGGTCGACGCGTCCAGGCTCCCGGAGCCGATCTTCACCCCGACCACCAAGGCCACCGAGGGCCACGACGAGTTCATCACCTACGCCGACGTCGTGAACGAGATCGGCGCGGACACCGCGGCCCGGCTCAAGGACGTCACCCTGGAGATCTACGAGCGCGGCGCCGCCCTGGCCGCCGAGCGCGGCATCATCATCGCCGACACCAAGCTGGAGTTCGGCCGCGCCGCCGACGGCACCCTCGTCCTGGGCGACGAGGTCCTGACGCCCGACTCGTCCCGCTTCTGGCCCGCCGACGCGTGGGAGCCGGGCCGCCCCCAGCACTCTTTGGACAAGCAGTTCGTCCGCGACTGGAGCAGCACCCTCGACTGGGACCGCACCCCGCCCGGCCCCGCCGTCCCCCAGGACGTCGTGGACGCCACCCGCGCCCGCTACATCGAGGTCTACGAACGCCTCACCGGCCGCACCTGGACGTCCTGACCACGGCCGGGACGCATGTCCCGGCCCAGTTCAGAAGGCCCGGTTCAGAAGATCGAGGAGTCTCCTGCCGGGACGATCTCGTGGCCGAGCGGGGCCAGGGAGATCGGGATCAGCTTGAAGTTGGCGATGCCGAACGGGATACCGATGATCGTGAGGCAGAGCAGGACGCCGGTGACCAGGTGGCCGAGGGCCAGCCACCAGCCGGCGACGATGATCCAGATGATGTTCCCGATGAGCGAGCCCACGCCCGCGTTCCGTTTGGGGACGGCCATCCGGCCGAACGGCCACAGCGCGAACCCCGCGATGCGGAACGCGGCGATGCCGAACGGGATCGTGATGATGAGGACGCAGCAGATGATTCCGGCGACCACGTAGCTCAGCGCCATCCAGAACCCCGCCAGCACCAGCCAGATGACGTTCAACAACGTCCGCATGTGCAGCCTCCTGACGGCATCGTCACCACCATCGAGCATAGGCCTCCGGGCGCCCGGGCAACGCGCTGGTCCGGCCGTCTTCCGGGCCATGACGATCTCATAACGGGCTCGGACCCCGGTGGACCGGCGGGCGATACTCCTACCGAAACTGATCATGAGCGGAGGGGCGGGCCCATGTGCCGTTTCGTGATGCCGGCGGCGCGCGGCGGGTGGCGGCGCCCGGACGGCCCGCCCGCCGGCCCGTCCGACCACGCGCTGGCGCGCACCGTGCTCCGGTTCGCGATCGTGCTGCGCTGCGGGGGCGTCGCCGCGGCCATGGTGGCGGCGGGCATCGGCGACGGGGCGGGAGTGTCCCGGGGCTGGCAGGCCGGGGTGCTGGCCGGCCTGGGGTGCTGGGCCGCGCTCTTCACGGCGGTGGCGATCCGGCGTGGCCTGAGCCTTCCGCTGGTGGCCGCCGACGTCCTCGTCGTGGCGCTGGCGCTGCTGGCGCAGCCGCGCTACATCTCGGAGGCCGCCGTGGCCGACGAGACCACGTGGGCGATCATGCTGGCCGGCACCTCGATCTACGTCGCGCAGCTCGCGCTGCGCCCGCCGGTGAGCCTGCCGCTCGCGGCCGTCGTCATCGCGGCGTACCAGATCGGTGTGCCCGCGGTGACGTCCCAGCCCAGGGTCATGATCGTGCAGACGCTGGCCGTCGTCGCCATCATGGAGCTGCTCCGCCGCGGCGGGCGGAAGGCGGACGCCGTGGTGGCCGGGCGGGATCTGGAGCGGCGCCAGGTGGTCGTCGAGGCGGCCCGGCGCGCCGACGAGCGGGAACAGCGGGCGCAGCTGCACGATTCGGTGCTGGCCACGCTCACCATGGTCGCCTCGGGAGCCGTGGGATCGGGCTCGGCGACCCTTCGTCCGGCGGCGCTGCGCAGTCTCGCGATCATGGAGGGCCGCGCGGGCTGCGGGCCGCCGCCCGCGCGGCCGGTCGACCTGGCCGAGGCGCTGACGGCGCCGGGCGATCGGCCTCCGGGCCTGGTCGTGGAGTACGCCGTCGCGCCGATCAGCACGCCGGAGCCGGTGGCCCTCGCGATCCGCGGGGCCGTCGGCGAGGCGCTCCGCAATGTCGAACGGCATTCGGGAACCACGCGGGCGCGGGTGAGCGCGAAGCAGAGCGCGGGCGTGCTGACGGTCGAGATCGCCGATGCCGGCCGGGGGTTCTCCCCGGCCCGTGTCCCGGACACGCGGTACGGCATCAGGGTCTCGATCGTCGACCGGATGGCGGCGGTCGGCGGGATCGCCGAGGTGAAGTCGGCCCGCGGGCGCGGCACCCGGGTCAGGCTGCGCTGGCCCCATGGCTGAGGCGGCATCGGCGACGCCGTTCGCGGCGCGTTTCCGCCGGGCGTTCGACCAGGCGACGATCATCGTCGTGACCGCCTGGCAGGTCGGCGCGGCGGGCACGGCCCTGCTGGCCTATCACGACGTGTACTCGTCTCCCGCCCTGGCCGTCGGCGCCTGGCTGCTGCAGCTGGCGGTCATCGCCATGGGAGCCGTATGGCTGTTGCGGCGGCGGGCGAACACCGTCATGACCTGGTCACTCCTCGCCGTCAACCTGTCGGCCCTGGTCGTGGTGCTGGTCATCTGCCCGCCCCAGGAGATGCTCCGCATCAACTGGACCTGGTCCACGACCGGCCTGATCGGCGTGCTGCTCCTGCTTCACCGGCCGGTGGGCGAGCTGGTGTTCTTCCTGGCGGTCGGCGCGGGCGCCGTCCTCGCCGCGCTCGTGGTCACCGGCGACGCGGACCGGCACGACCTCGCGGGCTTCGTGACCCTGTGCTACGCCTCCGCGAGCATCCAGTTCGCCATGATGGCGGGGGCGCGCGTCTTCCGGTTCACGGCCGGCGTCGCGGCGGACGCCGCCGCCGAGCAGGCGGAGATGGCGACCCGCCAGGCCGTCATCGCCGAGGTCGCCGCCGCCCGGCGGGCCCGCTACCGGGAGGCCAGGCGGCTCATCGTGCCGATCCTGCGCGGTCTGGCGGACGGCACCCTCGACCCCGCGGACCCGTCGACGCGGCAGCGGTGCGCCGTCGCCGAAGCCATGCTCCGCCGGCTCATGACCCGGCAGGAGGACCTGCCCCATCCGCTGCTGCGCGGCCTGGAGGACGGCGTCGCCGCCGCCACGCGGCGCGGCGCCGTGGTGAGCGTGGCCCTCGTCGGGGAGCTGTCGCCGATGCCGGCCGGGATCGGCCCCGCGCTCACCGAGCTTCCGCTCGCGGTGCTCGCGAGGACCCGCGCCTACGCCCGCATCACCGTGGTGGAGACCGAGCCGGGTCACGTCAGTGTCTCGATCCTGGCGGACGGTACCGCGCCCGCCCCGCCGGCGGGTTCCGCCGGCCACGTGTCCGCGGAACGCGGTGTCACCGTCACCATGGACCACGATGGTGACCTCCTCTGGCTGGAGACCCGATGGCAACGCCCGTGACCACCGCCGTGATCGACGATCAGGACGTCGTCCTGTCCGGTGTCGACACCTGGATCGCCGCCGACCCCGGACAGCGGGTCCGGATCATCCACCGCGCCACCAGCCTGGACGGCCTGGAGGAGGGGCCGGCCGCCGCCGCCGACGTCCTGGTCGTCGACCTGCGCATCGCCGGTGAGCTCGTCTTCGACCGGATCGCCGAGCTGACCGCCGCGGGCCACCGCATCGTGGTCTTCTCCCAGCACGCCGAGCCCGACTTCATCCACCGGGCCGAGATGGCGGGCGCGCGGGCGTACGTCACGAAGGAGACCCGCGAGGGCCGGCTGCATCTGATCGAGGCGATCCTGGCCGTGGCCGCCGGCGACACGTACACGACTCCTTCGCAAGCAGGGGCCATGCTCGCGGCCACCGGCACCGGCCGGCCCAGTTTCTCCGGCCAGGAGCTGCGGACCATGCGGCTGTGGCTCGCCGGGCTGACCCGCGCGGGCGTGGCCCGGCAGATGGGCATCAGCGAGCACACCGTCAAGCAGTACCTGGACCGTGCCAGGGAGAAGTACGCCAAGGCCGGCCGTGAGGCCCGTACACGGCTTGACCTTTACCGGGAGGCCCGGCGCGACGGCATCGTGGACGGTCCCTGACGCGGACGGCCCCCTTCCCGTCCGCCATGACCCCCGAACATCCGTCATGACAACGTCGCGGCTCCTCCCCCAAGCTGTTGGCGAGGCGAGCGGACCGGCCGGAACCCCCTGCCGGTCCGTTTCACGCTGACGAGAAGGAGCAGAGGATGAAAGGCGCCACGCAGGTCAGGGCCGCGACGATCGCGGTCGCTGTGGGAGCCCTGACGACCGGGCTCATGTCCGCCCCCGCGCACGCCGCCGCGGCCAAGGGCGAGACCTTCACCCGGTCCTACACGCTGGTCAAGGAGTTCAATTCCAAGCCCCTGAAGCGTTGTGCCAGGCTCACCGTCTGGGGTTCGGTCACCTTCACCCGCACCCAGGGGCCGGGGTTCTACCTGATCTACAAGAACATCAAGGTGAACAACCCCACGGCGCGGGTCAGCGCGCTGGCGAAGTGCGGCAGCAAGAAGTCCTCCACGCTGACGAAGGGGACGATCACGCAACGCTGGTACGAGAGCAGTTGCAAGGCGAACGTCAAGGTCGCTGTCGGATTCCCCTGGGCGGTTTCCGTCGAGCCCACGGTCGAGTGCGGAAATCGACGGGTCGGCAAGAGGAAGACCACCTACACGGGTACGGCCAAGACGTACACCCAGTACAACAGCGGCCGGCCGCTGTCCTTCACGGGCACGCTGTACGCCGGCCCCTCGGTGAAGCAGCCTCCGGCGCCGCTCTGCCTCTCCGCCAAGCCGACGATCACGATCTACGCGAAGAGCAAGTCCGACTCGTTCACCACGACGATGAAGGCCTGCGTGAAGCCGTAGCGGCTTGACCCGCGGCCACCCCCCGTTCCGGAACGGGGGGTGGCCGCGGCGCCTCGGCGGACCCCGCCGGGGAGCAGGGTCAGGGAGGGGGAACCACTCGCGGCCGCGCATCCGCGCCTCAAAATCCATCTCCGGTCAACTCTCTGACGTCGAAATAGAACGTCGTCTTCCCCGATGCTTGCAAGTCGAGGAGGATGGCGAGGTCGGCATCAGCGGGGGACGAGCTCACGCACAAGGTCGGCGGCGGGAGTCTCGGTGGCCTTGCGGAAGGATTCGCCGGCCCACAGGTTGACGCCCTCCGGGTCGCCTTGCGCGGCGGACGCCTTGCGTAGCGGCGAGGTCACGTAGTGGACGTCGGGGTAAGCGGCCGGTGCGTGCGCCGAGTGTTCAGTGAGGAAGCGGTTGACCAGACCGCGTGCCAGCCGTCCGCTGAAGGCCCGGGTCATCGCGGTGGACGTGAAGCGCGGGTCCGCCAGGGCCGCCTTGTGGACGGCGCTTGCGCCGCTCTCCGGACAGCGGACGAAGGCCGTTCCCAACTGGGCGGCGACCGCGCCCACACCGAGGATCTCGGCGACGTCCACGGGCGTGGCCAGGCCCCCGGCGGCGATGAGGGGCTGCGAGGTCATCCTGCGCACGGAGTGCAGCAGGACGCGCAGCGGCAGCGGCTCGTCGGACACGTTGGTGAACGATCCCCGGTGCCCCCCGGCCTCCGCCCCCTGCAGGCAGAGGGCGTCGGCGGCGGACGCCCGCCTGGCCTCGTCCACGGACGTCACCGTGACGATCACGAGCACGCCCCGGGCCTGGAACGCCCGGATCACCTTCGGCGGCGGGCAGCCGAAGGTGAAGCTGACGAACACCGGCGGGTCGGACAGCAGATCGGCGACCTTCGCCTCGTACGCGTCGTCCCGGGGACCCGGAACGCCGGGCGAGACGCCGAGACGCTCGGCCTCGGGCGCGAGACGGTCCCGGTAGGCGGCGACATCGGCGGGGTCGATCTCGTCCAGCGACGGCATGAAGACGTTCACCCCGAATGGGCGCGATGTCAGCTTCCGGGTGGCGGCGATGTCCGCGCGCATGGCCTCCGGCGTCTTGTAGCCGGCGGCGAGGAAGCCGAGCCCGCCCGCGTTCGAGACGGCGGCGGCCAGTTCCGGTGTCGACGGCCCGCCCGCCATCGGTGCCTGCACGATCGGGACGTCCGTCCACATGGTGTTCACCCCGTCCTGAAAGCCCACTGGCCAGGATAGGCGGCCGTGTCCTCCCGGCCTCCGGGCGGGTTGCGGGTGCCGGGGTGCGCCCGGTAGGAGGGTGGGGACGGAGGGGAGCCTGTATGCGGGTGCTGCTGCACTACGACATGGATCATGAGGAGCCCGGCCTCGACATCGTGAGCTGCTCCGAGCAGGACGACGCGCGGTTCGCCGGACTGCTGCCGGACGCCGAGGTCATCTGGCACGTCCTGCGCCCGCTCACCGCCGCCGACATGGACGCGGCGCCGAAGCTGCGGCTGATCCAGAAGCTCGGCACCGGCGTGAACACCATCGACCTCGACGCCGCGCGGGAACGCGGGATCGCGGTCGCGAACATGCCGGGGCGCAACGCGCAGGCGGTCGCGGAGACGTCCCTGCTGCTGATGCTGGCGGTGCTGCGGCGGGTCGTGCCGTTCGACGCGCGGACACGGCGCGGCGCGGGCTGGCCCGCCGGCCGGGACCTGGTCGGCGGGGAGCTGGCCGGGCGGACGGTCGGGCTGCTCGGCGGCGGGGAGATCGCGACCCTGCTGCGCGGCATGCTGGAGGCGATCGGCGCCCGCGTGTTCTACACGTCCCGCCGCCCGCGCCACGACGACCCGGCCTGGCGGGAACTGGACGATCTGCTGCGGGCGAGCGACGTCGTGTCCGTGCACGTCCCGCTGACGGACGAGACCCACCACCTGCTGGACGCCGGCCGCCTCGCGCTGCTGCCGCGGGGCGCGGTCGTGGTGAACACGGCGCGCGGCGCGGTCATCGACGAGGCGGCGCTGACGGCGGCGCTGCGGTCCGGGCGGCTGGGCGGCGCCGGGCTCGACGTCTTCGAGAAGGAGCCGGTGGACGCCGCCAACCCGCTGCTGGCCCTGGACAACGTCGTCGTCATGCCGCACGTCGCCTGGCTGACGCGCGAGACCTGGGACCGGTACTTCACCGTCGCGGCGGACAACTGCCGCCGCCTCGCCCGCGGCGACGACCTCCTCCACCGCGTCGTCTAGGGGACGGGCGCGGGCACCGGGGTCCTTCAGGCGAGGGAGTAGCGGATCGGAAGGCGTTTCAGGCCGCCGACGAACGTGGTGGCGGTGCCCTGCGGGGTTCCGGCGAGTTCGATGGAGGAGAGCCGCGGCAGCAGTTCCTCGAAGAACGCGCGGATCTCCATGCGGGCGAGGGCCGCGCCGAGACAGTAGTGGACGCCGAACCCGAACGCCAGGTGCTTGTTCGGGTCGCGCCCGACGTCGAAGCGGAACGGGTCGTCGAAGACGTCCTCGTCCCTGTTCGCGGACGGATAGGACAGCAGCACCGCATCGCCCCGGCGAATCGTGACGCCGCGCAGTTCGCAGTCCTCGGCGGCGGTGCGCATGAACTCCTTGACGGGCGTGACCCAGCGGATCATCTCGTCCACCGCGAGCGGCATCAGCTCGGGCTTCTCGCGGAGCCGTTCCAGCTGGCCCGGGTGTTCGATGAGGGCGTGCAGGCCGCCGGAGATCGTCGCGCTGGTCGTGTCGTGCCCGGCCGTCGCGACGATGACGTAGTAGGAGGCGGTGTCGAAGTCGTTCAGCGGCTCGCCGTCGATGCGCGCGTTGGCGATGGCGGACGCGAGGTCGTCGGTCGGTTCCTTGCGCCGCGCCTCCGTCAACTCCTGGAAATAGGCGAAGAAGTCGAGCAGGACCTGGAGTTTCTCCTCGTTGGTCGTGCCGCGCTGGAACTCGGCGTCATCGCCGCCGAAAAGCTCCTGCGTCAGTTTCAGCATCCGGCCGAAGTCGCTTTCCGGAAGGCCGAGCAGCGACAGGATCACATAAAGCGGGAAATGGACGGCGACCTCCTGGGCGAAGTCGCATTCACCGCCGAGGTCCACCATCCGGTCGACATACCGTTTCGCCAGTTCGCGGACGCGCGGCCGCAGCGCCCGCATCGCACGCGGCCGGAACCAGTCCGCGCCGACCGCCCGGACGACCCGGTGGTCCGGATCGTCCATGTGGATCAGCGTGCGCAGCGCGATGCCCTGCTCGGCCCGCCGCCGGTTCAGTTCGTCGAACTCGGCGGTGGCGAGCAGCGGACGCGGCGCGTTCAGGAAGACCTGGTGGTCGCGCTCGACCTCCAGCACGTCCTCGTGCCTGGTGATCGCCCAGAACGGGTTGTAGGCGGGCGCGTCCACCCAATGCACCGGCGACTCGCGGCGCAGCAGCGCGAGCGAGGCGTGGAGCCGCCGGTCGTCGGCGTAGACCCGCGGATCGGCGAGGTCGAGACCCGCCTCGTGCACGGTCAGCGTCATCGCTCTGCTCCTCGCTCGTGGCGGCCGCCCCCAGGAACCTACGGGCCGGAATTCGGCTCGGTCAATGATCACCGACGGCTCGGCCGCCGGTGAGTCGCCGTGCCGTCCGCGGCCGGCGGCGAACCGCGCGGCGCCCTTGACCGCGGCCTCCTAGCCGCCGGTGAACGCGCCGTCCGCCAGGTCCGCGAACCGTTCGAGGTCCTCCGCCGGGGTGTCGATGCCGCGCAGCGGACCGGCGTCGGCGAGACGGCTCCGCGCGTAGAGGCGCGCGACCAGCGCCTTGCGGTCGCCGCCGGAATCGGCGCGTTCCCAGCCGGCCTGCTCCAGCAGCAACGCCGCTGCGTACACGTCCGCCATGTACTGGGCGAGCGGGAAGAGCCGCGCTTCGGCCACGGTTCCGTCGAGGTCGCGCCACTTTTCTATGGCCTGCCGCAGGTGCTCGATGCGCCGGCCGACGAGGTCGGCGGTGCCGTCGTCCCCCGGCGGCGCGGCCCGGGCGGCCTCGGTGAGCCGGTCGAGGAACGGCTTGTGCGCCTCCTGCCGTTCGACGGCGCGGCGCACGTCCAGGCACAGGATGTTGTCGCCGCCCTCCCAGATGGGGTTGACCTGCGCGTCCCGCAGGATGCGCGCCACCGGCCACTGCTCGATGTAGCCGTTGCCGCCGTGGATCTCGATGGCGTCACTCGCCGCCGTCACCCCCAACCTGGACGCCCGCAGCTTGATCAGCGCCGCGCCCACCCTGAGCCGGGGCCGGCCGAGGTACCCGTCGAACACGAGCGCCTGCGCGGCCTCGGTCTCCACGATCAGCTCGGCGAGCTTGCGCCGCATGAGCGGCTGGTCGGCCAGTGCGGCGCCGAACGCCTCCCGCGCCCGCGCGTAGCGGAGCGACTCGACGAGCGACCGCCGCGCGCATCCGAGGCCCATCATCGCGATGCCGAGGCGGGCGCCGTTCGTCAGCTCCATCATGCGGGCGAGGCCCCTGCCGTCCCCGCCCTGGCCCGCGCTTGAGGACGGGGCCAGCAGGAACGCCTCCGCGTCGGTGAACTCGATCTCCGCCGACGCGACGGACCTGGTGCCCAACTTGTCCTTGAGCCGCCGGATGCGGACGCCGTTGCGCGACCCGTCCCGCCGCTCCCGCAGCACCAGGAACGGAGCGATCCCCCGCACCCCGTCGACGGCGCCTTCGGACTTGGCCAGCACCACGAACGCCGACCCGTTCGCGTTGGACGCGAACCATTTGAACCCGTTGACCCGCCAGGCGTCCCCGTCCTTGGCCGCGGTGGACTCCAGCACGCCCAGATCGGAGCCGCCCGACCGCTCCGTCAGCATCTGTGCCGCCTCACCGGACATCTCCCCGGCCGCGAACAGCTCCCGCACCCGCTCCCTGACGTCCTCGGGCGCGAACATCTCCGTCAACTGGACGACCATGTCGCCGCCGGTGCCGAGCGCGCACGCCATGCCGATGTCGGCCTGGTCCAGCAGGTAACTCCACGCCACGCCCAGCGGCGCGGGATCGACCCCGGCGGCCTCCGCCTCCGCGATGAAGCCGGGCCGGGTGAAGGACGTCGCGACGAGATCGCGCCGGGCCGCCTCGAACGACGGCGGCATGACGACCTCGCTGATGTCGCGTCCCCACCGGTCGTACTTCTCCAGGCGCGGCGGGTTCCGGTCGGTCTCCTCGGCCCGCTCGGCGATCGGCCCGCCCATCAGCGCGCCCATCTCCCGGAGCCTCGGCTCGGCCCAGCCGAACCCGTCCCCCAGGTACCGCCGCATGAGGAACCGCAGCGTGGGGTCGCAGTCGTACCAGTTGAGGCCCACGGCCCCCTGGTACCGCTCGGTCGCGTACCGGCGCGCCTTCTCCGGGCCACCGAACGGCAGCCGGTCGAACGCCTCGATCAGATAGGACGTCATACCCTGACATTACGCTTCTTCGCCATATGATGAAAGTCTGTAACATCCCAAGATCGCAGGCCGGTGACACCGTTCCCGGTAGGGTCGGGACAGACATGGACAGCCTGGAGATCCGCCCGCTCACCGCTCGTTCCGTCGTGCTGAGCACGCTGCTCGGCGTCCATCCGCCCCGGCTCCCGGCCCGCTATCTCGTCCGCGTCGGCGACCTGTTCGGCATCGCCGAGGGGACCATCCGGGTCGCCCTCTCCCGGATGGTGGCCTCGGGCGACGTCGTCCAGGACGGCGGCGAGTACGCCCTCACCGAGCGCCTCCTCCAGCGGCAGACCCGGCAGGACGAGAGCCGCTCGCCCCGGACCCGCCCCTGGGACGGCACGTGGGAGATCGCCGTCATCACCGCCGAACGCCGTCCCGCCGCCGACCGCACCGCGCTCCGCCAGGCCATGTCCGAACTCCGCCTCGCCGAACTCCGCGAAGGCACCTGGCTGCGTCCCGCCAACCTGACCCGCACCCGCCCGGCCCCGGTCGTCCGCCAGTGCACCTTCCTGACCGGCCGCCCCGAGCAGGACCCCGCCGTCCTGGCCGCCGCCCTCTGGGACCTGGACGCCTGGGCCGCCGAGGCCGGCGCCCTCCGCACAGCCCTGTCCCAGGCCACCGCGATCGCCGAACGCTTCACCTACGCCGCCGCCATCCTCCGCCACCTCCTGAACGACCCGCTGCTCCCCCCGTCCCTCCTCCCGCCCGGCTGGCCCGGCCCCGCCCTCCGCGCCGACTACCAGGAATTCGAAACGGAGTTCGAGCAACTCCTCACCACCCACGTGTTAAGGAATTCACCGAACACCCCCCTGGCCCGATCCGTTCACAACCTCTAACCTGACCATCCGTCGGATGGGAGGTTCATGGACCGGGCAGAACAAGCGGCTTCCCTGTTACCGCACGTCAAACGATTAGCCGAACGACACGGCCCCGCCCTTGAACGCGCCCACGCGCTCCTCCTCGACGAAGCCCTGACAGGCCCCGCCGCCGACCGCCTCAAGAAAACCCTGGCAAACCGCCATGAGGACGTCCGCTCGGCCTTCTACACCGCTTTCGACACCGTCCGGCACCTGGCAGCGAGCGCCGGCCCACCCCGTACAGGCGAGCCGTACATCCCGGGCCCGCCCCGAGGTCACCGCCCCGCATCAGCCATTCGCAGCGGCTCACCCGACGAACTCGACCGGCTCGGCGCGGAACTGACCCGCGCCGCGAACTCCTGGCAGGACGCCGCCCAGGCCCTCTCCGAAATCCTCGCCAATCTCGGCCTCAGCACCACCCCTGCCCGGACGATCTCCCAAGCCGCCCACACGATCTCCCAGCAGAAGACCGAGATACGCCGAAGCCGCGACGAACTACTCAAGACAGACCGGCAGCAGGTCGTCCAGACGACCAAGCCCGGCGACGTGTTCCACAATGGCTGGAACGCCTACATCCACCACTACCTGCCCGGCCTCGGCCAAGGTGTGAAGGACATCGGCCTCGGCGCCCTCGCCGGCAACCCGAGCACCGCTCCCTTCTACATGGCGATCAAGCCGAAGAGCTGGCTGCAACGAGGCCCCGTAGGCCAGATTCAGGGCCTGGCCCAGGGCGTCCGGCATCCGGTCGCCTTCGCCAAGGCGGCCGTCAACTGGGAAGAATGGAAACGCGACCCCGTCCGAGCCTTCGGCGAGGCCGTACCCACGATCGTCATCACGACCGTGACCATGGGCACGGGCTCAGGATCCGGCGTGACCGCCCGCCTGGCCTCGGCCCTGCGCCGCACCGGCAAAGCCGAAACGGCCAAGTCCGCCCGGGCCCTGCAAGAAGCCGCCGCCGAAGCCCCCAAAACCAAAGACCTGGCCCAACACCCCCCAAAGGCTCCTGACATCGGCCCGGCGGCCCCCAAAAACCGCACCGGCCTTGGCCGCGCATTGACGACAAAAGAAAAAGCCGCTCTCGAAAAGCACTTGGACGATCTGGAGAGACAGAACCCAGAAAAATTCGCCGAGACCACAAAAGATCCCGACCACAACTTCAAGACGCACAAGGGATCGGCAGACGAGGCGCGGATCGCGCTAGATCTCCATCGGCGAGGGATATTCGATGAGAACTACACCCGGCCGACGGGACCAGACCAAGGCGATTTCATCAACCAGGGAGTACACTGGGATATCAAGGGCATACACTCGGATTGGCCTCCCGGAGTCCCCGAGGCCGTTCGGTCCCGGCCTTTCAGAAATGGATACACCGAGACCAAATTCCGAGAAACGATGCTTCGCCAGTTCCGGAAGGACCGCGGCGTCATCCTCGACACCAGAAATGCCAGTCAGAGCGCCATCGACGACATGCGTCATATTGTTGAACAGGAGGGGTGGGGTGACAGGGTCATCTGGTATCCGTGATCGTCCGTGGGAGCCCGTTGTCTGGCCCGCGAACGCCGAGGCGGCTGGTGTATTGAGAGAGTGGCTCCGCGACCCGGACGAAACCCTCTACGCGGTCGATCAGGACTTCCGGGGGGCGGATCTTTCCGGCGCGGACTTTTCCGAAGCGTGGTTGACCGGCTCGGACTTCTCCGCCGCCACGCTGCGGAACGCGGTGCTCTACCGCTCCCACTGCGAGGACGCCGACTTCCATGACGCCGACCTCGAATGCGTCGACCTGGTCAAGGCCGGCATCGACCGGGCGAACTTCTCGGGCAGCCGGATGCCCGGCGCCAACCTGCGGCGAGTGGAGTGCATGGGCACGTCGTTCGCCCAAGCGGACATGAGGCGGGCGACGCTCGGGGACGCCATCTTCATTCGATGCGATATGAATGGCATCGACCTGCGGGGATCAGTCGCGAACATGACGAGCTTCTCTGCCGTCGAATTCACGAACGCGAAAGTTGAAGGCATGACCGGCACGGTCATGGGCTCGCTACTCGTCCACGGCGATGACGAGGCAACCGAATTGACGGAGGTTGAAATGGAACGCTGGCTCAGACGACACGGCGCCGACGTATCAGTCATGGACTGACCATCGACACCGAGGCGGCTGAGGCCTTGTGGGAATGGCTCGTGGAGCCCGGATGACCGGCGTCCGGCTCGGACGGGCGGAATGCATACGGACGTCATTTGCCGGCGCGGACCTGAGACGAGCGGACATCGGGGACGCCGCCTTCATCGGCTGCGACATGAGTGACACCGACCTGCGTGGCTCCACCGTGACGCTGGCCGCCTTCGGTGAAACCGACCTCACGGATGCGAAGGTTCACGGTATGACCGGAAGCGTGGTCGGATCCATCGTGCTCACCACACAGGCAACAACAACAGAACTCGACGGCATCCGGCTGGAGCGCTGGTTCACTCGCAATGGCGCGAAGGTATCGGTCGTGAACTAGTGCCGCATCAACTCGCACTGGCCATAGGCAGGGTGTGATACGTTCTTCGGCCCAGTTCCGCTGCAGACCGAAACTCCCGGCGTGCTTTTGGAAGCCGGATGCTTTCACAGGAATCGGAGAACAATAATGGTCAATTCGATTCGCCGGCAGGGATTCGATTCGAGAGAAATTGAAGCCCTGCCAGACTGGCATATCTTCAATGAACATCTCGACGAGCGAGAATGTCCGCACTGCCGCAGTTACTACGGCTGGACGGGACCGTATCCATCAGAGATTTCCATCAGCGATCCTCTGGCGGACCTCTCGACCGAGGAGTTCTCGACCCTCGCCCGGGACGAGGACACTCTCTTCAAACGACTCGACGCCCCTTGAAGGGAGGGCGAACTTCCTCAGCAAGTGATAAGCCGATGGCCGGGAGCCCCGGGCCCGGCCGCATGGATTCACTCCGAACCCTGGGTGACGGGTACGAAGCAACCCGGCCTTAAGGAGAATCGTGAGCAGCTATCACCAGATCTTCATCCAGACGAGCAACTCAGAGGATCAACTCGTCGCCGACATAGTAGCGGCCGCAGGCTGCAGGATGCGCAAACTCGAGACGATGGACGCCCCCATCGCATATACCGGGCGGACTCGTCGCGTAGCGGTGGAGGTCAAGCTGAACCACGACTTGGAAGATGACCTCGGAACTAATTTCTCACAATACCCGATAGTCATCACACTGCGTTCCCTCGACAGCGACAAGTCACACGAAGAGGGGGTGGCCAAGGAGATCTTCAATAATCTCGTCAGTGGCGGTCAGTACGCAATGATTCTGACCTTCAACCTCTACAACGTGCTGGCCGAACAACCTCCTACCGAGAAGCGGCAATCGACATGATGAAATATCGGTCAGAGCGCCATCGCGGATCTCACGGGCCCCAATGACCGGGCGCGTGGTCGGTTCGATTGTGCTCACGACCTCCACGGAGACAATCGAACTCGACGGCGCCCGGCTGGAGCAATGGTTCCGCCAGAACGGTGCGGAAGTGTCGGTCGAGAATGAGAAGCGGCGTTCACCAGGCCGCGAGGAAAGGTTCTGAGCACGATCCCGGCCAGGTGAACGCCGCCCCCTGCGCGGCGCCGCGTGGGCGCCGCCGTCTCAGGACGCGCGGGCCGCGTCGAAGCGGGCCTGCACGTCCGCCCAGTTCACCAGCGACCAGAGCTTCTCGACGTAGTCCGGGCGGACGTTGCGGTATTGCAGGTAGTACGCGTGCTCCCAGGCGTCGAAGACCAGCAGCGGCGTGGTGTTCATGCCGACGTTGCCGTGGTGGTCGTAGACCTGCTGGACGACGAGGCGGCGGCCCAGCGGCTCCCACGCGAGCACGCCCCAGCCGGAGCCCTGCACGGTGGACGTCGCCGTCGTGAGCTGCTTCTGGAACGCCTCGAACGTCCCGAAGTGCTCGGCGATGGCCGAGGCCAGTTCCCCGTCGGGGCGGTCGCCGCCGTCCGGCGACAGGTTGTCCCAGAAGATCGAGTGCAGGACGTGGCCGGAGAGGTTGAACGCGAAGGTCTTCTCCAGGCCGACCAGCCCGCCGTACTGCTCCTTGCCGCGTGCTTCGGCGAGCTTCTCCAGCGTGTCGTTGGCGCCCTTGACGTAGGCGGCGTGGTGCTTGGCGTGGTGCAGCTCAAGGATCTCGCCGGTGATCGCCGGTTCCAGCGCGGCGTAGTCGTAGGGCAGGTCGGGAAGCGTGTAGTCGGCCATGCGGACCACTATTGCAAATGAGTTGCAGTTACGTCCAGCATGCAAGAAGAAGGGCCCGCCCCGGGGGGCGGGCCCTGATTGCCGGGTTCAGTGGTGGCGGCCGCCACCGCCACGCAGCCGGGACAGCAGGCCGCGCACCTTGGTCTGCGTGCGCGGATCCCGGGCGTAGCGCTCGGCCTTCCCCCGCATCCTGCGGCCCTGTGAGCTCCGGGCGTATTTCCTGATCCGGTCGACGACAGAAGGCATGCTCGTCCTCCTCGGCCTAGCCTCTCCGTTCAACAAGTGCCCGGTTTGGGAGGTTCAGAACGCCTCGTCCAGGGTGACGCTGCCCTCGATGCCGATCTGGTAGGCCGAAACCCGCCGCTCGAAGAAGTTGGACAGCTCCTGGACGTCCTGCAACTCCATGAACGCGAACGGGTTCGCGGTGCCGTAGCGGGCCGGGAGACCGAGCCGGACGAGCCGCTGGTCCGCGACGTATTCGAGGTAGGCGCGCATGTCGCCGGCGCTCATGCCGGGCAGCCCGTCCCCGCACAGGTCGCGGGCGAACGCCAGTTCCGCCTGGACGGCCTCCTCCAGCATCGTGGTGACCTGGGCCGTCAGCCCGGCGTCGAACAGCTCCGGCTCCTCGGCCCGGACGGTGTCGACCACGGAGAACGCGAACTCCATGTGCATGCTCTCGTCGCGGAAGACCCAGTTCGTCCCGGACGCCAGCCCGTTCAGCAGCCCGCGCGACCGCAGCCAGTACACGTACGCGAAGGCGCCGTAGAAGAACAGGCCCTCGATGCAGGCCGCGAAGCAGATCAGGTTGAGCAGGAACACCCGGCGGTCGGCGGCGGTGCGGAGTTCGTCCAGGGAACCGAGCGAGTCGATCCAGCGGAAGCAGAACTCCGCCTTGGCCCGGATGGACGGGATGTGCTCGATCGCCGCGAACGCCCGCGCACGCTCGTCGTGGTCGGGCAGGTAGGTGTCCAGGAGGGTGAGATAGAACTGTACGTGTACGGCCTCCTCGTATAGCTGCCGCGACAGGTAGAGCCGGGCCTCCGGGGCGTTCACGTGCTTGTAGAGGTTCAGCACCAGGTTGTTCGCCACGATCGAGTCGCCGGTGGCGAAGAACGCGACGAGCCGGTTGACGAGGTGCAGTTCGGCGGGCGTGAGCCGGGCGAGGTCCGGGAGGTCGGACGCGAGGTCCACCTCCTCCACCGTCCAGGTGTTGCGGATCGCGGCCCGGTACCGCTCGTAGAAGTCGGGGTAGCGCATGGGCCGGAGGGTCAGGTCCATGCCGGGATCGAGCAGCATTACTGGCAGGCCTCGCAGGTCTCGGGGTTCTCCAGGGAGCAGACGGCCGCGGCGACGGTCGTCTGGGCGATCCGCGTCGCCGGGCGGGAACGCAGGTAGTAGGTGGTCTTCAGCCCGCTCCGCCACGCGTAGGCGTACATCGAGGAGAGCTTGCCGATCGTCGGCGTCTCCATGAACAGGTTCAGCGAGTGCGCCTGGTCGATGTAGGGGGTGCGGGCGGCGGCGAGGTCGATCAGCGCCTTCTGCGGCAGTTCCCAGGCCGTCCGGTACAGGGACCGCATCTCCTCCGGCAGGTCGACCAGGCCCTGGACGGAGCCGTTCGCCCTCTTGATCGCCTCCCGGACCGCCGGCGTCCACAGCCCGAGCGACTTCAGGTCGTCCACGAGGTAGCCGTTGATCTGCAGGAACTCGCCGGACAGCGTCTCGCGCTTGAACAGGTTGGACACCTGCGGCTCGATGCACTCGCAGCAGCCCGCGATGGACGCGATCGTGGCGGTCGGCGCGATCGCGATCAGCAGCGAGTTGCGGAGCCCGACCTCGGCGACGCGTGCGCGGAGCGCGGCCCATTCGCGGGGACGGGCCGGGGCCGCGTCCGGGAAGTGGTCCACGTGGAGCCGGCCGCGGGCCGTGCGCGTCATGCCGTAGGCGGGCAGCGGGCCGTGGAGAGCGGCCAGGTCGGCGGACGCGTGGTAGGCGGCCAGCGCGATCTCCTCGGCGATGCGGGTGGACAGGGCGCGGGCCTCGTCCGAGTCGAACGGCAGGCGGAGCGTGAAGAAGACGTCCGCGAGCCCCATCACGCCCAGGCCGACCGGCCGCCACTTGCGGTTTGCCTTCTCCGCCTCCGGCGTGGGGTAGAAGCCCCTGTCGATGGTGCGGTCCAAGAACCGGACGGCCGTGCGGACCGTGGAACGAAGCCGCTCCCAGTCGACCCCAGCGGAAGTGACGTGCGCGGCCAGATTCACCGATCCGAGGTTGCAGACGGCCGCCTCGCCATCGCTCGTCACCTCAAGGATCTCCGTGCACAGGTTCGACAGGTGCACGGTCTGGCCCGGCTCGGCGGTCTGGTTGCAGGCGCGGTTGGCGGCGTCCTTGAACGTCATCCAGCCGTTGCCCGTTTCGGCGAGCGTCCGCATCATGCGCCCGTACAGCTTGCGGGCCGGGAGCTGCCGGACGAACCGTCCGTCCCGCTCGGCCGCCCGGTACGCCTCGTCGAACGCCTCGCCCCACAGGTCCGCCAGCTCGGGGACCTCTTGCGGGTCGAACAGCGACCACGTCGCGTCGGCCTCGACGCGGCGCATGAACTCGTCCGGGATCCAGTTGGCGAGGTTCAGGTTGTGGGTGCGGCGCGCGTCCTCGCCGGTGTTGTCGCGCAGTTCGAGGAACTCCTCGATGTCGGCGTGCCACGGCTCCAGGTACACGCAGGCCGCGCCCTTGCGGCGCCCGCCCTGGTTGACGGCCGCGACGGACGCGTCCAGCGTGCGCAGCCACGGGACGATCCCGTTCGAATGCCCGTTGGTGCCGCGGATCAGCGAGCCGCGCGAGCGGACCTTCGTCCAGGAGATCCCGATGCCGCCCGCGTACTTGCTGAGCCGCGCGACCTGCCCGTACCGCTCGTAGATCGACTCCAGCTCGTCGCGCGGCGAGTCGAGCAGGAAGCAGGACGACAGCTGCGGGCGGCGCGCCGCCGAGTTGAACAGCGTCGGCGAACTCGGCAGATACGACAGCGTGCTGAGCAGCCCGTACAGCTCGGCCGCCTCCTCGACACCGTCGGCCAGCCCGCACGCCACCCGCAGCAGGAAGTGCTGGGGCCGCTCCAGGACGAGCCGCGACCGCGGATGCCGCAGCAGATACCGGTCGTAGAGGGTGCGGAGCCCGAAGTACTCGAAACGGTCGTCGGCGGACTCGTCGATGAGGGCGTCGAGGGCGGGCGCGTTGGCGGCGGCGAACGCGGCCGGGGCGTCCGCCAGCAGGCCCTCCCGGTGCGCGGCGGCGATCGACTCGGCGAACGCCGTGACGCCGGCGGACGCCGCCTCGTCCCGGATCCGGCGGCCGAGCAGCCGCGCGGCGACCCTGGAGTATCCGGGTTCGGCGGGCACCAGCGCGGCGGCCTCGCCGATCGCGAGGTCCCGCAGCGCCGCCACGTCCAGCCCGTCCCCGGACCGGACGGCGGCCAGCACCCGTCCCGCCTCGACGTCCGGTACCCCGTCGCAGGCCGCCTCGACCTCGGCGGCGATCTCCGCCGCCGGCGGCGCGGCCAGAGCCTGTGTCACGTGCATCTCCCCTCGCAAGCGCCTCGCGGAGGCATGCGAACGGGACACGGCGGCACGCCGCGCTCCGCCCCCGGTCCACCCGCGAGACCTGGACGTGTCGGGCTGGCAGGTCTTCGGACTCGCGGGCGCCGCCTCGAAAGGCGTCCTACTGGCCGTCGCTTCCCGGGCCGCGCGGCCCAGTGCGTGATGACGGCGGTCGTTCCCGCTCACCGCTGCGGGGCAGTCCCGGACTCGCACCGGGTTCCCTCTTGCGACGCCCCCGCCGCGAACGACGGGGGCGAACCAGCACGGGATTGAACCCTACATGTAGTTGACGATCTTTGCGCAACCCCAAGATGTTGGGCGTGTCACGCGGAACTTAGGGTCGCCTGCACGGCCGCCGCAGGTGCTGGGACGATGGTCACCGTCATGCCCGTCCATCCCCCGCCGTTCCGGACCGCACGCGCGGTGGTGTTCGCCACCGTGTGCATCACCCTGACCGTTCTCGGGCACGTCCTCGCGGGTGGCGCCGCGGTGCCGGGGTGGGCGGCGGCGACGGGATTCGGCGCGGTGCTGGGCGTGACGCTGCTGCTGGCGGGCCATGAACGCTCACTGGCGACGATCCTCGGCGGGCTCCTCGGCGGGCAGTTCGCGCTGCACACGCTGTTCACGCACTCGGCCGCCCAGGCGACCCACCACACTCCCGCCATGCACGCGGCCATGGCGCACGGCGCGGACACCGTGGCGGCGCCGGCCGCGCACGGCGGCGACAGCCTCGGGATGACGCTCGCGCACTGCGTGGCCGCGCTGGTCGCGGCGTGGTGGCTGCGGCGCGGCGAGCGGGCCGCGTGGACGCTGGCCCGCCGGGTCGCCGCCGTCGCCGACCGCCCGGTCCGGCTGCTGCTCGCCCTGCTCGCCATCGAGGCGGCGAACCCCCCGCGGCCGGTCGCGGTGGTCCCGGCGGCGGACGCCGTCCCGGCCGCCGGCCGCGTGCTGCGGCATCAGGTCGTCCGGCGGGGTCCCCCCGCGCGTTCGGGGGCGCTCGCACACCGCTGAAGCGGGCGCCGTACGTCACCGGACGCCGATCCCCGGCCATCCGGCTCTTCCCGTACGACTCGAACGGAGTTCCGCCATGCCTTTCGTCCCGCATGCGCGCCGCCTCGGCGCCCTCGCGGCCCTGTCCGCCGCGTCCGTGCTCGGCCTCGCCACGGCCGCGTCCGCCCACGTCACCGCCAACCCGAAGACCGCCGAGCAGGGCTCGTACACCAAGGTGGCGTTCCGGGTGCCGAACGAGCACGGCAACGCGTCCACGACCAAGCTCGTGATACACCTGCCGGTCGAGCATCCGCTGGCGTCGGTGTCGGTGCGTCCCCTGCCCGGCTGGACGGCGAAGGTGGAGAAGTCGAAGCTGCCGGAGCCGATGAAGGCCCACGGCGGCGAACTCACCGAGGCCATCACCACGATCACCTGGACCGGCGGCAAGATCGAACCGGGCCAGTTCCAGGAGTTCGACGTGTCGATGGGCCCGCTCCCGGCCGACACCGACCAGATGATGTTCAAGGCCGACCAGACGTACTCGAACGGCGAGGTCGTCAAGTGGGAGGAGGCCCCGGCGGACGGCGCCGCCGAACCGGAGCACCCGGCCCCGTCGCTCAGGCTCCTGCCGAAGGGCGACGCGCAGACGGCCGGCCTGACCGCGAACGTGAAGCCCGCCGCCGAGGCGGCGCCCGATGACGGGACGGCCCGGCTGCTCGGCGGCATCGGCATCGCGGCCGGTGTGATCGGCATCGGCGTGGGCGGCTACGGCCTGACCCGCGCACGGAGCCGGTCATGAGGCGCCTCGCGGTCATCTTCGTGACCATGGGAACGGCCCTGGCGCTGACCGCGGCCCCGGCGTCCGCCCACACCACGCTGACGTCGGCGAGCCCGGCGAAGGACGCGACGGTCAAGGCACCGTCCGAGATCGTCCTGACCTACGCCGACCCGGTGCGGCTGCCGCGCGTGGTGGTAACGGACGCGTCGGGCGCGCAGCGCCAGGCGGGGGCGGCCCGTGCGGTGGACAACAAGGTCACCCAGCCGATCCACGGCACGCTGCCGAACGGCGAGTACACGGTGGGCTGGCGCGTCGTCGCCTCCGACGGTCACCCGGTCGAGGGCACCTACACCTTCACCGTGAGCGGGTCACGGGCCGCCGCCCAGCCCGCCCCCTCGGCACCGTCCCCGACGAACACCACGTCCACCCAGGATTCGGGCGGCTCCTCGGGCTGGCTATGGATCGGCCTGCTCGCCCTGGCCGTCGCCACAGCAGCCAGCGCAATCACCTGGCTCCGCCGCTCCCGGTCCAAGGGCTGACCGCCGCACCGCGCATCGGGGTCACAGGCCGGCGCGACCGCTCGCCGGTCGTGCCGGCCTGTGACGTATGTCCCCTTCAGCAGTGGGTTGTGTTTTCCAACTAACGATTGCTACCTTCGCGTAACCCACCGCCAGTCGAACTTGCGAGGAGAGCCGTGAACCCATCAGACACGCGGACCGCCGATACCGCCGCGCCGGCACGGCCGGCACGCTTCGGGACGGTCTTCGCGATCGTCGTGGCCGGGGTGGCGATGTCCAACCTCGACCTGTTCATCGTCAACGTGGCGCTGCCCCAGATCGGCGGCCACTTCTCCGGCGCACCGCTGGCGTCCCTGTCCTGGATCCTCAACGCCTACGCGGTGATCTTCGCGGCGCTGCTGGTGCCGGCCGGCGGGCTGGCCGACCGCACCGGCCCCAAACGCGCCTACCTGCTCGGCGTCGCGGTGTTCACGCTCGCGTCCGTCGGCTGCGCGCTCGCCCCGGGCGTGTGGTGGCTGGTGGCGGCGCGGGTGGTGCAGGCGGCGGGCGCGGCGGCCCTCATCCCGTCCTCGCTCGGCCTGCTGCTGGCGGCGGCGCCGCCGGAGCGGCGGATGGCCGCGGTGCGCGGCTGGACGGCCGTCAGCGGACTGGCCGCCGCCCTCGGTCCCGTCATCGGCGGGCTGCTCACCGAGTTCGACTGGCGGTGGGTCTTCCTCATCAACGTGCCCATCGGCGCCGCCGCGCTGATCGCCGGGGCCCGGCTGCTGCCCGGCGCGCCCGCCCGGCGGGACGCGCAGCGGCCCGATCTGCTCGGCGCGGCCGTGCTGACGCTGGCGATCGCCGTCCTCGCCCTCGGCATCGTCCGGGGCCCGGACTGGGGCTGGGGTTCGGCGAAGATCCTCGGGTCGCTGGCGGCGGCCGTGGCGCTGCTGGCGTGGTTCGTGCTGCGTTCGGCGCGGCACCCCGCGCCGGTGCTGCCGCTGGGGCTGCTGCGGGCACCGGCGTTCAGCCCCGCGTCGCTCGCCAACATCATGTTCGCGGTGGCGTTCGCCGCGATGCTGCTGTCCTGCGTGCTGTGGTGCCAGGACGTGTGGGAGTGGTCGGCGCTGCGCACCGGCCTGGCGATCACGCCCGGTCCGCTGATGGTGCCCGCGCTGGCGATCGGCGGCGCGCCGATCGCCCGCCGGATCGGCGCGGGCCCGCTCGCGATCGCCGGATGCGTCACGTTCGCGGTGGGCGTCGGCTGGTGGATGTGGCGGATGCCGGACGGCTACGCGGCCGGGATGCTGCCCGGAATGCTGCTCACCGGCGTCGGGGTCGGGCTGACGCTGCCCACGCTGATCGGCGCGGCCGTCTCCGCGCTGCCCCCGCAGAGCTTCTCCACCGGCTCGGCGGTCGTCACGATGGCGCGGCAGGTCGGCACGGTCGTCGGCGTCGCCGCGCTGACCGCCGTGCTCGGCGGGGGCGGGGCCGCGCGTTCCGAAGCCGGCTTCGACGCCGGCTGGCTGCTGACGGTGCTGGCGACCGCCGCCGCCGCGCTCGTGTGCCTGTTCATCCCCCGCGCCCGCGGGGAATGACCCCGCTCAAGGTGAAACGAGCGTCCTCTGCCCCGGCCCCGGAGCGCGCGGATCGGAAAACGCAACTGACCCGCCTATCATGAGGCCATGGAGAAGAGCGCCGCTCCACGTGAATGCTCGGTCGCCGACGCGCTCCAGATCGTCGGGGAACGGTGGACGCTGCTGGTGGTCCGGGAACTGCTCTACGGGGTGCGGCGGTTCGACGGGATCGTCCGCAACACCGGCGCGGCCCGCGACATCCTCACCACCCGGCTGCGCAAGCTGGAGGACGCGGGCCTCGTCCGGCGGGAGCTCTACAGCACCCGCCCGGCCCGGTACGAGTACCACCTGACTCCCCAGGGACGGGAGCTCAGCGACGTGCTGGCCGTCCTGATGAAGTGGGGCGACCGGCACCTCAACCCCGGCGACCCGCCCGTCCGGTGGGTGCATACCTGCGGTGAGGACCTCGACCCGATAGTGGTCTGCGCCCACTGCGGGCGGCCCGCCCGCGAAGGCGGACACCCCACCGGCCGCGGCGCCCGCACAGCGTGACGAGCCGGACCAGGCCGGCGATACGGCAGGCCGGCGGCGGGTGACCGGGATATCGCATCGATCCGCGGGACGCGGAGGAGTTCGAGGCCGCCTACGCGCGGGCATCGGTCCCGCTCGCCGCCGCGCCCCAGTGCGTGGACTACGAACTGTCCCGCTGCGTCGAGGAGCCCTCGGCCTACGTCCTGCGCATCTGCTGGACGTCCGCCGATGACCACATGCGGGGCTTCCGCGGCGGTGCGCACTTTCCCGCGTTCTTCGCCGAGATCAAGCCGTACGTGCGGCGGATCGAGGAGATGCGGCACTACGAGCGGACGCCCGTGCGCGGCGCCGGCTCGTCCGTCCCGACGATGTACGACTGGGCGGGCGGGAGCGCGGCGTTCGAGCGGCTGACCGAGGTCTTCTACACGAACGTCCTCAAGGACGAGCTGCTGCGTCCCCTCTTCGAGCACATGGACCCGGACCACCCGAAGTGGGTCGCGATCTGGCCGAGCGAGGTCTTCCGCAGCAGCGGGGGGTTTAGGGCCTGTTGGAAGTTCGGATCAGTTGCTGCTAGTCACGATTGAGTGACTCGCTCACACCTGGGCGGGGGCGGGCTGTACCACCGGTACATGACGCGTGGTGATGTGACCGATACGGAATGGGAACTGATCGAGCCGCACCTGCCGCTGGGGGTGTCGGGGCCGATCGATGACCTGCGCAATCAGTGCTCAGCAGATACTGCATCCCATACGGGTCGCGGTCCCCGGCGTGCTCGGCGATCGTCCAGCAGTTCTTGCGCGGCAACTCCGCCAGCAACCCCTCCAGCAGGCCCCGGAACCGCCGCCGGGTCTCCACCCGCCTGAACCTGCAGGCCACCCGGCCCAACAGATCCTCCAACATCGTCTGCCACCGGCCAGGGTCTACGCTGGGCCCAGCGGCCACCACGCGATCTTCGGTCGTCCTCACAAACACCCATGATCACGCGGTGGCCGTCTGCATGCTCCAGCACCCCACCAGCAAGATCACAACTTACCGCTGGAGTATTAGACGTCATCTCATTTGGCGAGTCGGCGGTGACAGATGAGGGTGGCGGCGATGCCGACGAAGGCCAGGAAGTGTTCGGGCTTGCGTTCGTAGCGGCGGTGCAGGCGGCGGCAGCCGCTCAGCCAGGACACCGTCCGGTCGGGGAGGCGCAGGGTGTCGGGGCGCAGGGTGGCCAGCGCGATCGCGGTGACCAGGACGCCGACCGGGATGTTGATGTAGATGCGGCGGGGCGGTCACGGGCTGCCTTGACCGCCCCGCCGGACACGATCACATCGGCAACGCGGGATCAGTCATCAAGTCAGCAGCTCCTTGACGACTGCAATCACAGCCACCCCAGCTTCTCCGGCCACTGCCGCCACCCCTGCGATCCTCTTCAGGAGCGAGTTGAAGCGCTCCTCAGAAGGGCTCGAGTCGATCTCATGAACAGCGGCATCGATTTCCGCTCGATCACTGTCATCCAGGTGCTGCTTCAGCTCTGCGAGCTCCACCCGGAGGTCATCGATTGTGAACTGTCTCGACTCCGAGCCTGCGCCGCGCGTTCCTCCCGCCGTGATGTTTCCGGTGCGGGTTACCGCCTTGCCGATGTTGCCGTCACCGCGTTGCTCGATGCGGTCGCCCATCATCGCCCCCGAACGTTGCCGGTGCGCGTTTCCGCCTTGCCGATGTTGCCGTCACCGTACTGCTGAATGAGGTCACCTTGTACCGCGTGCTGGACGTTGAAGGTCATCTGCGCCAAGTCAGGCTGGCTGATCGCTTCGGTGACTTTGAGGACAAGCGCCTTGATTTCACTCGCCTGCGTGCTCCACACCGCATCTCGTTGCGTGCCTGCGGTGTTGAGGACCAACCCGTATACCGGCGGTATGCCGATGGTCGACGTAAGGCGCCAGATGGACACTGCCACCACGACGAGCACGATCAGTATCCCGACCGCTTTGGATCCGAGCGCCACGATTACACCGAAGATCACGCCGAGCAGGACGCGCTTGATGAATTTTCTCCAAGCGGCACCTTTGTCGACTTCCAGCGCGCGTTGCCCCACATGGCTGATGTTGCGCAGCGGATATGCCTCGTCGTCAATCCACAGCACCCCTTGCCCGACTCGTACCTGAACCGCCGCGTGTTCGATCCCCACGATGCGCCCTCTGACTCGTAGCCACTCTCGACGATACCCAGCATAGGCAGCCAGCGAATCAATCAGCGGAGATTTCCTACAATTTTCCATGATCTCAAAATCTGAACCCTTTCGGTCTCCTCGTTCAAGGGTTTCGACATGACCTTGATTGCAGTATCGACGTCGCCACACGGCACAGATGTCCCATTTCTTGGTTTATGACTTATTTGTCCGTTACAAGCGAGAGGTGCCGGCACATGGCGCGATTACTGCGTCGCCGTTCGCTGCGGCGGGTAGAACGACCCGACTACCCCCGTTCGGGGGTGGCGCAGGTCACTCGGATGGCCAACGATCCTTGTGACCGTGATGCCCGTGCGGCTACGAGGAGAGACCATGCCCGCAGTCGAGTTCCGCGCGGCGCGCGACTTCCTGCTCGCGCATCGCGACGACTACGCGACCGCGTACGAGAAGTTTCGCTGGCCGGTGCTGACCGGTTTCAACTGGGCGCTGGACTGGTTCGACAAGATCGCCGAGGGCAACGACTCGCCCGCGCTGTGGATCGTCGAGGAGGACGGCTCGGAGGCCAGGTACTCGTTCGCGCAGCTCGCGCGGCGGTCGAACCAGGTCGCGAACATGCTGCGCCGGGCGGGCGTGCGGCGCGGCGACCGGATCATCCTGATGCTCGGCAACCAGGTGGAGCTCTGGGAGACCGTGCTGGCGGCGATGAAGCTCGGCGCCATCATGATCCCGTGCACGCCGCTGCTGGGCACGGCCGATCTGCAGGACCGGCTGACGCGCGGCAAGGCCCGGCACGTGGTGGTCGGTTCGTCCGACACCGGGAAGTTCGACGGGGTCGAGGGCGAGTACACCAAGATCGCCGTGGGCGACCCGGTCGACGGCTGGCTGCGCTACGCCGACGCCTACCAGGAGGCCGAGGCGTTCACCCCGTACGGGCTGACGATGTCGCGGGACACGCTGCTGCTCTACTTCACGTCCGGGACGACGGCGCAGCCGAAGCTGGTCGAGCACACGCACGCGTCCTACCCGGCCGGGCACCTGTCCACGATGTACTGGATCGGGCTGCGGCCCGGGGACGTCCACCTGAACATCTCGTCGCCGGGCTGGGCGAAGCACGCGTGGAGCAACGTCTTCGCGCCGTGGGACGCCGAGGCGTGCGTGTTCATCTTCAACTACACGCGATTCGACGCCGACCGGCTGCTCGACACCCTGGACCGGTGCGGCGTGACGAGCTTCTGCGCGCCGCCGACCGTGTGGCGGATGCTGATCCAGGCCGATCTCGGCCGGCTCGGCACGCCGCCGCGCGAGGTCGTCGCGGCCGGTGAGCCGCTGAACCCCGAGGTGATCGAGCGGGTCCGGGACGCCTGGGGCCGGACGATCCGCGACGGGTTCGGGCAGACCGAGACGACCGTCCAGATCGCCAACACGCCGGGCCAGCCGGTCAAGCCGGGGTCGATGGGACGTCCGGTGCCGGGTTACAAGGTCGTGCTGATCGACCCGGTGACCGGGGAACCCGCGGACGAGGGCGAGATCTGCCTCGACCTCGAAGACCCTCCGCTCGGGCTGATGGCCGGCTACCACGGCGACGAGGAGCGCACGGCCGAGGCGATGGCCGGCGGCCACTACCACACCGGCGACATCGGCTCCCGCGACGCGGACGGGTACATCACCTATGTCGGACGTGCCGATGACGTGTTCAAGGCGTCCGACTACAAGATCTCGCCGTTCGAGCTGGAGAGCGTGCTGATCGAGCACCCGGCGGTCGCGGAGGCCGCCGTGGTGCCGTCCCCCGACCCGGTGCGGCTCGCCGTCCCGAAGGCGTACGTGACGCTCGCGAACGGCTGGGAACCGACCGCCGAGACCGCGAAGGCGATCTTCGCGCACAGCCGGGCGCAGCTGTCCCCGTACAAGCGGATCCGGCTGCTGGAGTTCGCCGAGCTGCCGAAGACGATCTCCGGAAAGATCCGCCGGGTCGAGCTGCGCACCAGCGAGATCGACAAACACCCCGGCACGAGCGACCGCCCGGAAGGCGAGTTCCGCGAGGAGGACCTGCGATGACACTCTCCTACGCCTCGGGCGTTTCGAGCACACCGCTGCTCGGCGACACCATCGGCGCGAACCTCGACAGGACGGTCGCCGCGTTCCCGGAGCGGGACGCGCTGGTCGACCGGGCCACGGGCCGCCGCTGGACGTACGGGCGGTTCGCCGAGGACGTGGCGGCCGTCGCGCTCGGCCTGCGCGACCTCGGTGTGGTCAAGGGCGACCGGGTCGGGATCTGGGCGCCGAACTGCGCCGAGTGGATGCTCGTCCAGTACGCGACGGCCAAGCTCGGCGCGATCCTGGTCAACATCAACCCCGCCTACCGGGTGCATGAG
The DNA here is from genome assembly GCF_050948385.1 of Actinomadura formosensis. Taxonomy (NCBI): domain Bacteria; kingdom Bacillati; phylum Actinomycetota; class Actinomycetes; order Streptosporangiales; family Thermomonosporaceae; genus Actinomadura; species Actinomadura formosensis. The sequence continues at coordinate 7,024,914 of NZ_CP192011.1, forward strand.
CTGGAGTTCGTCCTCAACCAGGCGGGCATCCGGACGCTGGTGGCGGCGCCGGCGTTCAAGACGTCCGACTACGCGGCGATGATCGAGGAGGTGCGGCCGAAGTGCGCCGCGCTGCGGGATGTCGTCCTCATCGGGACCCCCGGCTGGGACGCGCTGCTGGAGTCGGGCCGCACCGCCGACCCCGCCGTCCTCACCGGCATCGCGCGGACGCTGACCGCCGACGACCCGATCAACATCCAGTACACGTCCGGGACGACGGGCTTCCCCAAGGGCGCGACGCTGTCGCACCACAACATCCTGAACAACGGCTACTTCGTCGGTGAGCTGTGCGGCTACGGCGAAGAGGACCGCGTGTGCGTCCCGGTGCCCTTCTACCACTGCTTCGGCATGGTGATGGGGAACCTCGCGGCGACCAGCCACGGCGCGTGCGTCGTGATCCCGGCGCCGGCGTTCGACCCGAAGGCGACGCTGGACGCGGTCGCGGTGGAACGTTGCACATCGCTGTACGGGGTGCCGACGATGTTCATCGCCGTACTGAACGAGCCGTCGGCGGACGAGCTGGACCTGGCCAGCCTCCGCACCGGGATCATGGCGGGGTCGCCGTGCCCGGTGGAGGTGATGAAGCAGGTCATCGACCGGCTCGGGATGAGCGAGGTCGCGATCTGCTACGGCATGACGGAGACGTCGCCCGTGTCGACCCAGACCCGGGCGGGCGACTCGCTCGACCGGCGGGTGTCCACGGTCGGAACCGTCCTGCCGCATCTGGAGATCAAGATCATCGACCCGGAGACCGGGGTGACGGTCCCGCGCGGCACGCCCGGCGAGTTCTGCACCCGCGGCTACTCGGTGATGCTCGGCTACTGGGACGAGCCGGACAGGACGGCCGAGGCCATCGACGCCGCCCGCTGGATGCACACCGGCGACCTCGCGGTGATGGACGCCGGCGGCTACGTCAACATCACCGGCCGGATCAAGGACATGGTGATCCGGGGCGGCGAGAACATCTACCCGCGCGAGATCGAGGAGTTCCTCTACACCCATCCCGACATCGTGGACGCGCAGGTCATCGGCGTCCCGGACGAGAAGTACGGGGAGGAGCTGATGGCGTGGGTGCGGCTGCGCGAGGGCGCGGCGGGCCTGACCGCCGCGGAGTTGCGCGCGTTCTGCGAGGGCAGGCTCGCCCACTACAAGATCCCGCGCTACGTGCACGTGGTGGACGAGTTCCCGATGACGGTCACCGGAAAGATCCGCAAGGTGCAGATGCGCACCGAGGCGGTCGACATCCTGGGCCTTGGGGACGCCGCCGCCACGAAGCACGCGTGAGTTTTCCGGCTCGTGACCTTCCGTGATCGGGCCTGGGCAAGGCATGCTCGGGGCATGGATGCGCATTCGCCCGGGGGCGTCGGGGCACGTCCCCCCGCAGCGGCGCGCGACGACGTGGGGGCCGTCCGGTCGGCGGTGCTGGCGCTGCACCGCACGACCGGGCTGCCCGTGGTGTTCGGGGGCGCGCTGAGCGGCCAGGACAGGTTGCGCATCACCGAACTCGTCGGCACCATGACCGACGCCCTGAACGGGCTGGTCGTGCGGCAGGGCAACGGGCTCGGCGGCAAGGCGATGGCCATGGGGCGTCCCGCATGGGTGAGCAACTATCCGTGTTCATCGTCGATCAGCCACGACTACGACAAACCGGTCGGGCGTGAGGGGCTGCTGTCGATCGTCGCCGTCCCGATCGTGGTCCGGCGGCGGGTGCGCGGCGTCCTGTACGGCGCGCTGCGGGAACCCCTGAGCCTCGCCGACCGCGTGGTGGGGGCGGCCGTCCAGGTGGCCCGCGACCTTGAGCAGGACCTCGCCGTCCGGGAGCGGGCGGACGAGGCGCTCGCCCGGACGCGGCCCGGCACGTCGGCCGCGCGCTGGGAGGAGGTGCGGGCCGTGCACGCCGAACTGCGGGCGCTGGCCGAGGAGGTCGACGACCTGCCGACCCGCGACCGGCTGCGCCGCGCGTCGCTGCGCCTGGCCGCCGCCGGGCTGGACGAACCGGGCGACGCCCCGCGTCCCGCCCTGTCCCCCCGTGAGCTGGACGTGCTGTCCTATGTGGCGATCGGCTGCACGAACGCGGAGGCCGCCGAACGCCTGGGCCTGCTGCCCGAGACGGTGAAGAGCTACCTGCGCTCGGCGATGCGCAAGCTCGACAGCCACACCCGCCTGGAGGCCGTGACCGCCGCCCGCCGCGCCGGCCTGCTGCCCTGAGCCCGGCCGTGGGAAACCGCGGGGCCGCGCGGTCTTCCGACGATCGGACCCGGCGACGGGGTCAGCGCCGTGGGGCGCGTCCTCCAGAGCAGATCGGCCCCCGCGGCGCACTGCCTGAAGGATCGGTCACCGCACGCCGGCTGCGCCGGGCCGTGATCGCACGGCCGTCCCGCGCCGCGTTTCCGGCGGAGACGTCCGCCCCCGATGTGCCCGGAAACCGTAACACCCTGGCCGGCGATGACCGGAGTAAAAGGATTTCGTTCAAATACCTCAACTCGTCAGTAGCTTTTGGGCACGCGGGGACCGCCTTGAACCGACGGTCGAGGACCTCGCTCCCGAGCGCGTCCACCGCCTTGGCACCGATGTTCATGCCCGGCCTCCCGTGTGGCATGGCACTCATCGGCCACCGCTAGGCCCGATTGTGATCCAATATCGCTCTCCTCCCCCGTTGAAAGCCCGATAGCGTGGGGCTTGTGGAGGTTGAGGAGGCAGGTGGGACGTCCCGCCGCAAAGCGCTCTGGTTGCTGGGTGCCGCGGCCGGCCTGACCGCGCTCGGCGCGGACGCCGCGCGCCCGTCGGGCGGCTCCACCGCCGTGGCCGCGCCGACGACGACGCCGCGGGCGCGTCCGGTGATCCATCCGACGCCGACCCCGACGCCGACCCCGACTCCCCGTCCCGCCTCGTGGACGGCCGCGAAGCTCACCGCGGCGGGCGAGCCCATCCGGGAACTGTCGGAGCTGTCGCCGCCGCCCCCGCCGAAGTCGATCGCGCTGACCATCGACGACGGCCCGAGCCCGATGTGGACCCCGCGGATACTCGACCTGCTGGCCGAGCACGAGGTCCACGCGACGTTCTTCATCATCGGCGAGCAGGTGAAGGAGTATCCGAAGCTCACCCGCCGCATCGCCGACTCCGGCCACCAGATCTGCAACCACACCGAGACCCACCCGATCTCCATCGGGGGCCTGCCGAGGAAGCGCGTCCGCCGGGAGATCGTCCAGGCGCACGACCGGATCGCGGACGTCACCGGCATCGTCCCGCAGTTCTTCCGCTCCCCCGGCGGCGCATGGTCGAAGACCGTCCTGGACCTGGTCGCCGAGCACGGCATGCTGCCGATCGACTGGGCCGTCGACCCGCGCGACTGGGCCCGCCCCGGCGTGGGCCGCATCCGCCGCGCCCTGCTGAAGGGCAAGGAGAACAACATCCTCCTGTGCCACGACGGCGGCGGCGACCGCTCCCAGACCCTCAGGGCACTGGAAACGGTCATCCCGAAGATGAAGAAGCGCGGCCTGACCTTCGTCGCCCTCTGACCCTCCCGATCGAGACGCCCGGCTCCTCCGGCGTCCCAGGGGTGGACGTAACTACACCCCCGGCTCGGGGTGCGGGCACACTGTGCTCGTGGGCGCACGCCAGAAGACTGGACTCCAGGTGGCAGGCGACCCGTGGAGGACCCAGTGAACGGTGGATCGGTGGAAGAGACCCGGCTGCAGCGGTACGCCAGGACGCCCTGGCGCGGGCTGGCGCTCTGGATGCTGAGCGTCCCCGCGACGCTCGTCGGGCTGTGGTTCATCACGGTCGTCTCGATGATCACCAGCTTCGTCGGGGTGCTGCTGTTCCCGTCCGCGACCATACTGCTGCGCGACCGGCTCGACGCCTACCGCGACCGCATCGGCCGGTGGACCGACATCACCGTCCAGCGGCCGTACCTGCCCGAGCCGGCGCCCGAGCCGGGCCTGAACGGCTTCTTCAAGCGGTTCATCGCGCTGGTCTGCGACCCGGCGACATGGCGGGACTACCTGTGGGTCGTCGTCGACCCGGTCGTTGCGATCTTCACGGCGGCGCTGCCCGGGCTGCTGATCCTGAACGGGCTGTGGGGGTACGTCCTCGCGGCGTTCGCCGGCGACCTGATCGGCCACTACGGCGGCAGCGACTGGTACGCCTACATCCCCATCACGGAGGGGTACGGCCGCGACACCGGACGCGTCGTCTCCACCCTGGTCGTCGCGACCCTCAGCATCGTGGCCGGGTACGCGATCGGCCCGAAGATGATGACCGTGTACGGGCACTGGGGCCGCATGCTTCTCGGCCCGACGAAGAAGTCGCAGCTCGCGCTGCGCGTCCAGCACCTCACCGAGACCCGGTCGGACGCCGTGGACACCTCCGCCGCCGAGCTGCGCCGCATCGAGCGCGATCTGCACGACGGCGCGCAGGCCCGGCTCGTCGCGATGGGCATGACCCTCGGCGCGATCGAGCACCTGCTCGACAAGGACCCGCAGAAGGCGCGGCTGCTGCTCGCCGAGACCCGCGCGTCGTCGGCGAAGGCGCTGCACGAGCTGCGCGACCTGGTCCGCGGCATCCACCCGCCGGTGCTCGCCGACCGCGGGCTCGGCGACGCGGTGAAGGCGCTGGCGCTCGACCACCCGATGCGGGTCGAGGTCACCGGCGACCTGCCGGGACGGGCGAGCGCGCCGGTCGAGTCCGCGGCCTACTTCGCGGTGTCGGAGATCCTCACCAACACCGCCAAGCACTCCGGCGCGTCCCGCGTCTGGATCGACATGCGGCACGAGAACGGGATGCTGCGCATCACGGTCACCGACGACGGGCACGGCGGCGCCACCCTCGACGGCGGCACGGGCCTGCGCGGCATCGAACGCCGGATCGGTACATTCGACGGCGTGCTCGCCCTCAGCTCGCCGATGGGCGGCCCGACGATCGTGACCTTGGAGCTGCCGTGCGCGTTGTCCTCGCCGAAGATCTCGCCCTCCTGAGAGAGGGGCTCGTCAGCCTGCTGGAGACGCACGGCTTCGAGATCGCGGCGGCCGTCGACAACGGCCCCTCGCTGCTGAAGGCACTGCTCGACCACCGCCCGGACGTGGCGGTGGTCGACGTGCGGCTGCCCCCATCCTTCACCGACGAGGGGTTGCAGGCGGCGCTGGAGGCGCGGCGCCGGGTCCCCGGCCTGCCCGTGCTCGTGCTGTCCCAGTACGTCGAGCAGCTGTACGCGCGGGAACTGCTCGCGGACGGCGCCGGAGCCATCGGCTACCTGCTGAAGGACCGGGTGTTCGACGCGGCCCAGTTCGTGGACGCGGTGCGCCGCGTCGCCGGCGGCGGCACCGCGATGGACCCGGAGGTCATCTCCCGGCTCGTCGCCGGCAGCACCCGCGACACCCCGCTGAGCCGCCTCACCCCGCGCGAGACCGAGGTCCTGGAGCTGATGGCGCAGGGACGGTCCAACGCGGCGATCGCGGAGCGGCTCGTCGTCACCGAACGGGCCGTCACCAAGCACACCGCCAACATCTTCACCAAGCTCGACCTGCCGGTGACCGGGGACGACAACCGCCGCGTCCGCGCCGTCCTCGCCTATCTGAACCGGTGACCGGTCAGCTGTAGTTGACGCCGTTCATGGTGGGCTGGAGGGTGCCCTGGGAGAGGGTGCCGGGGCACATGTCGCGCGGGCCGTTCTGCCAGGTGGCGTCGATGAACAGCCAGCTTCCCTGCCAGGAGACCGCCCAGCCGCCCGCGCTCGGGCAGTCGGGGCTCGTCCCCCACCTGAGCCCGGCGAAGGCCGTCCGGCCGGGGCGCAGGGTGATGTTCACGCCGGGGCCCGGGTAGTTCTCGCGCTCGCCCTGCACCGCGCTGTAGTACGCGCCGCCGGCGCCGCCGAGCCCCAACGGCGCCCAGCCCGCCGGGATCAGGCAGGTCTGCCCCGACTTGTTGGTGAGCATCAGGGTCGCGAGCACCTTCTCCTCGGAGTCGGACTGCTGCTCCTGCATCTCCGCCCGCAACTGCGCCGCCGTGCATTTCGCCACGGCCGCGACCGGCGCCTGCGCGGTGGGGGGCGTGCTCGGCGAGGTGCCGCTGCCCGTCCCCGTCTCCGTGCCGCTGCCCGTGCCTGTGTCTGTGTCTGTGCCCGTGCCGGTGCTCGAACCGGACGTCGGCCCCGTGCCGCCCACGTGGGCGCTGACACGGCAGCCGGTGACGGAGAGCGCGAGCGCGAGGCCCGCCCCGGCCAGCGCGAGCAGCGATCGACGGTTTGCACCCTGCGTCATGGTTCGAACCCCTTTGCAATCTTTCCTGATCGCTGGATGAGATGACCGATATGTCGGAGGAGTTCGAGAGATTTTCACGATATTTCGCACGTGAGATCCGGCGTCAGCGCGTGGCGGACGTCCAGGTGAAGGCGGGTGGGCGGCGTTCGAGGAACGCGGCGACGCCCTCCTCGACCTCGCCGCTCGCGGCGACCTCCGCGAACCACCGGGCGGTCTTCTCCTGGACCGGGCCGGCGGCGGCGATGGCGTCCACGATGTCCTTGGTCGCCTGCTGGGTGAGCAGCGAGCGGGACGCGAGGGTCGCGGTGAACGCGGCGACCCGGTCGCGCAGGCCGCCGGACGGGACGACCTCGTCCAGCAGCCCGATCCGCAGCGCGTGCCCGGCGCCGATCAGGTCCGCCGAGAACAGCAGGTACTTCGCGGCGGCCGGGCCCACCAGCCGGACGAGCCGCGTCGTCGCGGCGGCCGGATACACGATGCCGAGCTTGGCCGGGGTGATCCCGAACCGGGCGTCCTCGGTGGCGAACCGCAGGTCGCAGGCCGCCGCGAGCTGGCAGCCGCCGCCCACGCAGTAGCCCTCGATCGCGGCGAGCACCGGCTTGGGGAACGCGGCGAGCGCCCGCTCGGCGACCGTCGACAGGTGCGAGTCGTCGTCGCGGTGGATGTCGCCGAGCTCGGCGATGTCGGCGCCCGCGCAGAAGTTCCCGCCCGCGCCCGTCAGCACCACCACCCGGACGGACGGGTCGCCGGCGAGGGCGTCCAGGATGCCGGGGAGCGCCCGCCACATGTCCGCCGACATGGCGTTCCGCTTGGCCGGCCGGTCGATCGTGATCGTCCCGACACCCCCGGCCACCTCGAAGTGGAGCCCGGTGTCCATGGTCCTCCCTCTGCCCTGACGCGGCTCATCGTACGGAGCCGATTCCGCCCGGCGGTTCCGGGGGGCACCCGATCCGATCGGAACCCCGGCGCCCGCCGGAGAGTCATACCGAACGATCGGACGGCGGCGCGGCCGGGGGACGCCGCGCCGCGTCACGCCGTCACGAGGGGGATCGACCTGCATGAAAGCAATCACCGCCGATCGGGGAATGCGAAACCGGCGCCGAGTGCTGTACTGTCAAAGCAGCGGCTTCGGTTCCGCGACTCGCACCGAAGTTGTTTCTTCCCCGCCCGGGCCATCTGAGCGCCCGGTGATCTTCCCGGTCCGGTACGCGCAGGTCGGCGTCCGGGCCGCCGCACAAGGGAGCCGCCGTCAGCCCGGTGAACCGAGCTGAATTCCTCGCATTCCTCTCGCGTACGCGCCGCGGAGTCCGCCGCCGTACCCGGGAATCGACCCCAGGCGGCGCGGACCGTTCCGCGCCAGCCTGAGAAGGGGCCCACATGTCCACTTCCACCCTCACATCCGAACCCCCTGCCACCGCCCGCAAGACACAGGCGCACACCGTGTCCGCGCAGAGCGGGCGCAAGGCCGGCCGGCAGCAGACCCGGCGTCCCGCCGACGAGACGCCGACCGTCCCGTTCCACGGCATCCTCGCCGTCCAGGACAAGCACGCGTTCGTCCGCACCTCCGGCTACCTCCCCGGGCCGGACGACGTGCACGTCTCCCTCACCCAGGTCAGGGCGCACCACCTGCGGCACGGCGACGTCGTCGCGGGCATCGCGAAGGCGCCCAAGTCGGGCCGGGAGAAGTTCCCCTCCCTCGCCCACCTGGAGGCGGTGAACGGGCTGCCGCCCGCGCAGGCGGCGAACCGCCCCGAGTTCGGCAAGCTCACCCCGCTGTTCCCGGACGAGCGGCTCCGCCTCGACACCGGCCCGCTCGCCACCCGCGTCATCGACCTGGTCGCGCCGATCGGCAAGGGCCAGCGCGGGCTCATCGTGTCGCCGCCGAAGGTCGGCAAGACGATGGTCCTGCAGGCCCTCGCGGGCGCGATCGCGCAGAACAACCCCGAGGTCCACCTCATGGTCGTGCTCATCGACGAGCGGCCGGAGGAGGTCACCGACCTGCAGCGGTCCGTGCGCGGCGAGGTGATCCACTCGACGTTCGACCGTCCCGCGCAGGACCACACCGCGCTCGCCGAACTCGCCGTCGAGCGCGCCAAGCGGCTCGTCGAGCAGGGCCACGACGTCGTCATGCTGCTCGACTCGATCACCCGGCTCGGCCGCGCCTACAACCTCGCGGCGCCCTCCAGCAGCCGCATCCTCGCGGGCGGGGTCGCCACGACCGCGATCTACCCGCCGAAGAAGTTCTTCGGCGCCGCCCGCAACATCGAGAACGGCGGCTCGCTGACGATCCTCGCGACCGCGCTGGTGGAGACCGGCTCCCGGATGGACGACGTCTTCTTCGAGGAGTACAAGGGCACCGGCAACATGGAGCTGAAGCTCGACCGGAGCCTCGCCGACCGCCGCGTCTTCCCCGCCGTCGACATCGAGGCGTCCGGGACGCGCCGCGACGAACTGCTCATGTCCCCCGAGGAACTCGCCCTCTCCTGGCGCCTCCGCCGCGCACTCCAGGGTCTGGAGAAGCAGCAGGCCGTCGAGCAACTCCTGGAGAAGATGAAGGGCACCTCGTCCAACGCCGAGTTCCTGCTCCGCCTCCGGCAGACGACCTAGCCGTTCGGATCGCGAGTCATCCCGGAGGCCGCCCCCCGATCATTCGGCCGTTTCCGGCCTGAACGACTTGACGATCTTGTCGTAGAGGCGCTGGCCCGGTGTCCAGCCGGAATCGGGCGCGTAGAAGCAGAACTCGTACCCGGCCGCCCGGCCGCACAGCCCGTGCCGGACGCCGCCGTGGCCGCGCTCCCGCCAGGTGAACTCCCACTCGGCGGCCCCCGCGATGACCTCCGGGACGGGTTCGAGCCGCAGCCGCCGATACCCCGGATAGCGGTGCTCGGCGACCGCCCCGCGCTCCTCGGCGCGCAACCCCGTGAGCGGGTCGCCCGGTGCCGGGGAGATGCGCAGGCCGAGTCCCGCACCGGTGTCCTTCCACGTCATGACGGAGCCGCTCCGCTCGGCCTGCCAGCCCGCCGGCACGCGCACCGAGTAGGCGCCCGCCTCGCGGTACCTCGTCGTCTTCACCGTGACGCCCGCCGCCGGACGCAGCACGACCGCGTCGCTCTTGCCGATCGACGTCCAGCGGGCCGCCCAGGTGCCCGCACCGGCGGCGAGCGCGGCGAGCAGCACGACGCCGACGACGGCGCCGGGCCGGAGCCGGCGCCGCCGCAGCGGCCACCGGCAGCGCGCCGCCAGGGCGCGGGGCGTCCACGCCTCGCGGTACCGCCGCCGCGGCGGCCGCGAACCGCACGGCGGCGCCCCGCCCGATCCGTCGCGGAACACCCGCGGGACGCGCGGCCCGCCGGTGCCCCGGCGGCGCGGGACGTCCCGCGGCCCCCGCCCGCCGAGCGGCGCCCAGGGGCCGCGGCGGCACACCGCGGCCCGCGTGATGCCGGGTTCGGGGAGGGCGCGGATCACCTCTCGCAGCAGGTCCGCCGTGGCCTCGGCGGTCAGGCGGTCCTCGGGACGCTGCCGCAGCAGCCCGTCGATGACGGGAGTCAGCGGCCCCGCCCGCATCGGACGCGCGTAGTCGCCCAGCAGCACCGCCACCATGGACGCGAGCGCATGGCGGCGCAGGAACGGCGAGAAACCCTCGACCGCCGTGTAAAGCGTCGCACCGAGTGACCAGAGGTCGGACGCCTCCACGCTCGGCTGCCCGTTCACCCGTTCCGGCGGAAGGTAAGCGGGAGATCCCTCAATGCCCGAAGGCATTGTGTCGGCGTTCTCCACGCCCTTCTTCATATGGACGGCCAAACCGAAGTCGGTGAGCAGAACGCGTCCGTCATCGCAGACGAGGACATTGCTCGGTTTGACGTCGCGGTGCAGGATGCCGGTCGCGTGCGAGGCGCGCAGCACCGACAGGACCGCCGCGCCGATCTCCGCCGTCCGGCGCACGCCGAGCGGGCCGTCCTCGGCGACGAGCCGGTTCAGCGAGCACGACTCCAGGAACTCCATGACGATCCACGGGCGGCCGTCCTCGATGACCAGGTCGTGGACGGCGACCACACCGGGATGCCGCAGCGCCGCCGTGGCCCGCGCCTCCATCAGCAGGCGCCGGCACATCACCCTGCGTTCACTCTGGGTGATGCGCGAAGGAAGGCGGACCTCCTTGACGGCGACGTCCCGGTCGAGCATCTCGTCGTACGCCCGCCAGACGGTGCCCATGCCGCCTCTGCCGACCACAGAGAGCAGGCGATACCGTCGCGCGAGCGGTATCAGCCGATCCCCATTCATAGAGCGGGTAATCGCCGGAACGCGCCCAAGACACGCCCCATCGGCATCAATTGATTCTTGACCGGCGCACCGCCCGGAAAAGGCACCAAACCGTGGTATGGGCGCAGAAAACTTACTCCAGCACGCTTCGCGCCCACTTGTAGTCGGACTTGCCGACGGCCGTGCGCCGCACCTCGTCCACCAGCGTGATCTGGCGCGGGAGCTTGTATCCGGCGAGCCGGCCGCGGCAGTGCTCGGTGAGCCCCTCCAGCGTGACCGTCGCGCCGGGACGGGGCGCGACGACGGCGGCGACACGCTGCCCGAACCGCTCGTCGGCCAGTCCCACGACGACCGCGTCGTCCACGTCGGGGTGGTCCTTGAGCGCGACCTCGACCTCCTCCGGGTACACCTTCTCACCGCCCGTGTTGATCACGAGGGAGCCGCGGCCGAGGAGGGTGATCGTGCCGTCCTCCTCCAGGGTCGCGAAGTCGCCCGGGACCGACCAGCGGGTGCCGTCGGCGGCGGTGAAGAACGTCGACGCCGTCTTCTCCGGGGCGTTGTAGTAGCCGAGCGGGATGTGGCCGCTGCGGGCGAGTTTGCCGATCTCGCCGGGCTTGACCATGTTGAGGTCGTCGTCCAGGACGGTGATGCCCGGCTTCATCATGAACCGGGCCGTGCCCTCCGCGGCGCCGACGGACGGCCCGCACGCGCCGGTCTCCGAGGCGCCGTAGTTGTCGAGGAACATGATGTCGGGGAGGCGGTCCCGCAGCGCCCGCTTGGCGCCCTCGGTGAGCGGGGCGCCGCCCGACGCGATCGCCATCAGCGAGGACGTGTCGTACCCGCCGCTCGCCAGCGCCTTCGCGACCGGCCGCGCCATGACGTCGCCGACCAGCATCAGCACGTTCGCCCGCTCCTCGGCGAGCAGCCGCAGCGCCTCGCCGGCGTCGAACGCGTGGTCGGTGTAAAGGACGACCTTGGCGCCGCTGAACAGGCCCATGAGCGCGACCCACTGGCCGGCGCCGTGCATGACGGGCGCGCAGTCGAGGACGGCCATCGCGGGCTGGCCGGCGTTGGCGGCCAGTTCCTCCGGGGCACCGATCGGGTCGCCGAGGGCGTTCCCGCCGCCGAGTGCGCCGAAGAAGATGTCCTCGCAGCGCCACTCGACGCCCTTCGGGTAGCCGGTCGTGCCGCCCGTGTACATGATGTAGCGGTCGTCGCTGGAACGTTCCGGGAAGTCGTCGCCGGGGTCGGCCTCCGCAAGGGCCCGCTCGTACCCGACCGCGTCCGGGATCTCGGCCGCGGAGCCGTCCTCCAGGACGACGACGTGCCGCAGCTTCGGCAGCCCGTCCCGGATCTCCTGCACCTTCTCCAGAAGCGAACGCTCCCCGATCAGCGCGGCCGAGTCCGAGTCGGCCAGCACATGCCGCAGTTCCGCGGCCACGTACCGGTAGTTCACCGGGACGGGCACGGCACGGATCTTGAACGCGCCGAACATCGCCTCGATCCACTCGGCGCGGTTGTGGGCGAGGATCGCGACGTGCTCGCCCGGCCGCACGCCGGCCGCCGCGAGATGGTGCCCCACCCGGCTCGCGCGTTCGCTGAGCTGCCCGTACGTCCGCCGTTCGGCCCCGGCGACGAGGGCCGGACGGTCCGGGCCCGCCGCGGCCAGGATTTCGAGCAGGTCGGCCAGGTTGTAGCTTCGCGCCATACCGCGTCCTCGCAGGGGGTCGGGGTGGGGACTGCCCCGATCCTCCTGGCGAACCCCATCCTTGTCGACAGTCCGTCCAATGAGATGAGTCACATCCCACATCGCCTTATCCGGCCACGTACGAGGTCCTTACACGGTGCTTATCTGGGTACCGGCATGCTTGGCCGTAACAATTCTGTATCAGACAGGGGTAGTGGTGAGCGCAGGCGCGATGGCGTGGACCCCGCCGACGTGGGAGGAGATCGTCAGCGAGCACTCGACCCGGGTGTTCCGGCTGGCGTACCGGCTGACCGGCAACCGGCACGACGCCGAGGACCTGACGCAGGACGTCTTCATCCGCGTCTTCCGCTCGCTGTCGTCCTACAGCCCCGGCACGTTCGAGGGCTGGCTGCACCGGATCACGACGAACCTGTTCCTCGACCGCGCCCGCCGCAAGCAGCGCATCCGGTTCGACGCCCTCGGCGACGACGCCGCCGACCGCCTGCAGGGCCGCGAGCCGACGCCCGCGCAGGCCTACGACGACCGCCACCTCGACGCCGACATCCAGAAGGCGCTGGACGCCCTCGCCCCCGAATACCGCGCCGCCGTCGTCCTGTGCGACATCGAGGGGCTCTCCTACGAGGAGATCGCCGCGTCCCTGAACGTCAAGCTCGGCACCGTCCGCTCCCGCATCCACCGAGGCCGCGCCCAACTCCGGAGCGCCCTGGAACACCGCCGCCCCGCCGAAGCCACCCAACCCTGACCCCGCCCACCGGGCTGGTCACGCCGTGTCCAGGGCGTGGCCGGCGTCCTCGGCCAGGTCGGTGACCGTTGACGGCGCGCCCGCTCAGCGCAGCGACGCCACCAGCCGGCCGAGCCGTTCCGACCCGATCCGCGTGGCGATCGCCTCGTACAGGTCGTACACGCGGCCGACCGATCCGGCCCGCAGCCGCTGCGCCGCCTGCGCCAGGCCGATCATCGTCCCGATGTGGCCGCGCCGCTCGGCGATGTACCCCTGCCATGACATGACCGACCGACCAGCTGCCGGTCGTCGATCTCCGTCGCCCATTCCAGGGTGCGGCCGAGCCACTTCAGACCGTCGGCGTACCGGCCGACGTTGGTGTGCAGTCAGCCGGCGAACTGCGCCCACTGCGCGGCGACGTCGAGCAGGTCCCGCCGGACGGCCCCGCGGGCGTCGGCCACCATGCCCTCGATGGCGCGGAGCTGTGCGCGGACCGCGGGGACGACGGCCGCCGACCCGATGGAGTCCTCCAGGCGCCGTTGCCCGGCCAGCACGCGGGCGAGCGACTCGACCGTGGCGAGATCGACGCGCGAGGGCCTGGCCGCCGTGTCCCCGAGCGGGGGCGACCGGCGCCGGAAACAAGACGGGATTGACATGTGTTTAAGCGTCAACTAACTTTCGATGTTAGTTGAAGGTTCAATTCACTCGCGGGAGTCACCATGAGCATCGCCGCCGTCGCGCCCGAACTGACCACCGGGACCTGGAACATCGATCCCGGGCACTCCGAGGTCACCTTCGTCATCCGGCACCTGATGACCAAGGTGCGTGGCACGTTCACCCAGTTCTCCGGCACCGTGCGGATCGACGAGGACCTGGCGCGGTCGACCGCGGCGGCCGAGATCGAGGTCGCCTCGCTCGACACCCGGAACCCCGACCGGGACGCGCACGTGCGCACCGCCGACGTCCTGGACGTCGAGAAGTACCCCACCATGACCTTCGCGACCACGGGCGTGCGCGCCGAGGGCGACGGTCATTTCCTGGACGGCGAGCTGACGATCAAGGGCGTCACCCGGCCGGTCACCCTGTCGGTCGAGTTCAACGGAGTCGCCGAGGACCCCTGGGGCGGGACGCGCACCGGCTTCTCCGCCGCGACCACGATCAACCGCAGGGACTGGGGCATCGAGTTCAACATTCCGCTGAAGGGCGAGAAGGCCCTGCTCGGCGACAAGGTCGACATCCAGCTTGAGATCCAGGCCGTCCGCGTCTGAGCCGCCGCGTCAGGCAGGGCCGCCCGTTTTCGGGCGGCCCTTTTCGGTGCTCAGGGGCAGGCGGAGCGCGAAACAGGCGCCGGACGGGTGAGGCTCGGCCCGGATCGTCCCGCCGTGCGCGCCGGCGATCTCCCGGGCGATGGCGAGGCCGAGGCCGGCGCCGCCCGCGCCGCGGCTGCGGGCGGCGTCGAGGCGGGTGAAGCGCTCGAAGACGCGTTCCCGGTCGGCGGGCGCGATGCCCACGCCGTCGTCGGTGACGGTGAGCAGCGCCTGCCCGTCCTCCCTGGTCACCCGGACGGTGATGGACGAGTCGGCGTAGCGTTCGGCGTTGTCCAGCAGGTTGCCCAGCAGCCGGACGAGCTGCGTCGGCACCCCGAGGACCGTCACCCCGGGCGTGAGCTCCGTGACGATCTTCGGGGTGAACGAGCGGCGGGCGACCTCGGTCTTCACCAGCATGGACAGGTCGACCGGCTCCCGCGCCGTCCCGGCGGTGCCGATGCGGGTGAGCAGCAGCAGGTCGGTGACGATCGACTCCAGCCGGTCGGTGTCGCGCAGCGCCGACCCGACGACCTCCCGCAGGTCGGTGTCGTCGGGATGCGCCGCGGCGTCCTCCAGGTTCGCGCGGAGCGCGGCGATCGGGGTCCGCAGCTCGTGGGAGGCGTCGGCCGCGAACTGCCGCTGCCGTCCGACCGACCCTTCCAGCCGGTCGAGCGTCGCGTTCGCGGTGCGGGCGAGCTGCGCGATCTCGTCCTGCCCGGACGGCTGGGGGACGCGGCGGCTCAGGTCGGTGGCGCTGATCTCGGCGAGCTGGGCGCGGATCGCCTCGACCGGGCCGAGGGTGCGGCCGACGACCTGCCAGGTGATCCACGCGGAGGACCCCGCGAACAGCAGGACGCCGGTACCGAGCACCGCCTCCAGCACCCCGTCCACCAGGTAGGACGGCATTTGCTGTGACGCGTACACGACGACGGAGTCGGGCGTGGTGCTGACCCGGATGGCCTCGATGACGAGGCATTCACGTTTCGGCCAGGAACCGTGACACTCGGTGAAGTCGCGGATCCGCTGGTTGCTCGACGGCCAGACTCCGCTCACCGGCGGGCGGCCCGCCGCGGCGGGTGTCGCGTTCGTCACGAGCCCGCCGGGCTCGACGACCTGGATCAGGACGCGGCCCCGGGTGTCGTCGGGGATCACGCGCTTCAGCGTTCCGTCGCGGAGGGCGCCGCTGACCCTCCGGGCGCCCGCCTGCGTCTCCTGGAGGCGGTCGGTCCTGACGGCGCCGCGCACGGCGAGGTCGACGACGGCCGCCGTGATCCCGAACACGAGCGCGGCGATCACGGCGGCGATAAGCGTGTCCCTGGCCCTGATGGACCGGGGGCGCATGCGCATGGCTCCTCCTGGGCCCCACGCTACCGGCGGTCCCAAACGACAGCCCGAAACCACTGCCGGGTTTTCACCTTCCCTTACTGGGACATCCCGTTTTATGACGGTTCCTCCGAAGCACAGGGACGGACACATGGGCAGGGACGTGGCTTCGGTCACCATCAGCGGCGAGGACCGGCGGCGGTATCGCGAGAAGGTTCGCAGGTGCCTCGACGTGCTGGCCCGCATGCTGGGCGAATCCCAGTTCGACTTCGAGCGCCCCCATATCGGGCTGGAGATCGAACTCAACCTGATCGACTCACTCGGCGATCCGCTGATGCGCAACGCGGACGTCCTCAAGGCGATCGCCGACCCGGCCTGGGCGACGGAGCTCGGCCAGTTCAACCTGGAGATCAACATCCCGCCCCGCGAACTCGGCGGGGAGAGCACCGGCGAACTGGAGGCGGAGGTCCGCGAGCATCTGCGGCACGCCGACGACCGCGCCCGCGAGGTCGGCGGCCGGCTCCTCATGATCGGCATCCTGCCCACCCTGCGGCGGACCGACATCGGCGAGGAGACCCTGTCCGCCAACGCCCGCTACAAGATGCTGAACGACCAGATCTTCGCGGCGCGCGGCGAGGAGATGCGCATCGACATCGGCGGGGCGGAGCCGCTGCACATGCACGCCGACACGATCATCCCCGAGGCCGCCTGTACCAGCGTCCAGTTCCATCTCCAGGTCAGCCCCGACCAGTTCGGCGCCTACTGGAACGCCGCACAGGCCATCGCCGGCGCCCAGGTCGCGGTCGGCGCCAACTCCCCGTTCCTGTTCGGGCACCGGCTCTTCCACGAGACCCGCATCACGCTGTTCGAGCAGGCCACCGACACCCGTCCGGACGAGCTGAAGACGCAGGGCGTCCGGCCCCGCGTCTGGTTCGGCGAACGCTGGATCACCTCCGTGTTCGACCTGTTCGAGGAGAACACCCGCTACTTCCCGTCCCTGCTGCCGCTCTGCGACGAGGAGGACCCGCGGAAGGTCCTGGACGACGGCGGCATCCCCGAACTCGGCGAACTCACCCTCCACAACGGGACGATCTACCGCTGGAACCGCCCCATCTACGCGGTCGTCAAGGGCCGCCCCCACCTGCGCATCGAGAACCGGGTCCTGCCGGCGGGGCCGACCGTCGCCGACGTCGTCGCCAACGGCGCCTTCTACTACGGCATCATCCGGATGCTCGCCGAGGCCGACCGGCCCGTCTGGACCCGCATGTCCTTCGCCACCGCCGAGGAGAACCTCCACCGCGCCGCCCGCGACGGCCTCGACGCCACCCTCTACTGGCCCGGTGTGGGCGAGGTCCCGGCGGCCGAACTCGTCCTGCGCAAACTCCTCCCCCTCGCCCACGAGGGCCTCGACCGCTGGGGCGTCGACCCGGCCCGCCGCGACCGCCTCCTCGGCATCATCGAACGCCGCTGCGTCACCGGGCAGACCGGCGCCGCCTGGCAGATCGCCACCGTCGACTCCATCGAGCGCTCGTCGGGCGCCTCACGCCACGACGCCCTCCGCATGATGACCCGCGCCTACGCGCACAACATGCGGGAAAACGCGCCCGTGCACACCTGGTGAGCCGGAGCGGCCCGCCGACGTCCCCGGCCCGTGCACGGTGGCCGGGGATCCGGCGGTCCCGGGGGCGCTGACGCGTGCCCCGCTCCGGAACCGACACAGATCCTCCACATTTCCGGCCCGGCGCCCGCATATCCGGCTTCTAGAGTCAGGGTTCGTGACTGGGAACGAGACTCGGGTCCTCGTGGTCGAGGACGAGCCGACGATCGCGCGGGCGGTGGCGGACCGGCTGGCGGCGGAGGGCTTCGGCGTCCAGGTGGCCGGGGACGGCCCGTCGGCGGTCGAGCGGGCCCGCGCGTACGAGCCGCATCTCATCGTGCTGGACGTCATGCTGCCCGGGTTCGACGGGCTGGAGGTGTGCCGGCGCGTCCAGGCGGAGCGTCCCGTCCCGGTGGTGATGCTGACGGCGCGCGACGACGAGACCGACCTGCTCGTGGGGCTCGGCGTGGGCGCCGACGACTACGTGACCAAGCCGTTCAGCATGCGGGAACTGGTCGCGCGCATCCGGGCGGTGCTGCGGCGGGTCGAGCGGCCCGCGATGGGCGCCGCGGACGGCGCGGTGCGGGCCGGGGGGCTGGAGGTCGACCGGCGGGCCCGGCGGGTCCGCCGGGACGGCCGCGAGGTGCATCTCACCCCGACCGAGTTCGACCTGCTCGCGTGCCTGCTGCGCAACCGGGGGGCGGTGCTGACCCGCGCCGTCCTGCTGGAGCAGGTGTGGGACTGGGCGGACGCGTCCGGAACCCGCGTCGTCGACAGCCATGTGAAGGCGCTGCGGCGCAAGCTGGGGCCGGGCCTGATCCGGACGGTGCACGGCGTCGGCTACAGCCTGGAGGCCGCGTCGTGACCGCCGCCGTCCACAGGCTGTGGGCACGGCTGCCCCGGCCGCTGGACCCGCTCCGGTCCATCAAGGTCAAGTTCGGCGTCGTGGTCGTCGTGACCGCGTGCATCGCCGTCCTGATCGTCCTGTGGGGGTATCCGCTGGGGTTCCGCGCGCGGCAGACGACGCCGGTCGGCGTGCTCATCTCGCTGGTCGTGACCCAGTTGCTGGCGCACGGGATGACGGCGCCGCTGCGGGAGATGACGGCGGCGGCGCGGGCGATGGCGCGCGGCGACTACGGCCGGCGGGTGCGGGCGACGTCGCGGGACGAGGTCGGCGAACTGGCGCAGGCGTTCAACCGGATGGCCGCCGACCTCGCCGAGGTGGACCGGCAGCGCCGCGAGTTCGTCGCGAACGTCTCGCACGAGCTGCGCACCCCCATCAGCGCGCTGCGGGCCGTCCTGGAGAACGTCGCGGACGGCGTCACGCCCGCGACCCCGGACGTCCTGGAAACGGCCCTCGACCAGACCGAACGGCTCGGGCGCCTGGTCACCCAGCTTCTCGACCTGTCGCGGGTCGAGGCCGGGGCGGCGGTCCTGGACCTGGCCGACATCGATGTCGCCGCCTTCGTGGACGACGTCACGGCCGAGGCGTCCGCGGGCCGTCCGGACGCGGTGTTCGAGTCGGACGTCACGCCCGGCCTGCACGCCACCGCCGACCGCGACCGGCTCCACCAGGTCGTCGCGAACCTGCTCGACAACGCCGCCCGGCACGGCCCCGCCGGCCGCCCCGTCACGATCACCGCGCGGCCGGGGAACGAACCGGGCGGGCTGGTCATCGAAGTGACCGATGAGGGACCCGGCATTCCCCCCGAGGAGCGCGCCCGCGTGTTCGAGCGCTTCTCGCGCGGCTCCGTGCCGGGGTCCGGGACACCGGGCGGCGGCACCGGCCTCGGCCTCGCCATCGCCCGCTGGGCCACCGGTCTGCACGGCGGCGACATCACCGTCCTGGACACCCCGACCGGCTGCCGCATCCGCGTCGTGATCCCCCCGATCATCGGAGAACCCGCATGACGAACCCGCCCGGTTTCCCACCCGCCCCCGGTTTCCCACCCGCCCCCGGATTTGCGCCGCCGCGACAGGTCCCTTACAAGCCGACAAAGATCGAGCAAGCGCTGATGAGCTGGAAGCGGCCCGCGCGGCCCATGTCGGCGGCGCTGCTGGCGGGGACGGTGACCGCCGGGGTGATCGGGGCGGTCGCGGTCGGGCCGGCGCTGGGCAACGGGCCGTTCGGGGTCGGGGTCCTCATCGCCGCCGCGGCCGTCGCTTACGTGTCGGGCGCGTCGGCGTGGTCGGCGGGACGGATCGTGCGGCCCGCGGCCGGGAGGCGCGGGGCGCGCGTCAACCGCACCGCGATCGCGTTCGTGCTGCTCGCGGTGGGCCTGTCGGCGACCGCGGTGTACCGGGACGCGGGGTGGGTCGTCAGCACCGCGCTGCTGCTCGCCGTCGCCATCGGCTCGTACGGGGTGTCGGGCGGGCGGTCCTGGCCCGAGGTCCTGTTCGGCGGCCTCGCGGTCCTGCCGGCGACCGTCCGCGTGGTCCCGTGGATGGGACGGGGCGCCTACGGGATCGCCGCGTCGGACAAGAGCAACGCCTGGCCGATCATCCGGACGGGCCTGATCGCGGCCGGGCTGCTCGCCGTGTTCGGCGGCCTGTTCGTGGGGGCGGACGCGGCGTTCGGCACCCTCGCCGCGGGCCTCCTCCCCGAAGTGTCGCCGGCCTCGGTCGTCCTGGACGGGGTCGCGGGGTTCGCGGTGCTGCTGCTGGCGTCCGCCGGCGCGTTCCTCGGGCAGGCGCCGCCGCCGCTGCACCTGCTGATCCCCGAGCGCGCCAAGCCCGCCGGACGCTGGTCGTGGGCGGTGCCGATCGCCGCGCTCGACCTGCTGTTCCTGACGTTCTGCACGATCCAGGCCCGGGTGGCCCTCGCCGACGACAAGGACAAGATCCTGCGCTCGGCCGGCCTCACCTACGCCGAGTACGCGCACCAGGGGTTCTTCCAGCTGGTCATCGTGACCGTGCTCGTGCTGGCCGTCGTCGCCGTCGCCCGGCGGTACGCGCCGGCGGGGAACCGGGCCGACCGGGTCACCGTCCGGGTGCTGCTGGGGCTGCTGTCCGCGCTGACCCTCGTGGTCGTCGGCGTCGCGCTGCGGCGGCTCTACCTGTACGAGGAGACGTTCGGCTGGACGAGGCTGCGCCTGTGGGTCCACGCGTTCGAGCTGTGGCTCGGCGTCGTCGTGGTGCTCGTCGCGGTCGCCGGGGTCGTCAGGGGTCGGGTGCCCTGGCTGCCGCGCGCGGTCGCCGCCAGCGGCGCGATCGCGATGATCGTCCTCGCGGTGCTCAACCCGGACCGGTTCATCGCCGAGCACAACGTCGCCCGCCACGCCGAGACCGGCAAGATCGACGTCTCGTATCTGCGGGGGCTGTCCGCCGACGCCGTCCCGGCCCTGGACAGGCTGCCCGAGCCGGAACGGTCCTGCGCGCTGAGCGGCCTCGTCTACCGGCTCGATGACGCCGAACCGGCGATGAGCGCCAACCTCGCCCGCGCCCGCGCCCGCGCGATCCTGAAGCGGCGTCCCGCCGACACGTCGCTGAGCTGCTTCAGCGCGACTCATCCATGAGGAGCAGGGCGTACGCGGCGAGGGTCGAGTCGTCGGTGATGCGGCCCGCCCGGATCAGCGCCCGGAACTCCTCCCGGGAGATCCACTTCTGCCGCATGTCCTGCTCCTCGGGCTCCCGGTCGGCGTTCCCGGCCTCCAGGCCGGACGCGGCGAAGACGTTGAAGCCCTGGCCGCTCGTCCCATGCGCGCAGTGCAGGTGGCCGAGGTGCTTCAGCGTGCCGGCGCGGAGCCCCGTCTCCTGGGCGAGCTCAAGCCGGGCGAGCTCCTCGGGGTCGGCGTCCTGCCGGTCGGGGAGCGAGCCCTGCGGGAAGTTCCATGTGCGCTTCCCGATCGGGTACCGGTACTCCTCGACGAGATGGAACCCGTCGTCCTCCAGCGGGATGACCACCACGAAGTCCGGTTTGTCGACGACGCCGTAGATGCCGCGCGAGCCGTCCGGCCGCTCGACCTCGTCCTCCCGGACGACCATCCAGGGGTTCTCGTAGACGACCCGCGTGCCGACCTGGCGGACGGCGGGCTCTTCGGTCATGTCAGCTCCCGGCCCATAGTGGTGGACGAGTTCACGCCGACCGCGGCCCGGCAGGGCACCTCGACGGCACGGCCATCCTGATCGTAGGCGCGGCACGGCGAGGGGGACGGGCGTGCCCGTCCCCCTCGCCTTCGGCCACGTCCGGTCAGCCGCGCCGGAAGGTGACGACCTCCCCGGAGTCGCCGACCGCCTCGCGGGCCGGCGGGATGATCCGCTCGCCCGCGTTGTCGGCCAGCAGCGCGCGGGCCCGCAGCACGATCTCCAGGTCGAAGCGGAGATCGGGGTCCAGCAACTGGTCGCCGAACAGCTCCTCCAGCTGGCGCAGCCGGTACCGGACGGTCTGCGGGTGGACGTGCAGCCGCATCGCGACCTCGTTGGCGTTGCGTCCCGACTGGAGCCACGCCAGCAGCGTCTCGGCGAGCCGGTCCTGCTGGCTGGGCCGCAGATGCGCGAGCGGCGCGAGACGCAGGTCGGCGAGCGAGGTGATGAGCCCCTCGTCCTGGAACAGGATCAGCGTGGACATGTGCTCCACGCTGCGGATCACGCCGCTCTCCGCCTCGATCACGCCGCGCTGGACGAGGCACAGCGTCTTGCGCGCCCACTGGATGGAACGTGCCGCCTCCATCAGCGGAACCGTGGGGCCGACGACGGCGAGCGTCCCGGCCAGCGCCCGGTCGACGAGCTTGGCCCGGCCCGGCCCGTCCGGGTCGGGGATGATCAGGCTGGGGGTGCGGCGGGTCAGGTCGGCCAGCACGTCCGGGGGGAACGCGGGCTGGCGGCCGCCCTGGTGGGGACGGCCGAGCGCGACCGCGGCGACCGTGCGCGGGACGGGCCAGTGCGCGGCGGCGGCGAGATCGGCGATGGCCTCCTGCGCGGCCGGCGGGTCGGCGAGCAGCAGGTCCAGCAGGCGTTTGCGGCGGCGCTGCATCTCCCCCGCGACGGCGGCCTTGGCCTGCGAGAACCCTTCGGCGGCGGCGTGCGCCAGCTCGTCTTGGAACTGCATCAGGACCTCGCCGGCGGCGCCGAGCGTGCGCGGCGGCACCCGGAGCGTCTCGGCGCCCTCGGTCATCCGGCGCCACGCCACCATGCCGCCGACCCGCATCGCGGTCTGCATGGCGTCGAGGCTGCGTCCCTCACCGGCCTCGCCACGGCCGATGGCGCGGAAGAAGTCGGTCACCGGGGCGGGATCATGAGCGGGATCGGCCACCCGGTCCACGAAGTAGTGGAGTACCCGCTCGACGGCGAGCCGCAGGGTCCCCGAGTAGGAGCCGTCCCCCGGCCGGTCGTACTCCCTGACGCGCGTCTGGATCTCCTGGATCATGTCGTCCGCCACCTCGTCGAGGTGGGGTCGCATGTGATCCGCCAGTTCCCTCGGCAGATCCGCCCACGGGCGCCCGTTGTTGGTCGAACCGTCGTCCGACACAGCACCTCCCCCTGCTCGTCCCCCACAGTGCCGCGCCATACACAGAGGGTAATTACTTACTTATGGGACCTGTGTGAGGCAAATCATGACCCCTTCCGCGCCCAAGCGCAAAGTTTAAGTTGCCCTCCGACCAGCATCGGCCGACGAAATGACAACCAACCGCCAGGAATCCGACGGCTGCGGCGGGACGGCTGGACGGCGCGTGCGCCGGAGTCGCCCCGCGATCGTGTGCTCCTCACTCCTTCGTCAAGGCCGCACCCGCCGGTTCGCCGGCGGCCCGCGCGCCACCCGGGACGGTGCGCGAGTTCTTCCCGCCGGTGCCGAGCATGACGAGCAGCGAAGCCCCCGTCAGCGCCACACCGAACCACACGACGCTCGTGACGCCCAGATGATCGGCGAACAGCCCGCCGAAGAGCGCGCCGAGCGCGATGGACGTGTTGTAGGCCATGGTGTTGAGCGACATCGCGGCTTCGAAGGTCTCGGGCGCGGCGGCGAGCGTCATGTTGACCTGGGAGAGCTGCACGACGCCGAAGGAGACCCCCCAGAGGATCAGCGCGAGGATCGAGCCGGCCGGTTCGCCGCCGATCGCGAGCAACAGCAGCAGGGACGCCACCAGCCCCGCGCAGCCGACGATGAAGCTGCCCCGCGGGCTCCTGTTCACCGTGTATCCGGCGATGAAGTTCCCGGCCGCGCCTCCGGCGCCGAAGAGCATCAGCACCACGGTGATGAAGACGGGCGAGGCGGAGGCGCTGCTCTCCAGGAACGGGCGCACGAACGTGTAGGCCCCGAAGTGGCCGAGCACGAAGAGCACGACGATGAACAGCACGCGGCGCAGCGGCACGTTCCGGCGCGGCAGCCCGAAGACCTCCCGGACCGGGACCGCGTTCGCCGACGGCAGCGACGGGACGGCGGCGGCCACCGCGAGGAACACCAGCAGGCTGAGGCCCGCCCAGATGAGGAACGTGATCCGCCAGGTGGTGAGGTTCTCCAGGGCCGTCCCCAGCGGGATGCCCACGACCGTGGCGATCGAGATGCCGGACATCACGATCGCGGCCGCCCGGCTGGCGTGACGTTCCGGGACGAGACGCATCGCCATGCTCACGCCGATCGCCCAGAACACGCCGCTCGCGAATCCCATGATGAGCCGCGTCGCCAGGACCACCGGGTAGTTCGGCGAGACGGCGGTGATCAGGTTTCCCAGGGCCAGGACCGCCAGCAGCGCGGACAGCAGCACGCGCCGGTTGACGCGCCTCGTCCACGCCACGATGAACGTCACGGCCAGCCCGGCGGAGACGCCGTACAGGGTCACCATGAGCGCGGCGACTCCCACCGGGACGCCCAGGCTCGTGCTCAGCGGGGTGAGCAGGCCGACGGGCATCAGTTCCGTCGTGAGGAACACGAAGAGACTCGCCGTGATCGCGGCGACCCCCAGCCATGCCCGTGCGGCCGAGCACCCGAGCCCCTGTTCATCAAACTGACCACATGATAGCGTTCGATGCATATAGCGTTCGATGCATGGAGCTGTATGACGTCGAGATCGAGCCTGAAGTCCGCGATTGGCTGGACTCCCTCACCGATCGGAACTTCGGTCGTGTCGAGTGGTTCGTCGCGCTCCTCGCGGAGAACGCCGAGACTCTGGGAGAGCCGTGGTCACGGCATCTCGGCGATGGGGTTCGAGAGTTACGCCTCCACCTGCACCCACACGAGGTGCGCATCACCTACTGGCTCGCGCCTGGCCGTCGGGTGGTCCTGCTCACGGTCTTCTATAAGGCGAAGGAACGCGAGATCGCGGAGGTGGAGCGGGCGATACGAGCGCGTGAGCAGTGCGAAGCCGAACACGGCCATGCACGGGAGGACTACATCAGGGAGGCATGAGACGTGACGCAGAAGGACAGCCCACACGAGCGGTGGGCTCCCGGGGCAGGGCGCGACAACGACGAGGTGCGGGCAGGGCGTGAAGAGGCTCGCCTGGCGTTCGAACTGGGAAATGCCGTCCGGCAGCGCCGCCTTGCCCTGGGGCTGACGCAGACCGAACTCGCCGAAAGGGCCGGGCTGACCCAGCCCGCCCTCTCCAGGCTGGAGTCGGGAGGCCCGACCCCGACGATCGGTGTCCTCGACCGGCTCGCACACGCCCTCGGAGCCAAACTCAAGGTGGAGTTCACCGACGCGGCCTGACCGAGACGAGTCCCCGTCGAGGCGAACGGGGCCTCGTCACCGATCAACTGTGGGCCAGGTCGTGAACACCGGCCGCGACGCGGCGGGCGAACGCCCGCCACTCGGCGGCAGCGAAGGCCAGCTTCGGCCCGTCCGGGTCCTTGGAATCCCGAACCGCCACCACCGGCGCAACCTTCGCGACCTCAACGCAGTCGCCACCATGATGATCACTGCGGCTCGCCTTGCGCCACGCCTCGGCGGACACCTGCGGAACACTCCCGACCTCGACACAGTTGCCGCCCTCATGACCGCTGCGGCTCGCCTTGCGCCAGATCACGGCCGATAAATCCACCATGGTCATCCGTACCGCTCGGCCCTGACACGGCGGCTGAACGCCCGCCACTCGGCAGCAGCAAAGATCAGCTTCGGCCCGTCCGGATCCTTGGAATCCCGAACCGCCACCACCCGCGCGGCCTTCGCGACCTCGACACAGTCGCCGCCCTCATGACCGCTGCGACTCGCCTTGCGCCACGCCTCAGCAGGCACCTGCGGAACACTCCCGACCTCCACGCAAGCGCCGCCCTCATGACCGCTGCGGCTCGCCTTGCGCCAGATCACGGCTGACAGATCAAGTGTGGTCATCCGTACTCCTCCATGACGCTCTTGATCAGGGTCCGCGATTCTTCGACGCGAAGCGCGTCACCTCGCAGTGAGTTGTACCTTACTGCGAAGCTTGCGACGATTCGCGGTTCCGTGATGAGCATCCCCTGTCCCGCGATCTCGCCGTAGACGATATCTGGCGCATTGGTGAAGCTCAGGATGGTGAAACTTCCCGTGAGCCCCTGGTAGTACCGCGTGCTCAGCGGGACGACGTCGATCGAGATATTGGGTCGTTCGCCCAGCGCGAGAAGGTGTGCCAGTTGGCCGCGCATGACGTCAGGGTCGGCGATGTCGCGCCGGAGCGCCGACTCGTCAAGGGTGAACCACGCGTTGGCCGCGTTCTCGCGGGTGAGGATTTCCTGCCGCTTGAGTCGCTCGGTGACGAGCCGGTCGGCGGTGTCCGGGTCCTGCTCGTGCCCAACGACCGCGCGCATGTAGTCCTCGGTTTGGAGAAGGCCGTAGATCAGCGTGAGCTCGAAGTTGCGCACCTGGCTGGCCTCGGTCTCGCGTTCCATGTACTCGGTGAAGCCGGGCGGGAGGATGGCCTGGTGGCGGGTGTCGATGATGCGCTTCCACAGCCGCTGGAAGAGGCCGTTGGTCTTGAAGAAGGTGTCCAGGTTCTCCGCGAACGTCTTGGACGGGATGCTTTTCGCGGATTCGAGCTGGCTGATCCATTGGGGCGTATAGCCGAGAGTCTCGGCGAGGGCCGTCTGGGTGAGTCCTGCTTCCGTTCGCCACGCCGTCAATTCAACGGCGAATGTCTGAATTGCGGGGGCTTCATATGGTTCGCTACGCGTTCCCATCGGGGGCTCCTTGAGAAACCGGTCCCTGGGTTTCGTTGATCTTCCGGGGGGTGGAGCGCGGCTCTTGACGCCTTGCTGGTCAGGAGCAATGCGCGCCGTGATTCTTATAACACATGCACCGCCAGCGATTACGACCACGGGATCTCCCTTGAAAGACACATCTTCGTTCGATGACCCCGCACTCGACCGGCTTCGTGAGGATTTTCCCGGGCACCACATTTGGCGTTCGCGTCGATGGGACGGGCGGCTCGGCGAATACGTCGCCACGCTTATCGACCCCAAGGCCGGGGTGGACGCGACCGTGATGCGCGCGGACCCGGTGGAGCTGCGGGCCGAACTGATGCGGGAGGCCGTCCGGGCGGGCGGCGCCTACCGGAACCTCCGGTGAGTTCATCACCGGAGCGGGCCGTCCGTCCCAGGACGGCCCCGGGGAGGGAGGTGGCGCGGCCGGCCGGGTTCCCCCCGTGCCCGCCGGTCGCGCCATCCCTTCTCGACACCTGGCGGGCGCGCCGTCACCTGAACCGGCTCGCCCTGCGGCTGCGGCGGGACGGTTGGACGGCCCGGCCCCGCTACGACCAATCCCCGCCGCTGCTGCGGGTGTTCGACCCGCGGGTCCCGTGCATCGGCGACAGCATCACGGCCGTCCGGGACGAGACCGGCTGGTGGTTCGTGTCGAGCACGGGAGACCGCCTGGCACCCTGCCCCGACCTGGACGGCGCGTGCGCCGGAGTCGCCCGGCTGCTCGTCCCGTGGGTCATCCGCGCCCTCGGCGACCGGACCCCCTGACCGGCGGGAAACTCCCCAGCCGACCGGAAGCCGGGTTCCGGGCTTCACCCACCGCTGAGCTCCGCACGTCCCCGGAGGGCGTCGGTCCGGGAGACGAGTGCGTGAATCACGGCGGCCATGTCGGACGGGCCGTGGCCCAGCGCCTGGGTTTCGCGGTAGAGGGCGTGGCAGGCGTCCAGGACGGGCGAGGCGACGCCGGCCCGGCGGGCGGCTTCGGCGATGAGGCGGTTGTTGTCCAGGACGTTGGTGATGGACGCCTGGACGGAGAAGTCGCGGGCGAGGAGCTTGCGCGCCTTGGCGCGGGACACGGTGCTGGCCATCGGGCCCGCGTCGAGGACCTCCAGCAGCCGCCGCCGGTCCAGGCCGTGCCGGTCGGCGAAATGGAACGACTCGGCCAGGCCGGTGACCATCGTGATCAGGAACAGGTTGACCGCGAGCTTCATCTCCAGCCCATGGGGAACGGGACCGCAGGCGAACGTCTGGCCGCACATCGGGGCGATCAGGGGGCGGACGAGGTCGACGTCCGCGGGTTCACCGGCCAGCATCGCGACCAGTTCGCCCGTCTCGGCGGGTCCGCGCGAGCCGGACACCGGAGCCTCGACGTAACGGCCGGTGGCCGCGCGGACATCGGCCTCCAGGTCGCGGGAGTAGCCCGGTGACGTGGTGCCCATGTGGACGATCACGCGTCCGGCGACATTCGCCGTGAAGCCGGGCGTGCCTCGTCCGAGGACGGCGTCGATGGCGGGGCCGTCGGCCAGCATGAGCAGCACCACGTCCGCGCTTCGGCACACCTCGGCGGGGCTGGACGCCACGGCCGCTCCCGCGGCGCGCAGCGCCTCGGTCCTGGCGGGGGTGCGGTTCCAGACGATCAGGCTGGTTCCGGCGCGGGCGAGGTTGAGCGCCATGGGGCGTCCCATGACGCCGAGTCCGATGAATCCGACGTTCGTGTCCACCTTCGCCTCCGGTCGTGGCTGGACCGCGCCCCGCCCGGGGTGGCGGCGGAGCGCTCGTGGGGACGTGCCGACCTTGCCGATTATGACAGCGGTCATGATAATGGTCCAGGTGAAGCCAGAAGTGGACGATCGAGGACCTCGGGAGCGGATGGTCTTCAGCGCCGCGCAGCTCATCCGCCGGAACGGGGTCACCGCCACGGGGCTGCGGGAGGTCGCCGCCCACGCCGGCGCGCCGCGCGGGTCGCTCCAGCACTATTTCCCGGGCGGCAAGGAGCAGTTGGTGAACGAGGCCGTGGAGTGGGCCGGCCGCTACGCCGCCGCGCGCGTCGACCGCTTCATGGCCTCCATGTCCCGTCCCACGCCGGGCGGGCTTTTCGCGGCGATGGTGCGGCAGTGGACGGAGGAGTTCCGGTCGGCGGGCTTCGCGGGCGGCTGCCCGGTCGCCGCGGCGACGGTCGACTGCGCGGACTCCGCCGCCTCGACCCGCGCCGCCACCGCCGCCGCGTTCGCGTGCTGGCGCCGTCCGATCGCCCGGGAACTGACCGCGATGGGCGTCCCGTCCCGCCGGGCCGGCGCACTCGCGACGCTCATGGTCGGTGCCCTGGAGGGCGCGATCCTCATGGCCAAGGCCGAACAGAACGTCCGCCCCCTGACGGCCGTCGCCCGCGAACTCGGCCCCTACCTGGACTCCTGCGCCGAACCCGGCCCGTGATCCGGTTCCGCGACCGGCCGCGACGACGGGGGTGCTGAAGCACGTGGTGGACGAACGGCCGCCGCCCACCTGAGAGACGGAACGCCCGCCGGTCCGTGGCGGGAACCGGCGGGCGTCCACCCGGGGAAGGTCAGCGGCGGTAGAGGGACAGCTTCTCCTCGCCGATGCGCTCGCGCAGGGCCGGATCGTCCACGCCCTGCCCCTCCGCGGTCGCCCCGCACAGGACGGCGACCTTGCCGACGTGCTGGTTCGTCTGGACGGCGCGGGTCGCCTCCCCGGCCTCCTCCAGCGGGAACACCTTCGACAGCGTCGGGTGGATCATGCCGAGGCCGAACAGGCGGTTCACCTCGACGGCCTCGTGGTAGTTGAAGCCGTGCGAGCCGATGATGCTCTTCAGCCGCATCCACAGGAACCGGTTGTCGTACTCGTGCTTGTACCCGGTCGAGGAGCCGCAGGTGACGATCCTGCCGCCGCGCTTGGCGACGTAGACGGACGCGCCGAACGTCTCCCGGCCGAGGTACTCGAACACGATCCCGGGGTCCTCGCCGACGAGGGCGCGGATCGCCTCGCCGAGGACCCGTCCCGCCTTCGGATGGCGCAGGCCCTGCTCGCCCAGGTTCAGCTCGTTGCGGTTGATGACGTGCTCGCAGCCCTGCGCGCGGACGATCTCCGCCTTCTCCTCCGACGACACGACCCCCACCGGGATGCCGCCGCCGTTCCTGACGAGCTGCGTCGCGAACGAGCCGAGCCCGCCCGTCGCGCCCCAGATCAGCACGACGTCGCCCTGCTTCATGCGGGCGCCGTGCGTGCCGACGAGCATCCGGTAGGCGGTGGCGGCGCACAGGGTGTTGGAGCCCGCCTCCTCCCAGGTGAGGTGGGCGGGCTTGCGGATCAGCTGGTTCGCCTTGACGATGCAGTACTCGCCGAGCGACCCGAAGTTCGTCTCGAAGCCCCAGGCGAGCTGGGTCTCCGACATCATGCCGTCGTCGTAGGAGCCGTGGTCCTCCTCGTCCACGTAGGACGGGGACAGGACGACCTTGTCGCCGACCTTCCAATGCTTCACGCCGCTGCCGGTACGGACGACGACACCGGCGCCGTCCGAGCCGAGGATGTGGTACGGCAGGTCGTGCCGGGCGCCGTACCAGCCCTGCCGGCCGAACTTCTCCAGGAACGCGAACGTCGGGATCGGCTCGAAGATCGCCGACCAGACGGTGTTGAAGTTGATCGCGGCGGACATCACCGCGACCACGCACTCGTCGGGCGCGATCTCCGGCATCTCGACCTCGCCGACGTGCAGGGAGCGGCGCACGTCCTTGTCGGTCTGGCCCTCGAAGATCCCGACCTCGTCCTTGCGGGTGAACGCGGCGCGGAAACGGGTCGGCAGGTCGATCTCCTGCAGCTCGGGGCCGCTCGCACCGGAGCGGACGGCGTCGAGCAGGTCATGGGACGGGCCGGGGTGGGCCATGGAATGTCCTCCGTGGAACGACGGTGTCGTGGGCGGGCCCTCAGCGGGCCGTGGTGGGCGTACGGACGGCGTCGCGCTCCCGCCGTCCGGCCAGCCGGTCCTCCAGGTGCGCGGCGAGAACGTCCACACCCGGCGGGTCGAGCAGGTTGAGGTGGTGCGCCCCGGGGATCGTGACGATCTCCAGGTCGGAGCAGAGCCCGCCGAAACCGTTGGTCCCGTCGAGCACATAGCGGGCATCCCGGACGGCCCACGGGGTCTCCTCGGGCGCGTGGTACAGGATGACGTGCCCGTCGTAGGGCCCGGGCTTGTACGCCTCCAGGGAACGGGTGTCCTGGTGGGAGGTGAGCTGGTGGGTGAGGGCCGCCGGGGGGATGTGGTCCACGAGCGGCGCCGCGCGTTCCATGACGAGGGCGAACTGCGCCTCCTCGTCCAGGCCGGCCAGTTCCTCGTAGTCGAGGGCGACGTCCAGGCCGTACGTCTCGTTGATGTAGTCGGTGAACGCGGAGAACCGGCGGGCGAGGGTGTCGGACTCGTCCTCGACCGGCAGCGGGAGCCCCGCGTCGAACAGCGCGACGAACTCGACCTCGCGTCCGGCCCGCCGGAGCCGCCGGGCGGTCTCGTAGGCGAGGACCCCGCCGAACGACCAGCCGCCGAGCCGGAACGCGCCCTCCGGCTGTGCCTCCACCAGGTGCCGCACGTAGCGGGCGGCGCGCTCCTCGACCGGCGGCGCGTCCTCGAACCGCTCCAGCCCGTACACCGGCTGGTCGTCGCCGAGCAGGTCGATGAGCTGCCGGTAGCAGGCGGTGGTGCCGCCGGCCGGGTGCGCGATGAAGATCGGCCGGCGGGTGCCGGACGGCTTGAGCGGGCGGACGGTCTGCCGCGCGGCCTCCTCGTCCGCGGCCCGGATGAACTCGGCGACGTGCTCCGCCGTGGGCACCTCGAACAGCTCACCGCGGGTCACCTCGGTGCCGAGTTCGGCGACGACGAGCGCGACGACCCGGTCGGCCTGGTCTTCCCGGCCGCCGAGGTCGGCGAAGAAGCCGGCGGTGACCCCGACGCGGTCGAGGCCGAGGACGTCCTCGAAGATGCGGGCCGCGAGACGCTCCGCCGCATCGCGGGGCATGACATATCCGGATTCGGCGTTCGAGACGGCGGTCGGCGCCGGGGCGTCCGGCAGGCCGAGTTCGGCGGCGGCCCACTCCTCGAACACGTTGACGCTGGCGCCCTGCAGCAGCACGGACGCGGGGACGGTCAGCCCGAGGTCGTGCTCGACACCGCTCTTGATCCGGACGGCGACGAGCGAGTCGAGGCCGAGGTCGGTGAGCGGGACGGCCGGGTCCAGGCGCCGCGGATCGAACCCGAGGACGGTCGCGATCCGGTGCCTGACCCGTGCGGCGATCAGCTTGCGGGCGGTGCCGGGGTCCAGGTCCGCGAGCGCCTCCACGCCGGGCCAGTCGCCGGCGTCATCGGCCCCGGCCTCGCCCGCGGCCTCGGTCAGCGCGGCGAAGTACGGCATGTTCCGGATCTCGGGGAACAGCGCGACGGCCGTGCCGGGGTCGAAGCGGAGCACGCCCGCCGCCGGCAGGCCGTGGACGAGCAGCGCTTCGAGCGCCTCCGCGCCCTCCGCCGGGCTGATCGGGTCGATGACGGTGACGGACGCTTCGGTGGCTCCGCCGACCTGTGACCAGGTGCCCCAGTTGATGGTGGTTCCGGGGCGGCCGTTCGCGCGCCGGTACGCCATGAGGGCGTCGATCGCGGCGTTCGCGGCGGCGTAGCCGCCCTGGCCGGGCGAGCCGAGCAGCGCGGCGGCCGACGAATGCGTGACGAACCAGTCGAGATCGAGGTCCCAGGCGGCCTCGCTGAGCCGGCGCGCACCCTCGACCTTCGCCGTCCACACCCGGTGGAGATCGTCCGGGCCGAGGTCGGCGATCAGCCGGTCGTCGATGGCACCGGCGCCGTGCACGATGCCGAGCAGCCTCGTGCCGCCCTCCTGCGCGGCCCCGATGAGGCGTTCGGCGGTGCCCGGCCGCGCGATGTCGCCCAGCACGACGCCGACGTCCACGCCGTCCTCGCGGAGGCGGGCGATGACCTTCTCGGCGTCGGCGTCCGGGCCGCTCCGCCCGGACAGCACGATGCGTCCCGCGCCGCGCTCGGCCAGCAGCCGCGCGGTGACCAGGCCGATGCCGCCGTAGCCGCCGGTGATCACGTAGGCGCCGCCGCGCCGGACGATCCGCTTCCCGCGCGGCGGCGGCTCGGGGAGGACTGCCCGCGCGAGGCGCGCCGCGTACCGGGTGCCGCCGCGCCAGGCGGCCTCGCGCTCATCGGCGCCGGCGAGAAGTTCCGCGACCAGGTCCTGCGGACGGTCGACGTCCACGTGGGTCGCCCGCTGGGCGGTGCGCTCGAACGCGAGGACGCGAGTGAGCGCGCTGACGAACCCGTGGCCCGGCAGGCCCTCCCCGCCGTGCAGGGGCAGGGCGCCGCGGGTCGCGACGTAGAGGCGGGGGCCGTCGGGGAGCGAGCGGCTCACCCCGGCGACGGCGAGCACCAGGTCCTCATCGACCAGGTCGGCGGGCGGGACGAGGACGACGCCTTCGACCGGCCCGTCCATGGCCGGATGGCCGTCCGGTGGACGGTGCGTCACCCGATGCCGGACGACGGCCTTGCCGCGGCTCTCCAGCCCGGCGGCCGCCGCCGCGGCGAGCGGGTCGTCCTCCTCGGACAGCACCAGCCACGTCCCGCCGCCCGCCGTCCCGGTTTCGGGAAGGGGGGACTCGTCCCAGGCAAGTTCGACCAGCTTGCCGGTGAGCGGCACGGGGACGTCGGGGCGTTCGACCCGGCGGAGGACGATGCCGGTCGCCTCGGCGAGGAGCCCGCCGTCCGCCGACAGCAGCGTGAGCGAGCCGGTCACGCCCTCGTCGTCCCGGACGACCGCCGCGCGGACGTGCCCGCCGCGGTGCGTCGGCCCGTACACGCGCAGGCTGCCGATCGTCTCGGCCGTCCACACGCCGCCGGCCCCGGTGAGCGCCGCCGCCTCGTCCGACAGGACGGACAGGCAGCGGTCGAACACCTCGGGGTGCAGCCGGTAGTGGCGGCTGCCGCGCTCGGCGCCCGCGATCTCGGTGGCGGCCCCCGGCTCGGCGCCCGCCGGTGCCCGGTGGTCCGCACCGACGTCGGCACTGGCCAGCCGCACCCAGGTGCCCGCCGGTGTCAGCGCGTGCACCTCCACCCGCTGCTCCGCCTCGGTGAACGTCGTGGTGACGGTCGTGTGGTCGGCGAGCGCCAGCGGACGCTCCACCCACAGGCCGTTGACGCGGACGTCCTCGGTGCCGAGCACGGTCGCGCCGGCGGCGAGCGCCATCTCCGCGAACGCGGCGACCGGCAGCACGGGCAGGCCGTGGACGGTCAGCCCGTCCAGCCACGGCTGCGCGGCCAGGCCCACGTCGGCGCGCCATGCGTGCCGGTCCTCACCGGGGAGTTCCACGTGCGCGCCGAGCAGCGGATGCTCGTCGCTCCGGCCGGACGTGCGGGCCGACAGGTCGACCCAGTGCCGTTCGTGCCGCCACGGCGACTGCGGGACGTCGATGACGCGCCCGTCCAAGGGGGCCGCGACCGGATGGCCGTGTGCGGCCAGGGTGGCGAGCTGCGCGTGGAACGTCAGCGTGTCGTCGGTCTCCTGCCCCTTCGGTGCCCGCTTGAGCGTGTGGGTGACGAGCGCGCCCGTCCCGTCGAGGGTCTCACCGACCGCGTGGGCGAGGATCGGGTGCGCGTTGACCTCGATGAACGTCCGGTATCCGTCCTCGGCGGCGGCCGAGACGGCGTCGGTGAGCCGGACCGCGTTGCGCAGGTTCGCGGCCCAGTGCTCGGCACCGAGCGGCGCGCCGGAGGCGAGGTAGGCGCGGGGGTCGTCGAGGGCGGTGGTGTAGAGCCGGATGCCGCCGGCGAGCGGGGCGCCGGGCTCGGCGCCGACCCCGGCGAGGAGTTCGCGCAGTTCGGGCAGCAGCGGATCGACCTGCGGGGAGTGCCCGGCACCCTCGGCCTGGACCATCCGGGCCAGGCGTCCCTCGGCCTCCGCGCGCTTGACGATCTCGGCGACCTGGCCGGCGTCGCCGGTCACGACGGTCTGCCTCGGTGACGAGTGCACCGCCGCGTACACCTCGGGCAGGCCGCCGGCCAGCCGCGCGACCTCGCCGGCGGACGCGCCGAGCACGGCCATCGCGCCGCCGCCGACGAGCCGCGTCAGCAGGCGGGACCGGCGGCAGATGACGCGGACGCCGTCCTGCGGGGTGAGCGCGCCGGCGACGACGGCCGCCGCGACCTCGCCCATCGAATGGCCGATGACCGCGCCCGGCGTGACGCCGTACGCCTGCCACATGCGGGCGAGGCCGAGCTGGATCGCGAACAGGACCGGCATGGTGTCGGCCGGCCCGTCCGGCTTGCCGCCCTCTTCGAGCAGCGCCCACAGGTCGGGGCCGCCCTCCTCGGCGAACATGCCGTCCAGGTCGTCGATGGCTTCGGCGAACGCGGGCTCCTCCTCAAGGAGCCGCTGAGCCATGCCGGCGCGCTGAGCGCCGTACCCGGAGAAGACCCACACGGGACGGCCCGGCGCACCGAGCGCGGTAC
This sequence comes from Actinomadura formosensis, assembly GCF_050948385.1. Taxonomy (NCBI): domain Bacteria; kingdom Bacillati; phylum Actinomycetota; class Actinomycetes; order Streptosporangiales; family Thermomonosporaceae; genus Actinomadura; species Actinomadura formosensis. Next base: position 7,059,746 of record NZ_CP192011.1, read on the forward strand.
CCGTCACCACACCGGGGTGGGGACGGCCTTCGGCGAGGGCGGTGAGCCCTTCGAGGAAGCCTGCACGGTCCCTGGCGACGACGGCGGCGCGGGCTCGTCCCCGGCCGGCACGCCGGTGCAGGGTACGGGCGATGTCAGCGAGTTCCACGTCCTGGGGCGGGAGCCACCCGGCGAGGAGGGCCGCGTGGTCGCGGACACGGTCGTCGCTCGTGTCGGACAGCGGGAACGTCCGGACGGCGGCCGGCTGGACGGTCGTCTCCTGCGAAGGAGCCTCTTCCAGAAGGACGTGCGCGTTAGTCCCGCCAAAACCGAACCCGGACACACCCGCACGCGCCGGGTGCCCCCTATCGGGCCACGGGGTCTCCTCCGAGACGACCGCGAGGTGCAGTTCATCGAACGGGATGTGCGGGTTGGGCTCCTTGAAGTGCGCACTGGGCGGGATGACCCGGTGATGCAGCGCGAGAACGGTCTTGATGAGCCCGGCTATGCCCGCCGCGGACTCCATGTGCCCGAGATTCGACTTGGCGGAGCCGAGCAGCAGCGGCGCACCGTCGTCGCGTCCGGCGCCGAGGACCTCGCCGACCGCCTTGGCCTCGATCGGGTCGCCCAGGAACGTTCCCGTCCCGTGGGCTTCGACGTAGTCGACGTCGCGCGTGCCGATGCCCGCCCTCGCGTACACGTCGCGGAGCAGGGCGCGCTGCGCGTCGGAGTTGGGGGCGACCAGGCCGTTGGAGCGTCCGTCCGAGTTGACGCCGGACCCCCGCACCACGGCGAGCACCCGGTCGCCGTCGCGCACCGCGTCCGACAGGCGCTTCAGCACGACGGCGCCGCAGCCCTCCGCGCGGACCATGCCGTCGGCGGACGCGTCGAACGCCTTGCAGTGCCCGTCCGCCGCCGTCCCGCCCGCGAGGTCGAACGTCATCGTGACGGCCGGCGACAGCAGCAGGTTCACGCCGCCGGCCAGCGCCACGTCGGCCTCACCGGCGCGCAGCGCCTGGACGGCGAGGTGCGTGGAGACCAGCGACGACGAGCACGCCGTGTCGACGATCATGCTGGGGCCGCGCAGGTCCAGCAGGTACGACAGCCGGTTCGCGATGATGCCGAGCGCCGCGCCGGTCGCCGTGAACGGCTCCAGCGACGCCAGGTCGGACGCGGTGAACGCCGCGTACTCCGGCGCCGACACGCCGACGAACACGCCGGTGCGGCTGCCGCGCAGCGACGCCGGCCCGATGCCCGCGTGCTCGAACGCCTCCCACGCCACTTCGAGGACGAGCCGCTGCTGCGGGTCCATCGCCGCGGCCTCGCGCGGGGTGATGCCGAAGAACCCCGCGTCGAACCCTGCGACGTCCGCCAGGAAACCGCCGAGCCGCGTCGTCCGCGCGAGCAGGTCGCCGACCTCGGGCGAGCCGTCGTCGAACGGGGCCCAGCGGCCGTCCGGCACCTCGCGGATCGCATCGCCGCGTCCGGTCAGGAAACGCCAGTAGTCCGCGGGGCCGGTCAGGTCGCGGTCGCCGCCGGGGAAGCGGCAGCCGATGCCGATGACGGCGATCGGCTCGTCGTGCGCGGCCGGGCGGGCGGGCCCGGCCTCCGGTTCCCCCGCGGCCGGTTCCGGCCCGATGCCGCCGCCCGCCAGCGCGGCGACCAGCTTGTTGATCGTGGGGTGTTCCCAGACGAGGGTGGCGGGCAGGGAGCGTCCCAGCAGCTGCTCCAGCTCACCGGCGATCGCGACCGCGTCCCGGGACGCCAGCCCGAACTCCTCAAGCGGACGGTCGGGATCGACTTCGGCGGCGACGGTCCTGGAGCGGCGCGCGATCTGCTCGATCAGATGCCGGCGGATCGGCTCCTCACCGATGCGAGTCTCGTCCTGCGCGTCATCCTGCGCGTCGTCCTGCGCGGCTCCGGAACGATCGTTGCTCTGCATGCGCTGGGGTCCCCCCAAGAAACCGGGATCGTTCGTCGAAGCGAAGGGACCACTTTGTCCCACGCTGACCTGTTCACGATGCGCATCCAGGCCACTTTTCTCACCGGGGCCTTGTCACGGTGATGACAAGACTCCGGAGTAGCCAATGTGGCCTGATGGGATAGTTGAGAAAACACGACCTAGAGTCATGGCCGAGTAACAAGATGTCAACCATCAGTAACAGCAGCGACGACTGTTTTTAGGGGGAAGCGGCGGATTTCCCGGCGGTGCGGGACCCTCGCCGTACGGACTGTTGACCCGGGGCCGATACCGATGGGCGCTGGCGGTTGTCGCCGTCAGCGCGTTCATGACCACCATGGACAACACGGTGGTCTTCACGGCCCTGCCCACCATCATGGCCGACCTCGACATGTCGTCCTCGGCCAAGGACTGGGTCGCCACCGGCTACATCCTGATGTTCTCCTGCCTGATGATCATGGGCGGGCGGCTCACCGACGTCTACGGCTGCCGGCTCACCTTCACCGCCGGCATGGCCGTCTTCACCACCGCGTCCGCCGTGTGCGGGCTCGCGCCGAGCTCCGAGGTGCTGATCCTCGCCCGCATCGTGCAGGGCGCCGGCGCCGCGCTCGCACTGCCCGCCACGCAGGTGATGGTCACCGTCGGACGGAACGACAGGCAGCGCTCGATCGGCAACATCGTCTTCATCGGCGCCGCGTCCGGGGCGACCGCGCTCGGCCCCGCGATCGGCGGGATCATCGTCCAGCACTGGCACTGGGGCTGGATCTTCCTGATCAACATCGTGCCCGGCATCCTGGTGATCCTGCTCGGCATGTTCGTCCTCACCGGGCACGGCGAGAACAAGCACGCCCGCGTCGACCTGCCCGGCGTGCTGATCTCCGCGACGATGCTGTTCGCGTTCATCTACGGGCTGGAGGCCGGCAACAGGCACGGCTGGGCCGACCCGTCGGTGCTCAGCGTCTTCGCCCTCGGCGCGATCGCGCTGGTCTGCTTCGTCGTGGTGGAGAGCTGGGCCCCCGACCCGATGATCGACCTGCGGTTCTTCCACAACCGCGTCTTCACCGGCGGGCTGCTGTCGCAGATGCTCTACGGCATCGGCTTCAACGGCATGATGTTCTACTCGCAGCCGTTCCTGCAGCGCTTCCTCGGCTTCTCGCCGCCCAAGGCCGGCATGGTCATGCTGCCCCCGGCCATCGTGATCCTCCTGCTGACCCCGGTGGCCTTCCTGATGGCCGCCAAGATCGGCCCGCGGCCCGCGATCGGCGCCGGCATGGCGCTGATGGGCCTCGGCATGGTCCTGTTCTCCACCCTGACGATCGGCGACGGCTACGCCGACCTGATGCCGGGCGTCATGCTCATCGGCGCCGGGGCCGCCCTCGGCATGCCGCTCGTGATGTACGTGCTCAAGGCCGTCCCGGAGAAGCGGGCCGGCGTCGCGAGCGGCGTCATCAACGTGATCCGCGAGGCGTCCGGCGCCTTCGGCATCGCCATCGTCGGCCTGTTCGTCCACACCATCCCGGACGAGGGCGCGAGCGCCGCCGAACTGGAGAAGTTCCGCATCGGCACCTCCTCGGGCCTCATCCTCGGCGCCGTCCTCGTCCTCATCGGCGGCCTGGTCAGCGGCATCACCCTCCCCAGCCGGCGCGGCTGGCTGGGCCCGAAGCACGGCAAGAGGCCCCCGGTGATCCCGGACCGCCCGAAGCACGATCCCGCCGGGCCACCGCGCGACCCGGTCCCCGCCCTCCTCGCGTCCGGCCCCCTTCCCGCCCCGGTCGCCGTCGCGAGCGCCGCCCCGCCCAACGTCCCCCTCCCGTTCCCCCTCACCTGGGAGGACGACCTCGCACGGGACGAGCGTGTCCGCGCCCCCGGCCCCCACTGGTGGACCGACACCGCCCTCAAGCCCCCGGACGACACCCCCACCCGGTGGAACAGCGAATCCCCCGCCTCCCCCTGGCCGGCGCCTCCCGCCGAGCCACCGCCCGAATCCCCGGAGCACGACCACCCCGCCCGCAAGGGTGAGCCGCGCTCATCGCGGCCTTCGGCGTCCGGACCGGCTCAGCGCGCGGACACCGATGGATCGGGCGTGGTGCGCGGGCCACGGGACGTGCCGCCGGTGAAGCCGGGCCTGGGCGCGGGCGGCGAGCAGCGGCCCGGGGAACGGCCCGCCCCGCCGGACGGGTGGTACGAGCCCTATGTGCCGGAGGAGCGGGCGGACGGGCCGCAGGGCATCCCGCGCGGTGACGCCGGGTGGGAGGCACCGTGAGCAGAATCGTGATCTTCGCGGCCGGGTCGCGGGGGGACATCCAGCCCTGCGTGGCGCTCGGGCGGGCGTTGCGGGCGCGCGGGGACGAGGTGCGGCTCGTGGCGAGCGCCCGGTACTCGCCGATGGCCGTCGCGGCGGGGCTGGAACTGGCGCCGCTGACGGCCGACCCGGCGGAGATCCTGGAATCCGACGCCGGGCAGCGGCTGCTGGCCGGGGGGCGTAATCCGGTGAAGTTCCTCGGCGGGTTCAAGCGCGTCATCGGGCCGATGGCCGAGCGTTTGCTGGCGGAGTGCGCGGACGCGTGCAAGGGCGCGGATCTGATCTTGGGGCCCACCCTCGGATTCCTCCCCCGGCACATTGGTGAGCATCTCGGTGTGCCGTGGGCGCTCATTCATTTCCAGCCGAGCGAGCCGACGGGCGCGTTCCCGCATCCGTTCGTCCCGCGGTCGCTCGGCTCGTGGGGGAACCGGGCGAGTTTCCGGGCGGTCGACCAGATCGCGTGGCAGTTGTCGCGGCCGTTCATCAATCCGTGGCGGGAGGAGTCGCTGGGGCTGCCGCGGCTGCCGCTGCGGGGCCGCAGGCCGGACGGCCCGGTGCTGGCGTGCTTCAGCCCGACCGTCGTGCCAAGGCCCGGGGACTGGGGGCCGAACGTCCATCTGACCGGGTACTGGTTCCTCGACGAGGACGAGTGGGAGCCGCCCGGGGAACTGGCGGAGTTCCTCGCGGCGGGCCCCACACCGGTGTACGTCGGGTTCGGGAGCATGGTCCCGAAGGACGGCGAGGCGACCGGCCGGACCGTGCGGGCGGCGTTGGAACTCGCCGGGGTGCGGGGCGTCGTGCAGGGCGATCCGGCGAGTTCGGACGGCCGGGTCCACGCCGTCCGGGACGTCCCGCACGCGTGGCTGTTCCCCCGGACGGCGGCGGTCGTCCACCATGGCGGCGCCGGGACGACCGCGGCGGGACTGCGGGCCGGCGTGCCGGCCGTGGTGTGCCCGTTCTTCGGCGACCAGCCCTACTGGGGCGAGCGGGTGGCGGCGCTGGGCGCGGGGCCGGCACCGCTCCCGTTCCGCGCGCTGACGGCGCCGCGGCTGGCGCGGAAGATCCGGCAGGCCGTCCAGGATCGGGAGATGGCCGAGCGCGCGAGCGAGATCGGGCGGCGCATCCGGGCCGAGGACGGCGTCGGACGCGCGCGGCAGATCATCGACGCGCTGCCGCGCTGAGCGCGGTCAGTCCTCCGCCTCGCCCCAGCGCCAGCCGGAGCCGTCCGGGGCGGGGACGATCGCCCGCCTGGCGGGCGGCGGCTGCGGCGGCCTCGGCCGCGGCGGGCCGTCCGCCCACGGCCGCCACGGCGCGCCGTCGGCGGGGGCGTGCCCGTCGAGCCCGGTGGCGCCCGGCGCGGGCGCGGGCTGCGCGGCGGGCCGGAACGCCTCGTTCGCGTCCACCGGGCGCGCGTCCTCCCAGTGCAGCGCGTACGGGAACGGTTGCTCCGCCGGGAGGCGCGGCGGTGCCGCGGTGCCGCCCGCCGGGGCCAGGGCACTGCGTTCGCGCAGGTCCATCCGGGCGTGCAGGCCCGCGAGGAAGCCCGGCAGCCACCAGTTCGCCCCGCCCATGAACCGCATCGTCGCCGGGACGAGCAGCGACCGGACGAGCACGGCGTCCACCACGACCGCGACGAACATGCCGACCCCGATCAGCTTCACGACCGTGATGCCGGCCATGCTGAACGCGGCGATGACGACGAGGAACAGCAGCGCGGCACTGGTGATGATGCCGCCGGTGTGCTGCATGCCGGACGCGACGGCCCGCCGGTTGTCGTGCGTGAGGTCCCATTCCTCGCGGATGCGGCTGAGCAGGAAGACCTCGTAGTCCATCGACAGGCCGAACACGACGGCGAGGATGAGGATCATGCTGGTGGCCTCGACGCCGCCGGTCGGGGTGAAGTTCAGCGGCCCGGCGAGGTGCCCGTACTGGAAGCCCCACACGATCGCGCCGAACGAGGCGCCGATCGACAGGACGTTCATCACGATCGCCTTCAGCGGCAGCACGATCGACCCGAAGAACATGAAGAGCAGGATGAACGTGGCGATCCCGACGGTGAACGCCATCTTCGGCAAGGTGCGCATCAGGCTGGACATCAGGTCCATCTGCGCGGCCGTGCTGCCGCCGACGTCGATGTGCATCGGATAGCCGTCCTTCGACAGGCTCATCCCGCGGATCTCGGTGACGAGGTCCTGGGCACGCTGGTCCATCGGCTCGTACCTGTGCGTGACGGAGATGCGCACGCCCCCGTACGAGCCGGAGTAGCCGGTGTACTGCGCCTCGGTGACTCCGGGAAGCCCGCCCAGGCGCTGCCTGAACTCCTCCAGGTAGGGCGGGATGGGATCGCCCTTCTTGGCGGGCTTCCAGTCGCGCGGGATGAGGTCTCCGGAGACGACGACGTCGATGGGCTCGGCGGACCCGTTGGGGAAGTTCCTCTTGACCGTCTCCACCACGGCCCGGGTGGGGCTGTCCTTGGGCAGGACGCGGGCGTCCACACTGCCGAACTGGACGTTCAAGAACGGCACGAACATCACGCCCAGGATGACGAGCACGATCGCGAAGTACGGCAGCGGATGCTTCATCACGCTGTGGCCGAGGCGGTACCAGAAGCCGCTCTGGGGGTCGCGCTGCGCGCGCTTGGACGTGGGACGCCGCCACGGCATGCGTCCGATCTCGACACGCGGGCCGAGCAGCGCCAGCAGCGCCGGGAGGAGGACCGTGGCGCCGAAGACGGCGACCATGACGGTGGCTATGCCCGCGAGCCCGATCGTCCGGAGGAACATCTGCGGGAACAGCAGAAGCCCGGCGAGAGCGGCCGACACGGTGACGCCGCTGACCATGATGGTGCGGCCCGCGGTCGCCATAGTGGCGGCCAAGGCCGCCTCCCGTATCGGCTCCAGCGCCGTCTTGTGGGCCTTCTTCGCCGCCTTGCGCGCCTCCGGGTCGCGTTCCCGTTTCCAGGGTTTGCCCTGGGGCAGCCCCTGCGCGGACATGCCGCGCTCCAGTTCCTCACGGAAACGGCTGATGATGAACAGCGAATAGTCGATCGCCAGGCCGACGCCCATCATCGTGACGACTTCCAGGGCGAAGGACGTCACGTCCGCGACATACGTCACCACGTGCAGGACGGCCAGCCCGCCGACCGTCGAGAAGATCGCCACGGCCATCGGCAGGAGGGACGCCATCCACGCGCCGAACAGGATCATCAGCAGGATCAGCAGCGGCAGCGCCGTGATCAGCTCGGCACGCACGATGTCGGCGACGACCTGCTTGCCGAACTCCTCGCCGAGCGGCACGCTGCCGCCGTACCGGGCATCGAGCCCCGGCGCCGACAGCCGGTCCTTGATCGCGTGGTAGTTCTCGGCCTTGGCCGCGCCGTCCTTGCCGCGCAGCTTCACCGCGACGAACGTCGACCGCCGGTCGTGGGAGGCGAACGAATGCGCCGCCTCACTGTCGAACGACCAGTACGAGATGATCTCCTCGACCTGCGCCTTCGGCAGCCGCGCCACCGTGGTGACGACGCTCGCCTCGTAGCGCGGATCGTCCACCGTCATGGAGTCGCTCGTGTAGAGGACGAGGACGTCGGGGTTGGTGCTGCCGAAGTAGGTCGCGCCCAGCCGGGCGACGAGCGTCGAGGACGCGTTCGGGTCCTCGAAGCCGCCCTCCTTGAACTTGGCGAACACGCCGAGGCCCCATGCGCCCCCGACCCCGGTCAGCACCAGGATCAGCACCAGGCCGGCCCAGCGTCGCCGGTGGATGAGACGCCCCAGCCCCGAAAGCATGATCCTCCTGTTTCGTCGCGGCCGTCGGGCCGCCTCGGCTACTTGCGGGACGCCAGCCGGGCCGCCGTCGTCGGCAGCCCGCCGTCCAGGTAACGCTGCCGCGTCGCCGCACGTGCGATCTTTCCGCTGGACGTGCGCGACACGCCACCCGGTTCGATCAACACGAAGTCGTGGACGCTCATCTCGTGCTCGATGTTGACGGCGCCGCGCACCGCCGCCTCGACCTCGTCCGGGTCCAGCCGTCCGAGCGGAACACGCCGGTTGCGCTCGGCGACGATCACCAGCCGCTCCGTCTCCTCCCCGGTGAGCGCGAACGCGGCGACGTGGTCGGGACGGATCGCGGGGTGCGCCTCCTGCGTGGTGACCTCGATGTCCTGCGGGTAGTGGTTGCGTCCGTCGACGATGATGAGGTCCTTGATGCGGCCGGTGATGTACAGCTCGCCGCCGTGGATGACGCCATAGTCACCGCTCTTCATCCAAGGCCCGGACGGAAGGTCCCCAGGTTCGGACAGTTCGCCGCCGAACGTGTCCTGGCTCCGCTCCGAGTTGCGCCAGTAGCCGGGCGCCGTGTTGGGCCCGTGCACCCAGATCTCACCGACCCTGCCGTCCGGCTGCTCGACACGGGTCTCCGGGTCGACGATCGCGACGAGCTGCCCGTACGGCCGCCCGCACGACACGAGCTCGGAGCCGTCCGCGCGGAGCCTGAGCTCGCCCCGGGTGAGCGCCTCCCGGTCCACGGAGATGATCTTGGGCGGGGCGTCCTCGGTCGCCGCGGACACGAACACCGTCGCCTCCGCCAGCCCGTAGCCCGGCGCCTGCGCGCCCGGACGCAGCCCCGCCGGCGCCAGCGCCGCCGCGAACATCGACAGCGTCGAGGTGCGGATCGGCTCCGCGCCGTTCAGGCACGCCGTGAGCCCGGACAGGTCCAGGGCCGCGATCTTCTCCGGCGACGCCGTCGACGCGACGTACTCGTACGCGAAGTTCGGCCCGGCCGTGTACACGTTCCTGCCCGGACGCTCCGCGATCAGCTCAAGCCACCGAACCGGGTTCATGATGAACGAGACGGGGTCGGTGTAGATGGCGTGGTCGCCGCGCACCAGCGGCATCGCCATCGTCGCGATCAGCCCCATGTCGTGGAACAGCGGCAGCCAGCTGACCAGCTCCGGGTTCGGCCTGTCCGGCGCCCAGCCGACCCACAACTGCGCCGCGTTCGCCGTCACGTTCCCGTGCGTGATCTCCACCCCGGCCGGACGGCGTGTCGACCCCGACGTGTACTGCAGGTACGCGAGGTCGTCGAACGCGATGGGCTCGCCCTCCCACCGGTCGGCCAGCGCGAGGTCGATCTCCTCGGCGAACACGATCTCCTTCGGCTGCGGGACGTCGTGGTCGGCGAGGAACTTCTCCACATGCGGCAGGGCGTTGCGCATCGTGACGATCACCGCGGGCTCGGCGTCGGTGTAGGCGCCGATCAGCCGGTCGGCGTGCCCCGGCAGGTCGGGCGAGAACAGCGGCACCGCGATGACATGCGAGTACATGGCGCCGAGCATCGTCATCATGTACTCGAGCGTCTGCGGCAGCAGCAGCGCGGCCCGCTCCCCCGGCCCGGTGACCTGCCGCAGCGTCGCCGCCATGGCACGGGCGCGCCGGTCCGTCTCGGCCCAGCTCACCGTGGTGTGCGCACCCGCCGGGGCGGCCGAGTAGTCGACGAAGGTGTAGGCGGGGGCGTCCGGCTTCTCCTGCGCCCACCTCGCCGCCCGCTCGATCAGCGGGGTGCGGCCGGAACCGCCGGGCAGGAGTTCGGGAAGCAGCGAGCCCAATGCCATTGATCATTCTCCCGGGGGGACGGGCCGGACGGGCCCCGAGCAATGCGTACGGGTGGGCGCCATCGGCGGATCTTGGCCGCGTCGGCCGGACGGCTGTGTCTGGAGCGCCCCCGGTGACCGGCAATGATCGCCAAGCTACCCGATGGTAGTCGGCGCGCGATATCGGCTCGCGGTCACATTCACCAAAGCCGGGTTTATCACCGCCGTGACAAGAGGAATTCCCCTTTCACACGTGGTCACCCGGCCGGTCACCGACCGTGCCCGGCGCCCCCGGCCGGCGGAGAAGATCCACCGCACGATATTCCGGCGGTGCGGGGTCCCCTGTCCGTCACGACAGTGTTTACTGTCCGACGGTCGGCCCGCTGACGCGGAACCCGATATTGAGCTGGTTCGTCCCGATACGGGCGTCCAGAAAGGGCATTCCCAGCGTTCGTGCCGTCACCGGTCGGACATGGCCCGCCGCAACGCCAGCCGCCGCCTCCACAACCCGACGCACGCGGCCCCCCACAGCAGCCCGATCTCGGCGATCAGCGCGATCCCGGTGACGACCGCCCAGTCCGTCCCGTCCGACTCCTGCGCCCCGGCCGGCGCCATCAGCGACATCCGGCTCTCCCCGGTCGCCACCCGGGGCCCCGTCGGCTGATCGAGTGGCGGCAGCACGACCGGCTTCGAAGGTGCCACGGTGGGCAGATCCGGCGCCGGAAACTCTCCCCCCTGCCCGCCTGGAGCCCCAGCTTGTGGCCCCTCACCAGGCCCCGGCATAACGTCCCCGGGCCCCGGCTCAGCCACGGACGGCCCCACAGGCGCACACGTCCCCTCACCGCTCTTCGCCTCACCCGCCTTGCAAGGCCCACCAGACGACGACCCCGCACCAGAGTGACTACCACCCGGCCTCGGACCGGACGGCTGCACGGACGGACACGACCTCCCCGCCACACTCCTCTTACCGGGCACACAATGACCAGCCTTCGGCGACCCCACGCCAGGGTGACCGCCGGGACGCGGCTTCGCCACAGACGGCTTCACAGGCACACACGGCCCCTCGTCACTCTTCGGCTTGCCCGCCTTGCACTGCGTTCCAGGCGACGACCCCGTGCCAGAGTGACCACCGCCCGGCCTCGGACCGGACGGCTCCGCAGACGGACACGACCTCCCGCCCACACTCCTCTCACCGGGCACGCAATGACCAGCCTTCGGCGACCCCACGCCAGGATGATCGCCGGGACGCGGCTTAACCACAGACGGCTTCACAGGCACACACGGCCCCTCGCCGCTCTCCGCCTTGCACTGCGTTCCAGACGACGACCCCGCGCCAGAGTGACCACCGCCCGGCCTCGGACCGGACGGCTCCGCAGACGGACACGACCTCCCGCCCACACTCCTCTCACCGGGCACGCAATGACCAGCCTTCGGCGACCCCACGCCAGGGTGACCGCCGGGACGCGGCTTAACCACAGACGGCTTCACAGGCACACACGGCCCCTCGCCGCTCTCCGCCTTGCACTGCGTTCCAGACGACGACCCCGCATCAGAGTGGCCACCATCTGGCGTCGGCTCTGGGCCGGACGGTTGCGCGGACGAGCATCGCTTAGCGCCAGCGCTCGCCTTACCGGACGTGCACGGTGTGTCCGTCGGCGTTTCCGTGTCAGGGTGCCCCTCGCTCGGCGTTGGGTCCGGGTCGGGCGGCCGTGTCATCGAGCGGCGGGGAGCGTTGGTGGCGTCCGCCACGACCAGGACGCTTACGGGGGGCGAGGACGGTTCCGAGGTCGAGGTGACCGGGATTCGGATGGTGCCCGCCCGTTCACGCGGCGCCTCGCCCAGGTCGCCCAGGTCGCAGCGCAATGTGCGGCCTGAATCGGACTCGATGCAGTCCGGGGAGTGCCGCGTCCAGGAGAGGGGGCGGTCGGCGGTGAGGCGCAAGGTCGTGTTCCGCGCGATGTCGCCTTTCGCGCGGATACGGACCGTGTACGTCAGGGTCCGGTCCGGTCCGGTGGTGCTCTCCGAGATCGCCATGTCCATGACCAACCGGACCGCCGGTGTCCCCGCGTCCCGTGCGGCCTCGGCGGACGGGCTCATCAGCGGCAGCGGCACGGTCATTGCGGCGCCGGCCGCGATCGCGCCCCAGCGTGTCCTTCGGCGCACCGGTCCCCCCCAGCGGTCTCCTCTATGGCTGCCAGGGGGGCGGCGACGCGGCGCCGGGCACAGAAGGTTATTGCCACGTCGCCAAGGCGAGTAACGTGCATCCCTCTGGCAACTCCCTTCTTTCGCACAGTGAAATCAATTCTCCGTAGAATCGGCTGGGTTGCGAGGGAGAGGAGTTCGGGGTGGCGGAGGCCGTTAGGTCGCTGGAGCGCGCGTTCGACCTGCTGGAGCATCTGGCGGACGCCGGGGGCGAGATGGCGCTGTCGGAGCTGACGGAGGTCTCCGGGCTGCCGATGCCGACGATCTACCGGCTGATGCGGACGCTGGTGAACCAGGGGTACGTCAGGCAGGAGCCGTCCAAGCGGTACGCCCTGGGCCCGCGGCTCATCCGGCTGGGCGAGGGCGCCAGCCGCCTGCTGGGCACGTGGGCGCGTCCGGTGCTGGCCCGCCTGGTGGACGAGATCGGCGAAACGGCCAACATGGCGGTGCTCGAAGGCGACGAGGCCGTGTACGTCGCGCAGGTGCCGTCCAAGCACTCGATGCGGATGTTCACCGAGGTGGGGCGGCGCGTCCAGCCGCACTGCACGGGCGTGGGGAAGGCTCTGCTGTCCCAGTTGTCCGACCAGCGCGTCCGGGAGATCCTGGCCCGGACGGGCATGGACGCGCACACGCCGAACACGTTGACCGATCCGGACGCGCTGGTGGCGGAGCTGGCGCGGATCCGCAAGCGGGGTTACGCGCTGGACGACGAGGAGCAGGAGATCGGCGTGCGTTGCGTCGCCGTGCCGCTGCCCGGGGCGCCGGCGCTGACGGCGATCTCGGTGTCGGGCCCGTCCGGGCGCATGACGCGCGAGGCCGTCCCGGGCGTCGTGCCCGTCATGCGGGACGCCGCCGAACGCTTCGCCAAGGAGCTCGGCCCGACCGCGTGAGGCGGCCGGGCCCCGGGTGGGATCGGGTCAGTCGACGGGTTCGCCGACGATGACGGTGGGGCGTCCGCCGCGCTCCCAGGTGACGAAGTCGCCCGCGGACCTGACGAGGACGGTGGCCAGCCACAGGGCCAGGCCGGTGTCGTCCGCGATGCCCGCGAAGGGGATCACGTCGGGAATGGCGTCGATCGGGGAGATGATGTAGACCAGGCCCAGGGCGAGCAGCCCGAGCGTCCCGAAGGACATGCCCTTGTACTGCCCGCGCAGGACCGACTTGATCATCCGGGGTACGGCGCGGGTCCGCTCCCACAGGCCGGGTGCGTCGGGCCGCAGGGTCTCGCTGTAGATCTGCCAGGCCTGCCCGGCGGCGGCCGCACTGCGCTTCCTGTCCACGAGCACTCCCTCGGAGGAACGTTCTGGGGGCGCGCCCCCGCTGCGCCCACGCATATCTAGGACGCGACGAGTGCCGGAAATGTTCCCGCGACCCGATCATGAGGCGCGGGTCACAGGCGTCCCGCCCGTACCGGCGGCGGAATGATCGCCGGAACCGTCCCGTCATCGCTCACCGGGACGTGTGATGCGGGTGACCTCTGGTGAGGTCTTCATCACTCTCGTGCGCCTGGCGCGGCGGTTCACGGCGTGTTCCCCGGTGCCCGCTGCCAGCATGGGCCGCAAGGACGCGTGTCATCGCGTGAGCGTGCGCGGCAGCCCGGCGCCGGACCGGAGGTCTCGATGAGCGGCGATCACACGGCCCGTCCCGTCCACGGCACCGTGGCGGGCGTGGCCTATGTCGCGCTGCCCCCGACCGCGGTCGACGCGACCGCCTCCGGCCCGACCCGGCTGATCGTGGCCTGGCCCGGGTTCGATCCGCCCCGCACGGGGGCCGCGCTCGCGGCGGCGCTCCCGATGACCGGCGTGCCGGTGTGGCGGGTCTACCTCGACCTGCCGGGACGCTCGCCCGGCGGGCTCGGCTCGGGCGCGATCCTGGAGAACGAGGCCGTCGAGGCGTACTGCGCGGCGGTCGAGAGCGCCGCGCAAGGGCTGCCCGGCGTCCTGGCGGCGGTCCGCCGCGACCTCGCGATTCCGGACGGCCCCGTCGGCCTGGCCGGTTTCAGCGCGGGCGCCGCCGCCGCGCTGCTCGCCGTGGCGCGCGGCGTGGTGCCGGTGAGCACCGCGGCGCTCGTGGCGCCGGTCGTCGCCCCGGCGCGGGCCGCGCGGGCGGTGGAGACGCGGTCCGGCCGCGACCGGGGCTGGACGGCCCGCGCCGCCGCCCTCGCCGACCGCCTCGACCTCGGTTCCCTCGCGGCGGACATCGCCGGACGGGACGTCCCCACCCTGCTCGTCGGCGGCGCCCAGGACCGCGTCGTCCCCGCCCGGGAGGTCTCGGCCCTGCGCGACCTGCTGCGCACGCACGGCGGCGCATCGGTCGACTCCACCACATTCCGCATGGGTCACGCGTTGGCCGCCGAACCCGGCACCGAGCCCCGGCCCCCGATCACCGAGGCCGTCCAGGTGGACACCGCCCTCACCGACTGGTTCCGCACCCACCTCGCGCAAGCCGCGGACGAGGCCGGATGCGGGGAATCCGGGGGCGCGGCGGACGGCCCCCCGGTACAGGCCACGCTCCCGGACGTCCCGCAGCCGGTGAGCGACCGGTCCGGGGACGCGCGGTACGGAGCCTGGTCGGCGGGCGGAGAGGACGCGGGAGCCCGGCCGGGGATCGCGGCAGGGGACCGGCGATAGGCATGCGTCCGCCCGGCGGGCACGGCCGGGTGCCCGCCGGGCGGGACGGGAGAACACCGCGGATCAGCCGCGGGACAGAACCTCGTACCGGACGGGGATCACGCCCGCCCCGGTGCCGCCGACCTTCTGCATCGCCGCCCTGGACAGGTCCAGGCAGCGACCGCCCGCGTACGGGCCCCGGTCGTTGATACGGACGATGACCGAACGGTCGTTGTTCCTGTTGGTCACGCGGACTTTGGAACCCAGCGGCAGCGTCTTGTGCGCGGCCGTCAGTTCGCTCGGGTCGAAGGGCTCACCACTGGCGGTCATCTGGCCCTCCCAGTAGTAGGAGGCCTCGCAAGAGCCCGAGTCGACGACCTTGTAGTGCTTCTTCTTCTGGGGTTTCACCAGGTGCGCGACCTCGGTGTCGGCCTTGGGCTTCTTCTTCGCCGGCTTCTTCGGCGAAGGCTCTGGTGGACGCGGCTTGCCGCGGCTGCCCCGGGTCGGCTCGGCCCGCGGCTCGTCGGCGAGCGGGTCGGCGGGCGGTGGCGCGGTCTGCGCCGCCTGTGCGGATCCGGCGGATCCACCGGTACTGGTCAGGGCGAACGCGCTCGCGGCCAGGACGGCGACGGCGGCGCCGGAGACGATCAGGACGGTTCGTAGGCGTGCTCGAAGAAGACGCCTGACAGGGCTACCCACAGAGGAGTCCTTTGTTAGGGGACAGGACCCCGGACGCCCGGCTCTTTCACGGCGTGCTCAGGCGACCTCGTTCGTCCCCGAGTGCTCCGCCGCCTACGGGCTCGTTCGCCCGTGTCCGCGCTCCCTCAGGCGCGGCCGCGTCATCGCTGTCCGGCGTCCGGCAGGTGCGGCTGAAAAGGCATCTTCACTTTTGATCGCTAAAGTGCCGCACAAGTCCTTGACCGTACGTTGTGTTCCGCGAGAATCAAGCGCAGGGCCGTTATTTGTGGGGTTTGTCACCCCGATCTTTGCGCTATGGAGTTGATCGACTTCGCGCCGTAACTCCACTTGAAGATCATCTTTACTGCCCATGGAAGGTGTGATCTCGATCATATAACAACGGCTTATTGCATAACCGAATGGGGCGTTCCGCGAATGCCGCAACATGCACGGAACGCCCCATAGGCGCGGACGAAGGGGGCGCGTCACCCGATTCCGAACGACGCGCGGAGATCAACGACATTACGCCGGACGCCCCATACCGGCGGAATCCGCGGCAACGCGAAACGGGGGCGCCCCCGAAGGGACGCCCCCGCCCGAGCGGGTCCCGGCTACTCGGCCGAGCCGAGCGCGATGGCGTCCTCGACCTCGCCCTTGCGCGCGGCGAGCTCGGCCGCGTAGCGCTCCTCGTCGACCTTCTCGGCGATCTCCTCGTCCTGCTTCATCAGCGCCTCAAGATCGGCCTTGGCGTTGTCGAGCACGCCCATGTCCGCGTAGGCGGCCTGCACCTTGTCGCCCCAGAGCCCCACGTCCCGGACGCACGGGACGATCCGGCTGAACAGCAGCGACTGATAGAGGGTGTACATGTCGGAGTTGTCGACGTACTCCATGCATTTCTCGACCGGCATGTCGAGCTGCTCGAAGACCTCGCGCCCCTTGAACCGGTCGCGCATCAGGTAGCAGCCCTCGACGACGAACTCCTCCCGCTCGGCCCGCTCCTTGTCGGTGAGCTCGGCGTAGTAGTCCTTGAGCGCGAGCCGCCCGAACGCGACGTGCCGCGCCTCGTCCTGCATGACGTACGCGAGGAGCTGCTTGACCAGCGGGTTCGTCGACATGTCCCGGTACAGCCCGAACGCGGCGAGCGCGAGCCCCTCGATGAGGACCTGCATGCCGAGGTAGGGCAGGTCCCACCGGCTGTCCTCCAGCGACTCGGCGAGCAGCTTCGCCAGGTCCTGGTTGATCGGGTAGTACATGCCGATCTTCTCGTGCACGAACTTCGTGTACAGCTCGACGTGCCGCGCCTCGTCCATGGTCTGGGTCGCGGCGTAGAACTTCGAGTCCAGGTCGGGGACGGACTGGACGATGCGCGCCGACACGTTCAAGGCGCCCTGCTCGCCGTGGAGGAACTGGCTGAACAGCCATGAGCCCTGGTGCCGGCCGAACTCGTCCCGCTCCTTCTGCGACATCTTCTCCCAGATGTCGGACCCGAAGAGCGGGTTGAAGTTCTCCGGCAGGCCGGCGACGTTGATCGGGTCGACCGCAAGGTCCCAGTCGATGCGCTTCTGCGCGTCCCACTGCTTGTCCTTGCCCTTCTGGTACAGGTTCAGCAGCCGGTCGCGGCCCTCGTCGTACTCCCAGGTGAAGCGGGTGTCACCCGCCATGGGTACGTTCCACGTCTCGGTCGGGACCGGGGTGGAATAGAGGTCAAAGGAACTCACGGGGATCCTCCTCCAGGCGTTGCGCCGCGCCCTCGCGACGCCGGTCCGCACCGCCCACGGCTTTACATCCCTTCGTAACATGTAAACCTGCCGGAGGCCAGAGTCATGCAAGAACTCACTGATCACCCCGCCGAGGCAGCCGCCCGCGCCCCCTGGCGGGAAGCGCGGGCGGTGTGGACGCGGGCGGGCCGGCGGGACCGGGGGCCGGGCTAGCGGGACTGGAGGGCGTCGAGGCCGACGGCCTGCGCGATGACCAGGCGGCGGTCGAGGCGGGCGTCGCCGATCTCGACGACGTAGCGGTCGCGGAAGCCCAACTTCTTCTCCACCGAGAAGACGACCTGGTCGCCGGCGTAGAAGTCGAAATGGTACGGCCAGGCGAACGGCAGGCTGTCCGCGTACGGGATGAACTGCCAGAGCCGCCGCAGCACCGCGACGAACTTGTTGCGCTCGGTTCCCGTGACCACACCGAGGTCGGGCTGTTCCAGGTGCCAGGTCGAGGCCAGCAGCGACCTCTTGAAATCCTTGCGGAAGACGCCGATGGGCTGGCCGTGCGCGTCCGTGATGTCGTACGCCGAGGCCAGGTCGATGCGCTTGCGCGCCTTGAAGCCGAGGATCGGACGCGTCTTGGAGTCGTCCGAATACAGGGTGACCTGCTCCTTGAACGCGAGCCGCTTCTGCTGCGCGAAGGCGAGCAGTTCGCCCTCTCCGCCGTCCGGGGCCTCGGCATGCACCTCGTATTGGTTCACCATCAGGCGCACCCGCTGCCGGATCAGTAGCCTGCGCTGCGCCTGGAGTCTCTCTTCGTCCAGCGAATCGTCCAGCGAACTCACCCGTTCTGTAGCAGTTTGCGGTGGGAGTCTGCCACAGCGAGTTCTTTTCCTCCGGCGTTTCCGAGGCGCGGTGCACCGGCCCCGGCCGCGGTCAGGATTCCTGGATGTGCGAGGCCAGGTAGCCGTGGATCAGCCGTTCCGCCTCGGCGAGGATCGCGGGGTCGCCGTCCGGGCTGCGCCGGAACGCCATCTTCAGCACGGCGTCGCCCGCCTCCACCGCGATGGCGAGCGCCGTGGCGAGGCCGGGGGTGTCCTGGACGCCGAACGTCCCGACGATCATCCTGCGGAGCCGGTCGGCGACCACCGCGTTGTTGTCGGCGTCGGAGTCGAGCAGGTTCACGTCCGCGACGTCGCCGAACCGCAGCACGCGGAAGCCGGGGACGCTCCGGTGCATGTCCACGAAGATCTCGATGATCGCGCCGACCGTGTCGGACCAGTCGCCGAACCCGCCCTCGGCCAGCCGCGCCGAGATCCGGTCGCCGAACTCCTCCAGGTTGCGCAGCGCGAGGGCCTGCGCGACCGCCCGCTTGTCGGGGAAGAACTGGTAGACCGAGCCGATCGCCACCTCGGCGCGCTGGGCGATACGCGTCGTGGTGAGGCCGTCGTAGCCGTCCTCGTCGAGGATGTCCGCGCAGGCGTCGAGCATCCGCTGCACGCGTTCGGCGCTGCGGCGCTGGGCGGGACGGCGGCGGAGCGGGGTCCGGATCTCGGTCACCCCGCCATTGTCCCCGACCGCGGGGGTGTCCGGCATGCCCGGCAGCCGCTCCGCACCCCGAGGCCGCCGGAGACTTCCGCCCGCACCACCCCAGGACCTAATATCCGAACGCTGTTCGCATTTCTGCAGGGCACGCCGGGAGAGGGGAACACGATGGGGCTTGCGGAGGGCTTCCGCTGGGGCGTCGCCACCGCCGCCTACCAGATCGAGGGCGCGGTGGACGAGGACGGGCGGGGACCGTCCACCTGGGACACCTTCTCGCACACCCCGGGACGCGTCAGAGACGGCCACAACGGCGACGCCGCCTGCGACCACTACCACCGGTGGCCGGAGGACATCGCGCTGATGTCGGGCCTCGGCATCGACACCTACCGGTTCTCGATCGCGTGGCCGCGCGTCCAGCCGTCCGGGATCGGGCGGGCCAACGCCAGGGGCCTCGACTTCTACGACCGCCTCGTGGACGGGCTGCTCGCCGCCGGGATCGCCCCCGCCGCCACCCTCTACCACTGGGACCTCCCGCAGCCGCTCGAAGACGCCGGCGGCTGGATGGAACGTGACACCGCCTACCGGTTCGCTGAATTCTCCTACCTGGTGGCCGAGCGGCTCTCCGACCGCGTGGAAATGTGGATAACCCTGAACGAGCCGGTGGTCGTCATGGCCTACGGCTACGCGTTCGGCGTCTACGCACCCGGCAAGACCCTCATGCTGGACGCGCTCCCCGCCGCGCACCACCAGCTCCTCGGCCACGGACTCGCCGTCCACGCCCTGCGCGGCCGGGGCGTCCGCTCCATCGGGCTGGCGAACCACTACTCCCTCGCCTGGGCCGCGTCCCCCGGGGACCAGCCCGCCGCCGACGCCTTCGACACCTTCATGAACCGGCTGTTCACCGATCCCGTGCTGCTGGGCCGCTACCCCGGCCTGATGGCGGACGCGCCGTTCATCCGCGCCGAGGACATGGCGGTCATCGCCACGCCCATCGACTTCCTGGGCGTGAACTACTACCAGCCGACGCGGCTGAAAACGGCCTCCGGAGGCCCGCTGCCCTTCGAGATCGTGGACATCACCGAATACCCGACCACGGGGATGGGCTGGCCGATCGTCCCGGACGCCTTCCTGTCACTGCTCCGTACGCTCGACACCCGGTACGACCTGCCGCCGCTCTACATCACCGAGAACGGATGCTCGTTCCCGGACGAGATCGGCCCGGACGGTGTGGTGGACGACTCGCCCCGCATCAAGTTCTTGGACGCCCACATCCGGGCCATGCGCACGGCCATCGGCGAGGGCGTCGACATCCGCGGCTACTTCACGTGGTCGCTGCTGGACAACTTCGAATGGTCGGAGGGCTACCACCCGCGCTTCGGCCTCGTCCACGTCGACTACGAGACGCAGAAGCGCACCCCAAAGAAGTCCTACGGCTGGTACAGGGATCTCATCGCATCGTCCAAGCCCCCGCTGTAGGCGCCGGTCAGGGCGTGCGCGGCACCGGAGCACAGCGACCGCGCTGGCTAGGCTTGTCATATGGCCGTCGAAGGACAAGTCCTCGGAAGGGCCGTCAAGCAGGTCCAATACCGGCAGTACCGGACGCTTGACAGCAGGCTCGCCCGGATCGGCACCACGCTGGCGCAGTGGGACGCGCTGCGGGCGATCAGCCGTTCCCCCGGGGCGTCCGCCCGGTCGCTGGCCGCGCGGACGTTCCAGAGCGAGCAGGCGTTCGGGACGCTCGCCGGACGCCTGGTCGCCCAGGGTCTGATCGACCGGCGCCCCGGTCGCGGCCGGAGCATCGAGCACCATCTCACGCCCGCCGGGGAGAAGATCCTCGAAGCCGGGCACCGCATCGCCGACGACGCCCTCGCCGAGATCTTCTCCCCGCTGTCCGACGACGAACGCGCGACCCTCCTCGACCTGCTCCTGCGCGTCGGCCGGGCGGGGTGACCCGCGCCGGCCGGCGCTCCCGGATAGGCTGCTCTCCGCTTTCGTCGGGGAGGTCGTGGATGCCGGAGACTCGTCCGCTGCGTACCGGCGATCCGCGCGAGGTCGGCGGGTTCCGGTTGACGTCCCGGATCGGCGAGGGCGCCCAGGGCGCCGTCTTCCTCGGTGAATCGGCCACCGGGCGGCGCGTCGCGGTGAAGCTCCTGTACGCCGACTTCGGCCGGGACGCCCGCGCCCGCACCGCCTTCGAGCGCGAACTGGCCGCGGCCCGGCGCGTCGCCCCCTTCTGCACCGCCCGGATCCTCGCGGCCTCGGCCGACGACGACCTCCCGCACATCGTCACCGAGTACATCGACGGGCCGTCGCTGAAGGACCTGATCGCCGAGCGGGGCGTCGCCTCCCCCGCCGAGCTGGTCAGGCTGGCGATCGGCACCGCCACCGCGCTCGCGGCGATCCACGAGGCGGGCGTCGTGCACCGCGACTTCAAACCGGCCAACGTGCTGCTCGGCCCGGACGGCCCGAAGGTGATCGACTTCGGTATCGCCCGGCCGCTCGACGCCACCTCGGCGACCATGACCGGCGCCGTCGGCACCCCCGCCTACATGGCGCCCGAGCAGGTGGCGGGGGTGTCCGGCGGCGCACCGGTGGACATGTTCGCGTGGGGCTGCACGATGGCGTTCGCCGCGAACGGGGCGCCGCCGTTCGGGACCGACTCCGTCCCGGCGATCATGCAGCGCATCCTGCACGGGGAACCGGAGCTGGGCGCGCTGACCGGGCAGTTGCGCGAACTGGTGGCGTCCTGCCTGGCCAAGGACCCGGCGGACCGTCTCCCCGCGACGGGGGTCCTGCAGCGGCTGCTCGGCATCGGCCCGGACGCGAACCTCCTCGCGGAGGGCACCTCGGCCGCCGCCCACCCCGCCGGCGCGCTCCTGCCCGAGACCACGCCCGCCGGCGCGCCCGCGGGGGCGCCCGCGGGGGCGCCGTCCTTCGCCGCGCCGGACGCTCCACCGCCGCCCGGCATGGCGCCCGGCGGGCCGTTGCCGCCCCCGGCCGGGTTCCCGTATGCGGGGAGCCCGCCGCCGCCCGGACGGAACGGGCGCCCGCTGCTGATCGCCGGCGCGGCGGCCACCGGCGCGCTGCTGCTGGCGAGCGGGCTCGTCGCCGTGATCCTGCTGAAGGACGGCGGTTCCGGGAAGGGCGGCGTGCCGGTCGCGCGGACGGCACCCGCCGCGCGGACGTGCAGTTACCCGCCCTCCACGAGTACAGACGTCAAGTCCATCCCCACGCCTTCGGCACGCGTCCCGGACAGGCCGCCGACCCACGCCACCATCAAGACCAACCTGGGCGATCTGGAACTCACCCTGGAACCCGGCGCGGCGCCCTGCACGGTGAACTCGCTGGCCTTTCTTGCAAGCCGCGGCTTCTACGACCGCACCTCGTGTCACCGGCTGACGACGACCCCGAGCCTGAAGGTGCTCCAGTGCGGTGACCCGTCCGGTACCGGGACGGGAGGTCCCTCCTACCAGTTCGCCGACGAGAACACGGCCGGGGCGTCCTACACCAAGGGCACCGTGGCGATGGCCAACCGGGGACCGAACACGAACGGCAGCCAGTTCTTCATCCTCTACGAGGACGCGCCGCAGCTTCCGCACAGCTACCCGATCTTCGGGCACATCACGTCCGGCATGGACATCATCGAGAAGGTCGCGAAGAAGGGCGTCAAGGACGGCACCGAAGACGGCCGGCCGAAGCAGAAGGTCACGATCACCCAGATCAGCACGTCCGCGACCTAGCCCCCGGCATGGGACGATCAAGGCATGGAATCACTGGCCGAGGTGCGTGCCCGGATCGACGACATCGACGGTGAACTCGTCCGGCTGCTGGCCGAGCGGCAGGGCCTGGTGCGCGCCGCCGCCGCCTTCAAGGCCGACGAGCGGGCCGTCCGCGCACCCGACCGGGTGGAGCGGGTCGTCGCGCTGGCCCGCCGGCGCGCCGCGGACGCCGGCCTGGCGCCCGAGGTCGCCGAGGCGGTGTGGCGGGCGATGATCGCCGCGTTCATCGAGCTGGAACTGGCGGAGCACGCGAACGGCCGCCCGTCCTGACGAGGCGGCCGTTCGCGTGCTTCGCCCGAGGGCGGCGCCGGAACGCGGCGGTCAGTCCCAGACCACCCCGGCGGGCTCCTGGATGGTCGCGTTGAGGCGGTTGAACAGGTTCGTCAGCGAGATCCCGAGGATGAGGGACGCCAGCTGCCTCTCGTCGAAGTGATCGGCGGCCTCGTCCCACAGCTCGTCCGGCACCGCCGGCTCGGACCGGTCGGCGAGCCGGGTGGCGCGCTCGGCCAGCGCCAGCGCGGCCCGCTCGGCGTCGGTGAAGAACGGCGCCTCCCGCCAGGCCGCGACGGCCGCGATCCGCTCGGTGCTCTCCCCGGCCTTCACAAGGTGGTGGACATGGCCGTGCACGCAGACGCTGCATCCGTTGATCTGGCTGACGCGCAGCGCGACCAGCTCCTGCAGCTCGCGCGAGAGGCCGCCCTCCTTGATGGCCTCGGTCAGCCCCCCGATCCCCTTCATCATGCTGGGCAGGAGGTAGATCGGGTTCTTCATCCGCGCTTCCATGACACTCCTTCATTCGGTCTGACACCTACCCGACGGAGCACGCCGGACGAATGTGACATGGCCTCAGGCCGCGGCCGGGAAAGCCCGCGCGGTGCGGCGGCGGATCCGGGACGGATTAGAACCGCCGCCTCCCAACGTTGATGAAAGCGGAACCCCCGCCCTGCCCAGGAAGGAGGTCCGCCGATGGCCTTGAAGCGACCGTCCTTCCTCCCTTCGCTGGACGACCTCGAACAGCAGGCGCAGGCGCGTTCGGCGCAGCGCGGCCGTCCCGGTTCCCACTTCGACCATCCGACCGCGAAGAACGTGTTCATCGCCGTCCTGGTCATCACGGTCGTCGCCCACGTCGTCGGCGGCATCGTCTTCGTCCTGATCGGGCACTGACCCGCCGGAGGAATTCCGCGGCGGTGCCTCGTGCCACGCCCGGCAGCGGAAAACGGGATGCCGCGGGACGGGTGGACACGTCATCGTGAAGGCATGCTGACCGATATTTTTCCGCTGCTCGGACTGCGGCTGACGACACCGCGGCTCGAACTGCGGCTGCCGTCTCCGGAGGAACTCGCCGCGCTGGCGGACGTCGCGGCCGGGGGAATCCACCCTTCCGACACGATGCCGTTCATGGTGCCGTGGACGGAGCGGCCGGCCGCCGAGGTCGCCCGGGGCGTCGTCCAGCACCACTGGCTCAAACTCGGGCAGTGGACGCCGGACGACTGGGATCTCAACCTCACCGTCCTGCACGCCGGAGAAGTGGTCGGGCAGCAGACGATCGCGGCCCGCGACCTGGCCGTCCTCCGCCAGGTGAGCACCGGTTCATGGCTCGGACGCCGCCACCAGGGGAAGGGGATCGGCACCGAGATGAGAGCGGCCGTCCTGCACCTGGCCTTCGCCGGTCTCGGCGCCGAGGAGGCCCTTTCCAGCGCGTTCGAGGACAGCCACGCCTCCATGGCGGTATCGCGCAAGCTCGGCTACCGGCCCAACGGAGTCGGGCGCCAGGTCGTCCGCGGATCCATGACGATCGACCGGCGGCTGCGGCTCGGCCGGAAGGACTGGGAAGAGCACAGCACCACGCCCGTCACCATCGAGGGCCTCGCGCCATGCCTCCCTTTGTTCGGTCTTCCAGGCTGACGGAGCACCCGTCCCGGACGAACGCATCCTCACGATCGTGGACGTGCTGTTCCTTCCACCCTTGGCCCGCTACCAGGGCGGCTAAGCGGTAAGGCGATACGTGGTGCCGCTGCTGCTCTGCACCCAGGCGTCGGGCAAGGCGGCGGCCAGGGCGTGCTGGGCGCGCCATCCGGTGCAGTGGCCCGGGACGACAAGGCTCGGCGCCAGCGCGGTCAGCGCGTCGACAGTGGGTGGAATGACCGGTTCGAAGGCCGGTCCGCCGAGGTGCAGCCCGCCGACGAGCGCGTGCAGCCGGTCGACCCCCGTCAGCCGCCGCGCGTGCCGGACGATGTTGATCGCGCCCGCATGACCGCACCCGGTCAGCACCACCAGGCCCCGGCCGCGGACGTTCACCACGAGCGCCTGGTCGTCCAGCACCAGCGGGTCGTGAACCCATCCGGACCCGGTCCACGCCTGATGCGGCGGCGGCATGCCGTGCTCGAACTCGGTGGTGCGGTCGATCTCGCCGGTGATCAGCACGCCGCCGTCCAGCAGGAGCGAGGGGACGCGGCGCTCGATGACCTCGAAGCCCTCCCCGCCGAGCGCCCGCCTGCTCAGCGTCGGCAGTTCCTCCGGTTCCCGGCCGGGCACCGCGATCCGCCGCCTCGTCCACGCCAGCGGGTGCAGCACCATCGGCAGCGACCGGACGCCCCGCCCGCCCGCCAGCCCGGCGAGCCCGCCCGCGTGGTCGAAGTGGCCGTGGCTGAGCACGACGGCCTGGACGTCGCCGAAGTCGACGCCGAGCCGGCCGGCGTTGGTGACCATCGCGTCCGGAGACCGGCCGGTGTCGAAGAGCAGCGTGGTGGAGCGACCGGCGCGCCGCACCGTGACCAGGGCGGCGAAACCGTGCTCGGCGATCATCCCGGCGTCGGTCCGGCCGCCGTCGAACTGCGGTGCCGCCACCACCCCCGCGCCGAACCCCGCCCGGCGGGTGCGCTCGTCACTCGTCAGCAGGCCGTCGTAGACGTTGTCGACCAGGGTGACGATCTCGACCTCGTCCACCGGCTCCAACGCGATCGGATCGACCACGGCGCCCGGTGCCGGACGCGGCATGGACGCCTGCGCCTCTCCGGGCGCACCCCCTGGCTCGCACATGAAGTCACCCTAGCCTCGGCCCTCCACGAAGCCGGCGGGGGTGAGGATCGCCTCTATGCCGTAGTGGTCGGAGAGTGGTGTGGGGCGGCCGTCCAGGTCGAGTTTTTCCTTGAAGACCACGCGGGTCTTCGCCTCCAGGGGAGGTCTGACCAGGAACTGGTCTATGGCGCCGATGTCCGCGTACTCGGGGCGGTAGGTGGGTTCCGTGCTGCCGTCCGTGGCGTCCTGGAGGCCGGTGACGGACGCGAACGTCTGGAGGTAGCCGGAGTCTCGGGGGATGTTGAAGTCGCCCACGGCGACGAGGGGTTCCGCCCTAGGGATTCTGTTGACGGCGTCCGCCAGTTGGCGCAGCTCGGCTTGCTCCACCTTCGTGTAGGCGTTGGACGGAGACCAATCCATGTCCATGTTCGCGGACAGGTGGGTGTTCACCACCGTCAGGTATCCGCCGGGGAGTTGGACGCGGGTGAACAGGGCGCCTTTGTTCAGCAGCCATTCGGGACGCGCCGGGCGGGCCGGAGTGAACGGGTGATAGCGGACCTGGGTCACCGGCCAGCGGGAAAGGGTGACCAGGCCGCCGCGGACGATCGGGAACGTCCAGGCCCGGGCCAGGTGGGGGTAGGACCTCGTTCCCCGGCGGAGGGCCGCCAGGATCAGCGGCGATATGACTTCCTGTAGGCAGACGACGTCGTAGTCGGACCGTTCGAGGAGTTCGGCGAGGGCGTCCATGCGGACCCGGGTACGGCCGCGGTAGAGCGTGTTGAAAGTGAGGATCCGGATCTTCGTCATTTCCGGCGCACTGCGTCGCGCATCGTCCCACGTGGCCATGGCCGCCACCCTATGCGGGCGGTGGCGCGTCCGATGCCGCTGGACGCGCCACCGGTGAAACTACGCTTCCCGGACGGGCTGGCGCAGGATCGTGCGCATCTTCTCCGGATCGGTCTCCCGAGGATCGGACAGGTAGATCTCGTGGTGCAGCCCGTTCGGCACGAGGTTCTCGGCCTTCATCAGCGCGGCCATGCGCGCGAGGGACGCGGGTTCGTCGGAGTAGGCCCCCTTATGCAGGATCTGCACGCACAGGCCATCGGTGTAGGTGACGTGTTGGACGCGCGCAGCCGCACGCAATCCGGAACGTGCCTCCTCACGCGCCCGGTTGATCGAGAGGGTCTCGTCCGGGAGGCGAAGGAACAGATGCCACCACCACTGGTCGCGGGGCACGTCGAACGGTGAGCGCTCGTCCTCGACCCACCAGCGCCCTTCCATCGGCACCATCGGCGCATCCAGCGCGCCTAGAACCGCGTAGAGCGCGCCCACGCTTTCCCCATACGCGGCACCTTCCGGCTCACCACGGCCGGTGACGGCCAGGCCGGACACGGTCCCGTGCTCCACCACCTCCGGCTCGTCCGAAGCCTCGTACCAGTTCACGGCCTCCTGCGGGGACACGTCCCCCCGCACCCCCCGGTTCGCTTCGCTCATCTCTGGTCGTCCTCCACACGGATCATCACCCGGGTCTCCAGGCGTTCGGGCGGCGTGGTCGCGGGGTCGTTGAGGTACACCTCGCGGACGGGTCCGGCGGGCGTGTGCCCGTGGTCGCCGAACCATGCGAGCACGCCATGGACCGTGAGCGAAATCTCCTCGTAGGGACCGGTATGGACGGCCGACGCGAACGCACCACCGGGCAGGACGTCGTCGCCGTCCTCGGCCTGGATGGTCACGCGCACCTCGAACTCCTCCGCCAGGTCCAGCGGGAACAGCCCGATCAGCAGGCCGTCCGGCGTCATCCGGGGCAGCAGCCGGGCCACGCACGCCGACGTCGCCGCCGCGATCGTCGAGGGTGTCGCGGCCTCCCGCGCGACGACGACGCGCCGCGCCGGCTCCCGGACGACCGACACCTCCGTCTCCGGCAGCCCGTCCGCGAGGACGCGGTCGAGGAGCCGCAGGCCGCGCCGCCGCCGGGCGATGTCGGCCTCGATCCTGTCCCGTGCCGCGCGCAGCGCGCCGCCCTCGTCGCCGGACAGGACGCGCGCCACCACGGGCAGCGGGACGTCCATCGTCCGCAGCAGGCCGGCCAGCAGCGCGTCCCGCGCCTGGGCGGGCCGGTAGTAACGGTATCCGGACACCGGGTCCGTCCACGCCGGGGCCAGAACGCCGAGGTCGTCGTAGTGGCGCAGTTGCTTGACACTCAGCCGGCACAGCCGCGCGAACCGCCCGATCGGCAGGAGATCGTCGCTCACGGGACTCACCCTGCCCCCTCCCACAGTGGGAGAGTCCAGCTCAGGACGGACGTGCCGAGAGCCCCGTGCAGGAGCGCAGCCCGTTCCACCGCTTGACCTCCGTCTGCGCCGCCGCGCCCGTCATCGGGATGGGGAGGCCGCCGGAGATGAGTGCCGGGCTCCACTTGTCCTTGGTGACCTTGCCGTTCTCCACCTTCAGGAACAGAACACCGGACTTGGCCGTCTGCCCGCTGGCGGAGTAGAACACGAAGTTGCCCATGCCGTAGTGGACGTACGCGTTGTTCATGTAGCCGCCGCCAAGCGGGATGTGTGCGTGCCCCCCGACGACGATGTCAGCACCCGCCTCGGCGAGTTTCTGGGCCAGTTCCTTCTGACGGGGCAGCGGGCAAGGCTGAAGCTCCGCGCCCCAGTGCAGGTGGACGATGACGACGTCCGACCCCTTGCGCGCCTCCTTCACCGCCTGGACCATCCGGGGGATGTCCTTGGCCGACGCAAGACCGCCCTTGGTGTCGGTGGCCGTCCACGCCTGGATGAGGTTGTCGTCCAGCACCTGCGTGGCGCCGATGATGGCGAGCTTGTTGCCCTTCACCGTGACCCGATACGGCTTGTAGGCGTCGTCGGCGTTCTTGCCGATGCCCACGACCGGGAACCCCGTCTGCTTGATCGCGGCCAAGGAGTCGCGTAGCCCGCCCTCCATGTAGTCCATGCCGTGGTTGTTCGCCATGGAGACGACGTCCACCCCGGCCGCCTTCAGCGACTTGAACGCGGACGGCGGGGCCCGGAACGTGAACTGCTTGCCCGGCGCGGGCGTCCCGCCCGTCGTGATGGCCGTCTCCAGATTGACCATGGCGAAGTCGGCGGCGCGCAACTGCTTCGCGACCGGGCCGAGCGCCGTCGACGGCTGACCGAGACGGCCGCGCAACTGGCCCTCGAAGTGCGTGTCGCCGCCGAACGCGAGAACGATCGGCTCCTTGGCGGACGGCGCCGGCCGCGTCCCGCCCGAGCCCTTCGAACCGGACGACGCGGGCGGCGTCGCGCCCTTCGCCTCGGAGTCCCCCGACTCGCCGCACGCCGCCCCGGTCAGCGCCACTCCCACCATGGCCGCGACCGCGACCGCCTTCCCCCGCCTGCTCATCGCTTCGCCTCCGTCCGGCCCCATCGGACCTGCTCGGTCGGCCAAGCATGCCACGGCCGGCCGCCGGCCTCCGGCCGGGGCACGGCGCGAACGGCTCACGAGCCCGTTCTTCCCCCACCTCCTGCGGGCTCTGGGGTGAGATCAGGCGGATTCTCCTTCTTGCCCGTCGTGTTTGCCAGAAGTCAGCTTGAAGGACGTGGGCGTCGGCTTCTCTTGCGCGGGCCTGCTCTCCTGGGGCGGCTTGGCTTCGTCCAAGCTGCCGCCGAAGGCTTCACGCACGGCCTGTAGAGCGGTCGTCACTTCGCTTGGGATGACCCAGAAGGTGCTGCCCTGGCCATCGGCCAGCTTGGGAAGGGTCTGGAGGTACTGGTAGGCGAGAAGCTTCGGATCCGGGTCGGCGGTGTGGATGGTGGCGAAGACCTGCTCGATCGCCTTCGACTGGCCCTCGGCCTCCAGGATGGCGGCCCGCTTGCCGCCCTCCGCCTTCAGGATCGCCGACTGCTTCTCCCCCTCCGCGGTGAGGATCTTGGACTGGCGGGAGCCCTCGGCGGTCAGGATCGCGGCGCGCTTCTCCCGCTCGGCGCGCATCTGCTTCTCCATCGCGTCCTTGATGGACGCCGGCGGCTCGATCGCCTTGATCTCCACGCGGGTGACGCGGATGCCCCACTTGCCGGACGCGTCGTCCAGGACGCCGCGCAGCGCGGTGTTGATCCGGTCACGGGAGGTGAGGGTGGCCTCCAGGTCGAGGGTGCCGAGGACGTTGCGGAGCGTCGTCGCGGTGAGCTGCTCGATCGCCTTGATGTAGTTCACGATCTCGTAGTCGGCGGCGCGCGGGTCGGTGACCTGGAAGAACAGCACGGTGTCGATGTGGACGACGACGTTGTCCTCGGTGATGACGGGCTGCGCCTTGAACGAGACGACCTGTTCGCGCAGGTCGATGAGGGACTTCACCCGGTCGACGAACGGGACGACGAAGCTGATGCCGGGGGCGAGGGTGCGGTGGTAGCGGCCGAGGCGCTCGATGTTGCGGGCCCGTGCCTGCGGAATGATCCACACGGTCCGTATCACCGTGAGGGCCAGGACGAGCACCCCGGCGACCACGGCGACGAGGACGGCTATGGCGATATCGGTCATGATGGCTCCTCATCCGTTCCGGACGAGATCGGATAGAGCAGGGCGGTGGCCCCTTCGATGGCGAGGACGTCGGCGGTGGCGCCAGCCGGGATGACGAGGTCGGGATCGTAGGGGCGGGCCGTCCACTCCTCGCCGCCGATGCGGGCGCGGCCGCCGCGGCGGGTCACCTCGGTGAGGGTGAACGCCTCCCGGCCGACCAGCGCGGCCGTGCCGGAGCGCAGCGGCGGCGGCTGCCGGATGTGCCGGATCGCGAGCGGGCGCACGACGGCGATGCCCGCGATCGCGCCGACCGCGAAGACGGCGGCCTGCACGGCGAGCGGCAGGCCCAGCACCCCGGTCAGCCCCGCGGCGAGGGCGGCGACGGCGAGGAGGCCGAGCGCCAGCGTGAGGGTGAGCAGCTCGGCGACGCCGAGCAGCGCGGCGAGCAGCAACCAGACGACCCACGGCTCCATAGCAGCCTCCCCCCGGTCGGCTGCCGAAAAGTCCTCGATTTCAAGGTAACTCTCAGGTCACCGTCACGGCCATGCCCGGGGGGCGGCGATGGCGCGCCCCGGACCAACCGGTCATCATGGGGACCACGGTCCCGTTCGCAAGGAGTGTCCCGATGGGCGACCGCACGGCCTTCCGCACCTGTCCCCTCTGCGAGGCCCTGTGCGGGCTCGAACTGACCCTGGACGACGCCGGAGCGGTGACCCGCGTCCGCGGCGACGCGGCCGACCCGTTCAGCAAGGGCTTCATCTGCCCCAAGGGTGCCACGCTCGGCCGCCTCGACGGCGACCCCGACCGGCTGGCCGAGCCCCTGGCCGAGGGCGCCGAGGTCACGTGGGACGCGGCGTTCGAGGCCGTCCGGGAGGGGCTGGCGGGCGTCATCGGACGGCACGGCCGGGACGCGGTCGCCGTCTACCTGGGGAACCCGGTCGCGCATTCGATCGCCGGGCCGCTGTACGGGGCCGCGATCGTCAAGGCGCTCGGCACGCGCAACCTGTTCACCAGCAGCACCTCCGACCAGATGCCGAAGCACGTCTCCTGCGGGCACATGTTCGGTGATCCGCTCGCGATCGCGGTGCCGGACCTCGACCGGACCGATCACCTGCTCATGCTGGGCGCGAACCCGCTGGAGTCGAACGGGAGCCTCGCGTCCGCGCCCGACTTCCCCGGCCGGCTCAGGGCGATCAGGGCGCGCGGAGGCAGGGTCACGGTCGTCGACCCGCGCCGCACGCGGACGGCCGCGCTCGCCGACGAGCACCTGTTCATCCGTCCGGGGACGGACGCGTTCCTGCTCATGGCGCTCGTCCACACGCTGTTCGCCGAGGACCTCGTCGCGTCCGCCGGGCACCTGGCGGGACGCGTCAACGGCCTGGACGACCTGCGCGCCCTCGCCGTGGACTTCGCCCCCGAGCGCGTCGCGCCCGTCACGGGCATACCGGCCGGCACGATCCGCGGGACGGCCCGCGAACTGGCCGCCGCCGGCCGCGCCGCCGTCTATGGCCGCCTCGGCACCTGCACCCAGGCGTACGGGACGCTCAGCAGCTGGCTCGTGGACGCCCTGAACGTCCTCACCGGGAACCTCGACCGTCCCGGCGGCGCGATGTTCCCGCGCCCCGCGCACGCGCCCGTGTACCGCCGCAAGAGGCCGTTCACGACCGGGCGGTGGCGCAGCCGTGTCCGCGACCTGCCGGAGGTCAACGGCGAGCTTCCGGTCGCCACGCTCGCGGACGAGCTGGAGACCCCCGGCGAAGGCCAGGTCAAGGCGCTGATCACGATCGGCGGCAATCCGGCGCTGTCGGCTCCGAACGCCGCCCGGCTCGACCGGGCGCTCGCCGGGCTGGAGTTCATGGTGAGCGTCGACCCCTACCTGAACGAGACGACCCGGCACGCGCACGTGATCCTGCCGCCGCCGCGTCCCGCGCAGACGCCGCACTACGACATCATGCTGACCGGGTTCGCCGTCCGCGACTACGCGCGCTACTCGCCGCCGGTCGTCCCGCTGCCGGACGGACGGCCCGGCGAGGCCGCCATCCTCGCCCGGCTCGCCATGATCGCCTCCGGGACGGACGGCGACCCCGCCGCCCTCGACGAGCTGATCATCACCTCGACGCTCGCGAAGGCGGTCGCGCTCGAAGGCTCCCCCGTGCACGGCCGCGAACCCGACGAGCTGCGCAAGATGCTCGACACGGGCACGCCGGCCGAGCAGCGGCTCGACATGATGCTGCGCCTCGGCCCCTACGGCGACGGCTTCGGCGCCGACCCGTCCGGCCTCACGCTGACGCGCCTGCGCTCCGAGCACCCGCACGGCCTCGACCTCGGCGCCCTCAAGCCGCGCCTGGACGAGGTCCTCTGCACCACGTCCGGGCGCGTCGAGCTGTGCCCGCCCACGTTCGCCGCCGACGTCGACCGGCTGCGCTCCGCCCTCCGCGCCCCGCAGGCGGGCGGAACGGTGCTGATCGGGCGCCGGCACCTGCGCTCCAACAACAGCTGGCTGCACAACGTCCCCGAGCTGGTGGGCGGCTCCAACACCTGCACCCTCCAGCTCAACCCCGCCGACGCCGACCGGCTCGGCGTCGGCGCGGGCGACCCGGTCCGTGTCACGTCCCGGACGGGCACCGTCGAGGCCGTCGCCGAACCCACCGACACCCTCATGCCCGGCGTCGTCAGCCTGCCGCACGGATGGGGCCACGACCGGCCCGGGACCCGCGCCGGCGTCGCACGCCGGAACGCTGGCGTCAACGTCAACGCCGTCACCGACGACCAGGAGATCGATCCCCTGTCCGGCAACGCGGTCTTCAACGGGGTGCCCGTCACCCTGGAGGCCGTGCCCCGCTGAGGGAGTGGTTTAGCCCCTCCCGGCCGCAGGTACGTATGACTGGCCGCACGAGAACGCGGAAGACTAGTGTCGCATCAGGCGTCTCAAGCCGCGGAGGAGGGACATGCCCCGACGGGTGAACATATTCCGGCGCGGGTCCCGGCCCCAGACGTCCGCGCGGCTCGCGGACGCCACCGAGGCCCTGGAGCACACGCGCGGCCTGGACCGCACCATCCGCGTGCTCTCCACGGCCGTGCGGCGGACGCTGCCTCCCGGCCCGGTCAAGGACGCGCTCCACGGCGTGCCGGTCGGCCACCCCGCCCATCCGCCGCTCACCGACATCCCCATCGGGCTGTGGGTGTCGGCCGCCGTCCTGGACCTCATGCCGGGGACGCGCCGCGCCGCGCAGACGCTCGTGGCCGCCGGGCTCGCCGGCGCCGTCCCGACCGTCCTCACCGGCATCGCCGACTGGTCGGCGCTGCACCGCGAGCAGCAGCGCGTCGGGCTCGTCCACGCCGCCGGGATGGCCACCTCCAGCGTGCTGTACTCGGCGTCCCTCATGGCCCGCCACCAGGGACGGGACGCCGCCGGACGCGCGTTCGCCTTCGCGGGCCTGTCCGTGCTCCTGGCCGGCGGCTACCTCGGCGGGCACCTCGCCTTCCGGCAGGCCGCGGGGCCCAGCCACGCCGACCAGATCGCGCACCTCGTCCCGCTCGGCTGGCACGATCTGTGCGCCGCCGGGGAACTCCCGGACGGCTGGCCCGTGACCCGGCGGCTCGGCTACATCAGCCTGTTCGTGCTGCGGACCGGCGACGACGTCCACGTCCTCGCCGACCGCTGCAGCCACCTCGCGGGACCACTCCACCAGGGCCGCGTCATCACCGACGACAACGCCGACACCTGCGTCGTCTGCCCCTGGCACGGCAGCACCTTCCGCGTCACCGACGGCGCCGTCGTGCACGGCCCCGCCACCGCCCGCCAGCCCGCCTTCGAAACGCGCGTGACCGAGGAGGGAATGCTCCAGGTCAGGCCCGTCTAGCGGGCCGGACCCGGTCAGCCCGCTTCGCCCTGCTCGGTGGAGACGGGGTGTTCCACCAGGGCCAGGACGCGGCTGGACATGAACCGGGCCGTGCGGACGGGGGTGCCGGTGCGGGTGACCTCGCTGACCTCCACGACGCCGCGCCTGGTGGCGATCTCCACGCGGCGGCCGGCGCGGGTCGCCGCGACCTCGTACGTCCGCGTCCCGTCGCCCCCGGCGTCGACCACGATCTCGACACTGTCGCCCTTCATCCGCGCGAACCCTCCGGTAGTCGAACGTGTATTCGACTTATACCCGGAATGTCCGATCACAAATCCCCGCGGACGCGGCGAAAACGCTGGTCAGGACAGCAGCAGGTTGGCGACCGCCACCAGGCCGACGACGACGATCACGCCGCGCAGCACCAGCGGCGGGATGCGGCGGCCGAGCCTGGCGCCGATCAGGCCGCCGCAGGTGGAGCCGCCCGCGATCAGCAGCACCGACCACCAGCTGATGTCGGTGCCGGCGAACAGCCACATGAGGATGAACAGGATCGCGGCCATGCCGTTCACGACCGCCGACAGGACGTTCTTGCCCGCGTTGATGCGCTGCAGCTCGTCGTCCAGCATGATGCCGAGGAAGGCGATGAGGATGATGCCCTGCGCGGCGCCGAAGTAGCCGCCGTACACGCCCGCGAACAGCACGCCCACCCACAGCATCGGGCCGCCGTGCGGGCGGTGCTCGCCCTCGCGGCGGCGCAGCATCCAGCGCTGCAGGCGCGGCTGGACGACGACCAGGACCAGCGCGAGGAGGATCAGCGGGACGACGATGATGTTGAACGCCGCGGAGGGCAGGCCGAGCAGGAGCAGGCCGCCGATCACCGAGCCGGTGAGGGACGCGGTGGCGAGCCGCAGCAGCCGTCCGCGCTGGCCCTTCAGCTCCTCGCGGTAGCCGTACGCGCCGGTCACGGTGCCCGGGACGAGCCCGATGTTGTTGGAGACGTTCGCCACCACCGGCGGCTGGCCGAGCGCCAGCAGCGTCGGGAAGGTGATCAGGGAGCCGGAGCCGACGATCGTGTTGATGCCTCCGGCGGCCATCCCGGCGGCGAAGACGGCGGTCGCGTGCAGCAGGTTCACGTGCGTCCACCCCAGCACTACGAGTTCCTCAAGAGCGCACACATCGTAGGGACACCGGGGACCGCCACCGTTGATCGGGGGTGCTTTGGGGCGTTTCGCCGCCTTTCAGCGGAGCGAGCGGGCGTACCAGCGGCCGTTGTGCCGGTCGATGGCCAGCGGCAGGCCGAAGGTCTCCGACAGATGCTCGGGCGTGAAGACCTCGTCCACCTTGCCCTGCGCGACGATCCCGCCGGACCGCAGGAGCAGGGCGTGGGTGAAGCCGTCGGGGACCTCCTCCACATGGTGCGTGACCAGCACCATCGTGGGCGCGGCCGGGTCGCCGGCGAGAGCGGCGAGCCGGGCGACGAGGTCCTCCCGGCCGCCGAGGTCGAGGCCGGCGGCGGGCTCGTCCAGCAGCAGGAGCTCGGGGTCGGGCATCAGCGCGCGGGCGATCTGGACGCGCTTGCGCTCGCCCTCCGACAGCGTGCTGAACGTCCGCTTGATCAGGTCGGTGCAGCCGAGCGCCTCCAGCAGCGCGACGGCGCGGCCCACATCGGTCGACTCGTACTCCTCCTGCCAGCGGCCGAGGATCGCGTACGAGGCGGTCAGCACCAGGTCGATGACCTTCTCACCGGCCGGGACCTTCTCCGCGACGGACGAGCTGGCGATGCCGATGCGGGGACGCAGCTCGAACACGTCGGTGCGGCCGAGTTCCTCCTCCAGGATCTCGACCTCGCCCTCGGTGGGATACAGCATCGCGGCGGCGATCTGGAGCAGCGTGGTCTTGCCCGCCCCGTTCGGGCCGAGGACGACCCACCGCTCGCCCTCGCTCACCGTCCATGTGACATCGCGCAGCAGGCTCGCCCCGTCACGCCTGACCCCGACTCCGCGGAGCTGAAGTACCTCGCCGTCCATGCGTGCCTTCGTCCCCAATCCCGGTGGTCCGTGATCGCACTCTCAGGGAAGAACCTATGCGATCCGGGACGGCCGCGCCCCCCGGCTCCCCACCGGAAACGACCGCCCCGGGACGCTCCTCCTCCGCGATAGGTCTCTTACGTCCGGTGGAACGGGCGATCCGAGCGCTTATCGTGTTCGCATGCCCATTGCGGACTGTCTGGGAATGAGAACGGGCGTATGAGCGAGGCCGTCGCGATAGCGCTGGTCGCCTGGGGCAACGCCTGGCTGACCGGGCACATCGGCCTCGACGAGGCGGTCGACGCGGTCGAAAAGAGCGGCGGGCCGCAGATCCTCGGCGGCGCGCCCGCCGAGGTGACGCTGCGCCGCGGCCTCGGCGATCTGCGCGTCGGCGGGCTGACCGCGCTGCGGCTGGCGCTGCCCGAGCCGGGCGACCCGCTCGGGCTGACCGGCCCGCCGGCGTTCAACGGCGCGGCGGTCGAGGCGGGCGCCGCCGTCGTCGCCGTCCTCGGCGAACGGGCGATGGGGCTGCTCCCCGCCGAGGACCGGCGCGGGTCGTCCTACGTCGGCGTCCGCTGGACGACCCACGAGGCGTCGGCGGGGCCGCCCGACGTCCCGTCCCTCGCGGAGGCGGACCGGCGGCTCGCCCTCGCCATGCGGGACGCCACCGAGGCGCTGCTGACCGTGGACGGCTTCGCCGGTGTGCCGCCCGAGATCGCGGACGCGCTCGTCGATCTGCGCGACCCGGACCGCGGCGACCATCCGCTCGCCCCCGGCTACCCGCCGCGCGCGCACCGCGTCGCCGCGCTCGCCGGCCGGCTGTCCCTCGTCGTCGACCTTGCCCGGCAGATGGACGACCGTGGCCTCAGCACCGACCAGACAAGGCGCCGGGGTGAGGCCCTGCGGCTGCTGGACGGGGCCGTCCGGCGCGCACTGGTGGCCGCCTGCAACAGCGCGTTCGACCCGGTTCCCGGAACGGAGCGCTAGCGGTCATCATGCGAAACGGGGCGTCCCCGGAGGGACGCCCCGTTCTCGTGGATCCTGCTCAGGAACGGACCACGATGGTGTTGCAGATCTTGTCGGCGAAGGTCTGCTTGCGCTCGTCCCACAGCGGCCAGAGGTAGCCGATGTAGCACAGGAAGCTGTCGGCGATGTGCGCGAGCCTGCGCACGAACGCCATGCCGAAGCCGATGGGCTGGCCGGTCTGCGCGCTGACGAGGCGGATGCCCATCTGCCGCTTGCCGATCGTCTGGCCGGTGGTGCCCTCCTGGTAGCACATCCACAGGCTGACGCCGAAGGCGGCGACGTAGGCGAGGAGTATCAGCAGGACGCCGATCACCGCGGCGGCGTCTCCGGCACTGGCCAGCAGCGTGCCCACCAGGTACAGGACGAAGAGCGGCACGCCGATGATCAGGCCGTCGATGACGGCGCCGCCCGCGCGCGAGCCCCACTCGGCCAGCTGGCCGGTCGCGCCGTAGTGGTGGTGGTGCACCTCCTGGTAGCCGGGCTGGGCGGGCGCGCCGTAACCGGGCTGGGCGGGAGGCTGCTGGCCGTACCCGGGCTGCTGCTGGCCGTAGCCCGGCTGCGCCGGGGGCTGCTGACCGTACCCGGGCTGCTGCTGGCCGTAGCCCGGCTGCGCCGGGGGCTGCTGACCGTACCCGGGCTGCTGCTGGCCGTACCCGGGCTGCTGTTGCCCGTAGCCCGGCTGCTGACCGTACGGGTCGTAGGGGTTACCCACACTTGCTCCTTATTGGTTGACCCTGTGGTTATGTGACGCCCGCCGGACCCGGTGGGCTCCGCAAGTCTGACCGAGGATTCACCTCGGCTCAAACCCGCAAAATTCCGAACCGGACGAGTTGCCACAGCTCCGACCCCACGAGGGCGGTGCCGAGCATCCAGGCACGGGTGTTCGGCTGGAGTGCCCACCACCGTCGTCCCAGCCCCAGGGGTGCGGCGGCGACGGCGATCGCGCCGGTCAGGGCGACCGGGTTCGCGAGCACGGCCTGGCCCGGACGGCCCGAGCCGAGCTCGATGAACACGGTCGTGCCCCCGCACATGGGACACGGGACTCCGGTGAACGCCCGCAGGGGACAGAGCACGCCGGGGTCGTTGACACGGTGGATCCATGACGCGCCGATGGCCGCGACGGCCATCGCCGCAACGCGCAGCACCGCGCCCAGGGGGCCGTGCCGCGCTGCGGTGAGGGTCCGGCTGACGATCCCGCCGAGCGCACCGTCCGGTGCGCCGGTGGCCGCCGCCCCGGGCGCTCCCCCCAACGAATCCTCCGCCTCGATGACATACAGATGGGTGACCCGTATATCGGGTTCACCCGGAGGTGAGTCAAGTCCGTGTAACGTTCCGCGATTGGACCGTTACACGATGCACACTGACATCACTCCAGGGTAAGAGTAAGACAAACCGCCAGTTACGTGGGAACTCTTTTGTATTACGGGTTCCTAAGAATCCCCGTGGACCGGTCCGGGCCCGGTGCGCGCGGCGGTCTCGAAGACGGCTGAGGGGCGGTCGGGTCCGGGCGGTCAGCTCTGGGCGGCGGCGCCGACGACGACGGGGTCCTCGCCGCCGTGGAGGTGCTCGGCCTCGACGACGTCGGCGATGACCGCGGTGATGTTGTCGGGGCCGCCGTTGTCGCGGGCGAGCTGGATCAACCGGTCGACGGCCCGCTGCGGATCGGCCTCCGCGGACAGCACCTCGTAGATCCGCTGCGCGTCGACCGGGCCGCTCAGGCCGTCCGAGCACAGCAGATAGCGGTCGCCGAGCCGGGCCTCGCGCAGCCGCAGGTCGGGCTCGCGGTCCTCCCGTCCGTCCAGCACCCGGTACAGGACGTGCGACAGCCGCGAGGTCTCGCCGGGGTCGGCCTGCTGGCCGGCCTGCTCCGCCTCCGCCTTCAGCAGCTCGTCCATCGTGTGGTCCTGCGTCATCTGGAACAGCTCGCCGTCGCGCAGCAGATAGCCGCGCGAGTCGCCGACGTGCGCCAGGGCCACGGACTCACCGGACCAGAGCATCGCGGTGAGCGTGGTGCCCATCCGGCTCAGGTCGGGACGTTCCTCCCGGACGATGCGGAGCTTCTCGTTGGCCTCGGCCACCGCGCGGCCCAGCATGTCGACAAGATCGTCCTTGGGGGCAGCGGTGTCCAGCGAGCGCAGGGAGCCGATGACGGTCGAGCTCGCGACCTCGCCGCCCGCATAGCCGCCCATGCCGTCCGCGACCGCGATCAACCGCGCACCGGCGTAACCCGAGTCCTCGTTGTTCTCTCGGTTGCACCCGATGTCGCTACCTGCTGCGTACCTGATTGCTACGTTCATACCAATTTCGATGACGATCCTGTCAGAGGAGTTTTATCAGTCGCGGACACTTGGTTCCCCAGTTTCCCCGACTGCGCCGGACGAACCGACACCGTGCCGGACCGCGTACAGCGCCGCCTGCGTCCGATCCTGTACTCCCAGTTTCATGAGCAGATTACTGACGTGCGTCTTGACCGTCTTCTCGGACACCACGAGGGCACGCGCGATCTCCCGGTTGGACCTGCCTCGCGCGATGTGCACGAGCACCTCCCGTTCCCGTTCGGTCAGCGCGGCCAGGCCGCGGTCGTCGTCCCGCTCCGCCGACCCGTCCCGCAGCATCGCTTCGGCCGCGTCGGGCGCGAACAGGACGTGCCCGTCGTTGACCGCCCTGATCGCCTGGACGAGCGCCTGCGGGTCGACGTCCTTGTACAGGTACCCGGCCGCACCCGCCTGCACGGCCGGCAGCACGTGCCCGCGCTCCGTCACGCTGGTGAGGACCAGGACCCGTGCCTTCACCCCGCGAGCCCGCAGCTCCGTCAGCGCGGCCAAGCCGCCGGTGCCCGGCATCTTGAGGTCCATGAGAACGATATCGGGATCCAGGGATTCGGCCAGTGTCACGGCCGATACGCCGTCCTCGGCCTCGCCGACGACCTCGATGTCGTCCTGGATGCCGAGGAACGTGCGCAGCCCCTGCCGGACGACCGGGTGGTCGTCGGCGATCAGGACCTTGATGGCGTCCGGTCGGGGACTCACAGCGGCACCTCCAGCCGGACGGTCGTGCCCTTCCCCGGCGCGGCGTCGATCGTGAGTTCCCCGCCGATGGAGTCCGCCCTGTCGCGCATGGAGGCGAGCCCGAGCCCGCCCTGCGGTTCCGTGTCGGAAACGTCGAAACCGGAGCCGTCGTCGGCGACCTCCAGGACGGCCCGTTCGTCCTCTGTCGCAAGACGGACCTCCACGGTCCGCGCACCGGCGTGCCGTAGCGCGTTGTAAAGCGCCTCCTGGGAGATGCGGTAGGCGACGGCCTCATGCTCCTCCGGCAGGACGATGGCCTCGTCCGCGGCGATGCGCACGGTCGCCTCATGCGCCCGGTCGAGGACCTCGACGTGCTTGCGCAGCGACGCGACCAGGCCGTCCGCGAGGTCGGCGGGACGCAGCTCGAAGATCACGGCGCGCAGCTCGGCGAGGGCCTCGGCGGCGAGCCGCTCGACCTGCGCCAGCTCCCGGACGCTGCGGGCCGGGTCGCGGCCGGCCAGCGCGGAGGCCGTGCGCGCGGTCAGCCGCAGCGAGAACAGCTTCTGGGCGACGGCGTCGTGCAGCTCGCGGGCCAGCCGGGTGCGTTCCGCGACGACCGTCAGCTCGCGGTTGTGCTCGTAGAGGCGGGCGTTCGCCATCGCGATCGCGGCGTGCGCGGCGAACAGCGTGAGCAGCTCCTCGTCCTCCCGGGTGAAGCCGCCGGGGGTCCGCCTGTTGGCCAGGAAGATGATGCCGAGCACGTCCTCGCCGTCGCGGATCGGGACGCCGAGGAAATCCCTCAGCACGGGATGCGCGGCCGGCCAGCCCTCGAACTCCGGCTCCCTGCGGATGTCGCCGAGCCGTTTCGGGGCGTCGCCCCTCAGCATCGCGGCGAGCATGCCGTGCTGGCGGGGCAGCGGGCCGATCCGCTCCCACTCCTCCTCCGAGACGCCCTCGACGACGAACTCGGCGAACGATCCCTCGTCGTCCGGGACGCCGAGGGCCGCGTACCGGGCGTCCAGCAACTGCGCCGCCGCCCGGACGATCACCTGCAGCACCTCGTGCACGGACAGGTGCCGGGTCACCGCGAGCACGGCGGAGCTGACGGCGTGCAGGGTCGCGCCCTGGTCGCCGCGGCACCCGTTGTCGGTGTCCATCCCGGCCTCTCGTCCTCCCCCTGCCGAGCCCTACGCGGTGCTCACATGTGAAGACCGTACTCTCTGGGCGCGTCCTCCCGAATCACCCTGAGCGAGTATCGGTGTCCGGGCCGCCCCGGCTCCGGTCCTAGGACCATCTGACCACCGGCCGGGGGACCGTGCGGCCGATGCCGCGAGCCGCGCCGGTTCCTAGCGTCGAAGGCATGAGAACGGCACTCGTCACCGGCGCGTCCCGGGGGCTCGGACGGGCGCTCGCCCGTGAGCTCGCGCGGGACGGCTGGAACCTCGTCATCGACGCACGCGACACCGCCGCCCTCTCGGCCGCCGCCGCCGAGACCGGCGCGACCGGGATCGCGGGGGACGTCACCGACCCCGCGCATCGGGCCGACCTCGTCCGGGCGGTCTCAGGCGGGCTCGACCTCCTCGTCAACAACGCGAGCACCCTCGGGCCGACGCCCATGCCGCGGCTGGCCTCACTGCCAGCCGAGGACCTGGCGGGCACGTTCGCGACGAACGTGCTGGCGCCGCTCGCGCTGATCCAGGCCGTCCTGCCGAGCCTCCGGGAACGGCGCGGCGCGATCCTCAACATCACCTCGGACGCGGCCGTGGAGAGCTACGCGACGTGGGGCGGTTACGGGGCGTCCAAGGCGGCGCTGGAGCAGTTGTCGAACGTCCTGGCGGCCGAGGAGCCCGGCGTGGCCGTCTGGTGGGCGGACCCGGGCGAGATGAACACCGCCATGCTGCGCGCCGCCGGGGAGGACGCCGACGCCGCCCCGCCGCCGGCGGAGGCCGCCGCCGCGCTGCACCGGCTGATCGCCCACCGGCTCCCCAGCGGGCGCTACCGGGCCGCCGACCTGATGGCGGCGCGATGACCGGAATCCTCCATCATGATCAGGTGAAAGTTGCAGATCACGGCATTCTGGGCGCCGGGTACCGGGGGGCGACGTCCGGGATCGTCCTGGTCGTCACGCTGCTGGCGTTCGAGAACATGGCCGTCGGCACCGTCATGCCGGTCGTCGCCGACGACCTGAACGGCCTGCCGCTGTACGCGTGGGGCTTCTCCGCCACCCTGATCATGAGCCTGCTGTCCACGGTGCTGGCGGGCGGCTGGGTCGACCGGGCGGGCCCGTCCCGGCCGTTCATGGCCGGGCTCGGCGCGTTCCTCGCCGGTCTGGTGGTGGCGGGCGCGGCGTCGTCCATGGAGGTGTTCGTCGCGGGCCGCGCCGTGCAGGGCCTCGGCACCGGGATCTCGCTCGTCGCGATGTACGTGGTGATCGCCCGCGTCTACCCCGAGAACCTGCGGTCCCGGGTGTTCGCGGCGCTGGCGGCGGCGTGGGTGCTGCCGTCGCTGATCGGCCCGGCGCTCGGCGGCTTCGTCGCCGAGCACATCGGCTGGCGCTGGGTGTTCCTCGGGCTGATCCCGCTGGTGATCCCGCCGGCGCTGGCGCTGGTGCCCGCGCTGCGCGGCATCGGCGAGCCCGGGACCGCGCCCGCGAACGGCGGCGGCCGCGTGCCCGCCGCCGTCGCCGTCG
Organism: Actinomadura formosensis; assembly: GCF_050948385.1. Taxonomy (NCBI): domain Bacteria; kingdom Bacillati; phylum Actinomycetota; class Actinomycetes; order Streptosporangiales; family Thermomonosporaceae; genus Actinomadura; species Actinomadura formosensis. The sequence goes on from NZ_CP192011.1 coordinate 7,102,200, forward strand.
CGGCGGGCGCCGCGCTCCTGCTCTACGGCCTGGACGGGACGGGCTGGACGACCACGGCGGCGGCCGCCGCGGGGATCGCGGGCCTGGTGTTCGGGCTGCCCCGGCTGCTGCCCCCCGGAACGCTCCGGTTCCACCGCGGGCTGCCGAGCGTCATCGCCGTCCGCGGGCTGCTGTCCGGCGCGTTCACCGGGGCCGAGGTGTTCATCCCGCTCGCCCTGGTCCGGCTGCACGGGTTCAGCGCGGGCACGGCCGGGCTCGTGCTGACCGCCGGGGCGCTCGGCTGGTCGGCGGCGTCGCAGATCCAGGGCAGGTCCGAGCGGCCCCGCGAGTTCTACGTCCTGCTCGGCGCCTTCTGCGTCATCACGGGGATCGCCGCCGCCACGGTCTGCCTCCGGTTCTCCGGGTGGACGACCGTCCTCCCGTGGATCGTGGCCGGGGCCGGGATGGGGTTCGCGATCGGCAGCCTGTCCGTCCTGCTGCTGCGGCTGTCGCCCGCGGACGAGCAGGGCGTCAACTCGTCCGCGCTGCAGGTCGCCGACACCCTCGGCTCGTCCCTCGTCGTCGGCGTCGCGGGCGCGCTGGTCGCCGCGTTCGGCGCCGCCCGGCTCGGCACCGGCCTCGCCGTCGCGGGCGCGCTGTGCGCCGCGATCGCCGCGTTCGGGGTCTTCGCCGCGTTCCGCCTGGAGGTCAGGACATGACCGTCGAGTTCACCCTGCCCCCGTCCCTGGAGGCGCACGAGCCGCCCGAGGCGCGCGGCCGGACCCGCGACGGCGTCCGGCTCCTGGTCTCCCGGCGCGCCACCGGCGAGATCACCCACCACGGGTTCGGTGACCTGCCCGCCCTTCTCGACCCGGGTGACCTGCTGGTCGTCAACACCTCGTCCACGCTGCCCGCCGCCGTCCGGCTCGACCGGATCAGCGTGCACTTCTCCACCCCGGTGCCCGGCGCGGACGACCGGCTGTGGCTCGTCGAGCTGCGCCGCCTGACCGGCGCCACCGCCCACCCCTACGCGGGCGGCTCACCCGGCGAATGGATCCCCCTGCCCGGTGGCGCCACCCTCACCCTCGTCGGACGGCACACCCACCGCCTCTGGCGCGCCCGCCTGAGTACCGACGTCGTCCCGTACCTGCGGCGTCACGGGGTGCCGATCCGCTACGGGTACGTCCACCGCGACTGGCCCGCCGCCGCGTACCAGACCGTGTTCGCCTACGACCATGCGACGGGCGGTGCGGAGATGCCGAGCGCCGCCCGCCCGTTCACACCCGAACTGGTGACCCGCCTGGTGTCCCGCGGCGTCCTGATCACGCCGATCACGCTGCACACGGGCGTCGCGTCCCCGGAGGCCCACGAACCCCCGTACGCCGAGCGCTACCGCGTGCCGGAAGCGACGGCCGCGCTGGTCGAGCACGTCCGCTCCCAGGGCCGCCGGGTGATCGCCGTCGGGACGACCGCCGTCCGCGCCCTGGAAACGGCCGTGGACGCCTCCGGACGCGTCCGGCCGTCCTCGGGGTGGACCGAGCACATCGTGACCCCCGAGAACGGCGTCCGGGCCGTGGACGGCCTTCTCACCGGCCTGCACGAACCCAGGTCGTCCCACCTGATGATGCTCACCGCCATCGCCGGCCGCGACCTGCTCACCGCCACCTACGAGGCCGCTCTGGCCGAGACCTACCTCTGGCACGAATTCGGGGACCTCAACCTCATCCTGGGCCGGTAGCGTCTCGCATGCCGGACCGGGCGCACGAGCCCCACGTCACGGCCGGTACCGTGGAAAACAGCTATGGACGGGTCAGCACAGCGCACGCTGCTCATTACACTCACCGGACGCGACCGCCCCGGCGTGACGTCGCGTCTGTTCCGGACACTCTCCGACTTCCCGCTCACGGTCGCCGACGTGGAGCAGGTCGTGATCCGCGGGCGGCTCATCCTCGGGGTCCTGCTCGCCTACCACGAGGGCGCCGACATCGGACGCGTCTGGAACGCCGCCGAGCACGTCGCGAGCGACCTCGACATGGAGATCGAGCTGTCCACCGGCCGCAACCGGCGGCTGCCGAAGCGGACCGGGCGGCTGCACGTCACCGTCCTCGGCGCCCCGCTGAAGCCCGCCGCCATGGCCGGGATCGCCGGGCGGATCTCCGCGCACGGCGCCAACATCGACCGCATCGAACGGCTCGCGCAGACCCCCGTCACCTGCATCGAGATGGACGTGTCCGGCGCCGACCCCGACGCGCTGCGCGCCGCCCTCACCGCCGAGGCCGCCGAGCAGCAGGTCGACGTCGCCGTCCAGCAGAGCGGGCTGAGCCGGCGCGCCAAGCGGCTGATCGTCATGGACGTCGACTCCACCCTCATCCAGGGCGAGGTCATCGAGCTGCTCGCCGAGCACGCCGGCTGCCTCGGCGAGGTCGCCAAGGTCACCGAGGCCGCCATGCGCGGCGAACTCGACTTCGAGGGCTCCCTGCGCGAACGGGTCGCGCTCCTCGCCGGGCTGGACGCCTCCGCCATCGACGAGGTCCGCGACAGGCTCCGCCTCGCCGCCGGCGCCCGCACGATGGTCCGCACCCTCAAGCGCCTCGACTACAAGTTCGCCATCGTCAGCGGCGGCTTCACCCAGATCACCGACGCCCTCGTCGAGGACCTCGGCATCGACTACTCCGCCGCCAACACGCTGGAGATCGTCGACGGCAAGCTGACCGGCCGCGTCACCGGCCGGGTCATCGACCGCGCCGGCAAGGCCGCCGCCCTCGAACGCTTCGCCCGCGAGGCCGGCGTCCCCATCAGCCAGACCGTCGCGATCGGCGACGGCGCCAACGACCTGGACATGCTCCAGGCCGCCGGCCTGGGCATCGCCTACAACGCCAAACCGGTGGTCCGCCAAGCCGCCGACACCGCCGTCAACGTCCCCTACCTGGACACGATCGTCTTCCTCCTGGGCATCTCCCGCGACGAGGTGGAGGCCGCGGACGCCCTCGACGCCCAGAAGGCGGGCTGACCCATCGGGGTACGGTGAGACGCGGGGAAAGTGATCTCCGCGAGCGGCCGTAGGAAAGCGGAGGAACAGCGGTGCTGCAGCGTGCGCGCCAGGCGTACGTTCAGGCGAACGGGCGGGCGTCCCCCATTTACGGGGCCACCGCGGCCGTGGCGGTGGCCGTGCCGTTGCTCGTGGGGGCGCTGACCGGGCACCCGGCGCAGGGGTCGATGATCGCGCTCGGGGCCTATCTCGTCGCGCTGCGGGCGCCGGAGGGGCCCTACGGGGCGCAGGCCCGGAGCCTCGCGGTCGGGGTCGTGGTCGTCGCGCTCGGGGCGGCCGTGGGCGGGCTGCTCAGCGGGCACCTGTGGCCGACCGTGATCGTCGTGCCGCCGCTCGTCGCGCTCGGGGTCGCGGTGCCGCGGATCGGGGCGACGGCGGGCCTGGCGGTACTGCTGAGCGCCGTCCGGCCGCCCGCCGGGGACGTGCTGAACATCGGGCTGCTGGAGCTGATCGGCGGGCTGCTCACCGCCGGGCTGCTGCTGGCGCCGTGGCCGGCCCGGCGGCTGCGCCCGCTGCGGGCGGCGCTGAGCGAGTGCGCCGACGCGGTCGCCGAGGCGCTCGACGCGGTCGCCGAGGACGTCGGGGCGCACGACGCCGGTCCGCTGGACGCCATCGAGCTGACCAGCCCCGAACTGCTGGCCGTCACCCGGATACCGGACTGGGAGGCCAGGCGGCGCGCCGCGTCCGAGGCGCTGACGTCGGCGCGCGCCACCTACGCGCTGTACCGGTCCGGACGCGGCCGGACCGACCCCACCCGGCCCGAACGGCTCATCGACGCGCTGGGACGCGTCCTGCACGAGACCGTCACGCTCCAAGCCGTCCTGGAGGCCGCGAAGAACTATCCGCCCGACCGCGAGTGGCGGCTGGAGACGCAGACCGCGATCTCCGCGCTCGCGGCGCGGCTGCGGCTGCTGGCCGGGGCGACCGCGACGGCGGGCGAGGCGCCGCTCGGCGGGGAGGAGTCCGCGGCCGTCCGGCGGATGGGGCGCACCGCCGAGCAGATCCGGCGCGCCGGGCTCGCCGGGGACGAGGACCTCGTCGCGGTCGCGCTGATCAGCCAGGTGCGCCGGTCCATCGACCGCATCGCGGGCGAGGTCGCCTCCGCCCGCCGCATCGTCGCGGGCGGCCTGCGGATCGCGGTCGCGCCGCCCCGGATGCCGGGAACGCTCAACCCGATGCGCGCGTGGGAGCGGACACGGGGCGCCGTCCGCACCCGGTCCCCGGTGTTCCGGCAGGTGTCGCGGGTGTTCGTGACGGCGGCCGTGTCGATGGCGCTGGCCGCCGTGCTCGGCCTCTCCCACGGGCACTGGATGACGATCACCGCGATGCTGAGCCTGCGCGCGACCTACGGCGAGACCGTCGACCTGCTCGTGCAGCGCGTCGGCGGCACCGCGGCCGGGTCCGCCGTCGCCGCGGTCATCCTCACGCTCGTCCCCGGGCAGACCGCCATCGCGCTGATCGTCTTCGGGTTCGCGCTGGCCGGGTTCGCGATGCGGTCGGTGAACTACGTCTACTGGGCGCTGTTCGGGACGCCGCTGGCGATGATGCTGCTCGACTTCTCCGTGCCGGCCGACTGGCGCACCGCCAGCGAGCGGATCGGGCTGACGATCGCCGGCGCGGCCATGGCCTACCTCGCCGTCCGGCTGCTGTGGCCCGCCGGGCACGCCGAGCGGCTGCCCGTCCAGCTCGAACGTCTCCTCCGCACGCACGCCCGCCTGGTCCGGGCGGCGGCGGACGTCCTCGCGGGGGAGCGGGTCCGGCTGCCGCACGACACGATCGTCGCGGCCGAGCGGTCGGCGGAGGCGGTCGCCGAGACCCGGGCCCGGCTCGGCCACGAACGCCGGCCCGACACCGGCCTGATCGCCGAGCTGCGCAGGTCGGTGGACGCCGCGCACCGCACCCGCGACCACCTCATCACGGTCGCGAAGCTGTCCCGCGCGAAGGCCGTGGACACCGGGCCCATCCCGGAGATCCTCGACCGGCTCGCCGACCGGTTCGAGGAGGCCGCCGGCCTGCTGGAGGAGCCGGCGAACCTCGACGCCGAGCACGCCGCCCCCGTCCTGGAACTGGACGAGGAGCTCGCCGACCTCGACTCCCACCTGTCCGCGATCACCCGGCGGCGGCGCGCCGAGATCAAGGCGGGCGTGGACCGGGAGGAACTCACCCCGCTCCGGCAGGCCCTCCTGCAGGTGTCCGGCACCCGCTACACGATCAGATCACTGCGCCGCGACGCCGGGACGGTCGTCGAATCGTCCCTCGCCGCCGCCGCACCCCGGCCCTGACCCGCGTCAGCCCTTCGGGGTGCGGACGGTCCGGAGCGTTCCCAGGCCGGGGCGGACGTCGATCCACGCGCCCGGCAGCTCGATCACGGCGAGCGCGCAGGTCGGGAAGGAGTCCGGGGCCTGCCCGGTCAGATCGTGCACGAACTGGTGCGCGGACGGGTTGTGCCCCACCAGCAGCAGCGTCCCGGCATCGTCCGGGGCCTCGTTGACCAGGGCGAGGAGCCGTTCGGGGTCGTTGTCGTAGATCGCGGGCTCGTGGCTCACGGCGGCGTCGAGCGCGAGCAGGTCGAGCGTCTCGCGCGTCCGGGCCGCCGTGGAGCACAGCACCCGGTCGGGGACGAGACCGTTCGCGCGGAGCCACTCCCCGGCCGCCGCGGCGTCGCGCCGGCCTCGGTCGTTGAGGGTGCGGTCGATGTCGGGCGTCCCGAAACCGGCGACGGCCTTGGCGTGGCGGAGCACGATGAGCGTGGGCATGACCGCCACATTAGGGCGCGGCGAGCGCCGCCAGCCCCCACAGCACGAGAAGGATTCCGAGCATCCCGCCGAGCACGAGGACGAAACCCTTGGCGCCCGACATGGTCGGCTTGCCGCCGCCGCTGTTCGCCACAGCGCCTCCCGATCTCATTGCACGTCCGGGTCCGGGGCGTCCGGCCCGCACGTCAAGCGTACGGCCGCCGCCGCGTGGCCGGGACACGACCCTGACATGCGGGAGGGCCGGCGGCGCGTCGCCACCGGCCCTCCCCTTCTGAACTGTCAGCCCTTCTTGGCCGACTCCCCGGTGCCCGTCTCGGTCTTGGCCGCGCCCGAGTCGGCGCCGACGGCCGCCTCCTCGACGGACTTGGCCTGGCCGTCCGCCACGGGGGGCGCCTGCACCGTGCCGCCCTCGACCGCGGGGGCCGGGGCGGACTCGGCCATCGGGGCGGCGCGCCGCTTGGAGACCACGATCGCCGCGACGACGACCGCGACCGACAGCACGGTCACCCCGACGCGCAGCGGGATGTTGCCCGCGTAGGTCACCACGGCGTCCGCGATCAGCAGCGCGACCAGGTTCATCACCTTGATCAGCGGGTTGATCGCGGGACCGGCGGTGTCCTTGAACGGGTCGCCGACCGTGTCCCCGATGACCGTCGCCTCGTGCGCCTCGCTGCCCTTGCCGCCGAGGTTGCCCTCCTCGACGACCTTCTTGGCGTTGTCCCAGGCGCCGCCGGAGTTGGCGAGGAACACCGCCATCAGCACGCCCGCGGCGATGGCGCCGCCCAGGTAGGCGCCGAGCGGCGCGTACCCGAGCGCGAAGCCGACCGCGATCGGCGTCATGATCGCCAGCAGTCCGGGGGTGGCGAGCTCGCGCTGCGCGTCCCGGGTGCAGATGTCCACGACGCGGTCGTAGTCGGGCTTCTCGGTGTAGTCCATGATCCCGGGCTTGGTGCGGAACTGCTCGCGGACCTCCACCACGACCCGTCCGGCCGCCCGGCCCACCGCCATGATCGCCAGGCCGGAGAACAGGAACACCACGGCCGCACCGATGATCAGCCCGATCAGGACGTTCGGGCTGGCGATGGACAGGTTGAAGGTGAGGAAGTCGGCGCCGATGGCGTCCTTGGCGCTCTTCGAGGCGCCGTCCAGCGCCGCGATGACCGTCGTCCGGAACGAGCCGAACAGCGCGGTCGCCGCGAGCACCGCGGTCGCGATCGCGATGCCCTTGGTGATCGCCTTGGTGGTGTTGCCGACGGCGTCCAGCCGCTCCAGGATGGACGCGGCCTCACCCTTGATGTCCCCGGACATCTCGGCGATGCCCTGGGCGTTGTCGGACACCGGCCCGAAGGTGTCCATCGACACGATGACGCCGACCGTGGTCAGCAGCCCGGTGCCTGCCATCGCCACCGCGAACAGCGCGACGGTGGTGTTGCCGAAGCCGAGCAGGAACGCCCCGTAGACGGCACCGGCGATCACGAGCGCGGTGTAGACGGCCGACTCCAGGCCCAGCGAGATACCGGCCAGGATGACGGTCGCCGGGCCCGTCCGGGCGCTGTCGGTGACCTCCCTGACCGGCCTGCGGTTGGTCTCGGTGAAGTAGCCGGTGAGCAACTGGATGACGCTGGCCAGCACGATCCCGATGATCACCGCGCCGAGCGCGACCCAGCGCGGGTCGGCGTCCAGGCCGCGGATCGCCTTGTCGGTGACGCCGTTCAGGTCGGCGAAGGACGACGGCAGGTACGCGAACGCGGCGATCGCGACGAGGATCGCCGAGATCGCCGCCGAGATGAAGAACCCGCGGTTGATCGCCGACATGCCGGAGCGGTCCCCGGCGCGGGGCGCCACCGCGAAGATGCCGATCACCGCGGTGATGACGCCGATCATCGGCACGACCAGCGGGAACACCAGGCCCTCGGTGCCGAACGCCGCCGTGCCGAGGATGAGCGCCGCGACCAGCGTGACCGCGTACGACTCGAACAGGTCGGCCGCCATGCCCGCGCAGTCGCCGACGTTGTCGCCCACATTGTCGGCGATCGTCGCCGCGTTCCGCGGGTCGTCCTCCGGAATCCCCTGCTCGACCTTGCCGACGAGGTCGGCGCCGACGTCCGCGGCCTTGGTGAAGATGCCGCCGCCGACACGCATGAACATGGCGAGCAGCGCGGCGCCGAACCCGAAGCCCTCCAGCACCTTCGGCGCGTTGCCCTGGTAGGCGAGGACGACGACCGCCGCGCCGAACAGGCCGAGGCCGACGGTGAACATGCCGGCGACGCCGCCGGTGCGGAACGCGATCCGCATCGCCGTCTTCTCGCCGTCCTCCTCGCGGGCGGCCGCGGCGACCCGGACGTTGCCGCGGACCGCGAGCCACATGCCGGTGAACCCGGTGACGGCGGAGAACAGCGCGCCGACGACGAAGAAGACCGACCGTCCGATCCGCTCACCCGTGGAGTCGGCGGGGAGCAGCAGCAGAACGAGCGGGATCAGCACCACGAAGACCGCGACCGTTCTGAACTGGCGTTTCAGATAGGCACTGGCGCCCACCTGAACGGCCCGCGCGATCTCCTGCATCTTGGCGGTGCCCTGGCCCGCGGCCAGGACATCGCGAACCAGACCCGCGGCGACGGCCAGTGCCAGCAGCGCGATCACGGCGACGACGACGACCAGGGAAAGGTCGCCGCCGCCGAGATCCACTTCTGCGCTGGCCGGGCTTGACAGGGAAAACCCGGACATCCGTCCTCCTCGACAGGGGCGTTGCGACTCGATCGTCAAAAAGACGATCTTTACCGCGTACCCCGCGAGTCATGATTTCGAACGCCTCGCACGGCAGCGCGGGTGCCGGGAGTCTACGCACGTGCAAGTCGAATGTTAAGGCCGGACGGCCCTTGATGAGCATGTCGCCGAAATGCGATGGACGATATGCCGGAAATTTGACATATAAGCCCGCCCAGCGGACATCGTCGCAGCTCAACGCAGGTGAGCCAACGCTTACTCCGCCGCCACCCCAACGAGGCGCGCGGCTATGGCCGGAGCACCACAACCACCGGCATCCGTATTAAAGCTAGGCATTAACACAGAATCTGTCCAGACCCAAATCGGTTCGAACTAAGATCAACTCAAAGAGAGTCTCACAACACCGGCAACACCGGCCCCACCGCCCCCACCAATCCCCTCCCCCGACCGCGCGCACGCGGCCCCTTGGAGCTCGTGTGGCGGTCGCGGGGTGTGGGCGCGCGGGGGGTGTGGGTGGGCGGGAGTGGGGTGGGCGGGAATGACTAAGGCCCCGCCGGGGGTGGCGGGGCCTTTGGTCGTGTCGGGGCGGGCGGGCGGCTAGATCGTCGCCTCGGCCTCGGCGGGCCAGCTCATCCGTATCTGGACCCCCTTGGGCGTGGCAGCGATGTCCACATCGTCGGCGAGCCCGGCGATGACCGCCAGCCCCAGCTCCGCCGTACCCTCGCCCAGGCCGTACTCGAGCTCGTCCGCGTCCAGGGCCGTCGGGAGGTCACCCGGAGTGCCGTCGCCGGGCACGGTGTCGCTGACGGTCACCTCGAAGCGGCGGTCGGCGCCACTGAGCTCAAGGCGGACGGGCTCGTCCGGGCAGTGCCGGCGATGCGCCTCCACGGCACGCGAGCACGCCTCACCGACCGCGAGCCGGACCTCGTCCAGCAGCGGCTCGGCGACGCCGCTGCGGCGGGCAACGGCGGTCACGATCAGGCGTGCGGTCCGGACGTGGACGGGCAGCGCACTGAAGGACAGTTCAACGGTCGCCATCTCAGCTACAGGCCGCCTACTTGGCGCCCTTGCGCTTCTCCTCGGCCTCGGCGATCGAGGTGTGGATGCCGAAGACCTTGGTCAGCCCCGTGATCCGGAAGATCTTGAGGATGCGCTCCTGGGTGCACACCAGTTCCAGCGAGCCGTCGTGCGCGCGCACCCGCTTCAACCCGCCGACGAGGACGCCGAGGCCGGTGGAGTCGAGGAACTCCACCTTCTCCATGTCCACGAGCAGGTGGAACTTGCCCTTGTTGACCAGGTCGATGAGCTTCTCGCGAAGCTTCGGCGCCGTGTAGACGTCGATCTCGCCCTCCACGTTGATGACGGTGAGGCCATCGTCGGTGGTGTAGTCGTTCACCTTCAGGTCCACAGATCCTCCACGCGCCGTGCAGCACTATCCGATCCCGATGTCCGGGCCACCGGACGGTGACCGACCATCGAGACTTCGCCGTGATTCAACCACGCTCCGGCGTCGTGTACGCAGGTAATCGCCCACTCGGGCGAAAGTTCGCGCCATCCCGTCTGACCTGCTGATCTACCGGCCAGGGCAGGGGGTACGGGCCCTCCGGCGCCGGGGCGTTCCCGTAGTTTTGCCCAGGCTGGCAAACTGAAAACCTGATGGGCGCCCAAAGATCTTCAACTCCGCTGGACCGGCTCCTCGCCGAACCCGCACGGCGCGATCGCATCACCCATGTGGAGAGCGTTCCCGCACGTCAGGGCCGCCGGGCCGGGTGGCCGTCCTGGGCACCGCCGGTACTGGTCGAGCGGCTCACCGCGGCGGGCATCGAGGCCCCCTGGGAGCATCAGGCCGTCGCCGCCGACCACGCCCATGCCGGACGTTCTGTGATCATCGCCACAGGGACCGCGTCCGGTAAATCGCTGGCCTACCTGCTGCCTTGCATCGAGGCGATCTATGCGGGTGAGGAGAACCCGCGCCAGGAGGGGACGATCCTCTACCTGTCGCCGACCAAGGCGCTCGCCGCCGACCAGCTCCGCGCGCTCCGCTCCCTGCGCCTCACCCGGGTGCGGGCGGCGACCTACGACGGCGACACGCCGTGGGACGAGCGGACGTGGGTCCGGCAGCACGCGAACTATGTGCTGACCAATCCGGACATGCTGCATCGGTCGATGCTGCCCGGACATGCCCGCTGGTCCTCCTTCCTGCGCCGCCTCCGGTACGTGGTCATCGACGAGGCCCACGGATACCGGGGCGTCTTCGGGTCCCACGTCGCGCAGGTTCTGCGCCGCCTGCGCCGGCTGTGCGGGCGGTACCACTCCTCGCCGGTGTTCATCCTCGCATCGGCGACCACGTCCGAGCCCGCGTCCACCGCGTCCCGCCTCACCGGGCTGGACGTGGTCGCGGTCGACGACGACGCCTCGCCGCGCGGGCCCGCCACGTTCGCGCTGTGGGAGCCGCCGTTGACGGAGCTGCGCGGCGAGCGAGGCGCCCCTGTTCGCCGTGCCGCCACGGCCGAGGCAGGTGACCTTCTGGCCGACCTCGTTACGGAGGGCGTCCAGACACTCGCATTCGTCCGTTCCAGGCGCGGGGCAGAGTCGGTGGCGCTCAGCGCCAAGCGCGCGCTGCACGAGGTCGCCCCGCCCTTGGCCGACCAGGTCGCCGCCTACCGCGCCGGTTATCTGCCCGAGGAACGGCGTGCTCTGGAGGAGGCCCTGCGCTCCCGCTCGATCGTCGGGCTCGCCAGCACCAACGCGCTGGAACTCGGCGTGGACGTCTCCGGGCTCGACGCCGTCCTCGTCTGCGGCTGGCCCGGCACCCGCGCGTCCCTCTGGCAGCAGGCCGGACGCGCCGGACGATCCGGACAGGCCGCGCTCTCCGTCCTCGTGGCCCGGGACGATCCGCTCGACACGTTCCTCGTCCACCATCCCGAGGCGATCTTCGGGACACCGGTCGAGGCGACCGTCCTCGACCCCGACAACCCGTACGTCCTGGAACCGCACCTGTGCTGCGCCGCGTCCGAAATGCCGCTCACCGAGGACGATCTGCCGCTGTTCGGCCCGGAGACCGCCGGCCTGCTGCCCGACCTCGTCCGCCGCGGCATGCTCCGCCGCCGCCCCGCCGGCTGGTACTGGACGCGCCGCGACAAGGCCATCGACCTGGCCGATATCCGCGGAGCGGGCGGCGAACCCGTCCAGGTGGTGGAAACGCCGACCGGGCGCCTGCTCGGCACGGTGGACGAACCGTCCGCGCACACCACCGTCCACGAGGGTGCCGTCTACATCCACCAGGGCGAGTCCTACATCGTCCAGACACTCGACCTGGACGATTCGGTCGCGCTCGTAGAAGCGGCCGACCCCGACTACTCGACGACCGCCCGCGATGTGACCGACATCAGCATCGTCGAACGGCTCCGCTCGATCTCCTGGGGTGAGGCCACGCTCTGCTTCGGAACCGTCGACGTGACCCGGCAGGTGGTCGCGTACCAGATGCGCCGCCTGCACACCGGTGAGATGCTCGGCGAGAAGCCCCTGGACCTGCCGCCCCGCACGCTCCGCACCCGCGCCGTCTGGTGGACGCTCTCCGAAGGCCAGATCGCCGCCCTGGACGACCTGGACCTGGCCGGCGCCGCCCACGCCGCCGAACACGCCTCGATCGGCCTGCTCCCGCTGTTCGCCACATGCGACCGCTGGGACATCGGGGGCGTGTCCACGGCCGTCCACCCTGACACCGGGCTCCTCACCGTCTTCGTGTACGACGGCCATGAGGGCGGCGCGGGATTCGCCGAACGCGGCTACGCGGACGCCTCCTCCTGGCTCCGCGCGACACGCGACGCCATCGCGTCCTGCGAGTGCGACTCGGGCTGCCCGTCCTGCATCCAGTCCCCCAAGTGCGGCAACGGCAACGACCCCCTGGACAAGGCGGGCGCCTTGAAACTCCTGGCCGTCCTCCTGGACCGGGCCCCCTGAGACCGCCCGTCCGTCAGTTCGGGGCGACGCGCTGGGCCGGCACCGGGGGCTGGTCGTCCATGCCGCGCCGCGCCTGGGCGAGCGCCTGCTGCAGCCTCCGCCGCTCCATCTCCAGCGTCTGCAGGGACTCCTCGTGCTCGTCCCGCAGGTCCCGCAGCTCACGCCGCACGTTCATCGCCCGCCTGAAGCCGAGCGCCGCGACCATCACCCCGGACATGAACACGACCGCGACCACGGCCCCGGCCATGAAGACGTGCCACTGCTGCGTGATCCCCGGAATCTGCTCACCGAACATGGACATCTGGACGTCGCCGGTGTTGTCCAGCACCACGGCGACACCGGCCACGGCGGCGGCGAGCGCCACGATCAGGCCCAGGAAGATCATGCGGGGGTCTCCTCTCCATCAGGCCCTGCGGGGGACAGGACCGAGGTCTCGGACGACAGGGACGCATTCCCGGACGATCCGGGCGTTCCGACTGGCAAGGCAGCCTAGACCCTGCCCAAACCCCCTCGCCACCGTCCCGCCCAAGCCGACACGGCGAGGTCACCCCCGCGGGGTTACTTGCGGCGATGGCCGCGCTTGCGCCCTTCGGCCGAAGCGGACTTGGCCGAGGGAGGCTTGGCCAGCCGGACGTTCACGCCGCCGGAGCCCTTGCCGAGGGTCGCGGGACGGCGGCCCGCCTTCGGCTTGGTGGAGGCGTTGCGCGGCGGCACACCGGGCCTTGCCGGCTTGGCGCGCTTGCCGGAGATGACGGCGGACATGACCGGCGCCGTCTTGGCGCGGGCCTCGGCACGCGCGATCTGTTCGCGCGCCTTGCTCACCCGCTTGCGGCCGGTACCACTGCGCGCCGCGCGGGCCGCCATGCCGGTGTTGCTCGTGCCCGCCTGGGCGACGCGCAGCCGGCGCGTCCAGGTGCCGAGGTGCGCGGCGACGATCAGGAGGACCAGCGCGATGCCCACGCTCTTGCCCCACTGGAGCCTGTCGGTCGCCGCGACGTCCTGCGCCTTCGGCGAGTCGGTGGCGATCTGTGGCGCCGGGTAGGTGAAGCCGGGCGTCGCACCGTCCGGCTGGACGGACGGGAGCGTCACCGGCGACTCGTTGTTGAACGGCGTCAGCGGCGTCCCCGCCCTGGGCACGCTGGAGTTCGAGGGGAGGGACGGAACCGTGCCGCCGGGCAGCGCCCCGGACCCGCCGCCCACCGTGGCGGTCGCCGAGGAGGCGCCGGAGTACAGCGACCCGCCCGTCCCGGTGGAACGCCTCGCCCGGACGCCCACGGAGACCGTGCCGCCCGACCGGGTCAGCGCCAGGGTGGTGGCGCAACTCGTCCCCTGGCACAGGGAACCCAGGGAGCCGGACTTGGACTGCACCCCGGACCCCGAGAGCGCGTAGCCGATGAGGTCGTCCTCCATGCCGCGGTTCCATTTCACGACGAGCCTGCGGCCGGACACGTCCGCGGACACGCCGGTGGGGGCGGCAGGGGCGATCCGCACGGTGACGGTGTTGGAGTCGTAGACGCCGCCGGTCTGCTTGCCCTTCAGGTAGACCTTGTAGCGGCCGTTCTGAGTGATCGGGAAGGTCCCGGACATGTCCCCGGAGAAGCCCTTCTCCGCGAGGAAGATGTCACCGATCCCCGGGCCGGCCACCCGCAACTGCATCGTGATCGCGAAGTCGAAGTGGGCCTTGGCGGTCAGCTGGGATCCGCTCGTGATGACCGCGCCGTCCGCCGGGGTGATGACGCTCGTCGTCGCGGCCCGCGCGGGCATGGCGCCGAGTACCGGGAAGCTCATCGCAAGGGGCGCCGCGAGCACGACCGCACCGATCCTGCGAATGATGGTCACCTAATCCTCCGAAGGATGTCCTGGCCTTCAGGCCAGGGAGGAATTCGGACTCCGCCAGGAGCGGCCCGGCGCAGTGTCCTGCTCGTCCCGTCCCGCCAGGGGCCTCGCGGGGCTGCACACCGCGTCCGGTGATAACCGTGGGCTTACGGCAGCGTAACGCACCCTCGGGTGGCAGAAGTCACAGGACGATGACAAAGCGCAACGTGTCGGCATCCTCCGCGACCCCTTCCACTCTATTGACACTCAGTGCAACGAGCCGTGCCGCGTCAGGTTACGCCGTCTCGTCCCACAGGACCAGCCCTGGCCCGGGAAACAACCCGCAGGCCCGCGCCCCCCATCGGCACCTTCAGGGGGACGATCACCGAGACATCGACGACGTCTCCGCTCACCCGGCAGCGCGACAACCGGGCACCCGACTCGGCCGCGACGCCCCTCGCCCGCTCGCACGCGGCCCCCTCGCCCTCGGCCACCCGCGCCGCGCCCGCCAAGGCCGCCATGTCGGCCGCCGCGTCACCCCGGTGCCTCGCCCCCCGCACCCCGCCGACCACGATCGCCGCCACACCGACCACCCACACGACGGCCGCGAACGCCACCACCCAAACCGTCCCCGACCCCCGATCCCCCCTGACCGCCCCCCACACCTTCACCAGCCCCTCCATTCACTCAAAACCAGCCTCACCTGCACTGTCGTCCTGATGTGGCGCATCACCCCCGCACGGACGCCGATCGGATTCAGCCGTACCGGGTGGACGCCGGGCTCCGCATACCGCACATCACCTCTTTGCGGACGGCCGAGCCACCCATGGGTGAGCCAATGAGCGACGAGCAGCTCGCGACACATCACCTCCTTGTGGACGGCTTGTCGGGTTCGGCGGCGCCGGGAGGAACGCCGGGTTCCGTTGCGGCTGCTACGTGGGCGTGGACGGTCAGGGGTGGGAGGCCGGACGCCGCGGGCGGTTCGACCGGGGCGGAGACGTCCACATGGACGGTGGCCTCATCTCGGCGGACCCGCACGGTCGCCCCCTTCGGGACGGCCCTCACCACGAGATCGCGTACAGCAGTGAGGGACTCGCCCCGGGCGGCGGCACGCGCCCCGGTTCGGGCCGCGTCCGTACAGGTGAGCTGGACGGACACGGCCACCAGTGCCCACAGCGCGACCGCGGTGATCAGTACCAGGGCGGGGAGTGCCACGGCGATCTCCGCCGTGGCCATCCCGCGATCGCTCAGCCCGCGAGCCTGAGTGCCTTCTCGATGATCTGTAAGAGCAGCGACTTCACCTGCGAACTGGTCACGATCTTGAACAGCAGGCCGGCGAAGGCCGCCGCCGCGATGGTGCCGACCGCGTACTCGGCGGTGGACATCCCCCGATCCCTGCACACCCCGGACCATCGCCGCACCACCATCTTCATCGCCCGCATGGGGCTCCTTCCGCTCGTGGTTCCCCTCAAGGCTGCCGAGCCGGAAAGCACCCCGGCGCCCGAACACACTTCTGTGGAAAACCCGGTTCACCGGGGCAGGAGGATGGTCGAGGCGATCCCGGCGATGGCTGGGACGACGCCGAGGAGAACGAAGGCGGGCAGGAAGCACAGGCCGAGCGGGGCCAGTGCCCGGATGCCCGCCGCGCGGGGCCCTACCCCATGCGGTTCGCCCCCATCCAGACGCCGCTCCGGCCCCGGTAGTCAGGCGGGCATGCGGTACATCAGTTCGTACAGGTGGGATCCCTTGACCAGCACCAAACCTCTATGGGCCGATCATCGTACGAGAAGGCCACCCGGACCTGCTCTGAATACTGGGGCACCGGCAAGGTCTGAGCACTGGGCGAATCTGGGCAGTGACCCACTGTGCCGGGGCTGGTTATGCTCACGATGACCGTGTGTCATCAGCTGGACGCCGTGAGGGTGGTCGACGTTGAAGCTGGCCGGGCTTGCCTCCTATGACAAGCGGGTCGCCTGCGCGGCCCGGACTTTGCTGGGCTGTCAGGGTTTCGACGGCGGGTGGGGGCTGACGCTGTCGTCGGTGTCGTCGATCGTGAACACCAGCGAGGTGCTGGCGATCTTGCGGGCCGCCGGGGTCGGCGGCTCACCGGTCCGGGATGCGCTGGCCTACCTGTCCGGGGTGGTCGAACAGCACTGCCGTCCCCGGCAGAAGGGCGGTCGCGGGGAGAACACCCGGTTCGTCTGTTTCGGGCTGACCGGGTTGCTGCACTACCCGGAGTTCTTCACCCAGCCGCGGGTCGCCGAGACCGCGGCCTGGTGCGTGGACTGGCTGGAGCGGCAGCAGATCGATCAGGGATGGCCCGAGGTCGCCGGGATCGACGACACCTCGCTGCACCAGACCGCGCTGGCGGTGCTGGCGCTGTCGCGGCTGCGCGACACGTTGACCGCGCTGGGTCCCGGACTGGCGCTGCCCGGCGGGGCCGACACCGGCACTCTGGCCGCCCGGGTTGAGCCGCTGATCAGGCACGGGCTGACCGGAGTGCTCTATCACCGCCGCTCCAGTGGCGCCTGGGGATGGCGGACCTATGTTGACACCGCGCCGAGCCCGAGCAAGACCGCGCTGTGTCTGATGGCCGTGGCCGCCGCGGCCGGGCGGCAACCCCTGGGCGGCACCCCCAGCCGCGAGGAACCGCAGGAGGTCGGCGGGGTCCACGGCAGGCCGGAGCTGCTACGCCCCTCCCAGATCATCGCCGACGCCGGGCAGTGGCTGCTGCGCAACCATCACCGCTGGGAGACCTTCGTCGAGGACGACAAGGACGTTCAGGGCACCGCCTGGGAGCACATGGCCTACGCGCTCGGCGTGCAGAGCGTGCTCCGCGCCGGCGGCAACCCGCACGATCAGCGGCTGGGGCGGGCCTGGCGGTTGATGAACGACCTGTGGGACCGGGAGGCCGGGCTCTGGAACGAGCCGGGCGCGTCCGGGCGACGGGCCACCATCCGGGCCGCCTACTACACCGTCACCGCCTACGAGGAGGCCCGCCTGCGGATCGGGCAGCTCGGCATGGCCGATGCAGACGGCATCGGGGCCGGCCACCGGTCCGGCCGGTTAGAGGGCGCCGCGCCCGAGCTGCGGGAGGTCTCGCTGATGGCCCGGGGGCGGCAGATCGTGGTGAGCACCGCCGATTCCTCAGCGGCCTGCATGGTGTCGCAGCGGCTGTTCGACCTGGCGGTGCTGCTGCATCACGCGCCCGGCGGCCTGGCCGTCGCGCAGATCGCCTCGGCGTTGCACGTCGCACCGTCCTCGGTGCCCAAGTACGTCCAGCGGCTCAACACCGCGATCGCCGAGGGGTTCGGCGGGGCCCCGGTCAAGCTCGTCGTCCCCCGCCAGCTCACCGGTGGCGACGGTCAGGTAAGCGGTTACGCCCTTGCCGCAAGAGCCGACGCCGCCGGGGCCGACGAGCTTGCGAAGAGCCGCACGCCGGACCAGACCACGTGACGGCCGCCCCTGGCCGGCACCTGATCAGGCGCGTTCGGTTTCGATCGGGTAGTTGCACAGCGCGAACCGGGCCAGCGACCGGACCTGCTCGAAGGTCGGCAGGTCGTCCAAGTCGCCGAGGGTGAACCACTTGGCGTCGTGGACCTCTTCGAGCTGGGCCTGCAGCTCCTGGTCGTCAGTGATCCGCCGGACATAGAAGAACTGGACGATCGCCGGAACACGGAAGCCCTCGCGCTCCAGATCCGCATAGAACGGCACCGGCTCCGGGGTGGCGTTGTCGTCAGGGGGATGGATCACCGGCTGGGAGGACAATGCCTCGACCAGCAGCCCGGTCTCCTCCTTGAACTCCCGGACCGCCGTCTCGGCGAACGTCTCGCCCGGCTCGATATGCCCGCCGGGCGGAACCCACTTGCCGAACCGGTTGTGGTGCACCAGCAGGACCCGCCCCTGCTCGACCAGATAGCCCGAGCAGATCAGGACGAAGCCGGTGTCCTTGGTCACCTCGTCGTCTTGGATGAGGATCGAACGTCGCACCACGCCCGCCACGATAGCCCACCGATCATGAGAAGCCAGGCGGATCAAGCCGCGCCGGCAAGCCCGATGACATGTCATCGGGGCAGCGGTGACAGGCCATCTGTCATGACATCGAGATGTCAGCGGGATCTGGCCGACCGGCGGGCGATGGTGACGGCATGGACGCCAGCGCCCCCCACACCAGCACCACCCCGGCCGGCCGCCCCAGCAGCCCCGGGCAGGCCGACTTCGATGAGCGGATCGGCCGCAGTTTCCGGACCGTCGTGCTCCAGCCGACCAGCCTTTGCAACCTCGACTGCGGCTACTGCTACCTGCCCGCTCGAAAGAAGCGCTACGAGCTGCTGCCGGCAGTGGCTCAGTCCGTCGCGGCCTCGATCGCCGAGCAGGCCGCCCGGCACGGCCACGAGCCGGGCGGCGGGCCGGTCGACGTGGTCTGGCACGGCGGCGAGCCCACCGCCCTGCCCATCGCCAGGTTCACCGAACGGCTCCAGGCCTTCGAGGAACTGCGGCGAGCCGGGCGGGTACGGCACGCGATCCAGACGAACGCGACCCTGATCGACCAAGCGTGGTGCGAACTGTTCCGCGACTACCGGTTCGAGGTCGGGGTCAGCATCGACGGCCCGGCGGCCGCGAACCTCGACCGGGTCGACTGGTCCGGCAAGCCCGCCTTCGAACGGATCATGCGCGGCATCAGGCTGCTGCGTGAGCACCAGATCGACTTCAGCGTGATCTGCGTGGTCTCCCCGCAGACCATCACCAACCCCGACCGCCTCATGACCTTCTTCGGCGACCTCGGCTGCAGGCGGGTCGGGTTCAACATCGAGGAACTCGAAGGCGCCAACACCCGCGCCCCCGTTGACGCCGCGGCCGCCGAGGCGTTCTGGAGGGGCGTCCTCGCCCACCGCCGCCACCATCCGGGCACCCGCCTGCGTGTCCGGGAGATCGACCAGCTCGCCATCTACCTGGCCCAAGCCCGCGACGGGCGGAAGGAGGAATGGGCCAAGGCCAAACACGACCCGATCCCCACGATCGCCTGGAACGGGGACACCGTGCTGATGTCCCCGGAACTGCTCGGCACCGACGCGCCCGAACACCACGACTTCATCGTCGGCAACGTACTCGGCCAGTCGCTGCCCACCATGCTGCGCCGCGCGCACCAGGTCGGCTACATCCAAGAACTGCTTCACGGCCTCACCAACTGCCAGGCCGGATGCGCGTTCTTCGACTTCTGCCGCGGCGCACACGCCGGCAACCGGTACTTCGAACACGGCACCTTCGCCGCGACCGAGACCGCCCACTGCCGCAACACCCGACAAGCCCTCGTCAAAGCCTTCGCAACCACCATCAAGGAGTGAACACGATGCCCGTGCTCGAAATGCTGGAGACCACCACCGACACTACGGTGGAGGAGTTCCTCGCCGAGGTGACCGCCACCGCCCCGGACCTGGCGCCGGACTGCTTCGACAACCGCCCCACCTGGGACAACTGGAGCAAGCGGTAACCGATGACCGCCCATGGCGCGCCCCGGCCCTCCACCGGGGCGCGCCCCCACCACCTCCAGGAGGCAGCACGCATGGACATCCGGCGGATCCGCGAGGCGAAGATCCTGCTGCCCTCCGACCAGCCTGATCGGCTCACCTCCACCGGCCAGCCGCCCACCCGCGGTGACCTGGCCGACCTCCGTGTCCAGGACGCCGACTGGTCCCGCCTCCAGGTCACCGAGCACGACATCTCCGGCTGCCACCTGGCGAACGTGATCCTGGCCGATGCACACCTCGAAGACGCCCGGGTGACCAACACCATCTTCGACAACTGCGACTTCGCCTCGGCCCGCTGGACCAACCTCAAAATCGACCGATGCCTGTTCCGCGGCAGCCGCCTCACCGGCCTGCAGGCCAGCGACATCACCTTGACCGACGTCGTCTTCGAGCACTGCCGCTTCGACTACGCAACTCTCGCCGGCCTGCACGCCACCGGAGCGGTCGCGTTCACCGGCTGCGCGCTCCGCGAAACCGCCGTCCACGACTCCCGCCTCGACAACGCGGTCTTCGCCGACTGCCCGATGCCCGGCGCCCAGCTCACCCGCACCCGGATGCGCGGAGCCGACCTGCGCGGCAGCAGCATCGCCACCCTCACCGGGGCCACCTGCCTGGCCGGAACGACCATCGACGACACCCAAGTCCACCAGCTCACCGAGGCACTGCTCAACGACCTCCAAATCCAAGTCCAGAACTGAACCCCAGGTGGACACGGCTCCGGCGCAGTCGTGATCCTGACCTGGTTGTCCGGCACGGCGACGATCGATTTCCGTGGAGCCGGGTTCACCGGGGCAGGAGGATGGTCGAGGCGATCCCGGCGATGGCTGGGACGACGCCGAGGAGGACGAAGGCGGGCAGGAAGCACAGGCCGAGCGGGGCCAGTGCCCGGACGCCCGCCGCGCGGGCCTTAGCTGCGGCCTCCGTCCGGGCGACGCGGCGCTGGTCACGCGCGAGGCGGCTGAGGGACGGTGCCAGCGCCGCACCCGTGGACGTGGCCCGGACGGCCGTCCGGGCGAGGGGCGCGAGCATCGGCTCCCTCGTGAGCGCGAGCCACGCCTCCGCAGGGTCGGCACCAAGCCTGATCTGGACGGAAACAGATCGCAGTTCATCCCCGAGCGGCCCTCCCACCGCGTCCGCTACCGCGGCCACGGCATCGTGCCAGGGCGCGCCGCCACGCAGACACGCGGCGAGGAGATCCACCGCGACGGGCAGGTCCGCGATGAGGCGTGCCCTCCGGCGCCGGCGTTCCGCGTTCCCGACGCGACCGAACGAGAACCAGACGGCCACCGCGACGAGCGCGCCGATCACTCCGCCGGTCAGGCCACCCACCGTTCCCAGGCCCAGGAGCCCCGCCGCCCCAGCAGCCGCACACCGAAGACGAAGGTCGCGCCGCCGGGCAGCTTCTGAGCGGCTTCCCTCCTTCCCGTCATCCGTCCGCCTCTTCACCTGGCCGTCCGCTCGGCCGAGCACATGGCTCTTCGTCCGTCCGTGGGAAGACGGGTCGACGCGGGTGCGGTCCCAGAGCCGTGGAGCCTGTGTTCTGGTGGCCGCATGCCTCGGTGAGGATGCTCGGAGCTGACCTGCCAGCCGCTGCGCGGCGGCGTTCCTCTCCTTGGGGAGAAGAAAGGCCGATGCCGCCGCGCAGAGCACGGCCGCCAATGCCGTCATTGCTTCACCTGCTCCTCCTCGTTGACCAGGCCACTGTCGTGCGGCTCGGCCGGGACTTCGGCCCGGTGCGAGGCCATGTCACCCATTGCCGCCACCGCCTGAGCACACCGCGCGGATCACGACTCGGGTCCACGCTTTGGCCGCTCCCCCCTGAGAGGAAGGGGATTCTTGAGGCCCCCGCCATGGAGATGTGCGGGGATTCCCCGCTCGGGCCGCCTTCTGCCCCGGCGGGGCAGGAGGTCTTCCACCATCAACGCCGTCCCGGTTCAGCCCCGCCCGGACGAGCATCACACGCGCGGAGTTCTTGTCCCTGGGTGAGACGGCTCGGCACACAATGCAGGTGAACACGATCCTGGAAACGCGCGGTCGGCCCCCGGATGGGCAGGTGTGGCCGCCGTGGGGCGTGGTCGCCTTCGGGGAGGCCGGTCCAGGGAGTCTTCCAGGAGCACGGGGTGACGGTCAGTGGGGTGACTCGGCGTTCTTGGCCAGGTGGCGGGTCCAGTAGAGGCCCAGGAAGTTGAGGGCCATGCCGACGATCAGGCACGCCAGGCCGGGGAGGGTCCCGCAGAGGAACGGGATCGGGTGAGCGCCCAGGGCCGCGGCCATGGCCAGGCCGAGAAGCGGGAGGACGGCGAGCAGCCTGGCCGTCGCACGCGGGCCGGCGAGCTGGACCGACACGTCCTGCCGCTGGGCCTCTTCGGCGCGCAGCGCGCCCGCCAGGCCGTCCAGGACGGTCGCGAGCGTGCCGCCGCGTTCCGCGCCGATGCGCCAGCAGGCCGCCAGGAGACGGAGCCCCTCGGCTCCGGGCCGGGCCGCCAGCTCGTCCAGGTGGTCTGGCGGCGGGCGGGGGATGCGAAGGAGCTCCTCGGACACCTGCGGGTCCAGGACGGCGGCCGCCGCCGTGAACGCCTTGTCGGGGGTCCGGCCGGCGGACAGTTCGGCGGCCATGGCGTCGCAGAGTTCGATGACGGACGTCCGCCACCGCTGCGGGCGGGTCCGGCGTTCTCGCAGGGCCGCGGCTCTGGCTCTCAGGAAGCGCAGGGGGTCGTCCGGCGGCGGGGTGACGAGCCGGTCGAGGCGGTGGGCCGCCGGAGAGGGGGTCAGGAGCATCCAGACGGCGGCGGCCGAGCAGAGCACCGCCAGTGCGATGATCACCGGTCTTCCTCCAGCCGGGTGTGGAGGGCGTCCGCACCGGGGGCCGGAACGACCTCGCCGGACGCGGTGAACGACACGGCCGGGACGGCACCGACCAGGCCGTCGGACGCTCGTCGCAGAAGGCAGATCTCGGCCACGCGGCGGCGTCCGCCGCCCGGGTCGCGGACCAGGTGCACGACGATGTCCAGTGCGGCGGCCAGCTGGCTGTGCACGGCCTCCCGGGTCAGACCCGCGGCGCACGCCAGCGCTTCCAGGCGCGCCGGCACGTCCGCGGCCGTGTTGGCGTGGAGGGTGCCGCACCCGCCCTCGTGGCCCGTGTTCAAAGCCTGTAGGAGAACGACGACCTCCCGGCCTCTGACCTCGCCCACGACCAAGCGGTCGGGGCGCATGCGGAGTGCCTGGCGGACCAGGTCGTCGAGGGTCACTCCTCCGGCGCCCTCCACATTGGGCGGGCGGGCCTCCAGGCGCACCACGTGCGGGTGGGCCGGTCTCAGTTCGGCGGAGTCTTCGACGAGGAGTAGCCGTTCGGCCGGATCGACCAGCGACAGCAGGCTGCCCAACAGGGTGGTTTTGCCCGTTCCGGTGCCGCCGGTGATCAAGAAGGCGGCTCGGGACCGGATCAGCGCGGCGAGGAGATCCGCGCCCTCGGGCGGGACGGTCCGGGTCGTGATCAGCTCGTCCAGCGTGAAGGCGCGGCGCCGCGGCAGCCGCAGGGACAGGCAGGTGCCGCCCGCGGCCACCGGCGGCAGGACCGCGTGCAGCCGCACCCCGCCCGGCAGCCGGGCGTCGGCGTAGGGGGCCGCGTCGTCGAGCCGGCGTCCGGCGGCGGCGGTGAGGCGCTGGGCCAGGCGGCGCAGGGACGCCTCATCGGTGAACCGCACGGAGGTGCGGACGAGCCCCGAACCCGTATCGGCCCAGACCTCGTCCGGGCCGTTCACCAAGATGTCGGTGACATCGGGGGCACGCAGCAGCGGCTCCAGCGGCCCCGCGCCGACGTACTCGGCGCACAACTCGTCCGCCAGCGCGAGCACCTCCCGGTCGCCGAGCAGCCGCTCCTCCGCGCGCAGGGCCGCGGCGACCCGTCCGGTGGTCGCCTCCGCGCCGTCGTTGGCGAGTCGCTCCCGTACCGCGTCGGACAATCTCGTCATGACGCCTCCTTGGTGACGAGCACGTGGTCAGGCCGCTTCTCGGTAGGCGTAGGGCTGGAGGGCCAGGTCGGCCAGGACGGTGGTGCAGAAGTCGGTGAGGGGGCCGCGCCGGCAGGCCCGTTCCAGGTCGCCTTCGTCGATGGCGGCGGGGAGGCGGCGGTCGCGTTCGAAGGCGCCGGCGGACGGGAGGCCGAGGGCGGTCGCGACCGCGTCCGGGGTGAGGCCGCCCGGGGCCGGGCCCTGGACGACGAGCCGCAGGTCGGCGGTGTCCCGGCGGAGGGCGGCGGCGAGGCCGTCGGCGGCGACGGTGGCGCGGACCTCGGCGGGGACGAGCAGGAACGTGACGTCGGCGGAGCGCAGGGCGGCGCGGCCGACGTCGCCCGGGTAGCGGGGGACGTCCGCGATGACCAGGTCGAAACCGCGGGAGGCCGCGTCGAGCAGGGCGCGGGCGGCCTCGTCGGGGACCGGGACGGGCTCACCGCGCCGCCACGACAGGACGGACAGGTCGCCGGAGCGGGGCAGGGTCTCGCGGAGGGTGGCGGCGCTGAGGCGGCCGCGCCGTTCGGCGAGGTCGGGCCAGCGGGCGCCCTCCCGCGATTCCAGCCCCAGCATGAGCTCGACGCCGCCGCCGAACGGGTCGGCGTCCACGAGGAGGGTGCGCAGGCCCTGGCCCGCGGCGGCCAGGCCGAGGGTGGCCGCGAGGACGCTGGCGCCGGCGCCGCCGCGGGAGCCGACGACGCAGAGCGTCGTGGCCCAGCCGCCTTCGGGTTCGCAGGCCGCGGCGAACGCGTTGATCAGCCAGTCCTCATGGTCGGGCAGGGCGGCGACGTCCTGCGCGCCGGCCTCGACCGCGAGCCGGTACGCCTCGGATGTGGCGCCGTCGCCGGTGACGAGGACGACGCCGGGGCGGCGCTGGAGACCGGCGGACGCCACGTCCGCGGCCATGTCGGCGCCCACGAGGATGAGGGCGGGCCACGTCCAGGCGGGTCTGGCCTCATCGGGCCCGTAGGCGACCTCCGCGTGGGCGTCGGCGGCGGCCGCGAGGCGGAGCAGGCCGTCGGCGAGGGCGGGGTCGCCCGTGACGATCAGTGCCGCGAGGTTCATCGGATGGCTCCTTCGACGTTCGGAGACATCCACCTTGCGGGGCGGGGCGTGGGCACGGACGGTGTTCGGCCGACTGTGGATAACTTCGCCGGAGTGCCTGGTGAGCGGGCCGGGCGGTGGTGCCACCGCCCGGCCGGCTCGAAAACTGGACGACCCCCGCCGGGGGGGGAGAGCGGGGGTCGTCGGGCGGGTCCGGCTCCGGGGGGGTAGAGCCGGGTCCGCTTTCCAGGAAAGCCTCAAGGGAGTTCGGCCTGGGCCGTAGGTAAGTTCGTCCTATGGGAGAGGCAAACTCACTCACTCCAGTCTAGGCATATACAACATATGCTGCCCGATCATCGAGAGTGGCGTCGAGGTGCAAAGCCGTCCGGCGGATGACGAGTTTTCTCATCTGGCTGGAACATCGCGCACCGCGAGGTGCCACAAGGCGCAGGCCCCTCCACGACAGGGCGTCCCGCCCCGCGCACACGGCGTGCATAGGGACGGAAGTGGGAGCGTACAGCAGAACTAAAGATCTTTCCGTCCGCACGGCTGATCGGCCGCCAAAAGGAAACGGTCACGGTGAGTGATCAATTCCGGATCCAGCACCCAAATTCCGGATTGTCCGAAATATCCTTAACCAGCCCCGCCGGGTATCGATGTCCCGTCCGGCGCGGCCCGCGGCAGTGCGCCACGATTACCGAACAGGGGCTTGTCAGCGGGGCGGAGGGGGCGTAGACAGGTGTTACGGACCACGTGTCCGTGCACGGCAACCGGGTACCCACGCGCGACCAGCCGCGGGAGGCGCGTCGAGACGGGCTTGACCCGATCCGACGGACTTGAGATGCACGCTTGGTAACCCGGTGTGACGTGCCTGGCGGCGGCGTCCTGGAACGGGGCGCCGCTCGCTCCGTCAGGGGGCTATTCCCGGACGTCCAGCCCGAGGGCCGTCGCCAGAACGATCGCCTGGTAGGGGTCGATCACCGCGCCCTTCAGCGCGGCGCCGAACGGGTCGATGGCCGAGATGTCGCTACCGCGCAGATCGCAGCCGGAGAAGTCGGCCTGGTGAAGTGACGCACCCGACAGGTCGACGCCGCGGAACTCCGCCCCCGCGCACCTCGCACCGGTGAGATCGACCTCGCGCATGCGCACGTCCGTGAACGACGCACGGCGCAGATCGGCCCCCGGCAGGCCCGTGAACGACCAGTCGCCGCCCTTCACCTTCAGCAGGTCGTACGTGCAGGAGTCGAACAGGCCGCCCACGAGTTTGCATCCCGTGAAGGCGGCGTCGAAGAACCCGCACCGGATGAACGTGCAGTTCAGGAAGGCGGCATCGGTATGGGTCGACGCATTGAAACGCACACCGCGAAACGTGCAATCGGTGAACACGGCACCGGTGCCCGTGGCCTCGGTCATGTCGACGTCCACGAACAGGACGCTTTCGTGGGTCTCCCCCGTCAGGTCGCGCGAATCCCAGTTCGCCGACGAGATCGTGGTCTCGGTGGGCGGTGCGGGGCGCCCGTGCATGCGATCGACCATGCGCACCAGCATGGCAGCGCCCACCGACAGGATCAGCCCCGCATGAACGCTTCGCAGATCGCCTGCGAGTCCCGTGCGGCGGCGGCCACAGCGGACGAACAATGCACGATCCACCGCGCGACACCCTCGGACGTACCGGACGCATAGTCCCGCAAGGCCGGGGCGTAGTCGTCACCCAGTTCCAGGTGCCCGACCTCGGGAGCCACCAGCGACTTGGGGTCGAACCCACGGGACACCAGCGTGAGGCGCTGCGCCGCACGGGCGACGAGCCCGTCCCCCAAGCCGAACGGACGCAGGGTCAGCAGCTCGCCGTGCACGACGGCCGCGACCACCAGCGCCGGCGCCTTGGTCGACTCGGTCAGCAGCCCGCTGAGGGCGTCCAGGCGCGCCGCCGCCTCGGACGGCGAAGGCGGCTCACCCAGGCCCAGGACGTCCTTCACGGCGGCGCCGGCGGAGCGCGGACGCCCCAGCTCGTCACCGTCCACCACGTCCGCCGCGGCGAGAACGTGGAGCCGGGCGAGCGCCTGCCGGGGCGCCTTCCGCCAGGTCTCCGTCAGCGTCCCCAGCTCGGCCGACACGCGCAGCGAACCCTGCACGACGGGGTCGGACGGGCTCTCGCCGGTCCGCAGCTCGTCCAGCGTGACCGAGGCACCGTCGAGGACGGCCGACGCCCGTGCCCCGCGTAGCGCCGACTCCGTGGACACCTCGGCGCTGCGCCGCCGCAGGATGCGATGGCCGAGCAGCCGGTCCACGGCCTTACGCGCGTCGTCGACGGCATCGGCGACACCGGGCAGTTTCGCTACTTCAGCAAGGGCATCGGTCACGGCCCGACCCTATGCGGTCCTCCGCGACGCTCGCGAAACGGCCTGTGGAGGCGTAGAACGGAAGCGGTTCCCCGAACGCGGGCGGGGAAGGTCCGTTGTGCCGGGGGTCACACCACCGGTTGTGTCGGGGGTCACAGCACCATCCGGATTCATGAGGAGCCCGCCGCGTTCGTCTTCCACATCAGGGATTCCGGCCTTGTGGAGACCGGGAACTTCCTGGTGAAGTGGGGATACCGGGCGACCCCGCATCACCTAGCAAGGAGTTCGCGTTGAGCCAGAGCCAAGAAACACTGTCGAACCTTCTGCAGGAGACGCGTCGCTTCGCCCCGCCCGCGGACCTCGCCGCCTCGGCGAACGTCAAGGCCGACGCGTACGAGCAGGCCGCCGAGGACCGCCTCGGCTTCTGGGCCGAGCAGGCCGACCGCCTCACCTGGACCAAGCGGTGGGACGAGGTCCTCGACTGGAGCAACCCCCCGTTCGCCAAGTGGTACGTGGGCGGCGAGCTGAACGTGGCCTACAACTGCGTAGACCGGCACGTCGAGGCCGGGCGCGGAGACAAGGTCGCCTACTACTGGGAAGGCGAACCGGGGGACAGCCGTACCCTCACCTACGCCGACCTCCAGCGCGAGGTGAACAAGGCCGCGAACGCGCTGCTCGAACTGGGCGTCCGCAAGGGCGACCGGGTCGCGATCTACATGCCGATGATTCCCGAGCTGCCGATCTCGATGCTGGCGTGCGCGCGCATCGGCGCGACCCACTCGGTCGTGTTCGGCGGCTTCTCGGCCGAGGCCCTCCGGACCCGTATCGACGACGCGCAGGCCAAGCTCGTCATCACCGCGGACGGCGGGTTCCGGCGCGGCAAGCCGTCCGACCTCAAGGGGATCGTGGACGAGGCCGTCGCACAGACGCCGTCGATCGAGCACGTCCTCGTGGTGCGCCGCACCGGCGAGGAGGTGGCCGAACACGACCGCGACCTGTGGTGGGACGACGTCGTCGGCCGGCAGAGCGAGGAGCACACGGCCGAGCCCATGGACTCGGAGCACCCGCTGTACATCCTGTACACCTCCGGGACGACGGGTAAGCCGAAGGGCATCCTGCACACCACGGGCGGCTACCTGACCCAGTGCGCCTACACCCACTGGGCCGTGTTCGACCTGAAGCCGGAAACGGACGTCTACTGGTGCTCGGCCGACATCGGCTGGGTGACCGGGCACTCCTACATCGTGTACGGGCCGCTCGCCAACGGGTCGACCAGCGTCATCTACGAGGGGACGCCCGACACCCCCAACAGGGGACGCTGGTGGGACGTCATCCAGAAGTACAAGGTGTCCATCTTCTACACCGCCCCCACGGCGATCCGCACGTTCATGAAGTGGGGCGACGACATCCCGGCGCAGTACGACCTGTCGTCCCTGCGCGTGCTCGGGTCGGTCGGTGAGCCGATCAACCCGGAGGCCTACATCTGGTACCGCAAGAACATCGGCGCCGACCGTACGCCGGTGGTCGACACGTGGTGGCAGACGGAGACCGGCGCCATCATGATCAGCCCGCTGCCGGGCGTCACGGCGGCCAAGCCCGGGGCGGCGATGCGTCCGCTGCCCGGGATCACGGCGGACGTGGTGGACGACCAGGGCCGGTCCGTGCCGAACGGCGGCGGCGGGTTCATGGTGGTCAGGGAGCCGTGGCCGGGCATGCTCCGCACGATCTGGGGCGACGACGAGCGGTACGTCAAGACGTACTGGTCGCGTTTCGACGGCCTGTACTTCGCCGGGGACGGCGCCAAGAAGGACGAGGACGGCGACATGTGGCTGCTCGGCCGCGTGGACGACGTCATGCTCGTGTCCGGGCACAACATCTCCACGACGGAGGTGGAGTCGGCGCTGGTGGCGCACCCGAAGGTCGCCGAGTCGGCGGTCGTCGGCGCGACGGACCCGGTGACCGGCCAGGCGATCGTCGCGTTCGTCATCCCGCGCGGCGAGGGCGGCGGCGACGTGGAGGGCGAGGACTTCCTGCGGGAGCTGCGCGACCACGTGTCCAAGACGCTCGGCCCGATCGCCAAGCCCCGGCAGATCATGATCGTGCCGGAGCTGCCGAAGACCCGCTCCGGGAAGATCATGCGCCGGCTGCTCCGCGACGTCGCC
The DNA here is from genome assembly GCF_050948385.1 of Actinomadura formosensis. Classification (NCBI taxonomy): domain Bacteria; kingdom Bacillati; phylum Actinomycetota; class Actinomycetes; order Streptosporangiales; family Thermomonosporaceae; genus Actinomadura; species Actinomadura formosensis. The sequence continues at coordinate 7,131,572 of NZ_CP192011.1, forward strand.
GAGAACCGCAGCATCGGTGACGTCACGACCCTGGCCGACAGCACGGTCATGGACCTGATCGCGGAGAAGCTCCCCGCGGCCAAGTCCGACGGCTGATCCGCCTCGGAACGGCCCGCGCCCGCCCCGCCTTTCGTGGGGGGCGCGGGCCGTTCCCATGCCCGCGGCCCCGTCACAGGTGGGTCTCGCCAGGGGCCGCACCTGGGCAGACCCACTAAGGTGGAGTCTGGTGTGCCGGGAAGGCTGGTCGGCAGGTGACGTCCCGTAGTGGTTGCGGGCCGGGCCTTGACCGACCGTCCGCCTCCTTCCCGAAGGTTTCCGCATGGCGCGCACACCCGTGAAGCGCCGCGTCGCCGCGACGTGGCCGTTCCGTCCGACCGTCCGTTACAGCACTCAGGTCGCCAACGCGCTGCGGTTGGAGACCTACGGCGGCATCGTGATGCTGCTGGCCGCGGTCGCCGCGCTGGTGTGGGCCAACACGCCGTGGGCGAGCACCTACAAGAGCCTGCAGACATTCGAGATCAGCCCGCATTGGCTGCACCTGGGGCACATGGACCTGCAGCACTGGGCGTCGAGCGGGCTGCTGGCGGTGTTCTTCTTCATCGCCGGCCTGGAGCTGCGTGAGGAACTGACGCACGGCGAGCTGCGCAATCCGCGGGACGCGGCGCTGCCGGTGATCGCCGCGGCGGCCGGCGTGGTGATGCCGGCGCTCATCTTCCTGGCGGTGAGCACCGGGGAGGCGGGGGCGGCGCGGGGCTGGGCGGTGCCGACCGCGACGGACATCGCGTTCGCGCTCGCGGTGCTCGCCGTGACGTTCACCTCGTGCCCGGCGCCGTTGCGGGCGTTCCTGCTGACGCTCGCCGTGGTGGACGACCTCATCGCCATCGCCATCATCGCGCTCTTCTACACCGAGACCGTGCACTGGACGCCCCTGGGGCTCGCGGTGGTCCTGGTCGGTGCGTATGGGTTCCTGCAGTTCAAGGACGTCCGCTCGCCCTGGGTGTATGTGCCGCTGGCCGTCCTCGCCTGGTACTTCCTACAGCGCAGCGGGATCCACGCAACGGTCGCCGCCGTGGCCATGGGGATGCTCACCAGCCCGAAGGAGACCCCGGACGGACGGCCGACGAACGCGGAACGGGCCGACCACGTGCTGCGGCCGTTCTCGGCGGGCGTGTGCGTGCCCGTCTTCGCGTTCCTGTCGGCGGGGGTCGGGCTCGGCGCGTCCCAGCTGGGCGCCGTGTTCACCGACCGGGTGGCCCTCGGCGTGATCGCCGGGCTGGTGATCGGTAAGTTCGTGGGGGTCCTGGGCGGCGCGTGGGCGGCCGTGCGGCTCGGCTTCGCGACGCTCGGGGAGGATCTGCACTGGCATGAGATCGCCGGGGTCGCGCTCCTCGCCGGGGTGGGTTTCACCGTTTCGCTGCTGATCGGCGGTTTGGCCTATACCGACCAGGCACAATTCGAGAGAGTGACGACTGCGGTCCTGATCGCGAGCGTTCTCGCTTCGGCGGCCGCGGCCGTCGTCTTCCGGAGAAGGGTGCGTGTGCGCGCGCGCCCGGACTAAGGAGAAAGCCATATGTCCGAGGCTCTACCGGGCGAGCGCATCGAGGACAAGTCCCTCGGTGAGCTGGTCGCGCTGGCGTCGAGCAATGTCTCCAACCTGGTCAGGGCGGAGATGGACCTGGCCAAGCTGGAACTGAAGGCCGACGCCAAGAAGGCCGCGCTCGGCAGCGTGATGTTCACGATCGCCGCGCTGATCGGCGGGCTCATCGTGATCCTGCTGTCGATCGCGTTCGCCTACGGCCTGGTGGCCCTCGGGATCTGGCACTGGGCCGCGTTCCTCATCGTGGCGGGCGTGTACCTGGTGCTGGCGCTGATCCTGATCGCCATCGGCTACCAGCGCATCCGCAAGATCGACGGGGCGAAGCGGACCCGGAAGACGCTCAAGGCCGACATCTCCGCGCTGCGGCGCCGCGGCGACTCCGGCGAGCTCGAGCCGACGGACTGACCGGCGCCATGTCCGGGCACGACGCGTCGCTGATCGAGGTGGACGGGCCGTGGACCCACCGGCAGGTCAGCGCCGGGGGGACGCGGTTCCACATCGCCGAGGCCGGCGAGGGGCCGCTCGTCCTGCTGCTGCACGGTTTTCCCGAGTTCTGGTGGTCGTGGCACCACCAGCTCGTGTCGCTGCCCGCGGCCGGCTACCGCGCGGCGGCCGTCGACCTGCGCGGATACGGCGGCAGCGACAAGCCGCCGCGCGGCTACGACCTGGTCACGCTGGCCGGGGACGCCGCCAGGCTCGTCCGCGCGCTGGGCGAGGCGAACGCGATCATCGTCGGGCACGACTGGGGCGGGCTGCTCGCCTGGACGGCGGCCGTCTACCACCCGAAGATCGTCCAGCGGCTGGCGGTGGTGAGCGTCCCGCATCCGCTGCGGCTGCGGCAGGCCCTCGCCGGTGACCCGCGCGGCCAGGGATGGGCGGCGCGGCACACGCTCGGCTTCCAGGTGCCGCTGTGGCCTGAACGGCGTCTGGTACGTGACAATGCGGCGCTGGTGGGCAGGCTCCTGCACGACTGGTCCGGCCCAGGCTGGCCGGACGAACACACTGAGCAGCTTGTGCGGAAGGCAGTGCAGATCCCTGGCACGGCCCACTGCGCGCTGGAGTACCACCGCTGGCTCTTCCGGTCGCTGCCCCGCCCGGACGGTATCCGCTACGCGCACCGGATGCGCACACCCATCCAGGCACCCACACTCCACCTGCACGGCGCGCTCGACACATGCGTCCTTCCGGCCAGTGCCCGGGGCTCCGGCCGCTATGTGGCGGCCCCCTACCGCTGGAAGCTCATCGAGGGCGCCGGTCACTTCCCCCACCAGGAACGTCCTCACGCGTTCGACAGGCAACTTCTCGGATGGCTCGCCGACCCGGAACCCGAACACTGATCTCCGGGCGTACGGTGGACCCATGCGGGATCGCGACCAGATTGGACGCCCACGCAACGCACGCCCACGGGACGCGTATGGCCGTCCGCTGCCCCATGGAGCCACCGGCATCCCCACCATGCCGGACGACCTCACCATGCCCCCGGCGAAGGCCCTGGAAGAGGCACAGCGTCTCCTGGACGCCGACCGCCCGTTCCACGCCCACGAAGTGCTGGAGGCGGTCTGGAAAGCCTCTCCGGAGCCCGAACGTGAGCTGTGGAGGGGCCTGGCCCAGGTCGCCGTGGGAATAACCCATCTCCGCCGTGGAAACACCCGCGGCGCCGAAGCGCTCCTCAGCCGCGCCGCCGACCGGCTCGTCCCGTACGAAACCGAGACTCCGCACAGCATCGACGTCAAGGGCGTCGTTCAGCGGGTACGCGAGCTGGCGGTGCACCCCGAGAACGGTCCTGTGACCCTGCGGCTCACGATCTAGTCAGAGCAGTTCTGCGTGGACACCGGCGCCGTGGACTGCGCGCCCACGCGCGCATCAGGCGCGACCTCATCCGCGGTGAGCGCGTAGCCGGTGGACGGGGTGTCCAGTGCCGCCGCGAAGATGACGCCGTACACGCGTCCGTCCGTGGACAGCAGCGGCCCGCCCGAGTTGCCGGGCTCGACCTTGCCGCGGAGTGCGTAGATCTCACGGCTGACCTGGCCGGAGTGGTAGATGTCCGGGCCCCGCGCGGTCTGCCGGGCACGGATGCGGGCGGCCCCCGTCGTGAACGGCTGGTTCTTCGGGAACCCGGCGATGATCGCGTCGTCCCGTACGCGGGCCTCCCTGGCGAACTGCAGCACCGGAGCCCGCAGCCCCGGCACGTACAGGACGGCGATGTCGCGCTTGGGGTCGTACAGGACGACCCGTCCCTTGGTGGTGGCGCCGTTCATCGTCGCCACGAGCGAGGCACCGCGCGCACCGGCGACGACGTGCGCGTTGGTCATGATGTGCTGCGGCGCGAACACGAACCCGGTGCCCTCGATGCGGCGCTGGCACTGCGGCGCCGTGCTGACCACCTTCACGATGCTGTTCTTGGCGATCCTGAGGCCCCTGGTCTTCAGCACGGACTCGTCCGGCGGCGGCACCTGCACCACCGACTCGCCGCCGAGCCCGTTGAAGACCTGCGGGAACTCGCTGCCCCGCACGAAGCCCTGGAAGGAGGTGAACCAGGTCTGCGCCTGCGCGGGCATCACGCCGTTGATGCCGCTGATGATCGAGGAGCCCTTGACCTGGGTCCGCAGGGGCTTGAAGTCGGAGTTGGCGACCAGGCTGCCGAAGAACCACGCCACGATCAGCAGCGACGTCGCGCTGACGAACGTGCCGCCGACCGCGTCCGCGGTGCGGGCGTTCATGCCGGTGACCCGGTTGCGCAGCACGGCGCCGAGCGACGAGGCGATCAGCTGCCCGAGGGTGGCGGCCAGGAACGCGATCACGATGGCGAGGAGCGCCTGCTGCGCGGCGCCGTCCACCGTGGCCTCGGCGATCGGCGGCGCGATCAGCACCCCGGCGACACCGCCGCCGACGAAGCCGACGAAGCTCAGCAGGCTCACGATGAAGCCCTGCCGGTAGCCCGAGACTCCGAACAGCACGACGAGCACGAGCAGGATCAGATCGAGAATGTGGTCGTGCAGCACCGCTTCACCGTATAGGTCCGCGCAGCGGGTTCACGTCCCCTCGCCGTACCGGTTTCGGACGTGGCGGGTAGCCGTCCGGAGTGACACGCGGACGTGACCGGAGCCATGCCGGCCGAGAACCCGCCCCTGACCTGCGGATCATTCACTTGACCTTGGAAAAGGCGCGGTCTTGCCGCCGTACGGGGGGTTCTCAGCCGCGCGCGGCGAGGTTCAGGACCTCGGGCGGCAGGTCCTCGACGTGAGAGGTGTCCCACGGCCGGTTCCAGCCGCCGGCGTCCAGCACCTGGGTGAGCAGCGCCGCCGTGAACCCCCACACGAGCATGTCGCGGACGCGGAACGCGGGCCCGAGCCTGATCCCGGAGGGGTGCCGGACCATCAGCCGGTTCTCCGGGTCGACGAGTTCGGCGAGCGGGACGCGTGCGACCATCGCGACCTCGCCCGGATGGCCGGGCGCGACCTCCGACGGCTCCCGCCACCAGCCGGCGACGGGCGTGATGCGGTGCTCGCTGCGCGACAGGTAGAGCTCCGGCAGCGTGCACAGGACGTCCACGCCGGACGGTTCGACACCGGCCTCCTCCCACGCCTCGCGCAGCGCCGCCGCGACCGGGCCGTCGTCCTCGGGGTCGATGCGGCCGCCGGGGAACGCGGGCTGCCCGGCGTGCTTGTTCAGCGTGGCGGCGCGCTCGGTGAGCAGGACGTCCGGGCCCGCCGGCCCCTCGCCGAAGAGGATCAGGACGGCGGCGGCGCGGGCGCCGGACGCGGGCCGGAACATCGGCGGCACCGGTATCCGGGGGCCTTCCACGCGGAAGCGGTCGAGCCAGGCGGGGCTGCTGGGGGTGGTCTCGGTCACGTCCGTCCCAACTCAGGAACGCCCGCGTTCCTTCCCGTCATGAGAACGCCCGTCATGAGAACGGCCCCGGCTTCACGAGCTTGCGCGCGGTCTCCTCGTCGGTCGGCCCTTCACCGAAGGACGGGCACAGCCGCGCGAGCGGGCACACACCACAGGCCGGACGCCGGGCATGGCACATCCGGCGGCCGTGCCAGATGAGCCTGTGGGAGAGCATCGTCCAGTCCTTGCGCGGGATGAGCGTGCCGACCTCTTGTTCGACCTTGACGGGGTCGTCTTCGGTCGTCCAGGCGAATCGCCGCGCGAGGCGGCCGAAGTGGGTGTCGACGGTGATCCCTGGGACGTCGAACGCGTTGCCCAGGACGACGTTGGCCGTCTTGCGCCCGACACCGGGCAGCTTGACAAGGTCCTCAAGGCGTCCTGGGACCTCGCCTTTGAACTGGTCGCGCAATGCGGCGGACAGCCCCATGACCGACTTGGTCTTGGCGCGGAAGAACCCGGTGGGCTTCAGGATCGCCTCGACGTCCTCGGGGTCGGCCGCGGCCAGGTCCTCCGGGGTGGGGTACTTGGCGAACAGTTGGGGCGTGGTCAGGTTGACCCGCACGTCCGTGGTCTGCGCCGACAGGACGGTCGCGACGAGGAGCTGGAACGGGGTGCCGAAGTCCAGTTCGCAGTGCGCGTCCGGATATGTCTCGGCCAGGATCCGGTTCATCCGGCGCGCCCGCCGCACGAGCGCCAGCCGGGACTCGGGCTTGCGCCCGCCCGCGGGGGACGATGCCGTCGTGGTCGCCATCCCGCCAGCGTAGAGCCTTCCTTAAAAAAACATACATGTTCTTTTATGTTAGGGTCCCCGCATGATCCTCGACTCCTCCCGGTGGGCCGCGACCCTCACCGGACGGCGCGTGCTGATCACGGGCGCGGCGCGGGGCATCGGCGCGGCCCTGGCGGCGCGGCTGCACGAGCGCGGCGCCCGCGTCGCGCTCGCCGGTCTGGAACCCGATCTACTCGGGGCCGTCGCGAGCGGGTGCGGTTCCGCGCCTTGGTGGACGTGCGACGTGACCGACCGCGGCAGGGTCGAGGAAGTCGTGAACGACGCGGTCAAGGAACTGGGCGGCCTGGACGTGGTCGTGGCCAACGCCGGTGTGGCCGCGCAGATGCCCGTCATCGGCGGCGACCCGTCCGTACTGGAACAGAGCCTCCGGGTGAACGTGCTGGGCGTCCACAACACGCTCCGGGCAGCCGGACCCCACATCAGCCATGAACGCGGCTACGCGCTGGCCGTGGCGTCCTTGGCGGCGGCCGTTCATCTGCCTCTGCTGGGCGCCTACAGCGCGTCCAAGGCCGCGGTGGAGGCGCTGGGCAACACGCTGAGGGTCGAGCTGAGGCCGTGGGGCGCGAAGGCGGGCGTGGCCTACTTCGCGGAACTCGACACCGACATGACGCGGCGCGGGTTCAGCACTGAGGCGGCGTCCGCGCTGATGGGTTCGGGGCCTGCGAGCAGCCTCATTTCAGGAGTCGCGCCCTTGCGGGTGGGGATCGACGCACTGGAACGCGGAATCGCCCGCCGCTCCAAGCGGGTCGTCGCTCCATGGTGGGTGGGGGGCGTCCTGCCCGTCCGGATGCTCGCGCAACCCGTGCTGGACCGCGTCGTCCAGCGCAAACTGCGCCTCACTCTGGAGGTCGCGCGGAACGAGCAGGTCGAACTGACCACGCCGCAACCGGACTCTCACCTGTGAGTCCTTCCCGCCGGCGGACCCCGCGGGCCTGCGCGCCCCGCGTCGCACCAGGCGGCATCGGCGACATCGGCGTGGTGAACTGGCTCGCCTGCCGCGTCGCGGGCCGGGCCGCCGGAACCGGGCCGCCCAACCTGTTCCTGACCCTGGCACGCCGGCGCGGGCTGTTCCGCGGCTGGCTGTGGTTCGCCGGACGGCTCATGCCCGGCGGCACCCTGCCGCGCCGCGAGACCGAACTGGTGATCCTCCGCATCGCGCACCTGCGCGACTGCCGCTACGAGTTCGACCACCACGTCCGCATCGCCGGCCGTTCGGGCGTGCGGGGGCGGGACGTCGAGCGCGTCAAGGCGGGCCCGTCCGCCGCCGGCTGGACGCCGCGCGAACAGGCGATCCTCGCCGCGGCCGACCAGCTCCATCACGCACGGGACCTGGACGACGAGACCTGGGCACGGCTCCGCACCCACCTCACCGAGGGCGAGTGCGTCGAGCTGACCGTCCTCGCCGGTCACTACGAGATGCTCGCCACCGTGATCACCGCCCTGCGCATCCGGCCCGACCGCCCCCGGCGTCCCGGCCGAAGACCGCAGGGGTGAGCATCACAGCACCTCAGACGGCAGGTCGGGCGTCCAGGACCCCCGCTCGAAGCAGGAGGCGCACATGCTCGGCGACCGGCGGCCCGACCGCCCGCAGCGCCTCCATGTCGCCCATCGCGACCGCCGGCGTCACCATCGTGCTCACCGCGGACACGACGATCTGGCACGCGAATTCGGCCGTCTCGCCGGTCACGCCCATGAGCCCCGCCAAAGCCCCGGCCAGATCGCGCTGCATGGCGGAACGGCGCCGGATGGCCTCGGGCCCGGCCGCGTACACCTCGACCAGGAACAGCCGCGCGTACCCCGGTTCGGACGCCAGCGCCTCCAGGTAGGTGGTGAAAGCCCGCTCGAACCGGGCCGCCGGATCGCCCTCGCCCTCCGCGGCGCCCTCCAGCCGGCGGCGGAGCAGCTCGCCCGCCTTGTCGAACGCCGCCATGAAGCAGTCGAGCTTGGACGAGAACAGCCCGTAGAAGTTCTGCCTGGACACCCGGGCCCGTTTGAGGACATCCTCAACCGAGGTTCCGACGTATCCTTTCTCCGCCATCGCCGCCGCCATGGCGGCGCAGAGCCGGTCCCGGTGCACGCGCTCGACCTCCGAGCGGGACAGCGCGTGACGTCCCCGGGGAAGCCGGCGCGGTGTGGAGCGGGGGCCGGAGCTCTGCATCCGCTCAGGGTAAGGCACCGCAGGCAGGAGCCCATCTCGCCCGATTCCGGGTGATTGAGACCGGTGTGATGGCATTCACCCGCTGGTCCGTACACTGGGCAAACGGGACCGTGACCCGCCGCGGGACGCACGACCCCGGTCCCGCGTTTCGGCGCGCCGTGACCTTGCCCTCACGCACGCGGTGGGACGTACGTCACACTAGGCATGTAGGTGTTCGAGGAGGAGAAGCGTGACCGATCGCGACGTGGACGTTCTGAGTAGAGCCCCGCTCTTTGAGGCCCTCGACGAGCAGGGCGCCAAGGCGCTGCGCGCCAACGTGACCGAGGTGCGTCTCGCGCGCGGTCAGACGCTGTTCAACGAGGGAGAGACCGGGGACCGGCTGTACGTCGTCCTGGAGGGCAAGATCAAGCTGACCCGGACGGCGCCCGACGGCCGGGAGAACCTGCTGAGCGTGCTCGGCCCGAGCGAGATGTTCGGCGAGCTGTCCCTGTTCGACCCGCGCCCCCGCACCGCGAGCGCCATCGCGGTGACCGAGTGCCGCCTCGCCGGGCTCGGCCACGACGACCTGCGGCCCTGGCTCACCGGGCACCCGGAGGTCGCCGTGCAGCTGCTCCGCGCCCTGGCGCAGCGGCTCCGCAAGACCAACGACGTGATGGCCGACCTCGTCTTCACCGACGTTCCCGGACGCGTCGCCAAGGCGCTGCTCGACCTCGCCGAGCGTTTCGGGCAGCCGTCCGAGGCGGGGCTGCACGTCCACCACGACCTCACGCAGGAGGAACTGGCGCAGCTCGTCGGCGCCTCCCGCGAGACCGTCAACAAGGCGCTCGCCGACTTCGCGCAGCGCAACTGGCTGCGCATCGAGGCGCGCGCCGTGGTGATCCTCGACATCGAGCGCCTCCGCAAGCGCTCGAAGTGAGCCGCGCTCAGCGGCCGTTCAGATAGTCCAGTTGCGACTGGACCGACCATTCGGCCGCGGGCCAGAGGGACTTGTCGACGTCGGCGTAGACGCGTTCGACGACCTCGCGCGCGGTGCGCGCGCCCGCGGCGACGGCCGCCTCGACCTGTGCGAGGCGCTCCCGGCGATGGTCGATGTAGTAGTCGAGGACGGCGATCGGGTCGTCCAGCTTGGGGCCGTGGCCGGGGAGGATGGTGGCGGCCTCAACATCGGCGGAGAAACGGCGCAGCCGGTCGAGCGAGTCAAGGTAGTCGCCCAGGCCGCCTTCCAGGACCGTCGTCCCGTAGCCGAGAATGGTGTCGCCGGTGAGGACGGCACCGTCCGCCGGAAGCCAGAACGTGAGCGAGTCGTGGCTGTGGCCCGGCGTCTCCATGATCCGCAGTTCCAGGCCGCCCGTGGTGACGACGTCGCCCTCCGAGAGCCCCTCGTCGCCGAGCCGGTGCCGGGGGTCGAGGGCCCGTACCTTGACCGAGCCGCCGGCCAGCTTCGCGAACCTGCCGGCCCCGGCGGAGTGGTCGGGGTGGCCGTGGGTGAGCAGGACGAGGCCCACGCGACGGCCCTGCGCCTCGACCGTTTCCAGCACGCGCCGGAGATGCGCGCCGTCCTTGGGGCCGGGGTCGACGACGACGGCCTCGTCCGCCCCCGGCTCGGCGATGATCCACGTGTTCGTGCCGTCCAGGGTCATGGCGGACGGGTTCGGAGCGAGCACGCAAGTCGCCCTTTCGGTACCCATTCCGTCGATCTCCGTCATATCTCCCATCCTGCCCGAGGTCCGATCCGGGTGACGGGCCGGGTTCCAGCCGAGACGTTCGAGATGCCGGAGCGCCGAGGTGCCCGCCAGCCGCCGCATGAGGGCCTGGGCCGGTGGCATCCGGCGCGCGCTCATCCCCGGGGGTAGTGCTGCGCGGCGCCCTCGGGCAGGACGAGGTACGCCTCGCCGTCGATGATCTCCGCCATGGGCTCGTGGACGACGATCTCCCGCCGCGCGGCCAGCACGTCCGCCACGGTGTCGAACTCGGCCAGCTCCGCCAGCGTCGCGATCGTGGGCGGCAGCATCATCCACTCGCCCTTCAGCGCGCGCTCGGCCGCCTCCTCCGGACGCACCCACGCGACCCGGTCGGCCTCGGTGCTGACGTCCCCGGCCCGCTGCCCCTCCGGCATCGCCGCGACGAAGAAGCGCGTGTCGTAGCGCTTCGGCTCGATCGCCGGGGTGATCCAGTGCGCCCACGGACGCAGCAGGTCCGCGCGCAGGACCAGGCCGCGCCGGGCGAGGAAGTCGCCGAACGACTGGGACCGGTCCAGCAGCGCCCGCCGGTCCGCCTCCCACTCCTCGCCGCGGGTGTCGTCCACGACCGTCTCGCCCGTCGGCCCCGCCAGCAGCACGAGCGTCTCCTCGAACGTCTCCCGCACCGCCGCGCACACCAGCTCGCGGGCCAGCGTCTCGTCCGCGTTGAACGCCGCGCCCCACTCGGCGGGCGGCGGGCCCGACCAGGCCGGCGCCGCCTCGCCGTCACGCGGGTCGACCGAGCCGCCCGGGAAGACGTAGGCGCCCGGCGCGAACGCCATCGACCGGACGCGCCGCAGCAGGAACGCCTGCAGCCCGTGCCGGTCGTGATCGCGGAGCACGACGACCGTCGCGGCGTGCCGCGCGGGCACGGGCTCGGCCCGGCCCGCCCGGATGTCCTCGATCCGCTCCCGGAAGCTCGCCGGCAGCTTCAGCCCGTTCACGATGCTCATGACGGCCCATTCGGGCATACCGAATGGCATTCCGTCAAGCCTCGGGAGCTACTGGACCTCGGCGATGAACTCCACCTCGACGGGCACGTCGCTCGGCAGGACGGCGACGCCCACGGCGCTGCGCGCGTGCTTGCCCGCGTCCCCGAACACCTCGACGAGCAGGTCGCTCGCCCCGTTGATCACCTGCGGCTGGCCGGTGAAGCCGGGGGCGCTCGCGACGAAGCCGACGACCTTCACGATCCGCACGATCCGCGACAGCTCACCGACCTCGGCCTTGAGCGCGGCGATGCCGTTCAGCCCGCAGATCCGCGCCTGCCGGGTGGCCTCCTCCACGCTGACCTCGGCGCCGACCTTCCCGGTGACGCCCAGTTCGCCCTTGACCACCGGAACCTGGCCCGCGGTGTAGACGAGCGAGCCCGTCCGCGCGGTCGGGACGTACGACGCGACCGGCGGGACGACGTCCGGAATCTCGATCCCCAGCTCACGCATCCGCTCTTCGGGCGTGCTCATGACCATTCCTCCTCGTTGAGGTACTGCTCCGTTACGACCGGGCTTCGTTGCAACCGGCTTCGTTGCGACCGGCTTCTAGGACTGGACTTCGCGCTTGAAGTAGGCCACGAGGTTCTCCGGGTTCGGACCCGGCAGGACGGTGACGAGTTCCCACCCGTCCTGGCCCCAGTTGTCAAGGATCTGCTTGGTCGCGTGCACCAGCAGCGGAACGGTCGCGTACTCCCACTTCTTCATGGCGTTCACCCTACTGATTGCCCCGTCGGACCGGCTTCGGGCGGGTCGTCCCGCCGCTCCGCGCGGAGCATCACGCGGCGCAGGAGGTCGGACAGGGTGCGGCGTTCGCCCGGGGTGAGGACGCCGAGGAGACGCTCCTCCTCGGCGCCGACGGTGTCCATCGCGTCCCGCCAGGCGGCGCGGCCCGCGTCGGTCATCTCGACGATGACGCGGCGGCGGTCGGTGGGGGACGGCGTGCGGCGGACGTAGCCGTGGCGTTCCAGCGCGTCCAGCCGGCCGGTGATCGAGTTCGGGGGCATGCCGAGGTCGGCGGCGAGCCGGGACGGCGCGGCGGTGCCGTGCCGTCCCGCGAGCGCGTGCAGCGTGTCGAACTCGTGCCACTGCATGCCGGACGCGGTGAGGGACGCCTCGCGGATCTGCTTGAGATGCCGGACGAAGTGCACCATCCGCGTCACGGCGCCCTCCATGTCGGGATCGAGCTCGGGCAGGATCGGCGTCCACCGCGCCACATGATCATCTGCCCGGTCCCGTGCCGTGTCGCCCATACCGCGATGGTAGTCGGCAACGAATAACTCCTTGCCGAATAACTCCTTGCCGAATAGTTCGGTGACGAACTAGATTGCCCGGCATGGCTCACCCACTGCGCAGCCGGGACTTCCGGCTGCTGTTCGGCGCGCGCGTGCTGTCCATGACCGGCGACGCGGCCGTGCCCGCCGCGCTCGCGCTCGCCGTCCTGCGCGCGACCGGCTCCACCGCCGCGCTCGCCCTCGTGCTCGGCTGCGCGATGGTGCCGCGCCTGCTCCTGCTGCCCATCGGCGGCGTCGTCGCCGACCGCCTCGGCACCCGGGGCGTCGCCCTGGCCACCGACCTCGTCAGCGCGGGCGCCCAGCTGTTCGCCGGGCTCGAACTGCTCGGCGGCGAACCGCGGCTGTGGCATCTCGCCGTGACCCAGCTGATCGGCGGGACGGCCGCGGCGTTCCAGGCGCCGACGATCTCGCCCCTGGTCACCGGCACCGTCGAACCGTCCGGGCTGCGGCGGGCCAACGCGCTCATCGGCGCCGCCGGGGGCGCCACCGGCCTCGCCGGGCCCGCCCTCGCCGGGACGTTCGTGCTGACCATCGGCCCCGGCTGGACGTTCCTGCTCGACTCCGCGTCCTTCGCCGCGAGCGCCGTGCTCCTGGCCCTGGCGCGCGTCCGGCACGTCCCGCCGCCGAAGCGCTCGCTGCGCGCGGACCTCGCGGAAGGCTGGTCGGAGGTCCGCTCCCGCGACTGGTACTGGACGAGCCTGATCGCGCACGGCGTCTGGAACGGCGCCTCCGCCGTCCTGCTCACCCTCGGGCCCGTCATCGCCGTCGAACGGCTCGGCGGCGAGGGGACGTGGATCGCCACCGTGCAGACCGGCGCCATCGGGCTGCTCGCCGGGGCGCTGCTCGCCGGGCGCGTCCGTCCCCGCCGTCCCGTCCTGGTCGCGAACGCGGGGCTCACCGCCCTGGCCCTGCCCCTCGCGCTGCTGGCGGTCACCGCGCCCGCGCCCCTGGTCATCGGCTCCTACGGGCTGGCGCTGGCCGGTCTCGGCGTCCTGAACCCGACATGGGAGACCGTCGTGCAGAAGAGCATCCCGCGGCAGGCTCTGGCCCGCGTGACGTCCTACGACTGGCTGCTCTCCCTGGCCGCCGCCCCGCTGGGCTACGCGCTCGCCCCCTGGGCGGCGTCCACGTGGGGCGCCTCCACGCCGCTCATGGTGGCGGCCGTCCTGGTGGGCGCGTCATGCCTGGGCACGGCCGCCGTCCCCGGCGTCCGCCGCCTGACCATGCCGGACACCGCCCACCCGCGGGAGGAGGCGGTGTAGATCAGACGGGCCGGTCCTGGTCGCCCGGCTCCTGGCCGGGCCGGGCACCGGACGCACCGTCGCCGCCCGTGATGCCGCGCTGCTCGCCGGACGGCGCGTCCGAGATCTCCCGCGCGGGCGCCGAACCGTGCTTCGGCTCGTCCAGGCCGATGACCGGCGGGACGTCCTCGACCGGCTCCAGGGTCGAGGGCTGTTCCGCCGCCTTGGCCAGTTCCTCCTCCGCCTTGGCGAGCCGCTCACCGAGGTCGAGCTTGCCGCCCTCGCCTTCCTCGGAGCGTCCGGGACCGCCCGCGGCCCGCTCGAAGAACCGCAGGATCTCGACCGGCAGCGGCATGACCAGCGTGCTGTTCTTCTCGGCGGAGACCTCGACGACCGTCTGCAGCAGGCGCAGCTGGAGGGCCGCCGGATCCTGCGACATGATCTCCGCGGCGGCGGCGAGGCGCTTGGACGCCTGGAACTCGCCGTCCGCGGTGATGATCCGGGCGCGGCGCTCCCGCTCCGCCTCCGCCTGCCGGGCCATCGACCGCTTCATGCCCTCGGGCAGCGAGACGTCCTTGATCTCGACCCGCTCGATCAGGATGCCCCACGGCCCCTCGGTGATCTCGTCGATGATCGCCCGCAGCCGCATGTTGATCTTCTCGCGCTCGCTGAGCAGCTCCTGCATGTCGGCCTGCCCGATCACCGACCGCAGCGACGTCTGCGCCACCTGCGACACCGCGTTGCCGTAGTTGTAGACGTTCACGATCGCCTTCACCGGGTCGATCACCCGGAAGTAGACGACCGCGTCGACGCGGACGCTGACGTTGTCCTGGGTGATGCCCTCCTGGGCCGGCACCCCCATGGTGATCGTCTGCCGGCTGACCTTCTGCATTCGGTCGGCGATCGGCACGATCACCGTCAGGCCGGGTGCGCGCACCGCGCCGGGACGCAGTTGCCCGCCCCGCTGGACCTGGCCGAACCGGAACACGATCCCCTGTTCGTACTGCTGGACGACCCGGACCGACGACGCCAGGGCGATCAGTCCGACCACGACGACGATGAGCAAGATGACGAGGGCCACCGCTTCCATCACGGGCACCTTTCTCGTGTGGACGCCGGGGCCGCAAGCGCCTGGGCTCCGGCAGAACCCTGGACCCTGGAAGATCCAGCCGGAACCGCCCGGGGACGGTTCACGTTTCCCAGCTAACCGCGTGGGCACGCCCGTGTACAACGCCCGCACGAATGATCTTGCGGGAAACCGTGTCAGGGATCACTTGCATAGGGGCCGGAGCCCTCTGAAGTGTTTGCCGAGTGAACGATATGGTCGATTGGGTGAGCGCGAGAGACACCGACTGGGACGGCGTACGCCTCCATGTGGTCACCGGGAAGGGCGGGACGGGCAAGACGACCGTCGCGGCCGCCCTCGCCCTTGCCCTGGCCGCCGGAGGCCGCAAGGTCCTGCTCGTCGAGGTCGAGGGGCGCCAGGGCATCGCCCAGCTCTTCGACTGCCCGCCCCTCCCGTACGAGGAGCGCCGCGTCGCGGTCGCCCCCGACGGCGGGGACGTGTACGCGCTCGCCATCGACACCGAAGAGGCGCTCATCGAGTACCTCGAAATGTTCTACAACCTCAAACGCGCCGGCAAGGCGATGACCAAGCTCGGCATCGTCGACTTCGTCACCACCATCGCCCCCGGCCTGCGCGACGTCATCCTCACCGGCAAGACGTCGGAGGCGGTGCGCCGCAAGAAGAAGGACGGCACGTTCATCTACGACGCCGTCGTGATGGACGCCCCGCCCACCGGCCGCATCACCAAGTTCCTCAACGTGAACGACGAGGTGTCCGGGCTCGCCAAGGTGGGCCCAATCCGCAACCACGCCGACACGGTGATGCAGGTCGTGCGCAGCCCTGAAACCGCTGTGCATTTCGTCACCCTCCTCGAAGAGATGCCCGTCCAGGAGACGATGGACGGAATCCGAGACATCACCGGGGTCGGGCTCCCCGCCGGCGCCGTCATCGTCAACATGGAGCACCAGCCCGTCCTCACCGAGGACGACCTCGCCGCGGCCGCCGCCGGCACCCTGGACACCGACGAGATCATCCGGGGCGTGAAGGCCGCCGGGCTGGAGCACAACGCCGAGTCCATCGCCGCCGAGCTCGCCGCCGAGGCCGGCGACCACGCCCGCCGCACCGCCCTCCAGCGCCGCGAGAAGGAGCGCCTCGACTCCGTCGACCGCCCCCGCTACACCCTCCCGCTGCTCTCGGACGGCATGGACCTCGCGGGCCTCTACGACCTGGCCGCCGCCCTCCGCGCCCAAGGTGCCGCATGACCGCCCCCGCCGACAGCGAACGCGCCGCGCGCACGGCTCCCGCCCAGCACGACAAGGGCTACCGCCCCCACGCGACGGCATACACCGGACGACCGCACTCAGGCCACACCACGTCCCGCAGCGGGACGTTCCTGGGAGTACATGCAGTGATGCGTAGAGAAGCACGGGCTGGGACAGCGACGTTGCAGGGCGTGTCGTGGGTCGCCCTGGCAGAGAAGCACGCCGCCTTCGGCCACGGCACGCCGGACGCTTTCGCGGGTGGACGTACGGTGAAGGGCCGCGCGGCACGGTCCGGTGGCCCTGTGGAGCGATCCCGGCGGAGCACAGAGGTGAACCGATGAGCCCGGCCGGCAAGACCCCTCCCGTCCTCGACGTCGACGCCCTCCTCGACGACCCCCGCACGAAGATCATCGTGTGCTGCGGTTCGGGCGGGGTCGGGAAGACGACCACGGCCGCCGCGCTCGGCGTCCGGGCGGCCGAGCGGGGCCGCGACGTCGTCGTCCTCACCGTGGACCCGGCGCGCCGGCTCGCCCAGTCGATGGGCCTGTCCGAGCTCGACAACAGCCCGCGCAAGATCGAGATCGAGGGCGACGGCGAGCTGCACGCCATGATGCTCGACATGAAGCGCACCTTCGACGAGATCGTCGAGGCGCACGCGGACCCGGACCGGGCGAAGCAGATCCTCGCCAACCCCTTCTACCAGTCGCTGTCGTCCAGCCTGTCGGGCACGCAGGAGTACATGGCGATGGAGAAGCTCGGGCAGCTGCACCGCTCCGGCGCCTGGGACCTGATCATCGTGGACACGCCGCCGTCCCGCAACGCCCTCGACTTCCTGGACGCCCCCGAACGCATGGGCCGTTTCCTCGACGGCCGCTTCATGCGGATCCTCGCCGCCCCGGCCAAGACCGGCGGCCGCTTCGGCGTCAAGGTGATCAGCACCGGGTTCGGCATGTTCACCGGCATCATCAACAAGGTCCTCGGCGTCCAGCTGCTCCGCGACGTGCAGACGTTCGTCGCCGCGTTCGACACGATGTTCGGCGGGTTCCGGGAGCGGGCCGAGAAGACGTTCAAGCTGCTGCAGACCCCCGGGACCGCGTTCCTCGTCGTCGCCGCGCCCGAGCCGGACGCGCTCCGCGAGGCGTCCTACTTCGTCGAACGTCTCGCCGAGGAGCGGATGCCGCTCGCCGGGCTCGTGGTCAACCGCGTCCACGAATCCGCGGCCGACTCGCTGTCGGCCGCCCGCAGCCAGGCCGCCGCCGAGAACCTGGAGGAACGCGGCGAGCACGCGCTGACCGCGGCCCTGCTCCGCCTGCACACCGACCGCATGCAGCTCGCCGCCCGCGAGGAACGCCTCCGCGACCACTTCGCGTCCGCGCACCCGACCGTCCCGGCCACGGTGGTCCCCGCCCAGGCCGAGGACGTCCACGACCTTGAGGGCCTGCGCCAGGTGGGCGAAGACCTGGCCGCCCCCACCGCACCCCCATCCGCCGCATGACCTTCATGGTGGACCGTGCTCGATGATGTACCGGCCACGGAAACACCGGCCGGGCGGATGATCGCCGGGTTCGCCGGGCACGCACTGCCGACGAGTACGGGCCGGGGCAAAGCATTCGGCGGAGGCTGATCGCACCGATCGGCGGGCCGAGGAAGCGGACGCCGCCGGCACGCCGCATTCGCCGCCGGACCGGACGATCAGCGAGACGCGAAAAGCGCGGCGACGGCCCACATCGCGAAAGGCGATGCGGGCCTGTCACCACGCTTCTCATTGAGCCCTGCCGGGCCCTGAACCTCTGCCGGACGAGCCGATCACCCGGCCCGAGATCAGCTGGCGACGAGCTCCTGCTCGTCCACCTCGGCCGACCGCTCGTACTCTTCCTTCGCGGTCTCCAGCAGGTCGCGCCACGACCGCACATCCGGCCGCCGCCGCAGCAGAGCCCGGCGCTCACGCTCGGTCATCCCGCCCCAGACACCGAACTCGATCCGGTTGTCGAGGGCGTCAGCGAGACACTCCGTGCGCACTGGGCAGCCGCGGCAGATGAGCTTGGCCCGGTTCTGCGCCGCTCCCTGCACGAACAGGGCATCGGGATCCGCGTTACGGCAGGCGGCGCGCGCGGTCCAATCCGTGATCCACATCTGGCCCCACTCCCCTAGGGTCTGTGTCGATTTGCGCTCCTTGGCCGGACGGGCGCGGACGTCAGGCCGCCAAACGAAAGCCGTGGGGAAGAACTTACGGAAGCGAGAGACGTTTCAACAGCCCCCGATGGGCCCATTCTCGATATAGCCCACCGGGGCCATACCGCCGGAACGGACTAGTTACCTATCGTTGACGCGCCAGACACGGCGCCGGTTGTCCTGATGAGGGCATAACGGACGAACGTTCCACCCCGGCCGGGGTGGAACGCGGCACGCTGGGGACCTGTCCCTAATGCACTGCTCGTCCCCCGTACCCTAGACCACGTGCGCGTTGCGAATATGGATCGGGGCAAGGCCGCCTCCACACTGTTCAGACTGCTCGGTGCCGGGGTGGTGGCGGGCCTCATCGTCGCCCTCATCGCACTGCCGTCCGTCGGCAGCGCAGGGCTCACCGCTCGCGACGCCGCGAACAACTTCGACGACATGGACAGCCAGCTCAAGACGACACCACCGTCCGAGAAGACGGTGATGTACGACGCGAACGGCAAGCAGATCGCCACGTTCTTCGACAAGTACCGCGAGTCCGTCCGGCTCGACCAGGTGAACCCGATCATGCGGCAGGCCATGATCGACATCGAGGACTCGCGGTTCTACCAGCACGGCGCGCTCGACCTGAAGGGCACCGTCCGCGCACTCGCGTCCAACGTCGAATCCGAGCAGACCCAGGGCGGGTCCACGCTCACGCAGCAGTACGTCAAGAACCTCCTGGTCGACAGCGCCCGGACGCAGGAGGAGTACCGCGACGCCACCGCACCCACGGTCGGCCGCAAGATCCGCGAACTCCGCTTCGCGCTCGACATCGAGCAGCGCATGACCAAGGACCAGATCCTTGAGGGCTACCTCAATATCGCCTACTTCGGTGCAGGCGCGTACGGGGTGCAGGCAGCGGCGAAGCGCTACTTCAGCATTCCCGCGTCCAAACTGAAGCTCGGCCAGGCCGCACTGCTGGCCGGCATCACACAGAACCCGACGGCCTACGACCCCATCCTCAACCCGAAGGACGCCCGGCACCGGCGCGACGTCGTCCTCTACCGGATGGTGCAGCTCGGCCACATCAGCAAGGCGCAGGCCGACGAAGAGGCCGCCAAGCCGATCCGGCTGAACCGCACCGACCCGGTGGGCGGCTGCCAGTCCAGCAAGGCGCCGTACTTCTGCGAGTACGTGAAGTACGACATGCTCAACATCCTGTCGGACGGCAAGTACCGGAAGCTCAAGCCGAAGCAGCAGCAGAACGTCGTCAACGAGCTCAACCGGGGCGGCTACACGATCCGCACCACCCTCGACCTCCAGGACCAGCGCGCCGTCGACAGGGCCCTGCGCCAGACGGTCGCCCCCGGCGGCAACCGCGTCGGCGCCGAGGCGATGGTCGAGCCCGGCACGGGCAAGGTCCGGGCGATGGGCGTGAGCAAGCGGTTCGGCCCGGGCAAGGGCCAGACGACCATCAACCTGGCGGCCGACGCCGCGCACGGCGGCGGCTCCGGCGTGTCGGCGGGCTCGACCTTCAAGGTCTTCACGCTCGCCGCCGCCCTCGACCAGGGCATCCCGGTCAGCACGACGATCAATTCGGGCAACAGCACGACGGTCACCGGGCTCACCACCTGCAAGGGCGACGGAACCGCTCCCTGGAGCCCCGGCAACGCGGACCCGGCCGAGGCGGGCGGTTACAACCTCAAGACCGGCACCTGGCATTCGGTCAACACCTTCTACGCCCAGCTCGAGAAGCGCGTCGGGCTCTGCAACGCGGTCAAGACGGCCGAGAAGTTCGGGATGAAGCGGGCGGACGGCCGCCCCCTGTTCCAGGTGCCCTCGCAGGTCCTCGGCACCAACGAGATCGACATGGTGCACCTCGCCGCCGCGTACGCCGGGTTCGCCGCCCGCGGCAAGTACTGCGCCCCCATCTCGGTGACGGAGGTCATCGACGCCCAGGGCAAGCGGCTGAAGCTCCCCAAGCAGGACTGCCACCAGGCCCTGGACACCGACGTCGCCGACAAGGTGAACTCCATCCTGCAAGGCGTCCTGACCAAGGGCACCGCGCGACGACTCGGCGGCATCGGCAGGCCGGCCGCCGGCAAGACCGGCACCTGTGAAGAGCACTCGTGCGCCGTCTTCGCCGGGCACACCCCCAACCTCGCCGCTGCCGCCGCCTACTGGGACTACCGCGGCCCCTACCGCTACAAGGTCTACGGCGTGTTCGGCGCCGACCAGCCCCTGACGATCTGGTCGCAGAGCCTGCGCGGCGCCCTCGCCGGCAAGCCCGCCCCCGACTTCAACACCCCGTCCCGCGACTTCGGCGACACCACCCGCGTCCCGCAGGTGAAGGGCGCCACGGTCGCCGCCGCCACGGCCAGGCTCCAGGCTGCCGACCTGAAGGTCAAGGTGGCACCCGGGTCCGTCGACTCCGACCAGCCGCGGGGAACGGTCGTATCGACCTCCCCGGACGCCGGCACCGAAGTCCCGCCCGGCACCACCGTCATCCTCTACCTGAGCAGCGGCAAGAAGGGCGACGGGGGCCACGACCAGCCGGGCGGCGGCTGGCCCCCGTGGGGCGGCAACTGACCGCGAAGGGCCCGGCACACGCCGGGCCCTTCCTCATTCCGCGAGCTGCCGCTTGACCTCGGCCGCGACACGCCCGCCCTCGGCACGCCCGGCGACCTTCGGGTTCACGACCTTCATGACCTGCCCCATCGCACGCGGCCCCGCCGCCCCCGTCGCGGCGATCGCGTCCGCCACCAGCGCGGTCAGCTCCTCGTCCGCCAGCTGGGCGGGAAGGTACTCCTCCAGCACCTCGCCCTCGTCCCGCTCCGCCCGCGCCTGCTCCTCGCGTCCCGCGTCACCGAACGCCGTCGCGGCCTCGCGGCGCTTCTTCGCCTCCCGGGTGAGCACCTTGACGACGTCGTCGTCGGACAGCTCACGCGCCCGCTTACCGGCGACCTCCTCGTTCTTCACCGCGGTGAGCGCCATGCGCAGCGTGCGGGTACGCACCTCGTCGCGCGCCTTCATCGCGGACGCGAGGTCGGTCTCCAGCTTCTCCTTCAGGGTCATGCCAACATCATGCCCGTCCCGCACCTTCTGCCTCATCAGGATTACCGCGCGGTGCCCATCTCTGAAAGCATGGACCCCCTGAGAAGGGAGAGCCGTGCGAAAGATCTACGCCGTGCCCCTCGGCCTGCTGGGCGCGGGGGCAGCGACCTTCGGGTACGCCTCGGTGATCGAGCGGAACTGGTTCCGCCTCCGCCGCGTCGACGTGCCGGTGCTGCCGCCCGGCCGTCCCCCGGTGAAGATCCTGCACATCTCCGACGCGCACCTCACGCCCGGACGCTCACGCCTCATCCACTGGCTCCGCTCCCTGGACGCCCTTGAGCCCGACCTCGTCGTCAACACCGGCGACTCCCTCTCCCACCGGGACGCGATCGGCCCCTTCCTCGAAGCCCTCGGCCCCCTCCTCGACCGCCCCGGCGTCTTCGTCTACGGCTCCAACGACCTGTACTCCCCGGTCCTGAAGAACCCGCTCCGCTACGTCTGGCGGACGAGCAAGTCCGACTACGAGCGGCACCGCCGCGAACCCGACCTCCCGTACCGCGAACTCGGCTCGTCCCTCCAGGCCGCCGGCTGGCTCGACCTCAACAACCGCATAGGCCGCCTCAAGGTCGGCGAACTGGACGTCGAGTTCGGCGGCATCGACGACTCCCACATCGACCGCGCCCGCTACGACAAGATCGCGGGCCCCGTCGACCCCCAGGCCGACGTCCACCTCGGCGTCATGCACTCCCCCGAACCGCGCAACCTCGACCGCTTCGCCGCGGACGGCTACGACCTCCTCCTCGCCGGCCACACCCACGGCGGCCAGGTCTGCGTCCCCTTCTACGGCGCCCTCGCCACCAACTGCGGCATCGACCGTCCCCGCGTGAAGGGCCTCCACGAACACCGCGGCTCCTGGCTCCACATCTCCGCCGGCCTCGGCACCTCCCCGAAGGCCCCCATGCGCTTCTGCTGCCCGCCCGAAGCCTCCCTCCTCACCCTCGTCCCCCGCCGGTGAACCGCGCCCGGCTCAGCCGGGCTGAGCCAGGAACCTGGCGAGCGCACCGCGGTTGCGCTGCAGCCCCTCGATGCGCGTGTCCAGGGCCGCCAGCTCCCGGGCCAGGAGATCACGGATGTCCGCGCACCAGTCGAAGCCCGGCCGGTCGTCCCGGGTGCACGGGAGCACTTCGCGGATGACCTCGGTGGACAGGCCGGCGTCCAGCAGGACCCGGATCTTCCGGACGGTGGTCACAGCGTCGGCGTCGTAGTGCCGGTACCCGTTCGGGCCGCGCTCGGCGTCCAGCAGGCCCTGCTCCTCGTAATACCGCAGCAGCCGCGCGCTGACTCCCGTCCGCCGGGACAACTCACCGATCAGCATGCCACCGTCCCATATTGACCTTCTCACCGGTGTGAAGGCCTAACGTCGTCCCGCAAGCGATCATTCCGCACCGCTGGAGACGCGCATGACCTCCTTCCTCGTCCACCGCAACGGCCACCCGGCGACCACCGAGGAGCTCGCACCACTCGCCTTCGCGGGCTACGCCCACTTCACCGCCATGCAGGTGCGCGACGGCAAGATACGCGGCGTCGACCTCCACCTGGAACGGCTGCGGTTCGCCTCACTGAAGCTGTTCGGCCGAGCGATGCCCGACGAACAGGTGCGTTCACTCCTAAGAGCCGCAGTAAAGGCGAGCCCCCCAGATGTGTCGCTGACGATCACCATGTCTCCACCCCAGGGGGAGTTCACCGCGGACGGCTACACCGGAGACCCGGACGTCCTGATCCGCACAGGAGAGCCCGCATCCGGCCCAGCAGGGCCACTGACACTGACCATGGTCGAGTACGAACGCGTCCTGCCCGCCGTGAAGCACGTGGGAGAAGTGGCCAAGACCTACTTCATGCGCCAAGCCGTCCGAGAAGGCTTCGACGACGCCGCCTTCATCGACCGCCAGGGCCGCCTCAGCGAAGCAACGATCTGGAACCTGGCCTTCTGGGACGGCACCACCGTGGTCTGGCCCAAAGCCGACATGCTGACGGGAACCACGATGGGCATCGTCCGCCGCCAACTCGACCGCCTCGGCGTACCCCAACGCACGCAACCCATCACACTCGCCGACCTGCCCACCTTGGCCGGCGCCGTGGTCATGAACTCATGGACGCCAGGCGTCGCCGTCCACCAGATCGGCCCGATCCAACTCCCCGAAGCCCCGCGCTTCCTGGCCCTACTCCACCAGGCCCACCAAGCCGAACCCCTCACCCACTGCTAAGAAGCCGCCCCCGAACGCCCAGACAGGTGCACTCGTCCACGGCACAGCGCCCAGGTAGTCGACCTCCGCAGTCGCTCCCCGGCCCAACCGGGCCGTGACCGCCTTCACAGCCCGTAAATAGGGACGCAGTACCCCTCGGCATCCGCTAAAGTGGTCTAGGCGCCGGAAGCTCGTACGAACTTCCGGGCAGCCGCCACCGGGGTGTAGCGCAGCTTGGCAGCGCGCTTCGTTCGGGACGAAGAGGTCGTGGGTTCAAATCCCGCCACCCCGACAGAAACGCCAGATCAGAGGCCGGATCTCCACCAGGAGACCGGCCTCAAGATCTTTCGCCCGCGATCCGTCCGCGAACTCAACCCCCACCCACGGACACCGTCCGTCCCGGACCAGCACTGAGCCGGACTTGCCCCACCGCCCCCACGTTCAGATCCGCACGCCTCGTCGCCCGCGTCCGAGCGCAGCATACGGCCAAAACTCCGCGTCACCCGACGGACCCGCAAGAGACGGCCCGCTGGTCGACATCGCCGTCCACGGGTTCGTCCTCGACACCCGCAACTACCGCGAGTTCTGCGACCGGCGCTTCGGCCGGTTCCTGGAACACATCCCGGCGATCGAGTTCAAGCACGACGGCTCCGTCGAGCGGACGGCCCCCCATCATCGAGGCCAACGGGTTCGCGATCGACTGGCCGCTGTGGGAGGCCGACTTCGCCAAGTGCACCCCTGCTACAGGGCCTGCTCACATGCCGACCAGCGTCAACGATCGCACCAGCTACTGGGACCACTACGCTGAAGGCGTCACCGACCAATCCCCTGAAGAAGCACTCAAGAACGCCTTCGGCTGGACCCAGTATCCGGGACACGGCCCCGGTGACGAACTTCTCGGCGCCCCCTTACTGCTCTCGAACTCGGCTCAGGACGAGGAAACGCCGTGGCGGCCCTGGCGACCAAGGGCATCACCGCCACCGGCCTGGACATCTCCCCGACCTAACGCGAGAAAGCACGCACCCGCTGGGGGCATCTACGGCGCTGGCCTCACCGGCCCTCAAGTCTGGCTCCACCGCTGGGCCTACGAAGCCGACACCTGGACGACCATCCTCCACACCCACGGCTTCACCAACATGAAAGTCTGGATGGAGTCGGCCCGGCTCTGGGAAACGTCGGCACTCTCATCGCAGAGGCTTACCGCCTGTAATAGGCACGCGCCCGCTCGCGAACCGCGAGGCTGAGTTCCACCTCTACGTCGTGGCATCGATGCGCGGAGTCGGTGCTCTGCGGCCCACAGGGACCATGGACCGATGGGAAACTTTTCCCATATCGGGCATACCATGCCTACATGGATCTATCGGTGATCACACGCGAGGCCGTCCTTGAGGCAATCGCCGAGTGTGATCGGCTCGGACGTGACCGTTTCCTTGAGCACTACGGCTTCGATCCAGCTCGCCGATACTTCCTTCATCACGACGGCGTCCACTACGACTCCAAGGCCATAATCGGGGTGGCTCACCGCTACGTGACCGGCCGACCACTGACCGCCGACCAGTTCTCCGGCGGTCGGCAAACGGTCGGCCAACTCCTCACACGCTTGGGTTTCGAGGTGGTGACCGATGAGCCGGCTCCGCCGCAGCGGCGCCTACTTGAGCTTCTTGGGACGCTGCGCACCGCCGGCACTTCCGATGGGCCCGCGCGGCACCAGCCCATCACCCTCCTCTGGGCGCTGGGCAGGGCTGCACACCACCGTCCACGCCTGGTTTCTTGGCAAGACGCATATCTAGAGCTACGCAGCCTCATGCGCGAGTACGGCCACCCCAACTCCAGACCCACACCCGAATTCCCCATTCTCGCGCTTTCCCGCACAGACCTTTGGGAACTACAAGGTCACGTGGGGGAAATCCCACCGGCACACGGCAACCCGATCACCTGGCTCGAAGAACAGAATCCCTACTGCGGCCTCACCGCGTGGGCATATGAACTCTTCGCGTTTACGGAATCGGCTCGGACAGAGGCCATTGAGATACTCGGCAACCGCTTCTTCGGCGGCAACCTCCCCGAGGGATTGCTAGCAGAAGTCGGCTTGCAGCAGGAAACACGCACTGTCACCTCGCCGTCCCCGGGTGAGAGCCCAGTGGAAGCTTACCTACGCCTCTGCTGGACAGTGGAGGCCGCGGAGGCGCGGGGCGACCATGACCGCACCTCGCATACTACTCGGGAGCAGCCTGTTCGCTCTTCGGCCGCAGTCAAGGCCGTATTGATCCGGAGCGCCGGGCGCTGCGAGAACCCGCTGTGCACCGGCCAACCCAATGACGTGAACAAGAACGGCGATCCCATTCTTGAGGTCGACCACGTCCATGACCGAGCAAAATGGGGTCGCGACCACCCGATCCAAATGATTGCTCTCTGCCCCAACTGCCATGCCATCAAGACAAGAGGGCGAACGGGTGAGCAGCTTAGAGAACTTCTCCTATCGGAGGCCCGAGCGAGACACCATGCTTGGGTTTCCCAAGTTTGACTCCCTGCCATTCACCACTGACATCAGGTAGTGGCGGACAGTGCCGCACAGCCGATAATGGCGTCAGATTTCACCGTTCGCCGGGCACAGGGACGAACGACGTACTCACTGAAAGTCACAACATCACCTCTGGGGCGAGCGCGGCAAGCGTGCTCGTCAGGTGATGGACGGCCAAGACGGCCTAAGAGGGTGTCATGTCGCCGGGGAACTCTGGGGAACCGCCACCGGCCGCATGGCAGGCCGATCAAGGACGCACACCATGGGTGCGGTGCGCGTTCCTTGGTCACAGCAGTTGATCAAGGATCGGGCGGTATGGCCGTCGTCGGCGCAATCGCACTGCCCTAGCTCGTTAGTCCTGGTCAGGACACGGGGTCGGCGTCGAGCTGCTCCAGTTCAGCCCATAGCTCCTCGACCTTGCGGCGGGCAGCGTGTAGAGCTTCCTCGACCGTTCCTTTGAAGAAGCGGTCGTTGAGGGTCTCGCGGATCGACTCCTCGACGATGCCGGCGCACGTGTCGAGCGGGACCCAGGTCATCGGTTCGCGGTCCATGGCCGTCCCTCCACTCTCTCGGTGATCTGAGCGATGAGGGCGTCCGTGGTGGCGGCCTCCAGTAGGCAACCGCCTCGTGGTGTCGGGACGAAGGCCCACCAGTGGCAGGTGCGGAGTCCCCACCAGCAGTGGACGCCGGAGAAGTGCTCTTCGACGTTCGCGATGGTGGACGGCCGCACGGTGGTGGCCGGCTGCCGGTTCGGGGGCTGGGGCGGGCGGTGGAGCGGCGCGGCCGGTGCGCCAGGGGGGACGCTTACCGGACGTACCGCTCTCACCTCCCCCCACGGGACCGCCCTGGGGGCCGCGGTCCCCTCCGGTGGCCGGGCCGCGTCATAGTGCGGTTGTCCCATCACCGGAGTCTCCTTCGCGCGGCGGCCCGTTCGGCCTCAACGCGCAAGGCGTCACGAAGCGCGGCGGCGTCCGAGCGGATCACCGTCGGGTCGATCCCGGCGGCCGGGTCGTGGAGGCTGGCCACCCAGTCGCCCAGCCGCCCGTCCCAGCGAACCGCCCGCCAGATCCGGTGCCCCGTGAAGTCCTGACGCAGCCTGGTGAGTTCATGATCTTCGTTGGGTGTCTGGGCGTTCATGGGCGGGCCTCCGCTTCCGCGTTCGTGAGACAAGGATTGCGGCTCCGCGTTACCTTCGGAAGGTTCGTACAGCAGATACAACAACGGGGAGTCTCAGGTGAGCGCCAGAGAGTTACTGAACCCGGAGAACTCGCTCTGGGATCTCATCGCGGTTCAACTGCGCAGACATCGCGAAGAGCGCAGACTCTCCGGCAGTGCCCTGGGGGTGATACTTGATCTTGATCGATCGAGTGTTTCGCGGCTTGAGTCCGGACAGGTGAAGCTCCTGGAGAAGCACGCGCGCGTCCTCGACCGGGAATGGGACACTCAGGAGCTCTTCAAGGTCCTGGTGCTCTTCGCCAAGGCGGGCCACGACCCGGAGTGGTTCAAGGCGCACTTCGAGATGGAGGTCCGCGCCAGTGAGCTGCGCATATGGGAGCTCGCATGGATTCCAGGGCTGTTTCAAACCGAGGCATACGCGCGGGCAGTCGCGGTCGGAGCTGGACTGCGAGACATCGACGCACGCGTTGCGATCCGGATGAAGCGCCAGGAGAGGCTGTTTCAGGATTCGCCGCCGAATCTTTGGGTCATGCTCGACGAGGGCGTCATCGCACAACCCGTCGGAGGATCGCAGGTCATGCGTGATCAGCTCGCCAGGCTGCTGGAGCTGAACGAACAGCCGAACATCTCCGTGCGGATTGTTCCGCAGCGAGCCGGTGCCCACGTCGGACGAGACGGTTCGTTCAAGATCATGACGGTGGACGGCAACGAGGCGGTGTACGTTGAGGCGAACATCGGCGGACGACTTGCCGTGGATGTCGCGGATGTACGCTTGTACCGAGCCAGCTTCGATCGCATCAGCGATCGAGCCCTCCCGGTGGATGCGTCCGCCGAGTTGATCCAGCAAACGATGGAGAGGTTCAAGTGACTCCCGTCTGGCGTAAGGCCAGCTACAGCGGAAGTGACCCCGCAAAGCAGGACTGCGTGGAGGTTGCGCAGCTCTGGCGTAAGTCGAGCCACAGCGGAAGTTCGTCTGGTCAGAGCGACTGCGTGGAAGTTGCGCAACTCTCCCCCCACATCGGAGTGCGTGACTCCAAGGCCCCCGAGGCTCCCCACCTGGCATTTGGTGCCGCCGACTGGCGCGCGTTCGCCGACCGTGTGAAGCGCGGAGAGCACGACCTGACCTGATCCGTCCCCAGCGTTGTACGAGCCCTCGGCCCAGTGCGGGTCGAGGGCTCGTCGCTGCGCGTCCAGCATCGGCGATGACCCGGGGCGGAGGAGCCCAGACAAGGGGTTCTTCACAAGCACGTGTCCCCTCCGCTGACTCAGCGGAGGGGGCACGTGTGGACAGTCACTCGTCCAGGTAGAGCAGCGTGGTGATGGTCTTCTTCCAGATGTTGCAGTGCGTGGGCGCTTCCTCGAAGACGAGGTCGCACTCGACGGTGGTGACGCGGTCGATGACGCTGGTCGCCGCTTCAGCGGTCCAGGCGTCGGCCCAGCGGCGGGTGTTGGCGGCGAGGTCATCGACGTAGCGCGCGGTCATCTCGTAGAAGGCGCGGACGCCGTGTTCCTTCATGTAGTGCCAGTTGAACTGGAGCGACAGCAGCGCGATGGGGAACGGATACTCGACCAGACCGCGCGGGCTCAGCGTTCAGAGACGTCGTCAGTGTCCAGGCGTGCGGCACTCGTCACTGTGCGTCCAGCTCTGGCGATTGCCTGGGGTGGAGGAGTCCGGATGGCGAAGTCGCCCAGGCAGACTGCCTCGGCGAGTTGGGGACGGCCGAGCCTACGTGCGGGCCGCGCCTACGTGTACGCCCTACGGGGCGATGGGGTCGGTGTATGCCGCATCGACCTCGACCGTGAAGGTGCTCTCGGCGTCGGTGTTGGAGGCGCGGGATTGGCGGCTTCGTGACCGGAAGGCGCGCATGTCCGGGCTCGTCATCAGGGATTAGTTTCGGTGGAACAGCAGGATGCCGTCCTCCTCTTTTACGAGAGTAAGTCCTTCTGAGGGGAGGGCGTTCAACCTGGCTCGTTGTACGGCGGCAGGGGCCGGGACGCCGGCAAGGCGCTTGCTATCGACGATGACCCAGGTGGTGGGGCGCCGATGTACGTCTGCGAAGAGGGTCACACTGCATCGGTCCGTGAGTTGTGCTGCGAGGTAGTTACTGGCGGCAACGGATGAGCCACTGGGTATCTCCCCAAGCAAGTGCCGTGCCGCGATCACGTGCGCCGAAGGTCGGTAAAACCCGGGATCGGTGAAATGCCAGAACGAGAAGAACGGCAGTAATGCGATTCCGGTAGCGATCGCCGCTGCGGGTGCAATACGAGAGTACCGTCGAGATATTGAAAATTGACTTGTTCGCAATATCACCACCGCATCGAGCATTGCCAAGAAGACGATCGGCATCAAGATCGCATTGTAGTGGACCTCGCCGATGCTCCATTGAGGCGATTGCGTTGACATAATCCGGTACGCCACGACGGGCAGGCCGATGACAATAAGGGGCGACCGCAGTGCCGAAAATGCCGTTACCGCCGACAGGCATAGCAAGAGCAGGAGTTTCTGTGGATGCTGGAACAAGCTTGCAGGCGCATCAATGATCGTCCAAAAAATGCTCTGGTGACCTTCATCGCTCACCTGCCCCCAGTAGGGGTACCGGCCTTTACGGTTGAATCAGGGAATCAGCATCGTGACCGTTATCACGAAACCGACGATGCCGATGACGATCACGCCTGCGCCAAGACGGTAGCGTTTCTTTATTACGAGATACAGCCCGACCGCCGCAACAACGAGCCCCAAATCCTCCTTCACGAGAAGCAGAGGGAGGGTCCATGCGACGGCTGCACGCCAGCGCTCTTCGATCAAGCAGGTGACCGCAAACCCCAGAAGTGGCACTGCGAAGGCGACCTCATGGAAGTCAAAAGCGATCGCTCCCTGAATTCCCCAGGAAAGACCGTAGGCCACTGACAGGGCGAGTCCGGTGGGCCGGCCAAGCCTCGCGATGGCCAAATTCGCGACCGGGATCACCGATACCGCGATCAGGAAAGCCTGGGCGACGAGCAGCATTCGCACATCGGGCCATATCCAGTATGGTGGCGCAAGAGTCGCAAGAATCGGATGAAAATGATCTCCAAGAAGGTTCGCGCCAGGTCCTTTGATCGGTACGATCGGCGCATTGAAACGCGAATACTCCTGGACGGCCTGGTCAAAGATGCCGAGATCGTATGCAGCCGAATCTATGCGCGCATGACGAAGTAGCGAAAAAGAGGCATAGATGACCCATAGTCCGGCCATCAAGACAAGGGAATCAACCTGCCCGGCCGAAGAGCGATACAGGGCGCTTGACCGCC
Source organism: Actinomadura formosensis (assembly GCF_050948385.1). Lineage (NCBI taxonomy): Bacteria > Bacillati > Actinomycetota > Actinomycetes > Streptosporangiales > Thermomonosporaceae > Actinomadura > Actinomadura formosensis. The sequence continues at coordinate 7,162,045 of NZ_CP192011.1, forward strand.
TGAAACCTTTTGCTTTTGCAAGGCTCTCCGCCTCCATGCCGGCTCACCTTACTATACAAACGATCTTGGTCGGATGATGCCGCATGGCGGTTCTCTCCTGATGCCGTGAGACCGCGGGGCCGCAGGAACCTCACTGGATTCGAAGTGGCTGGTCATTGAGCTGTTTCCAGCCCGTCCGGCCTGGTGGTAAAGGGTCTTCCGCAGGGTTCGCGAGCCGCGCGGCCGTGGAAGTCGACGGTGTCTGCGAGTCCTCGGCCGCCGGTGATGGCCATGGTTACGTGCAGGACGCCGGCGGCTGCGGCGGACAGGTCTTGGGTGAGGAAAGGTCTGCGGCCAGTGAGGCCAGGGAACAGCCGTCTGGCCGTACGACGGGTCGGCGAGGATCGTCGGTGAAAGACGCGCACCGTGGGGTGCGGTGTGCGTCTTGGTCTCAGCGGTTGTTCAAGGCCCAGGGCGGCGTGACCGTCGGGACTGGTCCCGTTGGCGTACGTGTCCGTCAGGATCAATCTGCGGCCGTGCTCGGCGGGGCCGGCTTCCTGGTCGGGGTGAGCGGGGACGGTGTCCAGCACCGTGAGGCGCGGCTCTCAGTTCAACCCTGATCTGTCCGCTGGGTGCACCGTTGACCGAACGACACAGCGTGCTCGTACCGTACTCGCTGACGATCAACTCGAACACCTCGGCCAGGTCCGTGTCGTCGACCGGGAGCAGGCGGTCCCAGTGGCACCGCACGGTTACGCAGGGGACGTCAACGTGTCACACGTGCCCGTCCCCGCGCCTTTCGGTACTTGCTCCGTCGTCGGCGGCTTTGAGAGGGCGGATGCGCCGTCCATGTCCGGCATGACGGACGGGGTGTCACCACCCGGTGTCCCGAACGACCTTATTGATCAAGGCTCCTCATAACCGTCGTCATCGGCGGTACCGGGTGTGTCTGGAGTGAGCATGGCACCTCAGCATCGCGGTCGTCGAAGGCGGTTGAATCTGCACGCATCATGAGCGTGTTGTGACGTTCAATATCGCTTCCGAGGCTGTTGTCATGTCTTACTCGGAGAGGAGCAGCAACTCGGTTCTACAAAAATGTTGATTCCCTATCAGCAATCACACTGATTTGGTGACCGGAAAGTCGCCTACGGAGCTTGTCCTTACGTTCGCGTGTGCTGGCCTGTCAGTGGTGTGCACGTCTCGCGGTGTCATGGCCGGGAACGGCCAAACTTGATCAAGGGGAGCGTGGGCGGAGCACAATGCCGGTATGCGGCCCAATCAGCTCCCGGCTGCGCAGGAAATGAGAAAAGTGTGCGCTGCCGCCTTGCTCCTGGCCATGGGGGCGATCGGGCTGCGGGCGCTGGCCGGGCTCTGGGCGTGGCCGTCCGCGCATCGGCCGCCGGGGGCGAACCTGGCCGGGTTCGCGGTGGTGGAGGCGCTCGCGGTCGTGCTGATGGTCGCGGGACGGCGGGGCGCCGGGGCCGATCCGGTCGGGAGCCGGTGGAGAAGGTGGCTGTCGGCGGGCTATGTGTTCCTGATTCTCGGGGTGCCGCTGGCGATGCTGCTGGTGACGGCGGTCAGGGTTCCGGGGACGGGAGAGCCGTTCCCCCTGCCGACACCGTCGCCTTCACCGTTGGAGCCGGTGCCGTCGGAGCCGGATCCGACATTGCTGCCGCCGCTGCCGGGGCGGGAGGAATCGTCCTGGACGGGCGGCTGGATGATCCTCTTGGCCGCCCTCGTCGTCCTGGGGGTCAGCGCGGTGGTCTGGAGCGTTGCCGGACGTCGGCCGCGCGGGGCACCGCCGGTTCCCTCACCGGTCCCGCCGCGACCGGCCGCTTTTGATGAGGCGGCGGCGGCCGGCAGCCTGGTGCTGCGCTCTACCGGCGACCCTCGCGCGGCCGTGGTCGCCTGCTACACGGTGATGGAGAGCGTGCTGGCGGAGGCGGGAGCCGCCCCGCGGAGCAGCGACACCCCAGGTGAGGTGCTGGCCCGGGCCTCCGGTGCGGGATTGGCGGGGTTGGACGCGGCGGCCACGCTGACGCAGTTGTTCAGGGAGGCGCGCTACAGCGTCCATCCGGTGACCGAGCGGCACCGGGCCGAGGCGCTGGCCGCGCTGGAGTCGTTGCGTGCCAGGAGCCGGGCGTGAGGGCCGTGGCGCGGGTCTTGGCGGCCGGGTTCGCGCTGGTCGCGGGTTATCTCGTCGCTGGTACGCCCGCTGTCGTCCTGCTGGCCGCCGGGTTGACCGTCCTCGGTCTGCTCGCGGCCCGCGCCGCGGTTCCGGCCGCGCTGCCGGCCCTGGAAGCCGTTGCGGGAGAGGAGACGCGCGGTACGGACGATCTTCAGCAGTTCTCGTCCTACTGGCGTATCAACAGGGCGGTGTCCTGGTCGCAGGTGTCGGCCCGGCACTACGACTCGACCGCCCGGCCGCTGCTCACCCGTCTTCTCGCCGTCGCCCTGGCCGACGGGCACGGCATCGACCTGTCCCGCGAGCCCGAACGGGCGAGGGAACTCCTCGGCGAGGAACTGTGGCCGCTCCTCGACCCCGGCCGTCCCGCGTCCGGGGACACCTTCGTGCCCGGCCCGGACTCGGCCACGCTGCACGCCGTCGCGATCCGTCTGGAGGAACTGTGGCCTTGAACGACGACGCGAACATCCGGTCCCCCGCCGACGCGGCGGCGCTGTGCCGGGCCGTCCTCGGTGAGATCGAGAGGGCGGTGGTCGGCAAGCGGGACGCGCTCGAACTGGTGCTGACGGGCATCCTCGCGTCCGGGCACGTGCTGATCGAGGATCTGCCCGGTCTCGGTAAGACGCTGATGGCACGGGCGTTCGCGACCGTCCTCGGCCTGGACTTCGCGCGCGTCCAGTTCACCCCGGACATGCTGCCCGCCGACCTGACGGGCGGCACGGTCTACGACCCGCGGACGTCGGACGTGAAGTTCCGTCCCGGGCCGGTGTTCACCCAGCTGCTGCTGGCCGACGAGATCAACCGGACGCCGCCGAAAACGCAGGCCGCGCTCTTGGAGGCCATGGAGGAACGGCAGGTCAGCGCGGACGGGGAGAGCCGTCCGCTGCCGCGGCCCTTCATCGTCCTGGCCACCGACAACCCGATCGAGTACGAGGGCACCTACCCCCTGCCCGAAGCCCAGCTCGACCGGTTCGCATTGCGGATCAGGCTCGGTTACCTCACCTCCGGCGAGGAGAGCGAGATGATCAACCGGCGGCTGTCGCGGGGCGCCGCCGCGCCGTCCCTGCGCGCTCTGGCGGGCCCGGAGCAGGTGCTGGCCATGCGGGACCGGGTGGAGGAAGTGCACGTCGATGACGGGATCGTCCGGTATGCGGTCGCGATTTCGGCCGCCACCCGCGCACACGCCAAAGTGACGGTCGGCGCGAGTTCGCGGGCGACGCTCGGCGTCGTCCAGGTCGCGCGGGCCCGCGCGCTGCTCGCCGACCGCGATCACGTGCTCCCGGAGGACGTCAAGGCCGTCGCGGTTCCGGCGCTCGCGCACCGGCTCGTCCTCCAGCCGGAGATGTGGGTCCGGCAGGTCACCGGTGAGGACCTGGTCACCGAGGTGCTCGAACAGGTCCCGGTGCCGCGCGGGATCACCCCCGTGCCGGGCCGCGCCACATGAGCGGGCACCGGCTCGACTGGCGCCCCGCGCCGCTCGCCCACCGGCTCGCCACGGTCGCCCTGCTGGCCGGCCTCGCGGCGCTGCTGCTGTCCCGGCCGGACCTGCTGCTGCTGGCCGCGCCGCCCGTCGGGGTGCTGGCCGCCGGACGCGCCGCGCGGCGCCCGCGCGGCCTCACCGTGCGGGTCACCGACCATCCGCGGCGCTGCTTCGAAGGCGAACCCGTCGAGATCACCGTCACCGCGCGGGTCGACGGGGCGCTGGACGAGATCGCGATCACGCTGGATCACTCCTCGGTGTTCACGGCCGAGATCACCGCCCGGGACCGGTCGGCCGCATCCGCGGAGGTCACGGTCGTCCTGTCGGCCGGATGCTGGGGCCGCCATCCCCTTCCCCGGGTGGTCGTCGACTGCCGCAGCCGCTACCGCACCGGCCAGGCCCGGGTGGTGCTCGCGCTCGGCGAGATCAAGGTGTTCCCCGCCGGGCCTCCCGTCCGGCCGCGGATCACCACGCTGGACCTGCCGCGCCGGCTCGGCGAGCATGTCGCCCGCACCGCCGGATCGGGGGTGGAGTTCGCCGGGATCCGCCCCTACCTGCCCGGCGACCGGGTGAGGGACCTGAACTGGAAGGCCAGCGGGGCGCGCGGACGGCCGCACGTCACCACGTGGGCCGATCAGCGGCAGGCCGAGATCGTCCTCGCCGTGGACACGTTCACCGACCTCGGCGCGCGGGGACGCGGCACCCTGGATCGCGGCATGCGCGGCGCGGCGGCGATGGCGACGGCCTACCTGCGGGCCGGCGACCGGGTCGGGATCGTCGCATTCGGCGGGGTCCTGCGCTGGCTGGCACCGGGGCAGGGCGGGCTTCACTTCCACCGCCTCGCCGAAGCCGTCATGGACGTCCGGAACCCGCACGGCGTCGCGTCCGACATCGTCCGGGTTCCGCGGTCGGCGCTGCCGCCGGGCGCCCTGGTCATCGTGTTCTCACCCCTGCTGGACGACCGGCCGTGCAGACCGTCCAGGACCTGCGGCGCCGCGGCAACCCGGTCGTCGTCATCGACACCCTGGACCGGGAACCGCCGGCGGGCGAGCGCGACGCGACCACCGACCTGTCGCTGCGGCTGTGGCGCCTGGACCGGCGGGCGCTGCTGGCCGGGCTCGCCGACCTCGGCATCCCCGTGGTGCCCTGGTCGCCCGCGGGCTCGCTCGACGCGGCCGCCGGCGCCTTCGGACACCCGATCCGCGGACGGCACTCGTGATCCCCCGCATCAGGTCCGCCGCCGTGATGGGCCTTGCCATGGCCGTCATCGTTCTTTGCGCGGTAGGGGACCCCGGTGTCCCCGCGGCTGCGGTCATCGGGCTGGGACTTCTCGGGTTCCTCCTCGTCGAGGACGCCTCCGGTGGGCTTCGGCGCCACCTCCTGCCCTTGGCCGTGGCGGGCATCTGCGCCGTCCTCACCGCCGCCGCGCTCCTGCTACCGCCCGCACCCACCGTTCTCACCGTCGTCGCCGGGCTGAGCGCACTCGTCGGCGCCTTCCGGCTCTCCCATCGCTGACCAAGGTCAGACCTCGCAGGCGATCCGTGCGCACTTGATGTTTCCGGTGATCGCTTCCTCGTCCGAGAGGCCGTCTTCAGGTTTCCCTTGAAGACGGCCTCTTGTGTCGGAGTGGTGGCCTATGCGACGGGCCAGGCGCGGGTGAAGGAAGACCATCCGCCGCTTTGGGTCGGGTAGGTGGTGGTCCAGATGGCCTGGTCGACGCCGCGGACGGCGGCGATCGCGTAGGGCCTCGGTTCGCGGGTTCCGGCGGCGGTGGGGCCGTCGATGAGCCTGCCGCCTATGCTCTCCCAGCCGGTGGGGGCTCCGGCGAGGCCGTTCACCCAGAGGGCGTCGTCGGTGCCGCGGACGAGGGCGAACACGCCGTTGCTCTGCGGTATGTAGGCGAGGGCCGGGGGACTGTAGGTGAGGCCGCCGATGGAGGTCCACGGGCCGGAGGTCGACTTCAGCCATACCGCGTGGTCCATTCCGGCTGCGGCGATCTCGATGTGGCCGTCCTGGATCGTTACCGCGGCCGGTGCGGTGGAGATCTGCCCGCCCAGGCTCGTCCACGGCTGGAGCGTTCCACCGGCGGGGAGTGCGCGGGTCCACAGCGCGTTGTCCACGCCGCGGGCGAACACGTCGATGCGTCCGTCGCTTCCGCCGGCGACCGCCGGTGCGGAGTTCAGCCTTCCGCCCCAGCTCGTCCAGGAGCCCCAGGTGCCGTTGTGCATCATGCGCACCCAGATCGCGTCGTCGACGCCTCGGACGGCGACGACGACCGTGCTGCCCGCGACGGCCGCGGCCGGAGCGCCGTAGGTCTGGCCGCCGATGCGGGTTTGCCCGGACCAGCCGGTCGCGTCGTAGAAGGTGCGCATGTACACCGCGTCGTCCACGCCGCGGTAGAAGCCGAACCCCGTGCCGGTGGCGTCGATGGCGAGTCCGACGGTCGAGCGCGGGGCCGGATCGGCGGCCGCCGCGTCGCCGGATGCCGCCATGAGCGGGGCGGCGAGGCCGGCCAGGCCCGCCGCGATGGCCGTGTTCCTCAGCAGGTGTGCCGAGATGCGCCGTGTGATGTGTGCGGCGCGTAATGCTTCGTGCATTTTGATCACCCCATTACATAATGCCCGCTCTTTAGATCATTTAAAGGGACAAAAGTCCCAATTGATTTGATCAAAGAGTCAAGGAATCGAGATCATGGCCGTGACCTGCACTGATGAATGTAGATCGAGAATTCGCACAGCTAATGATCGGCATTTTTGGATGATTTCGGTCGTCCACAAGTTGGCATTTTTGGGCGACAGTCGAAGGCCTCAGAAAGGATCAAGGTTTGAATTCTGCCCGGAATGATCTGGGGTGGGCCGAGTACGCGCCCTCCACCATCCCGTGGACGTGCGGTCGCCCTCGGCTCCCGTGGTCGGACCTGGGGGTTGATTGGGCGAGATCCGGACGGGTAAAGCCGGGTCCCGAAGTGACTTGGGCTTCAATTAGCCCGTTCGGGGTGAAGAACGGGCGGGGCCCACCTACGCTTTGCGGTCACGTTGAGTGTCGTTGGGAGGCCGACCGTGAACATCATCAGCCGGGCGGAGTGGGGCGCGCGTCGCCCGCGGTCCCGCTCGACGGTCACGTGGGGGCGGCGCACCGAGTTCATCGTGCACTACTCCGAAGGTCCCACCACGCAGTCGGTGCGGTCCATCCAGGACTTTCACATGGGCACGCGCGGCTGGTCCGACATCGGATACAACTTCCTCGTCGACGTCCACGGCCGGATCTACGCGGGACGTGGCTGGCTGGTCGTCGGAGCGCACGCGCCGGGGCACAACACGTCCGGCATCGGCGTCTGCATGATCGGACAGGACGGGGACGCCACTCCGGCGGCCACCCGGTCCATTCGCGCGCTCTATGACGAGGCGTGCCGGCGCGCCGGGCGGAATCTGGCGAAGCTCGGGCATCGGGACGTGTACGCGACGAGCTGCCCCGGCGACCAGTTGTACGCGTGGGTGCGGGCCGGGATGCCCGCGGAGAAGGAGAAGGAGGACGACGACATGCCGGATTACGTGTCCGTCGGGATGAACGCGAGGCAGGATCTTCCGCCCGGAGAATGGGTCACGGTCAACTGGGGCAAGGAGTACGCCGACTCGGCGCATCACCATTGGGACAAGGGCGGACCGTCGTTCATCATCGGTCCCGCCCGCTACGCCCTCACCGCGAACGTCCAGATCGAGGGGCTCGCGCCCGGCACGGAACTGCAGGCGCGCGTGATCGAGCACGCCGAATCCGGCAGCGACATCGCGACGGGCCCGCTCGCCGAGTACGTCGCCAGCAACGGCGCGGCGTTCCTCCATTACAACGTCGCGGCGGACATGGTGCCGAAGGGTTACCGGGTCCGGTTCCAGATCGTCCAGTACGGCTCCAAGACGGGCCGGATCACGGACGGAAGCGCCAAGGGCCTGGTCTGGTCGACGTAAGCCCGAGGTCGGCGATGGTGGCGCACCACGGACACGGTGATGCTCAGCGCCATCGCCCGGCTCGTGAAGAGCTGACCCCGAGACTGTGAGGCGGGCGGGGCGCATCCCAGATGCGCCCCGCCCGTCTTGTTAACTCAATCAACCCATCCATACGTGTTGACTCAATCTTCAATCCATGGTCTTCTGATTGCAGTCAACCGGGCTCGTCATGAGATCGGCGCCTGGTGCCATCAACGGGGAGATCTCATGAAGCCTGCTCTTGCCCTGGTCATGGCTGGTCTGGTGTTGTCGCTCGCCGCGTGCGAGCGTCCGGCTGCCGTGCACAAGGGCCTGGCCCCTCCGTCAGAGATCCCCTCCACCAACACCGCTGACAGCACGACACCCAGCCCGCATTCGGTCAAGCCGCAGAAATACCGCGGACGTGGCGACAAGATCGTGCGCATCAAGGACGGTGACGAGGCATGGCTGGCCGCATTCACGCACACGGGCAGCAGCAACTTCATCGTTTCGGCCCTCGATCCCTCTGGGGACGAGAGCGACGTCCTGGTCAACGTCATCGGCGGTTACAAGGGCACGGTGTTGTTCAACGACGAAGCGGACAGCAACACCAGAGCACTGAAGATCAAGGCTGACGGGGCTTGGACCTTGCGTCTCAAGCCGCCGTCGGACGCACGGCTCTGGGACGGTGAACGCATCACCGGCAAGGGCGATGACGTTCTGCGGTTCGCGGACCCGTCCTACGGATTCAGCACGATGAAACTCACCCACCGGGGCGATTCCAACTTCATCGTGGACTCCTACACCGAGGACAGCGCCGAGAATCTGGTCAACGAGATAGGCCGCTACTCGGGGGAGGTGTCGCTGCCAGGCGACACCGTGCTGATCACCGTCCACGCCGACGGCAAGTGGACGCTCACGTGGACCTGACCGAAATCATGCCGCGCGGAGGGGCGTGGGTACGTCCCGCCGGTAGCACCTGAGCGGGTGAGGTTTGCCGTTCGGTGGGGTTAGCGGGGGGTCGTCCGGCTATGTGAGGAAGCGACGAGTGCGCCGGACGAACGGACGAGGGGCATGGCACGTAGACGGGGGCAGAGCGCGCCGCTCAACTGGGAGTTGCTTCTCGGGCTGCTGGCGACCGCGTTCATCATCTATGTGTGGGTGTGGGCGGCGACGCAGGGCGGCCCACCCTGGTAGGCATACTGGCCCGCGCCAAGCGGTACCGCGTCCCTGCCGATGACCCGCGTACGGTGCGGTCGGCCGGGTCTCCTAGCGGGCCAGCAGGGTTCGGAGGGCCTTGCCGATCTCGGCGGGGGCCTCTTCGGCCATGAAGTGGCCGCAGGTCACGGTTTCGTGGGTCAGGTCGGGCGCCCAGGCGCGCCAGAGCGCGGCGGCGTCGTAGCCGAGGGCGGCGCCCCAGTCCTGCTGGAGGACGGTGACGGGCATCCGCAGCCGGTTGCCCGCGTCGCGGTCGGCCCGGTCGTGTTCGACGTCGATGCCGGCGGACGCGCGGTAGTCGGCGACGATCGAGGGGATCGCCTCCCGGCAGGCGTCCAGGTAGGCGGCGCGGACGTCGGGCGGGACGGCGGACGGGTCGTTCGCCCACAGGTCGAGGAAATGGCCGAAGAACGCGTCCGAGGCGCCGGCGATCATCTGTTCGGGCAGGCCGGGCGGCTGGGCCATCAGGTAGAGGTGGAATCCGACGGCGGCGGTGGTGCCGTGCATGACGTCCCACATGTCCAGGGTCGGCAGGACGTCGAGGCAGGCCAGGTGGGTGATGGTGTCGGGATGGTCGAGGCCGGCGCGGAAGGCGACGAGGGCTCCGCGGTCATGGCCGGCCAGGGCGAACCGTTCGTGACCGAGGGCCTGGGCCAGGGCGACTATGTCGGAGGCCATGGTGCGCTTGGAGTAGTCCCCATCGGGCTTGTCGCTCGCTCCGTATCCTCTGAGGTCCGGGCAGATGACGGTGCGGTCGGCGGCCAGGTCCTCGGCGACGTGCCGCCACATCAGGTGGGTCTGCGGGAAGCCGTGCAGTAGGACGATCGGAGAGCCCGAACCGCCGACGGCCACGTTGAGGGACACGCCTTCGGCGACAGGGACGCGCTTGTAGTCGAATCCAGGGATGCTTGTCATGGCTCCAAGGCTGCCGCGCGTGAATGAGCATCCGATGAGCGCGCTATAGCGTGGCGGGGTGGACGTCCTGTTCGGGGTGCTGGGGCCGGTCACGGCCTGGGACGGCTCCGGGAACGTGATCCCCTTGAAAGGGCCGCGCCATCGTGCCGTGCCGGCCCGGCTGATCATCGCGCGTGGACGCGTCGTGCCGGTGTCGCTGCTGGTGGACGACCTGTGGATGGATCCGCCTTCGGACGGGGTCGGGGCCGTGCGCACCTTCGTGGCGGCGTTGCGGCGCGTCCTGGAGCCCGATCGTCCGCCCCGGACGCCGCCCCGGCTGCTGGTCACCGAGGGGCCGGGGTATGCGCTGCGTCCCGGACCGGACGGCGTCGACGCCTGGTGGTTCGAGCGGGCCGTGACCGCGACGCGTCCGGCGGCCGAGCTGCTCACGGCGCTGGACGAGGCGCTCGGCCGGTGGCGCGGACCCGCCTACGCCGAGTTCGCCGGCGAGCCGTGGGCGCGTGCGGAACGTGCCCGGCTGGCGGAGCTGCGGCTGCGGGCGGTCGAGCGCCGGGCGGAGGCGCGGCTGGCACTGGGCCTCGCCGCCGACGCGGTGCCGGATCTGGACGCGCACGTCGCCGAGCATCCGTGGCGTGAGGAGGGCTGGCGCCTGCTGGCACTCGCCCTCTACCGCACCGGCCGTCAAGGGGACGCGCTGGCGGTCCTCCGGCGAGCACGCACGCTGCTGGTAGAGCAACTGGGGGTCGATCCAGGCCCGGAGTTGCGTCGCCTAGAGGAGGACATCCTCCGCCAGGCCGATCACCTGGACGCGGCCTCGCGAGTGTGGGCGCAAGCAGCCGAGACCTATGACCGCACCGTGGCGGCGGAGGCGCGGTCGCGGCTGGAGTCGACGGTCGGCATCCTGCGGAACCTCGCGGTGACCGGCGGCGGGGGCCTGGAGGCGGCGCGCGGGCAGCGCATGGCGGCGATCGCGGCGGCCGAGGAACTCGGCGACGCGGAACTCACCGCCCGGGTGATCGGCGCCTACGACGTCCCGGCGATCTGGACGCGGTCCGACGATCCGCACCAGGCCGCCCAGGTCGCGGCGGCGGCCGAGCGGGCATTGGCCGCGCTTCCGCCGGGGCGCGAGACGGCGCGGGCGCGGCTGCTGGCCACGATCGCCCTGGAGTCGCGCGGCACCGGGACGAAGCGGGCACGGCAGGCGGCCCGCGAGGCGGAGCGGATCGCCCGCGAGCTGGACGATCCGAGGCTGCTGGCGTTCGCGCTCAACGGCGTGTTCATGCAGTCCTTCGACCGCGCCGGGCTGGCTGCCCGGCGGGACGAGGTCGGGGCCGAACTGGTCGGGCTGTCCGCCCGGCATGATCTGGTGAATTACGAGGTGCTCGGGCACCTCATCCGGCTCCAGGCGCGCGGCGCGCTCGCCGACTTCGGCGCGGCCGACGGGCACGCGCGGGCCGCGGACCGCTTGGCGGAACGCCACGAACGTCCGCTGGTGGGGGTGTTCACCGCCTGGTACCGGGCGATGCGGCTCGCCGCGTCCGGCCGGGCGGCGGCCGAGGTCGAGGCCGCCTACCGGGACGCCGCCGCCCGGCTCGACGGCTGCGGCATGCCCGGTCTCGAAGCGGGCCTCGTGCCGCTGGCGTCCCTCTGCCTGCGCGTGCGAGACGGGCGCCCGGCGCAGACCGGCCCCGCGGACTGGGGGCCTTACGAGCCCTGGGCACGGCCCCTGGTGTCGCTGGCGCGCGGCCGGCGGGCCGAGGCCGCCAAGGCGTTGCGAGACGCCCCCGATCCGCCCCGTGACCTGCTGTTCGAGGCGCTCTGGTGCCTCACCGCCCACGCCGCCGTCGCCCTGGACGACCGGGAGGCGATGCGACGCGCCCACGACGCGCTCGCCCCGGCCGCCGGTGAACTGGCCGGCGCCGGCAGCGGCCTCCTCACCCTGGGCCCGGTCTCCCGCTACCTGCGCGCCCTCGCGGAACGGAGCGGCCGTTAGGCGGCGGGCGGCTCCCCGGTTCCGGCCATGGCCCGCCGCTCGCGCCGCGCTAGTTGTCGCTGAACAGCGGGTAGCGGAGACGCGCCACGCCGGGGCGCGCCGCCCGGTGGTGGCCTTCGACCGCGGCGCCGACGAGTTCGTCCTCGGCGGTGAACGCGATCTCCATGATCGTGATGAATTCCGCCGTCGGCGGGTAGAGCCGGGCCGCGGCGTTGGCCGTCCGGCGGACGAGGACGCGGGCGGCGGTGCGCAGCGCGCACTCGAAGTACCGGATGTCGTGCCCGGCGAGGGCCTCGCCGGCGCCCAGCGCGCGGAACACCGGCAGCACGGCGCTCGCCTCGCGGGCTCCCGAGTAGACGGCGATGGCCTCCCGGACGAGGTTGGAGACGTCGCCGGCCCGCAGATGCGTGTAGGCGGGGACGCGGGCGGCGATCTCGCCGACCACCTCGGCGGTGATCTCGTCGGCGCGCTCGGCGAGGAACCGCCGCAGAACCGCCGCCGGGCCGTCGTCCGTCCCTGCCACCGTGAGCCCCCTCGCAACCCGTTCCCAGTGGTAGCTGGGAGTGTTGGCCGAGAGTAGATCAATCCGCGCGGATGCGGTAGGGGTATGTTACCGACGCGTACAGCGGATCGCGACCGAGCGGTAACTTTCCTCAGGTCAAGGACGGGTTGGCTGCTCGGCCTTCTGTGTTCAGCAGTACAACGGTGTGGGCAGGAGCCAAGGACGGGCGGTGGGCCAGGGCGGCACGGACGCCTGCCAGGGAGGCGGCACCGCAAGGGCCGGCGGATATGCCCAGAGCCGACAGGTCCTTCGCAGCACGGGCCGTATCGGCATCGGTCACTGCCACTGCCGCGTCCAAGCCGGAGCGGAGGACGGGCCAAGCCAAGGTGGAGGGGGTGGCGCAGTTGAGGCCCGCCATGGTGGTCGAGCCCGTCTCAATGGTCTGAAGCCTGTCTTGGTGGAGGCTCGTCAACAGGCAGGGAGCGGCATCGGGTTCCACGGAGAGCACGGTGGGAGCACACCCTCCAGACCTGTAATGGGTCACCGCCGCCTGGGCCAGCGAGCCCACGCCCACGGGAACGGCCACCAGGCCCGCTGGGGCGGCGCCCGCCTCGGCCAGTTGGACGTCGATCTCGGTGAAGAGGGTGGAGTAGCCCTCCACGATCCACTGCGGGACGCGTTCGTAGCCGGGCCAGGCGGTGTCCTGGACGAGGAGAGCCGAAGGGTCGGCGTCCGCCGCCTCGGCCGCGCGGCGCACGGCCTCGTCGTAGGGGCCCGGGACCTCGGTCAGGCCGGCGCCCTCCGCCTTGATCGCGGCCATGGCGGCGGGGTGGACACCGTACGGGACGTAGACGTCGGCCTTGAGGCCCAGCAGGCGGGCCGTCGCCGCGACCGCGCGCCCGTGGTTGCCGTCGGTCGCCGTGACGAGCCGGACGCCGGTCGCCTCGCGGGCGTCCGAGAGCGCCCGGTGGATCCCCCACGAGGCACCGAGGATCTTGAAGGCGGGGAGCCCGAGCCGGGACGACTCGTCCTTCACCAGCACCCGCCGCACCCCCAGTTCGGCGGCCAGGGACGGCAGTTCCACGAGCGGCGTCGGGGCGTAACCGGGGAGCGTGCGGTGGAAGGCGGCGACGCCGGGCGGGACGGGAGGGCACGTCCAGGCGCGGGCGGCCGGACGGGCGAACCAGCGGACCATGGACGCCACACTTCCGCAGCGGCCTTCGATCGGTCCAGCGAATGTTTCCGAGCGATAATCGTCAGTTCAGCCGATGATTGGGGAAGCATGCTGGATCTGCACCGGCTGCGCCTGCTGCGCGAGCTGAAGCATCGCGGGACGCTCGCCGCCGTCGCCGAGGCCCTGTCGTACAGCCCGTCGTCGATCTCGCAGCAGCTGTCCGTCCTGGAGAAGGAGGCCGGGGTGCCGCTGCTGGAGCCGGTGGGGCGCCGGGTCCGGCTGACCGCGCAGGCCGAGATCCTCGTCGCGCACACCGAGGCGGTGCTGGAACGGCTCGAACGCGCGGAGGCCGAGCTCGCGGCGTCCCTGGAGGGCATCGCGGGGGTGCTGCGGGTGGGCGCGTTCCAGACCGCCGCGCTCACGCTCGTCCCGGACGCGCTCACCCGGCTCCGCGACGCCCATCCGCGGCTGCGGATCGAGATCACCCAGCGGGAGCCGGAGAGCGCGCTCCCCGCCCTGCTCGCGCGGGACTTCGACCTCGTGATCACCGAGGAGTATCCGGGCGGGCCCGGGCCGCGGCCGGCGGGAGTCGAGTACGCGGAACTGGGCGAGGACGAGATCCGCCTCGCGGTTCCGGCGGGCACGGCGGTTCCGGCGGGCACGGCGGTTCCGGCGGGCATCCCGGGCGCCGGCCTGCGGAGCCTGGCGGGCGGCGCGTGGGTGATGGAGCCGGAGGGCACCGCGTCCCGGCGGTGGGCGACGCGGCTGTGCCGCGAGGCCGGGTTCGAGCCGGACGTGCGGTTCGAGTCCACCGACCTGCTGCTCCACCTGCGGCTCGTCGAACACGGCCACGCCGCCGCGCTGCTGCCGGGGCTCGTGTGGGCGGGCCGCCCGCCGACGGTCCCGGTCGTCCGGCTGCCGGCCGGGCACCGGGTCCGCCGCCTGTTCACCGCGGCCCGCCGGGGAGGCGGCGGCCACCCGGCCGTGCGGGCGTTCCGGACGGCCCTCGCGGCCGGGTTCACGGACCGGAGCAGAGGACCGGGGGAATGACCCCACCGCGGTTACGGGTTTTCCTCTATAGCGATTGATTCGCCCAACAGGGAGAGTCATATCCAGCAGCAGGGGAACGAGGCCCCTCCGCGGGAAGAAGGCACACGATGGCGAAGACGCCGACCCTCACCTCGATGAGCACGTCCGATCTGGCCGAGATCCTGTTCTGCTGCGGGCTGCAGGAGTCCGACCGCCCCTCCGCCGAGCAGGTCCGCGCCGCGATCCGCGCCCGGATCTGCGCCTGCGGCGGGGACCGCTCCGTCTGCGTCGCCCTCGTCGCCCAGGAGGCCGGCGACCACCCGGAGACCTACCGCACCCGGATGCGCTGGGCGCTCAGCACCGTGTCCGCGGCCTACCCCGACCTTGGCACACCCGACTGACCAGGGAGAATCCCATGCGCTCACCGTTCATCGACCGGCGCGAGGACATCCTTCCCCGTTCGCTTCGCGACCTGATCGCCGCCGAGGCGTCCCAGGCCTCACGGCTCACGAACGAACCGCGCAGGCACCGGCAACGCAGAGCCAGGACCGCCCGGCGTGCCCCATAGCCCGGTACGGCCCGGTCAGTGCCGCGACTTGGACTTGGACTTGATCTTGGTCTTCTTGTGCTTGGACTTGTGGCCGTGGCCGCCGCTCGTCTCCCACTCGTAACCGGGCGTGTTCTTCTCGCAGTAGCGGTCGCTCACCTTGGTGTCGGTCGCGTCGTGCTCGCACCAGCGGTCCTGACCGCCGCACGCGGTCAATCCGAACGCGGCGACCAGGACGGTCAGCGCGAGTGCGGCGGGACGGGTCTTCGGCATGTTCGGCCTTTCTCTGCCGGTGTCAACCCAGGTCAGACGTCCGCGATCCGGTTGCCGTTCCCCTGCCCGCCGAAAGGGCAGGTGACCGTCTCCGGCCGCGAACTATGCTGGCGCCCGTGAGCGAAGAGCCGACGCAGGACCATCCCGGCGGCGCGGGCCGCGAGTACCGCATCGGCGAACTCGCGAAGGCCGCCGGCGTTCCCGTGCGGACGCTGCGTTACTACCAGGAGCGCAAGCTGCTCCCGCCGCCCCGCCGCGAGGGACGCATCGGCCTCTACCGCGAGGACCATCTCGCCCGCCTCCGCGTGATCGGGAACCTGCTCGACCGCGGGCACACCCTGGAGGGCATCCGCGAGCTGCTGTCGGCGTGGGAGCAGGGGCGCGACATCGCCGCCGTCCTCGGCGTCGAGAAGGCGGTCACCACGCCGTGGTCGAACGAAGTCCCGGTCACGATGACGCTGGCCGAGCTGGCGGCGCTGTTCCCCGGCGAGGTCGGCCCCGAGGCCCTTGAGCGGGCCGTCGCCCTCGGCCACATCGAGGTGGACGGCGACTACGTCACCCACTGGAGCCGCCGCCAGCTGGACGCGACGGTGGCGCTCGTCCGGGCCGGGGTGCCGCTGGACGCGGTGCTGTCGGCCGGCCGGGAACTCCAGCGCGGCATGGACGAGCTCGCCGCGATGTTCATCCGGCTGATCACCACGCATGTCGTGCAGAACATCGACGACCGGGACCTCGGGGAGCTCACCGAGACGCTCGCCCGGCTGCGTCCGGGGGCACAGGTGACGGTCGAGGCGGGGTTCGCGCGGGCCATGGACCGCCAGGTCCGTGCCACGATCGACCGGCTGCTCGGCCGGCTGGCCACCCCCTGAGCACCGTCCGGAGGGATACCGCGGGGCCGCGATACTGGGGGCATGGTCGACGACGAGCGCTGGAAGGCGCGTTTCCGGGCCGCCCGGATGAGCCTGCCCCGGTGGGCGCGTGACGCCCCGCACCGCAGCATCTACCGGTCGAACGTGACCGGGACGTGGGAGATCTACGCGTGGGACCGGGAAACCGGTGCACAGCGGCAGGTGACCGATCGTCCCAACGGGACATGGGCGGGAACCATCGCCCCGTCCGGCGAGTGGGTGTGGTGGTTCGCGGACACGGACGGAGACGAGTTCGGTGTCTGGAACCGTGTCCCGTTCGATGGGAAGGAGAGCGTTCCGGCCGTCCCCGGGCTGGAACCGTCGTATCCGTCTGGGCTGTCCCTGGGGCGCAGTGGTCTCGCCGTCATCGGACGGACGACCGACCAGGGCAACACGATTCACCTGTGCCCGCCCGAGTCGGAGCCAGAGGTGCTCTATCACCACGCGGAGGACGCGCACGTCGCCGCCCTTTCGCGGGACGAGACCCTCATCGCCATAGGGCACAGTGAGCACGGCGACAGCCGGCACATGGCGTTGCGCGTGCTGCGCCCGGACGGCTCCACGGTCGCGGACCTGTGGGACGGGCCCGGCAAGGGCGTCTACGGCGCCGGATTCGCCCCGGTCGAAGGGGATTCGCGGCTCCTGGTCAATCACGAGCGGCGCGGCCGGGACGAGATGCTGATCTGGGATCCCGTCGCCGGAACCGAGCACGAGATCGTCCTCGACCTGCCCGGCGAGATCGGCGCCGACTGGTACCCCGACGGGACGGCGCTGCTGATCTCCCACTCGCACGAGGCGCGCGACGAGCTGTACCGGTACGACCTGGGCGACGGCGCGCTGACCAGGATCGACACGCCGCGCGGGGTGATCGGCGGGGCGGCCGTCCGGCCGGACGGGACGGTGGAGTTCTCGTGGTCGTCCGCCGCCGAGCCGCCGGTGATCAGGTCCACGTCCGGCGCGATCGTGCTCACCCCGCCCGGTCCGGCCGCGCCGCCGTCCGTCCCGGTCGAGGACGTGTGGGTGGACGGCCCGGCCGGCCGTATCCACGCGCTGGTGAGCCGGCCGGCCGGCGACCGCCCCCACCCGACGGTCTTCGACGTCCACGGCGGGCCGACCGCGCAGGACGACGACTCGTTCGCGCCAGCGGCCGCCGCCTGGGTCGACCACGGATTCGCGGTCATCCGCGTCAACTACCGGGGGTCCACCGGATACGGGTCGCAGTGGCGTGACGCCCTTGAGGGGCGCGTCGGGCTCACCGAACTGGAGGACATCAAGGCCGTCCGCGACTGGGCCGTCGAGTCGGGCCTCGCCGACCCGTCGCGGCTCGTCCTGACGGGCGGCTCGTGGGGCGGGTTCCTCACGCTGCTCGGCATCGGCACCCGGCCAGACGACTGGAGCGTCGCGGTCGCGTCCGTTCCCGTCGCCGACTATGTCGCCGCGTACGAGGACGAAATGGAGGGCCTGCAGGCGTTCGACCGCTCCCTGTTCGGCGGCTCCCCGGACGAGGTCCCGGACCGCTACCGCGAGTCGTCCCCGATCACCTACGTGTCCCGGGTCAAGGTGCCGGTGCTGATCCTGGCCGGGGAGAACGACCCGCGCTGCCCCATCCGGCAGATCGACAACTACCTCGGGCGCCTCGCCGAACTCGGGCTTCCGCACGAGGTGTACCGGTACGACGCGGGCCACGGGTCCCTCGTCGTGGAGGAGCGGATCAAGCAGATGGCGGCCGAGATGGGCTTCGCCCGCAAGCATCTCGGCATGGCGTGAACTCCCCCGGGGGCGGACGCCCGTCCCCGGGGTTCCCAAGATCGCCCCCTGCCGGGGCGTGCGCACCCGTCAGGCGCGGACCTCGCGGATGATCCCCACCAGCTCGCGGGTCACCGACTTGAAGCCCGGCAGGCGCGACATCGCCACCATGCGGTTGACGAGCGGGACCGTCCGCTCGACCAGCAGGTAGGTCTTCCGGCAGCCCGGCGAGCTGTCGTGGACCCAGTACAGGACAACGCCCATCGAATAGATCCACAGCAGTTCGGGCAGTTCGGCGCGGAACTCGCCGTCGATCTTCAGGTCGGAACCCTCCACGACCTCGCGGTAGATCGCGACCGCCGACTCGCGGGCCGGGCCGGACTCGGCGCTGAACGGGTTGAGCGGGCTGGTCGGCTCGGCGGCGAACTTGAAGAACTTCCCGGCGAACTCGTGATACGGGACCATCGTGTCGACCCGGGCCTTCAGGACGCCCCGCAGCCGGGCCGCGAACTCCGTCTCGGTGTCGAGGACGGCCCGGCACGCGGCGACGTGCTCGTCCTGCAACTCGTCGTAATAGGCCTGGATCAGCTCTTCCTTGGACCCGAAGTAGTAGTAGGCGTTGCCGACCGAGACGCCCGCCTCCTTGGCGATCGCCCGCATCGTCGTCGCCTCGTATCCGCGCTCCCGGAACAGGCGCAGCGCCGTCTCGACGATCACGGCCCGCGTCTGCTCGGACTTGCCGGCCTTCGTCTCGGTCACGCATGCCACCCTAAAGCCCGTGTGCGACGTCCTGCTCATGGCATGAACCGCCCTCCGGCGCGACCCCGCGTGATCAGCCGGTTCGTTCGGCGGCGAGGAGTTCGGCTATCTGGGCGGTGTTCAAGGCGGCGCCCTTGCGGAGGTTGTCGCCGGACAGGAACAGCTCCAGGGCGCACGGGTCGTCCAGTGAGCGGCGGACACGGCCGGCCCAGGTCGGGTCGGTGCCCGCGACGTCGGACGGGGTCGGGAACTCGTGCGTCTCCGGGCTGTCGCACAGCACGACACCGGGCGAGCGGGCGAGGATCTCCTGCGCGTCCCGCTGGTGGACGCGCTCCTCGAACACCGCGTGCACGGCCATCGAATGCCCGGTGATCACCGGCACCCGGACGCAGGTCGCCGACACCCGCAGCTCGGGCAGGTCCAGGACCTTGCGGATCTCGTCCCGGATGCCGACCTCGTCGGACGTCCAGCCGCCGTCCGCGTGCGTCCCCGTCCACGGCACGACGTTCAACGCCAGCGGCGCCGGGAACGGGCCGAGGTCGCCGACGACGCCGCGGATGTCGCCCGCGCGGTTGCCGAGCGCCCGGTCCCCGCCGACCTTCTCCAGTTGCGCGTGCAGGGTGTCGATGCCGTGCCGCCCCGCCCCGGACGCCGCCTGGTAGGACGCGACGACCAGTTCACGCAGCCCGTACCGGGCGTGCAGCGCGCCGATCGCCACGATCATCGAGAGCGTCGTGCATCCGGGGCCCGCGACGATGCCGCGCGGACGGTCCCGCACCCGTTCGGGGTTCACCTCGGGGACGACGAGCGGGACGTCCGGGGCGGCCCGGAACGCGCGGGACCCGTCGACCGCGACGGCGCCGTGCTCCACCGCGACCGGGGCCCATGCGGCGGCGACCTCGTCCGGCACGGCGAACACCGCGATGTCGGCGTCCTCGAAGACCTCCGGTGCGAGCGCCACCGCCTCCGCCCGCTCACCGCGTACCCGGAGCGTCCGCCCGGCGGAGCGCTCCGAGCCGATGAGGCGGACCTCCCCGTACACGTCCCGGCGGATGGACAGCAGGTCGAGCATCACCGCCCCGACCGCCCCGGTGGCGCCGACGACCGCGAGGGTCGGCAGCCCGGATGCAGGGCCCATCGTCGCACTCACACCATCAGAACTACCGCGGCCCGCACGCGGTTCCCGGACGGGGAGAGCGCCGCGGACGCGAAAGGCCGCGCGGGCGGGAGCGTCGCCGTCCCGTGCCCGCGCGGCCCGCGGCGGCATCAGCGGCCGGTGCCCCCGTAGACGACGGCCTCGACCTGCTCGGCGTCCAGGTCGAACGCGTGGTGCGCGGCGGCGACCGCGGTGTCGATGTCGTCCTGGTCGACGACCACCGAGATCCGGATCTCCGAGGTGGAGATCATCTCGATGTTGACCCCGGCCTCGGCGATCGCGCCGAACAGCGCGGCCGTCACCCCGGGGTGCGAGCGCATCCCGGCGCCGATCAGCGACACCTTGCCGATCCGGTCGTCGTAGCGGAGCGACTCGAACCCGATCCGCTCCTTCAGCTTGTTCAGCGCGGTCAGCGCGGTCTGCCCGTCGGTGGCCGGCAGCGTGAACGAGATGTCGGTCCGCCCGGTGGACGCCGCCGACACGTTCTGCACGATCATGTCGATGTTGATCTCGGCGTCGGACAGCGCGGAGAAGATCGCGGCGGCCTCACCGACCTTGTCCGGCACTCCCACCACGGTGATCTTGGCCTCGCTCCGGTCGTGCGCGACCCCGGAGATGATCGCCTGCTCCATGTCCTGTCCTTCGATCTCGCTGCTGTCGACGACCCACGTGCCCTCCTTCTGACTGAACGAGGACCGCACATGGATCGGAATGTTGTAGCGGCGCGCGTACTCCACGCAGCGCAGATGCAGGATCTTCGCGCCGCTCGCCGCCATCTCCAGCATCTCCTCGTAGGAGATCTTCGGGATCTTGCGGGCGGCGGGCACGATGCGCGGGTCGGCGGTGAAGACCCCGTCGACGTCGGAGTAGATCTCGCAGACGTCGGCGGCCAGCGCGGCGGCCAGCGCGACCGCGGTGGTGTCGGACCCGCCGCGGCCGAGCGTGGTGATGTCCTTGGTGCCCTGCGAGACGCCCTGGAACCCGGCCACGATGCAGATCGAGCCCTCGTCCAGCGCGGTCCGGATCCGGCCCGGCGTCACATCGATGATCTTCGCTTTCCCATGCGAGCCGTCGGTGATCACACCGGCCTGGGAGCCGGTGAACGAGCGGGCCTCATGGCCCAGGTTCGCGATGGCCATGGCCAGCAGCGCCATGGAGATCCGCTCGCCCGCGGTGAGCAGCATGTCCAGCTCACGGCCCGGCGGCAGGGGACTCACCTGCTTGGCCATATCGATGAGATCATCCGTCGTGTCGCCCATCGCGGACACGACGACGACCACGTCGTTGCCCGCCTTCTTCGTTGCGACGATGCGCTGGGCGACCCGCTTGACGCCTTCGGCGTCGGCGACGGAGGAGCCACCGTACTTCTGCACGACAAGAGCCACGAGTGGGCGCTCCTCGGATCGGGGTCAGACGTTCCGGACGACGAGTCTACAGAGCCCGGCGCCATGGATCACGACCAGGTAACTACCAAGGTTGGAGCCCTACAGGTTCGGCGGGCCCTGCTCGATGCGGCGCAGCACCGGGTCGAGGCGCTCGTTGTCCTCGGTGCCGATGAGCCGGCGCTCGTCCCACCAGGTGGCGCCGGCGTCCATGAGCGGGCCGACCAGGTCGCGGGCGTCGGCGGGGCTGACCCCGCCCACGACGATCTCGAAAGGCCCTTCCTCCCGCTGCCCGCGAATGTAGGCGACCAGCTCCTGAACGTCCTCCTTGGACGGGGCACGACCGTGCGAACCCGGCCCGAACAGCGGGACGGCGCCGTCCCAGCGCGCGGCCCTGCGCATCGGCCGCCGGTTCGGCCAGAACCCCGCGATCCACACCGGAGGGCGGGGACGCTGCACCGTCGCGGGCAGCAACGCCACGTCCTCCGCCTGGTAGTGGCGCCCGTGATGGGTCACCGGCTCCCCGGTCCAGTAGCGTGCGAGCAGGTCGAGCCCCTCGTCCAGGCGCTCGGCCAGCAGGACCGGGTCGGTCGGCTCACCGAAGGCCCCGTACTCGTCCTCGATCGGCCCGCCGAGCCCCGCGCCGAAGATCACCCGCCCGCCGCTGAGGGCGTCCAGGGTGGCGACCTGCCGCGCCAGCTGCTGCGGCCGCCGCCGCGCCACCGGCGTGACCAGGGTGCCGAGCTTGATCCGGCTGGTCGCCAGGGCCGCCGCCGTCAGCAGCATCCACGGATCACCGAACGTCTTGCGGCTCCGCTTCGCATGGACGACGTGATCCCAGACGAACACCCCGTCCCATCCGGCCTCCTCGGCCGCCACCGCGACCCGCGCCACCGTCCGCGGGTCCGCGAAGTCCCCGAAATTCGGAATATTGATCGAATACCGCACCCCCGCATGCTCCGCCCCACCCTCCCCCCTTGGCAATCGAATTAGCCCTGGGCGGACAACCCCCGCCAGCCACATCACCACCCCTCGGGCAGTACATCTAGATCATCTCGGATCGGTGCTCGCCTTTTCTGTGGGCCTGCGGGTTCGTTGGGGTTGTCATCGCGGGCAGCCCCGCGCGTCCCGATGGCTCTCGCGCGATTCGCCGATGTGCTGGTGGCGGCCGGGGTGGGGTGCCGCGGCCGGTATGGGACACCGCAGGCGGTGCTGGAGATCTGCTCGGCGGACCACCCGGCGGTGAGGCAAGGCGTCTACGTAAAAGCAGGGGGCGGGTGCCCCGGTTCGTGGCGTCCATCGGGGACCCGTTGCGTCCCCTGCCATGACCCGGCCGGGGCATGCGCCGTGGTGACCGAGCTGATGGGAGAGTTGATGGCCGCGTTCGATGAGCTGCCGCGGGTGCGCAGGGGACCGCTGGACTCCCTGTACGCGACGCTGCGGCGCCGTGCCCCGCAGATGTCCGCGGCCCGCCCGGACGGCGACGCGCTGCACGTCGGATACCGGGGGCAGACGGCGACCGTCGTCTGGGACGCCGACCTTGAGCAGTACGCGTGGGGTTCCGGGGACGGCGGGCAGATCGGGCCGGACGCCGAGAAGGCGGCCGAGCTGATCGCATGGGCCCTGGACGCCACGGTGACTCCCGGCACGCCGGACGAATGAACCCGAGTCCGCGGAGCCGGGGCTCCCCGGCGACGCGGAGTCGTGCGCCGGGACGGTGACGAACGGGTCAAGCCCGTTCGCTAGGCCCTCGCGGCCTGGGGGGCGACGTCCAGGCGGGCGTTGGCGACGAAGGCGTGCAGGGCGCGAAGCGCCGCCCCGGCGTGGTTGCCCCAGTGGTTGAAGTAGGAGTACTGCCACCACCAGAGGGCCTCAAGGGGGCGGTCCTGGTTGTAGTGACGCAGCCCGTGGACGAGGTCACTGGCGACATCGACCAGGTCGTCCGACAGGCGGTAGGACGTGACCTCGGAGTCCTTGTAGGGGTCGAAGACCTCGGCGTACTCGTCCAGGGCTTCGAGACGCTCGGCGAGGCCCTGCCGGATGGAGTCGAGGTCGGGGTCGTCCCCGACCTCCGGCTCCCAGTTGTCGGGGAGGATCACGTCGGCGCTGGCACCGAGCTGCGCGCCGGCCAGGATGACCTGCGACACTTCGAGGAGGAGCAGCGGGATCGTGTGCTTGCCGCCGTCGCCGCGGGCGACCGCCTCCAGTCCGTTCAGGTAGTTGTCGACGTGGCACGCCACGCGTTCTGCGAGGGCGTTCCAGTCCTGCGGGCTGTTGGTGTCAGACATCGAGCAGCCTCCGTCCTTCGAATGCGCGGCCCAGCGTCACCTCGTCTGCGTATTCGAGGTCGCCACCCACCGGCAGGCCGCTGGCCAGACGGGTGACGGTGAGGCCCATCGGTTTGACGAGCCGGGCGAGGTACGTCGCCGTCGCCTCGCCCTCCAGGTTGGGGTCGGTGGCGAGGATCAGCTCGGTCACCGCCCCGTCCGCGAGCCGCTGCATCAGCTCGCGGATGCGCAGATCGTCCGGGCCGACGCCCTCGATCGGGCTGATCGCGCCGCCGAGGACGTGGTAGCGGCCGCGGAATTCGCGGGTCTTCTCGATCGCGACGACGTCCTTGGATTCCTCCACGACACAGATGATGTGCGGGTCACGGCGGGCGTCCCGGCAGATCCGGCACTCCTCTTCTTCCGCGACGTTGCCGCACGTCTTGCAGAAGCGGACCTTGTCCTTGACCTCCTTGAGCGCCTTCCCGAGCCGTTCGACGTCGGCCGGATCGGCGGCGAGCAGGTGGAAGGCGATCCGCTGCGCGCTCTTGGGGCCGACTCCGGGCAGCCTGCCCAGCTCGTCGATGAGGTTCTGGACCACCCCTTCGTACAACGGACCCTCCTTTCCTCGTCGCCCGCGCTCAGGCGCCCTGGCCGCCGCCGAGCCCGGGGAAGCCGCCGGGGATGCCGCCGCCTCCACCGCCGAGCCCCTGGGCGAGCGGCCCCATCTTCTCCTGCTGAAGCTCCTGCACCTCGCGCGCGGCGTCCCGGATCGCGGCCAGGACGAGATCGGCGATGGTCTCCGCCGTGTCGGCCGGGTCGTCGGCGTCGATGGCCTTCGGGTCGATCGACAGCCCCGTGACCTCGCCCTGCCCGTTGACCGTCGCGGTGACGAGCCCGCCGCCGGCGGTCCCCTTCACCTCGGCCTCCGCGAGCTCACGCTGCGCGTTGAAAAGCTGCTGCTGCATGGCCTGCGCCTGCTGCAGCAGTTCCTGCATGTTCAACTGACCACCGGGTTCCACGGTGCACTCCCTCTTCCGGCCCCCGAGGGCCTTCTCCCTGGCGCTCCGCCAGCCACCGGACGTCCGTCCCCCGAGCCTACGGGTTTCCACCAGGACACGGTAAGTACGCCCATCACGGCGCCGATGCTTCCACGCCGGTCTCGCCGTAAGCGCCCTGCCCGTTCAGGGCGGGGGTTGGGATACCACGACGCCCGGCGCGGGCGGCGCGGCTACCTGGGGCCCTGCACGACACCGAAGCGGCGGCGGAGCAGGTGGAGGGCCTGCTCAAACACCGCATGCTCCCCGACACGCGGTAGGGACCGCCGTGTCGCCGCGCGGCGGCGCCGCCGGACCCGGTGCGGCTAAGGGTTCGAGTTGTCGATCTCGCGGATGACCTGGCCGCCGAGTTCGCGCTGGATGAGGGCCATGCCGTTCATCTCGGCCTCGGTGCCGTCCGCGTCCGCGTCGCTTTCCGGGTCTACTTCGTCGCTTTCGTCCACCGGCGCGGGCTCAGGGGGCGGTGGGGGCTCGTCCGGGGGCGGCGGCATCGGGCCCGGGTCCGCCTGCCGGACGGAGTTCTCACCGTTCGCCGGGCGTGAGCCGGGATTCGATGCGCTCGGACGGGCGGCCGGGGGTGATGAGGTCTGCGGCTGCGATCCGGCGGATCCGAAGCCGGAGGCCGGTGCGGAGCCGAAGCCGCCCCCGGGGCCCTGCCGGCCGCCGCCACCGGTCGGGCCGTGACCGCTCGTGGGTCGTCCGCCGACGACGGTTTCGATGCGCCAGTCGACGCCCATCCGCTCCTTGAAGACCTCGCGCAGGACGGTGTCACGGCCGCCGTTGACGAAGCCCAGGCGGCGTCCCTCAGCGTCGAAGCCCAGGGTCAGGACCTTGCCGTCCAGCGACACCGGCTGCACCCCGGACATGATGGTCATCCAGGTGGCGCGGCTCTTCTGCTTCACGGCCTCGACGACGTCCGGCCAAAGCCGCTGGATGGTGGAGAACTCGGCCCCGCCCGCAGCGCCTGCGGTGGGCGCGGGTGGACTGGCGCTCGGGCCGGCCGGCGCGGTGCCGGACGAGCTCCGGGGAGGGCCGCCGCGGGGTGTGCTGCGGCGGTTATCCACAGAACTCTGTTCTTGCGGTGCCGGGGACGGGCCGGGGTTGACACTAGAAGTGGGGTCGCCCCCCTGGGCGGGCGGGGAGTGGTCTCCGGCCGGTTGGGAACTGCGGGGTCCCTGTCCTTCGGGGCCCTGCCGCGCCTGCGGCGGTGCCGCTTGGGCAGGCGGGGCGAAAGCCGGGGCCATGCCGCCCGCCGGGGGCTGGACGCTCGCGAAGCCGCCTTGGGTGGCCTGGCGTTCCAGGCGGTCCAGGCGGGCGAACATCGACGCCTCGTCCTCGTAGGCCGCCGGCAGCAGGATGCGGGCGCAGATCAGTTCCAGCAGCAGCCGGGGGGACGTGGCGCCGCGCATCTCGGTGAGGCCGGTGTGCAGCAGGTCGGCGGCACGGGTCAGTTCGCCCGGCCCCATCGAGGACGCCTGGCGCCGCATCGCCTCCAGTTCGTCCGGCGGGACGTTCAGCAGCCCCGTCCCGCCGGCCTCCGGGACGTTCGACAGGATCACCAGGTCCCGGACGCGCTCCAGCAGGTCGGCGGTGAACCGGCGCGGGTCCTGCCCGCTCTCCACGACCCGGTCGACCGCGGCGAAGACGGCGGCACCGTCGCGGGCCGCGAAGGCGGCGATAACCTCGTCCAGCAGGGCGGAGTCGGTGTAGCCGAGCAGCGAGACGGCCCGCGCGTAGGTGATGCCCTTCTCGTCCGACCCGGCGAGCAGCTGGTCCAGGATCGACAGCGTGTCACGGGCGGAGCCCGCGCCCGCCCGCACCGCCAGCGGCAGCGCGGAAGCCTCGTAGGGGACGTTCTCGCTCCGCAGGATCTCCTCCACGAGCTCCTGCAGCACACCCGGCGGGATCAGCCGGAACGGGTAGTGGTGGGTCCGGGACCGGATCGTCCCGATGACCTTCTCCGGCTCGGTGGTCGCGAACACGAACTTCAGGTGCGGCGGCGGCTCCTCGACGAGCTTCAGCAGCGCGTTGAAGCCCTCGCGGGTCACCATGTGCGCCTCGTCGATGATGTACACCTTGAAGCGCGCCGCAACCGGCGCGAAGAAGGCGCGTTCCCGCAGGTCGCGGGCATCGTCGACACCACCGTGAGAGGCGGCGTCGATCTCGATGACGTCGATGTGCCCCGTCCCGGACGGTCCGAGCGCGACACACGAGTCGCACTTGCCGCACGGGTCGGGAGTCGGCCCCTGCTCGCAGTTCAGCGAGCGGGCGAGGATGCGGGCGCTGGACGTCTTGCCGCAGCCGCGCGGACCGCTGAACAGGTACGCGTGGTTGATCCGGCCGTTGCGCAGTGCCTGCTGCAACGGCTCCGCGACGTGCTCCTGCCCCTTCAACTCGGCGAACGTCGCTGGCCGGTACTTGCGGTACAGCGCCAGACTCATCGGGGCCCGCCCTCCTCAGAAGCAGAGCGTCACAAGCGAAAAGGACCCCCCGCACACCCGCCAGAGCCTGCTTATCCTTGCTGCCTTCCGGCCCTGGGGAGGTTCACAGGATGACGCCATGCGAGGGGTCTGCTCAGAGTCTATGACATCCCCGGCCCAGGATTGCCACGCTTCCGCGTAGTCTCCGCCTCATGTCTGCCTCGTCCCAGGACACGCTCCTGCACATCGCCGAACGAGCCCACTGGGAATCCGCCCATACGGCGGGTGTGCCGTACACCATGTCCACCCTGGGCCGGACGCTGGACGAGGAGGGCTTCATCCACTGCTCGTCCGACATGACCCAGGTGGACGGCGTCCTGGACCACTTCTACAGCGGCATCGACCGCGCGGACCTGGTGCTGCTGATCATCGACACGTCCCGGCTGGACGCTCCCGTCCGCCGCGAACCCGTCGGCGATGACGTCTTCCCGCACGTCTACGGTCCCATCCCGCTCTCCGCGGTAATTGGGGTCAGGTCACTGCCCCGGAAGCTGTAGGATTTCCCGTGGAGGATTCGCCTAGTGGCCTAGGGCGCACGCTTGGAAAGCGTGTTGGGGGCAACCCCTCAGGAGTTCGAATCTCCTATCCTCCGCCACCTCTGACCTGCAGAGATTCGCAGCCGGTACCGATCTCGGTACCGGCTGTTTCGCGTGCCGGTTGCAGTTCTGGTCGCATCTCCCGCCGGCTCGGTGTGCAGCAGCGGCGCATGCCGTCCGCCCCATCACCGAACTCGAGCTCTTCTGCAGTGCCCGATCCATCGCCGACCGCGAGCAGGGCATCGAGGACATGCACCTGCTGTTCCGCTGGACCCCCATCGACGACCGCGCCTACGACCGCGCCTGGAAAGTTCAAGAAGCCCTCACCACCAGAGGGGAACATCGAAGCGCAGGCCCGGTCGACCTCGTCCTCGCCGCCACAGCGGAACTTCAGGGGCTGCCCCTCCTCCACCGCGACCGGGACTTCGAGTGCATCGGTCCGTGATGGTGTGGCGCCGGCGACCGGAGCCCGGCCGAACAGGAGCGGTTGGCGTGCGCGAGGAACCCTTGCCTCTCAAGAGCCGGCGGCTCGAAGTCCCCGTCGTGCCCGCGCAGGTAGACCTTGCGGGATCCGGCGGCGACCGGGAC
The DNA here is from genome assembly GCF_050948385.1 of Actinomadura formosensis. NCBI lineage: Bacteria > Bacillati > Actinomycetota > Actinomycetes > Streptosporangiales > Thermomonosporaceae > Actinomadura > Actinomadura formosensis. The sequence continues at coordinate 7,190,179 of NZ_CP192011.1, forward strand.
AGCAGAAGCGTTGATCCCCCATCCAGTGATTTCCAATGGTAAGCCGGTCATATGCGCGAGGAAGCGTTGTGGGCGGTGGCGGAGGCCGTGCACCGTGCTCGGGCGGAGGGAACGATCCGTGAGCTGCTCTCGTGGAAGGTGAACCGGCAGGCCGCCAAGCTCGAAAGGTCGCTGCGGGAGCGGCCGGATGACGCGCCCGCGCGGGTGGCGCTCACCTGGTTCCACTGGCTGCGGGCCGAAGGACTGGTGATCGGCCGGGGCACGGCGCTCCGGTACGCGCTCCGGGCCGGGAAACCGCTGTTCTTCGAGAAGCCCGAGGTGCTGCCGACCGGTCTCGCGGCGATGATCGCCGAAAGCCTGCTGCCCGAGGCCACGGAGCATACCGTCGAGCTCATCGGCAGCGAGGACGTGGTGCTACTGACGAGGCTCACCACGCTCTGGAGCAAGATCGTCGAAGCCACGCCCGCGTCCCACCCCGAGTACGGGAAGCGGTGCTTCGCGCTCTGCGCGGTCGCGAGCCGGCTCGCCGGCCGCGACCCCGATCCCGCCCATCTCGAGACCGCGCTCGCGAGCGCACGGGCGGCGGCCGGAGCAGACCCCGGGGTGGAGACTCTGATCGGGCTGAACGCAGTCCTGCACCAGAGGTACATGCGGTTCGGTGATCCCGGCGATCTGGCAGAGGGCATAACCCTGCTCCGCGGGTGCGCCGACGTCGAGCTCGCGAGGCTGCCGCTCGGCGGCGCCCTCATGACCCGATACGGCCACACTGGAGACCTGTCCGACCTCCGGGAGGCGGTGGCCGTGCTCAGGGAGGCGGTCGCCGCGGACACCCCGAGTGTCTTCGACCTCACCGACGCCCGGATGGCGCTCGCCGGCGCGCTCGGCCGGCTCGCAGAGGCCACCGGAGACCACGACGCGATATCCGAGACGATCGACCTGCTCGCCGCGTGCCGTGCGGTGCCCGATATCCCTGACGACCAGCGCTGGCTGGCGACCGCCGAACTCGCGCACAGTCTTCACCGCCGCTACGACTTCACCGGCGACCTGGACTGTCTCAACACGGCGATCAGCCTCTTCTGGGAAGCGGCCGACAAGATCCCCGCCTTTACGGGCTTTTCCCGGCTGATCTCCCACAACTTCGCCGCGGCCGCCTACGCGCGGTACGAACGCCTCTCCGACGAGGGCGATCTCGCTACGGCCCTCACCTGGGCGGAGACCGCGCTGGAAGAGAGCCCGCCCAGCGCGCCCGGCTACGCCCAGCACCTGCACATCGCCGGGCTCTGCCATTACCACAGGTTCTTGCGTTATCTGAACATGGACGACGGTGAGGCCGCCGTCCGGTTGCTTCGTGGCAGCGTCGAGCGCTCTGACCCCGGGCATCCGCTGACAGCAGCCCGCCTGGACGCGCTGATGGCGGTTTTGCAGGCGCTCAAGCTGGTGACAGGCCGACAGGACGATCTCGTATCGGTGCTTCACGCCCTGCGTGAGGCCACGGCCAGGCTGCGTGACGACTCGCCGGATCGCCCGCTGCGACTCGCGCGTCTCGGTCAAGCGATCTTCGATCTGGCCGGAACGCGCACAGAACGGGACGAGGGAGTGAGGTACTGCCGCGAGGCCGTCACCCTGACCCACCCGGACGGCCGCCACGGCGCTTACGTCCGCCATGTCCTCGGCGAGGTCCTGGGGGACCGTCACCTGGCCGAAGGGTCCGCGGCGGACAGGGCAGCGGCCGTGAAAACGTTGGAGGAGATCGTCGGCTCTGAGCCGGCCGTTCTGGTACTGCGCATCGAGGCGACGGCGAGGCTCGGCGCGCTTCTGGCCGCAGACGATCCGGGACGCGCGGCCGGCCTCCTGCGCGACGCCGTCGCGATGCTCGCGCAGCGGGCTCCCCGGCAACTGCGGCAGGCCGACCAGTTCGCCGCCGTGGCCCACCACGACAGCCTGGCCGCCGACGCCGCCGCGCTGGCGCTGGCCGCGGGACGGCCGCCGCAGGAGGCGCTGGCCGTGCTGGAGGTGGGCCGTGACGTGCTCCTGAACCAGGCGCTCGACCTGCGCGAGGACCTCTCCCCGCTGCGAGCGGGCCACCCGGGGCTGGCAGACCGGCTGACGAGCCTGCGCGCCTACCTCGAATCGACCGCGTCAGGCTGGGACGTCGACGGCAACGCCCGCGATGTCCATGCGCGGCACCAGGCCGCACGGGAACTCGAACTGGTCATCGGCGAGATCAGGGCGCTGCCCGGTTTCAACGGCTTCGCCCGGCCACCCGACCCGCACACGCTTCTCACCGCCGGCAGGCACGGCCCGGTCGTGGTGCTGACGGCGAGCCGCCACCGCACCGATGCCCTGCTCGTCACCGCAGCGGGCGTTACCTGCCTCCCGTTGAGCCGGCTCACCCGCGACGGCCTGGAACACCGCGCCGACCTGCTTGAACAGGCCATCCTCAAGATCACCGACGGCCCTGGAGCAGCGGAACGCCGGGACGGGCAGCGTCGGCTCACCGAACTGCTCGCCTGGCTGTGGGACGAGATCATGGAGCCAGTCCTCACGGAACTCGAGGTGCCGGAAGCGTCGCGCCTCTGGCTCGTCCCGGGCGGCCCGTTCGCGCGTCTCCCCCTGCATGCGGCGGGCCATCACGCCGACCGGCGCCGGAACATGCTCGATCGGGTGATCCCCTCCTACAGCCCGACGCTTCGGGCGCTTCTGCGGGCTCGCGGGCGCGAGCCGGCCGGCACCGCGCCGCCGGATCCGGACACAGCCGTCGTCGTGGCGATGCCCTCGACGCCCGGGTACACCCGGCTCGGCTCGGTCGACGCCGAGACCGCCCTGCTCCGCCGTCATCTGCCGGGCGCGCTCGTCCTCAACGCGGACGGCACGGATCCCCCCGCCAAGGAGACCGTCATGGCGGTTCTGCATGACTGCTCCATCGCGCATTTCGCCTGCCACGCGATGAGCGCCGCGGCGCACCCGTCTTTCAGCCATCTCGTCCTGCGGGACGATCCGTCGGGCCAGCTGCGAGTGGCGGATCTCGCGGCACTCGACCTCAACCGGGCACGTCTGGCGTACCTGTCGGCATGTGAGACGGCCTCGCCGCCCTTCGGCACCGCGGACGAGGCGGTGCATCTCACCGGAGCACTGCATCTCGCGGGGTTCCCGCACGTCATCGGCACGCTGTGGCCGGTCGGCCCCGACACCGTCACCGTCACCGCGGGCTTCTACGCGCGGGTGGGCACGGACACCGGCCCAGACCCGGCACGCTCGGCGGAGGCGCTGCACGCGGCGGTCCGGGCGATGCGAGACGGAGACGACCTCCCGGACGGCCTCACCCGGACACAGAGACCCTTTGTTTGGGCGGCATATGTTCATGTAGGCCCGTAGAATTCGGCTGTGTCGCACGATCTCCGTGAGGACCTGCGGGCGGTGCTGCGTGAACTGTCCTCCGCCGAACTCCCGGCCGACCGCGCCGTCCAGGTGGGCCCCGCGCTCCGCGCCGCGGCCGAGGCTCTCGATGGGAACGACACCACCGCGCTGTTCGAGGCCGTCGAGGACCTGAAGATCATCGTCGGCCTGCGGGTGACGCCCATCGGATCGGCGGAGCCGCCCGAAGATCCGCCACCCGCCTACGAGGAGGAGATGACCGATCTCGCCAGGCGGCTGGGCCTCACCGAGGACAGTTCCGGCGACCGCTGATGGAAGGCTGGGACCTCATCCTCCACCTGTTCGCCCTTCCCGAGGACGAACAGGATCTGCTCCGGATCCTCGGCCTGTGGGACGCATGCGCACACCGTCTCGGCATGACCGACCCGATCACAGGTGCCGGGCTCCCCGCCGATCCGCCACCCGGCGACCCCGGCCCCGCGGCCGATGCGGTGCTCGCCGCCCGGCAGGACACGACGGGCTCGCGCCAGTGCGTCCTGCGGGTCATCGGCGGATTCCCCAACCTGTCGCTCGCGTTCACCGGAACAGAACCGCGGGCATGGGAGGTGGCGACGCGCCTGTGGCGGGAGGCATCCGCGGGAAACACCGACGGTCTTCTCGGCTCCGTCCGGATCCACCTGGCGCGGCTCACCGGGCTCGGCGCCGCCCCGTCCGCGGAGACCGCCCGCGGCCTCGCGGCGCTGTGCGGCGTCCCCGGCACCGGATGGCCGGGCCGGGGTACGCGCACCGCGGACGGGTTCCACCTGTGGGAGCCGACCGCGGAGCGCGGCGCCGGCGCTCACCGCGACTTCTTCGTCGCCGCCGGAGCCCATCGTGACCGGGAGGTCAGCGCCTGGCTGTGGTCGGACGGCGGCCCCCAGCCCCCGCCCTTCGTCCGGTACCTGCTGAACGCCGCGAAGATCCGCTGGCAACTCCGGCTGTGGGAGTCGTCCCGCCGCCCGCGCGTCCGTGTCGAGCGCATGACCGAGGATCTCGCCGGCGGCTTCCCGGACGGCGCCCGGCTGGAACGTCTGCGGCGCGGCCAGGCGGATCTCATCGCCACCGTTGACGACCTCACCGTGATGCGGACGGCGGTACGCCGATCTGCCGGCAACATCGGCGCCGCCCTGCCGCGCGAACGCTCGGCAGGTCCGGTCCAGGCCGATCTGAAACGCGCCGAGTGGTTCCTGCGGCACCTCGACACCGACCTCGCGGCCGCCGAGTCCGGACGGGAACGGACCGAGCGCGTCATCGAGGAGCTCACGGGGACCGCCCGCCGTCCTCCGGCCGAGCCGGGCGACGCGCGGGCGCATCAGGGCTTTCCGGCCGGGCGGCGGCGCAACGTGTTCGTCGTGCACGGCAGGGACCGGCGCCTGCGTGACGCGTTCTTCGACTTCCTGCGCGCCCTCGATCTGCGCCCGCTGGAGTGGAACCAGCTGGTACGGCTCAGCGGCGGCACGTCCCCATTCCTCGGGGAGGTCGTGGTGCGGGCGCCCGACCACACGCAGGCGGCAGTCGTCCTGCTCTCGCCCGACGACGTGGTGAGCCTGCACCCCGAGCTCCGCAAGGCGGGCGAGGACCCCTTCGAGGTGCGGCCGACCTGCCAACCCCGCCCGAACGTCCTGATCGAACTGGGCATCGCCCTCGGCTCCTACCCCGACCGCACGGTGATCGTCCATGTGGGGAGACACAAGCCGATCGCAGACCTCAACGGCCGCACCTATCTGCGGTTCGACGGCTCGGCGACCGCGCTGGGCAAGATCGTGGAGGCGTTGAAGGCCGCCGGGTGCGCGGTGGACGACACGGGGATGGACTGGCGGAACCCGAAGCGCTTCTCCGCGATCACCGCCTACACCCGGGAACCTCCGGACTCCTGATGGGCGGGCGCCGTACCGTCGCCCCCGCGGACAGGACGGCGCCCACCCCGGGTCACCCGTCCTGCGGATCGCTCGCGAGACGTCCCCGGATCATCCCGTTGAGGGAGTCCCGCTCGGTCTCGGAGACCTCACCGGCGTCCGGCGCGGCGCCGGGCCGCGCGGCGATGATGTCCGCCAGGGACCGGGCGAGGTCGGCGTGGGTGATGTGCTTGCGGCCCTCTCTGGCCACGGTCACGGCGGCGTTGACGACGGCGCGTTTGACCTCCCGGCCGACGACGCCTCCGGTCTCGGCCAGTCCGTCGGTGGAGACGTCCGGAGCGAGCGGCAGCCCGGGTGGGAGATGGGCCGCCCAGATCGCTCGCCGTGCGGCGTGGTCCGGTTCGGGAATCCGCACATGGTGCAGGCGGCTGCTGATCGCCGGGTCATAGCTGGTCACGAGGTTGGTGGCGAAGACGGCGATGCCCTCGAAGACGTCCAGGTGCTGGATCAGCTCCGCGCGGAGCGTGTTCACCGCATGCTCGGACCCCTGGCTGACGCTCTCGAAACGGCGTGACAGCAGCGACTCCGCCTCATCGATGAACAGCACCGCGCCGGCACGGCGGGCTGCCTCGAACAGGGCGGCCAGGTACTTGCCGCCCTCCCCGTGGTACTTGCTCTCCAGCTGGGACGTGCGCGCGGGCAGAATCTGACGCCCGAGCAGACGGGCGAGCGCGTGCGCCGTCATCGTCTTGCCGGTGCCCGGCCCGCCGTGCAGGCTGATGGCCGCACGCGGGTGCGGTTCGACGGCACGCAGCCCCCATGTGTCGAAGACGAGGCCCCGCAGCCGGATGGTGTCGACGGCGATGTGCAGTTCCTCGACCGTCGCGGCGGGGAGGACCAGCTGCGACATGTCGTACAACGGCTCGACGGGGGTGAAGAACGACATCCGGCCCTCGAGATCGAGCTCCCCGCCGTCCGCCGGGGCCGCCGCGGGCCGCTCGGCGGCTCCGGCGGGGTCATCGCGGCGCACCACCAGCTGGAGGGCGTGCATACCTGTCTCGTCGAACAGTTTCCGGGCGGCGTCACCCAGGCTGATCCGAAACCGCTCCGCCGCCGGCCCGCCGGGGACGCCATCGACCCGCAGTCTGTACCTACCCGGCGATGGTGATCTTGTCGCTTTCACCGAACCTCCGCTCCAGGTCGTCGTTGAGCCTGCCTTCCCATGTCTTCGAGTGCTTGAGCGTGCCGTTGCGGGCGTCGCGGATCTCCCCCCTGAGCGACGCCTTCACGAACTCACCGGCCTTGATCTTTCCCTTGATCAACTCGCCGAGATCACCCTCGGCCATCCGAGGCTGGAACCAGGCCAGGACGTCCCGCCAGGCGATCACCGCGAGTGCCGCCGCGATGACGGCTCCCCCGACGATCCCTCCCACGATCAACTGCCCGGCGGAGGGGGTCCGGCGCTTCGGCCGGCTGCCCGACGCCAGCAAGCAGATGATCACGGCGAGGACGATCACTCCGAAGAGGACTTCCACGGGAATCCCCTCCTACTCGTAGATTGCGAGGTCGCCGCGGCTGTGCAGCTCGCGCAGGCGAGCGTCCAGGCTCCTGGCGCTGATCTTGCGGGCCTTACGTACCTCATCCTTGGTCGTGTCGAACAGGCCCTGGTAAACGGTGTACTGACCGCTCTCCAGCTGCCCGCGGACGGTGAAGGGCAGCGTCTTCTCGTCAAGTTCCTGTTCCAGCTTCAGGAACCAGTCGAGGATCTCGGCCATCACCAGCATGACGAACGCCACGATCGCGTCGAACGCGATCGCCGCGAGCCCGAGCAGGATGATCTCCAGCATCGTCCGTTCCTTCCGATCAATCGAAGAGGATCATTTCCTTGCCGGCGAACAGCCGGCGCAGTTCGTCATCGCAGTCGTGGGCGAGGAGGACCCGGCCCAGGGGGCGCCCCGTCGCGGGATCCACCACGGGCTCGTTGGTGTCGTCCAGAAAGGCAATGCGGAACGTCCAGCCGCCAGGACGGGAGCGTCGCAGCAGAGCGGCCCGCGTTGCCCGCGCCTGTGCCGCGTTCTCCTTGAGATAGGTCGCGACCTCCTCGAATGTGAGGACGTCCCTGGTCATCAGGCGTTCGAGGATCGCCTGGCGGAGGGAGACCAGCCGGGCGCACAGCCAGTTCCAGAGCAGCAGGCCCCGGCCCGGGCGCGGTTTCTCAGATGAATCGGTCATGTAAGCCAGAACAGCAGGGGAGAGGCTGAGGATCAGAGCGCCGAAATGATTCAGATTTGATGCAGAACCTCACTTGATGACCGCGTCACGGGTTCCTTCAATGGATGCATGGCGATCGCATTGACGCTGATGGGCCGGGCGGCGCTGTTCCGTGACGGAACTCAGATCAAGCTGGAACCACGGGTCATGGCCGTTCTCATCCGGCTCGCTCTGGACCTCGGCAGCAGCGTCCGGCTTGAGGACCTGACCAGGGAGGCGATGATCGGCCCGGCCACCGCCGGAACTCGGCCGCGCAAGGTGCCGCGTGAGAGCCGGGTGCCCGTCTACCAGTGCGTCTCGACGCTGCGGGCCGCCCTCGACCCGGGTCGTCCGGGCGACGCTTCGGTCCTCCTGGTCCGCGACCCGGGCCGCAACTCCGGATACCGCCTGGAACTCCCACCCGACGCCATCGATCTGGTCCGCTTCGAGAGGCTCGTCGCGGAAGGCATGGAGAACTCGCCGCTGCGTACGGCGCTCATGCTCCGGCAGGCTCTGGACCTGTGGCGGGGCCGGCCGCTCATCGACGTCGAGCATCTCGCGTGGGCACAGCCGCGCATCGCCGCGCTCACAGCGGCGTGGGACGACGCTCGGCGGCGGCTCCTCGAGCTGTACGCAGCGCTCGGACATCCGGGGCAGGCGCTGAAGCTCGGCTGTGCCCTGCTCTCCGACCATCCCGGCGACACCGTGTTACGCGAGCGTGTCGACGGCCTCGCCACCCAGATCCGCCAGACCCCCGCCATCTCCCATCCGACCGGCTGGTCGGGGGGTCGGCTCACCCTCCACGTCGGCGACCTTTTCGACCAGGACGACACCCACCTCGTCATCGGCTTCAGCGACACCTTTGAGACCAACACCAAGGACGACTTCCTGGTCGCCCGCCGCAGCGTCCAAGGGCAGTTCCTCCACCGCCTCTACGCCGGCGACCACCGGGCGCTGGACCGCGATCTCCGCAGGGCCCTCGATGGCAGGCCGTACACATCCGAGACCCGCGCGACGAAACGCCACGGCAAGCTCCGCCGATACCCGATCGGCACCGTCGCCGTCATCCCGCACTCCGGCCGCCGCCTCTTCGCCGTGGCCTACAGCGGGGTCAACGAGCACGGCGTCCACGCGACGTCGACCCTTCCGCTCCTCCGCGAGGCTCTGAACCGCCTCTGGGCGGAGGTCCGCGAGAAGGCCCAGCACCGCCCGGTCTCCATCGCCGTCGTCGGCTCAGGGCTGGCCCGCATCAGGGACGTCGACCACATGGCGCTCATCACGCTCATCGCCGAGACCTTCATGTCCGCCCAGCCCTCCGGCCGCATTACCGACGAGCTGCGAATCATGGTGCACCCGGCCAACGTGCCCGCCCTGGACCTGCCTGCCGTCGACGACGCACTCGCGGCCATCATTGCCCACTACTCAGCATGACGCGTATGGCCGGCCATCCAGGTCGGACCTGCGGAAAGCGTGTCGGGTCAACCCCTCGGAGTCCGAATCTCCCATCTCCGCCGCCCCGGCCTGCAGCGCATGGAGGAGGTCAGTTCCCGTCGGGGTCGTCCTCTCTCAGGCCGTTCGGGGCAGCGTCGAGGATGATGGTGCGGCCGGAGGGCCGGATCAGAAGCTCGGTGCGGTCGGCCACGGCGTGCAGATGCTTGCGGACCCCGTCGAGGAAAGCCACTTTGAGCTTGTTCTCATTCAACTCCAGGAACTTGGCGGCGATCTTCTCGGCAACGCCCTCTTCAAGGGACTCTTTCCTGGCCTCAGCGCGGACCTTGTCGCGCAGAGTGTCCTCCTTCACCATGCGGCGGACTCGTGGAGGAAGCTTCCTCGTACGGATCTCCCCCAACAGCCTCTCCTTGCCGGCGAACGCGCCCCAGACGAGCCCACCGGCCGCCAAGGCGACCAGCCCTGTGACGAGCCAGGGATTCCAGATCGTGGCAACGGTTCCACTGGCCGCCGCGGTGGCCAAGGCCAAGGACGCCGCCTCGAAGGCGATCGTGGAGGCTGCCAACGTGACGAGCGCGGCGATGGCGCTGAACGCTCCCACCATCCAGTTGCCGATCTGGTTGTAGAGGTCCAACGCCATCTTCTGGCCGACGGACCCCTCGACCTCGGCATGCCTCTTGTACTCAGGACTGTGGGAGATCGACAGCGTGTCCGCAGGCACACCGGCCGCCTCGCAGATTGGCCGGGTCTTCCGGTCGATGGCCCCGGTGATCTCGGCCGTCCACCGCTCGACGGCGGACCGGATCATCCGGTCCGCCTTCGGCGATGCCAGAAATGCCTGGTACGTCCGCTGAACTTCTCCCTCAATCTCCGCGACGGTGTCGAGATCTCCGTTCCGCCACTTCAAAGTAGCCGGGATCATGTGATCCTCCACCAGGCCCCGGCTCATGATCTTCCCCAGATCTCGGGCGAGCGCCTTCATCCGGTCGTCCAGGAGCTGCGGGATCTCGTCGCCATCTACATACCGCTCGACCTCGGCCCGGAACCGGGTCACCTGTTCCTGCCTGCCACCGACGATCGCCAGGCCCTTGGCGATCGCGAACTGCGGCTCAGCACCGAGGATCACCTGGGACTCGGGGAAGGTGTCGGTCACCGCCTGCTGCGCGTAAAACATCCGGGAGGCCCCGCCGGTCATGACGATCGTCGCGGGCACCTCCTCGCCCAGCGCGGCGCAAATCGATGCGAGATCGCCCCGGAACGCCTCGTCCCATGATCTTCCTTTCAACTCGGGAAGCGGGCGTTGGTAGATCTCGGTCATGAACTCGGGCGTGAGCTCGATGTTGATATTTATCTCTTCTCCGGAGCCTGGGTGTTTCAGGCGAATGGGCCGATATATCGGCGCGAACAGATGCATTTGGGAGGCAGCAGGAAGGGATCTGAAGAAATCCTCTTTGGCCCTACGGCAGTGCAGTTCTAGACGGTTCCTGGTGGTACCGCTTTGCAGGATCTTCACCAGGAGGTCCGGCTCCGCGTGCGGCCCGGCCTCGTAGGTGGCGAGCGCATGCTGCATTATCGCTTTGTCGAGAAGCGAGGCGCCCAGAGGCGTACCACCGTCCCAGGCGAAGGAGTCGGCGGCAAGGCCCGAGACAAGGGTGTAGTCGGCGGTCGACGAGCCGAGGTCGATGACGAGCGCCTTCCCGGACCGCGGACCAGAGGGTACATCCCGCGAGTGCTGTGCGTAGAGCATCGCGGCACGGGATTCCGGGATCACCTGAACATCGCCCTGGCATATTCCGGCCAAGAGTTCGCGGTATTCCTCGCGTACTTCGGGTGTCCACCCCGAGGGAACACCGAAGATCCAGCGCACCACGGACCCGTCGGGGATGGTCTTCACTTGCGTTCCGGGGGCGGTGAGCCTCCGGACAACCTCACCGACGAAGAGTTCGGTGCCTCGCCGCATGGCAGGGTCGGTGAGGTCCGGGCTCTTGAAACCGATGTACTCTTCCCTCGGTATCCAACCGCTGACGTAGACGTTGTTCCCGATCAGGATCTCCGGCGTTTCACCGGTCTTCGAGTCGCTGGTGTAGACGGCGACGGCGCTGGTGAAGTGGTCGCCGCACTGGGCGAGGTCAAGGACCTCGGGCTCCCCCAGCGATGGTGACTCTTCTGGATCCCGGGATGACAGCCGCGCAAGCGAGGTTTCGCCGTGCCCCAGGTCGAAACCGATGATGATTCCGTCGTTCGACGGTGCTCCGGTCATGATGATTCCTTGTCGCTCATTTGGATCGGGCCCCGGTAGACGACGCCTTTTCGGTTGTGCAAGGGAACGAGCCGGCCTTCCGGCCCGTTCCTAGCGAGGGCGGGTTCCTCCACCCTCGTCTCACCCGCGGGAAGCTCCACCGCGTCAAGGACGTCGAAGCACAGCGCGGTGTCCGTACGCAGCTCGTCAACGACGACCACTCCCAGGGACAGGAGCTGTTTGCGTACGGACCCGATCAGCTGCGCGGAAGGACCGGAATCGTTATTCGCGGCATGAACGGCCTTCACCACCTCGTGCAGGACGCCTACGAGAGCGGGGTCCTCGTGCCAGGATGTCCGTTCATAGCGCACTTCGACCGCGGGCGACTGGAGTCCTTCCGCCAGCGCGCTGATGGACGCGCCAACCGCCGACCACAATTCACGAGCGATCGACTGGACGTGGCGACTTGGATTCGCATCGCGAAGCCCCTCGATTGCCTTCTTGTAATTCACCTCCGCCGCAGAACGCCCGGTGCGAACTTTTAATCTTTTCGATTGTTCGTAGGCGTCGCGAGTCACCCAGACCTTCGCGCCGGCTTCGGCGATCGGTTGCAGCCTGTCGAGAATCATGGCGAACTCGGAGGCCATGTCAGCGAGTGCGTCAACGATCGCGTCGGCTCTTTCGCTGTTCTCCTCCCCGGGCGGGAACTGAGAATGGACCGCCGCACGCAGCGCGTTAATGGCGGCACTCGTCACGATGGTGGGCGTGGCCAAGGGGTCCGGAACCGTCGTCTTCGGCTCCGCCTTGTCATAACTCTTCCGCAGGTGTTGCGCGGTCGCGATCGGATCGGTCTCGGTCGGGGGCTCGGTCATGGAAGTCCTTCCGGGGCGATCCGCCAGAGAGCGGCCGAGGCTTGGTGGATGATCAGGAGGCGTCGACCGTCCGGAGCAAGCTCCAGGGACACGACCTTGCGGGCGGGAAGGGTGAGGCCAGAAGCACCAGCGGGTGCATCGTCTCCGGCGATGCGCACGGAATCCGGGGCGGCCGTCCAAGCGAGCAGTTCGCCCTGGTAGGCATGCACAACATCATCGAGCCCGCTGTCCCAGCAACGCGAGTTCCAGGTGGCGGTGTCCACGAAGGTGACGCGGCCCCGGGAGGCGTAGGCGAGGCCGGCACCGTCACGACCGAAACGAGCACCTCGGACCTGGCTCTTGACGTGGGACAGGTCGGGGACGGGGACTCCGCTCAGCGAGACCATGGTGAGCGAGCCGGCCCCCGGGGTGCTGCGGCTCTCCCCCGTGACTGCGCAGAACGCGCCGGACGGATGCACCGCGACCGATGCTGCGTGCCGCATCAGCGCCGTCTCCGTCGTCTGGCCCGATGCCAGGTCGATGTCGTACAGGGTTCCCTTGCCGCAGACAGCGAGGAGCCGGGAGCCGTCCAGAGTGAAGGCCAGGTCTTGTACGGCGCCGGTCGTCCTCGCCTGAGTCCGCGTCTCGCCGCCCAGGGCGAGAAGCCGCACCTCCTGGTCGTTCGAGGACAGGCTGAAGGCCACGTTCAGGCCGTCGGGCGACCAGGTCAGGGCATGGACGCGGCCGACGACCTCGGTCTCCTCGATCGCCGCGCCGTCGCGGGCGTCCACGATCAGGAGCCGGGTGCGGGACGGCGCGGCCCGCACCGCGAGGGCGACGCGGGCGCCGGTGGGTGAGAGCGCGGACGCTGTCGCCGGCAAGCCCTCAAGCCGCCACAGTTCGGCCGGGGCACCGAGATCGGCATGCCGTGCCGGGCGGAGGGAGGTGAGCGCCCAGTCCCCGTCGAAGAGTTCCTGGCGTTCGTTCAGATGCCGATGGGTCACTCGGCCCGCGGTGGGCGCGGTCATGTCGTACAGCGCACCCGTGTCGAGGCGGATACGGGCAAGGACGTCTCCCGCGCGGAAGCAGTCGCCGGGCTCGACCAGCCAGCGGGCGAGGACGGCCGAGGTGGTGCCGTCGGGGGCAGACCAGCGGAGCGGGACGACCGGGCCGCGAGGCGGCGCGGCGCTGATCCTGCGGCCCGCGGCGCCGCGCGCCCACCGGGCGGCGCCTTCGACCACGGCCGAAGTCCCGTCGGGAGCCGGCTCCGGCCGCACGCCCAGGTGCTCGGTCAGGTAAGGGGCGACGACCGGCATCTTGCTGCCGCCTCCAGCCAGGACGACCGCCTTCAGCTTGGACGGCTCCATTGCGTGCCGGGCGAGCAGGTCGCGGCAGCACGCGACGGTTTCGGCCAGGAGCGGTTCGGCCGCTTCGGCGAGCATGGCCCTGTTGACCCGATGAACGGGCATCGCGAGGACCCTCGTCGTGGCGACATCCGATCCGGTGAGATCGTGCTTCAGCTTGCGCGCGTGCTCGCGGAGCATATCGGCGCGGAACGCCTCATCGACGAAGAGTTCCGGATGCTCGGCGAGCCACCTGTCGAGGGCGATCTTCAGGTCGGCGGCGAACACGAGATCCACCTGGTCCGCGCCGGAACCGGGAGGAAGTCCGGCCCAGCCGACGACCTCGGGCCCAGCGTCCCCGAACCGGACGAGGGCCACATCGAAGGTGCCTCCGCCGAGGTCGTAGACGAGGATGTGGGAGTCGCGCGGCCAGACTCGGGCGAAGACGGACTGGGCGGCCGCGGCGGGCTCGGTGAGTAGTTCCACCTCGTCGAACCCCGCCAGGTGGCCGGCCGTGATGGTCGCCTCCCGCCACGGCTCGTCGGCGGCGGCGGGGACGGTGATGAGCAGGCGGCGCGGACCGGCGGCGAACGACTCCCGTGCCGCCCGGCGCAATTCCCGCAGCACCTCGGCGGCCAGTGCCTCGGGGGTGTGGGGCTCTCCGTCGATGAGCAGGGGCTCACCCGAGCCCATATGGTCTTTGAACCTGGCGCGGTAGCCGAAGGGGTACTCCAGTTTCCGCGCCTCGGCGGCGTCGCCCACCGACCAACGTCCCCCCGCCCGGCAGACGGCAGTGGGCCACCAGTCCAGGCCTGTGACGTCCTTGAGGACGCGGTGGTCGTCGGCGGTCAGAAGGATCGCCGAGGTCGTCGTAGTGCCAAGGTCGACGACGAGGACCGGCTCGATCATGGGCCGTCCTCCAGAAGGGATCGGGCTGTTCGGACCCGGTCGCAGAGCAGCTCGTACCGGCGTTCCAGGACCTGGACGATGGGTACCGCGTCCGGCGACAGCAGCGGGGAGGCGCGCCAGACGCCCAGCCGGGCGCACGCGGCCTTCTCCAGATCGGCGAGGGGTGTTCCCGGAGCCAGGCCGAGGCGTTCGGCGACGGACGTGCCCTCCTCACCGGCGGCGCGGCGGAACTCCTCGGCGATGCCGTCCGGAAGCGTCAGCTTTCCCTCGTACCATCGGGCCAGAAGGTCGAGTTCGATGAGATCCTGGTCGTCCCTCGCAAGGTCTGTGACGTGGCGCAGGGCCACTTGGGCGGCCCGCCGGTCACGCGGATCGCCGGGCAGGCCGGCCGTGAGCGCGTGTGCTCGGGCAACCACCCGCGCGACCTTGATCAGGTCGCGGCGGCGGCCGAAATGACGGACGAGCAGAGAGCGGAGGCCGGGGAGGCCGCTGCGGCGGTCGAGCTCTTCGCGTAACGCCGCCGGGGTAGTGGCGCCGTTGCGGAGCAGGCCGCAAGCCAGATGCACCCCGTAGGGCGTGAACCGGGCGAGGAGCGCGGCCCGCCTGTCCGCGGCCACCGGAAGGTCGGCGCGGGCGAAATGCGCGCGCGATTTCAGTGCCGAAAGGACGGTCTCTGGCGGAGCGTCCGTGAGGGAGACCAGGTCGGTGAAGTCCTCCTCAGTGAGGGTCGCGGCGGTCGCTCCAACCATGCTGCAGACCGGGACGACCTTATAGAACAGGCGCGCCGCCTCCGGCTGCGCCATGAGCCGCCGCACGTGCCGCTCACCGACGGCGAGTGGATCGAGTTCCGGGTCGGCCGGGCGCCACTGGTCCTCCAGCTTCGTCAGCACGCCCAGGCAGGTGACGGGCGACAACGGCGGCCGGTCGTCCTCTCCGGTGTGGAACCGGCTGAGCATCGCCGCCTCCTCCTGGGAGAGGTTGGCGTGGTTGAGGACCGTGACAACGGCATCGGCCCGGACGAGATCGGAGAACGTACGTTCTCGGATCTTCTCCGCGGTCAGCCCGAACGCCGCCATCGCCTGCACGGTGTCCTCGTCGAACGCCGAGTCGAAGCCCGGTGTGTCGACCAGGTCGAACCACCGCAGATACGGCCATGGTCCCCGCACCTCGAAACCGGAGGTGTCCGCGTGGCTCCCGTCGGCCTTGCGCCCCGAACGCGCGAGCAGTTCGTCCCTCGTGATCGGTTTGCCGGACTCCAGGATCTCCAGGGCCTCGGCGTACCGCAGCACGGCGGACACGAAGGTCATCGCGTGATAGCCGGTGGCGAGTAAGTCACCCCCAATCAGCGCGTTGACCAGCGTCGACTTGCCCGAGCTGACGATGCCCGTCACCGCTACGCCCATCGCGCCGCCCAGGGCGGCGCCCTCCTCCTCCAGCACGCCGCGGATCGCGTCGCAGGCCCGGCCTTTGGGCAGGTCTCGGAGCGCCTCCGCTATCGCGCGCTCGCCCTTGGCACGAATCGCCGAAGCCGTGAGGGCCCTCACGCCGCCGCGAACCCCACGGTCTTAGCCAGCCGGTCCACCTCACGGCTGAGGGCCAGCAGCGCCTCCCGGCGTTCCTCCAGATCAGCGGAACCCGCTCCCTCCGCTGCGGCTGCCTGGGCCTGCGCGACCTGCGCGACTGCCTTCTCGGCGGTTTCACGGCGTCGTTCGAGATAACCGCGAATGTCGGCACCGAGGACTGTGGCGTGCCCGTCCATCAGCTCCGTCAGCGATGCCTGGAAGAACGCTCGTTGATCGGTTTCCCAGGTGCTGAAGAACACGTCGAGCGCGTCGATCCGCTCGGCCTTCACCAACTTGTGGATCGCAACCAGCTCGTTCGCGAACGTCAGGGTGGCCCCGACCACGGTGCCGACCGTCCGGCCGACGATCGACCCCGGATCGCCCGGCGAGGCGGACTTATCGTTGAGCGCCTTGGCGAGTTCGAGTGCGAGCGCCGCGCCCTTGGCCTGCGGCAGGCTCAGCCCGGAGGCCCCGGCCCAGATCACCGAACCGAATCGCGCTCCCGCTTCCGCACCCGCGCGCGCGCCGTCGGCGGCCGCCTCGATCGCCTGGGCGATTCCCGCCACGGGTGACGGCTTGTAGTGGACTCCAGCGGGCGCGAACGGCGCGGGCATCGGCGCTGCCGGAAGCAGCCTCCGCAGCGGTGCCCGCACGCGATGCCCGATCCGCGCGGCGAACTCCTCACGGACGGCGGTGACAGCCTGCTCGGCCTCCGCGGCGAGATCCGCAGTCAGCACCGCCAGCCGAGCCGCGAGTAGATCCAGCAGGCGCTGGGGATCGTCGCGCAGCCCTTCGTCCGTGCGGTAGGCGGCGCGCAGCTCCCGCCACAGGTCCGACAGGCGGTTGTCGGCGTCACGGAGAATCCCTTCGGTGTGCGCCGCCAGCAGGTCGGCGACCTCGGACGGGACCTGTTCGGCCGCGCCGGTCCGCGACGCGAGTTCCTCCAGCAGTTCCTCGGACTTCTTCGCCAGCTCCGCCCGAGTCTGCTCGTCCTGCGCGGCGAGTGCCGCCAGGGCTTGCTCCACCGGTTCGAGTAACGTGTCGAGGACGGCGCCGAGCTCGTTGAGCGCGGTGCCGAGCCGCAGCCGTGCCCGCACCCGGCGCACCGCCGGCCACAGCTCCGCCTCCAGCGCGGGCAGGTTGCTGAACTCCAGATCGAGCGGATCCCCGCTGGCCAGATGGTCGAGCCGCAGCTGTGCCGACACCGGAACGATCAGCGCCTGCTCGGCTCCGGGCACCGTCAACAGCCGGTCACGCAGGTCGGCGACGGACTCCTCCCGGTCCGCGACAAGATCGATCTTGGTGATGGCGAACAGCAACCTCCCAGGGTGGGCGGGCAGGTCAAGCGCCTCGGCGATCTGCTGGATGAACGCGAGTTCAGAGCTGAGCAGCGGCTGGGAGGCGTCGGTGACGTACAGGACGGCGTCGGCCGTCGGCAGCACCCCGAGCGTGGCGAGCGCGTGCTTGCTGAAAAGGCTGCCCATCCCGGGGGTATCGAGGATCGTCAGGCCGCCCGCCAGCTTCGGATGCGGGAGCTCGATGATCGCCTCGGTCGCGCGTGCCCGGTCGGCGGGCGGGTCATCGGCCGCCTCATTGGCATAGCGCCGCAGCTCCGCCCGTGTGATCTCACGTTCCTCCGGCGGATCGGCCAGCCGCACCACGATCTTCTCGGTTACTCCCGCCCGGATCGTCACGACGAGCCGGGTGGCCGCGCCGGAATCCCGCGGGAGTAACTCTGGATCCTCCAGCAGCGCGTTCAGCAGCGTCGACTTACCCCTGTCGTATCGGCCCAGCACCACCAGGACCGCGCTCTCGCCCCGCAATTCACGTTCGGCATCGTCCAGGCACTGCCCGAGGTCTTCATCACCGGGCCGCAGCCGCGCAGCGACAGGAGGGAAGAGATTGAGAACAGCGTCCTTGAAAGCACTCATGGAGTCCATCCAGCTTCCCCCCTCGAACAGCACCTCCTTCTGATTCAAGTCACGGCGGATAACGCTGACCGCACAAACCGATCACGGTACCGCAATACGTCATGAAAATGCTCCGGGGTCCGCCATGCGGCAAGAAGGCTTCCCCGTCAAGCAGATCCCGGCGTGGTCACGCAACGACGCGCGCCGTCTCGGCGCCCTGATCCACGCCTCCCGCCCAGGCCACCACGCTTTCCAGACGGTCTCCCCTGCCCTGGACCACGGAGCGGCCCCGGGGAGTCTCACTCCGGGCTCCCGCAGAACCGTGCTTACATGTACCAACCAACTCTCAGGCTCTCGATCAGCCGTCCGGCAGCGTTCTCGGTTCCAGTCTCAGCGGTTGCGGTTCCGGTTGCATTCGCACGTGTCCGGGGGCGTTCAGGAGCGCCCACCAGAAGGCAAATTTCCAGGTCAGCAGGGGTTTTGACCACCCACGAGCACCAGGGCGCACGCTTGGAAGCGTGTTGCGTGCAAGCGCTCGCGAGTTCGAATCTCGCATCCTCCGCCGCAGCGAGGCCGGTACCCGGACGGGTGCCGGCCTTTCGCATGTCCCGCGCCGGCCGCGGCGTGCCGCCGCCCCGGCGCCTGCTTCCGGCGGGAGCGGCACCGAAGTTTGGTACTTAGTCACGAACCGGCTGACCTGGTAAGTCACTTGTTTACCATGGACGGAAAGTCGAGTGACGCATGTTGTTGCGTTGCCTTCTCCAGGTAGTGCGGACCCCGTAGACTCGCAGGGTGATCTTCAAGGCGGTGGGTGATGGAAGGCCCTATCCCGACCACGGCATGACGTCCCGGGACTGGGCCAAGATCCCGCCTCGCCAGGTCCGCCTCGACCAGCTCGTGAGCACCAAGCGGGAGATGGACCTGCAGTCCCTCCTCTCCAAGGACTCCACGTTCTACGGCGACCTGTTCCCGCACGTCGTCCAGTGGCAGGGCGAGCTCTACCTGGAGGACGGCCTGCACCGGGCGCTGCGGGCCGCGCTGCACCAGCGGCTCGTCCTGCACGCGCGCGTCCTGGACCTGGACGCCGTCGACATGAGCTGATTCAGCGGATACGGACGGGCTCCGCGGCGGGACGCGCCTTCGGCCGGGCCTGCGGGCGGGCGGGACGGACGACGCCGGGACGCGCGGCCAGCAGCCCGAAGAGCACTTCGGGCACGACCAGGGCGAGCAGCAGCACGATCGGGACGTCCCAGCCGCCCGTGACGTCGTGCAGCACACCGACCGCGAACGGGCCGGCGGCGGCGAGGAGATACCCGCCCGTCTGCGCCATCCCGGACAGCGCCGCCGCCACGGACGGGCTCGGTGACCGGAGGCTCAGCAGCGTGTAGGCCAGCGGAAACGCGCTGCCGGTGCCGAGGCCGAGGACGGCGACCCAGATCCAGCCCGCGGACGGGACGAGCAGCAGGCCGGCGAGCCCCGCGACCATCGTGGCGGCGACGGCGACCACCACGGGCCGCTGGTCGCGCAGCCGGGCGGCGGCCACGGGGACGAGGAAGCCCAGCGGAATGCCGACGATCAGCATGACCGAGACCATCATCCCGGCCGCCGCGGGAGTGAATCCGGCGTCCCGCATGATCTCCGGCAGCCACGACATCAGGACGTAGAACATCAGCGACGCCAGCCCCATGAAGGCGGCGACGTACCAGGCCGTGGGCGAGCGCAGCAGGGACCCCTCCTCGCGCGGAGCCGCCATCGGGGCCGTCGGGGCGCGGCGTCCGCGGACGGCGAGCGGCCCCCACACGAGCACGGCGGCCAGGGACGGGACGGCCCAGACGGCGAGCGCGAGCCGCCAGCCGCCCGCCTCGGCGAGCGGCACCGCGAGCCCGGCCGCGACGGCGCCGCTGGCCGCCATGAGCATCATGGCGAGACCGGTGAGCGAGCCGACGCGGGCCGGGAACGCCCGCTTGATGACGGCCGGCATCAGGACGTTGCCCATCGCGATCCCGGCCCCGGCCAGGACCGTTCCAACGAACAGCGACACCGGGGACTGCGCCACCCGCAGCACGATCCCCGCCGTGATCAGGACAAGCGACCCGGCGATGGCGGCCTCGGTGCCGAACCGCCGCGCCACCACGGGGGCGAGCCCGGCGAACACCCCCAGGCAGAGCACCGGCAGCGTGGTGAGGACACCGGCCCCGGCGTCCGACAGCCCGAACACGTCCCGCAGGTCACTGAGCACCGGCGCGATCCCGGTGATCGCCGCCCGCAGGTTGACCGTCAGCAGCACCAGCCCGGCCAGCCACCAGACGGCCGTCACCTGGGAACCGGGAGCGGCCGCCGGACTCCTCGTCTCACTCATGGCTCACCCGGTCGGCGGAGGCGAGGATCTCGTCCAGGCACGCGTGCGTCGCCCGGGTCGCGGCGTCGGCGTCGCCCGCCTCGATGGCCGCGGCGATCGGGCCGTGCGGGACGTCGGCGTGTTCGAGGAGGACGCCCGCCGCGCCGATGCTGGCCCTGAGCGCGGCGCTGAAGCCGCGGTACAGGTCGGTCAGGACGCGGTTGTGCGTGGCCTCGACGACGGCGGTGTGGAAGGCGAGGTCGGCCTCGACGAACGTGGCGTGCTCACCGGCCGCCCAGGCGGCGTCGCGGCGCGCGAGGGCGATCGCGATGGCGGCGATGTCGGTGTCCGTGCGGCGGGCCGCGGCGAGCCGGGCGGCCTCCACCTCAAGCCCGCGCCGCACCTCCAGGATCTCGACGAGTTCCGCCGTCTCCAGGCCCCGCCGGACGGCCCCGGACAGCTCGCTCGTCGCGCGCACGTACGTGCCGTCGCCCTGCCGGGATTCGAGAAGCCCCGCGTGGGTGAGGGCGCGGACGGCCTCCCGGACGGTGTTGCGGCCGACCCCGAGCGTCTCCGACAGCGCCGGCTCCGGCGGGATCTTGGCGCCGACGGGCCAGCTTCCCCCGGCGATCTCCGCTCTGAGCTGGCCGATCACCTGATCGACCAGCGACGACCGCCGCGCCGTGCGCAAAGCCACCCTGAACCTCCGGTCAACCAATCATCCTACGTTTAAGGGTAAACCAAGACCGGATGCCTCTTGTCCCTTTGTGCAGGAGAGGAACGCCACACCGCGCCGGCGCGGGGGTACGTCGCCGAGGCCGGTGACGTGCCGTCCCCGGGAAGGCGGACGGCACGTACCGGCTCAGAGTCCTCGGTCTTCGTATTGGCCGTGGTAGGACGGGGCCTTCGCGCCCGGCTGCGCCGGGGACGCGATCGAGGACGCCGACAGCCCCGCGGCCCGCAGGGCGTGGCGGTAGGCGGCGGCGGCGTCCTCGGTGTCCTGGACGAGTTCGAACAGCTCACCCAGTTCCCGGAACAGGTGGGCCGCCGGACGCCCCGGAGGCAGCGTCGCCAGCTGCTCGGACGCGGCCCGCAGGACGACCTGGGCGGCCGCCCGGTCGCCTTGGGCCACGCGTGCGCGGGCCAGGACGAGCCGGGCCAGGACGGTCTTCTGCGTGCGTACGGCAAGCTCGGCGGCAGGCTGCGGGGCCACGGTGTGATTGCTCGTGGGGGCGGCCAAGGCCAGTCCGGTGTCGAGGAACTGTTCCAGGGTGGCGATCGCCTCGTCCAGTGCGCCGACGAGGACCAGCGCACGAGCCTTGGCGATGACGCTCTCCGTGGATTCGTCGCCTTCGAGGCTCTCCGTCCCCTGGAGGAGGTCCAGCGCCTCTTGCGCGGCCTCCCGCGAGCCCTCCGGGCGCGGGCCTTCGAACCCGAACTCACCGGACGGCACCGCACTGGGCGGCACGGCTGCTGAGAACGGTACGACGCCCCTGAGCAGCGCCTTGGCCCCGGCAAGAGCGAGACGAGCGCGGCTCCGCACCGGAGTGGCGTCGGTACGCGCGGCCAATGCCTGATCGGCGAAGTACAGCGAGTCCCCGATGCTCCCCTCCTCCAGCGCACGCATGCTGGCCCGCTGGTAGTGGACGCTCACCGGCTCGCTCTCCCCGGCCTGCCCAGGATGCAGGAGGCGCCGGCCCAGCTCGTGCGCGCGCACCGGATCGGAGCGATCCACATAGGCGAGCAGCAGGATCCGACCGGCCTCGGTGTACTCGTGGCCGACGGCGAGCCCGAGCTGTTCGAGCCGCTCGACGGCGCGCTCGCCGAGCGCGGTCGCCTGCCCCAGGTCGCCGACGGTGTGGTAGCACCGGGCCAGCGCGATCACGGGCGGCAGCCAGCTGGCCCGGCCCGGGTCGCGTTCGGCCTGCTCGCGCAGCTCCTCGAACAGCGTGATCGCGGCGTCGGTCCGGCCCAGGTCCTCCAAGGCGCGGGCGCGGCCCCAGCGGGCGCGGGACGTGAGGTCGGGGTCGTCGCTGCGGGCGATCACCTCCTCGAAGCCGGCCTCGGCGGTGGCGGCGTCGCCGCGCAGCAGCGCGAGGTGCGCGTGGCGTTCCCGGACTTCGAGATGGGCGCGCTGCTCCGGCTCCACGCCCTCGGCGAGGTACTCCGGGGTGCAGCCGAGACGCTCGGCCAGCATGCGCAGGACGGTCGGAGTGGGCGTGCGCTTACCCGACTCGATCAATGAGATGTAGCTGTCGGAAAGGTCGTGACCGGCGAGCTGTGCCTGCGACAAGCGTCTGGTCAGCCGCAGGTTGCGGACACGTTCGCCGACGTTGCCTGGACCCGGCATGAGGACTCACTTAGCGGAAGTAAACAGGCGACTGGGGTGCCGACATGATTGCACATTGCGGGTTATCGCACATCGAGAGCAATGAACTGGAAATCGCGGACACCGCCCGGCGGGCTCGTCCCGCTGCCGCGCGCACGCCGCTGGAGCACGGTGCCGCGCCGGTTCGCGCCAACGGATCGTCCGGCGGATGCGACCTCTGTCACTCACCGAGAGTATCCGACTGACGCCACAAGATCCCGAACACCGCGAATATCGGCCAGTTCATCATGTTTTCCGGTCGGCCGCACCCTTCGTCCGGCAGCGGGTGGAGCGACGGCCCGCAGCATGATCGTCCAGCTCGGAGCGCCGGGCGCCCGGCCGTCTCGCGGAGCCGGCCGGGCGGACGGGTCACGGTTCGGGATCGGAGCCTTCCTTGGGCCCGGTGGAGGTGGGGGTTTCCTCCGGCGGCCTGGGCCGGCGCGGGGGCGGGGGCAGCGTTTTCTCCACCGGCTCCGGGTTCTTGTTCGGGAAGATCATTTCGCAGACTTCGAGATAAAGCTGCTCGGGATACGGCAGAAACGGCACGTTCGTGAGCGCCTGGTCCTGGCCCGCGGACTCCAGGATGAACTCCCCGTAGCCGAGCATCCGGCCCGCGATCGTCCGCTTGAAGCTCATGTCGGTGACCTTGGCCAGCGGCATCATCGCGACCTTGCGGGTGATCAGGCCGGTGGTCAGCAGCATCCGCTGGTTGGTGATGACGAAGTAGTCGACGGACCACTCCGCGACACGCCAGACGAACCAGGCGAGCAGGAACAGCCAGATCCACCAGATCCAGCTGATGGCCTTCCCCGCGTCGCTGGCGACGGTGTTGCTGAGCAGGCCGGCGACGATCAGGCCGCCGAGGACGAGACCGACCGGGACCATCAGCACGGCCGGATGCCGGCGCACCGTGATCACCTGGTTCTCGTGCGGGAGCAGGTACTTGTTGACCGACGCGGGCGCCGAGTCTCCGGGGGTGACGAGCCTCATCCCGGCCTCTCAGGAGAGCGCGTTGACGAAGGTGGCCAGGGAACCGGCGGCGGACGCGATGCCGTTGGCCGCGCTCTCCACCGACCGGGCTGCACCGTCCGGCTGGTTGATGACATAGAACGCTACGAAGGCCATGGCGGCCCACGTCATGTACTTCTTGGCGGGCACGGCTGCCTCCCGGAGCGTCGACTCACGGACCCCGGTTCAGTTTCGCACAGCCCACCCGACCGGCAAAGCAAGCACTATGGCGCGTTGCCGTGAGCCAAGGAAGGCCGGACGTCCACGTCCGGCACCTCCTCATGGCGCATTATGGCGCGTCCTCATGGTGCTTATGGCGCATTGTCCAACGACGACCGGCTCGCCTTGCGGCGCTTCTCGGCCGCGACGGTCGCGAGCACTTCCAGGTGGCGGCGCGCGATCCGTTCCACAAGGTCGGGGGGCGCCGCCCCCGTGACCTCCTCGGCGCCGTAGCGCGCGGCGGAGACGCAGCGGTCCACCGTGTCGGCACCGTGCACCCCGTCGAACTCCTCGGTGAGCCGCTCGCCGATCTCGGCGTAGCGCGGCAGGTCGTCCCCTTGGTGAGCCATCACGTTTCCCCGTGCTCGCTCGCACCGCCCGGTCCGTAGCGGTCCCCTGTGCCGGGACGGCGGAGGGGAACGCGCCCTGGCGTTCCGTAAGGGGGGTGGTACCCCATGCCGCAGCGAACGAACATCGCAGGTCACGCCTGACTTGGGGCATATTGCCGGTATTGCCGGGACGTGCTCAGACGACGCCGTAGAGGCGGTCCCCCGCGTCCCCGAGGCCCGGCATGATGAAGCCCTGCTCGTTGAGGTGCGAGTCGATCGCGGCCGTGACCACCCGGACCGGCGCCGAGACGCCGGCGAACGCCCGCTCCATGTACTTCAGCCCCTCCGGGGCGGCGAGCAGGCAGATCGCGGTGACGTCGTCGGCGCCCCGGTCGAACAGCAGCCGGATCGCGGCGGCGAGCGTCCCGCCGGTCGCGAGCATCGGGTCGAGGACGTAGCACTGCCGTCCCGACAGGTCGTCCGGCAGGCGGGTCGCGTACGTCTGCGCCTGCAGCGTGCCCTCGTCCCGGATCATGCCGAGGAAGCCGACCTCGGCGGTGGGCAGCAGGCGCGTCATCCCGTCCAGCATCCCGAGGCCAGCGCGCAGGATCGGCACGACCAGCGGCTTCGGGCTCGCGAGCTGGACGCCCTCGGCCTCGACGAGGGGGGTCTGGACGGTCGCCGCGGCGACCCGGACATCGCGCGTGGCCTCGTAGGCGAGCAGGGTGACCAGTTCGTCCGCCAGACGCCGGAAGGTGGGGGAGTCGGTGCGGACGTCCCGCAGCGTCGTGAGCTTGTGCGCGACGAGGGGGTGGTCGACGGCGAGGGTCTGCATGCGCTCACCGTAGCCCACCCGCTCTCGGTCGGCCGGACCGTGCCGAACAGGATAGGACGCCGTTGAGCTGGGCAGTATGGCGATATGAGCAGCCAAAGCGGTCGCCAGCCGAGGGGACCGGCGCGGGCCCGCGAATCCGCGCCCGATCCGCCCGCCCCCGCCGTGCCTCCCCCCGAGGCCGCGGCGCCTCCTCCCGACCCCTCCGAACCCGCCGAATCCGCAACTCCCGCACCGGCTTCCGAGCCCGCGCCCCAGCCCGCGGGCACCGGGGTGACCGATGTCACAGCCGAGGACGCACCGGCACGTCCCGGCCCCCAGGGCGACATCTCCCCCGAGCAGGTCCGCGAGCATCTGCGCCGCCGGGCCATCTTCCTGCGCGAACTGGCCGAGGCCCGTGAGCTGCGGCGCCGGGTCACCCCGCACCGGTCGCGCCGCGCGCGGATCCACGCGGTGCTGCGCCGCCGCACCTTCCGCATCAATTGATGCGGATTGGATAGGTTCTTGCCGCCAGGACCGGTATACGGTGCCGACTCCCGGCCTCACCTCCGGGTACGGTGCCGAGTTTGGCGGTGGGGCACGCGAGCGGGCGCCGCATCTGCCACCATTCCCTGGCAGGAGACGCGCCGGTGGGGTGGAGATGACGGATGTGGACGCGACGGACTTCGCCGTCGTGGTGTATCGGGAAGACGAGAGCTGGGAGGCCGAGATCCTCCCGGTGGCGTTGACCGAGGACCTCGCGGGGCTGATCCATGCCCTGCGCCAGCAGCCGAGCCTCGGCGGCACGGTCGGGCTGGTCTCGGTCGGCGACGACTTCTTCGTCGCGATCCGCCTGCTGGGCGACGAGGTCATGGTGTTCCTGTCGGACGTCACGGCCTCGGTCGACTGGCCGCTGGCCCGCCAGGTCCTCGACTATCTGGACATCCCCGTCCCGGACGACGAGGAACTCGACCAGGTCCTGCCCGTCGGCGACATGTCGATCTTCGCCGATCTGGGCCTTGACGAGATGGAACTCGGCGCGATCTCCGGTGACCTGGAGCTCTACCCGGACGAGATGCTCCTCAGCGTCGCCGGCCGCATCGGCTTCGCCCCCGCCTTCGAACGCGCCCTCGACGCCGTCCCCTAGGCGCAGGCCCGTCCCCCACCGGACAGAACCGAAGTTCATGCACGGCCGCCGCCGGGAAGCCGGGGGCGGATTCCGCCCCCGCAAAGGGGTGTGACCCTGGCAACCCCGTGGGTCACAATGAGCACGTGTCCTACTTCGCCGCCGTGTTCGCGCGGACCCCGCAAGGCTGGGTCGGTGCCGAGGCCGCCCTCGCCGAGGCGGACCACGTCGACGATGTCGCCGACCTGATGCGGGAGGCCGCCGTCGAGTCCTACGGCGACCCCGTGGTGCTGATGGTCGAGCAGGACGACGACTGGTTCGCGATCGTCCGGCTGGACGGGACGGACGAGCCGCGCGCCTACGTGTCCACCGTCCGCCAGGACGGGCTCGGCTCGCTGCTCCAGCAGCTCGTCGGCGAGGTCCCCGACGGCGAGTCCGGCGGTGACCCGGCCCTCCTCGAAGACCTCGGCCTCGCCGCCGACCAGCTCACCGACCTCGGCGAACGCACCATCCCCGGCGACGCCCTCCTCACCATCGCCGAACAGGCCGGCTTCGGCGAAGAATTCGACCGCCTCCGTGACTGACCCGGGGGATCCGGTCGTCGCGGGGTTCGTGCCGGCGATGCGGCGGGCCCTGGACGAGGCGCGGAAGGCGGCCGAGAGCGGGGAGGTTCCGGTCGGCGCGGTCGTGCTGGACGCGTCCGGCGAGATCATCGGCACCGGGCACAACGATCGCGAGCGCTCCGCCGACCCGACCGGGCACGCGGAGATCATCGCGATGCGGGAGGCGGCGGCGTCCCTCGGGTCGTGGCGGCTGGCGGGCTGCACGCTGGTCGTCACGCTGGAGCCCTGCACGATGTGCGCGGGCGCGGCCGTCCAGGCCCGGCTGGACCGCGTCGTCTACGGGGCGGCCGACCCGAAGGCGGGTGCCGTGGGGTCGCTGTGGGACGTCGTCCGGGACCGGCGGCTCAACCACCGGCCCGAAGTGATCGCCGAGGTACTGGCCGACGAGTGCGCCGCCCCGCTTATCGAGTTCTTCACCCGCCGCAGAGTCGGGTAGGCTCTCCCGCGGTGGTGTCGCCTAGTGGACGAGGGCGCACGCCTCGAAAGCGTGTGAAGTGCAAGCTTCCGTGGGTTCGAATCCCACCACCACCGCAGGCGCGAAGGCCGCCGTCCCGCAACCGGGGCGGCGGCCTTCGCTCATGTCAGCCGACCGTGACCAATGCCACGCCGGCGACGGCGACGGCCATGCCCACGCGCTGGATGACGCGCAGGCGCTCACTGTAGGCGACCCTCGCCAGCAGGACGGTGATCGCCGGGTAGAGGGACGTGAGGACGGCGGCCAGGCTGAGCATGCCGCCGTGGACCGCGAGGAAGTACAGGACGTTCGCGCCCGCGTCCAGGCCGCCGGACAGGAGCGCCAGCCCGATCAGCGCCCGTCCGGACATCCGCGGGCCCAGGTCGCGGCCGCGGGCCACCATGAACAGCAGCGCCACGGCCACGATGAACAGGGTGCCGACGCGAGCGCCGACGACCGGCCAGAGCCCGGCGCCGTTCCCCGCCGCCTTCAGCAGAACGAAGAAGACACCGAAGCAGGCACCGGACACCCCGGCCATGAGCGGGCCCGAATCCACCGGCCGCCGGCCGGACGCGGCCTTCCCGCCGTCTCCGGCCTCCATGCTGACCAGCCCGATCGCGACGAGGCACAGCAGCACGCCGGCGAGGACGGAGGCGTTCAGCCGTTCGCCTCGCGCGATGCCCACCGCCACCGGCAGCACCGCCGCGGCCAGCGCGGACACCGGCGCCACCACGCTCATCGGCCCGCGGGCGAGCGCCCGGTAGAACGCGATCAGCCCGGCCCCACCGGTCATGCCCCCCAGGAGCCCCCAGGCCATCGGCCCGGGAGCGGCGTTCCCGCCGCCGAGCAGCGCCGCCACCAGGACGACCGCGAGCCCCACCGGGACACACCAGGTCAGGGCCTTCAACGCGGTCGACTTGCGGGCCACGGCGCCGCCGAGGAAGTCGGCGGTGCCATAGGCGAGGGCGGCGCCGAGCGCCAGGACGGTGACCATCACCGCCCGCCGATCAGGCGGGTCTCGATCCGGACGTCCGGCGCGATCACGCGGAGCCGCTCCGCCAGCCGGTCGCCCGCCTCGCGCAGCCGCTCGATGGGGTACGGCTCAAGGCGTTCGAGCAGGAAGAGGCCGTTCTTCGTGCGCTGCGTCAGCCGCGTCCGGACGCACTGCCGCCAGTTCCAGCGCCGGCAGGTGACCCCCCGGTCGTCCCGCCAGACGACCTCGCCGGCGTCCGGGTGCTCGACGGCGGGCTCCCCGCCCGCGATCACGTCGAAGGGCTCGTCTCCCGCGGCCCTGACCAGCCGCGCCGCCCCCTGATAGGCATCGAGGTCCTCACCGCCGATCGGCAGCGCGTACTCGACGCTGACCGCGTTGTAGGCGTCCACGACCTTGTTGATGGACGGGAGCGCCTCGGCACGCCGCAGCAGCGCGTCCACCGAGGGCCGGGTCCGCTGCGGCTTGGCGCCGAACGCCCGGTAGGCCGCACGCCAGGCATCCACATGCGGATCACCGGGGTCGGCCTTCCCGGCGGCCTCGGCCAGCCAGCCCTCCGACACCTGATCGCCGGGCCCGTTCACCAGCCCCTCGGCGCTCATGACGAGCACGGCGAAGTCGGGACGCAACTCCCGGACGGCCTCGTCCACGACAACCCGCTCCAACATCCGACCCTCCACACGGTCACTTTAATGAAACGCTCGTAGCATTATACCGACCGCCGGCGGTGCGGACCAAGCCGTTTCCCGCTCCGAGACCGACGGCTCGGCGGGATGTGAGCCGGCCACGACCTGGGGGTTGTGGACGGGGGGACGGGGCACCGGCGGGGTTGCGGGACACTGATCGCATAGCGGATCGGGTGATGCGGCGGCCGCCCGCGCCGGCCTTGGCGGGCGCGCGACGCCGACAGATGCTGGAGGACGATGAGCGGGCAGGAGGCGATCGGGGAGGCCGTGGCGCGGACCGTCCGGGCGTTGCGGGCCGGGCACAGCTGGAGCCTGGACGAGCTGGCCGGGCGCGCCGGGGTGAGCAAGGGCGTCCTGGTGGGGCTGGAGCAGGGGCGCGGCAACCCGAACCTGGGGACGCTCATCCGGATCTCGGACGCGCTCGGCGTCCCGTTGACGCGGCTCGTGCAGGTGGAGGAGGAGCCGCCGGTGCGGATGTTCCGGCCCGAGCGGCACGTCGTCCTGTGGGAGGGCGAGCGCGGCGGGACGGGGACGCTGCTGGCCGGCAGCGACCCGCGGCCGTCGCTGGAGCTGTGGCGCTGGGTGCTCCAGCCCGGCGAGACGCGGGAGAGCGACGCGCATGTGCCGGGCACCAAGGAGATCGTCTATGTGGAGCAGGGCACGCTGACCCTCGTTGTGGACGGCCGGACGGACCTGGTCGAGGAGGGGGCCGCCGCGGTCTTCGTCGGCGACCGCCCCCATTCGTACGGCAACGCGGCTGAGAGCGAGGTCCGCTTCGTCCTGGCCGTCCTGGATCTCTAGCCGTCCCCTCGCCGTCCGTGGCCGACGGGCGGGCGCGGTGGGTCAGGAGGTCAGGCGGACGGGCATGGCCAGGTAGCGGTAGCCGGTGTCGGTTTCGGGCGGGGGCTCCTCATCGTCCTTCCGGTCGGGGATGGCGGTGAGGAGGGCGGGTTTGGTGGGGCCCGCGCATTCGAGGCGGGCGTATTCGGTGTCGATGCCGGCCAGGCCGTCCAGGAGGTACTGGGGGGCGAACGCGATATCGACGTCATCGCCGGTGAGGCTCACCGCAAGCGCTTCGTTGGCGCGGGCGGAGTCACCGGTGGCGGCGCGGATGCGGACCTCGCCCGCGGTGAGGGCCAGGCGGATCGGGGTGCCGTGCTCGGTGACGAGGGCGGCGCGCTTGATCGCCTCGACGAACGGGGCGACGGGGATCTCGGCGACCGACGACCAGGTGCCGGTGAGGCGGGACCTGTAGTTGATGTACTGGTCGTCCAGGAGGCGGCTGGTCATGCTGCGACCGCCGCCGGAGACGCCGATGAGGGTGTCGGCCCTGCCGGCGAGGCCGATCTCGACGCCGGCGCCGCGTTTGATCGACTTGGCGGTGTCGGCGAGGGTGCGGGCGGGGACGACGACGCCGGCGGTGAAGCCGGGGTCGGCGGGCGACCAGGTCAGCTCGCGGGCGGCGATGCGGTAGCGGTCGGTGCAGGCCAGCCACATCGTGTCGCCCTCGATGTCGATCCGGACGCCGGTGAGCATGGGCAGCGTGTCGTCGCGTCCGGCGGCGGGCGTGACCTGGGCGACCGCGGTGGCGAACACGTCGCCGGGGACGGTGCCCGCGCGGGCGGGCGGCTCGGGGAGGGTGGGGTAGTCCTCGACGGGCATCGTCAGCAGGCCGAACTCGGCGGGGCCGCAGCGGACGACCACCTCGGAGCCCTTCGTGAAGACCTCCACCGGCTGCGCGGGGAGATTGCGGACGATGTCCGACAGCAGCCGCCCGGGGACGAGCACACGCCCCGGTTCGGTGACGTCGGCGTCCTCCCGGGCCTGCGCGGAGACCTCGTAGTCGAACCCGGCCAGGGTCAGTTCACCTTCGCCGGTGACCTCGATGAGCATGCCCGCGAGGATGGGGAGGGCGGGACGGGACGGCAGGGTCCGCGCCGCCCACGCGACGGCGTCGGCGAGCGTCTGCCGGTCGACTCGGAACTCCACCTCGATCAGCCTTCCCACGGTGAACGTCTACGTAGGGCACGTTAGCCGGGACCTCTGACAAACGAGCCGGACACGGGTCAGAAGAGGGTCGCCCCGCCGTCTCCGCCGCGGATCCCGCGTTCGAAGCCGAGGAGGTAGCGCTTGCGGTCGAGGCCGCCGCCGTAGCCGGTGAGGGAGCCGGTGGAGCCGATGACGCGGTGGCAGGGGACGATGACGCCGACCGGGTTGCGTCCGTTGGCGAGGCCGACCGCACGGGACGCGGACGGTTTGCCGATCTCGACGGCGAGTTCGCCGTACGTGGTGGTCTCCCCGTAGGGGATCTCCTGGAGTGCCGCCCAGACGCGCTTTTGGAAAGGCGTCCCGTGGAGGGCGAGCGGCACGTCGAATTCGGTCAGTTCACCGGCGAAGTACGCGGTGAGTTGGGCGGCGACGGTCGCGAAGGGTTCGGCGCCGGGGTCCCCTGGCGCACCGAAGGTCCCTTCGGACGGAAGGTGCCGCTGCTTCTCCATGTAAAGCCCGGACAGGGCGCCGTCTGTGGCCACCAGAGTGAGAGGGCCGACGGGGCTGTCCAGGACGACGTGTGCAGGCATGAGGTTCCTCAGTGTGCAGGAAGCAGGTTGATGGGGTGGTCGCCCGTGGCCCACAGATACTGGACGGCGTAGGCGCGCCAAGGGCGCCATTGGGCGGCACGCCGGGTGAGGGCCACGGGAGTGGCCGGAAGGTCGAGGCTCCTGGCGGCGGCCCGGATTCCCAGGTCGCCGGGGATGAACGCGTCCGGGTCTCCGAGAGCACGCATCGCGATGGTCTCGACGGTCCATGGGCCGAAGCCCGGTAGGGCGGACAAGCGCGCGCGGGCCTCATCCCAGTCGCTCCCTACGCCCAGGTCGATCTCGTCACTCGCAAGCGCGTCGACAAGGGTCGTGAGGGTGGTGCGGCGAGCTTTCGGGAACGCGAGTGCCTCCGGGGCAAGGCCGGCCAACGCGGCCGGGGTGGGGAAGAGGTACGTCAGCCCGCCCCCTGGGTCGTCTATGGGGTCGCCATAGGCGGTGACCAGGCGTCCCGCGTGGGTGCGGGCCGCAGCCGTCGAAACCTGCTGCCCCAGGACGGCCCGTACGGCGAACTCAGGGGCGTCCACAGTGCGGGGGACGCGTCGCCCGGGGGCCTTGTCGACCAGCGGGGCCAGAACCGGGTCGGTGCGGAGCAGGTCGTCCACGGCGACGGGATCGGCGTCCAGGTCGAGCATCCAGCGGCAGCGGCTGATCGCGATGGTGAGGTCGCGCAGGTCGCTGAGGCTGAGCGTGCAGGCGACGTAATCGGGCTGCGGGCTGAGGGCCGCGATGCCATGCCCGTGAGGCAGGCGCATGGTGCGCCGGAACGCACCGTCCCGCCATTCTTCGACGCCGGGGACGGCGGTGGCCGCGAGATGGCCGAAGAGGTTGTCCGGGCAGAGCGGCGCACGGAAGGGCAACCGCAGCGACAGCGCCCCCGACCCGGCCGGTGCGTGGCCCTTGGCGGCACGGTCGCGCAGAGCGGTCGGGGTGAGCGCGAACACCTCGCGGACGTTGTTGTTGAAGGCGCGGATACTGGTGAAGCCCGCCGCGAACGCGACGTCCCCCATCGGAAGGGAAGTCGTTTCGATGAGGAGCCGTGCCGTCTGAGCACGCTGAGCCCGCGCCAGAGCAAGTGGCCCGGCACCCAGTTCAGCATTGAGCTGACGTTCGATCTGGCGGGTGCTGTAGCCAAGACGTCCGGCGAGACCTGGCACACCCTCACGGTCAACGACACCGTCCGCGATGAGGCGCATCGCCCGTGCGACGACGTCCGCCCTGTGGTTCCACTCGGGCGAGCCAGGGGACGTGTCAGGCCGGCACCTCTTGCAGGCCCGGAAGCCCGCCTGCTGGGCGGCGGCAGCACTCGGGTAGAAGCGCATGTTCTCCGGCTTGGGCGGTACCACCGGGCAGCTTGGGCGGCAGTAGATCCCGGTGGTCACGACCCCGGTGAAGAACCATCCGTCGAAGCGCGCGTCCTTCGACTGGACGGCCCGCACACACCTCTCCACGTCCTCGTGCATGCCTCCAGCATCACCGACGGGAACACAACCCACTAGCCAGAAAACGACATCATCGCTGGCCGCACTACGATCGTCCCCCACACCAACCATGTGCAAAGAGGAATCATGGAGCACCAGTCCAGCACCCCTGCCTTAACGGCTTCCGAGTCCGGCGAGGTGGTGCTGAGGCCACCGCGCACGCTCCGGTACCTCGCCTATGCGCAGGCCGCTACAGGTGCCCTCCTCATCGTGGCCACGGTGTACGCATTCTGGATCCAAGCCTTCATCCCGGCCCTGTGCCTCGGCTTCATGGGGCTGTCAGCCATTGGCGCGACGCTGCCCTTCCTCGCGGGCAGTGTGAAACTTGGTCCGGACGGGCTGCACAACCACCACCGGGATTCGGTCAGCCAGGTCTACCTGGCCTGGGACGGCATCAATGCGCTCGAACGGCGCCGCCGGCTGTGGACGGAGGCGGTGGTGGCCGTAAGTCCCGCCACCTCGGTCACCTTGGGGGCACCGATCCGGCTGCGCCTGCGCCGGGACCCGAGGTTCGACGCCGCCGTCGCCGACCTGTCCCGGCGCTCGGGAATCGCGGTGACACGTGGGCGTTCCCTGCTGACATGGCGGTACGCCTTCGCGCATCTGGCGATCCTGACGACGTGGACGCTGGTCTTCGTCACGTTCGATCCGATCTGGCACCATCAGGCGTGGCCGGGCCGCAAGGAGGCGCACGCCCTCCCCGATCCCTGTCGCGTACTCGCGCCCACCGCGAACCAGATGCTTCCGAAGAGCACACCGGCACGTTTTCCGTTCGACGGCAACCCCGTGTGCCACTTCGGCGCCATCTCGCTGAGGCTTGAGTACCGGCTGTACGAATACAGGACCGGTCAGGACGGCGGCATCGAACAGGCCAAGGAAAGGTTCCGCGAAGGCCCCGGCGGGCCCACGCCCGAGGACAAGGACGCCCGGCCGCTGCCGAACGTCGGAGATGAGGCGGTGATCGTCGCGTCCACCTATCAGGACGCGACCCGCGTGAAGCAGGTCCAGGTCTCCGCGCGTAAGGGCAATGTCGTCATCTGGCTCGTCTACACGCCTCGTTTGAAGGGCTGGGACTCCACGGACGAGGCGGCCGCGATCGCCGAGCGTCTCGCCCGCACCGCCGCCGGCCGGGTCGTGCTCGGGTGAGCGGGCTTGACGTCTCAGGTAATCGATCTTCCGTCGGCGGGTTGGCAGCGTAGGGGGCACCGGGAGAACAGGCCCGGACGATCAGACGGGAGTCATGAAATGGGCGACGTTCAGCAGCGGGTCGAGCGGTACCTGGCCATCTGGAACGAGACGGACCCGGCCGCCCGGCGCGCCGCGATCGACGAACTGTGGACGGAGAACCCCGTCTACGTCGACCCGCTCGGCGTGGCCGAAGGGCGGGACGCGATCGACGCGTTCGTCGGCGCCGCGCAGCGGCAGTTCCCCGGCCTGGTGTTCCGCGCGGCGGGCGCCGTGGACGCCCACCACAACGTGGCCCGCTTCACCTGGGAACTCGGCCCCGAGGGCGGCGAGGCGATCGCCGCCGGCTTCGACGTCGCGGTCTTCGGCGACGACGGACGCTTCGACCGCGTCCACGGCTTCCTCGACAAGGTGCCCGGCTGAGGCGGAGCGCGGCGTGCCGGGCGCCCCGCACGCCACGATCACAACTGCCGTAGCGCGCCGCCGTCCACCGTCCATTCGGCGCCCGTGACCTGGGCGGCCATGGGGGACAGCAGGTAGGCGATGACCCGTGCGACGTCCTGCGGCGCACCCAGCCGTCCGACGGGGAGGCGTCGCTCCTCACGGACGAACCGCTCTATGGCGTCCTCGACGGGAAGGCCGTAGAGAGCGGCCAACTGGTCCGCGAACCCACCGGGCTCGTCCCACAGCCGAGTCCGTGTAGGGCCGGGCGTAACGACGTTGGAGCGGATGCCACAACGGCCGAACTCCCCCGCCAGCGTCTTGGACACCGACAACAAGGCCGTCTTGGACGCCGCGTAGTCGACCAGTGGCGTGTCGGGGAGCCGCCCGGCTTCGCTGGAGACGTGCACCATGCTCCCCGCCCCCTGGTCGATCAGTGCGGGCAGCACGGCGCGGGCCATGCGCACCGCCGCGTGGAAGTTCAACTCGAACGTGGCGTGCCACTGGTCGTCGGTGACGTCGAGGAATCCGATCCTTGAGTGCAGCGCACCCGCGTTGTTGACAAGGCCGTCCAGCCGCCCATGACGCTCTAGGGCGACGTCAACGACGCGTTGCGCGGCGGCCGGGTCGGTGAGGTCGGCGGCCACGTCGGGGGAGAAGCGCGCCACGCCGACGACGTGGGCGCCTTCGCCGGTGAGCAGCCGGGCGGTCGCCTCGCCGATGCCGGCGGACGCGCCGGTGACGATGTAGACCCTGCCGTCGAGTCCGAGATCCATGTCGGTTCCCTTCAGGAGCGGCGCAGGAACGACCCGACGAGGACCGCGCCGGCGAGGGCGATTGCGACGTTCACCGCGGTCGCGGTGTGGACGCCGCCAAGGACGGACGTGTTCGCGGTGGCCACGGCGCTCATCACGGGGATGCCGAGCGTGATGGCGACCTGCTGCGTCATGGTGGCGAGGCCGGTCGCGAGTCCCTGCTCGCCGTCCGGCAGCCCGGACGTCGCGGTCCCCATGAACGCGACGATCGCGACCAGGTTCCCGAACCCCCCGATCGCGGTGGCGGCGAGCAGCAGGCCGAGCCCGTCACGCCGCTCCCCCAGGCCGAGCAGCGCGGTCGTCGCGGCGGCCTGCAGGACGAGCCCGCAGACGAGCGTCGCCCGGCCGCCGAGCCGCCCCATGATCCGGGGCGCGGCCACGCCGCCGGCGAACGTCCCGGCGCCGAGGACGCCGAGCGCGAGGCCGGTGGCCAGCGGCGAGAAGTCCAGGACCTTCTGGAGGTAAATCGTCATCAGGAACACCAGTGATGTTTCGGTGGCGAACGCCACGAAGCCGCCCACGTTGCCCCAGGTGACGGTCCGGCGGGTCAGCACGCGCAGCGGCGCGAGCGGGGCCGGTGAGCGCCGCTCGACCAGGACGAACGCCACGAGCAGCGCCGCCGCGGCCGCGAGCGCACCGAGCGCGGGCGGGAACGTCCAGCCCCGCGAACCGGCCGAGGTGATCCCGTACACGAGGGCGAGGAGGCCGCCGGTGACCGTCACCGCGCCCGGAACGTCCAGCTTCGCCCCGTCCCGTGCCCGGCTCTCGGTGATCACCGCGGGCGTGACCGCGAGGATGAACACCGCGAACGGCACGTTGACCAGGAAGGCCCAGCGCCAGCTCAGCAGATCGGTGAGCAGCCCGCCGAGGATCGCGCCGACGGTGAACCCGGCGGACATCAGCGCGCCGCTGAGCCCGAGCGCCCGCGTCCGCAGCGGCCCCTCGGGGAAGGACGTGGTGAGCAGCGACAGAGCGGCCGGGGTCGCGATCGCCGTGGCCAGCCCCTGCAGGACCCGTCCGGTCAGCAGCGACGCCGGCGCCGTGGCCAGCCCGCCGATCAGGGACCCGCCGGCCAGGAGGGCCATGCCCGCGAGCAGCATCCGGCGCCGCCCGAACAGATCGGCCACGCGACCGAACAGGAGCGTGAAACCGGCGGCGGGAAGGGCGAACGCCGTGGCGATCCATTGCAGCTGGTCCAGGCCGAAGCCCAGTCCCCTGCCGACGACCGGCAACGCCACGTTCAGGATGGAGAAGTCGATGGCGAGCATGAACTGTGCGCCGAGCAGAAGGGTCAATACCAGCTTGTGCCGTGACGACATCCGCCCGGAGGGGGCGGAGACAGCGGTGGTGAGTGCGGTCATGCCGACGACCCTCGCGCCGTAGGGCGCGGCTACCCAGCCCCCGGCCGTTCGTACCACCGTCAGTGGCAGGCTCAGGTCACGGGGCGAGGCTCCGCAGGACGCAGAACTCGTTGCCCTCCGGATCGGCCAGGACCTCCCAGGTGCGATCCGGGGACTGGCCCACGTCCGCCTTGCCGGCACCCAGTTCGACAAGGCGGGCGACTTCCTCGTCCGTTCCGCAGTCGATCGGGCTGAGGTCGAGGTGGAGCCGGTTCTTGACCGTCTTCCCCTCCGGTACCCGGATGAACTGGATCGTGGGCGGCATCTGGCGCGCTCTGACCTCTGCGACGGTCGGCTCCCACGAGCCGATCTCGACCTTGTCCCGGGTTCTGTCGATCACTGTGAAGCCCAGTGCCGCGCACCAGAACTCCGCGAGCCGCTCCGGGTCGCGGCAGTCGATGGTCAATTCAGTGAATCTACTCGTCATGATCTCCGAGTGTGGCACCTTCGGCGGGGCTCGGCGGCCGCCGTTCGCGGCCGGGGCGAGACCATCGGCGCTCAGGAGCGCCAGCGGTACCTGCGCTCGGGGCGGCCCGCCGCGCCGTAGCGCAGCCGTACCTCGGCCCGGCCAGAGGACACGAAGTATTCGAGATAGCGGCGGGCGCTCACCCGGGCCAGGCCCACGCACGCGGCGCACTCGGACGCCGACAGGTCGGGGTGTGCTTCCCGCAGCGCCTGTTCCACCAGGGCCGCGGTCTCCTGGGTGAGGCCCTTGGGGAGCCGGCTGACCTGGCCGGACGCGGTTCCGCTGAAGGCCCGGTCGACCTCGGCCTGCCCGGCGCTGGAGACCTCGGCGAGTTCCTTGCGGAGCGCGGCATACCGCTCCAGGCGCTCCCGCAGCGTCGCGTAGTCGAACGGCTTGATGAGGTAGTTGACCACCCCGCCGCGCATGGCCTGGCGGACGGTGTCCACGTCCCGGGCGGCCGTGACGACGAACACGTCGACTTCGGGTGGGCCCTCCCCCCGCAGCCGCCGCAGCATGTCGAGGCCGCTGATGTCGGGCAGATAGATGTCGAGCAGCACCAGGTCGGGCCGCAACCGGCTCACGGCGCGGAACGCGTCCGTACCGGTGTGGACCTGGCCGGCCACCGCGAAGCCCGGTGTGCGGGCCACATATCCGGCGTGGATCCTGGCGACCATGAAGTCGTCATCGACGATGAGCACCCGGATCATGGCCCCGTCCCGTCCGCCACGGGGAGCCGCGCGGTGAACACGGCCCCGTCCTCGTTGCGCACCGCGATGTCACCGCCGCGGCGCCGGCAGACGAGCCGGGCCAGCGCGAGCCCGAGCCCGCGCTCGCCGGCGCCGTCCTTGGTGCTGAAGCCGCGGCGGAACACCTCCTGGGTCAGCTCGGGCGCCACACCGGGGCCGCAGTCTCGGACGGTCACCACCACGTTTCGGGGCTTCCCGGCGTCTTCGGTCACCTCCACCTCCACCCAGCCGTCCGACACCCCGCCGAGTGCGTCGAGCGCATTGTCGACCAGGTTGCCGACGACGGTCACCAGATCCGCGGAGAGAATCTCGTCCACTTTCGGCAACCGGGTCCGCGGCGAGATCCGCAGCCGTACGCCCTGCTCGGCGGCCAGGCTGGATTTGGCGATGAGCAGGGCCGCCAGCGAGGAATCCGCGATCCGCGAGACCACCTCGGCGCTGAGCCGGGCGCGGGCCTTGCTCAGCCGCGTCACGTACTGCACGGCCTCGTCGTGCTCGCCGAGTTCGATGAGGCCGGCGACGGTGTGGAGCTGGTTGCTGAACTCGTGCGCCTGGGCGCGCAGCGTGTCGGTGGTGTGCCTGGTCACGTCCAGTTCCCGCTGCAGCGCGGTCAGCTCGGTACGGTCGCGCAGTGTCGTCACCCACCCGAGCGAACGGCCGCGGGCCGAGAACGGCATGCGATTCAGGATGAGTACCCGGTCGCCGCTCATCACTACCTGATCCCGCCCCGGCGAGGCGTCGGTGAGCGATTCGCACACCGGCTCTTCCAGGCCGAGTTCCTCCAGCTTCTTGCCCACGCACTGCGGGGGCAGGTCGAGCAGGCGCACCGCCTCGTCGTTGACGAGCGTGATCCGGTGCTGGAGGCCAAGGCCGATCACGCCTTCACGGATGCCGTGGAGCATCGCCTCGCGGTGCTCCACCAGGCCCGTGATCTCCGTGGGTTCCAGGCCCAGGGTCTGCCGCTTGACCCTGCGGGAGAGCAGCAGCGAGCCCGCCACCCCGAGGGCGCTGGCCATGCCGAGATAGGTGAGCAGGTTCGGAGAGGCCCGCCACAGGCTGGCCAGCAGCGTCGGATAGGCGCGCCCCACGGCCACCAGGCCCAGGGTCCGCCCGCGGTCATCGAGCACGGGCGCGTAACCCACCACGTACTTGCCGCCGTCCTCCTCGACCGCCTCCACCCAGGAGCGGCCGGAGAGCACGGGGCTGCCGTGCAGATCCAGCGGTTCACCCACCTGGCCAGGGTCCGGTGAGGTGACGACGATGCCGTCGGACCGTGCCACGATCACGTAGGAGGCGCCGGAGACACTGCGTGTGCTCTCCGCGACCGGCGCCACCACATGCTCCATGGTACGGTCCGCCAGTCCGAGACGGACCGACCGCACGGCGGCCACGGTCTCGGCGATGGAGAGTACCCGGCGTCCCTCGTCCCTTCGGAAGCCGGCCTCCGTCTGCGCCAACGAAACCGCGGCGACCGCCACCAACACCGCAAGAACGATGGCCAGCTGCAGGGCGAGGAACTGGCCGGCCAGCGAGACCCGGCGACGCGCCCACGGCCAGTTCACGCTTCGATACTGCCAGGACAGTGTCTCGATGGAGACACAATTCTCATGACCACAACGACCACAACCATCAGTACGACCCAAAGCCTGACATTGAAGCGCAGATTGCCCGAACATCGTCTGAACCTGGTCGAGAGGCGGGATCGTGATGAACAGACGTTACCGGGCAGGTTTGGCGGTCGCTCTGGCCGCGATGCTAACCGTGGCAGGCTGCGGCGACGCTTCCGGTGGCAAATCGGTCACCAACCTCCGCGTGATGGTGCCCACCGGTCCCGGCGGCGGGTACGACATGACCGCGCGCACCGCGGCCAAGGTCATGGAGGAAGCCAAGCTCGCCCGCAATGTCGAGGTCTTCAACCTGGCGGGTGCCGGTGGCACCGTCGGCCTGGCACGCCTGGTCAATGAGAAGGGCAACGGCAAGCTCATCATGCAGATGGGCCTGGGAGTGGTGGGCGCCTCCTACGCCAACAAGTCCAAGGCCAAGGTGAGCGAGACCACGCCGCTGGCCCGGCTCATCGAGGAACCCAACGTCGTGGTGGTGCCCGACAAGTCCCCCTACCACAGCCTGCAAG
The DNA here is from genome assembly GCF_050948385.1 of Actinomadura formosensis. Lineage (NCBI taxonomy): Bacteria > Bacillati > Actinomycetota > Actinomycetes > Streptosporangiales > Thermomonosporaceae > Actinomadura > Actinomadura formosensis. The sequence continues at coordinate 7,230,177 of NZ_CP192011.1, forward strand.
ACCTGCTCAACGCGTGGAAGGCCGACCCGGGCAAGATGCCGGGCGGTGGCGGCTCCAGCCCGGGCGGACCCGACCACCTGGCCACCATGCTGCTCGCCAAGGCCGCCGGCATCGAGCCCAAGCAGGTCAACTACGTCACCTACGCCGGGGGCGGCGAACTGCTGGGCGCCCTGCTCGGCAAGAAGATCGCCTTCGGAGTGACGGGCGCCGGGGAGACCACCGACCAGATCGAGGCGGGAACGGTGCGGGTGCTGGCCGTCACCGGCGGCACGCGCATCAAGGGCATCGACGCGCCCACGCTCAAGGAGTCGGGGGTGAACGTGGTGTTCACCAACTGGCGCGGCATGCTCGCCCCGCCGGAGATCAGTGAGTCCGACCGCAAGGCGCTGCTCAAGCTGATCACCGATATGCACGGCACCAAGCAGTGGCAGGACGCGCTGGCCAAGAACGGCTGGACCGACGCCTTCCTCACCGACGAGAAGTACGCCGCCTTCCTCAAGTCGGAGACCGAACGGGCCGCCGCCGTGCTCCACGACCTGGGGCTGGGATGACAGAGAGAACGGCCGGCGAGACCCCCGGTAAGACGGCTGGCAGCACCGGGACGAACCGGCTGCAGGGCCGCTCCGAGCTCGGAGTGGCCCTGTTCCTCGGCGGGCTCTCCGCGGTCGTCCTCATCGACGCCGCCCACCTGCACAGCGAACTGGCCCAGCGCGGCCCGGTCGGCCCCAAGACGACCCCGCTGCTGGTGGGGGCGCTGCTGGCGGTCGTGGCGGTACTGCTGGCCGTCGACGTGGTGCGCGGCGGACGCGGCAGCGCCGAGACCGGCGAGGACATCGACCTTGAGCGGCCCAGCGACTGGCCGACCGTGCTGCTGCTCGCCGGTTCCTTCCTGACCAACGTCGCCCTCATCGAGCGGGCCGGCTGGCCCATCTCCGGCGCCCTGATGTTCTGGGGTTCGGCGTTCGCGCTCGGCAGCCGGCATCTGGTGCGCGACCCGCTGCTGGCGTTGGCCCTGTCTCTGGCCACCTTCTACGCCTTCGACCGGGGGCTGGGCCTGGGCCTGCCCGCCGGCATCCTGGAAGGGATCCTGCCGTAATGGGGGCCCTGAGTGATCTGCTCGGTGGCTTCACCACCGCCCTGACACCGATCAACCTGCTGTACGCCCTGATCGGTGTGATCGTCGGTACCGCGGTGGGGGTGCTGCCCGGCATCGGCCCCGCGATGACGGTCGCGCTGCTGCTGCCTCTCACCTACGGCCTCGACCCCACGGGCGCGTTCATCATGTTCGCCGGCATCTACTACGGCGGCATGTACGGCGGTTCCACCACGTCCATCCTGCTCAACACGCCCGGCGAGAGCGCCTCGGTGATCACCGCCATCGAGGGCAACCGGATGGCCCGTTCGGGACGCGCCGCACAGGCCCTGGCCACCGCCGCCATCGGCTCGTTCGTGGCCGGCGCCATCGCCACCGCGCTGCTGGCCCTGGCCGCCCCGAAGATCGTCGACGTGGCGCTGAGCATCGGCTCCCAGGACCACTTCGCGATCATCGTGCTGGCCTTCGTCGCGACGACCACCGTGCTCGGCGCCTCCCGCATCCGCGGTCTGGCCTCGCTCGGGCTCGGTCTCACCGTCGGCCTGGTCGGAATCGACCACACGACCGGCGAGCAGCGGCTCACCTTCGGCATCCCCCAGCTGGCCGACGGCATCGACGTGGTCGTCGTGGCCGTGGGGCTCTTCGCGGTGGGCGAGGCGCTGTGGGTGGCCAGCCATCTGCGCCGCAGCCCGCTGGAGATGATCCCGGTCGGCCAGCCCTGGATGAGCCGGGAGGATTGGCGCCGTTCCGTGGGCCCCTGGCTGCGGGGCACCGCGCTCGGCTTCCCGTTCGGCGCCATCCCGGCGGGCGGCGCCGAGATCCCCACGTTCCTGTCGTATGTCACGGAGAAGAAGCTCTCCCGCAAGCCCGAGGAGTTCGGTCACGGCGCCATCGAAGGGGTCGCGGGACCGGAGGCCGCCAACAACGCCTCGGCCGCGGGCACGCTGATGCCGATGCTCGCCCTCGGCCTGCCCACCACGGCGACGGCCGCGGTCATGCTGGCCGCCTTCCAGCAGTACGGCATCCAGCCCGGCCCGCTGCTGCTGAAGCGGGAACCCGACCTCGTGTGGGGCCTGATCGCCAGCCTCTTCATCGGCAACGCGCTGCTGCTGGCCCTCAACCTGCCGCTGGCCCCCGCCTGGGCCAAGCTGCTGCGGCTTCCCCGCCCCTACCTGTACGCGGGCATCCTGGCCTTCGCCAGCCTGGGCGCCTACTCGGTCAACGGTTCGACCATCGACCTGCTCATTCTCTTCGCGCTCGGCTGCCTCGGCCTGATGATGCGGCGCTACGGCCTTCCCATGGTCCCCGCGATCATCGGCGTGATCCTCGGACCGCGCGCCGACCAGGAACTCCGGCGCGCCCTGCAGATCAGCGACGGCGATCTCTCCGGCCTGGTGAACACTCCGTTCTCGATGACCGTCTACGGACTGGTCCTTCTCCTGATCATCTGGCCGTTGCTTCGCCGAGTGCTACGACCGACGGGAGGATCGAATGAATCCGATCCCTGAACACGTTTCGCCCACCGACCATCACGTCCCTCACCACCAGGGCGTGGAGCAGCGGCTCGCCGCCGGACCGGCCGCGCCATCGGCCGGCCGCCGGTTCGTTGCCGCGCACCTGCGCAAGTGGGGGCTGGACGAGCTGACCGACGCCTGCGAACTGGTGGTCAGCGAGCTGGTCACGAACGCGGTGACGGCGGTCGGCGACCGGGACGTCGCGCGCCGCACCGCGCCCCCGCCCGGCCCGCTGCCCCCCTTCCTCCCGGTGGACATCATCGTGGTGCTGCGGCTTGCCGGGCACCGCCTGTTCTGCGAGGTCTGGGACTGCAGCGAGCGCCTGCCCGTCCCCGCCTTCACCGACGACGAACCCGCCAGTCTGGACGCCCTCGCCGACATCGACGAGCACGGCCGCGGCCTGCTGCTGGTCGCCGGTCTGTGCACCGGCTGGGGGTACCGCCCCGCTCCCATGGGCGGAAAGATCGTCTCGGCCTGGTGGGACCTGCCCTGATCCGCTCTCGCCGCCCCTGATCCGCTCTCACCGCCGTCCCGCCGGATAACCTCGCCGGTATGGCGCGCAACCGTGAACTCGGCGAGTTCCTGCGGTCGCGGCGGGCGCGGCTGCGCCCCGAAGACGTCGGCGTACCGTCCTACGGAACGCGGCGGCGCGTCCCCGGGCTGCGGCGGGAGGAACTCGCGCAGCTCGCCGGGGTCAGCGTCGCCTACTACATCCGGCTCGAACAGGGGACGGCCGACGGGGTGTCCACCGAGGTCCTGGACGCGATCGCGCGGGCCCTGCGGCTGGACGGCGCCGAGCGCGCCCACCTGCACCGCCTCGCACACCCGCCGCGCCGGGCGCCCGTCACCGGACCGCCGCGCCTGCGGGCCCCGCTCCAGCACCTGCTCGACTCGATCACCCACGCCCCCGCGTACGTGGTCGGCCACCACACCGACGTCGTCGCGTGGAACCGGCTCACCGCCGCCGTGTTCGTCGACCTCGCGAACCTCCCGGCGGACGAGCGGACCTGGTCGCACCAGATCCACCTGAACGGCGACTACCGGGCGCGGCTCGGCGGCAACTGGCCGGTCGTGGCCCGCCGCAACGTCGCCTACCTGCGGTACCGCTCCGGCCAGGACCCGGACGATCCGCGCCTGCGCACCCTGATCGACTGCCTGCGGGAGCGCAGCCCCGAGTTCCGTCGGATGTGGTCGGACCACCACGTCACGGACCTGACGCATGGGGAGGCGCACATCGACCATCCGCAGGTGGGCCGGCTCGTCCTCCCGTTCGAGACCCTGCACCTGCCCGGCGACCCCGACCTCAGCCGCCTGATGCTGTACGCGGCCGAACCAGGATCGCCCTCTGAGGCGGCGCTGAGGAAACTGGCCGAGACGTCCACGCACCTCTCCAGCGCGGATCTCTCCAGCGCGGACCTCGCCTAAGCGGCCGTGCGGAAATGTGCCTCGCGGTCCAGTGTCGCCAGGGCGGTGTTGAGCACGACGACCACGGCGAACACGATCGCCACCGTCGTATGCCCCACCCCATGGAAGGCCAATGCACCTGCACCGAACACGACGGTCTTCACCAGGAGGACGAACGGCAACGCGACCTTGAACCGTGCGCGCGGTGCCGCGAACAGGCCCCACAGCACCATCGCTACAACCGGCGTACCGACTCCTAGGGCGATGTTGGCGACGATGTTGCCACCAGCCGTGAAGCCCCACCACGCGAGCGCGACGATGGCCACGACCTCCAGGAGAAAGGCGAGACCCTCGTTCAGCACATGCAATGGTCCAGGTAGGTGCACGCCGATACCGTACTCTGTGTGGACGAGATCTCCTGGCGGGAGGACAGCCGGGACCATCGTGCCCGCTGGCGGTCGGAAAGCGGCGCGCCCCCGCCCCGCCGCGTGGTGATCGCCGACGACGAGACCCGCGCGGCCGACGCCTACCGGCTGGCCTGCGAGGGCACCGCGCTGCTGTGGCGCGGCGACTTCCAGAACGCGCGGCAGCTCCTCACGGCGATGGCGCGCAGGATCGACCGTCCGCCACGCCGGCGGAAGCGCAAACTGCCGGAGCCTTCCCAGGTACAGGCTTTCCACCTTCACCGTCAGGCACGGGCCCAGCGCGCGCGGACGCTCGCCATGCTGCTCATACCGTTCGACTCGGGGCACGTGATTCCGCTACGCCGTGCACCTGCCGTCCAGGACGCCTGTACGGAGGCCTATGGGCCGGGCGATCAGCCCTACGTCACCTCACTGCGCGAACTGCTCGGACTGATCGGCGCCCACGAGTGGCGTGAGAAGGGCGTCCCCATCTCCGCCCTGGGCGGCGACCGGATACATCCGCATTACGGGGTCTTCTCGCCGGTCCGAGGGGAGTATGTGGACCTGGTCGCCGAGGCGCCGCTTCCCCCGACGAAGACGGCGTTCGACATCGGAACCGGCACAGGTGTCCTGGCGGCGGTCCTGGCCCGTCGCGGTGTGGAGCGCGTCGTCGCCACTGACCTGGACCCGCGCGCGCTTTCCTGTGCCCGGGAGAACATTAACCGGCTGGACGTGGCGGAGCAGGTAGAGGTCGTCCAGGCCGACCTGTTCCCCAGCGGACGGGCCGACCTCATCGTGTGCAACCCGCCCTGGGTGCCGGCCAAACCGAGTTCCCCTCTCGAACACGCCGTCTACGATCCGGGCGGACGGATGCTCCGCGGCTTCCTCGGCGGCCTCGCCGATCATCTGGAACCGGACGGTGAAGGCTGGCTGATCCTGTCGGACCTGGCCGAACACCTCGGTCTTCGCACCCGCGCCGACCTCCGCACAATGATCGAATCGTCCGCCCTGCAGGTCGTGGGCAAGCTCGACACCAAGCCGGTCCACCCCCGCGCCGCCGACCCCGACGACCCCCTCTACGCGGCCCGCTCCGCCGAAACGACCTCCCTCTGGCGCCTAAGACGAACCCCACCCGCCTCTTCGGACGACCTCACGTCCCCCTAACGCGCCGGAAGAACGCACGGACGTCATCGGTGAGCGGGTCCGGTGCCTCAACGGCGGGGAAGTGGCCACCACGATCGAACTCCGTCCAGTGGACGACGTCGTACACGCGCTCTACGAGACGCCTCACCGGCCGGACCAGATCGTGCGCGAACACCGCCACGCCCAGCGGAACGGAACACGGAACGGGAGGACCGCCCCGCGCGGCATTCTCCCTGTGCAGCCTGGACGAGGAACCGGCCGTGCCGGTGAGCCAGTAGAGCGTCACGGTCGTGAGCACGCGGTCGTCATCGACGCCGCTCGCGGGGTCGGTCCACTCAATGATCTTGTCTGCGAGCCAGGCGAGCTGGCCGACGGGGGAATCGGTCAGTCCGTACGCGACGGTCTGGGGACGCGTCGACTGCATCTGCCAGTAGCCGGCCGGGTGGGCCAGATAAGCCTTCTGGTCCCGGAGCCTCTCCACATCGTCTTCTGCGAGACCGTCGTCATCTCCTGGAGGCGACCCCATGTAGTTCAGGTGGACGCCTACGACCCGTTCCTTGGCCACGGTGGCGAGCACGTTCGATATGGGCCAGCCCCAGTCACCGCCTTGCGCGCCGTACCGTTCATAGCCGAGCCGTTCCATCAGCGTGGCCCAGGCGCGTGCGATGCGGTTCACATCCCATCCGGTCTCGCGCGCCGGGCCGGACAGCGGGAAGCCGGGCAGCGACGGGATCACCACGTGGAACGCGTCCGCCGGGTCGCCGCCGTGCGCGCGGGGGTCGGTGAGCGGGCCGATCACGTCCAGGAAGTCGGCGATCGTGCTGGGCCAGCCATGGGTGATGATCAGCGGCAGCGCGTCGGGCTCCGGCGACCGCACATGGACGAAATGGACCTCCGTCCCGTCGATCTCCGTCGTGAACTGCGGGAACGCGTTGATCCGCGCCTCCTGCGCCCGCCAGTCGTAGGCCGTCCGCCAGCGTGCGGCCAGTTCCCTGACGCGGGCGAGCGGGATTCCGTAGTCCCAGCCGGCGCCGGGCGGCTCGTCCGGCCAGCGGGTGCGGTCCAGCCGGGCGGCGAGGTCGTCGAGGCCGGCCTGGGGAACGTCCAGGCGGAAGGGCGCGATCTCAGACATGTGCATCCCGGTCATGTGTCATCTCCCAGATCGGACGGACCTGAACCCGCGATAGGCGCCAGCCGTCCGGCGTCCGGACGGCCCTGAGTTCGTAGCGCTCGCCCAGCAGATGCGGCCCGGTTTCGTGCGCGAACACGACAAGGAGGTTCGCGCTGATCGCGGCCTGGTCACCGTCCACGTCGATGAGCGGATTGGTGACGAAGTGCTGGGTCGGCACCGTGTGGTTGCGGCGCGCCTGTTCGACGAGGGCGCCGACGCCCTTGGCGACACCGCCGAGGGTGTGCGCCTCCGCGTCCTCGGTGAAGAGGCTCGTGTCCGAACTCTGCTCGTCCAGCCACAGCCCGAGCCGGCTGACCAGTACGGACAGCTGTTGACGGTCGTCCATCACGCTCCATTCATTGGCATGACCAACATTGGTTCCCCCAACACTAGGTCATTGTTGGTCCGGCCAACAAGCCCGTAGACTGGACGGCATGATGACGGCCGACGCCCGGACACCCAGCCGACTCCGGCGCGCCCCCAGCTGGCTGATCAACCTGGTGTCCGCGCACAGCCGCCGGCTGGTCGCCGACGGTTTCGCCGCGGCGGGCGCCCGCGGGTACCACTACCGGCTGCTCGCCGCCCTCGACGAGTACGGCCCGTCCAGCCAGGCCGCCCTGGGCCGCCACACGGGCATCGACCGCAGCGACGTCGTCGCCGCCCTCAACGAACTCGCCGCCAAGAAGCTGATCGGCCGCTCCCCCGACCCGTCCGACCGGCGGCGCAACATCGTCACGCTCACCGCGGAGGGCTCCCGCCATCTCCGGGAACTGGACAAGGTCCTGGCCGGCATTCAGGACGGCTTTCTCGCCCCCCTCTCACCGGAGGAACGCGAACAGCTCATCGGCCTGCTGACCCGCCTGGCCGACCACCACGAGAAAAGCTGGTAAAAACACCCGATGTCACCTGCGATTCGCCTTGTCGAACTACCTCCGGCCGCAATGAACGCCCTGGTGGACGGAGATCTTGAGCGCACCGGAAAAGCCGCCGGGATTCCGCTCACCGAGTACTTCACGACCGACGAAGCGAAATGGCTCTGGCGTTTCCGCCTCACCCAGCTCGCCCGCGATCCGTCCCATGCCGCATGGATCGTCCGAGCCGTCGTCGCGGTCCCCGAAGGCCACGTCGTCGGGCATGCCGGTTTCCACGGAGCGCCCCAGAACGGCACGGTGGAAGTCGCCTACTCGGTCGATCCCGCGCACCGCCGCAAAGGTTATGCGAAAGCGATGCTCTCCGCGCTTCTCGACCGGGCCGCGGCGGAACCGTACGTCACGACCGTTCGCGCGGCGATCAGTCCCGAGAACGCGGCCTCATTGGCGACGATCGCCGGATACGGCTTCACCCACGTCGGGGAACAATGGGACGAGCAAGACGGCCGCGAACTGATCTACGAGCGTCCAGCCGTCCAGTAACCGGAAGCCATACCGGCCACATTCGAGTGGCTCGGAGACGGCGCTTTCCGCGCATCCGCTCCGGGCCACCCGTCTCCGGCCGACGGCCGCTATTCCCGCGTCCGTGCGGCCAGCGCCTCACGCTCGATCCGGTCGAACTGCGCGCCCATCGCCTCGGCGAGCGCGTTGGCGGCCGACAAGGGCCGCACCATGACGGTGAGGTCGTCGATCAGTCCGTTCTCGTCAATGTGCAGGAAGTCGCATCCGTGCAGTTGGCGACCGTTCACCGTCGTCTGGAACATCAGCGCGTGGTCGCGGCCGTCCGCGCTGACGATCTCCCGGACATAGCGGAAGTCCTGGAACACCCGCATCACGCCCCGCAGGATCGCCGCCGTGATCGCCTTCCCCTCATACGGCTTGAACGCCACCGGACTGGTGAACACCACGTTGTCCGCCAGCAGCCCCTCGATCGTCGCCATGTCCCCGGCCTCGGCCGCCTGTCGGAACGGGTACATGCACCCACCCCCATACTCAATTTGTTGACTAGGTGCGAGGGACGCTAATCACGTCCGGAGGGCCCGTCCAGATACCGGTCGCATGACGCTCATCACATAGTTGACCAGCGGCAGAGTCGTCCATGGCTGCCGCTAGGCTCGGGCCATGTCGTTGCGGCACGCGGTTCTGGCCACGCTCCTGGAGGGCGAGGCATCCGGTTACGACCTGTCCAAGAGCTTCGACGCCGGAGCCGCCAACTTCTGGATGGCCACCCCGCAACAGCTCTACCGGGAACTGGACAAGATGTCGGACGAGGGCCTCATCGAGGCACGCGTCGTCCAGCAGGAGCGCCGCCCCAACAAACGCCTGTTCTCCCTCACCGACGCCGGCCGCCGCGCCCTGTACGACTTCACCGCCACCCCGCCACGCCCCGGCGCGATCCGCGAAGAACTGATGGTCCAGGTCCAGGCGATCGACGCGGGCGACGCCGAGGCCGTCATGAACGCCATCCGCGAACGCATGGCCTGGGCCGAATCCAAGATCGCCCGCTTCGAACGTCTCCGTGCCCGCTTCCTGGACGGCCGCACCGAGGACGGGTACCTCGCCACCGCCGACCGCATCGGCCCCTACCTGACCCTGATGCGCGGCCTGGCGTTCGAACGCGAAAACCTCCGCTGGTGCCGGCAGACCCTGGCCATCCTCACCGACCGCACCGAATCCCGGCCCCAGCAGGTGACCAGATCGGCCAAGCCCTAGCACCGGACGCCGCTACTGAGCCATGTCGACGAAGCGGCTGTAATGGCCCTGGAAGGCGACCGTGACGGTCGCGGTCGGGCCGTTGCGGTGCTTGGCGACGATCAGGTCGGCCTCGCCGGCGCGCGGCGACTCCTTCTCGTAGGCGTCCTCGCGGTGCAGCAGGATCACCATGTCCGCGTCCTGCTCGATCGAGTTGTGCAGGGTAATCCCGTTCGCCACGAAATTATGGAGCCCCAGCACGGTGGCGTCATAAACCTCTTGCCGCCCGATGCTTTCGATCTCGGCTATCTCATCCCACAACACGTCGTTGGTGCACAGCAGCTCCAGCTCGGCACCGTCCAGCACCGTCGCCACCCGGCCAAGACGCTCACGATCAGGCGCACGCTGTGAGAGGACACCGCCACCGGACCGAGCACCGATCGGGGCCGAGAGCTCCCGATGCGGCGTCCGGCCCTCGGCGAGGATCCGCCGGACGTCGTCCCACACCTCGTGGGAAACGGTCTCGCGGTTGGTATTCGACCGAACACCACGGAGATTCTCGGCGGCGGCCGCGGCCAGGGCGCCGCGTGCCCCATGCACACGGACGGATTCGAAGAACGCGAGCTGGTTCTCCGCGCCGTGGATGTGGAGCCGGTATTCGCAACGACGGGCGTCCTTGGTGACGCTCTTGACGCTGGACGGAATTCCGAACCGCAGCAGCAGCACGGAAACGTCGTCCACGAGCCGTCTGCTCGCGGACGCGTAGTGGACGTCGTACCGCCCACGCTCAGCGTCCCCGTGCACGCGCCCGCCGGTGGCCCACAGATGCCGGATGAAGAGGGCGACCTGCTCCTTGGGAAGGCCGAACACCGGCGCCGGCACGAACTTCTCGTGCGAACGCGTTCCGAGGAGCCCCAGGTCATCGAGCCACTCGGCGACCGGGTTCGGGCGGTTATGCGGCGGGCCGCCGGGGCCCGGCAAACGCAGCGTGGTGACCCGCGCGTCCGCATCTCCGTCTCGAACAGCGGTGACACCGAAGTGCCCGGCCGCCTCGATGACCGCCCGCAGGCACGCCTCGTCCTCACTCGCGTACCGGATCGGCCGGCCCTTGCCGAAAGATCCGCCACCGATCAGGTGGGCCAGCAAGATCACGCGCATCTCGGGCCATGCCTTGGGCTCCAGTGGCGGCGGCACATGCCTGGACACGGCGACGCGGGAGCCGGGCGCCAGCTCTCCGAGCGGCTTCCAGCCGTGACAGGTCAGGAACGGGTGGTTCGCGGTGGCCTCGATCTCCTTGCCGGAAGCCAGCCTGACGCGGAAGACCTCCTTACGCCCGCTGGAAAAGGCGTGCGTCATCGTTCGCGGTACATACTTCAAGCGCTCATCGAGCGCCCACACGGGAACGTCGTGCGCACCGCGGGCCACGAGTTCACCGATCGTGACCTCCTCATTGGTGTCCGCACGCATGATCCGGGTGGCAGCCGTGACGCATCCCGATTCGCGGAGGTCGGACACCATGGGTTTCTTGTCCGTCCGCTGCTCGGGACCTCGGTTGAGCTGCGACAGCGCGATGACCGGGACGCCCAGTTCCTTGGCGAGGAGCTTCAGCGACCGGGAGAACTCCGAGACCTCGACCTGGCGGCTCTCCACGCGCTTTCCCGAGGTCATCAGCTGCAGGTAGTCGATGATGACGAGGCGCAGGTCATGCTGCTGCTTGAGGCGCCGGCACTTCGCGCGGATCTCCATCATCGACATGTTCGGTGAGTCATCGATGAAGAGCGGGGCCTCGGCGACCTCGCTCATCCGCCGGGCGAGGCGGGTCCAGTCCTCGTCCTGCATGGTGCCGGACCGCATCGCGTGCAGCGCCACCCGCGCCTCGGCCGACAGCAGGCGCATCGTGATCTCGTTGCGGCCCATCTCCAGGCTGAAGAACGCCGAGGTCAGGCCGTGCTTGATGGACGCGGCACGGGCGAAGTCGAGCGCGAGCGTCGAGTTGTGCGTCGGGATGCAGGAGCGCCCCGCCAGGTACATGTGGTCGTCGTTGTCGACCTGGACGCACCGCACCGGCACGCTCTCGACCGGCCGCACGTCCACGATGTACCGGACCTGCGGTTCCGCGGGGACGTCCGTGCGCTGCCGGGCCGCCTTGCGCGGCAGCCGGAACACCGTCTCGGCAGGCGTGAAGCCGATCTCGTGCACCCGTTCGCCCGGCTCCGCCCGGCCGGTCGTCAGCTCGGCGCGATGGCCGAGGCTGAGGAGGAGTTCGTGCACCCCCCCGGCGAACCGTGCGGAGGAGAAGGCGAGATCGACGCGTCCGTCCGCGGACACGTGACCGCGGACATCGAGCAGCCCGGCCAGCAGCGCCCGCCGCTGGGCCCTGGACGCCCGCAGATACCGCGTCGGGACGTGTTTTCCGTCCAGCAGGGCGAGGGAGCGCAGGTGACCCCGGATTCCGGGCAGCAGGTGGCAGCCGGGGACCGGCTCCGGGTCGACCCGCTGCCCCGCCGCCTCGACCTGGGCGATGATCATGCCGTCGAGGCAGGTGATGCGCGCGTCCCCGGTGTCTCCCGCGCCGAGCCACACCCCCAGGACATAGGGGTCGACGGGGAGATCGGCCTCGGGGAGGTCGAAGGCGGCGGCGACCTCCACCGCATGGACGGGGCGCCCCTCGTGCCGAAGCGTCGCGAAGATCTCCTCGGTCGTCCGGATCCGGGGAAGACCAGCGAGCGGTGCGGCCCCCTCATGGCGCCGGGCCGCCGGACCTTGCGGCTCAGGCGACCCGCCCGGAGTCCTTCTGTCCGTGCCGGCCGAGACCACTGCCCCGACGCCGGTTCGGGTGGAGTGCCCGTGCGGTCGCCGGACGGGCTTCCCCGGCAGCACATCGGAAGAGCGCGGCGCCTCGTCCGCCATCACCGGAAAGCGTCCGGGGAGTGCCCCGGTCTTGCCGCGCCGCCCCGCGCTCGTGCGGGTGCGGAGCGCGGCCCGGTTCTCGGAGCCGCCCCCGCCGGCCTCGCCGTGCCGGTGGACCGTCCCTGTCGTGGTGCGCCACTGGTGCTGGGCGTCGGCGACGATGACCTCGCCGCCGGAGAATTCGATCTCGTAGCAGGGCCGGTCGCGCATCACCTCGGTGGCGGCGACGACGCGGGTCGGCCTGCCGTCGGCACCGATCAGGCGGTCTCCCACCTCGACCTCGCCCATGGTCGTCCAACCGGTCGGGGTCGGTAGCGGTGTGTCCAATTTGACCGCTTTGCCCATGGCCGGTCTTGCCGCCACCACGATCATCTGGCCGGGGTGGAGACCGTTGGTCAGGGCGTCGAGGTCGGCGAAGCCGGTGGGGCAGCCGACCATCTGGCCGCCGCGGCTGCCGATGGCCTCGATCTCGTCCAGGGCGCCGGGCATGATCTCCGACAGCGCGACGTAGTCCTCACCGGCGCGCTTCTCGGCGATCGCGAAGACCTCGGCCTGGGCGCGGTCGAGGACCTCGTCGGCGTCGGCACCGTCGGCGGCGTAGCCCATCTGGACGATGCGGGTCCCCGTCTCGACCAGGCGGCGCAGGATCGCGCGCTCGTGGACGATCTTCGCGTAGTACCCCGCGTTGGCCGCGGTCGGCACCAGGGAGATCAGGGTGTGCAGGTAGGGGGCGCCGCCGATGCGGGCGATCTGGCCGTTCTTGGTGAGTTCGCCGGCGACCGTGACGGCGTCGGCGGGGTCGCCGCGCCCGTACAGGTCGAGGACGACGTCGTAGATGATCTGGTGCGCGGGACGGTAGAAGTCCGGGGTGCGCAGCAACTCGACGACCTCGGCGATGGCGTCCTGGGAGAGGAGCATGCCGCCGAGCACGCCCTGTTCCGCCGAGATGTCATGCGGTGGGGTGCGCTCGAACTCATGCTCCGGTGGTCCGATCTCGGCCACGCTCACCGTCGCACCCCCCTCATCCCGGCCGTCGGCGGCCCCGCCCGCCTCATCGCCGATCGTTCATCACACGTCTATCTGACGCGTCGGACATTCTCGCGAGCCCGTGCGGCCGAGAGCAAAGCCGCCTGTGGACAAACCTGTGGACTGCCTGTGCAGACACGCCGGACAGGTTGTGCACGACCTGTGGACAACTTTGTGGATTTCCTATGGACGAGCCACGAGCCACCGCATTGAACTGCGAGAACGTCGTCCACCGGCTGTGTGGGAAAGAAAGTCGGCCGGCCACCGCACTGTAAGGACTGATCTATTTACGTCAGTTACGGGCTGGTAGCCTCGGCGCGGTGACGACCCCCCGGCGGCTCGCGACCGCGCATGACCGCGAGATCCTGCGCCTGGCCGTGCCGGCCTTCGGCGCGCTCGTCGCCGAACCCCTGTTCCTGCTGTCGGACTCGGCGATCGTCGGGCATCTCGGCACCGCGCCGCTGGGCGGTCTCGGGGTCGCGGGCCAGGCCCTGAGCACCCTCGTCTACCTGTGCGTCTTCCTCGCCTACGGGACGACCGCCGGGGTCGCGCGGCAGATCGGCGCCGGAGATCTGCGGGCGGCGATCCGGCAGGGCATCGACGGCATGTGGCTCGCGCTCGCCATCGGGGCGGTGCTGGTCGCGGCCGGCTGGCCGCTGGTCCCGGGGATCGTGGACGCGTTCGGCGCGTCCCCGGCCGTGGCCCCGTACGCCGAGACCTATCTCCGGGTGAGCCTGTTCGGGATTCCGTCGATGCTGGTCGTGCTGGCCGGCACCGGCGTGCTTCGCGGCCTGCAGGACACGCGCACGCCGCTCGCCGTGTCCCTCGGCGGGTTCTCGGCGAACCTCCTGCTCAACGCCGTGTTCGTGCTCGCCCTGGGCTGGGGGATCGCCGGCTCGGCCTGGGGCACCGTCCTCGCCCAGACGGGCAGCGCGGCCGTCTACGCGGTGGTCGTCCTGCGCGCGGCGCGGCGCCACGGGGCTCCGGTCCGTCCCGACGTGGCCGGGCTGAGGGCGTCCGCCACGGCGGGCTTCGGCCTTCTGGTCCGGACGGCGGCGCTCCGCATCGTCCTCATCGTGGGGACGTCGATCGCCGCCCGGATGGGCGACCCGGAGATAGCCGCGTACCAGGTCGGCTTCCAGGTGTGGACGCTCCTGGCGTTCGCGCTCGACGCCATCGCGATCGCCGGCCAGGCCATCACCGGACGCTACCTGGGCGCGTCCGACGTCTCCGGGACGCGCGCCGTCACGCGCCGGATGGTGGGGTGGGGCATCGGCTGCGGTGTCGCGTTCGGGCTGATCATCCTCGTGGTGCGTCCCTGGCTGCCCGCGCTGTTCACCTCGGACGGCGACGTCCGGCGCCTGCTCTTCGCCTCGCTGCTCCTGGTCGCGGTGCTGCAACCGGTCGCGGGAGTGGTGTTCGTCCTGGACGGCATCCTGATCGGCGCCGGGGACGGCCCGTACCTGGCGGTGACGACGCTGATCGCCACGGTCGTCTTCCTGCCCGCGGCCATCGTCCTCTACCGGGCGGACGCGGGCCTGACCGGGCTCTGGGTCGCGATCGGCCTGTGGATGCTGACCCGCATGTTCACCCTGGGCCTGCGCGCCCGCGGCGACCGGTGGATGGTCACCGGCGCCGGCCGCTAGCCGGATTCGGCGTTTCGCACCTGCACCGGGGGCCACAGCCGCTACGATTCGAACATGTGTTCCACACACGGCGAGCGGATGGCCCGGCTGACGCAGGCGATCGACGACCTGGCGGCCGAGGGCCTGGCCGGGCTGCCCCCGGAGACCCTGGTGGAACGGGTGGCGGGCATCTGGTCGCTGGTCGAGGGCATCGACCCCGAGATCGCCCGCCGCCGCACCCGGTACACGACCCCGGAGACCTGAGCCGGGTCGCGAAAGTGCGTGCGGCGACGGACGGGGCGTAGTACCCCTGGACGGTCCCGGATCCGTGCCCGTTCCCATCGGGAGTCGTCAATGGCCGTTCGCCGTGTCATGCCCATCATCCAGTCAGCGGCCACGAAGGAGAGCCGGGAGTTCTATGGCCTGCTGGGCCTCGAAGAAGTCATGAATCTCGGCTGGATCATGACGCTCGCCTCCCCGGCCAATCCGGTGGCCCAGGTCAGCGTGATGACCGGCGACAAAACCGCCCCGCTCACCCCCGATATGAGCATCGAGGTCGACGACGTGGATGCGGCTTACGCGGTCATGCGGGACAGCGGCGCGGAGATCGTTCACCCCCTGCAGGACGAGGAGTGGGGCGTACGGCGGTTCTTCGTCCGCGACCCCAACGGCCGCGTGGTCAACGTTCTGGGCCACCGCTGACGCCTCCGGCGCCACGAGGACGGTGCCGGGACGCGGAACGGCCCCCGGGCCCGGGTGGGCTCGGGGGCCGTTCGGCCGGACGTGGTGTCAGGCCTCGACGACGTTGATGTCGATCGTGGCGTTGACGTCGCTGTGCAGCCGGACGCTGACCCGGTGGGTGCCGACGGTCTTGATCGGGTTGCCGATCTCGATGCGGCGGCGGTCCAGGTCGGGGCCGTTGGCGGCACGGACCGCCTCGGCGATGTCGGCGGCGGTCACGGCGCCGAACAGGCGGCCGTTGCTGCCGGTCCGGGTGCGCAGCGTGACGCGCAGCCCGCCGAGCCGGTCGGCGACCTCCTTGGCGTGCTCGACGGTCGCGATCTCGCGGGCCGAACGCGCCTTCTTGATGGAGTCGATCTCCTTCTCGGCGCCCCGGGTCCACTTGATCGCGAACCCGCGGGGGATGAGGTAGTTGCGGCCGTAGCCGTCGCGGACCTCGATGACGTCACCGGGCTCGCCGAGCCCGGAGACCTGCTGGGTCAGGATGAGCTTCATGATCGTTCCTCCTGCCTCAGCGCGCGGTGCTGGTGTACGGCAGCAGCGCCATCTCGCGGGCGTTCTTGATCGCCGTGGCGACGTCCCGCTGGTGCTGGGTGCAGTTGCCGGTCACCCGACGGGCACGGATCTTGCCGCGGTCGGAGATGAACTTCCGCAGCAGGACCGTGTCCTTGTAGTCGACGTAGGAGATCTTCTCCTGGCAGAAAACGCAAACCTTCTTCTTGGGCTTGCGGGGAGGTGGCTTCGCCATCGTGGTGCTCCTTTGGGAGAGCCCCGCTCACGCGGGAATGGACGTGTACTGGGTGTTGCCGTGGTCGCGCCGGAGCGACGGAGCTAGAACGGCGGGTCGTCGGAGTATCCGCCGCCGCCACCACCGCCGCCGGTGGCCCAGGGGTCGGACGGGGCGTTGCCCTGCTGCTGGCCGCCGCCGCCGAAGCCGCCGCCGCCCTGCTGCTGGCCGCCGCCGCCTCCGAAGCCGCCGCCCTGCTGGCCGCCGCCGCCGAAGCCGCCGTCCTGACCACCGCCGCCGAAACCGCCGCCCTGCCGCTGGGTCTTGTTGACCTTGGCGGTCGCATTGCGCAGCGACGGGCCGACCTCGTCGACCTCGATCTCGAAGACGGTGCGCTTCTCACCCTCGCGGGTCTCGTACGACCGCTGCTTGAGGCGTCCCTGCACGATGACCCGCATACCGCGCTGCAGGGTCTCGGCGACGTTCTCGGCGGCCTGCCGCCAGACGTTGCAGGTCAGGAACAGGGCTTCGCCGTCCTTCCAATCGCCCGACTGGCGGTCGAAGAACCGCGGGGTCGAGGCGAGGCGGAACGACGCGACCGCCTGGCCGCTCGGGGTGAAGCGCAGATTCGGGTCCTCGACGAGGTTCCCGACGATCGTGATTACGGTGTCGCCTGCCATGGGGCTCGCTCCGGCTGCTGTGAGGGCTGAGCCTGGCTCAGTGGACCTCGGGGCGGATGACCTTGGTACGGAGGATCGACTCGCTCAGGTTGAGCTGCCGGTCGAGCTCCTTGACCGTGGCAGGCTCGGCCGACAGGTCGATCACCGCGTAGATGCCTTCGGACTTCTTCTGGATGTCGTACGCCAGGCGCCGGCGGCCCCAGACGTCGACCTTCTCCACGCTGCCGCCGCCGTCCTTGACGACCTTCAGGAACGGGTCGAGCGCGGCGTTCGCGGTGCGCTCGTCGATGGCGGGGTCGAGAATGGTCATGAGTTCGTAACGACGCATGCTGGTCCCTACCTCCTCTGGACTGATGCGGTCACGGTCTCTCCGTGACAGGAGGGCTCTTGCGTCTCCCGCGGCGGCACCGGCCCGGATTGCCGGGCGGACCTGCCGCGGGACCGGTACAGGCTACCAACAGTCGAGGGTGTGGGGGTCGCCCACGCGAACGATCCCGTGCCGGTTCCCGGACCGGACGCAGAAGCCGGCTCGTCCATGGCGTGTCAGTGGCGGGCCTGGGCCCTTGGCTGGCGCTTGGCACAGCGGCGCCGTTCCAGCTCGGCCATGATGTCGGCCATGCGGGCCCGCATCCGGGCGGTCTGGGTCGTCAGCAGCGACAGTTCCTCCACGAGCTCGGCGTCGCCGATGAGCCCCAACTCCGCTTTCGTCACGGTGTGCACCTCCTGCTCTCCCCCGCTTCCCCTCGGGGGATCGGACCCGGGCCGGTGTTCTCGAATCTGTGTTCGACACTACCGGGTGCCTCCGACATTTCCGCGCCCCCACGCTGGTTGATCTTCGCTCCGGGTGGGAATTCCTTTACACACACGGTCCGTCCGGTCCCGCGTTCACCATGTGCCCCAGGCGCGGGTGCCACGACGTCGAGGAGGGTCCGATGCCAACGGAGGCACCCGGCGCACGGCGGCCGGCCGCGCGCGCAGAGGCCAGGCCCGAGTCCCATCGGTATCAGGACGTGCTCGCGGTCGTCGCGGTCACGATCGGAATCGCCGCCCTCATCCTGGGCTGGATTCCGGCGACCCACTTCCCCGGCGCCGTGCTGGGCGTGATCGGCCTGCCGCTCGCGCTGTACTCGCAGATGATCTCGGCGACGACGAACGAGCGCTGGCTGAACGTGGTCGGCATGGTCGCCGCGTTCGTCGGCGGCGCCTTCGCGCTGAGCCACGGCGGCTTCTCGATCTGACCGCCCGGCGGAAGGACGCCCTGGCCGTCGTAGGGCGCGGCTAGGCTCGTGGCATGCGCATCGGAGCCCATGTCGACCAGACCCATCCGCTCGACAACGCCCGCGCGGTCGGGGCCGACGTCGTGCAGTTCTTCCTGGGCGATCCGCAGGGCTGGAAGAAGCCCGTCCTCCCCGAGGGCGTCGAGGCGCTGGAGGGCTCCGGCGTGGACGTCTACATCCACGCGCCCTACACGATCAACGTGGCGACGTCCAACAACCGGATCCGCGTCCCGAGCCGCAAGAACCTCACCCAGCAACTGGAGGCGGCCGCGTCCATCGGGGCCAAGGCGCTGATCGTGCACGGCGGGCACGTGCTGAAGGACGACGACCCCGAAACGGGCTTCGAGAACTGGCGCAAGGTGTTCGAGCGGGTCGAGTGTCCGATTCCGGTCTACATCGAGAACACGGCGGGCGGCGGAAACGCCATGGCGCGCAAGTTCGATCGGATCGCGCGGCTGTGGGAGGTGCTGTCCGGGGTCCCCGGGCTGGACTCCAAGCTCGGTTTCTGCCTCGACACCTGCCACGCGCACGCGGCGGGTGAGGAACTCGTCGACGCCGTCGACCGGATCAAGGCCATAACCGGCCGCATCGACCTGGTGCACTGCAACGACAGCCGGGACGCGTTCGGGTCGGGCGCCGACCGGCACGCCAACCTGGGCAGGGGCGGCATCGACCCAAAGTTGATCTTGACGGTGGTGCGGGCCGCGGGCGCGCCGGTCGTGGTCGAGACGCCGGTGGCGGGCCAGGCCGACGACATCGCATGGTTGCGTTCCAAGCTCTGACGAAGCAAAGTCGGAATCGTCCCGGGAACCCCCCTGGCGGCCGCCGCATCTAAACCGCATGCAACCGGCCTGACGACAGAATCCGAAGGTCACGTCACACTGGCATAATCCGGAACCAAGCCCTCAGCGCACGCGCGTTCTCTCCGGCGGCGGGCGCGCGAACCGATCGGGAAGCACATGGCACAGCCCCCTTACGACCCCTACGGCTACGGGGCGCAGGATCCCTACGCCCAGTCCTACTCCCAGCAGCCCCCGGCCGTGCAGCACCACTACTACGGGTCCTCCGTGCCGGCCGTCCCGCCGACCAACGGGATGGCCACCGCCTCCATGGTGTGCGGCCTGATCGGCTTCCTCGCCTGCGGCCTGACGTCGATCCTGGCGGTGATCTTCGGGCATGTCGCACTGGGCCAGATCAAGCGGACGGGCGAGGGCGGTCACGGGATGGCCGTCGCCGGCCTCGTCCTCGGCTACATCGTCTCCGCCGGATGGCTGGTCTTCTGGATCTTCTACATCGGCCTCTGGGCCGCGATCGTGGGAGGCAGCGCCACCACCGGCACCTACTGACCCGCCCCGGCCGGGCCGCCGCGGGGCCGGCCGGCTCAGGCCAGCCGGGGAACACCCGCCACCTCCACTCCCACACTGGACATCAGCACCGTCATGGGGGTGGAGGTGTCACGCCACACCTTGACCGCCTCCCCGAACACCTTGAGGACGACGCGCAGCGACCTCTGGTCGGCGTCGGCCAGTTCGGCCCACGACTCGTACAGCACCAGGTAGCCGCTCTTCGCCGGCGTCCACGACAGGTCCCCGAGGCAGTCGCCGAGATCACCCCAGTCGCCGCCGGCCAGCGAGGGGAGTTCGAACACGTCGGCGCACAGCCGCAGGAACGCGTTCTTGTCGCGGGCGCGGCGGCCGTCGAGGTGGAAGCCGCGCCAGCCGGCCTCCTCGGCCCGTTCCGTCCAGCTCGTGTCGCCGACCGCGCCCGGCACCGGAGGCGTCCGCCACTGGTAGACGCCCGGCGTCAGCCCACCCGCGAGCAGCCTGGTGAGTGCTTGGTTCGCGTTCACGTCCTCTCCCGGCGGTTCCTGCGTCCCCGCGGTTCGCGAGTGGCCGGGGTGCCCCGCCCCGCCGCGAGCATTTCCCCAACATTCCCCTCGAAATCCCCCACATAGCCAGATTTCGGACACAGACTTTCCGCACCCACGTCCGCGACCGCCGCACCGCATGCCCGGCGCAGCACGCCGACCGGCGATGACGCGAGCACGGGCACGATGGGCCTTGAGTCTCCAGCGGGTGGAGGGCCCAGGGTGAGGGGCATGGACGGCGACACCTTGTACACGATCGGGGAACTGGCGCGACGGACCGGCCTTTCGGTGCGGACGATCCGGTTCTACTCCGACGCGGGTGTCGTGCCGCCCACCTGCCGTACCGCGGCCGGTTACCGGCTGTACGACGCGGAGGCCGTCGCGCGCCTCGACCTCGTGCGGACGCTGCGCGACCTCGGCGTCGATCTCGGCACGGTCCAGCGGGTGCTGGACCACGAGATCGGCGTCGGGGAGGTCGCGGCGGCGCACGCGGAGGCGCTGGACGTGCAGATCCGGACGCTGCGGCTGCGCCGGGCCGTGCTGCGGGCGGTGGCGAAACGCGGATCGAGCCCAGAGGAGATCGAACTCATGCACAAGCTCGCCCGGCTGTCCGACGAGGAGCGCCGGCGGATCATCACCGACTTCATCGACGAGTCGTTCGCCGGACTCGACGTGAACCCCGACTTCGCGGCGAAGATGCGGGCCGCGCTACCGGAGCTGCCCGACGATCCCGAGCCCGCGCAGGTCGACGCCTGGGTGGAGCTGGCCGAGCTGGTCGGCGACCCCGATTTCCGGGCGGCGGTGCGGCGGATGGCCGAGTTCCAGGCCGCCGACACCGAGAACGCCGCCTATCCCGAAGACCCGGCGCGGCTCGGCCGGCTGACGGGGGAGAAGATCGCGGCGGCGATCGCGGACGGCATCGAGCCCCGTTCGGACGCGGCCCGTCCCATCGTCGACGAGCTGGTGGCCGCCTACGCGGAGGCCCTCGGCGCCACGGACGACGCCGAGTTCCGGCGCGAGCTGCGGAAGCGGACGGAGATCGGTACCGACCGCCGCGCGGAACGCTACTGGCAGCTGATCGCCATCATCAACGGCTGGCCCTCCTGGCCCGCGATGACCCCGTCGTTCGAATGGTTCATCGAGGCCCTGCGCGACTAGGGGCGCGACTAGGGGCACGGCTGGGACGGCACGGGGGCGCCGGCGTGGCGGGCGCCGCGCCAGCGCCCCAGCGAGATCACATCCGGGGCGCCGTCGAGAACGCCCCCGGCCGGGTCGTCCTCCCCGTCCGACCGGACCACGTCACCGGACGGGCGAAGAATGTCCCACACCACCAGGGCGGCCAGCATGAGGACGGTCGCGAACCGCGCGAGAAGAGCCAGGGAGTAGACGTCCTGGCTGATGCCGCCCTGGGGTGCGTCCAGGCTCAGCACCGCCGACACCGTGCCGGACAGGTCCTGGCCCGGAGTCTGGCCGGACACCGACAGCAGGAACCACCAGATGCCGAAGAAGTAGGCGATCTCGCCGAGCTGCCAGACGATGAACGCGGGCGGCTTCGGACGCGCCATCACCGCGAGCGGCAGCAGCCAGAGCACGTACTGCGGCGACCACACCTTGTTCGGCAGCATGAACGCGACCAGCACCAGGAACATCAGCTGCGCCAGCCGCGGCCGGCGCGGCGCGGCGAGCGCCAGGACCGCGATACCGGCGGCGAGCACGAGGAACGTTCCGGTACCGAGGAGATTGAGCAGTTCGGTGTCGGCCGCGGGTTCCGCCAGCCCGTGGTCCTGCAGGACGAAGAAGATCGAGCCCCAGTCGACGCCGCGTTTCTGGCTGAAGGTGTAGAACTCCGTCCAGCCGTCCCACGCGAAAACCATCACGGGCAGGTTGACGAGCAGCCAGGTCGCCGCGGTGCCGGCGAGCAGCCGTCCCATCGCGCGCCACCGCCCGGCGCGGACGCACAGCAGCACCAGCGGGCCGAGGAACAGCAGCGGATAGAACTTCGCGGCGATCGCCAGGCCGAGCATCGCGCCCGCGAGCGCCGGGCGGCGCGCCGACCACGCGGCCACCGCCAGCGCGGACAGCGCGACCGCGAGAAGATCCCAGTTGATGTACGCGGTGAGCAGCAGCGCGGGGGACAGCGCCACCATCAGGCCGGCGCGCAGCGAGCGCCGTCCGGCCGCATGCGCCGTGGCGAGAACGGCCACCACCGCGAGGACGGCCAGGATCAGCGCGGTCACGTGGTAGAACGCGAGCCCGCGATCGTCCGCCCCGAACGGCTTGACGAGCCATCCGACCAACTGCATGAAACCGCCGCTGAGCACCGGATACTCGACGTAGTGGATGTCGGATCCGGTGAACGAGTCGAAGTACGGGATCTTGCCGTCGTTCAGCCCGCGCACGTAGTACAGCGGATAGATGTCGGTGTAGCACGCGTTCGTCGTCGTCTTGATGAAGTCGAACCGCACCGACGCGCACGGCTGCTTCTGCAGCCAGCCGAGCAGGCACACCAGGGCGGTCAGCCCCGTCAGCACCGGCGCGAGCCGCCTCAGCCGGCCGGGAGGGTCCGCCACCTCGCTGTCGGCGGGCATGTCGGCGGGCATGGTGAGCCTCTCAGAAGACGACGACATGGACAGCAAGACTATTCGTCCCGGGCCGCCCCTGATCGCCATCACGGAGAACGGCCCGGAGCCACCGCGGGCTCCGGGCCGTCCTCATCGCACGTGCCGGCTCCGATCAGGCGCCGTTCTCAGTCCCGGGGCCGGGATTCTCCTTCCGGCAGGCGGGGTCGTTGCGGTGCTCCGGCTTCGCGCACCACCAGGTCTTGTCCCCGGTGGGCGGAAGGTTCGGGTCACAGCCGAGCGGCAGGTTCATCTCGTTGCAGGGCTGCCCCTCTCCCGGCTCCGGCGTCGGCGACTGCGGCGGCTCCGGCGAACGCGACGGGCAGCCCGGCTGCGGCCGGCCCGGCTGGCAGGTGGGCGTGTTCGACGGCGTCGGCGTGATCGTCGGCGTCGGCGTCGGCTTCGCCTTCGCCCAGGGGGCGATGCTGCCGCCGTTCGCCGCCGGCGGGAACTGGCTGATCTCCTTGCCCTCCAGTGCCTTCAGCATGAAGCGCTTGAACAGCTCGGCCGGAACCGTACCACCGTAGACCTGGCTGTAGTTGCCGACGCCGACCAGCGACTTGCGCCGGCCGCTCTTGTCCTGCCGCCACATCGCCGCCGAGGTCGCGAGCTCCGGGGTGTAGCCGACGAACCAGGCGGACTTGTTCTCGTCCGTCGTACCGGTCTTGCCGGCGACCGGGCGGGCGCCGAGGCTCGCGCGCGTACCGGTACCGGACGTGACGACCGCCCGCATCGCCGTCGTGGCGTCCGCGGCGACGCCCTCGGAGAACGCCTGGGTCGGCTTCTCCCAGGGCAGCTTGCTGAGCGGCTTGTTCTCGTTGTTCACGACGGTGTGGCCCTTGGCGTCGGTGATCTTGGCGATCACGTGGGCCTGCCGGTGCTTCCCGCCCGCGGCGAACGTCGAGTAGACCGACGCCATCGTGACGGGGCTCGTGTCGATGACGCCGAGCGGCAGCGAGGTGTAGGTCGGGTTGAGGTTCGGGGTGTCCTTCGGGATGCCCATCTTCGCGGCCATGTCGATGACGTTCGTCAACTGGACCTTCTGCCCCAGGTCGACGTACGCCGTGTTGATCGACATCGCCGTCATCTGCTTCAGGTTGTAGATGCCGTTCTCGGACCTGCTGTCGTTGGTGAACGTCGCACCGTTGATGGTCCGCTTGTAGGCGCCGTCCATCGTCGTCTGCAGGCTGACGCCCTGGTCGAGCGCGGTGGCCAGCACGATCGGCTTGAAGGACGAACCCGGCTGCACCTTGCCCTGGAACGAGTTGTCGAACTGCTGTTTGCGGAAGTCGGGGCCGCCGTAGGCGGCCACCACCCCGCCCGTCCTCGGGTCGACCGCCGCGAGCCCGAACTGGATGTCCGACTTGAGGCCGTTCTCCTTCTTGATCTGGTTGACGGCCACGTTGGTGTAGTCCTGCAGTTCCTTGTTGAACGTGGTCGTGATCCGCAGGCCCCCGGTCGACAGCCTTTCCCGGTCGATGCCGAGCTCCTTCAGCTCGCTGAGCACGCGGGCTTCCAGGTAGCCGGAGTTCGGGTCGTTCGGAACGTCGCTCCACTGCTTCTGCGTCTGCGGGAACTTCGCCGCCGCCCGCTGGTTCGAGTCGAGCCACTTCTGCTCGACCATCCCGTCGAGGACGTAGGTCCAGCGGTCGATCAGCGCCTTCTTGGCCGGGTTGGACGCCGGGCCGTAGCTGGCGAAGTAGTACGGCCGCTGGATCATCGCGGCGAGCACCGCCGCCTCGGAGACGTTGATCTTGGTGACGGGCTTGTGGAAGTAGGCGCGGGAGGCCGCCTGGATGCCGTACGAGTCGCGCCCGAACGGGACGGTGTTGAGGTACAGCTCAAGGATCTTCTTCTTGTCCATCTCCTTGCCCATCCGGACGGAGATGAGGATTTCCTTGAACTTGCGGCTGACCGTGCGGTCCCGGCTGAGGTTCGCCCAGTAGTTACGGGCCAGCTGCTGGGTGATCGTCGAGGCGCCGGCGACGTCTCCGCCGGTCGCGGCGCGGTAGAACGCGCCCACGATGCCGGTCGGCGAGATACCGGGCTCGGTCCAGAAGTTGCGGTCCTCCGCGGCGAGCACCGCGTTCTGGACGAAGACCGGCACGTCCTTCAGGGCGATGTCCTCGCGGTGGGTGCCGACCCGGGCGAGCGGGGACCCGTCCGCGTAGGTGATCACCGACTCCTGCCGGAGCGCGTCCTGCTGCGCCTTCGTCGGCAGCGGGGTGTTGGCGTAGGCGACGACGACGAGCGCGGCCATGCCGAGGATCATCACGCTGACGACGGCGACGGTGATCTTCCAGGACGGTATGTACCGCCGCCAGCCGGTCTTCTTCTCGGTGTCCGCGGAGTGCTTCTCGCGCCGTCCGCGCCCCTCGCCGCCCCAGAAGCCGTCCCCGCCTCCGGAGCCGCCGCCGGCCCCGCCGGGGCCGCGGCCGCCGGGACCGCCCGGCCCACCCGGACCGCCGGGGCCACCGGGTCCGCCCGGGCCGCCCGGGCCGCCCGGGCCGCGGCGTGGCGGTGGGCCGCCCGGCCCCGATCGCGAGGCCGCGGGCGCGCCGCGCCGCCGGCCACCGCCGGGGGCGCCGGCACGTCCGCCCGTCCTGCCGCCGGGACGCGGCGTCCTACCGGGCGGCGGCGAGCCGGACGGTGTGCCGGGGGAGCCGGGGCGGGGAAGGCCCCGCCGGCCAGAACTCTGTCCGTGGTCCGGTCCGTATCGGCTTGGGTTACTCACGCGGCCTCATCAACTGGGGGACGGCTGTGCGCCGTCCGAGCGTACTGTGCCCCCGGGACCGTCGAGGCGGATGAGCCGGTGCCGCCCTTCCTCCGGCCGGGCGGGCACGCGCGATCGAGGCCGCCGGCGTGCGGCAATTCGCGAACATGCTCCATGTCACACCCCCAAGTTCATGTGGACGGTTCGGGTGACGGTGGCCCACCGGTTCATTCCGGTGGCCTGGTCAATGGAATCAGAGGCGCGAGGCTCTGTGTGGCGGCTCCGCCGAAACCCCGGCCGCCTCCGCGCTTGCGGCACGCCGGATAGTCGCGGTGGAGCTGGCACCACCACCGCGGCGGCGGGTTGCTCGGCGGCCTGTTCGGGTTGCAGTCGCCGTCCGGGAACGGCGACTGGCACGGCGGCATGTCGCCCTCGCCGCCTTCACCGCCCTCGCCCTGGCAGCGCGGGTCGTACTGGCCGACCGGGGAGTTGCACCACGGCGGCCTGCCGTCCTCGTCCTTCTTCTTCTCCGGCGGCTTCGCCCACTTCTGCACGATCCCGCCCCACGCGGGCGGCGGGAACGCCTGGGCGTTCACGCCCTGCAACGCGTTCGCCATGTAGGCCCGCCAGATGCGGGCGGGGATCGTGCCGCCCTGCACCTCGCCGACGCCCGGCAGGATCACCGACTTCTTCTTCCCGTCCGGGCCCGTCGCGTCGTTGTAGATCGTCACCGCGGTCGAGAACTGCGGGACGTACCCGACGAACCAGGAGGAGACGTTCCGGTCGGTGGTACCGGTCTTGCCGGCCGCCTGGCGGCCGTCCGGCAGCGCCGCCGCCGTCGCGGTACCGCTCCTGATGACCTGCTGCATCGCGTACGTGGCGTCCGCCGCGACCTTCGCGTTGAACACCCGGTGCTCTTCGTAGTTCGGCTTGAGCCGGACCGACTTGTTGTCGCTGTTCCTGACCAGGCGGATCACGTGCGGCTGGTGGTACACGCCGCCGTTGGCGAACGCCGCGTAGCCGGCCGCCTGCTCGATCGGGCGGATGTTGTTGACGCCCAGCGCGAGGTTCAGGCAGCACTTGTGCGGCGTCAGCAGATCGGACGCGATGCCGGCGTCCGTCTCCGTCTTGATCACGTCGTCGATGCCGACCTTGCCCATCAACTGGATGAACGCGGTGTTCACCGAGTCCTTGGTGGCCGTGACCAGGTCGATCGCGGGGCCGACGTCATGGCTGTTCGGGACGATCACGGCGCCCGGGTCGTCCTTGGACACCACGCTGCCGTCCGGGCCGATCGGCGTCTTCGACCGTCCCTCCACCAGGCTCTTCAGGCTGTAGTTCTGCTTCAGCGCCGTCGCGAGGACGTACGGCTTCATCGCCGACCCGGCCTGCGCCGAGCCCTGCCACACGTTGTCGAACTCCTGGTCCAGGTAGCCCGGCCCGCCGTAGAACGCCACGACCTCGCCGTTCGCCGTGTTCACCGAGACCAGACCGACGCGGATCTTCTTCTTCGCGAGCTTCTTCGGGTTCACCTGCGGGACGGTCCTCTCGGCCGCCCGCTGGGCCATCACCATCCGCCTGCGGTCGAACGTCGTGTAGACGCGCAGGCCCTTGGTCGTCAGCTCCTTGCTGTCGATGCCCAGCCGGCGCAGCTCCTCCTTGGCGCGCATCAGCATGTAGCCGCGCTGGCCGCCGTACAGCTGGTTACCGCTGCCCGGCTTGCTGATCCTGGGTAGCTGCCGCATGTACTTGTCGGCGTCGGCCTGGCTCAGCTTGCCCATCGAGACCATGCCCTTGAGCGTGTACTGGTACCGCCCCATCACCCACGCCTGGTTCGCCTTCTCGCCGGGGTCCCGGTTCGGGTTCTGGATGATGCCGCCGAGAACGGCCGCCTGGTCGGGCTTCAGCTCCCACACGTTCTTGCCGAAGTACTCGCGGGACGCCGCCTGGATGCCGTACGTGTCGCGGCCGAAGTAGATCGTGTTCAGGTAGAGCTTGAGGATCTCGTCCTTGGAGTGCTTGTCCTCCAGCTTCACCGAGATGAACAGCTCCTTGAACTTCCGGCTGACCGTCCGGTTGTTCGGGTCGGAGTAGTAGTTCTTCGCGAGCTGCTGCGTGATCGTGGAACCACCGCCGGACCCGCCGGTCAGGTTGTCCCACACCGCCCGCGTCGTGCCCGTGACCGAGAATCCGGGGTCGGTGCGGAAGCTGCGGTTCTCCGCCGCCAGCACCGCGTCCTGGGCGAACAGCGGGACCTGCTTCAGCTCGACGCTCTGCCGCTTCTTCCCGATCCGCCCGATCTCGGTCTTGTCGGTGTAGTAGAAGATCGACGCCTGGTCCTCCACGCCCGCGACCGTCGGCTCCTCGGGCGTCGGCGTGTTCTCGTACGCGACCCAGATCAGCGTGATGAACGCCGCGATGCCGAGCCCGCAGACACCGGCCACCAGCTTCCAGGACGGCAGGAACCGCCGCCACCCCGACTCCCGGGACCGCAGATGGTCGAGAATCCCCTTCTTCGGGGAAGGCGGCGTCCCATGCCGTCCGGGGCCGCCCGGACCACCGGGGCCTCCGGGACCGCCCGGACCACCGGGGCCGCCCGGACCACCGGGGCCGCCCGGGCCTCCGGGACCCGCGGGCCCACCGGACCGGTTGGCGGCCCGCACCCCCGTGCTCTTGAACCTCGCGGTCAGCTTCGCGCCGAGTTCCTGCCCGGCCTTC
The DNA here is from genome assembly GCF_050948385.1 of Actinomadura formosensis. Lineage (NCBI taxonomy): Bacteria > Bacillati > Actinomycetota > Actinomycetes > Streptosporangiales > Thermomonosporaceae > Actinomadura > Actinomadura formosensis. Next base: position 7,258,429 of record NZ_CP192011.1, read on the forward strand.
CCGAGCTCCCCGAGCTTCTCCAGCACGGCCGGCTTGGGCGGCGCACCGGGCGGCGCACCGGGCGTACCGAACCCGGCCGCCCCGGCCATGCCGGCTCCGGCGGCCGCACCGGGCACCCCCGGCGCGTTCAGAGCCCGCGGCCCACCGGCGCCGGGCATTCCACCCATCGCGCCCGGAGCCCACGGCCCACCGGGAGCACCGCCGGCTCCGGCTGCGCCCCGCATCCCGGGCTGCGCACCCGGCCGGCCGCCGAACGGGCCCGGACCACCGGGTCCGGCCGGGCCACCCGGCGCTCCCGGTCCGCCGGGCATGGCCTGCCCACCGGACGCGAAGGGGCCGCCGGGCGAGGCATGAGAACCCGAAACGGACGGACCACCGGGTGTGCCGGGGCCGCCCGGACCGCCGGGTCCACCCGGACCGCCGGACGGGCCGTTGCCGCCGGGCGCGGCCGGGCCGCCCGGCACGGACGAGCCACCGGGCGCGCCGGACGCGCCCGGGCCGCCCTGGGCGAAGGCACCGGGGAGGGAAGTGTGCGGGCCCGGGGACGGCGGGTTGACGGGCAGCCCCTGTCCGCCGGGCGATCCTCCGGGGATGCCATGTCCGCCCAACCCGCCGCTGGACGCGGCCGGAGAGTCCGAGGCGAGAGGGTCACCGAAGGGGGCGGCGTGGCGGCCTCGGGGAGATTCGGGAGGTGACGGGGTCCCGGGAGCGGGAGTCCCGGGAGCGGGGCCCGGCGGGGCGGCGCCGGGGCCGCCGGGGACGGAGTAGCCGCCCATGAAGCCGGGGCTCTGGCCGGTTTCCGGCAGCCCCGGGAAGCCGGGGTCCTGCGGCACGCCGGGCGGGCCCGCGGGATGGGTCCAGGCGGACTCGCCGGGGGCGTCCGGACGGCCGGGGTCGTCGGAGTCGCCGGGACGGGGGTTCTGCTGCCCGCCCGGCCTCTGCGACCCGGGTTCTGGTCGGGGCTGGCTTGGATTACTCACGCGACCTCATCAACGGGGGACAACGGTTGCTGCCGAGGGCCAAGGGCGTTCCCCGGTCCTTGTTGCGACTCGTGCGCCGTCCGAAGAGTACTGTGCGGGCTGGTGAGCGGGGGGGAGCGCAGGCACGGCGAAGTTCCGTCCTGGCTGGTCAGCGCCCCTGCCGATGGAAACGGCCGGGTGGATCCTCCTTCGCGTCCGCCGTCCGGGGCCGGTACCCCGAGGCTGAGGACGCTCGACATGGCCAGGTGGTTCCAGCCGTAACTTTGACATATTTCCGCCACATACGCCCTGAACTTGCCGCATTCGCCCCCCACCTCGGCACAGCGGGCGCCGGGCGGCCACTTGCCATGGAGGGAGCCGGTACGTATCTTGTCGATGTATCGAGCCGATACATTAGCTCGATACATCGGATCGAGACATCGGCTTCTGCGAGAGGGAACCGGGATGGCGGCCAGGAAGGGCGCGGGCGTGCTGGAGCTCGCCGTGCTCGGGCTGCTGCACGAGGCCCCAATGCACGGCTACGAGCTGCGCAAGCGGCTCAACGCCCTGCTGGGCATGTTCCGGGCGTTCTCCTACGGATCCCTCTATCCGTGTCTCAAGCAGCTTCTTGCGAACGGGTTGATCGTCGAGGACCGTCCGGACGAGGCGAACACACCGCTGGCACTGCAGAGCCGCCGGTCGAAGATCGTTTACAAGCTCACCGCCGACGGCAAGGAGCGCCTCCAGCGGCTCCTGACCGAGGCCGGTCCGGCGTCGTGGGAGGACGAGGGGTTCGGCGTGCACTTCGCCTTCTTCTCGCACACCCGCGCCGACGTCCGGCTGCGGATCCTCGAAGGCCGGCGCAGCCGGCTGGAGGAGCGCCTGGAGAGCTTCCGCGCCGCGCTGGCGCGGACCCGCGAGCGGGTCGACTCCTACACCCTGGAGCTGCAGAACCACGGGCTGGAGTCGGTCGAGCGCGAGGTCAGATGGCTCAACGAGCTCATCGGACGCGAGCGGGCCGAGCAGGAACAGCAAGCACAGTCAGCCAAGCAGATCGATCAGGACATGCCTCGGGACAAGCGCCGCTGACGGCGGCCTCAACCGGGATGGGTGAGCCCCACCTCATGTCCCATCACAGGTGGCGTTCGCCCTCCGGGCGGGCGTGGATCGCAACCGCTAGAGATTAAGGAGCAACCGGATGGGTTCGGTGCGCGTAGCCATCGTGGGTGTGGGGAACTGCGCCTCTTCGCTCGTCCAGGGTGTCGAGTTCTACAAGGACGCGGCCCCCGACACGCGAGTTCCCGGCCTGATGCACGTCCAGTTCGGTGAGTACCACGTGGGCGATGTGGAGTTCGTCGCGGCGTTCGACGTTGACGCCAAGAAGGTCGGGATGGACCTGTCCGACGCCATCCACGCCAGCGAGAACAACACCATCAAGTTCGCCGACGTCCCGCCGACCGGCGTGACCGTCCAGCGTGGACACACCTTCGACGGCCTGGGCGAGTACTACCTGGACATGGTCGAGGAGTCCGACGCCGAGCCGGTCGACGTGGTGCGGGCGCTGAAGGACGCCGAGGTGGACGTCCTGGTGTCGTACCTGCCGGTGGGTTCGGAGGAGGCAGACCGCTTCTACGCCCAGTGCGCGCTCGACGCCAAGGTCGCGTTCGTGAACGCGCTGCCGGTGTTCATCGCCAGCGACCCCGAGTGGGCGCAGAAGTTCACCGACGCGGGCGTCCCGATCGTCGGTGACGACATCAAGTCGCAGGTCGGCGCGACCATCACGCACCGCGTGATGGCCCGGCTGTTCGAGGACCGCGGTGTTGAGCTGCTGCGCACCTACCAGCTCAACTTCGGCGGCAACATGGACTTCATGAACATGCTGGAGCGCAAGCGCCTCCAGTCCAAGAAGATCTCCAAGACGCAGTCGGTCACCTCGCAGATCCCGCACGAGATGGCGAAGGCGGACGTGCACATCGGCCCGTCCGACCACGTGCCGTGGCTGGACGACCGCAAGTGGGCCTACGTCCGGCTGGAGGGCAAGTCGTTCGGCGACACGCCCCTCAACCTGGAGTACAAGCTGGAGGTCTGGGACTCCCCGAACTCCGCCGGCGTGATCATCGATGCGGTCCGCGCCGCCAAGATCGCCAAGGACCGCGGCATCGGCGGCCCGATCCTGTCGGCCAGCTCCTACTTCATGAAGTCGCCGCCGGAGCAGTACAACGACGACCAGGCGCACGAGGCGGTGGAGAAGTTCATCCGCGGCGAGGTCGAGCGCTGAGCGGCGCCTGAGAGTCTGATCACAAAGTTCCCGAAGGACGCCCTGACAGTGGACATCCCACTGTCAGGGCGTCCTTACTTCTTTGGAGAAACGGTGATGTACCGGCCATCCGTCACTCTGTAGACCTCCGGAACACCGCCGGTGACCGCACGCCAGGTTCGGAGTCTTCGAGGTGGGATACGTGACGGCACGCGAGATGCTCAGGGTGTCGGCGGGCCTGACGGGGCTGGTGGTGGGCCTCGCCGGGTGCGCGGCGGGCGGGGACGACGCGTCCGCGGGGGGCCGGCCCCGCGACGGCGGGACGCTGCGGATCATCGGGTCGTCCGATGTCGGGCATCTCGACCCCGCGGCCGTGTCGGACACCGGCGCGTACGGGCTCGCCCGCACGTTCGCGCGGACGCTGTTCGGAACGCGTGCGTCCAACGACTTCCAGGAGACACTGCCCGTCCGGCCGGACGTGGCCGAGCGGATCCCGACCCGCGAGAACGGCGGCATCGGCAAGGACCGCCGCACGTACACGGTGCGGCTGCGCGAGGGCGTCCGGTGGAACACGGCGCCGCCGCGTCCGGTGACCGCGCAGGACTTCGTCCGCGGCTTCAAGCGGCTCTGCAACCCGGCAGCGCCGTCCGCCGGGAAGGGGTACTTCATCTCCACGCTCAAGGGGATGGAGGAGTTCTGCCGCGGCTACGGCGGCGTCGACGCCGAGGACCCGGCGGCGATGGCGGCCTACCAGCGCGACCATGAGATCGCGGGTGTCCGCGCGAAGGACGACAGGACGCTCGTGTTCACGCTGAAGCGCCCCGCGAGCGACTTCCTCCACCTGCTGTCGCTGCCGTACACGGCCGCCGCGCCGAAGGAGTACGACGGGTACGTGCCGGACGGCCCGCAGTTCCGGCGGCACACGATCTCGGACGGCCCGTACCAGATCACCGAATACCGTCCGGGGGTCTCCTACGTGCTCGGTCACAACCCGGCGTGGCGGGCGGACGGTGACCCGCTCCGCGAGCGGCATGCCGCGCAGATCAGGATCACGCTCGGGCAGGACTCGCCGGAGGCCGTCCAGCGGCAGATCGAGCAGGGCGCCGCCGACCTCGCGTGGGACCTGCCCGTCCCGGTGTCCGCGATCCCGCGGCTGCGGAACGACCCGCGGTTCGCGCTCAGGGAGACGCCGAACACCAGCCCGTACCTGGTGTTCAACACGCGCGGTCCCGGCAACGGCGGCGCGCTCGGCAGGCGGGAGGTGCGGCGGGCGCTGGAGTACGCGATCGACCGCAACGCCCTCATCAAGATCGTCGGCGGGCCGTCGGTGGCGCGGCCGCTGCACACGGTGATCCCGCCGGGCACCTCCGGATACGCGTCCGTGAACCACTATCCGACGCCCGATGAATCCGGCGATCCGGCCAAATGCCGGGAACTGCTCGGTAAGGCCGGCCGCCCCAAGCTCACGCTGAGGTTCCCCCACCGGACGGACGGCGTCCACAAGCTCATCGCCCGGTCCATCGCGGACGACCTCGACGCCTGCGGGGTCAAGACCAAGCTCATCGCCGACTCCGGCGGCTCCTTCCACGCCGGCGCGCCCGCGCGCGCCCGCGCGGGCGAATGGGACATCGCCGCCCCCGACCGGGTGCCCGACTGGTACGGCGACAACGGCCGCTCGATCGTCCAGCCGCTGTTCGACGGCCGCGGCCACGGACGGAACTCCGCCAATTACGGCGGCTACGACAACCCCGAGGTCAACGCACTCATCGACGCGGCCCTCACCGCCCGCGACGCCGGCCACGCCGCCGGCTACTGGCAGCAGGCCGACCAGAAGATCATGGAGGACGCCGCGATCGTCCCGCTCCTGGACCGCTCCCAGCCCCTCTTCCACTCGTCCCGCGTCCATGGCGCCCTGTACCTGCCGGCGACCGCCGGCTACGACTACACCCGGCTGTGGCTGACCCCGTAGAACCCCCGGCGGGCGAGGTGGGCGTGGTACCGGTGTCCAGCACATATGGTGATCGGGTGCATGCGGGTCAGTTGCGGGAAGTTCTGCGGGGACGGGATTTCCGGCGGCTGTACGGGACGCGCCTTGCCTCGCAACTGACCGACGGCGTCTTCCAGGTGGCGCTGGCCGGCTACGTGTTCTTCTCGCCCGAGCGGCAGACGACGGCGGGCAAGGCCGCGGCGGCGTTCGCGGTGACGCTGCTGCCGTACTCGGCGCTCGGCCCGTTCGCCGGGGTGTTCATCGACCGGTGGCGGCGCCGGCAGATCCTCGTGTGGACGCCCGTCCTGCGGGCCCTGCTGGTGCTGCTCGTCGCCGCGCTGGTGGCGGCCGGTCAGGACGGTCTGCTCTTCTTCCTCGGCGTGCTGGCGGTGCTGGGCGTCAACCGGTTCTTCCTCGCGGCGCTGTCGGCGGCGCTGCCCCATGTGGTGCGGCGCGACCGGCTGGTGACCGCGAACGCGTTCACGGTCACCTCCGGGACGGTCATCGCGTTCGCCGGTGCCGGGGCCGGCTACCTGCTGCGCGGGCTGTTCGGTGCCGGACACGAGGGGACGGTGCTGATCCTCGTGTGGGCGGCGGCATTGTTCCTGCTGGCGGGCCTGATCGCGACGACCCTGCCGAAGGGGCTGCTGGGGCCGCATCCGGCGGGCGATGCCGGGCCGGGGGTCCGGGTCGCGCTCGGCGGCGTGCTGACCGGGCTGGCGGACGGGGCGCGGCACATCACGCGGCGGCCGCAGGCGGCGCTGGCGCTCGGCGCGATCTCGTTCCACCGGTTCCTGTACGGCATCGTCCTGATCATGACGCTGCTGCTGTGCCGCAACCACTTCGCCGGCGATCCGGACGGGGGGCTGGAGACGTTCGCGCTCATGCTCGGCGTGTCCGGCGCCGGGTACTTCGCGGCGGCGCTGATCACCCCGGCGGTGGTGCGGCGGATCAGCAAGCAGGCGTGGGTGGCGTGGCTGCTCGGCGTGGCGGCGCTGAGCCTGCTCGTCCTGGGGATGCCGTTCACGGAGCGTCCCTGGGCGGCCGGCGCGTTCCTCCTGGGCGTCGTGTCGCAGGGCGTGAAGCTGTGCGTCGACACGACCCTCCAGGAGATCATCGAGGACGCCTACCGGGGCCGGGTGTTCGCCGTCTACGACATGCTGTTCAACGCGACGTTCGCCGCCGCCGCGGCAGCCGCGGCCACCTGGCTGCCCGCGGACGGCCGCGCCGCCCCCACCCTCCTCATGGTGATCCTCGCCTACGCCGCGGGCGCGGTCGCGTACCGCACGGCCGCGTCCCGCATCCGCCCGCCCGTCCCCGCCCTCCGCTAGAGGGATTCGGCCACCGCGTGGAGAGCGGCGGCGATGTGGAGGACGTCGTCCTCCGTGCAGACGTACGGCGGCATCGTGTAGACCAGCCTGCCGAACGGGCGGAGCCAGACGCCGTGCGCCATCGCGATCTCCTGGACGGACGGGACGTCCACCGGCTCGCGCGCCTCCACCACGCCGATCGCGCCGAGAACGCGGACGCCCGCCACCCCCGGCAGGCCGGCCGCGCCGTCCAGTTCGCTGGTCAGGATCGCCTCGATGGTGTCGACCTCGTCCCGCCAGTCGCGCGACAGCAGCAGGTCGATGGACGCGGACGCGACGGCGGCGGCCAGCGGGTTCGCCATGTAGGTGGGGCCGTGCATGAGAACGCCCGCTTCGCCGGACGTGATGCCGCCGGCGACACGGTCGGTGCACAAGGTCGCGCCCATCGTCATGTATCCGCCGGTCAGGGCCTTGCCGACGCACATGATGTCCGGGACGATCTCGGCGTGGTCGCAGCCCCACAGTTCGCCCGTCCGGCCGAACCCGGTCGCGATCTCGTCCAGGATCAGCAGCAGCCCGTGCTCGTCGGCGATGCCGCGGAGGGCGCGCAGGTATTCGGGGGCGTAGAAGCGCATGCCGCCGGCGCCCTGCACGACCGGCTCGACGATGATCCCGGCCAGTTCGCCCGCGTGCTCGGCGGCCAGCCGCGACAGCTCGTCCAGATACGCCCCGTCGGGTTCGGCGGCGTAGCCGGGCGGCGGCGCGGACGCGAACACGTGCCGCGGGAGGACGTCGCCGAACAGGTGGTGCATCCCGTTCACCGGGTCGCAGACGGCCATGGCGCCGAACGTGTCGCCGTGGTAGCCGCCCCGGACGGTGAGGAGCCGGCGCCGTTCGGGGCGTCCCCGCGACCGCCAGTACTGCAGCGCCATCTTGATCGCGACCTCGACGGCCACGGACCCGGAGTCGGTGAAGAACACCTTCGTCAGCGGCTCCGGCGTGATCTCGACGAGGCGTTCGGCGAGCCGCACGGCCGGTGGATGAGTGAGCCCGCCGAACATCACGTGCGCCATCTTGCCGAGCTGCCCGGTGACGGCCGCGTTCAGCTTCGGGTGGTTGTAGCCGTGCACGGCCGCCCACCACGACGACATCCCGTCGATCAGCTCGGTGCCGTCCGCGAGCGTCAGCCGGACCCCGTCCGCCGACACGACCGGCAGGGCGGGCGTGGACGCGGGCATCGGCGCGTACGGATGCCAGATGTGCTCCCGGTCGAACGCCAGCATCCGCTCGGTCTCCCCCGGGCTCATCCGCCCGAGCTGCAGCGGAATCATTCGCCCTCCTCGCCGGCGGGCCGGTCCGGGGCGCCGATGCCTTCGGCCGCGGCCCAGCGGCGCAGTTCGTCCGCCGCGGCGTCCTTGCCGATGATGCCGCGGTCGAGGCGGAGGTCGAGCAGGAACTTGTAGGCGCGTCCGACGAGCGGGCCCGGCGTGATGCCGAGGATCTTCTGGATCTCGTTCCCGTCGAGCTCCGGGCGGAGCGCGGCGAGCTCCTCCTCCTGCGCCAGCCGCTCGATCCGCACTTCCAGGTCGTCGTAGGTGCGGCGCAGCCGTTCGGCCTTGCGGCGGTTGCGGGTCGTGCAGTCGGCGCGGGTCAGCTTGTGCAGCCGGGGGAGCAGCGGGCCGGCGTCGCGGACATAGCGGCGGACGGCCGAGTCCGTCCACTCGCCGGTGCCGTAGCCGTGGAACCGCAGGTGCAGCTCCACCAGCCGGGACACGTCGGTGACGACGTCCTTCGGGTAGCGCAGCGCGGTCAGCCGCTTGCGCGTCATCTTCGCGCCGACGACCTCGTGGTGGTGGAACGACACCCGGCCGCCCGGCTCGAACCGGCGCGTCCTCGGCTTGCCGATGTCGTGCAGCAGCGCCGCCAGCCGCAGGACGAGGTCGGGCCCGCCTCCGCCCGTTTCGTCGCCCGAACCCGCCTCCTGCGCGATCGCCTGCTCCAGGACGATCAGCGAGTGCTCGTAGACGTCCTTGTGCCGGTGGTGCTCGTCGATCTCCAGCCGCAGCCTCGGCAGCTCCGGCAGGACGTGCGCGGCGAGACCGGTCTCCACGAGCAGCGCCAGGCCCTGCCGCGGGTACCGGCCGCAGATCAGCTTGGACAGCTCGTCCCGGACCCGCTCCGCCGAGACGATCTCGATGCGGGCCGCCATGTCCTTCATCGCGCGGACGGCGTCCGGCGCGACCGTGAACCCGAGCTGCGAGGCGAACCGGGCGGCGCGCATCATCCGCAGCGGGTCGTCGCCGAAGGAGTCCTCGGGCCTGCCGGGGGTCCGCAGGACCTTGCGCTGCAGGTCGGTGAGGCCGCCGAACGGGTCGACGAACTCGTGCCCCGGCAGCCGCGACGCCATCGCGTTCACCGCGAAGTCGCGGCGGCGCAGATCCTCCACGAGCGACGTCCCGTACGAGACCTCCGGCTTGCGGGACTTCGGGTCGTAGGACTCGCTGCGGTAGGTGGTGATCTCCAGCTCGACGCCGTTCTTGCGGAGGCCGACCGTGCCGAAGTCGATGCCGATCGTCCAGTGCGCGTCCGCCCAGTCGCGGATGATCTCCAGGGTGCGTTCGGGTGTCGCGTCGGTGGTCAGGTCGACGTCCTTGGTCGGACGGCGCAGCAGCGCGTCCCGGACGGGCCCGCCGACCAGCGCCAGCTCGTAACCGGCAGCCGCGAACAGGGCGCCGAGGTCGTCGGCGACGGGCGCGATCCCGCGCAGCAGCTCGGCGATCGCGGTGCGCCGCGAGGGCTCTGGGGTCACGTTCTGGTTGGGCACGGCCATCGAGCGTATTTCCTTGGTTGACGGGCTGACAAAGGACTTTCTGGCGATCGGCGGCGTCCCGCGCGGAAGCCCTTGCGGGCCGGAGCCGGACGGGCCCTTCTCCTACCGCGATCCCCGGGTTACGTTCTGGACACCCCGATGACGCCGGTGAGCCTCCCGCACGACAACGGTAGCGGGAGCCGCCAGAGCCCCGGTCCGCCGCAGGTGCGGTTGAGGCGCTTTCTGAGGGTTTACGTGACGTATGACGCGAGTTGGTCCAGTCATTCCGGGTATGTGGGCATATCTCCCACAGAGTGTGAAGCAGGGGACACAGCGATACCAGTTCCGGGAGACCCCCGCGGGATGGAGCCGAACATGAAGGACGCTCTCGCCATACACCGCGCACTGCTCCAGTGGGAGGCCGTGCACGAGATCGTGCGACTGCCCGTCGCGCTGACCCACGCCGACGAGTTGCCGAAGGCCCTCGGCCTCCCGGCGGAAAGATGCCTGGTGACACGCGTCTACACGTGCGACGACGTCCACCACGGCCGGCGTTTCCTGACGGGCGTGATCGTCCGGGCGGGTGAGCGTCCGCCGCTCGACGCCGTCCGGCACACCATCGGCGCCCGCACCATCCGCCCGGCGCATCCCGACATCGTGAACGCCGTGACCGAGTACGCCGCGGGCCTGGTCTGCCCGCTGCTCCTGCCCGACACGATGCCGCTCCTCATCGACCACCGCCTGGTGGACGGCCTGAGCACCGACGACGTCGTCTACACCGCGACCGGCGAGGCGTCAACGGCCCTGGGCATCCGCGGCGGTTCGCTGTCCGCCCTGTGCCAGGCGGAACCCTTCGACCTCACCGCCCCCACCCTCGCGTCCCCCATCCTCTGACCCCACCCGCCCCAGCCATGCGACAACCGAAAGGCACGCCGTCTTTAACCCCAGCCCCGCAACGACCTCAGGCGTTGCGATCGCGTGCGAAGCCAGGTTCGAGCCTGCGAGAACCTGATCGCGCAGCGAGCCCCCTGGGCGAGCCGGAGCGATGCAGCGATCGCCGCTTTGCTCGTTGAAGGAAGGCGCGCCAGCGCCTGACGCCGAGAGCGAAGCCATGAACACAGCAATAAACGCACCACTAGACTCAACCCCGTGGTGCGGGAATTGTTGGCCCGCCGTCCCCGTGCGGCGGCCGGTACGGCGTGAGGACGGTCAAACGCACGGTGGCGTTGGCCGCGCTGGTGCCTTGTATGGCGGCGGTGCCGATGATGCCGACGTCTCCGGCTCTCGCGCGGCGTGCTCCCGCACAGGTTCAGGCGCGTGCCCAGGTCGCCATGGCGCTCACCAAGGTCGGTCCCAAGACCGTCAGTGAGAGCAAGCCGCAGATCGAGATCTCGGGGCTGGCCAAGAACCGCACCGGCCATCAGCTTCCCGGCGTCTCCCTGCGGCTGCGCTACAGCGCGCAGCCCGTCACGAGCCGTACCCAGCTCGACCAGCTCGCGACGAGCCCGCCGAACGCGCTGCCGAACATCGGCCCGGCCAAGCCGCTTCCAGGGGCGGCGTCGCCCGGCGCCACGCAGGGCTGGACGTTCAAGACCACGGTCAGGGAACTGCGGCTCCGCGCTCCGGCCGGCACGCCCGGCGTCTACCCGGTGGGCGTCGAGGTGCTGAATTCCGCGCAGCAGGTCGTCGGCGGCATCACGACGTTCGTCACCTACATGCCGAACCGGCCGAACTTCAAGCCGGTGGCGGTCGGCTGGGTGCTGCCGCTGATCGACCAGATGCACCGCACCGGCGACCGGACGTTCACCGACGACGATCTCACCAAGGAGATGTCGCCCGGCGGCCGGCTCAACCGGCTCGTCGAGGCGGCGTCCGGCACCGCCACGCCCGTCACGTGGGCGCTGGACCCGGCGCTGCTGGACGACGTGCGGCAGATGGCGTCCGGCGACTACACGGTCCGGGCGCCGGGCGCGAAGGCGAGCGTCCGCAAGCAGAAGAGCGCGGTCGCCGCGTCCTGGCTGTCGGCCCTGCGGGACGCCGCGAAGAAGGACCCGTACTTCACCCTCCCCTACGCCGATCCGGACGTCGTGGCGCTCGTCCGCCGCAAGACGCCGCGCGACATCGGCGTCGCCTTCGACCAGCGGAACACGGGCGTCGTGTCGCAGGTCCTCGGACGCGCCCCGGACCGGCATGTCGCCTGGCCGCCCGCGGGCGCCGCCGGCCGCGGCACGCTCGACCAGCTCGCCAGGTCCGCGCTGAAGGACGGCGGGGCGTTCCTGATGAGCAGCTCGCAGTTCCAGGATCCGGCGCCGCCCGCGCCGCCGAACGCGACCACGACGCTGCAGACGCACCACGGCGCCAGGAAGACGCTGCTCTACGACGAGAAGCTCAACCGGATCATCAGCGGGGGGGCGCGGACGGCGTCCGGGGCGCTGCTGACCGAGCAGCGGTTCCTCGCCGAGACGGCGATGATCGCGGCGGAGACGCCGAGCCTGCAGCGCACCGTGGTCATCGCCCCCGACCGGCACTGGGACCCGGCCGACGGGGTCGCGAAGAACCTGCTGACCTACACCAAGGACGCGGCCTGGCTGAAGGAGGTGCCGCTGGGCAAGATCGAGGCGGCCCCGGCGCAGGACCGCGTCTTCAACGAATACTCCGACGACTACCTGCAGTACGAAATCGGCGACGCGCACCTGCGGCAGGTGCAGGAGATCTCCCGGGAGGCCGCGTCGTTCCAGGCCGTGATGACCGGCCCGATCAAGATCTCCTACGAGCGGGCGGTGCTGCGCATGGAGTCGGCGGCGTGGCGGACGTCGGCGCGCCGTGCCAGGGCGTCCCGCATAGAGCTGGAGAACCAGCTCAGTTCGGACATGCGCCGGGTCCGTATCGTCACCACCAAGAGCAAACGCGTGCTGATGGGGGGCAGATCGGGCCGGCTGCCGGTGCTCGTGGAGAACACGCTGCGCGACCAGTCGGTCAAGGTCCATCTCGTCGCCACGTCGGAGAGCAACGCGAAGCTCCGGCTCGGAACGCTGGATCCCGAGGACGCGGTCATCGAGCTGCGGCCCGGCGAGCGGGCGCAGCGGTGGATTCCCGCGCAGGCGGCCGGTAACGGCAACTTCCACGTCTTCCTGGAGTTGCGGGTTCCCGGCGCGAAGGGCCGGACGTACGGGAGCCGCGAGCAGGTCACGGTGACCGTGACCGGCTACGGACGTCTCGCGCTGCTCATCACGGGCGGCGGACTTGCCGTACTCTTCGTGGGCGTCGGAGTGCGGGCCATCAGAGCGAGGCGCCGCCGGAAAGCGGAGGCAGCCGGTGACGGGTCGACGGGAATGGGATCGGCAGGGACAGGGGGACAGGACCCCGGGTTCCCAGCTCCCGGGCTCCCAGGAGCAGGGATATCCGCCACCGAGTTCCCCGGGGTATCCGGGGCGGGACCGGCCGGTGCCGGGCCGGGGACACCCCCAGGGCCCGCCCCCGCAGGGCCGTCCGCCGGCTCCGCCACCGCAGAGCGCACCGAACCCGGCCTACCCGGGCCCGCCGCCGATGGGCAGGCCGGCGGGCCCGCCGAACGCGGCCGAGACGGCGATTGACATTCCCGTCCCCGGCGGCGGCGCACCCGTCGCGGAGACGGTCGTCGACACCCCCGCCCCCGAGTCCGGCTCCGGGGAGGGCGAGAGCGGGAAGGCCGCGTCCGGCGGCATCCTGCGCTCCGGCGCGATCATGGCGGTGGGCACCCTCGCGTCCCGCGTCACCGGCTTCCTGCGCACCGCCGTCATCGTCGCCGCACTCGGCACCGGGCTGCTCGCGAACGCCTACAACACCGCCAACACGATCCCCAACCAGATCTACGACCTGCTGCTCGGCGGCATCCTGACCAGTGTCATCGTCCCGCTGCTGGTGCGGGCGAAGCAGCGCGACCGCGCCTACGGAGAGCAGTACGAGCAGCGCGTCTTCACCCTCGCGGTGATCGGCCTCGGCGTGCTCACCGTCGTCTCCGTGCTGTGCGCGCCGCTGTTCATCGACATCCTCGCGGGCAGCTACACCGGCGACCAGCGCACCGTGGCCGTCCTGTTCGCCCGGTTCTTCCTGCCGCAACTGTTCTTCTACGGTGTCGGCGCGTTCGCCGGGGCGATCCTGAACACGCGCGGCAGCTTCGGCGCGCCGATGTGGGCGCCGGTGCTGAACAACATCGTGGTCATCGCGATCGGCGGCGCGTTCCTGGCGATCACCACGGGCCGCGTCGACCCGTCCACGATCTCCGACTCGCAGCTGATGCTGCTGTCCATCGGCACGACCGGCGGGATCGTCCTGCAGACGGTCGCGCTGTGGCCGTCGCTGCGCCGCGTCGGGTTCCGGTGGCGGCCCCGGCTGGACTTCAAGCGCGGCGAGATCGGCGAGGTCGGGCGCATGGCCGGCTGGACGCTGCTGTACGTCGTCGCGGCCCAGGCCGCGTTCGCCGTCGTCACCGCGCTGGCGAACGCCGCCGGGACCAGGGCCGCGAAGGAGGGGTTCGGCGAGAGCTACGGCTACACCCCGTACTTCAACGCCTACCAGCTCTTCCAGCTGCCCTACGCGATCGTCGGGGTGTCGGTGATCACCGCGCTGCTGCCGCGGATGAGCCGGTTCGCGGCCGAGGGCAAGACCGCCGACGTCCGCGCCGCGTTCTCCAGCGGGCTGCGGCTCTCCTCGGTGATCATCATGCCGGCGGCGGCGCTGATGCTGGTGCTCGGCCCGGAGATCACCACGGTGCTGTTCGCGCACGGCAACACCTCGGCCGACGACGCGCTGGTCATCGCGCGGGTCATGCAGATGTTCGCGATCGCGCTCGTCCCGTTCTCGATCTACCAGCTCATGCTGCGGGTCTTCTACTCCCACGGCGACACCAGGACGCCCGCGCTGATCGGGCTCGTCGTCACCTCGTCCAACATCATCATGGCGTTCACCGCCTACAACGTCCTCGGCGTGAAGTGGATCGTGATCGGCATCGCCGGCGGATTCGCGATCACCAACGTGGTCGGGACGATCACCTGCTGGCTGGTGCTGCGCCGCAAGCTCGGCGGCATCGACGGACGCCGCATCGTCGGCGGCCACCTGAAGCTCCTCGTCGCGGTCTGGCCGCTGATCGGGTTCGCCTACGCCGCGCACACCATCGCGGACGCCGCCGGTGACACCTCGACGATGCTGCCCGCGCTGATCACCCTGGTCGTCGGCTCCGCCGGCGGCGGGCTACTGTACGTGTTCTTCGCCAGGCTGATGCGGGTAGAGGAGGTTCAGACGGCCATCGCCACGTTCGCGCGCCGGCTGCCCGGACGCTGACCACCCGCCGTCGACCACATCCCGAAGTAAAAAAGGACGCGCGGCGATAAGGCGGCCACTTATGCGAGTAACCACTACCATGTGGGGGACTACGGCCTGCGGGGCGACACCCTGGGGAACGCAAAGAGGAGGGTCGGAGGCGTAAGCTGCCACGCCACGAACATGGGATCTGACCACCTGTGCAGGACGCTGCCGTGAGCACGTCAGTCATCGAACCCGGCACACGTCTCGCCGGCCGCTACCGGCTCGAAGAGCGCATCAGCGATTCCGGCGGATCATCGCTCTGGCGGGCCATCGACGAGATCCTCGCGCGGGCGGTCGCCGTCCGCACCTTCGATCCGAAGTTCCCCCGGATCGCCGAGGCCGTCACCTCCGCCCGGTCCGCCAGCCGGCTGACCGACCCCCGGCTCACCCAGGTCTTCGACGCCGACGATTCCGGTGAGAGCGCCTATGTCGTGAGCGAGTGGGTCGTCGGCGAGAACCTGGAGGCCATGCTCGGCAAGGCCCCGCTGGAGCCGGGACGCGCCGCGACGCTGCTGTACGAGGCGGCCGAGGCGCTCGCCGCCGCGCACTCCGCCGGGCTGTCGCACCTCTGCCTCACCCCCCGCAACCTCGTCTGGACGACCGGCGGAACCGTCAAGATCCTCGGTGTCGCGACCGACGCCGTCCTCGGCGACCGGCACTCCGACGACCCCGCCGCCGAGGACGCCCGCGGTCTCGGCCGGATGCTGTACGCGGCGCTCACCGCGCACTGGCCCGGTGCCGAGGACGCCTCCGACCTGCCCGCCGCGCCCGCGGCCGACGGCACCCCGCGCGCGCCCCGCCAGGTCCAGGCCGGCATCTCGCACGCGGTCGACGCGATCGTCTGCCGCTGCCTCGGCCTCGGCCAGGGGGAGCCGCTCGCGTCCCCCGCCGACCTCGCGAAGGCGCTGCGCGGTGTCCCGCGCACCCCGCTGCCGCTGTTCGCCGGGCTCGGGAACGCCGCACCACCGTCGCCGCCGCGGCCCGCGGCGCCCCAGCGTCCGGCGGCACCGCCGCCCGCGGCGACGCGCCCGCACCGGCGGCCCGCGCACGAACAGCCGGCGCCGTCGCACGTCCCGCCGCCGCATTCCCGGCACGGCGCCACCCCGCCGCCGTCCACGTCCACCCGGACGGCGGCGCAGGGCCCCGGCCCCTCGAAACGTCCGGCCAACCGGGCCCTGCTCGGCGTCGCCGCGGCCGCCCTGACCGTCATCGTCGGCCTCGGCGCCTGGGCGCTGTTCGACACCGGCCCCAAGGACAAGTCCGGCAACACCGGCACCGTGGACCCGAAGAAGTCGAGCGCTCCCCCCACCCCCTCCGCCACCCAGCTCACCGTCCGGAGCGCGGAGGGCATCGACCCCGTCGGCCAGGACGGAGGCAAGGGCGAAGGGAAGGGCCATCTCGCCGTCGACGGCAAGACCGGCACCGCCTGGCGGAGCTCCTACTACACCTCTCCGGAGTTCGGGAACCTCAAGAAGGGCGTCGGCCTGCGGCTCGACATGGGCAAGGCGGTCACGGTCAATGAGGTCAAGGCTCAGGTCCCCGTGGCCGCCGGGGCCACGATCCAGCTGAAGATCGGCGACACGGCCGCTCCGAACGCGATGCAGAAGGTCCAGACGGTCACTACTTCGGGGGGCAGCTTCGTCTCGTTCCAGCTCCCCAGCCCGCAGACCGCGCGATACGTGCTGCTCTGGTTCACCAGGATCTCCAACGGTTCGGACGGGCAGTTGCGCGCCGAGGTCAGCGAGGTCTCCGTCCTCGGTTCGTCGAACTGATCCGGCTTCGCACCCGCTGCGGGCCGGCGCGCCGGCTCCGCCGCGGCAGGCCGGTTCCCGCGCGGGCGGCGGGAGCGGGATCTCGGGGCGGCCGAGGCAGTCCCGGCTACCGGGTTACATCTTCGCGGCGGTTGGGGCGACGCCGAAGCGGCTGTGACGTGGAGTCTCGCTTGTCTGTATCGTGCCTCTGAGCAGAATGTCCCCTCGCCCCCAGGAATCTGTGGTGCAAACCCCAGCAGCCGGTCGCGGACGTCCGGCACCCACAGGGCGTCCCGAAGGAGAAAGCGGTCGCTCATGGCGTCGGTGAGCATGCATCGCGTCGGCGAGGTGCCCGACAAGGAACTCCTCGCCCGCCATGCCCAAGGGGACCCGCACGCGTTCGCCGAACTGGTCCACCGGCACCGCGACCGCATGTGGGCGGTCGCGCTGCGGACGCTCGGCGATCCGGAGGAGGCGGCCGACGCGCTGCAGGACGCGTGCCTTTCGGCGTTCCGCGCCGCCGCACGGTTCCGCGGGGACGCCGCCGTCACGACCTGGCTGCACCGCATCGTGGTGAACGCGTGCCTGGACCGCGTCAGGCGCAAGTCCGTCCGGCCGGCGACGCCGATGGGCGACGACGCGACGTTCGACGCCGTCGCCCCCAGGATGCCGGACCCGACCGACGCGCACGGGGTGTCGCTCGACGTCCGCACCGCGCTCGCGGAGCTTCCGTACGAGCAGCGGGCCGCCCTCGTCCTCGTCGACATGATGGGCTACTCCGTCGACGACGCCGCCCAGGTCATGGACGTCCCACCTGGGACGATCAAGAGCCGCTGCGCGCGGGGACGGGCCCGGCTCGCCCCCCTTCTCCGCCACCACCGGAACCGACGGGATCGCAAAAACGTCGGAGGTGTGGAAGGAGGTGGCATGCCCAAGTGAACCCCGCACACTATGACTACGACGTCCTGGCCGATCTGGCCGAGGGATTGCTCGAAGACGACGAAGCCGCCTCCGTCAACGCGCACCTCGACACCTGCGCTGAATGCCGGGAGCTGTCCGCCGACCTTGCGGACGTCTCCCGGATCCTGGCGGAGGCCCCCGTCCCGTCCATGCCCGCCGAGCTGGCAGAGCGCATCGATACCGCCATCGCCGCGGAATCGTTGAACAACGCCACCGTCGTGAGCATGGAACAGCGGCGCGGAAGGCGGCATTGGCGGATACTGTCGGCGGCCGCGGCGGCGGTGATCGTCGTCGGCGGCGGCGCGGCGGTCGGCTCGACGGCATTGGACGGGGTGAGCGGCGACCACGGCAAGGCCGCGACCCCCGCACAGGACAACCCCGACCAGTCCGGTTCGGGGCACGGGATGGCGCCGAACTCCGCCCCGGCCCCGGCGGCGACCTTCACGGTCACCCGCAGCGGTGCCTCGTACCGTGCCGGGACGCTGGGCCCGCAGGTCGGCCGGATGCTGGCCGACGCGCAGGAACTCCGGGGCCGGTCCGGCTCCCCGTCCGCTCGGCTCCAGGGGTGCGTCCGCGGCGTCACCCACGGCCAGACGCCCGCCCTCGTCGATCAGGCGACCTACGAGGGGAACCCGGCGACCGTCATCGCCACCCATGGGGACGGGTCGGGCAAGTGGAACATCTGGGTCGTCGGCCCGGACTGCTCAGCCCAGAACCAGCACGTCCTGAAGAAGCTGACCAACGCCTGACACGCGGCACACCGCTCATTTCCGCTCGCAGGCCCCGGCGCCATACCGCCACGCCGCTCCGGCGGCGCAGGCGCCGGGCCCGCGGCGAGACGGACACTCCCCGGGTCGCGAAACCCCACGGCCGACGCCGATCCCCCGCTCATCGACCCCGTACGGCCGACGATAAGACCGAGTCGAGAAGACCGGCGCCATCACCCAAGCGCACTCACCGGCGCCGGGCGCGCTCGGCCGTGCTGGGCAGCGAGGAAGACGCGTTGGAAGGCCGAGCGCCTGGTCTGGGTGCCCGCGTCCCTGGTGAAGGGCTTGGAGTTCGAGACGGTCGTCGTGACCGAACCGCCCACATCGTCCGCGGCGAACCGCGCGGACTGCACCGGCTGTACGCCGTGCTCACCCGCGCCGTCAGCGCGCTGCAGATCGTCCATGCCGAGCCGCTCCCCCCACCGCCGAGCGGAGGGTGACGTGCCATCGGCGAACCTGGGCGACAGTGACGCCGCCCTTAGAGGGAGTCGAGGAAGGCGAGGGCGGTCGTCCAGGCGCGTTCGGCGGCGTCGGCGTCGTAGTCGGGCAGGTCGGGGTCGGTGAACAGGTGGCCGGCACCCCGGTAGCGGAAGACCTCGACGTCCGCGCCGGCATTGCGCATCCGCAGGTACCACGCGTTCAGCCAGTCGACGGGCTCCCAGGTGTCGGGGTCGGCGACGTGCAGCTGCACCGGGATTTCGGTGGACGCGTCGTCCGCCATGTCGGACGTGCCGTGCATCAGCAGCAGCCCGGCGGCCTTGTCGTCGGCCAGCGCGAGGTTCTGCGCGATGGAACCGCCGAGCGAGAACCCCGCGTAGACGAGCCCGCCGTCGCCCGTCAGGGGGGCGGCGGCCGTGACGGCGCGGCGCAGCAGCTCGTCCCGGCCGATCTCGTCCTTGATCTCGATGCCCGCCTCGGGCGTGTCGACCACCCGCCCGTCGTACAGGTCGGGGACGTGGACCTCGTGGCCTGCCGCGCGAAGCCGGTCCGCCGCCTGGTGCACCGCCGGGCGCAGCCCGTACATCGAGTGGAGGAGCAGAATGCGTGCCATGTCCCACACCCTAGAGGGGTAGACCTGGGGGACGGCCGGTCGCGCGTGTCCCGGGGAATCATCCGGGCCTAGGATCGGTTGACGCGACTGGCAGGCCGAATCGTGCGGCCACCGGCGGCCAACGAGGAGAGGCACAGAACAGTGAGCGACGTCCGCAACGTCATCGTCATCGGGTCCGGGCCCGCGGGTTACACGGCCGCGGTCTACGCGGCTCGCGGTGACCTGAAGCCGCTGGTGTTCGAGGGGTCGGTGACGGCCGGGGGTGCGCTGATGAACACCACCGACGTGGAGAACTTCCCCGGGTTCCCGGACGGGATCATGGGGCCGGACCTGATGGACAACATGCGCAAGCAGGCCGAACGGTTCGGCGCCGAGCTGATCACCGACGACGTCACCGAGGTCGACCTCACCGCCGACCCGAAGGTCGTCAAGGCGGGTGACGACACCTATCTCGCCAAGACCGTCATCATCGCGACCGGCTCCGGGTACCGGGAGCTCGGCCTGCCGGACGAGAAGCGGCTGTCGGGACGCGGCGTGTCGTGGTGCGCGACCTGCGACGGGTTCTTCTTCCGCGAGCAGGACATCGCGGTCGTCGGCGGCGGCGACACCGCAATGGAGGAGGCGATCTTCCTGACGAAGTTCGCCCGCTCGGTCACGGTGATCCACCGGCGGGACGAGCTGCGCGCCTCCAAGATCATGCAGGACCGCGCGTTCGCCAACGAGAAGATCAAGTTCCTGTGGGACAGCGAGGTCACGTCCATTCAGGGCGACGACCGGGTGACGGGCGTGACCGTCCGGAACACCAAGACCGGCGCCGAGTCCTCGCTGGAGATCACCGGGCTGTTCATCGCGATCGGCCACGACCCGCGCAGCGAGCTGTTCGCCGGCCAGCTGGAGACCGACGCCGACGGCTACCTGATCGTCGACGCCCCGAGCACCCGGACCAAGCTCCCCGGCGTGTTCGCCTGCGGCGACGTCGTCGACCACATCTACCGGCAGGCCATCACCGCCGCGGGCAGCGGCTGCTCGGCCGCCATCGACGCCGAGCGCTGGCTCCAGGACCACAACGCCGCCGAAACCGTCCCGCAGACCTGACCGCCGCGAGCGGCGTCCACGGCCCGCATCCCGCCGATCCGCGGATCGGCCGCCACCCTCCGCCGGCCGGTCGCCGCGCGGCGACCGGCGGGCCGAGCGATCAAGTCGGCGTCGCCCCGCGGATGATCTCGTCGTCCGCGCCGCGGGAGCGACACACGAGGTGGCCGTTGCGCGGCGGGCGGCGGACACGTAGGAACGAACGACGGTATCGGGTGAAAGAGCGCCCCGGCCGAGTGAGAACAGAAGGAGAACCATGAAAGCCGTGACCGACGCCGACTTCGTGTCCGAGGTCCTCGACAGCGACAAGCCCGTCCTGGTCGACTTCTGGGCCGAGTGGTGCGGCCCGTGCCGGATGGTGGCGCCGATCCTGGAGGAGATCGCCAAGGAGCACGGCGACAAGATCGACATCGTGAAGCTGAACATCGACCAGAACCCGCTGGTGCCGCAGAAGTACGGCATCATGCAGATCCCGACGATGAACGTCTACAAGGGCGGAGAGGTCGTCAAGCAGATCATGGGCGCCAAGCCGAAGGCCGCCCTGCTGCGGGATCTCGCCGAGTTCATCTGATCCGCCTCCCGTCTCCCGCGGCGAGCGCGAAAGCGTGTGGCCCGCACTCCGGAATGGAGTGCGGGCCACACGCGTCATACCGCCTCAGAACGTCTCAGACGGGTCGTAGCGCCCCTTCCGGGGTCATGGACCCCAGCAGCCGCTCCAGGGCCACCTCGACGTCCTCACGCCACGACAGGGCCGACTTCAGTTCCAGCCGCAGCCGCGGATACCGGTGATGCGGCCGGACGGTCTTGAACCCCACCGACAGCAGATAGTCGGCGGGTACCATGCATCCGCCCTCTTCGTCCTTCAGGTCGCCGAACGCCTCGATCGCCTTCACCGCGCGGCGCGTCAGGTCTTTCGCGACGCCCTGGACGAGCATGCGGCCGAGCCCGCCGCCCGCGAACTCCGGCAGGATGTGCGCGGTCATCAGCAGCACCGCGTCCGCGCTGACCGGGCTCGTCGGGAACGCCACCGAACGCGGCACGTACAGCGGCGGCGCGTACATCACGAATCCCGCCGGGACATTGTCCACATAGGCGATCTTGCCGCAGCTGCCCCATTCGAGCAGCGTCGAGGAGATCCACGCCTCCTTCTCCAGACCCGGGTCGCCGCTCTCCAGCGCCCGGTCGCGGCTCACGGGGTCCAGCTCCCAGAACACGCAGCCGCGGCAGCGGTGCGGCAGATCATCGAGATTGTCCAGCGTGATGTTGACGAGACGACGCGACACCGGGCCGGCACCCCCTGCCTCGATCCTCGCCCGCCGGGCCTGGAACCCGTGCCGGCGGAAGTCCCGGCAACCGACCGGGCCCCGCAGGCATCGTATCGGACAGGAGTTTCTCCGGGCGGCACGGCGCGCCCCACCCGGGGGGTTCCGCCGCAGAGCTCATGTCGTACTTTGCAGGGAAGCCCATTTCACCTCGGAGGTGCCACGTGGAACAGCACTCGCGTACGGACGTCTACGCCGATCGCTACGCCGCCCGCGCCGCCGGCATGGTGCCGTCCGAGATCCGGGCGCTGTTCGCAATGGCCGCCCGGCCCGAGGTCGTCTCGCTCGCGGGCGGCATGCCCAACGTCTCGGCGCTCCCCCTCGACGCCGTCGGCCAGATGATCGGCGACCTCGTGGCGGGCAGGGGCGCCGAGGCACTGCAGTACGGCTCCGCGCAGGGGGACGGGCAGCTCCGCGAGCACATCTGCGAGGTGATGGCCCTCGAAGGCGTCCACGCCTCGCCGGACGACGTGGTCGTCACCGTCGGCGCGCAGCAGGCACTCGACCTCATCACCAAGATCTTCGTGGACCCGGGGGACGTCGTCCTCGCCGAGGCGCCGTCCTACGTCGGCGCGCTCGGCACGTTCGCGTCCTACCAGGCCGACGTCGTGCATGTGCCGCTGGACGAGGGCGGGCTCATCCCGTCCGCACTCCGCGAGACGCTCTCCTCGCTCCGCCGGCAGGGGCGCAGCGTCAAGTTCCTCTACTCGGTCCCGACGTTCCAGAACCCGGCGGGCGTCACGCTCACTCCCGCGCGCCGCGCCCAGATCCTGGAGATCTGCGCCGAGTACGACGTCCTGATCGTCGAGGACAACCCGTACGGGCTTCTCGGTTTCGACGGCGAGCCCATGCGGGCCATGCGCGCGGACGACGCCGAGCGCGTCATCTACCTCGGCTCGTTCTCCAAGACGATCGCGTCCGGGCTCCGCGTCGGCTGGGTGCTCGCACCGCACGCGGTGCGGGCCAAGCTCGTCCTGGCCGCCGAGTCGGCGATCCTGTGCCCGTCGAACTTCTCGCAGCTCGCCGTCCGCGAGTACCTCGCCACGCAGCCGTGGCGGGAGCAGATCAAGAACTTCCGCGAGCTGTACCGGACCCGCCGTGACGCGATGCTGGAGTCCCTTGACCAGCTGATGCCGGACGGTTGCACGTGGACGCGTCCCGCCGGCGGTTTCTTTGTCTGGCTCACACTTCCCGAGGGGCTCGACTCGAAGGCGATGGCACCGCGCGCGATCGCCGAACGCGTCGCCTACGTCCCCGGCACCGGCTTCTACGCGGACGGCATCGGACACCGGCACATGCGTCTGTCGTACTGCTTCCCCGAGCCACACCGGATCCGCGAGGGCGTCCGGCGGCTCGCGACGGTGATCGAGCAGGAGATCCGGCTGCGGGACATGTTCGGCGGCGCGATCGGCGGCGCCTCCACGGGCGTCCAGGCTCCGGGGCCGGACGTCGTCTGAATGTTTCACGTGAAACGCGCGTCGGCCGACGCGCGCGACATCCTTGGAGAGGCACCTGCGTTGGAACTCGGACATGTCATCGTCCTCGCCGGAGGACTGTCCTACGAGCGCGAGGTGTCGCTCCGGTCCGGGCGGCGCGTCACCGACGCGCTGCGCGCCCGCGACATCCCGGTCGAGCTGCGCGACGCCGACGCGACACTTCTGGACTCGCTGACCGACGACCCGCCGGACGTCGTGTTCCCCGTCCTGCACGGCGCCGCGGGGGAGGACGGGGCGATCCGCGACGTCCTCGAACTCCTGGACGTGCCCTATGTCGGCGCCCGCCCGGACGCATGTCGCGTCGCGTGGGACAAGCCGACCGCCAAGTCCGTCGTCCGCCGTGCGGGCCTCCGCACGCCCGAGTCGGTCGCCCTCCCGAAGGAGGTCTTCCACGACCTCGGCGCCGCGTCCGTCCTCGACAAGATCGTCCGCGCTCTCGGCCTGCCGCTGTTCGTCAAGCCGACCCGTGGCGGCTCGGCCCTGGGCGCCTCCGCCGTCCATGAGGCGTCCGAGTTGTCCGCCGCGATGGTCGGCTGCTTCGCCTACGGCGACGCGGCACTCGTCGAGCGGTACATCTCGGGGATCGAAGTGTCCGTCAGCGTCATCGAACGCGACGGCGTACCCACGGCGCTTCCCGCCGTGGAGATCGTCGCCCCCGGCGGCCTCTACGACTACACGGCACGCTACGACGCCGGCGACACCGAGTTCATCACCCCGGCCCGCCTCACCCCCGACGCGACGGCCCGCGCCACGGCCGCCGCCGTCACCGCCCACCGCGCCCTGGGCCTCCGCGACCTCTCCCGGACCGACCTCATCGTCTCCCCTGACGGCGAGGTCCACTTCCTGGAGGTGAACGTCGCCCCCGGCATGACCGAGACAAGCCTCCTCCCCCGCGCCGTCAGCGTCGCCGACCTGGACCTGGGCGAGGTCTGCGAGTCCCTTCTCCAGGCCCGCGTCTCCTAGAGTCATGATCACTGGGTGGCGGGGTCTCCGGTGTTGGAGGTCCAGCCGCCATGCCACGGCGCCTCCCCTGCCGGGGGCGCCCGGCATGAAGACGAGCGCCGCCGTGCTCCTCGCCCCGGCATCTTCAATGGCCGGGAAGCTCGCCGATCACCGCACCTGACGGTCGGCCCACGGCGTGATGGCGGCGCCGCCCTGGGTGGACGCGGTGGCTGTCGAGCACCTGGCTTCCCGGAGACCAACGATGCCGGTTGCCCAGGGGCATCGCCCGCAAGCTGCCCGGGGCGACCCGGCCGGCCGCCTCTGTTTCACGTGAAACAGAGGCGGCTCGGCTGCCCTCTCCCGCGCAGCACAAGGGCAAGCCTGCTCCAGGCACCCGCAGCTAGCGGCGGCGGATTGCATCGGACCGGACGGCGTTTCACGTGAAACCGATGCCGGGGCGAGCGAGGAGTGGCCCCAGGGCCACCGCTCCTTCCCCGGCTCGGCAATGGGGGGTGCGTCGGCCGGGAAGGAGAGCTCCCTCTCCCGGCAGGGGAACGCGCCCCGGCCTTGGGACGACTCGACCGGCCGCCCGATGTTTCACGGGAAACATCGGGGGAGCGGACCGCACAGAGAAGCGCCCCGGAAGCCGGCCGGCTTCCGGGGCGCTCTAAGCGAGGCGGACGTCAGAGCTCGTCTGGCCCCTCATCCGGGGCCATCGACTTGATGATGCGATCCAGATCTTCGAGCGTGGCGAACTCCACCACGATCTTGCCCTTGTTGCGGCCCATGTCGACGCGGACCCTCGTGTCGTACCGGTCGGAAAGGCGCTCGGCCAGTGCCTGGAGGCCCGGGGCGACCGGCTGCTTACGGCGGCCCTGCCGGGGCGCCTTGGGCTCGTCCTCGACCTCGCGGAGCGCGATCATCTCTTCGAGGGCACGGACGGAAAGGCCCTCCTGGACGATCCGCTGCGCCAGATGCTCCTGAGCCTCGACGCTGTCGAGGGAGAGGAGGGCGCGGGCGTGCCCGGCGGACAGTACGCCGGCGGCCACCCGTCGCTGGACGGCGGGCGGCAGGTTCAGCAGCCGGAGCGTGTTCGTGATGTGCGGACGCGACCGGCCGATGCGTGCGGCGAGTTGCTCGTGGGTGGCGCCGAAGTCCTGCAGCAACTGCTGGTACGCGGCCGCCTCCTCCAGCGGGTTGAGCTGCTGGCGGTGGAGGTTCTCCATGAGCGCGTCACGGAGCAGATCGTTGTCGCCGGTGTCCCGGACGATCGCCGGAATGACCCCCAGGCCGGCCATCTTGGACGCGCGCAAGCGGCGTTCGCCCATGATCAGCTCGTAGTCGTGCTCACCCGACGCGGACTTGCGGACGACGATCGGCTGCAGAAGGCCGACGATGGCGATCGAGTCCGCGAGCTCCTGGAGCGCCTCGTCGTCGAAGTGCTCGCGCGGCTGCCGCGGGTTGACCGTGATGGAGCCGACGGGCAGCTCCGCGAAGTGGGCGCCGGCCACCGGTTCGGGGGCGGCGGTGCCGTTCGATACGGGGCCGCCCGGGAATCCGGGCTCGCGTGCGCCGCCCGGTTCGTCCGGGGCAGGGGAGGGCGGGGCGGTGGGGATGAGGGCGCCGAGCCCCTTGCCCAGACCGCGTCGCTGCTGGCTCACTGAACAGTTCCTCCGTGCGCCATTTCCGAGGCGGCTTCCCTGTAGGCGAGCGCGCCACTCGAACCGGGGTCGTAGGTGATCACGGACTGCCCGTAGCTCGGGGCCTCGGACACCCGGACACTGCGGGGGATCACCGTGTTCAGGACGACGTCCCCGAAGTGGCTCCGGACGTCCTCGGCGACCTGCGCGGCAAGGCGCGTCCGAGCGTCGTACATCGTGAGCAGGATCGTGGACACCTTCAGTTTCGGGTTGAGGTGCGCCTTGACGAGGTCGACGGTGCGGATCAGCTGCCCGAGCCCCTCCAGCGCGTAGTACTCGCACTGGATCGGGATGAGGAGTTCGTCCCCGCCGACGAGGGCGTTCACCGTGAGCAGGCCGAGCGACGGGGGGCAGTCGATCAGCACGTAGTCGAACTTCTCGATCTCGTAGGAGTCGAGTGCCCGCCGCAGCCGCGACTCGCGGGCCACCTTGGAGACGAGTTCGATCTCGGCGCCGGCGAGGTTGAGGGTCGCGGGCGCGCAGTACAGGTTGGGGATCTCCGGCGCCGGGACGACGATGTCGCCGAGCGGCATGTCCTCGATCAGCACCTCGTAGATCGACGGGACCTCCGCGTGGTGCTCGACGCCGAGCGCCGTGGACGCGTTGCCCTGCGGGTCGAGGTCGACCACGAGGACCTGTGCCCCGTGCAGGGCGAGGGACGCGGCGAGATTCACCGAGCTGGTGGTCTTGCCCACGCCGCCCTTCTGGTTGGCGATGGTGATGACGCGGCACTTGTCCGGCCGCGGCCACTCCCGGTCCCCTCGGCCCGGCACCGTCCTGACTCCGGTGGCCGATGTTTCATGTGAAACCTTGGCGTCCTTGAGCGCCTCGCGCACGAGTTCCGACTCCCCCTGTTTGCGTCCCTTGCGCGGTTCCGGCGGCTGTGCCCCGGTGTTCGTCGGTACGTATCCGACATTCTCCGCGGTACCGGACGTCGTGTTCCCCCACATCGCGTGCCCGGAAGGCATCGTCCCCTGGCCCGCACTCCCCTGCGTTCCACCGGCGGACGGCGGCTGCGCGTTCTCGTCCCTGCCGGACGGCTGCTCGTCGGGGGTTTCGGCGGCGCGGTCAGGCCGGCCCAGTCCTGGTCCCGTGCTCATGAAGACCTCTTCCTCGACCCTCTGGCACGCCGGGGCGCGCGCTGTCGTCGTTCGACAACCTCTCCTCGGCCGGCGACCACACGGACGAGTGTTGTCGGCGGATCGACCATACCGCGCCCAACTTGCAGCAGTTCCGCGGAGCGCGCCCCGAACCGCTTCAGGACAGGCTCCGCCTCGTCCAGTTCCGCCTGGGCACGCTCCCCTTTGAGCGCGAGGAGTTCGCCGCCCGGACGCAGCAGCGGCAGGGCCCACTTCGCGAGGCGTTCGAGAGGTGCGACGGCCCGCGCGGTGACCACGTCCACCGAGAACTCCTTCGCCACCTCCTCGGCACGGGCACGGCGCACCTCGACGTTCCGCAGACCGAGCATCCCGACGCACTCGTCCAGGAAGGCGGTGCGTCGCAGCAGCGGTTCGAGCAGGGTGACCCGCAGGTCGGGCCGGACGATCGCGAGGACGATGCCGGGGAGTCCCGCGCCCGAGCCGATGTCCACGACGTGCGCGTCCGCCGGGACGGCCTCGGACACCACCGCACAGTTGATCAGGTGGCGTTCCCAGAGCCGGTCGACCTCGCGGGGCCCGATGAGCCCCCGTTCGACCCCGGCCTCCGCCAGGAACGCCGCGTACCGCTCCGCGATCGGCAGCGCGTCACCGAATACCTCACGTGCTATCCCCACCAGACGAATCGTTCCACATGAACGGGCGGCGCCGTACACGCGGAACGTCCCCGCGCAGCGTCCGGGTCCCGGGGGTGGACGACCCTTGCGTTATGGCAAGAACCACATGACCCCCTGCATATTCGTGATCGGGCGGGTAGGGGTGCGGTGTCGCCCGACCGTCCCCCCGGAAGGAGCTCCGACACATGGGAATCGGAGTCAGTCTCGCATTCATCGCCGTGGGCGCGATCCTCGCGTTCGCCCTACGCGTCGACCTCAGTGGTATCGACATTCACCTGGTCGGCTGGATCCTGATCCTGGTGGGGCTTGTCAGCATGGGCTTCACCCTCAAGTACACGCGGCCCCGGCGCCGTGCCGGCCGAATCGTCGGCGTCGACCCCGCCTACGGGGATGAGCCGGGCACCATCGTCCGCGAGGAGCACATCATCGAGGAGCCCGCGCCCATGGGCCGGCCGGCCGAGCGTGTCGAACGTGTGATCGAGCATCCGGCGGACGAGGGTGTGACGCACGGGCACCTCGCGCAGGACCCGGCGTACGCCCAGGACCCCGCGCACGCACAGGATCCGGCGGAGGAGAACAGGCCGTCCGTCGTCGGCTCCGGCGATCGCATTCCGGAGCGCCGCAGATGGCGGCGTACCGCCCGCAGGTGATCACACGGACACGGATGCCTGCTCGGTGTGCCTGGGCGGCGGTGCACACCGAGCAACCGGGCCCCGCGCCGATCAAGGCGCGGGGCCCTTTCCGTCTCCAGAGGGGGTTGTCCACAGTTGCCCGTTCGTCTTCCCCTGAGCATGTGGGGGCTTGACCCTGGAGGTAAGCGGTCCGCCCCCGGGCGGGAGGGGCCTGCTTTTCAACGGGCGGCTCTTCCGCGGCCCGGCGAAGGTTTTCCGCGGCCATGCGAATGGCCCCGGCGCGGGTGTGCACCGGGGCCATTCGGAGGTTCGGACGGGACGTCCCCTGTGGAGGGCTCGTCCACGCTCAACGCGACGAGAACAAACGTCAGGCGGGGTAGACGACGACGTAGCGGTCGGGTTCTTCGCCCTCGGACTCGCTGCGGAGACCGGCGGCGGCCACCGCATCGTGGACGATCTTGCGTTCGAACGGCGTCATCGGGGCGAGCGGCTTCGGCTCGCCGGCCTGCTTGACCTCGTCGGCGACGTCCGTGCCGAGCTTGGTGAGTTCGGCGCGGCGGCGCTCGCGGTAGCCGCCGATGTCGAGCATGAGGCGGGTCCGGTCGCCGGTCTGCCGGTGGACGGCCAGCCGGGTCAGTTCCTGCAGCGCCTCCAGCACCTCGCCGCGCTTGCCGACCAGTTCGTCCAGGGAGGCACCAACGACGGCGACGATGGCGCGCTCGCCCTCGACGTCCATGTCGATGTCGCCGTCAAAGTCACCGATGTCCAGCAGACCCTCGATGTAGTCGGCGGCGATCTCGCCTTCCTGTTCGAGCGCCTGGACGTCGACCTCGGTCGTGTCGGTCTGGCTCAACGGGGTCTCCTTCTCCGGCACATGCTCGGGATTCAAACTAGCGCTTCTGGGTGCCGCTGCGCTTGCTGCGCGGCTTGCGGGTCGGCTGGTTGCGCGCGGCCTTTGGCTTGGCCTCGGCCTCGGGCTCGGGGACCGGCTCCGCTTCCTTCTTCAGCTTCGCCTTCATGCCAGAGGGGGACTGGCCGTTCTTGGACAGCGCCGCCTTCGCACCGCCCGCCTTGGCGCCGACCTTGGCGGTGGTGGTCGGTGCGGCCTCGCCGTTCGTGCCGGGCGGCGGGTACTTCTTGTAGATGTAGTGCTGCTGCGCCAGCGTCCAGCTGTTGGACGTGACCCAGTACATGAGGACGCCCAGGGGGAAACCGAGGCCGAACAGGCCGAACAGCGGCGCGAGGAAGACCATCATCTTCTGCGCCTGCATCATCGGGTTGGCGTCGTCGGTGACGGGCTGCCGCTTCATGCTGGCCCGGACGGTGAAGAACGTCGTGATGGAGCTGATCACGACGGCGATGCCGGTGACGACGATCGCGCTCCAGACCTTGGGGTTGGCGCCCCAGGCGTTCAGGAACGTGTCCGGGATGTGGGCGCCGAAGATGTTGGCATTCTGGGCGCTCTGCACCAGATCCCACTTCATCGCGAAGACGTCGTGGCCTTCCTTGGCGTCCGAGATCCGCTTGAGGGTCTGGAACAGCCCGATGAAGATCGGCATCTGCACCAGGAGCGGCAGGCAGCCCGACAGCGGGTTGGCGCCGTTCTCCTGGTAGAGCTTCATGACCTCCTGGTTGAGGCGCTGCTTGTCGTTCTTGTACTTCTTGCGCAGCGCCTGGACCTTGGGGTTCAGCTCCTGCATCTTCCGCGAGGCGTGAATCTGCTTCACGAAGAGCGGAACGAGCAGAAGCCGCAGCAGGACGGTCAGCAGGATGATGGAGCCACCCCAGGCCCATCCGCTGTCCTCGGGGACGACGACGCTCAGCCCCGTGTGAATCCACACGATGAGCTGAGAGACGATCTCGTACAACCAATCAAGCACCGGGCAGCTCCTTGGACTCTGCTAGGGCGTGGCCGCTCTCCTCGCGGCCGGAGTTCGAGGACGCCGCCGCGGATCGCCGCTGAGGGGGCGTCCCCTCAGCTCCCCCGGAGAAGCCCGCCGCGGCGGGCTTCTTCGGCGGCACCGGGTCGTAACCCCCGGGATGGAAGGGATGGCACCGCGCGATCCGGCGGGCCGTCAGCCATGTGCCGCGCGGCGCCCCGTGCACCTGGAGCGCCTCCAGGCCGTAGGCGCTGCAGGTCGGGTGGAAACGGCACTGCTGCCCGAGCAGGGGACTCAAGAAGCGGCGATAGGCGCGGATGAGAAGGATCAGCACGGCCGCGACGGGACCTGGGCGGCCCGTCCTGTGCTGCGCGGGGGACTGCGCCCCCTGCCGACTTCTCATCTTCGCCCCTTGGACGCGGGCCGCAGCAGCCGGTCGAGTGCCGACTCCAGATCCGCGGCCAGTTCGTCTGGACGCGCTTCACCCGCGCGGGGATTGGCGCGCACTACGAGCAGGCTACCCGCTGGGAGCCGGTCGAGGTGCGGGCGCACCAGGTGGCGGAGCCGGCGCCGCACCCTGTTGCGGACGACGGCGTTGCCGACGGGACGCGCCACGATGAACCCGACCAGCGGCGGCGCGGCCGCCGCGGGGGGCTCGTCCGGGTGAAGCAGGTGAACCACGACGGTTGGCCGTCCGGTGCGGCGACCGCGCCGGACGGCCAGCGTGAAGTCGTCCCGCCGCCGCATCCGGTTACCGGACGGCAGCACGGTGCGGGAGGCTCAGACCGCGATGCGGGTGCGGCCCTTGGTGCGCCGGTTGGCCAGGATCGCGCGGCCGGCACGTGTGCGCATGCGCAGCCGGAAGCCGTGCTTCTTGTGGCGACGACGGTTGTTCGGCTGGAAAGTACGCTTGCTCACTTGGGGCTCCAGTGCTGCGGTCGGTTCGTCTTCAGGCGTCAGGCTCGAAAGCTCGCATCGAGGTCCGCGTCCGGTCCCCCGCAGCGGGGGCCCACCCGGACTCGCCTGAGGGGCTGCCGGCGGGCACGCGGCATCTCCGTCGATGCGACTCGACCTCAGCACGTTACGGGCTCCCCGGGTACCCGGTCAAACGGAGGCCCCCACCGCCGCCGGGCCGGAGAAGCACGCCTGTGGACGGAGCCGGTTCGTGTTGCGGGTGATGGCGGCAGCGATTAAGGTCGTCTGGGCGAGCCGACGCTCCTTCGACCGATTCGACGACTTCGACGACCTGATGTCGGCACTCCGCCCCCTCAAGCCCCCCGTTCCAGAGCGCCCCAGTACCGGCCGAGAAAAGGCCGGGGTCTTCCCGACCTCGTTTCCAGAAACCCGCCTCACGGGTTTTACACAGGTGCCGCATGTCTATGCACAGCATGTGGACAACTCTGTGGACAACTCGTGAGAGAGTAAGTCTTCCGCGTCGCGGCGTGCCCCCTGAGGCGGGCCGTATCCCGTGGGAGAGCCGGGCAGTCAGGTACTCCGTACGGCGGAGTCGGTGGGAGGGGGACCTTGCGC